>NZ_CP038159.1 GCF_004526235.1 Sphingobacterium sp. CZ-2 | reverse complement strand
AAAGTCCTTCAGTAATGAAGGACTTTTTTTTATACTACTACATTGGGAGGTGTATGCATCATTGGGAGCCTACGTCATCGCGAGCTTACGTCATTGCGAGGAACGAAGCAATCTTTCGATTAGTGTAAAGATTGCTTCGTCGTACCTCCTCGCAATGACGGACAAAGTTTCCCAATGACGGGGAAAGTTTCGAAAAGTCCCCCTATCACAAAAAACTCCTCCCTATCACGGAGAAAGGTCCTTCAAATTTGAAGGACCTTTCTTTATGAAACATGAATAATAGTCTATAAATTATCTATTTCTATAGTCAATCAGTCAAGAGGTTATTATTTTTGTTCTTGTTGTTGTTCTTGCTGTTCATTTTGTTCTTGTTGTTGCTCCTGACCTTGTTGCTCTTCCTTTTGTTCTTCTTTAGGTTGAACAACCGGTTCTTGCATTTTTTCTGATTTTTTCGCTGCACGTTCCTCTACAATCTTAGCATAAAGAGGTTTTTGCTCATCAGTCAACAATTCACTTACTTTTTTATCCATATCAGCTGTCAATGCAGCGATTTGGGTTTGCTTAGCATCTTCTGCTTGTGCAGTATCTGCTTTAATAGCTAATTTTGCTTTTTTGTGCTCCAATACAATGTTATAAACTGAAGCTTGTTGTTCTTCTGTCAATTTCAGGGTTGAAGTCCATTCAGTGACAGTTTGTTTTGCTTTTTCTTCAGGGTTTACATCCTGTGCAAAGGTCAGAGTTAATGAGAATAATACTGCGGATACTGCTAAAAATAACTTTTTCATGATTTAATTTTTTTGTTTAACGTCTAATTATTTACTCCGTTTTTGTACAATAATAACAGCCAAACCCACCACTTTATTGTTTATTTGTATCAGGTTTGTTACTTTTTAACATTTCTTAACAAGTAATATTTACGAACAATAGGATATAAATTAGCTAAAAAGCCCCTTTAATTACCTCTAAAGGCAATATTGTAGGATAAGTTTAAAAAACTGAAGACACAACAATTAATCTTATCGTTAATTATCCATTTTCTCCATGTACTGTCTAAGCTAGCACTTCAATATATGTTTGATTTAAGGTTAGAATCGTGCTTTAAGTAGGGATAAAGCATGGTTAAAGTAGTGTGGTAGTATGTCTAGCATACATTTTAGTTACTTTTAGGTTACTTTCAGTATGCTTTTACACCGAAGCCAACCATAAAAAATAGAATCCTATAGCAGCCCATTTAACCACAAAAAAAGCCTTCCAAATTTTGGAAGGCTTTTGCTGTTTATTTTATAGGTAGTTTTAGTTCTGTACTCTACGTTGTCTTTGTTCTGGGCGGTTTTTAGCCATTTCCTCATATTTAGTACGTTGTTCAGGAGTCAAAATGGCCTTGATTTTCTTTTGTTGATCCTCACGCATTGCCTTCCACTTTTCCATTTTTACTTCTCTGCTTTCTTTTTCATCTTTGAATAGCTCTTGCTGTTTTTTACCACTTGCCAAAAACCATTTATTTAAGGAATCTTTTTGAACAGTGGTAAGTTTTAATTCTTTATCCAGGCGTTCAACTTGTCTTTTGGCCATATCTTCCGGATTACGCATTCCTTCGCGTTGCGGACGATCCTGTGCTTGACTGAATGTTACGGCAGCACATAATAATGCAGCTGATAATATTAACTTTTTCATATGATATCAATTTTATTGTGCTATAAATTTGATAAAATATTTCCGTAAGTATCTAATATTTAGCCGTTTTTAACCTCTGTTAAGGTTCATTAACAGTCTTTTCCAATAATTGAAGGAATTCAGTCTCCTTATCGATCTGAAAAGTGATTGGAAGGTAATAAATAGGTAGGAAGGAAAGCTTCAACAGATCAAGCCGCTGGGCATCCTTTTCCGTGGTCAGGATGATCTTATTGTTGGAATCTAGGCCTTTATATTGCCGGATGATTTCCTTGTAATCCTGGTCCTTAAAATCATGGTGATCCTTAAAGACCATATGCACACGTTTTTTGGATGAATTGGAAAGCTCTTCCAATAAAGGTTTTGGATTCGCAATGCCGGTTATAAGGAGGATATCCACATCCTGCAATGAAAAGGGTTTTTCTAAAGGATTGGAAAGCCATACAGGTTCCAGGTATTGCAATTTGGAATAATAGATCGGCGCATTACTATATCGCCTGATCTTTTTTTCGATCCGCAATTTCTGCTCTTGGGAAACCTGTTCAGGACATTTGCTGATCAATACCACATCCGCCCTCTTAGTTTGGTTGAAGGTATCCCTGAAGTTTCCTGTAGGCAATAGGATGATCGGATTAAGAATGGAATGAAAGTCGAACAATAGGATATTGCATTTCGCGGTTATCTTTCGATGCTGGTAGGCATCATCCAGAATAATCAGGTCATGGTTCCTTTGCAACTTTTCGATGCCTTCGGCCCTATTTTCATCTACGGCTACCGTAATAGCCGGGAAATTCTTTTTAAACTGCAGGGGCTCATCCCCTACCATAGCCACATGATCATCTGGGCCAACCAAACGGAAACCTTTGGTTTTTCGGCCATATCCGCGGCTTAGGGTGGCCATTTTGTATTTATCGCTAAAGTATTGGATCAGGTATTGGGTGAGGGGGCTTTTTCCAGCGCCACCAATCGCTAAATTGCCGACGACGATGCTCCTAACAGCAAATTCCCTGGTTTTGAAAATACCAAGGTCATATAATTTGTTTCGGAGCCAAATTATGAGGGTATATAGGATGGTAACCGGAAATAATAACCACCTTAGCAATTGCATAATTATCTTTTTATGAGCTTGATCCCCACATCGTTGACACCTCGAAGGGGGTTCTCTGCCATGTTCTGTTCAAAAGAAAAACTATATTTTCCGGTATCCGGAAAGGAAAGACCTTCTTTTAACAGTTTGGTCTGTTCATAGAGATTGCCGGCGGATTTACCTATCCAGCGGCCATCTGGCTCCGCCAAACTGAATTCATACCGGGTGGACTTATTGGCCATCCCCGGTCCTTCTTCATGTAAAAATACATAAATGTTGGAAAAGGGATAGGACACCGCATGCCTCAAATTGATGTAAACATCGTATTGGGCATCCTTATCCGTTATCTGCACGGTATAGGCGGGTTTAAAATTGTAATCCCAACTGACGTTGGGAATTACTGTGTTTTTTTCATAGAAAGGAACATTTTCCTGGCAGGAAGCAAGGAAAATCATCGTAATAAAGAGCATGAATACTGCTTTCATCTTCAATGGAATTAACCTTCCTTATTCCCGTCCTGGTTTTTATTATTGTTCGGTTTTCTGTTCCGATTGTTCGGTCTTCTACGCGGTTTATTAGCATTTTCCGCAGAAGGATTCCCTTCCTTCGTATTCGAATCTTTAGGACCTTCCTTCGGATTTACCTCCTTAGGACCATCATTTCTCCTACGCTGATTTTGTTGCGCTCGCTGATCCGGTCGCTGGCGCTGTGCATTATCCTGCTGACCCTGACCCTGACCCTGTCTTTGACCGGCCTGCGCATTTTCACCAGTAGGTTTCTTTTTAGGTTTCTTTTTCTTCTTCCTACGGTTTTTATCATCCAAACGGGTAAGACTATCCTGGCCGACCACATTTTCGTAATCTGGCGCAGCTGCCTTAGGCTCTTCTACCTTTTCGGTATTGATCAATTCTGGTGCTTTCCGACCCTGAGCATTGATTTCGGCGATTTCCTTCACCCGATCTACAGGAAGTGGAATCCAACTTTCCGCATGCGGATAAGAGAACCACATGGTTTTCTTGAAGATATCGGTTTTTTGTAGGTAGGCCACACCAGCTACCGTTTCAATACGGTCTACATTGTTCGGGATATCCTTCAGGGCATCCATATAGCTATCCAACTCATAGTTCAAACAACATTTCAGTTTACCACATTGTCCGGCAAGCTTCAAGGTGTTCAACGAAAGGTTCTGGTACCTTGCTGCCGCTGTAGAAACGGTCTTGAAATCCGTTAGCCAGGTTGAACAACAAAGCTCGCGCCCACAAGATCCAATACCACCAAGGCGGCTGGCTTCCTGGCGCATACCAATCTGTCGCATCTCGATACGGATCCGAAACGCTTCGGCCATTCTTTTGATAAGTTCGCGGAAATCGACACGACCTTCTGCGGTATAGTAGAAGGTTGCCTTTGTCTTATCACCTTGGTAATCCACATCTGAAATCTTCATGGATAAACCCAGTTCCAGCGCTAAATTTCGCGCACGGTGCATGGTTTCCCATTCCAGATCTTTCGCCAGGTTATACTTAGCAATATCGTTCTCATTTACCTTTCGGTAAACTTTCTTCACGACATCTTCTGGTTTTACGTTGTTTTTCTTCAATTGAAGCCTTACCAACTCGCCGGTTGAGGCCACATGGCCAATGTCGTATCCCCCGGTATTGGGTTCTACGGCGACCATTTCGCCCATTTCTAAGTAGAGATTATCTGAATTCACATAAAACTCCTTTCTAGAGCCTTTAAAGCGAACTTCAACAATATCAAACGGTTTATAGTTGGAAGGAAGGTCCATATCGACCAACCAATCGTATATATCTAATTTATTACATCCGCTGGTCATACAAGTACCGTTGTTATTACAACCTGCAGGTACTGTACCTAATTTACTGCTGCTTCCGCAACCACCACCGGATGAGCAACTGCCACATCCCATATTTTGTATTTTATATATATTGAGTCCCCTGGGGGAACGTATTGTATTTAAATAATAAAACTAACTGCAAAGATAAATCTAAAAATAATATTTTAGGATTTGCATTTCTTTCCACAGAATAATGTGTTTTTTCCAGCATTTCGATAGCTGCTTCCAGTTTTTCCAAGCTGCTGATCTCGCTGAACTTCTGTACAAATTCCAATTCGGCATCCTTTAAAAAGACCAGATTGGGCATTCCTTGGTTTAAAAGCACGATCTGCCTTAGGACATTAATGCTATACACTAAGAACAATTTTTGGTTCTCACGGCCCAATTTACTGATCTCTTCCTCACAGATCTGGATGATGTTCAATCCGGAATCCGTTACGATAAACCTGAACCATCGGATCAATAGATCGAAATTGGTATTGTCTTCCTCGTGCAATTGTTCGAAAGCGGATTGCATGTTCCCATCAGCAATAAAAGCGATCTCGTTCGCCCGTGATGGGTCAATCCTTTTTTCGTTGATCAGGTATTCCGCGATATCCTCTTGGGGCAATTTGTTCACTTTGACCAATTGCGTCCTGGAGATAATGGTATTCAAAATCTTATCTTGGTTTTCTGCCACCAACAAGAACAAGGTCTTTTCTGGTGGTTCCTCGATAAGTTTTAAGAGTGCATTTCCCTGGGTATCCAAGTATTCGGGCAGCCACATGACCAAGACCTTATATTCGGCCTCAAAAGACTTAAGGCTTAATTTTTTGATGATGGAATGGGCTTCCGCAATATTGATGTTCGCCTGTTTGTTCTCGGCTTCCAATTGGTTCCTCCAGTAGCTAAGCCCCATATAAGGGTTCGCCAGAAAAGCTGCACGCCAATCTTCCATATAGGTGCTAGCGGTTTCTTCGGATTTTTTAGCAAAGAATGGATAAGAAAAGTGAAGATCCGGATGGATCAGTTTTTCATATTTCAAGCAGGAGGCACATGTACCACAGCTATCAGATGCGGATCTGTTTTCGCAATTGATATATTGGGCATAGGCCACGGCAAGAGGGAGTGCACCGGAACCTTCGGGGCCTAAAAATAACTGCGCATGACTCACTCGATTCTCCTGAACCGTCGCGATCAATTGTTGCTTTAGTGCATCATGTCCTATTATTTTCTCCAACTGCATACCTGATTGCACAAATGTACAAATTTAAACCCGTTGCTTTTTAAGAATGTCCCTCTTATATCGAATTAGGATTGTAATTATTTAGATTCTTTTACGTATTATTGCATATAAAAATCTATTAAAACAGAAATGAGATTTATTGTATCCACCTCTATATTACTCAAACAATTACAAGCTATTAGTGGGGCTTCCAGTTCAAGCACCGTATTACCGATTCTGGAGAATTTCCTATTTGAAATAAAAGACAATATCCTGACGATTTCGGCTACGGATCTACAAACCAGTATGGTTACGAATCTTCAGATCGAGGCGAAAGAAGAAGGTCGCGTGGCGATGCCTTCCAAAATCTTGATCGAGACTTTAAAAACCCTACCGGATCAGCCGGTCGCTTTTTCGGTGGATACCAATACCTTGGCGATTGAGATCTCTGCTGGAGATGGTAAATATAAATTGAGTGGAGAAAATGCGGATGATTTTCCAAAAATTCCTGTGGTAGACAATATTTCTACGGTAAATATTCCAGCAGGAACTTTATTGGAGGCCATCAATAAAACCATTTTTGCGGTAAGTAATGATGAATTGCGTCCTGCGATGTCGGGTGTTCTGGTTCAATTGGCTGAACAATCGACTACCTTCGTGGCAACGGATGCGCATAAATTGGTGAGATACCGTCGTACAGATGTTACGGCAGAAAAAGCGACTTCCATTATCCTTCCAAAGAAAGCCCTTTCGCTATTGAAATCATCTTTACCAGCTGATGATGTGAATGTTTCTATTGAATATAACAATACGAATGCTTTCTTTCAGTTCGGAAATATCAACCTGATCTGTCGTTTGATCGATGAGCGTTATCCGGATTACGAAGCGGTAATTCCTCGTTTGAACCCTAATAAATTGACCGTAGATCGTTCTTTGTTCCTGAATACCCTTCGTCGTGTGGTGATTTTTGCGAACAAAACCACGCATCAGGTTCGTTTGAAGATCAATGGCAGTGAATTGCATATCTCTGCAGAGGATCTGGACTTTTCGAATGAAGCCCACGAGCGTTTAAGCTGCCAATTTGAGGGTGAAGACATGGAGATCGGATTCAATGCGAAATTCTTGGTGGAGATGTTGAACAATCTTTCCTGCGAAGAAGTTGTTTTGGAAATGAGCACGCCAAACCGTGCAGGGCTATTGGTGCCAGCGGTTAAGGAAGAGCATGAGGATATTTTGATGTTGGTGATGCCAGTGATGTTGAACAATATTTAATTAGCAGAAGACCTTGGATTTTATATACGCGATTATTGACTTTATTCTCCACATTGATGACCATTTGGTGGAGATTGTCAACAACTATCAGACCTGGACCTACCTGATCCTATTTTTAATCATCTTTGCGGAAACGGGATTGGTGGTTACTCCATTCCTTCCTGGGGATTCCTTGTTGTTCGCAACAGGTGCCATCATTGCGAAACCGGAAACGGATCTGAATGTATTTGTGATGTGGATACTGTTGATGGTGGCGGGAATTATCGGAGATATGGTCAATTATCATATTGGAAAATACATTGGTCCAAAAGCCTTCAGCGGAAAATATAAGTTCCTGAAAAAGGAATATTTAGAGAAAACGGAGAAATTCTATGAGAAATATGGTGGCAAGACGATCATTTATGCGCGTTTTGTGCCCATCATCCGAACTTTTGCGCCATTTGTGGCTGGAGTAGGATCGATGTCTTATGCGAAATTTGCCTCTTATAATGTTATCGGAGCGATCCTTTGGGTTACCTCCTTTTTATTCATCGGTTATTTCTTTGGTGGATTGCCTATTATTAAAGACAACTTTACCATCGTGATATTTGCTATTATATTCTTATCCATGCTGCCTCCGATCATTGAGGTGGTAAAGGAAAAATATGGAAAAAAGAAGGAAGCTCAATAAGCTTCCTTTTTTGTTTTAATGGCTTGGTAATTGGTGCAATTGTTGTGTAGGTAATACTACTTTTTACTATTATGGAATTCATATCTGCCCTCATTGATTTTATTCTTCATATCGATAAACACCTGATCCAAATCACACAAGAATATCAGGCTTGGACCTATCTTATTTTATTCCTGATCATATTTGCAGAAACGGGTCTGGTGGTGACACCATTTTTACCGGGAGATTCCGTTCTATTTGCGATGGGCGCTTTGATCGCAAAACCGGAGACCAACCTGAGTTTAGGGATCATGATCCTGCTGTTGATATTCGCAGCCATTTTAGGGGATTTTGTGAACTATGAAATAGGGAAGCATTTTGGAAGCCGGGTGTTCAAGCCGGGCTCTAAAATATTTAAACCCGCTTATTTGGAGAAAACGCAGCAATTTTATGAGAAGTATGGTCTGGAAACCATTATCTATGCCCGTTTTGTTCCGATCGTGCGCACATTCGCTCCGTTTGTGGCAGGTATAGTCAGGATGCCTTATCGCAAATTTGGGCTATACAATATTGTGGGCGGTATATTATGGGTATCTCTATTTCTTATTGGAGGATATTTTTTCGGTCAGATTCCACTGGTGAAGAATAATTTTTCCATTGTTGTCCTGTTGATCATCCTGATATCCCTCTTACCGGCTATTATCGAGATCTTCTGGAATAAGAAAACAGCTTCCTAATTCCTTTTTGAATTAAACGCTTCGTTTGCAAAACAGTCTTTATAGAAAATACATGCCTATGCGATTCGTTTTACTTGCACTCCTATTGTGGGTGAACCCTATTTTTGCCCAGAAATCCATTAAGACCGACCGTCGGGAAGCGAAGAAGGCTTTTGAATACCTGAATGATTTCCGAAGTAATCCGGACCGGTATGCAAGGGATTTGGGAATATCCAGATTAAAGAACGTGACTCGGACGAGGTTGGTCTGGAACGATCGATTGGCAAAAGTGGCGGAGGCTAGGGCATACGATATGGCCAAGCGGAATTATTTTGACCATGTGGATCCGGATGGTTATGGCCCGAACTACCATATTCATCAAGGAGGCTACAGCCTGAATCCGGATTGGTTGAAGAAGCGGCGGGATAATAGTTTTGAGTCTATTGGGGCCAATCATGAAACGGCCGTAGATGTGATCAAGTCTTTTATTATCGGTAGAGGGTCTCCGGGTTTCATGCATAGAAAACATGTGTTGGGCATGACGGATTGGTATGGATCTTTGAAGGATATCGGGATAGGTTTTGTCCGCGTTCCGAAAGGGTCTACCTATAAAACCTATATGGTGGTACTGATCGCCAAACATGATTGGTAATTAAGAAAAAACTTTAGGCTAAGATTTTATACCTTTGCATATGATAAAATCGATGACAGGTTATGGTATGGGAACCGCTGAGAATGGTTCTGTAAAATATACCGTAGAAATAAAATCGCTAAATTCTAAATTTTTAGAGCTTAATCTGCGTTTACCGAAAGCGGTTTCCGACAAGGAACTATTCCTTCGTGGGGAATGCAGCAAATTGATCGAACGCGGAAAAGTGAACATCAGTGTTTCTACTGAATATGTAGACCAAACCGCCAAGGCAGCTAGCATCAATGCCGATTTACTCAAAGAATATTACCAACAATTACAGCAGATCGCTTTTCAATTGGGCGATAGCAAAGCGAACATGCTTGAACTTGCCTTGAATATGCCGGAGGTGATCAGCAACAACGATGAGGTGGATGAGGAAGAGGGAAAAGTGCTGGTAACAGCTTTCCATGCTGCCGTAAAACAATTCAATAATTTCCGTGAAGACGAAGGTGTTGTGCTTAAAGTAGACTTGGCGCATCGTGTGGAATTGATTTTATCTCACCTGACCGAAGTTGAATCCGTTGAAGGAAGCCGTATCCCATTGATTCGCGAACGCATCAACCAATATATGGAAGAAGCGGTTGGGAAAGAAAATGTGGATATGAACCGTTTCGAGCAGGAATTGGTATTTTACATCGAAAAACTGGATATTACGGAAGAAAAAGTAAGGCTGCGCAGCCATTGCAACTATTTTATCCAAGCCTTGAATTCCAATGATTCCAATGGTAAAAAATTAGGGTTTATTTCGCAGGAAATGGGCCGTGAGATCAATACCTTGGGTTCAAAAGCGAATAATGCGCAGATCCAGCAGATCGTGGTAAAGATGAAGGATGAGCTGGAAAAAATCAAAGAACAATTATTAAACGTTTTATAGCATGAGCGGGAAGCTATTGATATTCTCTGCCCCTTCTGGCGCAGGAAAAACCACTATCGTAAAAAGATTACTGGAAAAACATGGCGATAAGATCTCATTTTCCATTTCGGCAAGTACGAGAGCACCTCGTGGGCAGGAAGAAAATGGGGTGGATTATTACTTCATCTCTACCGATGATTTCTTGCATAAGGTAGCGAAGCATGAGTTCATTGAATTTGAGGAAGTTTATTCGGGCACATTTTACGGCACTCTACGTTCTGAAGTTGAGCGAATTTGGGATGCTGGGAAACATGTTATTTTTGATATCGATGTAGTGGGTGGTTTGCGCTTGAAGTCTAAATTCCCGGATCAGGCATTGTCGATATTTGTGAATCCACCTTCCTTGGAGGTCTTGAAAGAGCGTTTGAAGGGCAGAGGGACGGATTCGGAGGAAAAGCTGCAGGAACGTTTTGCGAAAGCGGAATTGGAGTTGTCCTATGCGGATAAATTTGATGTGATCTTGCAGAACAATGATCTGGAGACCGCTTGTGCGGAGGCCGAGCGATTGGTGTTGGATTTCATTAATTCATAAGTATGGCAAATAAGGTTGGATTGTTTTTTGGTTCATTCAACCCCATTCATATTGGGCATCTGATCATTGCCAACTATATGGCGAATTATACTTCTTTGGATGAGGTTTGGTTTGTGGTCTCGCCACAGAACCCTTTCAAGGATAAAAAGAGCTTAGGGAATATCTATGATCGTTTGGAAATGGTAAATCTGGCCATTGAAGGCGCGGATAACCTGAAAGCGAGTGATATTGAGTTCCATTTGCCTCAACCTTCCTATACGATTGATACCTTGGTTCATTTAGCGGAGAAATTTCCGACGAAGGAGTTTGTGTTGATCATGGGTGAGGATAACCTACAGGGATTCCATAAATGGAAGAATGCCGAAGTGATCTTGAGGGATTATAAAATTATTGTTTATCCAAGGCCGGGTTATGATGGTGGTGCATTGAAGAGCCATGCATCTGTCACAATGACCGAAACACCTGTCATGGAACTGTCATCTACTTTTTTGAGGCAGGCGATTAAGGAGAAAAAATCGATTAAGTTTTATACGCCGGATGCGGTGATTGATTTTATTGATAAGAAGGGATTGTATTCTTAAAAATATTAGTAATTTAATATAAGGTTGATTTCGGAAGGAATCAACCTTTTGTTTTTTTCTTAACTTCGCATATGACAAAAAAGAAACCTACCATCTTGGTAGTTAACGATGATGGCATCACGGCTCCTGGCATCAAGGTGCTATTGGAAGTGATGCAGGAATTGGGAGAAGTGGTGGTTGTGGCGCCTGATAGCCCACAATCGGGAATGGGACATGCCATTACCATTGGCAAGCCGCTTCGATTGGATAAAATCGACCTATATCCTGGAGTAGAAATGTATAAATGCTCCGGTACACCTGTAGACTGTGTTAAACTTGCTGTTAACAAGATATTCAAGGGAAAAAAACCTGACCTATGTGTATCGGGAATCAACCATGGGCTTAACTATTCCATCAATGTTCTTTATTCCGGAACGATGTCTGCTGCGGTAGAGGGGGCAATAGAAGGGATTCCATCGGTTGGCTATTCGCTAGATGATTTCGCCTACAATGCCGATTTTTCCCATACAAGACCTTACGTAAAAGCAATAGCGATGCAGGTTTTGGAACATGGACTCCCTAAAAACAGTCTACTGAACGTGAATTTCCCTAATGTGAAAAAGGAAATAAAGGGCATAAAAGTATGTCGGCAAGCAAATGCCAAGTGGTTTGAGGAGTTTGATGAGCGCCTAGACCCTTACCAAAGGGAATATTTCTGGATGACGGGTAAGTTTGATCTACAGGATCGAGGCGAAGATACCGATGCTTATGCCATCAACAATGGTTTTGTTTCGATCGTTCCTACGCAATTTGATATGACGGCACACCATGTGATTCCGGAGTTGAATTCATGGAGTTTTGATATTAAATAGATGAAGAATAATTTATTGATCGGCTTTGTGCTGGGCTTAATTTTTCCGGTCTTGGCCTTTTTTCTGACCAAGCATACGGATGTTCAGATGCAGCTTTTCCCCGATAAGCCAACAGGATTGTATGTTATTGCGGGAGCCATCAACCTGATGAGCTGTTATGTTTGCTATAAAAAAGGATTGGATAAAGTTGGAAACGGTTTTGTGTTGGCTACCTTTCTAGGCATGTTGCTGATGGTCTTCAGCAAAACCTTGTTCATTCCAACGGAAAAAGATGAAGAATATGGAATTAACATTAGGGTTTTCACCCTGTCCGAATGATACGTTTATATTTGATGCGTTGATCCACAATAAGATAGCTTGTGATGATCTGTCGTTTCACGTGGAATATCATGATGTGGAGACCTTGAATGAAAAGGCTTTCCGTGGAGAGTTGGATATCACCAAGTTGAGCTACCATGCATTTGCTTATGCCACAGAGGATTATGAACTTTTGGACGCGGGAAGTGCTTTAGGCTTTGGTGTTGGACCTTTGTTGATCAGCAAGGATCCTGCTTTGGCCGAAGAGCTGCGTGCTTATGCCGGCAAACCTCTTCCAGAACACTTTCTTGGGCTGAAAGTGGGCATTCCTGGAAAATATACTACAGCCAATTTCTTATTAGGATTGGCCTATCCGGAGCTGACCAATAAGCAGGAAATGGTTTTTTCGGATATTGAAAAATCTGTTCTGGATGGTTCTATCGATATTGGCCTGATCATACACGAAAATAGGTTCACTTATATGGATCGTGGGCTGTACAAAATCCAGGATCTTGGCGATTATTGGGAGAAAACAACTGGCTCCCCGATTCCATTGGGAGGTATTGTGATCAAAAGATCATTGCCTGAGGAGGTAAAGCTCCAGGTGAATCGGTTATTAAGGGAAAGTGTGGCTTTTGCATTTGCCAACCCCAAATCAGGGATTGACTATATCCGTTCTCATGCGCAGGAAATGGATGAAGCCGTGATGTACAAGCACATCGAACTGTATGTGAACAAATATTCAGAGGATCTTGGAGAAGAGGGTAAAAAAGCTGTAATTGAATTGTTTGAACAGGCTAGGGCCAACAATTTAATTCCTTCGAGCACTAAAAGTATATTTTTAGTAAAATAATTGATAAAAAAGGTTTTGGGTTTTGTTAGTTATCAACCTTAATAACTAAATTTGCCCGATTAGTGTCAAAATGTCTGCATCTTTTGTTTGGAGTCATTATTGTACAAGCGATTACAGAAATAAAAAATTATGTTAAAGTTTTTAAGTAAATTATTCGGTAGTAAGTCTGAGCGAGATATCAAGGCTATCATGCCTTTAGTAAATAAAATCAAGGAAGAGTATGAGAAATTGGCTGGCTTATCACATGATGAGCTTCGTGCGAAAACTCAAGATTTTAAAAATAGAATCAGCGCTTACTTGCAAGACATAGATAATGAAATCGCAGATTTAAAAAAGAATGCAGACTCGACAGAGGATATGGAAGAAAAAACTTCCATATACGATAAGATCGATAAATTAACAAAAGACCGTGATAAAAAGCTTGAGGAAGTATTGTTAGAGATATTGCCTGAAGCTTTTGCTGTTGTTAAGGATACGGCTCGCCGTTTTACCGTAAACAAGGCAATCGAAGTTACGGCTTCTGATTTTGATAGAGAAATTGCTGCCCGCAAACCGAACGTGACCATCAATGGCGATAAAGCTGTTTGGCAGAACTCTTGGTTAGCGGCAGGAACCGAGGTAACCTGGAACATGATCCACTACGACGTACAGTTGATCGGTGGTATTGTGTTGCACCAAGGAAAGATCGCGGAGATGTCTACGGGTGAGGGTAAAACCTTGGTAGGAACACTACCAACCTATTTGAATGCATTGGCTGGTCAAGGTATCCACATCGTAACGGTGAATGATTACTTGGCACGTCGTGACTCGGAGTGGAACGGACCAATCTTTGAATTCCACGGAATGAGTGTGGATTGTATCGACAAGCACCAACCGAACTCCCCACAACGTCGTCAAGCCTACCTAAGCGATATCGTTTATGGTACGAACAACGAATTTGGTTTCGATTATCTACGTGATAACATGACCAATACGAAAGAAGCCATGGTTCAACGTAAATTGCACTTTGCGATGATCGATGAGGTGGATTCGGTATTGATCGATGACGCGCGTACGCCTTTGATCATTTCTGGTCCTATCCCAATGGGCGACCAACATGAATTCCATCAGTTGAAACCAAGGATCGAACGTTTGGTAAATGCACAGAAAGCATACATCAACACAGTATTGAACGAAGCGAAGAAAGCGATTGCAGCTGGAGATACGGATGTGGAGAAAGGTGGTTTAGCTTTATTACGTGCTTACCGTGGTTTGCCAAAGAACAAAGCGTTGATCAAATTCCTATCCGAAAGTAATCACCGTCAGGTATTGCAGAAGGTAGAGAACTACTATATGCAAGAGCAGAACCGCCAGATGCCTAAAGCTGATGCGGAATTGTTCTTTGTAATCGATGAGAAAAACAACCAAGTAGAACTTACGGAGAAAGGTATTGAACTGATCACGGCTACAGGTGAGGATCCAAGCTTCTTCATTCTACCGGATGTAGGTTCGGAGATTGCAGAAATCGAGAAAATGGATGTTGCTTTGGAAGAGAAAGCCGCTAAAAAAGAAGAGTTGATGCGTGATTATTCCATCAAATCGGAGCGTATCCATTCGATTAACCAACTTTTAAAAGCGTATACCCTATTCGAACGCGATGACCAATACATCGTGGATGAAGGTAAGGTGAAGATCGTTGATGAGCAGACCGGTCGTATCATGGATGGCCGTCGTTATTCTGACGGATTGCACCAAGCGATCGAGGCTAAGGAAAACGTGAAGGTAGAAGATGCTACGCAGACCTATGCAACGATTACCCTTCAAAACTACTTCCGTATGTACCACAAATTATCAGGTATGACGGGTACCGCTTCTACAGAAGCTGGTGAGTTATGGGAAATCTACAAGCTAGATGTTGTTGAAATTCCAACAAATAAACCAATTCAACGTGATGACCGTCAAGATTTCATCTACCGTACAGCACGTGAAAAATATAATGCCGTAGCGCAAGAGATCCAAAAATTGACAGAAGAGCATAGACCAGTATTGGTGGGTACTACTTCGGTTGAGATTTCGGAATTATTAAGCCGTATGTTGAAATTACGTGGTATCAAGCACAATGTCTTGAACGCGAAATTGCACCAGAAAGAGGCTGATATCGTTGCGGAAGCGGGACGTCCGGGACAAGTAACGATTGCTACCAACATGGCGGGTCGTGGTACGGATATTAAGCTTATTGAAGAAGTTATCAATGTGGGTGGTTTAGCGATCATCGGTACAGAGCGCCATGAGTCTCGTCGTGTTGACCGTCAGTTAAGAGGTCGTGCGGGCCGTCAAGGAGATCCGGGTTCTTCCCAATTCTTTGTTTCCTTGGAAGATCCATTGATGCGTTTATTTGCATCGGAGCGTATTTCGAACCTGATGGTTAAAATGGGTGTTGAAGAAGGCGAAGTAATGCAACATAGCATGTTGACCAAATCTATCGAACGTGCGCAACGTAAGGTAGAGGAGAACAACTTCGGTATTCGTAAGCGTCTATTGGAATATGATGACGTGATGAACTCCCAACGTTCTGTAATCTATACCAAACGGAAGAATGCTTTATTTGGAGAGCGTTTAGACGTGGATTTGAACAATACCATCTATGATGTTGTTGAAGATGTGGTATTACAGGCGAAAGAAGATAATTCTTACGATGAGTTCCAAATTGAGGTGATCCGTATTTTTGCGGTTAACCCAGAAATCTCCCAAGAAGAATTCAGCAGCAGCACAGCGAACAGCTTGGTAGAGAAACTGTTTGATCAGGTTATCAATTTCTATCACCGTAAATCGGAGCAAGTGGCTACACAGACCTTGCCTGTGTTGACCAATGTGCTTGCTGAGCGTGGTGGAATGATCGAAAATATTATAATTCCATTTACAGATGGTATTCGTGGCATCCAAGTTGCTACAAATTTGGTTAAAGCTGTAGAAACTGAGGGTAAAGAAGTTTTCAAATCATTTGAAAAGGGAATTGTGTTGGCATTGATCGATGAGGCTTGGAAAGAGCACTTACGTGAGATGGATGATTTAAAACAATCTGTTCAGAATGCGGTTTATGAACAAAAGGATCCGATCATTATTTATAAGATGGAAGCCTATAACTTGTTCAAAACCATGTTAGCAGGTATGAACAAAGATATCGTCAGCTTCTTGTTCAAAGGAGAAATCCCTGGACAGGAGCAACAACCGCAGAACATTCAGGCAGCACGCCCAGAGCAAAAGGTAAAAGTAGTGGAATCTAAAGCGGAAATCAGCTCTCCGACTGGTGTTAGTGAAGAGGATCTGAATACTCAGGAGCCTCAGGTAACTCAGCCGATCCGTAAAGAGCAAGCGATTGGAAGAAACGACGAATGTCCTTGTGGTTCTGGTCAGAAATATAAGAACTGTCACGGAAAACAAGCATAAATAAAATGATTAATAAAGGATTTATTGTAGGTTGCATCATCTTATTGTCTACACAGATTACGAAGGCACAGGATGGAAAAGTAGAGGTAGTAAAGGACACATTGATTAGCCTATTACAAGACTTCAGAGCATTTCATGCAATAAATCCAACTGCTTCTAAAGCACCAGTAAGTTTGGAACCTAAAATCTTGGACAAATCGAAGGCACGCCGGGTGAAAGTGCGAGGTTTTAGGGTACAGATTTATTCTGGTGGTAATAGGAATGAAGCAACCAATGTTCAGAATAGCTTTATTCGCCAAAACCCTGATATGAACGCTTATCTTGATTACGTGGAACCGAATTACAGGGTAAAAGTTGGTGATTTTACCAGCCGTTCTGAAGCTACAGCATACATGAGACGTCTTCGTGGTACATACAGCAATGTATTTGTATTTGTAGAGGATGTCTGGACGTGGCAATAGTGGAGGAAAATCATGTCATCAATCAAATCCAGGATTCAAGAGCTAGCGCAATCCTATTTTCAAGATACGGTCAATAACCGTAGGTTTCTACACCAAAATCCAGAACTTTCTTTTGAGGAATACCAAACATCTGCCTTTGTAAAAAGGGTTTTGGATGATTTGCAGATCCCTTATGAATCCATGGCAAACACGGGAGTGGTGGCCTTGATAAAAGGTGATTTACCGTCTGACAAGGTATTGGCCTTGCGTGCGGACATGGACGCTCTACCGATCACCGAGGTAGAAGGACGCAGCTATGGTTCACAGAACATTGGCGTAATGCATGCCTGTGGGCATGATGTGCACACTTCTTCCCTATTGGGTGTTGCGAAGATTTTATCAAGTTTAAGAGGTGACTTTGGAGGAACGGTCAAACTGATTTTCCAACCTGGAGAAGAACGTTTGCCGGGAGGAGCTTCCCTGATGATCAAAGAAGGGGTATTGCAGAACCCAAGCCCTCAAGGTATTGTTGGTCAGCATGTGATGCCTTTCATCGAGGCAGGTAAAGTTGGCTTTCGATCCGGTAAATATATGGCCTCCTGCGATGAGTTGTTCATGACGGTTCGCGGAAAAGGTGGTCATGGCGCTCAACCCCATCAAAATATCGATCCAATTGCGATAACCGCACAAATCATCACGGCTATGCAGCAGATTGTTAGCCGCAATGCCGATCCACGTACGCCTTCGGTTTTATCCTGGGGTAAGATCGTGGGTAATGGCGCTACGAACGTTATTCCAGATGAGGTTTACTTGGAAGGAACGTTTCGTACGTTTGATGAGGCTTGGCGTGCAGATGCGCATGAGAAGATGCTGAAGATGGCGGTAGGTATTGCAGAAAGTATGGGTGCAAGTTGTGATTTTGAGGTACGTAAGGGCTATCCTTTCTTGATCAATGAACCGGTTATTACGGAAAAGGCACGTTCTTATGCCGTTGAATATTTAGGAGCAGATAACGTGTTGGAACTGGATCTATGGCCTGCAGCGGAGGATTTTGCCTATTATTCTCAGGAAACCAATGCCTGCTTCTATCGATTGGGTACTGGAAATGTAGAAAAAGGAATCAATTCAGCGGTGCATACCCCGACATTTGATATCGATGAAGAAGCATTGAAAACCAGTATTGGTTTAATGTCTTATATTGCTGTTTCCTATTTAGCGGATTAGGCCATGTCTTCCCACCACATCGTTCGAGAAAACCAAGAGCCTGCTTTATTTATTGGAGATCCACATCTTTTGGCGGATGAATATGTCAATCAATTGTTGGAGTGGAGCCCAACCATTATTACTTTATCTTTCCATTACGAAACGCTTAAATCCAGAGGGATCAAGATCGATGTGCTTTTGAATTCGGAGGAGTTGATTCGGGAGGAATTGGAGGAAAATCTAGTGGTTATTCCTTATTGGGAGGATTATTTGGCGGTGCTTTTCCAATATTTGAAAGAGCGGAAGAATTATGCCGTGAACCTGATTATGGATCAGATAGGTTGCAAGGACCTTCTGCCCTATCTGCCTGATTTCACAGTCAATGTTTTTAATGGATCGTATAAGTTGATCTTCATCAAACAGTATGATAAATGGTTGCCGGAAGGCTATCAATTATGGATCCCTGATTCGGAGTCTCTTCGTATTTCGAACGTGCGATGGATTACTGAAAGCCTATTCGAGGTTGAATCGGATGGTTTTGTAAAGATTGCCCCTTTGTCGGATTACATCATGTTAGGAGAAGAATTATGATTAAGATTATTCCAGCGACCGTAAATGATGCCCGGATCATCCACGAATTGGCCCATGCCATCTGGTATCCGACCTATAAGGATGTGATCAGCCTAGATCAGATTGATTTTATGTTGGAGAAATCCTATACGGAGGAAGCACTTATTGCGGCGATGGAAGCTGATGTTTCCTTTTATATCTTATTAGAAAGAGGCTTTCCGGTGGGTTTCATGTCCTTGGAACCGCAAAAGGAATGTTTACGAATCGGGAAACTTTATCTTTTGCCCAATACGCAGGGAAAGGGATATGGTAAGGTGTTTATTGATTTTGCCGCCGAACAGGCTCTGAAAGCTGGAATTACTGCGCTCGAACTGAATGTCAATAGAAATAATCCGGCTTATGGCTTCTACCTAAAACAGGATTTTGAGGTAGTAGAGTCTGTGGATATCCCCTACTACCAATATGTTCTGAACGATTATGTGATGCGCAAGCCGCTTCAACCCTAATGTATTAATCTCTTAATTTTTCTACACGAGAAGGTGTCTGTTCGCCTTTGATGATCCCTCCCAATCCTGCTGCAATAGCTTCAATACTCGATTTGATATTCTGGATATCCAAGGTTTCTACTTCATCATCCACGGTATGGTAATAGATGTCCTTATCGATCTGGGATGTAGAGAAAGTATGCGCAGGTACGCCCAATGCGGCCAGAACTGCATTATCGCTGCGATAGAATAGGTTCTGTGTTTTGTAAGGATCCGGATGGAACGTAAAAGCGGAACCCTTAAGGTTTTCCTGCATCAGTTTGCCTAAGTTGGAGGCATCATATCCGGTGATGTAAAGGCTGTTCGGCCCAAACTTCGAATCCTTTCCGATCATTTCGATATTGATCATCGCAACGACCTGCTCCGGATTGATGTTATTGGAGAAATATTTTGAACCAAACATACCGATCTCCTCTCCTGTAAAGGCCACAAAAATCAATGTTCTTTCGTTGTTGTCCAGCTTTTTGTAATATCTCGCCAACTCGATCATAGCTGTTGTGCCGGAAGCATCATCATCTGCCCCATTAGCAATAGAATCCTGGTTAACTGCTGGCAGGATGCCAATATGATCGTAATGTGCAGAAATCACTACATATTCATCTGGTTTTGATTTTCCTGGGATAATACCGGCCACATTGAACATGGGATGTTCGGATTCATTAGTTTTTTGAGATATTTTACGGTTTGCTGGAAGTTCATCCGCAATGATAAAGATCTTTCCTTTTGTGGTTTTCGGAGCCTGTTCCTTGAAATAGATGTTTTCTCTGCCCATCATCCGTTTGAATCTGGCCAAGAAAGCAGCATGCGCCTTATCGACCAAGACAATAGCTTGGTTGGTATCCTTTTGTACAATCTCCCGGAATCTTTTGGAGAAATCCTCCTCAGCTGATATTCTCAGTTGTTTGACATCCACATTATCTTGATGGATTTGTGAAGGATAATTTCCAATGATCAGGAATTCCTCTGGTTTAAGAGCTTTCCCATCAAATTCAACCGACTCTTCCCCTTGTTTTTTTCGAAGGACCTTAAAAGATTGTCTGTAATTCGCTTCTGCATAAGGTTTAAGGCCAATACTTTTGAATTCCGAAGCAATAAAATCGGCTGCTTTCTCGATATCCGGAACGGAAAGGGATGATCTTCCTCGCATATCGTCGGAGGCCAGGGTATTCAATATTCTGGTAATATTTTCTTTGCTGCTGATTTCAGTGGTTTGGGCAAAGGATAGCTGGCAGGCCAATCCTACTCCTAACAAGGAAAGTAATAACTGTTTCATGTTTATGGTAATAAAGTGAACAATAATGTCATAATTTAAATTGTAGGTTTGAATTTAAAAATTTGGACAGACATTTGCTGTAAATGTAGCTGTAAAATTAATTATATTTGATAAAAAGCAGATCATGAAAGAAATAAGTGTTCAAGAATTAAAGGATATGATGGATCACAACGTTGAATTCCAATTAATCGACGTACGTGAGCCATTTGAATATGAAGTATCGAACTTAAACGGTGTAAATATCCCATTATCGGGCGTGGTGATTGAAAAGGACAAGATTTCTAAGGATATTCCTGTTGTTATTCAATGCCGTTCTGGAAAGCGTAGTGCACAGGCAGTTATGCTTCTGGAGCAAGAAGGTTATACCAACCTTTCCAATCTTTCAGGCGGAATTTTGGCTTGGAAGGAAGCCTTTGACCCAGAAATGGATGTTTATTAAGAAATAATATTCAAAGGAAATGCCCAAGTATACTTGGGCATTTTTGTTTTTATAGATTTTCATTGAAGTTCTGTTAAAATAATTTAGGCTTTATTAAAAAAAGATTAAAAATGATGTTTTCTGAGGCTTTGTTGTTATAAAAATTTTAAAAGAACTAACTTTATAATATTATACCAAAATGTAAACAAATACATTATTTATGTCTAAAGAAGCCAATATAACACAGAGTTTCTTCCAAGGAGTAGCACGTAATTTTGACAAGGCTGCAAAATTCACCAAATTCTCTCCAGGAATCCTAGATCAGATCAAAGCATGTAATTCAATTTTAAGGGTAAAGTTTCCGGTGAAGATCGGAGATGGCATCGAAGTGATTGAAGCCTATCGTGTACAGCATTCCCATCACAAGCTGCCGTGTAAAGGTGGTATCCGTTTCAGTATGGAAGTAGATCAGGATGAAGTAATGGCTTTAGCCTCCTTAATGACCTACAAATGTGCCATTGTGAATGTGCCTTTTGGAGGTGCCAAGGGAGGTATTAAGATTGATGCCAAGAAGTATAGCGAATATGAGCTAGAAAAGATCACACGTCGTTATACGACAGAATTAGTGAAAAAGAATTTCATTGGTCCGGGTACAGATGTTCCTGCTCCGGATTACGGTACTGGTGCGCGTGAAATGAGCTGGATCGTGGATACTTACACTACTTTAAATCCAAATGAAATCAATGCTCAGGCCTGTGTGACGGGCAAACCTATTTCCCAAGGTGGTGTTCGTGGTCGTACGGAAGCAACGGGTTTAGGGGTTTTCTTCGGTGTTCGCGAAGCATGTAAGGTGCAGGAGGACATGGATGCCTTAGGTTTGACGGTAGGTGTGGAAGACAAAAGGGTAATCGTTCAAGGGTTAGGCAACGTAGGTTATTATGCGGCTAAATTTTTCCAGGAAGCGGGTTCTAAGCTTGTCGGTTTGATCGAATATGAAGGAGCAATCTATTCAGAAGATGGATTGGATTTGGAGGCTGTTGTGGCGCATCGTAAGCAGACAGGGTCTATTTTAAACTTCCCAGGAGCAACCAATATTGAGGAGTCGGCTAAAGGATTGGAATATCCATGTGATATCTTGATCCCTGCGGCTTTGGAGTCTGTTATTCATAAAGGAAATGCGGATAAGATCCAAGCGAAGATCGTTGGTGAGGCGGCAAATGGTCCATTGACACCTGATGCGGACGAAATCTTCTTGAAAAAAGGAATCATGGTAATTCCAGATATCTATCTGAATGCTGGTGGTGTAACGGTTTCCTATTTTGAGTGGTTGAAAAACCTGAGCCATGTGCGTTACGGACGTTTGGAGAAACGCTTCAGCGAAAATATGTATGCTGAGATCCTGAACATCATTGAATCCATGACGAACCAAAAGGTATCTAAATTGGAAAGAAAGATTATTCTAAGAGGCCCTGATGAGGTTGACTTGGTGTATTCAGGATTGGAAGACACCATGATCGGATCGTACCAGGAGATCCATCAGATCTTGAAAAACACAGAAGGAGTGGATGATCTACGGACTGCTGCCTTTATCTGTGCGATCAATAAAGTGGGCGAATCCTATAAAGAATTAGGCATCTTCCCGTAGGTAAGCGTTATTATCCTTACCTTTGTTAGTATGAACAAGATGTTTCACCAGACTAAGCAGGCATTTATGTTTAGTCTGGTTTTTTATGCTTTATCTTTTCTATTGCTACTTTTTAAGGTAGGCATGGCCCCAATTATGTTCAGCATTTCCATGTTGTTGTCTTTGGTATGGGTAGTGCTGGTGCTCATGGAGATTATGAAATCAGGGCGCATATCGAATTCAGAAAGACTTTTATTAGCCCTATTTATCATCGTATTCAATATTGTCGCTGGAATCGTTTATTTTTACCTTTTGAGGGAACGGGTTACCGGCATTAAAATCATAAAAAAGAAATGACAAAGAAATTTATATTAAACATTGTACTGAATTTATTCATCGTATTCTTGGTACTTAGTGGCTGGGCGGCTTTTAACAGCGGGAATATGTTGATCTTGGGGATTTCCATCGCCTTAATGGTTGTTCTGATCTATTTAAAAGTAGTTTTATTGAAGCAGGTGAAGCGAGAGGTAAAAACGAAGCAGAATGAAAGATTCCAACAACAACAGCAAAGTGTAAAGCATAAAAAAGGGGCTAGAAAATAGCCCCTTTTCAATTATAATTTATTCTATTTTACGAAAGGAGGTTTTTTAACCACCGCTTTGATCGGTTGATTACGGATCGAAATAAAGATTTCGGTTCCTTCTTTTGTAAATGCTGTATCCACATAGCCTAAGCCAACAGATTTTTTAAGGGAAGGTGATTGTGTTCCAGATGTAACACGACCAATTTTATTACCTTCTGCATCTACAATCTCATAATCGTGACGAGGAATACCTCTATCGATCATTTCAAATCCTACCAATTTTTGGGATACTCCTTTTTCCTTTTCTGCTTTCAGGTTTTCCGAGTTTACAAAATCCTTGGTGAATTTAGTAACCCATCCCAAACCTGCAGCTAATGGAGAGGTGTTATCGTCGATATCATTTCCATATAAACAGAAACCCATCTCTAAACGTAGGGTATCACGAGCACCTAAACCGATAGGTTTAATGCCATAAGGCTTACCAGCTTCCATGATCGCATTCCATACTTGTTCTGCATGTTTATTGTCCACATAGATCTCGAAACCACCTGCACCAGTGTAACCTGTAGCAGATACCAATACGTTCTCTACACCTGCAAATACCCCTTTTTGGAAGGAGTAATACTCCATTGGTGCCAATTCGATATCTGTTAAACCTTGAAGTGCATCAGCAGCTTTTGGTCCTTGAACGGCGAATAAGGAAGTTTCGTCGGAGATGTCTTTCATCTCTACGCCAAATTCATTGTATTTGCTGATCCAGTTCCAATCCTTCTCGATGTTGGAAGCATTGACAACCAATAGATAGGTCTGATCGTCGATTTTATAGGTTAAGAAGTCATCAACAACACCACCGGTTTCATTCGGAATGTAGCCATACTGTACTTTTCCATCATAAAGTTTGGAAGCATCGTTTGAAGAGATCTTTTGGATGAGGTCTAGGGCTTTTTCGCCTTTTAGGATAAATTCTCCCATGTGGCTCACATCAAACATACCTACGCCCGTGCGCACGGTTTCATGCTCGTCGTTGATACCTGAATATTGCACAGGCATATTAAAACCAGCAAAAGGAACCATCTTAGCACCCAAAGCGATATGTACGTTTGTTAACGCAGTATTTTTCATGATAATTCAATGAGTTTTAGTTCTTACAAAAATAGGAATTTAAACGACAAAAGGACCTTGTTTTACTAAAAGTTAAGTATACTATAGGGAAATATTCAGGATTTGAAGCGCTTTTTGGAATTCAGGTTGCAATTCGGCCTGTATAAGGATCTCTTTTCCGGTTTTTGGATGGATAAACCTCAATTGGCTCGCATGCAAGAGCATGCTATCGTGGTTAAAAGTTTCTTTCCAAAGTTTGTTCTGTTTGTTGCAGCCGTGTGGCCGATCTCCGATAATGGGATGGAAAATATGGGCAAAATGCCTTCTGAGCTGGTGCATTCTTCCTGTCTGGGACATCGCTTTGACCAAACTGTATCTTGATGTAGGGTGTTTTCCGAAAGGAAGATCGATTTCAGCTTTTCTTAGCAGTTGGTAATGGGTCAATGCATCCTGCAGTACCCCGTTCTCTTTTTTCAGCGGATAATCAATAGTTCCCTGATCTTCTGGATGGCCTCGCAATATGGCCAGGTATTCCTTTTTGACCAGGTTATTGGCGAAAGCCTGTTGGATAAGGCTGTCCATCTCTTTGTTCAGGGAAAACAAGAGCACCCCACCTGTTTTTCGGTCGAGGCGATGGGCCGGGTAAACCGCCTGTCCAATTTGGTCACGGAGTTTTTGTAGGGCAAATTCTGAGGTGTCGGCAGCAATGGATGAACGATGAACCAAAAGACCATGCGGTTTATTGATCGCGATCAGTTCTTCATCCCGGTAAAGAATCTCTAACATTATTGGTTTTTGAGTACTTCGATCAATTTATCTGCTTTTTCATCCAGTTTAGGGCTTATCCAGACTTGGCCAAAGGCCCCTCCACCCACTATGACCTTCTCTCCATTCCAGTTGATCTTCGACAAAGAAAACAGATAATAATTGGAGGTAGTAGTATAGGAATTGACGAATTCGCGGATCACCTGGTCTCCGAAAAGCATCATGCCCAGTTCTACAGCACCTTTATCTTCGTATTTCAATTGCTTTTGCAAGATATCCTTTGCCTTGGTGCTCAAGGCAGCCTCCATTTTTTCTTTGGAAGGGTTGGTGAATACAGCCGCCAACATGATCAGCACTAAGGTTATCGCGAAGATTCTGGTTTTGCTCATGGGGTAAAGTTAATGCTATTTGGGCAGATAACTAAAAAATCAATCCAATTAACCATAAGGTCAATGCATACATCAGGAACAGGAATACCAACACGAAAGCAAATAGGATAATGCCTATGGTCAAAAGAATGCCGACACCAGATCCTTGATGCTTGTTTTCATAATAGTGTTCCCGAAGTAGTTTGATGTTCTTTTCATTTGCCTTGTTGAAAAAATCGAAGATGTTTCCAAGCAAAGGAATGGATCCCAAAATAGCGTCATAGGTTACATTGAGCAACATTTTAATGGTCAGTTTTCCACTTGCCCCGTTTCGGTACATGACCGTTACGAGCACCAGGGAAATGATCAATGTGGCTGCCTGTCCAGCAAATGGGATAAAATTAAGAATGGGGTCTAGGCCAAACTTGAAGTTTCCAATGCGGAAACGACTATCCATTAAAACAGATAGCCGTTCCACCCATTGGAAATCCTGGGATATTCTTTCTTGCTTACTTACGTAGCGATTTTCCATATTATTTTAACTCGAAAACTGCATCAATGTTGCAGGTCAATTTGATAGGACGAATGTTCAGGTCCAAGCCCTCTCCTGCAGCATCCATTTCTGCATTTGCCGTTTTGGCCATGCTGTACATTCTTGGTTGTGGCATGATCTCGTTCCAGTTTACATTACTGTTATCATTGATCATTAAGGCCTTCCCTACCGAACCACCATCAGCATTCGCCAAGATTTCGGCATTCGTACGGGCATCTTTGACCGCTGAGGTTTTCAATTCCTTTTCGATCTGTCTTTTTTGCGAATGATCATAACCGGAAATCGATGTGCTCTGCAGACCTTTAGGATCAACTTCGTCCATCATGGTATTCAGGTTGTTCAAATTAGTTACCTTAATGCGGTACTGTCTAGATTGCAAAAGCTCATTGTTCTTCTTTTTGGTCTCTGCGTTATAGCTATAGATGTTCTGGATGGTAAAATCGTCCTTCCTTACACCATTTTTCATGGCCGCATCAAAAAGCTGCTTTTCCAAGGTTTCGATACTTACCTTCTTCTTGCTGTTCCCATCTTGGTAATATTCTTTCAATGAGATGGATAAGTAAATGATATCCGGGGTTACTTCTTTTTCTGCATAACCACGAGTCGAAACTCTTCTGCTATTTTCCATAAGTGAATTTTGTGCTTGTGTACTAACAACTGCAGTTAATAAAACAAGGAGTGTTAATATTTTTTTCATATTATTTTTTGTTTCTTTAAGGTGATTGACAAAAACCTTTCCAAAATAGACAGATAAAAATTTAGATTGTTTAAAAGGAAAGGGGAAAAAATTAATTCATTTTTAGAAAAAATATAATATCTTTAAAAAAAACAATAATTAATAACATGCAAGAAGGAGTAGTAAAATTCTTTAATGAAGCCAAAGGTTTCGGTTTCATCATTCCAAATTCTGGCGAAGGTGAAATCTTTGTTCACGTTTCAGGATTAGTAGACAAAGTTCGTGAAAAGGATCATGTGTCTTACGAAGTGGAACAAGGCCGTAAAGGTCTTAACGCGGTAAATGTAAAACTTATCTAAGGAATAGATTCAAAATATATTTATTGTGGCAAAGCTCATTGGTTCATCATCAATGGGCTTTTTCATTTGTAGGGAATGGAAAACTTAACTAAAGATTTCCTCCAAGATGTACAAAGCATTCAATTCTCCAAAATTCTCCGTATGCAAACGATAATAATCGATTATTTTCTGTAATAAATACGATCGATCCTCTTTATTTAGTTTTATTTTGTTACAATCGTTAAAATTTGTTTGCAGTATATCCCTTAGAATCTGGCTGTAAGGTTCCTGAATGACCTGTACATGCCCAGGCAAAACCGACCTAAATACCCCCTCTCGAAGATCAAAATAAGGTTTATTGCTGATGGCCGGTCTAAAGCCGAGGTAATGGCTCAATTTCAGGAGGAATACCAGATGGAAGTTGGCAAGTCCTTCAGAACTTTCATCCAACCAGATGATGGCGTTTTCCAGAAAATGAAATAATTGTGGATCGGAATGCTGATGACGCAGCACCTTATATAAAACCTCATTGAGGAACATGGCCAGGGAACTTTTTACGATATCCAAAGGAATGGATCGTAAGGTAGGCACCTGATGCGCCTCTTTTATCCGTTGCAGGCTGCCACCCTCTTTATTATAGACCACCAATTCCAATAAATGCAAGGGTTGCAGCATATTCGTTGGAATCTTGGCCTTAGGCTTCCGAGCGCCATTTATTAAATACGATTGAAGCCCGAGTGCTTCTGTATAAATCTGTGCAACGACAGAGCTCTCCGAATAATTGGTGATCTTTAATGGAATACCCTTGGTTTGGATCAGCATATCCCCTATTCTTTTTCCTGATTCTGTTCTTCCTGTTTTTTATTCCGATTATCGATCAGGGTTTTCCGGTCGATCTTACGAAATATGCGATACACCAAAAGAACAAATCCATATCCAAACAAGATCACTCCTACGGTCATGAGTATCTTATACCAATGATTTTCGGCTTCCATCAGGTCGTAACTGATGTAAACGGCGATTATCCCGGTAATTGCGAGTGATAATCCTTTAACTAGATATTTATTCATTGTGAATTGTTGAAAACTATTGTTGGCAATAGCTATTAATGCTTATGCAAAATACAGTATTTTTGTTGACTTCTACAGACTCCACAGATATTTTTAAAATATTTCCTAAATTTCTATTGTATTTCCCAAAAGAAATATAGATATTTGCACACTCGTTTCTAAGAGACGTTTACAAATAAGAACAACAATAAAAAATCGAATATCATGTCAAGAATTTGTGATTTAACAGGCAAGACGGCATTAAAAGGAAATAACGTATCTCACTCGAACGTTAAAACTAAACGTAAATTCTATCCTAATTTACAGACTAAACGTTTTTACATTCCTGAAGAAGACCGTTGGATTACATTGAAGGTGTCTACATCAGCAATCAAAACTATCAATAAGAACGGTATTACAGCAGCGATCGATAAATTCATCAAAAAAGGTCATATTTAATAGATAGACGCCTGTTGTATCAACAATAATAAGAATCATGAAATTCACCCGTGAGGGTATAAATAAGTAAGACAATGGCAAAAAAAGGAAATAGAGTACAAGTTATCCTTGAGTGTACTGAACACAAAGAAAGTGGTCTTCCGGGAATGTCTCGTTATATTACCACGAAGAACAAAAAGAACACAACTGAGCGTTTGGAATTGAAAAAATTCAACCCAGTATTGAGAAAAGTAACTGTTCATAAAGAAATTAAGTAATTAACTTTGGATAGCGCGCTATCCTGATAAAAATATAATACCATGGCAAAGAAAGCGGTTGCATCATTACAAAAAGGTGGTGGTAAGGAATACACTAAAGTAGTTATCACTACTAAATCTGCAAAAACTGGCGCTTATACTTTCAAAGAAAGTATGGTACACAACGACAAAGTAAAAGAGGTTGTTGCTGCAGCTACAAAATAAGCAGATCGATATTCCTTTTTTTAAAGTTTTTCTTTAAAAATCTTATTCATAGCCGTTTTGGTATATCCAAAAGGGCTTTTTTAGTATCTCGTATTTCAGTATATTTGGTTCAACATCATCCGGTATTATAACACATTAACATCATGGGATTATTTGATTTTTTCAAGAAGAAACAGGAGACCGTAGAGGCACAAGAGGCTTTGGATAAAGGCTTGGAGAAAACCAAAGAGGGGTTCTTTTCCAAGATCACAAGAGCCGTAGTAGGGAAGTCGACCATTGATGATGATGTGTTGGATAACCTGGAGGAAGTATTGGTGACTTCTGATGTCGGTGTTACCACCACATTGAAAATCGTAGACCGTATCCAAAAACGGGTAGCGGAAGATAAATATGTATCTACGGATGATCTTAACCGTTTATTGAAGGATGAGATCCAAGGATTATTGGCCGAGAACAACAGCAATGATTTCGAAACCTTTGAGTATGGAAATCAGAAACCCTATGTGATCATGGTGGTGGGTGTGAATGGCGTTGGCAAAACAACGACCATTGGTAAGTTGGCCCACCAACTGAAAGAAGCAGGAAACAAAGTGGTACTCGGTGCTGCCGATACCTTTAGAGCGGCGGCAGTCGATCAGATCCAGCTTTGGGGAGAACGTGTGGGTGTTCGTGTTGTTGCTCAACCGATGGGGTCCGATCCGGCATCCGTTGCCTATGATACCGTTAAATCGGCGGTAAGTAATGGCGATGATGTAGCGATTATCGATACTGCAGGACGTTTGCACAATAAAGTAGGCTTGATGAACGAGCTGACAAAGATCAAGAATGTGATGCAGAAGGTCATTCCGGATGCTCCGCATGAGATCTTGTTGGTATTGGATGCATCGACGGGCCAAAACGCGATCGAACAGGCAACCCAGTTTACCCAAGCTACCGATGTAAATGCCCTGGCATTGACCAAATTAGATGGAACAGCAAAAGGTGGGGTGGTCATCGGGATTTCAGACCAATTCAAAATACCTGTAAAATATATTGGAGTAGGGGAGAAGATCGGTGATTTACAGTTATTTAACAAAAAAGACTTTGTAGATTCTCTATTCAAATAGGGGTAGATTCTCTATTCATATAGGCTACAACATTCATATGAAAACAAAGAAAGCACAAATCAGTTCAGCGATCCAAAAACCACGCGTCAATGTGGTTACTTTGGGCTGTTCCAAGAATATACACGATAGTGAAGTATTGATGGGTCAATTGAAGGGCAACCAATTAGAGGTTGTTCACGAGGCCAGCAACATCCAATCTTCGGATATCGTGGTCATCAATACCTGTGGATTTATCGATAACGCCAAACAGGAATCCATCGATACGATTCTACAATTCTCCGAATTGAAAGATCAGGGGAAAGTGAACAAGGTGATTGTAACAGGCTGTTTATCCGAACGCTATAAGCCAGAGCTGCAATCGGAGATTCCAAACGTGGATGCCTTTTTCGGGACCAATGATCTTCCGGAATTATTGTCCAGTATCGGAGCGGATTACCGCCACGAATTATTGGGAGAAAGATTATTGACCACGCCTTCCCACTATTCTTATTTCAAGATCGCAGAAGGGTGTAACAGGCCTTGTTCTTTCTGTGCCATTCCTTTAATGCGCGGAAAGCATGTGTCCAAATCCATCGACGACCTGGTAAAGGAAGCTAAATTTTTAGCCTCCAATGGTACCAAAGAATTGATCCTGATTGCTCAGGATCTTACCTATTATGGGTTGGATATTTATGGTAAGCGTAATCTTTCGGACCTGATGCGTCATTTATCGGATGTGGATGGAATCGAATGGATCCGCTTACAATATGCTTATCCTTCTGGATTCCCCATGGATATCCTGGATGCAATGAACGAGCGTTCCAACATCTGTAACTACCTGGATATGCCTTTACAGCATATCTCCGATCATATGTTGACCTCCATGCGCCGCGGTACCAATAAGCAAAAACAGATCGACCTGGTGAACAAAATCAGGGATAAGGTGCCTGATATTGCGTTGAGAACAACCTTGATCTGTGGTTATCCAGGCGAAACAGAAGATGATTTTCAAGAGATGTTGGAATGGGTAGAAGATACCCGTTTCGATCGTTTAGGATGTTTTACCTATTCCCACGAAGAAAAAACCCATGCTTATTCCTTGGAGGACGATGTTCCTGAGGAGGTAAAACAAGAGCGTGTAGACCAGATCATGGAGGTGCAGCAGGAAATTTCCTACGACATCAACCAGACGAAAGTCGGCAAGGAATTTAAGGTCCTGGTGGACCGTGTGGATGGTGATTTCTTTATCGGCCGTACCGAGTACGATTCTCCGGAAGTGGACAACGAAGTGGTATTGGATGCAAAAACAAATTATGCTCGAATAGGAGATTTTGTGCAAGTGAAGGTGGATCGGGCTGAGGACTTCGACCTCTACGGATCTATTGTCAGATAACTTACTCCCTCTTCAATTTAAATAAGACCAGGATTAGATGAAGGCCACTTATATAGACTACAGTGACACCAATAGTTTTTCAAAAACCCTATTGGCCTATTTAGGGAACAATGAAAAATTGGCGCCCTTTTATGGCAATAAGCCTGATATAGCCGGATTTGGGGAGCAGATCAAACTGAAAAAGGGATTTGCTCACCGAGAATTATTGGCCAAGGAACTGAAAGAACAGTATAAGGACCTGTTGGAATCTTCTCCACAGGTGGCCCAACATATTCAATTATTGTCCGATGAAAACACCTTTACGGTAACCACGGGCCATCAATTGAACATCTTTACAGGGCCCCTTTATTTCATCTTCAAGATCGTAACGGCTATCCGTTTAGCAGAGGATCTGAAGAAAGCATACCCCCACAAAGAGTTTGTTCCTGTTTATTGGATGGCTACTGAAGACCACGATTTTGCAGAGATCAACCATACGCGGGTGTATGGCAAAAAGATCGAATGGAACGAAGATGGAGTTTCTGCTACCGGCCGGATGAGCACAGATACCATGGCAGAGGTCGTGAAGCAATACACCAATACGTTTGGATTATCCGATACGGCAACCAAGCTTACCGAGATGGTTCAGGAAGCCTATCTAAAAGGAAGGTCCTTAGCGGATGCCACCCGAGTCTTTGTCAATGAAATCTTCAAAGATTACGGTCTAATTATTATCGATGCTGATAGAAAGGCATTCAAGGAGCTTTTTGCGCCCATCATGACCGAAGATGTCCTACAGGAAAAAAGTTTTAAAGCGATCAACAAGACGTCTGAACAATTGGAGGAGGAGGGTTTTGATACCCAGGTTCATGCGCGGGAAATCAATTTCTTTTACTTAACGGATGAATTCAGGGAGCGTTTGATAAGAACTGAAGACGGACGCTTTGAAGTACTGCATCAGAACCTCTTTTTTACCGAAGCAGAACTCTTGGAAGAGATCAAGAATTTCCCAGAAAGGTTCAGCCCGAACGTGGTCATGCGGCCGATGTACCAAGAGATCATTCTTCCAAACCTGGCCTATATAGGAGGGGGAGCGGAGATTGTCTATTGGTTGCAGCTGAAAGCAAATTTTGATCAATATAGCGTACCTTTCCCGATCCTGATCCCGAGGAACTCGGCCATGATCAGCGACGATGGTTTGGCAAGTAAGATCTTCCGGTTGGATCTTACCTTTAAAAGTATATTCAAGCCCTTGAATTCCCTGAAGAATGAATATGTGAAGCGGAAGACCAAACAGCGCTTGCAGCTTCAGGATGAATGGATGGAAATGAATGCCATTTTTGGACGCATCAAGTTAAGGGCCCATAAGATAGACCCCACTTTGGCGGCAAGTACCGATGCGGTAAAGGCAAGGCTAAAGAAGGCCATGAACAACCTGGAGAAGAAATTCCTGAAAGCGGAAAAGAGAAACCACGAAGATGCCTTGATCCAGATCGAGCGCATCAAGGATAGGTTGTTCCCAGGGGGAGGATTACAGGAACGTACCGATAATTTTGCCGTACTATACCTAAAATACGAGGAAGATTTGGTCAAGGAATTGGTCAAGGCATTCCATCCGTTGGATTTTAAATTCACCATCCTTTATTAGTTTTTTATCATGACGGAAGAACAGTTAAAAGGCAGTAATTTTTATAGATACTATAGTGAAAAGGCTGGCTTAACAGATGCTGATTTCCAGGCCCTTCAGCCGTATTATGAACTGAAGGAGCTTTCGCACAATCAGTATGTGATGCGGTCTGGTGAAGTATGCCGTTCCGTGCTGTTCGTGGAAGAAGGTCTCCTGCAGTTTTTATCCCTGGATGAAAAAGGAGGGGAGCATATCCTTCAGTTCGCCCCGGAAAACTGGTTGATCTCCGATCGTTCCAGCATGTACTTTGATGAACCTTCCTTGTATTTCATAAAGGCCATTGAACCCAGCAAAGTGGTGTTCATTCATCCGAATTTCTTTACAGAAGCCGGTAAACTGAATTTTGATTTCAGCATGTTCACCGAAAGGTCATTGCAACGGAGTATCTATTACCTGCAGAAAAGGATCAACTCCTTGCTGGCGATGACCGCTAAAGAGCGCTATCTGGAGTTCATGGAGCTTTATCCAAGCCTTTTGTTACGGGTTCCACAATGGATGATCGCTTCTTATCTAGGCATTACCCCCGAAAGCTTAAGCCGTGTAAGAAGAGAGATCGCTAAAGACAGTTTTTAAGTAGCAAAATAAAGAAGGCAGCGCCATTCTATTCATAGAACAACTCTGCCATCATGCATCTCGCACTTCCGCCACCATATTTCTCAATACTATATAGCGGGGCATGCAGTATTTTCCCATGCTTCTCCAAATGCTTGATCTGCTCCTCATCCAACGCTTCAAATGCCTGACTACTCATACAGATATAGGGCTCCCCATCCGTGTTTTTTACTTCAAGGATATTGCCGGCAAATTGATGCATCTGCTTTTCGCTAATGCGGATGATCTCTTTTCCCGTTTCCTTAAGCTTATCAACAACCAACATCCTTTCCTTTTCTTCCTTGATGCTATCCAGGCAGATCAAACAGAAAGCTGTCCCTACGGACATCATCACGTTGGTATGGTAGATCGGAAGGTATTGGCCATCGACCAACTGAACGGCATGGAAAGCGATGGTTTGATACCCCTGATCTTCGCCGTACTGTTGGAGCACCTGTTCATCCGCACGGTCGGAAATAGAGCAGTAGGCAACCTTGTTCACGCGATCCAAGATCAGGACACCCGTTCCTTCCAGAAATTTGTTCTGATCTTCAAAATGGGTGTAATCCGTTAGTTTGTCAAAGTGATAGCCCAATTTGTCCAATTTTCCCAAGTAGTTCAATGTCCTTTCACGGCGTCTGTTTTCGGCAAACATCGGATAGATTATGGCTTGGTTCTGATGGAAGGAGATCACGTTGTTCGGGAAAAGACTATCGGGCGTATCCTTACTGCCGTCATCTTGAATAACAACAACCTTTATACCTGCGCTTTTTAGCGTGCTCACAAAATTATCAAACTCAGCTAAGGCCAGTTCGGCCAATCGTTTCGATTCGCTATCATCTGATTGGAAATAGTTGTTTACCGCAGTCTCTTCATTTTTTCGAAAGCTGGATGGCCTGACCATCAAGATGCTATCCGTTGTTTGCATATATGATATCTAAAATAATTATCCTCTGTATAAAGGAAGGGTTGAACAGCGCAAAAGTCCCTCTTGTTTACCGATTTCATGGTAGGGAATGGGTTCCACCACAATGCCCTGTTCCGTTAGCCAGTTGTTCAAACGGGTGAACCGCTGCTCGGATACTACTACCTTTTCATCGATAGAGAACACATTGGAGAACATCTGGTACATCTCATCCGCTGTAATATGGAACAGGTTTTCCTTGCCAAATAGCTCAACGAGGTAGGTATAATCCTCCTGATCCAAAAACCCTCCAGGATAGATGATTCCTTTATCCTTGCCAACGGGTTGGAAACAGCAATCCAGATGAAGGGCATTCTCCCGGGCATTGCTCATAGACTTGACCAAATTGAATTCCTTTACCTTTTTGCCCGGAAAAAGATCCCGGATAAACTCAACACCCTTCATGTTGGTCCTGGCCGTATTGTAATCCGCGTAGTCCGCTCCTTTATAGGTGCCGATAAAGATATGATCGTTCCAGAGGATAACATCTCCACCTTCCATATGGATATCCTCAGGTGCGGTAATGAGCTTTTCCGAGGGGATTTCTTTGATGAGGTATTGGATAGCTTCCCACTCTTGAGCCCGATCGGGCAGGATATTGGATTTTATAAAATAATCGTCGATCACGAAACCGATATCGCGGGTAAAAATCTGGTTCAGGTTGGGGATAAGCTCAGGACGGTATACCTTGACCTCATAACTTTCAAGAACCGTTTTAAAGGCATCCATTTCTGCTACCATATCGCGTTCGGTGGGGTATGTTCCAGCCAAGATATGTTCCAAAGATTTGGGGTCGTAAGCCTCTTCGGCCTTGGGGGTAGGACCATTTTGATGGGCAATACCCAGGATAACAGCTTTTAATCGGTTTGTTTCATTGTTAACTTGTAGTTTCAGCATAAAATTTTTAATTGGCTTGCGCCTAAATTAACAAAGATTCCTATCATTATTAAAAACGGCGATATTATTATAAATTCTTAATTTTTAAGGCGTTAATGCTGTTATTTCTTTATAGAATGGGCGGTCCTCAATAGCGAAAATGAAAGGAAATTGTTTATTGATTGTCTTTTTTTTAAAGTATAGGTATACATTGATTTACGATAATTCAGGAAGCGTATTGCTGTAAAAACAAGGAATTAACCGCCTTTTTAAAATTCTTGTATCGTATTGGGTTTGAAATTGTTTTGCGCATAATATTATACGCAATCGTTTGATATAATTATAAAAGTTTTGCACCCTATTGTGGGTTAAGAAATTCGCGTGAAAAAGCGTATCTTTGCACATCAGTTCCAAAAAGTTACAATAAATACAACAATGAGTAACGTATTTTACCAAGAGAAATTTGAGGATCGCCACAACGGTCCAAGCTCTACGCAAGTAGAAGAGATGTTAACCGTTTTAGGCGTGAGTTCCTTGGACGAGTTGATCGAGCAGACAGTTCCAGCGCAAATTCGTAAGAAAGAGGCATTAAAGCTTCCAAAAGCACTTAGCGAAGTGGCTTACCTGGAAAAGATTGCTCAAATCGCAGAGAAGAACAAGGTTTTCAAGTCTTATATCGGTCAAGGGTATAATGATGTGATCCTTCCTGGGGTTATTCAGCGTAACGTGTTTGAAAATCCAGGATGGTATACGCAATATACGCCCTACCAAGCGGAGATCGCACAGGGCCGTTTACAGGCTTTGTTGAACTTCCAAACGATGGTGTCTGATCTGACCGGATTGGAAATTGCTAACGCTTCCTTATTGGACGAGGCTACAGCAGCAGCCGAAGGGATGTTCATGTTGTACAGCGCACGTAAGAACAAGGATGCCAATGTATTTTTGGTTACTCCAAACATCTATCCACAAACATTGGATGTATTGCAAACAAGAGCGGTTCCATTTGGTGTGGAAATCCGTGTTGCAGACCTTACGGTAGAAAATCTTACCGATGAGGTCTTTGCTGCCTTCATCCAATATCCAGCAGCTGATGGTTCCATCGCTGATTATAAAGAATTCACAGCATTTGCCCATGATAAAAACATCACGATCTGTGTTGCTACCGATTTGATGTCATTAGCGCTATTGACGCCTCCAGGAGAATGGGGAGCAGATGTGGTGGTAGGAAACTCCCAACGCTTTGGTGTATCAATGGGTTTTGGTGGTCCTCATGCGGCATTCTTTGCTACAAAAGATAGCTTCAAACGTAACATTCCTGGACGTATCATCGGGGTAACCTCGGATTCGAATGGGGAATACGCGTTGCGTATGGCTTTACAGACCCGTGAGCAACATATCCGTAGAGATAAGGCATCTTCCAATATCTGTACAGCACAGGCATTATTGGCAATTATGGCCTCTTTCTACGCGGTTTACCACGGTCCAAAAGGCATTAAGAACATTGCATCAAGAATCCATGACCTTGCTCGTTTGACTTCTAAAGCCATCCAAGCATTGGGCTATAAACAAACCAACGAAGCTTATTTCGATACCTTACGTTTCGATGTAGCGGATCAGTTTGTGGCGTTGAAGTCTGAAGCGTTGAACAACGAATTGAACTTCTTCTATGGCGAAGGTACCGTAGGGATCTCCATCGACGAAACAACGACTTTCCAAGATGTGGAAACCATCGTAAAAGTATTTGCTAAGGTAATTGGCAAGTCCTTGAACGAAGTGGATGTACAGAGCTTTGTAGACGAATTAGAGGTGGTTATTCCGGAGAGCCTAGAGCGCGCTTCAGAATACCTTACCCACCCTGTTTTCAACAGCTACCACTCTGAAAGTGAGATGCTTCGTTACATCAAATCATTGGAAGCTAAGGATCTTTCTTTATGCCATTCGATGATTCCTTTGGGATCTTGTACGATGAAATTGAATGCAACTACGGAAATGGTTCCTGTAACATGGGCCCGTTTTGGTGGTCTGCATCCATTTGCTCCGGTTGACCAAACAAGTGGTTACATGCAATTGATCAACGAATTGAACGATTGGTTATGTGAGATCACCGGATTTGCAAAAATGTCCTTCCAACCAAACTCTGGTGCACAAGGTGAATATGCTGGATTAATGGTAATCCGTGCTTACCACCATAGCCGTGGAGATTTTGATAGAGATATCTGTTTGATCCCTGCTTCGGCACACGGTACCAACCCTGCATCTGCTTCTATGGCCGGATTGAAAGTGGTTGTGGTAAAATGTGATGAACGTGGAAACATTGATGTGGAAGACCTTAAGGCAAAAGCAACAGAGCATGCTGCTAAGTTGAACTCGTTAATGGTGACTTATCCATCTACCCACGGTGTATTTGAAGAGCCGATTGTAGAGATCTGTAATATCATCCATGAAAATGGTGGTCAGGTGTATATGGATGGTGCGAACATGAATGCGCAGGTTGGATTGACCAGCCCAGGTTATATTGGCGCAGACGTTTGTCACTTGAACTTACACAAAACCTTCTGTATTCCACATGGTGGTGGTGGTCCTGGTATGGGTCCTATCGGTGTGGCAGCACACTTGGTACCATTCTTACCTAACCATGAGGTTATTGAGATCTCTGGCGAGGAAGGTATTTCCGCAGTTTCTGCGGCTCCATTCGGTTCGGCTTCCATCTTGGTTATCTCTCATGCTTACATCGCTATGATGGGCGGAGAAGGCCTGACAGAAGCTACCAAAACAGCGATCTTAAATGCCAACTATATCAAAGCTCGTTTAGAACAACATTATCCGGTATTGTATGCGGGTGCCAACGGTCGTTGTGCGCACGAGATGATCTTGGATTGTCGTTCTTTCAAAAACGTAGGTATTGAAGTAGCGGATATCGCGAAACGTTTAATGGACTATGGATTCCATGCCCCAACGGTTTCTTTCCCTGTGGCAGGTACCTTAATGGTTGAACCAACCGAGTCGGAATCTAAACCAGAATTAGATCGTTTCTGTGATGCCTTGATCGCTATCCGTAAAGAAATTGCTGCGGTTGAAAATGGCGATGCGGATCAAAAAGACAACGTACTTAAGCATGCGCCACATACAGCGCGCGTAGTAACTGGTGATGAGTGGGATAGACCTTATTCCCGTCAGACTGCAGCTTATCCAATCGAATATTTGAGAGTGAATAAATTCTGGCCTTCTGTAGGTAGGGTGAATGATTCTCAAGGAGACAGAACCTTGATCTGTTCTTGTCCTCCAATCGAAGCTTACGCGGAAGCATAAGCTTAGGTAAAATAAAATTTTATTAGAAAAGGTGTCTTTTATAGGCACCTTTTTTCGTTTCTAGGTAATCTTATATTAAATCTTAGTCAATAATCTTGGCATTCTTCTAATCCTAATAATCAATTGGTAATTTGAAAATGTATTGTTTGTAATTCTTGGGTTGCTAACCCAAAAATCATATGTTTTCCTATGGTAAAACCATGATTTCGCTGTAAAATCACGGTTATAATATGCTTAAAGCATGTTTTAATATGCACAACATAGGATTTACATACTTTCACCATGCTTTCACTATGGTTTCGGAGCGAAGCAAATTTGATTTGACACCCTGAAATTTCAGTTTAGTTTAAGTAAACTTAATATAACCTTCACTCCAACGAAAAGGTTAAAGGTTATTTTGGTTTATTTAAAACTGGAGAGATGATGAACATGGTGAATTTTGTAGCATTAATTGGCTGGATTGGGGTTTCCTGCTGTACAATAGGCTTTTTGTTGTTAAACCTTAAATTGATTTCATTCGATTCCTGGAAATATCAAATGATCAACATTGTTGGTGGATTGGGATTAGTGACAAGTGCATTATATTTTAGGGATCTGCCAAATATCACTTCCAATTCCATGTGGGTAATTATTGCTGGGTTTGGGCTTTATAAAAGCTTTAATGCTCGTAAACTGGCTAAACGGAAAAAGACTTTACAGGTGAATTAGTCAATAGACAGACCAAGTGTTTGATAGGCATAGTTTTTATATTCCAATAGTTTCTTTTCGTATTCCTCCTTTTCAGAAATAAGGCTTAGGTAATAGTAGGCACCATCTACCATGATGTAAATTAAATCTGCAGTTTTCTCTGTCGATGGTAGGTTGACTATCCCCGCCTCATTACATTTATCCAGCACCTCTTTTAAATGGCTTCTCAGGGAGTCCTGGAGGTTTTTGAATTTCATTTTTATAAGCTTATCCCGGAACCCCAAGGCATAACAACTGTAAAATACGCTCTCATTGAATAAAGAATTCCAAGATTTGAATAGTTTATGGATAAGTTCTATTAAAAATGATCCCAAATCATGATCTTCTATTTTTTTTCGATTATAAATAACCAAGTATTTCTCTAAAATATAATCGATCAAGGAATAAGTTAATTCCTCTTTATTTTTGAAATAGTGTATGATCAAACTTGGGTTTACATTCATTTCGGAAGCGATCTTAGCAATAGACGTATTTTCTAGGCCTTCCTTTTTTGCTACGGCATAATATTTTTTTATAATCTCTTTTTGACGCTCGTCTTTTAAGCTATTCCTTCCCATTAAAAATAGATTTTTTGAATGACTGTTCAGTTAATAAATGTCGCAATAAATATCAATACAATATTTGATATTTCGTATACTAATTCTGTATTGATTTTCACAAAACAATGGTTTACAGTAGTATATATTTGTTTTATTAGCTGCTTAATCATTTTTTTAACCCACTGAAATTCCCAAATCACATAATCTTCATTTTCAAATAATATTGAATTAATACAATTGTTTTAGGTTTGATTGTTGAATGAATGTTCAATTAATTTATTATGATGAAGACTAACCAAAATAAAAAGATTTCAGCGTGTAGCATGCTGACTATTTCCTTCCTCTTGTTACTTGTCTGGATAATTCCTAAATCTCTTCATGCGCAGACAGATGCAGTAACCGGAAGAGTGACCGATATGCAGGGAAAGGCAATTTCAGGAGTAAGTGTTTTAGTTAAGGGAAGCAATAGAGCGACCTCTAGCGACGATGCAGGAAATTTTAGGATGGAAGGACTGCCGAATAATTCCACCTTGATTTTTCGATATTTAGGGTTTAAAACCCAAGAGGTTATTGTTCAGGCAAATGAAGTGCTTGAGGTCAAGCTCGAGGTGGATGCCAGCAATTTGGATGAAGTGGTGATCGTTGGTTTTGGTACCCAAAAGAAAATTAATCTTACAGGAGCGGTAGATCAGATATCAGGTAAGCAATTGGAGTCACGACCCGTTACCAATGTGATGCAAGGCTTACAGGGCGCCAGTCCTGGATTAAACATCACCTATGGTAATGGGAGCCCAGGTGGAATCCCGAACATCAATATCCGGGGAACAACATCTATCAATGGTGGCTCGCCACTCATCGTGATCGATGGGATCCCAGTGTCTGATAGTTGGGATCTGATCCGTTTGAGCCCTAATGATATTGCGACCTACACCGTTTTACGGGATGCGGCATCTGCGGCGATCTATGGTGCCAGAGCAACCTATGGCGTTATTCTTATTACCACCAAATCTGGTCGTCAAGGGAAACAGTCCATTGGATACAATGTGACCACCGCATGGGGTAAACCGACCGAAATGCCAGATCCAGTTACAGACCCATACATCTTTTCACGCGTTTTAGAGACCTCCACCGATAACACCCCATGGGATTATGTCAACTACAGTGAGGCACATTATAAATGGGCAAAAGAACGATCGGATGATCCAAGTATACCGGATGTACGGATCAATCCCGATGATCAGACCCAATGGGCCTATATGGGAGGAAATAACTGGAATGATTATTTCTTGCATAACGCCTCCTTTTCACACGTCCATTCCTTAACATTTTCTGGGGGTGCCCAGGTTAATAACAGGCCAGTAAACTATTACCTATCCGCAGACTTCACCAAAGAGAATGGATTGAACAGATTGGCTGCAGATAACTGGCAACGAAGAGGTATCAGAGGGCGGTTTTCATTTTCCCCAGTGGCTTGGTTGAAAGTGGATAATAACATGAATATTTATCAAACCAATAGAGACCGACCAAATGCAAGCCTGACAGATATCTATTATTTAAAACCTACCGATGTGGCAGTGAATCCCGATGGTACCTGGGGGAATAACCCTGCCGGCCGGTTAGCCGCGAAATTAGTGGATGGTGGTAAATTGAATGAGAATATGTTTGGTTTCCATAATATTTTTAATGCTGTTGGAACCTTTTTAAATGGAGATCTGACCGTAACGGCAGATGCTAGTTTTAAGCGTGAATATTGGCGGTATCCCGAACACTCCAAAAAATATAAAATTGGATTTGGCCCAAATGATGTACGAGAAGAAGGTGGCAATGGCTATGTACAGGATAGAAGGGGAGAAATATTCAACGATGTGTTCAATTTATATGCTAACTATAACAAGAAAATAGAAAGGCATGCGATAGGATTAACTTTAGGGGTGAACCAAGAAGAATACATCTGGAATACTACCCAAGCTTATCGTGATAAATTGATCTCCTCCACTTTACCTTACTTAGCATTGACCTATGGAGATCCAAGAATAACCGCTGCACACAGTACCTATGCTACCCAAAGTGCCTTCGGAAGGATCAATTATACATTTGGTGATAAATACATCTTCGAAGCAACGGGTCGTTATGATGGATCTTCAAGATTTCCAAAAGGAAGTCGTTGGGGGTTCTTCCCATCTGCATCAGCAGCTTGGATTGCGAGTAATGAAGAATTCTTCCAAAACTTGAAACCTACATTTTCAAACCTGAAGTTTAGGGTTTCTTATGGAAGTTTAGGAAACCAGAATGTGGGTGATTTTTCTTACATACAAACTATGTCGACGGGCCTTTCGAATTATTTAATCAATGGTTCTCAGCAGCAGGTGGTCTGGGGAGCTCCACCGTTGACCATCGACCCAACCACCTATACTTGGGAAAATGTGGCGACGTTGAATTTCGGTACTGATATTGGATTTTTGAACGATAGATTTTTTGCCGGCTTTGACATTTATACCCGCGAAACCACAGGTATGTTAACCGCTGGACAGGAACTTCCAGGCGTATTGGGAGCATCAGTTCCCAGACAGAATGTAGCCGATCTAAGAACTAAGGGTTGGGAGGTTTCGGTAAGTTATAAAGATCAGTTTGAACTTGACGATAGGCCGTTCCGATTCGATGCGAAAGTTATTCTTTCTGATTCTAAAGCGAAGATCACAAAATTCAAGAATGACCAACGCTTGCTATCCAACTATTTTGAAGGCTATGAATTTGGAACCATTTACGGCTTAGAGAGCGACGGATTTTTCAAGAATCAGGCAGAGATTGATGCGCTTGACCAAAAAGCTATTATTCCTTGGGGAGCATTGACGATCGTTAATGGTTGGCCAAAATTTAAAGACTTGGATGGCAACAATAAAATTGAACTAGGACTGACGGAGAATGATATGAAAGATCGGAAGATCATCGGTAATTCGGCGGATAGATACCGGATAGGCTTTAACCTCAACATGGATTGGAATGGATTCGATGCTTCTGTATTCCTTCAAGGGGTATTGAAACGCGACTTTTATCCAAAACACTATTTGTTCTGGGGGCCGTATCAGCAGCCTTATGCCAATGTCTATCCTTGGCATTTGGACCATTACAGAGAAAGTTCGGATTCCGAAGAGCAGCGCGCAAAACATTCAAAAGCTTATTTGGATGCCGGTTTGGCTGATGCCAACCATGATGCTACCTACCCTGTATTGCAATCTTGGTTAGCTGATGCAAATGATGGAAAAGGTCTTGCCATTCCAAATACCCAATACCTATTGAATGGAGCATATCTTCGCATAAAGAACGTAACATTGGGTTATTCCCTTCCAAAAGGCCTTACAGATCGCTGGAATTTAGGTCGATTACGATTTTTTGTAACCGGCGAGAATATCTTCGAATTCTCCGAAGTGAAGAAATTTGTCGATCCAGAAGCGATAAATAATGGAACAGACAATAGCGCTTGGGCTTATCCATTTCAGCGAAAAGTTGCAGCCGGTTTGAACCTAGATTTCTAACTCAAAACGATTTAATATCATGAAAAAATTTAAAAACATATATATATTACCGATAGCAGGTTTAATGTGCTTCACGATATCTTGCAAGAAGGGGTTTCTAGATCGCTTTCCGCAAACCTTGATCACACCAGAAGTTTTCTTTAAAACGGAGGAAGATCTTTCCCTCTACATGAATGGTATGGTCAGCTTGCACAATAGGAATAGTTATTTGAATGATCAATCTACAGACAATGCCTCCACCACAGGTGCGGTAGAGATAAAAAACATGATGACCGGAAGCCCTTCTTCCCAAACCATTACGGGAGGCTGGTCATGGGGAAGACTGAGGAATATCAATTATTTTTTAGAAAACTATACCAAGGCAAGCGTCAGTGATGAAATAAAAAATCATTATGCAGGCCTAGCGCGATATTATAGAGCTATATTTTACTATGATATGGTCAAACGGTATTCAAATGTTCCATGGTATGATAAAACATTAAATGCCTCAGATGCAGAATTAAAAAATCCACAGAACAGTAGGGAAGAGGTCATGACAAAAATCTTAGAGGATCTTGATTTCGCTGTTAAGAATGTTCGGGAAAATGTTCCAACGGGAACTCCAGGTAAATGGGCCGTTACTTTGATGCAGGCTAAAATCGCCCTTCATGAAGGTACCTATAGAAAATATCATGCAGAGTTGAAATTGGAATCAACAGCAGAAGTCTTTTTAAAGGTTGCCGAATCCGCTGCGCAAGAAATCATAAAATCTGGAAAATTCAGCATCTATAATTCAGGCAAGCCAGAGGAGGATTATGCCACACTTTTTGAATCTTTGGACTTGACCAGCAATAAGGAAGTGATTCTAGTAAATGCTTTTGATCAAGCTAAGAATGTGACCCAAAATGTTAACTCCGTTGTTTTTGGCGATTATGAACAATCACCTTCTAGAGATCTGGTTCAAAGTTATCTGATGAAAGATGGAAGCCGATTTACAGCTATCGCAGGGCATGAGCAATTTGGATTTGTTCAGGAATTCAAGGATAGAGATCCCCGGTTGTCACAGACATTGATTTATCCAACCTGGTTAAGACAGCCCGGTAATACAACTTATATACAACGATTGAATAAAAACTTTACAGGATATCATCAACGGAAGGGCTATGTGAATAGTGTGGATCAGAATGTATTGAATGGAATTGATTTTCCAGTGCATCGATATGCTGAAGTACTACTGATCCTAGCAGAGGCAAAGGCAGAACTAGGAATTATTACCCAAACGGACCTGGACAATACCATAAATATCCTTCGGAAACGGGTGGGGATGCCTAATTTAGTATTGGTTACAGCAAATGCTAGCCCTGATCCTGCTTTAAAGCTTGATTTTCCAATGGTTCAAGGATCAAATGTAGGAACAATCCTAGAAATCCGAAGGGAGAGAAGGGTTGAACTGGCATTTGAGAATACACGATATGATGATCTGATGCGCTGGAATGCCGGAAAGCTTTTGGAGAACATCCCCCAGGGAATGTATTTTCCGGGTGTTGGAAACTATGATATGAATGGCGATGGCGTTCCTGACATCAAATTAATCCCCGAAGGGCAGACGATTCCGAGCAATCGTGAAAAAAATTCTTTGGGCGTTCCATTGGTATATTATACCATTGGTAGGTTTGGTGGTCCAGCTGGAGTATATTTGAGCGATGGAACCCAAGGAGGAACCATGGTGACGGAAGTTCGAAAAAGGACCTTTGTGGAACCAATGTATTATTATCGCCCTATTCCTGAAGTTCAAATGATCCTTAATCCTATTTTAGAACAACCTTTTGGATGGAAATAAATCAATTTAAATCAAATAATATGAAAAAATTAGTATTCGTCATCTCGTTGATCTTTACGAGTTCAATTGTATTTGCTCAACAAAAATTTTCTTTTGCCTTCTTTACAGATATCCATCTGAATAATAATGCTAAGGCGAATAGTTTTAAAGGACTTGAACAGGCGGCCTTGCTTGCCAAGCAACAAAAGGTTGATTTTATTTTAACAGGAGGTGATAATGTGGATGTTGATGCCATGAAAGAGGATAGATTGACCCAAGCGAAAGACCTGTATCAACGATATCAGGACCTGGTGAAAAAATCAGGAATGAAATGGTATTTTACGCTGGGAAATCATGACCGCTATTGGCATTCAGATGGGGAATATGGTACTGGTCTTTTCCAAAATTATTTCGGTAAAACCTATTATTCCTTTGAACATAAGGGATGGAAGTTCATCATTTTGAATAGTGCGGAGATCTGCGATAGTAAATATTGTGTTTCTGATGCCCAAAAAGCATGGTTAGCGGATGTGTTGGCTGCAACCCCGAGTTCGCAACCGATCATTGTTTCTACGCATGTACCATTTCTATCTTTGTATTATCCGGTTTTAGAAGGCTATTACACGGATAAGGACACCTTTAAGAATCAACAGGAAATACGAGCGATGTTCGATAAACATAATCTAAAACTGGTACTGCAAGGACATCAACATTTATACGAAGAGATTAAAGTAAAAGGCGTGCAATATATTACTGGGGGAGCAGTTTCTGCGAACTGGTGGTCAGGTGCCTTCCATGGAACAGAAGAAGGTTTCTTAAAGGTGAACCTTAATGGCGATCAGTTCCATTGGGAATATGTTGATTATGGCTGGAAAGGATAATCAATCAGCGGTCAATGGCATTCATTGGCCGCTTTTGTTTTTCTGAGCTATTTTAATTTCTTATTTTAGGTTCAAATCAACCCCTTGACCATGAACAAATACGCTTACCTTATCCTATCCATTCTTACCTTTATCCTTATTACCCCATCCTTACATGCCCAAAAGAAATTATTTCAGTTCGGGATGGAAAAAAACTTTGATGAAAGCATCATCAACCCCAAGTCGAAAGGGAAAGCCATTACCTGGTATGATGTAAACACCTCCGATACCACCTGGAAAGCCATGGGAAATCTCCTTAAGAATTCGGGAAACCCAATCGGAGTGGTTCGATCGGAGAAAATGTATGAGAACTTCATCATGCATGTAGAATGGCGGCATTTGGAAAAAGGGGGCAACTCGGGGATTTTTGTATGGTGTGATGCCAAGGCGGATCCCAAAACACGCTTACCCATGGGGATGGAAGTGCAGATGTTGGAGCTGGATTGGGTGAACATCAATGCGGTAAATGGGGTTCAACAGCCTATCGCCTATGTACATGGCGAGCTGTTCGGTGCCGGTGGCATGACCGCATCCCCGGATAATCCCAGAGGGAGCAGAAGTAAATCCTTGGAAAACCGTTGCTTAGGTGTAGGAGAGTGGAATAAATACACGGTTGTCTGTATTGATGGGACAGTGAAACTCGCGGTGAACGGAAAGTTTGTCAATAGTATCCGTTTAGCATCCAAGAGGAAGGGATACCTCTGTCTGGAAGCTGAGGGAGCCAAGATGGAATTCCGCAATCTGCAGATCATCGAATTGGAACCGGGTATAGAAAGACCTGAATTCGTTGTAGATGCGTTCTAAAACCTTATATTTGTTTACCTATTTAATAAGACCATGTTGAAGAATACCCTAACATATTTGTTCATCGCCCTATTGGCAACCTCTTGTGGAGGCGGTAAATATGCGGCAACAGAAAAGGTTTATAAGAAAAAGGCCAAGGAATACGCGGCCATCTATAAAGAAGCCCCAGTAGAAAGCCAGATCGCAAAAATAGCTGCAGCCAACAAGGAATGGATCGGTTCCATCAATTTCGGAATGAGAAAGCCGAATTATGTCATGATCCACCATACAGCTCAGAAAGACCTGGACCAGACGGTAAGAACCTTCCATAGCGAGCGAGCTGCGGTAAGTTCGCATTATGTGATCGGCAGGGATGGAAAAATCGTGCAGATGGTGAATGATTATTACCGGGCGCACCATGCCGGAGCCGGGAAATGGGGAAATGATACCGATCTGAATTCCTCTTCCATCGGGATTGAGTTGGACAACAACGGTACAACAGATCCTTGGCCTGAAGTACAGATCAATGCGCTGATCCAGCTATTGGCTTACCTTAAAGAAAGCTATAAGATCCCACAGGCCAATTTTATTGGTCATATGGACTATGCCCCAACCCGTAAGAACGATCCTTCCCGGTTTCCTTGGAAAACATTGGCCGATAAGGGATATGGGTATTGGTACGATGGGGTGTTGGAAACTCCTCCAGTAGGTTTTGATCCTAAAATTGCGTTACGCATTATTGGATTTGATGTGAAGAATCTCGATGCAGCCATTAAGGGATTCAAATACCATTATATTCAAAAAGATGTTACATCCGCTACCTTAACGGAAGAGGATCTGAAGATCCTGTACGCTATATTCAAGAAATTCTTATAGGAAAGCCAAGGGAAAATACGTAAATTAGGTAGCAACCATAGATCCTTTTTTTATGAAAAGATGCCTGATTATCTGTCTGCTGTTGGTACAGTACATTTTTGTGCAAGCCCAAACAGCAAAAATCACCTTTGAAAACACGCTGTCCAAAACTGGGGAAGTCGGTTTCTATTTACCCGGACCTCCCAAATCCTCTTCTCAACTTTTTGGAGATTCAGCCGAAGGAAATTACTTTTTTAAGGATGGGATATTAAAGCAGGATATCCATGTTAAGGAATTAACCCCCATCTATTATTATGCTGGAAAGCTGAGAGGATACCTGTATGTTTCGCCAGGGGATGATCTTTATGTAAAATTTTCCAGAATAGGAGACAAAGACAGTGTTACCATCACGGGTAAAGGGGCAAACAATAACCAATACCTAGGATTAACAACTTCGCTAAATAGGGAGGCCTTTAAAAATGATACCCTTCCGGATCGGGTATTAGCCGAAATCAAAAAAATGGATCTCCAGAACCAAGTAGCTATTCAGCGTTATATCAAAAAGCATAAGCCTACAAAGGCTTGGAAAGATATGATGGCGCTTAACCAGAAATATACTCCCCTCGACCTATTTGTAGGTTTCAGTGGCAACCAAAAATTCAGCTATCGAAACAAAAAGAACTATAGGGAACTGAAAGCGGTATGGGACAAAAAGCAGGATAGTTTGTTGAATGATGTTGATATTCAGGATCCGACAGCCGTCAAATCGGAAGTCTTTTACAGTTTCTTGAGCGATTACCTACTTCGGAAAAAGGAATCCCTGTGGGAACAGATGAAAGATTCTACCGTGATGCAGAAATATTATCCAGGCATGACTCGAGAAGAGGCCTTAAAAATGCATTCCAGTGATTCAGAAAACCAATTTGTAGAGCGGATGATAAACCAGGAATTTCAGGGCAAGGTGAATGAATTGGCCTATGCCAGTTTGTTGAACAATATCCAGCGTGACAAGAAGACCAATGCTGCAGCAATAATTGACAGATTCGAAAAGAAATATCCAAACAGCGAATACCTGAAAGTATTTGCACTGATGATTTCGGAAGTAAGGACCAATGAAGCCAGGAAATTGAACGATAAAATGATTTTCATCCCTGGCGGAACCGAATTCAGCAATTTCGATCAGGTATTGGAAAAAGTGAAGGGGAAAACCGTATTGATCGATCTTTGGGGCAGCTGGTGTGGGCCATGTCATCAGGAGATTCAAAAAAATGCTGGGCCATTGAAGAAACACTTCGCAGACAAGGACGTCACGTTCATGTACATTGCCAACTATGATGAAGGCAAGGACGAGCAGCTTAAGAAACTGATTGCCTACTATAACATGGAAGGCTTACATATCAATGCTAATAGAACTCTTACAGACGATATCTTAAAAAAAACGGGAGCCTCTGGCTTCCCGTCTTATATCATCATCAAAAAAGATGGTTCTTATGAACTGTCCAAGGCCGGTTACCCGATGAAACGGGATGTGCTCATTAAACAGATCGAAGAAAGTCTTTAGACTGTTTTTACGAACTTCTCATCGAAGTTCTCGATATCTACAATGTACTTGTTGTTGATCAGGAAGTCGAACAAAGGTTTTGCTTCCTCGGATACCGGTACGTTCTTCGTCGTTACGATCTTATTGTTTTTCTTGTCCAAATAAGGATAAGCATATAATTTCACGTTTTTACTGAACATGCCGGAAATATAGGATAGCAATTCGTTGGTGTACTGCTCCTTGTTGTAATTATCGGTATTGAAAATATTCTTCAGGTTGGATACGTTGGTCGCAATTCCTACATTCTTCGGTTTGAAGGTCTGTACGAATTCTGCCAAATGATTGTTCCTACGGAAGTTGGAAACCAGGATATTGTTCCCTGTGGAACATAGGTATTCAGCGCGTTCAGCGAAATACACCAGATCCTCATCGGTAATGCTGGCGTTCTCATCCAATACATTCCCCATCAATACCTCAATAAGCACCACGGTATCTTCCGGAACTGCGCCGGTGTTCTTCCGGAATTCCTCCACCGCGAGGTTGAAGAGGTCAAAGTTTGGATTGGACTTTTGGCGGTATTTGGTACGAAGGATAATGATGTTCTTTTTGTAGAGGTAATCCTTGATTTGCGCGGCTTTTCCGTCGGGTCTGAAAATGGCTGCCTTGGCGAATCCTTTTGCGATCAGGTATAGGTTCAACAGACGCTCATTCGCATTGGCAAACAAGGGCCCGGATACTTTGACCAGGTCAATCTCTACCGAACCTACCGAAAGGTTGTCTACCAGCGATTCGATCATGGTCTGCAGGTTCTCTGCGTAGTAATAGGCCGCAAATACCAGGTTTACCCCTAAGATACCCAATACTTTGGATTGTAGCCTGTTGTCACTATCCAACAAACGAACGTGCATTACGATGTCATTGGTCGGTCCATTTACCTCATGTTGGAAACGGATCCCGATCCAGCCGTGCGGCTCGTTGGTCTTCGTGAAATTCAAGGTGGTTACCGTATCGGCAAAGGCAAAGAATTTTTTGGTCTGGTATTTATCACCCTGTAAACGTTCGGTCAGGAGGTCGAACTCATGGGTCAACATTTTATTCAATCTGGTACGGCTCACATATCTTCCGGACTCTTCCACGCCATAGATGGCGTCGGAGAAAGCCATATCATAGGCCGACATGGTTTTTGCTATGGTACCTGAGGCAGCACCGGCCTCAAAGAAGTTCCTTGCTACTTCCTGTCCGGCTCCAATTTCAGCAAATGTACCGTAGATATCTGCGTTGAGGTTGATTTTAAGCGCTTTTCGCTTGGTTTCGTAAATTTCTCTAGCCATACGGCAAAGGTAACAAAATACCGCTAAATATTGCTTACAGCAGGCCTAACTTGTTAAAGGTATAGAATAGGGCAGAGCTGTGTAGCGCCTGCCCAATCTTGTTGTCCAATAGAAATTGTTTGGCTTCATTGATGCTCATCAGCACGACCTCGATGTCCTCGGAAGCGTCAAGTTCCTGTTCCTGAACCTTCTTGCCCCCTTGAAGTAGGTAGGTATAGGTCAGGTTGCCCGATGTGGCCGGATTGGCGAACAGTTCGCAGATATATTCGATGTTATCAAAAGCGTAGCCGGTTTCCTCCAACAATTCCCTGCGGGCAGCGAGCTCCGGATCTTCCCCCGGCTCTACCACACCAGCTGGCAATTCGACCATGATTTCATTTGCACCATGTCGGTATTGCCGCACGAAAAGGATTTCCTGGTCTTCGGTAATCCCTACCATATTTACCCAGGTAGGGTATTCCAGCACGTAATATTCTTCTTTGATATTCCCATTGGGCATCTCCAGCTTATCAATGCGAAGGGTGGCCCAAGGGCGTTGGATGATATAGTCACTTGATAAAACTTTCCACTTTTCCATCTGATCGGTTTAATCTCTTGTTCCGTTTGTTCCTTTATTCCAATTAGTCTTTTACAATATCGGCCATCATCTGCCTTACCTTATCGTCTAATCGGTTAGAAATCTGACCATAATCCTCGGTAAATTCCAAGGGTTCTCTTACGGAGCAATAGAATTTTATCTTAGGCTCGGTGCCGGAAGGTCTTGCTGAAATAACATCCCCATCCATGGTGATGAACTGCAGCACATCAGATTTTGGAAGATCGATCTTGCTTTTCTGCCCGGTCTTCATATCTGTAGCTTCGCCTTTTTCATAATCACGCACTTCCGAAACGTCGATTCCACCCAGTTCTTTTGGAAGATCTGCCCGTAGATCGGCCATCATCTGTTTGATCTCATCAGCTCCCGCTTTCCCTTTTTTCGTTAAGGAGATCAACTTCTCTTTGTAGTAGCCATATTTCATGTAAAGGGAGATCAGTACATCAAAGAGCGATTTCCCTTGGTTCTTGAAATAGGCCGTCATTTCGGCGATGAAAGCACAGGCATTTACCGCATCTTTATCGCGTACCAGGTCGCCTACCAAAAAGCCATAGCTCTCTTCGCCTCCTACCAGGTAGTTTTCCTTTCCCTGTACCTTGGTCATTACCTCCCCGATAAACTTGAATCCGGTTAGGGTCTCATAAAACTTCACATCAAAACTTTCGGCGATATCCGAGAAGAGGTTTGATGTAACTATGGTTTTGACGATGTAATCGTTTGATTTTAGCTGTCCCAGATCCTTTTTGCTGGAAAGTACATAATAGGTCAACAGGGAACCGATCTGGTTTCCATTGATCAATTGGTATGCTCCTGAAGGCAATTTGATGGCTACACCGACACGGTCAGCATCAGGGTCTGTGGCCATGACCACATCGGCATCCAGTTCCTGGCCTTTCTGCATGGCTTTGGACATGGCTTCTTCTTCTTCCGGATTTGGATAAACCACAGTTGGGAAGTTTCCATCGGGCTGCGCCTGTTGATCGACCACAGCCACCTGCTCAAATCCCCAAGCGTTCAGCATCTTCGGAACAATGGTGATACCTGTACCGTGGATCGGAGAATAGACAATTTTTAGATCCTTTTGGGCTTTGACCGCTTTCGGATGTATGCTCAAGGCCAGATTGGCATCGATATAGATCTGATCAAAATCCGCATCGATCAATTCGATATTGGAATCTTTACGCTCAAATTTTATTTCTGATACCGATTTGATCGCATTGACCTCGGTAATGACATTCTTATCATGTGGAGCCACCAATTGGCCACCATCATTCCAGTAGGCTTTATAGCCATTGTATTCTTTGGGGTTGTGGGATGCGGTCAGCATCACACCACCCTGGCATCCGAAATGGCGCACGGCAAAGGACAACATCGGCGTAGGACGTAATTCCTTGAACAGGTAAACCTTGATGTCATTGGCAGAGAATACATCCGCCACCAGATGGCCAAAGGCCTTTGAGTTATTACGGCTATCGTAAGAAACGGCTACACTGATCTGTTGGTGTGGGAATTGTTTTTTGAGGTAGTTGGCCAAGCCTTGGGTTGCTTTTCCGATGGTGTATTTGTTCATCCTATTGGATCCTACTCCCATAATACCCCGCAATCCTCCAGTTCCGAACTCCAATTCTTTATAGAAGGAATCCAACAGTTCGGTTTCCTCATTCTGATCTACCAATTGTTGGATTTTGGAAACGGTTTCCTGATCGTACTCACTGCTCAACCATTGGTTGATTCTGTCTTGTGTTTCTTTATCTAAAGTGCTCATAAAGCGTATTTTGGCAATATTAATAAGTTTTTGTGTGTTTAGTGGTTCCTGTGGTGATTTTTAGTTGTTGTGTTTAGGCGTCGCAGCCGGCATAGGCACGATCCAAAATGGTCACATACCAACCCTTATCAAATTTCTTCACATGGAAAATAAGGTGGTCATTTTCTTGGGCCAGAATAACGCGATAAGCACCATCTTCTAAGGCTGCTATTTCTTTTTTCTCCGCAGCATCAAATTTGGTATCCTCGAATTCTTCCAAGAATATGGCGATGGCTTCCAAAGGTCTATTTACAGTTGTTGCTGTTGTATCGCAAAAGAAACCGATTTTGTCCCATTTCATGGTTCCGCAATCATAGCTTGGAAGGGATTCGAATGTCAATACCTGGTTATTGACGAAAACAGGATAGGCATAATAATGAGGCATCGGGTTTTTAAAATCGATGCTATCGATGATGGTATAGGTGTCTGCTGCACCTGGCCGATGGATAATCGCAATACCATGTTCCGGATGGATCAAGGCATTGATCTTTCCATTGTCCTCACTCAGGTAAGCCCTTGCGAAACGCGTAATCACCTCGGAAATCTGTTGTATTTCTTCGGGATTGTTCATCTCAACACGTTGTGTGCTATCCTGATGGGCTTCCACTTTTTTGCCCGAATTGTTACATCCCGTAACGAACAATAATAGTAGGCCAAGTAGGCCTAACAAATTCTTTTTGATCATGTTATTTGTTGTTTTTACGGATCATCTCCTCAATGGAATCCCACATGTCATTTGGGATGGCTTCCAGCCCGCTCAACTGACCGGCACCTTGCAACCATTCGCCTCCATCGATACTGATGATCTCTCCATTGATATATCCGGCAAAATCTGAAATCAAAAACGCAGCCAAATTCGCCAATTCCTGATGCTCACCAACACGTTTTAAAGGTACGCGTGTTTTGAAGTCGAATTTCTTGGCGAGATCGCCGGGTAATAGCCTATCCCAAGCCCCTTTTGTAGGGAAAGGTCCAGGAGCGATGGCGTTGTGACGGATTCCATATTTTCCCCATTCTACCGCCAAAGAACGGGTCAATGTTAAGACCCCACCTTTGGAAACGGCCGAAGGTACAACATATCCAGAACCTGTGAAAGCATAGGTCGTAATTATGTTCAGTACGTTTGCAGCCTGTTTTTTCGCAATCCATTCTTTACCAAATTCTAGGGTACAATTGATGGTACCTTTCAGCACGATATCAATAATGGTCGAAAAAGCATTCGCCGACAATCGCTCGGTTGGGGAAATGAAGTTTCCCGCGGCGTTGTTCACCAATACATCCACTGCACCGAAGGCTTCTTCCGCTTTAAGGCGTAATTGTTTCACGTCTTCCACATCGCGGATGTCGCAGGCAACAGGTAATACGGGGTTTCCGGTCTTGTCCGAGATCTCCCTTGCGGTAGCTTCTAGGACATCGAGTTTCCGGCTACTGATGACCAGATTTGCGCCCAGTTCAGAAAAATAGGTAGACATGGCTTTTCCAAGTCCGGTTCCTCCGCCCGTAACCACGACGGTTTTCCCTTTTAGGGCATCCTTTTGTAGTGCTCCTTGTACTGCCATATTATTTTTTCGTTAAGTTATCGATGATTGTCTGTAGGATGGCCCGAGTAGATGGTGCCCACCATTGTTTCAATACCTGTTCAATGGCATCGCCTTTTGTTTCCATCACCTGGGACAAGAGGTTTTTTCGGATGTTCAGTTTGGAAGCCTGCCAGGCTTTCTTGTCGTACTGCATATATTGCTTGGCTTTTCGGCCTGCTGCGGTCTGAATCCGATCAAAGGAAACAACCTCATCGATAAGCCCTACTTTCAAGGCTTCTGCAGGAGGCAATAGTTTTCCTTCCAACAAAAAGCGCGCGGCATTGGCAGAACCTATCCAGAAGCTATATAGTTCGAAGATGCTGCTCGGCACGATGATGCCTACAGGAACCTCGTTCAATCCGATGATGTAATCACCTTCGGCCATGATCCGATGGTCGCAGCATAAGGCGAGTACACAACCTCCTGCTGGGCTATGCCCTGTAACTGCAGCGATGCTTGGCTTCGGAAAGGAAGCTAATTCGTAGATCAGGTTGATGAATTTTTCCCAAAAGGTACGCATCTGTCCTTCGTCGTATTGAAAAAGAGTGATCAGGTCCAATCCGGAGGTGAAGAAAGCTTCCTTGCCCTGAAGAACGATGGCTTCTATGGCTGCATCTTCCCTTTGTGCGATCAGGGTAGCTGTTAATTCTTCGATCATCTCCAAATGCATGGCATTGGATTTCCCACGATCCAGCTGTATATGACAAATATGATCGGTAACTTGCGTTTTTATGAATGTTCCCATTTTTTACTGTAAACGTTGTTTTAGGGTAATTTACATAAAAATTTTATTTTACTTCAAAATCCAGGACTTTCCTGACCAATCGGCCATCGATATCCACGCCTTCCACGATCATGCGGTAGGTGCCGATTTCATCAGATGTATAGAAGTCAAAGCTGGTTTTCCCGTCCTGTTTCGTTACGATTCCCGGTTCCCAATGTATGGTCGTGCGGAGATCCTGATCGAACTGGTTTTTGGAATCCACTTCATATGCTGGTTTATAGTATTCTTTCATCAGGGAGATCCCTTTTGGAGTGATCGCCAATAGACCTCGAGGTTGGAAATTGCTGCGGCTGGCATCACGACCGGTTTTACTGGTGATGATGATCAACCCGTTTGCACCATAAGATCCATAGATGCTGGTATGGTTAATATTTCTTAATACCTCTACGCTGGCTACATCAACGGGATTGATGGTGGAAAGCATGTCGGATTCCACATACATACCGTCCAATACGATCTGCATTTCTACCATTCCGCGGGTGTTCATGGCCTTACCACCCTGAAACATTACCCCGAGTAATCTGCCGTTCAAACACATCTCCAAGGTTGTACAGGTGGAAAGGTCATCCGCGGTCAAGATCTGATCGGCTCGTCCAGGACCGTTCAGGTTGGAAGAGTTTTCAGGCACCTTAGGTCTTTCAGCGCGAACCACGATCTCCTCGATTTCCGTCACCTTATCCATCAGGCCACGGTTTTCCAATTGGCTGTAGAATAATTTTCCGGCCAGAAGCTGTTCGCGGAATGCAGCATTGACATCATTGAGCATGTTCGGCTCGTTCTTCGCCATGTTCAACGGCGGGTTTTCAAATCGTTCCACCGAAATATCGATGTTCTTTTTCCCTTTTTCATCCTTGGCACTGACCAAAAACTTCACGCTATCTGGGAAAATCAGGTTGTCGAACACAAATTCTCCTTCTGCATTGGCGGTGGTATCGATATAATCCATAAAATTTTTGGTGGAGATCAATTGCATCTGCGCATTGGGAACTGGAGCTTTACGGCCCAGTTTTTTCGCTTGACCAACAATACGTAGGCCTTTTTCCGCCTCGTATTTTACCGGATTATTCAGGGAATCCAATTGTTTCCAATCGATCTTCCGCCAGCCCTGGGTCAATAGGAGGTTGTCCAGTTCAAATTCTTTGATACTGCCATCCTCGTTAAAATAATAAGCTGGATTTTCGAGGTATCCTTTCAGATCTCCGTTTAAGTATAGGCTACTGAGGATATTCACCTCATCCTTTGCGTCCTTGCCATATTTCGTCAGGTTCAATACGGCTGCCGAAAGACTGGCGATCCTTATGGAATCATTTGTATTTCCCACCTCGACCTGGGTAGTCACCTTACTGCGTTTGCCATAGCTGTCCTTATCCAGGTTAAGCTTCAGCGGCAGATTGCTGTTGCGGTTGAAATTAAACACCACTCGTTCTACCAGAGGGGTAAAGTTGCTGTTCAGGATACTGATGGTAAAAACTCCGGTTGGCAACCTGTCTTTGGTCAGGCTAAAAAGCACGTTTTTACTGGATGCTTTTTGTTTAGCGATGTAGAATACATTTCCTAGATGTTGTATGGCAATGTAAATTTCCTCATTGTTTACTTTATCTTCCGAAAGATTGACCTGGGCAAAAAGTTTGGAGGCACTGCTCTGATTAACAGAAATGGAGTAGCCACTTTTGGTGATTGCCGGTAGGTTGATGGTCTTTTCGGTATTATCGTCGAATTTGACATGGACGGTATAGCTCTCAGCATTCGAAATGTAACAAGGAACGGATGCCATTCCTAATATATTGGTCTCCACCTGTGCGGCGGTATCTTTAGAGCCCGTTAGTAAAAGGATCTTTGCCTTGATGCCTTTTTCTTGCGGGTTGAGGGTTTTAAAAGCCATTCTGTTCAGCTCATCGCCGAGGATATAACCTCCTTCAGGAAATACCTGAATACTGTTTTCGGAAAAATAGGCTTTGGTATTGATGGTTTTCTTTACTCTTCTTTTTTCGGGGTTCAGGAAACTCAATAAGAGAAGTTTCCCTCTGTTTTTATCGGTGACTTTGATCTTGAGTTGACCGTTGGGATCAATGGATTCCCTTCCTTTATCCACTGTTTTTTCGCCATCTATGAATTCATAATTGATGGATGTCTTTGGCATGGCAGCGCCATTGATATTGTTCAGTTGGACCAGGTAATAATCTACGCCATTCTCTTGGATCACTGTGCTTTTCGTCTCTACATTATCAGAGCGGACATTTCCGATATTGATGACCTTTTCGAAGAAATAGTCGGGATCATCGTTTCGCATCCAATTGGTATAGGCGCGAAGTCGGTAGGACCCTTCGACCAGGGAATCTACGAGTTCTATATTTCCCACACCCACGCCGGAGAATAGTCCATTTATTTTTTGATTGACGATCTTTCCTGTTGGGCTTACCAACTCTACATATCCGATATTGGATAGGACGGATAGTTTATTTTCCAGACCGATGACACTGTAGATCTTGTACCAGATGGTTTCTCCGACACCGTAGAAGTTTCGGTCTGTCTGTAGGTGTAATTTTTCTTGGGGTCTTTTGGCAACATACTCGCTGAGGATTTCTTGTGCTTTTTCTACCTGTTGGGCCATCAGGAAATGGGTCGTGCAGCAGGCAATTAAAGTCAGAAGAAAGATCGATAGTCTCTTCATAATCAATTTGGCTAATTTCCCATAATGTTACGAAAAAATAGACGTATTTCAATATATTTGCGCTATGAATATTCTGATCATCGGTTCTGGAGGTAGAGAGTCTGCCTTTGCCTATAAAATCTCTAAAAGCCCAAAACTTAATCAATTGTTTATTGCTCCTGGAAACGCGGGTACTTCACAATATGGACAAAATGTTGCCCTAAAGGTGACCGATTTCCAAGCAATCGGTGAGTTTGTTTTGGCTAACCAGATTGAAATGGTCGTGGTAGGACCGGAAGAGCCTTTGGTAAAGGGTATTCATGATTATTTTCTAGCTGATGAGGCTTTGAAAGGAGTTGCGGTTATCGGCCCACAACAAGAGGGTGCTCAACTGGAAGGATCCAAGGATTTTTCCAAAGAGTTTATGATCCGTCATCAGGTTCCAACGGCTGCTTTCCGATCTTTTGATAAGGATTCCTTAGAGGCAGGATTAGCGTATTTGGATACACAGAAACTGCCGATCGTCTTGAAGGCGGATGGTCTTGCACAGGGTAAAGGGGTATTGATCTGTGAAACGTATGAGGATGCCAAAACGGAGCTGAAGGCAATGATTGCAGATGCAAAGTTTGGGGATGCGAGTAGTGTGGTGGTTGTTGAGGAGTTTTTGAAAGGCATCGAGCTTTCGGTCTTTGTATTGACTGATGGCGAAAATTATAAAGTATTGCCTTCGGCTAAGGATTATAAGCGTATTGGTGAGGGGGATACGGGATTGAATACCGGTGGTATGGGGTCAGTTTCGCCGGTTCCATTTGCTGATCAGGCATTTTTGGATAAGGTGGAAGAGCGTATCATCAAGCCTACCGTGGAAGGTTTGAAGAAGGATAACATTCCTTATAAGGGTTTTATTTTTATCGGCCTGATGAATGTGGATGGGGAGCCTTATGTGATTGAATACAATGTGCGAATGGGCGATCCGGAAACGGAATCGGTGTTGGTGCGTATTGAGTCGGATTTGGTGGATCTATTGGAAGGGGTAGCAAAAGGTGATCTGGATAAACGGAATTATACGGTTACTCCAAAGACAGCTGCTACGGTGATGATTGTTTCAGGAGGATATCCCGGAGCCTATGAAACCGGAAAAGTGATCACGAATATGGAGAATGTGAAGGAGTCTATTGTATTCCATGCGGGGACCAAGCAGGAAGGTGGAGATGTGTTGACGGCTGGTGGTCGAGTATTGGCGGTTACGGCTTTGGAGGATGATCTTTTCTCGGCCTTGCAACAGGCAACAGCGGATGCGGGAAGGATATTTTTCCAAGGAAAATACTTCAGAACGGACATCGGATTCGATTTGATCTAAAAATATCGATTTAAAAGCCAGTGAGTTATATTTTTGAGGTGTAAAATATTTTGGGAGTATGGATAAAGAGGCTATATTTGCATCACCAAAGCAAAAAGGCCCGTTCGTCTAGGGGTTAGGACGCAAGATTTTCATTCTTGAAACAGGGGTTCGATTCCCCTACGGGCTACCAGATCGAAGATCAAAACATACAAAAGCTTGCAAATTGAACATTTGCAAGCTTTTTTGTTTTTATGGCAGATCAAAATGTTCAGAAATTCGCAAACTTTTAGTGAGTCATTCGGTGAGTCATTAAATTTGATCGAAGTACTCACTGAAACGTATTCAAATTCACTGATTTACAACATGTTTTATAAATAAACATCTTGATATGTTTTCGCTTCAAGGCTAATTTTGTTACACTTTTAAATGTTAAATAATGAGTACAAATTATTCCTTGCTCTTCTACTTGAAGAAACCAAAGAATTATGTCAGTGGAGCTAAGCCCATTTACATGAGAATTACGATTAATGGATCGGTCTGTGAAATCTCCACAGGAAAGAACTGTGACCCCAATCGATGGCATTCCAAAGCAAATCGATCAAAAGGAAATACCGAGGAGGTCAAGACTTTAAACAGCTATCTAGAGATGTTGAATCTGAAAGTTGCAGCCATCAATCTTGAAATCCTGAAAATGGGAAAAACCCCAACAATTGAATTGTTAAAGGCTAAACTTATAGGTAAGTCAGAAAATCAAAAGACATTATTATCGGTTCTAAAAGATCATAACCTTAAAATGGAATCATTGCTGGGCAATGGATTTCGGGAAAACACACTAAAGGGTTATAGGACGACTTATTCGCATTTAGAAAATTATATAACAAAGGAATATACAATTGCAGATATTGAACTCCGCAGAATTGACCATTCTTTTATCGTAGGCTATGAATACTATCTTCGGTCGGAAAAAGCCTGTTCGGATATTTCAGCAGCAAAATACATCAAGCATTTAAGAAAAATTATTAATTTATGACTAGCACATGGATGGATCTCGGGCAATCCTTTCAAGTTTTATAAGACAAATGCAAAGCCTAAGGAAAAATCCTATCTAAACAAAGCGGAACTGACAAGAATCGAAAATAAAAAGCTTGATATTCCAAGACTTCATCAAGTCAGGGATATTTTTGTGTTCTGCTGCTATACCGGACTTTCCTATGCTGATGTTACAAAATTGAGTAGAGATAATATTGAGGTTGGTATTGATAATAAATTTTGGATTAAGATCAGAAGACAAAAAACAAACACACTTTCTTCTATCCCGATTCTTCCAAAGGCTCTTGAAATCCTTGAATTCTATCGAGATTATCCGCCCTGTCAATCAATTGGCCTAATGTTACCCATGTTGAGTAATCAAAAGATGAATAGCTATCTGAAAGAAATTGCTGATCTCTGTGGAATAACGAAAGAACTGACCTTTCATATTGCTAGACATACATTTTCAACTACGATTACTCTTTCAAATGGAGTACCAATTGAAACCGTTTCAAAAATGCTCGGCCATCTTGATATTCGTACTACACAGCATTATGCCAAACTATTGGACAATAGAATCAGAAAGGATATGGAAAATTTAGAGATTAAATTATATGGATCAAAATAAGAAGATTATATCATTTTAAAAGTAGTCCCAAGGAAGAAACCATTCTGGGATTATTTACTATCTACCCTTCTTCAGGTTCCAGAGCGGAGGTCAGCGAACTAAAGAGGAAGAGAGAAGAAGATTGGGAGGTGCTCCAATCAGTCAAAAAAGACAAAAGTGATCTCTGGGAACGACTCTCAAAGTTTGTGGACAGCGACAACGAAGGTGCGACCGAATCCATAAAAAACAACAAGTTGAGGATGTATTACCTGTACAAGCTTGGTTTTTTGAACGATGCCATTTGGAATGAAAAGCTCGGTGACGAACAGCGGGCCAAAATATTGTGCAAAATACTGGAAGGAGGGCGGTTGAAAATAGGCACAGCTCTGCAATATTACAAACTGTTCAATTCCATAAGTTCAGCTGAACTTAGAGCCTATGTGGTGGATAATAAAAAGGTCGTCTTTGATTATATTAAAACTATATGTTCTGATATTGAATTAAAAAGAGGTGAATTCATCAATAGCTTGAGAAAAAAATAAGAGGGACCAAAGGATTCGCAGACTTGTTAATCTGGATTCCCACAAAAAGAAACAGATTTATCCGTTTGGATGGACACGGACAGGCCCAGTAGAGATCATTGCTAATTTGCATAAAAGAATGAACTTATGATCAACTCAAAAACTTTCTATCTCGCAATGCTCATTGTGGCAAGTTATTTTACCGCGTCAGCACAGGTAAGCACAGCCACAATATCCAATAGCAATATCAATCAATTGTACAATCGTTTAGACACTGTCATTCAGCAGGAACATATTCCAGGTCTACTGGTTGCTATTGTAAAAAAAGACAGTATACTATATTCTGGTGGACTGGGGTATGCACATCTGAAACAACGTCTTCCAGTAGAAAATCAGACACAATTTCACTTTGCTTCCGTCACCAAATTTTTCGTGGCAATGGGTATACAACAATTAGTTGCTAACAGGAAGCTAAAGCTCAATGACCGTATTCGTGATATAGCGCCTGAAATACCTTTTGACAATCATTGGGAAGCTACAGATCCGGTACGGGTAGTTCACTTGCTCGAACATACCGCGGGCTTTGACGATGTTCAACTCAACAGCATGGTGGATACAAGAAAAAAAAATGCACTTGCTGGTATCGATGCCATTAAAGCTGTTAGCAATTCACTTACGGTGCGCTGGCGGCCGGGAACCATGATGTCGTATTCCAACCCAGGTTATAATGTACTCGGCTATATAATTGAAAAAGTTTCGGGCATGCCTTGGGATAGGTATTTAAAAGAACAGATTTTTTTACCATTGAACATGCAAAACAGCTTATTTGATCTTGATGGAACTCATAGACCCAGCTTTGCCACAGGCTATGACTTTCAAAAGGGAGAATACAGGCCAATGCCATTCTATCGTCCGAGCGGAAATGGGGCCGGAAGCGCGTTGGTATCCAATGCTGATGACATGGCAAAATTCATGCTTTACCTGCTCAATGGTAGTGCCGACATCAGGTTATTGGATAATGCCGGCCTGAAGGAAATGGAGACCATTCACAGTACCTTAGCCAGCCAAGCTGGATTACAAACGGGATATGCCCTCGGCAATGATCTATTTCCGAATAATAAAAAGGTCTGTTTAAGGGGCCACAATGGTAAAGGGGAAGGCTTTGTATCCTGGTTATTCTTTAACCGTGAAGCTGGTATAGCCTATGCAATAGCAGCGAATAGTGTTGTCAATCTTTGGCCAATCTCACAGGCTATTGAAGAATTTTTGACAAAGGGCATATCTGCTCCAAAACCAGTCAGTGTACCGATAGATGAACAAAAAATTAAACCACTACTCGGATACTATCAATTTATGAATCCCAGAAACGAACGCTGGGAATTTTACAGACGCATCTTTGGCGGCATTGAACTAACGGCGGTCAGCAAAGATAGACTCGTCGTAAGAAAAGAAAACGGACAGCTCGATTCTCTTGTCCATATGGGCAATGGCATCTTCCGGCTAAAAGATGATATTCTCCCGGCTTTTGTGTTAGCCAAAGATCCCAACGGCCAGCCCTTCTTTCAAGGTTATGGCAATAGTTTCTATCGTAAAGTATCTCGGGCTTCTGTTTTAATCCAAAAGTTGCCTATCTATCTTGGACTTATGGCTATTTTAATTTATCTCATCTATAGCTTTATCGGAATATTTCTTACGCTCTTTCGAAAAATGAAACTGATAGACCTGGCCATTCCTTTATTGCCAATAGTAGGAACATGCTGTTTTCTCGCTGCTTATCGACTTATGGGACAAACAGACGCCAGCCATAAAGAGTTATTTGTCTCTTTTAATGAAACAAGTTTCTCCATTTTTCTGGGTATGCTCCTATTTGCTGTTTTGATTGCCCTCAGCAGCTTGCTGCTTTATTTCCGTTGGTCTCGACTGAGCACCTTATGGCTTCGGCTGTTTTTAGCCTTCAATAATTTCTTTTTATGCTATCTCGTCGCCCTTCTAACCATAAATGGTTGGATCGGAGTACCTATATGGATGATGTAGCTCCCTTTGATCAATTATGTTTAAATTCACATTACAATGATAACTTGTTACTGCCCATGATCAATATACTGTATACCTTTCATGCTTTTTCAGCAGGTGCATTTCTGCTGCTCGGCACCTTAATCTCTTTGGGTGTGAACCACACTTCTTCCCAAGTAGACCGGTGGTTAGGAACATGGTATTATTTGATGGGATGCTTATTTACCCAACTTTTTCTCGAAGGTTTTCATATCGAGAGCGAAGGATTGATCCTTATGCTGGAACTCCCAAGATGGGCTACCCTCCCCTGTTTCTACCTGGCCGTTCATTACATGGTCAAACCAACAGCAACAATTCGGTATTGGGGACTACATTTTGTTCCGTTCCTCGCTTTCCTTTTCTTCTCCATCATCTATTTAATACCCGGACTTTTTAATATGTACATCCATCCGCTACCGTTACCGCAGTTGATCATCTTGGCTATCAAATATTTCTTCTTCGCACAATGTATCTTTTATTGGGTCGCCTGCTATATCCTTTTCAAAATACACCAGAAAAACATTCGCCAGCTATCTTCCTATACAGAAAAGATAAACATGGCCTGGCTGAAATATCTATTGATCGCACTATTATTTATGATTGTTGCCCGTCTGCTGGCTATGGTAAATTTAGTTTTTAGCTCAGTGGCTCCAATTCTATATTTTATGGGCTCAGTGGCGCTTGGGTACGCAACGCTAACACAACGGTCAATTTACACAATTGAGTCTACAGAAAACCTGATCAACGAAACGGAGCATAAAAAGGTCAAGGCCGAAGAGCGGCTGACAGCACAACAGGTAGACACATTAAAAGAAAAATTATTGCAGAAAACAACAGCTGAAAAGCTATATCTCGATCCTGGATTAACACTATCATCCCTTGCGGACCATATCGGAATCAATCCGCATGATCTTTCCTATATCATAAACAATGGATTGGAAAAAAATTTTTACCAGTTTATCAACGAGCTTAGGACGGAGAGAGCGAAAAAACTTTTATTATCCGAAGAGGCCAAACAACTTGATATGTTTGGAATCGCAATAAGGGCAGGTTTCAATTCAAGAACAACTTTTTATAGCAGCTTCAAAAAAATAACCGGTATCACGCCAACAGAATATATGAAAGTCCATAGTAAACAATCAAATTAACGGTGCACAATGAAGTTTGTTCGATTGCATCCATTCGGACTGTTAGCCGATCAAAAAGACCTACTCTTGCATCATATCAACAAAAAGAATTATGATACAATACATCAAACCAAGCGGGAGCTCGAAAGCGATCCGCCAATTTTGCACAGCAACATATGGTCTTCTGGTGGGAGCATGTTGCCTTTTTTCTTCGATCGATACATTCGCACAGACCGCCCCTAAAGATGCCTCCCAGCAACAACAGCTTGTTCCGCTAAAATCATTTCAGGGCTACTACCAGCTACCCAATAAAGTGGCTTTCATTGCTTTTGAAGAGCAAGATAATAACCTTTATGCCACACAGCTGTGGGATCAGAAAAAAAGATATCGGCTGGTCCGTAAAGATGATACACATTTTGAATCCAAAAATGAAGGATATTCAATTGAGTTTTTAAAAAATAGCTCAGGTGATTTTAGCCAAACCAAGATCCTGGGTAGAATTATCTGTGAGCGCGTGCCATTTGACCCCAATAAAATTGCGAGTTTAACCACATCTCAACTGAAACAGCTTGCCGGAACTTACCTAAAGGTAAATGACTACAACTTTAAGATTCAAATAGACCCCTCCTCAACAGGCTTAACGCTTACACAATTGTGGGATAACATAACAATTTTATTTACTCCTCGCTCGGAATTTTTCTTCCTCAATGATGATGGCACATTTCCATTGACATTTTCTGTTGCCAATGGAAAAATAGAGCAGATGCAGTGTTTCGAAAATGATGTTTGGATAAAAACTGACCAATAATCCTACTCAAAAAAATAATATGAACAGATTTATTTCCAGTTTGTTCCTACTGCTGGTGGGTACAGCTCAGCTTAGTGCACAACAGATAGCAGATGAACAGTTCCATTATCCCATCACCGATCCGCGGCACCGGATAGGTGATGGACCGATACTCCTATTTGACGAGGCACACAACAATCCAGTTACTTTGAGAGGAGCTTACGCACCATTTTCAGATCTCCTGCAAGCTGACGGATATCGTCTCCAAAGTGCGAAGGAAAAAATCTCTTACGATCAATTAAAGGAGGTGAAAATCTATATCAGCATAAATGCCTTATATAATCTGGAAAACTGGAATTTACCCACATATTCAGCCTTTACCGATCAGGAGATAGAAACTCTCCGGCAATGGGTATCTGATGGCGGAAGCCTATTTCTAGTCACCGACCATATGCCATGTGGAGGCTCAGTGCAAACTCTTGGTGAGGCATTTGGCATTCATATCGTGAACGGTTTTGCGTTACCTAAGAATGGACGTCCGGAAATATTTTCAAAGCATAGAGAAACACTGTTATCCAACGAAATAACTACGGTACCAGGTAAGGAAATAGACAGTATCATGTGCTGGAGTGGAACGGGATTTATAGTCCCAACGACCGCATATATTATTTCTCTGTTGAACGAAGAATATGAAATTTTTCTACCTAATGATGCGGATCAGATAAAAAGGCCTATTCCAGACAATATTCCCCGATTGTCGGGCAAAGGGTTTGCAAACGGTGCTTATCTCCGCTTTGGGAAAGGGAGGATTGTGATCTTCGGGGATGGCGCACCTTTTTCGGCACAACTCCATGGCATCAAAAGTGAAAAAAGAGGAATGAATCATCCTTCTGCTTACCAAAATGCACAGTTTCTGCTTAATATCGTTCATTGGCTTGACCAATGAACTGATTTGTCTAAAAGACATTCAACATATGACCTTCGAAGGGTGCAAAGAGAAGAGCAATCAGATTAGTAAACCTATAAAAACTTTTAAATGGTCGCAATTATTGAGTTGTTTCCCTTTTTGTGATTCATAAAGCGTTTTATAATCTATTATCAACGCTAATTTTCCTTAGATCAAGTCAATGATTAAAAATCCAAAAATATCTGAAAAAATAATCGATGATGGTCCCAAGCTTCTCTAGATATAAGGAAATCTATTGAAAATGTGTAAAAACCTAATGGTATAGACCTTGTGAAAAAACCCAAAAGAATAGATAGTGACCAATCCCATTATGAATCCCTCTGAACATTGTGCTATACAAACGTATTTCGTATGAAACAGATACTTACATATCCGTCGTCGTCGCTGGACGGTCCTGGATACCGGACAGATCATCACAAGGGATTGGATCCTGGTGAGTGAGGGTGCTTGAATGACTACGGAATTCGGGCTTTTTTTAAAGAAGATATTTGGATAACCATCCAGTAAGGGCCCAGTTGGTAGGTCTGTTCTTCTAAATGGACTGTAAGCAACTATAGGATCAATACAAGAACGATCTCAGCGACTTTCATGCCTAGGACCAAAAGCTCACGCAGAGAGCTGGACCTTATTCCCTGATAACATATCGGAACACCTGAGCATCGAAATAAACAATCTTTCAGTCCAAAAGCCCATCATCAAACTGCAGCGATATAGCCTTGATCAGCAAATCACAAGAAAAAGGACTTAGGATGTAAAATGCATCACATCCCAAATTCTTCAGTTAGACCGGTCTTTGGTACCAATTCTAAAACTACTGTTTTTCTCCCTCAAAGCTATATGGGATTTCCAGTGTATTCACAACCAAAGTTAATTTTTTCTCCGCAATCTTGTAACCAAATAGCCCTTGGGCATCATCTCCATTGACAAGCCCTGGAACATCAGCTTTTGCCCGAATGGTCCTGGAAGCTGCATGTGAATATGGTTCTCCAGCTTTAGCATCGAATTTTAGGCGATTATCATCTACTTTCGAAACAATTAATACAGCATTAAAATAATTGACACCATCAATTCTATAGGCGCCCTTATATGTACCTACTGCAACGTCAATTGAACCTGTTCCCTGATTGGGGTTATCATCATCTTTGCTGCAACCCACAAAGTTTATGAGTGCAACCATCAAAACTAAAGTCTTGCAAAATCTAATTTTAAAATTTGTCTTTTTCATACTTTACTATGTTTATTATTAATTAATGTTAAACCAAATGTTTCAGAATAAACCGCGATCTGTTAATTGATTTCATCAGTCCCATGCTGCAAAGGGTATCAGATTATATGACCAGAGTGTTATAACGAATTGTGAAACCAAAACCATCAGCCAAAAATCAATGCGTTTTATACTTTTACTTAACGTTGATCCATAATTTATCAGAGATATAAAACAACCAGCCGGAAGTAAAAAGGTACACGCATAGATCAGCATAGTAGGAGGGGATTTATTTCCTATTCTTATCATATCAATACTTGATACAAATAGTAAGGATAACGTGAACAATATCAACGTCGAAATACAGAACATAGACGTTGATCTGAAATATTTCCATTTTCTCCTGAATAAATTAATGATGAAACCAAGGATGAGGAATAATGCCGCTACGACCCCAAGAACAACACTAATGGTGGTCAGGTAAATTTTCCAGCCGCCTATCTTTTTTAAGGTCATTGCGCCGGTGGTGAGAAATGTTTCGCCCGATCCATCATTATAGAACAAATAGGAAGCTGCTGTTCTAGCCTGTGCAACAAACAGCGCGTTACCTATTGTCTTTGCAAAAATTTCTTTCTTTTGAAAGGGTCGGATAGAAATATCGTTTCCGATATTTTTCACAACAGTATATCCGCAGATGACATCAATGAGTTCCATGGGATGAATCTTTGTAAAGACAGGGACATAATAACCTTCCCATTCGGAATCCTGTACAACCGACGACCTCTTTACGGAACCGACATGCAATTGTAAAGTATCCATATCCAGATGATCAATTAAGGCTTTATTGAACAGTTCATAATCGGCCGTTTCGCTGTCCATATTATGCGCTATGAAAAATGCTTTTTTTTCTTTTGGAAAGAGGTAATACATCGCCCGGAAGCCAATCGTGTTTCCCGTATGGGCTACCCCGACAACACCATGGCGATCTCTGGAGAGAGCTCCCAGAGCATAGCCCAATCTCAGTCCATTTTTTGCGGCAATGGTATTTACCGGTCTTCCCATTTGATCGATGAACTCCTTTCTGATGAATTCCTGGTCATTTAATCGCCCACCGTTGAGCAAAAACTGCAAAAATTTTCCCATATCCTCAGCTGTAGTTGTAAACTGGCCTGCTGGACGCACATATATCGGCATTGCAAAGGCAGGATCTCCATTGTCAAAATGCCCCATGGCCAGCTTTTTGTCTTTTTGCTGGGATCTGAAATGGAAAGTGCTGTTCTTAAGACCAATGGGCCGGAGAAGGTTTCTGTCGAGATAATCTTCGTATGGTTCCTTTACGAAAGCTTCTATCAGCATGCCAAGCAGCGTATACCCCATATTGGAATAAGAAAATAATGATCCGGGCTTAACATGTATATCCAGTAGCTCGGGATTCCTTTCGTAAAACTCTTTTAATGGTGTTTGGGCGGTTGAGCCCGTACTGAAGAAGTGCCACAGTCGAATGTCGGACATGCCAGAAGTATGGTCGAGCAGATGCCGAATCGTAACAGGGTTTGAATTTTCCCAAGGGTTGTCCATAGGCAGGTCTTTCAAATATTTCTTTATCGGGTCATCCAGATTGAGCATATTCTGGGTAGCCAATCGCAAGATCCCCATTGCAAGGAAGGTCTTGGTTAAGGAACCGACATGTACCTTATCATCCCTAAGCATTGGGTCGCCCGTACGCCTGTTTTTGAGTCCGGAACTATACGAAGTAATCTGTCCGTTATTAACAACCGAATAAACAGCCCCTGAAAGATTTTCCTTTTTTAGAAGAACATCTATTTCCTGTAACGATTGAGCGGCTGCAACTGAAGGCTGAAGTAAACATAACACGATATAACTCGTTACCTTCCAAAAGTTAACCGGCTTCTCCAAAAGTGAAATTTTACGCGACAGGTATTTTAAGATCATTACTTTTGATTGAAAAAATTCCACATATATTCATTGATATCAAGTTCCTTCGATGTAGGTCCGATCGGCAGGCCTATGTTGAAGTCATCCGCTCCTGGCCAGGTGTGGCCCCCGTCTTCGATCGTGATCAATGTCAGGATTCGATCTGTATTTTTTGTTTCCAAAATCGTTATCGATTTTCCATTTTCTGTTTTTCTGTCTGTATAAAGAGGTTTAATTTTTTCAATAGTAAAGAGGTTCGTTTTCCAAAAACTATAGGTATCCAGAGCAGAAAAATAGCCACCTTTTTTTCCATCATATTTGACAATCTGATCTGCCTTTCCGTTCACCATCAGGACAGAAATCGGGTTTTCCGGCTTATGGTGGTAGGCTACCGAATCGGGAAGATTTGCCCCGATGCTTGCGATTGCAGAAAACCGATGTGGCAGTTCCGATGCAATCCTATGGCAGAAAAATCCTCCACGTGACAGTCCGGTAGCAAAAACTTTATTCTTTATAATGTTATGTTCCTTTTCGATATGCGAGAGAAGGCTGTCCACGAAACCTATATCGTCAGTCCCGTCTTTGTAGGACATTCCATAACCTACATTCCAATCTTCGTTTACTCCCTTTGGATAGACAACGATAAATCCATGCCTATCAGCCGTTCTGTTCATACCTGTGTAGAGCATCTGCTCGGCAGGCGTCATTCCTCCGCCATGAAAATTGAAGACTACCGGGTAAGATTTGTCAACGGAGTAATCTTTCGGAGTATAAATAATGTATTTCCTGTTAACTCCATTGACCAAGATGCTTTTTGTTTGGCCAAACACGAAAATCGGTTTACAAACAAGCAAAAGGAAAATAATATTTTTAATCATATTGGAAGATTTCTACTATTTTGGATGATAGTCTTTGGTTCTTTCTTTTTATCCTTTTCGAGAGGATGGGTTTCAAAATTATCCATACAATGCTTATAAGGGTCAATAAAAGTGTTGATGAAAGCATAACGCCGGCAGGAGATTTAAACATTGAATCTAAAAAATGTAGATAAACCGAAATAAGCAAGAATGTGGTTACAATACAGAACATCATCAGGTCACGTTGCCCTTGCTTCAAATAGATATCCGGAAGAGTCCGTATAAAATCGGTACTGTTCGACAGATATTCTTTCCGTTCTCCGGTAATCCTGCCCCAGGAATATCCGAACAGATGAACCGAAATCACGAGCAGGATGATTTCTGAAATGCTTTTATAAATGCTGTTCAGTTCATCTGTATGTATAACGTAGGCAAAGCATATTGCCGAAAAAAATATAGCGGCAATGAACCAAAGGAGAATAGCCATCCTTTTCCTTTTTCTCCATTGTTGCAGGGTTTGGCTAAATTCATTGAACGATTCGTCCGCGTCCACCTCCAATGATTGCCAGGTTTTTTTTAAGTCCAAAAAATTATTCATCTTCCTTCATTTTTTTTGATAGTACTTCTTTTATTCTATGGATACGAACCCGTACGTTGGAGTGGCTCAGTCCTAATATTTCAGCGATTTTATCCTGCTTTAGATCTTCCAGATAAAAGCCGATGATCAGTCTGTCCATATCCGGAAGTTCAGCAATGCACCGGTGTAGCCTGACAAAGTTTGCGTCTTCCACACGGTGATCTGTTTCCTCATGATTTAAAAAACTATATTCACTACCAAGTTGTTTTTTCTTTTCATTCTCGATTTGTCTCAGGCATTTGTTACTTGCGATTCTGTAGATCCATCCGGCTATATTTTCTTGATGTTTGATCTCTTTCAGGTTGGTAAAAACCGTAATAAAAGTATCCTGCATCACGTCCTTGGCCATTTCTGTATCATTGAAATAGCCAAAGCAGACCCTGAATATTTTACTAGAGTATTCTTTATATAGATGTTCGAATTCCATTACGATAGATTTCCATTATACTTTGATAAATACAGAACTACTCATAATGTTACAGATAATTGAAAAAAATCCAAATCTGTTCTCTTTGTTGCTTAATTTCCAAATGGTCTTTTCACCCCACCCCCGAATTGCTTAGTATCGAATTTGAAAAAAAGCCATAAGCTGCTTTGACTTTAAATAGTATAGTTAGAAAAAGTCTCGATATTTCATGGTCCACCATCTTAACAGATTTTTGAAATATATTGAATACAAATACTTGTAAAAAAACTGGTTAAAAAAAGGTCAGTCTCTGTACACTATGATATTATTTCGATATCCAAACCAACATACAGAAGACAAACTATTGATCCTACAAATCAAAATTAAATTCGAATTAGTGAACAGTCCCTCAGTGAGTCTCGTCGAACATTGTGCTATTCAAACGTATTCAGTATGGCACAGATATTCTCAAGTTATTCGGATTCAGAGTTTAAGGAACTTCTATTCGAGAATATCAAAAGGCTGTCAGGGAACCCATTGATGGTAATCCAATAGCAAAAGTAAATCCTGACACCGAAAGGATAGGATACAGAACAAGGTCAGAAACCAGAAAATTGTTGGGGGGAATATTCCAACACTCACTATTGGGAAAAAGCTGGGATTTTGATTTCCCATAGAATAGGCCAAAAAGTATTCTATTGGATCGGACAATCCGGGAGGACCTATCAAAGGCAGGAAGGGAGGTTAAGGATGGGACGGATGGACAACATTCCGAACACAATACCATCCAATATATCTGCATACCACGATATAAACGTATCCGAATATCTATTAATCCGTGTATGTACATACATATGTATTTATGTATCCGGATGTGATCTATACCAATGTATGGATATATAGTTATATTGTTATATGCTTATCCAGATATAAGTTAGGATATACCATTGGCAGGTTAATTAGCTCGGCCAATAACCTAACAACATACCCCTCTACTCTTTTCGAGAGACAAAAACGGCCATGCTATTCCTTCATTCTTCCAATCCCCATTTGTTTGGAGAGTGAGGATCTTGGACGTAAGAAGCCTTTTAACAATAGCAATGGAACTTTAGAAATATGGAAATAGAAGGGAATTCCAATTTTGAAAGTGTCAATAAAATGGCTATTGTTATTCCAGGAAATCATTATCAATTTATCAATATCCCTAAAACTAATGGATTTATTGAGTATACCAGTTCTAGAAAGGTTTTAGATATTCACATTGAGGAGGATTTTTTATTTGAATTGCTTAAAACACAGGGTTATTCCGAAAAACAACTAAAGGAACATTTTTTATTAAAGAATTATACCTTTTACCGGGATGCAGCCCTGATCAATGAATATCAAAAAAGTTTAATCGAGGAATTGTTGAATCACTCCTATCAATCAGAATTTGCCAAACAGTTTATTAGAACAAAGGCATTAGAATTGATCATTACTGTTTTTGCTGGTGCGAGCAATCAGCTGACCGTTAAAAAATGGTCTCAGCATGATGTGGAAACTATTCTTAGTATAAGTAGGTATTTAAATGAACATTTTCATGAGGATTACATTTAAAAACAATAATGCGTAAATTTGGAATCAATGAATATAAATTGAAAAATGCGTTCAAGGATATATTTGGCGATACGGTTTTCAGCTATATCCGAAAGCAAAAATTAAAGCGTGCAAAAGATCTTCTTTTAAACTCTGAATTAGAAATCAAGGAGATTGCTTTCTTGACCGGTTTTAAATATTGGCATCATTTCGTCAAGGTGTATTTTGTATATTTTCATATGAAGCCGCAAGAAGTGCGAATTCATCAGTCTTGTTAGCAATTCTTTTCTAGCCACTGGCATATTTTCCATAGGGCAGCTTTCGAATTAAAAACGTAATACCTATGGAAACTATGATCGTGCTGATGGTTGCTAGAGGGATAACCCAAGCTGTGCTGAAAAATTTGGAAATCAGTGGATGCAAGAAGTTCAACGGAATAATATGGCAAAGGTAAATCCCAAAGCTATATTTGTCAATTGTTGCTATCCAAGCTGGAACTTGAAGATTCTGGGTCCATTCCTTAACCCAAAGAAAGAGTGATCCGGCGGCGATGGTAGTGGTTACAAAAACATAATTATAAAAGAAGGGATCCAGCCTTTTAGCTCCTTGGTTAAGGATGTTCGTGCCGACGGCGCCGATGACAACCATCAATAAATAAAGAAAAGCAAATACAAACCAGCTCTTTTTAAAATCAAAGTTTTTAACGCTTAAGTAGTATCCCAAAACCAAGTAACCAACATAACCCGAAAAAAAGGTCAGATCAAATTTGGGCATGACTTTGTACAATGATTTATTGCTGAAGCACATCGATAATAACCACAGAACCAAAAACACTTCCATTTCACTGGTGGAAGATCGTATCAGTAATTTTCTTAGAAAGGGGATCGCCAGGTAAAGCCCTATGATCATATATAGATACCATAGGTGGGCATTGGCTCCATGTAGAATCTTATCAAAACTAATGGACCATATTTTTTCTGTGGATAGTGACTCAAAATTGGTATACCGGTAGAAATAATAGATCAAGTAGACAAGGGTCCAGAAGGCAAAAGGATAAAGTAACTTCGGAATACGTTTTTTGTAGAAAGTCCAGGTGTCTTCATCCTTAGGGATCAGCAAAAACCCGGAAATGATAATAAAAATAGGTACAGAACATCTGGTGGCAGCATTGATCCAATTGGCGTAATTCCAATCAAATCCCGCTGTATTGATCCGGTAAAGAAAGCCTGTCGAGGCATGTATCAAAACTACAAAGATAGTTGCAATAACACGTATATAGATCAAGTAGTTGTTTTTCTCTGTCATGCCCTTAATTTCCGAAAATATAATTGAATCCAATGAGAATCCGCAAATTTGAAAAACATTATTTTAAATGATCGGTTTATGCGTATTATTTCAAGATTGCGATCATGCCTTTCTTGTTTAAAGCTAAGAAAAACTAAAATCAACAACATTTATTGGATAGAAGGGGCTATTAAAACTGTTTTAATTGTATTAACTAATAGGAAACGACTGCTTTAATCGTGGTCATCTACTTTATTTGGGTTTGGAGGCAGGGGATTAGTGTCCTTTTCTGGCCTTTTTCCTGTATTGTCTTCCACGTTGGTTTTCTTTTCCTCTGGAGTGGGATATTTCCTGTTTTTCTCCGTTTCCTTGATTTGTTCTGATTCTCTGTATGGGGCTTTTTCCTGTTTGCTCATGATCGCTCTTTCTATTATAACAAAGTGGGGAAGGGAAAGTTCTGCTAATTGCAAAATTGGCTTGTAAAGCCTTCATCAAATAAAAGAAAGCGACCCGAGGGTCGCTTTTATAAATTTTAATTGGTGATTTCCATCCGGAGTTCCTCTTGCATGTGGATTGTTTTTTTGTTGATGGTATACTCATAACTCAACAGAAAAACATGGAACTTTCTTCCATAAATCTCCTCTAAAGTATACGTGTTAGGATATCTACTGTCCCCATCGAGCTGTTTGATCTGAAGATCTTTAAAGGGTTTGATGGTTACTTTTTTATCTTCGTCCACCTCTAAAACCATGGAAGTTTTATTGATGTGCTCCAGATTGTTTTCAAAGGCTTCCGTTCCGGTAATTAATCTTACGGTGTTTTTGGCTAGAGGGAACATTTTTTTGTTTCCTGCAGTGACTATTTCATTTGCAGCTCCGGTCATGGTGTAAAGGGAGTTCGTCGCCTGAGATGCATAATCATTCCTTATCTGGATCTGGTAAAGAATAGTGCTCTTTAGTGTGTTAAGTTCCACCCCAGGGGTTTCCGTGGCTTTTAGGGAAATAAAATAAGTCGAATCAGGAGAAAGACCATCAGCACGTAATTTAACCATGGTCCTTCCTGTGCGTTCGCCAGCATTGATCTGGATCTTATAATCTTCGATCACATACTTGTCGCGAGGAAGAAGCTTTGCATAGAGTTTTTCATCCGCATCATAAAGGGCCCTATTGTATTTATCCAAGGCAGCTTGGTCTTCCTCCAATTGGATGACCATATTGCTTGCCGGAACATCTGTACCGCCAGAGGAAGCTGCGATATACCCGGTATATTCCTCACCGGTTAAAGGGACTACTTCCTGAAAAGTATTATGGTAACTGCTGCTGATCAAGGCCACCACATTTTTATACATTTCCTTTTCAAAAATCTCGTTGTCCTTGCATGAAGTCAGCACCAAGGGAAGTGCCAACATCGCTATATATTTACGTTTCATGTTGCTCTATTTTAAATTTCCTAATAACCTGGGTTTTGATCCAAAGAAGGCAATCTTCTCATTTCTGTACGTGGAATCGGAACCCAAACCAGTTTTTTGTCCACTACACGGGTTAAGAAAGAGGAAGTACCAGGGATTACGCGTTGGTAATAGGTCTCCTTCGTAGCACCATCCGGGTTCATACCACGGATAGGTTCACGTTCGGTTTCTTCCATGATTCCCCAGCGTCGAACATCATAATAGCGTCTGTTTTCCCAAAGGAATTCTACCATACGTTCGCGTTCAATCTGTTTCTGAATTTCAGCTCTGCTTCCTGTTTGTGAACTTGTCAACCCTGGAAGTCCTGCTCTATAACGAACCTGGTTGAATGCTTTCTGGATCTCTTCCGCATCACGGCTGATGGTATAGGTTTTATCGCCTAATTGAACAGAGTGACTACCCGTGATGTTATTCAACGCTTCTGCATAGGATAACAGGATTTCGGCATACCGGATAATCGAGTATGCTTTTTTGATCCTACGTGCACCCGTACCTTGAAATGCATCCATAGGGTGGTTGTATTTCTTGATCACATAACCTGTGATCGGATAGTTAGGTGAAGTGGCAGTAACTCCGCCACGACCATCTGCATCTTGGTAATAATATTTCGCGGTATAATTGTTCAAGGTCGTACTTGATCCTGCTTGCCAAACGGCTTCGTTGAATCCGACCGATGCATAGAAACGCATTTCGCGATTGTTGTACATATTGTAAACACCAGAATTCAATGGATAACCTGAGAATCTTTTAGGAGATGTGGTAAAACCTGTCTCTGAATAATAGCCATCTACCGAAGCTTCTTCTTTCGTGCGACCATCATCCATTAAATAAGCATCAACTACCTTTTGGGTAACACAGAACCTACCCCAACCGCCTAAGGAAGGTGGAAAGGAACCTAAATTGATATAAGCATTCAGGTATTCTGTGTTTCTTCCCCAGATAACCTCCGGATTGATTCCAGGTACTGCTTCTCCGGTAAAGATATCCGAGTAGGATTTGAAGGCATCAATACCACCTGCTCCATTCGGGAAGGCACTATAGAAGTTGGGGTCGGAAGTGACATTTTTTGGTAACTCAGGCGTATTTGCATCAGCAACAACGGTATAGAGTTTGTATTTCCCCATTTCCATCACGCGTTTGGCGGCTGCAGCGGCTACCGCCCATCGTTTCTCATCATATTGTTGGGAAACATAATGTACATTATCTGTTTTACGTGTCCAGTTTCCAAAATAGGAATTGGCTACTGGTCCACCATTGAACAATGGAGATGCATGGATCAATCTCAAGCGAGCGATCAAGGCATAGGCAGCGCCCTGGCTCGGACGACCGAAATCCAGAATGGAGATTTCTTTCGGCATCAATGCAGCGGCTTTTTCAAATTCCGCACAGGTGTATTCCATGGTCTCATCATAGGTTGCTCTAGGGCGGTCGTAATATTCGATCGGCTCATTCGTGTTAACCACCTCATCGCCCAATAAAATGGCCGGACCGTAATCCACTATGATGTTATAATAAGCATAAGCTCGGATAAAGCGGGTATACCCCTCGATACGTAATCGATCGGCATTCGTTAGATCTCTTGGTACATCCAGATTGGCCAAGATACTATTTGCTTTACGGATGATCTTGTAATAGCGATTCCACTGATTCAAGTTGTAATCGTTGGCTCCAGCACCTGCTCCGTAATAATCTGGCGTGATGTTCCCAGTTACAAAATCCATCCCGTAATACACGTTGGTGGTTCCGGTTCCGGTCAATCCATTGAATCCTTCATCGGTTGCCATTGGTCCAGGAGTGAAGCCAAACCTTACGGTATTGGATTCATCTGGGAACATCGATGCTGCACCCCACATGAAGGCCTCTATATTACGGGTGTTACTGAAGGCAGAATCAATATTGAATTCGTCATCGAAATAATTGTCGATATTTAGATAGTCTTTACAAGAGCTGCTCATGAATACCGTAGTAACCAAAAGCCCTGCTTGCACGATCCTTTTTATGAGTTGTTTTTTCATTGTCTTTACGGTTAAGGGTTAGAAGTTCAAGTACAACTGTACAGAATAAGTTGATGGAATTGGATATTTACGGCCATTCCATGCGGCTTGCTCGGGATCAAAAATTTTGACCTTATCCCAAACGTACAGGTTGTTTCCTACAAATTGGATGTCCATTGAAGATACCCCGATACGCTTCATGAAATTAGGGTTCACATTGTAGTTCAAGGTGATCTCTTCCAAACGGATATAGCGGGAATCACCTTGCCAGAAATTGGAGATCTGGCTGTTGTTCTGGTTATTTCCATATTGTAAACGTGGGAATCTTGCATTCGGATTTTCAGCCAAGGAAGGATCGATGCCATTTGCTATGGCATAGTCCATCGGTATCCAACGGTTTGCGGGATCAGCGGCAATATCCAGAACATTCCCTAGGTTCCCTTCAAAGAACGGCATATAGCCCATTCCATTGGTTTCCCAAACATTATTCACTTGCATACGCTGTCCTACATAGAAGAAATTCGTTCTTCCAGTCCCTTTGAACAATACACCTAAGGTTAGTGCCTTATAGCGGAATTCTCCTCCGAAACCAAACATCGTTAATGGATAGTTACTGTGGGTTAAAGGAACCATATCCAATTTATCGATCGTACCGTCACCATTCACATCTTTGTATTTGATGTCGCCAGGAAGTACGGTGCCAAAAGTTTGTTTAGGGCTATATTTGATTTCCTCCTCGTTCTTGAATAGTCCCAAGGCTTGATAACCCCGAATGGAGTTGTATGGAAAGCCATTGAATTCTAAATATGGATATTCTAAATAAGCCTGCTCCCAGTTTTGAACAACGTTTTTAGAATAGGTGAAATTACCTCTTAAGGTGATTCCAAAATCTTTGGACAGGTTGGTGGTGTAGCTCAAGTTTCCATCGATACCCGAACTCTTCATGCGGCCTACATTGGCAAATGGATTCGAAATTACCCCCACATATTCAGGAACCTGAACACGTTGTTGGAAAATACCGTTCCGCTGATCGCTAAAGAAATCGATTACAAAGTCGATTTTATTGTTGAAGAGCTTTCCTTCAAAACCAATGTTAGACTTCACAGCTCTTTCCCAGGCCAAATTATCTGCTCCAATACGGGTTTCCATAATGGTTTCAATGCCTCCAACACCCCATACATCATCATCTTTAACATCCACTTTCGTCAAATAGGGGAATCGAATGCTGGATATACGGTCATTACCCACGGAACCGTAGGATGCCCTGATCTTGAAGTAGTTCAACCAAGGAGCTGATTCCTGCATGAATTTATAGCTTGTTGGAACCCATCCTAAAGCAACTGATGGGAAAAATCCATATTGTCTGCCCGGCTGGAAGTTTTCAGAACCGGTGTACCCGAAGTTCACATCCAATAGATAAGTATCCCGGAATCCGTAGGTCAATCGACTGGATACCCCTTGATAGCGCAAAGGAATCGCCTCTAAGTTGCCCGTTGCATCAACGGTATTCTTCGCATCACTGATGTAGTAGTATACCAGAGCGGAAGTACGATGATCCGTTCCAAATTGCTGGTCGTAATTAAGGACCGATTCCAAGTGGAACTTACGGTATTGGCTGATGCCTTTGGTATAAGTAGCCTTTTGCTCCTGTACCACTTCTTGCATCACCAATGAACCATCAGCCGCACGGCTCAATGCTTTATGTAATGCCGGTTGTACCCTTCTTCTTTCATTAAAGAAACTGTGGATATCGTAAGCTCCTTGCGCGCGGAATTTCAAACCTTTCACCAAAGGGTTCAGGTCTTGGTTCAACGCCAATGTAACCTTTCCTTTAAAGGCTTGATCGGATGCTCTACCCGTGCGGTTGATCATCACATACGGCGATGAACGGTCGTCGCCTCCGATTCCCGGAAGCATGCCGTTCGAATATTGTGTAGGAATGGACAATGGCGTCAATCTGGATTGTGTTCTCCAGATGTATTCCGTATTGGCCACACCAGGTTGGTCTAATTTAGAAAGGAAACCATCGGATCCCAAGAAGACTTTCGTGGTCTTGGTCAGGTTCAGATCCAGGTTGATGCGGTAGTTATACGTGTCAAATCCCACATTCGAACTATATACACTATTCTTGTCTACCTTATAAGCAGCAGTTTCACTCTTACCTCCCAAACTTAAGAAGTAGCGAGCTACCTCTGAACCACCTCTACCGGAAACATAATAACTCTGCCTCCAATAGTTTTTGTTCAGGATTTCATTTTGCCAATTCACATCCGGATACATATCTGGGTCTAATCCATCCCGGATGATCCCCATTTCTGTTTGATCGTACAATGGGCTTTGTCCGCGAACGGCAGTTGCTTCATTCGCTAATTGCGCATATTCATAAGCACCTAAGTAGTTAGGTAATTTATTCAGGACCGATAAGGTAGAGTTGGCTCTGGCCGTGATCTGGATCCGGTCTACCAACCCCCTTTTCGTGGTTACCAATACCACACCATTTGCACCCCTTACCCCGTAAACTGCAGTGGCTGAAGCATCTTTTAGGATGGAAAAGCTTTCCACATCGGCAGGGTCAATGGTGTTCAGGTCACCTTCTAGACCGTCGATCAATACCAGGGCGCTACTATTAGCACCGAATGTACCGATACCACGAACCCAGAATTCGGAAATGTTTTTCCCCGGTTCACCGCTTGACTGCAAAGAGATAACCCCAGCAGCACGACCACCCAATAGATTGGCCATGGAAGGTGCCGGTGTCTGTAGCGATTTCACATCAACGGTGGTGATAGCTCCTACAGAGCTAATCTTACGCTGGGTATTTCCAAGTCCAACCACTATGACTTCATCGATGTCGGCACTTTTCTCAGCGATTTGAATGCGTAGGGCTGTCGTAGATTCCACAGCAACATGTTCTACATTCTCATATCCCGTATGACTGAATACAATCTTATCCCCATATATCGCTTGGATGTTGAACTTACCATCAGCATCGGTAGATGTACCTGCAGATGGGCGGTCTTTGATAAAAATTGTTACACTTGGCATGGGGTTGCCCTGTTCATTAACCACTGTTCCGGCAATGGTCAATTCTTTTGTTTCCTGTGCGTATGCCGAAGGAAAAGTAAGGCATAGAAACAGCAAACAGATCGTTTGAAATATCTTCATTTTAATTTAAGCTAGTATAAATTTGTTGGAAAGGTTGATTTGCCTAATTATTCGATCACCAGTTTTCGGATGCGCGCATTACTCCAGTCTGCGATATAAATATCGCCCTGTTCGTTTACTGCAACGCCCCAAGGTTGATTGAACATGGATTCTACGGGTCCACCATCTTTGTAGCCAGCAGTTCCAGGTTGCCCGGCAACTGTAGTTACGATGTTGTCCGCAGATACCATACGAATACAATGGTTTCCATAATCGGCAACAAACATGTTCCCATCGTTATCAAATTTGATGTCCTTTGGAAAATTGAATAGGGCATCAGCAATTGGGCCATCACGGAAACCGCTTCCTCCAGGCGCATTCATTCTTTTAAAACCTCCTGAACCATTCGGGTCGCGTAGGTCTAATACCGATATCCCCTGTCTAAATTCCGTTGGAGAGGCATTGGAGTGTAAAGTGATGTATAATAACCATGGTTTTTTAGGGTTGATCGCCTGTCCATACTGAGATCCATATGGACCTTGATGAACGATTTTTGCTTCCATTGTTTCCGGATTGATTTTTGCGATCTTCCCATCGCGGTACCGGGTGTATAAGTGACCATCATAAGGGCAGAAGGTCACGAAGTTCTTATAACGATCTGCATCCACAATGGAGTTAAGATCTGCAGTTGAATATTTCACGTTACGTTGTCGAGGGTACCAAGCCTCCCGCGGATCGAAAGTAAAGATTACCTCTTTAGTGGACTCATGGGCAGCTGTAAGCATACCTGTCGCACGGTCTACTGTCAATCCATTTGCATAAAGGATCCGGGTAGACGATTCTGCTTCGATCAATGGCGTTACGATGTTCTCCTTTTCATTGATACGTGCCACACCGAATGTTGCTGGTGAACCACCATCACGCCAGGACATGAAAATGTTCCCTTCAGCATCCAGTTCCAGGTACTTTCCATAAACTTCTGCCTCAGAAAGCACTCCTGGTTTGAAGTTTTTCTTTCCATTTCCCGTTACTGTACTGACTTGGGCTTGCGTATGGTAGACAAAACTGTTCTCATACACCATGGAATCTTGGCCAATGACCACAGATATTTTCGGGTCCTCTCCAGGTAAACGCGGAACAATAGCATAGATTCGTTCGCCGCTACTGGAAACTACCGATGCCAAGGCATTATTGAAATAAACTTTGATTTTTGATGGATCAGAACCGAAGTTTTCCCCATCTAAGAGAATCTTGGTCCTTGCCCCCCCTTCTAAAGGGAAGAATGATTTTAGCAAGATTGGTTTGCTGGGATCATGATCACTCTTTTTGAGTGTCTCCTCGTCTTTACAGCCTGTGAAAAGCAATAAGGAGCACAGGGAGACTGTTAATACAGGTAGAAGTTTCATAATTTGGTCAGTTAATAAGTAAGTAAACAATTCATTTCGCTTATAGTTTATGTTATTCATATTTCTGTAAAAAAAGAAACACAATGTAAGGTATGTTAACATCGAAAACGGGTCAGAAAGCCGTTTTTAGTTTCTTAAAATACTTCGCAAAGCTATTGAATCCCCCTCTAAAGGGTATTTAGGTTTTATTATGTTTATATTAAAGTTATATTAAATATTTTAAAAAACGTTAATTTAATTTTAATATTTATCGATTTTTTGGTATAAACACGGAAATAAGTAACAAAAAGAAAGAAAAATAAAGGCTTAGGATAAGAATAAATCGAAGGAGGTCATTTCAAGATAAAAAATGCCAGAAGCTTATGGAAATTCGTAAAAATTAACCAACTTAGGCGGTTGCACAACATAATATAGAGGACCAAATCATATATAAACCAATAATGAGGGAAAATATGCAGTATAAGCTTATGTGGGAAAGAATACGTTCTGGAGAAGAGGAAGCGTATTTTGATCTCTATGCAAAACTGTACCCCGAATTGGTTCGATTTGCCATTAAAACTTTTGGTGATTCGGAACTGGCCAACGATGCCACAGATGATGTTTTTCTCTCTATCTGGGAACGAAGAGATCACCTAGATCGAGTGGAGAACGTTCCGTCCTACCTGATTACCATCCTGAAAAGAAAGATTATCCGCCTCTTGGAACGCCAGGAGAAACTTTCCAATGCCGTAAAATTATTGGTCGAGCAGGATGAGTGGACAGAAATGCCCTACGATGAATTTATTATTCGGGTACAATCGGATGAAATCGTACAATTAAAATTGAAAGCTGCCCTCGCTAAGCTCACCTTTCGACAAAAGCAGGTTGTTCAATTAAAGTTTTTTGAGAATCTGGGCTATGAAAAGATTGCTGAAATAACGAATATGTCCGTCAAGACCTGTTATAATACCTTGTATGATGCCCTAAAGATCATGCGACAGGAATTCTATGACTATTGATGTTCTAAAATCCAGTTTTTTAATAAGTTAAGTGTCTGATATTCAGCCATGATAAAAAAACTTTAAATTTCTCTTAGGCAATACGATGCTTTTCCGGTACTATATAGTAAACGCCTAAAGAATGAAAGAACATAAATTTGTGGAGATCGAAGATTTCTTGATAGATCCTATTTTCCAGCAGTATTGTGGAGAAGAGAATGATCTTAGCATTCAATATTGGGAAAATTACCTGAAAAACAATCCCCACCAAGCGGAAACCATAGATAGGGCCAAACGCCTTTATCAGATATTAAGTGCCAACCGTAGACCAATCCAAAAACAGCTTCATCAATTTAAGCAAACAGTAACAGATAAAACCACATATCAAAAACCGACACCAATCATTAACTATTGGAAATGGGCATCCATAGCTGCTGTTCTCCTGGCGGTATTAAGTGTTGGTTATTATTTTCTAAATCTGGAAAAAGATGGGACAGTTTCTACTGCAGTCGTATTTAGTCAGCAAAACCTCAGCACTAAGAAAGGCGAGAAAAAGGAATTTACATTGCCCGATGGAACGGTTGTTAAATTAAATGCAGCGAGCCAATTGCAGCTTTCCGAAGATTTCAATCAACATGAACGTCGGGTAAAATTAATTGGTGAAGGTTTTTTTGAGGTGCAGAAGGATGCCGAAAAACCATTCCTGGTGGAAACGGAAGATTTTGATATTAAGGTATTAGGTACCGTATTCAATGTGAAAACCTATCCAGAAGCCAGTGAATCCGAAGCTTTTCTGTTGGAAGGGTTGATTGAGATGCACAGTAAAGGTAAAAATGGCAATGCCATTTTGATCAGACCGAATCAAAGGGTATCCATCCAACGGTCCTCCAAATTAATTCCGATGGAAGAGCAAAAGTTATCTTCCCCAAAACAGCAAGGTGCAAAAGAGATCGTCATCCATGAACTGGTGGAAGATCTTGCTGCGGAGGAGATCAACGACATTGCCTGGAAGAACGGGCGATTGGTGATGGCCGATCAAGATTTTGAAGAGGTAAAATATATGTTGGAAAGATGGTATGATGTGGAAATTGAATTGGCTGGTGAGAAAATCAAAGACTATCGTTTCACCGCCACCTTCAGCAACGAAAGTATTCAGGAAGCTTTAAAAGCATTGCAAGATGTTCAACCTTTTAATTTCAAGATTTATGGTAAGAAAATAACTATTTCAGAAAACTAAGAAAGGATAGTGCGCTAACACTATCCTTTGAATCGATTAAAGTAGGCAGCCACATCTGACCATGTGTCTGCCAAGTATAAAATTAACCAAGTACTAAAATATGATTAAAAATGACTTGTTGCAAGTGCATTCTAACCGGCGCTTGTACTTTAGATTCATTATCCGAATGAAACTAACCTTGATTATGATTTTATTGTTTCTGCTCAATGTGAAAGGGAATGTATATTCCCAGCAGAAAGTAACCCTCGATGTACAGAAAACAAAACTGAGCCGAATCCTCAAATTAATTGAGGATCAGAGCGACTATTACTTCGTTTTCAACCCGGGAATTAAGAATTTCTCCAAAGAAATGAGCCTTTCCGTGGAAAATGAACTGGTGTTGGACCTGCTGCCTCAACTGTTCAAAAAGAATGGATTGGCTTTCAGTGTCTCCGAATCGGGTTTGGTCGTTGTCAATCAGCAAAAACTGCAGACGGTAAAGGGTTTGGTAACAGATCTGGAAGGTCATCCATTGGCTGGAGCAACCATCCGCTTGAAAGGATCTTCCATTGCAAAAGCAACGGACCTGAACGGACAGTTTGAAATGGAGGCTACTTCAGGAGCTGTTTTGGTGATTTCCTATACCGGATTTACCTCTAAAGAGATTACTCTGGGTGCTGAGACCAACTTAAAAATTGAATTGGTTCCAGATCAGATGATGTTGAACGAAGTGGTGGTGACGGCATTGGGTATCACCCGCGAGAAAAGAACATTGGGTTATTCTGTAACCCAGGTAAACGGGGAAAGCCTGACCCAGGCTCGTGAAAACAACGTGGCAAACGCCTTGGTTGGTAAAGTTGCGGGATTGGATGTTACCTCTACCGCTGGTGGAGTGGGCTCGGCGACCAGTGTGATCATCCGGGGCGCATCCAGTTTAAGCCAAACCAATCAACCCTTATATGTAATCAATGGAGTGCCTATGGAGAACTCTCCATCCGGCATCATCAATACCAATCCGAATGGCAATAAAGGTAGCCAATGGGATAATGCACCGGATATGGGAGATGCCATCGGGAATATCAACCCCGATGATATTGAAAGCATTTCTGTACTGAAAGGCGCAGCGGCATCCGCATTATATGGCTCACGCGCAAAAGCGGGGGTAATTTTGATCACCACCAAGTCTGGCAAAGGATCTGGCATCGAGTTCAGCAGTAACTTCGTTCTGGAGCAAGTGATGGACCGCACGGATTGGCAATATGTGTATGGCCAGGGAACCAATGGAGAAAAACCGGCGGATGGCGCAGCAGCAGCCCAAGTTGGCGGATCAAGTTGGGGAGCCAGACTGGATGGTTCCAGTGTCCCGCAGTTTGATGGTATTTCCAGACCCTACATCGCCCAAAAAGACAATATTGAAAATTTCTATGACAATGGGCATACCTGGACCAATTCATTGGCCCTGAATAAATCCTTTGAAGGAGGAGCCTTGCGCTTGTCCATTAGTGACCTGAGGAATAAGTCCATCATGCCAAATTCAGGCTTGGATAGACAATCCTATAGTTTGACCGGCACTTTTGAACCCATCAACCGATTGAAGATAGATGCTCGGGCCAACTATATCATCGAAGATGCCAAAAACCGCCCGATGCTTTCCGATGGGGCAGGTAGTGCCAATTATAATGCGGTATTTTTACCAACCAGCGTGGATATCCGCGATCTGAAACCTTGGAAAACTGATGCAGGACAAGAAATACCTTATAATAAAGGAAACCCTTGGGATACCAATCCCTATTTCGCGGCCTATGAGATCGTGAATAATACCGACAGAAACCGTCTGATCAGTTCCCTTTCTGCCCGTTATACCCTGGCTAATGGACTGTTCATCCAAGGACGTGCAGGACAGGACTACTATACCAACAGTTATTTTAGTGTGTTCCCGGAAGGATTGGCCTATTCGGCGCCGAACAATCTTGTGTCACAAAAGATGCGTTTCTCCGATGTCAATGCGGATATGTTGATCGGTAAATCCTTCTCCTTGGCAGAAGATTTTGGCTTAACACCTAATATAGGTGCGAGTTACCGCAATACCAAATCAGACATCACCACCAACCAAGGTACGCGTTTCTTGGTTCCAGGTGTACATACCATTGTAGGCTTAAAGAATAAATCGGTTGCCTATGCAGAATCCGAGCAGGAAATGCAATCCGTTTATGGGACGATGGAATTGGCCTATAAAGATTACCTGTATTTAACAGGAAGTGTCCGGTCTGATTGGTTCTCTACCTTGGCTGCCCCTGGGTTGAACAATAAACTGAACGTGGTTTACCCATCTTTAAGTGGATCATTTGTATTCTCCGAATTATTGGAGTCCAACTCGATCAGTTTTGGGAAACTTCGTGCGGGATATGCGGTTGTAGGTCAAGCTACAGATCCCTATCAAACCGCGTTGACCTATAATTTCAAAAGCGAATCTTTAAACGGAGCGCCTCTTGGTCAGATCTCTTATGATTACATCCCAAATTCCAGTTTAAAACCTTCCAAAGCATCAGAGCTGGAAATCGGAACGGATATTCGTTTCTTTAATGATCGTTTAAGTCTGGACTTGACCTGGTATAAAAAACGCTCTGAAGATGAGATTATCCGGGTCACGATCCCTACTTCTGTGGGCTATGCCCAATCCGTTTTGAATTCCGGATCCATCGAAAACAAAGGTGTTGAAGCATTGATTACGGGGACTCCTATTAAGAACGACCAATTTTCGTGGACCAGTTCCTTGAACATGACCTTCAATGATAATAAAGTGATCTCTTTGGCAGATGGTTTGGATGAACAATTGGTAGCCACCTCCCGTTCAGGGGTTGGGTTCCTAAAGAATATTCCAGGAATGGCCATGGGACAGATCGTCGCCTTTGATTATGCTTATGATGATCAAGGACAGATCGTAAAAAATGCTGATGGAACGCCAAAACAGGGCGATTTGAAGGCTTTTGGGTCTGCCTATAACAAGTGGTTTGCCGGATGGAACAATGAATTCAGTTATAAAAATATAAACCTTGGATTTTTGATCGATGGTAAATTCGGAGGTAAATTATTCTCCGGAACAGATTACTTGGGTTATATCAAGGGATTGCACAAAGCAACCCTGGAAAACAGGGAAGAATTGGGCAACCTTGCACCAAAATTCTATGAGAATACCGCCAATAATGCTTCCCATTTATTTGTCAATGATGCTAGTTTCATCAAATTTAGGCAATTGACCTTAGGATATAGTTTTCCTGGAAAGTTGTTCAATGACCGGATCAAAGCATTGAATGTTAGTTTCGTGGGGAGGAACCTGTTTATTCTGATGAAGAAAACAGATAATATCGACCCTGAATCGAGTTACAATGCTACTTTCCCTGGTCTTGAGCTCGGAGGGATGCCTCCGGCAAGAACCTTCGGCCTTAACCTCAATGTTAAATTTTAATTCCTGAATGAAAATGAAAACGAAATCACTAAAAATAATGGGCCTAATCCTGTTTGCAGGTGCTGCGATATTCCAGAGCTGTACGAAGGATTTTGAACAGATAAATACGGATCCAGTGGCTTATGGTCCAACCAATTTCGATCCTAATTTTACCTTTAGCACCGCGCAATTGACCTATACCGGGAGTATAGATTTTGCATACGAAACCTGGCGGGCAAACCTAATCTATGCCGGGACGATGATGCAGGGACTATCTTCGGTGGTGAGTTATTGGGCAGGCGATAAATACCTCAATACCCCTTGGTATACTTCCGCTTATTGGGAAAGAGCTTATGCCGAACAGGTCAAGCCCATAGTCGATGTGGTGGAAGTCACCAAGACCAATCCAAAATATAAAAACCTACATCAGGTTGCGCGTATCTGGAAGGCGTTGGTCTTTGCCCGTTTGACAGATCTATATGGAGATATTCCCTATTCAGAGGCTGGACAAGGCTACTACATGAAAAACTTGTCCACAAAGTATGATAAGCAACAGGATATCTATATGGATATGCTCAAGGAACTGGAAGATGCGGTTTCTAAATTGGATGCAGCAGCTGATCAGGTAAGTGGCGATGTAATCTATGATGGCAATCTAGACAAATGGAAGCGTTTTGGAAACTCGCTGATCCTACGATTGGCCATGCGATTGACCAAAGTGGATGAGGCGACTGCCAAGGCATATGCAACCAAGGTCATCGGAAAAACCTTACAGGGCAATGGTGAAAATGCTTTTTTAAAGCATGATGAATCCGGTGCCCGTGTTACCCAGAATAGAAATAGTCAGGTATTATTGGGTGATGGTGGGCAAGAGCATTATTACGTAAAATGGTCCGATACCTTTATCAATGCACTCAAAAGCAAAAACGACCCGCGTATCAATGTTGCTGTGAGCAAGTTATGGATGAGCGATGGGGTGAAAGAGATGAACCCGAATTATGTAAGCGATCCGGCCCAACAAAAAGGAATGCCCAATGGTAAGGATTTGGGGAATAATCCAGCCTATCGAATTGGTTCACACCCTTCTTATACAACCATGCCAGATTACTCTTCCCCGCATCCGGGTATGATCAAAAGAAATGGAATAACGTTTATCCTAACCTATAGTGAATCGGAGCTCTTGTCTGCCGAAGCTTCCCAACGTTGGGGAATAGGTGCCGCGGCGAGCACCTACTATAAAAACGGCATAAAATCGGGAATTACCTTTCTCGGACAATATGATCCTGCCTTGGCGATTACCGATGCAGCGGCAGAAGCGTATGCCAATGCACATCCTTTAACCGAAGGACTAAAACAGATCGGCATACAGTATTGGGTGCATCAAAATACAGCCTTAAATTTTTATGAATCATGGGCAAATTGGCGCAGGACTGGATTTCCAGAACTGGTTCCGATCGTATACTCCACAAGCGATACACAGGGTCAGATCCCTAGACGCTTCCCATATCCCGTTTCTGAAGCTGCAAACTCCAATGCAGAATATTACAAAGCCGCTGGAGCCGCCATTCCAGGAGGGGATAACCTGACCGGTAGGGTCTGGTGGGATAAACAATAGAATAAGTTTAATAGTATAGGTGAATTAGGCGTTTTTTCCTTCTGGGAAAGGCGCCTTTTTTGGGTTTATAAGCATAGGGTTGCCTTGGAGGCATCGTATTCCATCTACAAATAGCTAAAATTCTTACCAATTAACTTTATTGAGTTTCGGCAAAATGTTAATATTGATCATTATTTAACAGATCATTTATTAACTCAAACAATGAAAAAAGGAATGAAATCTGCAGTAGCTATGCTGTTTTTTGCTATCTGCACCTTACAGGTTCATGCCCAAATGCAAAAACCTGCCTCCAATCAAACAGTAAAATCAACCAACAATGCCGGAATAACTACAGAAAATGCTGCGGAATTAAAAGCGGCTGCTGCAAAGGCAAAAGAAGAAGCTAAGATGATTAAAGCTGCTGAAAAAGCGGAAAAGAAAAGAATCAAGGCGGAAAAGGATGCGTTGAAGCGTTTAGAAAAGATAAAGAAGGAAGAGAAGAAAATAGCCAAAGCTAAGAGAGAGAAAGAAAAGGCTTTGAAAAATGTGGCCGATCTGGAGGAGAAATTAAGCAAAACCCACAAAAACATCGAGAAGATCGGAGAGAAATTGGAAAAATTAGACCGTAAAGGGGAAGTGCCTGATACGGAACAGGAAAAAGCGATGAATAAAATTTCGAAAGAAATGCTGAAGATCAAAAAATTAGAGCTTGAACTGGAAAAGGCCAGAAGGAAGGCCTATAAGCTTTAATTACTCAGTTGCTTTCTAAGTATCTGCAGCAGGCTGAGCACCATAATGCCCGATGCTAAAAACAGTCCTTCATGTGTGTAGGGATAGGCATGTCGAATCAGGCCGCCTATTCCCTGCAACATTAATAGGAATTCATTCAAAAAGATACCCAAAAGCAGTCCATAAATGCCGAGTTGAATATGTTTTCTGATCAGCAACAGACCTTTTTGAAAGGCATAGGCCAAAATAAATAGCGAAATGATCACCAAAAGGACGAGGTGAAGATAGGCAATAACAATAGGCCTAAAACCATAAACCAATTGGCTTAAGGATGGGATGATGGAAACGGCCTGCAAGACCAATTTCATACAAACCGCTAAGGCCACACAAGTCCAAATTACCCGTACTTCTTTTCCGATACCTGCCTCTCCCGGCTTAGCTTTTACTTTTATGGCCCGAATTATAAAGGAAAGCCATAAGAACAGTTGTACAATAACAGTTACAATCAATAGCCCGTATAACCAAGCCGGAAAACCTTTCCACCATAAAACGGAAAGAAAATAGGCCGGAACCACCGTTATACTATATATTAAGGCAAATCGTTCAGAGATGATGTTTTTTCCTACCCTTTCAGAAAGCCACTGATTGATCAAGGCAAAACAGCCAAAGAAAAACCAGCCATTATACTGAAAATGTAAATAGAAATACACAGAGGCCAATTGTTTCAAGGGATCCAGTTGATCGGTCACCTTCAGATAGACTAAAGCATAGGTGCCTATCGAACTGAGTACATGAAACAGCAGGGCGGCTTTTACAAGGATAATGATCGGTTTTGTTAGGCTACTTGATCGAAGATCCTTCCAGAGCATGTAACAAAATCCATAAGAAGCTAAGACTACCAAAAAGGAAAAGGCAATTGAAAAGAAGGCATATCCTGTGATTGAAAAAGCAATCAACATACAGAAGGAACTTAACAGGTTAAGCCATAAAACAGACTGGTATTTTTTAGGAACCTTATCGGTGGATCCTAAGCCAAGTACAGCTAGAACCAAAAAAACCATCAATGCTTGAGAAACCCAACCCGCAAAAGCAAAATGGGAATGCGCATGCATGATGTTTTTCTGATCGATCCAAGGCAAGGGAAAAAGAAATTTCATGCGCATCATAAAACCCCATAATCCTACGATCAAAAAATTGAATACACTCCATTGTATCCAATTTCTAAAACTCATATTACCCAAAGCTTTTAACATACAAAGACTTTCCCCCGCACGATATTCAACTTTTCTTCCTTTTCCATGATTTTCATGGTTCTTATGATGGTTTCCACCCTTAAGCCGGTCATGTTGGCCAATTGCTGTCGGGTCAACATTAAGCGGTTACATTCTGGGCAGATCAATCTCCTCTCCTCGTTCAACTTCTCTAATAATCCCGAGATGATTTCTTCTGGGCTATGGTTACAGATCAGTTTGGTAATAAAATGTTTAAATCGAAGATCCTTAGCAATCTGTTTGGTAATCATAAGCTGAATACTTCCATACTCATTTAATATCTCTAAAAATGCCGCGGTACTGATCTTTAAAATAGTGCAGCTGCTATCTGCAATGGCGGTAACCACATGCACTCCTTCGTCCAGAATGGCCACCTCCCCAAAACCCTCATTGGCACAAACGATTTTGTGTAGGACTTCTTTTCCATCCTCCAAAAAGTTACTGATCCGAACTCGACCACTCTCCAATTGGTAGTAATAATTGGAAGGACTGTTCTCCCGATAAATAATCTCCCCAGCGTTCCATTTTTTGCTGCTGGCTCCTTTTTCGATTAATAGTTCCACTGGGATCATAAATATCTTATTAGGTAAAATTCATATTAAGACAAATTTATCCACAATATGTCGTTCCCCTACTGACATTGGTCACCCCAAATAGTGATTAAAATCAATTTAATTCATAAGATATTGAAATAAAGACGATTGCGATATAAAAAACGAGATTTTGAAAGAAGCCAAATCCGTTTTATGATTCCACGCATAAAATCCTGGCGGAACTTGAGGATAACTTTGTGGAAAACAAAATACACAAACATTGTAAAAACAAAAACTAACGAAGCTATGAAAAAACTAATTGTATTCTGTTTGATGAGCTTGTTCATGTATGCATGTTCATCAAACAACAACGAGAAAAAAGAAGAGCGTACTTACGCCGAAGAGAGTGCTCCAGCAGCAAGTGATGCCAGTACATATGATCCACACCGAGGTGAAGGAAAGTTTGATAAAGTAGAAGTGGGCGAAAAACTGGACGTGTCTATGGCCAATGACGGAAAAGTGATTGCCGATCTGAAATGTGCTTCCTGCCATAAGATGACCGATGAGAAATTGGTAGGTCCAGGCTGGAAAGGCGTGTCAGAGCGTAGAAAACCAGAATGGATCATGAATTTCATCACGAATCCAGACGCCATGATCGATAAGGATCCGGAATTGCAGGCACAATTGGAAATATGTCTTGTGCGTATGCCTAATCAAAACCTGACCGATGACGATGCTCGCAAAATCTATGAATACATGCGCCAGAATGATGGTGTAAAATAATATCAAACGAGTGTTTTATTAACCTCAAAAATCATAAAACAATGGAATTAAAAAAATATTTATTAACAGGTTTAGCAGCCGCAACGCTGTTATCAACTTTCCAAGCCTGTAAGCCAAAAGGCGCAGGTGAAGCCGTGAGCGGTGGTGCTGCCGAGAAGGCATACGTTGCTCCTGGAAAATACGACGAATTCTACAATTTCGTTTCTGGAGGATTTAGTGGTCAGTTATCTGTCTACGGATTGCCTTCAGGTAGATTGCTTCGGGTAATTCCGGTTTTCTCCCTTGACCCTGAAAAAGGATGGGGTTTCAGTGAAGAAACAAAACCGATGTTGGAAACTTCACATGGTAATGTGCCATGGGATGATTTGCACCACGTGCAATTATCTAAAACAGATGGTGAATACGATGGTAAATGGGTATTTGTCAATGCAAACAACACCCCGCGTTTAGCGCGTGTGGATCTGACCACCTTCCGTACAGCGGAGATCTTAGAACTTCCAAACAGCGGTGGTAACCACTCCTCACCTTTCATTACAGAGAACACCGAATATGTGGTGGCTGGAACCCGCTTCTCCGTGCCTGTAGACGGAGAGTCTGGTGATGTGCCGATCAATACCTACAAACAAAACTTCCGTGGTACATTGAGTTTTGTGAGTGTGAATAAGGAGAATGGAAATATGGATTTAGCCTTCCAAATTGAAACACCAGGTGTCAATTACGACTTAAGTCGCGCTGGTAAAGGGGTTTCCCACGGTTGGTTCTTCTTCTCTACCTACAATACCGAACAGGCAAATACTTTATTAGAGGTAAATGCTTCCAAAAACGACAAAGACTTTGTCTTGGCGGTAAACTGGAAAAAAGCAGAAGAATACCTGAAAGCTGGAAAGGGTAAGAAAGTAACCGGATTGAAGTATGCCCACAATAAATACGACGAGAAATCGCATACCTCAAAAACCGAATTCAAAACAGAAACCATTGTGTTGAATGCCGAAGAGTTAGAAGGATTATGTTATTACATCCCATGTCCTAAATCTCCACACGGCGTGGATGTCGACCCTTCAGGTGAATACATCGTAGGTTCAGGAAAACTGGCCGCATTGATTCCGGTATTCTCTTTCAGCAAAATTCAAAAAGCGATCGAAGGGAAACAATTTGAAGGAAAATTTGGTGGTATTCCAATCATTAAATACGATGCTGCCTTGTATGGTGAAGTTGAAAAACCAGGTTTAGGACCATTGCACACCGAGTTTGACGGTAAAGGAAATGCGATTACTTCCTTCTTCGTTTCTTCTGAATTGGTGAAATGGAACATCAAAGACTTAAAAGTACTTGACCGCGTTCCTACCTATTACTCTACTGGACACTTAATGATCCCAGGTGGTGATACCAAGAGCCCAGACGGAAAATACGTAGTGGCATATAACAAGATTACAAAAGACCGTTTCTTGCCAACTGGACCAGAACTATCTCAAAGTGCGCAGATCTTCGACATCTCTGGTGATAAGATGCAACTGATCCTTGACTTCCCAACCATTGGTGAGCCGCACTATGCACAAGCGATCCGCGCAGAAAAGGTGAAGGATAAGAGTGTGAAAATCTTCAAGATCGAAGAAAACACCAACCCTTATGCTACCAAAGGTGAAAAAGATGCACGCGTAGAACGTAAAGGAAATCAGGTACATGTGTATTTAACATCCATCCGTTCTCACTTTGCTCCAGACAATATCGAAGGTGTACAATTGGGCGATGAGGTTTACTTCCACGTTACCAACATCGAACAGGATTGGGATATGCCGCATGGTTTTGCAGTGAAAGGTGCCAGAAATGGTGAGCTGTTGATCATGCCAGGTGAAACCCAAACATTGAAATGGGTGCCGGATCGTATAGGCGTGTTCCCATTCTATTGTACAGACTTCTGTAGTGCGTTGCACCAAGAAATGCAGGGATATATCCGCATCTCTAAGAAAGGAAGCAATGTGCCTATTTCTTACAGTGTTGGAACAAACTTACCTAAAGAAGGTACTAACTAAACACCATAAAGATGGAAACTACAAACAAAATGTCAGCCTTACACAGAGTTTTATTGGTTCTTTGTAGCCTGGCTTTAGTAGCCGTCATCTTCCTTCCTATTTGGCGTATTGAGCTGGATGCAGCTCAATACCCCGAAGGGTTGGAATTGCAGATATACAGCCATAAACTGGCCGGTCAAGTGGAGATCATCAACGGTCTTAACCACTATATCGGTATGAAAACCTTGCATGCAGACGATTTCGTTGAATTTACCGTGCTGCCCTATATCATTGGTTTTTTTGCCTTGGCCTTTTTAGCCGTAGGATTGGCCAATAAGCCAAAATGGGTGTATGTACTGTTCGGAGCTTTCCTGCTTTTTGGAATCGTAGCGATGGTCGATTTCTACATTTGGGAATACGATTATGGTCACAACCTTGACCCCAACGCTCCGATCAAAGTGCCGGGAATGGCCTATCAGCCACCATTGATTGGTTACAAACAACTTTTAAATTTCGGGGCATATTCCATTCCTGATATTGGCGGTTGGATTTTTATAGGATGCGGGATCCTGTTAGCCTACTGCGCTGTTCAAGAATGGCGGAAAGCCAAACAATAATCAAAAAAACAAACTCGATAATCATGAAAAATTTTAGAATAATATGTATTTGCCTGAGCAGTTTGATGCTCATGATGTTAGGATTGCAAGCTTGTCAAGGAAACAATGGACCAAAACCGATCAAATACGGGACTGATCAATGTGCATATTGTAAGATGACCGTCAGCGATCAACGGTTTGGAACCCAATTGCAAACCAAAAAAGGAAGGGTATATAATTTTGATGATGTATCCTGTATGGTAGCCTATGTGAAAGAGAGTAAGGTGAAGAAGGAAGAGGTGGCCAGTTATTACCTGCCGGATTATACCAATAATAAATTGATGCCTGCAGAAAAAATGTTCTACCTCAAAAGCGAGGAATTGAAAAGTCCAATGCGTGGTAATGTCGCTGCATTTGGCAACAAAGCAGATTTAGAGAAAACGAAAGCATCCTTGGGAGGAAAGATCCTTACATGGGATGATTTGTGGAAATAATCTGAACATTATGAGAAGCTCAGCTTTGAATATAGTTGGTACAATGATTTGTTTATTTATGGTAGTGGACATGCTACATGCCACTACCATTAAAATAGGCAAAGACCAAGCTGTAAAAACCATCAAACAAGGTATCGAGATGGCAAAGGCCGGAGATACCGTTTTGGTCAAAGCAGGATTGTACAAAGAAGGTAACATCATCGTGGATAAAGCCATAACCCTGTTGGGCGAAGGCAGACCAACGTTAGAAGCCGAGAAAAAGCATGAACCCCTATCTGTAAAATCCCCACACGTAACCATTAAAGGTTTTGAGATCAAGAATTCCGGTCATTCTTCCATTAACGATATTGCGGGTATAAAAATCTACAATACCCATCATGTCAAAGTGATCGATAATATACTGATTGATAATTTCTTTGGGATCTATTCGCAGAACTCCAAGCACCTGGAAATCCTGGATAATAAAATCGAGGCTTATGGAACGGCGGAACAATTGATCGGCAATGGAATACATGGTTGGAAATCAGATAGTCTGCATATTGAGAGAAATACGGTCACTGGCCATCGGGATGGCATCTACCTGGAGTTTGTAACCCATACCCATGTGTTGAATACCATCTCTGAAAAAAACCTTCGCTATGGTCTACATTTTATGTTCTCACATGATAACAGTTATGTAGGCAATACCTTCCGTGCAAATGGAGCAGGGGTGGCCGTCATGTACACCAAAAATGTACATATGGAAAACAACCTGTTCGAAGAAAACTGGGGCGATGCCTCCTACGGAATTCTTTTGAAGGACATTTCAGATAGCCAGATCATCAACAATAAATTTGATCGAAACACCACGGGGATCTTTATGGAAGGATCCAATAGGATACATATAGACAACAACAATTTCATAGGAAATGGTTGGGGGATCAAAATCCAGGCAAGTTGTATGGACAATACATTCAGGGACAATAATTTTATGCAGAATACCTTTGATGTAGCCACTAATGGAACCTTGACCCTGAACAATTTCACCCAGAATTATTGGGATAAATATGAAGGGTATGATCTGGACAGGGATGGAATTGGCGATGTGCCGTTCAGACCGGTCAGCTTGTTTTCCATGTTGGTAGAACGATATCCTTCCGTGATGTTACTGTTCAGGAGTTTTATGGTCACCTTATTTGACCGTTCGGAGAAGTTATTACCAAGTTTAACACCAGAGGGGCTCAAAGATGAGCAACCTCGCATGAAATCAGTGAAGGTATGATCCAGATTCAACATATTTCCAAAGACTTTGGCAAGTTCAAAGTGCTAAAAGATATCAATCTAGATTTGCAGGGCGGGGAATGTATTGCCTTGATCGGGCCAAATGGAAGCGGTAAAACCACCTTGATCAAATCGATCTTAGGCATGGTCGTTCCAACAGCTGGTGATATCCTGTTCGATGGAAAAAACATCCAACAGAAATGGACCTACAGGAACGAGATCGGATATATGCCACAGATTGGGCAATATCCTGAAAACATGACCATCGGTCAGGTGTTGGATATGATGAAGGACATCCGTAAGATGCCGGAGGATACGCTGGACCTCGATCTTTTCCATTCATTTAATCTACCCGCTTTATTGGAAAAAAGAATGGGAACCCTATCGGGTGGGACCAGACAAAAGGTGAGTGCCTGTTTGGCATTCATGTTCAATCCTAAAGCTCTTATATTGGATGAACCAACAGCCGGGCTTGATCCCTTGTCCACCGAGATCTTAAAAGATAAGATCAAGAAAGAAATGGGGAACAATAAATTGATCATCATCAGCTCCCATGTACTCAGTGATTTGGACGACATGGTTTCCCAGATCATTTATCTACAAGATGGAAATCTGATCTTTCATAAATCACTTCATCAATTAAAAATGGATACCGGAACAGATAAGCTCTCGAAAGCGATAGCCCATATCATGTCTGTTTCCAGTCCTTCTAAATAAGGTTCCCATGAATAAAGTAATAAGATATGTCCTGGCAGATTTGTTAAGGAACAAAACCATCATATGCTATACCATTCTCCTATTTGCACTTTCCATTAGTGTTTATAGCATGGAAGATAACTATGAAAAGGGCTTGATCAGCTTATTAAATATCGTCCTTTTTGTGGTGCCTTTGATGAGTATCGTGTTTTCAAGCATATACCTGTATAACAGTTCGGAATTCATCAACCTATTGGTGAGCCAACCACTCAAAAGGACCAATATCTGGTTAAGCCTTTTTGCTGGGCTGGCCGGTCCCTTGAGTCTTTCATTTTTTATCGGTGTAGGTGTGCCTACATTGATGTATGCGTTCAGTAATTCGGGCCTGATCTTGATCGGATGCGGTCTATTGCTGTCCCTGATCTTTGTTTCCATCGCCATGTGGACCTCGGTATTGATCCGGGATAAGTCCAAAGGAATTGGGCTTGCCATCTTATTATGGCTGTATTTCGGCTTATTGTTCGATGCATTGGTCTTGTTCCTCTTGTTCCAGTTCTCCGATTATCCGATCGAGAACATGATGGTGGCCTTATCCATGTTCAATCCCATTGATATCAGTAGGATATTGATCCTCTTGCAGCTGGATCTCTCCGCCATGATGGGTTATACCGGAGCAATTTTCAGGGATTTTTTCGGAACAGGATTAGGAATGGGGATTACCTTGGGTGTGATGTTGCTGTGGTGTCTGATCCCCCTTTGGTTATCCGTAAGGCATTTCCGGAAAAAAGATTTATAAAGAGATATTTTTCAAATGAGCATATCGAGTGCTGTTTTTAAATGTGGCCATGAGGATAAACCAACATACAAAGATATCCGCGCTAATAAAAGCCAACGAATCTAGCATTGATGCTATCGCATCTATAGCCAAGCCTTTGCGTAAAATAAAAATCCCGTTATTGCGTAAATTCTTAACCCCAAGGGTATCTATAGTCGAAGCAGCCAGTATCGCGGGTTGTGAAGTGCAGGATTTCAAACGTGTGTTGGTGCCTCTTGGTTTTATTTGGGAAGAGGATGAGTTTGCTGAAAATACACAACAGGAAGTCAATAAACCCGAAAAACCAGCTTGGTTAGAGCATGCAATCATTGGTAAAGAATTGGATGTCCGTCCTATTTTATTGGGTGGGCAGGATCCATTGAAAGAAATCCTTCAGGCCTATCATCAAGTGCCATCAGGCTCGGTTTTCTTGCTTATCAATTCCTTTATACCCTATCCATTGATACCTATACTGGAAAAGAAAGGGGCTCAATGTTTTGTGGAAGAAATGGAAACGAGAGAGAATCCTGTCTACCATTGTTTTTTTTTGAAAGAGGAGCCCGTGCAAGAGTTGGCTGAACCCATTTCTTTTATCGCTATCCATGAATTGGAGGAAATATTAGAAAATTATCCCTCGGAAAAGATCCTTTTTCTTGATGTACGTGGGTTACCCATGCCTCAACCCATGGAACAGATCCTGATGAAACTGAATGATCTCCAAAAAGCTGAAATATTGTATGTACAACACCATAAGGTGCCCCTGTATCTGATGGAGGAATTGGAAAAGGAAAGATATACCATGCGGATTGCAGAAGTCGGAGAAGGAGATGTAAGGATATTATTTTATCTAAAATAAAGCGAAAATGTCCAGAATAGAAATAAATAAAGCGCCAGAAGCCTATGTGGTCGTTCCATGTTATGTAACTGCTGCACTGTTCTTTGTGCTTGCTTCTATTTTGTTGGGGATTACCGGTAAAGAGATCCTGGGACATTATTTCCAACCCAAGGTGTTGGCCATCGTGCATACACTTGCCTTAGGTTGGGGAAGCATGATTATTTTAGGCGCGGCCTACCAGTTGGTTCCCGTCATCTTTGGAAAGAAACTCTTTTCGCCTCCGATGGCTTTCGGGAGTTACCTGCTGTTGATGATGGGCTCTTTGCTATTGATCTATTGTTTTTGGCATTTCAAAACCGATCATTGGATGATCATCGCTGGGTCACTGGTCTGTCTGAGCTCCTACTTGTACTTCCTCAACCTTTGGATGACCATTAAAGATGTTTCGCATGGTTTTGAACTGAATCTGTTCTTTTCGTTTTCTGCTTTCTGGTTCTGTTTCACCACGACCATTGGCTTGCTCTTGGCGATCAATCTTTACCATGGTTTCTTATCTAAAAACCATTTGGATATCCTAAAACTTCATGCACATGCCGGAATTGTAGGTTGGTTTCTGCAATTGATCCTAGGTGCTGGCGCTAAGATGCTGCCTATGTTCCTGTTGGGAAAGAGCAATAAAACCAGATTCCTGTATGCCGCGGTTGTTTTAATTAATCTGGGTCTTTGTGTATTCTTAGCAGATGGCTATCTGAATAGTGTAGGGTTGAACTCCCTTTGGAGCGCTAGTTTAATTTTCTTAGGGTTTATTTCTTGGGCAATCTATATCCTAGATTGTATAAAGAACAGGGCAAGGAAAAAAATAGACATACCCATGAAGCATGCGCTATTATCTTTTATCTGCTCGCTCATGGCCTTTGCTATGCTGCCAATCGTCGTACAAACTCCCGCTGGAAATGTGATCAGCCTATATGCCTTCCTCATTTTTATGGGTTGGATCACTGGAATTGTGCTTGGGATGACCTTTAAAACCTTGCCATTTATCATTTGGAACTTAAAATTCAAGGATCTGAATGGGAAAGAAAAGATTCCCATGCCCAAGGGTATGTATAGCCAGCAATTACTAAAAGGTCAATTCTTCCTTTTCATTGGCAATCTCCTATTATCCTTATTGGGTATCAGCTTGAAGATTTCTTGGTTACTGGAAGGAGCTACCTACCTATGGACCTTATTGTCCATCCTTTACCTATGGAATGTCTTGATGGTGGTCTTCTATAAAAGAAGGAGGAGTGATGCAGATTAACCTAAGCGATCCATATGCGGCTGAAAAGATCAAAGCGCTACAGGCTTTATCGCAGGTTATCGATCCTGAATTAGGGATCAATATTATAGATATGGGTTTGGTCTACGACCTGGATTTTTCCGAACCGACCAAAATAAAGGTAGAAATGACGCTTTCAACCCCAAATTGCCCGATGGGCGATGCTATTATACAGGGAGTTGAAAATAGACTGTTAACCGCTTTTCCAGCGCTGAAAATCGAAATAAACTTGGTTTGGGAACCTTTTTGGTCGATAGACAAAATGAGCGATGAAGGAAGAGCACAATTGAATATGTGAAAATCAAATCAAAAAAATCATGAAAAAGATGTTATACCTCCTCATGATGAGCATCGGAATGCTGTTCATGGGATCATGTCAAAAAGATGAAGTATTGGATTTGCCGATGGATGGAAAGATTAAATTGGCAGAAACAAGTTTGCCTACTGGAGAACAGCTTAGTGTTTTTGCTGATAAAGCTTTACAAGTAGGCTATCAGAACCTATATTTTCAGGTCAAAAAGAATGGGTTAGCGGTGAAAGATCAGCCATTAACTTTTGCGCCAATCATGGATATGGGCAGCATGGCCCACGGGGCGCCATCAGGAAACCTGACCTATCAATCCAATTTAGAAGCCTACCAAGGTTTTGTCGTATTTACCATGCCTTCAGGAGAATCTGGAACTTGGAGCTTAAAAGTAACCTACCAAGGAAAAGAGGTGGAAATCCCTGTAGACGTAACAGCAGCGGCTACTGGAAATACCCCAGTAAAAACCATTTCTGGAAATGATGGTAAGAAATATGTGTTGGCTTTAGTAGAACCTTCCAAACCAAAGATGGGCATGAATGATTTAGTGCTGATGGTCTTTTTGCGGGAAAACATGTTCTCTTTTTCACCGGTAGAAGGATTAGCCTTAGGTTTCCACCCGGAGATGACTTCGATGAACCATGGTTCCCCAAATAATGTAGTTCCTGTTTCCATCGGCAAGGGCCAATATCAAGGCAAGGTGAATTTTACCATGACGGGCGATTGGCGCTTGTTCTTTGATTTGAAATTGGGAGAAAATGAAATAGCGAAAGACATCTATTTGGATTTACTTTTTTAATATAGGTAGCATATGAAAGCTGTAGCAATAGGTTTGGGACTGGCTGCCATCTTTCTTGGGCATTCCGGTTTTGCACAACATCATGAAAACCACGATACCCTTCGGAATGTAGAAATCGAAGAGGTTGTCGTGGTCAGCCAAGTTGGGATCAATAAACAGGTAGAAAAGGAACAACGTGCTTCCAAGCAGGCCAATATCGACCAGATTCTGGATCGGGTAGCAGGCGTGCAAATGATCCGTCGCGGTAACTACGCCTGGGAACCCAGTATCCGTAGTTTAAATGCCGCCCAGATCAACCTGAGTATAGACGGAATGGCCATTTTCGGTGCTTGCACCGATCGGATGGATCCCATCAGTTCGTATATCGAACCGAGCAACCTGCAACAGATCAATGTGAATTTGGGGTCCTCCTTCCAAAACTATGGTGGTGGAATGGCCGGAGGAATAGACTTCAAACTGGCTGTTCCGGATTTTACCGATCAATCAAGCTTTAAGGGTATGCTTGGAACTGGATATGAAACCAATGCAAAGGCGCTACAGACTTTAGGATCCTTACAATACACGACCGATAGATATGGTTTGTTGATCAACGGGATCTTCCGAAAATCAGGAAATTATAGGGCAGGAAACCAGGCTATCATTTCCAATTCCCAATTCCAGAAATGGAATGCATCCGCGGCTTTCCATTACAAGCTGAATGACAAAAACACCTTGCTTGCCCAATACCTGGCCGATTATGGGCAGGATATTGGTTATCCGGCTTTGACCATGGATGTGGCATTCGCGAATGCCAATATTGCTTCCCTTACACATACCTATACTTCTGCTATTCCCGAGATGTCCCCCATCCGCTCGAAGGTCTATTTCAACCATATCGACCATGCCATGGATGATACCAAAAGACCCATAGAAACCGTGCCTATGCATATGGATATGCCCGGGTTGTCATGGACAGCGGGTCTCTATTCTGAAACAGGATTATCCAAAGGGAATCATTTCTTTCAGGCCAGGGTCAGTGCTTATCTGAACCGATTAACAGCCAATATGACCATGTATCCAAAGGATGCAAATCCCATGTTCATGTATACCCTGCCCGATGTACAGCGCCATTTTTACAGCTTGGATATTTCCGATCGCTACGTATTCAACGAAAGATGGGGCTTGGATGTGATGGGGACGTATAGTCTTTCCCAATCTAATGTATTTAGTACCGAAGGAAAGGAACAGCTTTCCAGTTTTCAAAGAGCTCACTTCAACAGGAATAATCATTTGGGGAATGTGAACCTGACAGGACATTATCACCCAAGTAGCAATTGGCATGTTATGGCCAAAATAGGGTATGCAAACCGAGCCGCTAGTCTGCAGGAATATTATGGTTTTTACCTGTTCAATAGAATGGATAATTACGACTATCTGGGTAATATGGATCTTCAAACCGAAAAATCCCTACAGGCCAGTTTAGGTTTGAGTTTCCAGAAAGAATGGCTGCGATTGGAGGCCACAGCCTATCATTATGCCTTCAAAGACTATATTGTAGGCTCCATTCTCCCCGATTACCAAGTGATGACCATCGGAGCAACTGGTGTCAAGCAATACCAGAACATTCCGGATGCACAGCTTTCGGGAGCAGAACTGTCCTTCAGGATCCAAGCTTTGAAAAACCTCGAATGGATCAGTACAAGTTCCTATACCTATGGTCAGGACAAATGGGGAAATGCGCTGCCATTGATCGCACCATTTACGAATAACAACACTTTCCTTTGGAAAATAAAGGATTGGGTTGCACAAATGGAAGTCGCTTATTATGCCGAGCAGCAGCATGTAAGTCCGGAGGTTTATGGAGATACGAAGACGGGATCTGCTACCCTGCTCCATGCTGGCATCCGAAAAAGCTTTCTTTTCAAAAAGAATCGCATCACAGCTAATATGCGTGTTGAGAATATGCTCGACAGCTATTATTACAGGCATCAGGACATCATGAAAATTGCACGCCCTGGACGGAATTTTATAGCGCAACTGAACATTTCTTTTTAATATTTTTTAATTTATTTAGGCTTATGTTTAGCCTCATAAAATATTCGTTTTTTAGTTCATAGCTTTAGGTAATTCCTTAAAAATCAAATAATAAGTAATTTCTAAAGCTATGATAAATGTGATTAAACGTGATGGGCTGGTTACGGCCTTTCAAGCCTTCAAAATTGAAGATGCGATCCGGAAAGCTTTTCAAAGTGTCAGTCTCCCTTATGATGAAAGTATCCTGGAATCAGTCCTTGCAGAAATCGATTCGAGCAGTCTAATCGATGTGGAGGATATCCAAGATCTGATCGAAACAAAACTCTATTCCCGAGGACATTTCCAGGTGATGCGATCTTTCATGTTATTTAGGCATACCCGAAAACTCCAACGGGAACACATTGATCGGTTCATAGATTCCGGTACTTATGTAGACAGTAGCCACGCGGTTGAAGAATACATCTACCAGAACGATTGGCGGATCCAAGCCAATGCGAACAATTCCTTTTCAAATGCCGGATTGGTGAATAATACCGCCGGAAAGATCATTGCCAATTATTGGCTGGACAAAGTATATAACCGCTTGGAGGGACATGCCCACCGAAATGCCGATATCCATATCCATGACCTTGACTGCCTGACCGGTTATTGTGCCGGTTGGAGCCTACGTGTTTTATTGGATGAAGGGTTCAATGGGGTCCGAGGAAGGGTTGATAGCCGACCTCCATCGCATTTCAGGGAAGCACTTGGGCAGATGGCCAATTTCTTGGGCATTTTGCAGAGTGAATGGGCCGGTGCACAAGCATTCAGTTCCTTTGATACCTACCTGGCGCCCTATGTGTTCAAAGACCAACTATCTGCTGTAGAAGTTAAAAAAGCCATTCGAAGTTTTGTTTATAATTTGAATGTACCGGCTCGATGGGGGCAGTCGCCATTCACCAATATCACCTTGGACTGGAATGTTCCCCAGGATCTTCAGGACCAGATCCCTACCAAAGCCAGTCAACATCTTTTCAAGGGGCTTTCCAGTCCGATTCTCGAAGACCTTGCTAAGGAAAGAGGCGTAGCGTCCTTGTTGGATCTGTGTTATAAGCATTTCCAAAAGGAGATGAACATGATCAATAAGGCCTATTATGAGGTGATGACAGAAGCGGATGCGAACGGGCAACCTTTTACCTTTCCCATTCCGACGGTGAATATTACCGAGGATTTTGATTGGGATGGCGAAAATGTAGAAGTGCTTTTTGAGAATACCGCCAAGATAGGGTCATCCTACTTTCAGAATTTTGTGGGCAGCCAATACCTGATCGATGCGGAGGGAAATAGGGTGGAAAATCCGGATGCTTACAAACCGAATGCGGTTCGGAGTATGTGCTGTCGGCTTCAGCTCGATCTAAGGGAATTGCTCAAAAGAGGCAATGGCTTGTTCGGCAGCGCAGAAATGACTGGAAGTATTGGTGTGGTGACTTTGAATATGGCGCGTCTGGGCTATCTGTTCCGAGGAAATAAGGCCGGTCTTTTCGAACGGATCGATGAATTGCTGCTTTTGGCAAAATCCACCTTGGAAAAGAAAAGAAAATTCATCCAGACCATGTATGATAATGGGCTTTATCCTTATACAAAACGGTATTTACCGCATTTCAGAAACCATTTTTCTACGATTGGCGTAAATGGCATGAACGAAATGATCCGGAATTATACCGCGGATGAGGAAACCATCATCAGCGATTGGGGGATTTCTTTTGCGAGTGAAATCCTGGATTTTATCCGGACACGGTTAAGAACATTTCAGGAGGAAACCGGAAATCTTTATAACCTGGAAGCGACTCCGGCAGAAGGGACCACCTATCGATTTGCGAAAGAGGATAAAAAAAGGTTCCCTGATATTTTACAGGCCGGTATAGACGATAAGATCTATTATACCAATAGTTCCCAGATTCCGGTGGACCACACGGAAGACCCTTTTGAGGCCCTGCTCTTGCAGGATAAATTGCAGTGTAAATATACCGGCGGAACGGTCCTGCACTTATATATGCGCGAAAAGATCAGCACTGCCGAAGCCTGCAAGGAATTTGTGAAAACGGTGATCTCCAATTTCAGGTTGCCCTATATTACCGTAACCCCCGTTTTCAGTATCTGTCCGAAACATGGCTATTTGAATGGCGAGCATGAATATTGCCCAAAATGTGACGAAGAAATCCTTATGAATCATAAATTAACAAATGCAGATGGAAACATGTAAAAATGAAACCTTGCAGGTGTTGGAGCAACATCAGCAGGATAGAAGTAAATGTTTGGTGTATACCCGTGTGATGGGGTATCATCGGCCAATTGAGAGTTTCAATATTGGAAAGCAGGGAGAACATAAGCAGCGAACGCTTTTTAAGGAAAGAAATGACAAAACCGATCTATGATATCAGCCCATTTACTTTATTAGATTATCCGAATAAATCAGCCTGTATCCTTTGGTTTACAGGCTGTAACATGCGTTGTTTGTACTGCTATAATCCCGATATCGTACTGGGAAAAGGTAAGATGAGTATAGAAGATGCGCTGCATTTTCTTCGGAAAAGGAAGAACCTATTGCAGGCAGTGGTTTTCAGTGGCGGTGAATGCACAATGCACCCCGCGTTGTTGCCATTGGCACAGGAAGCTAAGGCGATGGGGTATCTGGTAAAGGTCGACACCAACGGCAGTCGACCAGCTATTATGATGGAATTAATTCGACGAAATTTATTGGATTATGTCGCCTTGGATTTCAAAGGATTGGGCGAACGATTTAAACATATTACGGTAAGCAATTTGTTTGGCGGATTTGAAGAAACATATGCGCTCTTACAGGCGAATAAAATTCCTTTTGAGGTTCGAACGACTGTACATTCGGAATTATTGAGCTTGGAGGATCTACAGGAAATGATTTCGTATCTGGAGAATAAGAAATACGTTGGTACTTACTATCTGCAGTCGGCTTTAAATGATGTGATAACATTGGTCGATTTGCCTAGATCTAGTTACCCATTGCAACTCGAAAGATTAGTGTCCCATAATTTCAACATATTGTGTAGGTGATGGGACCAAAGTGAAGCCGGATTTTAAGTGTGGTGTAAGTGTGAAAAGGCACTTACACCTCACTTACATGTCACTTAAACCCCACTTAAACCTCGAATCAAACAAGCTCCTGAAGGAAGTTTTCCATGTCGGATTCTTTCGGCAGACCAAACTTCTGTTTCAGTCGATATTTGAACATACGTACCGATTGGGGTTCCACATGCAAGACCTGCGCTATCTGTTTTGTCGAAAGCTGCAGATAGATATATGCACAGTATTTAAGATCCAATTGGGTCAGTTTCTGGGTGGATTTATCCATTAATTGCTGAAAGAAATTAGGATGTAACTGCTGGATCTGCCATTTAATATCTTCAAAATCTGCACTCAATAGATTTTCCTCCTTCAACAGTTTTTTCAGTTGTGAAGAATCGCCTTCTTGAATTTTGGATTTGATCTGTTTGAGCATGTCGTTTTTATGCTCAATGATCAGGTTATTTACCAAAGCCTCCTTCTGCAGCTGTTGATGTTTTAGTTCCATGATTTCCTGTTCCGCCTCTTTCTGTTTGGCCAATTGAATTTCTCGTGATTTAGCGTATTGCAGCTTGAACTTGTATGATCTTAACATAAAAATCAATACCAGTACCACAAGAATGGCCGCTCCACCATACACGTAATTCAACTTCTTCTGCAGCGCTGCGGTCTCCTCCAAAAGTTTCAGTTGTTGATCCTTTCTTTCCGTTTCATATTGGATATCCAATTTTTGGGTATTGAACAGCTGTACCTGATCGAAATTCTGTTTCAGTACCATTTCCGCTTTTTTGTGATAGGCCAGGGCGGAAGCTAGATCGTTCTTTTTTTCAGACAGCGAAGATAATTCCTGATACAGTTTATATTCCAATTTTAACAGACTATTATCTTTTCGGTCATTCAATAGGTTGCTGGCAGCGATAAGATATTGTTCAGCGAGCGGAATATTCCCTTCCAATTGCGCAAAAGAGCTCTTGATACCATAAATATTGACCCACCTTCCAAATTGGCCTTTGTTATTCTTTAGCTCTTCCTCCGCCTTTTCCAGATAACCATAAGCCTTCTTTTTTCTTTCTAAGACTGGACCTTCCGCAAATTCCAAATAATAATTTGCCAGATTGACCGCGGTGACCACCTTCGTATTTCCACTGATCTGCTCGGGATGTATTTCATGTATGCTATAGGATTGTAGGAGATGATGATAGCTACTATCCAGATCAGCCCTCTTTTTGTGTTTCCTATATCGGGCAAGGTAAAGACTGGAATAACCGATCTGTACATTGGATTGCTGGTTATAATTCTTTCCCAAATTGGCATTCAACTCACATTTCCTAATGTTCTCCTCCATTTTTTCACTATCGTTCCAGCCACTATAGGTGGAATACAACAGATAATAAAGGGCATATTTCAGGGAATAGGCTTCTGGAACTTGTTGGAGTATGTTTAACCCTTCATTCGCTTCTTTTACGACCTCATCAGATAGGTTCAGAAAACTTTTCAGGTAGGCCGAAGAACGATAGGTAGCAGCCAAGGCTTCGGGATTCAAAGCTGAACTCCTTTGGGCAACACTGAGATCATTGAATTTTTTGCCTTGTTGTAGACTATCCTTGCTTAAATATATGGAACTCAACTGACCATAATAAATAGCAAGCGCATCTGCCGACTTCGTTTTATTGACCTCGCCCATCAATAGATCAATCGCCTCCTCATTTTGGGAATTTAAGACCATTTTCTCTATCTTTAAGAGAATACTTTTGATAGAAGGGTCTATTTCCTTCGAATTACCTTGGGCGCGAAATAGGCTAAATAATAATAAGATCAATACAATTGCGTTCTTCATAGTATACTGCGTTCGAATCCTAATTTATGAGCAATTCTTATTTTATGCTAATCCTATGTTAATTTATGTATATAATTCTGTTAACCTACAAGATTGCTAAATACTGATTATCAGTCATATACGAAAAATGTAGACATTCTGTATATGTAACATAGAATGCCTAAAAATAATTATGGTATAAGATGTGTGATGATTAGAATCAAGATATTAAACAAATCATAAACTAATAAAAAACATATTATGGATTCAAAAGTTCAATCAATCTTAAGCTATTTAGGGATTTTATGGCTAGTTGCTTATTTCGTAGGAAAGGATAATAGAGATCAGTTCAGTCGCTTCCACCTTAAACAAGGGTTGGGATTGATCGTCACATCGATCATCTTTTCTATCGCCATCGGGATTATTGTAAGTATAATTCCTTCTTTGGCCTTTGTTGGAAACATTGTTGGTCTATTATTTTTGGTGCTGATGATCATAGGGATTATCAATGCAGCAAATAACAAGATGGCGGTACTACCGGTAATCGGAAATTATTTTAACAGCTCGTTTAGCTTTTTGGATCGTGATTAAAAGCTAAGATCAATCTTAATAAACAACAGGTTATGTCAGAATTAAGTTCCTTATATGTCAAAGTTCCCATCAGTAAAGAACAATTGCAGAAGTTCAAGAAAAGTCGCCCAGTAGCACCTGCCCTGAACAGCAATTGGACAAATTGGTGGGATTCCCGTGAAATGTACAATAAACAGCCCTTACAGGTGGTTCAATCTTACCATGCAGAGAGCTATGGTCAAGTGATTGAAGAAATCATTGATGAAAGGTTTACAGGCGCACAGGAAACATATGATGAACAAACCAAGACCTGGTATTTCATGGTTTTGCAGTTCAGTGAGAACTATCATGAAATTATTCCGATGATATCCATGTTGAAAGATCTGGCCAATTACCTCGAGCCAAATGCAAAGGGATTGGCCATTTTATATGATTTTATGTGGGATAGGCTGGAACTTATGTTCGAGGTGAATTATCAGGATAAAGAAGCAAAGTTAACTACTGCCCATCGAATCGGGGAAGTGGACGCTCAGGAGATGGAGGAAGCGAATCGATTAATGGAAAGCTGGCAACAGTTCCTGGCATCGCAATATGATTGAGATTAAACTGATATTCTTGTTGATTGGGAGCTTCTTTATGTTGGAGCAACCAAGCCTTTTTGCACCTAAAGCGGTGGTAACCGTTGATCCGATAAAAAAGACCGTACAGATTGACCAGATTGGAATGATTTCCACGGATATGGAATCTGACGTTCTGAAAAATCCTGATTATTTAAAGATCAAGGATAAGGAGGTGAAGTGGGTGGCAGAAACGGATGCCTTTAGCAATAAGGAGGTGTCCTGGTCCGTAGAGGGTAATAAACTATCCTCGAGTATCCGAATGAATTATACGGATGAGCATGATCTCTGGGCCATGGGGATTTTTTATGAAGAAAATAAGTTTTCCATTATCACGGACCAGAACATGAAGGTGTTAAAGGGGAAGTCGAAACAAGAAGGCGATCATTTACATTTTGAGGTCAATGAACCTTTTTCATTTGAGGTGAATATGGATCCCAAAGGGATGGAAATTTTTGAAGGGAATGGTGCGGATCTGCGACTGAAAGAAAATTTAAGGGGTTTCCCGCTTTTCGGAAAGAAATCCAACGAAATCCGTGAGCAGACTTTTCAACGTGCAGAAATTATCAATGAGGTTTTCGAAACCATGGATGCAGGGCCATCTTTTTCAGTGAATAGGGTCGGTAATAAAGCATTGGTCAACGGAGATGTTGAAGCGGAGTTTGATTTTAAGGACAATAATATCCTGCGTATTAAATTGTCGAAAGATATTCCAAATTTCCTGATTTGGGGTATATCTGGAAAATTATACCGATATAGCTTTGATTGTGCACATCGGGTATTGACTTTGAATCAACTTGACGATCCAAAAGGCCTCAATAAAAAAGATATGGTCCTTTATTTTAAAGGTATCGAGTAACGATTTTAATAGCCCTAGTTCTAGATTCTACGCGCGTCCGTGCGTGATTTAATTTCCGTATTGATCTCGCCCAAGCGCATATATGCTGGCAGAAGCGTAAAAAGAGCTGCTGCTAACATGACCGGAAAACCGATCATGTCACTTTTGAAAAAGTAAAGGTGAAGAATGGTCAACATCAAGGTCAATACCAAGGCACCGATCAATAAGATCATTTGTAAGAATTTCCGCTTTTTAATTAACTCCCCTAGAGAGTTTGCTCTTAAACTTAGCTGTTTCATGGATGTTGCCGATAATGGTTTGGCTATTGAAGCTTGTCGAACTTGTGGCTACTTAGCTACAATATAATGCTAACATAAGAATATTTTTAGAAATATTTCAACCTAATTTTTTAAAATTTAATTAAGGGCATATGGTCAAACAGCTAATGCAATTAAAGAGCCTTAAAAAAGACGTTAAAATTCACATACGTAAAATATATCCAGGTGAAAATAAATAGGATATGAATACCGGTTTCTACTCGTTTTCCTCGCCATAACAAGGAAGAATAACCAAAAAATTGTATCCCTAGTCTGAATAACCAAAAGATGCCCATACCTAAACAGATCCGTTTTCCAAGCTCTGTGTTGATCAGCAGTTCGGCAGAACTAAGATTGAGTATGCCCATCAAAAAAACAGTCAATGCGATAAAAAAAGTATGCACCTGCATCATCTGTTGGTTCAAAAGACTTAATTTATGTAGCTCATTTTTCCAATCGAATTTCCTAGGAAAAAAAAGATGGATAATGGCCAATAGGATTTGAACTATCCCAACTATTTTAAGCTGTACTTCCATTTTTTTTAAATTTATAAGCAGTAATCAATTGATGGATTCCTTGCTTCTCTTCGACCTTAAATCCTGCTTGCTTAAAGTTGTTTAGCCATTCTTTTTCCGAATAGAAATGAAAGAAACCTATGTTATAAACCAAAAAGTTCTTCCAATCTCTACGATGTTCCACGAGGAGAACTTCGCCATCAGGATGTAGAATGCGTAGGAGTTCTTTTAAAAATGTTTTCCTTTCTTCCCGATTCCGGATTTCATGCGCTGAAAATATTAAAAATACCCGATCAAAATAATTGTTTTCGAAGGGAAGGTGGTTGCTTTTTATTGGAATACAATCTTCCCTGTTTGGATACATTTTTCGAGCTCTTTTAATAGAGATTTCGGTATGTTTTTGGGGGTCATAAAAATCAGCAATGGCTAATAATGAGGGAGATTTTTCTTTTATGATAGCACTGCTTTCATCAAAACCTGCATGGATATTTAAAACTTGGAGACCCGTCAGATCTTTTACAAAATGGAATCGATAGAGATCAGATTGGTCATACAGCAACCAAGAAACAATCAATGATACCAAAGTGGATAAGGTGGATATCCATAAAAAAACCTTTAAATAGACCGCGTAAGGAAATGGTATGATGAGCAGGATATTTATTCCACCTAATACTATCAGCAGGAAAATAATATAAAAGTGCCAATTGAAATAAATGATGTTTTTGATCCCTTGAAATCGTCCTCTTTCTAGCCCCATTTTTCAACCCTTCCTTTCTTCCAATAATAGGGGATATTGGTAATGCTGAACGCACTGGCCAATATCTTTTTTCCGGAAATGTAATCATCTAGAAATCCAATTTGATAATGCTGGATGTGGATGGGGTTCGGAATCCAATCTGTTCTTTTTCCTTCTACGATATGGATCTCCTTATTTTCTTTGTTTATATAAAAAGTAAAGGGTAGGGGCCCGGCATAGCGTCTTGCTGTTTTCCAATCTGGGAAGGGAGAATCCACAGGTAGCTTCGGATCATGGATATGCGTTGGAAATTCGATCTGTAGACGATGTTTTGAGGATTGTACAAGCGTTTGATGCGCTTGTTCTTCCCATTGTATGTCCATGTGCTTATAATGGTAATTGGTCAATACGTTTCCCATGATTTCCATTAAGCGGCTATCTGTCGCTGATCCAAGGATATAAAGCCCTCTAAGATTTTTCCTCTTTTGCGTGGTATACCGGACAAAAATTCGATACCCTACTAAGATAAAATTCCTTCCAAGGAATTTTGGAAATCCCTTTGGTCTTAAGTGCTTGGTCCTTACTAAAGCAACCGCCAAAAAAGCCCATTTATTATCGTAAATCTCCAAAGTCAGCGGTTCTGGAACATAGTTAAGTAGCTCTTCGGCCGGAACGGAAAAGGTGAGCACAAGGGTCTGTTCCAAATTGGCCTGCATGGCAATTTGCTGATTATTGAAGTTTCCCATAGCCTTTCTGATGTGGGGAAGACGATAGTACAAACGCTTCCAAAAATATCAAACATGCAAAAAGTATGGCAAAAACTAAATTGAACCTACCCCATAGCAACAAATTCGGCGCTAGGAAAAATTCAATTACATTCATACCGAGAACTAAAATGATCTGAAAGATGGCTGTAGGTTTAGGATATCTTCTGAAAAAAATCCAAATACCCAATAGGATTTCCATAAAGCCAATAATAATGGTTAAAGTCCTTGCATGTTCCTTTGATAGGATCTCTCCAACGATCTCCTGATGTCGTGGCACCTGGTTAAATATTTTACAATATAGACCATTGATTAACCAAACCAGAACAATGAAATAATGCAGGAGTTTTTCCATAGAAAGGTGATTAATGCCATCTTATTGGCTTCATTAGTTTAAATATAATAAAAATGCGGGTAACCTTCGGCAAGCTCCATTAAGAGATTATTTTCCCGTTTTAACATTTATTGGCATAATGATTGGAAAGTATGGCTTGGAGTAATAGATAAATGTTAGAAAATAGCAGCATAATTATGAAAAAGTTAATGATATTGGGTTTAGTGGCTTTCGGTTTAGCTTCTTGTAGTGAAGATACTATTGATAATATCGGCCGAGATACCGCTCAGAACATCATCCGTTCCAACCAATGGGAGGATGTGGTAAGAACAGAATTTGTGGACGGTAAAGAGGTCTTTAGAGATACCTTGGTAAAAGATCCACAGTATATGAATTTCAATAAGGATGGGTATACCTACATCATGATGGGTCAAGATGGAGCGAAATCTTATCCATATGAAATGCCAAACTCGAAAACTATGATTTTTGATGGCGTTACTTATACCATCAAGGAAAATATTATCACTACCATTGTGAAATTCAGCATGGAAAACGTAACGAATGGTAAAACCACGAGATACGAATTTAAAAGACGTTAAGATTAAACTTAATATGAGAACGTAAGCCGTATCATTTTAAAATGATACGGCTTCATTTTTTCTTCCCATTTTTGGCTTCGATCCAAAGAGACATGTATTTGCTGGCAGCAAATTGATTGCTCCATAGTATCTGCCCTACAAAATTCCTTGCGCGATGTATTTCTAGATTATCCTTGATAGGAAGCAAAACATTTAGCAATTGTTTTTTCTCTTGCTTTGCTTTCCATAGCTCACTTAAATGCTGTCCTCGATCCTGCGAACTTCTCCAAATATCTTCCTGATTATACAATTCAATGGATCGTTCTACAAATTCATCATCTTCCTCACAGATAAACCCTGGCCAATTTCCCTCGATAAGCATGCCTTCCGCACCAACCGCACTCGTAACAATGGGCGTCTGGGTAGCCAGTGCATCCATGAACTTACCTTTTTGCCCGGCCCCAAAGGGAATCGGAGCTAACAAGACCCGATAACCTTTCATGGTTTCCAAAGCAGATTCTGCCCTTCCCTTAATAATAAAACCGGAAGAAGGTTTATTTAGTTCCCAAACCTTTTGGCTGGGATACGCCCCATAGATATGCAATTCTGCCTGAGGAAGTCTTTTCCTGATCGATGGCCAGATCCGCTTTAATTCCAAAATCGTCCGCCAATTCGGCTCATGAATGAAATTCCCAATAAACATAAAATCCTTCCTTTCCTCGAAAGATGGGAGTTCATTGTCAGGGATGTAATCCCGGTTTAATAATGGAAGATAGACCAATAGGGATTCCTGAATATGAAACTGCTTAATCAACAAGTTCATTTCGTATGCTGAAATGATAATGGTAAGATCCGAACGATAGATGCTTGCGATCTCTCGCTTGGCAAGATCGGAATATAAGGAAAGCTCATTCAATTCCATCTCCTTTTTGAAGGCATCCTGCCTCGCCTGCCTCAAAAAGTGGAGATCTTCCGTATCCAGGATATGGATCGCTTGCGGACAATTTTCCCGAACTCGCCAGCTGTACTGTTCTTCCACCATAAATCGATCGAACATCACGTAATCAGGTTTCAAATCTCGTACATACGCATCAAAGGAGTCGTCGTTCAAGAGGATCGCCTGTTTTTGTATTCCCAGTTTTTCCAATGGATAGGAATGTTCGCTTTTACTGGCCGCCGAGGCAAAATGGATCTCAAATCCCTGCTCCCGGAATATTTCGATCAATTGGAGGATCCTCCAACCAGCGGCGGAAGATTCTGGTTCTGGCCATACCAGACCAATAACGAGCAAACGATTTTCCATTCTACAAAAATGAGTAAATTAATTCTATAAAGCTTAATTTACTACCTTTGTAATTTATATTGAACAGGCTATGTTAGGACTTAAACTATTAACAGATCCCCGTTGGGCAAATATTGCAGAATCCAATCTATGCGAAATATTGACAGATCATGCTTGGTGTGAACAAAAGGCGGCCTCAAATGCCATCACCCTGATCACCCAGAACCCTGAATTTGAAGATCTGGTGCATGAACTGACCGCGATTGCCATCGAAGAAATGGAACATTTCAAAATGGTGATCGAAATCATCAAAGCCAGGGGCTATACCTTGGGCCGCGAGCGCAAGGACGATTATGTAGGTCAACTGATGAAATTTGCTAAAAAGGATGGATCCAGAAACATGGCTTTTATCGATCGGTTATTGTTTGCCGCCATGATCGAAGCGCGCAGCTGCGAAAGGTTCCGGGTGTTGTCCAAAAATATTGAAGACCAGGAATTGGCAACCTTCTACCATGACCTGATGGTATCCGAAGCCAATCATTACACCACCTTCCTCAACTTTGCCCGTAAATACAGCACGGATGTTGATGTGGACAAACGTTGGAAGGAATGGTTGGATTTCGAAGGGGAGCTGATCCAATCTTATGGAACCAAAGAATATATCCACGGGTAATCTTTATTACCCATGGATATTCTTTCTTATCATACATCAAGGAATAGGGAGTTTATACTCCCTATTTTTGTAGTATAAAATAGGAGCAAATTATGTTAGAATTAGGAATAGGAATGTTTGGGGATTTGCAAATAGATCCACAGACAGGAAAAATACAAGCTGCGCAAGATCGCATGCAGGAAATAATCGAAGAGATCAAATTGATGGATGAGGTTGGTTTGGATTTCTTTGGAATGGGCGAGCATCACCGTGCCGATTATGCGGTGGCATCTCCCGAAATCATTTTGGCAGCGGCAGCTTCCGTGACCAAAAAAATCAAATTGGGAAGTGCTGTTTCGGTATTGAGCTCAGCGGATCCGGTGAAATTATTCCAGGATTTCGCAACAGTGGATCTGATCTCCAATGGACGTGCTGAAATCATGGCAGGACGCGGATCTTTTATCGAATCTTTTCCGCTTTACGGCTATGATCTGAAAGATTACAGTTCCCTGTTTGAAGAAAAATTGGAGCTTTTGCTCCGTCTGAATAAATCGGAAACGGTTAATTGGACCGGAAAACATCGCGCAAGCCTGGTGAACCAGACCATATACCCAAGACCAGTGAACAACAGCATGCCAATCTGGGTGGCTGTAGGTGGCACAACTGAATCTGTTATTCGTGCCGGACGCTTAGGTCTACCTGTTATGTTTGCCATCATCGGTGGTTCGCCGATCAATTTCAAACCTTTGTTTGAAGTGTATGAACAAGCTTATCAGGATAATGGCCACGATATGGCGAATTTCCAAGTAGGTGTGCATATGCATTCTTTCTTTGGAGAAGACAGCAAGGAGATTGCCGATTGGTATTACCCATTCTATTCCGCTCAGATGAATAGGATCGGAGCTTCTAGGGGATGGCCTGCTTACCAAAAATCGCAGTATGATTATGGTCGTTCAAGACATGGCCACCTGATCGTAGGCGATGTGAATGAATCGGTGGAGAAAATCCTTCAGATGCAGGAAACCTTCGGTTTGACCAGGTTTTCTGCCCATATGGATGTGGGTAGCCCTGACCATAGCAAAATGATGAAAGCCATCGAATTCTATGGCAATCAGATTGCACCAAAGGTTAGAGCTGCGGTAAATAAATAAACAAATCACATTGTTATAACAATGCCCTCTAGGATGAAAATGACTAGAGGGCTTTTTTATTTTAGAATTCTTTATGGAATTGTTGGAAGAAACGCATCCTAGCCTAAACTCATAGCCATGAAAAAAATATTTTTAATCTTACCCTTGAGCATGTTGCTGTTTGCAGTAGGCTGTAATAGAAGCATGGAGCATTCGGAAGAGGCGCTCGTTTCGGAGGTATCGACCAGTAAACAGGCTGATTATGCAGAAGCTCCAGAAGTTGCTGCCGCTGATGTTGCTGCAGGAGCAGCGGTAGATGCTGCAGCAAACCCTGTAAACCCCGTGAACCAACAGCTTAAAATCATCCGTAGAGGTGATCTATCCATAGAATCCAAAGATATTCAAGCAAGTAAAAAGAACCTGGATGTTTTGTTGAAGAAGATGGGTGGCTATTATGAGCAGGAATCCTCCACATCCAACCGGGATGAATTGACCACATATAACCTGGTGATCCGCGTTCCTTCCAAACAATTGGATGCCTTTATGGGCAACCTGGAAAATGGGAAGGACAAAATCACCTCCAAGAGCATGACCTCTGAGGATGTTTCTATCCAGTATTATGATGTGGAATCCCGCTTGAAAAGCAAAAGGGCATACCTAGCGCGGTACCAAGGAATGGTAGCATCGGCAAAGTCCGTGAAGGACCTGTTAGAAATACAGGAGCAGATCCGTTTGTTACAAGAAGAGATCGATAGCTCGGAAGGTTTATTAAGGAATCTGAGTGGTCAGGTGGATTATTCCAGCATCAACATCAATCTATTTGAATATAATGCCAATCTGCCAATGGGTAGCAACTCTTTCTGGTCGAGATTGAAGGATTCCTTTGTTTTTGGATGGAATCTGATCGAAACCTTGGCTTTGGGTATCGTAGGATTATGGCCGGTCTTAATCGTTGTTGGTTTAGCCGTTGCCTTGATAAAAAAGTTCCGCAAGAACAGAAAAAACAAGTTTTTGAATAAGGAATAATTTTTGACGTATCTTTGTAGCGTGGAAAAAGCAATTAAATTGGTAGATATTAGAAGTTTGAGTTTGGCACAACTCAAAGATGCACTGGTAGAAATGGGCGAGCAGGGCTTTCGTGCAAAGCAGATTTATGAATGGCTTTGGCAAAAATCCTGTACCGATTTTGATGACATGAGCAATTTGAGCAAGCCTTTGCGGGATAAATTGAAGGAACGATTCGCCATCAATGCCGTAAAAGTACGCCAATCACAAATCAGTTCTGATAAAACCATTAAAAGCAGCTTTACTTTGTATGATAACAATGTTATCGAAGGGGTCCTTATTCCTGCAGACGATCGGATGACCGCCTGTGTGAGCTCCCAAGTAGGCTGTAGCTTAACCTGCAAATTCTGCGCTACGGGGTATATGGATCGCAAAAGAAACCTCAATGCAGATGAAATTTACGATCAGGTGGTATTGATTGCTAAACAAGCGCAGGAGAAATATAACCACCCATTGACGAACATCGTGTATATGGGAATGGGCGAACCATTGTTGAATTACAGCAATATGATGAAGTCGGTAGAGCGTATTACAGCTCCCGATGGGCTGAACATGGCAGCTAAACGCATTACCGTATCCACAGCGGGAATAGCCAAGATGATCAAGAAGTTGGGCGATGATGAAGTACGCTTCAATTTGGCGCTCTCCCTACATGCGGCCAACGATAAGAAACGCAACGAGATCATGCCGATCAACGAGCAGAACAGTTTGGCAGCGTTGGCAGATGCACTCAAGTACTTCTATGCGAAGACCAAAAACCCTATCACTTTTGAATATATCGTTTTCAACAATTTTAACGATGAACTGGAAGATGCCAAAGAGTTAGCGAAATTCTGTAAACATGTTCCTTGTAAGGTGAATATCATTGAATACAACCCCATCGCCTTGGCAGACTTCTTAAATGCCGAAGCTGATAAGATCGATCAATTCGCTGAATACCTTAGAAAGCAGGGAATCATCACCAATGTACGCCGTAGTCGTGGAAAGGATATAGATGCCGCCTGTGGTCAATTGGCGATCAAGGAAAAGGATAACACCGAAGCTGTTGATCAAGCTTAAAAATAAGTTAATACCTGTTCAATAGGGATTTCTTAACAGATACCAAGCTTTCTGAAAAGATATCGCTTGCAGGTGTTAACAAATTATTTCCAAGCATTTTTCCATTAATTCTTTCCTGAACAGTGTCATGCCTGTTCAGCCTTATTGGTCGTTCAGGAAGAGTTTATTTGTACAAAATGCCTATTCCACCTCCCTTTTACACAATTCCACAAAGATCCTAACAATCCATGTATACAACAGTTAAAGGACAGAGTGCCTTTAGTCAAGGCAGCTGCCATGCTGCATTTGAATGCCTCTAGCCGTGTAGAAGTATTGCTCTATCACCTGAAGTACGGAAATAAACCCAAAGTAGGATTATTCTTGGGAAAGCGTTATGCTGAAATACTGATGGAAGATGGTTTCTTGAAGGATATGGAGGCCTTTATCCCCATACCTTTCCACCCCAAAAAAGAAAATGGCGGGGGTATAATCAAACCGAAGAATTTGCCAAGGGTTTGCATCAAATAAGCGGGATTCCAATTCATACCAACATCCTGAAAAGGAAAGTCCATACCAAAACACAGACCTTGCTTTCTAGATACGAACGCATGAAAAATGTAGAGGGGGTATTCGAAGTACTGCCCAATAAGCTGCTTTCCGGTAAGGAGTATATCCTATTGGATGATGTATTGACCACAGGAGCTACGCTTAGTTCGGCTTGAGAAACTCTTCAGGCCACCTATCCAAGCACTAAATTCTCCATATTTTGTATCGCTAAGGCTTAATCGTACTGTGCCCGACGGTTGTACAACAGTAGATAGCTGAATAGAGCCATCCCAATACCTACATAATCCGCAAAAACATCCCACCACTCTGCATGTCTGCTATTGGTGAAATACATCTGCGCACCTTCCGTTAAGAACGCAAAGAAAGAAGCGGATATCAAGGCGATGAAAAAGGTTTTCCATTTTCCAGCTCTTCGTTTCGTGTCTATGACTCTTCCAAATAATATTAAGGTTGTCAATAAATAAAAACAGCCAGTGTGTACCAATTTGTCAAAACCGGGGAAGTAATTGCCTGATGGTAGGTTGTCGGGTGGCAATAAGAGCAACGTCATCATGATTATTGCCCAAAGAATTGCCCATGCGTAATTTATAAGCCAGTTCATTATGCCTAAAGTCGGATTAATATCTCGTAATAAAAAGTCTTTTCAGGTATTTTTTATAATGATTACATTTTCTTAATCTTTTTATTTAAAAATTATTACGCTGTAAATCAGCTAATTACATACGTATTTTAAATTTTTATAGTACTATGTATTGCAAAGTACCATCCAAAGGATATATCTTTGTATTGTTATGATAGCAGAAAATACACAAACCCAAATGAGGAAAGGAATACTGGAGTACTGTATTCTATCCATAATTTCTCGGGGAGAAATATATGCCTCAGACATCATTGCCGAATTGAAGAAGGCAGAGTTGTTGGTGGTTGAAGGGACGCTCTATCCACTATTGACGAGGTTGAAGAACAATGGCTTGTTGAGTTATAGTTGGCAGGAGTCTACATCAGGTCCACCAAGAAAGTACTACCAGATTACTTCCGAAGGATTGGAAGTGTTGAAGAAACTGGATATCACCTGGAAGGAATTACTGTTTGCCGTGGAGATATCGATTGCTAACCGTGAAATATAATCTAAACTATTAACTAAATACTGTCATGAACAAGACCATCATCATTAATATAAATAGTATCGTTTTCCACATAGAGGAGGATGCATACGAGACCCTAAGGGCCTACATGATCGAGATCAAGAGGCACTTTGGAAAATCAGAGGATAGCCGAGAAATCCTGGAAGATATCGAAAACCGTATTGCTGAAATGTTTTCCGAGCGCATCCATAGCGGGCGTAAGGAAGTCATCAATATGGAAGATGTCAATGAAGTCATCGCCCAAATGGGACGCGTAAGTGATTTCGATTCGGAATTAGAGGATGAAATCCAGAACGAAAACCGTTCGGAAGCACGTACTGAAGCGAACACATTCCAAGCGGAGGGAGAGCCTACTTTTGCAGAAGAGCCGAATGCTATACAAGAAGAGCCCGTTGATAACGAATCGAGCTTTGCGAATTATACCATGTCGAAAAGATTGATGCGCGACATGGACGATAAGGTTTTCGGTGGGGTATGTAGCGGTTTGGCGCAATATTTCAACATCGAATCGAAATGGGTAAGGATCATCTTCATTCTGTTTTTCCTTTTCGGAGGATCAGGGGTGTTATTATACTTTGTACTTTGGGCGGTCATGCCGAAAGCATTAACACGGGCAGATAAATTGGCGATGCGTGGGGAGCAGGCAAACCTGCATAACTTCAAGAAATCGTTCGATGAAGAGATGAAGAATGTACGGGAAAATTTTTCGGGCGCCGGCGAGCAGTTTAATCGAGGAGCACGTTCGGCAGGTGATGTGATAGGTAGATCCTTCTCGATTATAGGTAAGATATTTGCATCCATTGGTTTGTTTGTGTCTGGAGCGACCGTTGTTGGTCTGTTCATCTTCTGGGTGTTCAATGTACTGAACATCATGGGATATGATAATGACATCTACTTTCCACCGTTGGAAATATTGGAGCCAACCTCTGCATTCATCGCGATAACAGCAGGATTTTTAGCTATCGGTATTCCTTTCTTGGCTTTTTTCTTCCTGATGTTGAGGGTATTGTTCAAAGGAAGTCCATTGAATAATTATGCAAGTGTTTCCATGTTTGCCGCTTGGGTAGGTTCCATCATCGTGATCCTATATATGGTGATCGTTACGAATCAGGAATTTAAAGAGGAAAGTACGATCAGTGTGGAAAAACCATTGGAGAAAAAAGCCCAGTATACCATTTCCTTAAATGATGTTCGAGTGATCAAAGCTTCGGATGAGGATTTCAGATCCAATAAATTTGAGGTGACCAGGAATGGAAAAACCATATCCGGGGTATTAAGGGACAATATCGGAATCCGTTTCGAAGCCATTGATTCCTTGAAGGCGCCTTATATGCAGTACAATTATTTTTCGAGAGGAAACAGTTATGGTGATGCATCAGCACGTGCTTCCCAGATCAAATACCAGGTACAGCAGAACGGAGAAAATATCCTTTTCGACAGCCATTTCTCGATCCTTAAACAACCAATCATTAGGGATCAGCACGTGAGCATCAAAATGTTCCTACCAATCGGTACAAAAGTGATGATCAACGACAATGTAGAAAACAAGGTGCAGGATATTTGGGCTTATGACTGTCCGAACAATGAAGGCGAGAAACTTTCAGAATGGATCATGACCAAAGCGGGATTGCGTTGTGTGAAGAAAATGGAAGAAGAGCGTTTAAAAGCTTTGGAAGACGCTAAAGAAGAGGCGGAAGAAGCGGAGAAAGATGCCAAAGAAGAAGCAGAAGATGCCGTTAAAGAGGCACAGCGAGAAGCGAAGGAAGCCTTGAAGGAAGCGCAGAAAGAAGCAAAAGAAGCGCAGAGAGAGGCCTTCAAGCAGATCAAAGAAGCGCAGGATGAGGTTAAGAAACAGATCCGGGACGCTCAGCGTAATAGCTAAACAAAAAAATAACATAGACGAAGCAACCTATAGAAAGGAAGCTTCGTCTATTAAATAAAACCAAACTTTGAAAACATATAAAAACTAACCATGGGAAGAACAATTACCCTCTTTATTTTGATGCTTGTCGGGATGATAGGCCAATCATTTGCGGGCATGCAGGATGCGGATGTAAAGGGCAAAGTCATCAATGCAAGCAATCAACCAGTAGCCTCCGCTTCGGTTTACCTGATGTCGTCATCAGCAAACGTGCTGATCAAAACGGCAGTAACCGATGAGAATGGCGATTACAGTATATTAAAAGCCCCTAAAGGAAGCTATTACATCCAAGTGACATCGGTAGGTTTTGCCGTGACAAAATCGTCCGTTTTTGAATTGGGCGATAAAAATATCCAGGTGCCTACTATCCAATTGAGTCCACAGAGCCAAGCTATTGAAGCCGTAACGGTTCAGGGACAAGTTCCCATGGTTCAGAGCAAAAATGGAAAACTGGTCCTTAACGTGGAGAATTCCACCGTTGCTGCAGGTAACAATGCCTTGGAGGTCTTGAAAAGAGCGCCAGGGGTAAGCGTCGATAAGGACGATAATCTGCAATTAATGGGACAGCAAGGTGTAACAATTACCATCGATGGGCGACAAACCTTTATGACGGGAGAGCAATTGGCTACTTTCCTGAAATCTACCGATGGTAGTATGATCAAAAGTGTGGAAGTAAGTACCACACGTTCCGCAAAAGATGATGCGGAAGGTGCGGTAGGCTCTATCAATATCGTGATGAAAAAGAACAATTTAGAAGGATTTAATGGAACATTCTTGGTGAGTGGCGCCAAAGGCGAACACTACCGTGGGAACTCCAGCTTAAACCTCAACTATAAAAAGAACAATAACACTTTGTTCGGTTCTTATGCCTATACCCAGAACAAACGTCAATTTGATCTTGATCTGGAACGCACCATCGCCAATGGCAATGTTTCCACCGATTTTAATCAGGAGGCTTTCTTGGTGGAAACCGAAAAGAACCACAATTATAGATTCGGCGTGGAGCAGAAGACTTCCAACAGGAATACCATGATGCTCCAGTTCACCGGAAACAATAACGAGGAGATCAGTGAGAATATTTCCAATACCGATATTTCCAAAAACCCTTCGGTCGTAGATTCTATCCTAAGGACCACCGCCATCAGTGATAATCGTTTCAACAGATACTCGACCAACTTTAACAACGAGTATAAATTGGATACATTAGGTAGCAGGTTGGTATTCGATTTTGATTGGAGCATGTTCAAGAACAGCAACGACAATGATTATATCTATAGAACCGAAAGACCGGATGGCAGTCTTTATTATCCTGTTCAAAAAGAACGTTCAGCCATGCCATCGGCCATCGATATCTATGTGGCCAAATTAGATTTAGAGAAAATCGTTGGAAAGGGTAAAATAGAAACCGGACTGAAATACAGTAATGTAAAATCCGATAATAACCTGCAGTTTGATTCCTTAACGCAGGCTGGGGACTGGGTAGACATCGCCAATCGCTCGAACCTGTTCATCTATACCGAACAGATTGCAGCCGCCTATGCGGATTATAGCAGAGCCATCGGAAAATGGTCGTTGAAAGCAGGTTTACGCGGAGAATATACCATTTCGGATGGTAATTCCGTAACCAAGAACAACCGCGTAAAACGGGATTATTTTGACCTGTTCCCTTCTGCAAATGTAGGGTATAACATCAGTCAGAACCATATCCTTAACTTTGGCTATGCGAAAAAGATCACCAGACCGAATTATAGGTTCTTGAATCCTTTCCGTTATTATATTGATAAGTTGACTTACCAGGAAGGTAACCCTTATGTAAAACCACAGTATACGCATGGGTTGACCTTGACCTATACCCTGATGCAGATGTTCAACTTTACCTTAGGTACCGATATCACGAACGATGCGATGGTGGAAAGTCTAGGCCAGGATTCAATTACCAACGAAACATGGATCACCAGGGATAACTTGGCGAAAACAAGCACCTCTTATATCAACATCAATGCCCCATATCGGGTTGGTAAGTTCTGGACGATGAACAATAACTTTACCGGTATTTACATGCACTTTAAAGGGCCTATCGCGGGGCATTATGCAGACCTTGGTTCCTTTTTTATCCAAGCAAACAGTATGCATACCTTTAAGATCAACAGCGCCCTATCGGCAGAATTGAGCTTTAACGGCAGCACACCTTTCCTATACAATGTGTACAAGATTCACGGTAGATGGAACATCGATGCTGGGATGAACTATAATTTCAAGGACCAACGCAGTTCCCTGAAATTGGCAGTGACCGATATTTTCCGTACGAACAAAAATACGGTTAGTACAGATTTCAATGAATTCCAATCCACTTTTAGACAATATAATGATAACCAGACAGTGCGATTGACATATACCTATAAATTTGGTAACCTGAAACAACAATTCCGCAAGAAGGAATCGAACAACGAGGAAACCAATAGGGCAAATTAAGATTTTGTTTCAATGTTTAGTTAATAAAGGTCGTTGGCTCCCCGCCTCCGGCCTTTTATTTTGATAAAATTGCTAGATTGCAGCATGAAATTAAAACAGATTGTGGTGTTCTGTGCCTCAAGTCCAGGCCATGAAAAAGTATATATGGAATCTGCGCGCATGGTGGGGAAGGTATTTGCCGAAAAGGGCATTCAATTGGTTTACGGCGGTGGAAGAGTAGGTTTGATGGGCGGAATTGCGGATAGCGTGATGGAGAATGGCGGTCAGGTGGTCGGTGTGATCCCAAAATTTCTGAACAGCAAGGAGATAGGTCATACCGGAATCAGCCAACTGATCGAAGTGGATACCATGCACGAACGTAAAGCAAAGATGAATAACCTGTGCGATGCGGTTATTGCGCTGCCCGGAGGATTCGGTACCATGGAAGAACTCTTCGAAATGCTGACCTGGGGGCAATTGGGACTGCATCAAAAACCCGTCGGGCTATTGAATGTGGATGGATTCTACGATCATCTTATCCAGTTCATCAAACATATGGTGGATGCAGGGCTCTTGAAAAAGGAAAACCAGGACATGTTGCTCTATGCCAACAATATCCATGATCTTTTGGATAAAATGGATGCTTATGTTGCCCCTGAAGTGCCTAAATGGCTCAACCTGGAAAGATCCTAACCCTGGAACGGGAAATAGGATTTGGCATTATAATAACAGATATCCTGGATCATTTTTCCGATCCATGGCATATCATGCGGTAATTCGCCATTTTTGATGTCCTCCGCGAAGATATTGCAGAGCAAACGTCTGAAATATTCATGTCGAGGGAAGGAAAGGAAACTCCTGGAATCTGTCAGCATACCCACAAAGCGGCTCAATAGGCCAATATTGGAAAGGGCATTGATCTGTCTGGTCATCCCTTCTTTTTGGTCGTTGTACCACCAACCGGATCCGAACTGCATTTTTCCGATGATCTCGCCATCATTGAAATTCCCGGCCATCGCCGCGAACAGCTCATTATCGGATGGATTCAGGTTATAGATGATGGTTTTTCCGAGCTGCTCCCGGGCAGCCATATTTCCGAAAAAGCGCACCATGGCTTCTCCCTGTTTGTAATCTCCAATACTATCGAACCCCGTATCTGGACCTAAATTCTTCAATGCCCAAGTATTGGTATTCCGGAAAGCACCCACATGGAACTGCTGTACCCAACCTTTTTCGTAGTCCCAAGCCGCAAAATGCACCAACATGGCCGATTTGAACTTGTTGATCTCGTCGTGCATCAAGTGAGATCCGCCCCTGACCTTTTGGAATATCTTGGCGATTTCCTCATCCGTATAATCCTCCGCATAGAGGTGGCTCAAGCCATGGTCGGAAAGGCAACAGCCATTGGCTGCAAAATAATCATGCCTAGCCTTTAGGGCATCCAGGAATTTCTGGAAATTCTGTATCTCCAGGTTGCAAACCTCGCCCAAGCGGTCGACATATTGGTTAAAGTTCTCCGGATGCTCCGGGCTCATCGCCTTGTCCGGTCGGAAAGCAGGAAACATCTTGAAGCAAGATGGATGCTGAGCATATGATTGATGGAATTCCAGGCTATCGATCGGATCATCCGTGGTACAGATTATCTCCACATTCATCTTATTCAACAGGCCGTGCACATTATAGGCGGGATCTCTTAATTTTTCATTGCAATCATGGAAGATACTTTCCGCATTGTTGGAGTGTAAAGTTTCCCGCACATCAAAATAGCGCTGTAGTTCCAGATGGGTCCAATGGTATAAAGGGTTCCGCATGGTATAGGGAACCGTATCGGCCCATTTCTGGAATTTTTCTATATCCGAAGCTTCACCGGTAATATAATGCTCATTGACCCCATTCGCACGCATTGCCCGCCATTTATAATGATCGCCATATAGCCAAGCCTGGGTGATGTTTTCAAACTGATGGCCCCCCGAAACCTGATCGGGTGGTAGGTGGTTATGGTAATCTATGATTGGTAGATCCTTGGCATACTGATGATATAGTTCTTCTGCAATGCTGCTCTGTAATAGAAAATGCTCGTCTAAGAAAGGTTTTATGCTCTCCATTAAATTTAGGGTGAATGGTTAAATTATAAGGAATGAAATTAAGAAATAATCTTTATTTATTGATGTTTACCTTATAATTTTTATAATGGTTATCAAAGTGAGGCCAAAATTTTCCAGCTTTTAAATACGTTCAATTGAATGTGGTCTGGGTATAATGTAGCATTTTCGATTTCATAATCTAATCCGGGTACTAGTCCATTCTTAGAAAGCAGGAGTTTAGTTTGGCCATCTGCACTCCTGACACGCAGAATAACTTTTGTTACCAAATTGTTTTCTAATAGTTGTTCGTGGTTTTTAATGATGAACGTAAGATTGTTGATTTCGTATTTTTGATCTTCACTTTCGATTTGGTGAGCAAAGAGAGACAATATGTATATCCCTAGAACTACAGCAGGAAAAACACCTTTTGCTTTATAGAGATAGCCAATTGATTTTATCGTAAGGTAAAATCCATAAAAGACTAAGGCCAAGTTGATGAGGATCCAAAGTGCTTCAAGCATATTATAATAATTAGAGTTTAATAATTAGTTAGTAGCTGTAAATACAGAGGTTTACCTGAATTTTCTTGCGTTAATAGAATATTAATTTTCGATTGGGTTAATGTGAAATAGGGGGGTTGAACTTTTCTTGCATTAATTTGTTAATTTAGTGAAAACAAACATTTTAACTATGAGATCTTTATTTCTTTCCGCTGCTTTATTAAGTTCTTCTTTATTAGGATCATCCATGCAATCTCATGGGCAGGCTAAATTGGCGCCCTTATGGGAGTCTAAAGAACAGTTACCTGTTCCAGAGTCTGTTCTATATGTTCCAGAACGTAATGAACTTTTTGTTTCCTTGATTGATGGTGATGGGTCTGCTGCTGATGGAAAAGGTGGGGTAGCGATTTTGAACATGGATGGCAGCCTGAAAAATGCAACTTGGGTGGAAGGGTTGAACGCACCAAAGGGAATGGCTTTGTATAAGGATCAATTATATGTGGCGGACATCAATGAGGTCGTGGTGATAGATATTATTACCGGGAATGTGATCAACCAGATAAAAATAGAAGGGGCAGTATTTTTAAATGATGTTACCGTGGATGCGTCAGGAAAGGTATTTGTGTCGGATACTAGGGAAGGAAAAATATATATGCTCCAGAATAATAGACCAAGTCTTTATATGAGCGATGTGCCAAGTGTGAATGGGCTGAAAGTGATCAATGGAAGTTTATACGCGATGGCAGGTCCAGAATTATGGAAAATTGATAATAAAAAGAAAACGGTTATTGCGAAGGGATTGAAACTTGGTGGTGATGGTTTGGAACCTGTGGGTGATGGGAGTTTCTTGGTGACTTTTTGGGGTGGGTTGATATATCATATCTCTGCAAATGGGGAAGTGAAGGAGTTGTTGGATGTGCAAGGGAAAATGAATACCGCAGATTTGGGGTATAATGCAAAGGAAAAGATTTTATATGTGCCTACTTTTTTGAATAACTCAGTGATCGCTTATCAGTTGAGCTTGTAGGTACCGCGTCATTGCGAGGAGGCACGACGAAGCAATCTTTCTATTCGTATAAAAGATTGCTTCGTTCCTCGTAATGACGTGGCCTTCCTTACTTCAACACCTCCGCCAATAAAGCATTCAAATCCTCGCCGTGCAAATTCCTTCCGATAATAATCCCATTCGGATCCACCAGCACATTCTGCGGAATCGCCCGAACCCCATAAGTCTGTCCTGCAGAATTATTCATGTTCTGCAAATCCGAAACATGTTTCCAGGCCAAATTCTGCTCCTTCACATATTTTGCCCAAGGCTCATACTCCCGATCAAAAGAAACCCCTAAGATCTCAAAATTCTTGTCTTTAAACCTCCCATAAGTCTCCAACAAAGCAGGAACCTGTTTCCTACAATCCGGACACCAGGACGCCCAGAAATCGATCAATACATATTTCCCCTTCAGATCCGACAAAGAATAAGGGTCTCCCTCCAAGTTCAACTGCGTAATACTCGGTGCCTTTTTCCCGATCTGCGTACTTTTCAACGCCTTTAAGTATCTTTCAAACAACAATCCATCATTCGATTTCCTTACCTTCTTATCCAATTTCTTAAACAGATTGTTCAATTCTACATATTCCGGGTCATACCCACCAATCCGTTGGATCAACCGTAACGAATTCGCATCTTTCGGATTTGCCTTTACCTGCGCGATCATCTCCTCCTTGCTCTGCCCAAATACCAAACACGGCACCAACATCAGCAAAAACCATATACTTTTCATAGTTCTACAAATTTTATCTATCAAAAATAAAGATAAGCCTTTCATTTAAACGCATTAACATGTAAAAATTATAACATATTTTCAATAAATCTGAAAAAGAAATTGCATTTTTTGCGTTTGAGGGATTTTAAATTGTTAAATTTGAAACTCACTAAGGTATTTTTTAATTTAAATGGCAAGATTAAATTTATTAGAAGAAACCCGATTTGAGAAAGTACCAGTTACGGTATACCCCACTCAAGAGGAAGCTTCTATTCAAGTCGCTCAACGCATCGCAAACCTCATCAGAGGCAAGCAGGCAAAAGGGGAGCAGGCTGTACTTGGACTAGCAACAGGTGCTACTCCAGTAAAGGTTTACAAGGAATTGGTGAGGTTACACAAAGAAGAAGGTTTAAGTTTCAGTAACGTCGTTACCTTCAATTTGGATGAATACTATCCAATGCAACCTACAGCAGAGCAAAGTTATGTGGTGTTCATGAACAGAAACCTGTTCGATCACATCGACATCCCAAAAGTAAACATTAACATTCCTGATGGCACTTTGGCTCCAGAAGACGTTCAGGCGTTCTGTATGGCCTATGAGCAAAAGATTTCCAGCTTAGGAGGATTGGACATCCAGATTTTAGGTATTGGACGTACAGGCCACATCGGTTTCAACGAACCAGGTTCTGCACCTAACTCTGGTACGCGCTTGGTAACCTTAGATGACCTTACCCGTAGAGATGCTTCACGCGATTTCGGTGGTAAGGAAAATGTACCAACGAAAGCGATTACCATGGGGGTTGGAACAATTTTCAAAGCAAAGGAAATTGTGTTGATGGCTTGGAACGAGAAAAAAGCCGAAATCGTTAAAAAAGCAGTGGAAGGCGAAATCTCTTCCGATATCCCGGCTACCTACCTACAGATGTCGGACAATGTAGAATTTGTTCTTGATCAAGATGCTGCTTCCGCACTTACGCGTTTCAACCTTCCATGGTTGGCGCACGACGTGGAATGGGATGATACTTTGGTGAAGAAAGCGGTGGTTTGGTTGTCCCTTCATTTGGACAAGGCCATCCTTAAATTGACCGACGACGATTATAACAATAATGGCATGGCGCAGTTGATTACGGAACAGGGTACTGCCTACAGTATCAACATCCGTATCTTCAACGAGCTTCAACGTACCATTACGGGTTGGCCAGGAGGAAAACCAGGTGTCGATGATACCAGCCGCCCAGAACGCGCGGAACCTGCCCGTAAGAATGTGATCCTTTTTTCGCCACACCCGGATGATGACGTGATCTCGATGGGAGGTACGTTCATCCGTTTGGCCGATCAAGGACATAATGTCCATGTAGCTTATCAAACCTCCGGTAATACCGCCGTTTGGGACGATGATGTATTGCGTTATTTAGAATTTGTACAGGATTTCGCTGTTGCAGTGGAAGATGATAATGGGGTTACCCGTAAAATCTACGATGACTCCCGCGAGTTTTTCAAAGTTAAGAAACCAAATCAGGTAGATCCTGAAATCGTACGTACCATTAAAGGATTGATCCGCAAAGGGGAAGCAATTGCCGGTGCACGTTTCGTAGGCCTTCCGGATGAAAATATCCACTTCATGGACCTTCCGTTCTATGACCGTGGAAAATTCTCCAAAGAGATCGACTTTGAGGACGATATCCAGCAGACCATGGAATTATTGCGCCAAGTAAAACCTCAACAGGTATTTGCGGCCGGTGATTTCGCTGATCCGCATGGAACGCATAAGGTTTGTTTCGATATTATTTTAGAAGCCTTGAAACGCCTTCGCGAAACGGACGAATGGACGAAAGACTGTTGGTTGTGGTTATACCGCGGTGCATGGCATGAATACCCAATCCACGAGATTGAAATGGCGGTTCCTCTGTCGCCGCAAGAGGTTAAACGCAAGCGTTTGGCGATCTTCAAGCATCAATCACAAAAGGATCTTCCAGTTTTCCCCGGAGATGATCCAAGAGAATTCTGGGTGCGTGCAGAAGACCGTACTAGTGAAACCGCTGGCCTTTACCATCAATTGGGATTGGCAAACTACGAAGCCATCGAAGCTTTTGTTCGCTGGAACTTCGATGAGTAGGCATTAAGAATTACTTTAGAAGTAAGCATACATATCGAAGCCGGATCAGATAGCAATGTTTGATCCGGCTTTTTTCTTGCGATGTAGTCTATGTTTTTCCTATGTAAATGGGATGTTTTCGAGGTAAAAACAAGGTTAAAGCATTCTTAAAGCACGTTTTTAATATGCTGATTTACTAAAAGCATACTTTTACATTACTTTTCAGTATGCTTTCAATACGAACCTAAACACTCTCGCGGACTAAAAAATTTCGGATTTTGAAGCTTTTTGTCGGATTCTTTATTTTTTGGTAGCGCGCTGGAGCTTATTTTTGCCTACTATTTAGATTTAGTACAAATAAAGATGAAGCTCACGAAACTATTTATCCTCTTAGCGGCAATGGCAATTGCACAGGAAGTGGATGCCCAAACAACCGTAAAGGGAAAGATTCTTAACCAAAAAGGCGAATCCTTGGCGGGAATCAGTGTTCATGGATCGAACAAGCATACAAAAACCAATGATCAGGGCGAGTATGAACTCTATATCCCAACTGCAGGAACATTTCAATTGCAATTTACGGGCATTGGATTTCAAAAACAAGAACTTGCTGTTGTTCCACAGGGAACAATCACGGAATTATCGGCGCTGATCTTGCAACAAAATAATCAACAGATCGAGCAGATCGATGTAAAGGGGTACAATTCGGTGAACCATCGTTCCTTGGAGGTCAGTAAATCGGGGGTGAAAGATCTAGACCTTCCGCAAGCGGTACAGGTCATCAATAGCCAAGTGATTTCGGATCAACAGATCAATGTGTTGAGCGATGCCTTGAAGAATGCCAATGGAGTAGCCTTGGGTGCCAATAGAGGTGGTGTGAATGAGAATTTCTATGCGAGAGGGTATAGCTTAGGAACGAATAATATATTTAAGAATGGGGCGAGGACCAATAATGGAGGATCCATCGAGGCGAGTACCCTGGAGTCTGTTCAGATCTTAAAAGGGAGTGCGGCCTTGCTGTATGGCGGAGTGACCGGCGGGGCAGTGGTGAACCTGATCAGCAAGAAACCAAAGTTTGAACATGGTGGAGAGGTGGCCATGCGAATCGGTAGTTATAACCAATACAAGCCCATGGTGGATGTTTATGGCCCATTATCCCAAAGATTGGCTTTCCGGATTGTGGGTACAGGTGGCTACGCAGAGAGTTACCGCGATCAGGTAGAATCCAAAAGGTTGTATGTAAACCCTTCTTTATTATACAAAATATCGGATAAATCGGACATCAATGTTATGTTTGATTATCTCAAGAGTGATTTTACACCCGATTTTGGAATAGGTTCCGTAGAGGGAAAAATAAATGAAAAAGTGGGTAGAAATAGTTTTATCAATGTGCCTTGGGCATACAATAAAACCAATTCTTCCAATGCACAGGTGGATTTTGGCCATCAATTTTCCGACGATTGGAAATTGAATGTGTTGGCCAGCTATCAGAAATACCTTCGGGATTATTATGGTTCTGAACGTATTCAGGCGAATGCGCAAGGGATTGCTCCCCGGGCACTGAACCGTTCGGAACAGGACGAACTGACCTTCAACCAACAACTGAACCTGACCGGGAAACTGCAGACAGGTACCTTCCAACATCAGGTCTTGGTGGGTGCAGATGCGGATCAATCCAAGGTCAAGAATTATGCTTTCAACATCTTCGCCAATGGAACCGGCGAGAATGTGGCGCCAAGTACGGCCTATGATAACATCAATGTTTTTGATCCTTATGCAAGTGGCATGCGCTCGGATATGCCTACGGCAGACCTGAAGACTCGAACGAATACCAATATCAGCAGATACGGGGTTTTTGTGCAGGATTTGCTATCGATTACGGATCAGTTTAAGGTTTTGGCGGGTATCCGATATACCTATCAGAAAACAGGTAGAAGTGAGGTTTATGATTATAAAACCAATACGACCAGCGTAACGGAGAACCCTGGTAAAGATAAAGTGGATATGGGCGATAAGGTGGATAAAGCCTGGTCACCTAAATTTGCCTTGATTTATCAACCGTTGAAGGCAACAAGTCTGTATGTAAGTTACGCCAATAATTTCATCTCGAATTCGGGCTATGATGTGAACTATCAACCGATGGGACCATCGCTATTGGATCAATACGAGGCTGGGATCAAGAATGATTTTTTCCAAGGACGCTTATCGACGAACGTGACCTGGTATAAGATCATCAATAATCGGTATGCACAGACCATCATCGGAGATGATGGTAAAGTGGCCGATAGTAATATGAAAGAGTTTACAGGAAGATCAGCTTCTGATGGTGTGGAACTGGATGTGGCAGGGGAATTGGCCAAAGGACTTGATGTACTTGCTGGATATGCCTACAACTATATGCGCTACTTGGAGACCAATGAAAATGGTATCCTGGAGGATATGCGATTGGTCGGAACCACTGCCCATACGGCCAACGGAACGGTATTTTATACCTTTCAGGATGGAGCGGCCAAAGGGTTGAAACTGGGAGCTTCCGTATTCTACACCGGAAAACGAAACGCAGGTTGGAATACCACAAAAGCTAATCAACGCGAGGGTCTGGACAGGATTATTCCGATCGGGGCTTTTACCACCTTTGATTTTTCTGCGGGATATCAATATGGTAAATGGAATATCTTGGCTAAAGTGAGCAATATCGGAAATACCTTCAACTATTACGTGCATGAAAACTATAGTGTGAACCCTATACCTCCGCGCAGTTTTACCACGACTTTAAGCTATAGGTTTTAAAATATAGATTTTGGTTATTATCAGCGGATATAATATTCAACCAAATCAATTATTAATTGTTTGAGAGCGGTTCTATAGCAATATAGGCCGCTTTGAACATTTGTTAAAAATTAGCTATATTTACCCTATAAAAAGATTATTTTTTTGAACATGAATCTATTAGAGAGAGTTGAGCAGGCATTAGATACCATTAGGCCCTATCTGGAAACAGATGGAGGAAATGTATCTATAGAGGAGATTACCCCCGACAATGTTGTTAAATTGAAGCTGTTGGGCACATGTGCTAATTGCTCCATGAGTATCATGACTTTTAAAGCCGGTTTGGAACAAGCGATCAAAAAGGCCGTTCCCGAGATTGTAGCGGTGGAAGCCATCAATTTAACGGACATGAACGATCCTAATGCCATTACCCCAAACCAATTGTAATAAAATTTTTAGATACGGTTAACACAATTTAACAACGGTCTATGAATTAATGTGTTAGTTTTGTGGGAAAGATGAAAACCTGGATGAAATATATTTTAATGGCTACCCTATTTGTTTTTTGTTTGCAGGCAAGTGCACAACAGCGAAAAATAGTGCAGCTTTCTGGGTTTACCTATGCTCAGGGCACTGAAATCGCAGTCCCTTTTGTTACCGTTAAAAATTCTAGCTACCTGAATGAAACCTATGCGGCAAACCATGAGGGTTACTTCTCTTTTGTTGCCCATGTAGGCGATGTGATCGAATTCTCCTCCATTGGATATGCCCCCGTTAAATTCACGATCCCTAATGTGAGTTCGGATAAATATACCGCAAAGATCGAATTGGAACCTTTAGTGGAAGAACTTCCTGTGATCACGCTTGGCAGACCTTTGCCTTGGGCGAGTATTGAGGAGTTCAATAGGGAGTTCCTGGCCATGAATGTGTACAGTGATGATCTGATGTCGGCCAAAAGGAATACCTCCGCAGAGTCTATTGCTTCGTTATCTCGTATTTTGCCACGTAGCGCTGGAGAAATCCAGGCTTTTAACAGCATGCAAAGACATCTTAACATGTCGAATAGAAACATCAATCAGAATTTCAACAATCCTTTGTTGAACCCATTTGCTTGGGGACAATTGATCAACCAGATCAAGCGTGGTGATTATAGTCGCGAACGATTGAAATACTAATTCTTTTTTTAAATTCTTTAGAATTGGGAATGCTGTTATTAGGATTCCAACATGGTTCTTTTGTTGAAACCTTTGATGTTCAATCTTGATGCAAGATAGGACACCAGTGTGGATACCAACATCACCGTCAATAGGATCAGGAAGATATCGCTGTATCTGACATCCACAGGGTAAGCATCAAAAAGGGATCCCTCATTGGTGGTAACCAAGCCATAACGTTCCTGCAGCCAACAAAAAACGAGACCGATTGCAGCACCCACAAGGCTTCCGATCAAAGCGATCATGATCCCCTGGTAGAAGAAGACGTTCTGGATCAGCCCATCATTCGCGCCTAGGCTTTTTAGCACGACTACATCCTGTTTCTTGTCGATCACCAGCATGGTCAAGGAACCAATGATATTGAAAATGGCGATGATGCCGATGATGGTGACGATAAAAAAGACGATCCATTTCTCGGATCTCACCGTTTTGTATAGCGTCGGATTTTGTTGTTCCCTGTTTTTGACCAGAAAATCATCACCTAATAAATGCTGGATCTCGGATTTTAATTTCGGATCGTTATCATTCTTCCCAAACAGCTCAATGGCTGAGATATGCTGATGTTCGTTCAATAGGTCCTTCGCGAAATCTATAGGAACGATGATGAGGTCATCGAAACCGGGTTGGAACCGGAGGATGGCATTCGGGGTGATCGGTCTGGAACGGATATCCTCCAAGGGATTTATATTGTTTGGAGAAGCATGTTTGTCAGGAATATGCAGAAGCACCTGATCGTCTGCCCCACGTAAGGGCACTTGCAGATTGGCCTGTACCTGAGCCCCCAGTATCCCAAAATTTATACTGTCGCCCTGAATGGAAAGATTTCCCGCAAACAACATATCCTGTGTTGCGTGGCTTTTGATGCTTTCGGGTTCAATCCCTTTGATCTTTCCAATGAATTGTTGATGGTTGTATTCTGCAAGTACTTTATCTTCCAAAACCTCACTATAGGAGGAGATATTTGGGTTTTCGCGAAGTTGCTTGAACTTTTCGCCCTGGCCGGAAAAGACTTTCCCTTTGGACGGTTCTATTCGCAGCTCGGGTGAGAATATGCTGTATTGCGACAGGATAAACTTCTCCAAGCCGTTGTAGAATGATAGCACGATGACCAAGGCTGCTGTACTGACCAGAACACCGACCACACTGATTCCGGAGATAATGTTGATGGCATTAACTGATTTTTTGGAAAATAGATAGCGCTTGGCGAAGAATACAGGTAACCTCATGGTTTATGCGCGGATAAAAGGGTTCATCTGTTTCTCTTCCGCAACCGTGGTTGAGGGACCATGGCCTGGATGGACTACCGTCTCCTCAGGCAGGCTGTAGATATTCTGGGCAATACTGTTCAATAACTGCTGATGATTGCCTCCTGGAAGGTCTGTGCGGCCGATACTGCGATGAAATAGGACATCTCCACCGATCAGAAAGCCATGGTCTTTACTGTACAGACATAAATGACCAGGGGAATGCCCTGGAGCGAAGATCAAGGAAATGGTTTCATCACCAATTTTCAATTGATCGGTTTCCTTTAAAAAGGTTTCCGGGATTGGCGATGGCTCATATCGTATGCCCATCTGAGGCGCGTAATTCTGCACTTGAACGACCAATGGAAGCTCCAGTTCATGGAATTGTGGCATTAGGCCATAGGTTTCATAGATAAATCTGTTGCCCAAAACGTGGTCGATATGGCCATGTGTATTGATCAGGGCAATGGGTTTGAGGTTTTGCTGTTCTACATAGGATTTGAAGACTTCTTCTTCCTGGTAATTATGCATGCCAGGGTCTACAATGATGCATTCTTTCTCATCATTATAGATGATATAGGTATTCTCCTGGTAAGGGTTAAAGGTGAACGTTTTGATATGTAGCATATCCAAAAATAGGAATTATTATTGATTCCAGACTTCCCAGTTTTTCTCCGCCTGCAATACCAGCATTTCGAATCCATTCTTGATGGCGGCCCCCCGCGCCTTTCCCTTTTGGAGGAACAGGGTTTCTTCGGGATTATAGATCAGGTCATAAAGCAGATGACCTGGTCCAATGCCTTCAAAGGGGATGTCCGGACATTGATCGATGTTGGGATAAGTGCCCACAGGCGAGCAGTTGATAATGATCTGATGTTGTGCAATGATACTGTCGGTAAGATCAGCATAACTGATGTTTTCTGCGTCTTTGGTCCTGCTTACGACTTGGTAGGGGATGCGAAGTTTATCCAATACATACTTAACGGCCTTGGTCGCTCCACCATTTCCTAGTATCAGGGCTTTTTTGTGCTCAAGTTTGAGGAAGGGCAATAGCGATTGCTCGAAGCCATAGGCATCGGTATTGAAACCTTTTAAATAGGGCCTTCCATTCTCTTGTCGTTTGATCTGAATGCAATTGACCGCCCCGATTACCTTTGCTTCTTCCGATAGCTCATCCAAATAAGGAATGACATCCTGTTTATAAGGAATAGTTACATTGACACCGTAGAAATCAGGATTGGAGGTGTAAAGTTCTGGGAACTTTTCGATATCAGAAATAGGGTATAGATCGTAGTCTATACCCTGTATGTTTTCTTTATCAAATTTATCTAAATAGTATTTTTTGGAAAAGGAATGTCCCAGGGGATAACCTATCAATCCTAAGTATTTCATTTTCCTTCGGAGTACTTTTTGATGATATCTAAAATTATCGGATTACCCTGTAACTGCGGAAGGTATTCGAATAAGATGTAATGTTTCTCAGGGTCGCTGTTCAAGGCGATTTCCAGATAATTCAATGCGTCGTTATATTTTCCTGCAGCAAAAAGGTAGGCGACCATGCGGTAATAAAGGACCGCTTCATCCGGGTTGCATTTGATGGCCTCAGCAATAACTTCAGTAGCTTCCTGCAATTTGCCCAATTCGTACAATAACGATGAAAAGTCTAACCAGGCTTCGATATCGGTACTGTTCAATTCCACTACCTTGGTATAGGCCTCGATGGACTCATCGTATTGTTTCAATTTGTATCGAGCATCAGCAATGGCAAACCAGTAGTCCGGATTCTCATCATCGATATCCAATGCTTTTTTATAAAAATGCAGGGATTCGAAATAGCGTTCCTCAAAATCAAGTGTTACACCGATTCCAAACCAGGCATCGCTTTGATTGCTATCCAGTTTTACCGCCTTCTTGTAATAGGAACGGGCTTCATCCATCTGTTCCAATTTTTCATAGCATTCACCAATCGCGCAATAGGTATCGGCGGTTGGGGGTTCGTATTCAAAAGTATGTTTATATACTTCTATGGCTTCCGCATATCGATCTAGATTGACCAATGCGTTTCCTTTATTATAATAGGCCGATGAGAAATTATCCTTGATAAGGATTGCATAATCGTATGCATCTATGGCGGCCGCATATTGTTCTAATTTATGATGTGCATTGCCCAGGTTATACCATGCAGCATAAGAATAAGGATCGGTATCTATATATTGCTTATAAAATGCGATACTTTCTTCCTGTTGCTCCAATACATCATAGCAAAAAGCTATTTCGTATAGGGCATCCTGGTTTTCATTATTAATTTTTAAACATTTCTTTAAATAATGAATGGCTTTGGCATAATGTCCCTGCATCTGGTATAGACCGGCTATCTGATAGTAAATCTCGTCTTTGGAATCACTTAATGATAATGCCTTGAAAAAGTTTTCTTCCGCAAGTTCATGATCCTGCATGGCGGAGAAAATTGTTCCCCTGATTAGATAGATGTCGGCTTCCGAAGGCTCTAAAAATTCTACTTTGGTCAAAGCATCCAATGCTTGCTCGTACTGCATGGTACTTGCTAATAGTTGGGCTTTTTTTATTAAGAATGTTGTTTCAAATGGGTGCTGAGCCGCGGCGAATTCAATAACTTGTAGAGCTTTTACGGGGTCATTTTTCGTTATGTAATAGTCAATGATGCTTTCAAAAGCCTTGGCATCGAAAAAGTATTGATCTTCATTCCTCAGCATCTCTTCATAACGATCAACTGAGAATTTTTGCTCTTCAGGTGATTCAAATTCAAAGTCTTCTTCCATTATTCTCCTCCTTTAAAATTATCGATTAACTTCTTTCCCTTGTTGAAAATAGCAAATTAAATTACGGAACGTATCATATTATTTTCAACATATCCACAATCCTATGACTGTCAGTGGGTAGGAAAGTAAAATTTATGCATAAAAAAAAGTGCCGGTTGTAGAACCGGCACCTCTTTATGTGTTAATTATTATTGCTAATAATTATTTTTTGATTTCAACACGACGGTTTTGGATTCTTCCTTCTTCAGTAGCGTTAGATGCAACTGGATTAGCTTCTCCGTAACCTGTAGCAGTGATGCTTGATGCAGAAACACCAGCATTTACTAAGTATTGTTTAACTGCGTTTGCACGGTCGTTAGAAAGGTTCATGTTGTAAGCTTCAGTACCTTCTGCAGATGCATATCCATCTAAAGTTACGTTAGAGTTGTTAGCTTTCAATTCTTGAGCTAATTTATCTAAGGTAGCGTAAGATTCAGTTTTCAATACAGAGCTATCAAATTCGAATTGAATTGGAGCGTAGTATCCTGAAGAAACAGTACCATCAGTTAATTGTTGCTCTGGGAATTTGATTGGACATCCTGAACCATCAACTACAGTACCTGCAGGAGTTCCTGGACATTTATCAAACTTATCAGATACACCGTCACCATCAGAGTCTTTGCTCAATTGATCAACAGTACCTTCTAAAGTGGATACACGTTGTTTCAAAGCTTCAACTTCGTTACGTAATGAAGGGTCTTTCAACTCATCATATAAAGTAGCAACTGGGTTAGTGAACGTTAAGTTCTCTTTATCACGAGATCCTAAAGTGAATTCTAAACCACCGTATAGGTTAGAGAATTTTTGTTTTCCGTCGTAACGAACTGGTCCGTATAACAAGTTATCATCAGTGAAGTTCATTGTGTAACCTAAGTTCAAGGCAACAACTTCAGATAATTTGAATTTAACACCAACACCTACAGGGATAAATCCTGTTAAACGGTTGTCACGATCTCCAACATCAGTACGGTCACCGAATACTTCTTCACCCCAGTTACCTTCGTTGTTGAATACAGGAGTTCCAGAGAAATCAGTAGTTGAGTATTGTACTGGGTTATGAGCCATAACTCCCATACCTACTTTAGCGTAGAAGTTAACAGCATTTTCTCTTCTCATGAAGTCGATAGTACCTAATTGGAATACACCATTTAAGCTAGCAGCCCAGTTAACTGCAGTCTCAGCAGATCTTGCACCATTAGCAGTTTCTGGAGTAGTAACCATTTCATGGTTATATGTTTTGATACGACCACGGTTACCTTCTAATTCTAAACCGAATAGGTGTGAGAATTGTTTACGGATAGTTAAACCATAGTACTCACCCACTTTATTTTGGAAGTAACCTACTTTTTGACCAAAACCGTTCTGACCACCTAAGATAGTGTTAGGAGTAGTAATACCACCTTGAACACCGATAGACCAAGTTCTGTACTGACCTCTACCACCAAATACTGTTGGGGTTTGTGCTTGTGCAGTCTCAGCGAAACCTAAAGCGGCTACTAAAGAAGCTGCAACAGCTGTTTTTTTAATTGTAGAATAGTTCATACTCTTTTTTTTAAGGTTATTAAAATTTTTAATTGTTTCTAGTTGTTAATCAATTTAACATAACTTAACAATAACGATGCCAAAAAATGTTAAAACTTAAAAAGCGTATTTTCAATACTAAAAACGGTGCTTTTTCTGCGTAAAAATAGTTATTAACATTTTATAACGCAAATTTTTTGATAAAACTTTGTTCCAATTCAATAAAATTGACACAAGGTTAATCCCCTTGTAGCCTTTTTGCTACAAGATGTAATGGATAACAGCCAAGGTAAGCCCACCTAATAAGGCACTCACAGGTATGGTTAGAATCCATGCCCATAATAAACTAATGGTTACTCCCCATCTCACAGCTGATACCCTTTTCACCACACCAACCCCAATGATCGCACCGGTAATCGTATGCGTCGTGGAAACCGGAATACCAAAATGTTCCGTAATACCTAAGGTAATCGCACCTGCAGTTTCCGCACTGACCCCTTCCAAAGGCGTTACTTTTGTAATCTTGGTTCCCATGGTCTTCACGATTTTCCAACCGCCACTCATGGTTCCAGCAGCAATGGCTGCATAACAGGCCAATGGCACCCACTCAGGCATTTCTTCAAATGTACCTATTACGCCTTGCGCAATTAATGCCGTAGCAATGATACCCATTACCTTTTGTGCATCATTACCACCATGCGCAAAACTCAAACCTGCTGATGAAATCAACTGCAGGATCTTGAACCAACGTTCAGCAACTGCCGGACGCGCTTTTTTACAGATATTGATAATAATTAAAGTAATGATGACCGAAATCGTCATACCTACTAGAGGCGCTAGGATAATAAAAGATAAGATCTTTAATGTAGCACTCAAGTTAATGGCCTCGATTGGATTTACACCTTGGAAAACAGCGAAAGCCATCCCCGAACCGGCAAAACCCCCGATCAATGTATGGCTCGAACTGGATGGAATTCCATAATACCAAGTAAATAAGTTCCAGGAAATGGCCGCGACGAGGCCGGCGAATATCACCTCGAGGGTGATGTACTCTTCAATTACCGTCTTGGCGATCGTATTGGCAACCTTATGGTCAGTAAATACGAAATAAGCAACGAAATTGAAAATTGCCGCCCAAAGAACCGCCATAAATGGCGTAAGCACTTTGGTCGATACGATGGTCGCGATGGAGTTTGCTGCATCATGAAAACCATTGATATAATCAAAGGCAATCGCCAAAACAATCACGACAACTAATAATGTGGTTATCCCCATGATAAAATTTTGTAATGAAATAAAGGTTAAAAAACGATTACGCGTTTTTCACTAGGATACTTTCTAATACGTTGGCAACGTCCTCACATTTATCGGTAGCATCTTCCATAGCCGATAATACCTCTTTGTTCTTGATCAGGTTGATCGCATCCTTTTCATATTCGAAAAGATCAGCTACAGCTTTATCAAAGATGTAATCCGCTTTGTTTTCTACACTGTTGATACGAACGCAAGAATCCGTAATATTTCTGATGTTTTTCAGGTCTTTCAGTTCAAATAATGCTTTGGCAACATGTTCAGTAGCTTCTACGATAAGATCAGAGATCTCTTTCATCGCATCACTCGGGTTTTCTACCTTATATAGTTCCATACGGTTTGAAGCACCATGGATAAAGTCAGCAACATCATCCAATGAGCTCGCTAGAGCGTGGATATCTTCACGGTCGAATGGAGTAATAAAGTTTTTTCCAAGTTCTAAATGGATCTGGTGGGTTAGGTTATCCCCTTTGTGTTCTAGGTCTTCCAACAATTTGGAATTGTTTTTTCTAAGTTGTAGATCAGAGGTATGAACACTCTCTTTTAATAACTTAGCCATTTCGATCAAATTCGAGCCAGCTTGCTCAAATAAAGGGAAGAATTTTTTGTCCTTCGGAACGAAGTATTGAAAAATGCTATTCAACGACATATTTTGAATTTTAGTAGCGCAAAAATATGGACTTAATGTTAAGTTAATGTTAAGTTTTTATAAATACCCCCAATTAGGCCTTTTTCAATGTAAAAGAAAAGGTGGTCCCAATGCCCTCGGTACTACGCACATGCACATTTTGACGATGAGCTTCAATGATATGCTTCACAATCGCTAAGCCCAAACCTGAACCGCCAATCTCCCTCGACCTACTTTTATCTGTCCTAAAAAACCGCTCAAAAACCCTTGGCAGGTTCTTTTCCTCTATCCCAACTCCATTATCCGTAATCTCGATCAAAATCTGATCGATTAAAGGATGAGTCTTAATGCTCGTTTTTCCGTTTCTCTTTCCATATTTGATGGAATTGTCAATCAGATTCACCAAAACCTGCTGTATCTTCTTCCGATCAGCTTTTACAAAAATCGGATGATTTCCTTTTGAACTAAAATCTAAAACAATGTTCTGTTCGTTGGCTTTATATTCCAAGTCATCCAGCGTCTCTTTGATCAACACCTGCAGATCAAATTTTTCCTTTTCAATCAGCACAGCTCCGGATTCCAATTTAGCGATTTCATCCAGGTCATGGATCAAATAGCTTAACCTGTCCAGATTCCGAGAAGCCTTATTCAGAAAATTAACAGCCATTTCCGGATTATCCTCCATCATCCCATCCTGCAAGGTTTCTATATAACCCTGAATAGCAAACAGTGGAGTCTTGAATTCGTGTGATATATTGGAAAGAAATTCTTTACGGAATTTCTCCTGAGCTTTAAGTTGATCGATTTCGGATGCCTTCTGTTTCGCCCAATCCCTAACCTCCTTCTCCGCATCCCCGATAGGATCGTCAGACTTATGGTCACCTAAGGCGTCCTTTAGCTCTTTACCCAACTTCAGGTTGTGGATCAATTTATAGACTGATTTTATCCTTTCGTATACAAATTTCTGAAAAACATAGTTCAGTAGGGAAAACGAAAGGATAAAACTCAGGATGAGAATAAAGATGAAAGTTGGGAAATCCCGTTCATAATAAAAGTTCATGCCCGCCAGGATCAGCGAGAACACAAAACTGATGATCAATATGAGCGATCTGAAATTCATGGATTATACGCGAGCGATAACCGTTTTTCCACCTACCACTTTATCGTTGATTTTAACATTGATTTCGGCATTCAAAGGCAAGAATAAATCCACACGAGAACCGAATTTGATAAATCCGAATTCATCGCCCTGTTTTACTTCCTGACCCTCTTTTACATACCATACGATCCTTCTGGCCAAGGCTCCGGCGATCTGGCGGAACAACACTTCTACACCATCTTTACGTTTAACCACAACCGTCGTACGTTCATTATCCGTGGAAGACTTCGGATGCCAAGCCACCAAAAATTTACCGGGATGATATTTGAAGAAACTTACCATTCCAGAAACAGGATTTCTATTCACATGCACATTCACAGGCGACATAAAGATCGAAACCTGCAATCTTCTTTCCTTGAAATATTCCGTTTCCTCCGCTATTTCGATAACCACTACTTTTCCATCCGCTGGGCATAAAATTACACCATCATCAATGCTGATCTTTTTGATTGGGCTCCTGAAGAACTGCACAATCGTGATAAATAGGAATGCAGATATAATATAAAGTATCCAAGTAACTACCTTGCCCGCATCAAAATAATGCGCAATGGCCAAGATCACGAATATGAATAAAACAACAAGTGCTAAACTGGTATATCCTTCTTTATGGAATTTCATGATTAAAAATTTCTCCAAATATAATTAAACTTAGGAAATCCTAAGGGTTCTCTGCTTTTCTAATGATTTTAACCGAATGAAAGAGCAACGAACCATCCCCAGCTTTTTGCGCTATGAGATTCACTGTCAATTCATCATCCACATATTCCCCATTTACAAATGAGGGAATATAATTTCCAATTTCCCCCAAGGCAGAAGCAAAAATACGGTCAAAATCCGGATTGAACTTGGTCGCTACCTTTGCCTTTTTGGGAATTCCCCTCTTATCCACCTCCACGGTATAGGTGATTTCATATTTGGATAGATCAGGGATTTCTGCGCCCTCAAAATAATCGCTGATGGCCTTTCCTAAATACATGGTATATCCCGTAAAGTCATCAAATGTACAATCTTTGGACACAAAATGTTCGCCGCGCATAAAAGGCTCTATAGGCCAAAGTGGATATCGAGCAGCATCATATACTTCTTGTGTATAGTAATCGTAGCCCTCCCTGAATGCGCCATTAGGCGCATAATATTCTTCGCCGGCTTCAACCGTCCCTTTGTCATCCTCAAATAATACCTGCCATTTACCAACTGCAAATCCATCCCTGATATTTCCGCGCAAACGCACAAATGGAAATCCATAGGGGTTATAGCCTGCGTAAGGCACCTTGAAATTATACTTTCCATTGCCATCCATCACCAAACGGCGACCCCGGTCATCCATCAACGTCATTAATTTCACGGTTTCACCCTGATGCAGCACCGTCATCAAGAGATTGCCATCAGGATAGAAGAAATTCAATTCACCCACAGGAACACCCTGTTGATAGGTCATCTGCCATTTTAATTGTCCATTCGGATGATAGGCTTTAAAAACACCCTCTTTGATGCCTTGACGATAATTCCCTTCCAGCAATAACTTACCATCCAGTGAATAATCCTTGAACTCCCCAATAAAAAAGCTTGTTTTGGCATTAAATTCGGCAATCCGTTCAATGGAATGGAACTCACAGTTTTTATCGACCAAAAAGTAGTTCTTGTCGTAATAAAAACGGACCAGATTACTATCCGCCCTTTCCATAAATACAGGTTTCGCTTCCTGAGCTTGGGCGTTCCACCCAAGGACAAAAAGCATGATCCCTATTAAGATTGCCTTGAATATCTTCATGATTATTATCCTTCCAACAGCGTTGATTAATGTGCCTCTAACCAGTTTCTTCCTTGACCAATTTCGATCTCAATAGGAACTTCCATATTGATCGCCGATTTCATACGATCTGAAATGATCGCTTTAAAAGTTTCAATTTCGTGATTCGGAACATCAAACACAAGCTCATCATGCACCTGCATGATCATTTTCCCCGCCAAGCCCTTCTCCTCAATATCCTGTTGGATATTGATCATCGCAATTTTGATCAGATCTGCCGCAGAACCTTGAATAGGCGCATTGATCGCATTTCGTTCCGCAAAACCGCGAACCGTCATATTGGCCGAATTGATATCCCTTAAATAACGACGTCTTTTTAAAATTGTTTCCACATAGCCATTCTCCTTTGCGAATTCGATCACCTCACTCATGTATTGGCGAATACCTGTATATTGTAAGAAATATTGGTCAATGATCTCAGCCGCTTCTTTTCTTGGAATCCCCAAACTTTGCGATAGGCCGAATGCCGATTGCCCATAGATAATCCCAAAGTTCACCGCCTTTGCATTCCTACGCATATCCGAGGTCACCTCATCCAGGGCTACCCCATAAACCCTTGCTGCTGTCGCACGGTGAATGTCCAAACCTTGATGGAAGGCATCTTGCATATTCTTGTCCTTGCTCAATTCGGCCATGATACGCAGCTCAATCTGCGAATAATCCGCCGATAACAGTGTCCAATTCTCATCCCTACTGATAAAAGCTTTTCGAACCTCCCTGCCTTTTTCCGTACGGATAGGGATATTCTGAAGGTTAGGATTCGTCGAACTCAAACGTCCCGTTGCGGCTACAGCTTGGTTATAGGAAGTATGGATCAAGCCAGTCTGCTGGTTGACCAAGGTTGGCAGCGCATCCACATAAGTTGATTTCAATTTCTGTAACTGCCTAAAGGAAAGGATGTCCTGAACAATGTCCGATTTGTTGGCCAGTGCCAACAATACATCCTCTCCGGTTTTATATTGTCCGGTTTTTGTTTTCTTAGCCTTCGGATCCAATTGAAGTTTATCGAACAACACCTCGCCTAATTGTTTTGGAGAAGCGATGTTAAAGGTACAGCCAGCTTTTTCATAGATCTGCTGTTCCAATAATTTCACATCCTTTTCGATCTCCTTCGAGAAATTCTGCAAGGTCAGCTCATCGATCTTAACCCCATTGCGTTCTACCGAAGCCAACACCCTTAATAACGGAAATTCCACATCCTCTGCCAATTGCAAGGTCGAAGTCTCCTGCAATAAAGGTTCAAATTTATGTTTCAGCTGCAGGGTAATGTCCGCATCCTCGCCTGCATATTCCTTGATCTTCGCCAATTCCACATCGCGCATATTGCCTTGGTTCTTTCCCTTGGCACCAATGAGTTCGGTAATAGAAACCGGACTATATTTCAGGTAGGTCTCGGCCAGATAGTCCATATTATGGCGCGTATCCGGATCGATCAGGTAATGAGCCAACATTGTGTCAAATAATTTCCCTTTTACCTGTACATCATAGCGGGAAAGGATAAGCATATCGTATTTGATGTTCTGCCCGATTTTCTGAATCTGTTCATTCTCAAAAATCGGTTTGAACAGGTTAACAGTTTCCTGAGCCTGAAGCGGATCCGAGGATACCGGTACATAATAGGCTGTCCCAGGTTCAAAACTGAAAGACATTCCGACCATCTCCGCATTTAGCGCATCCAATCCGGTCGATTCCGTATCAAAAGAAAAAGAAGGTTGCGAAGCTAAAAGTTTCACCAACTTCTCCTGTTCAGCAAATTCATCGGCCAATATATACGTATGTGTTGTGTTTTCAATGGTATTCAATGGGTAAGAATCTTCTATTTCCTCCGCTACAATACCAACACCAGCATCCGTTGGAATGGCAAAAAGATCCATCTGTCCGCCTTTCGGCACCGCATTTTCGGCCATATTAAATCCATCGCCAAAAATCCGTTTTCCTAAGGTTTTAAATTCAAGTTCCACAAAAAGTGGTTCCAAAACATCTTTATTAGGCTCTTCCAGTTCCAAGCCCTTTTCGTCCAATTCCACAGGTACATCCAATAAAATGGTTGCCAATTTTTTAGAGATCAACCCTTGATCCGCAAAATTCTCCACATTTTCCTTCAGCTTTCCCTTCAATTTGTCGGTATTCTGGATCAGGTTCTCCACGGAACCAAATTCTTGGATCAATTTTTTTGCGGTCTTCTCGCCAACTCCAGGGATCCCGGGGATATTATCCACCGCATCACCCCATAGACCCAATATATCAATCACTTCATGTACGTTATTGATCTCCCATTTCTCCAATATCTCCGGAACACCCAATACCTCCGCGCCATTACCCATCCGAGCAGGTTTGTAGATGAAGATGTTTTCCGATACCAATTGGCCGAAATCCTTATCCGGCGTCATACAATAAACAGTATACCCTTCTTTCTCACCCTTTTTCGCCAAGGTACCGATGATATCATCGGCCTCATAACCATCCATGGTGATGATCGGGATGTTAAATCCTTCGATCAAACGGAAAATATAAGGAATCGAAGCAGCTAGATCTTCCGGCATTTTTTCCCGCTGTGCCTTATAGGTTTCAAACTCCAGATGCCTGTTGGTAGGGGCTTCTGTATCGAATACAACGGCAATATGAGAGGGTTTCTGGTTTTTTAAGACATCCAATAGGGTATTGGTAAAACCCATGATGGCACCTGTATTTAAACCGTATGAAGTTAACCGTGGGGTCTTGCTCAAGGCAAAGTAGGCACGGTAGATCAATGCCATCCCGTCGAGAAGAAATAACTTTTTCAAATTTTTAATATTTACGATATAAACAAAGTTAACAAAATCATTAGACCCAAAGATTAACAAAATTTTTCCATTTTTGCGAAAGGATATGCGGATTCATCTGTTAATGAAATAGAAAATGAGAGGAATAGTAACAAAATCTACAGGAAGCTGGTACCAGGTCATGGACGATGATGGGCAGAACTACGAATGTCGTATCAAAGGGAAGTTCAGGACCCAAGGCATTAAAACAACCAATCCCATTGCGGTGGGCGATTTTGTGGAGTTTGAACTCGAACCCGGGCAACAATCTGGTGTCATCAATACCTTGCTGCCGAGAAGAAACTATATCATCCGCAGATCAGTGAACCTTTCTAAACAGACCCAGATCATTGGTGCTAATTTAGACCAAGCGGTATTGGTTGTTACTTTAGCATCTCCGGCCACCTCCACCGGTTTTATCGACCGCTTCTTGGTTACGGCCGAAGCGTACAGCATTCCGGCGATCCTTGTCTTCAATAAATTAGACCTCTTCTCCGAGGAAGGATTGGAAATTCTGGCAGAATACATGGCTTTATACGGAGGCCTTGGCTACCCTTGTTATGCCGTATCGGCTTTGAAAGGAGAGCATATCCAAGAACTTCAAGAACTGTTGAAAGACAAGACCACTTTGGTTTCCGGACATTCAGGCGTAGGAAAATCGACCTTGATCAATGCCGTAGTGCCTGGGTTGGAACTGAAAACAGGGATCATCTCCGAGTGGTCCGACAAAGGTAAACATACCACCACCTTTGCCGAAATGATCATGCTTCCATTTGGGGGAAAACTCATCGATACTCCTGGAATACGCGAATTGGGGATCGTTGATATCGAACCGCAGGAACTCTCCCATTATTTCCCCGAAATGAGGGCTTTGATGAACCAATGTAAATTCCATAATTGCCGACATATCAACGAACCTGGATGTGCTGTTCTGGAGGCTTTGGAGAATGGCGAGATCGACCCTTCCCGCTACGATAGCTACCTCAGCATCTACAATAACGAAAATAATCGCAACTAACTAAACATATTGGCCATAAATTTGTTTCGTATTATTGAACGACAATAAACCATCGTTTACAGAATCGTATGAAACCAGTTTGGAAATGGATTATAGGGGTATTAGTAGTTATTATTATCGCCGTTATTGGGGTGGGTTGGTATTTTAACCGAAACTGGAAACCTTTATTGGAAGAGCGATTGAAGGAAGTGGTGCATAACTCCACCAACGGCCTCTATTCGCTTCGTTACGACGACCTGGATCTGAATATCACACTTGGAAATGTGACTTTGAAGAACGCCGAGCTCATTCCGGACTCTGCTGTTTACCAAAAGATGGTCCTGGCCAAGGAAGCACCGAACAGCCGTTTTCATATCAAACTGACCAATCTGAAAGTACGCAGCTTCAACCTTTGGGATGTGATCCGGAAAAGGAAATTATTTATAAAGAACATCACTTTCGAATCACCCGATATCCACATGATTTCCGAATACCATGCCTATAACGATACGATCAAACCGAAGGAAACTAAAACCTTATACGACAATATCAAGGATGTATTCAGTTCCGTGAATGTAAGGGATATCAAGATTGATAACGTCAAATTTAAGTTCTCCAAAATTGAAGAGGGGAAATCTTCCGACATTCTATTGGATAGCATCGGGATCAAAGTGCATGATGTACTCTTGGATGAAACCTCTATCAAGGATACCACCCGCTTGTTCTACACAAAAATGGTGGAAATCGATGTCCCTGGTTTCGAATACGACCTTTCTAATGGGTTATATGTGGCCAAATTCGACCGCTTGACCATCAATACGCAAGAACAGAATGTGTTATTGACCAAGGTGGTATATAAACCCAAAATGAGCAAAGGGAACTATTTTAAGACAAGGGGCCAGAATGTAACCATGGCCGATCTCCGCTTTGATACCCTTCGTTTTGAAAAACTGGACTTCAAACGGGTGATCGATGACCAGCAGACCATTGCCAGGAATGTGCAGATCAAAAATGGATCGATCTCCTTATACAACGATAAACGATATCCAAAGAAGAGCTCCAATAAAATTGGGAAATCACCACACCAACAATTGTTGAAACTGAAGCAATTGATCCATATTGATACTGTTTTCTTAAGCAATGTAGATGTCTTATATGGCGAATTCTCCGCGAAATTCCATCAAGAAGGGGTTATAACCTTCAACAATGCGTCGGGGATCATCACCAATGTCACAAACGATAGCCTTCACCTCAAGAAAGAGCCTTGGATGCGGGCAGATCTGAGCGCGAAAATTATGAACCAAGGATTGTTAAAAATCAATTTTGGATTCAATATGATGAGCAAAGCCGGTGTACATACCTATAAGGGAACCTTGGGAAGGATGCAGGCCACCGCTTTCAATAAAATATTGAAACCTTTGCTGAACGTAGAAATCGGTGAAGGAAATATCCGTGGAATCAGCTTCAACATGCAAGCGAATGATCGACGTAACTGGGGTGATTTCCGTTTCGATTACGACCATTTGAAAATCAACCTGCTCAACAAACCGGGAGAGGATATGAACAAAACCAAAAAGGGGATCTTATCCTTTGTGGTCAATAATGTCCTGATCAATGATAGTAACCCCGACGCCAATGAAGTTTATCATATTGGAAAAGTCAACTATACCCGTGTTCCGGAACATACCTTCTTCAAAACCATGTGGCAAAGTCTTTTGGAAGGAATTAAGCAATGTGCAGGTATAAGTAAGGAACGTGAGGCGAAACTCCTAGGGGCGGCGGAAAATGTGAAGGAAATAACCGAAGGCTCTAAAAACGTCATCAAAAAAACCGGTAATTTCTTTAAAGGACTGTTCAAGAAGAAAGATAACGAAGATAAAGAAGAAAAAAAGGAGAAGTAATCCTATGTTTGTAGAATGGATTCATTTTTCAGCTTCCTAAAATTCATATTCCGGTACCATAATAAGGTGGTGGATCAGGTGCTGTTCTACATCAGCCTCATCTGTACCATCACGATGGTACTGCACGTAGGTTATATTACGGATCCAGAATTAGCGCGTTATACTGAAACGACTGTTGTTTTCATGTATTACGGGCTATTTTTATTTGAGGCCATCCGGACGTTTTCCTCCATTCTGGTGGCTCGCAGGATCAATGTTTCCCATTATTCGGGGGTCGTTGTAACAGCCTACTTTTTGCTGATCACCCTCGCGCGTTTTACCGGTGGATTCCTTGAAAACTTCGCAAAAGATGAATGGCTTTACCTGGGGATTTTCATCATGTTTATCTCAGAACTATCCCGAAGCAGCCTCTTTTTTGATAACTTCTACTTTAATCCGACTATTTTATTCGTCGTTTCCTTCCTGGGACTGATCGTCTTGGGATCCTTTTTATTGATGCTCCCTAGAACGACCATTGAAGCTCCACTCAGTTTTGTAGATGCTTTTTTCATGGCCACAAGTGCCGTCTGTATTACCGGGCTAACCGTAACAGATATATCGACCAATTTCTCTGTTTTCGGGCAATCGGTGATCATGGCTTTGATACAGATCGGGGGTTTAGGGATCATGACCTTTACCGGCTTTTTCGGATATTTCTTTTCCGGCGGCTTTTCCTTTAAGAACCAATTGATGTTCGGGGAGATCTTGGGCGAGGATAAATTAAACTCCGTTATTTCAACCTAATTGACCATTATCTTTATCACTTTCCTCTTTGAATTTATCGGTGGAATATTGATCTTCTTTTCTTTGGATCCCAAATTATTTGAATCCATTGGAGAACAGATTTTCTTCTCCGCATTCCATGCCATATCCGGATTCTGTAACTCCGGATTTACTATCATTAAAGATGGGGTAACCAATGAGAATTACCGATTCAATTATAATTTTCAATTGGCCGTATCTTCCATGTTCATTCTTGGTAGTTTAGGTTTTGGAACCATCTTTAATTTCTATACCCTGGTAAAGGAAAAAATCATTTCCTTTTGGTGTAAGGTTATCCAAAAAGGAAACTATCGACATAAGCCCATGGTCTTCTCCTTCAATTCGCGCTTTATTGTATTGTGCAATATCGTGGTGATCATCCTGGCTACGATCTCCTTTTTTTTCCTGGAGAGAAACCATACCCTGATGGAGGATAAGTCTACTTACGGGCAATGGGTATCTTCCATTTTTATGGCCAACTCCTCCCGATCTGCAGGATTCAACAGTGTGGATCTGAACTTTGTGAATATTCCAACCTTGATCATGATCGTGACCTTGATGTGGATAGGGGTGTCTCCAGGCTCTACGGGTGGGGGTGTGAAAGTAACAACGGTGGCTATTTCCCTGATGAACATTGTCGCACTGGCAAAAGGAAAGGAATCCATTGAAATCTACAAAAGAAAAATTGCCTCCGAATCGGTCAATAAGGCATTTGCCATTATCCTCTTATCGATCTTGACCATTTCGTTGAGCTTTATCTTATTGAATTTTTCCGATCCAAACCAGGACATGATGTCCCTGCTTTTTGAATCGGTATCGGCATATACCACTTGTGGGCTTTCATTAGGCATTACGCCTTCCTTGAGTTCCACCAGTAAGATTATCCTGATGGTCACCATGTTCGTCGGTCGTGTCGGTATGTTAACCCTTTTGGTGGCCTTCATCAAGAATACCAAGAACAAAAGTTATATTTATCCAACTGAAAAAATTCTGTTTTAAGCGCTATGAAATATATTGTATTAGGATTAGGACATTTTGGGAGATCCTTGGCGATCCACTTAACGGAGTCGGGACATGAGGTCATCGCGGCTGATATTAACATGAATCTGGTCGAGCAGAACAAAGATAAAATTACCCATACCGTATGTTTGGATAGTACGGATAAAGAAGCGGTGAGTTCGCTCCCTCTTCGGGATAGCAATGCCGTGATCGTGGCGATCGGTGAAGATGAAGGTGCATCCCTATTAACCATCGCGCTGCTGAAACAGCTTAAAGTAAAGCGGATCATCGGTAGGGTGGTCTCCGACCTGCAAAAAACCGTATTGGAAGCGATGAACATTGAGGAATACATCATGCCGGAAGAGGAAGCCGCAGAACGATTGGCCATGCGCTTGGACAATATCGATATCGTAGATTCCTTCAAGGTTTCCGAAAAATACAGCATCATCGAGACCAAGGTTCCTGCCAAATATATCGGCATGACCTTGAAAGAAGCTGATCTGACCAATAAATATAAGGTTATCGTCCTGACTACCGTTCAGGTAGAAACAGAAACCTCAGGGGATGGAGTGACCCGAACCTCCAAAGAAGCATCCGGTATTGCCAAAGCCGATATGGTACTGCGGGAAAATGATCTTCTTGTCCTCTTTGGGGAATTGTCCAATATTAAGAACTTGATTCAAAAAGCATAAATATTAAAATCATTTCTATATTTTTGGGCGTATATCATTAATAACCCTTTATTACAATTCATGAAAAATTGGTTTAAGGAAAATCAGACACATTTGTTTATCATCGGGATTTTCCTCCTTATCGTTGTATTTTACTTTACGCCTGTATGGCAGGGTAAAACCTTGTTGCAGAGTGATGTAATGCAAGCCAGAGGAAGTCAGAAAGAGATTTTTGATTTCAGAGAAAAAGACGGTAATACGCCCTTGTGGACCAACTCCATGTTCGGCGGAATGCCAACCTACCAAATATGGTACGACCATGCCAACAACGTGGCAAGTTATATAGGTCCAGCTTTGCGTAAAGCTTTCCCTCCACCGGCAGATGTTCTTTTGTTGTTCTTATTAGGGGGTTATTTCCTGTTTTCGGTATTAAAGATTCGACCTTGGTTGGCCGCCATCGGTGCGGTGGCCCTGGCGTTCTCCTCGTATAATTTTATGTACATTGAGGCTGGGCATATCAATAAAGCCTATGCCATCGCCTATATGGCGCCCATCATTGGGGCGGTCATTCTCTGTTATCGGGGGAGCCGACTCTGGGGGCCTGCTATCTTAGCCTTATTCCTAGCCTTAGAGATCCGTTCAAACCATATACAGATGACTTATTATCTGTTTATTGCCTTACTGGTATTAGTGGGCTTTGAACTGTACTATGCGATTAGGGACAAGAAACTTAAAAACTTTTTGCAGGCAACGTCCATGCAGCTGATCGGGGTATTGGTCGCTGTTCTGGTCAATGCTTCGGTATTATTCCCAACCTACGAATATTCCAAACTGACCATCCGCGGAAAGGCGAATATCACGAAAGTGACAGAGCCAGGCAAAGATGCACATGGCTTGGATAAGGAATATGCCTATGCTTGGAGCCAGGGTATTGGCGAGACCATTACCTTCTTGATTCCGCACGCTTATGGTGGTAAAACATCGGGGCTGTTGGATGAGGAATCCAATGTGGTAAAAACGTTTTCCAAAATGGGTATTCCAGCGGATCAAGCCCTGCAATATGCCAATGGCTTAACACCAACCTATTGGGGTGAAAAAAGCTTTACCCAAGGGACTTGGTATTTTGGTGCAGGAATTATCTTCCTGTTTATCCTGGGTTTGGTGATCGTAAAGGATCGATTGAAATGGTGGATCCTTGCTGCAACCTTATTGACCATCTTCTTATCCTTCGGACGCCATTTCCCACTGATATCCGATCTTTTCTTCGATTATATCCCGATGTACAACAAGTTTAGGGCGGTTGAATCGATCTTGGTGATTCCTTCGGTGTTGATTCCTTTATTGGCGATCATGGCGGTTCATGAAATCATCACAAGGGGAACTGAAATTGTGGATCTGGATAAAAAAGTGTTGTACACCGGTGGAGCTGTTGCTGCTATCTGTTTACTGATTGCTTTGATGCCTAGTTTATTGAATCTGAGGACCTCGACCCATCAGGAATATGTTTCCATGTTGCAGGAACGTACCGGGGATCAGGCTTTGACCACGGAGATTGTCAATGCGTTGATCAAGGACCGTTCGGCAATGGCATCTGCGGATGCTTGGCGCTCCTTCTTCATTGTAGCCTTGACCTTTGGGTTTGTATGGGCATTTATTAAGAAGAAGGCGAATGTAGCCATTATGTTGGCCGGAATCGGGCTGATTACTTTGGTTGACCTTTGGTCTTTTGATAAACGCTATTTAAACAACACTTCTTTTGTAGATAAGGATATATATGAACGTCCGATCCCGGAGCGTGAGGTAGATCAGTTGGTCCATATGGATAAGGATCTTTCTTACCGAGTATTGGACCTGACGACCAGTCCTTTCCAAGATGCATCGGCCTCTTATTTCCATAAGAGCTTGGGTGGATACCATGCGGCGAAATTGATGCGTTTCCAAGAGGTTATCGAGAATCTGTTTGATAATGGATTGAACGAGGATGTATTGGATATGATGAATGTTCGTTACTTGATTGGGAAAAATCCAGAGAATGGTTCAGAGAATATTCAGCGTCGTAGCTCGGCATTAGGAAATGCGTGGTTTGTGAACAATGTGAAGTTTGTGAATGGCAGCAATGCGGAGATGGAAGCGATGAAAACCTTCGATCCTAAGAAAGAGGCGATCGTGAATGAAGGCTTAAAGGATTTGTTTGGAACAGTTTCTATTGGTCAGCCGGTAAATTCAGATATCAAATTGGTTTCTTACCACCCTGATACCATGAAATATGAGTATTCTGCGCCTAATCAGGTGTTTGCAGTGTTCTCGGAAGTGTTTTATGATAAAGGTTGGAAAGCTTATGTGGATGGCGAGGAAGTGCCGATTATCCGTACGGATTATCTGTTGCGTGGATTGTCATTACCAGGCGGGAATCATAAAGTGGAATTTGTCTTTGCTCCGAATAGTATGAAGGTTTCTAATGTTATTTCGTTGATCGCTTCTATTATTTTGGTGCTGGGATTTGCTGGGGCGATTTATATATCGCTGAAGCATAGAGGGAAATCACCGCAGGTAAGTAAGGCGCCGCAGGTAGTGAAATAATATTCTCGTCATTGCGAGGAACTCTACCGTCATTGCGAGGAGGTACGACGAAGCAATCTTTCGATTAGTCCAAAGATTGCTTCGTTCCTCGCAATGACGTGTTTTTTTACAAAACCAACTTCAACTGCGGATCCGTCACCCTGAAAGTCTTTCGATGATGTGGCGTTATCCCCAGCTCCAAAACCGCCTGCCTATGCTTAATAGTTGGATATCCCTTATTACTCCGCCAATCATATTCCGGAAAATCTCCAGCAATACCCTCCATATACTCATCCCTATACGTTTTTGCCAATATAGAAGCCGCTGCAATCGACAAATACTTCCCATCTCCCTTTACTATACAGCTATACGGCAACTCCCCATAAGGAATAAACTTATTCCCATCAATAATCAAATACTCCGCCTTCACCTGCAACATATCCAATGCCCTATGCATCGCCAAATACGAAGCCTTATGAATATTAATCCGATCAATCTCTTCCGCCGAAACACTTGCCACCGCAAATGCCAAGGCCTCCTGTTCAATAATCGGCCTTAATTCCATCCTTTTCTTCTCCGAAAGCTTCTTGGAATCGTTCAAAACCGGATTACAATATCCCGCCGGAAAAATAACCGCCGCAGCAAAAACAGGCCCTGCCAAACATCCTCTTCCAGCCTCATCACAGCCCGCCTCCAAAAATTCCTCCTGAAAAAACGACAACAAATCCATGAAACAAAGATAGTAAAGATAGTATTTAGTAGTTAGTATTTAGTATTAAGACCTCGGCGCCATACGTCTAACTACTAACTACTGAAATGTAATATATGTGATATAAACCGCTATTTACATTAATTTACACTTCTTATTATTTTCTTTGCAGGAGATTCATGATAAGTAAACTTTTTTACTTATACTGTTGTCAATAAGAAGGTTATCAAAGTAAACATGAAAAGAATTATCATTTTTAGTTGTTTAATTTTTGCTTGTTCTAGCTTATTGGCTCAGAAAAAGAAAGAAAATTACCAGATCCTGCCCAGCTTTCCGGTGAAAGTGGATGCAGAATTGACAGAGTGGAATGGAAAGTTAAATCTGATCGATGCAGATAGCAGTTGGATGTTTGGGGTCAGCAATGATGCCGAATACATCTATGTGGCGATGCGGATCAAAGATGCGGTATTACAGCAGGATGCGGTTCGCAATGGGATTATCATCAATGTGAACACCGATGGGAAGAAGCGGGATGGTGCGCAGTTGATTTTTCCGGTACCCGACAGTGAGACCCTACGGGCAATGGCCAATGATGAGAATCTTCCGAACATGAATGTACGCGAAGAACTGATCAAGAGAAGTAGAGGTTATGGGGTGAAAGGATTCTCCAGGATTGTGGATGGTCGTTTGTCTTTCGACAATACCTACGGGGTGCAGGCCGTTGCGAAACTGGAAGGTAATGAAATCTTGAGCTATGAATCAAAAATTCCTATCAGTGCATTAGGGTTGAAAGATCCTAAGCAAGTGTTGGGTATACAGGTGATGATCAACAATCGTTTTGCCCAGTTGCAGAAGATGTTAAAGAACCAACCTAGCCAGACGGGAAGGTATGGAGGGATGTACGGTCGGCCGGCACCATCCATTAAGAATCCTTACAAGATGAAGACGGATGTCTGGATTGTAGGGAAGCTGAATGAGCAATAAAATTAATTTATGGATAGAATTAGAAAAGCTTTGATGTTGGTTTGCATCTTAGCGCTGAGCATGAGTGTTCATGCACAAGCAAATCGAGTGGTCGAGGGTATGCTGCGAGACACGGAATCTAGACCTATTTCTGGGGCTACGGTTTACTTAATGTCAGCTACAGACACCCTTAAAACAAGTTCAACGAATGCGGGTTTCTTTACGTTTACCAACGTAGCTGCAACGAAATTCACCATTCGGGTAAGTAGTTTAGGCTTCCAAGCGGTAGAAAAGGAAGTGGAATTTCCGGAAGGGCAAAAGGAAATCCGCGTACCTAGCTTCGCATTGGCGGTAAATGCCAATCAAATAGAAGAAGTTGTGGTTGCAGGGGTCTTGACCGTACAGGTAAAAGGCGACACCGTAGAGTACAGCACGAAAGACTTAAAATTACGCCAGGGAGCAGTGGCCGAAGACGCTTTGAAACGTCTTCAGGGTGTGGAGGTTGATAAGGATGGTAATGTAACTGCACAAGGGGAGAATGTTACCCGTGTACGCATTAATGGTAAGGATTTCTTTGGTGGTGATGTGAAAACTGCTACGCAGAACCTACCTGCCAATATCATCGAAAAGATCCAGGTGGTAGATGATTTCGGCGATATGGCCAACATCACCGGTAATAAATCGGGTGATTCCGAAAAGGTATTGAACATCCAGATCGATCCGAAATATAACAAAGGTTTTATGACCACCCTCCGGGCGGGTTATGGTACGGATAATACCTACCAGGCTACCGGTATGTGGATGGGCATGACCGATAAGACCCAAGTGTCGGTTTTAGGAAACCTTAATAACATCAATGCCCCTCTATTTGATTTCAACACTTCCGGTGGAGGTGCCAGAAGAAGAATGGGTGGCGGTGGCCGTCCAGGTGGAGGTATGTTCGGTAACCCAAGTGGTATTACAGATGTAGGTTCCATCGGGGTGAATATCCGTCATGATTTCTCTGAAAAACTAAAAGTATATGGTAACTATTCTTTCGGAAGGGATGATAATAACACTTTTACAAAGAGTTTGATCGAATATACACTTCCTGAATTGAAGCAGGTGGAAAACACCGAAGATAATGGCAATAGAATTACGACCAGTCATCGTATGGAAGCCAATCTAGAATGGAACATTACCGATAGGGATTATATCAAACTTACTCCACAGTTCGGATACAACGATGTGAACAATAACTCCAATACCTTTGCAAGCACTTTTATCTCCGACTTGTTGGATAATGAGCAAACCCAAAAAGTATTGACCAACACCAATGTTCCACGTTATAGCATCAGTGGTTTGTATAACCGTAAATTGAACGATAAAGGGCGTAATCTATTCTTCAATTTCAATTACGATAATTCAGCAACCGAAAACGATTACGACAGAGTATTGGAACGTATGGTGGCTGATCCCGAAAATGCGAATACGCCATTAAGGGAAATCTATGAAAAAACCTTGCAGGAAGTGAATAACAAAAGTTGGAATGCAGGTACTACCTTATCCTATACAGAGCCTCTTTCCCAATTTGGTAAATTGGAATTGACGTATGACTTTAATAAGAACGCATACAACAATAAAAACTTCCAAGATGCCTTTAATGAAGATGGATCCTCTAATCCTGATGAGGAATTAAATTTCCACTACCTACAGGATTATTCCTTCACTACCCATCGTATCGGAGCAAGTTATATGCACGAGAACGAGAAGGTAAAATATTCATTGGGTGCTTCCGTTCAACCTTCCGTTTTGGAAGGAGATGCCTCCTCGGATGACGCCAGTGCGTTGATCAACCGTAAGAACTTCAATTTCATTCCTATTGCTAGGTTTGAATACAAGTTTTCCCGTCAGAAAAGTTTGAGTCTGAACTATTCCGGTCGTTCCAACGAACCTTCCGTTAATCAGATCTTACCATACCAAGTAAGTAACAACAGAACAAGTACAACGATCGGTAACCCTGATCTGGATCCTGAATTCAGACATCAGATGACCATCCGTTATCGTGGAGGAGATTTCCAAAAAGGAAATACATTCTTTGCGTTCGTTAATGGTAGCTTGACCAAAGACCGCATTACCAACTTCAACAAAAGTTATAATGAGCCAGGTTTAGGTATGATCAGAGAAACCAGGTTCTTGAATGCAGAAGATCCGGTGTATAACATCAGTTCCTTCTACCACTTCGGTAAATCGCTGAAAGAGAAAACCTACAACTTGATGTTGATGGGAGGGGTTACTTACAACACGAACCTGTCGTATATCTCGAATGATCCTACTGCTGAAGTAGGTGAAAAGAACGTGATCAACAACTACGTATTCATGCAGGGATTAAGTTTCCGCTATACGCCTTCTGAAAACTTGGAGATCAGTCCAGGTGTTCGTTATAACTATAACTTATCGAGAAATCAGTTGCAGACACAGAATAACAACAATGTATCATCCATCACACCAACATTGAACGGATCGGTAAACATTACCAAATCCACTATTTTTGGTGCCGATTTATCTAAGACCTTCAATAAAGGATATGGACCATTGACCAGTGCAAATCCATTTATCATCAACACCTATATCGAGCAGCGTTTCATGAAAGATGACCGCGCGACCCTACGTCTACAAGCCTATGACTTACTGAATGAACAGACCAACATCTCCAGAACAGTAGCAGAAAACTACTACGCGGATACCCAAACCAACAGGTTGGGCAGATATTTCATGTTGATGTTCACCTTCAAACTTCAGAAATTCTCTGGTTTGCCACCATCAGATGATCGTGGATTCCCAGGGCCAGGCGGTAGAGGGCCTAGGTTCTAATTTAGATGTCTTTAGATATTAGATGATAGATGTCAGAAGATAGATTCTATACGTCTGATAATCGATGTCTTATAAAGGATGTCTGATAATAAAAAGTAGAAAATAGATCACACCATAAAAGCGAGAGGCTTCTGAAAGGGAGCCTCTTTTTATATTCTTTATTTTATCCCATTTTCGTATGATAAAACACACTTTTCTTGATGAATTCGGTCTTAAAGTATGGTTAAACCAAGGTAAAAGCATCAAAATGGGATCAAACCATAGGAATTACATACTTTCACATTACTTTCACCATGGTTTCAGTACGACCCTGCCCAGAGTTAGGTATTCGAATTAACATCATGATTTACATTAGAAGACTATCTATATAAGGCTATCCAACCCTAGGTCTTAATACTAACTACTAACTACTAAATACTAACGCTAAAATACTACCTTTGCTTGATGGACCAAAAAATTTTCCAACTTGATAATGGACTGAGGGTGTTGTTGCATCCGGACAGGTCGGCGATTACCCATGCCTGCTTGATTGTCGATGTGGGTTCCAGGCATGAACAGTATGGGAAATTTGGAACAGCCCATTTTATTGAGCATCTCTTGTTCAAGCGGACGGAGAGGCGCAGTACCAATCAGATCCTGAACCGTTTGGAATCTGTCGGAGGCGATCTGAATGCATATACCACCAAAGAGTATACCTGTATACATGCCTCTTTTCTCCATCCTTACCTTGACCGGGCATTGGATCTATTTGAGGATCTAATTTTCCATTCTGTTTTTCCGTTGGATGAAATGGAAAAGGAAAAAGGCGTAATCCTGGATGAGATGGCATCTTACCAAGATAGTCCGGAAGATGCGATCATGGATGATTTTGAGGATATGGTGTTTGCAGGATCTGGTTTGGGACATAATATCCTTGGTTTGGAGGATGATCTGAAATCTATTGAACAACAGGATATAAGGCAGTTCATAAATACCCATTATGCGACTTCCAAAATGGTGATCGCCATTTCGGGGAATTATACGGAAAAGAAGCTGTTGGCAATAGCCAACAAGGTTTTTGGACGAGTGGCCATTAACCCTTGGGATCATGCCGCAGAGAGTTTCCAAAAGCCTAAAAAGCAGGAGCTGGCATTGACCAGGCCGATTAATCAGGCCCATTATGTATTGGGTGGACATGGTTATGGGATCTATGATGACCGAAAAACGGGGCTACTGCTGTTGAACAATTTGTTGGGAGGTTATGGCATGGCATCTATCCTCAACCTGAATATCCGGGAGAAATACGGTATTGCGTATACCATCGAATCAAATTACAGTTTGTATTCGGATACCGGACTTTTCAGTATCTATTTTGGTACGGATGAGGAAAAGGTTGAGAAAGCATTACGATTGGTCCGAAAAGAACTGAACAAACTAAAGGAACAGCCCTTGTCGGAGACCTTTTTACAAAGGGCAAAAAATAAGTTCAAAGGGCAGATCGCTTTGGCCGAAGAGAACCGGATGAACCTGATCATTGCGGAAGCGAAGAATATCCTCGATTATGACCGCGTAGTTACCCTTTCGGAAGTCTTTGAAAAGATCGATAAGGTGAGTACGAAGGAGATCCAGGAAATCGCCAACGATGTTTTTGGCGATGATAACCTTTCTTCCTTATCATTCATTCCAGAAGAATAAGGAATTTTTATATTTGTGATAGAAAAAAGAACCTGATATGAAGACAGCGTATATTTTCCCTGGACAGGGAGCCCAATTCGTAGGAATGGGTAAAGATTTGTATGACTCGAGTGAGGAATCAAAAGCACTTTTCGAACGTGCGAATGAGATCTTGGGTTTCCGTATTACAGACATCATGTTTGCCGGAACAGACGAAGAGCTAAAACAGACCAAGGTTACCCAACCTGCCATATTTTTGCATTCCGTAATTCTAGCGAAAGCTTTAGGGGATCAATTTCAGCCTGCGATGGTTGCTGGGCACTCACTAGGGGAGTTTTCTGCCTTGGTAGCTGCAGGAGCATTGTCTTTTGAAGATGGTCTTCAGTTGGTGGCAAAGCGCGCAAATGCGATGCAGAAAGCCACAGAATTGGAGCCTGGAACGATGGCTGCCATTTTAGGTTTGGACGATATTATCGTGGAAGAGGTTTGTGCGCAGATTGAAGATGTGGTGGTTGCAGCGAATTATAACTGTCCCGGACAATTGGTGATTTCTGGAACGGTAGCTGGAGTGGATAAAGCTTGTGAGAAATTATTGGAAGCTGGTGCGAAAAGGGCGTTGAAATTGCCGGTTGGTGGTGCGTTTCACTCGCCACTGATGGAAGCTGCAAAGCAAGAATTGCAGGCGGCGATTTTAGATACGGAGATTACTATTCCGGTTTGTCCGATCTATCAGAATTATGATGCGAACCCTTATCAGGATCCGGTGGCTATTAAGGAAAATTTAATTGCGCAGTTGACTGGGGCGGTTAGATGGACCCAAACGGTGGAAACGATGTTGGCAAATGGTGCTGAAGCTTTTGTGGAAGTTGGTCCTGGAGCGGTATTGCAAGGTTTGGTAAAGAAGGTGAATAGACAGATCCCGACCTCGTCTGCGACGGTATAAATAATAAAAAAACAGATCGGAAGGATCTGTTTTTTTATTTAAAAATTATTTTTTCGCCAATGAATGCTGCGAAATTGGTTTTTTAGCAGATTCTATTAGTTCTTTCATCTCAAGTTTTATATAATCTATTTCAGAAGAGGACCCTGTTAACTTATAACGAATGATACCATCTTTATCAACTATAAATTTGGCAGGTATTCCAGTAATACCCAACTTTTCAGCTAATATTTTTCCATTATTAGGATCTTTCTGATCATCATAAACCACTTCGAAAGGATAATTGTTTTTGCTAATAAAGCTTGCCACATTTTCTTTATAATTTTTATCCCTTTCCCAAGTGTTGATGAATAAAAATTTTACATTATTGTCATTGGCATACATTTCTTGTGCTGCTTTCATTGCTGGGAAAGATCTTATACACGGACCACACCAAGTTGCCCAAAAATCTAATACTAGTGTTTTACCTTTTAAACTTTCCAAACTAACTTTCTCGCCCTTAAGGTTTAGTAGTTCAAAATTTGGCATAGTTTGATTTATTGCAAATTGTGAAATATGCTCTTGAATGTATTTAATAACTTCATTATCCAATCTATTGATATAACCTTCAAAACCCTTATCGGAACCATTTAATGAAGTGTAAAGTTCATGCATTTTAGTTTTAAATGCAAAATTGCCCGATTTATAAATCATTTCTAATTGTTGAAGGGCCTCCAATTTTCTGCCTGCATTTTCCAAAGCCTTGAAATAGGTATTGCTGAACCGCGAAGCATATGTTGGATTTTTTGAAATGGCATTTTCCAATAATGTCATCACTTCTTTATGCTTACCTTGATTACTGTAGATATTTGCTAATTGTGAAACATATCCAGGATATCCTACCGCAGCAAAACCAGCCTTATTATCTTGTTGATCTTTGGGGAGGTTCATAAAATATTCTGCATCTTCAATGGAGGTTTGAATTAATGGAATTGCCGTTAAAGTGTCTCCTTGTTGTAGTAGTGTTGTCGCAACAGGAATAAATCCTTGGGCCCGCCAAAAACGTTCATTTAATTGATTTAGATAAGATAAAGATTTTTCTTTATTGCCTTCTTCAATATATGAATTCGCAATATTTGCAATAAGGTAATCATATGCTATTTTAATTTCATCTGTTTTTGGGATCGGCCATTTTTTTAACAGTTTTTTATAGCTATTTTCTTTGTCTTTCGCAGTTTTCTGTTTATAGAAATCATTAGTGACAAATTCTTGTCTTGCCACAAGACTTTTCGGATATTTTTTTGCAATTACACTTCGTAGAGAATCAGAACTTTCTTCACGTCCTAATTGATATAAGTAATTACTGATTACTTCTAGACGGTTAGCATCCTTGGAGGTTTTTGCCTCTAAACTTAATTCATTCGCAAGTGTGTTTTTTTGAGCTAAGGAGCCATTTTGAACAATTTCATTCATTCTTTTTGTCGCATCATCAATTTTGTTCTGCGCGAACAATGAACTTGTCATAAATAGCAATGCTGCGGTAGTTTTAAATTTCATGTTTTTAATATTTATAGGCTAAATCAATTATTTTTCCAAAGCCAGAGAATGTTTTATCAAGACTCTCAATAGCTCCAGTCTGGTTTATTTTAAAGAAATATACTTTGCCTTCTGAACCGTTCCACGTGGATAAAATAAGACGGGGGATAGAATTGCCATATCCATGTTTTTGGAATTTTATTTTTGTTGCAATTTCATTTGAAGGAAGAGTGTATTCAATAGTATATGTATTTGAGGTTACTTCATAGCGATAGAGTTTTCCATCATTTACATAAAATAGATGCGGAGAAAGGGTGGAGGCAGTTATATCTGATGCCTGAGCTATACCCGGTGAAATTATTTCTTGTTTTCCAACAGTAATTGAAGGATTTGAGGCGTTTCTTAAGGTTCGGAATTGGAGCAGATATCCTTTGCCTCCATCATCCTTCATAATGGCATTGCGGATCTCTGTTATGTTGGAGGAGTCTAGTTTTATTAGATCTAAGCCTACGTTATTCATATCGAAGATGCTACTGTTTTGGTTAGCTTCATCAAATGAATTTAAAGCACTTGTGGTAACTCCATAAAACCGTTTGTTTTTTGTGTCAAACATGATGATGTTATAGGTATCTGTATAACTGTTGCCAGAAATATGTTGAGGGGCCAAAGCATAATCATAACCATTATTTGGAGACCTTAGCTGGGCTCCAAATTTTTTAGCTCCTGGGAAACCTCCGACCATATTAATATGAACATGCCCATCATTTAACAAAACACCAACATTACTACCCGAACTACCTCCCCAAGCAATATATGACGGCTTTATAATATTTGGTGGCGAAAAGAACAGGTATTCATAATCGAATCTTTTTTTCATGGTTGTTCCATCAAGTTCAACGGCATCAGTTTGCCCAACGATATAATATTTTTTACCACTGGGCCCGACATCATCAGTTATTGATGCATTCGAAATAGTAAATGATTTTGGATTTACGATTGGATGATTGCTGTTTCGAAATGAATAAATATCATGGTATACTGTGCCATTATTTAAAATCATCGATAAATCTGCTTTTCCCGATTTATCTTCTAAAAACATCCATCCTTGAGTGAAAATGTCAGATATACTTAACTGGTAAAAATGAAATGAAGAAATACCATTAATGTTGTTTGTAACCTTAAAGGTTAATTTATAAGTTTCCCCAATAGTAAATATATTAGGGTCAATGATGTAATCTAAATTCTTCGTATTAGAAATTTTTGTGCTATCCTGAACATAGGACGCACTTGGAGAATTTAAATAGACAAACCATTCGTAGGATAGATCATCATTATTTCCATTAAGTTGAATTTCAGGGTTTAATTTTAATGAAGATCCTTGTTGAATAAATATAGTTCCCACAATGGATTGATCGTTAACCTCAATTTTTGGGACATTTTGGTATTCGTAATTTCCTTTATCTTTTGCGCATCCATACATAGTTAATCCCAATATGAAGGCTATAAACGTGTTTTCAAATTTTATTTTCATATCATTATATTAAGGGATTATCACTCTATTTCCGTTTTCATCCATTAAAGGACCATTCATTTTCTCATATTCATAAATTGCTATCCTAGCCTTGTTGATCATATTGCTTTGGTCTTGTGGGAATAAATAAGGCACGTTCCAAGCTGTATAATTTAACTGTTGGGTTAGAAATAAAATTTTAGTATTGGAATAATCCCCAAACATATTCTGCCATAATGTTTGCCAATTTGTTGGTTTACTCAATAAATCTGTTATCGAAAAACGTAGAGTAACTCGATTGATTTTTGAATTTCCTATTACATCTTCATATCCCACCTCGAAATTTTCATTTTCTGCAATTAATAAATCTGCTCTGACTGTACTATCCTTTAGACCCTCTCTTCTGAAAAAAATAAGTTCAGCTGACCCATTTGAGCTATTCGCGGGAATAAATAGGTTATCAATTTTAAAATGATATCCTAACTTTGCCGTGGAACCTTCTTTAACTTTTACTGCAATTTCTCTATCTACGTCCTTAGGAAAGCCGATGATTCTAAAGTTGAGTGCAATAGTATCAGAAGTAACATTGGTAGGGTCAAAAGCAAAGCTTTTTTCGATACTATCTCTAGAAGTTTCAGTAGTATTTTTAAGAAAATATACTTTTGAATCTTCTTGATACATTAAGGGTTTATCTTCACTACAACCAATGAGGAATAGAAGTGAACATAAAAAGCCAAATATATTTGTCCAATTTTTCATTTTTTTGATTTTAATTTAATCCAAATTCGATTTCTTTATTTGGAATCGGGAAAACGTATTTTCCTAAGTTGAACGAGTAGTCCACTGTATTTTGAATGGAAGTGAATTTTTTACGTTTATAATAATACCATAATTGCCCTTCAGCGATAAATTCCTTTCGATATTCTTTAAAGATTTCTGATTCTAGTTGGCTTGAATTGGTAATGTTTGTATTAGTTAATGCAGGGATAAGGCGCGCTGTCCTTACTTTATTGATATATCCCAAGGCTTCCTGAACTGTAGGACTAGCTTCAGCTGCTATATAATACATTTCTGCTAATTTGATAACTGGAATTAATTTTTGGTTCACATTGTTAATGTTTGAACCCACATAATATTTATTGCTGTACACAGTTGATACATTAAATACATTCCACCTGGAGTTGGAGGCTTGAGGTCCTCGGATATCTATAGCATGGCCAGAAACCGATACTTCAAAATAATTGTTCAAATTAGTCTGAGTAGAAAAATAATCTTCACCTTCGGCGGCATTACTTTCAGTCTTGAAATAACGATCAGATACTGTTTTTAAATCTGATTTGTAGACTGAAAAGATATGTTCTGTACTAAAAATAGCATTTGAAGAAGCTAATGTAGGATTTGTAGTATTTGTGTTGCCATTTACGAAATAGAATTTTTCACTAGAAATCACTTCCTTAGAATATTTTAAAGCGTTTTCTTTATCTTCATTATATTGATAAACCCGAGCTAATAAAGCTTTGACTGCCCAATAATTTAATCGGTTCTGTCGGAATGATTGAAACAATTCTAGATTATTTTTCCCAGCATTGTCTTTAATTTGATCTATTTCCTGATCGATGGACAATAATTCTTCAGCAGCTTTTAGATCAATGATAATTTGAGAAATAATTTCTTCAAAGGATAATGATTTAGAAGGATTGACTGAAAATGCTGTCATATATGGGATGGTAGATTGTTCGATAGGTTGTAATTGTGATTTTACAGGAGCGAACAATCGCAATAAATCAAAGTGGACCATTGCTCTAATTGCCAATGATTCCCCTTTGATCAAATTAAAATTGTGCTGTTGAAATAAATGACGATTTGCATCAATATCTTTTAAAATGTAATTTGTTTGGGCAATAATACTATATTGTTCACTCCAAAGGCTGTTAATGGTAGCTTCCACACCAGCATCGGCATAATTATATCTAGCTAATTGACCATACATATCAACAGTTTGATTCGCTTTGTTTTGGAACAATTGCGCCAAGACATCCAATACACCATATCCTAAGTTTTTTCCATAGCTATTGTTTTCAGCCATTTTTTGGTAAGTGCCAATTAGTGCATCTATGTATCCTTGTTGCGAGCTGAATTGTTTGTTTTCCGTTGTTTGTGTGCTAGGTTGCACATCCAACCACTTATTACAGGAATTTAGCGTAAAAAATATTATTGATAAAAAGATTAGTCCAATGATGGATTTCTTTCTCATGGTGATTTTCATTATTAATTTCATCTTAATTAAAAACTAGTTGATATTTGAAATGTAAATGATCTGCTGAACGGATAGTCTAAGCCACGTTCTCTTCGGATACTTGAAAATCGAAATACATCGTTTGAGAATGCCGTTATCTTCGTATTTCTCATACCCCATTTTTTAGAAATTTCATCATTGAAACGATAAAAGAGGGAGATGCTTTCTAAGGACAGGAGATTGTCATTTTGGACAAACCTTGATGTAGCATAGGTTGGTGTAGTATTTCCATATCCATCGGCATCTATTAGTCCTTTATAGAACGTGTGGTCTCCTTGATTTAACCAGCGTTCTTCTGAAACTCTTCTGTCAACATTATAAAGTCTAACATTTACATTTTCTACTCGGTCGACCAAGGTTTGATTATAAGATTGACCCCCCATTTTGAACCGAAAAAATGCGTTTAATCCAATTCCATTATACTCAAAGTTTGTCCCAAAGGTACCCTCTAGATCTGAACGAGTATCACCCACAATAATTTGATCTAATGGATTGTATGTATTTGTTAATCGGCCATCCTTAGTTAGGAAGATTTCATAGCCCGTAGCAGGATCAATTCCCAAAGATGGTACTGCCCAGATAGCCGTGGTGGATTGACCTTCAGCAAATCGAGTAATTGGTAAAGTAGATAATTGTTCATCTGCCGCTTTATTCAGAGCAGATATGGTGTTTGATACCCTTTCGATTTTATTATTAACCGAGAATAGGTTCAAGAAAATAGACCAATTGTTCCGATTGTTAGGATTTGAAATAATATTAAATTTCGAATATAGTTCCCAGCCATTTGATTTTAAATCACCCATATTTTCCTTAAAATCGATAAACCCAGATGAAGGAGCTGTTGAAATAGAAGCAATTGACCCTTGGGTTTTCTCAATGTAATAATTCGCCGATAGATCAAGCCTGTTAAATAAGGTAATATCTACTCCTAAATTGTTCTTTTGAGTTTTCTGCCAAGCTAAATTTGGATTTCCGTATCCGAGTAAATAAGTGCCGATCATGCCACGATATTCCGTGGCTGTAAAATATCGTGATGTGGTAAGTCCGTAAAATGAATCAAAATTCTGTGATCCAGTGTATCCAAACGAATAACGGATTTTAAGTCTATTAATACCTTCAATATCCTTTATTAGATTTTCATTATGTAAATTCCAACCTGCCCCAGCTGACCAAAATGGAGCAAACCGGTTGTTGGAACCAAATTGTGATGAGCCATCAACCCTATATGAAAAATCTAATAAATATCGATTGTTATGAGCAAAGGATATATTTGAAAACAGGCCAGCTAGTCGCTTTATGTTTTCAGTTCCGATAGGTTTACTGCCAAGGTCGAACTGAAGCCCTTGAGTTATATCATCCATACTTGCATTTGGAAATCCAACAACCAAAAACCTTTGTGTATTGTTATCCTCCTGGGATATATTTGCTCCAAGGGTTGCGAATATGAGGTTTTTACCAAACGTTTTACTTAAGTTGGCTGAAAATATCCCCTCGTAACGCTGATTTTTTCCGTAACCTTTATTGTATGACCCCTTTTCAAATGTGGGTGTGTTAGCAAATGTTGAATGTTGTGCAGGTAAGAATTTATCGGATTCATCCGCTTGGAACAGGTAAGCAAATGTTCCGCGTAATTTTAGCCAGGAATAAGCTTGCCATTCCAAGGCAAAATTATTGATAATACTATGGTACTTCGTTTGATCCAAGATATTGAGACTGGCATCATATAATGGATTAGTCGGTCTTCCAACATAACCCGTTAGGTTATTGTAAGTATCAAAATTTGTTAGCCTTGCACCGGTATCTTCGTTATAAATTTCCTCGAGATATAACTTATAGGAACCATCCGAATTAAACGGAGTCCAATATGGATTTAATTGGGTATACTGTTTAAAAGACCCAAAAGGTGAATTATTCCCTAAATTACTTACCAGTGTAAGATCGTTCTTGAACATTAGATTCTTAAAACGATAGGATAGAAAAGTATTACCAGTCATAGTCTGACGGTTAGAACCTTTCATAACTCCAGAGTTGTTATAATAATTTAAGTTGATTCCATATTGAATTTCGTCTTTCCCTCCTTCCACATAAATATTGTGTTTTTGTCCAATCCCTGTACGGATTGGTTGTGCTAGCCAATCTGTGTTTACTCCTGAAGTAACAGCCCTTAATCTCTCATTGTATATGGTTTTCAGTTGTTGATCGACTGAATTCCAGGAATAGTCATATACACCAATCTGCTTTTCAATAGCTAATTTTTCAGAAGAATTTAACACATCGTAATCTAAGATGTCAGGGGATTCAATGGTGGCATTTCCAGTATAGGTTAAATTTAGTTTCCCTGCTTTAGGTCGTATAGTTTCTATTACTACAACTCCATTTGCTGCTCTAGATCCGTAGATAGATGTCGCAGTAGCGTCCTTCAATAAATCGATGCTTTTTATTCGTGTCAAATCCAGATCATTGATTCGTGCTAAAGAGACCTCAAAACCATCTAAAATAAATAGGGGAGTATTTGGATTGTTTGAATAATTAAATGGATTATTGGTGGAAGTGTTTGGATCTATTAGACTATTTCCTCCTCTTAGAGTTACCTCGGGTAGAGCATTAGGATTAGCTCCTAAATTTATGTTTTCCGGCATTTGAAAAGAGGGATCTAAAGATCGCAAAGCAGTTAATACATTGTCGCTGGAAACATTCTGTAATTGTTCTTGGGTGAAAGATCTTGCTGCCCCAGTATACATTTCCTTAGGTCTTTCAAATAAACCAGTAATTACCACATCTTCTATTTCTTGGGCTTTTGCAGGTTTCAACTGAATGGTTAATTCTGACCTTCCATCAAGTTCAACATCTTGGGTTTCAAATCCAATCATAGATAGGCTTATTGTTACCTGACTATGAGGTAAAATAAGACTCCAATGTCCATTTTGATCTGTTGCTGTGTTTAGTTTGAAGTTTGAAGAGTTAGTTTTTAGATTTTTTACCTGAACAGTAACCCCGGCAATGGGTTTATTTTGTTCATTAACAACTATTCCAGAAACCGTTTTTTGATAAACTTCAGAACTTTTGTTTAACTTTTCCGTTGGTTTATCTCCTACAAATAAAATAATGTTATTTCCTCGCTGTACATAAGTTAATGGCGTATTTTTCAGCACCATGTTCAAAGCTTCAGCCATTATTTCATTGGATAAATCAATTGAAATTTCATTATACTGGGCAACAATATCACTAGGATAAAAAAAGCTAAACCCAGATTGTTTTTGTAAATCGGATAATATTTGTTTTAAAGTTGCCTGTTTAAAACTGATTTCGACTTTAGTCGTATTGACATTTTGTCCAAAACTATTTGGTGTCGCAAATAGGTTTAAGGTTATTGTGGACAACATTGCACAAACCAATTTTATTTTCATAAGAAAACGGAAGTTAGACTGTTTATGCAAGGTGGTAAGGAGATGTAATCTACCCCTTGCAAAAAACCGTAGTTTTTGCATTATTTGTAATGGGATTAAGTGTAAACAATTGATTTAATTCTCCGGACTCCCCATTATGCTTCCTAGGGCTTGGGGGGTCTTGTTTTTTGGATTAAGTAGAATTTGAGTTTAGTTTCATATTTTTTGGTTTTAATGGTTGTTATTAGTTAAGGTTTTTGTTTTCTTTAATCTGATATCTCTTGTTTTTCAATTTTATAAAGGTTGTATTGGTAGTTACGCATAAGTTAGTAAGTACTTCCTCCAATTTTTCTGTTCCTTTATATACTCCGGATATTTTCAAGTTGGCTAATTTGGGATCCATTAATTCTATATTAACTTGGTAACGTCGTTCCAGCTTTTTAGTTAAATCCGAAAAAGTTAAAGCTTCAAAATTCATGTCTTCTTCCATCCATGCCATTTCATTTTTGGAAACTTCATTTAGAATTTTTATATCCTCATCCACCCGTTGGTTTTCTGGGATGATTAACTTTTGTTTTGCTTGGAGAATTCCTAACGTTTTATTTTGTTTTTCAACCCGTACTTTGCCATGGTCAACTATAACTTCAATGGTTTTACCGTTTGGGTTAGCAAGAATTGAAAAAGCAGTTCCAAGTACAGTAGTTTTAATATTCGCTGAATTTATAATGAAGGGTTTTATTTTATTTGGTGTCACATCAAAATATGCTTCACCTATTAGTTCAACCTCTCTGTCTTCAATTCCAAATTCTTTTGATAATAAAATTTCACTTCCGGGTCTTAGAATTACAATACTACTATCTGGTAATATGATATGTCTATTTTCAACTTGATTTATTGGAGTTTTAGCTAGTTGCTGAAAATCTTTCTGTTTGATTTGAAGAAATATCAAAAATGATGAAAACAACAAAATGGCAGCTGCTGCAGAATAAGATATCCTTTTGCGATATTTTAGTTTTGCATGCTTATTAACTGTTTCTTCCCAAATGGCAGATTTTATTTTATTTTCAAAGGATTGAAAGCTTTGGTCTTCTAAATCCCATACGATATCATCCTCCAATTGGGATTTATACCAAATCTCTAGACTCTTTTTCTCTTCCAGAGATGCTTTTCCAGAGAGGTATTTCTCAATCAGAATTTTGATTTGTTTTTCTTCCATAATTTTTGGGCTTCATATATATGTACCTTCTCGAAAGACATAACCCTATATGGAATTAAAAAAAATAGAAGTGAAATTAAAATAGTAATAAGAATACCAAGCTTAGGCCTACCTTATGGAGGTTTATACGAAGGATTTTTATGGCTCTGGTAATATGTGCTTCGACAGTTTTTACACTAATATTTAAATTGTCAGAGATTTCTTGATTGGTTAAATAGGTTTCTCGACTTAATTTGAATATGATTCGACATTTTTCTGGAAGTTTTTCTATTACCCCATCTAAATAGTCTTTGAGGAAACGTGCTTCAATTTTGTCGTCTTCAAGATATGAATCTGCTTGTTGCAAACCTTGCTCAATCTCGTTGAGTCTTTTGTTTTTATATATTACTTTAAATGTGCTGTATTTTACTGCAGTTGCCAAGTATCCTTCAATTGAATCGATTTCAATTTCTTTTCGGTTATTCCAAATAGAAATAAAAACTTCTTGAACCACTTCTTGGGCTTGTTCTTTATCCTTTAAAATATGATAGGAAATAGCAAGCAGTTTTTTCCAGTATTTATTATAAATTTCTGTAAACGCCTTCTCCGAGCCGGATTTTAAGGCGGTTATAAGTTTCCTATTTTCACTTAGCTTTTTCACAGAAATAGATTTAATCAGATTTTCAAATCTCATAAAAAAATGAATAATTCCAAAATCTGTCTTTTTTGAAGGAGATTACAATATAGGGAAATGTGATAATTAAAGCAAAAAAAGCCGATTCATTTGAATCTGCTTTTTTGCTTTAATTATCGGCTGATAATATTTTTAGACTTTTATACTTTTACAGCCCGAAAGCCTTTTTCACCTTATCCACATAATCCAATTTCTCCCAGGTAAACAAATCGACTTCTACCGTCTTTATCTCCCCGTTAGAATTTTCAAATGTCTTAGTCACTGTTTTTGGGGTTCTACCCATATGACCATAAGCAGCAGTTTCCGCATAGATCGGTTTTCTAAGTCCTAATCTAGTTTCAATGCCATAAGGCGTCATATCAAACAGTTCAGCAATAATCTGTGCGATTTCACCATCGGTTTTGTTCACCTTCGAAGTACCATAGGTATTCACATAGATACCCATCGGATCCTTCACACCGATCGCATAAGAAATCTGTACCAATAACTCATCAGCAACACCAGCTGCCACTAAGTTCTTGGCAATATGTCTTGTTGCATACGCTGCAGAACGGTCCACTTTGGATGGATCCTTTCCGGAGAAAGCACCACCACCATGTGCCCCCTTACCACCATACGTATCCACAATGATCTTTCTTCCCGTTAAACCGGTATCTCCATGTGGTCCACCGATCACGAATTTTCCCGTTGGGTTGATATGGTATTTGATCTCCCCATTGAACAATGCCTGTAATTCAGGTTTCAATTGTGCCTTCACACGCGGGATCAGAATATTAACGATATCCGATTTGATTTTCTCCTGCATTTCCTTTTCTTCCGCAAAATCATCATGCTGGGTCGAAATAACGATGGTATCAATACGCACAGGTTTGTGGTTGTCATCGTATTCCAAGGTCACCTGCGATTTCGCATCAGGACGTAGGTAGGGAATGCTATCATTCTCACGGCGTAGAGCCGCTAGTTCGTATAATAAACGGTGGGAGATATCCAATGCCAAAGGCATGTAGTTCTCGGTTTCATTGTTCGCATACCCGAACATGATCCCTTGGTCACCCGCTCCCTGTTCTTGCCTGGTCACGCGGTCAACCCCTTGGTTGATGTCAGCCGACTGCTCATGGATGGCCGAAAGCACACCACAGGAATTGGCTTCGAACATATACTCGGATTTGGTATATCCGATCTTTTCGATCACCTGACGGGTTATCTTTTGAACGTCTAAATAGATTTTTGATTTTACTTCGCCAGCCAACACGACCTGTCCGGTGGTTACTAGGGTTTCGATTGCTACGCGTGCATCTTCGTCCCAGGCTAGGAAATTATCGATCAATGCATCCGAAATTTGATCTGCAACTTTATCTGGATGTCCTTCAGAAACAGACTCGGAGGTAAATAAGTATGCCATAAGTGTTTTTTTTACGGTGGCAACAAAGCTACGATAAGTTGCATTATTTAAAAAGTATTTCAACCAAATTATTATCTTTAGCGGAATTATCAGATTGAGATGGCAAAGAAACGCATACTGTTTATAGTCAATCCCATATCCGGGGGGAAGAAGAAAACGGCATTTAATAAACAGGTATTGGAGGTGTTGGATTTAAGCCGATTTGAACCTACCTTTAAATTAACAAATCATGTGAACCATGGCTATGAGCTGGCCAAAGAAGCCATCGAAGAAAAATACGATGCGGTAGTCGCTGTGGGGGGCGACGGGACGATCAATGAGATCGGATCGGCTTTGGTAGGCTCGGAAATTCCACTGGGCATTGTCCCGGAAGGTTCTGGAAATGGACTCGCCTTATATTTAGGAATCCCCATGAACGAATCGGCCGCTTTGCGCCGAATCAACCGTTTCGAATTCCTGGCCGTAGATTGTGCCAAGGCCGAAGACCGGAATTTCTTCAATATCGCAGGCATCGGCTTTGATGCCTCGGTAAGCGATAAATTTGCAGGCGAAACCTTTCGTGGACCGGTAGGTTACTTACGCACGGTCATCAATCTTTTGAGTAAATATAAACCCAAGAAATATAAATTATTGATCGATGGGGAGGAATATGAGCGGGAAGCCTTTATGATTTCGGTCGCCAATTCGCCCCAATATGGCAATAATGCCTACATCGCGCCGAATGCTTCGATCACAGATGGCGTATTGGATGTATGTATTGTGCATAAATTTCCGTTATATACATTACCCTTGATGATTTTCCACCTCTTTAATAAGACGGCCGACCAGTCGGAATATGTGGAGATCATACCGGGCAAGAAGATTTGTATTGAACAGGAAGGTAAAGCTCCGGTCCACTTGGATGGGGAACCGATGGATCTCGGCCAGCAGATCCATATCGAAGTATTACCAAAAGCATTAAATATTATTTGTTAATTATGGCAAAACAGAAGAAGCAACGATTTGAAGGGATCGTATATTCTACGGATTCCGACTATTCCTATCAGGAATTTGATTCCGATGAGGACCGGGATACGCTTCCCAAGGAGAAGCAGAAGCTAAAGGTAGGTAGGGATAAGAAGGCCAGGAAGGGAAAAACCGTTACATTGGTGATGGGATTTATCGGCAAACAGGATGATTTAGAATCACTTTCCAAGGTTTTGAAGCAAAAATGCGGGGTAGGTGGAAGTGCGAAAGACGGCGAAATTCTGATACAAGGGGATTTTAAAGAAAAAATAATCCAGTATTTGGAATCCGAAGGTTATTCTGTGAAAGGCATTGGCGGTTAAGGGATATTTATCGCCTTAACCTATTAAAAAACAAAGAAATACTTGGTTTAAATGGTTTAAAATGGGTTGCTGTGGCAACGTTTATTGTGAGTAAATGCTCACTTAATTTTAACATTTAACGATTTGATAATTTGCATATCAGAAAAAAAATGGTTTTCATTGTAAAAAAAACAGTAATGTTAGACCGTTATGTACATAAAGTGATGAAGCATTGATTGGAAACTGCTGTAGCATATCAATGAGGACATAGACAGGCTTTAAATGCACTCTTATTATATCTTCAAATTAATTTTGTTTTTAACAGAAAATGCTATATTTGTTTTGAATTTATGTAAAATAACGCGATTTAGCTTGCATAAAATTGAATTTAACTTAATAATTAAACAACAGTAAAAAATCTAAAAATTAGTAAAAAAATGGCAAACGCACCAAAAACTACTACAGCCCCAGCTAAACAAGACAGTGGCACCGCGGGTAATTTATTTGCGAGTTTAGCAATTATCATTTGTTTGGTGATTGGTTACTTGGTTTACGAATTTGTAATGGGTGATCCAGCAAACTTTATCGACGGAAATCGCGAGAATCAACCAGTACCGGGTAACTATATGGGTATGGTTTATCATGCAGGTTACATCGTACCAGTTCTATTGGGATTATTCTTAATGGTATTCGTATTCTCTATCGAGCGTTTTATCGTTATTGGTAAAGCATCAGGTACAGGAAACGTAGGTAACTTCGTGAGAAAAGTACAAGGTTTGTTGAGAACAGGTAACATTGATTCAGCTATCCAAGAGTGTGATAAGCAAAAGGGATCTGTAGCAAACGTTATCAAAGCGGGTTTATTAAAATATAAAGATGTTGAAGCTAACCCAGGCTTAGATACTGAAAAATCGGTATTGGCTATCCAAAAAGAAATCGAAGAGGCTACAACATTAGAAATGCCGATGTTAGAGAAAAACCTAACGGTAATTGCAACGTTGGTTTCTATCGGTACATTAACAGGTCTATTAGGAACAGTAACAGGTATGATCAAGGCCTTCTCGGCGTTGGCAACTGGTGGTGCTCCTGACCAAGCAAAATTAGCGAATGGTATCTCTGAGGCCTTGATCAACACGGCAACAGGTATCGCTACATCTACCGTAGCTATTATCATGTACAACATCTTAACTTCTAAGATCGATACATTAACATATTCTATTGACGAGGCTGGTTTCTCAATCGTACAAACATACGCTGCAAACCACAAATAAGAAGATCCTGAAAAAAAGTTGAAAATAATTTATGCATTCTTCAACTTTTCAGCATCATCCTTATGAAAGCAATAGAGTGTTAATTTAAAGAAGTAAAGAAATGGGAAAAGCAAAAGTAAAAAGAGCCGGTACCTCCATCGACATGACGGCGATGTGTGACGTATCGTTCCTGCTTCTAACATTCTTCGTATTGACGGCAACAGCACGTCAACCAGAAACGATGCCCGTAGACACTCCTGCCTCTACTACACTAGAGAAACTACCAGACGATAACCTGGCAGTGATCTCAGTGAACCACGGAGGGAAGGTGTTCTTAGGAATCAAGAATCCTAACGTTAGGAAACTGACTCTTGAGAAGATGTCTGCAAAATACAGCATCCCATTCTCGGCCGAAGATTACGAGAAGTTCAAATTGATGGACGACTTCGGTGTCCCAATGAAGGAATTGCGTGGTTTGTTGTCTTTGGAAAAAGACAAGCGTAAAGAGGATGTTCAAAAAGGTATTCCTGTAGATAGTACAGAGGCCAATTCGAACGAGCTTTACCACTGGGTACAGCAAGCCCGTATCGCAACGGTGGAATTCAATCGTGAGCGCGCTGAAAAAGAGAAGAATTTCGTTGATCCAGGTCAATTGAAAGTCGCTATCAAAGCAGATGCAACCGAGAAATATTCCGTAATGAATTTGATCATTGAAACCTTGCGTAACCAAAAACAGAACAGATTCAGTTTTGTGACCGGATTACGTACGGAGAAATAATAGAATAAAATGGCAGAATTAAATCAAGACTCCGGAGGCGGTAAAAAAGGCGGGAAAGTCAGGTCGAAGAAAAACGGTGGTAAGGTAGATTTAACCGCGATGGTGGATCTAGCCTTCTTACTGATCACCTTCTTCATGTTGACAACGTCTTTAAGTAAGCCGCAAGCGATGGACATTGCCTTCCCTGATAAGAACAAAGATTTATCGGAGCAAAATCCAGAATTGGAAATTGCAGACAACCGTTCGATCACCTTATTATTAGGTTCAGACAATAAAATCGTTTGGTATTACGGCCAGTTGGCTAATCCGATCACTCCACCAACAGTAGTTGATTTCTCCAAAGAAGGTATCCGCAAAGTGCTTATCCAAATGAAAGCACAGGTTCCTCAAGCTACAGGCGGTAAAGACTTAATCGTCGTTATCCGTCCAAGTGATGAGTCGGTACACCTGAATACGGTAGATATATTAGACGAAATGAAAATCGTAGATATTAAACGTTACATGATTTCCAAGATCAAACCTGAAGAAGTACAGGTGTTGAAAGATAATGGAGCATACAACGTAAAATAATTACGGTAAAAATTTAAAGATATGATAGGTTCAAAATTAGATTTATTTAAGAAAGAATGGCTTGATGTCGTTTTCGAGAATAGAAATAAAGAATATGGAGCTTATGCCTTACGTAAGTTCGCGCCCAAAGCCACCAATATTGCTTTATTCTCCGTATCGGCAGTTGTTCTTTTCTTTGTAGCTGTGAAAGCCTTCGACCTGAACATCTTTCCTGAGAAGGAAGTGGTTCAAGAAGTTGATCTAGGCCCAGTTACCCTAGAGGATTTGGTACCTCCACCTGAGCCGGAAGAAGAAGAGCCTCTTCCACAAGAAGAGACACCTCCTCAACGTATACAACAAGATCCTCCAGCAGAAGACTTGATCCGTTTCCCAGAACCTAAGGTAGTGGATTCGAGACAAGTAAAAGAGGAAGTTGTTACCCAAGAAGAGATCAAGGAGAAAAACGCTACACCAGCAAGGTTGACCCTAAAAGGTACACCAGGTGGTACAGCAGTTCCTCCGGGAGAATTCGGAAGTAAAAAAGTGGATGGTGCTATCACAGGTTCCCTTAAAGGTTCACCTGATGGAGACCCGAACAAAGTTTATGACTTTGAGTCGGTAGAGGTTCCAGCAGAATACCCAGGTGGTATCAACGCTTTCCGTTCATTTGTTCAGAATGCATTGGTTTACCCTCCAGCAGCAATTGAGGCTGGTGTAAAAGGAACTGTTCAGTTATCTTTCGTTATCGATAGAAACGGAAAGGTGACAGACATCAAAATTGACAAAGATTTGTCTCATGGTATCGGGCAAGCAGCAGTTGCTGCATTGAAGAAATCCAAGAGCTGGAACCCTGCCATTCAGAACGGTAGGAAGGTACCTGTGAAGTTCTCCTTGCCAATCCGTCTTGACTTGTCTCAACAATAAGATACATATGTCGGATAATCCAACAAGAAATTCTTTTAGACGGAAATCGCCCACACAGCGATTTCTGTCTATTTTAGGGCTTGCCATGTTCCTGTTCTATTTCGTGTTGGGGCTATTGATCATCTTTTGGAAAGGCTTTCCCATCGAAATCAACCCCGCCTTCAAGAACATCTTTGGTGTGCTATTAATTGTATATTCCTTTATGCGCTTCGCCCGTCTGTGGCAAAATAATTTTAGGGATTAAATTAATCCTTAGCGCATATTTATATTCTAAATAAATATGAAGCGTAAGTTTTTAAGTTCTTTGCTTATTATAGGTTTATTGACCTCTGGTATTTCTTGTTCCAATTCGAAAACTGCGGATAAAATAGAAGTAGCCAAAGGTACCGGTGAGCCCAATGCCAGCACGGATAAAAATGATATCCTAACGGGGGAAATGACGGTCATCGTGGACGAAGCGGCCACTTCCATTCTGAACGAACAGTTGGAAGTATTTCGCTCTTCCTATGTGAACACGAAGATTCAGGTCATTTCTAAACCGGAGCGGGAAGCGATCAACAGCCTGATTCAAGGTGATGGTTCTATGGCCATTTTGGCCAGGGAACTGACAGAGCGGGAGAGCGCCGGGTTTGGAAATCGACAAATTACACCGAGAATCTTCCCAATATGGAATGATGGTGTGGTTTTTGTAAATAATATTTCATCCCCGGATACTTCGATCAACGTGCAGACGTTATCTTCATTGATGAAAGGTGATGCCTCCGGGAAAACCTTGTTGTTGGATAATATAAATTCCAGCATGGTTCGAAAAGTGAAGGAATTCAGTAAAGTGGATCAAATTTCCGCTAAATCTGTTCAGGCGATGAAAACGTCTACCGAAGTTCTTAAACAAATTGAAACAAACGTTAATGCGATAGGTATAGTCTCCTATTCCCAGTATTTGGATTATAGAAGGCAATTTGGAGAAGAAAATAAAATTCGTATCTTAAGCCTTCAAAATACGGGCAGTGATGGCAAGACGGTATTTACCAAGCCTTCACAAACTACCTTCGCAACGGAGGAATACCCCTTGAAAACGACGTTTTACGTATTGAATTATCAACCGAACATGGGTTTGGGAATTGGTTTTTCAGCCTTCCTTACGGGCGACCGTGGGCAAAGGGTGGTGCTGAAATCAGGACTGTTGCCAGTGACCATGCCAGGTAGAGAAATATTAATTAGAGATAACATAAATTAGTTTATAACAAAGAGTAAATAATAGATTATGACAAACAGCAAATTATTTTTAAGTCTTTTGTTAGCGGGAGCAGTAGGAACTGCAAGTGCACAAAGTTTAAAGGATGCTAAGGCTGCCATGGAAGTTGAACAATATGGTAAAGCAAAGACCATGTTACAGCAATTGGTAACCAAAAAAGCAAAAGATGGAGAAAACTATTTTTATTTAGGACAAATCCACCTGATCAACGAGAAGGTAGACTCTGCAGCTGTCGTTTTCCAACAAGGTCTAACAGCTGATCCGAAAGAGAAGTTGAACAATGTTGGTTTGGGTACCGTTGATTTGGAAAAAGGTAATGTTGCCGCTGCTGAGCAGAAATTTGCAGAAGCTAGCAACAACATTGGTAAAAAAGAGTATTTAAATCTTTATTATATCGGTAGAGCGTATATCGATGCGCCAAAACCAGACTATAAAAAAGCGATTGAATACTTAACCAGAGCGAAAGAAATGAATGCTAAAGATCCATTGATCTCCGTAGCATTAGGTGACGCTTATGCTGGTCTTCGTGAAAACAGCCCTGCATATGTAGCTTACCGTGACGCTTTGGCGATCAATGATAAGTTATTGGCACCAAAGATCGGTCAAGCGATCATCAGTAGAAGAGCGCAGGCTTATGATCAAGTTTTGGAAGATTTGAATTTGTTAACAACAGAACATCCTGACTATGGTCCGATCTACCGTGAGATTGCAGAAACGTATTACCAATCATCTCGTAAAGCACCAGATGAGCAATACCGTGAGATCAACTTAAAAGCGTTGGAAGCTTATAAAAAGTATTTGACCTTAACAGGAGATAACTCCGTAGATGCTAAACTTCGTTATGCGGATTTCTTGGTATTCTCGGGTAACTACGATGAGTTGAAAACCGTTTCTCAAGAGTTGGCTGTTATCCCTGATGTAGATCCTAAAGTATTCCGTTATTTGGGTTACTTGGCTTTCACACAGGACAAAGATTACGCAAAAGCGAATGAGAACATGACGCAGTTGATGTCAAAGGTAGACACTAGCCGTTTGATCGGACGTGACTTTTTGATCGCTGGTATGTCAGCGGTATTAGCTGGAGACAAAGCAAAGGGATTGGAGTATCTGAATACAGCCATTTCGAAAGAAGGAGAAGATGATGACTTTGATGCAGAGATCGCAGAAACTGCTTTCTTGAAATACCAAGAAGGTGAGATCGAAGCAGCGAAGGAATTATTCAAAATCCCTGCGGCTAATCCAAAATCAGCATTCTATGCAGATGCTAACTACTATTTAGGACAAGCAGCTTATGGTGTTGGTTCGAAATTAGTAGCGGCTCCAGAAGGTGTTGAATTGACTCCTGAGCAAGCGGCTGCAAAATACAACGAGGCAAAACCTCATTTGGAAGAAGCAGTAAGAGCATTAGGAATTGCAGCGCAAGCTACAGAGCAACGTGCTAAAGACATGTACCTGATCCCATCTTTGTACTACAAAGGTTTGTCGGAAATGGCATTGGATAACATGTTAGGTAATCCTGAAGCAGCTAAAGGTATTTTCGTAGATTCATTCACGAAATTATTGGATGCGATCAAAGCTTCTACCAAAGAAGATCCTAACAACAACGTATATGCAGCTGATGCGCATACCTACCTAGGATATTACGCATATATCAAAGGTGATAATGCAAAAGCGAAAGAGCATTTCAATCAAACAATTGCGTTAAGACCAGAAGATGCATTTGCAAAACAAATGCTAGAGAGTCTGTAATTTATAATGATTCAAAATAACAAAAAAGGGGGCCGTTACAGATAACGGTCCCTTTTTTTGTTGACTTAATTTGCTATTTTTGTTATTCTACTAAATAGGGGTAAACTATAGATATGAATGAATTAGCTAGCCAAAGCGCACCTGTAGACTATATTCCAATTTTGATACAATTAGCTGTTGCTGTTGGGTTTGGTGTGACGACTATTATCGGCACCCATTTAATTGGTCCGAAGGTACGGACGGAGAATAAATTAGGCGCTTTTGAGTCGGGAGTGGAAGTGGTCGGAAATGCCAGACAGCCATTCTCTATCAAGTATTTTCTAGTTGCGATCCTTTTCGTGATTTTCGATATCGAGGTTATCTTCATGTATCCTTGGGCCGTTAATTTCCGTGAATTTGGGTGGCAGGGTCTAATCGAGATGTTCGTATTTATGGGACTCTTGTTGTTAGGCTTTATTTACATTATTAAAAAGAAAGCATTGGATTGGGATTAACCTGAGCAGGTTAATCTTTTCCATTTAAGGGAGACGAATAAAATGAGCAATATTACCTTAGCGGATAAGCCTCCAGGTGTAGAAGGGGCGGGATTTTTTGCAACGACTTTGGATAAGGCGATCGGATTGGCGCGTGCCAATTCCTTATGGCCTTTACCGTTTGCAACATCCTGTTGTGGGATTGAATTTATGGCAACTATGGGATCGACTTATGACCTGGCACGTTTTGGTGCGGAGCGTCCGAGTTTTTCACCACGCCAGGCAGATATGTTATTGGTGATGGGGACCATTGCCAAAAAGATGGCTCCGGTATTGAAGCAGGTGTATACCCAGATGGCAGAGCCACGTTGGGTAATTGCTGTTGGTGCCTGCGCTTCCAGCGGAGGTATTTTCGATACCTATTCGGTATTACAGGGGATCGATGAGATCATTCCGGTGGACGTTTATGTTCCTGGTTGTCCACCACGCCCAGAAGCTATCCTGGATGGCGTGTTGAGACTGCAGGATATCGTGAAGAACGAATCCCTCAACCGTAGAAATACCCCGGAGTACAAAGCATTATTAGAAAAATACGGAATTGCAACAGAAAATGGATAAGTTGACCAATCAACTCGTTATATCAAAGTTACAGGCCACTTTTGGCGACAAAGTGTACAACTTCAGCGAACCTAAAGGTTTGTTGACCCTTGAAACAGATCGAGAGACCATTATTGATCTCCTGATGCTGATCAAGGAAGATGAATTTATGCAGTTTATTTACCTGACGGATATCACGGCGGTCCATTATCCTGAATTGGAAAAGGAATATGCAGTGGTATACCATGTGCATAGTCTGATCCATAACGTCAGGATCCGTATCAAGGTATTTATCACCGCATCAGACCCTCGCATTCCTACAGCCTCCTTCCTTTGGAACGGAGCCAACTGGATGGAACGGGAGACCTACGATTTCTTCGGGATACAGTTTGAAGGGCATCCTGATCTGCGCAGAATCCTGAACATGGACGACCTTGGCGTATTTCCGATGCGCAAGGAATATCCATTGGAGGATCCGAACCGAGTTGATAAAAAGGATTTTTATTTTGGCCGTTAAGGGAGCAAGAAAATGAGCAAACCTATTACCCGTATATCATCCAACGCACCGGTATTTGAGGACAACGATCCGCAAGAGGATCTGATCACCCTGAATATTGGTCCTACCCACCCTGCCACCCATGGTGTATTCCAGAATGTGGTTCAGATTGATGGGGAGCGTATTGTGGGCGGTGTTTCCACCATTGGATACATCCACCGCGCATTTGAAAAAATAGCAGAACATAGACCATATTACCAAATCACGCCATTGACCGACCGTTTGAATTATTGTTCCTCACCGATCAATAATATGGGTTGGCACATGACCGTGGAAAAATTGTTGGATATTGAGATTCCAAAACGTGTGCAGTACATGCGTGTGATCGTGATGGAATTGGCGCGTATTGCCGACCATATTATCTGTAACGGTATCCTTGGTGTGGATACTGGAGCCTTCTCAGGCTTCTTGTACGTGATGCAGGAACGTGAGTTCATCTACGAGATCTACGAAGAGATCTGTGGTGCTCGTTTAACGACCAATATTGGTCGTATCGGTGGTTTTGAGCGTGATTTCAACGATGTTGCCTTTGAAAAAATCAGGGAATTTTTAGTTCGTTTCCCGCCGGTTTTGAAGGAGTTCCAAGAACTGTTTGACAGAAATAGGATCTTTATCGAGCGTACGTCCAATGTAGCCGCGGTTACTCCGGAGCAGGCCTTGGATTACAGCTGGTCGGGACCAATCCTTCGTGCTACAGGAGTGGATTACGATGTTCGTGCGCATTCGCCATACTGTTCCTATGAAGAATTCGATTTTGATATTCCGGTAGGTACCAATGGGGATGTTTATGACCGGTTCATGGTTAGAAACGAAGAAATGTGGCAGTCGATGCGTATCATCGAGCAAGCCTTGGAAAAAATTGAGAAAGAACCGAAAGGGGTATTCCATGCGGATGTACCTGCTTTCTACCTGCCTCCAAAAGAGCAGGTTTATACCAATATGGAGGCCCTGATCTATCACTTTAAAATTGTGATGGGTGAATGGGATGCTCCAAAGGAAGAGGTCTACCAAGCGGTTGAAGGTGCGAATGGTGAACTGGGATTCTATCTGATCAGTGATGGAGGCCGTACGCCATATCGCCTGCACTTCCGCAGACCATCGTTCATCAACTACCAGATGTTTGCACCGATGAGCAGTGGTATGTTGATTTCGGATGCCATTATTAACATGAGTAGTTTAAATGTAATTGCAGGAGAATTAGATGCTTAGTGTAAAAGAAAATATGATCGTTGAGTTTTCAGCGGATCTATTGAAACAGTTTTCGGAGGTCGTAAGTCGTTATCCTGAAGGAAAACAAAAATCGGCACTTCTCCCAATCCTGCATATCGTACAAGCAGAATACGGATGGTTAAGTGTAGATGCGATGGAAAAAGTAGCGTTGTTTTTGAACATCCAGCCTATCGAGGTTTTCGAGGTGGCTACTTTTTATACCATGTTTCTATTACAACCATCAGGAAAATATCTTTTAGAGGTTTGTCGTACCGGACCTTGTTGTCTGGTAGGGGCCGAAAAGATCATGGACCACCTGGAACAGAAGTTAGGTGTAAAAGAAGGCGAAGTTACCCCGGATGGGCTATTTGCCTGGAGAGGGGTAGAATGTTTGGCGGCATGTGGTTTTGGACCTGTGCTTCAGATCGGTCCAAGCTATACCTTCTATGAAAACCTAACGGTTGAAAGTGTGGATCAACTAATCAGCGATTTAACCAATAAATCAAAAAACGAGGCTTAGTATCATGGGACGCAAGTTATTATTAGAACATATCAATGTGCCAGGAATCAATACCCTAGCGGTTTACCGCGAAAAAGGAGGGTATAGAGCCGTTGAAAAGGCCTTGAAGAGCATGTCTCCAGAAGATGTGGTGGAAGAGGTAAAGAAATCAGGGCTTCGTGGTCGTGGTGGGGCAGGATTCCCTACCGGTATGAAATGGAGTTTCTTGGCGAAACCTGAAGGTGTGCCGCGTTATTTGGTTTGTAATGGTGATGAATCGGAACCAGGTACATTCAAAGACCGATATTTAATGACCTATATTCCCCATGCATTGATCGAAGGAATGATCGTTTCGAGTTATGCATTGGGCGCAAATACTTCCTATATCTATATCCGTGGCGAGATGATGCCACAGATCAGGATCATGGAAAAGGCGATTGAGGAAGCAAAGGCAGCTGGCTACCTAGGAAAGAATATCCTGGGTACAGGTTATGATTTGGAGATCTATGTACAACCGGGAGGGGGTGCCTATATCTGTGGTGAAGAGACCGCGCTGTTGGAATCATTGGAAGGGAAACGTGGAAATCCAAGGATCAAGCCGCCATTCCCAGCCGTTGCCGGACTTTACAATTGCCCTACTGTAGTAAATAACGTAGAATCAATTGCTGCTACCGTTCCAATCGTGAATGATGGTGGTGAAGAATATGCAAAAATCGGTATTGAACGCAGTACTGGAACAAAATTGATCTCCGCATCTGGTAATTTGGTTAAACCAGGGGTGTATGAAATCGAAATGGGTCTTCCGGTAGAAGAGTTCATCTATTCGGATGAATACTGTGGGGGTATCGCCAATGGTAAGCGCCTGAAGGCTGTTGTAGCCGGAGGTTCTTCCGTTCCAATCCTTCCTGCGAACCTGATCACACATACCATCAATGGAAATCCGAGGTTGATGACCTATGAGTCATTGGCTGATGGAGGTTTTGTGAGTGGTACGGCGATGGGATCGGGCGGTTTCATTGCGTTTGATGAGGATCAATGTATCGTGAGAAATACCTACAACTATACCCGTTTCTACCGTCATGAAAGCTGTGGACAATGTTCACCATGTCGTGAAGGAACTGGATGGATGGAGAAGATCCTATACAAGATCGAGCATGGACATGGAAGCATGGAAGATGTGGATCTGTTATGGGAAATCCAGCGTAAGATTGAAGGGAATACGATCTGTCCTTTGGGAGATGCGGCAGCATGGCCTGTAGCGGCAGCGATCCGTCATTTCAGGGATGAATTTGAATGGCATATCCTGCATCCACAAGAAGCACAGCAACGTAATTATGGTTTAGCGCATTATGCCGATCCTTTGGTTCCCGTAACGGAATAAATAGGATCTTGATTTAAGAAGGATTATAATGGCAGAAGAAATACAAAAATTTAAGGTTACAATAGACGGGATCACCATTGATGTTGATCCTGGAACAACCATATTGAATGCGGCAAGACAGATCGGTGGAGAGATTGTACCTCCGGCGATGTGTTATTACTCCAAGTTGGAAGGCTCTGGAGGAAAGTGCCGTACCTGTTTAGTGAAAGTGAGCAAGGGATCAGAAAAGGACCCGCGCCCTATGCCTAAATTGGTCGCATCGTGTAGAACTACCGTAATGGATGGCATGGAAGTGCTGAACATCACGGCACCAGAAGTGGTAGAAGCTAGAAAAGCCGTGGTGGAGATGTTATTGATCAACCACCCTCTGGATTGTCCGGTTTGTGACCAAGCAGGTGAATGTAAGCTACAGGATTTAGGGTATGAACATGGCGCATTGCAACAGCGCTATGAATTTGAAAGAAGAACATTTGAGCGCATTGATATAGGCGATAAGATCCAACTGCATATGAATCGTTGTATTCTATGTTATCGTTGTGTTTTTGTGGCCAACCAATTGACGGAGAAAAGAGAACATGGAATCCTGAACAGAGGAGACCATGCCGAGATCTCTACGTTCATCCATCAGGCATTGGATCATGATTTCATAGGTAATGTGATCGATGTATGTCCTGTTGGAGCATTGACCGATAAAACCTTCCGTTTCAAGAACCGAGTATGGTTCACCAAACCGGTAAATGCGCATTGTAACTGCAGCAAATGTTCCGGAAAGGTAACATTATGGTACAAAGGTACCGATGTAATTCGTGTTACGGCTCGTAAGGATGAGTTTGATGAGGTCGAAGAGTTTATCTGTAATGAGTGTCGTTTCGAGCGCAAGCATACGGATGATTGGGTATTGGAAGAACCAACCAAGGTAAGCGACCAATCGGTAATCGCTTCCAATCATTATGAGGCATTCAACCCACCTGCGGTGATCAAGAATGATCCGCAATTGAAGGAGGCGAATGTGGAACAGTTAGCAAGATCAGAAAAATTGAAATAAGCAAGGGAAATGGATACAGCCTTTATTATTGAAAAATTAATATTAGTAGTCATTGTATTTGTCATCACGTTGGTGATCGCTATGTACTCTACCTTGGCCGAGCGTAAGATCGCCGGTTTTATGCAGGATCGTCATGGTCCGGATCGTGCAGGGCTCTTCGGGATACTTCAACCATTATGCGATGGTGGTAAATTCTTCTTTAAAGAAGAGATTATCCCTGCAGGTGCACATAAATCCCTGTTTATTCTTGGTCCTACCCTGGCCATTATCACGGCCTGTATCAGTTCGGCAGTGATTCCGTGGGGACAGACCCTAACCATCGGTGATCGTTCAATCTTATTGCAGGTAGCAGATGTAAACATCGGCGTATTATACATTTTTGGGGTTATTGCCTTAGGTGTGTATGGTATAATGTTAGGAGGATGGGCATCAAACAATAAATTCTCTTTAATGGGAGCTATCCGTGCAGCATCTCAGAGTATCAGTTATGAGATTGCGATGGGACTTTCCATCATCGCTTTATTGATGGTTACCCAGACTTTATCCATTGGAGAAATCGTAGCACAGCAATCAGGCTTTGTCAATTGGAATATATGGGCACAACCTTTAGGATTCTTGATTTTCATGACCTGTGCATTCGCTGAATGTAACCGCGTGCCTTTTGACTTACCGGAGTGTGAGACCGAGTTAGTAGGTGGTTACCATACAGAATATTCGTCCATGAAATTAGGATTGTACATGTTCTCGGAGTACATCAATATGTTCGTTTCATCATCCCTGATGGCGGCTTTGTATTTCGGAGGCTATAACTTCCCATTCATGTATGATTTAGGTCTTTCGGAAAACTGGATCACCATTATCGGTACCCTGGTTTTCTTCCTTAAGATATTTGGTTTTATATTTTTCTTCATGTGGATCCGTTGGACCCTTCCGAGATTTCGTTATGATCAATTGATGAATCTAGGATGGAAGATGTTGATCCCATTGGCCATTGCGAACATCGTATTGACCGGGATCATCACGATTGTGAAGGATACATATTTTAATTAGCGGGGGTATTATGCAGTCATTATCGAATAGAAAAAAAGTATTAGAACAAAAACCGATGAGCTTTTGGGAGCGGATCTATCTTCCTGCGATCGCCAAAGGCTTATCCATCACCATAAAACACTTCTTCAAGAAGATCCCTACGATCAAGTATCCGGAGGAGATCCGTCCTTATTCAAAGAACTTCAGGGGACAGCACTCCCTAAAACGCGATGAATTAGGAAGAGAACGTTGTACCGCTTGTGGTCTTTGTGCCTTGTCCTGTCCGGCCGAGGCCATTACTATGACCGCTGGTGAAAGACAAAAAGGAGAAGAGAACCTTTACCGAGAAGAGAAATACGCCGTGGTATATGAAATAAACATGTTGCGCTGCATTTTCTGTGGTCTATGTGAAGAGGCATGTCCGAAAGAGGCCATTTATCTGGATGGAAAACATGTTACAGCCGATTATTTAAGAAAGGATTTTATTTATGGTAAGGACAAATTGTTGGAACCAAAATTTGATATCACCAAATTGTCTTCATCAACATCAAATAATTAACCTATGACTATTTTTTATTTTGTAGCCTTTTTGTCCATTTTCTTTGCGTTGATGACCATCTTCACAAAGAATCCGGTACATAGTGTGCTATATTTAGTAATTACATTTTTCACCTTTACCGTTCATTATATCTTATTGAATGCCCAGTTCCTGGCTGTGGTCAATTTTATTGTGTACATGGGAGCCATAATGGTATTGTTCCTTTTCGTACTGATGCTTTTGAACCTGAACAAGGATACGGAACCTATGAAATCCAATTTGGTGAAGTTCATGGGCGCTATTGCAGGGATGTGTCTATTGGCTACCTTCCTAGGAGCATTCAAGGTAATAGAAACAGATAATGGGATGGTGCAAGCGCACGAGAACATCGGTTTGGTGAAGAACCTGGGTAAGGTATTGTTCAGCGATTTCTTACTTCCATTTGAGATTTCCTCTATCCTGTTGTTGACAGCGATGGTAGGAGCGGTATTATTGGCTAAAAAAGAACCAAGAGTAAAACATGGATAGTCTTTTTCAAAATATGCAGGGGATTCCCATGAATCATTATTTGATTTTCTGCAGTATTATTTTTGTCATTGGGGTTATTGGGGTGCTGATCCGCAGAAATGTGATCATCATCATGATGTCTATTGAGTTGATGCTGAACTCCGTGAACCTTTTGTTAGCGGCCTTTTCGGCCTACAGTGGAGACCCAAGTGGACAAGTGTTTGTATTCTTTATCATGGCTTTGGCCGCGGCGGAAGTGGCGGTTGGTTTGGCCATCATCATTATGGTGTACAGAAACACAAAATCGGTGGATATAGAATCCCTTAGTAAATTAAGGTGGTAGTATTAGAATATTAGATTGCTATTAGATATGATTGAATTAATTTGGACAATACCTTTAATACCACTTTTGGGATTTGTGGTCTTGGGATTATTGAGAAATCAACTTCCTAGACCTGTAATTGCCGTTATTGGTTGTGGGGTGATCCTGGGATCCTTTTTATTGAGCTGTGGAATCTTTAAGGAGGTATATGATGCAAGACAATTAGGAGAGAGTGGCGTATTCTCGAAAGAGATCTTCAATTGGTTTACCGTAGGTAGCTTTAGTTTGAACCTGAGCTTTTTGGTAGATCCATTAAGTGCCATCATGTTATTGATCATTACAGGAGTAGGGTTTTTGATACACCTCTATTCTTCCTGCTATATGTTGCATGACGATGGTTTTGGAAAGTATTTTTCCTACCTGAATCTATTTATCTTTTTCATGTTGCTGTTGGTATTGGGCTCCAATTACCTGGTGATGTTCATCGGCTGGGAAGGGGTTGGACTATGTTCTTACCTATTGATCGGTTTCTGGTTCAAGAACAGTAGCTATGCCAAAGCAGCTAAGAAAGCATTTGTGATGAACAGAATCGGTGATCTGGGTTTCCTGATCGCGATATTCTTTATCCTGGCGAATTTCGGTTCCTTGGAATACAGCGAAGTATTGCCAAAGGCGGCTTTATTGCCGATGGGCGATAGTTTGCTGCTGGTGATTACCTTATTGCTATTTGTGGCAGCTACAGGTAAATCGGCTCAGATTCCATTGTTTACCTGGTTACCGGATGCGATGGCTGGTCCGACCCCGGTTTCTGCCTTGATCCACGCCGCGACGATGGTTACAGCGGGTATCTATATGATCGCCAGATCCAATATCATGTTTACCCTTTCACCAATCACCATGCAGGTCATTGCGATTATCGGGGTAGCTACAGCATTGATCGCTGCTTTCATTGCGATCACACAAAACGATATCAAAAAAGTATTGGCCTATTCTACGGTTTCGCAGTTGGGCTATATGTTCTTAGGTTTGGGAGTGGGTGCTTTTACGGGCGCATTTTTCCACGTATTGACCCATGCCTTTTTCAAAGCCCTGTTATTCTTGGGTGCCGGTTCTGTTATCCATGCCATGAGCAGTGAACAGGATATGCGCTCCATGGGCGGTTTGAAGAAAGCCTTGCCGATTACCTTCATCACCATGATGATCGGTACAGTGGCGATCGCCGGTATTCCACCGCTTTCCGGTTTCTTCTCTAAGGATGAGATCTTGGCCTATGCCTTTGTGTCCAACCCTGTTTTCTGGGTCTTAGGTTTCTTAGGGGCACTATGTACGGCCTTTTATATGTTCCGTTTGATGTACCTGACTTTCTACGGAAAATTCCGTGGTACCAAGGAACAGGAGCATCATTTACATGAATCGCCTTGGCAGATGACCCTTCCATTAATCATCTTGGCAATCTTATCGTTTGTAGGCGGAGCATTGAATATCCCAGAAGCTTTAGGAGGCGGACATTGGTTGAAAGAATTTTTAAGTCCGGTATTTGCGCAGACCAATGCAGTGGCTACGCCATTTGAACTGTCGCACAGTACCGAATATATCCTGATGGCGGCTTCGGCTATTGGAGCTATCATCATGGCTTTCGTAGCTTATCAGAAATACGTGAAGAAAGAAGATATCCCTCAAGCTGATGGAGCAACCGAACAATCCGGTCTATACAAACTATCCTACAACAAACTGTATGTGGATGAATTGTACGCCGCGTTATTTGTAAAACCATTGAACGGCCTTTCGAAATTCTTCCACCGTATAGTGGAGAAATCAGGCGTTGATGGTTTGGTAAATGGCATCGGAGATTTATTCGTTTCTTCGGGCAAAGGCGTTCGCCAATTACAGAGCGGACATGTAGGGTTTTATATTTTCATGATGGTGATTGGAGTTATTGCCTTCATGCTTTACGGATTATTTACAATCTAGAACAGAATTTTAGGAATCAATGGATAACCTTTTTATACTGCTTTTATTACCTGTCGTAAGTGCCATCATTTTGGCATTTATGAAATCAACATCTGCAAAATGGGCAGCATTTGTATTGGCCTTGCTACAATTGGGCTTGACCATACCATTTATCTGCAATTTTGTACCAGATGCCAGTGTACAGTTTTCACAATCCTGGAGCTGGATTTCCAACTTGGGCATTAACTTCCATGTTGGATTGGATGGCATCAGCCTACCGATGTTGATCTTAACCAATGGGTTGATCCCGTTGATCATCCTGGCGAGTTTCGGACATCAGAAAACTGGAAATTTCTATGCCCTGATCTCCTTTATGCAGGCTGGTTTGGTCTTGGTATTTATTTCTTTGGATGCTTTCTCCTTTTATATAGGATGGGAAGCTGCCTTAATACCGATCTATTTTATCTGTGCCTTATGGGGCGAGGGCGATCGTATCCGCATCAACATGAAGTTTTTCGTGTATACCTTCTTCGGAAGTTTATTGATGTTGATCGCCATCATCTATCTATACCAACAATCAGGAACGAAAGATCTTTCATGGACTACCCTGACGCAATTAAGCTTAACAGAAGGATCTCAACGTTGGATATTCTGGGCATTCTTTGCGGCATTTGCCATTAAGATTCCTTTGTTCCCATTCCATTCTTGGCAGCCTGATACCTACACCCATGCACCAGCAGCGGGAACCATGCTGTTATCAGGGATAATGTTGAAAATGGGTCTTTTTGGATTATTGCGTTGGTTACTTCCTTTGGTACCTGATGCCGTAGCGAGCTATGGTATGGTGGCCATGATCATGAGTTTGATCGGAGTAGTCTATGGTTCCATCATCGCTTTCAAGATGAATGATGCGAAACGCTTGATCGCCTATTCATCCATTGCGCACGTAGGTCTAATTTCTGCTGGTATTTTCTCCTTCAGCCAAGAAGGTTTGCAAGGTGCGGTTCTTCAGATGATCAACCACGGTATTTCGGTGGTGGGTCTTTTCTTTATCATCGATGTGATCCAACAGCGATTGGGCACGAGGGATCTAAAGGAATTGGGAGGATTAGCGACAAAGATGCCTATTTTAGCCATCTGCTTTCTGATCATCCTAATGGGAGCTATCGGCTTACCATTGACCAATGGTTTCATCGGTGAATTCTTATTGTTGAAAGGGATCTTCTCTACAGCCGAGCATGGCGTTTGGTATGCCGTAATCGGAGGTACGACCCTGATCTTTGGAGCTGTCTATATGTTGCGCTTTTTCCAAAAAGCCATGCTGGGAACTGCTCAAAAGGATGTTTTGGATATTCAGGATGTAAGAGGATATGAAGCGTTATTGCTGATCATCATCAGTGCCTTGGTTATTATTATCGGTGTTTTCCCGAACTGCCTATTGCATCTTTCGGAAGCATCGGTAAGTCAATTATTACAACAAATTAAATAAAACAGGATTAACAAGATATTATGAGTGCGATTATCACACTTTCTCTATTAGGTATACTTATTTTGTATTTGGGTTTGTACAAGGCCAAAAATGCATTGTTGCCTGTTAGCATTTTAGGATTGGTTGCAGCTTTAGGCTTAGAGATCTATGCTTGGAACCAAACGGCAGAACCATTGTACAAAGGTATGGTCTTATTTGACCATTTTGCACTTTCGTTTTCCATTGTCTGTATTTCATTGACCATTCTTATCCTATTCCTTTCCAAGGAGTACTTTAAAGCGATCTCTGATAATATTGCAGAATATTATACCCTGATCCTCTTTTCCCTGACCGGTGCTTTGATGGTATGTTCCTACCATAATTTTGCGATGCTGTTCATTGGGTTAGAGATCATGTCCGTAGCCTTATACATATTGGTGGGTATCCGCAGAAAAGACAAAGCTTCGAATGAAGCTTCCCTGAAGTACTTTTTGATGGGTGCATTCTCCACCGGTTTCTTATTGTTCGGTATTGCCCTATTGTATGGTTCAACAGGTTCATTTGACCTGGCGGCCATCAAACAATATATCTTAGATAATCCAACCTCTGTTTCGCCGATGTTCTACGCGGGGATCCTGTTGTTGTTGGTAGGTCTATGTTTCAAAGTAGGTGTGGCTCCTTTCCACTTCTGGACGCCAGATGTGTATGATGGGGCACCGATCTTGATCACCAGCTTTATGAGTACCGTGGTGAAGATTGCCTCTTTCGCAGGTTTCTTACGTCTGTTCAGTACCGTATTGGTTCCATTGAACGAATTCTGGACTCCTGTGTTGATGACCGTAGTGATCATTACCCTTTTCGTTGGTAATATCTCGGCCTTGATGCAGACCAGCTTTAAGCGTATGATGGCTTATTCCAGCATTTCCCAAGCGGGTTATATGTTGTTTGCCATCCTTTCCATTGGACCTAATTCTGCCTCTGGTATCCTGACCTATTCCATGGCTTATGGCTTGGCATCCGTGATCGCTTTTGGTGCTTTGATCCTGGTGAAGAGACATGTGGGTTCGGACCAATTTGAATCCTTTAATGGATTGGGAAAAACAAATCCAGGTTTGGCATTTGCCGTAACCGTGGGTATGCTATCCTTAGCTGGTATTCCTTTGACCGCTGGTTTTATCGGTAAGTTCATGATGTTCAGTAATGTGATGAATGATTACCATACCGTCTTATTGGTATTGGCGGCAATCAATGCTGCGATAGGGGTTTATTATTACCTACGCGTGGTGGTGCACATGTATTTTATGAAACCATCCGAAGAGCCTGTGGTAAGTTTACCAATTAATTTCAAAGTGGTGTTTATCGTTGCAGTGATTTTAACTATCATTTTAGGTGTCTATCCGAATGCAGTAATCGCACTGATCTAGCTACTTAGTCTTCAGAATTAAATTAAACAGAATATTTTGGGAAAGCACAACATAAAAGTTGTGCTTTTTTCGTTTAATAATTTGAACTTTCACAACAAATTGTATCTTTATAAAGTTCCAGTTTTTATTATGAGGAGTGTCCGATTCTTTTGGGTTTTTTGTGTTTTTTTAGGCGTTCTATGCACTGCATGGGGCAACTTGATGGCGCAATCCCTCATTACGGGCAAAGTGGTAGATATGGAAACAGGGAAGGCCATTGCGGGTGCAACGGTAACCAACCTAAACAGTAGGGAAGCCACTTCCACCGATAGTTTGGGTATCTTCCGATTAAAACGCCCTCAATCTTCCAATAATTTTCTGTTTAGGGCCCTAGGCTATAAAAACCTACGGACTCCTGCGGTTTTGGATTCCCTCCCGGATTCCATCGCTTGGGTCATCGAATTGGATCCAGACGAAAATTCCATCGAGGCGATTACCATTACCCATCGGGGAAAATACAGCAACAGGAACAATAAAGCGGTTGAGCTGATCGACTTGGTGATCCGCCATAAACATCAGAACCGTCTGACCGGAAAGGATAGCCTGCAGTTTCAACAATATGATAAACTGAAGTTCGGCTTTGTTGATCCTAAACCGACCATTCGTAAAGGTATCCTGGACCTGAAGTTTCTTTTTCAGAACATCGATACCCTCAGTCAGCCTGGAAAGAAATTATTGGCGATGTACCAGGAGGAAAGCAACGCCCATGTGTATGGGAAAAAGAACCCATCAAAATTCAAGAAACAGATATATAGCCAGAAGAAAACGGAGTTTGACCAACGCTATATCAACAATCCCAACATTCAGGAATTCATGAACTATATGTTCCAGCAGGTAGATGTCTACGATGAATCCATTTATCTCTTGAATAAACAGTTCTTAAGTCCGATTGCAGACAATGGGAAGCTCTTTTATAAATATTATGTGGTAGATACCATTTTCAACAAGGAAGGGTATTTCATCAAGTTGGATTTTGAACCAAGGAATACGCAGGACCTGCTGTTTTCGGGGACTTTGGAGATCAGTATGGATGGATCCTATGCGGTAAAGCAGGCTAATCTGAAGCTGAGCAGGAATGCCAATGTGAACTGGATCAAGGAGGCAGAGATCAAATTTCATTATCGGAAGGATGCCAGTGGGGTGATGCTTTCGGATACGACCAAAACATTTTTTACCCTTGGTGTCGGAAAATCAGAAACCCTATTTGCAGAACGTTTCAGTATTAATGACTCCTATAAGCTGAATGCGGCATTTCCAACGGGGGTATTTCAGGGTGCTCCAGTGGAGGTCTTAACCACTGCTGATGAAGTGGTCCCTGAAAGACCCGTCGCCCTGAATATTTACGAGAACAAAACCTATGAGAACATTGAGACCTTAAACAATAAGAAGAGTTTTAAGTCGATGTTGGCTGTGGGTTATCTGATTGCCCAAGGTTATTATAATTTGGGGATGTTTGAATTAGGTCCTTTGGAATACCTATATAGCAGGAATAATATTGAAGGCAACCGCTTTCGTTTAGGTGGTCGAACCACGCAACTGTTGACCGATAAGGCTTATTTTGAAGGTTATCTGGCTTATGGATCGGATGATGCCCGGTTCAAATATTTCCTGAAATCTGCTGTTACGCTGAATGGAAAATCGGTCGTGAACTTTCCTGCCCATTACCTGGAAGCATCGGTTCAAAATGATATCCTGGAGCCAGGCATGCAGATATCCTATCTGAAAGGGGATAGTTTCTTCCGTTCGATAAGGAGTAACCGCCCTACCAAATGGTTTGATACCCGTGGCTACCAGCTCCAACATGTCATCGAGTTTGGAAACCATGTGAGTGTGACTTCCGGTTTTACCCATATGGATAGGCAAACCGTTGGTGATCTTCGCTTGGAAAGTTCTGCAGATCCGAATCAATTGTTGACCAATATTTCGACCAATGAAGTCCAAGTTGATCTGCGCTGGGCGCCCTATGAGAAATTCTACTATAGAAATTTGACCAGAAACACCATCAAAGAAAAACATCCGGTATTCAATTTGAAATATACCCATAGCTTGGATGGTTTCTGGAACAGTAATTACAAATATGAGAAATTGGTTGCTTCTGCTTCCAAGCGTTTTTTCCTGAACCAATTGGGGTTTGCGGATGTACGTTTGGTCGGAGGGAAGATCTGGGGAACTCTACCTTATCCGTTGTTGGAAATCCCTAATCTCCGACAGAAGGATGACCGTCATAAGATTGATTTCGATATGATGAATTCTATGGAATTTGTTGCCGATCAATATGTGAAATTCAGTATTGACCATGAACTTCAGGGATTTCTGTTCAATAAGATCCCTTTGATCAAGAAATTGAATCTAAGAGAGGTATGGGGGGCTCAGATGTTCTACGGTAAATTGAGCGATCGCAACAACCCATACCTGAGTGATGAGGTAGTACATTTTGACAGGGATGCCGATGGGCAATTATTGACCTATGTGTTGGATCGCGCACCTTATTGGGAAGGAACTGTCGGAATTGATAATATCCTGAACGTATTGAAGGTGGAATACGTGAAAAGATTGACCTATGAGGATGCTCCACGGGCCAGAGGAGACCGCTTTCGAGTATCCATCAATATTAATTTTTAAAACTAAAAGGAGCATATCCTTGATATAGATTTTAATTGTTCACAAACTATTCATTAATAATATGGAGAATTTTCAAAATATTGTCGTGGAGATTGTTGATCAGACTGCAGTGGTCCGCATCAACCGCGAGTCGAAATTAAATGCACTCAATAAAGAAACCATCGCTGAGCTTAAGCATGCCGTAGCATCACTCGCTGAAAACAATGAAGTGAGGGGCTTGGTGCTAACAGGCACTGGCCCTAAGGCTTTTGTAGCGGGAGCAGATATTCAGGAATTCTTGGAAAAATCCAAGGCAGAGGCGATGGAGCTCTCGGCTTTTGGCCATGAATTGATGGATCGATTGGCGAATTTTCCAAAGCCGGTCATTGCTGCCGTCAACGGTTTTGCTTTAGGTGGTGGTTTGGAGTTGGCGATGGCTTGTCATATCCGTATTGCCTCATCGAACGCTAAAATGGGCTTGCCCGAAGTCTCTTTAGGACTGATCCCTGGCTATGGGGGAACCCAAAGGTTGCCCCAATTGGTTGGAAAGGCAAAAGCCTTGGAAATGATGTTAAGTGGGGAGATGATCGATGCCGCAGATGCGTATAAGTGGGGTCTGGTGAATAAGGTGGTGGAGCAGGAGGTTTTAATGGAGGAAGTGTTTGCTTTGTTGAATAAGATGTATGCCAAATCGCGGAATGCCATTGCAACCGCAATTGAAGTGGTCAATACCGGGTTTGATGCAGAGCAGGATGGTTATAAGGCAGAGATCAATGCATTTGGTCAGTGCTTTGGTTCGGATGATTTTAAGGAGGGGGTTTCTGCCTTCTTGGAAAAAAGAAAGCCTGATTTTAAATAAGAAAGATTAAAAATTATATAAACCATCAAAAATTAGGTAAGCGGCAACAAACAAAAAGGCTTTATAAATTGTATCTATTCTTACAGTTTTCAATTATTACCATTATTTAATTTTTAAGGTCATTTTATGAGTTTAAATGATGTTTTTTCACAAAAGGAACGGAATATCATTATTCTGCTTATCATTATTGTTTTAGGTGGGATAATCCTATATGCCACTTCCGGTATATTCGGTGCTTTTCTGGGCACAATGGTAATGTATACCCTTTTCCGAAATCTCAACATTTTTTTCATTGAGAAATGGGGCTGGCCAAAGCCCTTATCTTCTGTGGTGATCATTGTTATCTCGATCTTCATCATCGTCCTCCCATTCGTAGGTATAGGGAAAATGTTGTTCGATAAAGCGATCGAACTGCAGCAAAATCCGCAATGGATACAACGAACGATGGATGCAATAGATAAATTTGCAGGAGATAAACTCGGACAACCTGACCTTATCGAAAAGCAGCTGGAGGCCAGTTCGGCCTATGCGGGTAAACTACTGACCTCTACCCTTAGTGGGGCCGCGAATGTGTTCCTTGAAGTCACTGTCATGTATTTTCTATTGTACTTCCTTTTTGTCAATTATAAAGGCTTTGAGGGGAGTATCGTCCATTACATGCCTTTTGATGATGAGAATGCCGTAGTATTTGGCGAGGAACTGAAGAACATCACCTATTCGAATATTATTGGACAAACTTTCATTGCCATTGTTCAGGGCTTGTGCCTGGCCATAGGCTTTTACATCTTTGGTGCCAAAGACCCCATATTCTGGGGGGTAATCTGTGCTATTCTTTCCTTCATTCCTTTGCTTGGTCCGCCATTGATCTTTGTGCCTGCAGCCGTTATTCTTTTAACAGAAGGCCACAACTGGCAAGGGATTGGCCTACTGATCTGGGGATTCGGCCTGGTGATCAATATCGATAATGTGCTACGTTTGGTAATTGCGAAAAAAGTAGGTGATATACATCCCATTATTACCGTTGTCGGGGTAATTATCGGTATTCCTCTGTTTGGGTTGATGGGGCTTGTGTATGGACCTTTGTTATTGGCGTATTTTCTGATTGCCGTTAGGATCTATAAAAGCAATAAAAGGCTCTCTTTGAAAAAGGATCAATTGCAGGAAACCTTGAATGAGGCGCCTTAGATTTAGATGGTAGATCTCATTCTTCCTCTGTCACGTACCCGAGCATGTATTCATTAAAACGTTCATAGAATACCCGGAATGGCGTTTGCTCACCATCTTTTTGAAGCCAAAGTCTCATGGTTCCTTGGGGGTGGTAATTGAATGGTAGGATGCGCATGTCTTCCAAAAAGGAGACTCCTTTATTGCCCTGAAGTTTATATACGGCTTCTTTTGCACACCAACAGGCATACAGCTGGTCAATTTCATCTGCTGGCTTAATGAACCCCAATTCATCAGGCTTAAGGAATTTGTTCTTGATACGGACAACCTTTTCCTTAACGATCTCCAGGTCGATCCCACACCTCCCTTTCAGGCTCAGCATTACCCCTGCATAATCATAGGAATGGGTCAGGGAAATCTCATAAGGAAAATCGGGAAGATAGGGTTTGCCATTACCATCCGAAGGACAATTGATGTAATCCGGTGTCTGCAGCAAATATCTCAACAAAACCCTTGTCGCCAACCAATGTAAACTACGTTTTCCCTTCGCCAAACTGCGGAGTTTTGCTCTCTCGCGGTCATCCAACTGCAGAAAGCTCACCAGTTCTTCCTCTGATTCTTCAATTTTCCATAAGGCGATGCGACTGTTTTCGTCGAGTTCTTTGAGATATGCTAGGGCCATATGCAAATATAGCTGTTTTAGTATTTAGATCGAGGACTGATGGCCTATTGATTTTTAGTCGATAACCTTTTAATATCTATTCGAATGCATGTGTATAAGTTTGGTTCATTCTGAGAATAGGACGAAAGTAATGTAAAAGTATGTGTTTTATTACCGGGCGCCTATTTTGGGCTTTTACATTGGTTTGGCCATACTTGAAGCTCGATTGCAGTTCGAAAAGAGGGTTTGACGATAAGGAAACGGCATGGAAATTCTTAGAACAGCATCTCCTATTGTCAATGCTGTTGCGAATGTGTATTTTTGAATCCCGCTTAATGGCAGGGTATTAGCTCAAACTTATGATTTTATCGGATAAAAGGATTTTAGAGGAGATAGACAAAGGAAGTATTGTCATCGAACCATTTGATAGGAAGTGTTTAGGGACCAATTCCTATGATGTGCATTTAGGTAAGTACCTTGCTACGTACAAAGATGAGGTGTTGGATGCAAGGAAACACAATGAGATCGACCATTTTGAGGTCCCTGCAGAAGGTTATGTTCTGATGCCTGGAACCTTATACCTTGGCGTTACACTGGAATATACTGAGACCCATGGCCATGTCCCATTTTTGGAAGGGAAATCCAGTACAGGTCGGTTAGGGATTGATATCCATGCTACAGCCGGAAAAGGGGATGTAGGTTTCTGCAATACTTGGACCTTAGAGATTTCAGTAGCCCAACCGGTGCGTGTATATGCAGGCATGCCGATCGGGCAGTTGATTTATTTTGTTGTGGAAGGTGAAATCGAAACTTTTTACAACAGTAAAGGAAATGCCAAATATAATAGCAAAACCATCAGGCCAGTAGAAAGCATGATGTGGAAAAATGCCTTTTAGTTCGTATTTCTTATTAATACCCCACCCCGGATCTTCTTGGTTGTCTGATGGCAGGCCAGTCAGCTGGTTTCCCATCAGGACCTTTCGGTAGAATCCTTTTTTCCCGGTTTACCAATTCTGGTTCTTCGGAAGCTTTATAGGTGAGCACGGCCGTTAAGATCACATTGGAGATCAGATCATCAAAAACCAATTTATCGTAGGTATCCAAGTTGGTATGCCAGGTATTATTGAAATATCCCCATGATAGGGAGCTCAACATAAATCCCGGTACTCCGGCAGCCACAAAAGAGGCATGGTCAGATCCTCCACCACCGGGAGAACCTGGGAAGTCTGTTTTGATATCCTTGGTCACTTCACGTGGAACAGCCGCTAACCATCTGCCCATAAAATCATAGGCATGTACAAATCCAGAACCATTGATGTTGGCTACCCGACCTGTTCCATTGTCCAGGTTGAATACCGCTTGTGTCTTTTCGATAATGGCTGGATTATCCAATACAAAGGAGCGCGATCCATTTAGTCCTTGTTCTTCGCTTCCCCAAAGACCGATCAGGATGCTGCGTTTCGGGTTGGGTAATACTTTTTTCAAAACACGCGCAACCTCCATCATGGCAATGGTTCCTGTGCCGTTATCTGTAGCGCCGGATCCACCTTCCCAAGAGTCTAAATGGGCGGAAAGAATGATGTATTCATCTGGGAATTGAGATCCTTTTATTTCAGCTATGGTGTTGAAGGAAGGGACATTTCCGAGATGTTTTGAGGAGGTTTCTACCTTAATCTTTGGGGCATAGCCTTTTTCTGCCAAACGGTATAACATCCCATAATCTTCTAAAGAGATGTCAAGGGAAGGAACTTTATGCGATCTTGCACCGAATATCTTGTTTGCTCCGAATTCCATGGACCAGTAGCTTGTCAGGATGCCCACTGCTCCCGCTTCTTCCAAAACGGAAGGAATGGAATTGGTTTGCAGGCCTGTTGCCCTGATGCGGGCGTTCCAGGCCCGGTTCAAGGAATCGCGATTTTTCTGCATTTTCTCGATCGATTCTGGAGTTCCAAATTCTTTCCAATTGGCATCTGGGCGTCCGGTAGGTTGCGGCATGGATATCATGACGTATTTTCCTTTGACCTGAGGTAGCCATTGGCGGAAAGAAATGGAATCTTTAATGTCCGGTAACGCAATAACTTCTGCCTCGACCGCTTTTCCTTTGGTTGTGGGGCTCCAGGCAAGTTGGGTTCCCGCCAAGGATTTTGCACGAGGATGGGTCATATCGATATGGGAGATCCCCCTTTCCCAACCATGCCATTCGCCAAATTGTTGGTTCCTGGCTTCAATTCCCCAATTTTGGAAGGTTTTCAATGCCCATTCATTGGCTTTGGTCATTCCTGGAGTTCCGACCAAACGCGGGCCTACCACATCCAACAGCTCAAAAGCCAATTGTTCCAATTGGGAATTCCCTTTGGCTTCCTGAACGATTTTTTCAACGATAGGGTCTAATTTTTGCGGAGCCATCTGGCCACGCTGTGCGGATGCAGGGTTGATGAATCCTGCGCCAGTCAAGGTCAATCCTGTAAAAAGGAAAACAGTGGAAACCCGCCTGACGCGGAATATAAATTTTGTAATCATAATGGTTAGAATTTGGGTAAACCCCTAATTTCGCCAAAATAATTCGCTAAAGCAAAGCATATCCGATCTGTTAAGCTAACGACCTTATTTTCAATGTATTACCCCATTCTCCAAGCTTTGTATTGATTGATCAAGGCATTGGTAGAAGAGTCATGGCTACTGATTTCTTCGTTCCCTTTCAATTCTGGAAGGATTTTATTGGCCAATTGTTTTCCAAGCTCCACACCCCATTGATCAAAACTGAAAATATTCCAGATCACCCCTTGGACAAAAATCTTGTGCTCATATAGTGCGATCAGCGTGCCAAGGGTCTTTGGTGTTAGCTTCTTGATCAGTATGGAATTGGTAGGTCTATTGCCTTCAAAAACCTTGAAGTTTTTCAATTCATCAATCTCACCTACCGATTTACCAGCATTTTTTAATTCTCCGACCACCTCTTCTTCGCTTTTGCCATTCATCAATGCCTCTGTTTGGGCAAAGAAATTGGATAGTAAAAGCTCCTGGTGGTTGCCAAGTGGATTGTGGGAGATGGCGGCCGCAATAAAATCACAGGGGATCATTTTTGTTCCCTGGTGGATCAATTGGTAGAAGGCATGCTGACCATTAGTGCCCGGCTCTCCCCAAATAATAGGTCCGGTTTGATAGTCCACCCGATTACCATTTCTATCGATATATTTGCCATTACTTTCCATATCGCCCTGTTGGAAATAAGCCGCAAAACGGTGCAGGTATTGGTCATACGGTAAGATGGCGTGGCTTTCTGCATCATAGAAATTGTTGTACCAGATACCCAACAAAGCCATGATTACAGGAATATTGCCTTCAAATTCTGTGTTTCTAAAATGCTCATCAGCTTCGAAAGCACCTAAAAGAAGGGATTCAAAATTGTCATACCCTACGGAAAGGCAGATGGATAGCCCGATTGCGGACCATAAGGAATATCGGCCCCCTACCCAATCCCAGAATCCGAACATGTTCGCCGTGTCAATCCCAAAATCGGCCACTCCCTTTTCATTCGTGCTCAAGGCAGCAAAGTGTTTCGCCACCTCCGTATCCTCGGCTCCAGTCTCAAGGAACCATTCCTTTGCTGAATTGGCATTCGCCATGGTTTCTTGGGTGGTAAAGGTCTTTGAAGCAATCAAAAACAAAGTGGTCTCGGGATTTAGGTTCTTTAAAGTTTCAGCAATATGGGATCCATCAACATTGGAAACAAAATGCACGTTCAATCGGGTCTTGTAAGCTCTTAAGGCCTCTGTCACCATGACCGGACCTAGATCTGAACCTCCGATGCCTATGTTTACAACATCCGTTATATCCCGTCCGGTAAAGCCCTTCCATACTCCTGATATCACGCGGTCTGTAAAATCCTTCATCCTCGCCAATACTTCGCGGACCTGGGGCATCACATCATTTCCATCGACAAGAATCGGGCGATCGGATTGGTTTCTCAGCGCCGTATGTAACACCTCCCTTCCTTCTGTCTCGTTGATTTTTTCTCCATTGAACATCGCCTCGATAGCATCTTTCAATTGACATTCTCTTGCCAATTGCATCAACAGTGCCATGGTCTGCTCATCGATTCTGTTCTTGGAATAATCAAAAAGGATATCTCCGAGCCGTATGGAGAATTTATGAAAACGCTGGGGATCTTCCGCAAAAAGTTCCTTAAGGCTTTTTTCGTTGATGTCGATATAATGATCTGCTAAATATTTATAAGCTTGGGTGGTCGTAAAGTCTATTTTTGGTAACATATGTCGATTGATTTTCTTCAAATATAAGGATTAACAGCCTATCAATGGACAATTTTGTAGTATCTTTGTTCTATCAATTACATTTCAAATGTATAGAAAAAACATTATTTTGAATAATTGGGGCAAACTCATCGCTTCCTCCATGCTAACTGCTATCATCTGTTCTATATTAGCACTTTCCTTAAAGCATTTTACAGAGTTTTTTGAAGAAACGGTATTCCATTTTGTTGAACAACGCAACACCTGGCTCTTTATCCTATTGCCCACCATTGGTACCACCGCGATATATTTTTTGCGTAAATACCTATTTCAAGGAAGAAAAAACAAAGGGATCACCGAGATATATAAAACATTATATGCCCGACGGGAGCATCTTCCTTTATTTAAGGTGGCATCCCATTACATCAATGGATTCTTAACCGTTGTCTTTGGGGGTTCAACAGGCGTGGAGGTTTCCACTGTTGTGGCTTCCGCTACTGTTGGGAATGCCATGTACCAGCGAAAAATTGCCGCAAAAAAATACAAGATAGAACTGATCTGTGCAGCTGTCACAGCAGGAGTAGGTGTGTTGTTTGTAAACCCTATGGTGGGATTTCTCTTTTCCATGGAAGTTATCCACCGAGGTTGGACAAAAACAAAAATCATCACCTGTTCTATTGCTGCGGTTGTTTCCCTGTGTATTATCCTGCTTTTTAATGAACAATCGATGTTTCAGGTAGCCGTAAATCATTGGTCCTATAAGGCGATACCCTTTATGCTGTTATTATCCATTTTGGCAGCTTTCTTAGCGGTATATTTCACCTTCATGGTTATTAAGGTGAAATCATTCTTTGGCAATATCAACAATAATTTTGTCCGTGTAAATCTTGGAGCCATTACCGTTGGACTCTTTATATTCGCCATTCCGGCGCTCTATGGCGACAGCTACCATGGGTTAAAAGAGGTGCTGCATGCAGGTACAATCTCTTGGGGAATGTTGATTCTCGTGGTATTATTGAAGCCGATCGCCGCTTCGCTTACCTTGGGTGCCGGTGGAGATGGTGGAGTTTTTGCACCGAGTATCGTGGCTGGAGGATTTCTTGGATTAATGGTCTGCTACTTGGGGAATACCTTTTTTGGTCTTGATTTGGTGCCGATCAACTTTCTGGTCATAGGTGCTGCAGTAGCGCTTTCAGCGGCCATTTTCGCACCTTGGACAGCCGCTATTCTAGCTTGCTCTTTAGCGCCAAATGCGTTCGTTTTGATTGGTCCATTAGTGATCTGCTGCTTTATTTCCTGGCAATTGGCCAAAAAAATTCTTCCCTATAATGTTTATACCTATGAATTTCATAGGTAAGTTCCATTTTATTTTATCTTTGTGATATGACCAAGGAACAAATACAAGACTTGAGGGATCGATTGGCATCCCTGAGGAGGCATCTTTGACATTGATGCCAAAAAAGAAGAGATAGATCGTGATACCCAGATCACGCTTCAACCTGATTTTTGGGATGATCCCAAAGCAGCAGAAAAAGTATTACACGCGATAAAGAACCATAAAGTTTGGACCGATCAATTTGATGCGGTAACGGCTTCTGTGGAAGATACAGGGGTATTGTACGAGTTTTTCCAGGCTGGAGATGCAACGGATAAGGAATTGGAGGAGCAATACCAGATTGCTCTTTCGGATATCGAAGAACTGGAATTCAAGAACATGTTGAGTGCAGAGGAAGATCAGTTGGATGCAATTCTTCAGATCACTGCCGGGGCCGGGGGGACGGAATCCTGTGATTGGGCAGCCATGTTGATGCGTATGTATATCATGTGGGGCGAAAAACACGGTTGTAAGGTAACGGAGCAGGATTATCAAGAAGGAGATGTGGCGGGGATCAAGACCGTGACCCTTCAGTTTTCCGGTAACTTCGCTTACGGCTACCTGAAAGGAGAAAATGGCGTGCACCGTTTGGTCCGTATTTCACCGTTCGATTCCAATGGTAAAAGACACACCTCTTTTGCTTCGGTCTATGTTTATCCCCTGGTGGATGATAATATTGAAATTGAAATCAAGGATTCGGAGATCGAGTGGGATACCTTTAGGGCAGGTGGTGCTGGTGGACAGAACGTGAACAAAGTAGAAACGGCGGTTCGATTGCACCATAAACCAACCGGCATCATCATCAAGAATCAGGAGTCCCGATCACAATTACAGAACAAGGAAAATGCAATGAGGTTGTTAAAGTCCCAATTGTACGAGATCGAGATGCGCAAGCGCCAGGAGGCTACAGCTGCCATAGAGGGCTCCAAGAAGAAGATTGAATGGGGATCCCAGATCAGAAATTATGTACTTCACCCTTACAAGCTTATCAAAGACCTTAGGACGAATGTGGAAACTTCCAACACCCAATCTGTACTTGATGGAGATCTTGACAGTTTCCTAAAAGCCTTTCTCATGGAATTTGGGGGATAAAATTTTGAACCTATTTTTTAAATATTGTCCTTTTAGGTTAATTGTTCCTAAATGGGAGCATATCTCAGGGATTTATGCTTATCTTCACGATTGCATAATTAGATTCCTGAGATATATTTATGAATATCCTACCAATACCTGATAACGAAAAGACACGGTTAGAGGCTCTGAACTCCTTCGGACTGATAGGGTTGGGGAGGATGCCAGAGTTGGATGTTTTTGCTGAGCTGGCCTGTCTTTTGACCGATAGCCCCACCTGCATCATTGGCATCATGGAGGAGGACATACAAAGAATCCAGAGCTGTATCGGAATGGATCTGGAAACAGTTGAAAGAAAAAATACCGTTTGCCAGTATACCCTGATGGGTGAAGGCCCCCTGATGATCACAGATACCTTTTCCGATCCGCGTACATCCGATAATCCGTTGATCAAGGCTGGCAACATTCGTTTTTATGCCGGTGTACCATTGAATGATGATCGTGGAATGGCCTTGGGGACGATCTGTGTGGTCGATTTTAAGGAGAAAACATTGTCGGAGAAGCAGTTGCGGGAATTAACCAAACTCGGTGAGGCTGTAGTAGGAGTCCTACTTGCAAAAAGAAGGAGCCTTCAGGCCGGATATTTTAAGGAGATATTGTCAAATACGCAGAATATGATCTGTGTGATGGATGAAGGTTTCAGATTGAAGCAAACGAATCCTTCTTTTGCTGATCTATTCGGGATGTCGGTAGGCCAGCTCATCGGTATGGATTTTCTGGAGCTGATGCAGGTCAAAGGTGATAGAGAGTTGTTGCTCAGGAAAGACAATAGCGAATTACAGACACATACAATGCTTCCTGGATTCCAGGAAGTTAGCGTTGATTGGAGTATTAAGCACGATCCTACGAACAGGGAAATCTTTGCATTCGGTCGCAATATGACCAAAGAAAATGCAGAGAAGCTGAAACTGGAGCTTTCCGAAAGAAGGTTCAGGAATTTCTTCGAGAACGGCATCGGGCTGATGAGCATGCACGATATGGAAGGGAATATCCTGGAAGTAAATGAAAAGGGCAGGGAAGTTCTGGGCTATAGGGCGGAGGAAGTCGAAGGGCTGAATCTCATCGACCTTATTCCCCAGGAGAACAAACATCTCTTAAGGGCCTATCTCGACCAGATCCAGGCCTACGGTGAGGCAAGAGGTATGATGGTGCTGATGAAACGATCCGGAGAATGGATCTACTGGCTCTATAATAATATGCTGGAACAGGATGGCAACGGGAGGTCCTATGTGGTAAGTACCGCCCTGGATATGACCGAGAGGATCATCCTGGAAAAGAATCTCCTACGAACCCAACAGATCCTTGAACAGACCAATCTTGTAGCGCAGGTTGGTGGTTGGGAATCAGATCTTGTTAAGAACGAGATCTTTTGGTCGGATTCAACGAAACTCATACATGGAGTGGCTTCTGATTTTCAGCCCACAATGGAAAATGTTTTTGGGTTTTATGCAGAGGAGGAAAAGAACCACCTCCGGTCAAACTTCCATGAAGCGATCAAGAGCGGTAGACCCTACGATCTTGAACTGAAGCTAAAAAAGGACTCGGGCGAGGAGATCTGGGTCCGTATAAAAGGGATACCTGAAATGGTCAATGGCCGGTGTGAACGTGTATTCGGCATTATCCAGGATATTGACCAAGGTAAGCAAATGTTCCTGGAATTGGAACGTAAGGAGGCCATGCTACAATCTTTCGTGGAACATGTTCCGGCCTCAGTTGCAATGTTCGATTATGACCTTAACTATTTGGCAATCAGTCAACAATGGAGGGAGGAGTTCCACATAGGCAGGTCTATTCAATTGAACCATAACCTTTATGAACTTTTTCCAAATATCCCGGATAAGCGAAAAAGAATATACGAGAACGCCCTACAGGGTATTGCCTACCGAAATACCGATGAGTTATTGTTGATCGAAGGGCGAGAGGAGGCTCAGCATTACAATTGGGAGGTCCGTCCATGGCGGTTGGGTGATGGTAGCATAGGAGGGATCATCATCTTTTCTCAAAACATCAGTGAACAGGTGGCCCAGAATGAAGAGCTCAAGAAGGCGAAGGAACTTGCTGATCTGGCCAGTAAAGCCAAGTCAGAATTCCTTGCCAATATGAGCCATGAGATCCGAACCCCTTTAAACGGAGTCATCGGATTTTCGGATCTGCTATTAAAAACCCCTTTGAACGATCTCCAGAAACAATATCTAAAATATGTGCATGAATCGGGCACAAGTCTACTTTCCATCATCAATGATATCTTGGACTTTTCAAAGATTGAATCCGGAAAACTGGAGTTCTATGTCGATCGCTATGATATTTACGAAATGGTGAACCAGGTCATTCATGTCATCCTGTACCAGGCCCAGAATAAAGGTATTGAATTACTATTGAACATAGAGCAGGGTCTGCCAGGGGTCATCTTCATAGATGAATCTAGGATAAAACAGGTGTTGGTCAATCTATTGGGAAATGCCGTCAAATTTACAGAGAACGGAGAGATCGAACTGGGGGTATCAAAAGTTTGGATCAATGAGGAGATTGTTCGCTTGAAGTTCTCGGTCAGGGATACTGGGATAGGTATCCCAAAGGAAAAGCAACAACGGATTTTTGATGCCTTCACCCAAGAGGATAGCTCGGTTAGCAAACGTTTTGGAGGTACAGGCCTAGGCCTGACCATCTCCAACAACATACTGAAGTATATGGGGAGTGAACTGATGCTGGAGAGTACCCCTGGGATAGGTTCCACGTTCTGTTTTGAGATTGATGTTCCCTTTGAAAATCCAACCTCCCTAGAGAAGGCCTTGGCCGTGGAGAATGTACTTATCGTAGATGATAATGCCAATAACCGCATTATTCTGGAGCATATGCTCTCGTTTAAGGATGTACATACCCAATCCGTAGAAAATGGTTTCGGGGCACTGCAGTTGTTGATGGAAGGTCAGCAGTTTGATGCCATATTGATGGACTATCGGATGCCCATCCTGAATGGCCTGGAAACCATCCAAAAGATCAAGGATATATATGAGTCAAGACAGCAGGCAACACCAATTCTAATCCTGCACAGCTCCTCAGAGGATCAGGAACATTTTGGTGACTTTCGACATCAGCCCAACTGCTACTGTCTGGCCAAACCTATCATTTCCGAGGAACTCTATCGAATCTTACGGAACAGGCCCAAAACAACCGATGAAGTACAATCAGAGCCAGTGGATTCCAATCCCGGTCGCATTGAAACAGATCAGAAAAACTCAGGCCAGCAAGAGCAAAAGCATATCTATAAGGTATTATTGGCCGATGATAATACCGTCAATATGGAACTGAACATACGATTGATCGAGCAGGTACTTCCAAACAGTCTTACCGTAGGCGTAGAGAATGGTTTATTGGCCGTCCAAGAGTGCCACAAGGAGGATTTCGATCTGATCCTGATGGATATACAGATGCCATTGATGGATGGAACGGAGGCCACCAAAAGTATCCGAACCCTAAAGGGCTATGGACACACTCCGATCATAGGAATATCTGCAGGAACCATTAAGGGGGAAAGAGAGAGGTGCCTGGAGGCAGGAATGACCGATTTTTTGGCCAAGCCAATCCGGTTTGATGAATTCAGGGAACGGGTGCTTAAGCAGCTTGGGCTCCATAAGCGTAAATATAATCTTCCAGGGGCACTCGTACTACATATTGATAATCGGATAATCCGGGAGGCCACAGATTCAGATCCAGATTTCAGGAAGGTGTTCCTGGGCCTGGTCAAAAAGGAACTAAGATCCCAAAGAGAACAGTTGAAAATTGCAGAAAAACATGGCGATGTGGAGGTTATCGGTCGTCTTCTCCATAAAATGAAAGGCACCTCAGGCACCTCTGGACTTATTGAACTCAACAATCTGATTGTGGCATTGGAATCCTTGATACTGAGGGACCATGATTCGGCAACGGATATGTTAAATACCTCGTTCCGGGATAAAAAACCGGAAGATCCAAACCTGAATGAGGGCTTGGAAAATATTTATGCAGAAATTGAATTGATTTTTAAACTTTTAAAGCAGATAGAGGAGTAGATAAAATGGTTGTGTTATTGGCCGAGGACGATGAACTGATCCTCAGAACACTGGAACATAAATTGACCAAGGAGGGGTTTGATGTTGTGCTGACAAGAAATGGCCTTGATGCCATTTCCATAATCAGACAGGGAGGTATTGATCTGATTATTTCAGATATCATGATGCCCTTTGCTTCGGGCATAGAAATTTTGGCGGAGGTCAAGATGATGGACGAACCCATTCCTATCATCATGCTCTCGAGCATGGGACAGGAGGAGATCGTTCTGGAGGCATTTGATCTTGGTGCCTCTGATTACATCATCAAGCCTTTCAGTCCCAATGAACTGATTATCAGAATTAACAGATTAAGGAAGAAATGACCATTTGATGGAGCCGGTACTGAACATTCATGAACTAATGATCGCTATCCAGGTCGTATTGATCCTGGTATTCCTTTTTACATTGGGTCTGCTTTTTTATAGTTTCAGGGAATATAAAGCGCTGGCGGACAAGACCCGATGGAAGAAGCTCCTGGATGATTACCTTATAAAATCGATAGTCACCCTAATGGAACAGTCCCAGCAGGTTGATCCGTCTCTGGAAAACTTGTGCAAGAGACAGACCTTCAGACGTTTTTTTATTGGTCAATTGATCGAATCTGAACGTAGGTTTACCGGTACTGCTGCAAAGACCATAATGAACATCTTTTACATTTACGGGTTGGATAAGGAAGCTTACCAGATGCTTTCCAACAGTAGGCCCTACCTAATCGCCCGGGGCATACAAGCCTTAACAGTCATGCAGGTCAGGGAAGCACTACAGGAAATTCGAAAAACATTGGACCACCCTAGCGAAATTGTATCCCAAGAGGCACAATTGGCCATAGTTTATTTTGAAGGTTTCAACGGCCTATCATTTTTGTATGGTGTGGAAACCATCATATCGGAGTGGCAACAGCTGAGGATTCTGAATTCCATAAAGGTCCTTCCAGAAGATGCTGTCACAACTCTTTTAGAGTGGTTGCATTCCACGAATGTTTCCGTCATCAGATTGGCCCTAAAGATAATCAGGAAATTCCAGTTATTTGAAATGGAAGGCGTGCTGTTGGAGAGATTGGAAAATTCGGACCATAGGGTCCAAGAGGAATTGGTCAGAACCCTGTTCAGTATTGAGCAGGTAAATACCAGCACGGCATTGTTGGCCTATTTCCCAAAAGCGACCATTCAAGAACAGTTCTCCATAATCAGAGGGTTAGGACAGATCCGTGCATTGGATAAATTGGATTTTCTGAAGGAACAATTGTTGGCCTATCCAAACCCTGAAGGGAAGGTTTTGATTGCGGAAGCAATGGCAAGTATGGGCCAAATCCCCTTCCTGATGGAATTGCGTGAACAGTTGCTACCTCAGGATCAGACCCGATTGGTATTAAATCATGCCCTAAAGAGTAAAATATGAGCGAAGTAGCGAAGGTAATTTATGAAATAACCATTTGGTTATTCCTGCTCTATGCGGCCGGAATCTTTTCTATATATACATGGATAGCTATATTTTCCTATGGTGCTCTGGTGCGGTATAAACAGGGGAATGTCTTTACTGATTATTCAATCATTGCAACTGACCCGAATGCTCCAAGTTTTAGCCTGATCGCACCAGCATATAATGAGGGGAAGACCATCGTGGAGAATGTACGGTCATTACTGTCCATATATTACCACAGATTGGAGATCATTATCGTTAATGATGGCTCTAAGGATGATTCCATCGAGCGTTTGATCAAGGCTTATCACTTAGAACCCATCCATTATATCATACCGGGGAATCTGTCCACACAAGAGGTCATCCAGGTCTATAAGAGCACAAATCCGGCATTTAGGAAGTTGATAGTTGTCGATAAGAAAAACGGGGGCAAGGCCGACGCGCTGAATGTGGGGATCAATATCTCCAAGTCAGATTATATTGTATGCATCGATGTAGATTGCATCATCGAACAGGATGCTGTGCTCAAACTGGCCAAGCCCTTTATGGAACAGACCGATGAACGTTTGATCGCTTGCGGTGGTGTTATTCGTTTGGCCAACAACTGCAGGATCGAACATGGAAAGGTACTGGAGGTCAGTTTGCCCAAAACCTGGCTGGGTCGATCGCAGGCATTGGAGTATATCCGAGCATTTGTACTGGGAAGGATGGCCTGGTCCCGGGCCAGTGGGTTGATCCTGATCTCTGGGGCCTTTGGTGCATTCGATAAGGAGATCCTGCTGGCATGCGGGGGCTATGACCATGCGACCGTAGGAGAGGATATGGAATTGGTGGTGCGTATGCGCCGCTATATGATAGAGCATAATTTACCACATCAGGTGATCAATATCCCCGATCCATTGTGCTGGACAGAGGTTCCTGAAGATAAGGACGTCTTAAAGAAACAAAGGAACCGCTGGATGCGCGGTACGATGGAAACCCTTTGGAAACATAGGAAGCTGATCTTTAACCCGAAATATGGAAAGCTCGGCATGGTCAGTCTTCCGTATTGGTTCTTCTTTGAATTCCTGGGACCGTTTGTGGAGTTTTCAGGATATGCCATCTTTTGGTTCTTTGTTTTTACCGGGACGATCAACTGGTCTTTTTTTATCGCGTTGTATGCGCTTGTCGTCTTTTGGAGTGTACTGTATTCCACATATGCCATTGCTGTTGATCTGGTCAGCCGCCAGGTCTATTCCAAACAGAAGGATATGAGAAAATTGCTCCTAACGGCTGTATTTGAACCTTTTTATTTCCATCCGTTGGTCACCTGGGCTGGAATTCGCGGCATGGTAGATTATTTCCGCAAGAAAAGCGGTTGGGGCGAAATGACCCGACAGGGCTTTTCACAGGAACACCAGGAAAGTTTAAGGGCCAGGCTGGTTAGGGCGGGGCAGCATATCCTGCAACATTTTTCTACGGTCGGAAGTCTTTTCATCGGCATTGGGCTTGTTTTTTCCGTGATCGAATGGTTGCACTATGGATCATTTATCCATCAGTTCAAAGGGTTAACTGAGTTTTTAATCCTGATCGGGAACAACCTGCTTTACAGTTTTACGCTACTAGTTGTTCTTGGGATGCTGTTCGGTCTTATCCACCTGCTTAACAGTACACTTTCCAAATGGTTATTTAATCTCCTTCTGGCGATTCTACTAATTTCCCAATTGCTGCTGGCATACTACTTTTCATCCTCGAGAAACCTGTTGGGGACCGATCTCTTCTTTTATTCCGCTGAGGAAATAAAAAACATCCTGGAATCCAGCCAGGTATTGACCTGGAAGAATATCCTTGCCCTGTTTGCCGGTCTTTTGGCTATCTATAGCCTTTTCCATTTTATAGCTAAAAAATGGAAGGGCTCTGCATATTTGGGATTAGGCTTAATGGGATTAGGTATTACCAGTATCCTTCTGCTGAGCCTATCCATGGAATTCAATAGTGATAGGGACGAATTTGTTCAGACCGCAGAACGGAGTAAATTGGGATTCTTTGTGGAATCTAATGCCGAACACCTGATCCAGGAAATCAAGGCTGAATATTTTGACAGTAATCCTGGAGCTGTCTATGCGGGTATTTCTGCGGATTACCCATTCCTGGAGCTGGAACAAACGAAGGATGTGCTAGGCCCATTGATGGTAAAGACCGAAAAGGTGCCCAATCTGGTGCTGATCGTTGTTGAGGGATTGGGGAATGCCTATTCGGACCCGAAGGGCTATATAGGTGATTTTACCCCTTTTTTGAGCAGTCTGAAGGATAGCTCAATGGTCTGGGAAAATGCCTTAAGCTCTTCCGGTAGGACATTCTCAGCACTTCCAACCCTTTTGGGATCTCTTCCCTTTGCCAGTGCCGGATTCCTGGAACAGGCAAATTATCCCGATCATTTCAATCTCCTGAACGTCCTGAAACATAACCATTTCCAAACCGCTTTCATTTACGGTGGTGATGGTAATTTCGATTTCATGGCCAAATACCTGGAATTCAACAGGACCGATAAGATCATCGAGCAGCGGAGTTTCCCCAAGGGTTATCGCAAGCTGCCAAGTTCAGCTGGTGAAAGTTGGGGATATGAAGATCAGGCCGTGCTGGACCAATTGTACAGGCAAGGGGATGGAACGGCCTCTCCGTATTTTCATATCGCCCTTACCTTGTCCACCCATAATCCTTTCTTGATCAATGATGAGAAGAAATATGCGGATCTATATGAGAAGCGTCTTCAAGATCCTAGATTGACCAAGGAACAGCGTACATTTGCCTTGGCCAATAGGAAACAACTGATCTCTGTGATTAATGTAGATGATGCCCTTAGGGAGTTTTTTGCGAAGTATGCAACGAGGGCCGAATTCAAGCATACGATTTTTGTTATTACTGGTGATCATGCAATGCCGGAAATTCCGCTGCAATCCAAGATCGATCGCTATCATGTACCTCTTATCCTGTATTCGAAAATGCTTAAGGAAAAGAAGAGGTTCACCAATATAGTCAGCCATTTCGATTTTGCCCCTAGCTTGTTAGCCTATTATCGTCAGAATTATGGTTTGAAAGTTCCACAAAAGGTTACCTGGATAGGAAAAGGCCTGGATATCGGAGGTAGTAGACCTGGACTCGGTATTCCGATCATGCAGAGCAAATCCCAATTGATCGATTTTGTCTATGATGGATATCATATCAATGACCAAAAACTCTTTCAGTTGGATAGGTCCCTGAATGAGGATCCGGTTAGTGAAGATGTTAAAGGATCAATCATAAGTGTTAGGTTCGAGCAGTTTCGGGATATGAACAAGGATTTTATCCGTTCCGGCAAACTGATGCCCGATTCGGTATACCAGGAGTTCTTTAAGAAGTAAACTGGTCCTAGAACCTTCTTCTATATCCCAGGCTGATATCAAACTGGTCATCCTTGGTCTGCGGTCTGTATTCTACGTTATAATAGGTCCCGGTAATGGAGAACAGATTCTTCGATCTAACCGTGAAATTGTAATCCATACCCGCTTTAAAGGATTTCAGTTTATAAGGATTGTCGGTAAAGAGGTTTTCGCGGTTCTCTTCGGGGCTGATACCGGTTCCCACGATAAGTCCCAAATAATCATCTGCGCCCCTGGTATAATATCGAACAGTTCCAGCATATGATTGGGAGATATTATCTTCATCAGGAGTGAGGTATGTCCTGATGTTGAACCAAAAGTTCTTATAATATTTTCCGATGGATGCTGTGTACATCCAAATATCCTGGGTGAATTTCAATTGCCGGTAGCCAATCTCTGCTTCAAAGCTCTTTGGCAGGTTGGCGTAAAGGGATGCTCCAGATCTGAATTTGGGAAATATCCCCACATCATCGGAATATCCCGCACCTAGGTACATGTAGAATAGGTTGGAAAGTCGCGGATAGGCCTCCAGTTCAAATTGAACTCCATTGTCTGCAAATTTATTTGCGTAGTTTGTCCGCAATATGAATGAACCTATGGGTGTGGCACGCTTATAACTTGCACCTAAAACATGCCAATTGTCCTCAAACTGGGTGTTAAAGTACATGAAATTATAATTGATTCCGATTTCATGTCCTGTTTCCTGGTTCTTTAAACGAGCCAGCATATCCCTGGCCTCCCCATTTTTGGGGTTTACCTCCAAAAGGGATTGGAGAGAGTTCAGGGCATCATCATATTGTTTCGCGCTCTGAAGGATCTTCGCCTTTAATAAAAGGAGGTCTTCTGTTTTTGGCGAGATGGACAGGCCTCTATTAACGATCTGCAAGGCTTTGGGGTGCTGGCCTTCCCAATACTCTAGGGAACCATAGGCTAGGTAGAAATCAGGATCCTGGGGGGGGGTAAGCGCGATCATTTGAAAAACCATACGGGCGGAATCAGGCTGATCGGACCAGGTGTATAATCTTCCCAGGAAAACCTGGATGTCCGTATAGTCAGGGCTTCTTGTCAATGCCTGTTTCGCGATATTAATTGCCCCGGGATAATTTTTGTTCTCAAATGCTTCAATCCTTGCTTTTTGGAAAAGCTGATCAGAGTTAAGCTCCTGTGAATGGGCTGAGCTGATTCCGAGGCACAATATGACCCAAAGGAGCGCAGGACATAAAAAGTTATTGTAGAGGAATGATTGTTTTCCGTTTAAGCGCATGATGATATAGTTTATGCAAATGTAATAAATCTACCTGTCATTGAGAGAAACTTCGCTGCCCCAACCAGGCTATCTGTTAATTTCGGGATACAAGACAACCAGGCCTTTAGGATCATGCTGTCAAGACAGGCGATTTGCAAATATGCGCACTTCCCAGCTTCCCTGCGGGACCACTGCAATGAGGGATGATCTTGGCAATGAGGACCAGGGTCAATGGTCTCCCTGTTCTTGGATCTTTGAACCCCTTACGGCATTTCATGCTGGACCTACAGAGGTAAAATATCCGGGTTCGTCCCGGTACATTCAATTATCCCCTGCAATAAGGTTTTCCATACGACCTTAAAATAGGGGTGCTCTGGAGTTCGGGTATAATAAATTTGGGCTACGGTATAGTTCTCATTGGCATCCGGATTACTGTCATTGATCAAGAAGGTATTGGCCAATAGGGACAGAAACCCTTTCTTTCCTTTCTTACCACTATCCGGATCCTTCAAGATGTTCAATTTAAGATGGTCATAGTCAAAATGAAAGGTTCCCGCACTATTGATATCATCACCATGGATATCAAATTTGATCCTTCGGATTCTGCCCGAATTGATCTCGATGTTCAACAGTGGTGCCAAAATCTTATTATAGGCAGGTGCCTGCATTTCTCCCAGAGATCCTTTATAACTGTATCTCCCATTCCTGCTCAACATATCAAAGTTAAAATAGGCTTTCAACAGTCCTTTTCCCATCGCGTAACCCTGAAGATCGGCCTCCATATGGCCATTCTTCAGCAAGCTCAGGGTATCGTTGTTAACATTCCTTATAGATCCTTGGATCTGATTGAAATGGACGTTTCCATCCCTATCGTATTTCTTGCTCTTTTCCGTATAACTCAATCGTATCCCTTTCAGATCCACCCGATCTATGATGATCCGTTGGTCAAAGGACATGATCTGTTGGGCAGGATTTTCGCCGATCTTGGAAACATCCTCTTCCTGATAGCGTTTATCCTTTGAAAGGTCGATATTTCCATTCTCCAGTTGCAGGTTTTTAGCCCTGATCTTTTTATCATCCATGAACCTTCGCAGTTGCAGTCCGGACATCGTGATATCCCCCAATTTCAGCTCGATCATTGCTTTGTTCTCTTTATCATTCTTCGCAAAGGTTGTTCTGGAGACCATAGGTCTGATCAGGAGATCCTTCATGGTCAATAAACTGTCCTTGGCATTCAGCTGCAGATCTTTTAAGGAAAGTTTATATGGACTGTTGGGTATTTCAAAATCAAATTCGGGCAAGGCTATCTGGATATTCTTTGCAAATAATACCCTTGTAGGGTCTTGTTCTGATTTCTCATCGATCAGGATATCCTGAAGGTGTAGATCAATTTTTTTTACAGCTAGGTCCTTTCCGTCATGTTTGATTGTCAGATTCGCTTTTTTGAGGCCGATCTTTCCGATCTGCAGTGATTTGAGTTGTTTTTTGATCAACCCATAGGCAGTTCCGGTTTTCTCTTTTTTCTGATTGTTTGTTTTATGTTGATGAAGGACAAGATTTAGCGAGTCCATGCTGATGGATGAGATATCTAATTTTTTGGAGAATAATAGGTCCATGATACCTATCCCTGAAAGTCTGAGGTTCTGAGAGTTTACCTCGATGATGTTTTCGGGAAGTGAATCTTGGGCTTGAAGTTTTTTTAGGATGTTGGGGTCGGTGGATAGTTTGAGGTCCAGGATCTGGATGGTCCCAGTTGCCAAGGTCACATCCAGATCTTTCATGTCCAATTTATATAGGCCATCCGATCCTTCATGTACCTTCTGGGTGAATTCTCTTTTCAGGTATGGCGCAAGATAGGAGGATAATATCCAAGTGGCTATTAACCCGGTTAGAAGGATAATGCCCAGGCTGTATAAGGTGATTCTTAGGGTGCGATTTCTTTTTGTGGTATTGTTTGTTCCGTTAGCCATTGGTTAAGGAACCCATAGAAGGAGGATTTTGTTTGATTCCTTATCATTATTGGGGATGGTCAGTTCCAAGTTGTTGTAGGGTAGGAGTTTATCCGGTATGGGGGATGTGATCTAGAGCAGAGACGAAGGATCTGTAGATAAAAAAACGGCTGAGGGTAAATCCTCCGCCGTTTTTCTATGGTGTAAGACTGCTTCGTTGCTAGCAGGGAGGCTTGAAGCCTCACGATGACGAGTAGTCCCGTCAATACACTTTTTATTTTTTGATATTAATAAAATCTACCATGACCTTTGCACTTTCATCCAATACGAAATCATATTCTACTTTTGGTTGCGGTTGACCTTCCTTCCACAATGGTTTTCCTTCGAAAGCCAATTGCTTATTGATCCTGTCGCGCAATTTCAAACGGTTCTTTTCGCGTTCAGATTTCAATTTCGCTTCATTAAGGCTAATCGAAGGCATTTCTTCCGCTTTATTGAACTCATCGATATCCTCTAACAAGAAGTTATACGCTGGGGATTTCTGGATTCGCGCCTTATGTAGGGATTCCAATTGGTTATTGATACCAGCCAGGTCCCTAATTTTTGAGAAGTTGGTAGGTTTGATCTGGTCCCAGGGTAATGCCGAAGGTTCTGAACTTTCACCGAATTTCTCTGCGGTATATTGCGTAGGGAATGTGACATCCGGTGTCACCCCTTTATGTTGAGTACTGCTGCCATTCACGCGGTAGAATTTACCCATCGTGATATTTATCTGTCCAAATTCAGGAGCACCATTCGGGGTATCGGGATCATTGTTTCCGGCTGCTTTGATCAAGATCTTGTTGGTGGCCGATATAAAGCGAGACATATCCACCGCGCTCTGGACCGTGCCTTTACCATAGGAGGTAGATCCCAGGATCACACCACGACCATAATCTTGGATCGCTCCGGCGAAAATTTCTGAGGCAGACGCCGAAAAACGGTTGATGATCACACCAAAAGGACCTTCCCAGGCTAGCCCGGCCTCTTCATCATTATCTACCTGAACACGGTTTCTGGTATCTCGTACCTGTACAACAGGACCTTTGTCGATAAACAGTCCGGTAAGTTCCACTGCCTCTACCAAAGAACCACCACCATTGTTCCTCAGGTCCATTACAATAGCGTCAACCCCATCGCGTTTCAGGCTATCAATGATAAGGCGAACATCACGTGTTGTACTTTTGTAATCGGGATCTCCGCGACGGACTGCCTCAAAATCTATATAGAATTTCGGAAGGTCGATGATCCCAATTTTATAGTCCTTACCATCGGTTCCTTTCACCGTTTGGATCTTTCGTTTTGCGGATTCCTCCGCCAGTACGATCTTTTCACGAGTGATTGTCACGATCTTAGGTGGAGTGGACAGTGCCGCACCTGCAGGTAATATCTTCAATCGGACGACCGTTCCTTTCTTACCTTTGATTTTAGCGACTGCCGCATCCAGACGCCATCCGATTATATCCTCAAACTCTGAGTTTCCTTGTGCTACTGCCACAATACGATCGTTGATCTGTAAGGATTTTTCCTTGAATGCCGGTCCACCAGCGATGATCATTTTGATGGTCACCATTTCGTTCTCCATCTGTAGTTGTGCACCGATACCTTCCAGGGTGTTCGACATGCTTTCATTGAAACCTTGTGCCAGAGAAGGGTTATAGTAGTTTGTATGTGGATCTACGGCGTCTGTAAAGGAGGTCATGATCACTTGGAAAGCATCGTTTGCATTCGTTTTCCTGATCTGAGATATCAAGTTGTTGTAACGGCTCCTTAAGGACTCCTTACTTTTTTCCAGGTCGAACTTTGCCGAGTCGGCTGAGGCCAATTTTAGGTTCAGGAGATCATACTTGACCCTTCTTCGCCATTGGTCCTTCACTTCTGCCTCGGTTTTGAACCATGGTAGTTTCTCTCGGAAACTGGTGTAGTTCTCGTCCACTGTAAAATCGTGCACGGCATCGATCTGTGCCAGGGCATAATTCATGGCCTCTAGATAACGATCTACATATTTACTGAAAATGTAAAAGGTACTGGTAAGGTCACCCTTGCGGAAATCCTGGGAGATGCTGTTTTTGTATTGTTCAAAACCATCAATATCCGACTGTAATAGATAGTTCCTACCCGGGTCGATCGTTTCGATCAGATTTTTATAGACAATATTCGAAAGGGAATCGTTCATGGGAACTTTCTTGTAGCTGACGTTCTCCAAAAGATTAGCGACTTCCTTAGCGATGATTTCGTGTTGCGTTGATGGCCTCAGCTCCATGCCCTCTTGTTCCAAATTAACTCGTGGTTTCGCCCCACAGGCTACCACTGAAATCAACGCAAGACAAAAAATGAGATTTTTAAACATATATGTTCCTGACTTTAGATTTTATAAATTCTTTGTGTTACCAAGATATGTTAAAATTAATCAAAATTCCAACAACCCTGCGTTGTCAGAACGTAAAATAATCATGCCAATTGTCAAAACATTATGGTTTTAATTCTTTTTAACTAAAAAAGAGCGTTCATTCACCCCCATTCATGCATAGGAGGAATGGATTTTTATGGGGAAGAGTGGTTCGATTCATACCCAGCACAGGGCCAGCTGGCAGGATTTCTCTAGAGGTCCACATCACTTTTGGGGAAGATCTCCCGGCGTAACCTCCAATAATCCTCTAGTGCCGTTTCAGCTTCCTTAAAATACCCCAATTTCAGATAGATGTCCCCGAGCTTGTCCGAGATTGCCAATTGAAGGATTTTATTCTTCTCCAGGCTTGCCATGGATCTTGCATTTTCCATTTCAAGCTTGGCTACTTTGTAGTTCTGCTGGATATATTTTGAATATCCTAGCATATATTCCATTTCCGCCAGATCATTCCCATAATCCCTAGTCAAGGCAAGGTCGCGTGCCTGGATCAGGAACCACTGTGCTTCGGTGTGTTTGTTCTGGACTTGGTAGATCCTTGCCAATGTCGTCCAGGCATTCACTTTTCCCTTTGCATCCTTGATCTTATTGTACAAGGGAATGGCCCTTCGGATGATCGTGTTCTCTGCTGCCCTGTAATTCTTACCGTGTGCTTCGCTGATAGCTATTCCGACCAGGATATCTGCCTGGTCATTTAAGTTTCTATTGATGGTTGCGTTCCTTAGAAAGGTCTCCTGAATGGCTATGGCTTCCTTGTTGTTCCCATTAAGGAGAAATGTATTTGCGAGATTGAACTGCAAGACCGACCAATCTGTATCTAGAGTGGTACCATTCATGCCCGTTCCAAGTACAGCAATAGCCTTGCTCAATTCTCCTTTTCGGATCAATTCCAATGCATATTCATTCGCAATTCCCACGGAAAGCGCCTGATTATTGTTTTGATGTAATTTCAGGATCAAAGCCTCCCATTCCGCATCCGTAGCAGGTAAAGGTTTGATATTCTGAAGGATAAAACCTTTATTTGAGGTGCTTTTATATCCCTCGATCAGATTCTGAAAGTCCAACTGCTTGGATATCGAATCGTAAAAATTCGTCTTTTCTTTATATGAGTCAGCCAGTTCCTCCTTCTTGGTCCTCGGAGCCGGCAAAACATATACCTTAGGACCTATCCCATTAAAATCAGGGTCGTACTTTGTAACAAACCCTGATGGATCAAGTTTCTGTTCTCCCGGTGTCTGGGCCTCTGAAATGGTCACTGTTGCTAATGTGGCAAGGACCAATAGATATGTTTTGATTATTTTATGGATCAATATCATTTTTTACCAAATCTACAAAAAACTCTTCAAAGGTTATTTAATAGTATCCCAGAAAATTTCCCGGGAATCGGGTAGTGGTTCGATGACCCTACCTACTTATAATATTACGTGTCACGGCATTTTCTCTAGGTTATCCTTCACACTGCACATTACCTACCAGTTAGATGTCGGAAAGTTTTAAATGTAAAAAAAGCTAGGACTTATTGGGTAAGTTTAAAATATCTGTATTTTGAGAATATTAAATACATTTGGAAAATGGAATTCGGAATCAAAGAGGTCAACGGTGGTGATCCTGTCAATCTGGGCAAATCCCAGGATTGGCAGAAGAACTATTACAAGGTGCTGTTCATTAATGAATCCGGTGGTAGCTTGATGGTGGAGCATCGGAAGCTGGAATTGGAACCACTGAGCCTGGTGTTCATTGGCAAAGGGATAAGGGTGTCCGCACGAAAAGGCGAGGTCCGAATCTTTCACATGCTATATTTCTCCCAGGGGTTCGCAGCCAGGACAGAGTCGGAACTGTCCTTCCTGCTCAGTTTTAGGCCCCTTCAGGAAAGTTTAGAAGGATACAGCATACTGAAGCTCACCCAGCAGTATTCGTGTTACTACCATTTTATGGTGGGCCACCTTGCGTTGGCCAAGTCGAATTACGACCGGGCGGTCTACAGGGATCTGGCCTTCAACATGGTAAGGCAGATCCTTCTCATGGGGTTCATCTACATGAAGCAAGAGGAGTATGCAGAACTTCTCTCTCCCGGGGGAGAGTCTAGGTTGGTCGGGGATTTCAAGATACTAGTCCAGAAGTTCGTCCATCGGCAGAGAAAGGTCTCCTATTATGCCGATCAGCTCAGGGTAAGCCCTAGGAAACTGAACGAGGTGACCAAGAGATTGACCGGAAGGACTCCGAAGGAGCTGATCAACGAGAGTTTAGGTGAACTGGAAAAACGTATGCTTACCTCTGGTGCTAAGAGCATTAAGCAGATTGCTTGGGAGCTGGGATTCAGTAATGAGAACAATTTCAGTGCGTCCTTTACCAAAAGGTTCGGTATATCTCCGAAAGAATACCGGAAGAAATGGAGATTGTAACAATTATAACTAAGTCTCCATATATTTTGGCATGATGGGTGGAAGGACTATAAAAACACTTATATTTATGTCAACCAGATAAAGGAGGGGAAATGAAAAGGGCCATGTTATTATTAGTTTTTCTGATAGGGGTGGGTTCAATGGTAACAAGAGGACAGAACGTACGGTTGAACATCGTTCTTCACCGGGCTCAGAGCCTCACTATACACCCGCAGCAGGATAAGATCACACTCTCATATTCCAGCATAGAAGACTATAAGCAGGGTGTGCACAGCCTACAGGCGGCTCATTTATCCCTTTTTAGTACTGAAGCATATGAGGTAAAGGTCAAGCTAGCTAATTCCGAATTCATTAGCTTACTGGACGGTCCTTCTCTTAAGGCCTCGCTCACAGGTATCATGGTCAGTGCTCAGCCACTTGTCAAGGATGCGGCCATCTCACTTGGCCATGTCAATCTTGGCACTAGAGAATCCGTAATCATTTCCTCAAGCCAGCCCTCCACTGGCTCGACCTTCGATGTGACCTACAGCGGGCCCAAAGGACAGGAGCTGATAGAATTCGCCTCCAGACATCAATCAATCACCATGACCAACGATATCATGTACAGTATCGAGACGAGGTAAATCCTTCGCGGCATTACTGCCAGAATAATTGTAGACCAAACCGTTGCTTTGAGTGCGGGTACGGCTGTCATCCAATTTCATTTTGACGAATTGTGACAGTTATCTTAATGATATGTGGCTCTGCGACTACAAAATTTCCTTTACGTTCAATTTCATATTTTATTTGATCAAATTCATATTTTTTATCTTGGGTTTAAATCTAGTTTTGCATCGTCAATGTGACCGGTATAGGAAAGGATCCATTGACGAAGAATTTGAACAGATTTAACAAGATAAAAAAAATGAAAAAAATGATCCTGATCGCCGCAATTTTCTTAGCAGGCGTAAGCATGGTTAAGGCACAGACAACGAACGGTTCAGCAAAAGTGAAGGTTAATGTTGTGCTTAACCCTTTCCAGACAATCAGCATTGGTTCAGGTGCGGGGCAGGATGGACCTGTGAGCAGCGGTTACGATGATGAAGTGACATTGGAATACAAGAATACCCAGGATTACAACAACGGGGTGGAAAAGAATGTGTTGAAACAACTCAAGGTTTCTTCTGTGGGCTCAGGATATCAGGTTAACGCAACATTATCTGATGGAGCAAAGCTTAAGAAGGGGCAGGGAAGTGGTGAGGATTTCGTTGATGCCAGCCAGGTTCTGAAGATAGCTGTAGGCAATAAACAGACCTTGGATGCTGCAGCCAGCATGAGCTGGGGAGGTTTTGGGAACACCAGCGGTGCAGAGTCTTCAGTGTTGGACCAGGAGATCGATGTCAAGTACATAGGTAAGCCGATAAAGAATGCAGATCTGCTCAAAAAGATGCTGAATAACAAGGAGTCACGTGCCGTCTATTCTGTCGATGTGGTATATACGATTGCTGCCAACTAGACATCGAATACCTTATGGAGAAAGCAGGGCCAAATAAAATGGATCCCTGCTTTTTCTGTATATTTGCAAAAAAGTTATTCTAACATGAAGTCTATTCACATTTTCTGTCTTGTGGTGATTATAGGAATCCAGGGAGCTTGGTCCCAGACTGGCCTTACTGCTGGTCCTCCACGAATCTATTTTGTTTCGGGAGCAGGGCAGGAACAGTTCCAATTTGTGGAGGTCAGCAATCCCAGTTCCGACTATGAACTCCAACTGGCCATTTCATTCGAGGACTGGTCCTATTCGGAGTTGGGCGAGAACCAGTTATCAAATAGCGGTTCACTTCCCAATTCCTGTTCCGATTGGCTTTCTGTTTCTGAGGGATATTTTTCCCTCAAGCCGGGTGAATCCAAACGGATCCAGTTAAGGATGAAAGTACCTCCAATATCTTCTATAGATTCAGCTACATCGGTACATACCGCGATGCTGTTCATTACTCAGATGAACCCTAGGGCGCGCCAGGACCGTGATGGTGCGAACATCCGACTTGCGGTCCGTTCAGGGATCAAGGTCTATCATAGATTCCCAGCAAGAGAGCAGATTGATCTGGAGGTCACCGATCTCAAGGTGGTCCACCTTGATAGCTTAGGAGGATATCTTGAGACCGATTTTCAGGTGTCCGGTAACGTATGGGTGGAAGGAAGGATCAGGACTGAGTTTCTCAACCAGGGAGATGGTAGGAAGGTACAGTTGAAGGATGTAAGTCTTTATTGCCTTCCAGGAGACAGAAGGAAGCATTTCATTTCGATACCCAAGGATCTTTCCCCAGGGAAGTATCTGGCATCTGTGATGTTCCTTTTCGATGAGCAGGATCTTGTCAAGATTGCAGAGATCGAGTTCAATAAACACGAGTGATATGGTTTGCTTTTTACGGTCCCTCTTTTTTTTGACTTTGTCAAATTTATTGGCCTTGAGCCAATTAACGGCCCAGGTTCAATTCTCGGCCTGGTCTGATAATTATTTTGAAGTCAGTTCCTATCTTGGAAGAGCTACTGCCGAAAGGTTCAATTCCTTCCAGTTCAACATCTCAGGGCAAGGTGCCAACATAACTAGGTGGAAAATAGGGGTCAGGGTCCTTGAGCCCATCGTTCCCATTTCAGGAGGGCCTAACAGGTCTGGAAAGAGTTTCCCTAGTGAAAGGATTTCCCTTCAGTGGACACTGGACGATAACCAGTCCAATTTTTCGCTCTCTGGGATCGGGGCATCTCGGAACCCGATCAAACTCCAATCCTCATCGGAGGTCATGCTTATAGAATCTGCGGGCCAACCATTGGCCTCCTACGGATCCCACTTTGTTCAGTACCGACTTTTCGGTCTACTGAGGATCGACCCTGGTAAATACCTGGAAGAATTCCTCAGTGCGGAGCGGTATACGTACATCAAATATAGGATACCCCTTATGGTCAACCTGTATGACTCGCAGGGTAATGTTCTGGGAAGCCAGAGAATGAACTACGAAATGCAGATGCCCCCGAACCTGAGCGATGGTGAAATGGTCGATGTAAAACCAGATTTCGGTTTCTATTTCTCACCTCAAAGTTCCACGACCAGTCTGGAGTTCAGGAATTCAAAGGATTATGCCCAAGGGGTTTCACTGACCATCCATGAAGCCCTAAAGGTAAATTCCGCTACCGATTTCGAGATACGGGTCAAGTCGATCGATAGTGAACTGAGGGGGGGCAATTCTTCGTTTATGCCCCTTTCCATATTATCTGTCCAGGTACTCCCCGGGGCAGGGTCAATAATCCAGTCCAACCCTAGAACGGTTATTTCCCAACAGGAGGCCATCCTGGCCACATGTCTTTCCTCAGATAAGAACATCGAACGGACCTTCCATCTGGACTACCGGGCAAAGCCCTCCTCCCAACAGATCCAAGGGCTCTCTATGGGGAGCTACCAGGTTTCCATACTATATCTTTTTCTGCCTAGGTAATGGAACCCAAAAGAACGATCAATCTTTTGCTCAGTCTGCTGATCCCCTTTTTTTGGACCATCATGTACTGCCATGCCCAAACCCCAATGGAAGCTCCTCGGATAATCGTCCCCAAGGAGCTGAGTATTGGTCCTGGCATCAATTCGCTTGACCTGAAGGTAAGTGCCTCCCATATTTCAGGCTTCAAGGGTACAATCAGGCTGCTCCTTCCTGATGGGGCCGATCTACTGGGAAGGGGATTGAACGAGCTTGAGATCGGAAGATCCATGGTAAGGTACCTCTCCATCAAGTTCCGTATGGATCGGGCGCACCTGGTCCAAGATCCATCGATCATCCTGGAAATCAGGGACTCCTCCGGCCGGAGGATAGAATCCGACACCATAAGGCTTATAGTTCCCCCCAGGCGTGTGGTGAAGATGGCGAACGAGACACTGTTCCAGTACATCAGGAATTTTGGAGATTCCATAGAGACCAGGGTACGGGTGAGCAATCTGGGGACACAGACCGAGATGGTGAAAATAGTGTACTCTTCCGACGATAGGATAGGAAAATCGCAGTTCTTGGAGAATACACTGGAGCTCCCTCCTGGAAAGGACACGTTATTGAGTCGTTCATTTTTAGTGGAGAGGTTCATGCTTCAAAGGAACCAATATTCCGTAAGTGTGAGCGGAATGTACCAGAACAGCGATTTGATCGATAATCTTTCTCTGATTTTCACAAACATATCCTCCCATCGTGACTATACGAGGATGTTCCCCAGGGAAACTGGAGGAAGGGCATGGCTCACCCCCAATTATTTGGAGTTGCTGGTGGACAACCTTACCAGCGCACTGCCTACATACCATCTTAGGGCGCAGGGGGACTATGCACTCCTTGGGGGAAGGTCCCGCTTCAGTGCCATGATCTACCATATGGGAGGGATGTCCCGACCGATTATCAGCAATATCTACCTAGAGCTCGCCATTAAGGGAAATGGATTATCCCTTGGAAACATCCAGGAAACCTTGGAGATGCCCGTATATGGCAGCGGGGTAAGTTTTTCCCAGCTGGACACTTCTAAAATGATCAACTATACGGTGGGACTTCTGGAGAGGTCCTCCGATCTCCTCGCCCATTTCTATGGCCAAGGCCTAGGGTATGTAGCATATGGCAAATTGGAGAGGAAGGCACGTTTTACGGGGAAAAGTAGGTATCAGACTCAGATCGTATTGGAAAGGAACAGTCTGGACAGTACTAAAAGCCTTTTGCTGTACAATCAGGTAGATCTGCTAGCTCCCGCTACCCCCCAAGGCACCACCTTGAGTGCCAGATTGGGGCTAGGTCTCCATGGGCTTGATGGTGGTGAACCCTGGCAACGTTCCATACCATCAGCTGCAGGTGGATTGAACTTTACTTGGCATCCTGGAAAATGGCGCCTGCAGAGTGAGGGGTTCTACAGTTCGCCTTACTATCCCGGAATCCGACGGGGGACCCTGCAGGTATCAAATAGGCTTTCCAGGAACTGGAAGAAAGCCAGCCTTAGTTTTGATCAGACCTTCATGGACCAGAGTCCAAGGTACCTTGTTATGAACTCCTTTCTCTATTACCAACGTTCCTCCAGGATTTCTGCCTCCGTCTTTGCTCCTATCTCACCCCGAATCAACATTGGTCTGGTACCCAGGTTGCTTTCCGAACAGACCAGACTCCAGACCATTCTGGCAGAAAACATAATGAAGACAAGCTCAGTTGGGCTTCTGTTCTCCGGGAATCTCCGTTCGGCGGATCTTCGGCACCATTTAAACCTTTCACTGGAAAATGCTCTGGTAGCTCGGAAAGACCGGGATGAGATCAGTTGGGCTATGCGAGCGGATATGGGATATTCATACCGAGGGTTTGCAATGAACGGATCCTTCCAAAGGGGCGCCATGCAGTCGTTGGATCTGATCGGAAGCAATTCAATGGTAGTACAGCCCGACCGTTTTTCGTTGAATGCCAGGATCGGGGGCACGCTTCTTGATGGAAGCCTGAGATGGAACGCTGGATCAATGGCCTTTCTTTCCAGGGACTATGGGGGTAGCTATGGGATCAATCTGGATGTGAAGTACCGTGTGCTGCCACGAACGGAACTCCAGGGTAATCTTCAGCTGAGAAAGAACTCAACCAACCTTGGTCAGGCCATTGCCTACAACAATCTTCGCATTGGTGTTAGGCAGGTGCTACCCTACAAGGATCCAGCTGCTTCCCGGACCAGCAGAGGGACGGTCCTTGTACAATGTTTTTACGATAGTAACGGAAATGGGATCTATGACGCTGATGAAAAGCCAGCTGTATTCTATGATTTTTCCATTGGCGATTTCCTTTTGACCACCGACAGGCAGGGAAGGGCGAGTTTCACCAGTCTTCCCTATGGTCCCTATAAACTCTATTTTCCTTCACGGGAAAACTATCTGGCAGATTCAAGGAATATAAATCTTGATAACAGGAAGATGTATCTGAACATTCCGCTTCGGTTGGGTGGAGAGGTGAGGGGCGGCCTTGAGATCGATTATGTGCCGGGGATCAGCAGGGAGGTAGATTATGAACTAAAGGATGTGAGATTGCTTGCATTCTCCAGCAGCAGCAGGTATGAGATCATATGCGATTCCCGGGGGGAATTCCGCACCAGCTTGCCCGAGGGGAAGTACAGTCTCCAATTGGATCTCCAGAGCCTACCAGAGGACATTGTTCATAATGGGTACGAAAATTCCATCCATGTCCGGGCAGGCGAGATATTGCAGTTGCCGAGGATAACTCTTTCGGTACGTGAAAAAAGGATCGAAGTTAAGAGGTTCGGGAATCCTTGATCTTAAAATACGATGAGCAAAACCACTTAATGTTCTGCGCCAAAAAGGCAATGGGATGATCCGAATTCGGAACACCCCATTGCCAGGATATAATAGTTATAGTGCTTGATCAGACGGTTTTCTGTTGAGGTTCTTCACCAGGGTACAATATCTCCATTAATAGAAGGTAGTAACCTTTTTCCAGCCCAAGAATTTTTGCTTTTTCTTCCAGTGTGTCCATATTTGTATATCTAGGTCCAACAGTATGTTTCTTGTTTTCAGAATACATTTCAAAACCCGTGCAGTTTTGCCTGGAAATTATTCCAAAACCATTTTTGCTGAAAAACGAGAAAAAAATTAATCAAAGAATAAAAACATGTATTTTAATGAAAAATATTCTTCTGTTTAATAAATAGATACTTGAAAAAATGTCCAGTTTTTAGGTCGATCTGTTCATGTGTCCGGATATTTCCTAAAAATTGGATAACCAGAAATGCGTCCAAGGAAATCCTGTGATAATCAAAAATTCGTATTATTGCATATGTCAACGATTCCATTGGCCGAAAGGATGCGGCCCAAAGAACTTTCAGGATACATTGGCCAAGAGCACATCCTAGGTCAAGGGGCCGTCCTTCAGAATGCGATCATCAATCAGAATATACCTTCCATGATACTTTGGGGGCCACCAGGTGTAGGCAAGACTACATTGGCCTTCTTGATAGCCCATTCATTGGACCGTCCATTCTACTCCTTGAGTGCCATTCAGTCTGGGGTCAGGGACGTGCGGGAAATTATCGAGAAGGCTGAACAGATGAAGACCTTCAACCAGGAACAGCCCATCCTTTTCATCGATGAGATACACCGTTTCTCCAAATCCCAACAGGATTCCCTACTGGGAGCTGTTGAACGAGGAACTGTCACCCTGATCGGAGCAACCACCGAAAATCCTTCTTTTGAGGTGATCTCTGCCCTGTTATCACGTTGCCAAGTGTTTGTGTTGAAGGAACTCGGCAAAGAGGAACTGGTCAGGATAGTGGACCGGGCCATGCGGGAAGATGAATATCTCAAACAGGAAAACCTTAGAGTTGAGGAATACGAGGCCCTGTTGCAGCTTTCTGGCGGCGATGCCAGGAAATTACTGAATATTTTGGAACTGGTGACCAAGGCAGCGGGGCATCTGGGACAACCCATCACCAATCAATTTGTTGCGCAACATGTCCAGCAGAACCGCTTACGGTACGATAAAACCGGGGATCAACATTACGATATCATTTCGGCCTTCATCAAATCCATTCGTGGATCCGATCCCAATGCCGCTGTATATTGGTTGGCCAGAATGATCGAGGGTGGGGAAGATCCGAAATTCATTGCGCGTAGGCTTCTTATACTTGCATCTGAGGATATCGGGAATGCCAATCCCAATGCCCTTCTATTGGCCAACAACTGCTTTCAGGCCGTAAATGTGATCGGATGGCCGGAATCAAGGATCATCCTTTCGCAAACTGTGACCTATTTGGCCAGTTCGGCAAAAAGCAATGCGGCCTATGAAGCCATTAACAAAGCGCAGGCAATCGTAAAAAAAACGGGAAACCTATCCATTCCGATCCACTTAAGGAATGCCCCGACCAAGCTCATGAAAGAATTAAATTACGGCACGGAATACCTCTATGCACATGCCCATGCTGGAAATTTCGTGGATCAGGAGTTCATGCCCGATGAACTGAGTGGCCTTAAATTATACGATCCGGGGAAGAACCCTGCGGAGGATAAATTGCGACAAACCTTAAAGGAGAAATGGAATGGTAAATATGGCTATTAGATTTTTGTTTACTTTTGCGTATTAGGCAATAGAGATATCCGATTTCTGTACATATTTATGAAAGCTTAGCATGCTAGAAACTTTTACAACGATCGATTTTGAATTAGCTACGGCAAAATACAATAGCGTTTGTGCTGTAGGTATAGTGAATGTCGTAAATGGCGAGATCAGCAATGAATTTTACAGTCTGGTCCGTCCCCCAGATAACAAATACATGTGGCAGACCTCCCGTGTCCACGGGATAAAGCCCAAACATACCGCAGATGCTCCTTCCTTTATCGAGATCTACCCGACCATAAAAGAAATGATCCAAGGGCAGCATATGGTGGCCCATGATGAACTATTGGACCGTTCCGTACTAAAGGACACCATGTCTTTCTATAACCTTCACTACCCGGAATTGGAATTGGCCAATATGTGGGACTGCACCAGTAAGATCTACCGATCCTACGGCTTTGAACGTACGAAACTGAGCATATGCTGTGAGCTTATGGGCGTAGAACTTAAGCACCACGATGCTCTTTCAGATGCCAGAGCAACGGCTCATCTATTCCTGAAAAAGGATGCCGCTATGGAAATGAACAAGTTGGGATAGATTTACGGACCGGGCAGCTCTTCTTCATATACCAGGTAATATTATTAGGTATGATGAACTATTTCTTTATATAAAGGTTATCTTTAAAAAGATTATTATCAATTAGCAAAAGATTAGGGAATTCCCTAGACCAACACATATGAGCAAAATTATCAACGTCATACTTTCAGGCGGTGTCGGTTCCCGACTTTGGCCTTTATCCCGTAAATCAAGACCCAAACAGTACCTGCCTATTTTTGAAGGCAAAACCCTATTCGAACTGACCATCGATCGGAACATCGAGGTTTCTTCTAAAGTCATACTGGTGGGCTCCAGTTCCAACAAGGCTCTGGCCGAACCATTCTTGAAGAAAGTGGAACACGATATCATCGCGGAGGCTGCTCCACGAAATACCGCGGCTGCCATTGCCTTTGCCGCTTTCCATGCCGATCCGGATGATATTCTGGTGGTGACACCATCGGATCACCTGATCGAAGACCAGCAAGCTTATGCGGAAGCCGTCAACCAAGGGATCGTTTTTGCGCAGGAAGGTTTTATTGCCACTTTTGGGATAATCCCTACCCGGCCGGAAACGGGTTACGGCTATATCGAACATGAGCATAACAATGTACTTTCCTTCCGTGAAAAACCGAATGAGGATACCGCTAAGGAATTCCTGAAAAAAGGGAACTTCCTATGGAACTCAGGGATCTTCTGCTTTAAGGCGGGGGTTTACCTGGAGGAACTGATGCGCTTTGAGCCCAAGTTGTACAATGCTTGCGAGGTGGCTTTTGAATATGCAGAGAATTTGGTGCTGGATGAAGGGCACTCAATGAGGATCCCTTCCAAGAGCATTGACTATGCGGTATTGGAAAGATCGGACCTCATCAAGGTAGTTCCTGCCCGCTTCAACTGGTCTGATATGGGGGCTTTTGATTCCCTATATGCCTATTTTAAGGAAAAGGGGCATAAAGAAGATGAGAATGGCAATATTGTTGTAGGGACAAATACGCACACGGTATTTGTTGGGTTATCGAACTGCATGATGATCAGTACAGAAGATGCGGTCCTGGTGCTGGATAGAAATCGTGCACAAGATGTAAAACAGGTTTATGAAGCCTTGGAGAAGGATAATTCCGAACTTGTATAAAGACAGGATGTAGCGTTTAGTAACCAGGCTCCGTTAAATACTTTAAACGAGCGTATTAATACTGTACTGCTTTTGCTACAGGTAGCGAGCAGACCAAACTATTTTTTTAAAAGTAATACAACAGCATGGGATTCTGGTCAAATTTATTTGGAGGAAGCGAGAAGAAGGGGCCACAGCGTGGTTCTCACCATAACAGACTAGCATGGATTGGTTGGGATATGCACAATCATATCCTTCCAGGCATTGATGACGGAAGTCAGTCTATAGATCAGTCGATGGAACTGATCAGGGGCCTACAGGAGTTGGGGATCCACCGGAGTGTTTCCACACCGCACGTGATGGCAGGGGTACATGATAATACACCAGAAAGTATTGCAGGAGCCCATTCTTGCCTTATGACTGCCCTAAAGAGCCAGGGGATAGACTTCAGACTGGACTTCAGTGCTGAATATATGATCGATGATCAGTTGGATCATTGGATAGAGAACGATAACCTGTGTTTGTTAGCTGAGAAATATGTGCTGATCGAGATGTCCTACCTATCGGAATCCAAAGGTTTGTTCAGTATCATCAAATCTATCCAGGATAAGGGATATCAGCCCATCTTGGCGCATCCTGAGCGTTATAACTATTACCATAATAACTTTAAGATCTTTGAGGATATCAAGAATGCTGGCTGTATGTTGCAGCTGAACCTGCTTTCCATCAGTAAATATTATGGAGAGAATGTAAAAACCGCGGCATTGACCTTGATCCGTTCCGGTATGTATGATTTTGTGGGTACAGATATGCACCATGCCAGGCATCTGGAGGCTCTGAAGCAGGTGGTAGTGAAATATGATGTGCAGGATTTGCTGAAAGATAATCCGATCAGAAATATAAGCCTTTATTCGGATAAGGTGAGGAATATTGCTTGATCATCGCTATGGGATTGATGAACTGATAGTTGATGGGAAACAATAGTGAAGAGAGGCAAGGCATCTCTTTTTTAGTGAATGCATGTTTTTTTTTCATTATTGTAATTTGATACCTGTACATCCACAACCTTTTTTTCACAAAGTATTTCCACCCTTGTTTGGGTTTATGGCCACTTTTATCTCATCTTCCAATTGCTCAGGATAACTTTGGGAAACTTGGACTGGTTATCTGTTCATTCATTTCTGCGGTTTGTTTCATCTTCTTCCAGCCAGTCTTCTATCCTGATCCGGGCATCACATTTTAGTTTGGATTACCTGCCGAAAATCTCCTGCTCTTAAGATTGAGGTTAGCAAATAGGTAAATTAAACAATATGGCTTTCTGTCGCGATCCTAATGCTTTTGCTTGGGGGACCATCCTTGTCATTCAGAACTACCTTTTCTTTATACCTCTCAATGGTGCAGTTTTTTTCTTTATCTAATTATTCTATTCAAGGAAGATTATCTTGCTTTTTTCGAGATAGATTCTTCTAGTATCCTTGCTGTACCAACAGAGATTATGGATATATTACTTCTTTTTATCGCTTTGGGTGGATCACTGTCCAAGTGAACGACTGTTTTCATCTCCGAAATTTCGAGATTCCATTTTCTGTTTCCAGATCAGCCCCGTTCGGAAATCACAATGAGTGAAAATACTATATTCGAACTAGTGAATCCAGCTCTTTGCTGGAAAAAGGACAACTAAATAGACAAAATTTATTATTGGATGATTTTGTTGAATGGTTAAAAAAAATACTTAAGGAAAAGACGCTTTCCGACGACAAATCCGAATTATCCGGAAACTTCAGCAACAAAGGCCCTAAATAATTTATTATTTTAGCGGTTCAATTAAATAATCGCTTATTACCAAGGCAATTTGTTAAATTAGAATATGGATAAAACGATTCTCATTACAGGTGGTGCAGGGTTTATCGGTTCGCATGTGGTACGGTTGTTCGTGCTGAAATATCCGGGTTATCGGATCATCAACATGGATTCCCTAACCTATGCGGGAAACCTCGAAAACCTTCAGGATATTGAATCAGCGGATAACTATACGTTCCAAAAGGCCGATATCAGAGATAAGGATGCAGTTGATGAAGTTTTCAATACCTATCGACCGGATGGTGTAATCCATCTGGCAGCCGAATCGCATGTGGATCGTTCCATTTCAGATCCGTTGGCATTTGTCTATACCAACGTGGTCGGAACGGTAAATCTATTGGAATCTGCAAAGCGTATTTGGGTGGGCGATTATGAAGGAAAAAGGTTCCACCATATTTCTACCGATGAGGTATTTGGCGCTCTGGGAGAAAAAGGGCTTTTCACCGAAGAAACCAAATACGATCCCCATTCACCTTATTCTGCCTCAAAAGCTTCATCCGACCATCTTGTTAGGGCCTACCACGATACTTTTGGCTTGCCTATTGTCATGACTAACTGCTCCAACAATTATGGTCCCAACCATTTTCCGGAGAAACTGATCCCGCTATGTATCCTGAATATCCTCAACAATAAACCTTTGCCGATCTATGGGGATGGCAAATATACCCGCGATTGGTTGTTCGTTGTGGATCATGCCCGCGCCATCGATCTGGTATTTCACCAAGCAGATGTCGGGTCTTCCTATAACGTGGGAGGGTTTAATGAATGGAAGAATATAGATCTGGTTCGGGAACTCTGCAGGCAGATGGATGTTAAATTAGGCAGAGAAACGGGAACTTCGGAGAAACTGATCCAATTTGTAAAGGATAGACCGGGCCATGACCTGCGCTATGCCATCGATGCGAATAAAATTAAGCATGAATTGGGCTGGGTGCCCAGCGTTACATTTGAAGAGGGACTTTCTTTGACGATAGACTGGTTCTTGAACAATCAAGAATGGCTGAAACAGGTTTCCTCGGGGAACTATATGCAATATTATGAGGATCACTACTCATCAAGGTAAAAAATACCGAAATTGAAAAGGACAGTCCCACCATTGGGATGTACGTTCAATCTTTCGATAAACTTGAAATGGGAAGATTGCTTCGATCCCGCATTATCGGAGTGCCCTCCGCCCTCCCTAGGAAGGCTGGTGATGAACCTGATAATGATGGTCTTTCAACCCTGAATAAAAAAATAAAATAATTAATGAAAGTTACAGAAACCACAGTTTCCGGATGTTTTATCCTTGAGCCAAAGGTATTTGGTGATCCTCGGGGATATTTTTTCGAAAGTTTCAATACCAAATCCTTCAAAGCCGCCATAGGTGCTGAAGTGAATTTTGTACAGGATAACCAATCTTTTTCATCCAAAGGGGTACTCCGTGGACTACATGCGCAAAAGGGAGAATTTGCCCAGGCAAAATTGGTCAGGGTGCTACAGGGCGCGGTTTTGGATGTAGCGGTAGATGCCCGTCGGGACTCCCCTACTTTTGGACAGCATGTGGCCGTTGAGCTCTCCTCCGAAAATAAAAAACAACTGTTCGTTCCACGTGGATTTTTACATGGGTTCATTGTCCTGACAGATACAGCGGAGTTTTTTTATAAATGTGATAATTATTACAATAAGGATGCAGAATGGGGAGTGAAATACAATGATGATCAATTGGATATCGACTGGCAATTGCCTTCCGAGCTGTTTAAACTATCGGAAAAGGATATGATCTTACCCAGCTTTGTAGAGGCAGTAGGTAACATTTAGATATTGATAAAATCAATAAAAGATTCTTTGATTCGAGCATAGTGCGGCAAAGGCTTTATTAAAACATAATCAGAAAGATGAAGAAAAAGATAGCAGTAACAGGCGCTTCAGGGCAATTGGGATCCGAGATTAGAAGTATCTGGCCTTCCGATGATGCTTATCATCTGATATTTCTGGATAGGGATGATCTACCTTTGGATGATGTGGAAAATATCTATGCCCGATTAGCCGGATACGATCCTGATGTGATCATCCATTCAGGGGCGTATACGGCGGTTGATCTGGCAGAATCCGAATCCGATCTTGCCGATAAGGTCAATAACCGAGCGAGTAGGGAAATTGCCAAAGTAGCCAGGGATTGTTCGGCCAAACTGATCTATATTTCCACCGATTATGTTTTTCCTGGGGATGTTCCGCATCCCCTTACCGAAGATCAGGTTACCGCCCCTATTAACGCATACGGACTTAGCAAACTGAAAGGTGAGAAGGGTATACAGGATATTCTTCCCGATAGTATCATTATCCGTACCTCTTGGCTGTATTCCATTTTTGGGAAGAATTTTGTGAAGACCATGTTGAACCTTATGGCTATTAGGGAATCGATCAATGTGGTAAATGACCAGCTAGGTTCGCCGACCAGCGCTAAGGATCTGGCGAAGGCCATACAGCACATTATAAGATCGGAAAAGTGGCAGGCAGGTATCTATCATTATTCTAATGAAGGTGAAGCGACCTGGTTTGATTTTGCGATCAAGATCAGGGAACTGTCTGCGTCCGCTTGTGTTGTGAATCCGGTAGATTCCAAGTTTTTTCCAACCGTAGCCAAAAGACCAAAATACTCTCTGTTGAATAAGCAGAAGATCAAAAGTACCTTTCAGCTGGAGATCCCTCATTGGGAAGATAGTTTAAAGGAGATGTTGGGCGGCAGATGATAAATCTGACATTAGATGTTTGATTATGGATTTTAGGCAATAGATTTAAGATTTAGATATATGAAGGGGATTATATTAGCAGGGGGATCGGGCACGCGTTTGCATCCGCTTACCCAGGTGGTTTCCAAACAATTGTTGCCGGTTTATGATAAACCGATGATTTATTATCCTTTATCGGTACTTATGTTGGCGGGGATCCGGGAGATCCTGGTCATCTCTACGCCCCAGGATCTGCCCAACTTCCAACGCTTGTTCGGAAATGGGGAACAGTTGGGTTTGGAGATTTCCTATGCAGAGCAGCCCAAACCGGAGGGACTGGCCCAGGCCTTTATCATAGGTGCTGATTTCATTGGGGATGATTCGGTCTGCTTGATCTTGGGGGATAATATCTTTTATGGAGCTGGCCTACAGACCCAGTTGATGGAAGCAAGGACTAAAGTGGAAGAAGGAAATGATGCGGTCGTTTTTGGGTATTATGTTGAGGATCCGGAGCGTTATGGCGTTGCCGCATTCAATGCGGATGGTCGGGTAACGGATATTGAGGAGAAGCCTCAACATCCGAAGTCTAATTATGCGGTGGTTGGATTGTATTTCTATCCGAATTCGGTGTTGGAAATAGCTAAGGGGGTGAAACCTTCGGCTAGGGGCGAACTGGAGATCACTACCGTGAACCAGACCTATCTGGAACAGGAAAAGTTGCACCTGCAGTTGCTAGGAAGGGGATTTGCCTGGCTGGATACAGGTACCCATGAGTCTTTGTCCGAGGCAACGGAGTTTATTAAGACCATTGAAAAGCGGACATCGTTGAAAGTGGCCTGCTTGGAAGAGATTGCCCTGAGCAAGGGTTATATCGATAAGGAGAAGTTAAAATCGCAGATCGATGGGATGAAAGGTGTTTATTATGATTACCTGAAGAAGATCGTGGAGTTTTGATTTATTGTTCTCTTCATTGCTAGGAACGGGGCTGCCTTTGGATTAGTGTAATGATTTCTCCTTCGTACCTCTTCGTCACTAACCATTACTTGTCCACTTTTTTCTTTAATCTTTGTTTTGCTTTCTTGACCCCTTCAATAGAAACACCCAAAAGATCACTCATGCTTCTATTGTTTAGGTCCAGTTTCATTAAAGCGATCAGTCTAAGGTCGCTTTCAGAAAGCTTTGGATTTTCAAGCTTTTGGGTTTCCAGGAACTCCGGATATACCTTATCGAAAACATGCTTGAATTTCAGCCAACGTTCATCGGTCATGATGTGGGATTCCAACATTCTGCTAAGGTTTTCGGAAATCTCAATAGCGAGTTTTGGATCATGAGTTTCCTTCTCCTGGATCTCTTTCCTTAACTGCTGTATGGTATGGTCGTTATGCCTGACGGTATCCGTAAATTCCTGTAGGGAATTTTTGAGTACCGAAAGCTCCTGATCTAGCAACTGTTTCTCAAATTTAAGGGCGAGCTGCTCTTTTTCCAGTTCTGTGCTCCGGATCTTTATCCTGGTCTTAGACCGGTTGATCAGTAGCACTATAATGATGAATCCAAGGATCAATAAAGCCCCGACATACTGATAGGTCTGATTGATCTGTCTCCTTTTGGATTCAGCCTGTTTATTTGCCTGTTCATAACGTTCGATTTCCCATTGCCAATAGATCTTCTGCATAGCCTCATTATTGTTTCTGGCCTCCAAAGAGTCCTTCAGCACCAGGTATTCTTTCAAATTCGTAAGTTCCAGGTCTTTTTGACCTTTCCCAGCAGCAATTTCCGCCAATATTTTTGCAGCATCCCGTTTGAAAACTAAAAAATAGGGTTTATCAGCCATTAATGCCGTGCTTTTTGCGATATGCTTTTCAGCAAGATCCCATTTTTTCTGATGGGCATACATTCGAGCAACCTCCAGGTTGGCGCGCATGGCATCCAATACCTCCTTATATTTCAAGGAGAGTTCGATATTCTGTTTTACCAAGGCAATAGCCTGTTCTTCATTCCCTTTTTCCCATTCATAGTCAGCTAGATTCCCTGCAATAATACCCATCCATACCGAATCCTTGGCCTCAGCGGCAATCTCCAAAGCCTGCTTATAAAAAGGATATGCCTTGTCGAATAAGGCTGCTTTTTTATAATAAACACCTATGGCATTGGTCATGTCGATCTTCTGGCGGCTATGTTCTTTGGTGTATGGTAGTGCAGTTTTGAGATAGGTGATGGCTTTTTCCTGATCGCCAATGTAGGAATAGAAATTAGCGATGTAGCTGTAATGCTCGGGAAGTAGTGGGATTTTCTCTGCATTTATATCCTTCTCTAGTTCGGCAGCCAGAAGGAAATATGGAAAAGCATCCTTCACTTCACGATAAGTATACAAATAATATCCCTGTCTGATGTTGCCGATCATCCTTAGCTCGGGGAGATTTTCTCGTCCTACCAATTCCGATGCTAATTTATAATAGGCATTGCTTCGCGGATTTACCTGATCAAAGGCAATGGAAAAGCCATCCGCCATCAATAAGTAATAGGCCCATTTTAGTGGGATGCTCCGTTCCTGATTTGCCAGTTCCAATAAAGGATGCAGATTCTTGATCAAGCCAATTGTATCCTTCTGAAAATCGACCTTCATCTTCAGGGCAAGCTCCAATTGTTTTATTTGGTCTTTTTGCGTTTTGATGTTGGTGATTTTTTGGGCTGATAGGTGCACTATACTACCTAGTGTGGCAAGATAAGTTAAAACTAATTTGGTTAATGTGGTATGCATTGCCCCTAAATTTCGACAAAAAAAGTGTGCAAACAACGAGTATGAGATAGATAATTTTTCATTATCGATAGAAGGTTTGCTTTTTTCGGAATGGGTAGTGCCTAGGTAGTGGGTGGTTTCGTATAGTTTTTAAGGACTGTTCTTAAGTTAATCGGTTGTTTTTCAATGAAAAGGGTTTTTGTCCACCTTTTGTCCACCCCCGCTTGTTTTGAATATAGGTAGATGTCGTGCTAACTTTGTTGCCGAAATATTTTTTTGAACTAATCAATCTAATTATGCATTATTTGTTATTCACGCTGGTCGTTATTATAGCTATAGCGAGTTTTTATTTCATCCGCAAACGGAAGGTTTCCAATTTTCAAGAACATGCAGAGATGCAGGTCCGGGTTCTGTTGGACCGTAATAATGTGGATTATGTGAAGCAGTATGGTTGTGTACTCTTCCAATTGAATATTTTGGATGATCAGCTTAAGGAAGTGGTCATCACGGAGCTAAGAACTGCCAACCGGAATTTTCTGATCAATAACTTTGAGAAATTGAATTTTTTTATCTCCCCATCGCATAAAGGGGAATCAGCGATGAGATCAGTTGGCTTTTCCATATATAATGATTATCTGAAGAATTACAAGCCGAAGAAGGAGGGATTGATTGTGAAGGGATATATCAAAGATTTGAAGAATATGAAAAGAGCTTTTATGGTGACATCGTATTTTAAGATGGAACCTTTGGGAAAGGAGATTGAACAGGAGACTTTTAATCGAAGGGCATCGTCATTGGCAATTTGATTTTTTTCTGAATTTCGGGGTTCTATCTGACATATCGAGGAGGTTTTCCCCTGGTACCTCCTCGCTATGGATTGAATGTTCGACCATGACTATTTGCCTTCCATCAGCAAGTGTCAAATAAGTACGATGAATTAAAATGTAAGGAACTTTTAGCACTTCCCCTCACTTACTTCCGTTTACAACCCGAGGCTCATGGAAGTCAGATGGGGCCAGATATAATCACCAACATTAATAAAATGTTAAGTTTTCTTGTTTACTCATCAAAATTTGGTTTATAAAAAATCAATGAGTACTTTTGTTGCTCACAATACTAACATGCTTGATACGATCATCACGTCCAAGACCAGGCTTAAGTTGCTGATTAAGTTTTTTGTGAGTTCCACTAACAAGGGATACCTTCGTGGGATAGCAGAAGAGTTCAATGAGTCTACCAATGCCATCCGGAAGGAGCTGAACCAGCTTTCTGATGCCGGATATTTGTCGAGGACCTCTGAAAACAACCGAATCTACTACCAGGCCAACACCCAACATCCCTTATTCCAATCCTTACAGAATCTAGTCCGTACCTATCTGGGTATTGATCAGGCCGTGGATTATGTTCTGGAACGCGCGGGTGATGTGGAAACGGTATCCCTATTGGGCGATTACGCCAAGGGGGTGGATTCTGGAACGATCGAGCTGATGGTATTGGGCGATGAGCTGGACAAGGCATACTTATTGCAGTTGAGTGCCAAACTGGAGAAACTTCTGGATAAGGAGATCAAGCTCTATTTCGAGCGGCCTGAGGAAGTTCTTCAGCAGATCATTTTGTACCAGGGTGAAGATTAGGAAAATTTTTTACACTCCAACAGAAACACGGAATTTATATTCAATGGAAATAAAGAAAATTACATGTATTGGCGCAGGCTACGTTGGGGGACCGACCATGTCTGTGATCGCCCAGAAGAACCCCGATATCCAGGTGACGGTTGTGGATCTGAATTCACAGCGTATTGCCGATTGGAACCAGGATGACCTGAGTCAATTGCCGGTCTACGAACCGGGATTGGACGCGGTAGTTGCTGAAGCGCGAGGAAGAAACCTTTTCTTCTCTACGGAGGTGGAAAAGGCGATCCAGGAAGCCGATATGATCTTTATTTCAGTGAATACACCAACCAAAACTTACGGTAAAGGCAAAGGACAGGCGGCAGATCTGAAGTTCATCGAACTTTGTGCACGTCAGATTGCGGATGTTTCTACCAGCTCGAAGATAATCGTGGAGAAATCTACCATTCCGGTCCGTACGGCTGCAACTATCAAGAATATCCTGGACCATACCGGAAAGGGCGTGCAATTCCAGGTCTTATCCAATCCGGAATTCCTTGCCGAAGGTACGGCGATCCGGGATCTGCACCATCCCGACCGCATCCTGATCGGTGGAGAAAATCCAGAGGCTATCCAGGCCTTGAAGAAGATCTATGAAGCCTGGGTACCATCGGAAAGGATCATCACGACCAATCTTTGGTCATCGGAACTGTCCAAATTGGTGGCCAATGCGTTTTTGGCACAACGTGTATCCTCGATCAACTCGATCTCGGAGCTTTGCGAGGCAACTGGGGCCAATGTGGATGAGGTGGCGAATGCCATCGGACAGGATTCCAGGATAGGATCCAAATTTTTAAAGGCCTCTGTGGGCTTTGGGGGCTCCTGTTTTCAAAAAGACCTATTAAATTTAGTATATATTGCCCGTTCTTATAATCTGCATGCAGTGGCGGATTATTGGGATCAGGTCATCAAGATCAATGACCACCAGAAGACGCGGTTTGCGGAAAAGATCATCCAAACGATGTACAATACGGTAAATGGCAAGAAAATTGCTTTCTTGGGATGGGCATTCAAGAAGGATACGAATGATACGCGGGAATCGGCAGCGATCTACGTAGCGGACCATTTGTTGGAGGAGCAGGCAGAGATTGCGGTGTATGACCCAAAGGTACAGGATGTGCAGATTTACAAAGACTTAGACTATTTAGCGACAAGAAGCCTGGAAGAGAACAAATCCCTCTTACAGGTAGAAACTAACCCTTATGATGCAGCAGCAGGTGCGCATGGCCTGGCGATATTAACCGAATGGGATGAATTCAGAGATCTCGATTGGGCTAAGATCAAGACTCACATGAAGAAACCGGCCTTTATTTTCGACGGTAGGAAGCTATTGGATGGAAAGAAACTGACGGAGATGGGATTTGTGTATTATGCGATTGGTGAATAACAGGAACTTATGCTAATTTCTTATGGAAAAGAAAGAAAAAAAGGTGAAATTAAAGGATTATAACCCTGGTCCTAGGGTGGGGATTACATTTAGTACGTTCGATCTATTGCATGCGGGACATATCATGATGTTGGCAGAAGCAAAACGTCAATGTGATTACCTGATCTGTGGATTGCAGATGGATCCGACATTGGATAGACCTGAAAAGAATGCACCTAGCCAGACTGTAGTAGAGCGTTATATCCAATTGAGGGGCTGTATCTATGTGGATGAGATCGTTCCATACTCTACGGAACAGGATCTAGAGGATATTCTGAAATCCTTTAAGTTGGATGTTAGGATTGTTGGGGATGAATATAAGGATAGGGATTTTACAGGTCGTAAATATTGTGAAGAAAAGGGAATTGAGCTTTACTTCAATAGCAGGGACCATCGCTTTTCTTCTTCTGGATTGAGAAAGATAGTAGCGGAGAAAGAAAATTTGAAAAACGGGAAATAAATAATTGAAAAACACAAAATAATTATATGAAGAGAATAGCCGTAATTGGACAAGGGTACGTAGGATTACCTTTAGCTATCGAATTTTCACAACATTTTCCCGTATTAGGGTTTGATATCAATAAAGAAAGGGTAGAAGAATTAAATTCTGGAAAGGATAGAACACTTGAAGCTGACTTGGACAAGTTGAACGCCGGGATATCAACTGCCAGAGACACAAATTTTGAAAAGGGTTATAAAGCATCCAATGATCTTGAAGAATTGGCACAATCTCAGATATTTATTGTGACAGTTCCAACACCTATCGATAGATATAATGCACCTGATCTAACCCCATTGATTAGAGCATCAGAGATGCTTGGTAAAATAATTAAAAAAGGGGATATCGTAATTTATGAGTCGACAGTTTATCCAGGCTGTACCGAAGAAGATTGTGTTCCGGTATTGGAAAAATTTTCTGGTTTAAAATTCAACGAAGATTTTTTTGTGGGTTATTCCCCAGAAAGGATTGTTCCTGGGGATAAAGTAAATACTTTGACAACCATTAAGAAAGTGACTTCTGGCTCTACTCCAGAAATTGCTGAAGAAGTTGATCAATTGTACAAAACAATTATCAAGGCAGGAACTCATAAAGCTCCAAATATAAAAGTTGCAGAAGCTTCCAAAGCGATTGAAAATGCTCAACGTGATGTCAATATTTCCTTTGTTAATGAATTAGCATTGATTTTTGATCGCGTAGGTATTGACACGAATGATGTATTGGAGGCAGCAGGTACCAAGTTCAACTTTTTGAAATACAAACCAGGATTAGTTGGTGGACACTGTATTTCAGTTGATCCCTACTATTTGGCCCATAAAGCAACACAACTGGGGTATCATCCAAACGTCATTTTATCAGGACGTAGAGTGAATGATTCGGTTTCTGAATTTATTGCTTCCAAAGTGGTGAAGTTAATGATCAAGAAGGGAATTGCGGTACAGGGGGCAAATGCTTTGATTCTAGGGGTTACTTTTAAAGAAAACTGTCCAGATGTACGTAATACGAAAGTTGTCGATGTTTACAAGGAACTAAATGAGTATGGTGTCAATGTAGATATTTACGATCCTTGGGCAGATAGTGCAGAAGTTAAACACGAATATAACCTGGATTTGATTTCTGATTTAGAGGCTAAAAAATACGATGCCATTGTAGTTGCTGTTTCACATAATGAATTTTTATCTATGGATTTCTCTAAAGTTAGAAATAATCAATCTATAATTTTTGATTTAAAAGCTTGTTTGGACAGATCTTTAGTTGACGCTAGACTGTAATTTAGGATTAGTAAACAAGATTAAAGTTTTATTGATATTTATAATTTTCTGTTTATAGAAGCTTATAAATATCAATGAATATGAAGTAATACGGTGTATTTAAAAGACATTTTTTAATGGAGGCTAATAAACGAGTAGCGAAAAATACCTTAGTGCTATATGGAAGGATGTTACTTTCCATGTTTGTTACCTTGTATACCTCAAGAGTAGTTCTTAATATTCTAGGGGTTGATGATTTTGGTATCTATAATATCGTTGCTGGAGTTATCATCATGTTTGGCTTTTTGAATAATGCCATGACGGCCTCTACCCAAAGGTTCTTGACCTTCGAAATAGGTCAAGGCAATTTGACGAAGCTTAAGACTATTTTTAACGTCAGTATAACTATACATCTAATTATAGGAGGCATCATATTGATTTTAGCCGAAACAACAGGATTATGGTTTTTAAACACACAACTTAATATAGCAGAAGATAGGATGGTTGCAGCAAATTGGGTTTACCATTTCTCGCTACTTTCATTTATCATTTCTGTTTATTATGTGCCTTATAATGCCGTTATCATAGCACATGAGAAAATGAATATTTTTGCCCTAATTGGAATAGGTGAGGTCGTGTTGAAGTTAGCGGTTGTATTTTTATTACCAGTAATCACTTTTGATAAATTAATCGTCTATGCGGGATTGCTTTTCATTGTTTCTACCAGTGTAAAATTAGCGGAGCAGATTTATTGTAAACGGACCTTTGAGGAATGTAGGCATATTGCTTTAAAATGGGATAAGAGCCTAATAAATGAAATGGGGAAATTTGCTGGATGGAATCTTGTTGGTGTTGCCGCCGGAATAGGTTATATGCAGGTTGTCAATGTTTTCTTAAACATCTTTTTTGGAACGGTTGTCAATGCAGCGAGGGGAATCGCTTTTCAAGTGCAAGGAGCGGTTAGTAGTTTAATCACTAATTTTCAGATTGCACTGGCTCCAGCAATTACAAAAGGATATGCAAGGAATGAACTCAAAGAAACTTATGATATGGTTTTTTCCTCTTCAAGACTTTCCTTATACCTGTTACTTATTTTTTCTATTCCATTATTAATTGAAACCGAAACTGTTCTTACTTGGTGGCTAAATCTCGTGCCAAAATATACCGTAGTGTTTACACAGTTAATCATACTTGATTTGCTGATTACTTCCTTGTCGGGTCCATTACATATTTTGGTACAGGCTACAGGTAATGTGAAAAATTATCAAATTATAGTAAGTGGTATTTTACTGTTTAATGTACCGTTTGCATATATATTTTTAAAATTGGGTTATTCAGCAGAAATCACTATGATTATAGCTATAGTCTTCTCCATTATTGCCTTAGTTGCTCGAATGATGATATTAAAAAATATGCTTGATTTTCCTTTGCGAAATTATATTTTAAAGGTTTTGATTAAAATATCCTTGGTTTCAATAATATCCTGGGGCATACCTTATTATATTTCTAGTCATTTGCATTATGGAATTTTTGACTTTATTATAGTCGGCTTGATTTCCTTATTAACTTTAATACTATCGGTTTATAGTTTTGGATTGGAAAGTTTTGAAAAGAATTTTATTAAATCTAAGATTTTAAATGTATTAAAAGGTTAATATATGAAAATATTAATTATCGCTGGCAATTTAGATCAGAGTGCACCTGGAATAGTATTTCAAAGAATTGTAAACGGACTATCCAAATTACATGAAGTTCATGTGATAGCTAGTCATTTGGATTCCTCTATTTCCTTGTTTTCAAATGACCTTAGAATAATTCAAAAACAAAAAACAAATTCCAAGTTTGATAAATTATCTATGATTTTATTTAAAAGAAATTTAGTTGATAATTTGTGGGGAAAGAAAGTTGCAAAGTCTATACACCCAAAGGAAAATTACGATTTAATTTTCGGGTTAATTTCATTTGGCCATTATGAAGGTCTTTTCGGAGGTTTAGAGTTGAGAAAAAAGTTATTGTCTCCTTTGGCAATTTATTCAGTAGACGCAATTCCTGCCCCAGAAGGGTGGATGCCTAAAGATTATTTTTATTATTCCTTGAAATCAATGATTCGGAAGAATTTAAGCAAAACGAACGCAATGTTTTCGTCAAATGATAAAATGCTGAATTATCAGATGAGCTTAATGATAAATAAAAAGAAAATTTTTAGTAGTACTGTATACACACCAAGTATTGGAACATTTAAAATTTTGCCTCCATCCAAAGAATCTGAAAATATCTTTTTATACACAGGAGGAATCTATGGTCCCAGAAAACTTGATTATTTATTTCAAGCATTTGAAAACTTAATACAAAAATATCCCTTTGCAAGGCTTTGGTTTGTTGGGACAAAGATTTCAAAACAATTCTTAGAAAGATATTCTGAGGAACTTCAAAATAAGGTGTCGGTATATCCATTTTCAGATGATTTGGAAAGTTATTATCAAAAGGCTACAGCATTAATTGATATAGATGCAGATTTACCAGATGACATATTTATATCGAGTAAAATTGTTAATTATTTGATGGTTGATCGCTTAATAATATCGGAAACTGGAGAAGATAGTCCTTCAAGATTATTGTTTTCAGGCATTGAGAGCATTTCTCAATGTAATCATTCTGCAAAAGAATTATATTTAGCTATGGAAAATGCTATTACATGTGCAGATATAAATTATGAGAGTAGAAAAGTTATTATAGATAAATTTCATGTTAATAGTGTTTGTAAAAAGCTATCTGAGGATTTAAAGAATTTTTTAAGTTTTAACAAGAAAAACTATGAAAATTAATAATATTGAGTTTAGTTTAAAGCAGTTGTTTTTTTTGATAATCTATAAAGTGTTTCTAGTATGGATGCCTTCTTCTGCAACACCTTTCATAGGACCTTTTTTTAGAAAGCTGAGATATTATTGTTGTAAAAATATTTTTTATAAATGTGGTAAAAATGTCAATATCGAACGAGGAGCTGATTTCGGTTCTGGTGTACGTTTGGTAATTGGGGATAATTCTGGTTTAGGAATTAATTGTACAGTACCAGGAAATATTATTATTGGCGATAATGTGATGATGGGACCAGAATGCTATATATTATCAATAAACCATAGTTTTGACAATATAGATGTTCCTATGATTGAACAAGGTAGCACCATTCAAGCCGATACAATTATAGAAGATGATGTGTGGATTGGTAGACAAGTAATATTCACTCCCGGACGAATTGTTAAGAAAGGTTCAATAATTGCGGCTGGATGTGTTTTGTCTAAAAATTTTCCGGAATACAGTATTATAGGTGGTAACCCTTCGTCATTAATTAGAAGCAGAAAGTAATTGAATTAATAATTATAATATGATAAAATCTGAAATAAAGTACCAGCCAATAAAATATATAGTAGCATTTAATATTTTCACCTTAATATTATTTGTTACGGCACCAATTGTTTGGGCAACAGATAACCTATTCATATTATGTTCGTTATTTTTAGCTTGTCAGTTTGCTTTATTCATTGGATTTAAATTTGGAGTCGAAAAATGTTTGAGGAGACCACAGAGAGATTATGGTTCGGTCGAAAAATATAAAAAATTTATTTTTGTATTTTATTGCTGCACTTTCTTAATTAAGTATGCTTATTTATTGAGGTTCTATCCCTATCAAATTGGAGAAATGATCAATTTTTTAATGATTGGGATCGCCTCACCTCAATTAGGTTATCAAATGTCATTGGATGCTAGCCGTGGCTTTACCATACCTTGGTCGGTTTTTGCATTAATATCCATTGTAAATCAGATTTTTTTTATCGTTGGTTTTCTTACGTGGAAATCCAATACAAAACTTTATAAAGTTCTTTTTGCTGTATTTTTGGCTATAGAGTTATTTTATTGGTTTGGTCGAGGAACAAATTTCGGGGTTATTAATTTGCTTACGACTATGTTGTTTGCCATTTTAGTAAATCAATCAGCATTCAAAAAAGTTTCCTTAGGCCAAAAGTTGAAACAAACCATTATTATTGCTGGGGTGGCAATATTCAGTTTAAGTATTTTCACTTATAATTTAGTTCAACGCTCTGGAACTAATGAGATTGATTATTCAGAATTTCGATTGGGTCGTTCAGTTGTGAATGAGCAGAGCGAAATTTTGCGAATAATTCCAGATGCTATTATTCCCACATACTTATATGGGATTTCGTATCTTTGCCAAGGCTATTATCACACTTGCTTGGCTTTTAATCTTGATTTTGAATTTTCATATTTTTTTGGCAATAATCCAGAGTCTATAAGTATTGCTGAAATTATTGGAATTGATGTTGCAGATAGAACTTATGTAGAGCGTTTATCGGGCTTTGGGGTAGATCCAAGAATTAACTGGCATTCCATTTATACCTGGTTAGCTTCGGATTTCTCATTTTTACTTTTGCCTCTTGTTTTTTTAGCATTTGGTATGTTTATGGGCTATGCTTGGATGTCTTCAAAATTGAATAATGATTTGCTTTCAAAAATAATTTTCATTGCTCTTGCCAATATATTGTTTTTCTCTTTTGCTAATAATAATTACTTGGTTTCCATTTTTTATTCATTTAGCTTTTTATTCGTTTATTGGTTTTTTAGAAGGTTCATAGGTATTAAATTATGATAGCAGACAAATTGATTTCTCGTTATTCCAGGATTAGGGATGTAAATCCAATCTTAAAGAAGATTAAATATTATGCTATCCTTAGAATGTTGTTAAGATCATTAACAAACATATTTGTACCGATTTATTATACATTATCTAAAGGAAGCAAACTTATTCCTCTTGATAATACGAATAAAAGAATAATAGTAAGTCTAACGACTTTTCCAGCACGAATCGGTAAAGTTTGGATAGTTATTGAAGGAATGCTAAGACAAAAGCATCAGCCGGATAGAATTATTTTATGGCTATCAAAAAAACAATTTACATCAGAAAGTATTCTTCCAAAAAAGTTGTTAAAGCTTAAAGAAAGAGGTTTAGAGATAATGTGGACAGAAGAGGATTTACGTTCGCATAAAAAATACTATTATTCTTTAAAACAGTTTCCAACAGATTATATTATTACGGTTGATGATGATTTTTTTTATCCTTCCTACTTAATTACAGAATTGGTGGAACTTCGGAGTCGATTTCCTAAGGTGATTGCTTGTAATAGAGCTCATGTGATGAAAAGTAACCTTGATAAAGATGTGAAATATAAAGAGTTTGAATTTATTTATGAAAGTGATAAACCTGAACACAATTTATTTTTTACAACTGGTGGTGGAACGCTAATAATGAAAGAGGATTTTGTAGAAGAGGTTTTTGAAAAAGAAGTGTTTATGGATATTTGTATGTATGCTGATGACGTATGGTTGAATTTAATGGCGCAATTTAAACGGACTCAAGTAATTAAAACTAAAAATCATATTGAACCTATTCCAATTTTTACATCAAATAATATCACACTTGCTTCCATGAATGTGGATTTAAATTTGAATGACAAACAAATCAAAGATGTATTGGATCACTATAAATCAGCTAATTTAATTTATTCCAATTAAAATTTTATGAAAATTGTTCATCTGTGTTTATCAAATTTTTATATCGATAATTATTCTTATCAGGAAAATATGTTGCCCAAGTATCACCAAAAGATGGGATTAGATGTTTCTATAATTGCATCATTAGTTTCTTTTGATAACCATGGGAAGCCATGTTTACTTGACGGTGCTAAAACATACTATGCGAATGATGGGTATAAAGTTGTGCGGTTAAATTATAAAGGAGGCGCTTTAGGTAGGCTTAATTCTTTTATTAGAATCTATGAAAATTTGATGCCAACACTTAAAGCTGAGAAACCTGATGTTTTATTTATTCATGATTATTCTTTTATGGATATTATTCCAGTAATGAAATATGCCAAAGAAAATAACATAAAAGTTTTTGTTGATTGCCACACAGATTATATAAACAGCGCTAGTAGTTGGGTTTCAAAACATATTTTTCATCATATTATCTGGAGGAAGATTGGAAAATGGATGGTAAATGATGTGGAAATGTTTTATGGCGTTACACCTTTGAGATGTGATTTCTTAAAGGATGCCTATCATCTTCCTGACAATAAAGTCGAATTATTAAGGATGGGGATAGATGACGACTACTTTAAAGAGAGAAAACAATTAAATGTTGGTGAATCATTAAGAAAAGAACTTTCCATTGAAAACGAGTTTGTCATACTTACAGGTGGAAAAATTGATTACTTAAAAAATATCCATTTAGTATTGGAAGCATTTCGGAATATTTCATCTAAATATCCGGATGCTACCCTGGTAGTTTTTGGAAATATTGATCCAGAAGTGAAGGTAGAAATGGAAAGGTTATTAGATTTTCCAAAAATCAAGTTTGTAGGTTGGCTATCATCTAATCAAATTATGGATTATTTTATAATGGCTGATTTAATTATTTTTCCTGGAACGCATTCAGTTTTATGGGAACAAGCTATTGGAACAGGTACACCTGCAGTTTTTAAATATTGGAAGGGAATCGATCATGTAGATGTAGGTGGCAATTCACGGTTTTTATACAAAGATTCTGTCGAAGAAATAACTTTAACACTCGATGATATTTTAAAAGATGATAAAAAGGTATATAACGAGATGCTTCATAAGGCAACCACAATTGGAAGAGAAGAGTTTTCTTATTCAAACATTGCAAAAGAATCAATTAAATCCATTGGAATATAAACTTTTTTAATATAACTATAATAAAGTTCACACGTAATTTAAGATACTAAATAAAATAATTTTATGGAAAGTAAGAGACCATACCAAATATGTACAAAGACAATTATGGATACGACAGATCCAAATATTGTATTTAATGAAAAGGGAGAGAGTGATTATTATGTCAATTTTGTCAATGGAATATTGCCAAGTTGGAATACAGGTGAAGAGGGGCATAAGCTCTTAATGCAGACTGCTGAAAAAATAAAAGCAGATGGAAAGAATCGAGACTTTGATTGTATTATAGGTTTAAGTGGTGGACTTGATAGTTCCTATGTGGCTTATGTGGCTAAAGAAATTATGGGTCTACGTCCTTTATTATTTCATGTTGATGCTGGCTGGAATACCGATAAAGCAGTAGGGAATATTGAAAAACTTGTAAATGGGTTAAACCTTGACCTCTACACCGAAGTAATCAATTGGGAAGAAATGAAGGATCTGCAGCGTGCATTTTTTAAGTCTCAAATTCCGGATCAGGATATGCCGCAAGATATCGCTTTCTTTTCTGGACTTTATAAGTTTGCAAAAAAGCATAAGATTAAATATGTATTAACAGGAGGTAATTTTTCTACTGAATGTTGTCGTGAGCCTGAAGAGTGGGGAGCATATCCAGGTATTGATAAAAAATTAATTCTAGATATTCACAATAAATTTGGAGAGAAACCCTTGAAATCATTCCCTATAGTCGATATTTTACAATATAAAATATACTATAAGTACTTCCTTGGAATGGAAGTTTTCAAGCCATTAAATTTAATACCCTACATTAAGACCGAGGTTGAGGAATTGTTATCAAGCAGATTTGGATGGGAACCGTTTCAACATAAGCATCATGAATCGCGCTTTACGAGATTCTTTGAAGATTATTGGTTACCGCGAAAATTTGGTTTTGAAAAACGTAGAGCGCACTTTTCATCTTTGATTTTAACTGGTCAGATGACCAGAGAAGAGGCTTTGGACAGAGTATCGAGACCTGAACTTTCCCAGGAATTTTTAAGAAAGGAATTCGAATACGTGGCTGAAAAACTAGACTTTACAGTAGAGGAACTTGAATTGATCTTTCAGGGAGAAAATAAAACCTTCCATGATTATAAAAATAAAAGATCGCTAATTGGGATTGGTGCTCAGACAATGAGAAAACTAGGTTTGGAGAAACGCTTGTTTAGATAGATGATAACATTAATTGATTACGGAGTAGGGAATATCAATGCTTTTGTCAATGTGTACAAAAGAGTAGATGTACCTGTTAAAATAGCACGAACCAAGGAAGATTTGGATGGTGCTAAGAAATTGATCCTTCCAGGAGTGGGACATTTCGATCATGCCATGACACAGCTCAATAATTCAGGTATGCGTGATACCTTGGATAAAATGGTTTTGGAGGATAAGATTCCTGTAATTGGTATCTGTGTGGGCATGCAAATGATGGCAAATCATAGTGATGAAGGAAAATTAGACGGTTTAAAATGGATCGATGCTTCGGTACGTAAGTTTGATGAGTCGACCATTAAACAGGTTACTCGTTTGCCTCACATGGGATGGAACGATGTGAAACCTATTAAGGATATTAGTTTATTCAATGGGCTAGAAAAAGAAGCTATCTTTTACTTCTTACATACTTACTATTTCGAATGCAACAATCAGGAGGATATCATGGCCGTTACAGATTATGGAATTAACTTTGCCTCTGCTGCACATCATGAAAATAAATATGGTATTCAGTTCCATCCGGAGAAAAGCCATCAATATGGGGAGATTTTGTTACATAATTTTGCTAAACTCTAAGAACTTATGCTAAAACCAAGAATTATCCCTAGCCTACTAATTCAGGATAATGGATTAGTGAAAACGGTGAATTTTAAGAATCCCAAGTATGTTGGAGACCCCATCAATGCGGTTAAGATTTTTAATGAGAAATCCGTAGACGAGCTGGCTATTTTTGATATTGATGCTACTGTTAAAGGTAATGAGCCGAATTACAATTTGATCGAGCGTATTGCCAATCAATCTAGAATGCCTTTATGTTATGGAGGTGGTGTTAAAACCGTTGAACAAGCACAACGAATTTTCGGATTAGGTATTGAAAAGATTGCACTATCATCGGCAGTTTTGCAAAACCCTCAACTTATTACCGCTATTGCAGACAGAGTTGGAGCACAATCTGTGATTGTGGTACTTGATGTGAAAAAGAAAATGTTTGGTGGCTACGAAGTATATACCCACAATGGTAAAAAAGGTACAGGTATCAATCCATTTCAATTCATTCAGGAAGCGCAAAAGCTAGGCGCCGGAGAGATTGTTATTAATTCAATTGATCAAGACGGTGTAATGAAAGGTTATGATTTTGGATTGATTGACAAAGCACGCGAACAAACCTCTTTACCAATGACCGTTTTGGGAGGAGCTGGCTCCTTGGAAGACATCAAAAAAGTTATAGACAAACATAAGATTATAGGTGTTGCTGCAGGCAGTCTCTTTGTTTTCAAAGGGGTTTACAAAGCAGTATTAATCAATTACCCTACAAAAGAAGAAAAGGAAAAATTATTTTAAATCGGATTACATGGAAATTAAGAATAAAGTTTTGTTAATCACAGGTGGTACTGGATCTTTTGGTACCGCGGTGTTAAATCGTTTTTTACAGACAGATCATTTTCGCGAAATTCGCATATTTTCTCGAGATGAAAAGAAACAGGATGATATGCGAAATCTATATAAAAATGATAAAATCAAATACTATATAGGTGATGTAAGGGATTTTGCATCCGTAGAACCTGCTACACGTGGAGTAGATTATATCTTTCATGCGGCAGCTCTAAAACAGGTTCCATCTTGTGAGTTTTTTCCTATGCAAGCGGTAAAAACCAATGTGGAAGGAACCCAGAATGTAATTCGTGCAGCAGCATCGAATGGTGTAAAAAAAGTAATCTGTCTCTCTACAGATAAAGCTGCTTATCCTATTAATGCCATGGGAATCTCCAAAGCGATGATGGAGAAAGTGGCGGTGGCAGAAGCTCGTAATCTAACCGATACGGTAGTATGTCTTACTCGTTATGGAAATGTAATGGCATCCAGGGGTTCGGTTATCCCATTGTTTTTAAATCAAATCCAGAAAAACGAACCTATTACGGTGACAGATCCTAAAATGTCACGCTTTTTCATGTCTTTAGAAGATGCGGTGGATTTGGTTTTATTTGCCTTTGAGCACGGTAATCCTGGAGATCTTTTTGTTAATAAGGCACCTGCAGGATCCATTGGCGACCTAGCAAAAGCATTAATCGAATTAACAGGTAAGGAAGTTCCTGTGAAGGTAATTGGTACAAGACACGGTGAAAAATTATACGAAACACTTTGTACACGTGAGGAGATGATCAAAGCGGAGGATATGGGTGACTTCTATCGTATTCCAGCAGATAATAGGGACTTAAATTACGCGAAATATTTCTCCGAAGGTGAGCAGGATATTTCAAAGATTGAAGATTACCATTCACATAATACAGAACAACAAGGAGTGGAAGGCTTGAAAAACCTTATTTCAAAATTGCCATTAATTCGCAAAGAAGTATTTGGTGAAGATGTAATGCAATATCCTTATTAATATTATGATTGAAGAAATTCAGGGCGGGATAGCCAAGGACGAAAGAGGTCAAATCAGGTTTGTAAATGATTTGGATATGACCTTGGTGAAACGATTCTATATCATTAAAAATGCAGATAACGAGCTTATTAGAGGTTGGAGAGCGCATCGTATTGAGCAAAGATGGTTTTATGTTATTTCAGGTTCATTCGTACTGGACATTGTAGCTATAGACAATTGGGATGAAGCATCAAAAGATCTACCTGTCCGAAAAGAAATAATAGATTCAAAGGAAAATAAGATTTTACATTTATCGGCAGGGTATGCCACGGCTTTTCAAGCCTTAGAGGCTGACAGCGAATTGCTGGTTTTTTCGGATTACCCAATCGAGGATGCGAAGAATGACGATTATACTTACCCATTAGATTATTTTATTAATAAAATACAGTAATGACAAAAATTGGAATAACCGGTCAAAATGGTTTTGTAGGAAAACATTTATATAACACTTTAAAATTAACTCCTGAAAACTTTTCTGTTGTAGAATTTCAAAAGGAATTCTTTGAAGATGCATCCAAATTAGATGAATTTATTGCTGAATGCGATGTGATTGTACATTTAGCTGCCATGAATCGTCATGAAAGCGAGCAAGTAATTTACGAAACCAATGTTGGTCTAGTAGAAAAGTTAATCGCTTCCTTAACTCGTACAGGATCTACCCCACATGTCTTGATTTCTTCTTCTACACAGGAGGATCGGGATAATCTTTATGGAAAATCAAAAAAAGAGGGTCGTGAAGCGCTAATTAACTGGGCTACTGAAAACGGTGCAAAAGTTTCTGGATTGATTATTCCTAATGTATTTGGTGCTTTCGGGAAACCGTTTTACAATTCTTTTGTTGCTACCTTCTGTCATCAATTAACACATGGCGAAATTCCTACGGTAGTTAATGATGGTGAAGTAAAATTAATTTACGTTCAGGAGCTAGTAGAAAAGATTATTGAAGAAATAAAAGCAGAAAAGGCAACGGCAGATTTATTAATTGCACCTACAGCTACAAAAAAGGTAACAGAAGTTTTAGCCTTGTTGTTGGATTATAAAACTAAATATTTTGATGAAGGCGAAATTCCTGTTATTCATGATTCATTTGAGCACAATTTATTCAACACTTATCGCTCGTATATAGAATACAAGACTCATTTCCCAGTTAAATTTACTCAGCATGTGGACCCTCGCGGTGCTTTTGTAGAAGTAATTCGACTTGGAATTGGCGGCCAGTGTTCTTTTTCTACTACCGTTCCAGGAATCACCAGGGGGAACCATTATCATACGCGTAAAATAGAACGTTTTGCTGTAATTAAAGGAAAGGCATTGATTCAATTGCGTAAAATTGGCACCGGTGAAGTGCTGGATTTTTACTTAGACGGATCTGAATCAGCTTATGTGGATATGCCAATTTGGTATACCCACAACATCAAAAACATTGGGGAAGAGGATCTGTACACTATATTCTGGATTAATGAACCATTTAATCCGGCAGATGCTGATACGTATTTTGAAACAGTTTAATACTTAAATAAAAATGAAAAAATTAAAGGTAATGACGGTCGTAGGTACTCGACCAGAAATTATTAGATTATCTCGTGTATTATCGGCTTTAGATGCTTCTGAAGCTGTAGAACATATTATCGTCCATACCGGACAGAATTATGATTACGAATTGAACCAGATCTTCTTTGAAGATTTAGGACTTCGTAAGCCGGATTATTTTTTAGAAGCGGCAGGAAAAACAGCTACAGAAACTGTAGGAAACATCTTGATCAAGATAGATCCACTTTTGGAAGAACTTAAGCCGGAAGCATTTTTGGTATTGGGTGACACCAATTCCTGTCTATGTGCCATCCCAGCAAAGAAACGTCATATTCCAATTTTCCACATGGAAGCAGGAAACAGATGTTTTGACCAACGTGTTCCAGAGGAAACTAACCGTAAGATTGTAGACCATACAGCAGATATAAATTTAACCTATTCTGATATTGCTAGGGAATACCTATTAAGCGAAGGTTTACCTGCTGATCGTATCATCAAAACAGGGTCTCCAATGTTTGAAGTGTTAACCCACTATTTACCAGAGATTGATGCTTCAAATGTCTTGGAGAAATTGAATTTAGAAGAAGGTAAATTTTTTGTGGTTTCCTCACACCGTGAAGAAAACATCAATTCGGAGAAAAACTTTAAGGGTTTAATGGCATCGTTGAACGCGATTGCTGAGAAATACGGATATCCAATCATTGTGTCAACACACCCTCGTACAAAGAATATGATTGATAAGATGCAGATTGAAATGCGTCCGGAAATTCAATTCCTAAAACCTTTAGGATTTCATGACTACAATTCTTTGCAGAAAAGATCCTATGCGGTATTATCTGATTCAGGCACCATTTCGGAAGAGTCTTCCATTTTAAATTTCCGTGCCCTTAATATCCGTCAAGCACATGAGAGACCTGAGGCTATGGAAGAAGCATCTGTTATGATGGTTGGTCTGTCTCCAGAAAGAATCTTACAAGGTCTTACGCAAGTGTTACAACAAAAAATCGGTAAAGAACGTAATTTCAGACCAGTAGCTGATTATTCGATGCCAAATGTATCGGAGAAAGTAGTACGCATCATTATTTCCTATACAGATTATATCAAACGTACAGTTTGGTCTGAAGAGATTTAAGATATGAATATTTTATTCTTAACATTAGCAGAGATTTTTTCTATTGAAGATCGTGGTATATACCAGGATCTTCTACGTAAATTTCGAGATGAAGGACATTCAGTTTATGTTGTTACTCCAGTAGAGAGAAGGAAAAAGATTTCGACCAATTTTAAGGAGAAAGATGGTATTTCTATACTTCAGGTAAAAACGTTTAATATTCAAAAAACAAATATTGTAGAAAAGGGAATTGGAACTTTAGCAATAGAATTCCAATTTCTACATGCTGTAAAAAAATATTTAAACAAAGTTAAATTTGATTTAATCTTATATTCAACTCCTCCGATTACGTTTGCTAAAGTTATTGAGTTTATTAAAAATAGAGATAATGCTCAAAGCTATTTATTGTTAAAGGATATTTTTCCTCAAAATGCAGTAGATATGGAAATGATTAAAGAGGGTGGTTTTATTCATCGTCAATTTTTAAAGAAGGAGAAAAGATTATATCAAATATCTGATACAATAGGCTGTATGTCTGAAGCGAATGTAGCGTTTTTAAAATCGAATAATCCAGAGGTTAATCCTAAAAAAATAGAAGTAAATCCTAATTCAATATTTCCTATCTCTTTCGATTATACAGATTTAGAAAAAGAAGATATTCGGAATAAATATCAAATCCCTTTGGATAAAAAAGTACTTGTATATGGTGGAAATTTAGGGAAACCTCAGGGATTAGATTTTCTTTTACAGACGATTGAATCATATAAAGTTGAAGAAATTTATTTTTTAATCATTGGTGATGGGACGGAGTATCCTCGTATTAATAATTGGTTTAATACTGTAAGACCAAACAATGCGAAATTAATGCAACGACTACCTAAGAATGATTATGATAGGTTATTAGCTGCCTGCGATGTAGGTTTGATATTTTTGGACGCTAAGTTTCTAATTCCCAATTTTCCATCACGTTTATTATCCTATTTGGAAATGGGTCTTCCAGTATTATCTGCAACAGATGTAAATACCGATATTGGTAAGGTTCTTGAAGAGAGTGGTAGTGGATTATCAGTAAAATCTGGAAATTTAGATGATATGATTGAAAAATTGGAAAAAATTCAATCGCTTGACTTAAAAAAAATGGGTGATAATGGACGGAATTTGTTGTTAAATAATTATACAGTGGATAATTCCTATGCTATTATTATGAACAGAATGAAATAAATATGTACAAATTATATTTAAAACAGTTAATTGATTTTCTAATTGCATTTGTAGCCTTTGTTGCTTTATCTCCAATATTTATTATTGTGACAATTGGATTGTATTTTGCTAATCAAGGAAAACCTTTTTTCTTTCAGAATCGTCCAGGTTTAAATGAGCGTATCTTTAAGATTATTAAGTTTAAAACGATGAATGATAAAAAGGATTCTGAGGGGAAATTATTACCAGATTCAGATAGACTTACAGCAATTGGCTCTTTTGTTCGAAAAACATCATTAGATGAGATTCCTCAATTAATTAATGTTTTAAAGGGAGATATGGCGATAATTGGTCCACGACCATTATTACCTCAATATTTAGTTCTTTATAATACTATTCAAAAACGTAGGCATGAAGTTAGACCTGGGATAACAGGTTGGGCTCAAGTAAATGGTCGAAATGCTATTTCTTGGAAACGGAAGTTTGAATTGGATGTTTGGTATGTGGATCATATTTCATTTTGGTTAGATATTAAGATATTTTTTTTAACGATAAAAAAAGTTTTTGTCCGTGAGGGAATTTCTCAAGAGGGGCAAGCAACTATGGAAGCTTTTAACGGAAATAATTAAAATTATGGGAGCAGAAATAAAAGGGATAGAATATGTTTTACCCGCAAATAAGGTAAATAATGAAGATTTAGCGAAGAAATTTCCAGAATATGATTTTGCCAAATTTGAAGATAAAGTAGGAATAAAAAATAGATATTGGGTGGATGAGGGGCAGACTGCTTTGGATTTAGCTTTCGATGCATGTCAAAAACTTCTGAACAAATACAATAAAGAAGATATTGATTATTTAATATATTGTACGCAAAGTCCTGAATATTTTTTACCAACTACAGCTTGTATCCTTCAAGACAAATTAGGTCTTAACAAGAATATAGGTTCTTTTGACTATAACTTGGGTTGTTCTGGTTATGTTTACGGGGTAAGTTTAGCAAAAGCTCTTATAGAAAGCGGACAGTGTAGTAATGTCTTACTTGTGACATCTGAAACTTATTCAAAATATATTCATCCAGAAGATAAATCCAATTTGGCTATTTTTGGGGATGGAGCTACAGCTACCTTAATTTCTAATTCAGACACGGAAAAAATCGGAAGCTTTATGTTTGGTACCGATGGAGGTGGTGCTGAGAAACTTATTATTAAAAATGGGGCCGGAAAAAATAAATTCAACAGTTGTTCACCTCAGTTAACCTATGGCTCGGATAATATTTATACGGATAACCATTTATATATGAATGGGCCAGAAATATTTAATTTTACTGCCGAAAACATTCCTAATTTTACAGATGAGGTTTTAAAGAAAAATAATATACTTAAGGAAGATCCAGATTTTTATGTTTTCCATCAAGCGAATTCTTTTATGTTAGAATTTCTAAGAAAAAGGATAAAGGTTGATAAGGAAAAATTCTATATTAATTTAGAGGACTCGGGAAATACTGTCTCAAATACTATTCCAATAGCGTTGAAAAGATTATCTGGAAGTTTCACCGATAATAGTGACAAGAAGGTTGTGATAGTTGGGTTTGGAGTTGGACTATCTTGGGCAGGAGGATTAATTACAATAAATAAAAACATTTAACATATACATATCATGGAAATTGAAAAATTTTTAAAATTATTAGTTGAAGAACTTGAATTGGAATCACCACTTACAGTAACGACAAATCTTAAAGAGCTAGAAGAATGGGATTCGATGGTTGCAATGATGCTTATTGGAGCCGTTTCAAACGAATTTGATATGACATTATCAGCAAAAGACATTGAAGAAATTACGACTGTACAGTCATTGATCAACAAGATTGGCGTAGAGAAGTTCTCTTAAAAAGAAAAATTGTGAAGAAATCAATACTTATAACAGGTGTAACATCTGGGATTGGTAAAGCTATCGCCGAAGAATTACTGTTGGATTCAAATATTCAATTGTTTGGAATTGGTAGAGATAGAACGAAAATACAGCATCTCATAAATAATAATGTCAATTTTACATTCATAAATTTTGACCTCTTTCAGATTGATAAAGTAGAAGGATTATTCAAAGAGGAGTTTAACGACATTAAATTTTCGGGTTTTATACATTGTGCTGGAATTGAGGAAACTCTTCCAATTTCACTGTATACTCCAGAAAAAGTGCGGTCAATTTTCCAAATCAATGTTTTTTCAGCGATTGAGCTATTAAGGTTTCTATCAAAGAAAAAACATTCATTAGATGGAGCAAGTTTTATTTTAATGTCTTCTGTAATGGGCGAATTGGGGCAAGCAGGAAAAGTAGGTTATTGTTCTTCCAAAGCAGCTTTGTTAGGGGTAGTAAAATCATTGGCATTAGAACTTTCAAAACGAGTAATTCGAGTAAATGCTGTTTTACCTGGAATTGTTAACACTCCACTTACAGAAAAATTGTTTGAGCAACTTGATGAAGAAAATGTTAGAAAAATAAAATCCATGCATCCAATTGGAATAGGTGAAGTATCTGATGTTGTAGGAATATTAATGTATTTGCTTTCTGACAAATCTAAATGGGTTACTGGTCAAAATTTTAAAATTGATGGAGGATATTCAATACAATAAGGTTGAAGCAACAATCATAGGTGCAGGTGGTTTGGCGCGCGAAATAGATTCTTGGATAGAAAAGGATAGTAAAACCAACTATAAGATAACTGGATTTTGGGATGACAACATATCAGCACTGGATAACTATACTATTTCAAAAAAAATATTAGGTAATCTCAATGATTCCCAAATTACTGGTTCCGTATTAATAGGAATCATGGACAGTAATTTTAAAGGGATTATTTTTGAGCGTCTTAAATCTTTGTCAAGTGTATCCATATCAACGTTTTTACATGAATCTGTAATTATTGGTTTAAGAACAACAATTGGAGAAGGAGTGATTTTATTTCCTAATGTAATTGTTTCATGTGATGTACAAATTGGTAAAGGTTGCTTTATTAATTTGGGATCACAAATTGGTCATGATGTAAAAATTGGTGATTTTGCTAGTATTATGCCAAATGTTGATTTAGGCGGTGGAGTTGAATTAGGTAATAATGTTTTTATAGGAACAGGTGCTACAATCTTGCCAGGAGTAAAAATTGCCTCCAATACAAGAATTGGAGCAGGCAGTGTTGTGTTAAAGTCAATTAAAAAAGAGGGAACATATTTTGGTAACCCTGCAAAAAAAATATTTTAAAAATGAACGAAAAAATTTGGTTGTCCTCCCCACATATGGGCGGAAATGAATTAAAATATATTCATGAGGCGTTTGATGAAAACTGGGTTGCCCCGTTAGGACCTAATGTGAATGAATTTGAAAAAAGTATTGAGGGATACTTAGATGCAGATGTTCAAGTCGCAGCTCTTTCTGCTGGAACGGCAGCATTACATTTGTCATTAATCGAATGTGGTGTGGGATATGGGGATGAAGTAATCTGTCAATCTATGACTTTTTCTGCTTCTGCCAATCCAATCGCTTATCAAGGAGCAATTCCTGTTTTTATAGATTCTGAGAATGAAACCTGGAATTTGTGCCCTGTAGCTTTAGAAGAAGCCATTAATGATAGAATCGCCAAAGGTAAAAAGCCAAAAGCTATAGTTGCTGTACATTTGTATGGGATGCCATTTAAAGTGGATGAGGTAATGGCTATTGCTAATAAATACGATATACCAGTGATTGAGGATGCCGCTGAAGCTTTAGGTTCAAAGTATAAGGGAAAAGCTTGTGGTTCTTTTGGACGTTTTGGAATCTTGAGTTTTAATGGAAATAAAATCATCACCACTTCTGGAGGAGGAGCATTAGTGTGCCATTCTGAAGAAGATAAAAATAAAGCTGTTTTTCTTTCAACCCAAGCAAGAGATAATGCGCCTCATTATCAACACTCCCATATCGGATATAATTATCGTATGTCGAATATTTGTGCTGGTATTGGTCGTGGACAAATGGAGGTTTTGAATCAACGTGTGGAGGCAAGACGATCCATGACAAAATTTTATGTAGAGTTATTTAAAAACATTCCAGGTATAAGAGTTTTGGTGGAACCAAATGCTGATTATTTTTCTAATCATTGGTTAGCTGCAATTACTGCTGATCCTAAGCTTACAGGTTTTTCAAGAGAAGATCTAAGACTAGCATTAGCGGAAGATAACATAGAATCCCGTCCTCTTTGGAAGCCAATGCATTTGCAACCTGTATTTGCTGATGCGACTTATTATGGCACGAATATTTCAGAAACCTTGTTCAATAATGGACTTTGTCTTCCTTCAGGTTCTAATTTAACAGATCAAGAGAGAGAGAGAATCTCAATTAACATTAAAAAATTAATCAATAGATAGCAGGAAATTACATTAAAGTAGACACTTTTTTAATCATTGAATAAGCCAAGAATATGGTAAATTTCAATATATTTTAAAGATGTTTAATTTTTAGATTATTTAGGTTGTCACTTGGAATCAAATATAGTAACCCAAAAAGGGAGATAAACTTTCATAATAAGTGGTTTTATTGAAGATTAAACGAATTTTTTCAGAAAAATACTATGTAGAGAAACGTTAGTTTTTAATATATAAAATGGAAGCAAGGTTCTGAAAATATTCTTATCCCCATTAAATAAATATTTTATATTAGTTTTGTATTTGGTATAATTAGGTAAAATTGGTTTAATTTTTGCCTAATGACTTTTAAAATTGTTTTAATGAAAAAAATTTATCTAGCCTTTTTCTTGATCATATTTTTAGGCTCATGTGCTTCTCGCAAAGAAATTGTTTATTTACAGGATTCAAAAGTGATTCCGGACAACATTTACGCACAGTATGCGCCTAAAATACAACAAGAAGATTTATTGACAATTTTGGTTTCTGCTGAAGATTTAAAGGCAACCCTTCCCTTCAATCAACAGAATCAATATCAGATTCAATCTGCTACAACAAATGATCTAGCCTTTAAGCCTACTTACCTTGTTGATCACAATGGAGAAATTGATTTTCCAGTTATTGGGAAATTAAAATTCGAAGGTTTGAGCCGATTAGAGGCAACAGAATTATTAAAGTCAAAACTGAGCAAATATATTGTGAATCCTGGTGTCAACATTACCTTTGCTAATTTCAAGGTTACTATTTTAGGTGAGGTAAATCGACCGAATACCTATACTCTCCCGCAAGAACGAGTAACCGTTTTGGAAGCTTTAGGCATGGCTGGTGATATGACCATTAAAGGGGTAAGAGATAACGTGTTATTAATCCGGGAAAAAAACGGAGTAAAGGAAATGCATCGCTTAAACTTGTTAACGGATTCAGTGATTAATTCACCCTATTACTATTTGGCACAAAATGACGTGATTTATGTGGAGCCAAATAACTCACAGGTTAGAAACTCTAGATTTGGCCAAGACACCAACGTTTGGATTTCTATTTCTAGTTTGCTAATCACGATTACTGCCCTTATCGTTACAAATATCAAAAATTAATATGTCCCAATCAAAGACGTCCATAAATACTGTCTCCAACGAAGACGCAAGTGAGTTGGATTTAAAACAGGTATTAGAACAATATTTCTTTTATTGGAAGTGGTTTCTTTTCTCTGTTATTTTATTGCTCCTAGCAGCACTTATCTATTTACGTTATTCAACTTCACAGTATAAAGTTGATGCCAAGATCTTATTAGAAAAGGAAGATAAGGCTACTGGGGAGCTATCTGGATTGGCCGAATTAAGTTCTTTAACAGGAGGCTCAGGGCAATCTGCTTTTGTACTGGATCAAATTGATGTTATTCGTTCGCGTCGATTATTGCGAAAAATTGTTGAAAGAAATAACCTTCAGTACACGTATTACGTTAAAGGAAGTATAAAAGAATCTGAAGTGATAGAATCTGAGAGTCCTGTTAAAATTATTGTTCAGAAACAAAATTTTAGGATTCCATCAGGTTCACTCAGCATCGAATTGTTTGATAATAATACAATTTTTGTTGAAGAAATTGAGGGGAAAAGTATAGGTAAAATATCCTACGGGAAAACCTTTAAAACATCATTTGGTGATGTTATTATAATTCCTAATAAAAACGTTAGTACTACAAACGTTAAAGAAATTAAAATAAGTATTCTAGCAATAGATAATGTTATTGATAATCTTCAGAAGAATATTTCCATTTCTCCAAATACTGAAAAGCAATCCTATATAGTTAACTTTTCCATTACTGGACCATTGATTGAGAAATCGAAAATTATTATTAATGACTTAATCGAGCAATATAATATTGATGTATCTGATGATAAAAGCAAGGTGACTGAAGCCACTTCCAAATTTATCACAACACGTCTGAATCTAATAGGAAATGATTTGGAGAATGTGGATAAAAAGGTTCAAGATTATAAGTCATCCAATAATATGACTGATTTGGAGGCTGAAGCAGAATTAAACTTAAAAACATTAACAGAAGCTGAAAAGGAAGTATTAGAAAAACGAACCCAATTGCAATTGGCGGATTATATGCGTGAATCTATTGGAAATAACCATGATTTACAATTGTTGCCATCTAATGTGGGTCTGGAGGATCAGTCTATTGAAAAAACCATCGTTGAGTATAATAAGCTCGTTTTGGAACGTGAGGATTTATTAAAAAGTTCAACAGCTGAAAATCCAATTGTAAAAAATATTACGGAGAATATTCGTTCGGTAAATAATAATCTGAAGAATTCCATTAATAATTATAGATCAGTTCTACAACTATCGCTTAATAATTCGGAAAGTAAGAGAAACCAATTACAAGGTAGAGTTTCCGCTGTACCAAGGCAAGAGCTTGGCTTCAAAGATATTTCCAGACAACAAAAAATAGTTGAATCTATTTATTTGTTTTTATTAGAAAAGCGTGAGGAAAACGAAATAAAGGCAGCAGCTCAACCAGATATTTTAAAGGTTATTGATTCTGCTTATGGTTCTACTAATCCAGTTGCTCCAAAAAGAGCATTAATTTTACTTGGCTCTTTAATCTTAGGATTTTTGATTCCATTTGTAATTTTATATATTAAATTCCTGTTGGATAATAAAATTCATTCACGGAAGGATATCGAGGAGAAATTTGCTGCTCCAATATTGGGTGAAGTACCTAGTGCTGAAGACCCAATTGTAAAAGATAATGATCGTTCTTCACTTGCTGAAGCATTCCGGATATTAAGAACTAACATAAGCTTTATGTTGGGTGCTAAGAAGGATTCTGCTGTTATCTATGTCACTTCGACAACTTCCGGTGAAGGTAAATCTTTTGTGTCTACAAATCTCTCTAGAATATTGGCCATGTCTGGTAAACGAGTTCTGTTGATTGGTGCTGATATTCGGTCGCCTAAAGTACTTGATTATTTAGGTTTGTCGCATTTACAACATACCAATATTGGTATTACACAATACTTGATTAATCCTGAAATGCCTGTTGAAAATATTATTATTAAGAAACCTGCACCTTACAATTTCGATATTATCTATTCAGGATATATCGCTCCAAACCCTGCAGAGCTCTTAATGAATGGACATTTTAATGATGTGATTGATTATGGACGGAAAAACTATGATTATGTGATTGTTGATACGGCACCAGTAAGTTTAGTTACTGATACCTTATTGATTGCTGATAATGCGGATTTAACGATTTATGTAGCTCGTGCGAATTACTTAGACAAACGCCTATTAAATGTTCCTAAGGAACTTTATCAAGACGGCAAATTGAAAAACATGGCGGTAGTAATAAATGACGTTGACTTTGCAAGAGGTTATGGTTATGGTTACGGATACGGTTATGGGTATGGATATATCGATTCGGATTCCGTATCCTTGAGAGCAAAACTGAAAAAAGAATTCAAAAAGCTCTTTAAGAAAAGTAAAAAGAAATAACGGTAGATTATAAAGACTACCACCAAAAGTATATGCCCATCTATTAAATTAGTTGGGCATTTTTATAGGAGATTTTTTTGTTCAAAACCAGTTAATGAATCAACCTTAAACTCATTATGGACAGCCCCAGCAATAATAAGGTAAACGTTATGGAGTTAATAACCATGGCCATAAAACCGATCCAAATACTTACTTGTCCTTTTTTTTGTGTCATAAAATCTTTTATGCGAAATAAAGAAATAAATAATAGATAATACCAATTGTATATAACCAGTTTTTTGCATGACCCTGCCAACCATAACTTTCAGAAATCCGAGTGACTATATTTAATAAAAGAAAGAATGTCACGATTAATAATAAGAAGGAAAAGTAATGAAGGGTAAATACCCAATGTTCATAATACCACCATTTCTTTTTATCATGGAAAACCCACAGAATAAGTGCAAAGATTGGTAAGTAAAAGAAAAGAGCCTTTGGTAAGGTATGCATAAAGACCATCACAAACTTTTGAATAATTTCCGTTAAAGTGAGCTCTTGCTCCCTGAACTCAAAAAATTTCTTGGCAAAGGGTCGAATGATTTTTCTTATAAGGGAGTTTTTCGCGGATGTCACGGAATCATAGGCAGCCAAATTCTTTTCCTGATATATTTCAGCATCCTTTAAGGAGTATTCATTTGATGAACTATCTTTTCCGCTAAGATTGGGTATAAAAGCCAACTCATCTTTAATATCTGCTGAATCCTGGGCGCTTAATCCTGGCTCTGACCAGGCAACCTTTAAAATACTATGTTACTAACTATGGTTGGGCTCAAGCTCGTTTTTGTTACATGGTCATTATTATGATCGGCACTCTTATGAGTATTGATCCCCAAAAAGGAAACGATAAAAAAGGTAATAAAGGATTAAAGATGTAGAGTTTTACAGGAGGAACGTAAGCCTGTCCCTGTCTTTGGCCAGCTAAATAGACCTTGGTCAAGAGGCCAGGAGCAAAAAGAAGATTCCGCATGGTTTTCCAGAATTGATCGTCGTAACGAGTAAAGTCTTCGAAAAAATGGCAGAATAGGTAATGGAAGAGTTGTCTGTTTTCGATGTTTTCCTGACCACAATGTGGATAGAAGTGTTCTTCCACCCGATGCCCCCAATTTAAACAGTTTTTTTCCTTTCTTAATTGGCCATGACCCATATTCTTGAATATATAAGTCTAATTAATGAAAAAATATTAATGAATATTTGGGAAAGTTAATTTATCCTGCAATATCATTTTAATAGTGTAATAAAAAATTATTTTCATCAATTTTTTAATCATTAATATAAAATGGGACTTCTAAAATCCTCAATGTAATTAAAAAATATAAAAAATAACCCCATAAAATAATTAATCATTAATACGTACTTTCTAATAGTTTAAATACTTGATTTTGAACCTTATATTTGTAGTGCAATGGCTACAAACTGTTTTCAGCCTACCCTAGGAAAACATGAAAAACAGTACTACAAATCAAGATTCCATTCAATTAATTGAACCCTACATCTACCGATGGAAGTGGATCCTTTGTTCCGCATTGCTTTTTTTTTGCTCCTAGGATATGCTTATTACCGCTATTCTAACAAAAGCTATTCCGCCTCCGTAACAATCTTATTAGAAGATGAAAAAAAAGCATCCGGTCAACTTTCTGGATTAGGAGAACTAGGCATAACAAAAGGCTTCTTCAATTCCTCGGCCTCTATTGTCAATGATCAGACTCTGATCATACAGTCGAGAAGGATTATCCGGAAGTTGCTCGATCAGTATGGTTTTCATGTACTTTACTATGTAGAAGGAAAACTAAAAGTTAAGGAAATTGCCAAATCAGAAGCACCTTATACCATCCGATTCCTTGATGCAGATAGCAGTATTTTAAATACCAAACCCCTCGAAATAAAGATACAGATAAAGTATGATGGTTCATTTATCTTAAAATTGGGTGATGATGCAGGAAAGCAGGTGGAATTGAATCAAGTAATTACGAGTCCATTGGGGCGAATAATGCTGCTGCAGAAATTTAATACTCGATTGAAGGTTAGGCAGATGAAGATTCAATGCCTCCCAAAGGAAATGGGCGTGGATTATTTTCGCTCGAGGATACAAATTAACCCTAATAAAGAAAAGCAATCTTTCGCACTCAGAATTTCCATGGTCTACCCATCCTTAACGATGGCTAAGGAAATCCTAAATGCTTTAGTTTTAAGTTATAACCAGGATATTTTGGAAGATAAAATATCGTTGGCCAGTTCAACGATCCACTTCATCGAACAACGTTTGTCCTTAATAAAAGAAAACTTAGACAAAGTAGACGGCAGATTAGCTCACACCAAAATGGTGCAAGGCAGTTTTGATCTTCAATTGGAAGCTGATTTGACCTTAAGTATCTCATCTATTAATGAACAACGGTTGATGGATGCTAAGATGCAACTTTCTCTTGAGGATTTTTTCTTTCCTTTAATAATTGAAAAGGAGCTTAGGCTTCTGTCAAGTAATCTAGGTTTTCAGGATGTTGCAATCAGCTCCGATATCAATGCCTTCAATGACATTCTTCTTGAACGAGAGGAATTGTTGAAAAGCTCGACTAAGGAAAATCCGGTAGTTATTAATATGACAGCCAAACTTCTTCAGCTCAGTGAGAAACTACAACATTTTCTTATTAATTATAGGGAATGCTTGGATCAAAAATATACATTCATATTACAGGAACAAAATAAGTTCAACGCAGGACTTTCTCGTATACCAAAACAGGAATCTGTTTTCAATGAACTCTTTAGGAATCAATCTACCATTGAGAAAATATATATATACCTGCTAGAAAAAAGAGAAGAGAATGCCATAAAGGCTGCAGCTACCTGGGCGGTGATCAAGATGGTGGATGAAGTATGGGTACAGCCGTCCAATTTCGCCGAAACTCTCCTACGTCATGCTGATTGCCTTGGCAATTGGCCTTGACATACCTATCGGAATCATTTGCTTGTACCAACTATTGAACAATAAGGTAATGGATCAGGAAGATCTGGAAACATTGACCCAAGTGCCAATTCTGGGCGGAATACCTTTATCCGAACATACCGAATTAAAGTAAAAAGACTCCTCCTCACTGGCAGAAGCCATTCGGATCCTAAGGACCAATATCGCCTTTATGGTCGGTAAACAGAAAAGTGGAACGGTAGTCTACCTGACCTCCACCACTTCTGGCGAAGGGAAGTCTTTCCTGGCGCTTCTCCCAAGTTGCACCGGTATTCGCTGGTACAACAAATTGTTCCGAAGGATGAACGACATCTTTAAAGGAATTGTTAATAATGTTCCAATTGGTTTATAACGGTGCTTAGCAAATGTAGATGCTGCAACCGTTTGCAGAGAAGGGTTTTTGTTGAATAGGTAAAATCATGCTGTTAATTTCATATTAATTTTTTCTGTAAATTAAGATTTATATATGCTTAGGCATATTTTATTGTATTTTTGTACGGGCATTTACCGGTTTAGAGATATTAACTATATCATACTAATTAAAAGCATAAAACATATAAAATGGTTAATGGCATCAACTTCGCACGTTTATTGTGAACATTCCTGAAACTAAACTAGGTTCCGCACGTTTGCTATAATATTAATAAGCTCGAATTAGAATAGGATGAATTTAACAGGTTATAATAAATATTTCCGTAAGGATAGCCCTCGATGGGTTATCTTGATGATTGATATATTGATGGTAATATTTTGTTATTACCTGTCCAATTTTGTAATAACGAGTTTTAGTGGCAAATTTTCCATCGAATTAATGGTAAAAAAATCCATTATAGTCACCATAGTTTATTACTTCTCCTTCCTATATTTCAAAACCTATAGAGGTATCATCCGTCAAACCGGTTTCCGTGATGCTTGGTCTATATTTAAAGCGGTAGCGGTAGCATGGTTCGCCTTGATGTTGATTGCAGCGTTTATTCGCCCTAATTACACCGATAAAGATGAAATAGGCCAATATTTTAGGCTTTCTTATGCCGTTTTATTTTCCCACGCTTTCTTTACGACCGTTTGTTTGGTAGCCGCGCGCGTACTCTACAAAAACATTTACGAGATGTTCTTCTTCGGTGGAAGACAGGTGGAGCGCGTATTGATCTTTGGTGCCGGTAATATGGGAACTACCACCCTGAATCTCCTACGAAACGATGTAAGGAAAAAGGTTAAAGTAGTGGCCTTTGCCGATGATAATCCGAGCCGTATCGGTAAAATGATCAATGGCTATAAAATATTAGACCAAAAGAAACTCAATGCAGAATATGTGCGTGGATTGAAGATCGATAGCATCATCATTGCATTGGATGATAATAATAAAGACAGGTTATCACGTATATCCTCTTTAATTGAACCCCTACCGGTAAAATTGAAGATCATGCCTACCTCCGCCAAAATGTTGAGCGGAAAAGTAGCCACCCGACAACTACGCACCTTAAAGATCGACGATCTATTAGGACGTGAAGCCATCAAATTGGAAAACCCTGTCATCCACGAAATGTTTCGTGAAAAGATCATCCTGGTTACAGGTGGAGCAGGTTCCATTGGATCAGAACTGGTTCGTCAGATCGGATTTACCGATTTCGATAAACTGATCGTTATCGATCAGGCGGAATCAGCGTTATATGATATTCAACAGGAGTTAAAAGGCAACTGCCATAAGGATGTGATGTTCATGGTGGGAAATGTGCGCGACAGACAGTTCATGGACTCTGTGTTTGAGCAGTTCCGTCCACAGATTGTATTCCACGCAGCAGCCTATAAGCATGTACCGTTGATGGAGCAGAATCCTTATGAGTCGATCTTGACCAACGTATGGGGTTCTAAAAACTTGGCCGATATGGCCGATAAATACGGCGTTGAAAAATTCGTGATGGTTTCTACCGATAAGGCGGTTAATCCGACCAACGTAATGGGAGCTACCAAACGTGCTGCCGAGATCTATGTATCAGGATTGAGCAGACGTAGCAAAACCAACTTCATTGTCACCCGTTTTGGAAATGTGTTGGGTTCCAATGGGTCCGTTATTCCATTGTTCGAAAAGCAATTGAAAAAAGGAGGTCCATTGACCGTGACCCATCAGGATATTACCCGGTACTTCATGACCATCCCCGAAGCCTGTCAGTTGGTACAGGAAGCGGCCGTGATGGGTAAAGGGGGAGAAATTTATGTGTTCGATATGGGGCAACCGGTTAAGATCATGGATCTGGCTATTCGTATGATCCGATTGAAAGGATTCAATTATCCGGAGGATATCGGAATTGAAGTAACTGGCTTACGTCCTGGGGAGAAGATTTACGAAGAACTGCTTGCCGATAATGAGAACACGACCAAAACACACCATGAAAAGATCATGATTGCAAGAGTAAATACTGATGATCTAGAAATGAAACAGTCGAAGATCGAGCATCTATGTGGAATCGTGGTAAAACAGAGTGGTGATCATAATCCGATGTTATTGGTCGAGCTACTGAAGGAAATCGTTCCGGAATACATTTCCAAGAACTCCATATTCGCAAGACTGGATAAAAAAGAAATTGCATAGTTTTTAACTATTTTTTAAGGAAAAGGTTGTCTGCTTAGTTAAGACAACCTTTTTATTTTTCCCTATATTTGTGAGAAAGGATATTAGCTTTGATTACTAAAGAAACGATTGATAAGGTATTGGATGCGGCTCGCATAGAAGAGGTGGTGGGTGATTTCGTGGACCTGAAAAAGCGGGGAACTTCCCTGATCGGGAATTGTCCCTTCCACAACGAGAAAACTCCTTCCTTTCACGTTTCGGTATCCAAAGGTATCTATAAATGCTTCGGATGTGGAGCGGGAGGCGACTCCCTCAAGTTCATCATGGAGCATGAGAAATATCCTTATCCAGAGGCCATTCGATACCTCGCCAATCGCTATGATATTCCTATTGAAGAAGTGGAACGATCGCCTGCGCAGATTGCTACGCAGGATAAACGCGAAAGCCTTTATGTCACCAACCAATGGGCAAATAAGTTCTTCCGCGAACAACTCTGGGATACCGATCTAGGCCGTTCCATCGGCCTATCCTATTTCAAGGAACGCGGATACCGTGAAGATATCATCAAGAAATTTGAACTGGGTTATTCCCCTGATGCCTGGACCAGCTTGGTCGACAAGGCGCAGGAGGAGGGATACAGCAAGGAATTACTCATCGAACTCGGGCTTGCCGTAGAAAGGGATGATAAGTCGCTCTACGACAGATTCCGTGGAAGGGTGCTCTTTCCGATCCATAACCTGACCGGCCGCGTATTGGGATTCGGTGGTAGGACCTTGAAAACAGATAAGACCGTTCCGAAATATGTGAATTCCCCGGAATCGGAAATCTATCATAAATCGAATGTACTTTATGGTCTCCACCTGGCTAAAAAAGCCATTATCGACAACGATGTCTGTTATTTGGTGGAAGGCTATGCCGATGTCCTTTCCTGTAATCAGGCTGGCGTAGAAAATGTGGTTTCCTCTTCAGGAACCTCCTTGACCACCGGTCAGATCAAATTGATCTCCCGATATACCAGGAACGTAGTCATCCTCTATGATGGGGATGCTGCAGGAATCAAGGCTTCCCTGCGAGGAACGGATATGTTGTTGGAGGAAGGTTTGAATGTAAAGATATTGTTGTTCCCAGATGGCAATGACCCCGATTCGTATATACAGAGTTTCGGTGCCAGCGCGTTCAAGGAATACCTGAGCAAGCATCAGGAAGATTTTGTTTTCTATAAAACAAATATATTATTGAAGGATACCGGTGGGGATCCGATCAAGCGTGCGGAGGTGATCCGGGAAGTGGTGCAAAGTATCGCTCTGATTCCCGATGAAATCAAGGTGTCTGTTTATCTGAAACAATGTAGTACGCTATTGGATATAGAGGAAAGGGTATTGTTGAGCGAGCTCAACAAAATACGGATCGATAAAGCGAAGGCAAAGGATAGGAAAGAGGCTAAAAAGTCAGCGAACCAAGCCGCCGCGGCGTCAGCGCCGAATCTGGACGAATTTATTCCAGCTGAAATGTTGGCGGCCATGCAGGCTAAAGGAATCGCTTTACCGGAGGTTTCTAAACCAAAGGTTATTTCTTCTGAACTGCTGATGGAGCGGGAATTTGTTCGCGTACTGTTGAATTATGGTCGAGAACTGGTTACCTGGGAAGGGAATGGCGATGTACCGGTTGCCCCTTTTCTGTTGGCGAGCTTAAGTGATGTGGAACTGGTAGATCCAACCTGTAAGCTGATTGTAGAAGAATTTAAAAGACAAGCGGAGAAATACCAGGTGCCCGAAGCGAAGTTTTTCTTCGCCGATGAAAATGAAGAAGTTTCTGCCTTGGCTGTGGATTCCTTGGCCAATAAATACGATATCTCACCGAATTGGAATGATGATAAACGCAAGATTTTTGTTCCTGAGGAGAAGGATCAACTAAAAGATTTGGTAAATCAGTTGATTTTCCGGTTGAAAAAGAATAAAATTGAACAGCAAATGCATCAGATTCGGGAAGAATTGAAAACGGTGCAGGATGCCGACGGGATTTCCATGCTGTTGACCAAATACCAGATGCTGAAGGAAGGAGAGAAATTGTTGGGGAGCTTGCTGGGGAATACGGTGGTTAAATAATTTCTGGAGGATAGAACGTGTCGGATTTAGGTAAGAGAGGCGAAGAAATGGCATGGTTATTCTTAGAGAGGAAGGGACTGAAGGTGCTGGAGACGAACTGGCGATTTAAGCACTTGGAACTTGACCTGATCGGCATGGATGGAAAGGTGCTGGTGTTTGTGGGAGTCAAATTGTTGGGAAAGCGAGAGTTTGTGGAAATCCATAAGATCTTAAGCAAGGAGAAGAAACAACGATTGAGCAGGGCAGCGCTGCATACCTACAATTATCCGGCTTTGAAGGGGAAATCCGTTTTGATCTGGTCCCATTTATCGAGAATAAAGTAAACTATATACGAGACGCTTTTTGGAACTATTAATATGAAAATGATTATGAAATTATCGGGTTTAACCCTTATGATGATACCTTTTTTGTTGGTGATGAGCTGTAAATCACAAAAAGGAAAACTGGAATTTGTAAATCCGGTCACCGGCAGTAAGGTGCTGAAGGGCAATAAAGTTCAGGTGAAATTGAACTTTACAGATGCCATTCTGGATTCAGTGGTCTATGCGATCGATGGTGAAGTATTCGAACGTAAATCGGATACCTCTACGGTGGTATTTGATTCCAATGAGCTCGGTTATGGAAATAAGCAATTGACCGCTAAGATCTATTCGGGCGGGAAAGAGGATATGGCCTATAGTGAATTGTTGATCGTTCCGCCTACACCTAAGAACTATGTTTTTGAGGTGGTCAAAATCTTTCCACATGATTCAACAGCCTTTACCCAAGGGCTATATTACGATAATGGGGTATTGTACGAATCAACAGGAATGCAGGGACGTTCTTCCCTTCGTAGAGTGGATCTTGCTTCTGGAAAAGTATTGCAGAAACATGATCTTCCTTCGGAAAGTTTCGGAGAAGGGATTACCGTGGTAGGAAATAAAATCTATATGCTGACCTGGGAAGAGATGAAAGGGTTGGTTTTTGACAAATCCAGCTTTAAGCAACTGAGTACTTTTGCCTATGGCGAGAGTAAGGAAGGTTGGGGTTTGACCTATGATGGGCAACGTTTCATCAAATCGGACGGTACCAATAAACTATTCTTTTTGGATCCTACTACCCTGAAGGAAACGGGTTCCATCGTTATCTATGATGATAACGGTCCTGTTGATAGCATCAATGAACTGGAGTTCATCGATGGTAAGGTCTATGCGAATCTTTACCATGCAGATAGGGATATCATGGTGATCATTGACCCGAATACCGGAATAGTGGAGGGAAAAGTGAATTTTGTGGGTTTATACGATGGCAAACGCGCTTCGACAGGCAATGAAATGAATGGGGTTGCCTATAAGGCTGATTCCAAAACTTTATTGGTAACGGGAAAGGATTGGACAAAACTTTACGAAGTAAGAATAAAGTAAGCGGATGATTTTTAAATTTGTAAATACTATTCTTCCCAGATGATGTCCAGTTCAACTCTTTTAGACTTATTATAAGGTTAGGTATTTCCTGTAGAACTGTGTGAATGGGAAGCAGATCGCTTCCATAGGGGCAATCCTATAATTCCTGAAAAAAGAATTTGTAAGCCTTTGAGGACGATTGATCCTAGAAAAGGGTGTTTCAATATCAGGGTTTCCAGGATCATAAAAAGAGAAATTTCCACCCTTTAGCATGAGGTCAAGCGTCTGATCATTCCATTTGGAATGTCTCCTAGGAGCAAAGGGGAGAAACTCTTTATCTAAATCTAAAATCTCAGTCAACATGTAATGATGGGCTTCCGCCCATCTTAGAAGCCCTAGCTTTTTATATGCGTATTTTAGTTGCTCTTTGTCATATCTTCCGTGAGAGTTTTTGTAGATCAATGCTGCATCGCATAGATGCCTTAATCCTATACCATAACCGATCTGGTGATGGAGAATATGGGTATTGATAAGTAGGATTTCTGCAATAGTTGATGGTGTTCGAACATTTTGCCCAGCAATGAATGTTGTTCGGGCGAAAGACTTTTCCTCCATTTCAAACATTCTGATGAATTTCTGTACGAAGGGATTGTACATATTGATTAATCTGCTATGATGCTCAACTGGAACCTTCCCTATTCTGTAATCGGTGTCAATCCTGGACTGGATACGGTAATCCTCTCCATGTATTGCCATGAGTTTATTAGCCATCTGGAAATCAGAAATTGTTGGGAAATACCAATCAATATCTCCTCCTGTCCTTAATAAAGGTACAGGATAATATTGGGCCACTGCCATCCCCTTGAGCAGAACAGCATTAATCCCATTTTCCCTGAACAGTGAATTTGTGAAGGATATTGTTTGGCTGACCCTTTCATTATAAGATATTACTCGCTGTTGACGTACGATCCATTTCAATAAAAGCTCTTTGTTTGGAAGAAGCTCACCCGGCAGATTCTGTATCGATTGGCAAATTAATCCTTCCACCGTCTGGGTGAGTGACAACTTCACGAGTTGCTGCCACTGCCCTGGCGATAGTTCCTCAAAGAATGTTGGATCTAAGGGGTGAGACCAGATAGAAGCCTGCAAAGCCTTCAAGAAGGATTGGGTAGGTTTTTGGTTAGTAATACTGGTATTCGGCATTTTCTGCGATTTTTTTATGATGCATTTAATGGGACTACAAACCTAATGAATTTTTGGAAATGGTAAAATAAAAGTCACATGATTCCACTTTTTACAATTGCTGACTTAGAAGAAAATATGTTCGAATGCTACTTGAAGATTTTTATCTTTTGGCCTCTTATGTTCCGAAAAAATTTGCTAGCAAATCCTTTGCGAATTCACTTCAATTTTTATATTTACGCACACTTAGTACTTCTAGGAGGTACTATACACTTTGGAAATGCCCCTCTAGATAGGTCTGGAGGGGTTTTTTTTGTTTTTTTTCTTCATTGACCATTATTTTGCAACTCATTTTATTCTTCTTCGAATGTTACTGCTTTCCTCTTAGGAGAAATTGTTCATCTTTAAGAATCCGGTTGTGGATGTTGCGCTACAAAAATGAAAATCGTATCATTGTCTAACCAATTAAATGTCGCGCATGGCTACCTTCAATTACCAATCTGGAATAAGAGACGGGGAATCATTTTCAAAAAACCTTGTCAAGGAACTTCTCTCCTATTCGAAGTATCTTTTATTCTGGCTTTTTCTCTGTATGTTATCGGGATATATGTATCTGCGTTATGCCTCCCGCACCTATCTTACGGGGGCAAAAATCATACTGCAAGATGAAAAAAAACCTTCAGGAGAAATGTCTGGTTTACCCGAATTTTCCGACCTTGCTAAAAGATCTGTATCGTCGGCTGGTTTTGTAAAAGATCAGATAGAAGTGATTAAGTCGCGCAGTTTTTTACGAAACCTAGTTTTAGAAAAATCTCTCCAATATAAGTATTATCTCCAGGGAAGGATACTTGAAAAGGAAATAACCGAATTCGAAAGTCCTATACAGCTAATAGTCAAGGATAAAATTATGTTTCATAGACCTTATCAGTTTTCGATTAAGGTTAATAACTCATCAGTTTATATTAAGGAACCAAAAAGTGAATGGAGGGAACATAAATCTGGGATTTTATTAAAATTACCAATCGGTCACGTTAATATAGTTATTCGAAAAAATGATTGGAATGGAACGATAATTATAAGGTACCTACCTTTACAACATGCTGTCAATGAAATTCAGGAACAAATGACTATTGGAAAAAAGGGTGAAATAAAATCTTTTCTAGTTCCAATTTCTATGAGAACTAATAATAAAAGAAAAGCGGAAATCATAATTAATGGCTTAATTCAACAATATAATAGGTCTAGAACTCAAGATAAATTGAGTATATATAAGGAAACTGGGGATTTTATTTCAACTCGTTTTGAAATTATAGAAAAATATCTTAAGAGTATAGACAATAAAAAATACAGGTTAAAGTCGAAAAGGGGATCAGAGGAATTAAAAACAATGGTTGATATTTCATTAAAGAATCTTTCATTAGGCCAAAAAAAAGTTTTGGATCTTAAAACCTCGCTTTACATGATAGAAAGTTTTATCGGATATATTTCAAATAATAATGTTATCCTTCCGGTAAATTTAGGATTAAATGAGCGTTCCATTTCCTTGCAAGTTGAAGAGTATAACAAAAGAATCATTGATTTAATAGACCTTAGTAGATATGTTGGTAAGGAACACCCTGAATATATTGTTTCTGAAAAGACAGTTTCAGAAATGAGGAATTCAATTAAAAGGGCTTTGGAGAATTTAAAAATTAATCTCCTTCACCAAATTAATAGTTTCGATTATCAGAATGATCTAGATGATTCTTATCTTAAATCTTATCCTGAAAGAGAGGATAATTTTCAAAAGATGTTCCGAGATGAAAAAGTAATTGAAGCTATATATTTTTTTTTGTTAAAAAAAATTGAACAGAATAAATTAATTATTAATGCTGAGCCGGTAAACCTTAAAATAGTAGACACAGCTTATAGTTTTTCTTCGCCTATTTCACCGCGGCCAATAAGGGTATTCTTGATCTGTTTGGGAATAGGGATCGTGGCCCCAATTCTGATGATCTATATCAAAAACGCTTTTGACAACAAGATCAATTCCCCTGAAGACCTGCAGGACTTGCCGGTTCCGTTGATTGGGACATTGCCTCGTTCAGCGGTAGTTGGTCTTGAAAGACATCTCGACTCGGGATTTACCGAATCTTTGAGGATGGTAAGAACGAACATTCCTTATATGCTGGGCCGAACTGAAGTTGCAGGGGCAAAAAAGATCCTGGTCACATCCAGTATTCCTTCCGAAGGTAAGAGTTTTGTTTCTGTGAACCTTGCAACGATCCATTCACTGGCTGGATACCGTGTCCTATTGATCGGGGCTGATTTGAGAGCTCCCAATTTGTCCCGCTATCTAACCTCCCAACCTGATGACAGGACCAATGGACTTAGTGACTACCTTGCCGGAAATGTGCCGTATGAGGCCCTTTTGCAAAAAGATACCGGTCCTAGAGAAATAGATGTAATATTTTCAGGAACGGTACCACCAAATCCTGCAGAACTACTGCTCAATGGAAGGATTGAAAGGTTACTGGAGCATTATTCTGGAAAATACGATTATATCATTCTGGATTCTGCTCCATATTCCAAAGTAACTGATACCCAGATCATCGTTCCATTGGTCGATCTGACACTTTATGTTGTAAGGGCAGGAGTCCATGATAAAAATTATATCAGGCAGCTAAAGATCTATTTCAATTCCAGAAAGTTCGGGAGAACAGGCCTAATTCTGAACGATTTTGAAGAAAAACGTACTTTTTCAAAAATAGTGGGCAACAAAATTTTATAATAATAAAACTTTTTCCTAATTTGAGTGTCATTAACATATCCAGTTAGTTAAAAAGGGTTTCCAAAAGGCTCTTTTGAACACGATTGACCAAATTAATTACGTAAACAAACTCCTATGATATAAGAAAGTACAAGTGAAATTTTAATCCAAAGTGTATAGTATGAACAAATTTGAAAACAATCTCTATGAGACACCCTCATTGAAGGTGCTCATTATCGAGCTGGAACAGGGAATTGCTTCGGCTTCGATCACCTCAGATTCATCACTTGATGACTGGGGAACCTCAGGTGGCGGAACCCAGAACGGTGATTTCCAATAGGACTTTTAAACTATCTATTATGAAACCGATATTTAAAAGTTTTGCCAATAAGGCGGCTAGTGCCCTTTTATTGGCCTTTGCTGGCTGCTTTATGTTTAGCTGCAGTAAGGAAACAGGAAATGAACAATTGGAAGGTCCGGAGGTTCAGTTGTCCGTATCCTTCGCAGGTGTTAAGGAAAGCCCTATTCAGGAAACTGGTCCCAAGGCATCATCTAAAAGGGAGCATAATACTCCATCCCTGCTTAATTATGGAGATTATGATGCCGAATTAAGGGTTGATAACAGGTTCGAGGTCCCCCTAGTACAACGTGGGCTACGTACATCTGGCGTATCATCTTCTAGATCAGATGCGAACAGGGCAGCAGCAATCCCTCCTGGAATCAAGTACCGTCTTTTCCTGTTCCAAAGTGGTGTTCTTAGGAGTTCCACAGAACTGGAATCTGGTGGTACAGCGAATGTTGCCGTTCAGGCTGGTCAGAGCTATCAGTGGTATGCACTGAGCTACAATACCGCTCAGAGTGTTCCCGATCTTCCGCCCAATTCCACTGAACTCGATCTTCCTATGGGGAAAGATGTTCTCCATGCAGCAGGCGAGCTGTCCATCCCTGCGGTGGTTACAGCCCCTGTCCAACTACCGATCACGTTTCGGCACAAAACTTCAAGGATAGCCATAGAGCTGAATTCAATGGGTCTTTTTGGAGTTATGTCTTCAGCCAATGTGACCGTTTCTGGTCTAACCATGAAAACAGGAAAACTGAACATCACCACTGGTGTTTGGTCGGAACTTAAAGATTCCACGCAGACGTTGAACTGGAACAGTTTCGTAAATCTGGAGGAAGGACAGGCAGACAGAAAGGTTGCCTATGCTTTCACGGTCGACTCGACCGCACAGAACAATATTGTGGTTAGTGTGAGCAGCTTGAATCTTGCACATTCGGATGGGATCACACGGAACTTCACGAGCACAAATACATTTCCCACTGTAGGGATCACACCTGTGATCGGGAACAGCCATAGGGTATTGCTCAACATGGTGGAAAGCCCACTCAGGACTACACAAGGTGGTGTAACAGTGAACTGGGCTCGTTCCAATCTGTATTATTCTCCGGGCCGGAACCCATATAGGTTCTATGCGGTGAACCAGTTGAACCCAGTTACGGATGGCAGGGGGTATTTTGCCTTTGGAGGGATTCTTCCTAGGAGATTCCAGGCTGCACCTGGAGACCCATGTGCGTTGGTCTACCCAGAAGGAGTATGGAGACAACCAACAAATACGGAAACTGCGGTGCTAACATCTTCCAGTGGCCTACTCTCCTCTGTTCTGGGATCGATTACAGGGCTCCTTATTCCAGATAATGCCCCTGGGGCGACCTTTGCGAGTAATTATGTCCAGTATACACCAGTTGCGGGTGGCACCAGTACAGCATTTGATGCTGCTTCCAATGTCCTGCGTTTTTATTACAATGGACAGGTTACGAACATCAATGTAATAACCACAGGTACCGAGGCGGGACTTGTAAGTTTGGCATTAGGAGATACTCACGCCAGGGAAGCTGCGCTGTGGAGCAAGACCGGAAATATCTCGATTAGCCTACCTCCACTCATCAATCTTGGTCTTGGCGCTTGGGGATACCATGCACGTAACCGTTCTACAATTGGTGGTACAGCTTATGTTGCTGGAACAAATACCGCTGAGCCTCTATCTTCCATCACAGTAGGTGGGCTTGGGGTATTGGAATCCACATTGAAGAACGTTCGTTGTGTGAGGAACTAAATGTCCATCCTTTTCTCTAAATAATTCAGATAATGCCCGGTACGGACCTGCTAGGGTTTTACCGGGCAATTTTTAATTTAAAATGATTGTCGCATGAAAATACGATCCGAACTGACCCTAAGAAAAATTGGGGATGATTATCTTATTGTAGAGCCGGACCAGGGGATGGTGGATTTCTCAAGGGTTTTTTCTCTCAACCATACTGCAGCCTATCTATTTACACAGTTGCAAGGAAAGGAATTCGAAATGGAGAGTGCGCAGATGCTCCTAAAAGAAAGATATGGAATTACAGAAGACGTGGCAGATAGGGATTCAAAGACTATCATCGGTCTATTCCGAAAAGAAAACCTTCTCTATCCATAGTTTTTTATTGACATCTGCGGTTCCTCCCTCTTTGTTAGTTTTTTTTTGATGTAGGGGAGATCAGGGAGGAGGCCTTCCAATATTACAACTTGCATGGCCCTCGGGAATGAGAGGTAAGCCTGCAGAATCCTAGACTTAGGCAGATGAGAAAGTATCAGGATTAAATGGTTCGAAGAGGGTATTGGGAAGATGTTTATACTGTCTACTGAAATTAATTTCCATGGTAACAAAAGGTTGTTGGCACAAACAGATTCGTAAATTATCAGGTAAAAAATGGACCCTAAAATGAATTGTACCGTTCCCCTGCAGATCTTAAACTATTCCATAGCGGGTCATTCGCTGTCAATCCACGATTGTTGCGGTCTGGAGCTAAGTGAGAATATGGAGAATTTCCATCCATTTTTAACCTCTGGTCCCGCCGCTCCTGGTATCCTTGACATTGTTATTGAAGATACCTTGGATTTTGGAAAGGATTTTGGAAATAGGATACTGTTAAGCGATATATCCGAGATCTGGGATGCTCGGTTCAGGTTTGAGATCATAAACGGATTCTATCTCACCAGCATTCTGGATGAATCGGGCGGAGTTGGATGGCGAATGCTCAGCAATAGTGATTTTTCAAGGTCATGGATCTCCCCTGGACCAAAAGACAGGTTCAACTACACTAAATTGAGCTGGTTGATAATGATCAGCTTTGGCCAGACGGTCCTTGCGCACAGAACGCTTCTGCTGCATGCATCGGTGGTTATGGGCAATGGCAGAGCGTTTGCCTTCCTGGGAAGGAGCGGAACGGGAAAGAGCACGCATTCCAGAATGTGGCTAAGGGAATTTAAGGAATTTGAACTACTAAATGATGATAATCCTGCCGTGAGGATCCATGGTGACGGGAAGGTTATGGTTTATGGAACTCCCTGGAGCGGAAAGACTGCGTGTTATAGACCTATTGGAACGGAACTGCTAGGCGTTGTTCGGTTATCCCAGGCCAAAAACAACAATTTTCGACAGATCGAGGGAAGGTCTGCGTTTCTTTCCATGTTGCCTAGTGCTTCAGCAATCAGGTGGGATCGTGAAATATTCGACAGAATGCTCATCCTTGTACAAGAGATCACTAAGAAGGTCCGTTCGGGACATCTTGAATGTCTTCCTGATGTACATTCGGCAAGATTATGCCACGACTGCTTCCACAAATCCGGTATTGGTGCAATCCTTTGATGAAGGGATCTCCCTGACGGCTACGATAGTTATCCAACGTTTATATGATACAGTGTAGGTCCAAAGGTTTATCTGCATCATAAAAAAGGAAATTTTGCTGCATTTTGCAAAAATGTGGATTTCGGTCAATTCCTGGCCCTTACCAATATTCATCTGATATAAAATCAGATATAAATATAGCTATTAAGTCTGCTCTATCCTGCCACAGGGATCTTCAATTTGACCTGAGCTTTGGGACATGCTGTACAAATGAGAATCATACAGGGTACCTAAGGCCTTTCTGCAAAGATGTTCCTACGCAATATACCACTGAGGTTATCGGTTCCCACCAAGGATAAATGCTCCGAATCGTACATGTACATCAAGGAATTTCGGGGTAACCGTTCCCTGCTGCTTGCCTTAAGGTATACATCGATATACCTATCAGAAATTTGAGAGTTCCGAAGGAATTCATTCACTATTTTCCTTTTATTTTCTAAAAATCTCTCATGGGCCATCCCAAACCTTTCATGAAGATCTTGGATTATGGGAAATTCGATCGAATACCCTTCGGTCTGACCAATGTATTTAACAGGAATTCCATGATCTTTAAAAAATTCCTCCGTCGAGCTGAGGTATTCCAGGATCTGTCGCTTGGTATAACCTGAATAGTTCGCGCCGATTATCACCATATCGATCCTGGTAGCATTCAAGGGGATCAGCTGCCGAAAGAGGAAGGACATTTTATTTGCAGGACCTGAAAATGGGGAAGTGCTGTGAGGGGCTGGAAACGTGTGGTCGCAGGTCGCCTGTAGCAGGTTCACCCCCTCTGATCGGGCAATCTCCCTTAGACTGGTGGAAAACATCGCTGCATAGCAATCGCCCAAAAGCAGGAAATTTGGGAGTGAATCTGAGAATTTTAAACCGCTGAGCACCTGTTCAGGAAAAAAATCCTCCTTGGACCGCAAGTGGCCCTGTCCGAATCCATATTGGATCGGTGCCATTCTGCGGGGGTATTCCTGTATGGACCGGGTAATATTATCTTTCTGATCAGGGAAGATGGATTTCCGGATTGAATCCGTGGTTCCCAGTACGCTCAATGACGATAGCAGAATAATTACGCCCAGTACGGGCTTCCAGTTTATAGAATCTCGCCTTGATTCTAGTTGGGCGTATGAAATCTGAGCAATAAATATTGCCATAAGAAGTAGTAGGGGAATTATCCACCAGGTTGTTCCTGAACCCAGGAATCTACCAAGGACAAATAGGGGCCAATGCCATAGGTAGAGTGAATAGGAGATTGAGGATGTCCAGATGACAGGTCCAAACCTGAAAAAGGAGAAATGTAGGTTAAGAGTTAAAATAATGGAAGTTGCGGTTACGGTCAGGAAAGTTGCTAATGGCCGACCGTATGGCAGGTTAGACCATTCGATGGGACATAGCAATAGAAATAGGAGGACCAACGTGAGCAGAATACTGATTGATCTTCGCCCGGGCCCCGATCTTATCGGCCTTGCACGGTCTGCAACCGCCATTGCCGTCCCCCCGGCAAGAAATTCCCATGCCCTTGATGGAAGTGAATAGAAAGCAAGCGATGCATCTATTTCGGAGAAGATTATATAGATTAGAAATGATGCCAGGGTAAGTAAGGCCATGAAGCTGACACTCCGTCTATGCAAAGCCGAAGGGAAGAACCGGTAAAGTAGGAAATAAATCCAGGGCAACAGGGCATAGAACTGCCACTCCAAGGAAAGTGTCCAGGTATGAAGAAGAAAATTGAGCCTTGATGAAGGCTGAAAATAATCGTCAACCAGGTAATAGTACATGTTGGACACCTGAAGAATGCTAACAATCGAAAATCTGGAGTGGTCATAAATCTTTGATGGAAGTAAGAGTACCACCAAAAGGAAAACTATTGTCAACATCAGTAGTAGTGCTGGTATAAGCCGTCGTGCCCTTCTTATATAGAATTCAAGTATCTCACTCCTACCGATTTTTCCCTCTTTCGATAATATATTGCACATCAGGTACCCAGAGATAACAAAGAAGATGTCTACTCCTAGATAGCCGTTCTTAAAATATGGTAAATGTAGATGGTACAGTACCACAGCAATGATGGCCATTCCTCGCAGGAAAGCGATGTCGAACCGAAAATCCATTTTATCCATATCTTGGTTAACTGGTTTAAGCACAAGGTCGTACACGGCGATCAACTACCGGATTTACGTGACTTCACTGAATTGACCATTCTTTTGGGTAAAGGGAACAAGGAAGTAGGTCAGGATCGGCTCTTCAGTCTGAAAAAAAATGCGCAACCGAATGGACATATTTGTCAGGCCCCACCCTATAATGGCCTTGTTCTGCGAATTTCCCAGTTTAAGTTAACAATAAATCATGACTATACCAAGTTTACTCTGTACGATAGGACATGGAAATAGGTTTATTTTGTAAATAATATATTTAGGTCTTTATAATTCCCTTTACCAAAGCCTCCCATTGTACAGAAGAGGCACCCAACTTTGCTCCAAGAGCTACAAACAGGTTCCTTATCCTGTCCATAAATGAATCTAGTCGCAGATTCATCAGCTCGTTTCGACCATAATAATTAGCGGTTACGGTATTGCCCACCCTTCTTACTTGGAACGTGGAAGTTGCCAAGTTTTTAAAGAAATGTTTGGTCTCATGGTCATCTTCGACATTGGGTTGTGAGCTCGGACGGACAGTTAAAGTAATAAGATCCTGGTCAATCCCAGAAGTTACACTTATCTGTTCGATTTGCACATAGTCGTACCCTCCTGTACTCTTTAGGCCAGGACCTGGAATTTCAATTTTTATAAAATCTCCTTCTTGCGGTTCTTCATTACTGTGTTGTCCGGATGCATCCAGAAGTTCAAAACTTGAAGCGGGCAGTTCAGCAACTTGAAACCATTTGTTGATGCTGAGTAATCGAGCCTTTGCCTCTGAGAAAAATTCTTTTGCAGTGGTTTCATTTTGAAAATCTACGGATTCCACAATGTCCATCTTTTTGCCTTCGTGCTGGGCTGGTATCTTATGCTCCATAATACGTTTTGTTAAGGAACAACCTGAAGACTGGAATAGTTTAATTTTATCTGCGATTTAGGGGGATTTCCCAAGGATTGGAAGTGTCTTAAATTTAGCTTTGTGGCTATTTCTGCCGGAGATACGAAATGGTAGCCTAGAATACCAGCTCGGAAACTCTATGTGGCTTTTCAAGAATTCCAATCAGGATATCAGACCATTGGGGAATTTGGAATCGTTTGAAATTGCCGGTTCCAAATGGGGAATCACTATTGAGGACAGGTCCGTTTTATGTAGATGTACGGTTGTGATCAAGTAAATGATTGGTTGGTTTGTCACTTTGGAGTATTTGAAAAAAATATGGCAACCTTCATTGGCAAAGGGCCAACAATGTGTATTTTTGTCCTAAAAGGAAAGATATGCGAATAATGGCCTTTGATTATGGGACCAAGAGACTGGGGATAGCGGTTACCGATCCCTTGCAATTGATCGCAACGTCACTAAAGACCCTGCACCCAGATGCGATATGGGATTTTCTGACGGAATATTTTAAGACGGAAGAAGTGGTAACGTTTGTCGTGGGAAGCCCCAGGCAGATGGACGGGACTGAATCGCAGTCTGCCCAACATGTTCGCGGCTTCATACGTAAATTACGGAAGCGTTTCCCCAATATCCCTGTGGTCGAAGTTGACGAGCGGTTTACTTCAAAAATTGCCCAACGGACAATCACCGAATCTGGTCTTAAAAGGAGACTACATGATAAAGGTCTTGTGGACAGTATTTCTGCCACCATTATTCTGCAATCTTACATGCAAAGTAAATCATCATAATGGCATTAAAGGATATTCATTTTTTCTCGGAGGATATAGATTTTTCCATAAAAAATAAAAAGAAGATAAGGGAATGGATCGCTGCGGTAATCAAGCAGGAAGGTTTTAGGCGCATTGGTGAACTGAGCTTCGTGTTCTGCTCTGATGCCTACCTTCTGGAGATCAACAGGCAATATCTGGCCCATGATACCTATACGGATATTGTAACCTTTGATTCTTCCCAGGATGGGAATACCATTGCGGGAGATGTTTTTATCTCCGTGGACAGGACGCGAGAGAACGCGATAAAATTTGGGGTAAGCCAGACCGATGAACTCCATCGCGTGCTGATCCATGGGATCCTCCACCTCTGCGGCTATCAGGATAAGGACAAGAGAGATAAATCCCGGATGAGGGCTAAAGAGGATGAAGCACTCTCTCTTAGGGGATTTGTTTAGAAGTTCCTTATTTTGGGCTACAATGCTTCAAATCAATTGTAAGGTTTACCTTGGGGTCCACTCCTACATTTGTTATAGCATGAATTTCCAGGGATGAGAAGGAAGATTGGACAAATCATTTTTTCGAAACGACCAGGTGCCTGAGGGAAGGATCGGACAATAGCCTGTCCATTTCCGATATGACCAGATCGGATACCTCGGATTTTACTAACCTGTAATTATCATGGACATATTTCTCCTGTAGGTTTCCAATCTGCTCAGCGGGGGAATACTCCTGTTCCTCGAGTTGCAGTGAGCGATGGTCGTTGATGATCCTGGCATGGAATGATTTCAGTTCAACCGGGTTCTTTGGATCATCAGCGACAAGACCTACGAATTCTCCGGCGGATAGGGAGGAGATGACCGATGCAGGGATGGCCGTATCCAATTGTGTTGAATGGCTGACGGAGGTGTCATTGGAATTGACCGAAATACTCCTTTTGGGCTGGACGATCCGTCCGAAACGGTCCGATAGCTGTTTTGCGGTCTCACCTGAAACCTGACCTGATATTACATTTCCCACGATGTTCAATATGACATCAGCGAGATCCCTGCCATAATCTTTTCTTAATTGACTGATATCCTGTACGCAAAGTGTCGTGGATACCCGGTTGCTCCGGGCAGTAGCGATCAGACTGTCTATGTTGTTTAGATAGATCGTTGGGAATTCATCGAACACCAAGCTACTTTTGAGCACACCTTTTCTATTGACCTGTTTGATCAAACGGTTCACATAGAGCGAAAGCACGGCACCATAGGTCTGTATCTTTTGGGGATTGTTTCCCATACAAATTATCTTCGGATTGTCCGGATTGTTGATGTCAAGGTCAAAATCGTTACCTGAGAGAACATAGTAGATCTGGGGCGAGGAAATTCGGGCAAGGGCGATCTTTGTCGAAGCTACCTGTCCCTCGAGCTGCTCCATGGCATCATTCAAATAAGCGTTGACAAAAGGGTTCACCAGGACCTGGATCTCTGACTGGCTCCTCAGAAGTGAGAAGAGCCGGTCATAGTCCTGTTGCATGAGTTCGATGACATGGGGGAGGGTACAATAGGTCCCCTCATCATATTTCCTGAGATACCATATGACTGCAGTCAGGAGGTTGATCGCTGATTCCACAAAGAAATCGCCCTGACGTTTAATCCAATCCCTGTTGAGCCCCAGAAGAATCGTTCTTGCCGATTCGGCAGCATCGGTAATGTCCTTCATGGCCGAAGGTTCCAGAGGGTTACATCGGTGCGTCCTTTGGAGATCATCGAAATCGATCCTGAAGAATGATGTGGATTTCGTTGAACCGCTACGGTTTTTCTTCCAATGGTGGTAGGCGATCCGGCTAAGGTCGTCATATTTAAAATCGTATACGAACATGGTGAACCCTTTTTGGATATGTTGAGAAATGATATGTCTTATGACATAATATGATTTTCCTGATCCGGGGTTTCCAAGTACCAGGATTGCCCGGAACGGATTGATAATGTTGATCCACCCATTCTTCCTTTTACTTCCAAGGGAGAATTCAGTCGGCAGATTGATCGAATATTCATTCTTCAAAAGGACCTGTTGCTGGGGGAAGGTCTGGTTGATTGAATTAAAGATATCCTGAATACCCTTTTCCAGATGGATGATCCTGGCAAATTGGGTCATACCGACAATAAGGAGAAGGTATCCTAGTGAATTAATGATGGTATAGCAGATCAGCGAAAGAAAAAGGTTCCCGGTTACCGCAAGAGCCATATGACCAAACAGGTAGAATGAACATCCTATCAAGGAGATGGACAGGGCTATGTGGCTTTTGCGACTCTTATCCTTTTTGCCTTTGACCCCCAATAGGGAAAGTACCAGAAAGAATATAATCGCAGATTTTATGACCGGAACATCCAGAAATCCTGTTTTGAATAAACCGGCCAAGAGCCTGTCGGAAAACCTATTGGTCAGACCGGTACCTAGCAGTTCTGGATAGAACAGAACGTAATAATGGAGCATCAGAAGTACTACCGAAATACTTCGGCTCAGATCGCCCACTTTTCGAAGGCCCTGGATATTCTCTCCGGTATTCATGATATGTCCTGTTTTAACTGCTGCATATGAACTCCCTATGAAATCAGGTGCTCAATAAAGTTAAGTGTAGAATCATTCAGGAAATATACCCCTAAAAAAATAGCTATATCCATGTGCCTAGAAAGAGGGGTAATTGACCATAGACTATAGGATAAGCCGACATGTATGCTTCCTGGACCACTTTTTTGGATTTAACCCGAAATCTTCTGATCATGGGCATTCCGGTTTTCCCAGGTTCTTTTCTGAAACTAAAATGTTTTAACATCTATCCGACTATCGAATATTTTCCATATTTTGGCTATTTCAAAATTGAATCAATTGTGTCTCTTATACTCAATAACAATCGACCTACGGTCAGACTTAGGGCATTTCGCGCGATCGATGATCCTGAAACGTGCAAAAGGTTCATCAAGGGGCATGAACACGTTCTGACTGCCATTGGAGTCAAAAAGGTCACTTCCTCAAAAGATGATTGGATGTTCAATCCGGCAGCTTTCGTACTGATAGTTGAATCCCTTGATGGCAATTTCGTTTATGGGGGTGCCCGGATCCATGTGGCTGGCGGAACACAGGCCCTTCCCATAGAAGAGGCGACGGGAATGATGGATCCCAAGATTTTTGATCTAGTTTGGGCCCATGCCCAGTCCGGCACGGGTGAGGGATGTGGACTGTGGAATTCCCGGGAGATTGCAGGCTATGGTATCGGAAGTATATTTTTGACCAGGGCTGCAATTGCCATTGCACCGAAGATTGGGTTAAAGTCACTTTTTGCGCTCTGCGCGCCATACACCATAAACCTCACGAAGGCTGTCGGTTACCGGCAGGAGACGGGTGTGGGTAACAATGGTACCTTCTATTACCCTAAATTGGACCTCTTGGCAACAACCATGGTCCTCGATGATGTTGAGGAGCTCTCCCTAGCCAGTGAACTGGATCGTCAGGCCATTCTGGACCTGCGGCAAATGGGGGTCGGAGCAAGGATTGAGACCCTTCGCTCAAAGGAGATAGAGATACATTACGATCTTGGCCTTAATGATCTGGAGGGATGGGACCTGAATCGGATCATACAGATGTCCAATGGTCCCCGCAGCATAACAAAAGAGAACGATCCTGATAAAATCATAATCCTATAGTATGAAAGAACCTGATTTCCCGAACCTGGAGTGGCAATACCGCCCCTGTTTTTACGATCTGTCTAACCCCAGTGACCTACTGAAGCTCAATATGCTGCGGATGGACGGCCACATCGATCAGGAATACGATCAGATACAGAGCCAGTTGGTGGACCTCTATCTGTGCCGATTTCCAGCTGATGGGGTGCTTTCTGGTTTCGGTGATTTTCTCCATTCCGTTCTAAAAGGAATTCCAATTGAAGAATTTGGCCTATGGGTGTATTATCCCTGGAGTCGTAGCCTAGTGCACATTCTTTCTGAGGAAGAATTCATAGAGGTCAGGACAAACCGTAACCAACTGAAGATCCGATCGGAGGAACAACAACTTTTAAGGGGAAAGACAATCGGCATTATTGGTCTGTCTGTTGGAGCTGCTATTGCACAGACGATAGCGATGGAAAGGACTTGCGGAAGGCTTAAACTGGCAGATTTCGATACACTGGATCTGAGCAATATGAACCGTTTGAAATCCGGGGTGATGGATCTAGAGATGCCGAAAGTTGTCCTGGCCGCCCGAGAGATCGCCCAGATAGATCCTTACCTTGAAGTGGAGATCTTCCCTTTAGGGGTGGGAAAGGACAATTATTCGGATTTTTTCGGCGGAGGATCTCCATTGGATCTTTTGGTGGAAGTCTGTGATGGATTGCAGGTGAAGATCGAAAGCCGTATGATGGCGAGGGATTTGGGTGTACCTGTCATCATGGAGACAAATGATAGGGGGATGTTGGATATAGAAAGGTTCGATCTGGAACCGGGCCGCCCGATCTTCCACGGTTTATTGGAGGGAACGGATATTGGGGATCCGGAGAAAATCGACCCTGCCAAACGTTTGGAGATACTGATGAAGATCGTTGATCCACGGAAAATCTCTCCGCGGATGCAGGAATCCCTTCCGATGTTGGGTTCAAGGCTAAAATCTTGGCCACAGTTGGCCTCCGAGGTCATGTTGGGAGCAGCCCTTTGCTGTTGGACCGCAAGAAAGCTGTTGTTGGGTGAGGTTCTTGCTTCAGGAAGGCAATATTTTGACCTTCATGAACTTTTGACCGGTAAACCATACTAAAAAATAACAAATGCGAAAGTTCCGTCCCTTTTTCCTTTGCCTTGTTCTGTTATCCATTTCGGCCAAAATCCTGGCAGGGGACAACATTATACGTTACAAGGGCGAGGATATCCTTTACTTGGGGAAGAAACTGCAAATTTATTCCCAGGAGTCGGACCAACTGGAATTACGGGAAGTTCTTTCCAGGCCGGAGCTTTTCGAACAGAGCCGGATCGAGGTCCCAAATCTCGGTATCGACCAGGGTGTCCATTGGATAAAATTCGAGATACTCAATGAATCCGATAAGGAGAACTTGATGCTGGACCTTTCCATGCCTAATATAGACCGGGTGAAATTTTATCGTGTAGGACCTAGCGGAACCGACAGCACGGTCTACTTTCTGGGAGAGCCCTTGAACAGGAGGAAGTTCAAGCATCAGTTCTTTCTTTTCGATCTGCACCTGAAGAAGGGAGAAAGGGCCATCTGTTTCCTGCAGCTGACCAGTAGCACACAACTGACTGTACCCGTTTCTCTTCATTCGCTTACTGGGCTTTTCCGTTTCCTCCAGCAGGAGGATACCCTCTCGGCCATATATTTTGGTCTGATGCTCTCCCTTATCTTCTATAACGGCTTCATATACATATCCACCAAAGACAGGAACTACCTTAGCTATGTTGGCTATGTGTTCTGGGTGATGTTCGCTCAACTAGCCATACTTGGCCTTTTCGAGCGGATATTCCAGGTGGGCAATGAATGGATCAATTCCAGGGTACTGACATTCGGGGGTGCTATGTCGGGCATTGCGACCATAAATTTCGTTAAGACCTTCCTCCAGACCTCCACAAGAACAAAGTATTTCAATTCCTTGTTGAACATATTTTTGTTGGGTTATCTCCTATCGTTGGTCCTATTATTGATGGGCTATATATCCTTATCCTACAAGGCAGTGAACATGATCGCCGGAGTGGGTGGAATTATCGTACTGTTGATGGCCTCCATTTTGGCAAAGACTGGAGGAAGACAGACTAGGTTGTTCCTGTTCGCCTGGTATGTTTTCATCATCTCAGTTCTGGTTTTCATCCTAAAGGATTATCAGATTCTTCCGACAAATGTCTTTACTACACGGGCCATTCAGATCGGATCTATAATCGAGGCGCTGATCCTGTCGTTTGCTCTTGCCGATAAGATCAACAGTTATCGAAAGGAGCTCATTGCAGCCAAACTACGTGAGCTGGAAATCTCCCGCGAAAACCAAAGGCTGATCATGGAACAGAATATGATCCTGGAAGATCAGGTCCAGAAACGTACCCATGAACTTCAGATGTCAAATGAATCGCTCAATAAAACGCTGGTCGATCTTCGTGAGACTCAGGCTCAATTGGTGGAATCGGAGAAAATGGCATCCCTGGGACAGCTTACCGCGGGGGTAGCTCATGAAATAAACAACCCGATCAATTTTGTGACATCCAGTATAACCCCTTTAAGAAGGGACATTGAAATACTCTGGGAACTCTTGGAGAGGTTGGAGGATATAGCGATCTCCGATGGTCTGGGATCGGAACAGAAAAAGGGCTTGATCGAGCTTGCCAAATCGGACCAGGATATTCCTTACCTCAAACAGGAGATCCACTTTTTGCTAAAGGGTGTCCAGGATGGGGCGGAGAGGACCTCGGAGATCGTCAAGAGCCTGAGGGTCTTTTCGCGTGTTGATGAGGATTCGCTGAAGTTCGCTGATATAATCCAGGGGATCGAGTCCACTCTGGTAATCCTAAATACCATGATCAGGGAATCTATCCAGGTCCATAAGGAATTCCAGGAAATCCCCCTCATCGAGTGCTTCCCGGGAAAGCTCAACCAGGTTTTCATGAACATCCTTACTAATTCCATACATGCCCTTAGTGAAAAGTTCGGTGAATCCTTTGGTGCCAGGATAACCATCCAGGTCCGTCTGATCGAGGAAAACGGTGAGGTAGAAATCCGGTTCCAGGATAACGGAACTGGGATTCCAAGAGAGATCATGAACAGGATATTCGACCCGTTTTTTACTACCAAGGAAGTTGGCGAGGGTACAGGTCTGGGAATGTCCATTGCCTACAAGACGATTGAGCGCCATAACGGAAAGATCCTCGTTGAGTCAGTTCAGGGTGAGGGGGCTACATTTATAATCATTCTTCCGGTCAGACAGAACAATTAGGCATTTGAGCGGTAATTCATTAAAAAGTGTTAACAATGGAAAAGAAATTTGATATATTATACATAGACGATGAACAGGCCAACCTGTATTCCTTCAAGGCACTCTTAAGGCTTAGATACAATGTCCACATTACCGATAATACCACAGAGGCACTCAATCTGCTCACCATGAATCCCAATATCAGGATCATCTTCTGTGACCAGAAGATGCCTGGAGAGCAGGGTGTGGAATTCTTTGAGAGGATCCAGGTTGATTTCCCGCGACCTGTTAGAATCCTCCTAACAGCATACGCAGATCCCCAGATCGTCTTGGATTCCATCAACAGGGGACATGTTTTCCGTTTCATGGGCAAACCCTGGAACGAGGGAGAACTTCTTTCATGCATTGAAGAGGCAAATAGGTACTATCTCGCAAATACACTGCTTGACCAGAGGAACCAGGAACTGGTCAAGGCATATGATGAACTCGATAAATTCTCTTACAGCGTCAGTCATGATCTGAAGGATCCATTGGCAGGGATGATGAGCGCCATCAAACTTGCCCTTGAGTTCAACAGTGTGGACCAATTGCACGAAATACTAAAGCTCATGAGCAAGTCATTGGTCAAATTGGAGGACTATATCGACAGTCTAAGGGACTATTACCTCTTGCGGAGAGGGGGTCTGAACCTGTCAAAAATTGATTTCAAGGAAGTATTTGATGATTTAACGGATTTCTATAAGGTCTATGCAAATGGGAGTGGTGTAAATCTTGATACGCGTGTCGACCAGGTCTATGCCTTCATAAATGATAGATCGATCATCGAACTCATCATCCACAACCTGGTTTCCAATGCCATCAAGTACCAGAAGGAAACCGAGAAGAACAAGAGTATATTTCTGTCCGTGGTCACCCATCCCGATCATGCGGTTCTGGAGGTCATGGATAACGGGATCGGGATCCCGAAGGAGAGCCAACAGATTATTTTCAATCTATTCCAGCGTGCAAGTGACCAGGCGCATGGAATGGGATTTGGATTGTATAATGTTAAGAGCGCGATCCAGAAGCTCTCAGGTGAGATCCTAGTGGATTCAGAGTTTGGGATGGGGGCAACCTTCAAGGTCATTATTCCCACCAAGTGATTGCTAGGAGATTCCTAGGACAGGAGTTTCTGCCTTAATAGGAATTCAAGCTGTTCATTGGAAAGTTCCAGCCTGGAGTTCTGTTCGATTATCTCCTTCTTGTTCAGGTAGATCTGGAAGGCCTTGGAAATGATCCCATCTATTTCGCTCTCGGTCCAGGGCTTGTTCAGGTAGTGGAACACCTTACCTTTATTGATTGCATCGACAACCGCGGTCATATCCGTATAACCTGTAAGTAGTATCCTCATAGGACTGGGGTCCAGTTCGATCACCTTTTCAAGGAACTCCACTCCAGTCATCCCCGGCATTCGCTGATCGGTGATAATGATGTGGATTTCATTCTTGGAAATTATATCCATTGCATCAGGGCCATTCAAGGCGGTGAAAACATTATATTTAAGCCGAAAGCTGGCCTTGAAGGAGAATAGATTGTTTTCTTCATCATCCACATACAAAATATTGATCTTTTCGCCTGTTTCCATCTACTTTTAATTTCTTACAAAATTAGCAATATTTTCCCGAATCTCGGAATATGTATTTTAAGCGGGGAACGGGGACGAAACGGTTACTTCACCTTTTTGGTCCATGAATTCGTAGAGTCCGTTCCCGAATGGATTGCTTTTGGGCGGTACATTGAGATGGAATTCCTTTTATTATGATGTCTCTTAGGAATGGCTGCTGTAAACGTGATATGCTAATAGTACAGCATTGTAGGTGGTCTATGAATATCGTATCCGTTGGGGTTGCTGCATTATTAATCAGCTGGATCCCTTGTTGAAGAAGAGCATCTTCTATTTTCCTGTCGTTTTCAGGCAACAGTGCCTGCTCTCCAAGAACTACTCTGATCCTCCTCAGCGATGATCCTACCCGCTTTCCATGGGCACGGAATATTTCCTCCAGTGAAGCCAGTGTTGGTCGGTTTTTAAGTCTTGATGCGGGAATGCCTACGCTCAGGGAGACACCATTTCTGTTGGTTATGAAATATAGAAGGCCGGTAGAGGACCTTTTTTCGGATGGTTGTAGCAAACTGCACTTTATGCCAAAGGTCTTGAGCAGTGTGTTCCATTCACGAAGGTCGCCAAAGCTATATCTTTCCATCAGATGGGCAGTGGTACGTTCAATGGATAGTTTTGTTGGAACTTTTCCGTAATCCAATTCCTGGATGTTATTGGTGTCTGATTGCCGAATGAGGGGTATTGTCTGCTTTGCCCTTACAAGTCCAAAGATCCGTTCAATTTCCCTCTGTGCAGGATCTGATTTTAGCAGACCTATCCTATGCATCCTTATCCTTCTACCATTTGCCAGTATATTGGTTGTTACAATATGTATATGGGGATTCTGGGTGTCTCGATGTCTATATGCGAGGTATGGTTGTTTTCCAAATCCTACGGCTTCCATGAATTTCCAACAGATGGCCAGCTGGTGCTGATCAATTCTGGAAAGATCACTTGGATGGAAATTCAGGATGATATGTACAGCCGGTAACAGCACATTCTCATTGAGGGAACATCGTCTGGCCAGGTATTTATTCTTTAATCCCAGATCAAGCGATTGCGTTCCTAAGGGAAAATTTCCCGCCAGGATATATTCCGCCCTATCCAATGCCACTTTTTTTTCATTATATAATAGGATCTCCGTTGTTCCCTTTAATTCGTATATCAATGCTACCATACCTCCAACATTTTCTCAACAGCCGAATCAAGGGAAAATAGTTCTTCTCTCAGGATTTGAAGGATATCTATGGTGTCCTCCACTTCTGTTTGACCGATCCGCACATACAGCAGTTCTAGGTTCTTTCGCACCTGGGAGACCTCATGTAGGATATCATCCTGGGATCGGTTCCTATATGTGGAAACGATCCGGTTGGAAAAAAGTAGTTTTCTGAAGTAAACTCCCATATTTGGACAGGTTGAGTTTTGTTGTCTATGCTTGATCTTCAGGAATTCCTCATGTGTAAAATAAAGTAGCAGTCTCTTTGTCCTTAAATTCTTCTCATTTTTCATAACTGATATTTATTGCCGGTGGTTCAATCTTCTGGTTGTTCTGTATGGTTTTAGACCGATTTTGCTCGCCCAATCATTCAGGTCCTTATGTCCATCATAAAGCCCGCTCTGGTCATTGAACTTAGGGTCAAGGGAGACAGCATATTGGGTAAGATTCTTTCCAGGGGGATCATTATCTAGAAAAAGGGAGACTTTTTCATGGGCTTTGAACTTCGGTAAAGCCCTCCCAAATAGGGAAATACCGTTGAGTACTACGAAATCTACTGAATCTGGGCCTATTCCACGGTTCAGTGTTCGAAATGTCAGGAAATCCATAAATCCTTCGAACACCATGACCTCTTTGTTACCTGATAATAAACTGGTGATATCCTTTGGAGAACTACTTCCCTTGAAATATGGATTCCTGAGTTCGAAACCGCCATGGTCGTTGGCGAATCCAATTCCGAGATAGGATCTGTCGCGTACCCTAAAGGTTATCTCCCTACAATACTCATCAGCGATCGAAATCGATACCCTTCTTTCCTGGATATACCTCATTAAACTATCTGAACGTAGAGATACGTTACCAATGATTTCCATTTTATGATCAGCGTGGTGCTGTGTCTCGGGAAAAGCTATCCGATGCGGGCGTAAATTACCTGAGCCGGAAATGTTTTTTATGAGCTCTTTAATGCTCGTGCCCTGATGGATGATAGCAAAATCAATGAGATTGCCACCTTTTCCGATTCCATAATCATACCAACGGTTCAATTTCCTGTTGATCTTGAAGGATGCTTCGGTTTCATGGCGTAGAGGTGAAAGATACCAAAAATCATTTCCCCTGATCCTCTGTGGAGATATTCCACAACTGGCAAGGTAATCCACCAGATCCAAATCCCGGATCTGATCTAGGATGTCATGTGGGTTTGAAGGTTCCATTTCAGCAGCTGAGTTACAACGGTCTAATTTCAGGATCAGATTCCAAATCTGGAATACATATATAAAATCGGCAATGGGTCCAATGGAATAATACACCGTAGGAAAATATATCTGATTTTTATTTCCTGGGTTTGTACAGGGGGATTTTGGTGGAATAGAAAATCGGATCATTTTCAAACCTATAGATTCATCTTTCTTTACAAGAATAATGTCATATACCCTTCGACATGTGATACGTGCATAAGCTTGTCTGGAACTTTCAGCCAAGGCATCCTCCTGAGCTTTATATCGGGACAGTAAAGAAACGGCCCACAAATTAGAGTGGGCCGTGGTGTGTCTACAGTCTTTTCACTATAGTGTTATAAACCGGATCTATTCTTCATTCCATAATTCCTGGACCCTTTCCACAAAAAGCCCTATGTGATAGCCATCCATCAATCCGTGATGTCCATGAATGGAAACAGGCATTGTTTTTCGTCCGTTATCCTCTGTTACTTTTCCAAAGGAAATTTTTGGCGAACTGTCAGGGTAGGAGAAACTTCGGGCGTGGGAAAGGGCTGTGAAGTCTATCCATGGAATGGCCGAAAAGTGGATGATACCTTCGCCAGAAACAGCAGGGACTAAATTGTTGGACTGCTGTACTCGTTCAATCTCTTTAAGGGCTGCGGCATAAAAATCGATTTCGTCCTTGTAGTAATCCATATAGGCAAAGCCAAAAGTGCCATTTGGTCGGTTGATGGTAGGCGATGCATCTATACTGTCAAAGAGATACACCTGCCTGTCGTTGATCCTGTAACGGAAATTTTCTATTTCGTTGGCGGCCCTTAATGCTCTGAATAAATAGTATAGAAAAAAGGAATTTCCCTTTTCTTTGGCGGTTTTATATGCCTGTGTGCAGTCAATGTTAACCGTTGCGCCAAAAAACGGTTCTTCAAATTGGGAAAAGAATAGGAAATGTTCCTTTCTGTTCCACTGTTCAATGTCAATCAATGTTTTCATATCTACAAATAGTTCAGGATTCCGTCAATGCTCTTCAGTTCCACAAAATTAACGTGTTTCAAATTATGTTCATGCTGTTCGTATGTCCATGTCACATGGTAGGGAATGTGTCCGCCGTATCCGCCCAATTCCAGAACAGGCAGTATATCTGATTTAATGGAATTACCCAACATCAGGAAATTATCCGGCCTGCAGTCCAAATTTTTTAACAACTTTTGATAATCGCTCACCTTTTTATCGCTCATTATTTCGATATGATCAAAATAGTCCTCCAATCCGGATCTTTGCAGTTTCCGTTCCTGGTCTAATAAATCACCCTTGGTGGCTAATATTAACCTAAACCTGCCTTTCAACTGTTCCAGCGTTCTGGGCACGCCATGCAGTAGTTCGATAGGTTTTTGCAGAAGTTCCTGTCCATTGGCTATGATTTTATCAATCAGTTCCAATGAAGCAGTTCGGTTGGAAACACGGCTAGCGGTTTCCATCATACACAGCATAAAACCTTTCACTCCGTAGCCATAGAGGCTCAGGTTCTTCATTTCGGTATTAAACAGTTCCTGCGATACCGAATGCTGGGGCAGATAGTTTTCAAGCAATGCGCAGAATTGTTTTTCCGCTTCCTGAAAGTATGGCTCGTTCATCCATAAAGTGTCGTCTCCGTCGAATGCAATTGTTTTTATACTGTCTTTCATTTATTTACTTTTGTATTATTGAAATGCAAAAATCAACAAACTGAAAAACTAAAAAAAGGACATTTGTCCCGATCGATATATGTTGCGAACTAACCAAACTTTTTTAGGGTATGTGAAAGAGCTTTACGATAATCAGCAACGTAGGGAAAATATTATCAAAAAGCAATATTCCAAAGGGCAGAAGTTGTTCTTTCAAAATGAAAGGGCAACTAAAGTTATGTTTATCAAAGAGGGTGTCGTCAAATGCTTTTTTACGGAAGACAACGGCAAAGAATATATACTGGAGTTTTTAGGCAAGGGCGAAATCATTGGCGAAATTGAATTTATCAGAAAAATCGTTAGTCTTTGCAATATCGAAGCAATGACGGACGTAACGGTTTATGCTGTATCTCCTGGATATTTTGCGGAACTAATAAAGAATGACATAAAACTTAACAATCTGTTACTAGATGCTTTTGCGGAACGTATAATCAATACGGCAAGTCGGGCTTCATTCCAACAATTGTATACCATAGAGCATAGCTTGGCTAAACTCTTGGAGCTACTATCCAAACAGGACATGCACATGTCAAAAGAGGATATCGCTTCATATCTCGGTATTACAGTAAGAAGTCTTAACAGGGCGTTCAAAGGTCTTTCGGAATGATTTAGGAGATCCAAAAAACGGCCGATTTCTTTGGACGGTCTCCGGGATAATTTTGAAGGTCCAAAAAAGAGAATAACCACCCGTTAAATCTCTACAATTTCTTTAAAATAACATTGCTGATATTTTAGTCAGATATATTGGCATAAATCTGCATTGTGGCGATTTCCTTTTCCTTGCTTTTTTCCCAGGATACCATGCGGAACCCCTTCGGTAAAAAAGCTTTGCAAAAGGTAAGGCTTGTCAAATAACAAGTTTTTTTCATAAGGGAATCCGATTCTTTGTGGGAATATTCAGCTAAGTGCTGAATCCTGCATACTTTCCATTTACTTTAATCCTACATATAACCTGAACTTTCCATTTTTCTCCCAAGTGGTCTTTTTAAGTTAGGATATCTCTAATGATTAAAAGTAACTTTTTGGTAAACCTACTTTTTCCAGCTTTCTATCACCATACCAAAAAAATATTTTCATGCCTTTTTTTATCATTGTGGTAAGTATTAATCCACCGTGAAGTTATTATTCGTTTTCATGAAATATTTGCAGTGGTGCTATTCAAGGATTGATGATAAAATCCTAAATTAGGAATATATAATTTAAATGGGCGGATGTTGGACATAATAGTAAATAAACCATAAAGTTATAGCAACGATATGAAAGAATTTTGGGAAGAACACTTTATTGATAAGCAGGAAATGTGGGGCTTTGAACCTGCCAGGTCTGCTCTGATAACCAGAGATTATTTTAAAGAAAATTGTGTGAGGAATTTGCTTATTCCCGGTATCGGTTACGGACGAAATGCCCAAGTTTTCAAACAGATCGGAATAGATGTGACCGGCATAGAAATATCCCAAACTGCTATTGATCTAGCAAGGAAACACGACGGAAGTGAAATGGTCATTCATCACGGTTCTGTAACTGAAATGCCTTTCGATACCATCCAATATGATGGTATATTTTGCCATGCGTTAATTCATTTGTTGAACAGTAAGGAAAGAGCCGCTCTAATAGCGGGTTGCTATGACCAACTAATCCAAGGAGGGCTTATGGTATTTACTACCATTACGCAAGAAGCCCATACATACGGTCAAGGTAAATATATCAGCAAAGATCGTTATGGAATGTTTGGCGGAGTAACGATGTTCTTTTACGATAGAGAGACAATACAGGAGGAATTTGGGAGATATGGACTGATTGAAGTAACCGAGGTTAATGAAAATTACCCATTTTATTTGATAAAATGCAAAAAATAGTGAAGGAAATGAGGGAGTTTTATAATACATGACCTTATAGTTCATAAGATTGTTATTTCATTCCAGAGGACAATTCTTCTAATTTAGAGCTCCTCCTTTGATGAAAAGATGATTAGTGATCCCTTATTCGTGTGTGTACCTTCTGTTTATGCTCTTTTTGGATTTATTGAAAGGTGCTTGATTGTAATTGAGGGGCATAGCATATCCGTGAAAAACCGGTCAGTGCGCTTGAGCCACATCCTTTATCTAAGTTAATTCCTCGATTTAAACGATACCTATTAATAGGTTAAAAATAGTCCTCGGTAGAGTTTAGATGGTTTGAAATAATCTGAATGACCAAAATGATTATTATCAATAAAACGATTACAAATACAATCGATATCAAATCGATCATTTTTTCCTTCTGTTCGTTATTTTCCATTATTGGCCGGTTTTGGAGGTCTTACCGAAACCAGATCAGGTCCCAGATTTGTTTCCTCCAACAAAATTAAACAAAATATGGCTGGAGCGGAAATTATTTTCGTCATTCTAAAGATAAATATTGATATTCCGTAATATTTTTTCGGTTCTGTATTTATGTTTATAGCGGGCCGTTTGGTTTATTGCTCTCCGATAGGTATCTTTCTGAGGCCCATCTGGCCATCTTGGCGTTCGAACGTTTTGCAACCCACGTATCCTATGGTAAATTCCGTCTTTCAGCAGGAATTTTATTGGTATTATATTTTTGTTGTTTTTTTGTAATCCCAATGCAAAGTACATAAAGAATCCTTTGACTTATATCGGTGGTTATGTTTTCTAAAATCATTGGTCATACATTTTCCAAGGTAGCTGGTATCGTTTCCAATAAAATTTTCCTTTATCAGTTCACCATCCTGCCAGTTGACCAAAGGAATTTAATCCGGTCCATATCCCTAATGGATATCGGAATAAGCAATCGGCCCACCATTGAAGTTCTCTCGGGAATTCCTATTAAATAGACTACAAAATTGCCTGACATAAGAATACACTCCGGAGAAGAAAATGAATGGAATTTTAACGATGAGATTATTATAAATCTCACTAGATATTCTTTAGAGATCAAGGGGAGATTATTTAAAGGAGTATATAGAGAAATCTTTATCAAATCATTATCCGTCGGCTCCATGCATATTTGGCAAAATCCTCAGTTTCCCCTAAGATATAGTAAAGTACCGATCCTAGAGTATAGAAAGCAATTGTATTTTTCCCAATGGGGTTATTTCAAATTCATATGGATAATTTAGCAACTTATCTGTCCCCTTTTTCTTTGATGCAATCTTGGACTTCTTTAATAGCCTTGATAGAGATTGTTTAAATTCCGGATAAACCTCCAGATCAAGTAAACTCATATTGTGATATACCCTGTTCAGGATAACGTGTTCAAGATTTAATAACTCCATAACACATTTGTATAAAGCCATAATTTTTATCAGAAGAATTAACGTTTTAGTTAGATATGATTTAACGTTGTGTATTATACAAAAACCAAAAGGAATTGTTTTATATTTTTTTGAACTTTTGGGATTTTCCGTTGTACTATATATAATCGGTGACTTTTCCATTGTTATTATAGTAATTGTTTCAAGATGGTACAATTGTGCCATCTTTTTTTGAAATTATATCTTCCCAATAAAATAATTCCATTTGACTAATTTCAAAAGTCAACATGTAATTTAATTTTTTTTGGTTAGCTTTAACCTGATAATATTAGTCACCCTGCCGTTGGGTAAATTGGTTCGCAAGCCTACATCACTCGATCGTAGGCTTGTTTGTTTGAGTTATAAGGGTCGAATTATTACTGGGCCGGAAAACATTAGCGTTTTTTTATTCTTCTAGGGACCCATGGTAGTATTTGCTATGGATAGCATTAAACAGGATTTTCCCTTTTTCGGGGGCCCTATTTCATTACATTTTATGGTTCCCAAAATATTTATCTGAAGGAAATTTTTACAACGTAGTAAATCCAATATTTTTTATTCCAAAAATAAAAAAACCACTCCGAAGAGTGGTTCTGAGATGAATAATTATAGAATAGATTATTTAATCCGCTTTACTGTTAAGGTTTGTGTCCGCCAAAGCCGTGAGATTTTTATCGCAAGCTTTTTCCTCCTTTAGTGTGGCCAAAAGTAATTTCACTGCTTCCTTGTGCCCTAGCACCTTGGCAAATGCAGCCAAAGTCCCATAAGTAGCTATTTCGTAATGTTCAACCTTCTGTGAAGAAGCTATTATACCTGCGTCCCTAACGGGTCCCACCTCAGTTTCCTTCATTATACCCTCACTTTCTTCCAATAGACCAGCCATTGCATCGCATTTTTCTGCCGAAGCCTTCTTGCCTATGGATTTAAAAACTTCTTCCAACCTGGAAACATGTTCCTTGGTTTCTTCTAGATGGGATTGCACCGCTGATTTCAATTCTTTAGCTGTAGCATTTTTTTCCATTTTTGGTAGAGCTTTCACCAATGCCTTCTCTGCCCAATAGATATCTTTCAGGCCATCCTCAAAAAGGCCTTGAAGATCTTTGGCGGCATCTGCTTTTGCTTTAACTTTTGTTTCGTCGGTAGGACTTTTTTTTGTTGTAGCCATAATTTTAAAATTAGATTGTCTTTTTAATAGTAAACACTAACCATCCTTTATGGTTTTATTTTTTTTTATGCGCGCTAAATCTCTGTACTTTTGATTTTAAGCCATTCATTTTTACGAAGCGTTAAATGTTTGTTTTTGATAAATGGAAATTACGAGATTGTCATATTGCGATTTATTGACTTCATTAGTTCAGGATTATTCCTATATTTCTGGAATGAAAAACACCATCACGGCTAGGATGACTATACCCAACCATATATTCTTGGAGCAGGGTGGTCTATCATATCTTCAAAGTCAGATCAATTTAATCTCAAAAGACCTGCAGCAAGAATATGGATATAATCACATTGAATATCTTGATCATAAATTGGAGGATTCTTCTGTGGATACTGCCGATTCAGACCATCTCGTATTTGTGATAACTTTTGGGGTGGAATAATTTTTATCTTGCCTCAACCTTTTTATTGGAATTATAGACCTGCATATTTTATTATTCAATTCGAATGGATAAGGAATCCTTATTATCTTAAATAATTTGCATAAATGGTTTAATATCCGTTTTATTAAACTTTCCTTAAAATTTAACATCCCTCCTTCTGCCATCCCATTTCGAAAATATTAATTATGAATAGCTCTAATATTGAAATTAGATAGCAGGACGCCTATACTTTCTTAACATTTTGTGGAATTATTGAAAGATGTGGTATCTTTTTAATTATTAAATTTATAACATGGAAAAATTAGCTCATTTACCATTGGATAAAAGGGAAAAGATTTTGGAAATTCTTGAAATCATTAAGGATGTGGCTTTACCTGAAAAAGTGATCTTATTCGGGAGTTTTGCAAGGGGTGACTGGGTGGATGATGAATATCAAGAAGGAGGAGCAACCTATAGTTATCGAAGCGATTTTGATTTTTTAGTTGTTTTAAATAATGAATTAAAAGAAAAAGAATATGAGATTGTTAGTAAGATAGAGAATAGAACATTAGGATTTGATCATGATGTAAGTCCTATTGTCCATACAATTGAATATATAAACAAAGGTTTGTCCTCTGGACAATATTTTTTCAAGGATATTATTAAGGAAGGAATTGTGTTGTATGATTCTAATAATATTGTTTTTTCAAGCTTAGAAATTATTTCTCCAGAAAATGAATACCAATTAATTAAACAATATTATGAAAATTGGATAATTTCAGGTAGTGAATTTTTAGAGGGCACCAAGATCTTGTTTAAAAATGCATTAGATAAAAAATCTTCTTTAAACCAAGTCATTTTTAATTTAAACCAGAGTGTTGAAAAATTTTATGGAGGGATTCTCCTAATTTATACAGGGTACAAGCCTAAAACTCATAAAATAAAAATTTATCGGAAATATTCTAAACACATTTCTCAAGAACTGAATCAAGTATTTAATTTTCCTATTGGAGATTCTGAAGAAGTTAGACTTTTTGATATATTAAATAAAAGTTATATTGATTCAAGATATCAAGAAGGCTATTTTATTGATGTTGTTGACTTAAAAAAATTGATTGAAAAAGGTGAGAGATTAGAAAAAGTAGTTATAAAGCTAAGTAAAGTTAAATTAACAAGATAATTAGATATCTTCAAAAAGGTCTTGAATAGTACATTCAAGCGCTAAAGAAATAATATAAATATTATAAATTGAGGTTGTTACTCTACCATTTTCAATTCTAGCCAGAGATTGATAATCTTTAAATCCCAACAAAGCAGAAAGATCGGTTTGGGTTAAATTCCGTTTTTGTCGCATTTCTTGAATTTTAGCACCCAATTTTTTTCTAAACTTTAATTCCTTTGAATCCATACAATCTAAACAAAGGATTCCCTATATTTATTTACCAAACAAATTTGTTTGGTTGTAAAATGTTTTATATCTTTGTTAAACATTCATTGGTCAGGCGTGAGAAACCTAGAGCCAATTTGAATGAATATTATAAACTTACATTTCCCCATAAAAAATTCAGGAGAGGCCTCCTTTGGTTTGTGGACGCGTAGTTTCTCACGCCCAGCCATGGGACAAAGGAGCGGCCTTTTCTGTCAGTCCCAAGCAGGTACAATATATCTGATCTACGACCTTAATAGGTTAGTGATCTCACCTCCTGAATAATATTAGTCTTAGTCCTAAACTGGACAGATCAATAATTTCTTTCGACTATTATTTCTTAAAATTCTTTGGTTCCGTTCTGATCAACAGAGCAGTGTCCAATGGAAATATCACCAATTATGAAAACTTATTTTTTTTATTCAGCTCGAAAGCATGTAAGATATATGCATTTGCTTTCATGTCCATTTATTTTCACTCGGCTCATAACCCGTCTATGTATTAAGTGGAAATTATGCCTAATAGTACCAACGTTGATTACACATGTAAATGTGTTAAATGCCCAGCAGATCCGTTCAAATCAAGCGAGCGGGGAGATTCAGCGATTGGAGGTCCCTGAAGGTGCACACCTATCGGAACCATTCTGGAACATTTCTGTGGACCTGGTTAACCATCCTAGCGGAAATTCCAGAATGTCTCTGGGGGAAATCGCGAATACGGAGCTTGTGGTCCTGGATTTCTGGGCCACATGGTGCGCACCATGTGTTGCCGCCATACCAAAGAACATGGAGATCCAGCAGGAATACAAGGACCGATTGATGTTTGTTCTGGTTAGCAGGGAAGATCGGGAGACCTTAATGGGATTCCTGGATAGACAGTCATCAGATCAGGGTCTATCCCCATCCTGGACCGTATGGGGAGACAGTACCCTGCACAGGACCTTTCCAACAAGGCTGATACCACATTATGTGATCATACATAAAGGGATCTATAAAGGAGCGTTGGAGGCAGACCAATTGACCCGGGAAAATATTCAAAGGATGCTAAGGAATGACTGGGAAGGAATAAAGTTCAAAAAAAAGGAGAATGCAATTACACATAGGTATGATGAGAATGGTCTTCTCTATGTTGATGGGAATGGTGGAGGTAGGGAGTTTATAGCATACCATTCCGTCTTCGGACCTTATAATCCCTCCTTGGGATATGGTAGTACCAAAGGTACCATCCCAAGTGAAAATGGAGGAAGGCTGAGCTTTCTGAACATATACATACCATGGTTCTACCAGGTTGCCTACGGTGCTGGAAAGAACACCTATTACCAGCTGAACCGGGTGGTTCTTGATGTTGCCGATCGATCAAAGCTTATACATACGGACTCGGGCCTCGATGCAAAGGAGTGGATAGAGGCAGGGAACGTCTATAATTATGAACTTTCGGTCGGCCCCGCACTAGGGAACCGGTTCTATGAGATCATGAAGCAGGATCTAGCGAGGATCTTTCCCCAATATACCGCCCATGAAGAGACCAGGGACATGGACTGTTGGGTGCTGAAGATCATGGATAGTAACAGGCTGGATGGCCACCGGACCAGGTCCCTTAACACCCGCACAAAATTTGATATGTTCGGGATCTCGCTTGAGCGGATCTCCCTCAACGGTTTTTTTTCAATGATGAAGGACTATTTCATGCAATCCAGTACGGAGCCTTTGATCGCGGATTTCCAGTATCCGGATCTTATCGATATCGAACTATCCACCCAGATGTCGGATATAAATAAGGTCAATGATTCCCTGAGGGAATATGGAATCCGGTTCATTAAGGAGAAAAGGCCCCTACAGGTCCTTGTGATCAGTGATAACCCCAAAAAAGATCAAGATGAAAACTAAAGATATAATAGTATTCCTGTTCCTTATTTTTCTGGGTATGTCCCAGAACGCCAATTCCCAGCAACTCCTACGGGGAGTCGTACTGGATGCATCCAGCCACGTTCCCATCCCACAGGCCGTTGTACTGCATAATGGAAAAAAAACCATGACGGATTCCGTTGGAGCATTCCACCTGAGGGTCCGGACCGGTGATAGGATAAGGGTGACCAATATTGCCCACCATCCAAAGGAGCATGTTTTTTCGGATGCGGATGGAACAGATCAGGCCATACTACTTGAACCATTGGTAGAGCAGCTGGAGGAGGTTGTTGTCAGTTCCGGGTACCAGGAGCTCTCCAAAAAGGATGTCACGGGATCCGTAGCTGTTGTTTCCAGGGCCGAGCTGGAAAAGAACCCTCACCCGAATATCCTTTCCAGGCTCCGTGATGCGGTACCGGGATTGATATTCAACAAACTGGACGTCCTACAACGGCAGAGCATTTCCATAGGGGGGAAATCCACCCTGTTCGCCAATTCCGAACCATTGGTGATCCTGGACAATTTTCCCTACGAAGGGGATATTTCTGATATAAACCCGCAGGATGTCCAGAGTATCACCGTGCTCAAGGATGCTGCAGCTGCAGCAATCTGGGGAGCGCGGGCAGGGAATGGGGTCATCGTGATAAAGAGTAAAAAAGGGATAATGGGACAATCCAATAAATTCAATGCTTCCATGAACCTGGGTATATCGGATCCCGTCGATCTTTTCTACAATGCCAGGATGACAAGCCCCGAGTTCATAGATATGGAAAAAAGACTTTTTGAAAATGGATATTACCGTTCCCAGGAGTCATCCCAGAGCAATACGCCTCTATCCCCCGCGGTCGAACTTATGATCGCTCACCGTGAAGGTCTGATCAGCGCCGATCAGCTTGACCTTTCGCTCATGGAACTGGGCGCACATGATGTCCGTAAGGACCTGATGAAGGAAGTGTACCGGCCTGAAATGCGCCAGCAATATGCAGTCTCCCATTCCTTTTCCGGCAGGGGTAATGCGGGCATGGTTTCCCTGGGCTACGATAGGAACAGGGAGAACCTGCAGGGGAATTCCAACGACCGGCTCACCCTGACATTCAACCAGCAGATCAAGGTATGGAAGGATCGGATGACCATTACGCCCGGGATAGGTTTTACCCAAAGGGCGGGTGATAGGCCAAATAGGATCCCTGTCGATCTGCGTTTCGGTTCGACCTCCATATATCCCTATGCGGTCCTGAGGTCACCCCAGGGCGATCCCTTGGCAGTAACGAAGAGCTACCGTAGAAAATTCCTGGAATCTGCGCTGCAGCAAGGGCTTTTGGACTGGGAATATGTCCCCCTTTCGGATGTGGAACACCTCCAGTTCAGGACCAACGACAGAATGCTCAGGGCCTCCCTGAATGCAGACCTTGAACTGCTCAGCGGTCTGAAGCTATCGGCAGACTATCGCTGGTTAGGGAGCTGGTCCTCCGGGAAGAGCCTCTATGGTCCCCAGAGCTATTATGCACGGGACATGGTGAACAACTATACCTTCCTTAACGGCGGACAGCTGCAGTATGGAATTCCACAGGGAGGGATCCTTGATGGCAGGTACGGGAACGGGAGTTCCCATAATCTCCGTACCCAGCTACAATATGATAAGGACTGGGAAGACCATCGGTTTAACATCCTGGTCGGAGGCGAGGTGTCCGATGCAAATTCACGGACCGATTCATACCGCCTCTACGGATATGATCCCGAGCACCATGTAAGTGGTCCGGTGAACTATCTTGTCAACTATAAGCAGTACAGCAGTCCGTTCTCCAGGAGGATTCCCTATCAGGATTCCGGATCGGACCTGACGGATAGGTTCCTTTCCTATTATTCCACATTGGGATATTACCTGAAGGACAGATATCTGTTCAATGCCAGTGCCAGATTGGACCGCAGTAATATTTTCGGGGTCCGGAGCAATCAGAAGGGCATTCCATTGTTCTCCCTTTCTGCTGCTTGGTCACTGGATAGGGAGGATTTCTTCCGTCCATTGAGCCACCTTTTTTCCGGTATGAAACTTCGTTTGAGCTATGGACATACGGGGAATGTGGATAATTCCCTTTCCTCCCTGATGGTCGCTCAGAGAAGTCCTGTGACAGCCGACCACACTGGGCTGCCCTATTCGACCATTATGAATCCGGCAAATCCCGAACTGAGATGGGAACGTGTGGCAATAAGCAATATTGGGGTGGATATGGTACTTTTAGGGGGGAAACTGGACGTGACCCTGGATTCATATAGGAAAATTGGAAGGGACCTGCTGGGCAGCATAGATTTCCCAACGTCTTCCGGAATTTTCAGCTTCTATGGCAATACCGCGGGTACAAAGACCTGGGGGACCGATATCTCCCTGAAGGGTAGGTTCCCGATCAGTGCAAAGGCCTCCTCGACCACTTCCTTCATGTTCTCCTACAATAGGGATGAGGTCACCCATTACACGCTGGAACATCCGGTGACAAGTGTCCTTTCCGCGGGCCATATAGGGAGCTTCCCCGTTGTCGGTAGGCCCATCCACAGTATCTTCGCGTACCATTGGAGTGGTCTTGATTCCGAGAATGGTAGACCGCTGGGCATGATCAATGGGGAGGTTTCGGGTGATCATAGAAAGATTATCCAGTCCTCAAAGTTGGAGGACCTGCTCTTTGTTGGGACCTCCAGGCCAAGGATGTTCGGATCCCTGCGACAGGAATTCATCTATTCCAACATGAGCCTTGCAATCGGACTTTCCTACCGGTTAGGATATTGGTACCGTAGGGAGTCCGTCAATTATAACCATCTGTTCACGGCGACCAGGGCGCATGGGGATTTTTCAGAGCGTTGGAAGGTCCCAGGAGATGAACTTTACACACAGGTCCCCTCCATGCCGACGGTAAGGGATAATAACGAGGTCCTGTTCTATACGAACTCGGCCATTCTGGTGGAGCCCGGTGACCATATACGGATCCAGGACATTCGGGCACAGTACCGTTTCCAAACAAGGGAAATCCCCGGTACAGTGGCACTGTTCGGACATATTGAAAATGTTGGGATGCTGTGGAAGAGCAGCGGGAAGAAGCTGGACCCGGATCATCCCAACCAGAAGGCCCTGAGGTACTGGACATTTGGTATGAGGATCGATTTTTAGGATTATTTATTATGATGAAGATGAAAAATAGATTTATGACGATGGCCATGATCGGTATAACAATGGCCATTCTGGGATGCGGAAAGGATTTTTTGGAGAAAAGGAAGGATATTTCCCTGGCCGTACCCCGGACACTCGAGGATGCAGAGCTTCTGCTCAACCATACCAACCAGAACTTTGGTACGACCCCAGGCCTGCAGATCATCTCTGCCGACGAATACACTATGGAAGAACCGAACCTGAACTCCCTCAGTATTACGGAAAGGAGCAGTTTCCTATGGTCGCGTGATTTCTACCAGGGGGAAAGGTTCAATCTGGATTGGACCTATATGTTCTCCCAGGTATATTACGCCAATACCGTGATTGAACTGATCGATGGGATGGGGGCGTTGGAGGGACCACAAAAGGACCGTGCCGATGGCCTACGGGGCAGGGCGCTGTTCCATAGGGCCCATGCCAACTGGTGGCTGGCCCAGCTGTTTGCGGAGAATTACAGACCGGGACAGAACGACGGTTCACTGGGCATTCCACTTAAGAGGACCGGGAATATCCATGAGGATCTCTGGGTCTATTCCCTAAAGGAGACCTATGATTTTATCCTTTCGGACCTCAGGGAGGCAGAACGGCTGCTTCCGGCAGTCCCGAGCGGACTTTCCAGTCCATCCAAACTTGCCTGTGATGCATTTTTTGCGCGGATATTCCTGGATATTGGAGATTATGGCCAAGCCCTGGCACACGCTGACCTTGCCATCCCGAAACTTTCCCTAATGGATTACAATCAGTTCGGACTGGAAAACGATAGCAGGCGCCCGTTCCCTGGACTCTTTCCTTCGGGGAACCCTGAAGTAGCCTTTTTCTCAAGTGCGATCCCCTACGGTTGTCCCGTTTTTGGCAACGGATGTCGGGTGGACCCGCAAATCTATGCTTCCTTTGAGCAAGGTGACCTTCGAAGGAACCTGTTCTTTTATCGATTTGACGACCAGCAAAATGTTATTTTCCGGGGCTCCTATGGCGGAGCTTCCGTGTACGCACTGTTCACTGGCCTCGCATTGGACGAACTCCTGCTCATCAAGGCCGAATGCCTGGCAAGGGAGAACGAAGGGCCAATGGCGGTCAAGGTCCTCAACGACCTACTGGAGACAAGGTTCGATCCGGCCTCATTTTCCCCAAGGGTCCATACCGATGATCGGGGCACCCTTGATATGGTACTCATGGAACGCAGGAAACAGCTCCTGGCAAGAGGGCTCCGCTGGTCAGATCTGAAAAGGCTGAACAGGGAAGCAGGTCGGGAGGAATGGTTGAAACGTTCCTTTCCTAAAATGGGCGAGTTTGTACTTTCCCCCGAGGATCCCAGATATATTTTCCCTATTCCAAAGGAGGAGGTAGAGCGTTACGGCCTTGAGGTATATCCCCGATGATCTGGGCCTAAAGTAAGGGGAGGTTGACCAACCCATTGGCCTAGCCCCCCTTACTTCCTATTTCCCATGCAATGGGGACAGTTTATATTAGGGGGGCTGATGGCACTTCCCATGGATACATTCAAATGATGCGGTGGTAAGGAGCCGCTCTGATTGCTGGCCCCCATATTATCATCTAGATTGCCCGGCGCATTCCTTTCCAAAATAATAGGGCTGATGAGTTCGCCAACCCCAAATAGGAACAAAGTGGGGAATTTGCCTATAAATCGTAAACTACATCGAGCCTATTCCGACCACTGGCATTAACCCCAGCTAAAATAGGTGCTACCACTGTTCCATTTCCCAAATGGCCCAGGTATTGCTTCGCCGGTGTACAACCAACGGGATAAGAGTGGGCCATCCTTTTAGCTCAATGCTCCAGAACCCAGAGACCCGGGGCTGGAAATGGCAGTAATCCTAGAAACAGATAGAACCTTGTATCGACCATCTTTATGAACATATGATCGGTTGCCAATTTGTTCTAATTTTCCCAATCGACAGTGCATTTGACAATAAATGGAAATTACTTTGCTTTCCCGGCTACAGTGAGCCGCCTAATCCATTTTTGCCATATCGAGCATATTAGGTATTAGGTTCAGTTTCTGACCAACGGAGGAAACATATAATAAATTGAGTTATTAAAATTTTATCTTTATATTCATGCCAATAAAATTTAAGGAGAAAGGTTTTATATTTGGACAGCGAACTAATTCAATGGACCATAGTTGTCATCCTGATCGTTTTCATTGTTCTGGATATCCTTCGTGTCGTTAACAGACATGGAAGGGACTGATCATGCAGACTGATCTGATGGCCCTATTGTGTACCAGAATGTAAACTTTCACTGATTATGTCCTGTTGGTCGATCTGAACGGCTGCATTGCCAACCTCCTAACTGTGCTGATCCAGTGTCTTTGACCGATAGCAAAAGGTTCCCTCCGATAGAGCTGGGTTAGAATGGAACAGATCTGTCATCTGTTGCGCATGGGCAGACCGGTACGGCCCTATATTTTAAGGAATTCTTTTATGCTCCTGTTATTGCCGTATATCACAATGATCTCTCCTTCCTGTAATATGGTATCAGGCTTAGGGATGCCATGTAGAACTGTGGTTACTATCCTGCTCCTGCCGATAAGTGTATCACGTTCCGTTTTTTTGAGGATGGTCAATACCAGGATCTCATAATGCTCTCTAAATCCAATCTCCTGGATCGATCGACCCACGTACTTCTGTGGGATGATGGCCTCAACGATACTGTAGTTGGCATTTAGTTCAAACGAGTCCACCAAACCACTAAGACAGAGTTTTTTTGACCATCTTTCAGCAGTTTCCTCTTCGGGATGGACAATTTCAGAGATCCCGATGGCATTCAGGACCTTCTCATGTAGACTGTTTACCGCGCGGCTTATGATCCTTTTGACGCACGCTTCCTTGCACAGTGCAGTTACCATTATATTTGCTCCCTCGTCCTCGCCAATGGCAACAATGACCACGTTCGTGTTTTTCAAAGGAAGGGAGTTGAAAGCAACCGGATCGGATGCATCTAAGGCAATGGTATGGGTGATGTGTTCCTTTAGAGCTGAAACGCGTTCCAGCTTGATATCCACTCCTATCACTTCGTTACCCTGTGCCGTAAGTTTTATAGCTAGGGATGCGCCAAAATTTCCAAGGCCAATAATAATGAATTTCATAAGTCTAGTTAATGGTTAGTTCTTCCTTTGCATACCGGTATCCGGTAAATTTTACCTTCCTGAAAACCGCGATCATAATGGATAGCATCGTTACCCTCCCTATGAACATCAAAACGATCAGCACGGCCTTGCTTGCCATGGACAGCTTAAAGGTGATCCCGAGTGTAAGACCTACAGTGCTATATGCCGAGAAACACTCAAAGGCGATCTGAATCAGGGTGAATTCGTTTTCAAAAACACTGATTAGCAGGATGCAAATCCCTATGACAAATAGAGACAGGGTCATGGTAGCGAATGCTCTTTTGATGGTGATTTCCGCGATCTCCCTCCTGAAGATCTCCAGCCTTTCCTTTCCTCGCACCAGGCTCAGGATGTTCAGTACGGCCACAGCAAATGTACTGGTCTTGATGCCCCCACCCGTTGAGTTCGGCGAAGCCCCTACCCACATCAAAAAGATTACCAAGAGGATGCTGTGTACCTGAAGGTTGGCGAAATCTATGCTGTTGTACCCCGCAGTGCGGGGGGTGCTGGCCGTAAACAGGGCAGTTATCCACCGTCCAATAGTGCCATGCCCACTGAAGGCTGACTGGCCCTCCAATAACCATAGAATGATGGTAGCAGTTAGGGTTATGCTGAATGTCGTGATCAGGTTGATCTTGCTATTGATGTTTATTACCCAGGGTTTGGAGGGATATTGGTCCTTTGAATATCTGTTAATCAGTCGATTGCTTAGGTGCTTGATGTACCGTAAAAGGTTGATCACGATTGGAAAGCCCAATCCTCCCAGAACGAACAGAATGATGATTATTAGCTGGAAGGGGTAATTGTATACCAGGGTTTCATCTGCAAGCCCAGATTCGAGCGTAGAGAAACCAGCATTGCAGAAAGACGAAATGGAATGGAATGTACAGAAGAACATATGCTGGACAAATCCATTCCCGACAGGAGGGGTGCTGAAAAAAAGTAGGGCTGCCCCAACCGCCTCAATGGCAAAGGTGATGAGTATGATCCGCTTCAAAAGAAGGAATACTTCGCCCAACTTATCCGAATTTGCAATGTCCCTACTTGCCAATTGGTTCTGATAGGAAGAACCCCCTTTGAAGAAATAGGCGAAATATGAAGCAAATGTCAATATGCCTAGCCCTCCCAGCTGGATCAGGATCATTATTGAAATCTTGCCAAATGTTGTGAAGGCCGATGCAGTATCCACGACAATAAGACCAGTCACACATACTGCACTCGTTGCAGTGAAGAATGCGTCTATCCAGGACAGCTGCTGGGTATTGGACACTGGTAGATGTAGGATCATCGCGCCCAATAGGATCAGAAAAATAAAACTACCGGCAAAAAGCTGGGCAGGGTTGTAAATTCTCTTCAATTCTAGTTCCTTTCTCCAAAATTAAAAAATAGTTGCGAAAAAATCACAGATGCTCCAATTTATCTGAATACTGTCCTGTGTGGTTCAGTTTATTTTTTTACATGCCTTTTTTGGATCTGTGTCGGAAGATGGCCCACCATCCAACCTTCTTTCTGCTTTTCGGCACTCGGGAAATTCAGTACTATATTTCATCTTACCTGAATGTACAGCAGGGACCCAAAGATGGCTCACGGGATCTTTTTGTTGTTCATCAGGAACCAACTGGCATTCCTATACCGATCCAGTTCCTTTTTCAGTAGTTCTGGCCATTTTTCCAGAGATGAAATAATAAGTTCTTCACCATCACTGTATTTCCTTTTTGATCTGGCCAGTAACTGTAGCTGGTCAAGTTCGGTCTGTTCGGGATATTTTTCCATCGTCTCGCATAATATTGGGGACCCCCATATTTCCTTTCAGATCTCTGTATGTGCCCCCGGGTTTCCATGATAATAGATATGGTCAAAAATATCAAAAAATATCACGGAACGTAAGTCATCTACTGATCATAAGAACTCTGGGAATGCTGGTTAGAGGGCGCTGGCTCCAACCAATTCATGGGATATTTTTTTCATGACACTGCGTTTCAGATTTTTATCGGTATATTTGTCTACGTTTATTATGGTAACTTGAACAAAGTTTACTATCCATCCCACCCTCTTCAATGAGGGTGGGATTTGTTCTAAATATGGGCCTCCGGATCTGGGCCAGGCCGTGTGTCTATCGATCGGGAATCCCTAAGCTCAATTCGATCCTTAAAACCCTGTGGAAATCCTACCATCACCAGCTCTTATTCATCAAGTGCGGAGATTAGGGTTGATTTGACCGAAATCTTTTATATATTTGGGTGTTTGTCAGAACACCCTTGATGCGCATAAGCTCAAGGTAAGCAAAATGCAAAGGTAAAATTTGATTAGGATAGTACCTTCGGGTACTATCTTTTTTTGGTAAGTTTCATAAAATCACTAGTATATTAATTGATCGGTCCCCGCTTATATTTTGGCGGGGATTGTTCATTTGGACCAGGTGAAACGGGGACTCCCTGGTTTAATCCAGGATATTTAACGGAGATCCCATCCAAGGCTGACAGATAGCATACATAAGGGGCGGGAACGGGCTTTGAAATCAAAGGTCTTTGGTCAATTTTCCTGGCTCCTGTTCGTGCAGTGCACGCTGGGGACAGTGAAAGGCACCATATCTGGAACCCGCAAAATCCCTTATTTAATGAAATGGAACCATTTCTAGAATCAGGTCCAGCTGTAGTTTGGCTGTATTTACCGTATTGTATCTAAATATGCATTGGTAAAATTTTCGGCCAGGTCGAAGTGCTCATTCGGCTCAGTTCCATCACATGTGGGATATTATCCCAATCTTGTCCATATATTCCTTGACATTTATCACCGCCGCACCATCTATCGGTTTAAGGACCCAGGAAAAGAAGTTTGATATCTTACAAAAACATTCAATTTGGGCAAACCGATTGCACCACCCCTCCTGAAGCTGGTACAGGTCATTTCCATCAGTAACAATTCCAATCTCCACATAATAATTTGAAAGTGGGAAACAACAGAAGTATTCGGGCCGACATCCTAGTGGGTTGGTCAGGTCGCATGAAATGCCATTCCTCAAGGATTGATGAGGTTCTTCTTTTCAATTGGAAAACCGCATTCAAGGCCATTTCTTGACTGGGTATGGCTGCCAATGGACAGATTTTTAAGGTAGTCCCAAACGATCTACGATGAACTTGTGGCTGTCTGTTAGGGACTGTTTACTTTGGTGGGTTCTGCATCAGCACCCTAGAATGCCCGAATGGTCCTGATGAATGGTAAGCATAGCGATCCGGATAGGATACCAATTGATAGAGGTGGAGACATACCTGGATCGATCGCCCAACTTGGAACGGATTTCGACCATTAACCTTCAAAATATCCAGGTCTACAAAAAGGGATAGGTGGTCCGTCGTTTCAATACACGTTTTCGGGAGCGCATTTACCTATTGGGAGGGAATTGGGTTAATTAGTGACGATTGAGGCCTTTTCTATCCAGATTTCCACTCGTTTTCTGTCCATTCCGTTAAGGACCGTTTTTCCCCTTATCAGTATGGGTCTGTCGGAAGCCCTTACCTTTTTCCCTCCGGATAGTGTCACTTCTACCATGGCGGGTATCCCGTCCTGTCCACAGAACATACATTGATCGATAGGGAGAACGGACAGCAGGAACCTATTGTGCCTGAAGCCGGGTTTAATCGGGACGACATATCCTTGTAATGCTACCATTTTGCCATCCATGGCCTCTAGCCTCGGAGGAAAATGAGGTGCATAGACATTTTTGCCCTTTTCGGTAGTCACCCTGTACATCAGCAGATCGAACGTTTCCCAAACGCTGTTCATCATAGGTACATGGTCGGTAAGATGCTTGGCTTCGTTTATATTCTGCTGGGCGGAAGCCGTTGGGACCACCGTAATCAAACAGACCAATAAAATACTTCTAAGTGATAATCCTGTCATATCCTGATGATTGGTAGTTTTCAAATATATAAAAAAAATCAATATCGCAACAATGTTGCATTTAATAAAATTTATGATTACTTTTGGACAAAGACATATATATGAGTGCTATACCCAAAAGTTTTGAAGAGTGGAGGTTCTGCATCGAGCAGAGATGTGGTATCCCGCTGACACTGGAATTTGCGGAGGAACGCCTGTCCATTTATATGGATGAAAATCTCCCGGAGACACAGCGTTTTGTGAAACTGTATGGTGGGGGTCACCTTTGCAACATTAGGGAATGGCTTTCCCGGGCCATTTCAGAGAAACGAAAGCCGGAAATCTAATTAAATATTATACCATGAATAAGAAACTACCTGTAACCGTGTTGAGCGGCTTTTTGGGGGCTGGGAAGACCACACTATTGAACCATGTTCTGCATAATAAGGAAAATCTGCGGGTCGCTGTAATCGTCAACGATATGAGTGAGGTCAATATCGATGCGCGGACGGTGGAGCGGGAAGAGGTGTTATCGCGTACGGAAGAAAAACTTGTCGAGATGAGCAACGGCTGTATCTGCTGTACACTCCGTGAAGATCTGATGGTAGAGGTGGAGCGTTTGGCCAAAGAGGACAGATTTGACTACCTGCTGATAGAGAGTACCGGTATCTCCGAACCGATCCCGGTTGCACAGACGTTTAGCTATGTGGACCAGAACAATGGAATTGATCTTTCATCCTTTAGCTATATCGATACGATGGTGACCGTGGTGGACTGCTATAACTTTTTCAATGACTTTGGCAGTGCTGAGACACTGAGCGACAGGTATCTGACGGATGACGATCTGGATAATAGAACCATTGTCAACCTATTGACCGATCAGATCGAGTTTGCCAATGTGATCATCCTCAACAAATCCGATCTGGTGTCCGAAGAAACATTGGGTATCCTTGAAGCCGCGATCCATAAACTAAACCCGGGTGCAAGAACTGTCCGTGCCCAATTTGGCAAAATTGATCCGAATGATATCATAGGTACGGGATCATTCGATTTCGATGTAGCCTCATCATCCGCCGGCTGGATCAAAGAGCTGGAAACTGAACATACTCCCGAAACAGAAGAATATGGGATTTCTTCTTTTGTATTCCATTCGCAGAGACCATTCCATCCCCAACGTTGGCACAACTATCTTAATGTAGGTTACCCGCACAACATGATCCGGGCAAAGGGACTGTTCTGGCTGGCCTCACGTCCAGATGCAGCGATCAGCTTCAGTCAGGCCGGAGGAAGCCTGCGTCTTGAAAATGCGGGTTCGTGGTGGAGCAGTATGCCCGAAGGAATGCGCTATCAGTATCCAGGATATGCCGATATACGTAATGACCTTTTGAAACGTTGGCACCCGGAGTGGGAGGATCGCAAAAACGAACTGGTGTTCATCGGCCAGAACCTTGATAAAGAAAAGTGCCTATCAGAACTTGAAGCCTGTCTTCTCACAGAAGATGAAGCCGATGACTGGAGATTTACCTCGTGGAAGGATGAATTCCCAAAGAACCTCTAATCACTTTCGTCGCTATAAAAAGACGGGACTGGATCATTAAAGCTGGGTTTGGAGATGCCATTTGGAAGCTCCCCTGAAGATTATTCAAAAAAGTATGCTATGAAGGAAAAAACGAATTTTGATGTTATTATTATCGGTGGCAGCTATGCCGGACTGTCTGCCGCGATGTCCTTGGGCCGCTCGCTCCGTGAGGTGCTGATCGTTGACAGTGGTCTTCCCTGTAATCGGTATACACCACATTCACACAATTTCATTACGCACGACGGTGCCGTACCCGGGGATATCGCAGCGAAAGCTAAAAGCCAGGTCCTGGAGTACAGGACAGTGTCCTATCACCAGGATATTGCTCTGAGCGGACAAAAAATCAATACCGGATATCAGATCAATACCCGGTCCGGTAAAACATTTCAGGCAAAAAAACTCATCTTCGCAACGGGTGTAAGGGATATCTTTCCGGCCATTAAAGGTTTTGAAGAGTCTTGGGGGAAATCGTTAATCCACTGTCCGTACTGCCACGGTTACGAGGTTAAGGGGCAGAAGACCGCTATTCTGGCCAATGGAGAAAGGGCCATACATGTAGGTGGTCTTGTTGACAACCTGACCAAGGATCTTACGGTTATAACGAGAGGGAAAGCAGATTTTTCGGAAGAACAATGGAAATCGTTGGAAAGAAACAGGATCCGGGTCATCGAACGGGATGTGGTCGAGGTTATGCACCACAACGGTCAGATAAAAGCAGTACTATTTGATGATGGCACGCATGAAAATTATGATGCGGTCTATGCGGCCATTCCCTTTGAACAGCATTGTGATATTCCGGTATCCCTTGGCTGCGAACTGACCCAGGCGGGACATCTGAAAGTCGATCAGTTCCATCAGACCACCGTTGGCGGAATTTTTGCTGCGGGGGACTGTACCTCAATGTTCCGATCTGTGGCAAATGCCGTTTCTACCGGTAATATAGCAGGTGCAATGGTCAACCACCAGCTTGTTCAGGATAGCTTTTAACCACTGGTACGAATTAACTGTCCATCCCTTCGGTCAAGGGGTATAGGCCCTTATTCCCCCGATTCCGGGAAATAATTGCCGGCCCCAGCCGGAGCGTTCAGGGGACATGATCGGGTGCTGCAACGGTAGGCTATGGTTGGCTGGAAATCGATGGAACAAGACGCCCGTTGGACCGCGGTCCCGGGGAAACTATGGATTATGACCTGGAGACCTATATTGAACCGATACAAAAAACCTCTACAGAGGGGATTGGGATTACCACCCAGGTAGAGCACAGGATGAAACTGCTCTATGGGTTTCGGGAAGCTTTCTGGTATTTGTCGACAGTGTCTCCCTAAACGTCAAAACTTTCCTTGTCAAGAAGATATATCCAGCCAGGTTCCTACCCATCTTTGGTCGGTTAATCGGACTATCCATCAACCTCTTTTTTATGTAAAGAACTTTGGATAGTTCCCAACTTGTACAAAAAATCCAATTCCCAGGCTTAAACAAATATAGTTCCTCCTTTTAGGAAACCCAGGTGAAGCTCCTGCATACGTCCAAGAATTTGCTATTTGGGTTTTACATGATAACCACGCAATGGGATAACCTCATATGCTGTGTGCAATCCAATCCATTTCATCAAGATTCCCGGAATCCTGATCGCCAACACAGTTAGGGAGGTTTTTGGATTCAGGGAGTTCTTACCTTAGGAACGTAGCCTACAAGTCTCCTGACGGAAAGTTAGAATTTCAAGATGTGTAAGGAGTAAGTTAAAGCTTGAACTATCCTTTGAAAGCCGGGGGGACCAAATAAGGTGGCCATCAATGGACGGCCACCTCCGTTATGCTTAGCTCCTGATATTACGGAAGCTCATAACTTCCCCTGTCGGATAGGGGTGTTCCTGAGTTCTGCTCCGGTGTCTCTGTTTCCGTGGGCGGGGCTTCAAACCGGAACTTGCATACCTTGCTAGGATCCGGTTTACAGGTGTGGAGACCATCTACTGGTATCCACTGGTTGGTTGAATAGTCGTAGCCATAATCCATTGTGGGAGAATTAGAGTACGCACTAGCGGTAATTGCAGCCGCTGCGAGCAAGGTTCCGCCGAGTATCCTTTGGGAACCTCTTGATAGTTTACTGTTCATGATATGATTGTTTAAAGTTTAACTTTTCTTTTACTTTCCATGGCTAGGGCAGAAATTCCCAATCCGACCAATACCAGATTGAATATCAGGTGTTCAGTCCAGTTCAATGATCCAATAAGGCCAGAACAGCTGCACTGTGAATGGTGCATCCCGGTCACCATCATGATGGTGATATATATGGTGAAGGTCCCCATCAGCACTACTGAACACCATAACCCGATCCTTTCATATCTGCCAAAAGCGAACAGCAGAATGGAAGAAAGGCATAATTCAAGGATCGGTAGTGCCGGAGCTATCACCGGGGCGATGCCCCTCACAATTGGAACGCCCTTCAACTGGGTCCTGAATTCTTCCAGACCAAGCAGTTTATCCATGCCCGAATAAAGATAGATTAGGCCATAGACGGATCTGGCAATATTGAAGATCAACCGATCACTTACGGAGTATCCTCTTCCAAGATTTCCCTTTACTGGGTGGGGCGATCCGATATCTGCATTGCTGCATAATGGATCATTCTGCCCTGGCACATCCAAACCGCCTTGCAGTTGGTGTCCCGATGACTTTCCGATATCCCCTTGCGGGGATTGGAAGACCGCCGATTTTCTGTTGTGGATCTTTCTTTCCATGAGTATCAACTGTTTTTGACAAATTTACCGACCGATTTGGAACGGGGATGGAAGGTCTGGGCATGCCGAATTATCTGTTTTGCCCATTGAATAGTAGAAACCGCTGCATTTTCTGCACGGTATCCCTTGATATTCCCAGAAGATCGGCCTGCTCCCTTTGTGTGGTAAGTTTCCGAAGTTCCGGAAAAAGGCGGTCGAACAACAGGTACCTTTCCGATGGGGAGGTGGATTCTTTGACGGTCAACATCTTGGCCAACGCCCTGGAGTTGTTGTTTGAGAGAATGTTGACCAGGCATGCCGTATTGGGGTCCTGTTCTAATCCCTGACGTATTTTTTTATTGCCAATCACAAGTATCAAGGATTTCCTAAGGGCGACAATATCCCCCATGATGCATGTGGTACTGTAGGGATGTATGGTAGTGGAGATGGACTGGTACTGTCCAGCGATCAGAACTAGCCTCCTGCGGCCCTTCCAGCTACCTTCCTTTTCCCGGGCCAGAAGTCCGTTCATGACCAGTCCGGTTATTTTAAGGTTCGAACCTTCATGGAAGAGGTATTCTCCCCGTTTCAGGTTCAGGATTTCAAAGGATTCCATGGCCCATTGGAGATGGTAGTCTTCCAAGTGGCAATGTTTTGTCCAGAATTCCATCAGATCTAGGAAAACTTTTGGGGCCTTCAAATTTCGGTTCATTTCAAATTGGGGCTAACTGCTGGGGAAACTGCTGGCTCATGTGCCTGTTCCCCGCCCGGACATACGGTTACAAAAGTGATTTTTTTTGTCCACCTACCATCTATGTTTCCTCCGAACGCACATATTCCATGGATAAAAAGCAGTTTGCATTTGTTAAATCCGACAACCGGCATTATATATATTTTATATGAAGATTGGGCAGAGATGGTTTGCACATATCGCCTGTAAGGGACAAATTTGGGTAGATCGATTCAAAGCCTTCTTGGCCGGAAGCCGTAAATCCGATGCGAGATCGGATACATTGTTAAACAAAAACCGGACATACTATGGATTTATCAGCATTGGTCTCCCTAATAGAAGTCCTTTCAGAAACTCCAGTTTCAGTCGAGGGAATGAAGGATCTATTTTCAGGGGACTCATCTGAGAGGAAATGCAACATTGTGTTTCCGTTTTAACTGACCCAAAGGTGCGCATTTACCTTTGCGCACCTTACCTGGAAAACCATTTACGGATCCATGGCTTGCCCTGAAGCTTTGATTGACCATATGTTATTAACCAATAAGACCTTCTCTTTTCCGCTGGAGGAGAGAAGCTGGCGGGAATTCGCCTACTTTTCTGCCAATGTGTGCCATATATTCGGGCCAAAAAATTTTAAGGATGCATTTTCATTGTTCGAAAGGGCAATTGTGTTCTCGCAGATTCAATCAACCCACCATTTCCAGAAAAAACAGGAAATCGAACTCGACTCTAAGGGGGCAGGGCAGGATCCTGAACTGTTTGTCACCTTCCATTATGGCAAGTACAGGATGCTCCCTCTGCTCCTGATTACCTCTGGCAGATCGGTGGCGGTGGTAATCTCGGAGGAAGTATATGAAAAGTATTCGCGATTCTATTCTGGATGGATGCAGACTGAGAATGGTGGACCGAGGCTTTTTCTTGAAAGGGCCGAGAACCCATTCCTGGGTCTGCGAATTAGAGGGCACCTTGAGCGGGGAGTAGATATTTTTGTATACGCTGACGGGAATTCGGGTTCGAAAGGTTCAATTGTTCCCGATGGACTAAGGGACCAGCAGCTCCTGATGGGATCAATCGGTATAAGGAGCGGATTCATGGAACTGGCACACCTGCTTTCTATAAGGACCCGATTCGTGCTGGAAACCTCAGCCAGCGTAGACGCTGAACCCTATTTGCAGGTCATCGAACGGTTTGACCCAAAAGAATTCAGGGATAGGTCGGATTTCGTCGATACAAGTATACGGAGGATATATGCCCGTTTTTCTGAATATCTGAAGGATTCACCAGTGAACTGGGAATCCCTTTTCTACCTCCATCAATCAAGGCCTATACTGTCCGATAAAAACATCTGGAGTCCTGAACACAGGGTCATGCCCCTCTACTTCCCAAATATACTGGACAGGTTCAGTTATAGGGTTCATCAGGTCGATTCCCAGACCCATTTTGGACTTTGTAAATTACTTTTGGACTGAAGCGACGGATTTCGTATTTTAAGGGCAGCAAGATATGCCCACATCCAACAAAGGACCCGAGCCATGAGGAACCAGAGGAATTATTTGATCAAATTGCACGTGATCAGTTGGATGGTCTACGCCCTGCTGTTCTATGCCATCAACAAGTTGGGCAACCAGGACCTTTCCTTCTGGACCGTTCTGGTGTCACTCCCTTTCTTTGCGTTCGTATTCTACGGCGTGAGGACCATTCTAAAGAGGTGGATAGGAACAGGCAAAATCTTGGCAGGGATCTGCCTTCTTGGAGGGTTCCTGGTGATATGCGGGCTTTTGGTCTATCTGATGACCTATGGCTGGCAACAGAAAGGGATCGTATACGGTAAATATGTCGTTCAGGGAAAGGATTTCGATCTCCGGGAGTTTATCCAGACCTGCCTTATCATGTTGGGACATTTCACTTTTCTGGCAATCCTTGATTTCCTGAATTCCAAAAGAATGAACGAAATTGCAGAGAAAATCGAGCAGATGGAGATGAGGTTCAGGGAAGAGACACTCCGTAAGGACTATGAATACCATGGTCAGGCTGAACAGATCCCATCACATTTTCTGCTTAACGTATTCCAGATGTGGGAAAGCCAGTTGGGGACGGCAAATTCGCAGATCGGATCCCAGCTCACCCAGATGTACCAGCTGGTGGAATATTTCATGGGTTCTGGAAGTGTGGACGGGGGACGGGAAATCCTGTTGAGCAAAGAGATAGAAATGGCAAGGAAATACCTGTCGCTCCAGATGCTGATCTCCTCCAGAAAGCCACAGATGGAATGGAAAGTCTCGGGGAACACCAAGGGAGTGGTCATACCACCAACTACCCTTCTTGGTCTGGTGATGAACATATTCAAGCATGGATCGGCTTATGATCCCCTGCACCCGGCAGTTATCGAGGTGGATGTGCAGAGGGATTCCTACAGGATTCTGGCAAGGAACAAATGCAATCCTTCAGGTCATGGCCTGATCAGCCATGGGCTTGGCCTTGTTCATATGAGGAACCGTTTGGATACACTGTTCAAGGACCGCTGCCAGTTGAAGATCGAAAGGGACCAGGATATTTTCCTGGTCGACATCTTAGTAAGGTTAATCTAGGCATTATGATGAGAAAACTGTATACCATCCTGGTCGATGATCAGGAAGTATTTCTGGAAAAAATGAGATCGGAATTCAAAAAGATAGAATTCGTGGAATTAGCAGGTAGCTTCACCAACCCTATGCATGCACTGCGGTTCCTGCGGGTGAACCCGGTTGACCTTATCATTCTGGACGTCGAAATGGAAGGCATTAACGGATTCGAGTTCATGGATGCCTCCCCGAAAAGGGAGGTCCTTACGATTCTGTGCACCGCCCACCAGAGGTTCGAGGAACTGGGGTACGACAAGCGTGTGGTCGATGTCCTTTTCAAGCCTGTTGAACCCTTTCGCCTTAAGGTCGCACTTCAGCGTGCCCTTGATGCCCTTAATTTCACGAACCACCGAATGGACAATCAGTGGAATGAAATCGAGGACAACTATGACTACTTCCACCTGAGTGGCCCCGGAAAGGGCCAACGGGTAAGGGTGTTCCACCGGGACATCGTCTATCTTACCGCGGTGGATGGAATGGTGGAGATCACTACCATTAACAGGCACAGTATCCATATGTCCTATAGATCCATGAAGGATATCATAGGGGGTACATCACAGGGACTTTTCCTACGGTGTTCCAGGAAATATGCTTTCAATGTTAATTTTTTTCATTCCTATCGTGACCATAAGGTCTACCTGAACCATACCGAAGAACCATTGGATCTGGGAAAGATCAGATTATCTTCGGAGTTCAAGACATTTCTTGATACGAATAAAATTTAGAATTAGGGTCAGTAAAACTTTGCCGCCTTCTCAGAAGGATAAATCATAGGTTCGGTCTATTTTATCACTAAGATGGAAAACCCGACTTATAAACAGATTTATTTTTTCAAAAATCTACTTGAACTGATCATCGTATGGAGAGCAGAAAAATTTCCTCCGCCAGATCTACCTGATAGGACCGGACTGTTCAAACAAATGCAGGAATATTGCGGAGAGTTCCAAAAATCGCTCGAGGAAGAGCTGCTGGGACCAGTGGAATCAATGGAACAGAAGAAGAAGCTGATGGACATGTATGTCCAATTGCAGCAGATACTCAGCGGAGGGTGGGTTCTTTTGGAAATGAAGTCCCCCCAAAGTGAAGCGGATTTGGTCTTACAGGCTGTGGTGGGCCATGTTTCTGAAATGATGAACTCCATTCTGGAAAAGCTGGAATGTCCGATCCCCGGATCGTCCAAGTATCCGGACCTTGCGGATGATAGGGAGCATATTGCGGATCTCTTTGAAAAAACAAAACCTTTCTGGACAGGGGACCTCCACATGGGGCTCATGGGGGAAAGGATCAAGGAGTACATAATTGGTACTGATCTGAGGTTCTTTCCAAGTAAGGATGCAGGGCAGTATTTTTTAAAGGTGCTCAGCTCGGTTGGCGGCTGGGACTGGTCGGAGGATCTGGCCCACCCATTTTCGCCAAGTGGAAGATTCCTATTCTACATGAACTATAACTCCAAGGCATTTATGGACGATCTAGTTCGTTGTATCCAGCATAAGGTCTCCGAGCAGCCCACATGGGATGCCAAGTTCGTGGTACTCTTGGATTGCCGAAAAAAAATGCTGCAGATGCACTTCCGAAAAGATGCCGTCCTCAATCCCGCCTATCAGGGGGTCCGGGAATATCTAGAGAGCTGGTTCGAGGCAGAGATCTTCTATTTGGAAAATGCAGGGGTATTGGTGGAAGGGAATAAGCCAAGAACAGTGAGGACAGAGGTAAATCCAGCAAATAAGTTGATGTGCAACCTATCGGCCGACCAACTCTCGATCCTTCTAAGGGCAATGGATGAGATCCGCCTGGTAGAGGCAAGGTCCCTCAGCCAGGTCTATAGGATGATCCTGCCGTATCTCTCTACAAAGAACCGAAAACACCTGTCCGCTGATTCCCTACGGGTAAAGTCCTATCAGGTTGAACGATCGGATAGGGAGCAGGTATTGGAGGTTCTGGATCGGATCGCATCGAAGGTCAGCGCCCTTTGATCTTGGCGCCATCCAAATGGAAGCATAAATTTTATTGGATTGAATAATGGTCCGTAATAAATTCAGGACGGGTCATTAGTTCTAAAAATTATCCTTCTATGGTCGTTGTATCGTCCAAACCTAATTCCTTTCTTTCCATAGATCTGCGATTATCCGTTAAAGGCCTCCGTAAAGGATAACAAAGCACCGCAATTGGAAAAAATAAAGATATAAAATGCCGGTGGTGAAAAGGAAGGTGGATCCTATTTATTGCTAGATGTGCCATATCCGCATCGTACCCAATCCTGGCCTAAGTAATCGGATGAAAAGTGAGGAAAAAATACAGTACCAACCTGGTCCAAAGTGTTTTAGGTACACCATCTGGGACTGGTGTACCTAAAACCATAATAGTTTTTATTATGGCAGATTCCTGTGACTCCTTGCACCTTTTCGATCAATGCCCATGATGGTACAGTACTGTTATCATTCTTCTAATCCAAAAAAATAGGTTTCTATCCTAAGTTCATTCGAATCAGGCTTTCCCAAAGAATGATGAAATTGGAATACAGTTTCAATCCTGATGCCTAAACCTACATTCTGTACGAACAGCAGTAGGACATAAAGGATGCTGACCATAACCACTCCGGGGGTAGATAATTAATATGGTGATCCAAAAGGACATTGAAAATGCGCTTGGCATGAATTTATATCCTGTGAGGTTCTGATCCTTAGATATCGTATTATAAAAAATCCTTGCCAAAATAAACTGGCAAGGATACTAAAACAATTATTATTAGGGATTTAATTTAGCAATCAAAAAATGGGCAGTACCAGAAAGTACCACCCTTACAAGTTATACCTAATCATTTACCAGACCTGATATTTTATCAACCAATAGCCTGATGAACATTTAAATCTAATTAATTTTTTTAGCTATTACAAGCTAATGACGAGGAGTTGTGGCATGTCTGGCAAATGTATATCAACACAGCACCGGATGCTATAAACTTTGATTCGTAGACCATTCCAACAATAGAAAAAGGGGTAACATTTTTAAGTGCTACCCTATTCACATTTACCTAAGTAATCCACCAGAATCAATTTCGATTATTTAATAAATCTGAGAATCATTCAAATATATTGAATATTCCATAAAAAACAATCCCTGTCGGAAAGGGGCCAACAGGGAAAATTAAATTAGATGTGAGAATGCCATTACTGTATAAAGGTAATCGAAACCTCGTGGAAACGAATATTCCTATCCGTTAATTTTTGTATAAGGAATTGTTAATAATCGGGCCATTGTCTTTTCAAAACCTCCATGGCTCTCCACATTTTCTTCATGTAGATTAATCTATAAGTACTTAATGTTCTTTATTATGACATCTATCATAGCTGTCCCAAAAAGAGTAAGCAGGACAAGCGACTGGCTGACTGCCCTGTTCATATTATTTATTAAAGGTATCCCTTGGAGGTATTATCAGGAATAGGAGTTTATGTTGAATTAATATGAAGTAGAGTACGTGTTGATCTCCTCGTTCGGGAACCGATCTTCAGCACAGGTTTCGTTATTCGTTAATATGACCGAAAAGTGGAGGCCGTAGGACATGATGGGTTAAATGTACTTTAATTCCCCATGTCAGAAATCAAATTGGTATTATCGACATATGGTTTCTGATAATGTTTATTTACCGTATTCCCTCCTTTCCAACGGCTCTTACCATCTGGTCCTTCCGCTGTATTTTATCCAGTCACTGGGATAAAATTTTTAATAAGCGAAATATGCGTAATTACGCTTATGTTTGGGATGAATATTGCTTTATTTACTCCGAACTGGCAATTCCTGCAACTAACATCAATATTCCTTAAAATAGAATGATGATGTTAAATTATTTGGAGAACGTTATCCTTTATAGGGTATACCAAAATAAGAGTTTATTGGATCTTGAGATGCATCCCAACTTTAAACCTACGTTAGTGAGATTGGTTCGGTCCTCCAAACTGGTCCCTAAAAATGATAACGGTATAATTTCGGAATACCCTATGAATTCGAGATAACCAAATTGGGGATTCGACAATTGTTCTCCTGAATCGATCGATTGGTGGTCATATTTCCGGGCATGGCCATCCTTTAGGATAATTCATCTTTTTTTTCCGGGTAAAGTTACTGGTGGGGCTTGGCAATATATATCTGGTGGCATCGTAGGGCCGGATCAGATCCCAAGAATGTGTAGGTGGGGCATAATATCCTCCCGAATATATTTTGATCCCGCTTGATCTTGCGATACCTTACCGACGATCGGCTCGATCCGACTTCAACCACACAGCTAAATACCTTCGTTTACCAGTTCAACCTGCCCAATAACCTTTAGGCAGGCAAACCACTTGCGTTTTTGGGAGTGGAATAAAGTATCTGGACAAGGCATCCCAGCGGAACCGTCACGCCATCTCACCGAGAGGAATTTTTGCCATATTCATCGTGCCAATTCTCTTATAAAGAATGGGTTATGGCCTGTTGGGGTCCATATGGCAAACTTAGCAGTGTTTCCATGTACCTATTAATACACCGATCCCTCGTTCCATTTTCCAGAACAACCCCATCATTTAGCAAAATTAAACAACCTTGGTCCATTTGGTTCTTCTGTTTCCATAAGCTGGTCCCTTTTTGTCCGGTATTGACACAAAATATCTTGCATCATGCCTTTGATAGAAGTCCGTTCTCCCAGAGAAGGGTTACTATTTATAAAAGGGGCAGTTTAAAATCCATCCTTTGAGCCGTTATTTTATCCCCCCATTATCGATCGGTCTGCGCCGATGCACTGGGATCCATGTCTGCATGGGTACAATTCTGGGTACAGGTCCATATTGTACTTGACCAATCTATGTTAATGGACTTTCTTTGGTCATATTGTTTTGCATAGTCCGAGAAGGATGTGTGAATGTGGATCCTGCCCCCTGAGGGGAATGGATTTAACTGTAACGATCGAATTAACATTTTTGAACCCTCCGGTGTGCTCCATGGTGCAATGCACAGGAATAACACATGCTAAGGGATGCAACACCGCAGGGCTTCATTTTAAACCAGATATCTTATGAGAACACCAAAAACGAACAGGGACTCCATTCCTGGAAAATTCAGTTTCATTCGCACCATTCTTTCACTTGCATATGTGCTGATCGTGCAGGGCAGCTTATACGCCCAGGATGGGATTTCCGGAATAAACGAAGCTAACCAAAGGGTTAGGAGCTATTTCGATGCCGGAACGAACCTCATGTACGCAGTGGGAGCCCTGCTGGGGCTCATAGGCGCGGTGAAGGTCTTCCAGAAATGGAACAATGGAGATCCTGACACAGGAAAGGTTGCCGCAGCATGGTTCGGAAGCTGTGTATTTTTGGTTGTGGTGGCGACCGTTATCAAATCCTTCTTCGGTATTTAGCACCTAAGGAATGGAAAAATTCAGGATCAACAAAGGCATCAACACGCCACTGGAATTCAAAGGTCTCAAGGCCCAGTACATCTGGTACCTGGCCATAGCTACTCTGGCACTGCTATTCCTATTTGCTCTGCTGTACTATCTGGGAATTCCATCCTGGATTTCGCTGGGCCTAATTGGATCATCCGGTGGTACTATGATATGGGTAACCTATAGGCTTAGTGATCGGTTCGGTCAGTACGGTCTGCAGAAATGGGCTGCCCGAAGGAGGTGCCCCAAGGTAATAAGGATCCGTTCAAGGGCCATATTCAATGACCCAAGTATTAAGGAACATAAAAACTTTCCGGGATGAAAAGAAAAACCGATATCAGGGATGAATGGCCGATAATAGGGTACCAGGACGGTTTCCTTTTGGGCAGGATGGGAGAAGTGAGCAGGGTCTATTCACTTCAGCTCCCTGAGATTTTCTCACTTTCGAGAAAAGAGTATGAGAACTATCACCAGGCATGGACAAAAGCGATCAGGTTGCTGCCGGTCTCAAGTATCGTCCACAAGCAGGATTGGTTCTATACAGGAAAATATTCTCAGGACCTAAATATGGATTGCGGATCCTACATCTCGCAGTGCAGTGAACGTTACTTCCACGAAAGGCAGTACATGCAGCACGAATGTTACCTGATCCTGAGCATGGTGCCCAAAGGACGTGCAAGAATGATGTCATTCGGGAGGACGCTCCTCCATGGATCACCTGTGCCCAGGGATATCCTGGATCCTCAAGTGGTAAACGGCTTCAAGGATGCCTGTGGACATTTTTGCCGGGCCCTCTCGGACTCTGGCCTGGTCCAGGTAATGCCGGTTGGGAGCGATGGACTGTTCAGTACACCGGACTCACCTGGACTATTGGAGCGGTACATCTCCCAGGGTCAATCTCCTGGAGAAAGGATTTTGGGTGATATTGATCTTTCCGGAAAGGACATCCGAATCGGAGATAGGGAATTAAGGATCTATAGTCTTGGTGATGTTCAGGATCTCCCCCAGTTCAGCATGCCCTGTACAGATTATGAACCCTATAGCAGTGATAGATCGGCCTTCCCCGTAGGATTCGGAAGTTTACTCGGTCAGCTTATGCCCTGTGACCATCTGGTGAACCAATATATATTCATAGGGGATGTCAACGCAAGGTTGGATCAGCTGGAGCGTAAAAGGCTCCGGTTACAGTCCCTTGCTGCCTATAGCAGGTCCAACCTGATCGCCAGGGACTCGACAAATGATTTCCTGAACGAGGCCATAGTCCAGCAGCGCATGCCCATCAGGGCTCATTTCAATGTCATGGTCTGCAGTTCCGATCAGAGTGAACTTCATCGGATGTCCGGTCTGGTTGCCGGATCGCTCAATAGGATGGGCTGTGGTATAAAGGTGGAGAGCGTTGGCGCCCCACAGATCTTCTGGGCGGGGATACCTGGGAATGCTGCTGAAATGCCGCTGTACGACTCTTTCGATACCTTCACCCAACAGGCATGCTGTTTTCTCAACCTGGAATCTTCTGCCATGTCATCCACAAGTCCTGTAGGCCTCAGGCTAGGGGACAGGCTGTCCGGGAGACCCCTGCATGTGGATATAAGCGACGAACCGATCGACAGAGGAATAACGACCAACCGGAACAAGTTCATTCTGGGCCCGTCGGGCAGTGGGAAATCGTTCTTCACGAACCATCTAGTGCGGTCCTACCACGGGAGTGGTGCTCATGTGGTCCTTGTTGACGTTGGACATTCCTACCAAGGGCTCTGCCGCTTGCTGGGCGGGTATTACTTTACCTATAGTGAGCGTGATCCCATAAGCTTCAATCCCTTCCACATACCTGATGGTGAACTTCCCGACACCGAGAAGCGTGAGAGCGTAAAAGCACTGATCCTTGCTCTATGGAAAAAAGATGACGAACCCTTCAGAAGATCGGAATATGTCGCTCTTTCCGGGGCCATCACCGGTTACTTTACGCATATGGGCCAGGATGGAGGATTTGCATGTTTCGATGGATTCTATGAATACCTGAAAGGTCCCTACCGTGAACAGATCCGGCTGGAAGGGGTGAAGGATAGGGATTTTGATCTGGAGAACCTCCTTTATGTACTAAGGCCATTCTATAAGGGCGGCGAGTTCGACTTCCTTCTGAACGCCAGGACAAACCTGGACGTGCTGCAACAGCGCTTCATCGTTTTTGAGCTCGACAGTATAAAGGACCACCCCATCCTATTCCCGGTGGTAACATTGATCATCATGGAGGTTTTCATCTCCAAGATGCGCAAGCTTCCTGGGATCAGGAAGATGATCCTGATCGAGGAGGCGTGGAAGGCCCTTATGAAGGATGGCTTTGCGCAATATATCCAATATCTGTTCAAAACGGTCCGGAAGTTCTTCGGAGAGGCGATCGTGGTCACCCAGGAGATCGATGATATCATCTCTTCTCCCATCGTTCGCCAGACAATCATCAACAACAGTGATTGTAAGATCCTTTTGGACCAGAGGAAGTACGAGAACAGGTTCCAAATGATCGAGGAGATGCTGGGACTCAGCGAAAAGGAACGGGCTATGGTCCTTTCGCTCAACCGAGCCAATGAACCGAATAGAAAGTACAAGGAGGTATTCATTAGCCTTTCGGGCACTTTTTCCAGGGTTTACCGTACGGAGGTGTCCCTGGAGGAATACCTGTGCTATACCACAGAGGAGCGAGAAAAGAAAATGTTGGAGAAATTCGTGGAATACAAACTTGGGGACTACACCGAAGGAATTAAGGCCATGGCGGAACACCTGAGAGGAAAAACAGGGGGGGAACATGAATAAGATAAAACCCTTAGCAACCGCCCTTTTGGCAATATCCCTAGTCCTTCTCCCTATGGCAAAATCCCATGGACAGCTGGTGCTTGCAGAAGTCCTCCGGCTGGCGATAAAACGTGTAGTCAAGGCTTTTGATCTGAAGGTTCAGAGATTGCAGAACGAAACAATATGGTTGCAGAACGCCCAGAAGGTCCTGGAAAATGCCCTTTCCAAACTCAAGCTCCAGGAGATTTCCGAATGGACACAGAAGCAGAAGGAACAGTACCAGGTATACTTCAATGAGTTAAGGACCATACGAGAGGTCATCGCCAGATACAGGAGGATCCAGCAGATAGTAAAGATGCAGTCGGACCTTCTCACCGAGTACCAGCAGGCGTGGAAGCGATTTTCCTCCGACCCGAATTTCTCGCACAAGGAGCTGATGGAAATGGAGAGGATGTACGAGGGAATGCTCGATAAGGGACTTGATAACCTGGAAGCGGTCCTTCAGGTCATCCGGCCATTCAACCTTGAGATGACCGACCAGCAGCGTATGGAGGGGATCGACCGCGCTGCACGGGCCATGGCGGCCGTACTGTCCGATCTGAGGGCATTCGGAAGGCAGAATGTTCTGCTCAGCCTGGAACGCTCAAAGGACGAAGCCCAGAGAAAGGCAGTTCAGATCCTTTACGGAATTGGGAACAACTAATAGTTTAATCACCATGAGAACAATATTTTTTATGTCATTATTTGTGGTCCTGGGCCTCCAGAGGTCCAATGCACAGACCCTAGGGGAGTGGACAAGACAGGGTGCCACCCAGAAAAAATACCTTATGGCCCAGATAGTGGCAAACGGTGCATTCGCGGAACTCCTTTCCGGTGGGTACGGTCTTGCCCGCTATGGTCTTGCCATGGTGGGCGATCTCTCGAGGGGGGAATATTCTCTCCATCGGAGATATTTCGACTCGCTCTCCCGGGCATCCCCTGGAGTACGCAGTTCCTGGTATTTAAAGGAGATCCAGGAGATCTATGGATCGATTGCAAGGCTTGCCGGGTTGTCCGAAGGACCGGAAGAGCTGTACGGGATACCAGGTAGTGAAGCCTCTGTTCTACAGGGTGACCTATATGAACGCTCTGCAGAACTCCTGAATGCACTCATCGGGATCCTGCGGAGCGATGGCTTCAGGCTATCGGATTACCAAAGGATCCAACGTATCGAAAAGGTCCATGGATTGGTCAGGCTGGCACACAGGCAAATCTTGGAACAACAGCTCCAGAACAGGGCAATAAGGTACCTGCAGCAACGGGATGTCCAGCAGCTAGAATTTTTAGGTAGATCCTACAGGTTTAAATAAATGAAAGGGAAGAGATGAAAAAAAAGTTATTGATCGGTATTGTGCTATTGTTACTGATTTCGGTGCAGGCCCGGGCCCAATCCACCGAAGTACAGCAGCTCCTGTTGAATGTGGAAAAATTGGCCCAGTTCAAAAAGGTGCTCAAGGATATGGAGGAAGGGTATGAGATACTTAAAAACGGTTATAACCATATCCGGGATATCTCCAAAGGGAATTTCGGATTACACAGGTTATTCCTCGATGGCCTATTAAAGGTGAATCCGGCGGTCCGGAACTACCACAAGGTGGCTTCCATCCTATCCATGCAGAAACGGATACTCGAGCTCTCCATTGGCCATACCGGGGACCTGGTACGGCAGGGAGGCTTTGATCCAAAAGAACTGGAGCATCTGGAAAATCTGTATTCCAAGGTACTCCAGGGCTGCCTAGAAGAACTGGGCGAACTCACTATGGTACTGTCCGCTGGTCGGGCAAAAATGGATGATGGAGAACGGCTACGCACCATTGATTCGGTCCATGAGAGGATGGAGCGGCACCTTCGGCTAATAAGGTCATTGACCGCGTCCAATCGTATCCTCGAATACCATCGTCAAAGGGAGTGGGATCATACGGGTTCCATGAAGAGTTTGCAGGGAATAACAAACCGTTAAATATTTTACAGAAATGAAACGAAGACATTTTATGGTGATCTTTTTTGGTTGCCTGGCCCTTTGCCCCCAGATGGTCCTGGCCCAGGATCTCGGGCAGGATCTCCTCAGCCTTCGAGAGGTCCTCGAGCAGCTTTATTTAGAAATGGTACCCCTCAGCCAGAGGCTGATGGGTGTTGGCCAGGGGCTGGCAGGATTCGCTGCCCTACTGCATATTTCCATAAGGGTATGGAGGCACCTGTCAAGGGCAGAGGGCGTAGATGTCTACCCCTTATTGAGACCGTTTGCGATAGGACTGTGCATTGCCTTCTTCCCTGCATTCATGGGGCTTGTAAACGGAATCCTTTCACCGACTGTTGCTGCTACCAATGCCATGGTGGAAGATTCGCAAACAGCCATTGAGGTGCTCCTTGAAAAGAAAAGGGAAGCTGTAAAGCAGACCATCCCGTGGCAGATCTATGTGGGTGAGGGTGGTGAGGGGGATAGGGACTTATGGTACAGATATACCTACAAAGATGAAGACCCCTCAGAAGAAGGGCTACTACAGGGCATCGGCAACGACATCAAGTTTGCCATGGCAAAGACAGCATACGGTTTTCGAAATGGGGTAAAGGAATGGATGAGCGAAATCCTTGAGCTCCTATTCCAGGCTGCAGCTTTATGCATAGATACCCTCAGGACATTCCAGTTGGTGGTACTTACCATATTGGGACCACTGGTCTTCGGACTGTCGGTTTTCGAGGGTTTCCACCACACGCTCACCGTCTGGCTTGCCAGGTACATCAATATCTTTCTCTGGTTGCCGGTGGCCAATATATTTGGGAGCATCATCGGCAGGATCCAACAGAAAATGCTACTGATCGATCTGGCCCAGATCCAGGTAATGGGCGATACAATGTTCGACAGGACCCATCTGGCCTACCAGATCTTTCTGATTATCGGGATCGTAGGGTATTTCACCGTACCATCAGTGGCGAACTATATTGTCCATTCAAGTGATGGCAGCGTATTTGGTGTTCGCGTTACCCAAATGTTCTCCTCAACGGCAGAAAGGGCAGTAGTTGTTTCATCCTCAGGATTATCGATGGCAAGGGATTCATTCGGTGATGCGGCCTCGTCGATGGGACAGGGGATGGCTCAACAGGTTTCCAATTCTCCCTATTTCAACGATCAACAGGGTTTCCGGGCAGGTAAGGGCAGGAATTCCGAATAATATCCATAAACCAGATTCATCATGTTCAGAAAATTCAACAACCTTGATACCGCCTTTCGGCAGGTTCGTAACTTTTGCCTCTTGATCGTGGCCATTTTTGCTGGCATCTGCCTTTATTCGGTGTACAGGAACGGCCAGATCTCAAAGGATTCCAATCAAAGGATTTATCTGTTGGCACCGGGCGCCGTACTCCAGGCTGTTGCCTCAACTCGGGGTGAGAACCTCCAGGTGGAGGCACAGCAGCATGTGGAAAGCTTCCACCGTTATTTCTTCACCCTTGACCCTGACGAAAAGGTGATCCGTGAGCAGCTCTCCCGTGCGCTCTACCTGGCTGATGCCAGCGCCAGGAGGAGCTATGAGACGCTGCTCGAGAAAGGGTATTATCGGGATATCATTGCAGCGAACATCAGTCAGCGGATCAGCGTAGATAGTATAGTCATGGAGATGGGTTCCCATCCCTATAGGTTCACGTTCCATGGTTCCCAACAGATCATCCGATCCAGCGTGGAGACCACACGGCGTCTGGTAACCATGGGCCAGCTGCGGGAGGTAACAAGGAGTGCCAATAATCCCCATGGATTTCTAATAGAGGGCTGGAGGACGACCGACAATTCAGAGCTGAGGACCATCGAAAGGAGATGAAGAAGGAAATGGACACAAAAGCACCAGGAAATTTCCATAGGTTGATCAGGAACAGCATAACCTCTCGGATCAGGGGATTACGTAGAGGTATCTATTTTTTTTCACTGCCATTGGTGCTCCTTCTTGCCCTATGTTTCGGTGAGCGTTTCAAATGTCCCACCAACAGCGGGGAAATGTCCCTTACCAGAAGGTTTGGCAGGGTGGTTCAGGTCTCGGTGCAGCCCTCTGATGAAGTACAAAATACTATTTACCTAAAGCGATTGAAATCCCATAGGGATTTCCTGGAGCGGATCATGGACTGCAAGGCCCCTGGATGCGAGCAACTCCGTAGCTCCTTGGCCCGGGAACATGCAGGACTCCTGGATTCCCTGTATACAGCTATCGAATTACTAAAACACAAAAAAATCTCTAAAAATGAAAATCATAGATCAACTCAAAAGTAGATTGAAGGGAAGTCCCAAGGGCACTTTCCTTGCCATCAGCCTTACCATTGTGGTCATTGGAATGTTCATCCTGAACACCTTTGGCGACCGGTCCGGAAGAACGGTTCAAAAATATGGACTAATAGGCGAGGTGCCTAGTCCTAATCCTGATAAGGATCTGGTTGTCAGTAAATTGGAGCACTACGAGAGGTTGTCCAGGGAGCTGCTAAATGAGAACCTCAGCAATGGTGTGAAAACCGATACACCAGCATTTGTCGATTCGCAGGAGGAGCAATGGGCTCTTCATGAGCCAGGACCCTATGGCCGAGACCGGCCCATCACATCTGCCCAAGAAAAGATCTACGATCGTCTTGAACAGATCGGCCGTCTAATCAAGGATCCGGAACCAATGGTCCCTCAGGATGATTATGCAAAATTGACCTACATGGCAGGTTCGTCAATCCCTACCAGCCCACAGGACGCTTCCATCAAGCAGCTTGAAGGAATAATGGCAGATTACACTCGATCAGATGGGCAGGATGAGGAACTGCAGCAGTTGGGAGTTCTTCTGGATAAGATCCAGATGATCCAGGACCCAAGTAGGATACCGATGGACGATGGAATGGAAGGGATTGCGAGAAGGCCAGCGGTACATTCGGTTTTTAGACACGATCCTGGAATATCGCACTTAACCCTGGATACACCTGATCGAATGGGGGAGAAGGGCGCGTTCCAAAATATTGAACTGGAGGGAAGCGAAACCACCGGCGATAATTCATTCCGGGCCATGGTGGAGATGGACCAACTGGTACAGCACGGCTCCATCCTCAGGTTACGTCTTTTGGATGACTTGACAACGGCTGGGCTGAGGTTCGAAAAACAAAGTCTCCTGTTCGGAGAATGTTCGATCTCCCAGGGCCGGCTCAGGGTCAGGATAAGCTCCCTGCATAAGGGAGGGAAGATCCTTCCCGTAAATCTTGAGGCCCATGATCTTGATGGAATGTTGGGGCTTTACGTTCCGGGCACACTACTTTCCGAACCTGGTGCGAATGCACTGCAGCAACAGGTCAACAACATAGCTATATCGGACCTGGAAAACCCCGGCATGGGAAGATGGTATTCCAAGGTTGCCGGCATCGGTGTGGACGCTGCACGAAAGGTCTTCTCCAAAAGACCTGGTAACAGAAAGATCAGGATCAGGGCAGGGCATCAACTGCTGCTCGTCGACTCGGAATCCGAAAATATTAAATAATAGGAATGAAAACAAAGCAACATTATGAGAACAGTCAAATTCACAATATCATTGGTCCTGTTTCTGAACTTGACCTGCCTGAATGGCCAGCAACCCTCCGCCAATCTTTCTAAAGACAGCATACTATTTAAGGAGATACTGATCTCCGATAACATGACGACACATATCGTCTTCCCTGCCCAGATCACTATGATCAATCTGGGCAGCAGCGAGATAGCTGCACAGAGGGCGCAGGGTTCAACGAACGTGCTACAGCTCAAGGCGATTTCCCCCGAATTCCAAAGGACCAACCTTACAGTGATCACCAGCTCGGGTTCCCTGCACTGTTTTGCCGTTGGTTACACAAAGGAACCAAAGGTGATGATTTATAGGTTCAAGGATACCACCCATACCCCTTCCGCTAAATTCATCAGACCACCAGTGGACCTAATAAGGATCAGGTCCATTGCGCAGAACCTGGTCTTGAAGAAGGGTCGGCGGTTGACCCGCAGCCACCGGGTAGGAGGGGTTAAAGCAGATCTGCAGGGGATATACCTCCATGGAGATCAGTTCTATCTTCCGATCATCCTTTACAACACGGGCGCCGTGGGATTCCAGGTACAGGGTATTTCCAGCAGCCTGGTCCCCAGGTCCCGACATAGGGAGACCGCAATCCAGCACCTGGAAATCAAGCCATTGATGGTCCTTGGACAGCAGGAACTGGATTGCCGTATGGATAATCCGGCAGGAATGGTAGTCGTACTTCCTAAGTTCTCCCTGGCCCAGGACCGAAAGATGGTTATACGTATACTGGAGAGGGAGGGCACGCGGAACCTGGAACTGAACGTTAAAAATCAGCATCTGGCCAAGGCAAAGGTGATTTTAGAAGAAAAAACCGAAAATTATGAACCATAAAAATTATGAATATCTCAAAGAACAGCTGCTCTACAGCGGTTTCGGTAACGGGCTTGAGGATTCTCTGAAGGACAATCTACAGAGACAGCCAGAAGGTTTCCAGTTGCTCTTCCAGACTGGAATGGGAAAGGGAAGGATCCGTGCGGAACTCAATTTTTCGAGATCCAGCCAATCAGATATGTACTTCTTCAATTCCTATAGGCTGGAAATCGTGCCCCAGGGTACCGAACAGAGAAAGGCCCAACTCTTCTATGTTAACGGCAGGGACCGCTATACATTGAAGGAGGCCTATAATCTCATGCATGGTAGGTCTGTATTCAAGGAACTATCAAATCGCCAGGGGGATCGGTATGAGGCATGGGTCCAATTGGACCTCAAAACAATGGACATCAATGGAAACCACCGTTTCAGGCAGTTCCATAAGAATTATGGGTTTGATCTGCAGTCGGAGCTCGATAGGTACCCTATCAGGGAGCTCGAAATGCCCGATAGGCGACAGGACCTGATCGATGCCCTCCAACGGGGTAACCGCCAGCCTGTGACCATGGACCTGGAAAAGGGTGAGACCAGGTTGTACCTACAGGCCAACCCCCAGTTCAAAGTTCTCAACGTCTATGACGAAAATGGCATCAGGCAGGAATTCCTGGGGCCTGAGAAGGGAATGGACTTAACCATGGAAAAGACCGATAGGAAGAAACTTTCCACAGGAGAGCTTTCAGAGGCAAAAAAAAAAATACACGGACGAAAACGCGGTTTGGGTGGATGACATGGTCCAGTTTCATGAAATTGGAGGGAACACTTCCCCGGATATTCCATGGACTTCGGTATGATCACAGGCTGGGGATGTCCCATCTGGCAGTTTATATGGCACTAATGGAGCAATGGTACACCGATGGTTTCCAGGAGCACCTGGAAACCTATGCCCGAACAACGGCCAGGTTGGCCAAGGTTTCCCTTGCCACATGCTACGGCTGTCTTTCGGACCTGGATTGTTACGGATATATAAGCTACCAGGCCAGCTTCGATCCTAGGATCGGTAGCAGGATCGAATTCAAGATTGGTCCTGACGATCCTAGGGGGCAGGGTGGTCTTCCCATCCGTCCGGATTGAGCGGAAAACATTCCAATGGGTAAGGGGAGTCGGGAGATCAAGTGCCAAAGGGAAGGGTTGGGAACGGGATTGATTTACCGGTTGTGGTTTTTTTTTAATAAGCAAAAAGGTAATGGATCAGGGAAGAGGTCTGCGTAAAGTGGACAGATTTAAAGAAAAGAATGAATTCGAAGGATTGATGGATCAATTAAAAAAGTTCGAAGCCATGCTGAAGCTCCTGCAGGGTGAACCTGCGGGTATGGACATGGATTATCATCTGGAACATGGTGATTCATTCCTCCGGCTGAGGGTATATGGCTGATCGCACTTCCCAAAAATGGGCAGCGGTCGTTCCCAGCAGTACAGATGGACAATTATGCGTCGACTTTTTACGGAGGCGGAGGTTTTTTTACTGAAGTTATCCGGATAGGGATACCTGGTCTTTGCATCCATCTTACCTTTGGCATGGGTATCCATATGGTGACCTGCACTCGGCCCCTAACGAAATCCGAACCGATTCTTGTTTTGCAAGAACTCTATCAAAAACATGCTACCTCATGGGGATCTTATAATTAGATCCTCTGATCTCTTATGTCGAGCGACCATCTGCCTTGGGTGCACCTTGGACAGTCGACTTTATGTGGAAGGGATTCCAGCACTTTTCCGCGCACATACCTGTTATGGGTGTTTTACCTTCAGATTTTGAGATCTCCCTGCAACGTGATAGGGAAATGGTGGAAAAAATTTGTAAGGATAGGTTTTAAATGTTTCAAGCGGATTTAAAGATCCTTCGGAGTAATGTTTAAAAATTGTGGTAATCAAAGGCGCTTAACGGCGTTTTTTTATGAAACCTAATTATGAAACCTAATCTTTTTAGGGATATAATTATGGAATAGTCCGCCATTCACATAGATCAATGTTGATTTGTCCAATATTTTTACCCTGATACGGATCCATATATTTTATCAGAATGAACCCCTATCTATCTTATGTTAAAATTAATTCTCCTTCTATTCTATGGAATACCTCGTTCTGTTTTTCTTGACCTGTAATGATGCTGATATACCAATTGTCCATATTTGTGCTGTAAATACACGATGATCTTCTTTCGTGGAAGACTTCCTGGGTCTTCTCAAAATCATATTCGGTACGTTCACGATTTCTATCTTCTCTCATTTTTGATATAAATAGATCGGAATCCAACGCCAGATATTTTCCAGTTCCCGATAAATTTCCTCACAGTTGGGTTTGTATCCGTATTTATAGATTTAATCCTGAAAATGCTTTTGATAATCCAGCAATCATAATGGTATTTAGCCGTATATTTTTTTGTACGTGAAATCCATTCGCTGTTCGCTCTGAATCAGTAATATACTTCTCCTTTTCAATGAGCCCGTAAAGGTAGGCTGCTCGGATTTCTTCACAGCTCTCATCCATTACTTTCTGACAACCTTTTCTATAATCCGATCCTTCAGGAAACAAATTCAGCAATACCGGGGACCTCATTCGAAATCAGATGTATTCCTTATATTTACACCTTTTAGTAAAAATAAATCTGCAAACTTACTTTCCGTAAGACCTCCAATGGTAATGAGAAAGATGATTTAATGGTTTAGGGTGATCAATACCCTTCATAGAACAAAAGCACATGGTCTGCAATAAGAAGATTTTTGTACAGAACGAATTCGCTACATTAAAAAAGGTGGTTTTGGCAGCATCCGAATATGGTTATCCTTTGGAAGTCAGGTCAGATGATCTCCGGTTTTTAGATGATTCCGCGATCGAAGATTCCAATTTAAACCGTGGAAAGGATTTTTCAGAAGCTCATCCGGAGATTCAGCGTCAGTGGGAAATGGAACGGTCAAACTTCAGGAGAAAACTTGAAGAACATGGGATTGAAGTGGTGGAAGTACGTAAGTTGAGCGAAGCCGAAAAGAATTTCAATCCTAATGACGGATACTCAAATTTTTTTTCCAGGGATCCCTTTTTTGTAATAGGGAACTATGTAGTGGAAGCTGGGATGCGTTTTCTGCACCGCCGGCACGAAATCTGGCCGCTTCGTGATTTGCTCTGGGAAGCTTTAGAGGACGCAGATTGCACATATGTTGCCGCTCCCTTCCCACAGCTTGCCGATGCGGGTGACCTTAGCCTGGGCAAAGGACCCTTTATAGAAGGAGGTGATGTGCTGGTCCTCGATTCACATGTTCTTGTGGGCAATTCAGGCTTGGCTTCCAACGACCGCGGTTTTCAATGGCTGTCGAAATTGATCTCTCCTTTAGGATATACAGTAGAGCAGGTACGGCTGCATCCCAAAATCCTTCATCTGGATTGTGCCCTGGGTTTGGTGAAGCACAATTTGATGCTGGTCTGTGAGGAGGCTTTCCTGGATGGGATCCCTGAAATACTAAAAGAATGGACTTCAATCCAAGTAACACTGGACGAAGCAAGTGATCTGGCTACTAATGGTCTACCACTGTCCTCCGAATTGTACATAACCGATCCAGCGTTCAAACACATCGGCGATCAAATTGAACAGCATGGAGTAGAGGTATGCTACTTGGATTTTAAAATCACAAGGAGTTTTGGAGGCTCTTTCCGCTGCAGTACGCAGCCCTTGTTGCGTTACGATCGGATCTGAATCCGGATCAACGGACCCAGTCCTATCTGACCTTTGCTCACACCGCTCACCAGAATCAGGTTTCCGATACTTTCGGCAGAATTGCCAGGAAGTGAGGGAGCTTTTAAATCCCGAGGATTTCCAGGTTGGGAATGAACTGATGGAGAGAATATCTCCTGTCGTCAACCGCACATGGAACCTTCATTTCATCATCCCCACTAAAAAGGAGTTTTAGATAAGGAAAACCTGCAATGAAATATCCCGGGAATGATGGTCTAGCAAAGGAATAGAAATTTTTTATTAAATTGTATCTGAATCGGTTACCTGAACCCCTATTGTATAAAATATCCGGAATGAAAAAGTTTTCCCTGACACTCCTGTACATTTCCTTGGCCATCCACTGCTATTCACAGGAAAAGAATTATAACGTGCTCATGATACTTGTCGACGATCTGCGACCGGCTCTGGGTGTTTATTCAGATCCTATAGCGATAAGCCCCAAAATCGACGAATGGGCGAAGGAGGCCATGGTATTCGAACGTGCCTATTCGAATCAGGCTGTATGTGTAGCATCCAGGTACAACCTCCTTCTTGGAGCTCGTTCAACCTCGACAGGGCTATATGATTTCGGAAGGGCATTCCGGGACCATTATTCTGATGCCGTGACGCTGCCCGAACTTTTCAAAAAGAACGGATACCATACCGCTGCCATAGGGAAGGTGTTTCATGTTGGACACAATACCTACAATGATGAGAGGTCATGGTCTGTCCCCCATTGGTACGACAAGGTTGTAGAATATGCCTCTCCCGGACACCGCTCGGAAACCAGGGAGGAAGCACTTTTCTCGAACAAGAGCTGGCAGGAGGCAAACAGTCTAGAAAAGGGACATGCCTGGGAGAGGCTGGATGTGGAGGACGGGGCCTATGCAGATGGCAGGGTGTCAAAAGAAGCTATTTCGAGGCTGGAGGAATTAAGGAAAGACGGAGAACCGTTCTTCCTTGCCGTGGGCTTCGCCAGGCCGCACCTTCCCTTTACGGTGCCCAAAAAGTATTGGGACCTCTATGATGCATCGGCTCTTCCTCTACCTTCCGTTGTGAAAAATCCAATCGGAGCCCCTAAGTTTTCAGTCAAGCGTGATGGTGAGATTTCCCAGTACTCGGAAATCCCCCTTTCATCGAACAGCGATCCGTTTTCTGATGGACTGACCAGAACCCTTATCCATGGATATTATGCTGGGGTAAGCTACGTGGACGCCCAGATTGGGAAGGTCCTGGATTACCTTAAGAGTTCCGGACAGGATAGAAACACCATTGTGGTACTCTGGGGGGACCACGGCTATCTCCTTGGTGAAATGGGGATGTGGACCAAACATGTCAACTACGAACTTGCCAACCGGATCCCATTGATCATTAGGCATCCGGAAATGGAGGAGGGAACCCACACCATGGGATTTGTCGAGACAGTGGACATCTATCCGACGCTCGCAGCGCTTGCACGACTGGAGCTTCCCCACTCAGGCCAGCCCCTGGACGGAAGGAGCTTTGCGGAATATCTTCTTGGACAGGGCGGCAGGTTGAGGGAATCGGTATATCATTGTTTCCCTAGGGATGGAATGATGGGAAGGGCTATCAGGGATATGAAATTCCGACTGGTCGAATGGCATCCCATCATAGGAACCGGACCTACGACCTATGAGCTCTACCATTATAAAAACGGGCTTGTTGAAACGGAAAACATCTGGACGGAGAACCATCCTGCATTTGTCAGACTGAAAGCGGTACTCGACTCACACCCACAGCCGGTTCCGCCGAGACCTGAATCCAAGCCACGGGCACGATAGACCCTACCACGGTTTGGTGGTCCTCGGGCCGTCTTCATTTTTGAAATCCAGAAAAATTGGAGAGCAGCTTGAATGGAAAGTTCTTGGTTATCCCCCTTGGGGGTGCGGTCCTTCTGGCCTTGATACAGGAAGAGGAATGCTAAAACAAAAGAAATGTTTATTCGCCCACACCATGGAAATAAAGAAGGGGACGGGAAACTGTCCACTTCGATCACCTTTAACTATTTTTAAAGTCTTTTAATATTTGTACGGTCAGCTAAATTGTCCCTATCCATAAGCCTGGCATGTATATTTTTATTTCAGAAGACTGGTCACACCAATGGATCCTCCAAGTTCCTCTTTTGGTACATCCAAAATCCACACCATTCCGCAGCCAAACAAAAAAGTTCACAAAAAAATGTGGATTCGGAATAAATAAAACCAATTAATGGTATGGATCATCTGGGCTAGGAACTTTCCTTCACACCCTGGTAATTACCCTCCCCCCATTTCACCTTCAGCCATCTCCACGTTCCCATCAAGCCTGACAATGACTCCTTAATCCCTAGGAGGTTTCCAGATCCATTGAACCATGTCAAACATAAAGCATCCTGGTCGAGCCCGAAGGATATATCCAGGTACCGGGATGCCGGGTATGGGCCGCCATTCTGTTCAACGTACTGTTCAGGGCTCCACCATCCCAAGCTCTCCGGTCAATGGAAGTATGATACAGCGTTGTTCAAGAGCGAACAGAACTTTCTTTGTACCTGACTGTTCAGTTGACAATCGAAGAAGCCTAGGCCCTTGGCTGTCCTTGCGACTGGGACAAGGGAATGTTTTTTTAATCCACCATTCAATTACGAAAAATGCTAAACCATAATTTCAGTCCGCTCATAACAATTCTGGACCTTCGGAACAAAAATTATACTGAAATCGGATCAGTGGAGATCGCATCCCAAAAGGGGGGTAATGGTGAAATCCCCGACCGAACTCCTGCTTTTGATGGAACCGGGCAAGATGCCCATTGTGATAAGACTGGCCAGGCACTTTGGACAGTTCAAATTGGACTCCCAGAACCTGGGATCGGGCAGGTTGGAACTCAGGTTCCGCACTGGTCTGGGATCGTACCATATTGTGGTCTTCGACCATAGCGATGGTGTGGATTATATCGAGTGCAGGACCTGGTTCATCCCCTCGTTTGGTTTTATCGGAATGGAGATCTATCCGGATGTTCTTTTCATCTATGGGGCAACAGGTTCTGTTTCCCGGCAGAAGGCCGTACTGCAGCAGCAGGTCCAGCTCCTGTCAGCAAGTGTATTGCTGGAGCTGGAAGGCCGGACAGGGACAGCCTTTTACCACCATGACCTGAGCGCTCTTTCCGATCTGGCAGAGGACACCAGGAGCAGTTTGTCCGGAATAGTAAAGATAAGATGGCCAGAGCTTGGACCCAGTTTCAGGCAGGAGAACCAGGACCCATTGAGGCGAGGCAGGAAATACAGCATAGGTCATTTCCATCTCATCATCGATCACAAGAAGTGCCATTCTGCCAGAGATCATTCCATGCAGATGATCCGGAGCCTGGAAAGGGTTTATCCGAGACTGAAACTGCCAAAACTGAGCTTGGAGAACTATTTCCGGATTGCCAAGGACAGCCTAGAGGTTCCCCGGCAATTAGGCAGCAGGAATCTTCCGGTTCAGTGGGGTGGCATTAAATATGATGATCAACAGAATATTTATTTTGGATACCGAACGGTATTTTGTATATTTAACTGTTTGTCAGCCACGGTTTGATAATCGTAGGACAAAGGCGTGGGATCGCATAGGTATGATTTCTGGGTAGTACCACTGGTGCTATCCATTTTTGCAAGCTTCATAATAACTACAGTATAATTGATTAGTTCCCTATCAGGCATCCTGATAGGGATTTTTTATCCTCGTATTTTTAGATTAGGGCTGGTGGAACATTTCCTTTATGTTCGTTGCTGTCCTTGTTTACACGTTGATGAAATGTTGGGGACCCGGATAAACTATACCATGCCGTGGCTGCCCATCATATCCAGCCTTCCTTTAGGGATCTTATCAGGAGTTCCTGTATGCTCCTACAACCGGTTTTCCTAAGGATATTCTTGCGGTGGGTACGGATGGTATGCAGGCTACGGTTGGTGATCTGGGCTATCCTTTTACTGTCCATCCCTTCAACCAGAAGTCCCAGTATACCGAGCTCGCTGGAGGTCAGCTGCAGCTTTTCAACGGAAAACCTCCGGGCTGGCCGAACATTGATGTAGGATGGAAGCCCCTTGAGTCCGATGAAAGACAATCTCATCTCCTGGAAGGGAGCTATGTCGGTTATATCGGTATGAAGGACCAGGTTGCGCATCACGTTCCCCGAATCATCGGCGGCAATGGTAATGGTCTGCTGCAGGATGTGTACGAAATCCCCGTTCTGTTTCCTCATGCGGTAGTTGTACCTGGTCTTATAACTGAAGAGGTCCTCCAGGGCCAGTTTCTTCTTGAATTCCACGACTGTGGCTTCGATATCCCCAAAGAGAGGAAGGTCCTCGGGATGCATATTATCCATGATGTATTGTACCGAGAATTCATCTGCCGGTACCCCGATGACCTCCTGGATCCCATTGGAGACCATATCGATATGTTTCAGAAATGGGTCGAACAGGAAAAAATAGGAAGCACCCGGTTGCACCATCTCCAAAAGCTGTCGGTAAAGGGCACTATCTAACTTACCGACCCAATCGGTACCCCGTGAACCTATATCCGACCAACCCTTGTATACCTCACTTATGATTGGGTGTTTCATAATGCGCTGATTAGATCCTGATATTATCTACAGGATGATGTTCTACTGTTTCAGTCCAATTCTAAGCTCCCTCCGATGGGAAGAATGAGCAGCTCCTTATCCCTCTTGGAGAACTCTCCAATGCTTCTTGCCTGGTCGATCCGGATCAGCTCCGATGTGTCGAAATGCACTGCAAGCACTCTGTTGCATTTGATGAAATCGGATGCGATGATGGCCTCAGAAACATCCATGGTGAAATTTCCCCCAATCGGAAATACGGCCAGATCTATTTGAAAGAACTCAGGGATCAATTTCATTTCGGTAGTCAGGCTGGTATCTCCCGATATATAGATCCTGCTCAGCGGACCAGAGAGTATGAAACCGGCCGCTGTTCCTCCGTAGGAACCGTCCAAAAAACTTGAGGAATGGGATGCGGGGACCATCTTCAGGGTTCCGAAGGGGAACTCCCAACTTCCGCCGACCCCCATGGGGTGGCCCTTGATGCCCTTTTGAGCATAGTGGTTTACGATCTCGAAATTCGATATCAGGGTTGCTCCGGTCTTCTCTGCAAAGAATTCCAGATCCAGGGTATGGTCATAGTGGGCATGGGTCACCAGGATATAATCCGCACGGATCGCATCAATGTCGATATGGGAGGCCTGGGGGTTCTGACGGATGAACGGATCGATCAAAAGATGTGTATCGTCAATCTGGATCCCAAGGCAGGAATGGCCATAGAAGGTTATTTTCATAGGTATGGTGGTTATGGGTGCCTGATCCCCAGGGAGGGCACATTTGGTTATTTATGCCAATATACGTTTTTTTGGGGAATACAGGAGTTTATGAGAGAAAAAATTGGACTCGGTGGGAAGATCCCAGAATTCCGGCCTATCTTCCAATGACCGTTTGCAGGAACATGGTGCCACACCGGAGACAGTTCGGGGGTGGTAAAGGATGGTTTCTGCCAGCCCTTTGAATTCTGGGGGCAGATTGGACGGTAGTCCAAATAACATGGTCCGGACAAATGGGATCCCGGACCATGGATGTAAGATGTAAGGATTGTCTAGAACCTCTCGAACATTGAAAAGAAAAAGTTTCCCTCGATGGCCGCATTTTCGTCAGAGTCCGAACCGTGGACTGCATTGGCATCGATCGATTTTGCATATTTGTTACGGATCGTGCCTTCAACCGCTTTTGAAGGGTCGGTTGCACCGATCAAGGTACGGAAGTCCTCAACAGCGTTCTCTTTTTCAAGGATGGCAGCTACGATAGGCCCCGAGGTCATGAACCTGACCAGTTCCCCATAGAAAGGACGCTCCCTGTGCACTCCGTAAAAATTACCAGCAGTCTCTTCGTTTAATTGGATGTACTTCATTGCTACGATCTTGAATCCACCTGCGATAATGTCGTTCAGGATAGCCCCAATGTGACCATTTGCTACTGCATCTGGTTTGATCATTGTGAAAGTTCTATTAGTTGCCATATAAAATAAAAAAATTTTTGCAAATATAATGAAATAGTCTTTAGGATAAAGCGTTTAGTAAAGAGTTTACCTATCTTTGTACTATGGCTAAGAATTTACAGGTTACGATCGATAAGGAATCAGGTTTCTGTTTTGGGGTGGTTTATGCCATAGATATGGCCGAGGAGATCCTTGACCAGCAGGGGTATCTGTATTGCTTGGGAGATATCGTACATAACGATGAAGAGGTGGCCCGTCTGAAGGCCAAAGGCCTCCGGATCATTGCCCATGGAGATCTTCAGGGACTTCAGAACGAAAAGGTGTTGATCCGCGCCCATGGAGAGGCTCCGGAAACATATAAGATCGCCCTGGAGAACAATATTACGCTGATCGATGCTTCCTGCCCGGTCGTCCTTAAGTTACAGAACCGGATCAAGACCTCCCATGATGATCGGGAGAAGATACTTATCTTCGGGAAGCATGGCCATGCAGAGGTGATCGGATTATCGGGGCAGACCAATAATGAAGCCATTGTATTCCAGGATATTGATGAGCTGGATAATGTGGAGCTGCCGCCCAGTTTCACCCTGTACAGCCAGACCACCAAAAGTGTGGATAGGTTCTATGCCATCAAGGATGAACTGATCAGGCGCGGGTACCAGGTGAAGGCCAATGATACCATCTGCCGCCAGGTTTCCAACCGGTACGAAGATCTCGGGACATTTGCACAACAGTACGATAAGATAATCTTTGTCTCGGGTAAGAAATCATCCAATGGAAAAGTGCTGTTCGATGTCTGCAGACAGGTCAACCCGAATACGGTTTTCATCTCAGATCCCGCGGAATTGGAGCCAGGTCTGTTCAGTGACAATCAGACCGTCGGGGTCTGCGGAGCGACATCTACGCCAATGTGGTTGATGAAAAAGGTAAAGGAGACCATCGAATCCTATTAGTGAAGAATTTCCATCCGTATTACCTCCATCATGGTTCTGGGATATCGTCATCTGAATATAATAATACAGGGCAATCTCGCTTTATCCTTGCCATATAGGCCCCATTTGCCCTAATTTGTCGTAGTTTTGTGTTAAGAATGAGTAAAAAGGCAAAAAAGGGAGTTTTATTGGTGCAATTGGGTACTCCCAATGCACCCACAACGGGCGAAGTTCGCAAGTATTTAACAGAGTTTCTGATGGATCCTAGGGTAATGGATATACCCTATATTTCACGCTCATTGCTGGTCAAGGGGATCATCGTGCCAAGAAGGGCACCCAGATCCGCGGATACCTATTCCACCATCTGGTGCGAGAAAACGGGATCACCGTTGATGAGGTACAGTTTGGACCAACAAAAGATGCTGCAGGCCGATCTGGGTGAAGAATATCATGTGGAACTGGCCATGCGCTATCAGGAACCTTCCATTCCCAAGGCAATTAAGAACCTGGAAGGGATGTTCCTGGAGTCTTTGACCGTTATCCCCCTGTTCCCGCAATATGCATCAGCTACCACCGGTTCGGTTATTGACCGGGTGATGGAACTGATGCGAAGTTGGCAATACTTTCCCAAATTGAATTTCGTCAGTAGCTATTGCGAGGATCCTTTGATGGTGGAGGTCATATCAGACCATGCACGGTACCATGACCTGCAGAGGTTTGACCACTTTTTATTCAGCTACCATGGATTGCCTGTAAGGCAATTGGCCAAGATCGACCCGAAAAAGGAACTCAGCTGTCCTGATTTTGGTTGTGAAAGCTGCAAAAAGGAAACAAATCCGTTCTGTTATCTGTCCCAATGTTATGCCACCACCAGAGCTGTGGTTGCTAAACTGGGTATCCCAGAGGGAAAATATACCGTTTGTTTCCAATCACGGTTGGGCAAGACACCTTGGATACAGCCTTATACATCAGATTCTTTGCATGAACTGGCCAAATCAGGAAAGAAGAGAATACTGGTTTTTTCACCAGCATTTGTGGCAGACTGTATAGAGACCCTTGATGAGATCAAAGTGGAATATGCCAAAGAGTTCAAGGAATCCGGTGGCCAGGAAGTAGAAATGGTGGAGAGTTTGAACAATAATCCAAAATGGATTACGGCGTTGAAAAAAATGGTGCTGGAAAACGGAAATTAATAGATGTTAAAGTTAAACGCGGTCATATTATTCCTCTTGGACTTTTATATATTTTTTGCCCTGCGGGCAACAAAAATCAAGTTCATGCGTACCAGATGGTTTACGATCCTATGGTGGGGCTATTCCCTTATCCTATTGGTCGGTCTCTATATTTCCTTTGCATATTCCATCCCACTGATGGTCCGTTCCATCATACTTGTTGCCTTCTTCATCACGGCGGTGAGCAAATTTATCTATGCAGTGGTTCTTGTCATCGATGATCTGCGAAGGGGGGGGATATGGGTTTCGCGCCTATTCTCGGGTAGGAAAGGACAGAATCTGCAAGAAAGGCTCGAGGAGTTGGAGGAACCTCTCCCCGAGGTCCCAAAAAAAGGCATCTCACGATCTGATTTTCTGCTGAAATCCGGGATCATAGTGGCGGCATTACCGATGGTCCCATTGGCCTGGGGGGTAATCTCTACAGCATATGACTATCGCATAAGGCGCCAACGATTAATCCTTCCGAATCTTCCCAAAGAGTTCCATGGTCTAAGGATCGGCCAGATCTCTGATGTGCATTCGGGCTCATTCTATAATAAAAAAGCTGTTCTGGGCGGTGTCGAGATGCTATTGCAGGAAAAGCCGGATGCCATATTCTTTACCGGGGATCTGGTGAACAACGTAGCGAATGAAATGCGTGATTACCAGGATATCTTCAGTAGGGTCAAGGCCCCATTGGGTGTTTTCTCCACCCTTGGCAACCATGACTATGGCGATTATTTCTATGGTCCGACGGATTCTCCAGCGAAACGTAAGAACCTTCAGGATGTCATCGAAACTCATAAAGTGATGGGTTGGGATCTGCTTATGGATGAAAACCGGACATTGAAAGCGGGGAACGAAGAGATTGCTATTGTAGGTGTCCAGAACTGGGGTACGGGACGTTTTCCCAAAAAAGGCGACCTACGGAAGGCTCTGGTCGGCACGGAAGATAAGGCCGTGAAATTATTGTTGTCGCATGATCCATCCCATTGGCGTGCGCAGGTATTGGATACAGATATTGACGCTATGTTTGCAGGCCATACCCATGGAATGCAGTTCGGAGTACGTGGGGAGAACTTCCAATGGAGTCCTGCCAAATATATTTATAAGGAATGGGCGGGCCTTTACAGAGAAGGCAATTCACAGCTCTACGTAAATACTGGATTTGGTTTCCTGGGATACCCTGGGAGGGTAGGTATAGCCCCTGAGATAACTATTTTTGAACTTCTTCGGGCATAGGCCGATATTTCTGGAATCTGCCCCTCCACCCATATTTCTTGATACGGGTTTCAGATCTTTGGATCCCCTTTTGCCGTATGGATATGGCAAGACTGTGGGCATTTTGGTCATCCCTGCCCTAGATGGCCCATTCGTTGTCCCCGGAACATATACCCTCCCCATTTTTGCCCTTCCCTTGAGATCGAACTGACCAGAAGTTGGCGGTTTGGACAGTTGCAACTAGAATTGGTACGCTTCTCCCTGGGCAATTTAACCCAAATCGGCATTCAATGGGACACTTTATCCATTGTTTTTGGAAATAACTTACTATTTTTGGTCCTGCACATCAAACCGGTTGCCATGATACTTATAGTGGATGATATCCAGGAGAATATTTTTTCGTTGAAGAGGCTTCTTGAATCCAAGGGCTATCAGACAGATTCTGCGCCCTCAGGGGAAGAAGCGCTGAAATTGGCAATCAGGAACAATTATGTACTGATAATCATGGATGTGCAGATGCCTGATATGGATGGCTTCGAGGTAGCAGAGACCCTCAAGGGGCTCAATAGGACAAAGGACATCCCGATTATCTTCCTTACGGCGGTTAATCGCGATAAGAGTTTTATTGCCAAAGGCTACCAGAGTGGAGGGATAGACTATGTGACCAAACCGATCGATCCGGAGATACTTCTGTTGAAGGTTGGTACATTCTACCGGCTATACGAGCAGAACCAGATGCTCATCAATACAAAGGAGGCGCTTAGGCATGAGGTGGAAGTGAGAAAACGTGCCGAGCAGAATCTCTTGAACAGATCTGAATACCTGCAGGGGATCCTTGAATCCATTCCCCAGATCGCCTTCACCACCGACAGATCGGGCACGATCGAATTCACCAACCAGAAGTGGTACGATTACTCGACCTCCCAAACGGAGTTTCCCCAGGGATGGCCCGGGGAGAGTTGTTATCTTGCCGAATGGCTGGGAAGAACCTATGTCGGTGAAACATACCAAAGGGAAGTTCGGATCAAGAACCTAATTTCCGATGAATTCCGGTACCATCTTTTGAGGATCACTCCGGTGAATCTACCCGGTGGGGAATTTAATTGGGTAGGGACCTTTACAGATATTGAGGACCATAAAAGGATAGAGAAGAAAAAGGATGCCTTTATCAGTATCGCATCCCATGAGCTAAAAACACCGCTCACCGGGATCCGGGCATACGCCCAACTGGCAGAAAGAAGCCTTAAGGATTCCCAGGACACCAAAGCCTATGGATTTGTTAAGAAAACTCTGGAGCAATCCGAAAGGCTCAATGCCCTTGTTACTGATCTGCTTGATGTAGCGAACATTGAGGAAGGTAGGATCAAACTGAGGAAAAAATTTTTTGATCTGGAAAAAGTCATCGAAAATGTTTGCATGGGCGTAGTGCAATCCTACCCGCAGCGTAGTGTAGAGATCACCAGGCATGGGGAACCACTTAAGGAAAAGATCTTGGGTGACCAGATCAGGATCGAACAGGTGCTCAACAATTTTCTGGGCAACGCGGTAAAATATGCTCCCAACCATGACCGGGTGGAACTATCCACCGAGATCTCAGATGGGGAGCTGAAGATAAGCGTGACCGACCGTGGAATTGGAATCCCGCCGGAAAAACTACCCTATGTATTCAATAAGTTCTACAGGGTGGAGGAATCCTCGGTAAAATTCCAGGGCCTTGGCCTAGGGCTTTTCATCTGCCAGGAGATCATTCAGGGCCACGGAGGAATTTGTGGCGTTGAAAGTACACCGGGGCTCGGCAGTACGTTTTATTTTAAGATCCCTTTAATATATGACAATGAACAATAGGAAACTCTTCAATCTTCAATTGGGTTTTGCCTTTTCGGTGCTGGTTATGATCAGCTGTTCGGTAATAACATACCTGAGCCTAAAGGACCAGCAGGCCAATAAATCCCTCGTGGACCGAACAAAATATACCATAGTCTCCATGAACCAGATCCTATTGGACCTCCAGAATGCGGAAACGGGCCAGCGGGGCTATCTTCTGACAGGGGATCCCAAATACCTTGCCCCATACAGAAGGAGCAAGGACTCGCTATTGATAAACATCGAACAGGCAGGGGCCTTTTTTTCGGATAGGGACCTCCAGAAACAGCGTTTCGATTCCTTAGGTGATATTGCCAGGAAACGGATGGACATCTTGGACCAGGTCATGGACCAGAAGGTCCGAGGCGATGCCCAGTGGATGACGACCTTGGGAAAGGGAAGATCGCTGATGGATTCATCCAGGAGAATCATAGGCGACATAATTTCCAGGGAAGAGGCTGTACTTGAGGATCATAGCCGTAAACTCGAATCCTCCTCCAAAAGCACGGGGGCCTTCATTATCGTGGCATCCATGCTCTCGCTGATCATCACAGGGCTACTTTTCTGGAGATTGAGGGCGGATCTTTCCAAAAGGAACCTCCTGCAGTTACAGTTAATTGAGAAAGATAGGGAGATCAGTGGTCGGATCAACAGTATAAAGGAGATCGCAAACAGGATATCCCATGGACAGTACGATCTGAGTGTGCAGGACTTCAACCAGGATGATCTTGGCAACCTTGCAGAATCCATCTCGCGGATGACCCAGTCCCTTAAGGCCTCCTTTGATGAACTGAAGGAAAGTCAGTGGAAAAAGACAGGCCTGGCCACCTTAGGTCAGCATATAATGGGTAATCTTACCTTTCAGGAACTATCGCAGAGGGTCCTTGCATTCCTAATGGATTATCTGGAATGTTCCAACGGAAGTCTATACCTTTTCAATAGGGGAACATTGGACCTGGTGCATTCTGCCGGGATGGACGGGGAGATTAGGGACTCCTTCATTCCCGGGCAGGGGATCATTGGACAGGTCTTCTCGGAGGGTCGGACCCGGTTGGTATCCGGGCTGGAAGATCCCTCGCGAAACTTTATTTCCTTTTCCCAGGGAAACCTTCCTGTTGAACAGATATTGGTCATACCCATACTCCATGAGGGAAGAGCGGTGTCGGTCATCGAATTGGGAAAGTTGGGGCCATTCAGACCAAATGCCCTTGATCTGGTGGAGATGGTGAATTCGAGTATCGGACTGGCCTTTGCTGCGGCAGAGAACAGGAAAAGGATCCAGGACCTACTGGAGGAGACCCAGGCCCAAACCGAAGAACTCCAGGTTCAGCAGGTGGAGCTCGAGAACCTGAATACCGAACTGGAAGCGCAGGCCACAAAGCTCAGGGTCTCTGAAGAGGAACTGCGTGTACAGCAGGAAGAACTGATAAACTTTAACCAGGAACTCGAGCAGCGAAGTACGATGCTCGAAGAAAGGAACCAAAGGATCGCGGTACAGAATATGGAGATCAAGGAACGTGCCGAGGCACTTGCCATGAGTACCAGGTACAAATCCGAGTTCCTTGCGAATATGTCGCACGAACTGCGCACACCATTGAATTCCATATTGCTTCTCTCGAAGATCCTTTCGGAGAATGAACAGGGCAACCTGGATGAAGAACAGATGGAATCCTGTAAGGTGATCTGGACATCTGGCTCTAGTCTTCTGAACCTGATCGATGAGATCCTCGACCTTTCCAAGATCGAAGCGGGGAAGATGCAGCTGGAAATCCGCCAGGTGGATATCCCTTCACTGAGCAGGGATATCAAGGGTATGTTCGACCCTCTATTCAAGGATAAGGGGGTAGACCTGAAGATCGATTACAACATTCAGGAGGTTGGCCTGTCATCCTTCCATTCCGACCGATTGCGATTGGAGCAGATACTCCGGAACCTTATTTCCAATGCCCTAAAATTTACCCATCAAGGAACTGTTTCCATCCAGGTTTCCTCCTCGGAGAAAGAGGTCACTTTTAGGGTCCGGGATACCGGCATTGGAATTCCGGTGGAAAAGCAGAAGATCATATTCGATGCTTTCCAACAGGCCGACGGTTCGACCAAAAGGAAATATGGAGGAACAGGTCTCGGTCTGTCCATCAGTAAGGAGCTTGCCAAACTCTTGGGAGGGGACCTGAGTGTCGAGAGCGTAGAGAATCAGGGGAGTACATTTACCCTTCGTCTCCCGCTGGACCTATCCATGGATACAGGCAGTCCCGATGAAGGTCCCATTGCGAAACCAGAGATCCAGGAGCCCCTACAAAATTTGCCGGTAACTCCCCCTGAAGGGTTCGATCTGGCCGCTTTACCCGAACCTGTCGCCGACGATAGGTATTCCGTGGGCCAAGGCGGCAGGTTCCTTCTGATTGTTGAGGATGATATAGGTTTTGCCAAGGCACTATTGGATTATTCACGTAAGAACGGCTATATGGGGATCGTTGTTACTCAAGGTGATCACGTCCTTCCCATAGCGGTCAACCTAATGCCGGTTTGCATTCTACTGGATATCCAACTTCCGGTAATGGATGGCTGGCAGGTGTTGGAACAGCTCAAGGGAACTCCATCCACTAGGCATATCCCGGTGCATATGATGAGTTCACAGGAGGCCAGGAAAGAGAGCCTCAGAAAGGGCGCCATCGATTTCATCAACAAGCCGATCGCCTTCCAACAGATGCGCGGCATGTTCTCGACAATTGAGAGGGCATTGGAAAAGGGCAGCCAGAAGGTTCTGATAATAGAGGAAAACCCTAAACATGCCCAAGCACTCGCCTATTTCCTGGATAACTTCAATATCGTATCGGAAATAAGGGACAATGTTAAGGACAGCGTAGACTCACTTACCCAAGGAAATGCAGATTGTGTGATCCTGGACATGGGAATTCCCGATAGGATAGGTTATGAGGCACTGGAAGCGATAAAAAGCGTCAAGGGATTGGAGAGCCTTCCGATCATTGTCTTCACGGGAAAGAACCTCTCCAGCAAGGAGGAGCTAAGGATCAGGGGCTATGCAGATTCGGTTGTGGTTAAAACCGCACAGTCCTACCAGAGGCTTCTTGATGAGGTAAGTCTTTTTCTGCACCTGATAGATGAAAAACCAAATGACCAAGCCCTTCGCAAGAAAGCCTATGGCTCATTGGGTGAGGTACTCAACAATAAGAAGGTACTGATCGCGGATGACGACATCCGAAATATCTACTCCCTTACCAGAGCGCTCGAAAGGTTCCAAATGGAAGTGTTCTCTGCACTTGACGGTAAGGAGGCGCTGGAGGCCCTAGAGCTCCATCCGGAGATCGATATCGTTCTCATGGATATGATGATGCCCAATCTTGATGGATACGAAACCATCAGTAAATTGCGCAAAGATAGGAGGTTCTCGGATCTACCTGTAATAGCAGTAACCGCCAAGGCCATGTCCGGGGACAGGGAAAGATGCATTGCGGTTGGAGCCTCGGACTATATCTCCAAACCCGTGGATGTTGATCAGTTGATATCCCTATTAAGGGTATGGATGTACGCCAGTTAAAAAAATGAAACATGAATAAGCGAACCAAGATCTTGATCGTCGACGACGATCCCCGGAATATTTTTGCCCTTAGTTACGCCCTTAAGGTCAAGGGCTATGATGTGCTTAGCTGCACCACGGCCCAACAGGGGATGGAATTCCTCATCCAGACCCCCTCGATCGGAATCTTATTACTGGATATGATGATGCCTGAAATCGATGGTTTTGAAATGATGGAAATGATAAGGGAACAAGGGCTTGAACGGACCGTAGGGGTCATCGCGGTCACGGCACGTACCATGGCAGGAGATAGGCAACGGTGCCTTGATTCCGGTGTGGACGGTTTCGTTTCCAAACCCATCGACCTGGAGGTGTTGCTGGCAGAAATTGAAAGACTGCTCAGTACAGACGGCAAACAGGTAGAATGAGGTCCCAGGTTCAAGAAATCGATCGGTTCCTCGAGGAACTCTACCTGAAGTTCGGACTCGATTTCCGGGGTTATAGCAAGCCCTCGCTGTACAGGCGTGTTTCCAGGTTCCTCTCCGAGAATAAGTTATCCTCGGATCCCGCGGCGTGGATAGAGGTTTTTGAGAAGGACGGATTTCTAGATCGATTCCTGCAGCAGGTCACAGTAAACTATTCGGAAATGTTCAGGGATCCAAAATTCTACAGTGCCATAACCAAGGACATTATCCCTTATCTGGCCACTTTCCCGAGCGTACGCATATGGGTGCCCGGATGCGCCGCGGGTGAGGAGGCCTATTCTTTTGCCATCATGCTCAAGGAGGCAGGTATCTACCATAAATGCACCATCTATGCCACAGACATCGATCCCCACTGTCTTCAGATGGCCCGAAAAGCGATCTATCCCTTGGACATGTTAAGGACCTATTCGAGAAATTATCTTCTTGCAGGTGGGAAGGAGGATTTTTCGACCTATTATACCGCAAATTATGGTTATGCACAGTTCGATAAGTCCCTCTCAGAAAGAATAATCTTTGCTTCGCACAACCTGGTCTCAGAAAGTGCCTTTAATTCCTTTCAGCTGATATCCTGCCGCAACGTACTGATATATTTCGGAAGGGAGCTCCAGGAAATGGTACTTGATAATTTTAACAGAAACATAGAGGGATCCGGCTACCTGTGCCTTGGGTCCAGGGAAACAATCCAGTTTTCAGGTATAAAGAATCAGTATAAGCAGATTTCGGACCAGAAAATATATAAAAAAATATATCTTTGAAAGCTATGAAACAAAAAATTGCCTTGGTTTTTGAGGACGATCCTCATGTTCTGGAAATATATGAAATAGTCCTGGAGGGAATGGGATTTCATGTCAATAGCTCCATGACCTCCCACGATGTCCTGGAAAGAGTGGAAAAGTCACGACCGGACCTGATAATTATGGATAATTGGATCCCTGATATTGGAGGTGTCCAGGCCACGCAGCTTCTAAAACAGCACGATACGTATAATAAGATCCCCGTACTATATGTTTCTGCAAACACAGAGGTGGAATCACTTTCAAAAATGGCCAGGGCCGATGCCTACCTGGCCAAACCATTCAGTCTGGATGAGCTGGAGGGTCAGATTCTTGCAGTCCTGGAGGGATCCACCATCTGATATAGGCGTATCCTATTTCCGGCCCCATGCACGGGGGATCCGGATCCTTCGGACCTCAATCCAAAGAACCCCGCGCATTAGGGGTTTAGGAACAGGGCCGGTACATGTTCAAACATTTATTTTGTTTTCATGCCGGAATATGGCAAAAAAATGTTAGTTTAATCATCGGAATGCACATAATCCTTTTCCCGGAGAAAAAGGGTTAAATGGGACTTAGTGAACTTTTAGCAATGGTTGTTTGTAATTATATTGGTCGTGTCCCGATCGTGAATGGTTAATGGGGTTTTTATTGGACTGTGTATTGGAAACTGGCACTTCCAGGCACCTATCCGGTATGAATCCGTACAGATTTTTCTAATCTATTTTTGATGGAATTTAAGGACTTATGTGATTTTTTGGATGTACCCCTGGTGCTACTGAAGGTAAACGGGCCCGGAACAGTTATTCTCGATTGTAACCTGGCATATTCCGAGCATTCAGGGAAAACTTCTGAGGACCTGCATGGAAGGCCTTTCTTTGAGGTCTTCCCAGATAACCCCTTTTTGGATTTTGGGACTCCCTGGGCAAATATTTTTGATGGTATAGACGCTGCAGGGCCAGGAGTGGGTTATCTGGTCCACCGTTGGGAGCTCTCACCGGAACTCAAGGTGGAGTCCTTCCGTGTAAAGCATAAAATGGTAAGGTTACCTGAATATTCTGAACAGGTACTTCTGCGGGCCCTATATCCCATAAATACTTCGGGAATGGGCCACCTCCCATCCCATCCAACCTTTCCAATCCACCCTCTACCATGGAGCTATGATCCAAGTGACGGGAGATTTATCCTCTCACCTGAACTTCGTGCAGACCTGGGGATTCACCACGATGGAGATTTTCCAAAGGAGCTCTTCAAGGACCAAGGGGAAAGAGATGATTTCCATAAGAGGTTAGAGGCCTGTGTTTCCCAAGGTGTTCCATTACGTTTACTGTACTCCCGCCATGATGACGGAATGGGTCCAAGGATCTGGCTGATCTCAGGCTTTCAGGGATCCGGAAGTGCCCCAGGAATAGTACTAGGTGATTTTACAGAAATACCTGATGCTGGCATCCATGGCAAAAATGATCCGTTGGAGGAAGATCGACTCAGAAAAATGGTTTCCTCGATAGAGGCGATCATCTGGGAAGGGGATGTGGGTGATCTTAAGACAACCTATGTAAGCCCAAAGGTATTTGATATTTTGGGCTATACCCAGCAGGAATGGATGAGCTCAAGACGGAAATGGGAAGAGATCCTCCATCCCGAGGATAGGTCCAGTACGCTCCATCAATTGGAGGATAAATTGAAAGGCACAGGTAGATTTGATGCCGTATATAGGTTGGTCCATAAGAAAGGGCATTCCGTTTGGGTAAGAGACAATGTGGTACTTGTGCCTCAGGGAAACGGGAAACTCTACCTTCGGGGGGTTATGATCGATGTATCGGATTACGAGCGCTGGAATATCTTCAAAGAAATGGAGGGCCGGCTATTGGAATCGATTCCTTTGGAACATGATGGTTTTGTGGACGGCCTATCATATTTCCTGAAAGGTATGCAGGCCATATTTGAAGGAAAATCATTTCTTCTTGTAAGCCATTCGCACAGGGGAGATGTTTTGCTGGCCGGCCCCCAAAGCCTGATCAATGGGCCCAGTGCTCCAACATGTCGTCATCTGGTACTTCAGGAGCATGGGAAGCAGGGTATCCAGCTATTGGAATATCCATCCCTACCTGCCATGGGGGATCAACATCTTTCAGAGCTATTTGATCGCTGTCTATCGGTGCTGGGACTGGTTCTTGGCCATCGGCAGAAGACCATCCAGGCAACAGAGCTCCTTGAAATCAACAGACAGGTCCAGCAGATGGCAAACTTCGGATTCTGGCAATGGGACCTGGCTTCAGGAAAGCTGGAATGGTCAGAGGAACTCTTCAGGATCCTTGAAAAAGATCCCCTTCAGTTCCATCCATCCAGCGAGAACTACATCCGAATGGTACACCCCCATGACCGCCGAAAGGTTACCAGGATATTTCAGCAGATCCAAAAGGATCTCAAGGAGTCCGTGTTCGAAACAAGGATTATAGTTCCGGATGGAAACGTCAAATATCTGAGATGCTGGGTCAAACGGGCCTTACATGGGACAATTCCGCAGGCAAGGCTCTTGGGCGGCTGTCTGGACATAACCAATATCCACCAGGTTGAGCTCCAGCGCGAGAACCTATTCCAGCATGTGCTGATGCAGATGAGAAAACTTGAAGAGAGTAAGGTAAAGTACTATGGTCTTTTTCAGCAGATCCCAATGGCTGTGCTGTTGGTCAGAAACAGCGATGGAAGGATTTTGGATGCAAACCAGGCTGCATTGGATGCCTATGGTTTTACGCATGGAGAGTTCCTCAAAAAGGATTTGGGTCAGCTTATCGTTCCCAAGGACAAGTATAACCAATCGGAAACAACCTTCATCAAGGATATGGTCGATATCCCCAATATTGCTATCCACAGGACCAGCTCAGAGGATAGGATAGTGGTGAAAATGGCCCATTCCAAGTCAAGTTCACCAAGTGATGGGGCAACCATAATCCTATTGGAGGATATCACGCAGAAAGTTGGCGACATGGTCGCCATACGTAAAAAAAATTCCGCATTAAGGAGGATTTCTTGGATACACTCCCATCTGGTCCGCGCTCCACTGAGCAGGATACTTGCAATCTCAAGGCTCCTTGAAGACTGGGGGCAGCAGGATCAGGACCTACAACATTACGGTCTGATGCTCGAAAAAATCAAGGATGCTGCACATGAGCTCGATGCGGTGATAAGGGAGGTAACAGAAAGTTCCCACCAAGAACTAAACACAAATGATAAAATAGATGGAGAGTAATAAAGAAGTGATCATAATTGATGATGACCAGGTTTTTCAACTGATCCTCAAGGTCCAGATATCCACGATCGCCCCCGAGGTAGCCATCAGCGGTTTCATGAATGGAAAGCTGGCACTTGATCATCTTTTATCAAGGGACTTAAAGGAAATGAATGGGCTAATCCTTTTGGACCTCAACATGCCGGTGATGGATGGTTGGGAACTCCTGGACAAGCTCGGGCAGGAATTACCGAGGATCGGCGATCGGATGAAAATATATATTGTTTCTTCCTCCATAGATCCTCTGGACATAAAAAGGTCGAGGGAATATGACCTTGTCTCGGGATTCCTTTCCAAACCCCTGGAGGTGAAGGTACTTCAAAAGCTGCTGCTTGAATGATTCCAGGTACAAAAAGTAAGCTTGGATCTCATAGGTGCGGTTGGTCTGGAGAAAAGTAGGCCCATTGAGGAATTAGTGGGGCGATCTTCCATGGAAGTGCACGAACTGATCAGCATTTCCGTGTGTACCTAGAACAGTCCTGCCCCACTGGAACCGCAACGTTTTTTTTGAAAGGAGAGGGCTAAACCATTTGTCTTCTCCATGGATATTTTTCAATGGTTCCCCATGGATGGGCAAACCTTGAAATCAACTGCAGGGGATCTTCTTTTTTCCGCTGCCGTTACCCACCAGGATGGTTCTTCCATCCACTAATTGCGTAACCTTTATGATGTTATCACCCTGTAGGGCAGTGTTCCATTTGAATGTATTGAATGTGTTCCCATTGAACAGCTCCAATTCATATAACGGTCCTCCGGAGACCTTGGAGCCGAATAGCGTTACTTCGCCTTTTTTTCCGATCACGACCTTTACCAGAGGATTTGAGGTGGTACCTTTCATATTATAGACAGCACCGATATTGTTGCCACCTTCGGAATTTATGCCCTGATAGAGCGATCCGTCCTTGAACCTTATGTTCTGGGATGAAGATGCACCCCTCTCGAACTGAATTTCCCTAGCAGCAAGCCTTACGCCGTTCAGTTCCATATTGAAGGCATTATCGAGTTCGGTTATATCGAAAACAAATCCGTAATCAGCACCCGGGGCGATAATGGTCCTGGAAATAGTTTCCCCCCTTGCGTAGAAAACGTTGTCCTTCCATATGCCCGAAACACCTCCGTAAAAGGATTCTGGATAGTTCCAGTTCATTCCCTGGACACTACCGACATTTTCCGTACAGGTCTTGAAATTCAGTTTTAGGGTATAGCTTACCCCTGGGGTGATCCTGATTTTTGGTATGGAGAAGTTGGTCTTTGTCTCGTCATCGATCGTTATGGTACCGAAATTTAGGACCCCAGTGGTTGTGGCCGGTGAGATCAGGAAACTTGGAGTACTTGTCATAGTCCTTGATCCTAGTTGCGATGTGGGGAAAACAACCGGACAGCCAGTCTGTTTTTCCATCAAATAATCAAATGAGTCGCCAGTGAAACTATAGGTCGCATATTCATATGCCGGTTTAATGGAACTGTTAGAAATATTGTTGAATGTTCCCACGGTCGTCGGATCTGCTGTCAGTTGTGTTGTGATCGAACTGTACCTGTGTTTAAGGATTATGCTCAGAAGGTTCACCCCGACATTCAAGCGGACCTGCTTTGTAAAGGTCATCAGATCACCAGCAACCTTGGAAAGCTTTACGGTGGAGAGTTTTTGCTTATCAATGATCGTTGGTAGGGTATTGGTTGAATTTATGGAAAAAGCAAGGAAGGTATAAGTTTTCTCACTGTCCAACAGTAGGGGCGCCACACTACCTTCAGCACCGTAGTTATAGTTCCTCTCGGTGACATAGTTCCCCTGGTCATCATAGACCAGGACGGAGTAGGCGATATTATTGCCCAAAGGCTTTCTTTTGATAGCAGCCCGCGAATCTGCCTTCAGGGAATTTTGTTTGGTCTTCAAGGGGCCCTTGTCCTGGGTCCAGGAATATTCAACCAAAGTATGATCCGAATAATTTATCGATCCTGAAGACTGCCTGATGGGCGCCGAAGATATTTTTTCCGGATTTTTGGTCAAATAATCCTCCTCTGACTCGTCAAGGGAAGATATCGTGACCTCGACCTTCGCCTGATTACCTTCGGCTAGGTCCTGATTCTCCTGTTTACATGAGTGGAGGATACCAACAAAGAAAATAACCAATAAATTTAACAATAGATTTCTAGGGGTCTTCATCATCTTATCTATTAAGTTACCAATCAATCGAGCGGCTTGGCTCTTCTTCCTCTTCCCATTCCTCAATAATCTGGTTGTTCGGGTTATGTGGTCTAACTGTTGCTGAACCAGCACAGATCCCTGATTCCAGCTCTATCTCAAGAACTGTTATCATTGGTGCAATGTACCTCATGATGGTGATGTTTTATTTAGTAGTGTAATTCTGAGGACAAATCTATGTGATAGAATCTTATTGAAAGAAGAGGGTTTAAGTTTATATAAATTTTGTAGAGGTAATTCGACCGACCATTGCTTATCGGGAATATATTTGTTGTTCTAACATCTAAAAAAGTTGTATAAATTAATTGTTGGTTTGTTCTGGACTTCACAACAGGACCTATCAGCGAATTTTGCCAATGCGTGAACATGTGGTACGATGGGAAAGTTCCTCTGTCAACCAGACGGAATTTGAAGCTCTGGATCCTCATTCGGAATATAATGGAAATTAACAACCAGGTGTTTTGTCATCTCCTTCGCTCCTCAGGCAATCGAACAGGTCGTTCCAATTTCCCATGAAGATTTTCACTTGCTGTGCTGCACCTGTGAAAGTAAAGTCCAGTAGCAAAAAGGGTTACAGCGCAGAAGCCATTATCATCCGGTACTATAGATTTGATAATACTGGTCTTTGTTTACGTAATTGTGGTATCGATAATAATTCCACATGGGGTCTATGTCAGAAATTTGGTAAAGGAGAGGACCTGGGATCCATTTTGCACAAAAAATAAGTCCCTCAAGGGAATCATTCTAAGGGTGTTCCCAGGCTAATTATCGGTAAGGATCTTAATATCGATCTGCGTCCCGTTCGCATCGGACCTTAAGCGTATTTCCCCATTGAGTTTTTCTACACGCCTCTTCATCGACTTTAGGCCATAACCTTCAGCCCTATCGTTCGAAAGACCAATGCCGTTATCTTCAACGATCATGTGGATGGATCGGGAGTCTGCGGTGATAGAAAAATTCACTGAGCTGCCCTGGCTATGCTTGGCGCAATTATGGAAAGCTTCCTTGAGTATCAATAGCATGTTGTACCTAACCTCTGCATATATACTGGATCCAGGATCTTGTAGGTTGGATTCAGCTTTAAATAAAATAGGGGTCCGCTCGAAATATTCCCTTCCATATCTAATGCAATATTCCTCGAAATTCTTCAGATTATCGTTTTGCGGGTTTATTGACCATAGCATTTCTCGGATGGACTTATTCATATGGTCGGCAATGTTGATTAGGGCGTCCAGGTCATCGTGGTTTAGGGTATTTGAACCTTGTTTCTTAAGGATTTCAGATTGTAGTTTTATAGCAGACAGGCCCGCTCCAAGTTCATCGTGCATGTCAAATGCAATGCGCTCCCTCTCAAGGTTCAGGGAGTTCTCTTTTTCCTTCTTTTCTGTCTCCACCAGGTACTCCAATCTTTCTATTTCATTCTTCTGTTCACTCTCTTTGGTAATTATGGCCAAAAAGAAGAAGCAGAAACAGATTATGATCTCAGTTTGGAACAGTAGGTATCCGGAAATATAGCGGTGGAGGCCGAATAACTGATCACCTGTATATATCAGCACCGCACAGGTGATGACGGTAAGAAGGCCATATAGGATGTACAGGTAATATCCGGTCCTTTTTTTCCAAACATAAGATATCATCACTGCTATTATATACAGATCTACAAACGAATATAAGGATCTATAGATAGAATTGATGGATGAAAAAAGGACGGAACCTGATATTAAAAGCCTCGAAATCAACCCTATGCTAATAAAGATCATCCCGGATATCAGACTAATCCTAACAAATTTACTTCGCCGTATATCCAGGAAAGATAGGATAAATGCATAGAAAAATATTACCACTGCTTTTCTGGAGATACGGATCCAGGTATAATCCCCGTTCACAATCTCCAGGCGAAGTATTAAATTTGTGGTAAAGGAAAGGCTGAGCAGGGCCAGGAACAGATAATATTTATTGTTCTGTTCATAAAAGTATTTGAAGATCAGATACAACATAAAACAGATGTTGAATCCAATATTCAATAGACTGAAAATAGTTTCGTTCAACATGTTTTTCCGCTAGTCGTACTTCCGTAAAAAGTTGATTGCTTCCACCTTATTTTTTACGCCCAGTTTTTTGTAGATGTTACTGATATGTTTTTTAATCGTTTCTACCGAAACATGCTTGTTATGGGCGATCTCCTTATAGGGTTGTCCTTTGGCCATTATTTCCAATACCATTAGCTCAGTAGGGGAAAGATCGGGTATACGATTCTGTTTTTCAGACTGTTTCCTGAAGAAGTTGAGGACTTTTTGTGCGATGGTTCTACTCATCGGTACACCGCCGTTATATGCCTCGTGGATAGCTTTGGTGATGTTTTCCAGACTTTCCCCTTTTACCAGATACCCTACGGCTCCCGCGCGTAGCGATTCAAAGACTCTCTCTTCCTCCTCAAAGCTTGTAATGACCACAAATGTGCTCTCAGGCATTTTTTCCTTCAAAAGCCTGATCAGATCGCTGCCTAAATAATCCTTTAGGTGGAGATCCATCAAAACTAAGTCCGGCCGCACCGATGGTAATTGAACAAGTGCATCCGCTCCTGAATATATCTGGGCAACACAGTTGAATTCCTTGTGCAGGTCCAACACTCTCTTAAGGGTGTGGTTATAGAATTTTTCATCCTCTACTATGGCGATAGATATCATGTTGGTCATTTTAGCAAATATTGGGAAATTGATATTATTTACCAATAACTATTTTTCGTTATGGTACCTCCCCTGATCCTATTCCAATCCCATGAGCCTCATGCCCCACGGACGTTTTTATTGCCTAATTGTACTGGTTGGAAATGATAATCCTTTTGAAAAAGTGGGATTCAGGAAGATTCTTCCATCAGTTTGAATCACTGAGGTATTCAGACCGGAATGACCGATGAGGCGTCTTCCGATTTCTATGGGACCTGAGTATGACAAAGGTCGGGTATGCGATATGCTACCTGTGTGATTTGGGAGGAAGGGATGACCGATGTTAATGGTACTGTTCCTAAGGAAGAGTTAACGGAAATGGAGGAGGGGGACGCTCAGCTGATAGCGTTCCTTAAAAAGAAGTATGTTTGGTAAAGTTCATATCCGATCGTTCCATGCCATTCCCCCCAAGCAGGAAAACCAGTTATAACAAATCTAAAGGGTGAGTGGTTCACCTGCGGATTGGATTGGCCTGGAACGCGTGGTACGGACCTACCTAAAAGTAGGAAACATTTGTCTGTAGGATCTTACCGGTGGAAGGGGCACTTTCCTTAACGACCTTTCCATCAATGATGATCTGTGCTTTTAGCGTGGAACCATCATCAGGTCCTGTGCCATTTGCTGAGGCCATAGGTGTTTTGGTAGATACGCCCACCTCACTGGTCCATTCACTGCCAAAGGAACCTGTCTTTGAAACGGGTGTGTCACCATCATAATAGACGATCGTGGTGATATTCACACCTGCAGAACCAATGATCTTGTACTGAACCTTCCTTTCCACCTGATCATCTGATGGACCATCGTCCTTGCTACAGGATGAGAAGAAGATCGGAAGAACCAATAGGATCAGGGATAATAGTTTAAAGTTTTTCATAAATTATTTTTATATGTCCCGATAATCAGCAAATATGGAGCCAGATTCTTCAGTGGCAAAAAATCGATCCCTTGATTTATTCTGATCCTTCCAATAGGTAACGGCCATGGAAACAACCGGTATAAGGATCAAATAATGGGATGGTAACTGATATCCTCCTTTAACCGAAACCATGCCCTGCAAAACTGATGGGGATAGCCGGTTAGCTACATTTTCAACAACTCGTGCCGGATAACTTGTCCATTATCAGACATATGTCTTATTTTTGCTGCATATTTTTCGCCAATATAATTCGTTGGTACGCCCATCCAGGCATAGTTAGATGTGATGTCCATCCCCCCTCCCCGGTGGGATGGACTTATTTTTTAGTCACATGGCCAACCATACATTTGAGGCACAGGGGAAAAAGAATTAATGTCCTATTGTGGAATTTTCAGCATTGAAGGACAGTTCCTTAATAATCAGCCGCCGGTAAGGCAGGGAGCTGGGCAGATGTCCAGTTCAGGTCCCTGACACATTTGATATTGGCCCCACGGTTCTTAGCCATACTGGATAAACTGAAGTTCCCTGAGGTAGAACCGCTTGAAACGATACTTAACATATATGCATTGGTGCTACTGGACTGATCCCCGGACCAATAATAGCCATAGGCTGTGCCAGAGGAGGAGATATTATATCCGGTGACCGCATAGCTGTTCACGTTCCTATATCCATATAAAGGGAACGAGAGCCTGTTTTCGGGATCGTAAGGGTTATCCGAACCAGAGAAGTCAAACCTTAACAAACGTATGGTCTCCCTTCCTCCATAATGGCGGAATTGTCGTGATGAATGCGATGAGAGCCTATTGATGTCTGTGTTTGTTGGCATCTTCCATCTACCGGCAGGATATACCAATGCACAGGGATCGTTCGTTCCCGAACTTGCCGCAGTTGCGCCCGATGATAAGGCCCGCCAGTTCAGATATTCACCTTTTGCCTCACTGGTGGACCCCGAAGCCACTATCCTGTAGGCATTGGATGCGGCATGGAAACGCATCCTATATTCCGCAGAGGGGGTTCCGCTGCCCTTTACATATAGGTTTCCCCTTGCCCATTCGGTCCGGGAAGTACCTGATCCTATTGTTTTGGGCGTCATTATCAATGTTATGGTGACCCTATAACGCTTATTGTGCTGTGGTGTGAACGGTGTGGCCACCGTGAACTCGCGATTTGTGAATACAATGGGATCCCCCCATTCCGGATAGAGATCTCCTCGCAGGGTCAAGGTGGAAATGTTCACCTTAAAGTTCGAGATCTGGTTCTGGGCATCTACAGTGTAGAAATTCGTTCTTCTTACCTGGTCGGAAAGAGCAGCATTATGGTTCACAAAATCCGAATTGGAGCGGTTGACCAAGGGTGCGTTTGAATAGGAAACAAAATTTCCTGTCCTTAGGTTCAGGACACCGTTCTTCAACTGTCCCGCTGTCATATTGCTTACCTGTATATCACCTATCGTTCCGAACATTCCCCTGGCATCCACAACCAGTTCTATTATCGCGGACTTTTCCTTGAACAGGATGTTCAGTTTGTTGTTGTAATTCAGCGTATTACTTGTTGTAATTGTTCCCGACGCGTACAGCAGTCCCGAATTGCCAGAAAGCGAAATATTCGGGTTGGCATCATCGAAGTTCCCTGTAAAGGGTACGGAATTGTTGTAAGAATATGCAAACCAGGTGTATACGCGATTCCGGAAGGCCCCGGAAAAAGTGAAGGCTGTTCCAGAGGTTGCGTTCAATGTAGCGACCTGTGTACCTCCTTCGTAGAGTACGACCCGGTAGGTCCTGCCGATCGGCATGTCGGTGCTCGAAAGTTTAACTCCGTGTTCACCAGTTGACCTGGATCCTATGGCGGATAGGACTTTTTTGCTCGTCTGGGCATTGGTCGGGACTTCGCTCAGGCTCACCACCGCATCACAGAATTCATTGAACGGTTCCTGCTTCTGGTATAGGATACTTTGTGGGGAATGAGAGGCCGCATGGATTTTGGAAATCTGCTCCCTGTTCACATCTACGACCTGTGTCCCGTTGTCGATCCCACTTATCTCAAAGGTGATGGAAGTCCCATCCCCTTGCTGGCCAGCAGTCCCGTCCGGATCATTTTCTTTGCTACAGGAACAACAAAAAAAGAAAAGGCAATATATTAATATCAGGTGTTGTTTCATATATTTCTACTTATCCGGTTAAAGGTCAATGGAATTGTTGTACCCATCATCTGTGGTCCAGTCATCGATTTCTGGTTGGTAATTGGAATTGGATCCTCCAGGGGTAATCGAGGCCGATCCGGCGGCAATGCCATTTTCCATTCTGATATAGACAACCGAAACTTCCGGCGAGATGTATTTCTTTTTATTGCCCATGATGTACTCTGCTTTTAAACAAAAGGATTAAACTTTTAATTGCCACAAAACTAGGCTTTTCAATTGTTTTTGGGCGTCAACAGATGTGCTGGACATGGTGAAAATAAAAATTTGTAAAGGTATTACTACGGGAATGCGGACTCAATCCCTGCCAATAGAATGCTGAGGTACAAAATCATGCAACAAAATTGGATATTGCGGAAAGGGATACCCTACCCCCTCCAGAGATTAGGTAGGATCCCCTGAAATTGGGAAAGGTGAGATCGAGGTTGGTCCTATCAAGTGTCCTGAATTCTGAGGCAGTGGATAAATATTTGGGACTTTTTGATGGATATAATAAAATTGGAATACCCATTCCGATAGCCGCTTGAACAATTCTCTATGATGAGGAATTGGCTGCAAGGACCGCTCATTCCCTGAAACCCGAGTCCTGGTTGGGTACCTCAATATTAACCAAGCATATTTTTTTAATCCTTTCAGCCTCCTGGAAAAAAGGGGGCTATGTTAAGATCAGGTATACCAAAGCTTCCGGTCCATACCATCATGAGCGGTCGGATGCTTGATAGAGTCAGCGGACAGATCGTCCAGTTGATTCAAAGTCGGCACTTTTATGGTCAACGATGGGTGGTATGCTGGTCGTCTGATTTGAGAGACGGGATCAGTACACATTTGTCCCTACGCAAGGAGGTTTCGGAATTCGTTCGTAACTGTCCGTTCGGAGAGGCTGGGAGAGGTATAGGGCTCAGGAGGCACCCGATTATTTGGGATTGACAAAAATAATCAATAGATTGTGGGCTTATTAATAGTTTGTGTAACGCCCGCAGGACGAATATGGATTGCGGGCATTCATTTGATGGCCTTCTCAATGGTTACAAATATCCGTGAATTCCCCCATCATGATCACCCATGTGTTATTCCCAATCCCATTTTCCGGGATGTTATTTAAATGGTTCGCCGGAGCGATTCCCCATCGTTCCAAGAATGTCCATCTGAAGTTTGTTGTGGGAGCGAAATTCATCCAAAGACCCGCCATTCTCCCACCGGGGTATATTTCTGTGGTGCCAATCCACCCGATGGTTCTTGATCCCAGCCCAAAGATCATTTCCTGTGTTGTAAAGCAGGAAAAAAACATTAACTTTAATCTATAAATTTGTGATAAGTATTCCCGGGATTAAATAATAGGGGAAGATTTATATCCATCGACCTAACCTAAATTTCAGCAATGTCAAACACATTCCCAAAAATCCTGTTCGTTATTTTACATGTTCTTCATTTTGTATTCTTTCCTATCGGATCAATTGCCAGCCCCGGAACCTCTCCGGTATATTTAGGTGATCCCTTTGTGCTGCTCTACGATGGAACCTATTATGCCTACGGAACATCAAGTGCTGACGGTATCAGGGTGTATACTTCCGATGATCTAGAGACCTGGAAAGAGCCAACGCGTAAACTTGCATTAAATAAAGCGGATGTTTGGGGGGAAAAATGGTTCTGGGCTCCGGAAGTGCATTTCCATAAGGGTAAGTTCTATATGTTCTATACTGCTGAAGAGCACATCTGTGTCGCCACATCCGATAGCCCGTTGGGACCTTTTACACAAAAGGAAAAAAAGCCGATGATAGCCGATGAGAAATGTATAGACAATTCGCTGTTCATCGATGAAGGTAGGCCATATATGCTGTACGACAGATTCAATGATGGGCTGAACATATGGATTGCGGAGCTCGAACCCGACCTTTTACATATTAAGAAAGGAACGGAAAAACCGGTCATCCAGGTATCCCAGGATTGGGAAAAGGTATGGCCCAGGGTAAACGAAGGCGCTTTTGTCATTAAAAACCATGGGAAATACTATCTCACCTATTCCGCTAATAGTTATGAAAGCCCGTTCTATGGGATAGGTTTCGCCACCTCCGATAAGATCACTGGACCTTGGAAAAAATACGATGCCAATCCTATCTTCCAAAAGCCTAAAGACCTAGTTGGGGTGGGGCATTCTGCAACTTTCATCGATAAAAACGGAAAGCCAAGGATCGTTTTCCATTCCCATCACGATCAGGAAAGGATCCATCCCAGGATCATGCATATCGGTGAGGTGTATTTTGAAGAGGAAAAGGGCGAACAGGTCATGCGGGTCAAGCCAGACTTCTCAACCCCTACTTTAATTAGGAAGGACCCCACCTTCAAGAATCCGGTTTTCCAACCTGTTCTGGCCGATCCATCCGTTATAAAGGATCCAAAAACCGGATTATACTATGCCTATGGAACCCAGGATAATTGGGATGATGGCAAGGGATCTAGGTTAGTGCCCATTCTGGAATCAAAGGATATGGTGAATTGGAAATATGTTGGCTCTGCCTTTCAGACCAAGCCAACCTGGAAAAATGCCGGGGGCATATGGGCTCCGGATATCAATTACGTGGACGGAAAATATTACTTATATTATTCCTTTTCTACTTGGGGCGATCCAGACCCTGGAGTGGGTCTGGCCATTTCCGATTCTCCAAAAGGGCCTTTTATCGATCAAGGGAAATTGTTCAGTAGCAAGGGTATTGATGTACCCAATTCCATCGATCCATTTTATCATGAAGATCAAGGAAAGAAATATCTCTTCTGGGGATCGTTCAATGATGGGCCGAAACAGGGAACCTTTGCTGTAGAATTGGATAAGGATGGTAAAACTCTCAAGAATACAGAAAAGGTCAAGATCGCCGCCGGTGATTTTGAAGCGGTAACCATTTATAAAAAGGGCGAATATTATTATTTTTTGGGTTCTAAAGGCTCTTGTTGCGAAGGAGCAAACAGCAAATACCATGTTTTGGTAGGTCGTTCCAAACAGCTATTAGGTCCCTATGTTGATCAACAGGGACGAGATCTTAGAGAGCGTGGCCATGGCACCCTTATCCTTCAAGGGACTCCGGAAATTGCCGGGCCGGGCCATACCTCTGGAATCATTGCGGATGACCAGGGAAAGGAATGGATCTATTACCACAGCATAGACAAAAAACACGGAAAACTGCCCAACAATACTTCGCGTAGGATGCTTTTTTTGGATGAGGTCAACTGGAACAATGGCTGGCCAATTATCGGAGCTGGGAAGGCCAATCTGAACGATATTCCGATGCCTACTGTACGGCCGACAAACCGCCAGCCAGAAACCTTGCCCGGAAATCCATTAAAAGTGGCATTGGGTGATCCCTACATCATTTATGATGATACCTCCGACAGATATTATCTTTATGGAACCGGTGGAACAAAAAACGGATTTGTTGCTTATTCCTCCAGTGATCTAAAGGATTGGAAAAAGGAAGGGGTAATATATACCAACATTCAGGAGAAAGCTTGGGGAACCAAGGATTTTTGGGCACCTGAAGTCTATAAATGGAATGATAAATTCTACCTCTTCTATTCGGCACATTGGAAGAACAACCCCAATAACGAACTGGAGAACTATAAAATAGGGGTGGCGGTTTCCGACAAGCCGACCGGACCATTTGTGGATATGACCGGAGAACCACTTTTCGACCCAGGATATCCCATCATCGATGCCAATGTTTTTGTGGAGGAAAGTGGAAAAATGTACCTCTATTATTCCCGATGTTGTTACAAACATCCCGTGGAATCTGAAATTTCCCAATGGGCAAAACAACAGGGCATCTTTTCGGAGATCGAGGAGAGTTGGGTTTATGGGGTAGAATTAAAACCTGACCTGAGTGGGGTGATCGGGGAACCTGAAATGCTTTTGAGACCACCACTGAAAATGGACGATGTACAGGCAGAATGGGAAAGCCGATCGGTAAACAACAAGGAAGTCAACCGCCGTTGGACTGAAGGATCCTACCTGATAAAGCAGCAGGACACCTATTATATGATGTATTCTGCGAACTTTTATGCCGGAAAATATTATGCGGTAGGCTATGCGACCTCCAAAAATCCATTGGGACCGTTCAAAAAATCCAAGCATAATCCGGTATTGGAGAAGAACACCGAAAAGGGTGGAGATGTGACAGGAACCGGGCACAATTCCATCCTGGTAGGAAGAGGAGGGAAAATGTATTGTGTTTACCATGGAAGGACTACACAGAGCGGGCAGGATAGGGTCGTTTTTATCGATGAAATGGAAATTGATAAAAAAGGTGTGTTAAAAGTACACGGACCAACCACGAAATAAGGATTGATTCGTATATTAGACCCACCTAAATATTAATAAACCGGTCCATGTTTGCAATAAACGACATACCCCATACCCGTATCAATCTCCTTACAGGAGAGAAAATATTGGTTTCTCCGCATCGCAGTAAGCGTCCTTGGCAGGGACAAGTGGAAGATCTAGCCAGCGATAACCGTCCTGCCTACGATCCTAAATGCTATTTATGCCCTGGGAATAACCGTGCAGATGGCGATCATAATCCCCAGTACAAAGCACCATTCGTTTTTGTGAATGATTTCTCTGCCCTGCTGAAAGATAGTCGGCAAGGGGAGATCAATGTTTCTGATCTATTACTGGCAGAAACGGCAAGAGGGATCTGTAAGGTGATCGCTTTTTCGCCAAGACATGATCTGACCCTTCCTGAAATGACTGTAGAGGACCTGAAGTTGGTGGTAGAAGTTTGGAAAGGAGAATTTCAGGAATTGGCCTCGCATGAATGGATAAAATACATCCAGATTTTTGAAAATAAGGGGGCGATCATGGGATGTAGCAACCCGCATCCACACGGACAGATATGGGCACAGAATTCCGTTCCAGTAGAGGTCGAAAAGGAAGAACAAAGACAAGTGGAATATTTTGACACACATGGGCGTAGTCTGCTATCGGCCTATTTGGAAGTAGAGCTTCAGGAAAAGGTCAGAATATTGATCGATGCTGAACATTTTGTGGCGTTAGTTCCGTTCTGGGCATCCTGGCCATACGAGACCATGATCATCAGCAAACGTCATGTGCAGGACATTCGTGATTTTTCGGAGCTAGAATGTGAGGACCTGGCCAAGGTACTGAAGGAACTGACCACCAAATACGATAATATATTTGAAACATCCTTTCCATATTCTGCAGGGATGCATCAGGCACCTGTGAATAGTGGGGATCAGGGTTTCTGGCATTGGCACATGCACTTCTATCCGCCTTTATTGCGTTCTGCCACAGTTAAAAAATTCATGGTAGGGTACGAAATGTTGGCCAATCCACAACGTGATATCACACCAGAAACGGCCGCAGAGACCATCAGGAATCAATCAAACATACATTATAAAGAAAGAAAAGTTTAATGGATAGAAAAGAGATCAGTGACCGTTTTAAGGAGGTTTATGCTGTTGATCCGGATTTGGTCGTCAAATCACCGGGGCGGATAAATATTATTGGGGAACATACCGATTACAATGAAGGGTTTGTACTCCCTACTGCAATTGATAAGGCGGTTTATGTAGGATTGGGCAAACGTGATGATGAGGAGGTACTTCTATACGCAGCAGGTTTCAACGAATCTTTTCAGATTGATCTAGCCGACGTGGAACCGACGGATAAGGGTTGGCCAAATTATATATTGGGCGTGGTGAACCAATTGAAGGAAAGGAATAAGGCCATTTCAGGGTTCAATCTATATATTGATGGAGATGTACCTGTTGGAGCTGGACTATCCTCCTCCGCTGCGGTAGAATGTGCTGTTGGATTTGGGCTGAACAGCCTATTCGACCTGGACCTGGATCGGGTGGATATTGCGAAGATCGGTCAGTTGGCAGAACATACATTCGCAGGAGTGAAATGCGGCATCATGGACCAGTTCGCATCTGTACTGAGCAAGGAAGGATATGTGCTTAAGTTGGACTGTCGGGATTTATCCTACGAATATGTTCCATTGGAATTGGGTGATTATGAGCTCGTGCTGCTCAATACGAACGTTAAGCACTCTTTAGCAACTTCTGCTTATAATGATCGTCGTCAATCCTGTGAGAAAGCGGTTTCATTGATCCAAGAGGTCTATCCGCAGGTTAAAAGTTTAAGGGATGCGACCATAGATATGTTGAACGAGACGGTGAAGGATATCGATAAGGCAGCCTATACCAAAGGGAAGTTTGTGATAGAGGAGAATATCCGTCTTCAGCAGGCCTGTGATGCCCTAGTAAGTGGAAATATAGCAGAACTGGGCAGACAGATGTTTTTGGCGCATGATGCTTTGAGCAATGAATATGAGGTGAGTTGCAGGGAATTGGACTTTCTGGTGGAAAATGCCAAATCCCATCCACAGGTTGTTGGTGCCAGGATGATGGGGGGCGGATTTGGAGGCTGTACCATAAACATCGTAAAAAGGGGATATGGCCAAGCCTTGGTGGATGCGCTGGCTCCGACTTATGGGGAAGCATTCGGTTTGGAACTGACCCCCATTTTTGTGGAAACCAGAAATGGTTCAGAATTAGTATATTAGAATTCAATTATAAACTTAAAATGAAAAGAAATATAGCTAACCTCTTCCTGGGTGGCGCGCTGATAGGCCTGATGTCCTGTCAGCAACCACAGAAGCAAACTGCCGAAAACCCATCCGACACATTACATACTATCCTTGATTCAGCATCCTTTGGTTCGAAGGTAGCTGGTAAAGATGTAAAGTTATACACCCTGAAAAATGCTTCGGGTTCTACGGCTTATCTGACCAATTTTGGCGCTCGTTTGGTAGGACTTATGGTTCCGGACAAGCATGGTACCTTAACCGATGTTGTGCTTGGTTTTGATAAGGCAAGTAGTTATAATAACCCTGCCGAACCCTATTTTGGGCCGATCGTAGGTCCATTTGGAAACCGAATCGCCAAAGGGAAGTTTACCCTGGATGGAGAGACCTTCACTACACCGACAAATAATGGCCCGAATACCTTACATGGCGGAAAAAAAGGCCTGCACTTTGCCAATTGGGAAGTAAAGGAAGCCAGTTCTAAAACGGTCACCTTTACCTATACCCTTCCTGATAGACACGAAGGTTTCCCCGGGAATATTAGCATGGAGGTAACATACAGCTGGAGTGATAACAATGAATTGACAATTCATTATCAAGCGACCTCGGATAAGAAAACCGTGATCAATCTAACCAATCATGCTTACTTTAATTTGAATGGGGAGGGTAGCGGTACCATCCTGGACCATCAATTGAAGGTCTTTGCGGATAAATATACGCCTGTAGATAGTACTTTGATCCCAACCGGAGAATTGGCCCCTGTGAAAGGAACGCCATTTGATTTTACGGTTAGCAAAACCATCGGAAAGGATATCGAACAGGACAATCAACAGTTGAAGTTCGGGAAGGGATATGACCATAATTTTGTGTTGAATGAGACCAAGGTCGATGGGCTTAACCACGCAGTAACCCTAACTGGTGATAGAACAGGAATTGTCATGGAGATCTATACCCAAGAGCCCGGCATACAGTTCTATTCCGGAAATTTCATGGGCAATAAGGTGACCTTGAAAAACGGAAAAACGGATAGCTTCCGTACAGGACTATGTTTAGAACCACAGCATTTTCCTGACTCACCGAACCAACCTAATTTCCCTTCCACCGTTCTAAACCCTGGAGATACCTATTCAACCAAATCAATCTATAAATTCAGTACAACCAAATAGTATGGAAACCAAAGACTATATCGTATTCCTCTGTTATTTTGTCATCGTTGCAGGATACGGACTTTACATTTATTACAAAAAGAAATCAGCCTCTGGTGATTCAAAGGATTATTTTTTAGCCGAGGGTTCATTGACCTGGTGGGCAATCGGGGCTTCCCTGATCGCGTCGAATATTTCTGCAGAGCAGTTCATCGGTATGAGCGGTTCCGGTTTCAAGATCGGACTGGCCATAGCGACCTATGAATGGATGGCAGCAGCTACCTTGATCGTTGTAGCAGTATTCTTCTTGCCGGTATACCTCAAGAACAAGATATTTACCATGCCGCAGTTCCTCAATGTCCGGTACAATGGTACTGTTTCCATGATCATGGCGGTTTTTTGGTTATTATTGTACATTGTTGTGAACTTGACCTCCATATTATTCTTAGGGGCATTGGCCGTTTCTTCCATCTCCGGATTGGATTTCCAGATGTGTATGATTGGCCTTGCTGTTTTTGCCATTATCATTACATTGGGCGGAATGAAGGTAATCGGTTATACGGATGTGATACAGGTTTTCTTCCTGATCCTTGGTGGTTTGGCAACAACCTATCTCGCCTTGGATCTTGTGTCTACCCACTTTGGCGGTAACGGCATCCTGGATGGATTCAACCTTGTTCATGAAAAGGCAAATGATCATTTCCATATGATCCTGGAGCCGGACAATCCAAATTATATCGATCTACCGGGTTTGAGCGTGTTGATCGGGGGTATGTGGGTCATCAACCTAAGTTACTGGGGCTGTAACCAATATATAACTCAGCGTGCACTAGGCGCTGATCTTGGAACGGCCAGAAATGGCCTTCTGTTCGCTGCGGTACTTAAATTATTAATGCCATTGATCGTCGTGTTGCCAGGTATTGCAGCTTATGTTCTTTACCAGGATGGTAAATTCCAACAGGAGATGTTGGCAGGTGGAGAATTGAACCCTGACCGCGCCTATCCCGTACTGTTGAGCTTATTGCCTACAGGATTGAAAGGATTGTCTTTTGCTGCACTTACTGCTGCGGTGGTCGCATCTTTGGCAGGTAAGGCCAATTCCGTAGCTACGATATTTTCGCTGGATATCTATCAGAAGATTTTCGATAAAAATGCATCTGAAAGGAAATTGGTGAACGTGGGTAAAATTACCATTGTGGTTTCCATGGTCTTAGCGATCATCATTGCACCACACTTGGGAATCGATAAAAAAGGCGGTTTCCAATATATTCAGGAGTATACCGGATTTGTGTCACCAGGAATTTTTGCGATGTTCCTTTTAGGGTTTTTCTGGAAGAAAACAACCTCCAATGCTGCCCTATTCGCTACCATTGGTGGTTTTTTGATGTCCATCGTATTGAAATTCCTTCCGAAGTTCATGGATCTTTCCTTCCTGGCATCCACAGGATTCTCTGTACCCGTGAACGGAGTATATGAGATTCCATTTATCGATCGTGTAGGATTTGTGTTTATTTTCTGTTTGATCGGGATGTATTTTATCTCTTTATTTGATAATAAGAGAGGCATCGTGCCGAAAGGACTCGAGGTGGATTCTACCATGTTCAAAACCAAAACGGGTTTTGCTGTTGGGGCTTTGATCGTGTTGGGTATTACTGCTGCATTGTACACTGTTTTCTGGTAAGTGCTGTCAATAAATGGAATTTTTTTATTGCTGTTTTAAGAGCTGGGACCATGATCGATGATTGGGAAAAGGGCATGCCATTTGACTGACCGACCTATTTTATATCTTTGCCTGGAGAGGAAAATTGTTAGGATCGATTTTTGGTCAAAACATTGACTGAATTTTAATCGTTGCACTCGATGGAAAGAACGTACTGAGATAACAGATTACCTACGGATTAGTGACATACGCTGGTTGTTAATTTAAGGATTTCCCTGTTCTGTTCGATCAGAACAGGATGTCTATGTCCGTGCTGCTACTCGGTTTAATATCATTTAATTTTCGCTCCAGGTCTAAAACTTCCTCAATATAACAATTCGAGGGAAGATTTTATTTCTAATCTTTAAATTGAAATATGAATAGAAAAGCTGGCATCACCTTATTATTGATAATTGCCCTATTGGTGTTGATATTCATTGTGGGTTTTAATTTTGGCTATAAACTAATGTCCATGCTAAGGTAATGGTCCCGATAACATATAATAGTTAATTTCTGCATTATGGATAAAGAGGATAAAATACTAAGGATATGTTTGATCATCGTGTTCATAATGAGCACAATAATCGGTTATTATCTCTATAACAGGTTGTTCAGGTAATTTCCTGTATTTGGGCTTAACAAAATTATGGAGTGGGCATCCTGATCTTCAATAATAATTTTTTCTTTTCTTTAGGATCTTCCTTTAGGGTCTTTTTTATAAAATTCTCGGCTTCTTGCAGTGAATAGTTCTCTTTAAACCAGAGTGCATGTCTGAAAATAAACGCGGTGAGGTCAAAATTTGATTTCGTTTCCATTTCGTTTTTATAAATTGAACACGGTCATTTTGGAACAAGTTCAGTTTTTTTAAATAATACGTACAAATACCACTTATAATAGCATATCCTAAATAATGCCGCCTCTCGAGGAAACGTTTAATTACAATAGGACATTTGCCCCTTGGAAAGTAATCTATCCGATTTTTTTGATGATATGAGCCCCTGAGGATATAAAGTGACCTACTTCATTTACAGAAGCATAGAACTTTATTGGTTTATATTGGAACCAGACTCATTTGGAAATGGGTACCTCTACCAAAGAACAAAATCAAAGGAAGGGTTAATAGGATATCCAACGATGAATCTTACTTTTGCGATGATCAAAAAATATCCAGATCAATAAATGGTAATCCTAAGGGGCAGGATATCCATATATGGATAATACTAACCGTTCTCGATTTCAATATTAAGAATAGAAGAGATCTGGTTAAAATAGAGAAAGTTTGGAAATCGTAAATACGAAATTTGGCTACAAAAATATTTTCCTTTGTTCAAATAGGGGTGTTCTATAATATAAAATGATAAATTTGATTTGGTTACAAACATTACAATTTACTTTCAATCAAACCCACCATCATTTGAAGGTGGGTTTATTTTTTGTCCGTTTCCATTAAGTAACGATTTGTAGGTCATCTTCGACAAAAAAGGGTCTTATTTGTCAAAAGGTTCAACAGCTTGACAGATCTGGATCTTATATCAATTATGCCTTTAAATTACCATAGCTCGAGAGGTTCTTTTTTAGTAGTTTCCTTGCGGTACGGATCCGGGTTTTTACAGTCCCTTCAGGCACATTCAGATGTTCGGCTATCTCATAATACCTAAATCCTTCAAAATGCATGAGGAAAGGAGTAAGGAACTTTTCTGGGACCGTTTCCATAACCTTTTGAAAATCCTCCATGAAGAATCTGTTTTCACTTTTGTTGTTTGTTAATCTTAGTTCGGGATCATTTTCAGGATTAGCGTTTTTTATAAAATTATTCATTAAATTCTGTTTCCTGCAATCGTTCAAAAAACAGCTTCTCATTATTGTATATACCCAGCCTAGAAGATTAGATCCTTTTGAATAATTTTTATGATATCTCAGGACCCTCATCAGGGTGTTCTGCAAAAGATCTTGAGCATCAGTTTCATCCTTGGTAAACCTTTTGGCGTACTGCAATAGAGTCTGCGAATGAACCAGCACTTCTTTTATTATAAAATCATTGTTCATGGTTAAAACTATTTTGTAAAAAACTGTTATATCCTGAATGACAATTCGAACTGTTGGGTAGTATTGATAAGACTGGATATCAAACCTCGCGTTAAAATAACCAGTCTTATCAAACAAAAGGTTGTATATCAGATGTAAATCAAATCGAATGCCAAATAAGGGTCTTCTTCTCGTGCTTAATACGTGATTATTCTGGTTTTATCCAGGGCCTAACGGGTTTTTTACCTATGGGACTGGTTAGTATTTGTTAGTACACTGCACCCTCCGACACTAAAATTAATCCTGTCGCATCATGTTGTACATTATCCATTCTTTTATCGGTATGTAGCCGACTATCTTTTTCCATATCCTTATTTTTTTCTTTTTTAATCCCCGAAGAAAACATTTTTTTAAAGCTGGTCCCGTAAGGTAAAACAGGTCCTACAAGAAATGATAGGGGAAGTGTTTCTTGCAATCTAACAATAAGGTTATTTATCAGATGCCAAGGTATATGGTCCAGATATTTGAAACTCCATCATGCTTCGGAATACACCGTAATAAGGGCATGCATGATTTTTGGGGACCTGTTTACATTTGTCCCTCCCCCACCATTCCACAAAAGTGTCAACCTAGAATGGAAATTTCCAAAACCTATTGTTCGGATAACTGTTATAGAAGGATGAGGTGTTCCTTATCCAGGAATACTCTTGATTTGAACCATCGATTCGAACCCATGTCAAAATCTAGAAAAATCAATTCATCACTTAATAGCGGAGTCACTCTACCAAGTTTGATCTTTATCCTTGCCGTGTGTTTGGCTTCAGCGATATTCCCAGGGAGGGTTAGCGCGGTCCTGGGTGTGGTAAAGAACTTTATTTTCGTGAACCTGAATTGGGTATATGTCTGGGCAGTAACTGTCTTTGTTCTGTTCCTGCTATTCCTGATGTTCAGTAAGTACGGAGAGATCAAATTGGGGCGAAACGACAGTTCTCCGGACTATTCCTTCTTTTCCTGGATTTCTATGCTCTTCGCAGCCGGTATGGGTATAGGATTGATGTATTTTAGTGTTGCTGAACCTATGCAGCACTATTCCAATGAGATCTTTGCCAACAGCAGTTATGTCAATAGTGCTAAGAACGCACAACTGTATACTTTTTTCCATTGGGGCATCCACGCCTGGGCGATATATGGCTTGGTAGGGCTGGCACTTTCCTATTTTGCCTATAGATATAAACTTCCCCTCTCGCTGAGGAGCTGCCTCTATCCGATTCTTAAGGACAGGATACAGGGCCGCTGGGGGAACACCATCGATGTATTCGCCCTTTGCAGCACCTTTTTTGGAATAACCACCACTCTGGGTTTCGGTGTAGTCCAGATAAATTCTGGTTTGCACATACTTGGTGTAGTTCATGAGACCGGCTTTGTCTATCAGGCTTTTATTGTGTTTATCCTGGTCTCGATCTCAGTTTTTTCAGCGACCACCGGAGTGGATAAGGGCGTAAGGATCCTGAGCAACCTCAATATCGCAGTGGTTATTTTGCTGATGTTGTTCGTTCTTTTTCTTGGACCGACCGTCTATCTGATAGGTAGTTTTACAGAAGGATTGGGGAACTACATCAATAATTTCTTTAACCTGACCTTCAATACCCATGTTTATGAGGATGCATCCTTACCTTGGTTTTACAATTGGACGATCCTGTATTGGGCATGGTGGATTTCATGGTCTCCTTTTGTGGGCCTCTTCATTGCGAAGATATCAAAAGGAAGGACTATTAGGGAGTTTATTGCAGCCGTACTGATCCTTCCGACCATATTCAATTTTATGTGGATGTCCGTTTTCGGCAACAGTGCCATCTGGCTGGATAACCATGTTTCTGGAGGTGCCCTGAGCGCATTGGCAAACGATCCAGATGCCCTGATGTTCAGGTTTCTGGAATATCTACCGTTTACCAAGGTCATTAGTTTTATGGTTATAGCGATCATCATGATATTCTTTGTGACCTCAGCAGATTCGGGGATGTTCGTCATGAACAGCATTGCTACCAAGAATGCCAAGGTTTCGCCGAAATGGCAGATAGCCGGATGGGGAGTGTTATTGGCCGTTTTGGCCCTATTCTTATTGAATGCAGGAGGATTGGAAGCCCTACAGAGCATGACCTTGATCACGGCACTTCCCTTTTCGATCATCATTCTAGTCATGATAGCCTGCCTTGTAAAGGCCCTGTCGATAGACAAAAAATATTATGAGCAGGAGTTTTCGGTATCTACCGTTCCATGGTCCGGAAAATTATGGAAGGACCGGTTAAGGCAGATAGTGAAAGTTGATTCCCAGAATGATATTGATTCCTATATGAGGGATATTGCCGGAAATGCGATACATGAACTCCGTAACGAATTTATCAAGAATGGGATCGAGGCTAATATAAATCAGGGCAAAGAGCCAAATTTCATTGAAATCGAGATCCGGTATGATTTGGTGAACAATTTCATCTATGGTGTACGGAGTGAGACTAAGGATTTTCCGGAATATTTCCAGAAGGAGGAAAACCTCTCGGATATGGAAGATGGGCAAGCCTACTTTCCTCTGGCCTATTTTGGTGATGCAAGGCAGGGTTATGACGTGAGGTTATTTACCAAGGACGAACTGATCGCAGATATCCTGAAGCATTATGAACGATTCGTGGCCATAATTTCGGAGGATAAAAATAAGATGTTCATCAGTAGCAATGCAAACAGGAGGATAAGGTAGTAGATCAGAATCCCCGCTTTTCATCAGGGACCAGGCTGGAAATAAGGGTTTAGATTTGGACAGCATTACCGTTATTTATCGGTGCTGGGTAGCTCGACATAAAAATTAGCGCCCTTATCAAAATTGTTCTCGTACCATATCTTACCTCCGTGAGCCTCTACTATCCATCTGCAGATAACCAGGCCCATTCCGAAGGATTCCTCCCCGTCAGTACAGGGGTTACACTTGTTGTACAAATCAAAGATCGTCCCTGATATTTGTGAAGGGATTCCTGGCCCACTATCCTTACGCTCACTAAGACTTTCGATACCTGTTTGATAGCTGTGTCTTCCATTTGTGCTCCATGTGGAGCGAATTTTATGACATTGGTTATAAGATTGCTGAATACCCTCCACAGTTGTTCATTTTGGGCCGGGATGAAAATTATATGGTCTGCTTTTAGGATTATTCTCTGGCCTTTGGCCATCGCTTTTATTTCGAGGATCTTGGTGCAATAACCTAACAGTTCACGGATGTCAAAGGTCTCTGTCGGTAATCCCTCGCCCTTGAATTGCTGGTTAAGCAGATTCTCCATCAGATTAAAATCAAAAGTCGAGGATGATTAGGATCAATAAACCGTGCTAACATTTAAACATATATAACGCTTCCATTTTAACCTCTCGCTTATTTTATCGAGTCAAACCATTCACTATCAATCAAAATCGAAAAATTCGGATAGGAATGATTTTTTCTTTTTTGGATATCTTTGTTTTCCATAATCATCTCGATGCTGTCCCTGCCAATGATCTTCATCTTTTCTGTAATATTTATCCTCCCTTTGGTCGATGGTTTGGTTTCTGTCAACGGTCTGTTGCGACTGGGGAAAGTTATTATGGTTTGCAGCATAATCGAGTAGTTTATCCAGTTCACCTTTATCCAGCCAGATTCCTCTGCAATTGGGACAGTAATCTATTTCCACACGATTCCTTTCTGCGATTAATAAAATTTCATTACAATTTGGACATTTCATAGTACATGATTTATAATCCCAAAATAGACAACATATTACAATAAAACGCATAAATTAAATTTAATTTTGCTTTATTTAACATCTTGTGCCAGCCAGATGTTATAAACGTTTAAATTTCTGGGTAATGAGGATAAGGGTTTATTTGATTGAGTTTTTTTTGAAAAGTACCTCAACAATTACATCCTGTTTTTCCATAAGTCCACTTTTTCGTTTGAAATGGTTACCTGGTGACAAGCCGCAGACCCTATTTGAAGAGTCCAATCTTTAGTTGCAACTGACAGATTAGTCTTTTGTTTAATTGTATAGATAATAGGTTTGCATACCAGATTTAGATCATGTCAATGATCCGAGGAAATTGAGTTAACTGCAGGGGGTACTTACGGATAATTCTCAACGCTGGGGTTACTTTAAAGTTTTGGCATTGGTAAAGAAAGGTTATTCCTTGAAATAGAGGGAACTTAATTAATTTCTTAACTAGGAACGTGTTATTTCAGGGTAAACATCATTTATGCTTCCCCTTACCCTACATTCAATCTCGGAGTATGCACATGTCGCCTAAATAGCCCAATTGCTTAAGTTGGTTGATGGAAGTATCCTAATAACATGTTTTGTCCTTTCAACATCGTTGTTTATCCCATTAAAACTCTGGACACATTTTGGATAGCTATGGATGGGATCAGATGGTCCAATAAATTCGTGCATGATGGCAAGTCGACCGTTCAAGAATCTGAACTTCCAGTTTTGGTCCTTTTAATATTCAAAATGAAAAATTCAGGATTTCGATTCACTCGCTCCTTTCCGAAGAGGGTATTAATTGATCCAGATAGCAAAAGATTACTGCAGGAATGATTTTTGGAATAAATCCCAAGAAATTTTTGATTTTCTGTTTCCTATACGAACATGTTTACGGTTTCCTTGGATGTTGTGATATAGTTGAAAGAATATTCATATTGGATACTATTGTTCTTAAATATCAAAATTGGAAATTTGGGTCAAGAATCGGGAAGAGGGCAGAGATGTTCGAAAAACTTTTATTAACTATGTGTTTATAAAAGTGGAATATTCAGTCTATACCCATTATAGACTTCAATAGGACCTTCCTGGGTTCAATAAATAGTGTGATGTGATGTTGTCCCATTTGGGACAACATTTTTTTTGATTCTTAATCGTGCCATCGATTTGAGGAGGAAAAGGGGAGGCAAACTCTTTGTATCGGTAATATCATATGTGGTAAAAATTATTCTTATAAGATTCCGAATCCAGTTCATATTCCTATTTTCAAAATCGAAAAATTTTATTTAAAAATCCTATCGAGCAATAAATTTCCATATACTCTGCCAACCTTCCGAATTGTTGATGTATTTTCCCAAAACCTTAGGACAATACGATTTTGTTGGATTATCTTGGTTCAGAACAATATTTAATCGATAATAGGAATCAACCATATGGATCTCTATAATGAATTTTCGTTTCAGAAAGATATTTTGGTGAAATTTTTGTTAATCTTCCAATTAATCCGATTGTATGAATAGAAAGATCCTATGTTTTCTCATAAATGGTAAAGAATTGCTCGAAAGGAAGGACAGTCTGCCCGAATTACTATCTTCCTTCGAGATCCTAGAAGTATCGAAGATCATTGAAACTGCTCCGGGTCATTTTGTATTGGACTCAAGGATCTTTGTTCCACCGACCTTGGAAATTGCAAAAATATGCCCCATATCTGAATACTTTTTTTTTGATACAGTTCTATTCTATGACAACCATATAGCGGAAATCTTCAAAAACAGGAAAAGTGATTTCCATCAATTCCGTATATCCAAGAAGGAGGCCGCACACTTGAAGGTGATTAACGATATGATTAAGACCTACCAGAATGACGATGAGGAAGAATCAAAGGAACTGTTGATCTCGAATCTTTTGAAGAATAATGTGCTCCATTTGAAAAAGGTGTTCGAAAAATCAAAGGATTTAGGTAGGAATGGTCCAGTTTCTGATAATGTCCCGATAACTTATCTTAACACAGCAGAAGCCTTCAAAGGATTGGTAGCATTAAATGCAGTAAAGGAGAAAGGGGTGACTTTTTATGCTGAATCCCTAAATATTACAAATAGGACCCTTTCTAACATAACCAGAAAGGTTATGGATAGATCGCCTAAGGAAATAATAGATAGTTACCTCATTGAGCTTGGACAAAAAATGCTGGAGGACACAGGACTTTCAATCAAGGAAGTTTCCTATTCATTGGGTTTTAGATCTGCAAACGGGTTCAGCATGTACTTCAAAAAACTTTATGGAAAATCGCCAACAGAATATAGGGAATTTCTAGGACAGGGATTATAGCAATCCATAATATACTTAAATTCAACGCACCCCGCCCGGGATATCCTGTGAAAACCGGAGCTGTATTTTGTTCCATTTCCATCGTAATAAGATGACCACTGGAAATACCCGGATTGGCCCAGGAGTAATTTTTTGAAATGTCCAAAAATCCATGGGGAATTAAGAGTGTGGATCAGGTATTGACTAATCCCTCATCGGCCTTAGTAATAGTAATTCTGTTTGAAAATTTTGTTTTAGGGAGGGAGATCATTGATTTTTACCATTCCTGAATGGTACAGGAAAAGGTACCTTAAAAATAAACCAGAATAAATTCGGTCTACGAGGAATATAAATCGGGCTGTTCCAGACGATGGTCCCAATTAGGGGGGAGTTGAAAAGAGAAAAGGGAGTTTTTTTCGGGGAGGTAGGCAATTCGGTAGAATGTGGACTGGAATGACCTGGGAGAACTGGGTATCTTGGTTTTTGAATAGTAAAATCCATTTGATCTAATATATACTAAATCTTCCAAAGGATGGATCCCACACATCCTTGATTCCAGTTTCGCTAATCGTACAAGTTGTTGATTTGGTCTTTGGACCAAAGGGTATTTCATGGTCCAGTTGTAGATGATATAAATATCCTTAAATTCGCAGTGCCATTTTGCTGGTATTGACAACGCAAGAACGTTGGGTCATGGGCGATTGTTGGGAAAGATCCTTGTTCAAAAAATATGATACTGATTAATTTCTTTTTTTTGTGAAAAGTTTTCCTTTATTTATCAAGCAGATTTATATCAAAATAATCCGTCTCTACAGATTGGTCCTGTCCCATAGGAAAGTATATTCGGAAAATCCCTACATTCAGAACAAAAGGAATCAGATGGTCCGGACAATTGCTTGGATGTGCGTATTCCCTACATTATATTTCGCATTGGTTAACCTAGAAGATCAAAGGTTCTTGTTGGCATCCATAAATATCCTGAATTCCCTAAGTTCCGCCACTGTTCTCGTACTCTTGCACTATCGGAGGTTTGAAAGTGCGAAGGCTGTTCTGCTTGGGTTCAATTTTATATTTTTTCTTGCCGGTGCTATCCTATTCAAGAATGGTGCGGAATATTTTCTGATAAGTATCCTCGTGGCCTCTATGATGCTCTATGATCAAAGAAAGGTTCACATCTTCTTTGGTGCAATGGTAGCGGTATCAATGGTTGCCATATTTATCCTGGGCGAAAGGGTGAACATCACTGAACCTTTGCCAAAGGCAAGGGTTCTGGTCAACATGATTAGTTCAATAGGATTTATCATTTTGGTAACCAATTCTTTTCTCCAGATCATAAAGAACAACCTTCTCAAGATCCAGAAGCAGAAAAGAGCATTGAAGGAATCCAATCAAGAGAAGGAAAAAGTGTTTTCTATTATTGCCCATGATGTGAAAAGCCCTTTGGCAAGTCTTGAAAACCTGGTGCTTGCCTTGAAGCATCATATCTTCAACCAGGAAAAATCCATCGAATTCATCAGCGATATCCATGCCCACATCCTAAAGCAGAATCAGATCCTGGATGATCTTCTAAAATGGGGTAGCAGTAATGTAAAGGGCGCCACGGGTGAAAAAACGAAAGTCTGCCTATTGCCAGTTGTAAATGATACCATCAATAATTTTCAGGAACAGATAAAAAGGAAGAGCCTCCATGTTTCCTGGGAGATCTCACCCGAGGATTCTGTCGTTGCGGATATGGAACACATTCGCATAATCATAAGGAACATATTGAGCAATGCGATAAAATTCAGTTTTTTTGGGGGGAAGATAAAACTATCGGTCAAGGTTGAAGGGACTAGGACGTATATATCTATAATCGACCATGGTATTGGGATAAGTATGAAAGATTTGTCCACGCTATTCAAATCTGTTCAGAGGAATTCATTAGGGACTGCAGATGAAAGGGGATCGGGGATTGGACTTCTGTTGATCAAGGACCTGATTGAACGGAACCACGGAACTGTAGAGGTACAGAGTAAACCAGCAGAGGGCACCGTTCTGCGAGTGGGATTTCCAAATGTGCCCCAAATTGGGAAAACTTGACCTATTATATGCCCTCCTGCCTGTACTTTACAGCAAAAAGGCCCTTTGGCAGTGGTTTGGCAGACAGATAGGCTCCCATGATAAAGATCTATCCTAGATTTTTTTCTGTGGATAGATCCTTTCCTCGATCCCCAAGCTTTGATTTAGGTACACCGGAATGCTCGTAGCTCAAAATCCATTTAGGATTCTTTTTAAAGGAAGCCTGGAACACGCTAACTGTACTATTTTCTGGCTAACATTCTGTTAATAGTCCTCCATTTCTTTAATGACATGAAGATGGATCAGCCCAGTGCTGTTTCAAAGTCCTTAATAAGGTCCTCTATGTTTTCAATACCCACTGAAATACGTATAAGTCCCGGATATATACCAGATGTCTGCTTTTGGTCCTTATCATGGTGGCCGCCCCACATACTTGCTGGATGTACCACCAAGGATTCTACTCCTCCCAGACTTGCGGCATTGGCAAAAATGGTCAATCTGTTCAGAACCTCTTGAGCATAGGAATATGCCTGTTCATCATGATCAGCCGATAGTTCCACACATAACATGCCCGTTCCTCCATTCATCTGTTTTTGTGCCAATGCATATTGTGGATGTGAACTCAACCCAACATAGGCTACTTTTTTGATGCGGGGATGTTTATCCAGCCATTGTGCCAATTCAAGGGCATTCTCATTGATCTGTCTAACCCTCATAGCGAGTGTCTTCATCCCCCTTAACAACAGCCAGGAATCAAATGGGCTTAAAGATCCCCCCAGGACCAAGGATCTCCGCCATACCTTGTTTATGTAAGATTTTCTACCGCACACCGCTCCAGCAGTAAGGTCACTATGCCCCCCAAGATATTTCGTTGCGGAATGCACGATAATATCTATACCAAAATCAGCAGGCGTCTGGTTGATCGGAGAGGCGAAAGTATTGTCCACCATCGTGGTGATCTGTCCTTTCTTTCCCAGTCCGGCAATGAATGCAAGGTCTGTAATGTCAAGGTTTGGATTGGAAGGGGTTTCCACATAGATCAGTTTTGTGTTTGGCTGAATGGCCTTTTCAAAGGCCTGGTTGTCCTTTTGGTCCACATATGTAACCTCTACCCCAAAATCCGACAGGAATTCCTTAAAGAAGAGCATAGCGCCGGAGTAAAGGGAATGCTGGGTAATGATGTGGTCTCCAGTTTTCACCACGGTGAGAATTGCCGTACTGATCGCCGCCATGCCTGTGGCCAAGACCAGCGCATCTTCCGTCTTCTCCAAAGAGGCTAATACAGCGGCCGCCTGGGAGTTGGTCGGATTACCATGCCTATGATAAAATCCAGGATGTTTTGTCTCCGATGCAGCGGTAATGTATTGTGTTAGGTCCTCATCTGCAATATATGTGGACGTTTGGTAAATTGGTGTAACAACAGCTTTACTTTCATTGAATTCACTTCCTTTGTGAATGAGGTCGGTTTCTAAATGAGCCATAATAGGTTGATTTAAAATAAAGGCCTAAAAATTAAAAATTATTCCTATAAATCCTTAATTTGAAGACCTAAATATGTATAATATTTTAATCTAAACAGTATTACTAAATTATGAAAAGATTGCTCAGCATCATAGGCTGTTTTTTCACTATTTGTGTTATGGCACAGGTGAAATCGCCCTCCGAGTTCCTCGGTTATCAGGTGGGTACCAAAGTTACGCCTTATTGGAAGGTGTTGGACTATTATGCGTACATCGCCAAGGAATTCCCCAACCAAGTGAAAATAGAGTCCTATGGTTCTTCTATTGAAGGGAGGCCGTTGCAGGTTTTTTATGTTTCTTCCGCAAAGCATATTTCGAAATTAGAGGAAATCAGGAACAATAACCTAAAACTTGCCAAGGCTTTGGAAGGGGAGGGAAGCAGTAACATTCCTGCAATTATCTGGATGAGCAATAACGTCCATGGAAATGAAACTTCATCTATTGAAGCTTCCATGCTGACCCTTTTCGAATTGCTCAACCCGAAGAATCAAGAGACAAAGCGCTGGTTGGAAAACACCTTGGTCATCATCGATCCTTGTCTGAATCCGGATGGGACGGAACGGTATAACAATTGGCATAACGGTGTTGTAGGCGCGCAGTATAACCCGGAACTGTATGCCCGGGAACATCGGGAACCATGGCCTGGAGGTCGATTGAACCACTATTATTTCGATATGAACCGCGATTGGGCATGGCAGACCCAACAGGAAAGCAGGCTACGTGCGGTGATCTATAACAAATGGCTGCCGCATATTCATGTCGATTTTCATGAGCAAGGCATCAATGCACCCTATTATTTTCCGCCAGCGGCAGAGCCTTTGCACGAGGTGATCACCCCATGGCAAAGGGAGTTTCAGACCACCATCGGAAGGCACAATGCAAAATATTTTGATTCCAAAGGTTGGCTATATTTTACCAAGGAACGTTTTGACCTGTTCTATCCTTCTTATGGGGATACCTATCCGATCTATTCAGGTGCTATTGGGATGACCTTTGAAAAGGCCGGTAATGGTTCTGCCGGTTTGGGGGTGTATACCGATAATAAGGATACATTGACCCTGGTTGATCGCGCAATCCAACATCATGCATCCGGTATCAATATCGTAGAAGTGGTATCGCAGCATGCGGACAAGGTCGTGGCGGAATTCAAGAAGTTTGGTGAAGATGCCATAGCAGGTAAATTATCCTCCTATCATAGTTATGTGATAAAATATGATGCTGCAAGGGAAGGCAGTTTGCGGGCTCTTTTGAAATTATTGGATAAGAACCAGATCAAGTATTATGCAGGAACGGGTTCGGTTAAGGGAATGGATTATTTCAGTAAAAAAGAAGCAAATTATACCCTGTCGGAGAAAGATGTGGTCATTCCGGGAAGTCAAGCTAAGGCAGCATTGATCAGGGTATTGTTTGAGCCTGATGCAAAATTGACGGATTCGGTCACTTATGATATCACCGCATGGGCAATGCCTTATGTTTATGGTCTCCCGGCCATTGCTTCTATGGCAAAACCGGCTAAACTCCAGCCTTATTCTTTAGAAAATTTGGAAAATCCGGCTGCAGCAGGTTTTGGCTACGCGATAAAATGGGATGGGTTTTCCGCGGCACAACTCACGGCAGCCTTATTGAAAAGGAAAATTAGTTTGAAATCTTCCGATTATGCCTTTAAGTTAGGAAAAGAAGATTTTCCGCGGGGATCTTTGTTGATCATGAAGAACGGGAATAAGCAGGCCGATGCGGAACGGATCATCAAGGAGGAGGCGGATAAGCTTCAGGTAAGGTTATATCCGATCCAGTCTGGGATTGTGGAAGGCGGAAGGGATCTAGGAAGCTCGGATGTAAAAACTGTGAAAACCCCTAAGGTGCTGATGATGGCTGGCGAGGGGATTAGGGCAACCAATGTAGGCGAGATCTGGCATTATTTTGATGAAATGCTTAAATATCCGATAACCTTGATCAATCCTTCGGATTTTTCTCGGGTAAAATGGAGCGACATTGATGTGTTCATCATGCCGAATGGTAATTATTCCTTTTTAAAGGATACCAATCAAAGTAAGGAATTTGCGAGTTGGCTGCGGGCAGGTGGAAAGGTGGTGGCATTGGAATCTGTCGTCGGGCAATTGGCGAGTCAGGAATGGTCTAAGCTAAAGGCTGTGAAAACGGATACCAGTGCAAAGAATAAACCAAATCCCTTGAAAAAATATGCAGATAGGGAAAGAGGCGCTTTGGAAAACTATACGGCTGGAGCTATCTATAAGGTCACATTCGATGATTCACATCCTTTGATGTATGGAATTAAGGATTATTTCACCTTAAAAACAGATGCTAACCTATACCAGTATTTTCAGAACAGTGAAGGCTGGAATGTAGGGTATATCACAGAGGGCTCTAAAGTAAGTGGCTTTGTAGGACACAACCTGAATAAGAAACTGAAGAATGGCCTGGTATTCGGAACGCAGCAGATTGGTCAAGGAACGGTAGTTTACTTGACGGATAATGTGCTTTTCCGGAATTTTTGGGAAAGTGGGAAGCTTTTGATGGCAAATGCTGTGTTTTTGGTAGGGGAATAACCCCTACCAATTATGCCATTTCTTTCAGCAGCTCTATAGCATACTCAATGCTATTGACATTGTTGACCGCAATCCTTAATTGACCTTTCACTTCTTTCAGATTCGCGATACTTCCATGCTTCTGAACAAATGCCAATACCTGCCCGAATTTCTCAGACTGGTAATAGCTCGATTTCGGATTGCTTACAAAAAATCCTTTTAAGGTATCTTTCTTAAAGGAGATTTTCTCCAATCCGATTTCCTTGCCCAGCCATTGCAACCTTAAGGTATTGAACAGTTCGTAAACTGGCCCTGGTACTGGTCCGAATCGATCCATTAAGGATTGTTCAAATGCCTGTAATTGCGACTCGTCCTTCAGTTTAGCAATATCATTGTACAGGTTATATCTTTCAGATATATTGGTTACATACTCATCCGGGATCAATACTTCCAGATCCGTATCGATCTGGGTAAAGTTTACATATTTACGATTTGTCTCATCGGCAAATAGATCACCAAACTCATCGTCTTTTAGCTCCTGAACCGCTTCATCCAATATCTTATTGTACATCTCAAAACCAATCTCTGCGATGAATCCCGATTGTTCTGCTCCCAAAAGGTTCCCTGAACCGCGGATATCCAGATCGCGCATCGCCACATTGAATCCTGAACCTAATTCCGAGAATTCTTCAATGGCCGATAACCTTTTGTATGCCTCATTGGTCAAGGTGGACAATGGTGGGCTCATCAGGTAACAGAATGCCTTTTTGTTGGTCCGTCCCACACGACCACGCATTTGGTGAAGATCGCTCAATCCAAACATATGGGCATGGTTGATCATGATCGTATTGGCATTTGGTATATCTAGGCCCGCTTCGATAATCGTGGTAGCGACCAAAACATCGTATTCATGATTGATGAACTTCAACATTACATCTTCCAGTTCATCACCTTCCAATTGCCCATGCGCTATACCAACTCTCGCTCCTGGGACCAATTTCCGGATCAACATGCCTAATTGAGGAAGGTCTGCCACCCGATTATGGATGAAGAACACCTGTCCGCCTCGGTCCAGTTCAAAGCTAACCGCTTCCTGGATCAGACTTTCATTAAACACATGAAGTTCTGTCTGTACAGGCTGTCTGTTCGGTGGTGGGGTAGAAATAATGCTTAAATCCCTTGCTCCCATTAGGGAGAAGTGTAAGGTTCGTGGGATAGGTGTTGCGGTCAAGGTCAGGGAGTCGACGTTTGCACGCATGACTTTCAGTTTCTCCTTTACCGATACCCCGAATTTCTGTTCCTCATCGATGATCATCAATCCAAGGTCCTTAAATTTCACATCCTTGCTCACCAAGCGATGGGTTCCGATAATGATATCCACTTTTCCTTCTTCCAGTCTTTTCAAGGTGTCCTTGATCTGTTTGCTGGATTTGAAACGGTTGATGTAATCGATATTCACCGGAAAACCTTTCAGCCTTTCGGAGAAGGTTCGGAAATGCTGTAGCGCAAGGATCGTTGTAGGGACTAAAACAGCCACCTGTTTGCTATCTGCTACGGCTTTAAACGCCGCACGGATGGCAACTTCTGTTTTTCCGAAACCAACATCACCACAGACCAAGCGGTCCATAGGATGAGGGGACTCCATATCTCTTTTCAGATCATTGGTTGCCTTTTCCTGATCTGGGGTATCCTCATAGATAAAGGAGGCTTCCAGCTCGCGCTGCAAATAGGTGTCCGGACTGAACGCATTACCGGTTTGGGCCTTGCGTTTGGCATATAACATGATCAGGTCGCGGGCAATATCCTTGACCTTCTTTTTCGTCGTTTTCTTTAGTTTGTCCCAAGCATCTGTTCCTAACTTGTTCATCTTGGGAACAGTGCCCTCTTTTCCGGAATATTTGGAAATCCTGTTCAGGGAGTTGATGTTGACATATAGGAGGTCATTATCCGCATAAACCAACCGAATCATTTCCTGCGTTTTACCATTCACATCTACTTTTTCCAACCCCGCATACTTACCAACGCCATGATCGATATGGGTAATGAAATCACCTGGTTTTAATTCCCCAAGTTCTTTTAATGTGATGGCTTGCGAACGTTCGTAACCCTTTTTCCGCTTGTATTTATAATAACGATCAAAGATCTGATGATCGGTATAGCAGGCGGCTTTTAGAACATCATCCCTAAAACCTTCTCTAAGCGCTTTGTAGATTGGGGTAAAACTTACGGTCTTATCCAGATCATCTAAAATCGCATAAATTCGTTCAATTTGTTTGGTGGAATCGGAAAAAATGTAATTGTGGATGCCATGTTTCTCGTTTTCCTTGAAGTTATGGATCAACAGATTGAAGTCCTTGTTAAACGAAGGTTGTGGATGTGTATCGAATTCTAGTTGTTCATCCGCATTGTAAAAAAATTGTTTTCCAAATTCGATGATGGGATATTCGAACAACATTGCATTGAAATTCTTCTCATCGGTGAATGTAAATCGCGGATCTAACAATTCCGGATTTGCTTTCAGGTCTTTCTCTGTTAAAGCTTTCCAAAATTGGGATGCTTTTTTATAACCATCCTTCAGGATATCCAAGGTGAATTGAACGTCCTTTATCCATACTACGGAGTTTTTATCGATATATTCCAATAAAGAAATATGGTTGTTCGACAAGAATTTCGCTTGTACATTAGGTACGATCGTTACGGTATGGATTTTATTGACGGATAACTGATTTTCAATATCGAAGGTTCGGATGCTCTCAATTTCATCCCCAAAGAATTCGATGCGATAGGGGAGGTCGTTGGAAAAAGAGAAGATATCCACAATTCCCCCACGGATGGCGAACTGTCCAGGTTCATAGACAAAATCTACCCGCTCAAAATCGTATTCGTATAAAAATTCGTTGATGAAATCGATACTGAGTTTGGTGTTCTGTGTAATGGGCAGGGTGTTCTTTTCCAGATCCTGTTTGTTGATCACCTTTTCCGCAATGGCTTCGGGATAGGTGACCACAATTTTAGGGAGTTCCGAATTTTGGTTCAAAGAACTCAAGGTCTCAGCCCGCTGAAGCACATGCGCGCTATCCAGTTGTGTAAATTCGTAGGGTTTTCGGTAAGAAGCCGGAAAAAATAAGATCTGTTTATCAAAAAGACTTTCCAGGTCGCTCAAGAAATAAGAGGCATCCTCATGTGTAGGAAGGATGAATACATTTAATCTTTTTTCCAGTTGATAACATGCGGCAGCAACCATGGCATCCGCCGAACCCACCAATCCCTTTAAATGGATCTTGGGTCTCTTCCCTTGAATGCTTTGTTGTAAGGCTTTTACTTGAGTGGAATTACTGTATTTTGTTAATAGTTCTTGAATGTTCACGCGGAAAGGATGTTTTTACAAAAATACTAAAAAGTAATTAATCGATGTTCTTCAGCAAAAGATATGACAGATTCCATTTGTGGGTTGAGATCGAACTGTAGATCTTCATGTAGTTTGTTGAACAAGCCATTTACATTTTTGACCCTACCCATAACGTATTTATGAAGCTTCATGCCAGGTAATAATGCAGTTGGTCCAAAAAGGACAGGGAATCTTTCGAAGGCTTCCTGTAGCAGGATCAATCGACACTCCACCACAGAGAACTTATCTTTTGTTACTTTCTCATGTTCATTGATCCAACCACTTGCTTGCCTCATCAAACTGGTCAATTCTCTATAATTACTATATAAAGGCAAGTTCTTAATAGTTGAAGACGCCTGATCGAACAAACTTTCCAATCTGTCCTTTAGGACTTCGATGCGGTCGGCCAGATCAGCCTCATCCTCCAATAATTCATAATGCAGTTGCTTTAAGAGCATTTTATCCTTATTGATCAATCGCACCAATAGCTTATCTTTTTCTTTTTCGGATAAGGATAGGACAGCTTGTTTTAAAGGTAGATCTTTATGTAGTGACATGTTTAAAATTAACTATTTTCCAAGAGATACCTTGTATGATAGCAAAAATGGTACTAATTCATGGGTATTTAGTCTTCCTATAATAGCAAAAAGTAATTATTACCATTGATAACCCTTTTTGTACCATCCAGAATGGTAGTAATTGTCTATTTTTGTAGCTGATGGCAAAGATACCTGTAATAGAACAATGTACGGTTTCCTACAAGGAGAACAAAGACTTCTTGGTAGATCGCCTGGAGGTATATCTGGAGCAGAATAAAAACCTGGTTTTTCCACACCGCCATAATTTTTACCATATGGTACTTTTCCTTGCAGGAGGCGGATCACATGAAATTGATTTTAAGGAATATGCGGTAGAAAGGGGGCAGGTATATATGATGGGGCCTGGTCAGGTACATTCTTGGATGTTCCAAGGTGAAATGAAAGGTTTCATTGTCAATTTTGATATTGATTACTTCAAGACACTTTTGGTTCAACAGGATTATGTGGAACGGCTTGGGATATTTTCTTCCTTGACAGAAAGTGTATTTGTATTGGACGAATATCAACTGCGGGAAATCATTAACCTGTTCAGCCAATTATTGGAATTGAATGATCGAGTGACCACGGATCTACAAAGGACCTTATTGTTATTCATTCTGTTAAAACTGGATCAAGCTTATGCACCAAGCTTGGAAGGAAAAAGCTTAGATTACCATCTGGTGCTGATCAAGAATTTTTTGGCCCTTTTGGATCAGCATTTCAAAGAGCTACATTTGCCGAAGGAATATGCGGAATTATTATTTGTAACTCCCAATCATTTGAATGCGGTTTGTAAGGAATACATGGGATTGCAGGCGGGGGAAGTCATTCGGAATCGGATATTACTGGAGGCAAAACGCTTATTGATCCTACCGGATTGGACCATCTCACAGGTTAGTTATGAATTAAATTTTAATGATAATTCGTATTTCACAAAATTTTTTAAGAAAATAGCAGGGATTACCCCTGAAGAATTTAGGAGATCACAATGGAAATAAATACAAACATGGAAACACAATATACCATTCCATCGGAATTAAAGAGTGCAATTGACGGGAAATGTCCAAGATGTAGAACTGGAAATATGTTTGCTGGCCCACTATTTAGTTTTAAATCAAAAAGGATGTTGGATAGATGTCCGGCCTGTGATTTGAAATTTGAGAAAGAGCCGGGTTATTTTTATGTAGCGATGTACGTGAGTTATGCTTTGAGTGTTGGCGAGTTGATCGCAGCATGTGTCGGTACGTATTTGCTGACCGGTAACTTGGAAAACCCTTGGTTATATGTGATCGTAGCATTGGCCGTAACCTTGATCATGGCGCCTTTTAACAATCGTTATTCACGGATTATCCTTTTGTATTGGATGACACCGATGTTCCGCTTCAATCCGAAGATCTATGCCCAGGTAAAGGAAGAAGGAAAGTAAATTTTAGGAAACAGTAAATGGTTTAAAATAGGAAACCCTGTAAATAAGTTTACAGGGTTTTTATTTTAATATCTTACTGGATTGGATTCTCGTGCAAATATTTTTCCCATTCCCAGGCAGAAGCCATCATTTCATCAATCCCTAATTGAGCTGTCCATCCCAATTCTTTGGTAGACTTATTCACATCACCCCAAACCTTGATAATATCCCCTTCTCGGCGAGGACCGAATTCGTAATTCAATTTTTGGCCGGAAGCTTTCTCAAAAGCATGGATGGCTTCCAAAACAGAGTATCCATTTCCCGTACCTACATTGAAAATATCATAATTACCGTTCGGATTTCCTTTTTCCAATAACTTGATAGCGGCCACATGTGCTTTTGCCAAATCCACTACGTGGATATAATCACGGATAGCAGAACCATCAGGTGTATCATAATCGTTTCCAAAGACCGTGATCTTTTCGCGTTTTCCGATGGCAGTTTGGGTAATGAAAGGCAGAAGGTTTGCAGGTACGCCATTTGGCAATTCACCGATCAAAGCAGATTCATGCGCTCCTACCGGATTGAAATAACGTAATGCGATTACATTATAGTTGGAATTCGCCTTTGCAGTTTCTTCCAAGATCTCTTCTGCAATCTGTTTGGTGTTTCCGTAAGGTGAAGTCGCTTTCTTTACAGGTGCCGCTTCATTTACTGGCAATACATCCGGTTCGCCATACACTGTACAGCTTGACGAGAAAACGAAATTGATCGGCTTTTCTCGGTATGCCTCCAACAGATTGATCAAGGAGAAGAAATTATTATGGTAGTATTTCAATGGATTCTGAACAGATTCTCCAACAGCTTTTGATGCCGCAAAGTGTATGATTCCAGCAATATCAGGGTGTTTACCGATAAAATCATTCACCTTTTCGTTATCACATAGATCGAATTCATAGAATTCTGGCTTTACGCCAATGATCTTTTCGATCTGATCCAATATCTTGATGCTGGAATTGGAAAGATTATCCACCAAAATCGGGGTATAACCCGCTTTATGTAATTCCACAACGGTATGTGATCCAATATATCCCGTTCCGCCTGTTACTAATATTTTGCTCATGTTGATGTATTAAGTCTAGTGTATGTTACTATTGAATAATGTCTGATAATAGTGAATGGTTTTCATTAAACCTTCTTTTCTGTTTACTTTAGGTTGCCAATCCAGCACCTTCTTGGCTTTGCTAATATCCGGGCGCCTTTGTTTCGGATCATCAATCGGTAATGGTTCAAAAACAATGCTTGATTGACTGGATGTTAAGGCAATAATCTCTTTCGCCATATCCAAGAGCCTCATTTCATCGGGATTACCAATGTTGATCGGCAAGCAATAATCGGAAAAAAGCAACCTATAGATGCCCTCCACCTGATCGGATACATAGATAAAGGATCTCGTTTGCATACCATCCCCAAATACCGTTAAATCTTTATGCTGTAAGGCCTGAGAAATGAAAGTGGGCAAGGCCCTTCCGTCTTCCAATCGCATCCGGGGGCCAAAGGTGTTGAAGATCCTGGCAATTCGCGTTTCCAAGCCATGAAAATTATGGTAGGCCATGGTCATGGCTTCCTGGAATCTTTTGGCTTCATCATAAACCCCTCTTGGGCCAACTGGGTTTACATTTCCCCAGTATTCTTCGGCCTGCGGGGATACCAATGGATCGCCATATACCTCAGAAGTTGATGCCACCAGTATCCGTGCCTCTTTGCTTTTTGCCAAACCTAATAGGTTATGGGTTCCTAAGGAACCTACTTTCAGCGTTTGGATGGGGATTTTCAGGTAATCGATCGGACTGGCCGGCGATGCAAAATGTAAGATGTAATGTAATTCTCCCGGCACATGTACGAACTTTGAAACATCATGATGGTAGAATTCGAAATTGGGTAATTTGAAGAGGTGCTCGATATTTTTCAGGTCCCCTGTGACGAGGTTATCCATCGCGATGACATGGAAATCCTCTTCAATAAACCGATCACAGAGGTGTGATCCTAAGAATCCAGCCGCTCCAGTTATTAATATTCGTTTGCGCTTGTTCTCCTGCACAATAGTGAAATTGAAAAGGTTTAAATATCTTTGACGAAGATAAGCAATATTTTAACATTATGCGTTTCCTTTACCAAGCAGGCATCTTTTTATACGGGCTACTTTTACGTATCCTGGCACCATTCCATGCGAAGGCTAGGCTTTGGGTAAATGGCCGAAAGGATCTTTTGAAAAAGATCGAGCAAACGGTTGAACAAGGGCAAAAACACATTTGGTTTCATTTTGCTTCCTTGGGTGAATTTGAGCAGGGGAGATCGGTTTTGGAGCAGATCAGGAAGCGTTTTCCGGATGAAAAAATAATTGTAACATTTTTTTCCCCATCAGGATTCGAGATCCGAAAGAATACACCATTAGCCGATCATGTATTCTACTTGCCAGAAGATACAGCCGGCAATGCCCGCAAATTCATCGAATTGATCAATCCCAAATTTGTCGTTTTTACTAAATATGAGTATTGGTATTTTTATTTCAGGGAGCTGAAAAGACGTAATATCCGTTTATTGATGATTTCTGCGATCTTTCGGGAAGAGCAGTTGTTTTTTAAGGAATATGGTGGGTTTTATAGGAATATTCTTAAAAATGTATCCTATTTCTTTACGCAGAATATGGATAGTGTGCATATGCTGAAATGGATTCGGATAACCAATGCTGGTTTGGCCGGAGATACCCGGTTTGATCGCGTGGTGGAATTGCCGAAAGAGCATAAGGAGATTGAGGTGGTGCGGGATTTTGTAGGAGGGAATCGGGTTTTGGTAGCTGGAAGTACCTGGGGACAGGATGAAGGATTGTTGAAAGTTTTGTTGGATAATCATAAGGGTTGGAAAATGATTTTAGCGCCACATGAGATCCATAAGGAACATATTAATCAGTTGATGGGCTTGTTTCCTAAGGCGCTGTTGTTTTCGAAGTATGAAAGTTATTCCGATTTGGAAAAGGAACAAGCGCAGGTTTTATTGATCGATAATATTGGGATGTTATCCTCGCTTTATGCGTATGGGGATATGGCGTATATAGGTGGGGGATTTGGTGCGGGAATCCATAATACCTTGGAAGCAGCGACCTATGGGATTCCGGTGATTTTTGGGCCAAAGTATTCGAAATTCCAGGAGGCGGTGGATTTGTTGGAGTTGGGTGCTGGTTTTTCCATTGGGAATCAGGTGGAGTTGAATGAAGTTTTTGAGGCATTATTGGCTGATGAGAAAAGGTTGCCAGCCGGAACGGCAGCAAAAAACTATGTGCAGCAAAGGGCAGGTGCCACCCATATTATAATGAAGTACCTGGAAACGGAGAGGTTGCTGGGATAGATACGTCATCGTAAGTTTGTAGGGAAGTTATAGGAATTAAAGAAACAGAATATAATTTTGTATTTCATTTAGGATACAGCGAGAGAGGGAGTAAGATTTTTAATCGTCATTGGTCCTTGAGAGACCCTTCGCAATGTTAATCCCCCTCTCTTATTCCTATCATAAACTTGGACAGTTCATTAGGCCAGGAGCCTGTTTTTACGATTGATAAGTTATGATAAGAGCTGCTGTAATCCACAAATATGATATACAAATATGGTAACAGGTATTGATTGTTCAAAGGATTATTTTGACATTTCTGTCCAATCGGGACAGAAAGAGGTTTTTAAGGGTCGTTTCAGTAACGACGAAGCGGGTTTTGTGGAGGCCCTGGGCCACATGCACGGCAGCCATATAGCGATGGAGGCCACCGGTCCCTATTACTTCCGGCTGGCAAAGTTCCTCTGGGAGAGGGATGAACGGGTCTCGGTCATCAACCCCCTTGTCATCAGGCGTTTTTCCCAGATGACCCTGGCCAGGACCAAGACCGACAGGAAGGATGCCCAGCTCATCGCCAAGTTCACCAGCATGACGGAACCTGCCCAATGGAGGCTGCCGGAGGAACATGTGCTGAGGATCAGGAACCTGGAAGGCTATATCAAGGGACAGAAGGAATGCAGGACCATGCTAACGAACAGGCTCCATGCATATGAACATGCGGGAACACTGGAACCCACGCTCAGGAAGACCATAGAGGAAGGGATCAAACGTTATGATCAGGACATCAATGAACATGAAAGGCAGGTCCAGCAGATCATCATGGAGAATTACGGGGAACTCAATGAAAACCTGCGGAGCATCCCGGGCATCGGCCCGCGCAGCGCAGCACTGCTTATCATCCTGACGGACGGTTTCAGTCGGTTCGAGGGGTACAGGCAGCTGATATCCTATTTCGGACTGGCGCCCAGGATATTCGAGTCCGGCAGCAGTGTAAGGGGAAAGGGACATATCTGCAAGATGGGGATGGGCCAGGTCAGAAAGGTGCTGTACATGGCGGCAATATCCGCCATCAGGAGCAACACCGCCTGCAGCGGGCTTTATGGGAGGTTGATGGAAAAGGGAAAACCCTACAAGGTCGCAATCATAGCAGTGGTGAACAAACTGATCAAACAGGCATTCGCCATCGCAAAATCTGGAAAGGGCTACATCGCAAAAGCGGCCTAATCAGAATATTATTTGGAGAAAATTTAATTTATTATTTGGATATATACACAGTTCATTGCGAGGAGGCACGACGAAGCAATCTTTCGACTTCGCTCAAGATGACAAGCGGAAAGATTGCTTCGTTCCTCGCAATGACGCGAAAAAAATCCTAATAATACGTATATCTCCTAACCCCGGCAATATGCCTAGCCAATCTCATCACCTGATGAGAATACCCATATTCATTATCATACCACACATAAATCACCGCAGATTTTCCATCAGCAGAAACAATCGTTGCAGGCGCATCCACTACAGAAGCCGCTGTAGAACCCACAATATCCGAAGAAACCAATTCTGCATTTTCGCTATACTTAATCTGCTCCACCAAATCCCCTTGCAATGCTGCCTTTTTCAACAAATCATTGATTTCTTCTACCGAACTTTCCTTCTTCAGTTCCAAACTAAGAATAGCCAAAGAACCATTAGGAACCGGTACACGGATCGCATTAGACGTTAATTTTCCTGCCAAAACCGGTAATACCTTCGCCACAGCACTTCCTGCGCCAGTTTCCGTAATCACCATATTCAACGCCGCAGCACGACCTCTTCTTGATTTCTTATGCATGTTATCCACCAAGTTCTGGTCATTGGTATAGGAATGGATCGTTTCGATATGCCCCTTAACAATACCAAGCTCTTTTTCAAGAACCGCCAGCACAGGCGATATCGCATTGGTGGTACAAGATGCAGCAGAAAAGATAGTATCCTTCTGCGTATCTGCATCATTTTCATTCACCCCATAAACGATATTGGAAACGCCTTTTCCCGGAGCGGTCAATAAAACCATGCCTGCACCTTTGGCCTGAAGATGTCTTGCCAATTCCTTGTCATCCCGAAACGCTCCGGTATTATCAATTACCAATGCATTTTCGATTCCATATTGGGTATAATCGATCTCTTCTGGGTTCTTAGCCGTGATCATCTTCACTGGAAAACCATTCATGATGATGGATTCATTTTCCTGATCAACACGCAATTCCCCATCAAACTGTCCATGTATCGAATCCTGGCGCAACAAATTTGCACGCTTAATCAATGACTTCTCATCAATCACATCCCGTGTTACAATAGCCCTCAATCGCAATTGTCTTCCGGCTCCAGCCTTGTGGATCAATTCCCTGGCCAATAAACGTCCGATCCTACCAAAACCATAAAGAACCACATCTTTAGGTTCAAAGCTCTGGTGATTAGCTGCTCCCGCCAACTTCTCTCCAATAAAAGAAGGAATCTGATCATCTGAAGCCCTTTGTTGACGGATTTCCAATGCCAATTTTCCGATATCGATTCTGGATGGTGCGAGTTGTGCATCAGCAATGGCTTCCGCTACTTTTAAGGTTTCTTCGATCGATAGCGCTTGGTCAGCATATACTTTACTCTCCTGATGTAGGTTAAGGATAAAACTCACTCGACGGTCGATCAATTGGTTCCTGAATAGAACTAATTCGATGGATTGGTTGTACCATAGATCGCTGACAATCTGTATCAGCTTTACGCAGGCATTTTGATTTGATTTGTAACTCTTGATCTGATCTTCAAAAGCAGTTTGTTGTGTCATAATTTTTCAAGCATGGAATATTGCCGCAAAAATAGACATTTTATTAAATAATAGGGGGTAAAATTTATAAATTCGTATTTATTCCGCATTTCGTCCTATCCCAATTAGGATTTTGTTAAAATAAGCCCTTCTTGTTCGAGTTACATTTATTGTAACTAATCAATTACATGAATTAGTTAAAACGTTTTAGTTATTATCTTTAATAAGGCCGAAACGCCATAAACCTAAAGATGATGAACCAAAAACTACTCAGCAGTATCGCCATGCTCTGTTTTGCGGTGCCTAGCTCTGCACAAGATGCTGATCGTGCTTTTGCAGATTTTAACAGTCAATTCCTGGATTCGGAAAAGCAGATCTACATGGTCTATCCACAAAGTAAACAAGTGGCAGCTATTTGGACACAAGCCATTTATTGGGATATGGCTATGATGGCTTATGAGAAAACAAAATCTCCACAGTATGCCAAGCTGATCAAACAGATATACGAAGGTAATTATAAACATTACGATGGCTATAATTGGAACAACAGCACCATATGGTTTATCTATGACGATCTAATGTGGTGGATCATTTCTTTTGCACGAGCCTACGAACTCACGCAGGATGCCACCTATCTGGCGCATGCTGTACTCGGATTTGAAAGAGTATGGTCAGGCACCCCAAAAGTAGCAGATAAGGGATCCTATGATCCTGAACGAGGAGGGATGTTCTGGGGATGGAAATCCGATCAACGCGGAAAAACAGCCTGCATCAATTATCCTTCGGTAGTGGCTGCGGTCCATCTTTACCGCGCTACAAAAGATAAATCCTACCTGGAGAAAGCAAAGTCCGTGTATGCCTGGTCCCGGGAAGCTCTTTTCGATAAACAGCAAGGAAAGGTGGGAGATCATCAGGTTCCAGGACATAAGACCAATTGGACGGTCAACCTATATAATCAGGCGACCTGTATTGGAGCAGGCGTGTTGCTATATGAAGAAACCAAAAACAAGGATTACCTGGAGGATGCAAAGCTTGCAGCGAACTATGTCAAAGATTCCATGTCGGATCCAGAAGGGATTCTACCCTTTAAAAACGGCATCGAGCAAGGAATTTATACCGCCATTTTTGCCCAGTATATCCAGCAGCTATTTCCTTATGATAAAAAAGATGTGTATAAGAAATGGTTAGCCAAAAATGTAGAAGTTGCATGGAAAAACCGCGATGATAGGGGTTTGATGGACAAGAATTTCCACCGCAAGGCTCATGAAAAGACCGAGGTTTATGATGCCAGTGCTGCTGTGGCCTTGATGCAGATCCTTCGCTAGAACAACGATCCTAAAGCTACCTAATCATAAAAAGCAACCTAAATCTATTTGATATGAAATCAGTTTCATTTTTTCTGCTCTCGCTTTTCGTGCCGATCTTCCTTCATGCACAATCCGTAAAGAACAGCCTAAGAGCTCCAGCTTATCCCTTGATCACCTTAGACCCTAATATGAGTGCTTGGTCTTATTCCGACGAACTCTATGAATCCAGTCCGAGACATTGGTCCGATAAAAAATTACCTTTATTGGGTGTTCTTAAAGTAGATAATGAATACTATCGATTCCTCGGTACCGAAGAAATGGAACTCCTCAGCATGCTCCCCAATGGGGAAGATAAACCTTGGGAGGCCAAATACCTGACCAAGGATCCTGTCGGCGACTGGACAGCCATCTCCTACGATGACCAATCTTGGCAGCAAGGAAAAGGAGCTTTTGGTACCTTCGAAAATGAACCCCATAGCAAAACAAATTGGACGAACGCTAAAATCTGGGTAAGAAGGACCTTCGATCTGAAAGAAGATCTATCCAACAGTTCCATCCTCTTGGAATTTTCCCATGACGATGATGCCGAAATATTCATCAACGGCATACAAGTGGTCAAAACTGGTGGTACTGGTAAGAACAAAAGAGTGAAGTTGAACGATGCGGTGTTGAAAACATTAAAGCCGGGCAAAAATGTAATTGCCGCCTATTGTTTTAATGGTGGAGCGAATGGGTTTCTCGATGTGGGTTTATTAAAAGAACGTACCGATCAAGCTTTGTTCCCAAAGACGGCCAAACAGATCAGTGCAGATGTACAACCTATGCAGACCCATTATGTATTTCAATGTGGAGATGTGGAATTAAAAATAACCTTCACCGCTCCACTTTTCTTGGATGACTTAGTCCTATTGAGCCGACCTGTCAATTACCTAAGTTATGAAATCAGTTCATCTAAGCCGAGAACGGTAGAACTCTACCTGGAAGCATCACCAAATTGGGCCTTGCATTTACCCACCCAAGCATCCAGCTCCAGCACTTTTCAGAAAAATGGAATTACCTACCTGAAAACAGGATCTGTTGCGCAGAAGATTTTGGAACGAAAAGGCGATCATGTCCGAAACGATTGGGGCTATTTTTACATGGCAAGTGATGCGAAGAACATACAAGCAAAAGTGGAATCTGGCGAAGTTCAAAAACTTGCTTTCCGAACCAATATCCAAGTAAAAGGCAAGGCGAAAGGCAAATTCGCCATTGGCTACGACGATGTGTTTGCCATCCAATATTTTGGGGAAAACCTTAGACCTTATTGGAATAAGGATGGCAAGAGCAGTATCGAACAGCAGTTTGAGCTGGCCTTTAAGGATTATGATCTATTAATGAAAAAAGTGGCCGATTTTGATCGGAATTTTATGCTGCAATACCAACGTTATGGTAAGTCCTATGCGGAGCTTTGTGCGCTCGCATATCGACAATCCATTGCTGCCCACAAGCTTGTACAGGCACCCAATGGGGATCTGCTCTGGTTATCCAAGGAAAATGACAGTAACGGTTCCATCGGTACGGTGGATATTACCTATCCTTCGGCGCCGCTATACCTTTATTACAATCCGGAATTGGCGAAAGCGATGATGAACTTTATTTTCTATTATTCCGAATCCGGCAAATGGAAAAAGCCTTTCCCTGCACATGATATCGGCACCTATCCGGTGGCGAATGGGCAGACCTATGGAGGAGATATGCCAGTCGAAGAGGGCGGTAATATGTTGATCCTGACCTATGCCATCGCCAAAGTAGAAGGGAATGCCGATTATGCGGCAAAACATTGGTCGGTATTGAAAACCTGGGCAGATTATCTGGTGGAAAAGGGATTGGATCCCGAAAATCAATTGTGCACTGATGATTTTGCAGGTCATTTCGCCCATAATGCAAATCTTTCCATAAAAGCCATTATGGGTATAGCATCCTTTGGGTATCTCGCAGAGATGCAGGGGAAAAAAGATTTGGCCAATACCTATTTGTCTAAAGCTAAAGAGATGGCGAAAGAATGGGAAAAAATGGCGAATGATGGCGATCATTATCGTTTGACTTTTGATAAACCTGGTACCTGGAGCCAAAAGTACAACATGGTCTGGGATAATCTTTTTGATATGCAGATTTTTGATCCCAAGATACGGGAGAAGGAAATCCAATATTATTTGACCAAACAGAACAGATATGGGCTTCCGTTGGATTCCCGAGAAACCTATACCAAGACCGATTGGATCCTATGGACAGCCAGTATGGCGGAGGATCAGGCAACCTTTGAACGATTTGTGAACCCTGTCCATCAATTCATGAACGAAACGGTCAACAGGGTTCCGATGTCCGATTGGGTATTCACCGACAAACCCGAAAGAAGGGGCTTTAAGGCCCGATCTGTTGTCGGTGCTTATTTCATCAAAATGCTGGAAGAAAAAATAAAATCTAAAAACTAGGCTGGGAAACGCCCCAGCTTTTATTGGCTTTATCACCCATCAGTAATTCCAGGGTTCCACCCTTGGCAATATCTACATGGGTGATTTCCGTACTGTTCCAAGGCTTCCCATTTAATTTTGCCGATTGGATATACTTGTTTTTATCCGAGGTATTTTTTGCTATTACCGTAAAGGTCTTGCCATTCTCCATGCTTATGGTTGCTTTGTCGAAAAACGGCGAACCTATGCTGTAAACGGCAGATCCTGGAGTTACAGGATAGAATCCTAATTGGGAAAACACCACGAAAGAGGATAGACCGCCGCCATCCTCATCACCCGGTACGCCCATAAGATCATTCCTGAACCATTGTTTGATCAAGGTTTTAATTCTTTTTTGGGTCATCCAGGCCGCCTCCGCATAATTATAGAGATAGGGAATATGCAAGGAAGGTTCATTGGCCATGGAAAACTGACCTACATTTCCGGTATGATCCGGTAATTGTTGGTAGAAATCAAATTTGGATTTTCCCAGTCCCTGATTGAACATCTGGTCCAGTTCTTTTACGAACTGTTGCTTTCCACCCATCAGCTGGATCAGATCCGGAATATTGTGCTGTACATCCCAACGGTAAATCCAGGCATTGTTCTCCCCATAGGTTTCACGTGCGCCCTGACCTCCAGAAAACACATAATCAAATGGTTCCAGGAATTTCCCCTCCGCATCTTTGGGATGGAAGAACTTGGTCTTTTCATTGAACAGGTTTCTATAGTTAAAGGAAAGTTGAAGGAACTTTTCATAATCTGCTGTTTTCCCCAATTCCTTTGCCAGTTGGGCCAAGCACCAAAGGTCATAGGAAGTTCCTAAGGTAACCGCAACGGGTTGTCGTTTTTCAAAACCATGGACTTCCGGATAAATTTCCTTATCTCCGGGTCTTAAGGCCGGGATATATCCTTTTTCGTAAAAGAACCTATCCATTCCACCGGCCGGTTTTCCGGACCATGGAGCCAAGGTCTTCTCCGTAATAGCCCCCTTTGCAGCTTGGTAAGCACGTTCGACCTCAAAGCTCCGGATACCTTTCTTATAGGCGTCCAAAATGGCTGCAACACCATGGTTGGAATTCATCCTACGGCTATCTCCATTGATCTCTGGAAAAGTAGGGAACCAAAAGTTGGGCATCTGCTCCGACATGCGGACAAAGGATTGCAGGATATGACTTTCCTTGGTCGGTTCGATCAGGACGTTTAGGGGATGGTGCGCACGATAGGAATCCCAGATCCAATCATCCGTATAGAATGGTATGCCACTATCCTGATGTACCTGACCGTCAAAACCACTAAAATAACGCCCATCCTCGGAGATGTTTACCGGTCTTTCAAAAGTTCTATAGAGCGAAGTGTAAAATATATGCCTGTCATTCTCCGTTCCGCCTTCCACCTTTAATTTACCCAATGCCTTGTTCCAGGTGTTTTTACCGTAATCTTTAACCTTTTCTAAATCATAGGTTTTAATTTCCCTTCTGAGGTTTGCCTTTGCCTGCTCAGCATCAATGAACGATATCCCATAACGGATATTAATTTTACGCTGCGTTTTGGGGAATTGTAGGATGATGGCAGCTTGATCGCCATTGGCTGCAGTGCCCTCCAAAAGTTTACCATCCTTTAACAGACCTACTTTTTCAGGTTTTACATCGGCTTCAGCATAGAGATAGACTTTGGTTCGGTTCCCAATATCCTGACTGCCGGAAACCCCATCTTCATCCCATTTCATTTCGCCACGTCGGGAATTGAATATGAACTGAGGGTCATCAGTTCCTTCAAACTCAAGTTGATATATTGCAGATTGATGGGAGACCGCATAATCTACCTGGATCTGTTCTTCATCCAAGTAAACGGAATAGGAATAAGGATTGATCTGCTCCTGATCGTAGCTATAGGAGATGATCGGTTTTAATTCCTTCTGTTTATTGGCAATAGGACTTAAGTTAAAGGCCGAACTCCCACGATGGGATGTTACGATGAGCGGTAAACCTCTTATCCTATCCGCAGTATAGTCTCCACGTTCAGGATAAACCCTTAACAGGCTGTTCGGCAAATGAACGGTAGGATAGGTAGGTACCAAAAGATGGGAAATATTCCCCATATAAGGGTTTACATAATCGACCGCTGAGGAGGGGGATTGTGCGTGAAGAGCGGTAGTTCCAAATGCACTGAAATATAATAGTAAAAAGGTTTTTACCAATCCCTGTTGGAATTTATTAAATCTGGTTTTAGGCATATGCTCAAGATTAGGTTCTGTGCTCAGCAAATGAAGCTTAAAACCAAATTTAATAAAAAATTATCAACCTTTTGAACGTTGCATATGGTCCAGGCTTTTTCCCAATAATGTTTTCTTTCCCATCACTTTAAAGCCTAAACGTTCGTATAGCTTTTTGGCTTTAGGGTTATCATCATCCACTAATAAACCCAGGGTGAGGTTTTGTTTTTCTACATATTCCTGGATTAAAAAGTCAAGGACCTTGCTGCCGATCCCTTTTCCCTGCTGTTTCGGATTGACTCCAATGCAATCAATATAATGTTCGCCCGGTTGGGTTTCATCCTCTGGTTGGAAAGGTCGGTTAAATTGCCGCTCAACCAATTCTTTGACGGGTTTTCTCAAGCGATCCAGATCGGCGCCATTGTACACTAATGCGGTTGCCACAATTTCGCCATCCGATTCGATGACCCAGTTATGATGATAGGAATATTGGTTTCCTTCCTGTTCTACCAATGTTTTTAAGAAGTGATTCGCTTGCTGCTCGTCCCTTTGGCCGATAAATAGGTAGGCAATTTCCTCCATAGCGAGCATGAGGTAATTAGCAATGGCAGCTGAATCGGTTTTTTCTCCCTGCCGAATAGTTATCATGTGTACTTATTTTTTCTTCTTTGTTTTTTTCTTTTTCTCCAATTGCTCAATACGCGCAGACAAGGCGCTAATGGTTACTTCCTGAGATTGAATAGTAGCATGCTGCGCAGAGATTACTTTTTCAAGTGCATCGATCAAGACGGTATTCTGTTCCTGTAGATCTATTTTTGAAGGTAGGGTGATCGCCATTTCATTAGACTCTTCCGGGCGTAGCATATCTCCAGACCCATTCAAAAGCCATTCCGGACTGATGTCGGGATAAGTGGATAAAATTGTAGCCACTGCATCGGATCCCAATGCCGAGTTTTTCTGAACGCCCTTGAAATTAGCGTAAGATAATCCTATACCCTTAAAAAATTCCACTTTTTGAATCCCTTTGGATTCTGCGATGAGTAAAACGCGCTCTTTAATGTTCGTCATTTAAATCGTGTTAATAACCTAGGATAATGTTTGCCTAATTTATTAAAAATTGTAAGACATCCAAGACTTTTCATGTTAATAAATTGGTAAATAATATCCATGTATTTGATGAAGAAGAATAAGATTTCTACCTTTAGGAAATTGTAACCAATATAAAAATTTATGGAATTACCTTGGGCAGAGCCCTACAAAGTGAAGATGGTAGAGGAGATTTTTCAATCTACCCGTGAGCAGCGCGAGAAGTGGATCGAAGAGGAAGGCAATAATCTGTTCAACTTGGCAAGTCATTATGTTTTTATCGATCTATTGACCGACAGTGGCACTGGTGCCATGTCCGACCGTCAATGGGCAGAGATCATGATGGGCGATGAAAGTTATGCCGGTTCCCAATCCTACCTGAAATTGAGGGAAGTTATCCGTAATACCTTAGGCTTTCCGTATTTTCTACCTACCCACCAAGGCCGTGCGGCAGAGAATGTACTCTTCAGTATTTTGGTCAAAGAAAATAATGTTGTTCCGGGGAATTCCCATTTTGATACCACCAAAGGGCATATAGAATTTCGTAAGGCACATGCGATCGATTGTACCATTGATGAAGCTTTTAATATCAACGATCTGCATCCCTTCAAAGGAAATATTGATCTGGATAAATTGGAGGAGGTCTATAAATCGCATCCGAAAGAGCAGATTCCGTTCTGTATGATCACGGTGACCTGTAATTCTTCCGGGGGACAGCCTGTATCGATGGAGAACATCAAAGCGGTGAAGAAACTTTCCGATCAATACGGCATCCCTGTATTTATAGATGCCGCCCGTTTTGCGGAAAATGCCTATTTCATCAAGGTTCGCGAAGGAGCTTATGCGGATAAATCCATCAAGGAAATTGTGAAGGAGATGTTTTCCTATGCAGATGGATTTACGATGTCGGCGAAAAAGGATGGCTTGGTGAACATTGGAGGATTATTGGGCTTAAGGGATGAAAAGCTTTACCGTGCCTGTGGAAATATGGGGATTATCTACGAAGGGTTTATCACCTATGGTGGATTGGCGGGAAGAGATTTAGCCGCACTGGCACAGGGTTTATTGGAATCTACGGAACTACCTTATCTGAAGGCACGAATAGACCAAGTGGAATATTTGGGGAATAAATTGATCGAGTATGGGATTCCTATCCAAAAGCCGATCGGTGGACATGCGGTATTTGTGGATGCCCTGAATTTTCTGCATCGTGTTCCGAGGGAGGAATATCCGGCGCAGACCTTGGCTATTGAACTGTATAAAGAATCCGGTGTGCGGGGTGTGGAGATCGGAACCTTATTAGCGGATCGGGATCCGGAAACCAGACAGGATCGTTTTCCAAAATTGGAATTACTGCGTTTGGCCATTCCGAGGAGAACCTATTCCTATAAACATCTGGATTATGTGGCTGCAGCGCTTAAGAATATTTTCGATAGACGAGAAGAGATCCAGTCGGGACTTGAAATCGTTTGGGAATCGGAGATATTGAGACATTTTACCATTTTATTGAAAAAAAAATAGGAGGGGTTTTCCCCACCTACATATTATACTTTCGATTTTCTAGCCATGAAATTATTGCCTTTTATACTAATTTCTATTCTGTTTACAGGAATATCCTTGCGGTCAGATGCCCAACCTGCTTTGGTTTCTAAAGAAAGTGCAGATGTCAATGAAATTTTGCAACAAACCTATTCAAAATTGAAGGACATCAAAACCCTGCAATATGAGACCTTTCGATACATCAATTATAAGTCCCAGGATTATGAGAATAAATTATTAGGAGTTGTGTTTGTCGAATTTGATGAGGCTATTCCTATTGTAGGTTTTAGGTACCAATTTGACAATGAAGTCAGCAAAGTGGTTTTTAACGGTTCCGGAAAATTTTGGATCGATAAGAAGAACGCAAGTATGGAAAGTCTTCAGGCAGCAGCATTGAAAAAGGAAAAACTCCAGCAAGATTTAAATGCAGCATCTTTTTTTTATAATTCTATCCTGTCCTTAAGAAATGTTATTCCTCATATATTAACTGATACATCTATCAAAAAAAGGTTAGGGGATACCCTTATTGATAGCAGGTCTTACCATAAGGTGCTACTTGAAATGAAAAGCAAGTCATTTACGGTAAATGAAGGACTGAAACAATTGACTGCGGATATTAGGATCTATAATCAGATCTTAATCGATAAGGTTTCCTATTTGCCTTATCAAGTGGTTCAATCCAATAATTTTGAACCGGAAGATTATGTCTTGGTGAAATTTGATCAGATAAAAATCAATGGGCCTCAGATAGAAGAGAATTCATGGTTTGCTTCTTCCTATCCCGGTCTTCAAATAAAGGGCAAGGAGGACTTACAATTAATTGCTGCAGGGGCAAATGCGCCTGCCTTTGAATTGGAAGATTTCCAGACGGGTAAAATGGTTACTATGTCTGATTTTAAGGATGATTTGGTTCTTTTGGAATTCTGGGTCAAAAACTGTAGCTATTGTATCAGTGCAGTTCCTAAAATGAATTCAATGGTCGCCAAATATGAGCAGAAGGGTTTGAAGGTGTGGGGAATAAATTCGGAAGATAATAAAAGCCAATTGAACAATTTTTATGAAAGGAATAAACCTACTTTTTCAACCTTAATGGATCAAGACGGAAAGATTACAAAAGCATATGGCGTAAATGGTGTTCCTCAGGTGGTACTGATCCATCAAGGTAAAGTGATTTATGCTGGAGGTATTGTAGATGGTAAATTGGACGCTTTAATTCAAAAGCTTTTGAAAAAATAAATTGCCTATTTCATTTTTCTTATATTTTTAAATGGTATTTATCCAAGGTTTTTTCTGTCCAGGCGTCCATTTCTTCAAAAGTAGATAATCCGTCATTTTCTTCGGATTCCAGGTAATCTTCCACTATGCTTTCCGTGTGTTTAAACCCGAGAAGTTTTCCGATATGAATGATGTCTGATTCAGAAACTTCGTTTTCGAACATAGCAATCATTTCTTCCAAAAACACACCTTCAAAGGTCAGTAATGTAGGGCTCTGGATGCCTTCTTCTAAGGAATAATTTATAAAGCCTTTGTTCTCGAGATCATAGGCGATAATTCTATCCGATCCGAATTCAAAAATGGGGATAAATCGCTGCACTTGATAGGCTTCCTGCTCATTGGAATCTAACGTAAAAATGGAATATGGCTTGCTGATACGTTTGCGAAATTCGTCCATTGCAATTTCATCGACTATCTGTTCATCGAAAATTTCCAAGATGATGGGTGCTAAGTTCAACTTTTTGATCAGGTCCTTAACTTCTGCTTCAGTAATTTGAGATGTTGCCATAATATGAAATACTAAAAAGAATTACACCCAAAGTAATCAATTTATTGATTGGCAAGCAATAAAAAGGTTGAATGAATTATATAATTTAAGGAATAATCGGTGGAGAAAACTAGAATTGCTATCTTTAAAGGAATGAACGTGAATAATAATAACAGTATACTGGTCTTTCCACCTCAACAAGGTATAAAGCCGATATTGTCCGTTTTTGCTTTGTTAACCGTTATTCTTATCCCAACCTTTTTGATTTTGATATTTACGGATGCTACCTGGAAGGATGGGTTTATTATTTTGGGTTTGGGTTATCTTTTGACTGGACTTGCCTATTTTCTTGCGCAAAAAGTAACCCGATATTGGATTGAAGGCGATAGGTTTTATTATAAGGCTTTATTCAAGAAAGAAGGGATTGACATCCAATCGATTAGGAAATTGGAAGTAAATACCTCCAACTGGCAAGCAAGTAATCCCTCCACCTCGAATACCAAAGGGATTATTATCTATTTTAAAAAATACGAGGATGTGTTTATCACACCCAGCGATAATATGCTGTTAGTCGATGAACTTCTGAAAAGAAATCCGGACATTGAGGTGATTTTTATCAAGTAAAAACGGAAAACTCAATACCTAAAACCAGCAATGATGCCGCATGGATGCCATTCCTTTTTATTATAATAAGAAGAGAAAGTTCCTGGTCGATCCATGAACCAGGCCGACATTACAACGATAATCAAACCTTCTTCAGGAGCCGGCTTTTCAAATTTATAGGCTTTGAAAATATCCAAAGTGTTTGATGTACAAAAATTTATATTAAATAGATTTGTTAATCATTTTTTAAGTTTTTTGACTACCTAAAGAGTTTGATGTGTATAAATTTATAACAAATAGGTTTGTTAATCAATTTATGTGTTTTTTTGATTATCTAACAAACTGAGTTTAATAAATTAAAATTAAGTCTGTCTGCTAAATAACCGTACATTTGCTTCTTAACAAACTGAGCGGGCACCCATGATCTACTTCCACATTCCTTTTTGTAAGCAAGCCTGTCACTACTGTGATTTTCATTTTAGCACCTCTCTACAATATAAAAAAGAGGTGTTGGCTGCGATGAAAAAGGAAATTGCGCTGCGAGCTGCCTACCTGGAGGACAAACAGGTCTCTTCGATCTATTTTGGTGGGGGTACTCCTTCCATTTTGGAGGCGGATGAAATCATGGAGCTCATCGACCAAGTATCCCAATACTTTGAGATCGATAACCAGGCAGAAATTACCTTGGAAGCAAACCCCGATGATCTTGACAAAAATAAAGTACATGCATTACGTCAAACCGCTGTAAATCGCTTCAGCATCGGCATACAATCCTTCTATGAAGAAGATCTCCGCTGGATGAACAGAGCCCATAATGCGGAAGAAGCTTTATCAAGCATAAAACGTGTACAGGATGCGGGGTTTGAGAACATTACCTGCGATCTGATTTATGGATTTCCTTTATTGACCGATCAGAAATGGAAAAATAATATGCAGCAGTTGATCGATCTGCAGGTTCCACACATTTCTTCCTATTCCATGACCGTAGAACGGAAAACGGCTTTGGACCATATGATCAACAAAGGGAAAACACCGCCACTGAATGAAGAGCAGAGTGCCGAGCAAATGCTCCTACTCATAGGTACCCTGACAAATGAATGCTATGAGCAATATGAGATCTCTAATTTTGCAAAACCAGGCAAGTATGCCATCCATAATTCGAATTATTGGAAGGGCAAACCTTACTTAGGAATTGGTCCTTCTGCACATTCCTTCAATAAAATATCCAGGTCCTGGAACCTGGCAAACAATGCTCTTTACCTTAAAAGCTTGGCAGTGAATAACCTTCCATTGGAAACAGAAATCCTCAGTAAAAAGGATCGTTTCAATGAATACATCATGACCTCTTTAAGAACCAAATGGGGGGTCGATCCTGCATATGTGAAAAATAACTTTGGAACGGAATATCTGAATGATTTAATGGGCCAAGTAAAGGATTTCCAACAAGCCGGACATATTCTTGTCTCTCCGGAAAAGATAATAACCCTTAGCCCAACTGGAAAACTCCTTGCCGACCAGATCGCTTCCGAACTATTTATAGTTGATTAAAACAAAGTTTTAGTGTCGATTAATCCATCAGCGCTTTTGCTTCAACATCTTCATTTTCATTGATTTCCTTCATCAATAAGGCCTTCATTTTCTTAACGATTTTCTGGGATTTTGGATCGTCGTAGATATTCTTCATTTCCCTAGGATCGGTTTTCATATCGAACAATTCCCATCCATCAACACGTTTGTAATATCGGATCAATTTGTACCGGCCATCACTCACCCCAAAATGTGGGGATACCGCATGCTCGCCATTCTCATAATAATGGTAGAAAAGCTGTTTCCTGGCAGTTCTCTTCTTTCCTTCAGCCACTTTTAGGAATGATTTTCCCTGAATATCCTTTGGAATCGCCGTACCGGTCAGTTCCAATAATGTGGGTGCAATATCCACATTCAGCACCATCCCGTCAACCTGGGAATTAGCCGGGATTACACCTGGGAGCTTCGCCAGCATAGGCGTACGGAAAGACTCTTCGTACATAAAACGTTTGTCGAACCATCCATGCTCACCCATATAGAATCCCTGGTCCGATAGGTATAAAACGATCGTGTTTTCTTCCAGGTTCTTTTCCTTCAAATAATCCAATACCCGACCGATATTCCGATCCATCGATTCGGCCGTATTCAGGTAATCGATCATATATCGGTTGTACTTCCATTTCGCCAACTCCTCACCTTGGAGGTTGGCCGCCTTGAGTTTTGCCTGTATAGGTTGATAATACGCTACATATTGTTGAAACTGCTGGTCGGTCATCCTTTTGAAATTACCATCTTTTCGCATCATTTCCGGGTTATCGAACATCTTGAGGTCATAGCCCATCTGCATATCCTTCGCAATGCTCATCTCCTGGACTGCTGCCGCTTTTCTGCCCTCATATCCATCAAAGAAATTATCGGGGAAAGGGATGTTCTTGTTATCGTTCTTGCCGAAATCTTTCGGATCAGGCATCCAAGTCCGGTGGGTGCTTTTATGGCCGATGATCAGACAGAAAGGCTCCTCCTGATCTTTTTGCTCCAACCAATTGATGGCACGGTCCGTCACGATATCCGCCACATAACCTTCCTCTCGATCCGTGGTTTCGACTGATCCATTTTTGCTGCTGATAAAATCGGGATTGAAATAATGCCCTTGACCAACTAAAATGCTGTAATAATCAAATCCCTGTAGTTTTCTTCCCAGATGGATCTTTCCGATCCAAGCAGTTTGATAGCCATTGTTCTGTAGCTGCTTGACGAACAGATCTTGGCCATGATCAAAATTGGAAGTCTCATTGTCCTTAAAGCCATTTTTATGGCTGTATTTTCCTGTCAATAAGCTGGCACGGCTTGGGCCACAGATGGAATTGGTTACATAGGCTCTATTAAAGGTAGCCCCTTCTTTGGCAATCCTATCCAGATTTGGCGTATGCGCAATCTTCGATCCGTATGCACCGATCGTTTGGTACGAATGGTCGTCGGATATGATGATCACAATATTCGGTTTCTTTTTCTGTGCATTTGCAAATAAACTGAAACAGCATAAGGCCAATAGGAGATGGATTCGCATAATTTTAAAGTTTAGGATTTCAAATATAGGAAACCTGAACTAGAAATAAGATTAAATCATACATAATCAATTACAAAAAATGTACAAAGAGGGTTTATGTGGATAAACATTAAAATGTATAAAAAATAAAGGGATTCCCTTTTGTAGATTCAGAAAAAACAAGGATGTTTGCGCTATAATATATTTAATATGAGATTTTTTCTTTCCCTGCTATTTATCAGTGTATTTAGCCATTTTAGTTTTGCCCAAGTCCCTGTTTTTAAAATTGCCTATCAAATTTCCCTCAACCAGGAGTTGATGGATGAGTTGAATAGCCCCGACATGGATAAAAATGATGAAGAATTAGCTTCATTAAAAGCTATCTTGACAGAGACTGAAAAAGGTGGTTTTGCTATTCAGGTATGGTCAGCCAAAGATAAATTCCGGGTTAATTCAAGCATGGCGGAAGATTTTGTACAGATTGTTGATAAAACAACTAAAAAGGTCTACCATCTCAACCTTTCGGATTCCACTTTTATGCAATCAGAAGGTGCTGGCCCTTTATTCGGTGAAGAAGCTAATGAAGATCAATTTCAGATCGAATTTGTTGCCGGAAAAACGGAAACCATCGCTGGTTATCCTTGTAAATTGGCGATTATTAGTCCTACAATTGATGATCTAGCGGCTTTGGGCGACGAAGAAATACCTAGCATCCAAGTGTGGTATACCGAAAATATTCCTGCTTATACGTTTGGAGCTTTTGATTTCCTGGGAAATCTTCCAGGTGCAGCACTTAAGGTTGACCTGAGTGGTGTACAGTTTGTTGCTAAATCAATTACCAAAGAACAGGTTTCAACAGATTTTTTTGCTTCCCCTGTGGGCTTCCAGGAAAGTGCGGGTGACCTAGGTATGGAAGAAGGTGAAGACATGGAATTGGGCGAAGATATGATCGCTTATTATGATACTACTTCCGGTTTATATGGATTGAAGAATGTGAATGACGAAATATTAACCCAACCCTTATTTACCAGTCTTTCCGAAGTTCGGGATGGGATTATCGTAGCGGTGAATAGTGAATACCAAGCGGGATTTCTAAATCTACAAGGCAAAACGGTGTTGCCTTTGACCTATGAATCCATTGTTTATGATGATGTATTGGGAGCATATCAGTTTTCCAAAGATGGAAAATTCGGGATTATGAACAAGACTGGGAAAAATCTTTGGGGAAAAACCTATGATTTTTTGAGCACATTTGAAGGTAACCATGCGATATTTATGGAAAATGAAAAGTCGGGTATCCTAAATAAATCAGGACAAATCATTATTCCAGCTACCCATGAGAGTATCCTGCAATATGACGAACACTACTTCGTGGTTTTGGATGGTGAAAAATTCAAGATCTTTGATCTAAAATCAAATAAGATGATTTTGGATGGTTTTCAGGAATTGTATTTAGCGAATACACCTAACTTATTCATTGCATCCAATGATGGTGAAAAGTATGGTTTTGTAAACGAGAAGGGAACCACGGTTATACCATTTGTGTATAGTATGGTGAGCCCATTCTTTGATGGTACTGCTTCGGTCGTTAAATTGGGGGAAGAAGAAACCATACAGATCAATACTAAAGGGGAGGAAGTTCCCGTTAATGAATAGAATTAAAACATGATTTTTCATATACATACCCTGCATCGAGGAAGGTTTATCTGGATACTTTTAGGTTGCCTTTTTGCTGCAGGGTTTTTATTGTCCTATGTGCAGGTTTCGGAAATTGTGAAGATCTTGATCTTACTGTTCTGTATTCCTGTCATTCATTTTTTGGCCGTGAAGGTAAGCCTACAACCTTCCACATGGGATCTACAGGCCGACCGGTTGCAAATTGATAAAGCAGGAAAGGTATATGAAGTTTCCTATGAAAACCTGGCTTATATCAAGAACCACCTGCGTTCGGGGGGTAACCTGATCGCGATCTATAAGAACCAGAAAGGAACACCCATCCGCATCTGGAGGAATAAGCTCTTTGTAAAGAATGACGACTTTGATGCCATGATGCAGGAGTTCCGAAATAGACAGATCGAAATCGTCATCGGTTAATTTTTATATATTTGATTTATGAACTTGAAACAGACAATTATTTACCTATTATTGACCGCTGTCTCCTTGGCAAGTTACGGTCAACGAAAAACTTATTGGCAACAGGATGTTGATTATACCATGGATATTGATGTGAATGAAAAAACATATCAGTATGATGGTAAAATGAAGTTGAAATATGGCAATAATTCCGGTCAGGAGCTTTCCAAAGTCTATTTCCATCTTTATTTCAATGCTTTCCAACCGGGCAGCATGATGGATGAGCGTCTTAAGAATATCTCGGATCCGGATGCCCGTATGGTGACCAAGAAAGTAATCGACGGTATCTCAAAATCAGAAAGTAGAATTGCTGCACTGAAGCCGGATCAAATTGGTTTTCAGAAAATAAAATCCGTAAAATATAATGGCCAGGCCGTTTCGTTCAAAGAGGATGGAACCATTTTGGAAGTAAGTTTACCGAGCAGCATCAAAGATGGTGCGACGGTGGAGTTTGATCTGGAATGGCAGGCTCAGGTTCCGGAGCAGATCCGTCGTAGTGGCCGGAACTCGAAGGAAGGAGTAGCCTTCTCCATGACGCAATGGTATCCAAAAATGGCCCATTATGATGAGTTTGGTTGGCATTTGGATGAATATGTAGGTCGTGAATTTATTGCGCCGTTTGGCGATTTTGATGTGACCATACATATCAATAAGGATTATGTGATCGGTTCGTCGGGCAAGCTCCAAAACCCTTCAGAGGTGAAAGGCTATGTAAGCAAACCTAAATTGAAACTCAACAAGAACAAAGCTTCTTGGCATTATAAAGCAAAGAACATCCATGATTTTGCTTGGGCAGCAGATCCGAAGTTTGTGGTAGATTCTGCAAAAAGTAAAGGTGGTATTCAGGTGTATACGGTATATCTTCCGACAGATGCGACTGTAGTTAGCAACTGGAAGCAGGCTTTAGGTCTGGCAACTGATTTCTTCGATTTTACCGGACAACATTTTGGGGCGTATCCTTGGGGAACTTATACCATTGTTCAGGGTGGTGATGGCGGAATGGAATATGGAACTGCAACCCTGATTACGGGTGGCAGAAACTTGAAGAGCTTAGTGGGGGTGATCTACCATGAGGCAGCGCATTCTTGGTTCCAGCATTTGTTCGGCATCAATGAAACGGTTGATGAATGGATGGACGAAGGTTTTACAAGTTATATTGAAGAGCTTGCCTTGACCGAACTGTTTGTTAGGCCACAGGCAAAGGCATTGAATCCGATTGGGGCAGCATATGCTGCTTACTATCGTTTGGCAAGTTCGAAAGTGGAGGAGCCGATGAGTTTGTTGGCAGATTATTACAATACGAATTTTGCCTATAGCAATGAAGCCTATAATAAAGGGGCGGTGTTTGCCGAGCAGTTGGGCTATATTATTGGCAAGGAAAACCTGCAGAAGACTTTCTTGAAGTTCTATGATCTTTGGAAGTTCAAACATCCTACACCGAATGATTTTAAACGTGTAGCCGAAGATGTTTCTGGAATCAATTTGAAATGGTATTTCAATTTGTTCATTAATACGACGAGGAAGATTGACTATGCGGTGGGGAATGTAACGGGTACAGGTATTGAGGTTGTTAATAAATCGAATCTGGCGATGCCGATAGATTTGTTGGTGGAGTATCAGGATGGTACGAAGGAATTGTTCTATATTCCTTTACGTGAGATGAGAGGGGATAAACCTGCGGAAGGTTTTGACATTTATAATGGGGTGAAAAGAACGGTGTTGACGGATTGGTTCTGGACCAAGCCGACTTATGTGGTTCCTGTTTCGAAAGCTGTGAAATCAGTGGAGATTGATCCGACGAAGAGATTGGCGGATGTGAATCAGGAGGATAATAAGAAGACTTTGTAGGGATTGTATATAAAAAAGTCATTGCGAGGAACGAAGCAATCTTTCGATATGTGTAAAGATTGCTTCGTTCCTCGCAATGACGTTTTGTTCCTCGCTCGGAAGTAAAAAACCTTAAAACAACATCGTCTTCTCAGGGTTGAGTTTTTTACCATAACTCAACAACTCATAATGTAAATGGGGTCCAGTTGATCTACCTGTATTCCCAAGTGTACCAATTACCTGACCAGCGTCTATTTTTTGACCCACCTTTACTTTGGTAGTCGACAAATGTGCATATCTAGTTTCCCAGCCATTGCTGTGCTCAATGATAACTACCTTACCATATTGCCCTTTATACCCAGCATGAACAATCTTTCCAGCTGCGGTTGCTTTGATAGGTTCGCCAATACTACCTTTAATATCAATCCCCGAATGCATTTCTAATCCTCTGTTAGTAAAAGGATTACGGCGATACCCGAAACGAGAAGTGATTTTTCCATGGTGAGGAATACCTAATGGTAAACCTTCCAATTTCTTATCAATACTCTTTAATCTGTTTTCGTAATATTTACTCAATTCATCCAAATTCTCTTCGGTCTCAATAGGTCCCCCTGCATTTTTTAGCTTAGGTGCTACATCTTTTAAACCTCTTTTGCGCATTTTGGCATTAATTTGGTTTAAGGTACTATCGATGGATTCAAATGATTTTTGTACTTGTACTAAATTCAATTGGTTTGAAGCCTCTTCAACCGCTAAGGATTGTTTGGCTTTTTCCAATGCTTCCATTTTTTTGGTCAGCTCCTGCTCATAACGATCGCTCTGTGTTTTGGTTGCGACAAAGACAACAACAGCACAGATCATACAGATGAAAAAGAGGCTTACACCAAGAATAATTTTCCAGTTTTTTAGGATAATGGTCGGTATTTGAATCTTCTGATTCGAGTCTCCATTGGCATCTAAAATGACAATGGAAGTCTTTTGTTTAATCATAGTTTCTTTCTCCCTATTTTTTCTAGTCGGGCGTAAAAATATCATTTGTTGAAAAAAATAGAACATATTTTAACATTTAATAACTTTTTGGCAGGAGGGAATCCAAGTATTTAACATCTTTGCAACATGTCTTTTTCGGAACATATCTTGGCATGGTACCATCAGCACAAAAGGGCTTTACCATGGCGGGAAACAAGGAATCCCTATGTAATTTGGTTATCAGAAATCATCCTCCAACAAACCCGGGTGGAGCAGGGAATGCCCTATTTTTTAAAATTTGTAGAGGAACTTCCGAATGTAACAAAATTTGCAGCTGCAGAGGAAGCGACCATTTTACGATTATGGCAGGGATTGGGCTATTATTCCCGTGCTAGGAACATGCATAAGGCCAGTAAATATGTGATGGAAAATCATGCCGGCACATTTCCTGTTGCTTACGAAGAACTTTTGAAACTTCCCGGTGTTGGCGAATACACGGCGGCAGCTATTTCATCTTTTTCGAACGATGAACCAAGAGCTGTATTGGATGGAAATGTGTTCCGCGTATTAGCTCGATATTTTGGGATTGGGGAGCCCATAAACAGTAGTGCGGGAAAAAAAATATTCGCTGGATTAGCCCAGGAATTACTGGATACGGATCATCCTGCGACCTATAATCAGGCCATCATGGATTTTGGAGCTTTACAATGCAAACCTAAGAATCCTAAATGTGCCGAATGTGTATTACGTTTGGATTGTGTTGCGCTGAACACTTCGAGGGTTGCTGAGCTACCTGTGAAAAATAAGGGTAAAAAAAGTAGGGATCGATTTTTCCATTATTTTATCGTTGAAAAGGACGATGCCGTACTGATGTCCCAACGTACGGATGGAGATGTTTGGGCCAATCTCTATGAATTCCCTTTGATGGAATCAGCCGGTCCGCTTGAGATACCGGAATTAGTGGCGATGGAGGAATATCAGCAGTATTTTGGTCATGCTATACCCGAAAAGATCGAAAGGACGATCAAGCATGTGCTTAGCCATCAGAATATTTACGCTAGTTTCTATCGAATGCCAAAAGATGTTAGGCTGCAGTCCAAAAAAAGCCATTGGAATTATTGTTTGTCAAAAAAATTAGATAAATTAGCTAAGCATAAACTTATTAGCTCCTTCATAGAGCGATATTTTTGATATTAACCAAATCCTAAATTATTGTATGTCAGGTGTAAACAAAGTTATTTTAGTAGGACATCTGGGCAAAGACCCTGAGATCCGTTATCTGGAGGGAAATGTAAGTGTTGCAAGTTTTCCCATGGCTACTTCAGAAACCTTTACCAAAGATGGTAGACGCGTAGAGCAGACCGAATGGCATAACATCGTGCTATGGCGTGGTTTGGCTGATGTCGCCGTCAAATATTTGAGTAAAGGGAAGTTGGTTTATATTGAGGGGAAATTGCGGACCCGTTCCTATGAAGACAAAGAAGGCATACGTCGTTATACGACGGAGATTGTTGCCGAAAGTTTTAATTTATTAGGCCGTCGTTCAGACTTTGAACCACAAACCGGCCAATCTGGAAGTAATTCATCATCTCAACATCAGGAAGAACCTAAGGAGCAATCCGTAGATTTTACAGAGAATAATGACGATAATGATGGCCTACCATTTTAATCGATTAATTTATTAGAATTCAAATCATCTACTTTTTTAAAATTTGCTGTATCTTTGGCGCATGTTGCAAGATAAAATAACGCAGTATACTCAAGAGATAAATGCATTCGAACCTACTTCTGCTCAAGATGTAGAGAATTTCCGATTGAAGTTTTTGGTGTCGAAAGGCATCGTGAAAGCCTTGTTTGAAGAGTTTAAGACCGTAAGTCCTGAGGAGAAAAGAACCTTGGGTAAGGTGTTGAACGACTTTAAAATCTTGGCCGAAACAAAATTCAAAGAATCTTCGGAAGCATTTGTCAACCAATCAGATTCATCGAATGTTAGAAAAGAGGGTGATTTGACCCTTCCGGGTTCTGGTTTTACCTTGGGCTCTAGACATCCATTATCCTTGGTACGCAAAGAGATTGTTGAGATCTTTAAAAAGTTAGGCTTTATCGTCGCTGAAGGGAATGAGATCGAAGATGATTGGCATAACTTCCAGGCATTGAATTTTGCTCCAGAACACCCTGCCCGTGATATGCAGGATACCTTCTTTATCAAGAAACATGATGGTAATGATGTGGTTCTGCGTACGCATACCTCTTCTGTTCAGGTTCGCCTGATGGAAGCGGGGCAACCCCCTTTCCGCGCGATCATGCCTGGACGTGTTTATCGTAATGAGGCCATCTCCGCACGTGCACACTGTTTCTTCCATCAGATCGAAGGGCTTTACATCGATGAGGATGTTTCCTTTGCCGACCTGAAACAGACCTTATACCATTTCGTGAAGGAACTTTATGGTGAAGATACCAAAGTTCGATTCCGTCCATCCTATTTCCCATTTACGGAACCATCCGCAGAAATGGATATTTCCTGTACCATCTGTAAAGGTGCTGGATGCCAAATGTGTAAACAGTCTGGATGGGTAGAGATTTTAGGTTGTGGAATGGTAGACCCGAATGTGTTGGAAAACTGTGGTATCGACAGCAAGAAATACTCAGGTTATGCTTTCGGAATGGGTATCGAAAGGATCACCAACCTGAAATACGAAATCCGAGATCTTAGGTTGTTCTCTGAGAATGATGTCAGGTTCTTGGGGCAATTTGAAACTGAAATCATTTAAGTTTTTGGATTTTTGCAATAAACATATGGTATAATTTGCCGTAAGAATCTAGAAAAAAATAATAAAATATCTTAAAATAAAGGTTCAGATAGGCCAAAAAGCGATTTTTTTGGAAATTATCTGAACCTTTTTTATTAAATTACCCTTCATGGAAGATAAAATAGTCATAGCGATCAAAAAATCCGCCCGGGATTTGTTTCGGAAGTATGGCTATAATAAAACCAGTGTCAACGAACTATCCAAGAACGCCAATATTGCCAAGGCGACTTTCTATAAGCATTTTGCCAGCAAGGAACTCATTCTGCATGCGGTCCTCATGGATTATATCCAGGATAATGTATATGATATCCTGAACAAAAACGTGCATGAAAGAGACCTTTCCACCTTTTTGGCGAATACCATCCTCCGGGTAAGCCGTGTGACCTATACGGTTTGTAATGAATTTGTAGGCTGGGGATTCATCCGAGAATCAGCCAATGCGCAGGAATACCTCAAGATCCTCTCCGACGATCTGGAATTCCTCCTCTTAAGATCCTTTATCCAGAACGAAACCATAGGATCCACCATCCCCGAAGAAAGATTGACTTTCCTTATCAAAACCTCCAAGAACATCGTTTTCTCCTTCGCCTTCACCGCCGTCTCCGAAGCCGATGTCCGCAAGAATTTTATCTCCTTTCAAAAAGAAATGCTTCCGTATTTGGTGCAAGCCACGCTTTTGTAGTATTTAGTAGCTAGTATATAGTATTTAGACCAATGGGGTACCTATGGCGCTATGTATTGTCTTTATACTAAATACTAAATACTAACTACTATTTTATTATTTTTGCAGCCACTATGGGAAGAAGAATACCACAAGAGAAGAAATTTGTTTCCGGATTGGAAATCATTGATATAGCTGAGGAAGGCAAAGGCGTTGCGAAGCAGGATAACCTTGTTTATTTTATTGAACGGGGGGTTCCGGGGGATATTGTTGAGGTGGAGCTGCAGCGCAAGAAGAAGAGCTTTGTGGAGGGGAGAGTGGTTAAGGTGGAGACACCTTCTGCCTATCGAGTGGATCCTTTCTGTAAGCATTTTGGTGTTTGTGGTGGCTGTAAGTGGCAGCATATGAGCTATGATGCTCAATTGAAATTCAAAGAGCAGTCTGTTGGAAATGCACTTTCAAGGATTGGTAAGGTGGATGTGTCCGAAATGGAACCTATTTTGGCTTCTGAAGGAACGACCTATTACCGGAATAAACTGGAATTTACATTTTCGAACAAACGTTGGTTGACAGATCTAGACGAGGTGCAGCCAGGTGATTCGATGGATGCGTTGGGATTCCATGTTCCCGGTCGTTTTGATAAGATTTTGGCCATTGATCATTGTTACTTACAACAAGACCCTTCCAACGTTCTTAGAAATGAGATTTTTGAATTCGCCAAGGCGAACGGTATTTCTTTTTATGACCTGAAGTTCCATGAGGGAGCATTACGTAATCTGATTATCCGGACTTCCTCAACCGGTGAGGTGATGGTGATCGTGGTTTTTGCCTATCCGGAAGAAGGACAGGTTGACCTATTGATGGCATTCATCCATGAGCGATATCCAGATTTAGCCTCCTTATTATATATCATCAACCAGAAACGTAACGATACGATCTTCGATCAGGAGATTGAGATCTACGCAGGCAGGGATTTTATCTATGAGGAAATGGAAGGTTTGAAGTTTAAGGTTGGTCCTAAATCTTTCTACCAGACTAACTCGAAACAGGCTTATGAGCTGTACAAGATCACGCGTGAATTTGCAGGGCTGAAAGGGGATGAGCTGGTTTACGATTTATATACTGGAGCTGGAACCATTGCCAACTTTGTGGCCAGGTCGGCTAAGGAAGTAGTAGGTGTGGAATATGTGCCTACGGCGATCGAGGATGCAAAAGTTAATTCTGCGATCAACGAGATCCATAATACAAAGTTTTATGCTGGAGACATGAAGGATGTGCTTACTGCAGATTTCATTGCAGAGCATGGGAAACCGGATGTAGTAATCACGGATCCTCCAAGAGCTGGGATGCATGCAGATGTCGTGGCTCGTATATTGGAGATGGAGAGTGAGAAGGTCGTGTATGTGAGTTGTAATGCGGCTACGCAAGCTAGGGATTTGGAAATGCTGCAGGAGAAATATGAGGTTGCACGGATTAAACCGGTGGATATGTTCCCACATACCCAGCACGTAGAAAATGTGATTTTATTGAAATTGAGGAAATAATGGATTTACAGGATTTATTGAACAAGCAGCCCGAAGGAGAAGAAAATAAGAAAAGCGAAAGCCCTTTGCTTAGCTTGAAACGGGACCTTGATTTTTACAAGGAGTCCATCCAAGAGGTGTCTGTGGAAATGATGGCAGAAGGCTATACGCTATATCCGATATTTGTTGCCCATCAGCACCAGGTTGGATTGGGAGAGGTTATTTTGGACCGGGAGGAATTGAATACAGCTTGGACCATACATGCCAGTTCGCTGGAGGAGTTTGTGGAAAGAGGCTTGATCCAATCGGAACGGAAGGATTATTTCATCAAGCAGTTCAAACCTGCGAATGCTTTTATGTGTCTGTTCGTCATCGTTCCTGAAGGCGCTAATTTTGTTTTTTATCCCTATAAATAAGATCGATTTTAAACTATTTAACATTTGGCAGTCTAAACAATTGCTACCTTTAAACTGATGTATAGTAAAGTTAAATATTTTGGGATATTGTTCTCTTTTTTGTTGCTTGGAACCTTAATGGTTCAGGCTCAGGAGCAAGGTAAAGTGATTTCTGGGCTTCTGATGGAAAAGGGAAGTAATATCCGTGTATCGGATGCTAACGTGGTTAACCTACGGAGTAAGCAGTCTGTTCGATCAAGTGCCTATGGGGTTTTTACCATTGATGTGATCATTGGTGATACCATTCGGGTATCCAAAGTGGGTTATGGACCAGTGAAAACGGTGATCCATAGCTTAGATGATATTCTCATCGACATGCAGTCTGGTACCACTATTGAAACAGTGGTGGTCACTCGGAGTACAAAAGAGGCTGAATTAAATAGCTTTCTAAAGGAATACGAGAAAAAGGGTGTTTATAATGGGGGGCACAATAGAGTAAGCACCTATTTGAACAGTCCGGCTACGGCCTTATATAATCTTTTTGGCAAAGACGCTAAGAATGCCAAACGTTTTGAACGGTATATGAACCAGGAATTGGAGGCATCCAAGGTGGATCGCGTATTCAACAAGGCTATCGTCAATAAGATTACTAATTTGGAAGGTGATGAATTGCAGTCTTTTATGGACCTTTACAGACCTTCGATCTCTTCGGTTGAACGATGGGGCGAATATGATCTTTTGAACTATATTCAGAATTCATTTAAGACTTGGGATGCCCAAGGTCGTCCGAAATCACAACGTTTGCCCAAGTTGGAAATTCCTCCTCAAGAAAAATAAAACCCTGTAAATTAAGTGTTTAATCAATTGATTGTTTGCAAGAAATGACTTTGGCATTGGGTTTGCAAAAACCATTCTATTGATTTGAAAAAAATATTAGTGAATAAAGGATAAATTATTTGGTTATGAAAATGAATAAAAGATTAGCAGTTTATGGATTAACAGTAGCAACTTCAGCAATGTTGTTCGCAAGTTGTTCAACCATCCAAAATACAAGCAATACTACTAAAGGTGCCGTAATCGGTACAACTGCGGGTGGTGCAATTGGTGCCTTAATTGGAGGTAAAGCTGGTAACACAGCAGTAGGTGCGATCGCTGGTGCGGTAATCGGTGGTGCAGCTGGTACATTGATCGGTAAGAAAATGGACAAGCAAGCTAAAGAAATCGAGAACACTGTAGCTGGTGCTGAAGTAGAACAAGTTGGTGAAGGTATCTTAGTGAAATTCGATTCTGGTATTTTATTTGACTTCAACAGTACCGCTTTAAAATCAACTGCGAAAGATAACATCGCGAAATTGGTGGAAACTTTGAACAAAGAGCCGGATACAGAAATTTTAGTATTAGGTCATACAGATAACGTAGGTACATTGGCAGCAAACCAAAAAGTTTCTAATGGACGTGCAGCATCTGTAAAATCATATGCAGTATCTCAAGGTTTAGCAGGTTCTCGTATCAGAACTGAAGGTAAAAACTTCTCTGAGCCAATTGCTTCAAATGATACCGAAGCAGGTAGAGCGGAAAACCGTCGTGTAGAGATTGTTATTGTTGCATCTAAGAAAATGCAAGAAGAAGCTAAAAAAGAAGCAGCGCAATAAATTTAATCCGATATATTTCATAGGGCAGCATATTTTGTTGCCCTATTTTTTTTGCATAAATCTTTGTTAAATTTTAGTCATTGCTGACAAACTGTCATCAAATTAGCTTTTTATTACTAACTTTGTAGTCTTTGAAAATTGACTATGTTAGAGTTATCACATACAACGAAGACGCACGATGAGGCTCGCCAAGGCGAGGCTTTGGATATGGTTCCTACGGGACAATCAACTGGCCGAAAACTTTATATTGAGAGTTACGGATGTCAGATGAATTTTTCCGATAGTGAGATTGTGGCGTCGATCCTGATCGAGAAGGGATTTGAAACGACAAAGGATTACAGGGATGCCGATGTGGTATTTATCAATACCTGTTCTATTCGGGAGAATGCAGAACAACGCGTTCGTAATAGACTAAAGGAATTTGAATCTGCCAAGGCAAAGAACCCTGGTATGATCGTAGGTGTTTTGGGCTGTATGGCCGAACGATTAAAAGCCAAATTCCTGGAAGAGGAGAAATTGGTAGATGTAGTTGTGGGTCCAGATGCCTATCGTGATCTTCCAAACTTGATCGATAAGGTCGATGATGGTGGAAGAGCGGTGAATGTACTGCTTTCTCGTGAAGAAACCTATGCCGATATCAATCCAGTCCGTTTAAATACCAATGGGATTTCTGCTTTCATTTCCATCATGCGTGGATGTGATAATATGTGTTCTTTCTGTGTCGTTCCTTTTACACGCGGGAGAGAGCGTAGCAGAGATGCAGTTTCTATTGTAAAAGAAGCAGAAGATCTTTTCCGTGCTGGATATAAAGAGATTACCCTATTGGGTCAGAATGTGGACTCGTATAAATATACCCCTGCTGTTGCAGAAGGCGAGGAGCCTAAAGAAACCATCAATTTTGCACAATTATTGGCATTGGTTGCTGAAGTAAGCCCTGAATTAAGAATCAGGTTCTCGACTTCCCATCCGAAGGATATTACGGATGAAGTGTTGTATACCATGGCCAAATACGATAATATCTGTAAATATATTCACCTACCTGTACAATCGGGTAACTCGCGGGTATTGGATCTGATGAACCGTACCTATGATCGAGAATGGTATATGGAGCGTGTGGATGCCATCCGCAGGATCATCCCCGAATGTGGGATCTCTACCGATGTGATCACCGGTTTCTGTACTGAAACTGAGGAAGAACATCAGGAAACACTATCCATGATGGATTATGTGAAATATGATTTCGCCTATATGTTCGCCTATTCGGAACGCCCGGGTACATTAGCAGCCAAACGCTATGAGGATGATATTCCTGAGGAGGTGAAGAAACGTCGTTTGACGGAGGTTGTCGACCTGCAGAGAAGTCACAGCCTGTACCGTTTGGAGAAATTTGTCGGTAAAGTGCATAAGGTCTTGATCGAAGGATTTTCAAAACGTTCGGATAAGGATTTTTGTGGTCGTAATGACCAAAATACGATGGTTGTTTTCCCAGTAGATGCACGCTACAAGGTGGGTGACTATGTAAACGTATTGGGAGAGAGTTGTACTTCAGCTACATTAATCGGTAGGATTGTAGACTAATTCTTCTCCATAATCAAAATTTTAAAGCATGGATAATCAGGATATTAAGAATAGATTTGGCATAATTGGAAACTCTCCATTGTTAAATCGTGCAATAGATATTGCGCGACAAGTCGCACCAACTGATATATCGGTGTTGATTCAAGGAGAGAGTGGATCGGGTAAGGAGGTGTTCTCCCATATCATCCATCAATTAAGTTCCAGGAAACATGGACAATTCATCGCAGTAAACTGTGGAGCAATCCCAGAAGGTACGATCGATTCGGAATTGTTCGGACATGAGAAAGGATCCTTTACCGGAGCGCACGAAGCCCGTAAGGGGTATTTTGAAGTTGTTGATGGTGGTACCATCTTCTTGGATGAGGTAGGGGAATTGCCATTGGGAACCCAGGCCCGTTTATTGCGTGTTCTGGAGTCTGGAGAATATATCCGCGTAGGATCATCGAAGGTTCAGAAAACCAATGTACGCGTTATTGCAGCCACCAATGTGGATGTTTTTGAGGCCGTTAAAAAAGGGAAATTCCGTGAAGATCTATATTATCGCTTAAACACTGTTCCATTATATATTCCACCATTGCGCGAGCGCAAGGAGGATATCTATTTATTGTTCCGCAAGTTTGTAGTAGATTTCGCGGATAAATATCGGACACCGGGTATACAATTGACAGAGGATGCCCAGGAATTGTTAAAGAATTATTCTTGGCCAGGGAATGTGAGGCAATTGAAGAATATTGCGGAACAGATTGCCGTTCTGGAAAAAGAGCGGGTGGTGGATGCCAAAATATTGAGCCAATATTTGCCGGTAGAAGCCAGCAGTTCTTTGCCAATGGCAATCAAAGACAGCAATAAGGATAATTTTTCGGAAAGAGACCTGTTGTACAAAGTGCTCTTTGATATGAAAAAGGATATGGTTGATCTGAAGAAACTGGTGGTGGAGCTTATTCAAAAAGGATTCAACCCAGGTACGATCGAACAACATTCACCTTATATCAATCAATTATACCAAGAAGTAAGACCGAATACAGCGGCTTTGTTTTCTGAGGAATATAATCCGGTACAGAATCCAACCATTACCATCCATAACCCGAATCAGCAGAATCCTTCGTCCAACGATTACCTGTATGATAACCAGGATGTGGAAGAGGTAGAAGAGGAATCATTATCCTTGATGGATAAGGAATCTGATTTGATAAAAAAGGCATTGAAGAAGCATAAGGGCAAAAGGAAGGCCGCGGCACAGGAACTGGGTATTTCGGAACGTACCTTGTACAGAAAGATTAAGGATTTAAACCTAGATTAAGATATTCGTCATGTTCAAAATAAAAGGAACCGTTATTACGTTTTTAATGTCAATCGGCATGCTGCTGATCATCAATGGATGTGGGGTTTCGTATAGTTTGAAGGGTAGTTCGATTCCTGAAAATGTAAAGACCTATACCGTAACATTCTTTGAGAATATTTCACCAATGGTTTCAGCAACCCTAAGTCAGACCATGACGGAAGGATTGAAGGAGCGGATCCGTTCGCAATCCCGATTGAGCCAGGTGAACCAAGATGGAGATACCCAATTTGATGGTACGATTACCAATTACTCGATCACGCCAGCGGCAGTTGAAGCGGGGTCGGATCGTGCAGCCATGAACAGACTTTCCATCACGGTTAAGGTGAAATTTACGAACCGTAAAGATGATACGGGAAAGAGTGATTTCGAGGAATCATTTACGCAGTTCAAAGAGTTCCGTGGAGAAGTTTCAAATCAGGAAACGCAATTGAACGCGGAGATTGTAAAAGCACTTACCGAGGATATCTTTAATAAAGCATTTAATAACTGGTAGTCAAATATATCAACCTATGGATCTACGACAAGTATTTAGAAAGGCCCTGGAGAATCCCTTGGAAGTGAGTGAGGTTGATTTTCAACAGTTACTTTCGAAATATCCATTTTCCCAGCCTATAATTTTTGCGCAGGAGCGTAAGAAAAATCTGGAGAATTTACCTGTAGATAAACAGAAAACATTAATGTATGCGTATAATTCCTTTTGGCTAAGGGATTATCTGCAGAAACCTGTAGCACAGATTCCAGAATTGGAAGCGGTATCGGATGATTATATCGCTTTCGAAGAGTATACATCCGAGGATGAGCAGGAAGAAGTGGTATTGGAAGAAGAAGTTCTGGGTGAGGGATTTTTGGAAGAAGAAGTTTTGGATAAGGAGGTAGAGGCAGAAGTTGAAGAAAATTTTTTTGATCCTCCCGCAGCATATAATATAGAATCTGCATTTCCAGAAGTAGATGAAGAGGAAGATGTTCCATTGGATGAGGATGAGGAAGATGTTGAAGTTGCTGTAGAGAAACTGGAAGGCACGCATAGGGAGGAGGATGTCAGTTTATATAATGATGAGCTGATGCCTTATAGCTTCCGTTGGTGGTTGTACAAAACTCGATTGGAGCATGCAGAAACCTATCAGCCATTTGTATCTCCAGTATTACCCAAGTCCCAGAAGGGGCAGTTTGATCCTAAGAAATTGGACGAGGCGATCCTAGATCAGCAGATACGGGAGAACATTTTTCACTTACAGAATCCCGAGGATAAATTGAGCGAGCCTTATAAAAAGGAGACGATCGAATTCCGTTCGAATGAGTCTACCGATGAGGTGATCGAGAAATTTATCCGTGAAGAACCTCAGATCCAACCTCCCAGAGCAGAAAGTATCAATACCGAAAATAAGGCTCGTAGAAGTTCAGAGGATCAACTTTCAGTCGTTACAGAGACACTGGCGAATATCTATGAATCGCAGGGAATGTATGAAAAAGCGATTTCGGTATTTAGAAAATTAATTTCAGAGAATCCAGAAAAAAAATCGTACTTTGCGGCCCGAATTAAAGAATTAGAACAAAAGTTATAAAAGAAATATAAAAATGGACATTTTATTTATTATCCTAATTATTCTAGCGAGTTTATTGTTAGCATTATTTGTGTTAATCCAAAACCCTAAAGGTGGCGGTTTATCATCAGGATTCTCTGGGGGAGCAAATTTAATCGGTGTACAACGTACAGGTGATATCTTGGAAAAAGGTACTTGGGTGTTGATCATTGCTTTAATGGTTTTCTGTGTGGCGATCAATATTTTGGGCCCATCAGCTGGTTCAGGTAATGGTCTAGGCGATCAGATCGAAGCACCGGTTCAAACACCATCGTTGAACTTGAACCCTACAGCAACTCCACCGGCAACTGTTCCAACAACACAGACGCCAGCAGCTGCTGACTCTACAAAATAAGGTTATCCTTCGAATAAGAAATATGATCCCTGTCTAGCTTAGACAGGGATTTTTTTATGCTTTTTATCCTTTCCAATTAGTGACATCCTGACACCATTATTTTACTTAAACTGTCAACAAAATGGTTTAAAAATGTTATTTTGACACAAAAGAATTAGTAATTTGGATTGGCATAGTTCGTGATGCCCTAACAATGATTATACATTTAAACATAAAAAACTGATATACAATTATGGCATTAAGTATTAAACCTATTGGAGACAGAGTGGTAGTAGAACCTGCTCCAGCGGAAGAAAAGACAGCGTCTGGAATCTATATCCCTGATACTGCGAAAGAAAAACCATCTCAAGGAACAATCGTAGCAGTAGGTTCAGGTAAACCAGAAGAGCCTTTGACGGTACAAGTAGGTGATAAAGTATTGTACGGTAAATATGCGGGTACTGAAATTACTTACGAAGGGAAAGAATATTTAATTATGCGTGAAGCAGACATTTACGCAGTTCTGTAAATCAATCTACTTAAATCTTTAAAAATAATAGTCAAATAGAAATGGCAAAACAAGTAAAATATAACGTAGAAGCGCGTGATTCCCTGAAAAAGGGTGTTGATACATTGGCGAATGCCGTAAAAGTAACATTAGGTCCTAAAGGTCGTAATGTAATTATTGAGAAGAAATTTGGTTCACCAGCAATTACAAAAGATGGTGTTTCTGTTGCGAAAGAAATCGATTTGAAAGATCCATTGGAAAACATGGGTGCTCAAATGGTTAAAGAAGTAGCTTCAAAAACTGCTGATCAAGCAGGTGATGGTACCACTACAGCAACTGTATTGGCACAGGCTATCGTTGCGCCAGGTATTAAATCTGTAGCAGCAGGTGCTAACCCAATGGATTTGAAACGTGGTATCGATAAGGCTGTTTCTGCAGTCGTAGCTAACTTGAAATCGCAATCTCAAGTAGTTGGTGCCGACAACAATAAAATCAAACAAGTAGCTTCTATCTCTGCAAACAATGACGAAGTAATCGGTTCATTGATCGCTGAAGCTATGGAAAAAGTAGGAAACGACGGTGTAATTACTGTTGAAGAAGCAAAAGGTACTGAAACTGAAGTAAGAACGGTAGAAGGTATGCAATTCGACCGTGGTTACCTTTCTCCATATTTCGTTACGAACTCTGATAAAATGGAAGCAGAGTTGGATAACCCTTATATCCTAATCTACGACAAGAAAATCAGCAACATGAAAGAATTGTTGCCAGTATTGGAAAAACAAGTTCAGACTGGTAAACCATTGTTGATCATCGCTGAGGATCTGGACGGAGAAGCTTTAGCTACGTTGGTAGTTAACAAAATCCGTGGATCACTGAAAGTGGCCGCTGTTAAAGCTCCAGGATTTGGTGACCGTCGTAAAGCGATGTTAGAGGATATCGCTATCCTTACGGGTGGTACTGTGATCTCTGAAGAAAGAGGTTTCAAATTAGAGAATGCAGAACTATCTTACTTAGGACAAGCAGAGAAAGTAGTTGTTGATAAAGACAATACTACGATTATCAATGGTTCAGGTAATGCAGAAGATATCAAAGGTCGTGTTGCTCAAATCCGTGCTAACATTGAAACTACTACTTCTGATTACGATCGTGAGAAACTTCAAGAGCGTTTAGCTAAATTATCTGGTGGTGTTGCGGTACTTTATGTAGGTGCAACTACAGAGGTAGAGATGAAAGAGAAGAAGGACCGCGTTGATGATGCTTTACATGCTACTCGTGCAGCAGTTGAAGAAGGTATCGTTGCAGGAGGTGGTGTTGCTTTCATCCGTGCTACAGAGGCTTTGACAGATCTTAGAGGTGATAACGAGGATGAGAACATCGGTATTGACATCATCAAACGTGCTATCGAAGAGCCATTACGCCAAATCTGTGCGAATGCTGGTATCGAAGGTGCGGTGATCGTTCAAAAGGTAAAAGAAGGAACTGCAGATTTCGGATACAATGCGCGTACTGACAAGTTTGAGAACTTGATCGCAGCAGGTGTAATCGATCCTACTAAAGTTTCTCGTGTTGCTTTAGAAAACGCAGCTTCTGTTGCTTCGATGTTATTGACTACGGAATGTGTATTGGCTGACGAACCAGAAGAGAACCCAGTAGGTGCTGGTGGTCCTCCAATGGGTGGCGGTATGGGTGGAATGATGTAAGATCATCTCCTTTCAAAAATATATTTAACAAAGAGCTGCCTTTTGGCGGCTCTTTGTGTTTTATGGACAATGGAAATCAAGTATATTCGTATGGTAATTCAGGAATTGGTTGGACTTAAGTTTAAATAGGATGGACGGACAGGAGGTTTTGATGCTGATCTTAGTCTTTGTGATTGGTGCGGTATTGATTTATTTTGTTTGGAAAAATGTGGGCAACAAACGGATTGTAACACCTATTATTCCTGAAGAAGGATCTATCCGTGAAGTATTGCTGAATAAGGTGGCGTTTTTTAAGAATTTAAAACCTGCCCAACAGGATGTATTCTTGAAACGGGTGGTATATTTTTTGCTTACCACGAAGATATCAGCAGAGAAAGGGTCGGTTATTACCGATGAACATCGGGTATTGGTGGCGGCAAGTGCTACTATCCCTTTGTTCCATTTTGAAACCTGGTCTTATGAAAACCTGGATGAAGTATTGATCTATCCAGGAACTTTTAATGAAAAGTACAATACAGAGGAAGCTAAGCGAAACATTCTCGGAATGGTCGGTGATGGTGTAATGCACAGAAAGATGATTCTTTCCTTACCAGCATTGCTATCTGGATTTTCCAAGAATTCTGAAAGTAATACGGCCATCCATGAATTTGTACATTTAATTGATAAAGCGGATGGTGAGGTGGATGGCGTACCTGAATATTTGATTCCTAAAGAGTTGATCCATCCTTGGATGGAAGAAATGGAACAAACGATCTCTGAAATCCGAAGGAATAAATCAGATATCAGTGATTATGCAGCTACTAATCCCAGTGAATTCTTAGCCGTGGTTTCTGAATATTTCTTTCAAAAACCTAAAATGTTGCAGGCAGACCATCCAGAGCTCTATGAATTGTTGGATGAGATTTATAGTGCTAAAAAATGATTTTTTGCAGGATTTGGATACGGGATCCTCTATTTTAAACGTTGATTAGTTATAGGCTTTAAAATTTAATATGATGGAATATAGGTTATTAGAGAACAGTGATTTAAGTGTATCGGTGATTACCTTTGGTGCTTGGGCAGCAGGAGGATGGATGTGGGGAAGTACGGACAGAAATGATGCTATTGAAGCCATCCGTGCAGCCTACCACCTGGGGGTTACCTCTATTGATACCGCTCCAATTTATGGTCAAGGCACTAGTGAAGAGATTGTTGGAGAGGCCATTAAGGACTTTAGGAGAGATGAGGTGCAATTATTGACCAAATTTGGGATGCGTTGGGATTTAAAGGAAGGGGATTTTGCCTTCCATAGCAAGAACAATAAGGATGAAGCGATAGAGATCTACAAGTTTGCTGGAAAAGATAGTGTGATCTATGAGTGTGAACAGAGTTTAAAACGCTTAGGAACGGACTATATCGATCTTTACCAGATCCATTGGCCGGATTCTACCACGCCCTTGGACGAGACTTTTGAGGCAGTAGGAAGACTGATCGAACAAGGGAAAGTGCGATATGCTGGGGTATGTAATTATGATGCGAAATTGATGGAGAAAGCCGGTAAAACCCTTAACCTAGTCTCCAACCAGATTCCTTTTAGTATGGTTAACCGGGGAGTGGAAGAAGAAACCATTCCTTACTGTATCAAACATAATAAAGCTGTATTGGCTTATAGCCCTTTAGAGCGTGGTCTTTTGACTGGAAAGATTCATCCGGGATATAGCTTTAAAGAAGGGGATCATCGGGCTAATCTGCCGCACTTCCAACCAGATTTCATCGATAGGACCAATATCCTTTTGGAAAGGATCAAACCTTTGGCAGATGATAAAGGAGTAACTTTGGGTCAATTGGTACTACGATGGACAGTAGAACGTCCCGGAATAACCATCGCCTTAGCCGGCGCAAGAAATGCGCAGCAAGCCGTTGAAAATGCGAAGAGCATGAACATCAACCTTTCTGATGATGAAATCGAATTTGTGAATGCAGTGGTGGATGCTTTCTAATTAAATGCTACATTAATCAAAAGCTGCATTTGTAATTACAAGATCTTAAAATCAACTAAGGTCTTGTAATTTTACCACTTGATTCTGATCATTAAAATAGAAATAGGACTTTCCAGCTAATTCAATCTTATCGCCTTGTTTCATGGTATCGGAGATATCCATGGCTAGGCTTGCGGTATATTGGATGCGGACTTCAATCAGGTTAGAGGATTCATGCAATTCTGATATGACCTGTTCCCGGTCTTCAAAAAATGATTTAGCGGATTCTGCCTGTTCTTTGAACGCTTCTATTCCTTCCAGGGAATCTGTGGTTACACCATTTTGGATATTTTCAAATACGACATCTTCTGAAAAATGCTGTACCATGCCTTCTACGTCAAAATTATTGTATGCTTGTATATAATTCCTGACAATTTCTTCTCTTTGGTTCATAGGATGTTGTTTTGTATAAAGATAATAAAAAAGGAGGCACCCTAAAGCACCTCCACAGCTATTATGTAACAAACAACAAACTTATTTTTTTATCCAAACTTCCAATAGTTCCTTAAGTTTAGGATCTGAAGGACGAGGACTATCTGCAGTGATCAAGTTCCCAGCTTTATCGATAAGGATGTAACGAGGGATTCCATCTACTTTATAGGCTTTAGATAATACGTTGTCTACACCCGAATGGAGCTGTAAACCTTTCGCGTTCTTTTCTTTCATATAGGTAAGCCATTTATCTTTATCCGAATCAACAGAAATACCTACAAAAGCTATAGGTTTTCCTGCATATTCTTCATTCAATTTCTCCCAATATGGTTCTTCTGCACGACAAGGTCCACACCAAGTTGCCCAAAGGTCTACCAATACAACCTTTCCTTTAAGATCCTTTAAGGAAACAGTTTTGCCATTCACATCAGGATAACTAAAGCTAACTGCAGGAACACCAGTTTTTGTGTCGGCAAGTTTTGCCTCCATTTCCTCCGCTCTTTTCAATTGTTCTGGTAGAACTAGGTATTTTTGGCTTTTTAGGAATTGCTGTTTTAAAATTTTCGTTGGAATCAAGTTCATGGGATTTGCCATCAGCAATTAAGGAAACATAACAAGAAGGAGGAAGATGCACAACAATGAATTCATCGAGCTTTTGCATAATCAATTTCCCCAACCCTTTTCCCTGATAATCTGGGAGGACGCATATATCCACTACTAAACAATGGCATCCAGCATCACCTACTATTCTACCCATTCCAATGATTTCATTGGATTGACCGGTATGGATGATGGCCACACTACATAGGGAATTTTTAAGGCCGATGGCAACGGCTTCATCAGATTTTTTGGAAAGACCACATTTTATGCGTAGGTATTGATAGCGTTCTGCAGGGATGTCTTGATAATTCGCTTTAAATGGCATATGATAGGATAATATTCGTTTAGGCTAAAAATATGTATTTTTAATGAATTATAAATTTAACTTCAAAAAATAAGTATTAATCCTTTTTTAAACCCAAATACCTAGACCAATACTGTTGTAGCCAACTATTAATTGTTAATTTTTTACAAAAAGATTAAATACTTTTTAACTATTATTTAATAACCATTACAATAATCTTTTTTGGTAAGATTCTTGTTGCAAGAATTGGCGATAATTTTTTTAACTGTATAAAATTGTATCCCTTATTTATAGAACTTACAATAAATGGGTGTAAATTGCGTCTCTTTTAATAAAGTAAGTTTTTTACTAATAAATAATTCCGAAATATGAAAAAAACCATTTTTTCGTTACTTGTCCTAGCTGCATGTAGCTTTAAATCCGCTCAAGCACAATTTACTCGCCCAATCAGCGTGGGAATTGGCGGAGGTCCTACCATCAACCTAACTGATTTAGCAAACGTAGAAGCACAATTTGCAGGTCATATAGATGTTGATGGGTTGATTACCCCTTTTGTATCGGTTGGTGTACATGCTGAAAGAGGAGCACTAAAGGGTCATGGATATTTAAGTGAATTCAAAAATGATTATTGGGCATTTAATGCAAATGCTAAAGTAAGAGCTGGTCAATTCATGAATCTGTCTGACAATTACAGCTATTATAACCTTCAAGCCAGTACATTTAATAAAATTTTAGCCAATGTATACGTAGGGGCCGGAGCAGGATTCATGAAAAATAATATTAAAGCCAGCATCACTCCAGAATATGAAGCTGGAGTTATTTCTCAAGGAGGTCATATCTCCGATGATCTTACCGGATTTCATTTTGTTGTTCCGGTAAATGTCGGAATCGATATTCCTATTGGAAGAACCCTATATGGACCACAGTGGGCGGTAAACATCAATTACCAACATACCATCACGACGAAGGATAACTTAGATGCTGTTGTTAATAAAAAGAACGATCAATATTCTTACATATCCCTAGGACTGAAATACGCGCTATTCCACAGAAAATAATAAGATAATTTGCTGATCAGATATATAAATAACAAAACAACAACAATAAATAGATAATATGAAAAGACTGTTCCTAAGTCAGCTTTATAGCACATTTTGTTTGGCTATACTGTTAGGTGTCGTCGGATGTTCTTCATCTGGAAACCTATACAATGCACCGAAGGTATCTGCCTTTAAGGGAGGGAAACTACCAGCGCCTCCGGGTATGGTGTATGTTCCATCTGGTACTATTCTGTTCAAAGGGTCATTAGATAGCGGAAATGTTGGTAAGAATGTGAGTCTTAGTGCATTCTTTATTGATGAAACGGAGGTAACCAACAAACAATACCGTGAGTTCGTGAATTGGGTAGCCGATTCCATCGCTGTTACCGATTATTTACAGGATGATCAATACTTTTTGGATATCGCTAGTGAGGATGGTACAAGCAAACGTATCGATTGGAAAAAGGTGAAACGTATTTCTCCACTTTGGAAAAGTAAGGATCCCGTTATTGCAGAGAAGTTGGCACCCATGTTGGAATTGAAAGGTTCTAATAGAGCTCTGAATCCAGAAATCGTACAATACCGTTTTTCTTACCTGAAAACCAAAGGAAATCTTAAAAAGGAATATGTTACAGAAACAGTCTCGGTAATGCCTGCCGAGGATATCTGGTCAAAAGATTTCCCGAATGCGCAACTAACTTCTTTAGATGCGAATTACTTCACGCACCAATCATTTGATTACTATCCGGTAATCGGGGTTACTTGGCGCCAAGCCCGTGCCTTTACCGATTGGAGAGGAAAGGAAATGATGGCCAATGTGATGAAGAATTCGTATCTGAGCGGTTATCAATTGACATTCAGTTTGCCTACCGAAGCACAATGGCAATATGCTGCTGAAGGTAAGATCGATCCTAGAGATACTATTGTGGGTAAAAGAATGACCATTGATGGTGATAATGGAAAAGAGAAATTGGCAGTCAACTACAAGCAAGGCGAGGGTACTTATTCACGAGATGGAGCAACCTTTACATTGCCGGTAAAATCCTACCAACCGAATGCTTTTGGCATTTATAATATGGCAGGTAATGTTTCAGAATGGACATTGGATGCTTTCAGTCCGTCGGCTGTAGCTTTTGTGAATGACCTGAACCCGGTATTGTTATATGATGCAGATGAGGAAGATGCAGATGCCCTTAAACGTAAAGTAGTTCGTGGCGGATCATGGAAAGATAACGGTGAACAGCTGAACAGCGAAACCCGTAACTATTCCGTGGATTACGAACCACATTCCTATATTGGTTTCCGTTGTGTGATGTCGGCATTTGAAATGCCTACCTCGCAAAGTAAGACCAGAAAATATTAATAAGGCCTGTTGATGATTAAAATGATTTGTAAGATGAAAAAATGGCTTATGTTAGTGGCAGTTACAATGGGAGTTAGCCCATTGATCGCCCAGACGATTGATACCATACCTGATAGTACGGCATTGCAGACTATCCAGACCCAAGCGGTCGTTCAGGGAGAACCACTAATGGATACCATCCCGACTACGGATGGGTTCTTCCAAGTGAATAACCTGGAAGATGCAGTTCCTTTTGCTTTTCCGGAAGTGAATGTAAAGAATATCCGTTTTTACAAACGCGTATGGCGTGATATAGATCTGAAAGATGATCGTAATTTTATATATGCGGTTCCAGGCAATTCCTTAATGGAAGTGATCATGAAATCTATTGAGCAAGGTAAATTAACACCATATAGTCCTGAGGATGATTCTTTCAAAGGAAAGCTTTCTGCCAGAGAAGGTATGGCAAGATTTGCCGATAGTGTTCTCGTTCCGATTTTTGATGATGAAGGTAATCAGATCGATTCCAGGATGACCCTGAATGAATTCAATCCTGAGCGCGTGACCAAATTCCGTATCAAAGAGGATATCTTCTTTGATAAACAGAGAGGAAGATTGGAAACCCGTATTATTGGCGTCGCGCCACTGATGGATATCACCACCTCAGCTGAATTAGCGACTTCTGTAGGTTCCACTCCAGCATTCTGGTTGTATTTCCCACAGTTACGTTACGCCTTGGTAAAAGTCGATGTTTCCGATCCAGATAAGGGGCTGTATGATATGACGATGGATGACTTGTTTGTTCAGCGTAAATTTGCAAGTAAGATCATCCGCGAATCTTCACCAGGTATGTTGCAACAGGCTGAATTGGCTAGTGCAGATAGTACCATGATGGATGGTTCACAAGCCATCGAGGATAAATTGGAAGCCTATAAAAAGAAACTTTGGAAGAATCCAAAAGGGGTGAAGGCAGAGAATTTAGAAGGGCATGAGCAGGATCTTAAACTGGAGGAGGAAGAGAAACGTCTGAAGGAACAATTGCAGCAGGAAGAACAGCAACAGCGTTTAAGAAGAGAACAGAGAGAACAGCAATTGCAACAACAGCAACAACAACTTCAGGAGCAACAACAACAATTACAGGAAGGAACCTATTAAAAAAATACACATAAAAAAACGCCAACCATTCAATTATGGTTGGCGTTTTTTTATGTGTTTTATTTGCTATTAATTAGCAGTCAATGCAACTGCATTCAATTGTCTTGGAGTTCCATCAGGTCCTACTGCGATAATATTATCGAAGATAACCCTTGTTCCTGGTCCAATACCATTGATGGCCGAGCGCATGGAAGAACTCAATTGGTTTCCAGAGGTGGACAATACAATCGCATCAGCCCTTGGTTTCGCAATGATCAAGGAGAATTTGGTCACCTTGAAGGATGCGTCAAAATCAAAGTTATCCAATTTAGCAAAAATAGCATTCTGTGCCTTGATCGATACGGTTGGCATGGATCCTCCAGTTTTACCGGCAAACTGCGCGATAGGATCAGGGATACGTTTCACACGGAAATCCGTAGAACTTAATATCTGATTCTTGCCCGGAGCTACCTCTGCCGATACCGTGATCTTCGCTGTTCCAGGAGAACTTACACGGACATTATACTTTCCGCCGCTTCCTGAAAGGCTTCCACCACTCATGCTCACCTTGATTTTATTGGTTGGTGTTCCTGGTGCCGAAACCGAAATAGGGTTATTTACACCGATATACAATACGTTCATCTTATCCGGAGATACTACTGCCGAAGGTCTCGATACTTGGTAAGTCTGAGCTGGCGTACGGTATTCCTTGATCGAGCCATCGGTTTGCTTCACTTTGATGATACCTGACCAGGTAAAGATCCCTTCTTGGCTGGTGTTTACTCGATAGATACCTTTTCCATCTTGCACGTCCAGATTAGCGCCATTGACACTAATGCTCGGCTGTGATTTGGAATCGGATGCCGTCAAGAATACTTCTGCTGTGTAGGGTTGGCCTTGTACAAGATAGGAGGTAGGAGCAACAGCAACCGCTGCAAACTTATCCAAGTTCACTACCGCTTGGTCCATTTTGCCCAAGATCAGTTTTACCATATCTGATTCTGCATTTTGAGCATCTGTTTGAATCTTTGTCAAGATGGTCATCGCAGCTGTCAAAGGCGTTCCGCTTCCAAAATTGATTTCCTCCCATTTGCGTTTTCCGTTCACCGGTTTTTCTGGGTCATTCGCCTCCAAGGAAAACGAAACAGATTTCTGTTCTTCTGGTGTCAATAGAGCCAAAAGTTTTGCTCTTGTTTGGTTTATTTTATCCTTTAGTTCTGTACCCTTCTTTTGGTTGATCATCATATTTACAGCGATATCTTCATTCTCGCGCATTTTCAGATCTCCTGTATTCTCGTCATATCCTCCGCCTTGATTGACGAATTCTTCTTTAATACTGTTGATGTACTGATTAAGATCGTTGATGATGGCCGATGCGCTTTTTGCCTTATCATAGATTGGCTTTGCACGTCCAGGCTCATCTTTTAATTTGGTGCTTTCAAAAGCGGTGAATAATTGCTGAACCGAATTGTTAACATTCGATTTGGATGTTTCTAAACTGTTGTTGATGTTCTTGAATGCATCCAATATGGAATCCGGTACATTTAATGCAAGCAAGGCTAGCAAGACCAAATACAAGATATTGATCATCCGCTGCCTTGGCGTCTCTCTTCCTAATGCCATTTTGTAGGTTTTAAGTTTTACGTGGATGAATTATACTCTTGGTTGGTTCATGGCTGTCAACATATTGCCATAGATAGCATTTAATGCATTCAGGTTTTTCGCCAACTTGTTCACTTCATCTTTGAATGCTTTGGAATCATCAATAGACTCGTTGAAGTTTTTCATCGTAAAGCTTAAATTCTCATAGAAACTATTCATGGACTGCAAGTGCGAAGACGATTCGCGCAGTTCTTTTTCATACATACTGTTCAATTGACGCAGGTTACTGGTTAATTGAGTTACCTGTTCTTGATAATTGCTGGTATCAGAATTGGTATTGGACAAGGCCACCAAATTAGCCGATGCTTTTTCAAAAGCAACGCTTAGACCATCAAATTTGGAAGTAGCTAGGCGTAATTTCTGTGCAAATTCATCAGTTGCCAAAGACACATCAGAAATACGGTTGATAGCGGAAACTTTTTCGCCAAAATCACGCAATCCCCTGCCCAGGTTTTCGATTGTTGCAGGTTCGATCTGTGCGTCCGAGAACATTTTGTCCAATGCTGCAGTAGCAGACGGTCCTGATTGTTGGTTAACAACCTGAACGGATCTGTTTGGCAATTCACCTTGGAAGTTGTCATCCAATTCTGGATAAACCTTAGCCCAATCTGGTTCTGCTGGAGGTGGGTTGAAACCCATTAAAAAGAATAATAAGGCCTCAACCGTTAGGCCGATACCGATGATGTAATTCGCCAATGATCCACCGATATGAAGGATCTTGAACATTACACCAATAATTACAATACTCGCTCCCCAAGAAATGGCAACATGCAACCATCTTGAATTGTCTTTTTTCTTACTCATAATGTCAATTTTGATTGATCTTTTTTAAGTGTTTGTAGATATAAGTTTTTTTAGCATTCCATAAACAAATACATGCTCAGAAATCCATCTATTACAACGCTTTTGAACCTGATTTATTACAGAATATTCCCCAAATATAACCTTATTGTTTTTTTTTGGGGAAATTCTGGATATTATTTTATTCTTAAATAACCCTTTTGGGGGGGCAAAAAAGTCTTTTTTTTAGCTTAATCCCTTAAGATGTTCCTCTCTAATGGAGATACTGTGGAGAAAGGAATTGTTCCAGGAATTTATTTGCTAATTGTACAACGTAAATTGGTTATCTTGTTCCTGAAAACAATAGGGTGGAGGAAGGATCTATGAGTAAAATGACACTTAAGGCTTAAGCAGAATACTTGGAATTGTCCGTTTCTACGGTATCTCGGGCCTTAAATGATAGCTATGAAATCAGTGATGAAACCAAGGAGCGTGTTCGGCAAGCAGTCAAAAAATTTGATTATAAACCAAATTTGGCAGCAAAAGGGCTTAAAGCTGGAAAAAGTAATTCCATTGGGTTGATCATTCCCTACATATCCAGTGCTTTCCAATCACAGATCCTAGAAGGCGCCCAACAAACCGCCCTTGAACATAATGTGAATCTGATTTTCATGCAGAGCCGCGAAAATAAAAAGATTGAGAAGGAATGCCTCCAAGCATTGATCCAACAGAATATCGACGGAATTATCATTGCACCAAGCGCAAATAGCAGTGTCTCTTATTTATAACAGCTGAATCAACAAGTGCCTCTGGTTCTGGTGGATCGTATAGACTTTGAACTGGATGCCCCAAAGATTGGTGTGGATAGTGAATTTGGTGCATATCAAGCCACAAGACATTTATTAGAGAAAGGGAAAAAGGATATTCTGGTCCTTGCAGGTAAAAATCTAGGAGTGAACAGCACGCGAATCTTGGGCTATAAAAAAGCCTTACAAGAATTTAAGATCCCTTTCTATCCTGAACATATCATACAGATCAATCATGGTCAGGAATCTGATGAATTGATGAACAACCTCAAGTTGATGTTGGATCGAAAACTAAAGGAGTTTGATCAACCGATTGGATTGTTAGGAATAACAGATACATTGACTGTAAATAGCTTAGGAGTTTTACATCAATTGGGTATAAAAGTGCCGCAGGATGTGAGTGTGATTGGCTTTGCCAATCTGTTATTTGCGGAGTCCTTGAACCCTCCTTTATCTTGTATAGTACAACCAGCCATTGAAATGGGAAGAACTGCCGTGGAAGAATTGATGAAACGGGTCATCCATAAATATAACCCAGAATTTTCATCCGAACAGATTATATTAAAACCTGAGATTATCTTAAGGGATTCATCTTATAATTAGTTTGGGGTAAATAATCTTCCCTTACGTTTTGAATCACACCTAAATCAAACGAGAAAAAATTCCTATATTTGTTTTAGAATCAATTATTTATATATGAAAAAAGTCTTTATTACTTTACTGGCTTCAGCATCAATTGCTTTTTCTTCCTGCCAGAAGGAACAAGATATTGTCACGATGGATGGGGAATGGTACATCAGGGCAATACTAGAGGAGTCTACTAAGCGTGATGAATTGGTATCAAGGTATTATAAAATGTATAAAAGGTCCGATGTTTATAATAAATATTATAAAACCATAACCTTTTCAGGCAATTCTTTTGTGATCACTACCTATGATAGAGATAAGGATTCAAATAAGAATACGGTATCGACCATAACATATCCATTCGTAATCACTGGAGATAATATGACCGTTACTCTTCCCGACGGAAGTACAACAACTTATAATTATAAGTTTTACGGTTTAGGTTCTCGTAGTTTACAATTAGGTTTCATCAATACATTTGTCAATAACAATAATGAAACCATAGTCACCACCAATAAAACGGTGTTGTTGAGGGAATTTCCTAAGGACGATAGCGAAGAGGAAACAGAAGAAATGTCTGCTCCTGGAGAAGTTGGTGGAGGTGAAGATACGGATGCTCCACCACCCATTGGTTGGTAAGATAGTTTTCTTCAAGCATAAAAAAGTCTAATGAATTCAATTAGACTTTTTTAATGCTTATTCATTTGTACCGGTTAGAAAAATAAAAAGGGGGATTTGATATAAATCCCCCCTTAATCTATTAGATTCTATATAAATTTTTATAGTTTCGATAGTTTACCATAGAATATGGCTGCTGGGTCAGAGACTTTAATCAAACCTCCTAAAGTACCGGCGTTAGGATCCGATCCTGAGATATAGGTTAGTTTGAATTCACCACCACTGAAGTAATTTCGAACAGCTGTTGATACCCAGCCATTGTTCCAGTTACCGTTTGTTGCAATTGGAGCAGTTAGTTTTAATACACCATCTGTCAAGGTGTAATTATATTCCGCGCTTGCTAGGTATACGGTACTACCGCTTTGGAAACGGACATCCAATACAGCAACTTTCGATGTCGATAACCTAAAGTTCACAGAGTGGGTCACCATACCATTTGCTGCATGGAAATTAACTAGGGCTGTCCAGATTGAGTTAAAACTTGAAGAAACACCTTCGGGCTGCTTAGTTCCAGCAACCGTTATTGCATTGAATGCTCCATCAAAAGAAAACATCACCTCAATAGGAAGAATTGGGTTAGCGCTATTTTTGATCTCGTATTTATTTCCCGCAATATCATGGATAAATATGCTATTCCCTTCCACTTCGCCTTTAGTAAAAACCAGATCCCTATGATTTCCGCCTGCTAAAATATCAAAACCTTTTAGATTGAAAGCAAACTTAAACGTATTCAAAACGGTTTTATTATCCGGTAGAACAGATCCGATATCAAGGGTTTTTGTGCCAGAAAATATGGACAGAGCTAACTTTGTGGCAACACCTCCGATATTAACCTCGATATATGGGTTTTTGAAGGATTGGAAGATAGCTTTGGTCTTATCAATGCTGGTCTTATAGGCTCCAGTATTATAAGCATCTTTTTCAGCAGCTGTAGCTTTGGCTAATACCAATTGTTGGCTGTATCTTTTTCCAACAAAAATGATAGAATCTGCATTTGAACGTAAGAACCTATATTCCAGGTCACTCCTAAGTCCTTCTCGGATTGTTCCATTGTAAACAGATGGATTAGGATCATTCAACATGGAAATATAATTGTAAGTGTCAAAAATCAATGTAGCTCCATTATCCTGTTTAACACGATAATTAGATCCTTCAATTTTTGTTGCTGAGGCATCGGTCAGGTCGGCAACCATTTTAACCACCTGTTGATCGTCAAAGTCCATGTAAAACCCATATCCCCCCTTTAAACCTGTTCCAACCGTTGCTTTCCAGCCATTTGGCGCAGTGGTCAGGGCATTGTTTATAGAATCGATTTTAGCTTTCATGCGTACATCTGGTGATTCGCCAAAGACTAAATCCTCTTCCTGTTTTTGACAGGAGGATGCCGCAACCAACAGCATCGCTCCAAATAAAATATTTTTTAAGTTCATCATCATTATAGTCCTAATACGCCATACCAATAATTTGTAGTATTGTTCTTCTCATAAAAACCTGCCAAGGAATTATAATCTGCACCCTCTACATCTGCTTTCAACCAATCTGCTGTAAAGGTTTTTCCAGTAAAATATGGCTGAAGGCTATTTGCAAAACCGGCAGAAAATAAAGCGGCATTAGCATAATTCCCAGTTGTACCTGCTTGTTCAACCTTCGTAAAGGTCAGGTCACCAGAAGTAGTATTATAGGCATATGTAAATGAATAGTCAGCCAAATATTGTGTTCCACCTGCTGCTGCTGTAAAAGCACATCTGATTGTAGCCTTATTATCTGCTTCAAAACGAACTTGAACATAGTCCAAATTATATTTTGCTGTAGAACTATAAGCTAGGACCGCCGCTTTCATTTTATCATAAGCCGCTTGAAACTCAGCGGGCTTACCATATTTAGAATAAATAGCATTCCCAGGATTGATGGTCACCGTTTTATAGGTACTTGCTAAGTATTGAGGGAATTTAAGATCATTTGGATATACAGTGCTCTTCAAGTAATTCTGAATTTCTTTTTGAAGCTCTCTAAAATTTACCTTAAGATTGGAAGTATAGTAGTTCGCAACATTGGCTTCCTTTTGCTTCAATTTGCTTTTACCTGCATCTGAAGAACTATTCGCATACCGATCGTACCAAGCTTGACCTTTTACCAATAAATGTGCAGCAGTTTCTGCATAATCCTCGGTGTAAGATCCACTTGCATACGAAGTCACGAAGCCATATTTTCTTGCCGTATCAGCAGGAGTTGTTGACCAAGTCGCTTTATAGTCTGCTTTAGATATCGATTCAAAATCTGTTGGAATATTTACCAATTGATTCAAAATGTGGACAAATTCGTGGTGGATAACCAATAATGCACCATAGGCACTGTAATTGTTGATGCCATATAAGTTCACCCTGCGGCCAGCCGAAGCTGTCCCAGCATATACTGAGCCGTCAGATGCATAGGAATTTGATCCGAAAAGAATCCATTCCTTAGGCGACATTTTTTTGATGAAATCAACGCCACCCACTTTTCTATATGGCAATAAATAACCATTCAATACGGATTCCATGGTTGGTTTAACTGCGTCCAAACGTGGAGGAGTTACGTTGCGGTCTACATCATGGTAATAACGATTATAACGGTAAACCACATCAATGTTGTACTCATCCAAAAAGGTTGTTTTCAACCAATTATCTAATTCAGTTTTGGTCTGTGGATCATCATCGTTATACTGGGAGAAATCAACATTCTTCACTTCCTCTTTAGCACAAGATCCTAACACACATACTACTGATAATGCGATTAAAATTTTATTTACTATTTTCATAATGGTATTATCTAGGATTTAATTCGATTCCTGCGATTTTAGCCTCTTCAGGAATCTGGAAAACACGTCTAGGATCTTCAGGTCCCAACTCAATCTCTGTTTCTTCTTTTGTAGGACTGATCACATTGTGAACTACCGGTAATTTTCTTCTGGTAACATCGATCCAACGTAAACCTTCCTCCAAGAACTCTGCTTTTTTAGCATTAAGTACTGCCTTGACCAATGCCTTTTTCGGATCGGTCTCCACATAGAAAGTCTGGATTTTTTCTAATGTCAAGGTATGTAAGCTCGGTGTATAGTTCCTGATTTTTGTACTATAGAACGTGTTCAGATCCGCTACGGCTAGATCATATTTACCTAATTCAGCATTTGCTTCAGCACGGTTCATAATCGCTTCATCCAAGGTTAATAAGGGTTGCATAATGTATGGATAACCAATGCCAGGACCTGTATAGAAGAAATAATATAACCATTTGTAGGTGGTGTAGTTTGGAGCACCGTATGAAAGTACTTTATTATCCAATACACCTCCCGTTACATGTGGGTCAGTAAACATACGTGCTAATTTGGCACCATAACCATATCTCGGAGAGGAAACATATGTCCAAGTCGAATAAGCATTCGTTAATAACAAGGTCGATTTTACATCGGATCTGGTAAAGGCTGCGTTGAATTCACCTGAAGTCATGTTTTTAAATGTGGTGTTTATCGGTCTTAAATTACCCGAGAATTCACCTGAAGGTGTTGATAAACTTGCATGATCGGCCGCTTTTTGCCATTCTCCTAAGAATAAGTATAACCTAGATGCAAATGCATGTGCCGCAGCTTTGGTAAAGTGATATTTTGGAACTTGATAGTTCTGGTCTGAAACATATTTTAAGCCTTCTTCCAGATCAGAAACGATGTTCTCATAGGTGGATTTTACGGTGCCACGGGTAAAATCCCCAAAAACTTTGGTTCCTGGAGCTTTTACGTAAGGAATACCTGGGGAATCATTTGTTCCGCCAATTTCATAGGATTTCGCAAAGAAAATAGCTAACATATGATGTGCATAAGCTCTTGCAATCAAGGCTTCACCTTTGTATTGTAAAACTTCGTCACCAAATTGATTTTCCTCGATGGATTCTAAAGCTTGGTTGGCCGCAGCAATTGCTTCATAACAACCATTCCAATAGTTTGTAGGCGTGTTTGTGCCCGATCCGATCTGATCTTCCCAAACGTAAGGCCTATCGCGTGTATCCACCGACGATCCTACTCCTGGTCCTTTGTCTTCTGCATTATCAGATGCTGCCTCTGCAAATGATAGATAGTCATAACCTGGATATGCCGTTGCAACCAATTGTGCTACTTTATCCACACTGTTAATGGTCGTGCGGTTATCCGGTTCAACATCCAAATATTTATTACATGAACTCGCCGTTAAAGCTAGTCCAGCTAATAGTATAACATTTATTTTATTTAATACTTTCATAAAAATCCCTATTAAAATCCAACCTTTAATGATAATGTGAATTGTCTTAATGTTGGCAATGCCACACCACCAGAAGCATAGAACTCTGGATCTTGGCCTCTTAAGCGCTCATCAGCAATGATGGTCCATAAATTGTTTCCTACCAAATTCAAACTTGCATTCGCTAGTTTAGTTGAACTCAACCATCTTTGAGGAATGGAGTATCCTAAAGTAACTTGTTTTAGCTTCAGGTAACCGCCATCCACGACACGCTCTGTACTGTAGTTGTACGCATTGTATGGATATTGTGCACTAACCTGTCCTCCTGTAGAGTTCGTGATATTGGTGTTAGAAATTGGGTCTAACAACGCAGGAATACTGGTGAAGTTTTCATCACCCGGCATGATCCATCTATTCAACATATCTTTTGTCATGACAGACATATCGTTATATGAAGCATAAATAGTTGGTCTCAATCTCAATTTATTTCCAGCAGAGAATGTGAACAATCCAGTTAGGTTAAAGCCTTTATAACTAAGTTGGTTGTAGAAACCTCCTGTGAACGTAGGTTCAACCGGACCTTCATATTTCAAATAATCCAATGTTTGGCTCTGTAAACTGATGTAAGATGTTTTTAGACCATCAGTACCGATGAATGTAGGGAAGCCGTAAGTAGGATTCAATCCATCAAATTGGATAGAGAATAAACTACGCTGAGAATATCCTTCCACTGCACCGCCTGTATTGGAAACGGCTCTCCAGATATTCGGATTGATATCTAAATTGGTGATTTTGTTCGTGTTGTATCCGAAATTAAAACGTGTTCTCCATCTGAAGTTTTCGTTGCTGATAGGATTACCTGCAATAGTCAATTCGATACCTTTTGATTCCATATCCGCGTAGTTTGCGATCTTGGTAAATTGACCATCAATTCCTGATGTTTGAACAGAACCTAATAAATCGTAATTCTTTCTTTGATATAGATCCACATTTAAGTCAATCTTATTGGAAAGTAAACCCAAATCAAAACCTAAGTTGAATTCTTTCATTTTTTCCCAGGTCAATTCAGAGTTTTCCAAACTGGAGATATAAGTCAATACTTCTTGGTCTACAATTTCTCTTCTTCTCGCAATCTGATTATAGAATACAGCTGAGGAGTTAGTCGCATTACCCATTGATGCTACCAAACCGTAAGTAGCTCTAACCGAGAAAGCACTTAAATAATCGTTTGTTGGCCAAAAAGTCTCTTGATCGATATCCCATGCTCCGGAAATGTTCCATGTTGGCAACCAACGTGCTGTTCTTGATTTACCCATTTTGTTGGATCCATCATAACGACCTGTCGCATTGAAACGGTACTTTTCTTTGTAGGAATAAGCTGCTCTCATGGAATAACCAACCCAACGGTCTGCATTATATCCCATACCGAAGTAAGGTTTACCCTCTTCTCTGGCTTCTTTGAAATATTTATAGTAAGGAGATACCAATCCACCATTTTCGTATTGATAACCTACCCCGTCGAAGAACTTAGCTTGTCTGTCCGTAGTTTTCATCTCCATGGAAGCAAACACGTTCAAGCTATGGTCCTCATTGAATTCTTTATCATACTCCAAATCCTGACGGAAGTAGTAGAACTTCATATTATCGCCTGTAATATTGTAAAATCCTCCATCTGGCAAAACAGATACTGCTGGATTATTAGGAAAATCAGGATCTTTATACAACCTTCCGTTAGATCCTACGATGGTTGCATCATCCATGGCCTTGAAAGATTGCACGTAATTTGAACCTTCTTTTAAGAATAGTTCGCTTTCTGATTTAGTATAACGGAAGGCACCATTGATCGAATACGTTAAATCTTTGATAAATTCATATTTCAAACCACCTTGGACCTTAAAGTCGATCATAGAAAGTTTAGCATAATTGTTCTCCATTTCCGTTAAAATGTTGAAAGGAGCATAATCACGCACGAAATACTCACGACGGCCATTTTCATCAAATGGGGTGATCAAACGGCTAGTACTCAACGCATAGTTATACGGGTTGATGTCATAACCTCTGTAGTATGAACCATAAACTGGATCGGATTGCACGTTCTGAGAACCCGGTGCTGATTGGTCACGGATAGAACCATTACCGATCAATTCCCCAGTCAATTTGTCGCTGAATTTATAATTGGATCTAAAGTTACCCGTGAAACGTTTAACATTATTACCGATCGTCATACCTGGGTCGTTCAAGAAGGAAACCGAACTATAGTTCTGTGATTTTTCCGTTCCGGAAGAAACACTTAAGGAGTGCTCTTGCATGATCTTACTTTGGAACAATAGATCGAACCAATCTGTATTTGCATTTGCATAGCGGGAAAGGAAGTCGATCTGGCTCTGTGCGTCATTTTTCAAGGCGAATGTTCCGGTGTTAGGATCATAATCGTACAACATATTGTACATCTTGTAGAACACTCCACCGTTAGCACCACGAGAAGCAGAAGGGATTTGGAAATAACCTTTGTTTTTCAACTCGATCATTACCGCCATCTGATCATAAGAAGACATGATGTCAAAATCGGCATAAGAAGGTTTTTGGTAGGTCGTAAAGTTACCTGTGTAACTTACCAATGGCTTACCATCTCCTTTTCTACCTTTTTTCGTATTTACTACGATTACACCGTTCATCGCTCTTGCACCATACATCGCTGTTGCAGCCGCATCTCTCAACACGTTGAAACTCTCGATGTCATCCGGGTTCAAACCTGCAACGGATGAACCTAACAAGGTGCTCATGTCTCCGGTTGACAATGCCTCATTGGAAATATTTACTACGTCTTCCAAGATGATACCATCGATAACCCATAAAGGTTTGTTATCTCCTGATAGGGAGGTTGCACCACGAACACGGATTTTCGGTGCAGCACCGAATGTTCCGGACACGTTCTGCACGGATACACCTGCTACTTGGCCCTCTAGCATACGTGAAATATCCGGTACACCGGCACGTTCTGCATCTTTTGCACTTACTTTTGTAGATGCTCCAGTAAAGAATTTACGGTCAAGTGTTTGGTAACCCGTTGCAACTACGGTTACCTCTTCGATCTGTTTTTCTGAAGATGATAAACGAACGGTAAAAGTAGAACGGTTGTTAACCGCTACTTCCTGTTCATTGTAACCTAAGAAACGGACGATCAAAGTCTCGTTACCAGCCGCTTGAATGGTAAACCTACCTTGGTCATTAGTACTAGCTGCCGTAGACTTCCCTTTTACCGTAACGGTAGCACCAGCAATCGGTTGATTGGTGCCAGCATCCACAACTGTACCTGAAATAGTGTTTTGAAGTGTTGATGCCGAGATTTTAGCACCTGCGTTCAATTTTGATGACATTGGGTCAGCAGCCAAACTAGAAAACGAGATTGTTCCCGCAACAGCTAGAACAACTAAATTTTTCCATGTTTGATTGAGCCTGTTTTGTCTCCACCAAGATAATTGAGAGTTCCTCTCAAAAATTGGAGAATAAAGATACCCCATAGATAAAATAATTTAGGACGTTAAATAATTGTGAGTTAAAGAATCTAAAAGATTAATGGTACTCAAGTAATTTATGAGGTCCAATATATAAAAAGATTTTATTGAAGTGAACTGACATTATTCAAAAAAATCTATTAAGAACAATATATGTTTATAATGGGATTATAAATGTTGGGCAACATGAAAATATATCAACAAACAACTACAAATTCTATTAAGATTTTATTAAACTTTTGTTTATTGTAACATTGCATTAGAATAAAGCTTGCTAAAACCGTTTAACTTTTGAAACGTTGTTAACCTTATAGAAAGTTTTAATCAAAATATGAGTTGGTTATTTTGATTAACATTTATTATCCATTTTCTCCAAGTGGTTTTTAGGATAAGCCTTCAAAATATGTTTGATGTTGGGTCAGAATCCTGGTTTAAGCATGTTTAAAGCAAGGCTAAAGTAATGGAATAGTATGTAAAGCATACATTTTACATACTTTTATGTTACTTTCAGTATGCTTTTACTCCGAAGCTAACATTTCAACGGAAAGTCATGTTTGAAATAGCCAAGGCATAAATAATAGGACAGTTTGGCGAAAATACAAAGGGTTTTATCGCTAAACATATTGAACCTATGTCAAGCGATATGCGAATGGTAATCTTATTTAGTTTAAGTAAATTCCCTTCTGCTTCCGACGGAAATTCGAATTTGAAAGGGTGCTAAATACTAAGGATGGGGATAGTTAGGTTACTGATTTCCCATCTTTTCAGATCAATTTCTTTTCTAAGGCGACCCGCACCAGTACCGCCGTGTTCTTCGCGTCCAACTTCAACAGCAGATTTTTTCGGTAGCTTTTAATAGTTTCGGGACTTAAGAAAATTCGGTCAGCTATTTCGCTGTTTGTCAATCCTTCGGCAATCAGTTTCAACATTTCACGTTCGCGTTGGCTCAACCATAGTTGGGTTTCCTTTGGTTTTTTCATCAACACATCCACTTCATGGCATAGAAAAACTTGTCCTTTGGCCACTTCTTGAATGCCGGTTAATACCTCTTCAGTCATCGCATTTTTGACCAGGTATCCAGAGGCACCGTTTTCTAGCATTTGTCTGACCACGCTATATTCATTATGGGTGGTAAGGGCCATGATTTGAAGGTCAGGATATCGCTGTTTAAGTTCTTTACAGAAATCAACACCATTCAAATCTGGAAGTCCGACATCAAGCAAGAGCACATCCGGTTTCCAATGACCGATGGAATCCCTGCATGCAGCAGCATTGTGCGCTATGAAGACGACACTTGCCAGTCCAGATTCTTCAATTATGGCACTAAGTCCCTCAGTTAGGATCTTATGGTCATCTACTATAGCTACTTTAATCATGATCTACATTATTTTGCAGTTCCAATTCAACATGAACCTCTGTTCCTTCCACAGAAGAATAAATATGCAATTTTCCTTGAAAGGCTTCCACCCGTTGTCGAATATTCCGCAAACCCATCCCTTCTGCTACTTGTTGTTGATCAAAGCCTTTTCCATCGTCATGAACGGTAAAGGATATCCGGTTGGACTCCTGTACCAATTGCACATTGATATGCGAAGCTACAGCATGTTTTAGCGCATTGTTGACGAGTTCATGGATACACCGATAAACCATGATTTCCATTTTACTGGGCAATCGAGCTTCATCGCCGAAATAATGGAAATCTGCGATCGGTATGGCAGCACAAAAATCAGATAGAGATACTTTTAGTCCATAACGTAATAAGGATTCGGGCATCATGTGATGAGCTACCCTACGAAGTTCTTGAATGGAGTCGTCCAACATCCCTAAAGCGGTCTGCAATCGAGTAACATCCATTGCCTCCAATATCGCATCGCCGTTCATCTGTGGAAGATTCATCTTTACCGCGGAGAGCATTCCCCCTAGGCCATCATGTAAATCCTTTGCCAGGCGAGATCTTTCTGCGGCTTCGCCATCTAGGGTGGCTTGTACAGCCACCAATTGCTTCTCCTGTTCGAGTCTGTGACTTTCTTCTTCGGCCAATTTACGTTTACTTACAGCCAATCGATAGCGAATATAGGCAAATGCCAAGGCCACTAAAAGACCGCCAGCTATGGCCACACCTAGCCAGATATAAAGTTGTCGTTGTTTTTCCAATGCGTTTATCTGTAATTCTTTTTTTTCTGTTTCATATTTGGCTTCCAGGTTGGAGATTGATCCTTGATATTCATCAGTCGCTAATTGCTGTATGGAGGCGGTATATTCATCCAAGTATTTTGCTGACTGTTCAAAATTGCCCAAATACATGTTGTTTCGGACTTGGTTCAACAGTGCATTGTGTTTAATCTCCAGATTAGTAGAGTCTTTTGATTTTGCCGCTAGGGCAAGCGTTTCGCTTTCTTGATACTTTTTTTGATGATACCGGACATTGGATAAATTTACATAGAGTTGGGCGAGGAGATTGGGGTAATTAACCTCTTTGGCCAAAACAAGGCCCTGCTCTGTATAATAGGCGGCCTGCTGGTAATTACCAGATTCCTGATAGCAGCGTCCCAAAATGTAGAGGGCAACTGCTTCACTATATTTATTTCCCAATTGATGATAAATATCTGCTGCACGACTGGCATATGCTATCGCTTTAGGCATATCAGTCTCCTGATAGATGTTCGTCAAGGCAATAGCTACAGAACCAAGCGCTTCCTTATCATTGCTTTTAATGGCTATGGCTTCGGACTCTTTGAGGTATTTTTCGGCCTTTTCAAAATTCCTCAATTGTAAATAGACATGCGAGATGTTTCCCAGCACCATACCTCTACCTACGTCGTGACCTTCTTTTTCAAATAATTGTAAAGCCTTCAGGTATTCTTTGAGCGCTTCAGCATGCATGTCCTGCATTTTATAAATAGTTCCCTTGTTCATGTGTGCATTTGCCAATGGCGTGAGGCTGGGCAACTCATTTGCCGGTTCAAAGGCGAGATCTTGGTAATAGTGGGCCGAATCATACTGGGTTAGGTAGAAATAGGACATCGCCGTATGGCTATAAAGAATGGAAAGCCACTTCTTGTGATCCTGTTTTTTCGCAAGTGCTATACCTTTTTTTCCAAATTCAATTCCTGAGGCAGCATCATGTTCCCAGGTGATGTAGAGGAGTGCATCGTACAATTCAAGCTGTTTTTCTACTGTAATATTCTTCTTTTCCAATTCCCTTTTTAAGGAATCTACCATTCTTGCTTGTGCTGTTGCCTTCATGCTCATTCCTAGCATCAGCACCAATAACATATAGCACATGATTAATGGTCGGAGCAAATCCCTGTATAAATGCTTTAAGATCATAACGGTTCATTATCAGGTTAATACTGATACAAAGATAGGTATAAGAGCTTTGGATAAAAACCCCCTTTGGGGGGTAAGATAGAAAATCAGGATGGTCTAATTTTGAGATGAAAATAAACCTTAACAGAAAAAATTATGAGAACACATTCTCTCTTGGTAGTCAGATCCGAAAAAAAGAAATAGTTCTTCTACTAGAACGATAGTAACATTCGAAAATTAACAGAATTGAAAATAAAATAAAACGATTATGAAAATGACAATTGGAAAGGCAATTTGGACAGCTATATCCTTGGTACTATTTGCCTGTTGTGATAAAGCTGACACAGGCGAAGGTACTGCTGGACCAGAAAAAGGCTATGCCACTGGCAAGGTAACAGATTCAAAAGGTGAACCCCTTTCAGACGTTCGTATTCTTTTAGACAATACCATGTTGTATGCATCCTATATTCATGGTACGACAGATAAGTCGGGAACTTACCGCATAAAGTCTCTCCCAGGTTCTTGGCGGGCTTTTGCCTATATAGACAAGCAATATAATGGAAAAGTCTACACGATGGAGCTTTTTCCGGATGGAACCGATGCTTTCAATGAGGAGGGTGCAGTACGCAATTTTTCCTGGAAGCTGGAAGGAGATATGCCCTGGGAAGCGGAAGCTTATTATGGCGGAACCGTCATGCTAACGACCGATTATGGTTTTTACGAAGATGAGAAGGACATGGAGATTACGCTGAAACCTACAGGTCCGCTGATCGATGGATCAACAGGAAAAACGATTGTCTTAAAATTTGGCGATAAAAAATGGACCCAACGAAGTGAGCTTTGGGATATACCCATAGGAAGGTATAAGGTTACTGCCAAATTGAAAAAAGACGGAAAAACAACCGACCTTAAAATTGAAGACTGGTATAAAAGGGAAGGAGCAGTAAACGAATTTCAACTTGATTTTATACCAAAACCTGGAAACGGAGTCGATAATTCTGCTTCCATTGTTATTGGCTATTAATATTAAAAAATAAAAAAAAAGTGACCATGAAAACAATAATGAAAAGCAACATTTGGATTTTTTTTATCGCAGTGACTATGATGTCCTGCTCCAAGGGTGAAGATTGCGACCCCAATGATGAGCAAAGCCCGTGTTATTCAGGGATAGTCCAAGGCAATCAGCTATTACTTGTCGAGGAGAAAGTGAACGGGGTGACTGACATTTCCTTTTTATATAATGAAGAAAATCAAATAACTACATACCGGATCCATCCAAAGGATGGAGTTGGGGAAAGTACAGCAGTTTTCACCTATAACGATAAGGGAAATATGATATCAGCAACCCATAGCCATGCTGGAAAACATGTTTATCGGGAAGATTATGCCTATGGAACTGATGATAAACCGGTTTCCGGAACTTGGACCTATCCACATGGGGTGGTGAACCTACATTTTGAATATACGAACAATATGGTATTAGAAAAGATTTCAGCCTTGAATGGTCAAGGGTATGCCCTCAATAAATATACATTTGATAGTAAAGGTGAAAATCTCTTAAGGACTGAATTAAATACAGATGGTACATTGTTAAGCATTATGGAATTTAGCGATTTTGATGACAAGAATTATCGGATGACAGGTTTTCCCTGGAAATGGAAAACTTATTCAATCAATAATGCCAAGAGCCAAAAGTTGACGGGTGCGGGTGTTGCAGGAACCTCGATCTTCTTAGATCATATCTGGAAATATACCTACAACGATTCCGGATATCCTACTAAGGCAGAAATCTACGATAGAGCAACCAATAAGCTGGTGGAAACTAGGGAGTATATCTATAAAAAAGCAAACTAAATATGAAAAGACTAACCATTATTATTACGGTTCTATTGGCCGCGCTTAAAGTCCAAGGCCAACAATTTAAAAAAGGAACAACAGCTATAAATGCTGGTTTCGGACTTGGAACCGCCTTAGGAGGACTGGGAAAGGCACGTCTAGCTTTAAGTCTATCACTTGATTATGGCATGTGGGACATGAATGGCCCTGGGGTAATTTCTCTTGGTGCATATGTAGGTAACACAGCGTACAAATACAATAGCGGAAATTATACCTCAAAATGGAATTACTTGATCACTGGAATTCGAGGTGCTTACCATTATAATGGTTTTACTTCTGCACCAAAATTGGATGTATATGGTGGATTGATGTTGGGTTTTAATATCGTGAGCTACTCCTCAGATGGAGATGGTTTAGATGTGGCAGACAATTACAGTAGCGGAATGGGATTAAGCGGATTTTTGGGTAGCCGATATTTTTTCAGTGAGAAATTAGGCGCCTTCGCAGAATTGGGATATGGTGTATCTGTACTCAATGTAGGAATTACGTATAAATTTTAATCCGGCCTATACGTTTCGCCTTCGGTCTTAATACTAAATACTCACTACTTTATACTAAAAATGCTCAGCTTTCGCTGAGCATTTCTCTGTAGCCCGTAGGGGAATCGAACCCCTGTTTCAAGAATGAAAATCTTGCGTCCTAACCCCTAGACGAACGGGCCGATTTGTGTTTCGGTGTGCAAATATAGAATTTCCTTTATTATTCCCAAAATTTTTTATCAAAAAAATCCTAAATAATTCTTTTAAGGGTATTTTTTGCTAGATTACAACTATTATGAATCGATTAAAAACTTACCTTACACTGAGTTTGGGACTATGTCTCGGACTTCAGGAATCTTCCGCACAGAAGATCAAAGTAAAATGGGATTTTAGCGCTAACTACCATCCCAGCCAAAATCGGGTATTGCAACTGACCTTGATCAATACCGATAATGTGCCCATCCAATTGGATACCTATGACCTATGGTTCAATTCCATGTATCCCATTGAAGAAATTAACCAAAACAATGCTGAAGAAATTAACCAAAAAAATTACAGGTTCCATAACCGAAATGGTAACCTGTATTCCGTAGACTTTGCAAAGGGAACTCGGATAAATGTGAAAGATTCTATAACACTAGAATACAAGTCCCCTTATCCCATTACCCACACTTCACTGACACCAAATGGGTTTTACCTGGAAAGTAAGTCCAAACCAAGCAAGCACATTGAGATAGGACATCCAGAAGTGATTGCTGCTAAGGTCACCCCACAAGAGGAAAACAATATGTTATCCGCGCTTTATGCACGAAATAGTTTGACCCATAATGGCAAGGCGCAGGCCATTTTACCAACTCCCGCTCATTTGAAAATGGGAAATGGGGCTTTTAGCCCAGGTAAGATACTGGATGTTTCTATCGATGAGGGATTCAATAATTCAGATAAAAAATCCTTTAGCGAATATCTCCGCACTTTCCCAAATCTGGCCCAAATCCAGGCACCCAAAGGTGACCAAGGCAAGCTTAAAATAAGACAGAACAAGGAATTAGGCAAGGAAGCCTATCATTTAAAGGTTTCAACGAATGGGATCGAAATTTCCGCTTCCCATGCGGCCGGCGTTTTTTATGCCGTTCAATCTTTAAGATCCTTATTGAATCCGGAACAATTACAGGGGAAAACAGCCCTTTCCTTTCCTTTTTTGGAAGTTCAGGATGAACCCAGGTTTGCTTATCGGGGGTTCATGATGGATATCGCTCGGAATTTTAAGGATATCCATACCATCAAGAAATACATTGATGTGATGGCTTCCTTGAAGTTGAATAAGTTCCACCTGCATTTTATAGACGATGAGGGTTGGCGATTGGAGATCCCCTCATTGCCAGAATTAACAGAAATAGGATCAAAACGATCCGGAACCTTTAAAGATGGGAATAGCATTCAACCTGCTTATGGATCAGGCTCAAATCCTACCGAAAATGCCTTTCTGACAAAAGAACAATTTCAGGAGCTATTGACTTATGCTGCGGAAAGACATGTAACCATCATTCCGGAAATAGAGACCCCTGGGCATGCCAGAGCAGCCATAAAGGCCATGGAAACACGATACCATCGTTTGATGAAAGCCGGAAAGCAGAAAGAAGCTGAAGAATTCCTGTTGTACGAAGCTACTGATAGTTCCAAATATAGTTCCGCACAATATTGGGACGATAATGTGATGAACCCGGCATTGCCTTCTGTATATCGCTTTATAGACGTGGTATTGGAGGATATCAAGAAGATGTATCAGGAAGTGGGTTTGGAACTGAAACTTGTCTCCCTGGGCGGAGATGAGGTTCCATCGGGATCTTGGGAAGGCTCACCCATCATCAAGCAGCTGATGGCGAAAGAAGGGATGAAATCTGTTTATGAAGTTTGGCCATATTATGTGGAAAAGATAAATGCCATCTGTGCATCAAAGGGAATGAACATTGCGGGATGGGAAGAATTTGGTATGGTCAACCAAGGAAAAGGGATGCAGGTCAATCCTGAACTCAATCATTTGGACATGTACCTAGATGTATGGAACAATGTTATCGGTGGAGGACAGGAAGATTTGGCCTATAGATTGGCCAATGCGGGATATAAGACGGTATTTACCAGTTGTGCAAATTATTATTTGGACATGGTCTGGGATAGGAATTTCAATGAACCGGGCTTAAAATGGGCTTCCATAACCGATCTATACCATGCCTATTCCATGTTGCCAGAAGCATTTTTTGCCAATATGAAATACACACAGACAGGCAAGGATCTGAAAGATGAATATATTGCAGGCAAAGTAAGACTTACCGAGAAGGGGAGGTCCAACTTAGTGGGCATCAAAGCCGCATTGTGGGCAGAAACGGTACTGATTGCGGAGCGTATGGATTACATGTTGTTCCCCCGTTTGTTTGCCATGGCAGAGCGGGCATGGGCCCCAAAACGAAATTGGGAAAATGATAAGGAATTCAATAAATCCGAATTTGATAAAACGTATAATGCTTTTGTGCACAAGGTAGGTAGTAATGAACTTCAGAAATTGGATTTTGCCTTTGGCGGATTTAAGTATCGGCTGCCATCGGTAGGAATAAATGCTGAAAAGGGAACTTTACATGCCAATACGGAATATCCTGGCTTTCAGATCTATTATACAGAAGATGGATCGATACCAACAGTTAATAGCCGTCCGTATCCAAAAGGCGGGATTGCATTAAAAGATCATATGATCGTGAAACTGGCAGCCATTGATCAACATGGTAGAAGTGGACGAGTAAGTACCTATACCCGGAATTAAACAAGATTATTAAGATTAACAAGATAAAAAAGGGCAAATCGGTTAGATTCGCCCTTTGCTATTCTATAAATTAAATTTCTAAAATGACTTAAACTTTTCGGTTTCCATTTCTGTGAAGGAAGCTACCTTTTGGTAGGATATGCTGTCGTTTGAGCCTTTGAAAATGGTGGGTAGCACCAAGCCATTTCCGATATCCTTGTAACCATTGACGATATAGCTCTTATTGTCCATATCGATCCGTTTGATCATTCCAGACTCCTCATTGACATATACACTTCCGCTTCCGCCAAGGAAATTGTTAAAGTCTACTTTTTGCAACTTTTCCGCATTGATGATCTTGCTCTCCGAGCCGCCATCCAAGGATGCGGTTGCAATACTCGCCGGTAAGGCTAGGACCTTGAGGTCAATCTTGTATTGTGCTGCTAGTTCTGAAACCAATCCTTTAAAGTCGGTGACAGAAAGTTCTGTGCCGTTTTCGTCGTATAGACGGATTAGTTTCTGGTTCTGAACGTTGAGGATAGCAACAATATTTTCATTATCAAATGTTCCTTCAAACCTGACCAAGTTACTTTGCTTGTCCAATAAAAATTTACGGGTTCCAGTGATGCTGCCAAATTGGCTGTTTCCTGAAACAGTAAACATAATGTACTTTGTTGATTCCCACTTATTTTTACCGCCCGCGCTGTTCCATATCTTATCTACTATGTTCTTGGATTGTGCCTTAGCTAAGTTAGGATATATACTTAGCAGGGTTAGGAATAAGCAGAAATAGTAAGAGGAAACCACACTTAGCTTCCTGGATACTATTAACCTGTGTTTCATATCCTTAGTCAATCAAAAACGATACCATTAATATTTTTTGCCGATTAGGGCCATTTGTATAGCTGTTATGGCTGCTTCTTCGCCTTTATTGCCATGTTTGCCGCCGGAGCGATCGATGGCCTGTTCCAGGTTATCGGTGGTCAACACACCGAAAATAACCGGTTTGTTATGTTGTATGCCTACATTTGCCAATCCATTGGCTACCGCCATACAGATAAAATCAAAATGACGGGTTTCTCCTTGGATCACACAACCTAAGGTAATGACAGCATCAATATCTTTATTTCTCAAGGCGATATCACTTCCTGATATCAGTTCGTAACTTCCAGGAACTTCGATCAGTTCAATGTTCTCTTCTGTGGCACCGTGATCTAGTAATCCTTTATAGGCACCTTTTAATAATGCGCCGGTAATTTGGGCGTTCCATTGTGAAACCACGATTGCAAATTTAAGATTCGCTGCATTTCCTACTTCGATGTGGGAGAAATCAGAAAGGTTTTTTAAACTACTTGACATTTTTGTATAAATAAAAAGGGCTACCATCGGTAGCCCTCAAAGTTAATCAATTTTTTTAGGATTACTGTTTCGCTTGTACACGTGCTAGGAAGCTGTCGATCGTAGTCGACTCGCTGCTTTGCGGATACTCATCTCTAATGCGTTGGTACGTAGATTCTGCGTTTTTGTAATCTTGAAGCTCTTCGTAAACCAGACCCAACTTCTTAAGGAATAATGGGGTAGTATAAACGTTTTTGGATTTATCAGCTGCTTTCTTGTAATAGTTAGCGGCTTTATCATAGATCTTTTCTTCCGAATAGGCATCACCCAATAGACCGATAACCAATGGATCTAAGATCTCCGATCCAGTCTCGGTGTACTGCTCTAAATAGTTGATGGCTTCCTTGAAATTCTTTTGACGTAAATATAGACCACCTAGGTAAGCATTTGCAATGTTTGCTGATTTGGTGTTTGAGTATTCGTCAGCGATTTCTTTGAAACCTGGGAATGCACCGTCGCCATCAATCGCTTTCTTTTGCAAAGAATCGATGGTAGCATAGTTTTCAGCATGATACATCTGGTTTGCTGCTTTCTCTGCACGTGGCGCTAGATATAGTCTTTGGTATCCAATATACAATAGGATCAATACAATGATTCCTGCTACAATAAAGGTGATACTCTTTTCGTTTTCTTGGAAAAATGATTTCTTCGTGCCTGAAGAAACGGTTTGATTATTTTGTGACATTCTTAGTTTTAATAGATTACGGAACGCAAAAATACACTTTTAAAGAATACTTGCAATAAATTAAGAAAAATATTTATTTAATTAAGGGTTAAGGGAAGCCATCTTTTCCTTGTCCAATTGTTCATAGATGGAGTTTTGGCTCAGGAATTCAGGAACCATAACCTTCATTTGACGGACAATATTTAAGTTGTTGTGGCTCTCTAATGCCTTAGAGAGGTTTATAACTTCTTCTTTTACCCTAATGAAATCGTTTCCACGGACCTTGGCGATCATGATCTTCTCATGGTGGGTAGGCAAGGTGTTCTCCAGGTCGTTCAATAATTCTTCATACAATTTTTCGCCAGGACGTAAACCGGTGAATTTGATTTCGATATCCTTGAAAGGAACATAACCGGATAATCGGATCATCTTTTTGGCAAGATCCACGATTTTAACGGATTTCCCCATATCGAACACAAAGATTTCGCCGCCCTGGCCCATATTACCGGCTTCTATAACCAGCTGACAGGCTTCGGGGATGGTCATGAAATAACGGGTGATGTCAGGATGGGTCACCGTAACAGGCCCACCCTTTTCGATCTGATCCCTAAATCTTGGAATAACAGACCCATTTGAGCCCAAAACATTTCCGAACCGCGTGGTAATGAAGCGGGTAGATTTGATGCCGTTCTGCGTGGATAGATATTCGTTTAAGGATTGTACATATTTTTCAGCTATCCGTTTGGTAGCCCCCATGATGTTCGTAGGGTTTACGGCTTTATCTGTAGATACAAAAACGAACTTTTGGATGTCAAATTCCACCGATAGATTGGCCAAAAGATAGGTTCCAAATACATTGGTCTTCACCCCCTCGCTCGGGTGGTTCTCCATCATCGGCACGTGTTTATAAGCAGCCGCATGGTAAACAAAATGTGGTTTAAAGGTCTCGAACAATTGGCGCATCCTTTCCTCGCTGCGGATATCGGCAATAAAGGTATGGTAGATCTGGTTTTTATAGAGGTCCTGAAGGTCCAATTGTAGGTTATGTAAAGGCGACTCGGCCTGATCACATAATATGATCATCTGCGGCTCATATTTGCTCAACTGCTTGGATATTTCAGAACCGATGGAGCCTGCAGCACCTGTTACCAATACCCGTTTTCCGCGCAACTGATCGAATAGTTTTTCATTGGAGATATGTATGGGCGCTCTTTCCAACAGGTCCTCGATACGAACCTGTTTGATCTGGGCAGGGGAAAGATCCCCGTTCAATATTTTATTTACAGGAGGTAAGGTCAGTACATTGATGTTCTGCTCCAAAGCGATATCAATGATCATGTTCTTGTTGTCGATATCGATATTGGAAGAGGCAATGATCAGTTCATCGATCCCATATTTCTTGATCATCCTTGGGAATTCCTTGGAACTGTAGATCTTTAGGCCATCAATGGACTTTCCGATCTTTTCCTCATTATCATCGATATAGGCTACAATAGTCTTCTCCGATCGGAAATCGTGCTCAAAAGTCCGTTTTACGGCGATCCCCAGATCGCCAGCACCAAAAACAACCGCATTCTTACGCCCGTTTCTTGTTGATTTGGTGTATTGGAAGAAGATCTTGATACAAGTACGGTAGGTGGTTAGGCCTGTAAAAGCAAACAGGGCATAGATGATGATCAGGTTGAGCGGGATGTTCACCGGGATTGCCAAAGCGATAAGCAATAGTTTGGCAATGAACATGATGATGGCCGTGAAGACGATCGTCGAAAGGATCCGGATGGAATCTACCGCAGAGGTGTACCTTACGATACCACTGTAGAGTCGAAATACCAGAAACGAAAGGGCAGTCAGGGACATGCAGAATAAGAACTCGATCGAGAAATCGATTTTGGAAAAAGAATCGAGCTGAAAATTATTGTATAGCGTGAATGCGAAAATAAAAGCACATGCTGAAATAGCGATGTCGAAACTAAAGATTATCCACCGAGGAACAATCTTGATATGATTCAAAGGCTTTAGTAGTTTCATCGTACCTGGTTAGTTTGTAAACTTACGATTTATTGTTTCTAATATGTGATTAATTGTCAAATATAATCCTTTATGGCTGTTTAATTGAAATAATATTATGTATTTTTAGCATAACTTATTTTTTGTGTAAAATGATGAATGTGTCCAAATTAGCGCAACAGGGTGTGTTACAGCCTCAAGAAGCGCTGTTAAGTAGCGGGAAGAAAAGGGGACAATTGGCCATAGGAATTCCAAAAGAACATACTTTTCAAGAAAACAGGATCGCACTAACGCCATTATCCGTAGGTTTATTGGTGGAAAATGGGCACCGGGTAATCCTGGAGAGTGGTGCTGGGAATGCCTCCAATTTTTTAGACCACCACTACAGTGAACAGGGTGCAGAGATCGTACATGATAAAAAAGAAGTTTTCCAGGCCGATATCATTATCAAAATATCCAGTCCTACACTCAAAGAAGTGGAATTGATGAAAACCAGACAGGTGCTTTTCAGTTCGCAGCAGCCATCCCTTATGTCATTGGAAGTTTTGAAGGCTTTGATGAAGAAACAAGTTACCTCCTTATCCTTTGAATATCTGCAGGACGAAGGGGGGCATCTTTCGGTTGTCCGCGCCATGAGTGAAATTGTGGGTGCGACTTCTGTTCTGATAGCAGCAGAATATCTTTCGAATGTTTTTGATGGTAAGGGCCTGATGTTGGGTGGTGTTACGGGTGTTCCTCCTACCGAAATGGTCATTATCGGGGCTGGTACGGTTGGGGAATTTGCCGCAAGAACAGCCATTGCATTAGGAGCTCAGGTAAAGGTTTTTGATAGTTCGGTATACCGGCTTCGCCGGTTGCAGAGCAATGTGGGGAGCCGTGTCTTTACTTCGATCATCCAACCTATTGTGTTGAACAAGGCCGTGAAATCCTGCGATGTGGTTATAGGGGCCGTGCGGGCAAAGAACGGGCGTACGCCATGCCTGATTTCGGAAGATACGGTATCCAAAATGAAACCCAATTCGGTGTTGATCGATGTTAGTATCGATCAAGGGGGCTGTTTTGAAACCTCAGAAGTGACCAATCATGGTAAGCCTGTATTTAAGAAATACGATGTGATCCATTATTGTGTTCCGAATATTGCTTCCCGGGTGGCTCGAACGGCGACTTATGCTCTAACGAATATCTTTACGCCCATTCTGTTGGAGATCGGTGAAGCAGGAGGAATGAACAATATGATCTGGGCAAATCAAGGCATCAGAAGTGCCATCTATTTGTACCATGGCAACCTGACCAACAAGGATATGAGCGAAAAATTCAATCTACCTTGTAAGGATCTGAATCTGATTGTCATGGCCAATCTGTAAATAAAGCCAATCCTAAACCTATGAAAAAAATAATGTTGATCGTATTTACCGTGATTAGTTTGCAAATTAATGCCCAAGAGACTGGGGTTAAAAGTTATTTATATGGTGATCAAGAGATTCCGGATGCTGCTAAGCCTATTTCTGAATTGGAAGAAGCAGATAAGCCAAAGCTCTATGCCCATCTGGCCACATCGAATGTAAAAGATGACTTGGTGTTCTTGATCATTCCTGGAGGAGGTTATGCGCGGGTTGCTATTGGTCATGAAGGCCATGATGTGGCAAAAAGGCTAAATAGCTTAGGATATCATGCCTATGTGCTGGATTATCGTTTGCCTAAGGTAGAAACCATGAAAGATAAGCGCTTTGGTCCGCTACAGGATGCACAAATGGCGATGCAAAGGATACGGAAAGAAAACAAAGGGAAAAAGATTGTGGTGATTGGATTTTCGGCGGGCGGTCATTTGGCGGGAACATTGGCTAATTTTTATGACAAACCGCAAGTAAAAGGCTGGAAAAAGGCTGACCTTCGACCTGATTTCTCCATACTTTGTTACCCCGTGATTTCGATGGAAGATGGAGTAACCCATAAAGGATCTAAGCAGAATCTGATCGGTCCTGTTTCATCGCAGACTGATGTGGAACTTTTTTCATTGGATAAACAGGTCAGCAAAAAGACACCGCCAACATTTCTGATGAGTGCGAAAGATGATCAGGCTGTGCCGATAGAAAATAGTTTGAGGTATCAGGAAAGTTTGAAAAGATTCGCTGTTCCAAATACGCTATATACCTATGAAAAGGGCGGACATGGGTTTGGAATGCATAACAAAACCAGTGATGCCGATTGGTTTGCTGAAATGCTTAAATGGATTTCGGTTCAAAAACATGGTAAGTAGTTACGAGAATATCAATTCTCGTATTTTTTTTGACATCTAACCTTGGGAATTGGATCTGATGAAGGGTTACTTCTTCATTGCCAATGATCAATTCGTTGAAAAAGCCACGGAATCGGACATCCTTGATCCAATAATTGCCATTCAGGTTCAATTCTGTCTGTATATGTTCCTGTTGGATAGCAATGGGATGCTCGGTCTCTATACCTAATATTTTTGCCTCATTGGGCTGTAGGATATTACTTTTAGCCAATAATCGGGCAGTGTAAGGATGATGCGGCCAATTATATAAAGCATGTGGGTCTCCCGCATCGGCAATTTTACCGTTCTTCATCACGATAAGTTTATTGGCCATGGCCAAAACCTCTGCAGGGTCATGGGACACCATTACCAACGTTAGGCCGGTTTCGGCAACGATCTGTTGGATGTCCTGTTGCAATTCGTCACGAAAGGCAGCATCCACCTGGTTGAATGGCTCATCCATAAGCAATACCTCGGGATCATTGATCAATGCCCGGCAGATGGCCACCCGTTGTTTTTCGCCGCCACTGAGGTCTGCCACACGTTTTTTTGCCAAATGGTCGATCCTTAATCGCTCCAGTGTTTCCTGGGTTTTGCTCGCCTTTAGAGCAAGGTTGGTATTGGAAAGTTGGGAAGCCACATTATCCCATACTTTGGCATATAGGTTAAGATCATCAAATCCTTGGGAAACCAATTTCATGGCATCATGTCCTGGGATAAGCTTGTCCTTTCGGGTGGGAACCAACCAACCTCTGTACCTCACTTCGCCACTTGTTGGCTCCAACATACCGTAGATTAGTTTCAATAGGGTACTTTTGCCACTTCCCGATTCCCCGATGATAGCCGTAATCTGTCCTTCCTCAATGCCAAAATGTACATGATCTACCGCTGTAACAGTAATGTTCCCTTCGAAAACACAGGAAAGGTCTTTTCCGTGGATCAAGGGGAGATCCGGTTGTTGAACATCAGAAAATATATATTGACAGGAATTAGCTTGTTTACCCATAAAAAAATGTCGGACCTTTAGGATCCGACACAAAAATACATTTTACATTTCATTTTTCTTTTTAAAAGCCCAAGGTAATACCGAAAGCAAGGTTTCGTAGGCCTTCCTGATCAGGGCTTTTTTCGAACAGGTCGTTCATGTAATATTTGGTGAAAAGACCAAAGTTGTCATATCCTATCCTTACAAACGGACCATATTGGAAGGTCTGGAAGTTATAGTTGTCCTTGTATTTCTGTTTTCCGAACTCTTCGCTCTTCAAACGTTGTGTTCCTTTTAATAATACACCTGTCATAGCACCAAAGGCAAGTTTCACTCTTTTTCCGCCACTCAATTGACGCGTTCTCAATTCAAAACTCAAAGGCACCCGCAGATAGGTTGAGGTGATCACATTCTTGGAATATTTAGCATCTGGATTCAAATCGTCATAAGCGATAGGGGATTGATCCTGTAATAGGAGCACATCGTTTTTCAATCGCCAATAATTCCATTCAAATCCTGCCGAAAGATACATCTTAAAGTTATCATTGAACCTTACGCCGAATTGGGCAATATCAAATCCGAAATTGGAAGATTTCTTGGAGCTCATGAATTTATTGTCCTCGGAAAGGGTAAAGCTGCCATCATCTGACAACCTGGAGAAACCCCAATCTAATCTGGTGAATGTTATTCCGCCATAGGCTCTTGGGTATTTGGAATCAGCATCGCCATCATCCTCTTGCTCATCTTCGTTTTCTGAATCCTGCTTTCCAATGCTGATGCTTACGTTATCAGAACCCCCTTTTTTCTCTTTCTTGTAAACAATCTGCGCAGTACTCATGGAAATGCCTAAGATCAGGCTGGCAAAGCTGGCCAGTAAAAATTTAAGTTTCATAGTATTATTTGGTTTTTGTAATCAATTTGGATAAATCTATTTTAATGGTTCCTTCTTCGTCTTCTGAAAACTCAACATCCTTGTTGATGATGTTGATGTTGTCAGCAACATTATTCAATAGCCTGACAAATAAACCTTGTTTGGGCTTAGTGGAAACAATTTCTGTCTTATTCAAAATGGCCTCCGTAGGCTCTATTGCTAAATTTGCTTGAGGAGCCGTTGATTTGGCAGTCAAGGGTTCTGCTTCCCTTGTCAGACTACCCGCTCCTTCAAATTCCATTGCTGTATCCATCGTTTGTAATGCCGGTACTTGTACCTGCTGCCTGCTCTCCGCTCGAATAACCGCTGCTTTTTTGGGTTGCTCTTTGAGGGCAATTGTTCTGGAAGTCGGATTTGCTTCCTGGGGTTCAACTTCTTCCTTGGTAATAGGGGCCTCCAATTTTTCCGTTACCATTTGTTCCGGTTTCGGGGCTTCAGCTTCTTCCTTGATTTTGGCTAAATATTCCTTTTTCGGATCCACCTGCTCCTCCCTGAACTGGGAAAGCTTAAAAGTAAATCCTAAAGCCAACAATAAGGTTGCTGCAATGCTCCATGTTTTCCAAGGAAACATCTTTTTAACCTTTGCAGGTTGTTCCTGATCGAGTGCAGACTCCATCTTTTCCCAAAGGTTTTCTGGAGGGTTTACCTCCAAATCCCCAAGGTTATCCTTAAAGATTTTATCAAATTCTTGATCTTTCATGTATGTTTTCCTCCATTTTTTTCAACTTTTCCTTTAGCCATTGTCGAGCTCGGGAAAGTTGGGATTTCGAAGTGCCTTCTGACATATCCAGCATCTCCGCAATTTCTTTATGATTATAGCCTTCAATAGCATACAGGTTGAATACCGTCCTGTAGCCTATGGGCAATTCCTTTATCATGTTGAGCAGGTCTTTATAGCCCAAACTGTGCATGTCAAAATCAGCCGGTAGTTCATGGTGATCCTCATAAATGCTGTCTGTGGTTTGGAAAACGGTCTTGTTTTTCCTATAATATTCTATAGCCGAATTCAGCATGACCTTACGTATCCAACCTTCCAAAGAACCTTTACCTTCAAAGTTTTGACCTTTGCTGAACACCTTGATGAAGCCATTCTGTAGGATGTCTTGTGCCGATTCTGCATTTTCAGCAAATCGTAGGCAGACAGCATACATTTTTGGGGCGAAATATTGGTACAATTCCGATTGTGCCTTCCGATTGTTAGATAGGCATTCTTTCCAGGTATGTAATAATTTCGCAGGCTCCAATTGTGTTCGGTTTATAATTAAGACGCAGCTGAGCCAAGGATGGTTGCGTCGGTATGAAAAAAAATATTAAATTAATTGAATATGACGTCTGAACAGATCGTCAACTTGGATGCTGACCTCGATGGCATCCTCCGGAATAAGGTTGGGGATTTTTTCTGGCCACTCAATAAAACAGTAATCCCCAGAATAAAAATACTCCTCATAGCCCAGGTCAAAAGCTTCCTGCTCATCTTTTAGCCTGTAAAAATCAAAGTGGTATACAGGTCCATGGGCAGAGCTGTATTCATTGACAATAGAAAAGGTAGGGCTAGATGTAGCATCCTCTACGCCCAATTGCTCACATATGACCTTAATAAAGCTGGTTTTTCCGGCACCCATGGGCGCCTTGAAGATGAACACTCGTTTATCGTTCGCTTGTTGGAGCAGCCATGCTGCCGCTGCTGGTAAATCTTCCAGTTTACTGGCGATAAATTCCATATTATTTTGGACTATAAGTGATGAATGGGATGATCATTTCCTCTAGGGAGATACCTCCATGCTGAAAAGTCCCGCCGAAATAATTCACAAAATGATTGTAGTTGTTCGGATAAACAAAGTAGGTGTCTTCTTTTGCGAAAACAAAGGAAGAGCTGACATGGATCCTTGGTAATTGCGCATCAGCTGGATTTTTGATCACAAATACGTCCTTATCCACATAATTCAGGTTTTTACCCTGTTTATACCTCAAATTGGTATTGGTGTTCCGATCACCGATAATCTTGCTCGGTTTCCTCACCCGGATGGTTCCATGGTCGGTGGTAATAATAACCCGAACCTGCCGTTGGGAAAGCCATTTCAATACTTCCAGCAAAGGTGAATGTTCAAACCAGGATAGGGTGAGCGATCGGTAAGCAGCCTCATCATTGGCAAGCTCCCTGATCATGGCCATATCGGTTCGAGCATGTGACAGCATATCCACAAAATTATAGACAAACACGTTCAGGTCGATCTGCATGTGTTTATTAATGTTTTCCAAAACATTCTTTCCTTGCTCTAAGGTAATGACCTTGGTGTAGCTATGCTTGATTTCTCTTCGATAAAGTCTTTTGATCTGATCAGCAAGGAAAACATCTTCATATAGGTTTTTTCCGCCTTCATCATCATCATTCTGCCATTCCTTCGGGAAACGTTTTTCCATTTCCAAAGGAGTTAGGCCAGAAAATATAGCATTCCGAGCGTATTGCGTGGCTGTAGGAAGGATACTGTAATAACTGTCTTCCTCTTCCACCCGGTAATAATCGGTGAGCACTTCATTGATGACCTTCCATTGATCGTACCGCAGGTTATCAATCAAAAAGAAGAAGGTGGGTTTGTCAGGTTCCATTTTCGGGAACACCTTTTTCTTGAACAATTGGTGGGAAAGGGTTGGCCCTTGCTCCGGATTTTTGATCCAATTCAAATATTCCTTCTCAATGAATTTAGAGAACAATAGGTTGGCTTCGGACTTCTGCATGGTCAAGATTTCATGCATGCCGGCATCCTCTAATTTTTCTAAAGAAAGTTCCCAATACAAGATTTTTTTATAGGCTTCTACCCATTGTTGATGATCGAGATCCTCATTCATGCGCATTCCCAATTGACGAAAATCCTGCTGATAAGCCATGGAAGTTCGTTCCGATACCAACCGCTTGTTTTCGGTAAACTTTTTAATGGTCAGAAGGATCTGTTTGGGATTTACAGGTTTGATAAGGTAATCATCTATTTTAGCGCCTATCGCTTCTTCCATCAGATGTTCTTCTTCATTTTTGGTGACCAGTACGGTAGGAATGGAAGGGTTGATACCTTTAAGGATATTCAATGTTTCTAAACCGGTAAGTCCCGGCATGTTTTCATCCAGAAATACCAGATCAAAGGGTTCACTCTGGAATGCTTCTACAGCATCCGCGCCGTTGTTCACGGTCTTGACCTTGTAATCCTTTTGTTCCAACAACAAAATATGAGGTTTTAGGAACTCAATTTCATCATCTGCCCAAAGTATGTGTATTTTCTGCATGTATAGTCCTGAGTAATGGAGGCTAATTTACGGATATATGTTTAGAACTAATAAAGAAGATAGTAATTTAAGTAATCATTAAAATTATGTGTTTATAACATATATTACATCTTTTATTGGAATTTTGATGAGATTTGTAACAATTGATCGAGATATGAAAGTTAATTGGGACTATAAAATGCGGTTTTCCTCTCAATTTTGATGGTTTTTGATATAATTTTAACATTTATTAAGTACCATCTGTGTATCTTTGCGCGTATCTTAGCCATAGCGTTCGATGAAAACTCATGGTAAATGGCTAATACTTAATCACTTTAAAGCAGATTGAACAAGAAAAAAATAATAAATGATCCAGTTTACGGTTTTGTGACAATACCGTCGGGGTTCATTTACGACCTAATCCAGCACCCTTTTATTCAGCGATTACGCTATATTAAGCAAGTCTCGATGACCCATTTAGTATACCCTGGCGCATTGCACACCCGATTTCAACATGTTATCGGCGCCATGCACCTGATGGGATTGGCGATCGAAACCTTGCGGGGAAAAGATGTTCAGATCTCTGAAGAGGAAGAAGAAGCTGTTTTGGCCGCTATTTTACTGCATGATGTGGGTCATGGCCCATTCTCTCATTCCTTAGAACATACTTTAGTGGAAGGGGTATCGCATGAATTGATCTCCTCCTTATTGATGGATAAGTTGAATATCGAGTTTTCAGGACGTTTGGATCTGGCCATCACCATCTTCAAGGACCAATACCATCGTCGGTTTCTGCACCAATTGGTCTCTAGTCAATTGGATACGGATCGGATGGATTATCTGAACCGGGATAGTTTTTTTACCGGTGTGTCGGAGGGCGTCATCTCTTTTGATCGGATCATCAAAATGCTGAATGTAAAGGATGATGAATTGGTGGTTGAAGTAAAGGGAATCTATTCGGTAGAGAAATTTTTGATTGCCAGGAGGTTGATGTATTGGCAGGTCTATCTGCATAAGACGGTCATTGCAGCAGAACAGATGCTGATAAAAGCTTTGGCTAGAGCTAAAGAGTTAAGCAACAGGGGCGAGAAGCTTTTTGCAAGCCCTGCATTGCAACATTTTTTACTGAATCGCATCAACAAGGAAACTTTTCTGTTGGATGAGTCGCATTTAACATGGTTCACTCGTTTAGACGACACTGACATCATGTTTGCCATAAAATCTTGGGCCGATCATCCGGATTTGATTTTGAGTAAGTTGTGTGGTAAAATAATTCGTAGGGAACTATTCAGAACGGAGATGAGCAATGAACCTTTTTCTGAATCCTATCTGGAAGAGTTGAGAGAGCGGGTAGCAGAGAAATTTGGTCTTTCTGCTCAAGAAGTTGGTTATTTTGTGTATGATCAGGTAGTGGGGAATAGTGCCTATGATTCATCGACCGGTAAGATATGTGTGTTGGATAAGCATGGCGAGCTGAAGGATATTGCGGAAGCCTCGGATTTATCCAATATTGAAGCACTGACAAAACGGGTAAATAAATATGCCGTAACCTATCCAAAAGAAATCGGATATATAACACAGCACCAACATACAATTATTAACATATAACTTTAGTATTTTTTAATGCAATTTACCGCAGAACAAATAGCAAATTTACTCCAAGGTACTGTAGAAGGTAACTCAGAGGTGGTTGTTGACCAGCTATCCAAGATAGAAGAGTCAGGACCATCAAGTTTGACCTTTCTATCAAACCCCAAGTACGAGCAATATATCTACCAGATCGAAGCAGGGGTTATCGTGGTGAACGAGGATTTAATCCTTCAAAAGCCAGTAAAATCAACTTTAATCCGTGTCAAAAATGCCTATTCGGCTTTTACCGAATTATTAAAATTATACGATCAACTGTTGAATGACCGCTCGGGGATTGAAGACAATGTGTTCATTCATGAAACGGCAAAAATTGGTCAAGATCATTATATAGGTTGTTTCAGCTATATCGGTAAGCAAGTGAAAATTGGTGATCAGGTTAAAATCTATCCCCAGGTTTATATTGGGGATAATGTAGAGATTGCCGATGGTACGGTGATTTACCCTGGCGTAAAAATATATAGGGATTGTAAGATTGGCAAACAGGTCATTATTCATGCAGGGGCAATTATTGGTAGCGATGGCTTCGGATTTGCACCTCAGGAAGATGGTTCTTATGCCAAGATTCCGCAGATTGGAAATGTGATCGTGGAAGATGCGGTGGAGATCGGTTCCAATACGGTGATTGATCGGGCAACCTTAGGATCCACGATTATCCGTAAAGGGGTTAAACTGGACAACCTGATTCAGATTGCCCATAATGTAGAAATTGGAGAAAACACGGTTATTGCTGCACAAACAGGGATTTCGGGAAGCACAAAAATTGCTGAACAAGTGGTTCTTGGCGGACAGGTAGGTGTTGTAGGGCATATCAGCATTGCGAAAGGCACCCAGGTACAGGCGCAATCCGGAGTGAACAAATCCTTGAAAGAAGAGAATAAGAAATGGGGTGGTAGTCCTGCCTTTCCTTACAATAATGAGCTGAGATCGCAGGTATTGTATGCAAAGCTTCCGGAAATGGAAAAGCGCATTGCAGAGCTTGAAAGGCAATTAAAAGACAAAAATAATAGCTAACTTTACCCGATATTTTTTGCAATAACACGAATGTTAGATATGAATGTAAAACAAAGAACCATTAAATCTGATGTAAAATTTTCAGGAGTCGGCCTTCATACTGGTAAGCAGGTGAACGTCACGTTGAGACCCGCTCCAGAGAACCATTGGTACAAATTCAAACGTATAGATTTAGATGGTCAACCGATCGTTAGTGTAGATGCTGACAATGTTAGCAACACGGCTAGAGGTACTACCATAACCCAAAATGGCGCTTCTGTAAGTACAATTGAACATTTGATGGCTGCTTTGGTCGGTTTACAATTAGATAACGTTTTGATCGAGATTGATGCTCCTGAGGTTCCTATTCTTGATGGTAGCTCTGCTATATTTATCGACGGCATCCAAGAGGTTGGTTTCGTGGATCAAGATGCAGACCGTGATTTCTTTGAGGTAACAGATAACATTCATTATTCGGATGCAGATAATAAAGTGGAAATCGTGGCTATGCCGGTTGATGGGTACCGCATCACCTGTATGATCGATTTTAATTCGCCTGTATTGGGAAGCCAACATGCTTCAATCACCAATATCGATGAATTCAGCAAGGAAATTGCAAGTTCCCGCACATTCTGCTTCTTACATGAACTGGAAGCATTGGTAAGCCAGAACCTGATCAAAGGAGGCGATCTGTCAAATGCCATTGTTATTGTGGATAAGGAAGTGGATGAAAATGAATTGGATAAATTGCAAGGCTTATTCCACAAACGCGTGGAAGTAGCGCAAGAGGGGATTTTGAACAATATTTCCCTTCGCCATCAGAATGAGCCTGCAAGACATAAACTATTGGACATGATCGGTGATTTGGCCCTTGTAGGAAAACCTATTAAAGGCCATATCATGGCTGCCCGTCCGGGGCATGCGGCAAATGTGGCCTTTGCAAAACGCATTAAGGCACAGATCAAACGCGAAAAAAACAAAAAAGGAGCAAAAGTATATGACCTAAATGCTCCTCCAGTATACGACACTGTTCAGATCATGAACATATTGCCGCATCGTCAACCATTTTTGATGATTGACAAGATTTTGGAATTGTCGGAAACACATGTGGTAGGCCTAAAGAATGTGACCATGAATGAAGATCTTTTCATGGGCCATTTTCCAGGAGCACCCTTATTTCCAGGTGTACTTCAGATTGAGGCAATGGCACAAACAGGTGGAATACTTGTCTTAAATACTGTTCCTGACCCAGAGAACTGGTTGACCCTATTCTTGAAGATTGAAAACGCAAGGTTCAAAAATCAAGTTGTACCAGGTGATACCGTGATTTTCAGTTGTGAACTGTTGGAACCTATCCGTCGTGGAATTGCACGCATGAAAGGCGTAGGCATGGTGGGAGATAAAGTAGTGAGTGAGGCGGAGTTGATGGCTCAGATAGTCAAGGTCAAGGAAAATTAATAGAACGAATGATACAACCCTTATCATATATACATCCTGAGGCAAAAATAGCACAGAATGTTGTTGTAGAGCCCTTTACTACGATCCATAAGGATGTGGAAATTGGGGAAGGAACCTGGATTGGTTCCAATGTGACCATTATGAATGGTGCCAGGATTGGCAAGAACTGCCGGATCTTTCCTGGAGCAGTCATTTCGGGAGAACCTCAGGATCTGAAGTTCGAAGGCGAGGTCACGACTACGGAAATTGGTGATAATACGACCATCCGGGAATGTGTGACCATCAACCGTGGTACCAAAGACCGTTATAAAACGGTGATCGGTAAAAACTGCCTAATCCAAGCATATAGCCATATTGCACACGATTGCTTTATCGGAGATAATTGTATCTTTTCAAACTCAAGTACCTTGGCTGGACATATTACGGTAGGAGACTACGTGGTATTGGCTGGTATGGTGGCGGTTCATCAATTCTGTAAAATTGGATCCCATGCATTTGTTACCGGTGGTACACTGGTTAGAAAGGATGTTCCTCCTTATATCAAGGCGGCACGTGAACCTATTTCCTATGCAGGTATTAATTCCGTAGGATTGCGAAGGAGAGGTTTCAGTAATGAACAGATCAATGAGATCCAAAATATTTATCGCGTGTTGTTTGTTCAACATAGTAACCTAGGTAAAGCATTGGACATCGTTGAAGCAGAATTTGAGGCGACAGAATTAAGGGACGAGATTTTAGGTTTTGTTCGGGCTTCTAACCGAGGTGTAGTGAAAGGCTTTGGCCAAGGTAGAGCAAGTATATAAAATTTAATTCATTGGATATTTGAAGATAATTTTACAAGATATCGGAAGAAGGTATAATAGAGAATGGATATTTCGCCATCTCGATTATACCTTTTCTTTTGGGAACAGCTATGCCATCCTAGGGCCGAATGGATCCGGAAAATCTACGCTGCTGAAAGTACTTACTGGCTCCTTGACGCCAAGTGAAGGGACGATTCAATACGAGTGGAACAATAAGGCTACTGAAATAGAGCAATCCTATCAATATATCAGTGTAGCTGCACCCTATGTAGAATTGATAGAGGAGTTTAGCTTGAACGAATTGATCGATTTTCATTTTAAATTCAAAGCTTTCCGATCGGGTTACACCAAAGAATTGATCAAATCCAAACTACAATTTGCGGATACGGTTTTTCAAAAAGAAATCCGACATTTTTCATCAGGAATGAAGCAACGCGTTAAACTTGTTTTGGCCTGTTGCTCGGACAGTAAAATACTTTTTCTGGATGAACCCACCAGTAATCTGGATAAATCGGGTGAAAAATGGTATTTGGAACTGGTGGAAGACACCAAATCCGATAGGATTGTAATAATTGGGTCAAACCAAGAACATGAATATGGCTTTTGTAATGAATTTGTGGAAATTCTGAATTACAAATAGTCTTATAATCATTGTTTTTATTATTTTTGCAGGGAATAAGAAATAAAATATGTCAAAAGCTTCAGAGGTAAAAAGTGGAAATATTCTTCGCTTCAATGGTGAGTTAGTTGCCGTAGAAGAATATATTCACCGTACTCCAGGTAACTTACGTGCCTTCTACCAAGCTAGAATGCGTAATGTGAAGACTGGGAAATTAGTAGAATATAGATTTAGAACAGACGAAGAGGTTGAAATTGCTCGTGTAGAAACGAACGATTACAACTATTTATATGATGATGGCGAATTTTTCGTGGTTATGGACAACAGCACCTACGAACAATTCAATATTCCAAAACAGTTGTTTGGTGATTCCGCTCGCTTCTTGAAAGAGGGCATGAATGTGATTGTAGCTTTCGAGAGCGAAGAGCCGATCATGGGCCAGATTCCAGCAAGTGTGGAGTTAGAGATTACTTACACCGAGCCAGCTGTTAAAGGCGATACATCTACGAATGCATTGAAGAATGCTACAGTAGAGACCGGTGTTGAAATTAAAGTTCCTTTGTTCATCAATCAAGGTGACAAGGTACGTGTAGATACGCGTTCTGGTGATTACATCGAACGTGTAAAATAAAGACTTAGGTTTAGGTTGATTATTCGGTCTTGTTAGCCCCCAAAGCTTCAAGGCCGTTTTCATTTAGAGCGATGTTAAAAGCAGATCTTCGGAAGACATATAAAAACAGAAGGAATGAACTGAGTTTAGAAGAAGTTTTTTCCTTGGATGCTCAGCTTTTTGAACAGCTTATCCAGTATGATTGGTCCGGAATCAAATATTTACATTGTTATCTTTCCATTGAGAAGTTCAAGGAATACCATACCCTGCCATTTATCGAGTGGATCTGGGCTAACCATCCTGAAATTACGATAGTGGTTTCCAAATCAGATTTTCTGAGCAATGAGCTAAGGCATTTTACCTTCTATCGGGATACGCCGTTGGAATTGAATGCTTATGGGATCCCTGAGCCCGTAATATCCGAAGAAATCGCGCCTTTTAAAATGGATGCGGTCCTTACACCTTTATTGGTCGTGGATAAAGAGGGAAATCGGGTGGGCTATGGAAAAGGTTTCTATGATCGGTTCTTTGCCTCCTGTAAGCCAGGTGTAAAAAAGCTCGGTGTTTCCTATTTTGAACCTGTCGAAAAGGTAAGTGATGTGAACGAATGGGATGTTCCCATGGATGTAGTTTTTACCCCTTTGGATACTTATTACCTAAAGTAACCGTTATAATAGGGAGCGGCCTGTAAAATATTTAAAGAAAGTGATGTCTAAAAAGCATAGAGAATCTATTTTCGTTATTTACTCCTTAACCTTTTCAGAAGCTCGATTTTCGTTGGCTTTTTAGACATAACCTTTCTTACTAGCTATTCCTTTTATTTATATAGAATCCTGAATTTGATGGTGTTATCAATCTGCTTTAATTGTTTCAGCATCTTTTTATCATATTCAGCATCGATATCGGTAACTGCATAGCCTATTTCCCCTCTTGTCATCAGGAATTGAGAAAAGATATTGATGTTGTTTTCCGCATACACATTATTGATCTGTGCCATAATTCCTGGTACATTTTTATGGATATGCAACAATCGATGGGCCCTGGTTAGGTTCGGTAGGATCAGATTGGGAAAATTACGACTCTGGTCCGTATCGCCATTATTGATGAAATCAGCCATCCGGCGCGGAATGAATTCCGCATTGCGTTTCTTATTCTTTTTATCATCAAATACCACAATGCCTTTTTCGTTGCAGATCGCTTTGGAAATATGCCCTTTGACATCACCTAAAAAGCCAATTGTTTTTAGCTTATCTGCCCTGGACAGTACATCTTCGGCTATTTTCATATCCTTGCCCAGTAAAAGCATCCCGACATCCTTCACGTATTTTTCTTCTAAGGTATCCTTAATGCGGATAGAAAATCCATCCCTTTTTAGGATATGGGCAGCAATTTCAGGAACATCACCCACGATAAGGCATAGGATGCGGTTTTTAGGATAGGAAATGGCCCTTGGTAGATCATTTACATAGAGGAATTCATCGAAACTCGGGGTGATATGATCCGCCCTATCGGTCACGGATTGACGTGCAATGTTTTCCGTGAAAGCGAAGAACTTCTCGATCAATCCCGATTCCTTCAATTGAAAATCAGAATAGCCATCCCCGATGCCAAAGATGCGGCCATCAATGTTCAACTGTTGCAGTAGTTTTACCTTTCCACCCTCATCTGATAATGGATTGTTCTCATCATAACCAATGATGTTGCCATCCTCATCGAATTTAAAGGTGTTTGCATAGATGTTTTCCTTGCGGATATGGTATTGGCTCACCACAGGTGTTATGAACTCTTTAAAGCCGCCCGAAACGATCCATGCGGTATCAGCATTTTCCTTGAAGAACTCCTTGTTACGGCTGAAAGATTTGGATACTTTCTTTTTTAAATGAGTGATGAGTTTGTCCAAATGGCTGCGATTGGCTTGGAGCAATTTTACCCGACCTGCAAGGCTCTCCCTAAAAGATATCTTACCATCCATGGCCAAATTGGTAAAGCGTTCAATTTCTTGATAGATTTTCTCCTGGTCGGGATGGTCCTCGAGTGAGATTCGTGCTAATTCGTCCAAAGCTTCGACCTGTGTAAATGTGGAGTCGAAGTCGATGATGTAATAATTTTTCACTGTATATGGTTTGTTTAGATTGTTTTAAGCATAATATGCCTGGCAAACTTCATCCACGATCTGATCGACGGATTTGAAGTTGACGCCTAAGGTGTTAATGATCTTCGTATTATCATAAGCTAATTTCTTGGTGGCAGCACGAGCAGTTTCTCGTGTCAATACCGGCTTTTTGCCCTGTAGCAATGCCAGCGCTTTGGATACACGCCATGCAACGGAAAGTAATGTCGGGGTGGCTTTGATGGTCGGAGCAGGTTTATTCATCCTGCTGCTGATTTTCTCCAACAATTCCCGATTACTGATGTTCTCCGCGTTGAGTATGAAGCGTTGACCAGAAATTTCGCTATTCATTAACATCATCATAATTTTCGCAACGTCTTGTACATCCACTACACCAATAGATCCCAAAGGATAGATCTTATTCCCTTTCTTTACAAGTTCAAAAATACTTTTGGACGCATTTTTATCAGTCCCAACACCCATGATCACCGAAGGATTGACAATGACGGCATCTAAGCCCTCCGCAATTCCTCGCCAAACTTCCATTTCACTTTCATATTTAGCAAGTGAATATTTGGACAGATTAGGGGAAAACTCCCATTTGTCGTTCTCTTTTACTGGGTGCCCCTGTTTATTGGTCCCTAATGCAGCAATCGAACTGACATGAACCAGTCGGATTTCGTGATGCAGACAAAGGTTGACGATGTGTTTGGTGCCTTCAATGTTCGTTTGGAACATTTTAGAGGCATCCGATTTGTGGTAGGAGATCACTGCAGCACAATGATAAACTTGGTTTACTTGGGAAACCAATTCTTCTAATGCATAATAATCTGTGATATCGGCATCCACCCATTGGATCAAGGAGGAAGATTTAAGCTGTTCAGGAATGTTGGAGGATTCACGTTTGGTAGCAATAATGCTTTGCCCATCATCAATGAGCCTTTGCAATAAAGTTGAACCTAAAAATCCTGTGCCTCCAGTTACTAAAATCACTTCCTAACTTATTGTTGAAAAATTATGTTAACCAAAAGTAAGCTAATAAATGCATATTTGCTAAATACAATAGGATATTCCCTAGAAAAAATCAGTATTTATAAGATCAATATGTCATTAGCAGATTTTTTATCACCCATTAAGCCAGAAAGCATTGGCGATCCAAGCCAATATTATAATTCACAATTTGGACATACCATCACAAAATATCTCGACAGTTTTCCTGATTTAGAAGAAGAGGAAAGCCGCCCACACATCGCTCTGATCGGTGTGGAAGAGGGCAGAGGTTCGGTAAACAACAATGGAACCCAAAAGGCTGCTGATGCGGTGAGAAAGCATTTCTACGAGCTCTATCAAGGTGATTATAAGATTAAGATTGCTGATCTTGGGAATGTGAAGGCAGGCTCGACCATCAAGGATACCTATGTGGCTGTGAGGTTGTTGTTGGAAGAACTGATGAAAATGGATATCCTACCTATCCTTATCGGTGGAGGGCAAGACTTGACCTATGCGCAGTATACGGCATATGAAAATTTAGAGCAACGTGTTGATGTGGGGATCATAGATTCCAAATTCGATCTGGATCAGGATAATCCGGACAATATGCCATTGAATTCCAATACCTATTTGAACCATATTATTCTGCATCAACCGGATTACCTGTTCAATCTGAGCAATATCGCCTATCAGACTTATTTGGTGAGCAAGGAGTCCATCAATATGTATGATAAATTGTTTTTCAATGCGATCCGTTTGGGTTCATTTTCAGGGAAATTGGATCAGGCAGAGCCCATTATCAGAGCAGCGGATATGATCAGTTTTGATATCGGAGCTATCCGTGCTTCCGAAGCTGGGGGGAATGCCAATGCTGGTCCTAATGGACTGTATGGGGATGAGGCTTGCCAATTGGCGAGGTATGCTGGGATGTCTGATAAATGTACTTCTTTCGGGATCTATGAGTATAATCCAACCTTCGATCCTATGGGGCAGACAGCCATGCTGATTGCACAGATGATCTGGTGTTTCGTAGATGGGTATTATAGCCGCAAGAAAGATGCGCCAATGTATCCAAAATCAAACTATATCATCTATCGCACGACCTTGGAGGCTGATGACTATGAATTGGTGTTTGTGAAGAGCAAGAAGTCGGATCGTTGGTGGATGCAGGTGCCTTATTTTGGTTCAAAATCAGTTAATGAACGGTTTTACCTGGTGCCTTGTAGGTATGAGGATTACCAGATGGCGGTTTCAGGGGAAATGCCTGATCTTTGGTGGAAAACCCATCAGAAGCTGCAATAATAAATCATAAGTTTAATTTATTCTTTCATGGAAATTCTTTATCCAATTGTCCTGATCATATTGGTGGTGATTTGTATTTGGCTTTTTGTCCGGAATTCAAAATCCATATCTTTTGAACAGCATGAAGATCTGAAAAAACAATTTCAGGAAATGCAGATTGCTCATGCCAAGTCAGGCGAGCGGGAGCTGTTGTTGAAGCAGGATTGGGAACGGGTTAATATTTCTTGGAAGGAGGAAATGGATGCGCGTCAAAGTGTTGAGCGTACGTTGGAAGCCACTAATGCTTATTTGCAGGCCCAACAGGATAAATTTGTGGAACAAAAGGAGGAGCTGGAAGCTATAAAATCCCAATTCAATAAAGAATTTCAGTTATTGGCAAACAGCATATTGGAAGAAAAGACCCAACGATTCACGCAACATAACCAAGAGCAGATGAATTTGTTGCTGAATCCGTTAAAGGAAAAGATAAAATCATTTGAGGAGCAGGTTGCCAAGAGCTATCAACAAGAATCTGCGGAGAGGCATGTGCTGAAAGGGGTTGTGGAGCAATTGATGCAGCAAAGTGTGCAGATTCGTGAGGAAGCCAACAATTTGGCCAAGGCATTGAAGGGGGATAATAAAAAGCAGGGCAATTGGGGGGAGATCATTTTAGAACGAGTTCTGGAACGTTCAGGTTTGATCAAGGATCAGGAGTATAAATTGCAGGCCTCTTTGCAGGAAATAGGGGGGAAGAGGTTACAACCTGATGCGATCATTTTCCTACCGGATGAGAAACATTTGGTAGTAGATGCTAAATTATCCATGGTGGCCTACGAGCGCGCGGTAAATGCAGATACGGAGGAGGATAGGATTATTGCTTTAAAACAGCATGTGTCATCCTTGGAAAACCATATCCGTGAATTGTCGGCTAAGGATTACCATAGTCTTTATGGAATTCATTCTCCGGACTTTGTGCTGATGTTTGTGCCGATAGAATCGTCGTTGAGCATGGCTGTGAATCAAAAACCCGAGCTTTTTTCAGATGCTTGGGATAGGAGGGTGGTTATTGTCAGTCCTTCTACGTTATTGGCTACGCTGAGAACGATCGCCAGTGTTTGGAAACAGGAAAGACAGAATAAAAATGTGCTGGAAATAGCGAAGGAGGCGGGATTGTTATATGATAAGTTTGTGGGTTTTTTGGATGATATGGAACAGATCCAAGGATATCTTCAAAAGGCCTCCAATAAGCATGAAGATGCCATGAAGAAATTGGCTGAAGGACCTGGAAATGTGGTTAGGAAGATTGAACAGCTAAAAAACCTTGGCGCTAAGACTAATAAGCAGATTGGCGGAAAGTATTTGGAGTGATTTCAATCTGGCATTGCGAGGCTTCACGTCATTGCGGCGCGTCACGTCATTGCGAGGAACGAAGCAATCTTACGACTAGTGTAAAGATTGCTTCGTCGTGCCTCCTAGCAATGACGCTTATAGAAACCTAATACCCTGCCGCTTTATCATCTCCACGTGGATCAGCACCTGTCTGTTTCTTGCCATTCGGTAAAATAACAATGTTCTCCACCCTTCCGATAGCACCCCTTTTATTTAGCTTATACCCATCCTTTGTCAAGCTAACCCTTGTTAATGAATCAATCGCTTTTGCTTCCACATCAATAACATCAGGTCTCCATTGATGATGAAATCTTGCTGCACTTACAGATTCCTGCGCCGTCATATCAAATTCCAGCACATTTAAAATAGTCTGAAAAACAGAGGTTATAATTGTCGATCCCCCAGGCGTACCAACAACCATCTTCAATTTTCCATTTTCCTCAATAATAGTTGGGGTCATGGCGCTTAACATCCTTTTTCCAGGCTCAATGGCGTTCGCTTTTCCTCCCAATAACCCATACATATTTGGCGATCCAGGTTTAACAGAAAAATCATCCATTTCATTGTTCAGCAGAAAACCTGCCCCAGCCACCCATACGCAAGATCCATAGGAGCCATTAATGGTGGTGGTTAAGGAGACTGCATTTCCGTCCTTGTCCACAATGCTATAATGCGTGGTTTCTTCGGATTCATATCCCGGAAATTTAGCCGCTTTGATCAAATCACTAGGCGTAGCTTTTGAAAGACTTACTTTCGCCATGCGATCTTGATTGAATTTTGCATCGTTCAAGAATTCTACCGGTACTTTATAAAAATCAGGATCTCCCAAATGTGTTGCCCTATCCGCATAAACTCTACGTTCCGCTTCTACCATAGCGCGCACCGTACTGTCGTGTTGGAAACCCCATTTTGACAGAGGATATTTCTCTACTGATTGCAGCAAGGCCATTAATGCCACACCACCAGAAGATGGCGGCGGCATGGATATCACCTTGTAGATTTTATAAGTCCCTACAATTGGATTACGCCAAATCGCTTGGTAATCGGCTAAATCTTGATGTGTGATGATGCCATTCCCACTCTTCATTTCCTCCACGATCAGATCTGCTGTTTTACCCTTATAAAACCCATCGCGTCCTTGTGCCGCAATTCGTTTTAATGTTTCCGCTAAATCTTGCTGTACAAAAAGATCGCCTGCTTTCCAAGATTGCTCTTTGATGATAGCAGCACCTTTTGGATTCAAACGAGTAAATCGTTCTTTATATCTATTGAATTCTCCTGCCTGTTGTTCGGTGATCTTGAAACCCTTTTCGGCAAGTTCTATCGCTGGTTGAATCAATTCTTGCCAAGACAAAGAACCATATTTTTTAAATGCTTCATCCATTCCTGCTACAGAACCCGGTACACCAGATGCTAGTTGCCCATATAAGCTCAAATCTGTTATTGGATTGCCTTCTTTGTCGAGGTACATGTCCCTGGATGCCGCAGCTGGCGCTTTTTCTCGGAAATCCAACGAAGAGACCGACCCATCTTTTCCCCGATAGACCATAAAACCTCCACCTCCTAAATTCCCTGCATTGGGGTAGACCACAGCTAAAGCAAACTTAACTGCAATGGCTGCATCCACCGCATTTCCTCCTTTTCTTAAAATATCCACACCGACTTGTGAAGCAATGGGGTTGGCAGTCACCACGGCCGCATTTGCGAATTCATTGACTTCAGAACCTGTTTGTTGATTGACAGAACATGATCCTAGAAATAAAAATAAACAAAGGATATAGAGTAAATTCGGTTTTTTCATGAGGATAAAGATAATAAATTGGAATTATTAGGGGAATATAATTAACTTCATTCAAAAAATTATTTTATGCGCTATTTCATTCTTTTTTTATCGTTATGTTTCTCGATGGTATTGCAAGCCCAAACAGTTAGAATTCTAACCTATAATATCCATCATGCGAATCCACCTTCCAAACCCAATGTTATCGATATGGAAGCCATTGCTAAAGTGATCAATGAAGCAAAAGCTGATGTTGTAGGGATTCAAGAAGTGGATATCAACGTTTCTCGGTCAGAGATGATCAATCAGGCGGAGAAGTTGGCTGAAATGACGGGAATGGAATACTTTTTTTCTAAGGGTATCAATTTGGAAAAAGGATATTACGGTGTTTTGATTTTATCTAAACATAAGATTATTGGAAAAAGAAGGTATGATCTTCCAATGCCAGTAGCAAGTGAAAACCGATCATTAGCGATTGTAGATGTACAGCTTCCTGATGGTAAGACTATTTCTTTGGCCAATACCCATTTGGATTTAAAAGAGGAAAACAGAATTGCGCAAGCAGCATTCATCAATGAATTAGGCGAACTGTACAGTAAACCATTGATTTTGGTAGGAGATCTGAATGCAAGACCAGATTCCAAACCCATTAAGATCTTGGAAGAATATTTTGTGCGCAATACCAGCACGAATAAACCTACTATTCCAGTGATTAATCCTAAAAGTGAAATCGATTATATCATGGTCTTAAAGAACCGTGAATTTGAGTGGAAGAGCTATACCACCATCAATGAAACGTATGCTTCTGATCACCTACCTTTGGTAGCTGAAATCACTTTCAAATAGTTTAATCTTTATAAAAAAAGGCATCTTCTAAACCTATATATTCCATTTTCTGCCCCCAGTATCGGTATTGTGTATTCAAAATATGTTTGAATTAGGGTTAAAATCGTGGTTTAAGTAGGGTTAAAGCGGGGTTAAAGTATAGAGGAAATATGTAAACCATAGATTTTACATACTTTTAGTATACTTTCAGTATGGTTTATCTTCGAAGCTAACCTATGATTAAATTTTAATGACGGGTTTCTTTTTTAAGAGACCTTTTTAGATTCTGTGTTAATATACAAGTCAATTTTATCTTTTTTTTGTAATTTCGGGTTTTAGGCGGTCTATTGCCAGCCTGTTTAGGGTAGCCGTTTTTGGCCGCCCTAATTTGTATCTACTTTTTCGTTCTGATACTTTTGGAGATGGTATTGTGGATCATACCGCTGTTCGTTTTTATAAATTATAAACATCAGCTCTAGAAGTTTCCTTTGCACAGCTACTGCTGCTTTCATTTTGATGCCATTTCTTGAAACAAGCCTTGTAAATGTATTAGAATAATGTTCATCATGCCTTATGGCGGCCAATGCAGGTAAATGAAGGGATTTTCTCAGGTATCTGTTGCCCCGTTTGGATATGGTAGGTTTGCTCTGGATCGATGTTCCGGACTGTTTTTCCTTTATGTCCAGGCCGGCATAGCTTACCAGTTGCTTTTTATTTCGGATCATCTCAAATCCATTCGTTTCTGCCAATACTGTTACTGCTGTCAGCAGTCCAATTCCAGGGATTGTGGTCAGGTTATCTGTTTGTTTTTTGAGTAAGGAACTCTCCTTAACAATGAGCTTTAACTCGGTCATTATTTCCTTTTCCTGTCTTTGCAGTACTGCTATGCGTTCCTTTATCCGTCCTATAGAGTTTTCATTGGGTTCTGCCTCTGCCTGTTCTGCATGTAGCTGGTTCTTGACAGCAGTACGTTCCTGTACCAATTGGTCTCTCTCCCGGGTCAGCTGCTTCAAACGCTTATAGGTGGGGTCTGGCTTGCGCCACAACTCCAGGTTGCGCTCTAGGCCAAATAAGGTGATAGCTTCCGAGCAGGTACTATCCGTTATCGTCTTGATCTCTAAGGTACGGAAATAGTTGCTGATCTTGTTTGGCAGGACAATACTGATATTGCACCCCTTGCTTTCCAGAAAATAGGCTAGCTTTTCGTGATAAACGCCTGTAGCCTCCATGACAAAATGAAGAGGACTATCCTCACAGGTATGGGTCTGTACCCATTCGTAAAGCTTTATCAAACCTTTATCCGAGTTTCGGAAATTACCATATTGGCACAGCTTTTTATCCAGATTGGAAAAGATCTTGCCAAAGCATACGACCAGTTCCTTACTACCGACGTCAATGCCAACGACCTGCTTGAGTGTTTTCATGTTAATTTTTTGATGTGAAACTGAAAAATCAATAGTGAAACTTCCCTTGGACTTGTCTCCTTATGGATATTCAAGCTGGACTGTAATTCCGCCTTACATTCTGTTCTGTCTTAGGAAGCGAAAAAGAGGAAGGCCATCTCTAAAAATCAGTATGCTAAAAAAGCTACTAAGACAGCCCTAGGCTCTCCCTCTTTTCACTAAATACAGCAAATCTATAAAACAAAAAATGTCTCCTACATTTGCTTGACACAAACATAGGAGACAGCCCCGTTTCATGAGGAATAAATGCAAAGGAACTATCCTCCTTTTAGCTTTTCATTGTTTTTATGCCTTTTGCTATCACGAAGGGTCTTCTTTTGGAGGTTTTTTTCCAAAGCTTCTGTCAAATTAATTCCGGTCTGGTTTGCCAAACAGATCAAAACGAACATCACATCTGCCATTTCATCGGCTAAGTTGACTTCCTCATCTGATTTCTTAAAGGATTGCTCACCATATTTTCTAGCCATTATCCTAGCTACTTCCCCAACTTCTTCCATCAGAATAGCAGTGTTGGTTAATTCATTGAAATAACGGATGCCAGTGGTTTTGATCCATTGATCTACTGTTTTTTGAGCTTCTTCTATGGTCATAAAAATCAATTAGAAATTTGTATATCAAAATTAGATATTTGGTTGAAAATAAGATTGCGATTCAAATTGAATCTCAGACCTTAAAAATTATCCTTATCCTTGGTGTTCATGATTATAGTTACTGGACCATCATTCCGAAGGTCTATTTTCATATCCCCTCCAAACACGCCCATCTGCACCTCTTTTCCTAAAAGCTGACTCAACAATTTTCCCATCTCCTCATACATCGGTTTTGCCATATCAGGTTTCCCAGCACGAATAAACGAAGGTCTATTGCCCTTTTTGGTCTGTGCAAATAGCGTAAATTGAGAAATCAATAATATATTCCCTTGCACATCCTGAACAGACTTATTCATCAAGCCATTCTCATCCGAAAATATTCTTAGATTAACCAATTTCTGGCCCAACCATTGCATGTCCTCTTGGCTATCCTCTTCTTCCACACCCAACAAAACCAAAAGACCCAGATCAATTTGGCCTGTTATTTTATTATATACTGTGCAGGACGCTTGCGTTACACGTTGAATTACACACCTCATATTAGTATTTAGTATAAAGTATTTAGTATTTAGACCTATGGTCTGCTATTAATTTACCAATTCTATGGTTTGTAAATATAGGTCTAAATACTAAATACTGGCTACTAAATACTCAAAACAAGAGCTAAATACTCAACCCAAGTCCGATCATAAAATTCGGGCCAGCTTGAGGGTAGTAGAAGTTATAGTAATCTCTGCTGTTGGTGTCCTGGAAATATTGACCCCAAGTATAGCCTGTAGTAGTGTATTTGGCGTTCAGGATATTGAATACAGTGGCATTCAGGTCTATTCTCTTGATGCCAAAAGCAGAGAATGTATAAGTTCCTTGGATGTTGTTGACAAAGGACGCTTTGATACTTCGTTCTAATGCGCTACTGTTATCCAAGTAGATTCTGGAGATGTATTTGCTTAAGAGACTGAAGGAAAGGTTTTCTGTAGGTCTGTATGTGAAATTATTGGATAACACCGCCGAAGGTGATTTAGCGATATTGGTACTATTATAAAAAATCTCCTTCTCACCCACTTTACCCCAATTGGTATTATTATCATAAACCGTTAGGATTTCTGTGAAGTTTTTGATCTTATTCTGGCTTAATGCTGCAGTAGCCGACCAATTAAACTGCTCTGTGATGTTCCATCCTGCATCCAATTCCACGCCGATTCGATAACTTTCATCCACATTTTGACGAATAGCCTCGCCAACATCATTGATTCTACCCGTAGGAATCAATTGATCTTTGTACAGCATCGCATATACATTCACTCCCAAATTGAAATCACTAGCGCGATGCCGGTAGCCAGCTTCCACATTTTGCATTTTTTCAGGCTTCGGGAACATATTGAGCGGATTTTCCACATAATCCTTACGAACTGGCTCTTTGCTGGCATAAGCATAGGAAGCATAGATATTTGCATTTTCGTTCAGTAGATAGGTGATTCCAGCTTTCGGATTGAAGAAGTTGAGATTGTCCCTGAAATTTAGATCCTTGATCTTGTTGTCATCCCCTTCAGCCTTATAGAATATGTTTCTATATTGAAGATCGATGTTGAAGATCCAATCATCCTGTTTGATATCCGCTTTTGCGTAGATGTTGAAGTCGTTCTTATGTGCTTCATTATAATAATAGCGATGGTATGGCTGAATGCCCGCATTGAATTTACTCCACAAAACCTCTCCAAAATGTCCGCCAAAATATTGGTTATAAGCACCTCCTAATGTCAGATTGATGTTTTCGTTCCATTTATGCTGCAAAGCATAGGTAAAACCATAGAAGTGATTATCCAACCACCGCTGCCGGATAATATCCGATTTTTTCTTGATTTCTCCATTGATATTTACAGCTGGAAGGCCATAACTTTCAAACTTGTCGTCTATTCGATATTCTTCATAATATCCAGCCCCTCGTGTATAATGCAAACCCGCATTTAAACTTGTTTTATCATTCATGCGGAAGCTGTACTGCAGATGGCTATGCGTCTGCACATAGTTGTCCGTCTGGTTATCATAGGTGTAAATGTTGTATCTTTCATCTGCTGCCTTAATACGAGCAATTTCAATCGGGTCATAGATTTCCATGGCTGCGATATAATCGTCCATTCTATCCTTATTTCCCGTGAACAAAGGCTCCGGCAATCCGTACCAGGCTTGGTAGGTCTTTTCTTTTCCGGAAAAAACTGTTGCTTTTAGGGTATGGCGATCGGTATAGATGCCTCCATCTACATAAAAGGATTTTAGATCAGATGATGCTCTTTCCACATAACCATCTGAATTGATGCGGGATAATCGGGCATTGAAGGCGTATTTGCCATTGATTAAACCAGAACCTACTTTCAGAGTGTTTTTCCAGGAATTGAAAGATCCAAAGCTGTTGTTCAGTTCTGCATATGGCGTAGTCTCTAATCCATCCGTTTGAATGTTCAACGAGGCACCAAATGCACCAGCACCATTGGTGGAAGTACCTATACCACGTTGAACCTGAATACTCTGTGTGCTGGAAGCAAAGTCAGGTAGATTCACGAAAAAGGAACCCATACTTTCCGAGTTGTTCAATGGAATGCCATTGAGGGTCACATTGATACGTTCGTTATCGGATCCCCGAATGGTCATATTCGTATATCCGATTCCAGCCCCTGCGTCAGATCCGATTACCACACCCGGTGTCTGATCCAATAAATAGGGGATATCCTGGCCCAGATTCTTCTTTCGAATTTCTTCCTTACCAATGTTTTTAAAGGTAGTAGCCGCGTTATCCTTGGCTCTTGTTGCGGAGATATAGATCTCCTCCGTTTGATAGGCCGTTGGCTTCATGGTTAAATGTAAGAAATTGCTGTTCTGTGGGTTAACACTTCCATTGATCTGTTCAAAACCTAGGTAGCTTACTTTAAGAGCATAAGTTTTGTTACTGAGGTCCTGAAATACGGCAATCCCATCTTTGTTGGTTTTTTGGGATTTTTCATCAAGGCTAACAGTGGCGAAAGCCAAAGGTTTGTTCTGCTCGTCGGTCACCTTAATCGAGAGCGCTGTTTGGGCAAGACAGTTAATAGCAAACAGGCAGGTAAAAGCCAAAGCCATCAATTTGTTAAACATAATACGTAATTTGTTATTTGAGTTAAACATCCCGTTGCAAGGGGTCACAACAGGTTAAATTTAACCTCCCTTTCCCTACGCTGGCATTATCCAGATCAGGTGAGTGCAATATCATTTGCACAGGGTATAATCTCAGCCTTTATTCGTGTCGTCAAAACAAGGCACCCCTAATTGATGCTGCAAAGCTAATCTTTATCTCGATAAAATCAAAATGACGATAGCTTTGTAACAAATTCATAAATATTTTTTTATTAGTTAAACTGTATATTATTTTTTGTAATTTGGCTGACCTGCTGATGAGGCAGGATTACGCTAACTTAACAAAACATAGAACTATTAAATTGTATGAAGTATTACAGTGCTGATGTTGTATTTCCTATTGCTGGTCAGGCAATAAAAAAAGGTGTCGTAGCCATGGACGACGAGGGAATAATCAAAGGTGTATTTAATCCGGGCGAAATTGATGATAGCAAAGTCGAGCATCATAAGGGAGCCCTAATCCCTGGATTTATCAATGCACATTGCCATTTAGAACTTTCTCATATGTTGAATGTGGTGCCAAAAGGTACCGGTTTACCTAACTTCTTAACGACAGTAATGGGCGAACGCCAACATGCAGAAGATGCCATTCATCAAGCAATGGTTGAGGCGGATAAGAAAATGTTTGAAAATGGTATTCAGGCCGTTGGTGACCACGTGAATACTGCCGCTACAGCGAAGGTAAAAGAGCAAAGCCCTATTACCTACCATACATTTGTTGAGATCATGGCCATGCGTAAGGAGGATGTGGAGGAAAGAATAGACCAAGCGAAGGAGATCGAATTCCATTTCGACTATAAACATACATCCATTACGCCCCATGCACCCTACTCAGGGTCAAAATCCCTGTTCAAAACATTTAAAAAAGCAGTATCTGAAGATAATATCATATCTATCCACAACCAAGAAAGTGATGAAGAGAATAAGCTTTACAGGTATAAAACAGGGGAGTTTTTGGACTTCTATCGACGCATGAATTTCGAAGTGGAGGATTTCAGGGCGCAAGCTAGAAATTCGCTGCAATCCTTCCTGCCTTATATTCCTACAAAAAACAAGCTGATCTTGGTACATAACACCTATACCTCTATCAAAGATTTGGATTTTGTAGACCGTATGGGTAGACAAGTGTATTTTTGTTTCTGTCCAAAGGCCAATCTTTATATCGAAAATCGGATCCCGAAAATCGGTAATTTCCTATTAGGCGATCATAATATTATTTTAGGAACAGATAGCTTGGCCTCTAATGACACTTTAGATATTTTGGAGGAATTAAAGGTCATCCATAAGGAATTCCCTGAATTGGATTTTAATGAAACCATAAAATGGGCGACCATTAATGGAGCTAAAGCCTTAAATCTCCACGAGCAGTTTGGTAGTCTGGAAGTAGGAAAAAGGCCTGGGCTGCTTTTGTTAGTAGGAATGAACTCCTTCAAATTGACACCTAAAGTTAAGGTTAGAAGATTAAGGTAGTTTTATTTTCTAATTCTTCTTCTACCTTTGTAACATGAAACACTGGAATATTCAGGTTCAAGGCAAGGTACAGGGAGTGAATTTTCGTGCCAGTACCAAGGCTGTTGCAGACCTACTTGGGGTAAAAGGATATGTGATCAATCAGCCGGATGGTTCGGTTTTGATCGAAGCAGAAGGTGATGCATTTGCATTAGAGTCCTTCATGGAATTCTGCCAGGAGGGTCCGGAGCTTGCGGAGGTAACTGCCGTTCAGCACACCGAAGAGGATACCTTGAAAGGATATCGGAATTTTGAGGTCATCAAGAAAATAAAATAGGGTGTCAGTTGTAAAGAAATTTGTCAGCGATACGATGATATATGGTCTTTCGACCATTATATCCCGGATGTTGGGTTTTGTCATCACTCCCTTCCTTACACGAAGCTTTGGAGCTCCCGTATACGGGATATTTACCCAGATGTTTTCCTACGCTTCCATGTTGAATGCGATTTTGGCATTCGGGATGGAAACCACCTTTTTCAGATATTTACAAAAAGTAGAGGGTGACAAAAGAAAGGTATTTGATACCAGCTTCTTTGTCACCCTTTTTATGGCTATTATTTTCCTTATAACAGCCTTTGTATTTGCCGAACCTTTGGCTAGATGGGCAGGAAATGGAAAAGACCTCAGTGATTTCACTGCCTATGTGAAGCTTATTGCACTTATTGTATCGGTAGATGCTATTGCTGTAATCCCTTTCGCAAAATTACGGGCCGACGGTAGACCAATTCGCTATGGCCTAGTAAAACTGATCAATATATTGGTTTACATCGGTTTTATCTTTCTTTTTCTGTATGGTATTCCTTGGCTACAGGATTACTCTGAATCATTTAAGAGCTGGTCTCTTACCTGGTACAGGGAAGGCTGGTTGGGGAATGTTTTTGTGGCAAACTTAATTGCCTCTGCAGCTACATTGCTTCTTCTGATACCTCAGGTAATGAGTTTTAGGATGCAAGTGGATGCTGCACTTTTAAGGAATATGCTGACCTATAGTTTCCCGATCTTGATTGCAAATATATCTTTCATCATCAATGAGAATTTGGATAAGATGATGATGCCACATTTATTGCCAGAAGGAAAGGGTGATTTGGATGTAGGGATTTATGGTGCTGTGGCAAAACTTGCCTTATTTTTGAATCTATTTGTAACAGCATTTAGGTTAGGGGCAGAGCCATTCTTCTTTTCCTATGCTAAAAATGAGAATGCGAGGAAGACCTATGCGATGATCATGGAGTATTTCGTGATTGCGATGTTGTTGGTGATGGTGGGGTTAAGTGCAAATTTAGAATGGTTGAAGGAATTTATCAGAGGAACTGAGGAAAAACAGGCGGAGTTCTGGTCTGGATTGTTTATTGTTCCCTTATTGTTGTTCAATTATGTCTTGTTGGGGATTTACATGAACCTTTCGGTATGGTATAAGTTGTCGGACCAAACACGATATGGTCTTTATATTTCGGGATTAGGTGCTATTGTTACCATAGGGATGAATTTGTTGTTGATACCTAAATATTCGTATGTGGGTGCTTCGGTGTCTACTACGATAACTTATTTGTTGATGGTGAGTTTGTCTTATTTCTGGGGGCAAAGAAATTATGCGATTCCGTATAAGGTGGGGAAGATCTGTGTTTATTTAGTTATTGGCGCGGGATTGGCTTGGCTTGTTTATGAGCTGAATATTTGGTTGGGGAATTTGGTGTTTATTGGATTTGTTGGGGCAGTGGCTTATTTGGAGAAAGATACGATAAGAAGGGTTTTGAGGAGGTAAGAAACGTCATTGTAAGTTTCATCGTCATTGCGACACGCCGTCATTGTGACACGCCGTCATTGCGAGGTACGAAGCAATCTTCCGATTTAAATAAAGATTGCTTCGTCGTACCTCCTCGCAATGACGTGGCGAGAATAAACTCCTCGCAATGACGTGGCGAGAATAAACTCCTCGCAATGACGATTAAGCGCAAAAAACCTAACCTGAAAACTCTTCCGCGAAATTATGCCTAATCTCCTCCAGCACTTCCATAATATCCTTCACATCCATCAACTCCACCAACTTCATCCTATACTCCTTAAAATTTGGAATCCCCTTGAAATAATTAGCATAATGCCTTCTCATTTCAAAAATCCCGGTTTTATCGCCCTTCCATTCTATAGATTTGGTCAAGTGTGTCAAACACACATCCACCCTTTCTGAAACAGTAGGTCCATCCAACCTTTCTCCCGTATTGAAAAAATGTTTTACTTCCCTAAAAATCCAAGGGTATCCAATAGACGCTCTACCAATCATAATCCCATCCACCTCAAACTCCTGACGCCACGCTGCAGCTTTTTCCACCGAATCGATATCTCCATTTCCGAAAATCGGAATATGGATCCTCGGATTTCTTTTCACATCCCTTATCATCGACCAATCTGCCTGACCTTTATACATCTGCGCACGTGTTCTACCATGTATCGCCAATGCCTTGATGCCTATATCCTGCAGCCTTTCAGCCACCTCATACACATTTTTCGTATTATCATCCCAGCCCAATCGCGTTTTAACGGTCACCGGTAGATGGGTAGCTTCCACCACCGCTTTGGTCATGGCAACCATCTTATCGATATCCTGCAAAAGACTGGCTCCCGCACCTCGACAGGCCACATTCTTGACCGGACATCCATAGTTGATATCAATCAGATCTGGATTTGCTTGCGTACAGATCTCCGCCGATTGGCGCATGTGTTCGATATCAGATCCAAAGATCTGTATACCAATAGGTCGCTCGTATTCAAAAATATCCAGCTTCTGACGTGATTTAGCCGCGTCACGGATCAACCCCTCCGAAGAGATGAATTCCGTGTACATCATATCGACCCCATTTTGCTTGCACACAAAACGGAAAGGAGGATCACTCACATCTTCCATAGGTGCTAGCAATAACGGAAACTCCCCTAAATCTATATTTTCGCCAATTTTTACCGACATGCTTTTAAAAAATTTTTACAAAGGTAAGTAAATCTACCTACAATTGTCCTGCAAATTCTTTGATTGCCCCTGCAGGGTCCTTCGTCTTCATGAAGTTCTCTCCGATCAGGAAGCCTTGAAAACCAACCTTTTTCAATTCCTGGATGGTAGCAGGATCCGAGATTCCGCTTTCCGAAACCTTGATGAAATCAGCCGGGATCTTATTCACCAAACTGTAAGAATGATCTAAGGAAACCTCAAAGTCCTTCAGGTTTCGGTTGTTCACCCCGATGGCATCAATGCTCGGGAAAATGCTTCGGTTCAATTCCTCTTCGTTATGTACTTCCAATAACACATTCAATCCAAGGGATTTTGCATACTTCGATAGTTCCCGGACTTCCAGTGTTCCCAGACATGCTGCGATCAACAGGATGATATCAGCTCCGTAGGCTTTTGCTTCCGCTATCTGATATTTATCTACAATAAATTCCTTGCGTAACAAAGGGATCTGAAGCACTTCTCGTGCTTCGGTAAGATCGGTTAAGGAACCTTGGAAAAAATCCTGGTCGGTCAATACCGAAATTGCCGAAGCGCCCGCTTCCTGGTATCCCTTTACCACCTCCTGCACAGAAGCAGAACCATTGATGATTCCTTTGGAAGGTGATGCACGTTTGTATTCAGCAATAATGCCGTTCTTCAACGGGTCAAGGATACTTTCACGAAGGCTATAACAAGACCTTCCAAACAATGGATATTTTTCTAGCTCCTCCAAGGAAACCTTTTCCTTTGCCAGCGCTACTTCTTCCCGTTTTCTTTTAACGATTTTATCTAGGATAGTCATTTTTTCTATATCAATATAAGATGCCAACATATTATTTCAACCAATTTTCTATAAGGATTTTACCATTATCAGTCAGGATGGATTCTGGATGAAACTGCATCCCACGCACATCATATTCCCTATGTGCAAGCGCCATGATGGTGCCCTGCGGATCTAAAGCGGTAATTTTTAGGCTTTCAGGCAGATCATCTGGAGATACCGCCCAAGAATGGTATCGCCCTATTTTTGAATCGTTTGGAAAACCTTGGAACAAGGTTTCATCCTCGTCGATCACCTCAATATTTGTAGCTACCCCATGTAAAGGTTTAGGCATGTTGAAAAGGCTTCCGCCAAATACTTCCGCAATTGCTTGCTGGCCAAGACAGATGCCAAGGATGCTTTTTGTCGGCGCATAGGTCCGGATCACATCCATCAGCAAGCCTGCTTCTTCTGGGATGCCTGGGCCTGGTGATAAGAGGATCTTATCAAACTGTTCTACATATTCCAGGTCAAATTTATCGTTGCGAACCACCTCGTATTGCTGGTTCAGTTCCTGTAGCAAATGGACCAGATTATAGGTAAATGAATCGTAATTGTCGATGACTAAGATGGGCTTATTCATTATATGCTTACTGCTAGTTCTAATGCTCTGCGAAGAGCGGATATTTTGTTATTTACTTCCTGTAATTCTTTTTCTGGATCGGAATCCAATACGATTCCTGCCCCGGCCTGATAATGAAGCACGTTCTGTTTGCTCAAAAAAGATCGGATCATGATGGCATGGTTGAAATCTTCATTAAATCCCATGAATCCAATTGCCCCGGAATAAAAGGACCTTTGCATTCCTTCGTACCGATCGATCAGAGTCAATGCCATGTGTTTCGGTGCGCCAGATAGCGTTCCTGCAGGAAAAGTATCCCCGACTACGTCGAATGGATTCGCTGCCGGATTCAGTTTTCCGCTTACCTTAGAGACCAGGTGGATCACATGCGAATAGTATTGGGCTTCCTTATAGGATTTAACCTGTACTTGGCTGCAGTGACGACTCAAATCATTCCGTGCCAAATCTACTAACATGACATGTTCGGCACTTTCTTTAGGGTCATTTTTGAGTTCCTCGGCAATCTGTTCGTCCTTTTCCATGTTCCCGGTACGCTTGAAGGTACCTGCGATGGGGTAAATGGTGGCCACATCGGCCTTGATGGTCAATTGTGCCTCTGGAGAGGATCCGAATAATTTAAAATCACCATAATCAAAATAGAAGAGGTATGGCGATGGGTTGATGGAGCGTAAAGCCCGGTACACATTGAATTCATCACCTGCAAATGGAGTAGCAAATCCTCGAGATGGAACGATCTGAAAAACATCCCCGCGTTGGATATGTTCTTTCATTTTCAGAACCAGGTCCTTGAATTCCTGATCGGTCATATTGGATGTTTCTTCTCCCTTGGTCTGGAAACTATATTCAGGGAAATTCTTGTTCTGAATCAGGTACTGCATTTTGTCCAATTCACTTGCTTCATTTTCAAGTAAGTTTTCAAATATATGCAGTTGATTGCGGAAATGGTCTATGGCGATAACGTTTTTATAAACATGGTATTGAAGAACAGGGATCTGTTTGGCTGGAGATGGGTTTGTGGTCAGTTTTATATCTTCAAAGAATTCCACCGCATCAAAGGTAAAATAACCAAAGAGCCCCGTGGTGATCACATTGACTTCCGGCAGGACATCGGCATGGAATGCTTTTCGGAAGTTGGAAACTTCTTCGCGAAGATTAAGGCCAGTGGCACTTTTAATCTCCTTGGCCTGATTAGGGTAGGAGATGCTGAGTTCGCCTTTTTCCAGGACAATGCCCGCAATGGGTTGGCAGCAGATGTAACTGATGTTGTTATCCCTGCTGTGGTATTCCGAGCTTTCCAGCAGCAGGCTGTTCGGAAAGCTGTCGCGAAGCCTTAAGTAGATGCTCACTGAAGTGGTCGTATCTGCAAGGATCTGCTTATGGTTCGTTTTGAAGTTGTAGTTCATATATGCGTTTTATTAATATCTAAAATAAAAAAAGCCCGACGATAATTCGTCGGGCTACCATTCTGTGGTTTTGGTTGATTATGAAAATCTTTATCTATAAAATATACCACCTCCCGACTTATTTAGTCAGAAGCCACCAACGGTTAGTATATTTATTTTGTGTCAACATAATTCACAAAATTAGTAGAAAAATTGATATAGCAAAGATTTTTTGTAAAAAAAACAAAAAACACTCGTTATTCTTAGTCATTTAGCAAATCTGGTCTTCTTTCTTTTGTTCGTTGTAATTGCTGTTCATGGCGCCAGGCTGTGATTTTGGCATCATGACCACTCAAAAGGATGTCGGGTACTTTATGGCCATTCCAATCCACGGGTCTGGTATAAATGGGCGCATCCAAAAGTCCATCTTGGAACGAATCCGAAAGGGCGGAAGTTTCATCCGATAATACACCTGGAATTACCCGTACAATGGCATCCACCAGGATTGCCGCAGGAAGTTCTCCGCCTGATAGGACATAATCACCGATAGATATTTCCTTCGTAACATAGATATCCCTGATCCGTTGATCAATTCCCTTGTAATGACCACATAGGATAATGATGTTTTTATTGCTTGAAGATAAGCCATTGGCCATTTCCTGATTGAGGGTTTCTCCATCCGGGGTCATGTAGATGATCTCATCGTAATTACGTTCAGACTGCAGCTTTTCGATACAGGCCGCAAATGGCGCAATCTGCATCACCATGCCTGATCCGCCTCCATAAGGGTAATCATCTACGGATTTTTGCTTATTCGTAGCATATTCCCTCAAATTATGGACATGGATCTCGGTAAGACCTTTCTTCTGGGCTCTTTGTAAAATGGAATGTGCAAATGGGCTTTCCAATAAGCCCGGTAACACGGTAATGATATCAAATCGCATCTTGCAAAGGTAGGATATTGTGCTTAAATGTGGGTATAATCCATTTGGAGAAATTTTAATAATTAAGACATAAAAATTATGGTGTTTTCAAAAATAACAACGGGGGCTATATTCTAGAATAATAATTAAATAGATAAAAATTTATTCATTTATTATTTAATATATAAAAAAATTAAATATTACTTTTCAGTTTAGGGAGTTTATTTATTTAATATGTCATATTAAATAAAAAAATTATATTTTTTTTCTTATTTTTTTGTGTTTATAGAAATAAAATCAGAAATAATGCCATTTTTTTGTAACAATCATGCAGTAAAAATACATTTGAACTAAGGTTTAACAATTATTAACGTTTTACACCTAAGAATACCAATTTATTTAACTAAACAACAACAAACATGAAACAAAAACTACTTTTGAGTTTTGTTCTTCTGTTGTGCTCTTTTACAATAGTATTTGCGCAAACCAGGAGAATAACAGGAAAAGTGACTTCCACCAATGACGGAACTGCATTGGCTGGTGTTACCGTAAGGGCAGTTGATGGCGCATCGGCCGCACAAACCGATGGCTCCGGAAATTATGCATTGAATTTGCCGGCAGGTGTTCAGCAAATTGAATTCAGATACGTAGGATATAAGGTCTTACGCGTACAATTAACAGGTAAGGATGTCTACAATGTAAATATTGAACCTGAAAACAATGTGCTGGATGAAGTGGTAGTAGGTGCAGTGGGTATCCAAACAAGAGCCCGTGAACAAGGAACTCAGCAAACGAGAATTAGTGGTGAAATACTCACCAAAGGTAAACCTATAAATGTTGCCTCAGGTTTACATGCAAAAGTTCCTGGCCTGCAAATTAATGCCATTTCTGGTGGGGTTAATCCAACAGTACGCTTAGTTTTACGTGGCTTCAGGTCAATTGGTGGAGATAACACAGCTTTATTGGTTGTAGATAATTCAATTGTTCCAACTGCAGTATTAAGTAACATTAATCCTGAGGATGTTGAAGATATCCAAGTATTAAATGGGGCAGGTGCAGCTGCATTATACGGTTCACAAGGATCTAATGGTGCTGTTATTATTAAGACAAAAAAAGGTAAAGTAGGTCAAACAGATATATCGTTTGGACATACTATGACGGTAGAGCAAGTTAACTTCCAGCCAAAATTACAAGAAAAATTTGGTGCTGGTTCTGATGCTGATATTGCGATCTATAACCCTATAGAGAACCAACAATATGGGCCTGCGTTTGATGGCAGTACTAAAGAGTTGGGTCAGACTTTAGAGGATGGGTCTATTCAATCAGTATTATATGGGCCAAGTAAATCTCGTTATAACTTCTGGGAAAATGGTTTGCAAAACCAAACGGATTTTGCTATTTCTTCAGGAGATGAAAAAGGAACTCAGTATGTGTCCTTACAATATGTAGATGTTGCTGGGACAACATATAAAGATAAGTATAATCGTTTCGGTGTAAGAGCGAATGGTACTAGAAATGTTCTCAATAATGTTAAAGTTGGCTATAACATAAATTATATTCAAAACCGATATAATATTACTACAGCAACTAGCAGTATCTATGATCAGCTTTTAAATACTCCTGCAAATATTCCTGTTACGGATTATAAAGACTGGAAAACTAATAAATTTGCGAATCCAAACGGTTATTACAACAATTATTACACTAACCCTTATTTTACATTAGATAATAATCGTCAAACTTCTCGCAATGACTATTTAACAGGAAATGTTGATTTGAATTGGAAGGTGATGGATTGGCTTACTTTGGCTGCTCAAGGAAACTTGACAACAAGAAATCAATCTTATAAATCAACAACTGATAAATTTACTTACACAGATTTTGTGCTTAAGAATTTTGGAGGTAGCCATGCCAATATAGCAGGTGGTGTATCTGATGGGAGCTCTTATTCCACTATTGTTATTGGGGATTTCAAAGCGATATTTAATCAGCAATTTGGTGACTTTGGCACAAGGTTGACTTTGGGTAATCAGATTATAAATAGACATGGAAATGGGATAGACGTAAGTATAAGTGGTTTAGTTATTCCTGGATTATTCAATGTAGGTAATAGATCAGCAGCATTGCCAAATGGTAGTCAAAGCTTGTCGGTAACGAGAGAAGTGGGTGTTTACGGGCAATTTGTTGGAGATTATAAAAATTATTTATTTTTAACTTTAAGTGGTCGAAATGACTGGGTTTCAGTATTAGATCCGGCCAATAGATCTTTCTTTTATCCTGCAGCTGATGTATCCTTCATTGCAACAGATGCTATAGAAGCTTTAAAGGATAATAATGTTATCAATACGTTAAAACTTAGAGCCGGCTGGGCTAAATCAGGTAATGTGAATATAGCGGCCTATGCCTTAAGGGCAACACTTGGACAAGCTAATGGTTTCCCTTTTGAAGGTACCGGTGCAGGTTTTTCTTTGGGAAGCCGAATGGTAAAACCTGATTTGAAACCAGAAATTACAGAAGGTATAGAAGCTGGTTTTGATGCGACTTTATGGGACAATAGGATCACAGCAGGTTTTACCTATTTCCACACAGGAACCAGAAATCAAACCTTACCTACAAATGTTTCTTTAACAACAGGGTATAGCTCTTACTTGCAAAACATTGGTTTAGTTACTAACAAAGGAGTAGAATCAAATTTGAATGTGCAGGTTTACAGAAATGAGGATATGCAGATTTCTGTAGGTGGAAATTATTCTTGGATTGAAACCCGTGTAGACGAATTAACTGATATATTGAAAACAGTTGATGTGTCTACTGGAGGTGGGGCACAATCTAAAGCAATTGAAGGGTACGAATTTCCAATTTTTCAAGGGACAGCTTTTAAAAGAGATCCTCAGGGAAGAATTATTGTGGATAAATTGACAGGATATCCTTCTGCTGCCGAGACTCCAAAGATTTTTGGACGAGCCACTCCTAAGCATAGAGTTGGTTTAAATACATATATGAACTATAAGAATGTTTCTTTAAACATTGTTGCGGAATATAGGGGTGGTTATTATATTTATAATAACGCCGCAAGTACTTTAGATTTCTCAGGTTCTTCTATCCGTACAGCTTATTATGATCGTGACCGTTTTGTTATCCCTAATTCTGTTTATATGGATGATAATGGTGAGTATGTAGAAAATACAAATATAACAGTTAGGGATGGTGGTGCTGGTTTTTGGGCAGCAGGTTCTTATAACCGTGATATTGCTGAAAATTACATTTATCGTGGAGACTTCTGGAAAATCCGTGAAGTTGCATTAGGCTATTCCTTGCCTTCCAGCTTATTAGCTGGCACAAAATATATTAAGGGAGTCCAATTAAGTGTTCAAGGAAGAAACCTATTTATGTGGACACCAGCATCTAATATTTACACCGATCCAGAATACAGTTTCTCCGATTCTAATGCCGTGGGCATTACGACATTAGGTCAAACACCTCCTTCACGTTACTTTGGGGGAAGTATTTCTTTGAAATTCTAAGAATTATAACATGAAAAAAATAATTAAATATATATTTACAGGGGCCTCGGTACTTTTCCTGGCTTCATGTAACAACTTTTTGGATGTCAATGACCCAAATCCAAATTCAGCGACCTCATCTACTCCTGAACTGGTGCTTCCGCAGGCAATAACCTATATGGCAAATAATTTTGTAACATATAGTGATTATGGTAGAACAATTGTTTATATCGCTAACGCAGGCGGATATGGTGGTTGGGGAACCCAATTCACTTATGATTATACAAATGCATCATTTAATGGGATGTTCACTAGCGTATATGATAATATTTTAGATTTTAATTATGTCATCAATAACAGTGATGCATCATCAGGACCGTATTTCATAGCAGCTTCTAATATTTCAAAAGCATATTTGTTTATGAATTTAGTAAATGAATACAATGATGTGCCGTTTACTGAAGCTTCTAAAGGCTCTGATTATCTAACTCCTAAATATGATAAACCGGAAGATGTTTATAGAGGTATAGTTACGATGCTGGATGAAGCTATTGCTCAAATAAAAGCTGTTCCACAAGGGTCGGCTAAATTATTGGGGCCAGCAGATGTATTGTTCAAAGGAGATATGAATAAATGGATTCAGTTCGCGAATACTATCAAATTGAAATTATACGTGTTTGCTCATGGTAAAAACATTTTCACTGGAAACCCTTCATTTTCTCCTGAGGGATTTATAACGGATGATGCGCAAGTTAATCCTGGTTATCAAAAATTGGATGGGAAACAAAACCCGTGGTGGAATAGGCATCATTCTGATTTCAATCAATCCGCTCAAATCGCATATGGTAGACAGTATATTCCCAACACATTTACTTTACAATTTTATAATGGTAATAAAATAACAGATGAGGGTAGAGGAAAAGCAACTTATCGATTGTGGCCAAATGTTGCAACTAACTTTATGGGGAATGCACCGACTCCCGATAATTTGCCAACAATTGGTGGTACTTTAGGTAGTAGTCCATTCTATATTGGGACACCAGGTGCTTCAACGGGGGGCGTCAATACTATCGGTACATTAAAAGGATTGGCAATGTCTCAACCCATAATGTTGGCTGCGGAAAGCTATCTTTTACAAGCCGAAGCTATGGTAAATGGAATTATTTCTGGAGATCCAGCTTCGACGTTTAAGTCAGGAATCGAAGCGTCCTTCAAATATTTGTATAAAGGAGCTGACAATGCTATTGCTTCCGGAAAAAACCCAGTTCAGGATGCTGCGAAATATATAGCGGACAATTCAACCTCTCCTTTGGTTAATTTTGCGTTAGCATCGAGCACCGCCCAGAAAATTGAAGCTATAGTTACACAGAAATTTATTGCTCACAATAATATTGGTGGTCATATCGCTTGGCAGGATTTTCGCAGAACAGGTTATCCTTCAATTGTGTTAAATGGTTCATCGTCACAGACTTTTGTTTCGACAAAATCTAATGCAACTACAGTCGATAGATTACCTGGACGAGTTTTATATCCAACATCAGAGTTCACACTAAATGCAGAAAATGTTCCTCAAAATGTAACTGTATTTGGATCTTATGTATTTTACGATCGCCGTAATAAATAAAAAATATAATGAGAAATTACTATAAAATAATACTTGGGGTAATCGGGATGTTTTCATTGACTTCTTGTCTTAAAGATGAAAATGTATTATCCCCTGAAAATGGAAATAAAAAGAACATTGTTGAATTTTATAATGTGACCTCTCCGGTCTCTCCTGGGACTGCACCTTATATAATGTATGTGCCAACTACATTAGAATCGGTCCCAGAAGCTGAGTTTGAAATAGCAATTAGTTATTCAGGTGTAGAAGAGGGAGCGCCACAAGATATCGTAGTCAACCTTGAGCCTACGGGGGATATTGTGACTACATACAATGCAAAAATGGGAACTAAATATAATCAACTTCCAACTAACTTGTTTGAATTTCCTTCATCTGTTACAATCAAGCAAGGAGAGAAAAGAGCTTATGCGAAAGTAAAAGTGAAACCAAGTTTGATGGATCAATCCAAAAGTAATGTGATTGGTGTTAAAATAACTTCCGCTTCCCATGGGATAATTTCAGGAAATTTTAGTTCTGTTATTTATTCTCTACCTATTAAATCTATCTGGGATGGAACTTATACTGTTTCGGTAAGTAATGATTATGGCACAATTGATGCAAATGTAGGAACCTTTACTGAACCTGGTGTTCGGTTATCGACTGTTGGACCAAATCTTTTAAGAATTGGTGCATTATGGTATACTTATTCTGGTTATACTGAATATCAATTTAATGCAAATAATACTTCAATAACTGGAATTACTGCATTTAGCGGTTCCTTACGACCTGCAACGATTGATAAAATTGTTTTAGTTGATCCTGTGAATAAGATTTTTGAAGTGCATTGGACGGCCATTGGTCGGGGAGTAAAAGAAAGATATGTGCGAACCGGAGACTAATTATTTTAATATATAATAGTTTGAGTTTGGGATGTCATTTTTAATGACATCCCTTTTTTGTTACAAACTTTTTGTAATTTTTTTGAAATAAGAAAAACCAATTTAGCTGAATAAATACCAAAGGTAATTTCCCAAATATTATTCGGAATAATAATTGGTTGTTAAATAATTATAAAATTATTATGATTAAATAGTGAATAATATATTAAATCAACCCATTTTTTTACATATTAAATTCTGCCATTAATTTTTGCATTTTTTTAAAGCTATCTTACACGATTTATCCTATTTATTGACCTAAAATAAATAGTTGCGCAAACAACTCATTTTTAGTAATATAAAAACCTAAGATGAACCTTGACAATCCTATTATTTTATCAATTTAAGTCAAAATATTATTTCAAAAAGACTTTGTCGACAATATTTATCCTACTCCTCAAAATCAGGTTTTCACAACAACTTTTACCCCAACCAATTGTTAAATTTTAAATAAAATTTGGACTTGTTTGTTGAATATTTAAACAAACTCTATATTTGACCACTGTTTAACAAAATTTAACAACTCCTGTTAAGAATAATTTAATTAATAACTAAACATCTATGAAACAAAGATTACTCAGCTTAATTTTTGTGATGACCTGCCTGGTAGGGGTAGCGTTCGCACAGAATCGCCAAGTGAGTGGGAAAGTGACATCGGCAAGTGAGGGTGCTCCGCTAAGTGGAGTTTCCGTAACGGTTGCAGGATCAACGACTGGTACCCAAACTGATGGTGATGGTAATTATACCATCTCCGCTGCAAACGAATCCACCTTGATTTTCTCATACATAGGTTATGAGACTCAACGTGCTCGTGTCGGCGAAAAAACAACCGTAGATGTAGCAATGGTAGCTTCTGATAATGCCATTGAAGAAGTATTGGTTACCACAGCTTATGGTATCAAGAGATCTGCAGCATCTACCGGTTATTCCAACCAAACCTTAGACAGCAAAGCCTTGACAGAAGGTAAGGTGGTTAACCTGGTTACAGGTTTACAATCAAAAGTAGCAGGTCTACAGGTAAACTTATTGAACAATGGGGTAAACCCATCTACTCGTGTGGTATTGCGTGGTAACCGTTCTTTGTTAGGTAATAACCAAGCATTGATCGTTATCGATGGTACACCTGTTCCAAACAGCATGCTGGCAGCCTTGAACCCGAACGACATTGAGTCGACTACGGTATTGAAAGGTGCAAATGCCGCTAACCTTTATGGTTCCGAAGGTGTAAACGGGGTATTGATCATTACCACCAAAAAAGGTGCTAAAGGATCTGCTGTTATCAATTTCTCTAATACTACCTCCTTAGAATCCGTTTCTTTTCTTCCAAAAATGCAGGACAAATTCGGTAATGGATATGACCTAGATACGTATGTCCCTTACGAAAACACCTCTTGGGGTCCAAAATATGATGGAAGTGAAGTGGTTGTTGGTCCTACTTTGGTGAATGGTAACGAATGGAAATTACCTTATTCTTATATCAAAGATGAAAAGATGAACTTCTGGGATTTAGGAACAACTATCCAGAATGATGTTTCTGTTTCTGGTGGTGATGATAATGGTACTTATTATGCAAGTTTCCAGGATGTAGTTCTTAAAGGTATTGTCCCTAAAGACAAGAACAGAAGAACTGGTGGACGTTTTAATGCTTCCCGTAAGTTTGGAAACCTGACTTCATCTTTTAATTTGAATTATGCTTATCAAAATCCTGATATGACTGTATCGGGTGTATATGATAACCTATTGAACGTTCCTCAAAACGTGCCTATTACCCAATTGAAAGATTGGCAGAACAATGAATTTGCTACTCCTGATGGTTATTTCTCCGGATATTATATCAATCCATATTTTGGAATTGATAACAACCGTAGAAATACACGTCAAGAAACATTCAATGGAAATTTGGAATTGAAATATGATTTTGCTGATTGGTTATCCGCAACATACCGTCTAGGAAACTATGCGTTCAATACCAACTACAAAGAATATAATGCGAAGGTTTCTTATACCAAAGCATACGATAGACCTACTGATAATCCAGGTTCGGTTACTGACCGTTCCGATAACGTCAATAGATTGAACTCCGATATTTTCGTGCAAGCACAAAAGAAAGTAAGTGATTTCGATCTAGGATTTATTTTAGGTAATACCGTTAGAACCGACTATACCAAATTCAACTCGATTACAGCCAATGCATTGGTTGTTCCAGGATTATATAATGTGTCCAACCGTTTGGGCGAAGCTACAGTAGGTTCTGATTATACAAAAAGAACGACTGTCGGCTTGTTCGGTCAGATTGATGTGAACTACAAAGACATGTTATACCTGTCGGTAAGTGGTAGAAATGATTGGACTTCTGTTTTGGATGAAACAAAAAGAAGTTACTTCTATCCAGGGGTATCCTTGTCCTTCATCGCATCGGAAGCATTTCCTTCCATCAAAGAAACTACGCCTATTAACTTCTTGAAGTTATATGCTTCAGGTAATAGAACAGCGAATGTTAACTTAGGTGCTTACAACCTACAGACAGCATTTGATATCGCTCCTGGTTTCCCTTATGGCAATAGACCTGGATTTACAGTTGGTAATACCTTCGCTAATCCAGATTTAAAACCAGAATTTGTAAACTCTTATGAAGGTGGTATCCAATTGGGCATGTTCAACGACAGGTTGAATTTTGAAGGTACCTATGCATACAGTATCTCCGATGGTCAGATCATCCCGATCTCTACTTCTTGGGCAACAGGTTATGATCGTGCTTATGTAAATGCTGGTACAGTAACCAATAATACCATCGAATTATCTCTAAGAGGTACACCGGTATTAACCAATGACTGGAAATGGGATATTGGTATGAACTTTACGCATTACGATAACAAGGTTACCGATCTTTACCAAGGTTTGGATGAGATCCCATTGGGAGGTTATGCAAACTCCGCATATGTTTATGCAGTGAAAGGTGAAGCGTATCCGGTAATCAAGACTACCGCTTACGAGCGCGACCCGCAAGGAAGAATTGTTGTTGATAAAGAAACAGGTTACCCTGTTCGTGCCGCAGCGATGAAAATCATGGGACAGACCAATGCGCCTAAGAACTTTGGTTTGAACACTTCTGTTCGTTACAAAGAATTAACGCTTGCCGCACAATTGGATTACCGTACAGGTAATGTATTCTACAACCGCGTAGGTAATACCAACAATTTCACCGGTTTATCATGGGAAAGTGCGCAGTATGACCGTCAGCCATTCGTGATTCCAAATTCTGTTTACCTAGAAAATGGTAATTACATCGAAAACACATCGATCAAAACACAAGATGGAGGATTTGAGTATTGGTACAATCAACACAATACCATCCAAGAAAACTACGTTAAAGATGCTTCTTTCTTAAAACTAAGAGAGGTTTCATTAACCTATAGCTTGCCTTACAGATGGTTGGAAAACCAAAATGTAGTTAAACGTGCTTCTATAGGTTTGGTTGGTCGTAACCTATTCATGTGGTTGCCAAAAGAGAACATCTACACCGATCCAGAATTCAGTTTCACGGATGGAAACAGTCAAGGTATTTCTGATATGATCAATCCTCCAACCAGGATTTATGGTTTTAATCTTAATATTACATTCTAAGAACAATGAAAAAGATTTTCAAATATATAGCTGGTATTGCGATAGCATCGACTGTACTGGCAGGATGTGGAAAGGGGTTTTTGGACATAAATGAGAATCCGAATAGACCCGTTACTGCAACACCTAACCTGATTTTAACATCGGGTCTAAATAGAACATCAGCCTTAGTTAGTACCACTTTAAATGAGATTGGATCGGTTTGGGCAGGGTATTGGGCGCCAGCAACCGATTATTTATGGTATATCAACAATAAGCAGTATAACGTAACGCCTAACTTCGGTACGGCTGTTTTTGAAACGTCATTTGATATCCTAAGTGATTTCCAAGCGGTTCAGGATGCTGCAGTAGCAGCAAACATGAACTATTACCAAGGTATTGCAGGTATCATGAAGGCATACCACTTCCAAAATTTAGTGGATGCCTATAATAATGTGCCGTATACCGAAGCATTGAAAAACACGCAGAACATCCGTCCCAAATATGATGAAGGTCAGGCAATCTATGATGATTTGATCAAACAATTGGATGCAGCTATTGCGTTGATCAAATCTGCTCCTGAAACGGAAGCTAAACCTCAGGGGGAAGATATCTATTTTGCAGGAAATATGACCAACTGGATCAAGTTTGCCAATACGCTGAAATTGCGTATCCTATTGCGTCAATCGGAAATACCTGGAAAGGACGCGACCATCAAAGCCGAGATTGCGAAAATCTTGTCTGAAGGTTCTGGTTTTAGTGATGCAGGAGTGTATGGTCAGCCAGGATACACTTCTTCGACAACCAAGATGAACCCGTTCTGGGAAGGCTATTATGCCAATTCCGCTGGGTCGGCTACCAGTAACTATAAAGCGACTAGACCTACAAAATACATTGTCAACAATTATTTGTCAAATAATGACCCGCGAATTGATCAAATGTACCTGAAGGTCTCTGGAGCATTTAAAGGTATTGAATTGGGAAGAAATACCGGGGACTCAGAAGCGGCTTTATATAAGTCATCAGTTACCTCTGCATTTCTTACCAATGGTGGGATCCTGAAAAGTGCAACACAAAAAGCAGTTATTATGCTGCCTTCTGAAAGTCTGTTCTTACAGGCCGAAGCAGTGGCTAGAGGATGGATGACGGGTGATGCAAAAGCATTGTACAACAAAGGTATCGAAGAATCATTCGTGTTCTTAGGTGTGCCTAATGCAGCTGCAGCTGCTGCAACCTATGCTGGACAGGCAATCAATAAAGTAGGATATGATGCCTCTACCAATAAAGTGGAAGCCATTATATACCAAAAATGGTTGGCCTTGAACAGTATCAGTGGTTGGGAAGCATGGACAGAATTTAGACGTACTAAATTCCCTACAGACAACCCGCTTTCATTAAACGCTATTAAGCCGATCCATCCTAAAAGATTGGTTTACCCTTCTTCTGAATATGGTAGAAACGGGGATGAAGTAAAAAAACAAGGAGATATCGATACGTTTACCTCTAAGATTTTCTGGGATACGAAATAGAGATAACTCTTGAAAAATGAATAGATTAGGGCCGACAAGTTCAATTGTCGGCCTTTTTTGTAAATCCCCATTTTTAAATGAATATTTCCTGTCAAATTTTAAAATTTTCCAAATAATGCATAATTGTTACAATTACGATTTAATCCATTTTCTGCAACCGTCTAATTGAGTTTATGAAAATCATTTTGTTGACGATATAAAATTCTGTGTTACATTATTTAGCTGTTTTAGAAGTTGTTTTTTTTGAAAAAACTTTGAATTAAAATTTTGCTAATATAATATTATACGTTATTTAATACTTCTTGCAATAATACCATCCTATCCATAAAAAATAATTCACGTTTTAATAATATTCAAGTAATATTCAATCCTCTGAAAAACAGAAGGATAATAGCTGATTTTACCCCACTTTTTAGTATTATGTTTATCATTTTTTGCCATTTTTTTATTAAATATAATCTATGCATTAAAAAAATTATAGAGCAAAATAAAATAGGTTGAATTAGCAACTTTTTAGAGGATAGTTTTATCAGGATTTGAATTAACAGCGCATTAATTTGTTGAATAATTAAACAAAGCCTATATTTGACAATTGTTTAACAAAATTTAACAGTCTCTGTTTTAAAAATTTTAATTATTAAAAAACTTTATGAAACACAAATTACTCAGCTTAATTTTTGTGTTAACATGCCTTATTGGGGTAGCGTTTGCACAAAATCGTCAAGTGAGTGGTAAAGTGACATCTGAAGCAGATGGAACACCGCTTGGCGGAGTATCAGTAAATTTGGTCGGCACAAGTACGGCTACACAAACTGATGCTTCAGGAAACTACAGCATTTCTGTTGGGGAAAATGCTACACTTAACTTTTCGTATGTTGGTTACACCAGCAAACGTGTTGCGGTAGGTACTCAAACTACCATTAACGTTTCTTTGACAGGATCAGACCAAGAATTGGATGAGATTTTGGTTGTTGCTTATGGTACAGCTAAAAAATCATCGTTTACAGGATCTGCTTCGACCGTTAAGTCAGATGTTATTGAAAACCGTTCCATCTCAAGTATTACAAAAGCATTAGATGGTGCTGCTCCAGGTGTGGTTTCTACCTTAGGTACTGGTCAGCCAGGTTCAAATGCAACAGTGCGTGTTCGTGGTTTCGGATCAATCAATGCTTCTTCAAATCCTCTATATGTTGTTGATGGTATTCCTTTCGATGGCGATTTGAACTCCATCAACCCTAATGATGTGGAAAGTTTAACCATCTTGAAAGATGCAGCAGCATCTACTCTTTATGGTTCTAGAGCAGCGAATGGGGTGGTGATGATCACTACAAAATCTGGTAAGAATACGAATGGTAAAATCAACATTAACTTCAAAGCTAATGTGGGTGTAAATTCTAGAGCAGTGGGAAGATATGATGTGATGAATTCACAAGAATATCTTGAAACTGTATTCCAATCCTATAAAAACCGTGAAATCTTTTTGTTAGGCGTTTCTGAATCTGAAGCGGGACAAAATGCAGTAAACAAAATGAAAGGTACTGTAGATCCAATTTTTGGTCTTAACGAGCAATATAACCCATATAATGTTCCTGTTGATCAATTATTCGATCTAGCTACTGGAAAAATCAACCCTAATGCTTCTTTGAAATGGGAAGATAACTGGTTAGACGAGGTGATGGCAAACAATCCTGTTCGTCAAGAATATCAATTTGATGCTTCTGGTGGTTCTGATAAGTTTAAAGCTATGGCATCTATGAACTACTTGAAAGACCAAGGCTTATTGAAAACTACGGCTTTTGATCGTTATTCTGGTCGCTTGAACAACGAATTCACACCTGTTGATTGGTTTAAAGCTTCTTTGAGTGGTAATTTCTCCAAAACATCATCAAATATGTTGAATGCTACAGGTTCATCAACTTCGAACGTATGGTATTCTGCTGAGCAAATGGCTCCAATCTATCCGATCTGGGAACGTGATGCTGATGGTGGATATGTTTTGGATGCAGATGGTGAGCGTTTATTTGATTATGGCCCGAACCGTGCTTCAGGAGCGCAACAAAAATTCAATTCCATCGCCGTATTATACGATGATAGATATTTTGACTTCCGCGATAATGCCGGAGTTCGTAGTACCATCGAATTCAATACAAGAGATGAAAAATATGGTGCTTTCCAAGGTTTTGCTTTAGCATTCAACCTAGGAACTGACTATGTTTCTAATGCATATACCTATTATTACAACCCGTATTTCGGTAATGCGGCAGGATCGGGACGTTTGAATAAGGAATGGACTAAAACATTCTCTTATACTTTCAACCAGTTATTGACGTATAACCGTTCTTTCGGACTACATAACGTGGATGCCTTGATTGGACATGAAAGCTATGCTTTTAAATTCAATTTATTATCTGGTCAAAAAACAGGTTTCCCTTTTGGTGGAATCTTTGAATTGGCTCCAGGTTCTTCTATTACAGGATCTGACTCTTACGAGAATAACGAAACGCTTGAGTCTTATTTCTCCAGAGTACAATACGATTATAACAACAAATACTTCCTTTCTGGTAGTTTCCGTACAGATGGTTCTTCTCGTTTTCATGAAGATATCAGATGGGGTAACTTCTGGTCATTAGGTGGTGCTTGGAAAATTTCTGAAGAAGAATTCCTTCAAGGAAATGATTGGATCAACAGCTTAACCCTTAAGAGTAGCTATGGTGAGCAAGGTAACAATGGTTTGTTAACTGCATCTGGATCTCAAGCATATTATGCTTGGCAAGCTTTCTACGACCTAACCTACAACAATGGTAACAGCAATGGTGCTGGAGTGGTGTCAGTAGAAAACAAGAAAACTTCTTGGGAGAAAAACAGAAACTTTAACGTAGGTTTTGATGGACGTTTCTTAAACGACCGTTTAACCGTGACTTTCGATTGGTTCTCCAGAAAAACTTCCGATATGTTATTAAACCGTCCATTAGCCCTTTCTTTAGGATTTGATGGTTATTTTGATAATATCGGTGATATGGAAAACAAAGGTTTTGACTTATCGATCGGATATGATATTTTGAAAGACAATGGCGTGTTGTGGAATGTGACTGCAATGGGTTCAAAAATCAATAACAAAGTCATCAAATTAACGGATGAAAATAAAGAGATCATCGGTGGTTCTTCTATTATTCGTGAAGGTGAAGCGATCAACTCATTCTATATGGCTAGAAGTGCAGGGGTTGATCCAGCAACAGGTAGCCAATTATACTGGGTATACGACAATAAAGCTGACGAAACAGACTTAAGCAAACACTACATCTCTAGTGATAAAAGCAAAGCTGCAGCAAGCCGTATCATCCAAGGTAACCGTATCCCGAAAATCAGTGGTTCATTGTCAACCAATGTAGCTTACAAAAACTTTGATTTCTCTATGATGACTACCTATTCAATTGGTGGTAAAATCTACGATGTAATCGGTTACAACTACTACAACCCATTGTATATTGGTAACAATTTCTCTCGTGAGATCTTGAGAGCTTGGAAACAACCAGGAGATATCACAGATGTTCCTCGTGTACAAAAAGAAGATACGCATACCTTAACTGACAGAGCGTTGGTAGATGCATCTTATTTTGCTATCAAAAACATTTCTATCGGTTATACTTTTGGATTTGAACGTTTCGGTCTGAAATCATTGAGAGTATTCGCACAAGGTGATAACTTGGCCATCTTCTCAGCACGTAAAGGTCTGAATCCACAATACAACTTTACTGGTACAACAGATTATTCTTATTCACCGAATAAAACAATTGCTGCCGGAGTAAATGTTAAATTTTAATATTTAATTGAAGATAATCATGAAAAAATTAATATATGCTTCTATTATTTCTTTAGCATTAGGTATGACCTCATGTAAAAAGGATTTCTTAGAAACAAGCCCTACCGATAGAATTGATGCGCCAACTATGTTGGAGAATGCTGATGGTGCACAGGTTGCCATGAACGGTATCTATCGTATGTTATACCTTAGTGGTTGGTCTACTGGTAATACAGACCAGAACTTTGGTATCATGTCTACCAAATTGTATACTTCCCTAATGGGAGAGGATATGGTTCAGGACGCGCAAGGAAACGGATGGTTCTATTTTGACTATAAATTCGATGTTCGTAGTCGTTACACAGCTACTACTTGGAGATCGTATGCAACTTGGAACTTCTATTACACCTTGATCAGTAATGCGAACTATATCCTAGCAGCGGAAACTACCGTAACAGGTGATGCTGATAAAATTGAGAATGTAATGGCTCAAGCACGTGCCATTCGTGCGTACGCTTATTTCCAATTGATCCAAGCATTCCAACAGACTTACAAAGGCCATGAATCTGCTCCAGGTGTACCTTTGTATACTGAACCTACTACTTCTTCTTCTCAAGGAGCTGGTAGAGGTACCGTGGAAGAAGTTTACACGCAAATCAATAAAGATTTGGATGATGCCATTACCGCTTTCGCGAAGAATAAAGGATTGCAGTTGCAAAAAACCAATATCGATTATTATTTAGCTAATGCGATCAAAGCAAATGTTTCTTTGGTTCAGAACAAATGGGATGATGCAGCTAAATATGCAACGGAAGCTTTAACCAAACCAGGTTTGGCAATGATTTCTGGTGATGATCTATTATCAGGTTTCAATAATACCGGTTTGAAAAATGTACTTTGGGGCGCTGAAATCATTGCGGATCAAGCAACTGTCTATGCTTCATTTTTCTCTCATATGGATGCTTCTGCAGATCGCTATGCAGCATCTTCACGTAAATGTATTTACAACTGGTTGTATGATCAAATTCCTGCTTCCGATATTCGTAAGCAATGGTGGAATAATCAAACTGATGGAGGTGAGGCAGAAACAAAACCTTATAACCAAGTGAAATTCAGATATGCTGATAAAGCGTCTGATTTGGGAGATTATATCTTCATGCGTGCAGAAGAAATGCAATTGGTAAAAGCAGAGGCTTTAGCAAATGCTGGACGTTTAGCGGAAGCAAAAACAGCGCTTGAAGATTTGTTGAAACTAAGAAACCCATCTGGTTACCAAGCTATGTTAGCGAATGTGACCATGTCTAAAGATTTGACCATGGGATCTATCGGAGCTCCAAGAACGTTGATGGACCACATTATTCTTCAAAGACGTATTGAACTTTGGGGTGAAGCAGAACGTGCATTCGATATCTTACGTTTAAAAACTGGATTTGATAGAAAAGCTGGAAATACCAACCACTCTTTCTTCGTAAACTGGAATACATTAGAACCAGCGAATAAAGAAATGATCTTGACCATTCCTCAAAAGGAATTTGATGGTAATAAAAGTTTGGATGCTACAAAGGATCAAAACCCAATGTAATTATATAATTTGAATAAAATGAAAAAGAATATATTAAACGCTTTAGGGGTCTTTGCTCTTGTGTTAAGCATGACTTCTTGTGACAAAACAGAGGGACCTTTGTACCAAGGACCGGAAGACAAAATCAGCTTCATGAGTGGTACTACAAGTCTTGCAATGGAATCTGGTGTGTTGGAAATCCCTGTTGGACGTACTTCAACAGCTGGCGACCTTTCTGTTCCTGTTACCCTTACAGCAACTGGAGCAGGATATACAGACGTGTTCCAAGTGGCTGGTCCAGTTGAATTCAAAGCAGGTGAAGGTAAAGCTTATGCTAAAATCAATTACGGAGATTTCTCTAAAATTGACCCTAGTACCCTATCTGTTTCTGCAGTAGGAACGGATGTTAGGGCTGGTTTGGCTTTCCCGATCTCTCTTAATATTGATGATAAAAACATCAGCTATAGCAATATCAAGAAAATCAATATCAATGCTTCCAATATTTTGACTTTTGAAGATTTAGGTACTACTAAATTGGATTCTAAAGGAGGATGGGAAGGCGCTGTATTGGATGTTAAGATTCAAAAAGCACAAGGTGCGAATGTGTATAAAGTGGTGAACCCATTTGGTGGTGGTAGCTTTGCATTCATGATTAAATCCGACGGTAAAACCTTGACTTTCCCTAACCAAGTTATCTATAACCATCCTGATTATGGACCGGTTTCTATGACGAATGTTACAGGTACGGTATCTGGAAAAACAGTTACTATTAATGTTGCTGGTTACAATGTATCTGCTGGATCCTTTGGTTCTGGTGTGGAAATATTAACATTACCATAAAGAAAAACTAATAATAGTTTGAGTTTAAAATAAGAAGCTGCCCATTTGGGCAGCTTTTTGCGTTCTTACTGAAACCATACTGAAAGCATGGTGAAAGTATGTAAAATGTATGTTGAGCATATTAAAACATGCTTTACGCATGCTTTAGCCCTATTTTTTCAACGAAAACAGCCTTTTACCATAGAAAAACACCACATTTTTCAGGTTATAATACATCAAAAGAATTTTAGAAAATTACCTATTCGCTAAGATACTCAGTTCCTGTGCTACCCTTCCAGCTAGCACCCCAAAAGCTGCTGCCACAGGATCATCGCCATCCAAGGCTACCGGAAAACCGTTGTCTCCAGCATCCGATACCGATTTCACCAAGGGGATCTCTCCCAAGAAAGGCACCTGATTATCTGCCGCCAAACGTTTTCCTCCATCCTTACCAAAGATGTAGTATTTATTTTCCGGCAATTCTGCAGGCGTGAAATAGGCCATGTTCTCTACCACACCAATAATAGGCACCTGAACACCTTCCATCTGGTACATCGCCATGCCCTTGATCGCATCCGCTAATGCGACCTGCTGTGGGGTTGTTACAATCACAGCGCCAGATATCGGGTAGTTTTGGGCTACGGTGATGTGAATATCTCCAGTGCCAGGAGGCATGTCTACGACCAGGTAATCCAAATCGCCCCAATCCGTATCATTGAACAATTGCTTGATGGCAGAAGTCGCCATCGGTCCACGCCAAGGAATAGGTTGGTTTGGATCTGTAAAAAATCCGATGGACAATAATTTCAAACCAAATCGTTCGATAGGAACGATCTTGTTCTTTCCATCTGGAGTCTGTGTTGATTCGGGGCGAGCATGCTCTACACCAAACATCATAGGGACCGAAGGACCATAGATATCCGCATCCAACAGGCCTGTCTTTGCGCCCGAATTGGCCAAGGCAATCGCCAGATTGGCTGCCACGGTAGATTTACCAACACCACCTTTTCCAGAAGATACCAAAACAATGTTCTTAATGTTTTTTAACTGCGCTGTTTCTACCGCTTTAACACGGGCGGTCATATTGATCTCCACTTCGACTTCCTTGGAAACAAAAAGAGCAATCGCATTCTTGCAGGCATGTTCAATATGGCCCTTCATTGGGCATGCTGGAGTGGTCAACACCACATCAAATTTTATCTTATTCGGGAGGATTTCAATGTTCTCAATCATGTTGAGGGTAACCAGGTCTTTCTTTAAATCCGGTTCTTCCACATGACTTAAGGCATCAAGGATCTGTTGTTTCGTAATCATTTGTAAATATTAAGAATTACAAAACTAACTAAACCTACTCAATATCATGTCATCAGGATGTTTTTAATGTTTTTTACCTATTTTTATCAAAATTCAAGGTACGATATAGACGATATGACGGCAAATAATAACAAGTCCTTTCCAGCTTTCGGTTTTGTGAAGAAGAAGTGGTTTATCATTAGTGTTAGTGTTGTACTGGTTGTTTTATTGGTTGGTTTGATCTGGGGGCTTTCCGTTCGGGGTGCCATGTTGGATAAGGCGGTAGGGAAAGTCAAACAGAAACTGAAGGACGATTACCAATTGAATTTTGAAGTCGGCGATTATCAATTCTCCGGACTGACTTCTGTGGATTTTAACCGCATCAAAGTAGTTCCGGATTCCGCTGAACAATTGGCAGCCATCGATAAATTTGAAGTGTCGGTTAAGGTATTTCCGCTATTGTTCGGGGATATCCGCATTGCCAATATGGAATTGGTAAACGCAGATATTAGCCTGGTCAAAAAAGACAGTACTTCCAATTATGATTTTCTGTTCCGTAAAAAGGTAGATAAAGATAGCACGGATAAAAAAGAGGATGTCCGGACATTGGCAGAACGAGTAGACCATCTCTTTCAACAGGTTTTCGACAAGGTGCCTACCAACATGAGCTTGGAGAACGTCAGTCTTTCCTATACAGATAGCAGCTCTACCCAAGAAGTTCATATACCGAAAGGAGAAATCGATAATGGCGATTACAATATCGATGTTTTCTTGAACGACCAAGAAGCAAAATGGAATTTTGCAGGGAATGTTAATCCGAGCAAACAGACTTTAAGTGTTGCGATATCCACTGAGAATAAGGGGGTTGAAGTTCCATTCATTGCTCAAAAATATGGTCTGCATGTGAGTTTCGACGAGCTTTCCTTCCATCTGGACGATGTTTCCCGCAAAGGGAAAGATTACTTGCAGGTCGTAGGTGGTTGGGACACGAAAAACCTGAAGGTATTCCATCGCCGTTTATCCTTGGAGCCTGTGCTATTACCGGCAGGTTCCGCCGATGGTGGGATCCTGATTTCGGAAAATACGGCCGAGCTGATGCCGGGAACTAAGGTGAAAGTGAAAGACTTTGAATTTGAACCGCATGCTAAATTTACTCGCAAGCCCAAGAAAATATTAGGATTGGCCGTACATACGGGTAGTTTTAAGGCGCAGCATTTCTTTGATGCCCTACCAGTGGGATTGTTTGAAAACCTGGATGGTATTCAAGTGGATGGCAATATTCAATATGACATGGATTTTGAAGTGGACCTGGATGATCCAGATAATTTGAGCTTCAGTTCCAAGATCGATGATTCCCAGCTGAAAGTCGTTAAATGGGGCAAGGCAGATATCGCCGCCCTGAATGGACCTTTTGTGTATGAAGCTTTTGAGGATAGTGTGAAAATGCGTGATATTATGCTGGATGCTACCAATCCTAATTTTACACCGCTTAATCAAATTGCACCTATCCTGAAGAAAACTGTCCTGAATACCGAAGATCCATTTTTCTATAAACATAACGGCTTTGAATTGGAAGCTTTCCAGCTATCCTTGGTGACTAATATCAAAGAGAAAAAATTCAAAAGAGGGGCAAGTACCATCTCCATGCAGTTGGTGAAGAATCTTTACCTCAACCGTAATAAAACCATGATGCGTAAGTTTGAGGAGATTCTGATGGTTTGGTTGATGGAACAATCCAAACAAGTGAGTAAGGACCGCTTGTTCGAGATTTACCTGAATGTAATCGAATGGGGTAAAAATGTGTATGGGATTGCCGAGGCATCCAAATACTATTTTGGTAAGACACCCGCAGAATTGACCATAGGCGAGAGTCTTTACCTATCGAGCATTATCCCGAGACCAAAAACAGGACTTTCGTCCTTTGATTATACCGGTCACCTGAAACCTTGGGTGCTGAAGCATTTCAATACCTATGGCTACATCATGACCAAAATGGACCAGTTGCATGATGAAAATGTGCCTGCAAACTATGGTTTCTACCAGGTTCAGTTGCAGCCCAATCTACGACCTCCACGTCCGGCTGGGGTGGTGGATACCAGCGCAAGCAGCGAGAGCATCCATGATATGGCCGATGAGATGGATAGGGAAGAGGAGCTACGTAAAAAATTATTGGAAAAACTTTTTGGTAAACAGCCACAACAAGAAGAAAACTAAGCATGAAAAATATCAGTATAGACGATTTGCATTTTGAGCTGATGCTCGATTATGAACAGATCCAGAAAAGGATCCGCTTGATAGGTATTGACATGAACCTTCGGTATGAGGATAAACACCCTGTTTTCATCGGCGTGCTGAACGGCTGTTTTATGTTCATGGCAGACCTGATGAAGCAGATCCATATTCCCTGCGAGATGTCCTTTGTTAAGCTGGCCTCCTATGAAGGAACGAGCCAAGGATCGGTACACGAACTGATCGGGGTAGGGATGTCCTTGGAAGGTAGGCATGTGGTGATCGTGGAAGACATCGTCGATACCGGCAATTCCCTGGTGCATACCATTGAAGCTTTAGAGAAACTGGGCGTGGCCAGTATAGCGGTTGCCACCCTTTTGTTAAAACCCGAGTGCCTTTTGTACAGTTTCGACAACATCATGTATGTTGGATTTGAGATCGAAAAGGAATTTGTTGTAGGGTATGGTCTAGATTACAATGGACAATGTCGCAATCTGCAGAATATCTACCGTAATATAGACCCTCCGGCTACGATCGGAATGAACAGCTAAGCAAATGGTCGTTGACCATGCCTACTGCTTGCATGTAAGCATAACAGGTGGTGGAACCGAAGAATTTCATTCCCCTTTTTTTCAGGTCCTTGGATATGGCATCGGAGATGGCAGTCGTCGTAGGTGCGCCTTTTAGTGTTTCTAACTGATTGATGATGGGTTCCTGGTTGGGCATGAAACTATACAGGTAATTGTAGAAACTCCCGAACTCTTTTTGGATCGCCATGAATATTTTTGCATTGTTGATACTGCTGTTGATCTTTCCACGATTACGGATCACTCCAGGATCCTGTAATATCCGTTCTACATCCTCATCCGTAAATTCAGCGATCTTATGGTAGTCGAAATTCGCAAATGCGTTTCTATAGCCTTCCCTTTTACGCAAAATGGTGATCCAGCTCAAACCTGCCTGTGCCGATTCCAGGATCAGGAATTCGAATAAGGTGGCATCATCTTTTACCACTTTCCCCCATTCCTCATCATGGTACTTTTGGTAAAGGCTGTCTTCGCCGCACCAGCCACATCTAATAATTTTATCCTCAGCCATATTTTCAATTTCTAAACCCATTATTTTGTTCTAACTTTACGAATACATGAAACAATCGCTCGCATTAAGTCTATTTGTGTTTATCCTCAGTTGGATTTTCCAACCACATGCGCAGGCTTTTGTTCAGGTGCCGTTGCAGGATAGCATCCAAGCTGTTGATAGTGTAGCCATTCGAGATTCTATAGCACGAACTGCTTTTTACAATAGCCTGGATAATGAGCTTAAATATAGTGAAATCATCGTGCATCCAAAGCAGGAGGTCAATTTTGCGAAGGAATATGTAGCGGCCATCTACAAGCAGGGTAGGCATGATCTTCTTTTTGGCATGGATACCGGAGGGCTGGACCAATCGGATACCTCCGTGCATATGGGAGGAAAGAAACATGATCGACCAATATGGGTGATTTTCGTGGTCGGTTTTCTTTTCCTGATCTTGGCCGTTCTGCGGATCGTATTTCCGGTGGAACTGAAGATCATCGTGGATGCCTATTACAAAGAAAGACTGCTGCAACAGGTGAGTAAGGAGGATAACCTCGCCACTTCTTGGCCCTATATCTTTTTATATGTCGTGTTCAGTTTATCCCTTGGTCTGTTTGTCTGTATCCTGGTGTCGAGCTTCAGCGACAAAAACTATTTAAGCTTCGAGAATTTCCTCAAAAATTCGGCTTTTGTGGCCATACTTTTTATTGCCAAGATATTATTAATACGTTTTGTTTCTTTTATCTTTTTGTTAGATAAGATTGTTAGAGAATACATTGCGGTGCTGTATCTGGTATACTTTAACAGTATGTTTTTTCTCATGCCATTCCTCTTAACGGTAGTATTTGTACCTGTTTCTTACTTTTCTACCATTGCGATTATCTATGTGATTTTGGTGATTCTGCTATTCTCTTACCGCTTTTTGAGAACGGCTTTTCACTTGTTTGGGAATTTCCAGTTTTCAATATTTTATTTAATTCTTTATCTTTGCAGTCTCGAACTCGCACCTATTTTAATATTAGTGAGGGCGCTAAGTAATTAAGACAGTATTTATGCAGATTGATGTAGAAAGAGCCAAAAAAGTAAAGAGCATACTTGTTACTTTACCAAAACCAGAAAATGACAAATCTCCCTACTTCACGCTAGCCGAGAAATATAACCTGAAATTGGATTTCAGAGGTTTTATTCATGTCGAAGGCGTTTCCGCGAAGGATGTCAGAAAAGAACGCATTAATTTTGCAGACCACACCGCAGTGATCTTCACCAGCAAGAATGCGGTGGATCATTTCTTCCGTGTATGTGAGGAAATGCGTTATGAGGTTTCTGCAGAGATGAAATATTTCTGTATCTCTGAAACTATCGCACTTTATCTTCAGAAATATATCCAATACCGTAAACGTAAGATTTTCTTCGGAAAACAAACGGCCAAGGATCTGGAAGATGTGCTTAAGAAACACAACAAAGAGAAGTTCCTTTTCCCATGTTCCGATATGGCGAATGAGGAGACACAGGCTTGGTTGAAAGAGAATGGTTATGATTTTACCCCCGCGGTATTGTTCCGTACGGTGATTTCGGATATCAAGGATCTGAAGGATGTTTTTTATGATATCATTGTGTTTTTTAGCCCGACCAGTGTGCAGTCTTTGTACGAGAACTTCCCTGATTTTGTGCAGAATAATACGAGGATCGCAGCTTTTGGATCCAGTACACAACAGGCTTTATTGGAACATGATCTGATCTTGGATATCCCGGCCCCAACGCCAGTAGCTCCAAGTATGACCATGGCTATTGAGCAGTATATTAAACAAGTTAATAAATAATTTTTTCTCGTCATTGCGAGGCTCTCCGTCATTGCGAGGAGGCACGACGAAGCAATCTTCCGCCGTCATTGCTTCGTTCCTCGCAATGACGCGTTCTTCTCAATGACGCGTTCTTCTCAATGACGCGTTCTTCTCAATGACGCGTTCCTCTCAATGAAGCGTTAAACGCAATTCCGTTTTAATCCATCACAACGACCTCTTTTTCCCACCTTTCTTGTCAGAAATTTGACAGAAGTCATTTTTTAAGAATAAAATTCTAATTAATTTGCTGATATTTCGAATTAATAGGTACCCGCATACCCTCAGGTACATTTATTGTAGGAATATTTTTTTTAAGTTTGCATATATACAAAAAAGGTAATCTAGTGAAATTAAAACCTGTAAATAGCATCTCTGGCGTTGCTCCGAAGGACTTCATAAAAGACTACTTGAATAAGAGTCAACCGGTTATCATCAAGGATTTCATCAGCAAAGAGAGTCCTTGTTGGTCGAAATGGAGTTATGAGTATTTCAAGGAAATAGCGGGCAATGAACAAATCGACGTATATGGTCGTGAAGAAGAGTCTCAGAACCATGCTGCGAGTCCACCTGTTGGGCGTATGAGTTTTGGTGATTACTTAGATCTAATAAGAAAAGAACCAACAGAATTACGTTTGTTCCTGTTCAATTTGATGAAGATCAGACCTGAATTGAAAAAGGATATGATCTTTAACGATGTAACAGGAGGTAAAGTACTTCAATGGCTACCCTATATGTTTTTTGGAGGCGAAGGATCTGCTACGCGGAACCACTTTGATATCGATATGTCGCATGTGTTTATTTCCCAATTCCAAGGGAGCAAACGCATCTGGTTGTTTCCAAACGACCAGTCTGACCTGATGTACAAACTGCCGTATAACTTCCATAGCATTGCCAACCTGAAAAACAGTTCGACCAGTGATTATCCAGGATTGGAATACTTGGACGGATACGAAGCGGTTATCCACCCTGGAGAAACCTTATACATGCCGGCAGGATGGTGGCATTATATCCAATATGAAACGGAAGGTTATTCCATTTCGGTTAGGGCATTGGCCAATAGTATTTCGGAGAAATTGAAGGGTGCAAGAAACCTTTTCGTCACCAGACATTTCGATGATACCATGCGTAAGATCTTCAAGGATAAATGGTTCGATTATAAGATCAATACGGCTAAGAAAAGAGCCAATAAAGCGATGAAACGCTATAAAAAATAAAAGCGGTATGAATTGCTCAGAAGCAAGGCATTAAAAGAAAATGGGTCCATTGATTAATGGGCCCATTTTTATTATAAGGGAAAATCCTTTATCTATACCATGTAGATGGTTAAGGCTTCACGATGACCCATCCTTCTGATCCTCGGATCACCAATTCGCCATTCCCACTAGGTACATAGCCAATAAAATCATACAATTGATGCTTTTCCAAACCTCTTTCCTGTAGGGAATTGGTACATTGGGCAACAATCACCCCTTTTTCGATCAACTTTTTCAGGTCTTCCTGGTAAGCCGAGTTCTTCAACATCACTTCGGTACCTCCCGAAAAAGTGATCAATTCCACTTCCACCTTGCCCTTTAACCTGGGATCATTCAATAGGTTGTTAATGTTCCTAAAAGCTTTTTTAACGATATCCGGGTTGTTGCTGTCCAATTGATAAATGGCTTTGTAATTTTTTTGGAGAGCTTTTGCTCCCGTAAACTTGACATTTTCAAGGAGTTTATTTCCATTGGGTTGTTGCTGAGCTTGGACGCTCAAACTGAATAGCAAAATACTGGTAATTAAAAGTAAATATCTCATGTTATTGGATCTTAATATATGTTGTTCTAAATATCATCTTATTCTTCTTCGATGGTTTCCTTTACACTGTATTTATAGAAAAGGGTATACGGGTCGGAAGGATAGACTTGGGCATCCGGATCATGCTTAAAAGGGATCTCCCTATTGAACAGTTCTTCCAAGGTTTTCCGTAAAAATGCTACAAAATCGCCTTTCATCTCTTCCAGAAAATAATCTGAAAATACCATGCTGCCACTGTTGTTTCGGAATAGCGTGCCATCTTCCCGCATTCTTCTTGCCACATATAAATGAGGTTCCAACCCTTTGAGCCCAGTTACCTGCTCGTATACAAAGGCATAGAACAGTGTCTGCAACAAAGCCTTATTTTCCGTGTCTTTGGCAAAAACCTTTTCAGGTTTGGTAAATAGGATCTTATCCCCTCCGGTTTTATAGTCTACAATCCTTGTCTTCAATTGCCCATCCTTATCCACCACTTCATCCACGCGGTCGATGATCCCGTAGAGCCTCAACTTTTCCGACTGACCATCCACTAGGATTTCAAAGTCCAGTTTATAATCCTCTTCATTCTCCAACTCGATGATCCGGATGGCATCATAATTTGCCATATCATATTCCAGGTACATCCGAATGTAGGCGGATGAAATTTTGTGCATGATTCGCTGAAGACTGTTCAGGTCATCGATATTGCTGACCTCCAATTTATATTCCGAAGCAATTTCCTGAAGAACCATTTGGTCTACTAATCCTAATTTATCCTTAAGCGTTTCAGTTGGCGTGAAATCGGGATTCCCTTTAAGGGGTAGATACAGTAGTTCCATACATTTATGGATGATGGATCCGAGGTTGTTCATTTCAAATTCCTGTGAAATGGAAGGAGGTTCCTTGATCTCGGCCACATACTTGAGAAAGAACTGCAAGGGCGATTGAAGGTAGGTGGTAAATGCAGACGCTGAAAGTTGTTTTTTATTGATGATATAGGTCTGGTACAATTTATCCCATATTTCGTCCTTTTTTTCTACGATCAGTTCGTCCGGTTGGACCGGGAAAAGCAGTGGTTGCTGTTGCGTCTTTTTAATGAACTGAAACTGGGTTTCAAATTCCATCTGTTTGATGAACCGGCTTTCTTCCCCTGTACTGCTTTCATCGACAATTCCATTATAGAACAGGTGCATCCCTTGGGAATACTGGAAGTGTCGATAGAATAGATAGGCTGATAATGCATCCTGATTTTCCAGTACGGGTAGACCATAGGCTTTACGAAGGTTATTCGGAAGAAAGGTAGCCGCACTGGAGGTCTTTGGTAAGATGCCTTCATTGGCGCCTAACACATAGATGTTATCGAAATTTAAACATCGGCTTTCCAATAGTCCCATGATCTGGATGCCTTTTAGGGGATCCCCTTCGATAGCAGAATTGATCGGTGCGATCGCTTTTTTTACCAATCCGATCTGGAAGGATATGCTGAGGTTGCCCAATTTTTCAAATCCGGCCTGCAATTGGTTCAACACCTTGCGGGTTTCGATCAACAGATCGGATTCAATCAGCTTGATCCTACCTTGGAGCGCCATGGATTCCAAAAGGGAACCGATCATTCTGTTGATCCCAGGAATGACCCCTTGCTGATCTTGGATAGGTTCAAAAAAATACGGGATGGCCGAAGTTGAAATATCGATTTCATTTATCGGGACCTCAAACTGTTGTTTATCGGCGATCTCTTTTTGGATCTTCTGCTTGGCAAAAGTTTCCATCTTGGTCATCGGATGGGAAAGGAAAGTTTCTAACCCTTGGTAAGGGATTTTTTCCTTTTTCTGATGGGAGATGGCCAATTGGGTTTCACACCACAGATCGATCAGTCCATAGAGTGGCGATTGGATAAGGGGATAACCCGTTGTAATGTTGACTTCCAGGTCTGGCAAGCTCTGTAATAAAGGGACAAGCAGACTCTCATCGGCCAATAGAATGGCAGCAGACTTATCCGCAGGAAGACCTGCTGGAAAATCCGCTAACAAAACATCATGCAATAACTTTGTTTCGCTGTTCTTTCCCAAACATTGATATAACTGCACTTCAGAAGTCCTGTTTCCAATGATATTGGGAATATCTCCCAATGCGTTCAGAAGGCCTGAACGCTGTATGTTCCTTCGGATAAATAGACCCGCTTCCTGCAGGTTGTCATCGATATAATGTGCATCCGCATCAAAATAGAATAAGGCTTGTCCTTCTTCCTGCCATTGTTTGAATAGTTGGGCCTCCGCGCGGTTCAAGGCATTGAAACCGACGAATAGGACTTTTTGAAATTTCCTGTTGAAATCAGGTTTTTCCGCTTTTCCTTCTGCCAAGGCTCGATAGATCGTAGGATGATTGATCTGGTTTTCTTGGGCCATTTTTTCCTTGAACAGCCTATATAGCACTGGAAGCCTCTTCCAAAGTTTAAGGAAACGTTGTTGTACGGCTGTATGGCCTTTGATGGAAAAGGATTGCCAGAATAATTTGATGAATTCCTGTTGCTCTGGCGTGAAATGCTGGAAAGCCAAGTCAATTTCCGTATTGTCGAAAAGGGTCATGTAGATCTGATCGATCGGAACAAGGTCATAATCCAATTGGGAAAAATCGCTCAGAATGATCTCCGCAATCGGGTAGAATTCTTCCAGGCTTTCCGGTTCCAGGCCTTCCTTTTTTAACAGGTCATTGTGCAATTCAAACAGGTAAAAAAACTGACTTAATGAAGAGGCCAATGTTTTTGTGCTTGATTGGGAAAAGAATTCCTGGATGGTAAAAAACTGTGGCGACCAGATTGCCTGTCCGTAAACATCGACCAGATGTTTCTTCAGGTAGGTAATCGGTCTTTTATTGTTGAATACAATGGCAATATCGGAAATTTCCTTGCCGAATCTTGTCTGTATGTCTTCTGCTACTAAACGTAAAAATGGTTTTTCCATTCTTTTTAATTTACTTCTACTAATTCTTTTGATTTGGCGTAATATAAATAGCCTTTGACCGCTGGGTAACCTACATTTTTGAGGGCATCCATATAGGTTCCTACTTGGTATTTATGTTCGATATAATCGCCTTTGGTGAACTTAAAGTCCAATACAATGGTTTCTCCATCCTTGCTGAATACCTTGTCCGGACGTAGGGTTTTTCCTTCGGAGGTAATAATACTGGCTTCATTCCAAACCTTATAGTCCTGGGTTAGCCATTGGTTGATCTGGGGATGGTGCCATACTTCCTGGATCTCTTTCATCAGATCTGGACGGGCATGTTCTTCGATAATTCCCTCTTCGATAAATTGGCTGACCAAGTCCGCAATATCCTGCTCCTTTTCTACGGCTGAGATGATTTCATGGGCAAGGACCCCATACCTCGCCGCTTCCTCCATCATCAGGATGTTATTGATGCTCCGTTTGCTGGAACGATCCAGTGCCCTATCCAATTCCTTCGATATCGGGTAGTTCGTCAATGCCAGTTTATTTTCTTCCTGATCTTCGCCATCATCTTTCTTCAGAATGATCTCCTGGATGTTGACTTGGTTATCTTCCAAAGGAAAAATGGATTGTGGATCCATTAATGTTTGAAGCAATAGATCGCTGATGTATTCATTTTTGACTTCAAACCCATTCAATACGTTGGCCGATTTGGCATCGGCCTCCTTAAATTGGGGTGCTGAGATATATAAATGTTCTTTTGCCCTGGTGGTTGCCACATAGAAGGTGTTCAGGGCATCCATGTAGTTGAAGAGCATTTCCTCGAAATATTGCTTATAGAAAATGGATTTTCCTAAGGCGGCATTGTATTTTACAGGGATTTTTCCGAGCTCTTGGAAAGGGCTGTCCATTACATCGATCCAGAAATCGCCATTGTTCATGCCATCCAGATTCCAGGAACAGAACGGGATCATGACCACATCATAAGCCAATCCTTTGGATTTATGAATGGTGGTGACTTCGATGGCATCCAACTTTCCGTTTGCTGGTAGCACGGCCTTCTCGCCGTCTTCGTCCCAGTATTCCAAAAACTGGAGGATACCCCGTTCACCCATGCTCGAAAACTGGGTGACCATATCTTTGAAAGCCAATAAATAGGGAAGGTGTATGCTGTTTTCTTGTCCAACCTGATAGATCTCGATCAGCTTTTCGGTCAAATGGACCAAAGGCATTTTCTGCAAGGCCAGCCAATTTTCAATCAATGGCTGAGGAAGAACCCCATTCAAGGATTCGATCTGATTAGCCTTGAATGTTAACCAGGCTTTGGGATCGATGGCAGAGTTGCCCATAGCCAATTGGTATAGGTAGGCCATATTGGCCAGATGGATAACATGTTTTTCCGATTGGAAAACCAGTGCGCGAAAGGTTTCTACCAAGAGATTTACGGCATGGTTGGATATCAGGGTCAATGCATCTCCAGAAATCACTTCGAATGCGAGCTGCTTTTCATTTTTAAAACGCATCAGTTCCTGGATCAGCAACCGCGCTTGGGCATTGCTGCGCAACAAGATCCCAATCTGTTTTGCTTGGTATCTACCACTGCTGATCCACTCGCCGATCTTTTGGCATAGGGTATCTACAGAAGCATCCATAACTTGGTTCTTTCTGAATCGCCCATGCTCAACAGGGAAATAATTGATTTCTATGGAGCCCTGTGGGTTATCATCCCCCAAAAGATGTTCGGGAATCTGCTGCTCGGTATCTTGATAGGCCTTAATCAACATCTGATCGTTGCCTGTTTCCTGCCACCAAGCCCAGGAATCGCCGGAAAGACTCTCCAATACCTTATTGTTCAATACCTCCTGCAATAAGGAGGGGATTTTATCGAACAGGTAGTTATTCAGTTTGATGATGTTCGGCAGACTGCGGAAGTTGGTCTGTAGGGTGCCGTTATGGATAAACTGTTCAAGCTGTTGCGGCTGAAGATGGAAATTGTCGACCACCTGTTTTTCCACCTGTTGCAACAGTATCCGCCAATCGCCATTCCGCCATCGGTAGATGCTCTGTTTGACATCGCCTACGATCAGGTGCTCATTCAAGGTGCCTGTAGCATTGGCCAAGGCGTTCAACAATAAAGGGCTGTAGTTTTTCCATTGGATCCGGGAAGTATCCTGGAATTCATCGAATAGGAAATAATTGAACCGGTTACCGATCTTTTCCCAGATGAAGGTAGGATCCTGTTGGTCATCAATTCCGATTTTGTTCAGGAGAATCTGCGCATCAGAAATCAATTGCGCCCCATTTTCTTTCCGCCATTGACTAAGGAGATCACTCATCTCTTTTAATAAACGAAGGAAATATAGATTCCCCTGAACCGAATGATAGGCGATATAGGATGGGAAAATACCTCGTAATTCCATGAGGATATCCAAGGCAGGCTGCATGGCCTGTACCAAATCTGTACGGTAATTTTTATCTTGGTCAACAAATATTTTTTCTGGTTCTTGCACCAAGGTGTCATATTTCTGGAAGACCTTTTCATCAAGATCTGAAATGGAGAATTTATGGATATTTGGATTTACCTTGCTGGCCGAGACCAGCTTATTTCGTGACTTCTGCACAAGTTCGGACTCGTCTATGCCCAAGCTACGGTAGGTTTGGTTGAACTGTTCAATGGCAGCGCTTAAGGCGTCTAGAAAGTTGCTGGTCTTTTCGGAGACCTCTTTGTTCAAGAGGTTGAAAATACGGTTGGAATCCGCAGAAAGTATGTATCCATCAAATTCCTGGAAATTTTCACTGAATATAAGACCGGCCAGACTCATCAATTGATTCCGATAGTTCCAATTTTCATTGTTTCCTATTTTTTGCTCCGCATAAGCAATGATCCATTCCAATAGTTCGGGTTTTTCATCCAAGAGCTGATTCAGCATGATGGTCAGATCCCGTTTTACCTTATTGGTGTTCATTTCGATGGCATATCCGGCATCCAGATTCAATTCATAGGTAAAGCTTCGGATGACTTTTTGGGAGAACCCATCGATGGTACTCACAGAGAAGTGGGAGTAATCGTGCAAGATCCTTCGGTATATACGTTGTGCTTTTTCCTGAAGGGCATGTGCATCCCATTGGGGATGTTCTTCCAATAATATCTGTCGGTAATCCTCGATTTTCCTAGCGGGATTTCCGGTTGCTAAGCCCTGCAACACGGAGAGGATTCTTTCCTTCATTTCCGCGGTTGCTTTGTTGGTAAAGGTTACAGCAAGTATTTCGCGGTAATTGCTTTCCTTGGCCAACAATAAAGATAGGTAATGTACGGTCAGGCTGAATGTCTTTCCGGAGCCTGCCGATGCTTTAACTATTTTTAGGGGTGCTTTTTCTTGCATAGGGTGTTGTGGATTAATGTGATGAATATAACGGTTTGCTTTTATTATTGGAAATAAGTTTTTATCTTTGCGTCCCTTCTTGCATGAAGTACGGGGGATATGTTGAATACATAAAATAAAAAAAAACATGGCAACTAAAATCAGATTGCAAAGACATGGTAAAAAAGGAAAACCTTTTTACCACGTAGTAGTAGCAGATGCACGTGCTCCACGTGATGGTAAATTCATCGAGCGTATCGGTTCTTATAACCCGAACACTAACCCAGCAACTATCGTATTAGATTTCGAAAAAGCATTGGATTGGATGAATAAAGGTGCACAACCTACTGACACCGCTCGCGCTATCCTTTCTTACAAAGGTGTTTTGTACAAAAAGCACTTACAAGGTGGTGTGAAAAAAGGTGCGTTCGACGAAACTAAAGCAGAAGAACTTTTCAACAACTGGTTAGAAGGTAAAGGTGCTCAAATCGAAGGAAAAAAATCAGGTTTAGCAAAAACTAAAGAAGAAGCTAAAAAAGCTGCTTTAGCTGCTGAAGCGAAGAAAAAAGATGACAGAGCTGCTGCTATCGCTGCTAAAAACACTCCTGTTGCTGAAGAAACAACAGAAGAGGTTGCGGAAGAAGCTACTGAAAACACTGAAGAAACTGAAGGATAGTTCCTTAAAGCATTATTCAAATGAAAGCCGATCTACTTTAGATCGGCTTTTTTTGTATTTTTGTGGCTTAATTGAAAAAAAAATGAACATCGATCAATGTTTTTACATCGGATATATCAGTAAGACCCGCGGTCTGAAAGGGGAGGTCCAATTGTTTTTTGAGTTTGAGGATTATGCCGACCTGGATCTGGATGTCATCTTTGTAGAAATTGATAAGAAGTTGGTTCCTTATTTCGTGGATCAGGTCAAGTTGCACAATAACAGTACAGCCTACGCTTGGTTTGAGGATGTGGACCATATCGATAAGGCCCAACCGCTGGTGCGTAAGAAGATCTATCTCCCTAACGATAAAATGCCGGAAAGAGATCCGGATGATTTCCGATATTCCGATTTGATCGGCTATGTGGTGATCGATGAGAAGGATGGGGAGCTGGGAGAGATCTTGGATGTGCAGGAAATGCCGCAGCAGTTTATTGCCACGGTGGATATGGATGGACAAGAGGTGCTGTTTCCATTGAACGATGATCTGATCGTTGGTATGGATCCGGAAGAAGAAGTGATCGTAGTGAAACTTCCAGAAGGACTGATCGATCTGTACAGAAAACTATAATTGTTCTGGAAACCCTAACAGGTACAGGAACATTAAAATAATTTTTACTTTTCAGATTTTAAACCGATATTAGCGGTGCTTATAGAGAAAGGCAGAGGGACTAGACCCGCTGAAGCCTTAGCAACCTGACACTTGTCAAGGTGCTACATTCTACCTTTAACCAGGAAAGATAAGCTGATGAACCAGTACTCGCTGTGTTTTCTCTAAGCATTAATTTTAGTATATGAAGATTGTAGATCACATTAAAAATGCGAATGGCAAGACCTTGTATTCCTTTGAATTGCTTCCGCCAGCAAAAGGACAGGGGATACAGAGTATTTTCAAGACCATGGACGAATTGATGGAATTCAAACCTCCGTTTATTGATGTTACTTACCACCGGGAAGATTATCTCTATAAGCAACATTCCAACGGTTTATTGGAACGGGTGTCGTATAGAAAACGTCCCGGCACGGTGGCCATCTGTGCTGCAATCATGAGTAAATATAAAGTGGATGCGGTTCCGCATCTGATCTGTGGTGGTTTCACGAAGGAAGAGACAGAAAATGCCTTGATCGATCTTAACTTTTTAGGGATCGATAATGTATTGGTGTTACGTGGAGATGCGCGTAAGGGCGACTCTGATTTTATTCCTACACCAGAAGGACATGCCTATGCCATCGACCTGTTGGAGCAGGTAGCTGATATGAATCGCGGGCAATACCTGCATGAAGATATTGGGAGTTCAGAAAAAACTGATTTCTGTATAGGGGTGGCCGGTTATCCGGAAAAGCATTTTGAAGCACCAAACTTCAATACCGATTTTAAGTGGCTGAAAAAGAAAGTGGAAATGGGTGCTGAATTTATTGTGACCCAAATGTTCTTTAATGTCGAAAAATATAAAGAATTCGTAACGAAATGTAGGGAGCATGATATCCATGTGCCGATCATTCCCGGTTTGAAACCTCTGACGACGAAGAATCAATTGATCACCCTGCCGAGGATCTTCCATTTGGATATCCCTGAGGATTTAAGTGATGCGGTGGATGCTTGTAAAACCAATGCCGAAGTGAGGCAGGTTGGTGAAGAGTGGCTGGTGCAGCAATGTAAGGAGCTGATCGAATTTGGTGCTCCGGTACTGCATTTCTATACCATGAGTAATCCTGGTCCGACAAAAAAGATAGTAGAAAAACTGGTTTAAAAATAAATGCCGATTGGATGCAATCGGCATTTATTTTTAAAGATTTAAATCTTAATTTTCTTCTTCTTCCTCTTCTTTACTAATTTTAGCCCATTTATCAAGCTGCTCTTTTGTTAAGAAGGTTTTCACTTTAGCTGTTCTAGCTTTAAGATTTGCCTCTTGTTGTTCTCTTTTTGTTTTAATCGCAACGCCTTGTGCCTCAAGAATATCAGTTTCTTGTTTTGCTGAAATTAACACATGCTTAGCAATGGAATCCTGCTGAGGTTTTGTCAAAGCTAATTTTTCAGTCAATGACTTGACAATAGATTCCGTTACATTTTTAGCAATAAAGTAATCACGCTCTGCTGGTTTAGTTTCTTGTGCAGATGCCACACCCACTGTCAAAGCAGCTGCAAATGCGATTGATAATAATTTTTTCATTTTACGTTTATTAATGGTCACTCTATGTGATTTATTAGAATTTAAAGTTAAGAATATTGTTTATTATTTCCACAAATGTTATTTAATTTTATGACTGGTTAAGGTGTTTAAAGGTTTAATGCTGTTTCTTAACTTATTTTCATTAGTTTTTGTTAATATTGTTAACTTTAAATAGTTGTATTTCAGCTTATTGTTCTCCTTATGGTTTTTTATAGCAACCCGGTAACCAAGTTTATTGTCCCAGGATTTATGCGTTTCTACGGATAATTTACATTTGTAATTTAACATATTTTAACATTTATGCCTTTGTTCGATGTATCATCTATTCCTGATAACATGTAGCATCTATTCTATTCCTAAACTTATTGATTCGTCGTTTATTTCTTCAGGTTAGCTGTTAAATTATGTTAATAGGTGATTTCATTTTTATATTCTTATTACATTAGATTGAATTAACTAACGCCCATAATTATGAATTACTCGAAGATCAACAACCTGCTAGGATGGCTCTGTGGAATCATTGCAACGACGGTATACATCCTCACAACGGAACATTCTTCCAGCTGGTGGGATACAGGCGAGTTTATCGCCTCGGCCTATAAATTAGAAATTGTACATCAACCCGGCGCTCCCTTATTCTTAATGCTTCAAAACCTGTTTTCCAATTTGGCTTTTGGGGATACGGAAAAAATTGCATTCTGGATGAATGTGGGTTCTGCAGTCTGTAGCGGATTGACTATTGTTTTCCTATTCTGGACGATCACTGCCATTGCACGTAAAGTATTGGTTCGTGGCTATGAAGAAGTAAGCCAAGACCATCAGCTAAAGATCTTTTCTGCAGGATTGATTGGTGCTTTAGCCTATAGCTTTACAGATAGTTTTTGGTACTCTGCCGTGGAATCCGAGGTGTATGCCATGTCATCCCTTTGTACGGCCGTCGTATTCTGGTTGGCTTTGAAATGGGAAAGAAGAGCGGATGAACCAGATGCCAATAAATGGTTGTTGGTTCTGGCCTATGTGATGGGATTAAGTATAGGGGTACACTTGCTGAATTTATTGACTATACCTGCCATTGCGTTGCTGATTTATTTCAGGAAGACCCCACAGGTCAAATGGTCGGGAATCCTAAAATCATTAGGTTGGGGAGTATTGGTGCTGGCTTTGATCCTTTGGGGTGTGATCCAATATTCTGTAAAGATTGCAGCCCAGTTTGATCTGTTTTTTGTGAATGGCTTGGGTATGCCATTTGGCAGCGGAATTTACTTCTTTGTCGCCCTATTAACGGGCGGATTGGTATTTGGAATATATTATTCGATTAAAAAATCTAAGCCCATCCTGAATTTGGCTTTGCTTTCCTTGGGTTTTATCTACATGGGCTTTGGCTCCTACGGCTTATTGATGGTACGTTCGCATACCAACATCAGCTTGAACAATAATGCGCCTGATAATGTATTCTCCTTTTTGGGCTATTTGAGCAGGGAGCAGTACCAATCGGAGCCTTTATTCAAAGGTCCTAATTTTGATTCTCGAATAATTGGTGTCAAAGAAGAGGGGAGCAACTACAGAAAGGATGCTAAGACTTATACAAAAATTGGAGGTAGAAATTCCTATGAATATGATAAGGAAGTACTGTTCCCGAGAATATATCATAAAGATCATGAAGCATTCTATCGATCATATCTGGGGTTAAGGGAAGGGGAAAGTCCGACCTTTGCTGATAATATGAAGTTTTTCTTCCAGTATCAGATTGGTCATATGTATTCCCGCTATTTCATGTGGAATTTTGTGGGAAGACAAAATGATCAGCCAAGCCAGGGGGAATACTATGCAGGAAATTGGATTTCAGGCATTTCCTTTCTCGATGATCTCCGAATTCCCGGACAGGCTCATTTAAGTGAGTATTTTAAACAGGATCCCAGCAGGAACACCTATTTCTTTCTTCCATTAATATTAGGGGTGGTAGGTTTGTTATGGCAATTGAAAAAAAGTAAAAGGGATGCGGCTATTGTAGGTCTTCTCTTCTTTTTCACAGGGTTAGCGATAGTTCTATATTTAAATCAATCGCCATTACAACCTCGGGAAAGGGATTATGCTTATGCCGGATCATTCTATGTGTTCTCGATTTGGATCGGCCTAGGTTTCTTGGCCATCCTTGAATTTATACAGCAACGCGTAAAACTGCCAGCAAGGCAATTGACCGTTGCTACAGCAGGGCTATGTATGTTCTTGGGACCAATCTTATTGGTTACCCAAAACTGGGATGACCATGACCGTTCTGCACGTATGATGACCAAAGAGATGGCTTATAATGCCCTGCAATCCTGCGAGCCGAACGCCATATTGTTTACTTATTCCGATAACGACACCTTCCCTTTATGGTATTTACAGGAGGTGGAAGGTGTAAGAACAGATGTTAGGGTCTTGAATCATGGGTACCTGCAATCGGATTGGTATGTAAAACAGGCGATGCAGGACATCAACCAATCCAAGGCTATCCCTGTAGGATTTGGTTTTGATAAGGTTAAGAAAGGAGTCCGCGATTACATAAGGGTGTTGGATATGGGAATCGAAGGTCACGTGGATCTGGACCAGATGTTGGCCATTATGCTTTCTGATGACCAGGCTAACAAAGTCCAATTACAGGACGGTACCTTTGAAAATGTCCTACCCAGCCAAAAATTGAGATTGAAGATCAATAAGGAAGCGGTACTGGCCAATTCGGTCGTTCCGAAATCTTGGGAAGGCTACATTCCAGAATACATGGAATGGGATTATAAACAGAATTACGTTTCGAGGGCGGAACTGGCCATCATGTCTATCCTAAATGAGAACAACTGGGAGCGTCCGATCTATTTCACGACCATGAGCCCCAATTCCATCTTTATGGGGATGGATAAGTATTTGGCGAACGAAGGGATGTTGTTGAAATTGATGCCTGTAGAGGTTGGTCAGCCGGCAGATGACACCTCCTTGGTCAATACAGAAAAACTGTATAGCAATGTGATGGAGAAATTCAAATGGAGTGATATCTCCACGTTGGACCACTTCGATACGGATTCGAACAAGTTTTACGAGAATTGGGTGTTTTCCAATGTGTACCAACAAGGGATAGCCCAGCTCATGCAACAAGAGAACTTTGAGCATGCGAGAAATCTAGCCTTAAAGGCCTATGATTTCCAACCAAAAGTAAACCGGTCGATGCGCTTATCCTACCTGAATGGTACGGTGGTGGATACCTTGTACAAAACTAAAGAGCTGGAGAAAGCGAATAGCCTGGCTAAAAGAAACCTGCAGACTATCGATGAATTGTTGAATGAACAATTGCTGATCAGTAAGCGATCGTTAGGAGGTGCCGATGGCTATATGATTCAATTGGGGCTTGCAGCTTTAAAGAATTACGAAGGAATTTTAGGCTCAGCCAAAGATGAATCCTTATTGGCAGAGGTTAAACGAATGGGAGATAAATATAATTCAGTCTGGATGTAATGTTCTAAACCCATCCCTATTTGTCCATAAAAAAATCCTCTTCAACTACATGAAGAGGATTTTTTTTTAAGATAAAATATAAATACCGTTCTTGAACGCAGATCTATTAGCCTTTTTTCACCTCTTTAGCCCATGAGTCTTTTAACCCAACGGTTCTATTGAATACTGGTTTTTCTGGCGTACTGATCTTATTGTCCAAGGTAAAATAGCCCAATCTGATGAACTGATATCCTTTACCCGGTTCTGCATTAGCTAAATCAGGTTCGATGTATGCTTTTTCAATAATTTGCAAACTATCCGGATTAATGGATGCCTTGAAATCCTCAGCAGCGGCAGGATTGATGTCCTGGAACAAGCGATCGTAAAGTCTTACCTCGGCTTCTTTCGCATGAGCGACCGATACCCAATGTATAGTTCCTTTCACTTTCATGCCTGAAGTGTCTTCACCTGATTTTGAATTCGGATGATATTCACAGATTACCTCTGTGATATTCCCGTTTTCATCTTTATTAAATCCGGAACAGGTTACAATATATCCATGCTTTAAACGAACAGATAATCCAGGTCCTAAACGGAAGAATTTCTTAGGTGCATCCTCCATAAAGTCCTCTCTTTCGATCCAAAGTTCTTTGGAAAAAGGGATCGTTCTGCTGCCTTCGCCACCTTCTACTTCCGGGTTGTTCTCGCCATGCAGTTCCTCAACTTGACCTTCCGGATAATTACTGATGATCAATTTGATCGGATCAAGGACAGCCATCCTTCTCCAGGCCGTTTTATTCAAATCCTCGCGGATGCAGAATTCCAATAAACTCACATCGATCATGTTTTCCCGCTTTTGAATACCGATGCGTTCGCAGAAATTACGGATACTTTCTGGGGTATAACCACGTCTGCGAAGACCAGAGATCGTAGGCATGCGTGGGTCATCCCAACTTTCCACGAATTTCTCATTCACCAATTGCAACAATTTACGCTTGCTCATCACGGTATATGTCAGGTTCAAACGCGCAAATTCATATTGTTTGGAAGGGAATATTTCCAATCTATCGATCAACCAATCGTATAACGGACGGTGAGGGATAAATTCCAATGTACAAACGGAATGGGTAATCTTTTCGATGGAGTCCGATTGACCATGTGCAAAATCATACATCGGATATACACACCATTTATCACCAGTACGGTGGTGGTGGGCATGTTTGATGCGGTAAATGATCGGATCACGCATGTGCATGTTCGGACTTGCCAAATCTATCTTCGCACGTAATACCTTCTCTCCATCTTTATATTTTCCTTCACGCATTTCTTCAAAAAGCGTTAGGTTTTCTTCCACACTTCTACTACGGTATGGCGTAGGGGTTCCTGGTTCGGTAGGAGTTCCCTTTGCAGCTGCAATTTCCTCTGCTGAACTATCATCCACATATGCCAGTCCATTTTTGATCAGCTCAACGGCATATTGGTACAAGGTATCAAAATAATCAGAAGTATATAATTCCTCAGCCCATTGGAAGCCAAGCCATTGAATATCTTTTTTGATGCTCTCTACGTATTCCACATCTTCCGTAACCGGATTGGTGTCATCAAAACGAAGATTTGTTTTACCATTGTACTTCTGTGCCAAAGCAAAGTTCAGACAGATCGACTTAGCATGTCCAATATGAAGATAGCCGTTTGGTTCCGGCGGGAAACGGGTCAAAACACGACCGTCATTCTTCCCATTACGAAGATCTTCTTCAATAATCTCTTCAATAAAATTCAAGGATTTTTCTTCTTCTAACATGTAGCAAAGTTAGGTATTTCAACGATATATTGGTTATCCCATTAACGAATACTTAACGCTATTTTACGTATTTTCGATGTATATTTAAACAATTATGAATTTGAGATTATTACTACTTACCCTGATTATATTTCCTGTTGCATTAATGGCCCAAAAAAGGGAAAAACCGAAGATGTTGGTCTATGGTTCGGATATTACGGCACTGACTGCTGCTGTGCAGGCGGCGAGATCGAGTGTTCCCACGATATGGGTATTGGATCAAGAGCAGATTGCCCCGGAGATCACTTCCCAAACTTTGAAGATGGTTAAAAATGAAAATCTGGATGCGGGCATCTGGATGAATCTGTTGATGGAGATGGGCATGAGCAAAACCAAGAGTGATTCTTTGGCGATGGCCGTGAAAGCCGATTTCAATCCTCAATTGGCGCGAAATGCGATCGAGAAAATGTTGAGGGAATTGCCCAATCTGACTATTGTTAGGGATCAGCAGATCTTGAATGTGGAGAAGAAGAGAAGGGAATGGCAGATCCAACTTGCCAATCGGCAGAGCATACAGGTGCTTTCTGTGGTTGATGCCAGCAAGGATGGATTGCTATTCAAAAAGGCTGAAGGAACAAAGAAGGAAGGGATGTCCAGCAGTTTGCAGAGGGCGAAGGAAGTGAGTTTGGCAGCAAGTAGGACCACATTGGCGGTGGGAGAGCTGAAGGATGAGGTGTATGTCTTATTGCTGAAAGATCTATTGACCTTTGAAAAGGAGAATCTTTTTGATATTGGTTTCTTGCGGGAATTGGATCCGGATCCAGAAAATATTGCGTTTAGAGCAGCTTATGGGCAGGCTTTGGGGGCTACAGCTGGATACGTAGCTTTCTTTAAGACCGATACAAAATCCATTGATATTCGGAAATTGCAGGCGGAGTTGTTAGGTTTTTCGGCAAGATTGAATCCTTACCAGGATGTTAAGACTACGGATGTGCATTATGGATCTATACAGAAAAGTTATTTATCGGGATTTTTTCTCGGAAAGGTGGAAGGGGATAAGTATATGTTCAAAGGGGATGATTTTGTGAAGTTTGGAGATGTAAAGGATGTATTGAATGATATCTATACCCGGAGCCAGCTATGGTTCTTGGATAATTATAAGGAAGAGGATATGACCTGGCGGGATTTATTCAGCTTGATCAAGTTTGTATCCTTTAAAGGAGATGAGGTAGAAAGACAAGTGGAGAAAGATTGGAAAAGTAGGCGGAAGTTTGAAGGCGAGTTTGATCTGGATAGTAAAATAACTAGAGATCATTTTGCTGTAATGGCCGATCTGTATTCTACCGCTTTCGCGAAAGCAATTAATTTGGATGGAAGCTTTGTTAAGTAGATTATAGATAATAGACGATAGATTATAGACCCTGTCATCGTAACAACCTTTTCATCGTAAGAACTTCTTCATTGAAAGAACATTTCTATTGAAAGAACATTTCTATTGAAAGAACCTTTTCATTGAAAGAACGTCGTCATTGCAAGAATGCTGTCATTGAAAGAATTCCGTCATTGCGAGAACGCCGTCATTGCGAGGAGGTACGACGAAGCAATCTTTCTTTTTTGTCATCCTGAGCGTAGTCGAAGGATCTGTGCATTGGTACACGAACAGATGGTTCGACTACGCTCACCATGACATGGGTAAAGATTGCTTCGTTCCTCGCAATGACGGCGTGATGTCTTTATTGAATAGAGATAATAGATTATAGACATTAGACAATAGATTATAGACATTAGATAATAGACCATGCCAAAGTCTATCATCTAATATCTATCATCTATCATCTAAAAACCTACATATACTTAAACACCTTACCCAGCGATTCATTGCTGGTAAAAGTTGTATCCAAATCGATCAATTGACCAGTACCGATATTGATCACCATTCCATGGATCGCTAGATCAGCGCCATTTTTCCAGGAGTTCTGCACAATGGACGTACTGCAAAGATTCAATACCTGCTCCTTCACATTCAATTCCACCAATTTATTGGTCTTTTCGGTTTGATCTTCGATCGCATCAATCTCTTCTGCGTGCAAGCGGTATACATCCTTGATATGGCATAACCAGTTATCAATAATACCATATTGCTGACTACTCAAAGAAGCGGCAACTCCACCACAACCATAGTGTCCAGCTACAATGATATGTTTTACCTTCAATACATTTACAGCATAGTCTAAAACGGCTAACATACTCATATCCGAGTGCACACACATATTGGCAATATTACGATGTACAAACACCTCGCCCGGTTTTCTTCCTGTCAATTCATTCGCTGGCACACGGCTATCCGCACAACCAATCCATAAAATCTCCGGGTTTTGTCCATTTGCTAACTGTTGAAATCTTCCTGTTGTGTCTTTCTGTACGAAATCCATCCAGTCTTTATTACCTTCTATAATGTTGTTAAAACCAATTTCTAACTCTTTTAAGCTCATTTTTTTAATTTTTTATATGTTGTTCGATTAAGAAACAATACAAGTTTCTGCAATTATTTTATTCTTTTAAACTACTTTTTGAAGTTTATGTTTTTTTTTCTTGAAAGGACTCTTATTAGATCGCTTTCTTTTTTTGTAAGTTACATCGTTCAGCTCAATTTCCAAGCCTTTGCTTATCGCATTCTGCTCAAAATCCTTGATGACATCAATGACATCTTTGTCAATAAACTTACTTCGATGTCCATCGATCAAGATACTCTTCACGTTTTTTGGAAGGTTGTACAGTTTTTCTTGAATTGGCGCTTTGTTAAGGAAGGTTACTTCCTCCGCCAAGGTCAACACCGCAACAGAATTATCCTCTACCTCCGTTGGTTTGATGTTGAAATGGTAAGCATTGTGCATGTTCGCCCTCAAGATATAGAACGTAGCAACCAAAATACCAACCCCAACACCGGTCAATAGATCAGTGAAAACAACCGCTGCAACCGTTACAAAGAATGGAATGAATTGATCCAATCCTTTACCTAACATCTGCTTGAATAAAGCTGGTTTTGCCAATTTATATCCTGTATGTAAAAGGATAGCGGCCAAACCTGCCAATGGAATAAGGTTGATGATGCTTGGGATCGCCAATAAGGCCAATAATAACCAAACAGCATGCAACATCGCCGATTGTCTTGTTCTACCGCCCGCATTGGCATTCGCAGAAGAACGAACGATCACTGATGTCATAGGCAATCCACCTAAAAATCCAGAAGTCATGTTACCAATACCCTGCGCAACCAATTCCCTGTTTGTAGGTGAATTTCTTTTCAATGGATCGATTTTATCTACTGCCTCGATACTCAATAAAGTCTCTAAACTCGCAATGATCGCAATGGTAATGGCCACAATCCATACCTCTTTATTCAGGATCTGCGTGAAATCTGGGAAGATGAACAATCCTTTGAATTCCGCAATGGAAGAAACCACCGGGATGGATACAAAGTGATCCGGGTTCAAGGCCAAGGAAGTTCCTTGGAAAGCATAACCCAATCCCACACCTAATAATACCACGATCAATGGAGCAGGGACTTTGTTCAATTTCTTGATATTCGGCCAGAAAATAAGCACAGCCAGGGATAATAAACAGATTAACGTAGCCCCCCAGTTGATACTGGAGAATATCGTATCTGTAAATGCTGCAATGCCACCGCCGTTATCCAGTTCAAAGGCATGCGTCTCGGTCATTCCGAAAGCCAATGGAATCTGTTTTAGGATAATGGTGATACCGATCGCTGCCAACATACCCAGGATTACTGAGGATGGGAAGTAATTACCGATCATACCGGCTTTTACGATCCCCAGGATCAATTGGATAACCCCAGCGATCATAACGGCTAGGATAAAAGTTTCGTAAGCACCCAGTTTTTCAATGGAGCCCAGGACGATTACGGTCAGACCGGCTGCAGGACCACTCACACTTAGAGGAGAGCCTGAAACCGAAGCAACCACTAATCCGCCTATTATTCCTGTTAAGATACCGGCAAAAAGTGGCGCTCCGGAGGCCATCGCGATTCCTAAACATAAAGGTAATGCGACTAGAAAAACTACTATACTTGCGGGAAAGTCATATTTTAAGTCCCTTTTCGACAATTTTAGAAAAGCGGACGTACGTGTACCAAACATAATTTGTTCAATTTGTTAAATTCAATTTTTTTTGTGAATAAGCTCAATGGTCCCATTAAGACACAGCATGGCCGGTCAGAGAACCTGATAATCGGAAAAAAATGAATTAACAGTTAGGAGGGGGTGTTGGTACGGATGGATGAAAGGCACAGATACTTTTTTCATTACGTAGGTAATGCTTGATCTGCGCTGTACTTTCAATAGTGGGATTAAAGGCTAGGAAATCAATGGAATCTGGTTTGAATACCTTGATACCCGTTTCATGGATATCTTCATTGTTGCTATTGGCTCCTTTGGCCGTATTCTCGATTTCTAATTGCATAACCACCTGTAGAACAGTACCTTTATCCAGTACATCTACAAACATCGGCGTGATGGATATCAGCATCTTTGTGAAGAACACAAAGAAACATAGCTTGGCAGCTAAGATCCTGTACGCTTTTGTAAATAAGTTTCGGCTCGCAATCATAAACAGTACAAAAATAAAATTTAATTTTAAAAAGAAAGCTTTTTTGAAATTTTATTATGAAAAAATTACAAAAGGATTGCCTTTAATCTGATTTCTTAATAATTCCTTAATGTACTTCTCTCAAAATTCTATTATTGTATAATCCTATTTAATTCCTATTTTCGGGTACAAATAGTTCAGTATTAGTCCAAAAATACCATGAAAGAACAATTTATTCAGAAAATTACAGCCTCTTATAGTCCTAAGGGCGCTTTTATACAATTGGGATCCGGAATCCTGAATGGCGAAATCGTAACGGATGCCAAGGTTAACCTGGCCTTGAAAATGATGAACCGACATGGTTTGATCGCCGGTGCAACGGGTACCGGAAAGACCAGGACCCTGCAATTGATGTCCGAACAGCTCTCCGATGCCGGCGTACCGGTCTTCATGCTCGATGTAAAAGGCGATCTTTCGGGATTGGCAGAGCCGGGAAAAACCAATGACGCCCTGATCGAGCGTGGAAATGCTGTGGGTATTCCCTTTGAACCTGCCAGTTTTCCGATTGAACTCTTTTCCTTGAGTGGCAATCTGGGTGCTCCGATGCGCGTTACGGTAGAGGATTTTGGTCCTGTGCTATTATCTCGGATACTGGATCTGAACGATACCCAAGCCGGTGTATTGAGCGCGATTTTTAAATATGCGGATGATAATCAACTTCCAATCGTCGATTTCCAGGATCTGAAAAGGTTATTGAGCTACCTTTCGGAAGGTCCGGGAGCGGAGGAAATAAAAAGCGATTACGGAAAGATCAGCTCGGCAAGTGCCAGTACCATCCTTCGAAAAATTGTAGCCATTGAACAGCAAGGTTTGGCACATATCTTCGGGGAAAAGGAGTTTGATATCAATGATCTTTTCGGAAAAATTGATGGGAAAGGGGTGATCACCCTCCTGAATATTTCGGATATCCAGGATCAACCATTGTTGTTTTCCACCTTCTTGTTGAGTCTCTTGGCGCAATTGTTCAAGAACCTCCCGGAAGTAGGCGATCTGGATAAACCAAAATTGGTGTTCTTCTTTGATGAGGCGCATTTGTTGTTCAACGGCGCATCCAAAGCCTTTTTAACCCAGATTGAACAGATTGTTCGCTTGATCCGTTCCAAAGGAGTTGGGGTTTTCTTCTGCACACAGGCAGCAACCGATATCCCTGAATCTGTTTTGGGACAATTGGGAAATAGGATCCAACACGCCTTACGGGCATTTACCCCTAACGATGCGGAGAACCTCCGGAAAACGGTGAAAACCTATCCGACCTCCGAGTTTTATGAGATAGATAAAATATTGACCTCCTTGGGAACAGGACAAGCCTTGGTGACGGTATTAAATGATAAGGGTATTCCAACGGAAGTGGTAGCCACGCATCTGGTTCCTGCCAGGGCAGTAATGGGTCCTTGTCAACCGGCACTATACCAGGAACTGGTCCGCAATTCCGAGTACAATGGTAAATACCATGAACGCGTGGAGCGCCGTACGGCCTCCGAAATCCTGGAAGAAAAAATGGGGCAGTTCGAGGCGCAGGAAGCAGCAGAAAAGGCACAGAAAGAAGCCGAAAAAGCCTCTAAAAGCAGTAGTTCATCGAAGTCTCGCAGGCAATCGCCTTTGGAGGCTGCCCAGAACCAGGCCAGCAGAACATTGGCCCGGGAAGGGGTGAAATTGTTGGGGAAACTGGCAAGTGGCATCTTAAATGCAATGTTTAAAAAGAGATAACAGTAAAATAGTATATTTGCGCATAGAAATTAAGAATACTAAACAAAAATTTATATTATGGGAAAACCTACTTTGGTAGTATTAGCAGCAGGAATGGCAAGCCGCTACGGATCATTAAAGCAAGTTGACGGATTTGGTCCACATGGAGAATCTATTATCGACTATTCAATTTATGATGCTATTCGTGCAGGATTTGGTAAAGTAGTTTTTATTATCCGCCAAGAATTTGAGCAGGTAATGCGTGATAAATTTGATGCAAAATTCGCCGGGAAAATCGAAGTGGATTATGCCTTCCAGGATTTCAACCTGAAGAAATTTGGTGTTGACAAGGAAATCGAACGTACAAAACCTTGGGGCACTGCCCATGCGGTTATGAGCGCTAAGGATGTCGTTGATGGCCCTTTCTGTGTGATCAATGCCGATGACTTCTATGGTTATGATGCCTTCCAGAAAATGGCGGATTTCTTGACCAACGAAGTTTCCGATACCCACATGTCCTTAATGGGCTTTGAAGTGGGTAATACCATGTCGGATTATGGCTATGTTTCTAGAGGGGTTTGTGAAGTCAACGAAGAAGGAAATATGGAATCGGTTACCGAACGTACGAATATCTATTACGTAACGGATGATAACGGAAGCCGTAAGATTGTTTATGAAGAGAATGGCGTGCAGACAGAACTTCCTGCAGATGCCAGGGTTTCTATGAACTTTTGGGGATTCACACCTAAAGTATTTGAGGTATGTATGGATCTGTTCCCAAAATTTGTGGAAGAGAATGGAGATAATCCTAAATCCGAGTTCTTTATTCCATCTATCCCAGATTATATGGTGAAGCATGGTATGGCGGACTTTAAAGTGATCCCTACCTCTTCAAAATGGTTCGGTGTAACGTATGTGGAAGATAAGCCGATCGTTCAGGAGAGCATTTCTAAATTGATTGCAGATAAAGTTTATCCGGAGAAATTGTTCTAAGCAGGAGCAGCTTTCAAAGAAATATGGAACGGCTAAGGAAATTGATAAGGATTTCTTTAGCCGTTTTTCTTATTATTGGGGTTCAAATATAAACCATAATGAAAAAAGTAATGATCTGGTTGGGTTATGTATTATTGGGATTGTTGGTTTTCGGCTTGATCTATTTCTCTGCTGATGCGGTACTCTCGCGCATTTCGCTGAATAAGCAGGAACCAAGTGACTCCAAAACGGAGATCCCATTTTATGTATTGTCCAATGGCGTACATACGGATTTGGTTTTGCCCATTAAGGTAGGGAAACAGGATTGGAGCAAGGTCTTTCCGATCGATCATACCAAGGGTAAATCCGCAGATCATCGGTTCATTGCCATTGGATGGGGCGATAAAGGGTTTTATTTGAATACACCGGAATGGAAGGACCTAACCTTAAAAACCGCCTTGATAGCCGGGCTTGGAATTGGAGAAACCGCCCTGCATGTGACTTATTATAGGAATATGAGGTTAGGGGCGAATTGCAGGAAATTAATGATCAGCCAAGAGCAGTATCAAGCATTAACTGATTTTATCTTAGCGAGTCTGGATAGGAATGCCCTTGGAGAGCCGATCTACATTCAAACAAATGCGCAATATGGTATGGATGATGCCTTTTATGAGGCAAAAGGGGCTTACAGCCTGTTTTATTCTTGCAATACCTGGTCTAATCATGCGCTCAAAAGAGCCAAACTTCCTGCTGGGGTTTGGACAGTATTTGATAAGGGTATTTTGAGGCATTATCGGTAATCATGTGGCAATGTCATCCTGAGCGTTAGTCGAAGGATCTATTCGTTGGCCAACCGTACAGATCCTTCGACGAAGCTCAGGATGACATAAGCGTACAGATCCTTCGACGATGCTCAGGATGAAACAGCCCTGCTCAGAAAGACAAAAAAAGGGGAGTTTCCATTTGGAAACTCCCTTTCATATGATAAGGATAATTTAATGAAACCCCGAAGGATCAATAAATCGCTTAAATTATTTCACTTCCTCAAAATCAACATCCTGCACATCATCAGCTCCGCCTTGGTTTCCGCCAGTATTAGCTTGACCTTGACCAGCATCGCCTTGTGCTTGTTGATCTCCAGCGCCTTGGTTAGAAGCAGCGTACATCTCTTCCGATGCTGCATTCCAAGCGGCCTGTAATTCAGCAGATGCCGAATCAATATCTGCGAAGTTTTTCGCTGCATGAGCAGTTTTCAATTTCTCTAAACCTGCTTCAATTGGAGCTTTCTTATCTGCCGAGATTTTCTCGCCATACTCTTTCAATTGTTTTTCGGTTGAGAAGATCAAGGCATCTGCAGAGTTCAACTTATCCACTTCCTCTTTCACTTTTTTATCTGCTTCCGCATTAGCTTCCGCTTCTTGCTTCATTTTCTTCACTTCCTCATCCGAAAGACCAGAAGATGCCTCGATACGGATATTCTGCTCTTTACCGGTTGCTTTATCGATTGCCGATACTTTGATGATACCGTTCGCATCGATGTCGAATACTACTTCGATCTGCGGGATACCACGAGGTGCAGGAGGGATGTCTGTCAATTGGAAACGTCCTAACGTACGGTTCTGTGCAGCCATTGGTCGCTCACCTTGCAATACATGGATCTCTACGGATGGTTGGTTGTCAGATGCAGTCGAGAATACCTCCGATTTACGTGTAGGGATCGTGGTATTGGATTCGATCAATTTGGTCATTACACCACCCATGGTTTCAATACCTAAGGAAAGTGGGGTAACATCCAATAACAATACATCTTTCACTTCACCGGTTAATACACCACCTTGGATTGCAGCACCTAAAGCTACTACCTCATCTGGGTTAACACCTTTTGAAGGATCTTTTCCGAAGAATTTTTTAACAGCTTCTACGATTGCTGGAATACGGGTCGATCCACCTACTAAGATTACCTCATCGATATCTGAAGTAGAGTAACCTGCGTTTTTCAATGCTGTACGACAAGGCTCGATAGTACGCTCGATAAGCGGTCCTACTAAGCTTTCAAATTTAGCACGTGATAAATTGCGTACTAAGTGTTTTGGTCCTGTTGCATCAGCAGTGATATATGGTAAATTGATCTCTGTTGAAGTAGTGCTTGATAATTCGATTTTTGCTTTTTCAGCAGCTTCTTTCAAGCGTTGTAATGCCATTGCATCTTTTTTCAGGTCGAAACCATTGTTCTCGTCAGCAAATTCAGCTGCTAACCAGTTAATGATCGCGTTGTCAAAGTCATCACCACCTAAGTGTGTATCACCATCGGTAGATTTTACTTCGAATACGCCGTCGCCTAATTCAAGAACAGAAACGTCATGCGTACCACCACCACAGTCGAATACCACGATTTTCATGTCTTTGTCTGCCTTATCAAGACCGTAAGCCAATGCTGCAGCTGTAGGTTCGTTGATAATACGCTCTACTTTCAATCCTGCGATTTCACCAGCTTCTTTCGTTGCTTGACGTTGCGCATCGTTAAAGTATGCAGGAACGGTAATTACCGCGCGAGAAACTTCCTGACCTAAATAATCCTCAGCCGTTTTCTTCATTTTCTGAAGGATCATGGCTGAAATTTCTTGTGGTGTATATTTACGATCATCAATTTCCACACGTGGCGTATTGTTGTCGCCTTTTACTACTTTATAAGGAACATGTTCGATCTCGTTTTTTGCCTCATCGTACGTTACACCCATAAAACGTTTGATAGAATAAACAGTTTTGTGCGGGTTTGTAATCGCTTGACGTTTTGCAGGATCCCCAACCTTACGTTCACCACCTTCTACGAATGCCACGATTGAAGGCGTAGTGCGTTTACCTTCGTTGTTGGCAATTACTACCGGCTCATTACCTTCCATTACGGCTACACATGAGTTGGTAGTTCCTAAGTCGATTCCTATAATTTTTGACATATCTTGTTTTGTTATCTATTTACTTTTTTAAATTTTTCGATTTCATATTCTATCAACAACGCTTATGCCAAATGGTTTTTTCTCATTTTGTCAGCGGAAACGCGGTAATTATTTCCTGCTATTGTCATTGGAATGTGACATTCTGTCATCATTTCTGAATTATCCATTAATTGATTACTTTTGTGGAAATAGAAATCAAACATGAATTTTGACGAATACCTGAGTTACTTCGAAGATATTTTAACAAACACAGAAAATCACGAAGCATACTCCAACGATGCTGATTACCTGAACTACACCAAGCTGAACTGGTCTAGGATGACCAGATGGCTTAAAAAGTTTGAACCTTCTGAAGAAATGAAAAACTGTATTCAGCAAATTAAAGATCCACAACATTGGATCGTTATCACTGAACCTTGGTGTGGGGATGCGGCACATTCCGTAGCGCAGATTTATCAGATCGTGAAGGACAATGAATTCATTGATTTGGATATCCAATTGAGAGATACTGAACCATACCTGATCGATGAATACCTGACCAACGGCGGCAAATCCATCCCAAAATTGATTATCCGTAACGATGTAGGGCATGATAAAGTGATCTGGGGCCCAAGACCTGCTGTATTACAGGCTATCTTTGAGCAAATGAAAGCCGAAGGTAAACCTTTCGAAGAAATCAAGGAATTTATCCAACGTTGGTACAATGAGGATAAAGGCGAGGCCATCCAGAAAGAATTGATCGGATTATTAAGTGAATAGATTAATGTAAATCATAGGGATTTCAAATCCTGATATATAAAATTGAGGTCAACCATTGGTTGGCCTTTTTTTATGTTGGCAGCTTCGTGCTGCAAGTAGGGTGTAAGTGAGTTGTAAGTGCTAAAAGTCACTTACAACTCACTTACAACTCACTTACATTATTCTTTTATTACGAGCCGAACCAGTAAATAAATGGATGGATACTAAGAGCGTTTTTCTGAAAATACGGCAATTCGAATTTTAATATGTTAAATTAGAGGAAAGAGAAAATTTTGGCTAAATACGACGCGATAATTATAGGTTCGGGACCGAATGGTTTTGCTGCAGCAATAACACTTCAACAAGCTGGCCTGCAAACGCTATTGATAGAAGGTGCAGATAGCTATGGGGGTGGTATGCGGACCAAGGCATTGACCCTTCCTGGTTTTAACCATGATGTTTGCTCGGCCATCCACCCCATGGCACTGGCCTCGCCCTTTTTTTCGCAGCTTCCTTTGGCAGATTATGGTCTGCGGTTTACCTATGCAGATTATGAGGTTGCTCATCCTTTGGATAACCAACCAGCAGTGCTATTGCACAGGGATATGCAGGCTATGGAAAAGGAATTGGGAACGGATTTCCAACCATATAAACGTTTATATGCTCCCTTTATAGACAGGTGGGAGGAGCTTTCGGAAGACGTAATGGGTCCTTTGCGCATTCCGAAGCATCCTTTTTTGATGGGTAGATTCGGATTGAAGGCATTACGTTCGGCAAAGTTCATTGCTGATGGTTTCCAATCCGAAAGGACGCGATCTCTTTGGGCGGGAATTGTTGCACATGGCATGCAGCCTTTGGATCAACCGGCAACTGCAGCCATCGGTATGATGTTAGGGACGGTTGCCCATCGGTTCGGCTGGCCAATTCCGATCGGTGGTTCTCAGGCCATTGCCGATGCCTTAGCCGCTTATTACCAAGCATTGGGAGGAAAGATTCAACTGCAGACCTGGGTGAAGGATATGGCCGACCTGCCATCCCACCGGATCTGTATTTTGGATATGACACCTAAGCAGATCTTGAAGTTGAAAAACCTAAAACTAACCAACGGTTATAAAAAACAATTGGAAGCTTTTCGGTATGGGATGGGGGTATTCAAGATTGATTGGGCATTATCTGAAGCCACGCCTTTTCAGGATATCCGCTGCCAACATGCAGCAACCGTGCATTTGGGCAATAGTTTTGAAGAGATTGCACAGTCGGAATCAGATACCCAACATGGACGCTTGAACAAAAAGCCTTATGTTTTGTTCGCTCAACAGAGCATGTTCGATTCGAGCAGGGCGCCTGATGGGAAACATACAGGATGGGCATATTGCCATGTTCCCCTTGGATCGGAAGTGGATATGACCTCTGCTATAGAAAATCAAGTGGAACGTTTTGCTCCAGGTTTTAAAGATACGGTAATGGCTAGATCCGCCATGAATACGGCGGTTATGGAAGCTTATAATCCTAATTATATTGGTGGGGATATTTCCGGTGGGGTGATGGACCTTCGTCAATTGTTTACCCGGCCGACAAAATCCTTGACTCCTTATCGAACTTCGGATCCAAAAGTGTATATAGCCTCGGCGTCTACTCCACCTGGTGGGGGTGTACATGGTATGTGCGGATTTCATGCCGCAAGAATAGCCTTGGCCGATCATTTTAAAATAAAAACAATGCTAAAACACAGAGAAAAATGAGTAGTCAATCTCAAAAAAATATAAATATTTCAGAGTATCGGGAGATTTTACATCAAGCAATTAGCCACATTTATACAGCTCAAACGCTGATTGCAAAGCAGGTAAACAGTATAGCAAATTCTGCGTATTGGAATTTGGGAAAACTACTTTTTGAAAAACAGTTAGAAGAAGGATACGGTAGCGGTGTTGTAAAGCAATTATCTATTGACCTCAAAAATAAATTTCCCGATATGGGTTTGTCTCCACGTAACTTGTGGAATATGAAGCGCTATTATGAACGTTATAATCAAGCAGATACAAAACTGCTACAGGCTGTAGCAGTTTTACCTTGGGGACATAATTTGTTACTTTTGGACAAAGTCCAATCGCTTTCTGCTGTTGCGTTTTATGCCAATGAAGTAGCTACAAAAGGCTGGTCGAGAGATTTATTGCTCAACGCTATAAAAATGGATAGCTATAGCCGTGCCGATAACCATGTAAAAACCAATAATTTTACCAATACTTTACCTGGAATAAGTGCCGAATATGCGAACGAAGTATTTAAAAGTTCATACAATCTTGGATTTCTAGGCGATAAAGATCATTTGGATGTAGAAATAGCACTGCAAGACATCAACAAACCTATTGGTGTAGCAGAATACCAATTGCTATTACCAAAAGATGAATTGCAAGCCTTAATATTGAACGAAATAAACTCAACTGAAGGAGATAATGAGCAAAGATGAAGAAAATAGTGATCGCTGGTGGAACCGGCAACCTTGGAAAAATATTGACAAAAGAATTTTTGGAAAGAGGCGATGAGGTTTTCTTATTGAGCAGAGAAGAGCATCGGTCAGATCATCCTGCCCTACATTATGTGCTGTGGGATGGAGAGCAGTTAGGAGGTTGGGTTAAAAAGATAGAAGAAGCAGATATATTGATCAACCTTACTGGCTTATCCATCAATAGGGTTTTCAATGAAAAGAATAAAGCATTGCTACTCTCCTCGCGAGTAGTTCCTACCTCCCTTTTGGGAAAAGCGATCGGAACCATGGAGCATCCCCCTAAAAAATGGATCAATGCTTCCGGTGTTTCCATTTTCAACGGTAGAAAAACCTTTCAAGATGAAACCAGTACAGATTTCGGCCAAGATTTCTTAGCCGAATTGGCCAAGAAATGGGAAGCGGCATGTTTAAACACATTGACCCCAGACACCCAAAAGGTGATCCTACGGATAAGTCCAGTGTTGATGCAGGGATCAGGCATGTTTGCCGAGTTGTATCCATTAGCGAAATTCGGTCTGGCCGGCAAGGTAGGGGATGGACAACAAATGGTTTCCTGGATACATCATGAGGATTTTAAACGATTACTGCTTTGGATCGCCGATCTGGAAAAGCCAGATCAGGTGTACCATTCCTGTAGCCCAAATCCTGTTTCCAATGCCGACTTTATGAAGGCCATCAGAAAGGCTGCGCATATGCCGATCGGATTACCTTTACCTGTGTTTATGGCTAAGATTGGTGCGAGGTTTAAAGGGGTAGATGCGAGTTTACTTTTAGAGACCGTTCCTGTAACAACAATTTTAACCTCCCAAAGAGGCTTTACATTTAAATTTCCCTATATTCAGCCCGCAATTAGCGATTTAGCTAATCAATCAACTTAAACGAATACATGGAAAGAAAATCATTTGAACTCTCGGAAGATTGGGTAGTTGTTATCTTGGGTTTTGCTATTATAGCCTTGGCCTTATTTGGTATCGTTGTTCCAAAACCAAGTTTCAATTGGGCGGATTCTTCGGAGTTGACCCAAAAGGTTTTTTCCGGAAATAACCTGTTGAGCATGGCTTCCCAATTTGGGTTGATCTATGCAGTCGCCATTTTAGGAGCCATTCTCTTAAAGAAGAACCTGAAGGCTTTATTGATCGTCTTTCCAACGGTATTTGTACTCACTCTTGTGGCTTTGGTTTTGGCAGGTAATTCGACCATCAAAGAATATAACCTGGAGGCTGTTATTTTCAGTCTTGCCATCGGTCTGATCATCAGTAATTGCTTCAAGCTTCCGGAATGGTTTAAAAATGCCTTGAGCACGGAACTATATGTGAAGATCGGTTTGGTATTGCTTGGTACGACCGTGATTTTCGGCGATATCCTAAAGGCAGGTTCCTTGGGTTTGATCCAAGCCTTATTGGTAGTGGTTTCCGTATGGTATTTTGCCTATTGGGTTTGCCGCAAATTAAAAATCGATAAAGAAATGTCCTTGATGCTGTCCAGTGCAGTATCCATCTGTGGAGTATCGGCCGCTATTGCGACTTCGGGTGCCATCAAAGGTGATAATAAGAAATTATCCTATGTGATCTCCCTAGTGTTGATCACGGCTATACCGATGATGATCTTCATGCCTTACATTGCGCAATGGCTGAACCTCTCCCAAGAGGTTACTGGAGCCTGGTTGGGTGGTAGTATCGATACGACCGGGGCAGTAGTGGCCTCTGGATCTTTGGTGGGCGAAGAAGCCTTAAAGATCAGTACGATCGTAAAATTCTCCCAGAACGTTTTATTGGGGATAGCGGCTTTTTTCATCAGTATCTATTGGACCTATTCCAAATCGGTTGATGATGAAACGAAGAAGGATAAGCCAACGTTAAGATTGATCTGGGATAGGTTCCCAAAATTCGTGGTTGGATTTGTTGCGGTTTCGCTCTTGTTTTCCTTTGTGATTCCGGCAGAAACGACCAGTCAGATCAAGGATAGTTTGAAGAGTTTACAGGGATTATGGTTTGCTCTGGCCTTTACATCCATCGGATTGGAAACCAATTTTAAGGATCTGTTTAAACAGGATAACAAGAAGCCTTTTTATGCATTCATCATTGCACAGACTTTTAATATTTTGGTCACATTGATCATTGCATTGGCTTTGTTCAATTAAACCAGCCAACCCATCTCGACACAATGCTTGATTAGGCTACTGCTGTTGAAGGTTTGGGTCTTTTTGAGCATGTTCTTGCGGTGTACCCGGACGGTCTGATCAGAAATGCCCAATTGCTGGGCGATCTTAATACTGGAATATCCTTTGGCGATGTAGTTCAAAATATCCAATTCGCGGATTGTAAGTGGGTTTTTATGTTTTCTTTCCTGGGCAATTTTCTTGGACAGGTCAAATTGGTAAAATTCATCAATTCCATTCAGACCGATCACATGGGCCACATAGCTGTTCTTTTTACTGATGTGTTCGATATTGGTATGGATATTCAGCACGCTAATGATCTTCCCATCTGCATCCATGCTCACAGGAATGGCCTGATGATGGAATAGTTTGTAGGTCCCATCCTGCATTTTCATCCGAAAACAATAACAGGATTTGTATTGGTTGCTATTGCTGATCAGTTTCGTGATTTTTTGATTGCAGACTTCCTCCGCTTTCAGCACATAGGATACATCATCGGGATGGATGATATCTACGATATTTTGGATATGAGTAGGGCTTTCTGTTAAGCCATGCAACTGGCAAAGGCTAGAATGGACATGGGAAAGGGATTGATTGGCAATTTCAAGAACATAATAATAGTAATCGCCAATGACCAACATCTCCGACAGCATCTTGATGATGGTATCGGAATCAATTTCATTGGATCGATGAGCAAATAATTCCGGGAATTTCTCCCAAATTAAAGCCAATCTATTTTCATTTTCATCCATGATCATTAATAATTAGTTGGTTTTCTTGCTGCTTTCTGTAGCTTATCCAATGTTAGGAATAAAAGCATATCCAGAAAATACCTCAATCGAGGTATTTTGCAAATAGATCATTAAAAAATTAAAGAATCCCCCATTCCAAGCATTTTTTAATGAGCAAATGGCTGCTGTTGGTGTTTGTTTTTTTGAGGATGTTCTTACGATGAACCCGAACGGTATCTTCTGAAATAAACAGTTGCGCTGCAATCTGTTTGCTGGAAGAGCCTTTGGCAATCAGCGGAAGAATCTGCATTTCCCGTCGGCTGAGTTTTGGTTTTGGAACCTGTGCTTCTTCCTCGTAAGGGTCGAACTGCAGGTGCTTATTGATTTTATTGTTGCTCTGTATATGCACTAATCCTGAATTGAGCTGGGTGATGTGTTCAATATCGGTGTGTATGTTTAAGGCAATCTTGATTTTTTGTTCCTCATCGAGCACTAAATGGACCGCTTGATGTAGGAAAAGATGGTAACTGCCATCGGCCACCCTCATCCGGAAGGAATAGCTCATTTTGTTATGGAGGAAATCTCCATTGTTGATGGTCAATAATTTGTTCAGGATCAGTTTTTCTGCTAAGATCACAAATTCGATATCATCAGGGTGAATCAGCTCAATGATCTGGGTTAAGGATGTGGGAATTTCCTTAAAACCATGTATCCGTAATACATTGGGATGGACCTGTTTTAATTCGACGGAAAGAACATCAAATGTATAATAATAGTAAGGGCCAATAGAAAGAATTTCCGACAGGAACATGGCCAGATCAGGGTGATTCATGATTTCATTGGAGGCGGATAGATGTTGGTCGAAATTTTCCCAAGCATCGGAAAGTATATGTTTTTTCCGTTCCATGTTATTGGATAAATAGAAATTCTACGTCAGTTAATTCTTTGGTAGAGCTAAATTATAAAAAATATCAATGAATTAACCATTGCTCAAAATCCATGTTTTATAAGTTAGGATAATTCTAAATATGTTAAATATTCTTGTTTATAGGGGATTAAAATTTGAAAAATACCCCAATTTGGGTATATGAAATTTTTATAAAAATAATTTATTTTAGGACATGAAGCTCGATAATTTCCTGTTCCGAAAAATTTCCCAATCCTTTCAGGAGTTCAGTCTGTATTCGCAAAAATCCTTGGGAAAAGCGGAGGCTTTGCAAAGGAAGAAAGAATTCGACCTTAATAATTACCTTCGGGTTTTCCATGCTTTTGATACCTATTTCTATTCCTTGGCTGATATCAGTACCCTAACGGTTATTGATGCTGGTGGACCTATTGAGCAGTTTACCGGTTATACCAAGGAGGAGGTCATCAAAAGAGGCTATACCTTGATGTTAAGTATTCATCATTTGAAGGATACGATTAGGGCAACAAGAGGAGGGACCAAATATTTTAAATATTTGTATGCCCAGGAGCCAGAAAGGAGGCCATATATCAAGGTTAATCGTACATTGGATTTGATTTGCAAAGATGGTCGGAAGCTTTTTGTCTTGGCCCAAAGTATTCCTGTGTTGTTCAATGAACATATGGAACCGATATATATGCTTAATATCTATTCGGATATTAGTGATCTTCAGCCGAGTAGGCAGTATTCCCATTATATTATTGATAGTTCCGATCCGGAACACCCGAAGAAAATCTCCCTTTTCGATAAGAACGATTATAGCGATTGTTTTCAAAGTGCTGTTTCTAAAAGTGAAATGCGGGTATTGGAGTTGATTGCAAAGGGTATGGATAGTAAATTGATCGCAGATCAACTTTTTATTAGTGAGCATACTGTGAGGACGCATCGGAAGAATATACTTCGGAAAATGGAATGCAGTAATATGACGGAGGTGGTGAAAAAGGCGCTGGTGGAGGGGTGGCTTTAGGGTAGATTTTAGATGATAGATGATAGATTATAGATGTTAGATAATAGATTATAGATGTTAGACTTTCCCTGTCATCGCGAGATAATTCCGTCATAATGAGCCATACGTCATTGCGAGGAGGCACGACGAAGCAATCTTACCATCATCGGACCGAAGCAATCTTCCCGCATGTCATGCTGAGCGGAGTCGAAGCATCTGTTCGTAAGTAACCGTACAGATCCTTCGACTCCGCTCAGGATGACAAAGTTCGAAGATTGCTTCGTTCCTCGCAATGACGGCGAAAAAAAGGGCTATCTTTTCAGATAACCCATTTCCATAATCAACCTAAAACTTAAATACCGTATAACCTAATACTTAAAAACAGTATTTATTTTCTTCAATTAATTTCTTAGCAATCCGTTGTCTCGCATCTTTCACATTGAAAGGCGCAGCCTTGGTGAATCTACGTAAGCCAACCAACATCATGTTCAGTTCATCGCCTTCAGCAAAGGAATACAACGCTTCTTTACCCGCTACATTCACTTTATCGATCGCTGAATACAAATAGATTTTTGCCATATCAGCTGCATAAGCGGCTTTTTCGCCCCCTACCGTATGCTGTAATTTTTCAGCACGTAACAATACAGACTCCGCTACATACACATAACCAATAATATCAGCAATATTCATCAAAATCTCCTGTTCTTTTGCCAAAGACATCATCAGTTTCTGAACAGCAGAACCTGCAATCATCAATCCTGCCTTCTTAAGATTCGCAATGATTTTTTTCTCCGCTGCAAATGGTGCATCATCCTCCTCACCAAAATCAGGAATAGACATCAACTCATTGGCTACCGCCTGCGCAGGACCCATCAAATCAATCTCCCCTTTCATCGCACGTTTCAATAACATATCAACCACCAAAAGACGGTTCACTTCATTCGTACCTTCAAAAATCCGATTGATACGGGAATCCCTGTATGCTCTTTCCATTGGCGCATCGGCCGAATAACCCATACCACCATAGATCTGAACACCCTCATCTACCGTATAATCCAACATTTCTGAACACCATACCTTGATGATGGCACATTCGATGGCAAATTGTTCCACCGATTTCAGCTTGGCTTTTGCCTCATCCATTCCGCCCGCGATCAATGCATCGTAAGCATCATCGATATTCTGACCGGCACGGTATGCTGCGGATTCCGTAGCAAATAAACGGGTAGCCATCTCTGCCAGTTTATAACGGATCGCTCCGAACTTCGATATCGGCAGGTTGAACTGTACACGCTCGTTCGCATAATTGATCGCTGTATCCAACACAGAACGTGAAGAACCAATAGTTGCCGCCCCTAATTTGATACGGCCGATGTTCAGGATGTTTACCGCGATCTTAAATCCATTCTCGCGTTCAGATAACATGTTCTCTACTGGAACCGGACAATCGTTGAAGAAGATCTGACGAGTAGATGATCCCTTGATCCCTAATTTATGTTCTTCAGGGTTCATGGTAATTCCACCGAAATCTTTCTCCACGATGAATGCGGTCAGATTTTTATTGTCATCAATTTTAGCAAATACGATGAAGATATCCGCAAAGCCACCATTGGTGATCCACATTTTCTGACCATTGATCAGGTAATGGGTTCCTTCAGCATTTAGCTTGGCAGAAGTTCTTCCGGAATTGGCATCTGAACCCGCGTTAGGCTCCGTTAAACAGTAAGATGCTTTCCACTCACCTGATCCCAGTTTAGGGATATATTTGGCTTTCTGTTCTGCATTTCCATAATATAGGATTGGCAGGGTTCCGATTCCGGTATGTGCCGATAGGGCCACCGCAAAGGAGAAACCTCCACCTACGGCATCAGCCACCAACATAGATGTATTGAAATTCTTTCCGAAACCACCATATTCCTCCGGAATGGACACACCCAACATACCCAACTCTCCCGCTTTATCCATCAGGCTTTCCATCAGCCCTTCTTCTTGGGCATCAATACGCTCCAAATTGTTCAATACTTCCGTATCCAGAAAATCCAGACAGGTCTGGCGGATCATCCTTGCTTCCTCGTCGAATTCCTCAGGAATAAAGATATCCTGGTAAGAAGTCTCCCTGATAACGAATTCTCCACCTTTTATTGCTTTGTTTTTTACTTCCTCGCTCATGATTATATTTTTTTATTATTTAAAATATGGCTGCTCTAGTTGTATAAAATTCTATTGCTTTAAAATGATTCTCTATAGCAATTCAAAAATTCCTGCAGCACCTTGGCCAGTTCCCACACACATGGTTACCATGCCGTATTTTTTATTTCTACGCTTAAGTTCATTCAAAACCTGTACGGTTAATTTAGCACCGGTACAACCCAGTGGGTGTCCCAATGCAATCGCACCGCCATTGACATTGACCTTCTCTTCATCCAATCCCAATTCACGGATCACCGCTAAAGACTGGGAGGCAAAGGCTTCGTTCAGTTCGAACAAATCAATATCTTCTTTTTTCAATCCCGCCATTTCCAATGCTTTTGGAATCGCATATATAGGGCCGATACCCATAATTCTCGGAGGTACACCAGCAACAGCATAGCTCAGCAATTTGGCAACAGGAGTTAAGTTCAGTTCCTTCATTTTCTTTTCGGATACCACCAACACAAAAGCGGCACCATCTGATGTTTGGGAAGAGTTACCCGCTGTTACGGATCCTTTCGCATCAAAAACCGGTTTTAAATTCGCCAAGGCTTCTAACGAAGTATCTGCTCGAGGTCCCTCATCTGTATCCACCACATATTCACGCGTTGCGATCTTGCCATCCTTAATGTAATTTTCCTTCACCGTGATCGGCACAATACCATCCTTTAAATGACCATTCTTAATTGCCTCCACCGCCTTTTGATTGGATTTCAAGGCAAACTTATCCTGATCTTCTCGCGAAACATGGTAGTCTTTAGCCACCGCTTCTGCCGTTAATCCCATACCCCAATACCAATCCGGATGCTCCTTAGCCACCGTTGGATTAGGAACGATCTTCCAACCTCCGAACGGCATGCCCGACATCACTTCCACACCACCAGCAATAATCACATCTGCCATTCCAGATTTGATTTTTGCTACTGCAGTGGCAATGGTCTCCAACCCAGACGCACAGTATCTGTTTACCGTAAGCCCTGGTACCTTGTCCGTATCCAATCCCATCAAGGAAATGAAACGTCCCATATTCAAACCCTGCTCCGCCTCCGGCATTGCATTCCCGACGATCACATCGTCAATATCTTCTTTATTTAAGCTTGGCACCGATGCAACCAAATGCTTGATCACCGTTGATGCCAAATCATCCGCACGCGTAAACCGAAAACCCCCTCTTGGTGCCTTCGCCACCGCCGTGCGATAACCTGCTATGATGTATGCTTCCATTTTTAGTATCTTTTGGAGATAACAGATATGAGATGATAGATCTCAGATCCTGTATGTCTCCAGTTAGTAATCTTATTTTTTAATTTCCTTGACTAGTTTTTGTCGAAATCCATAAATCATTTTCTGGATCTCCACAATTTTATACGATAAATCCTTAGACTCCTCTATACTGATCAGCTCAAGCTTCATGGCAATTACAATCTGTGTCAATAATTCAAAACAAGAACCATTTGCAATTCCTAAGAAATAAATAAATTCCTTGTTAGAATTTCTACCAGCCCCCTCAGCTATATTTGAAGGAATTGATATTGCTGATCGTTTAATTTGAGATGTTAGACCATATTTTTCATCTGCAGGAAAGTTTATCAAGGCTTTATAAATATCAGTGGATAATTCTATCGATTTGCGCCAAACCTTTAACTCTTTAATGTTGTGCATTACCCTTGATTTTTAATTTAGTGTAATATTCTTCGTTCCACTGCTTTTAATAAACTTTACCTTTCTATTTTCTATAATCTATTATCTATCATCTAAAACCTAGTTTCGAAGCGGTTTCCCCGTCGTCAACATATGCTGTATTCTTTCCAAAGTTTTCCGTTCGGCGCAGAGCTCGATGAAAGCCTTGCGTTCGAGATCTAGGAGGTATTGTTCGGATACCTCGGTTGGTTGGGAGATGTCTCCGCCAGCCATGACATAACCTAGTTTTTCGGAAATCTTCTTGTCGTGTTCGGAGATGTAGTGACCAGCCTCCATGGAGGATGCACCTACGTAGACCAAACCTAGGGCAGTATTGCCTAAGGCTTTGATGTCGGTACGTTGGATCGGTTGTACATAACCTGCTTCTGCCAGTTCGATCGCTTTTGCTTTCGCATCGGCTAATAACCTTGCGCGGTTCATCGTGATGGCGTATTTTCCTTGTTGCAGATAGCCTAATTCGTAGGCTTCAACCGCTGAGGTGGAAACTTTCGCTTGACCGATCGTTAAGAAACGCTCGCGGAAATAGTTTTGGTCGATCTGATCTGGACGGTAATCATCGGATGCCCGAAGCGCAAACTCCTTTGATCCACCACCACCTGGGATGACACCTACACCAAACTCCACCAATCCCATATAAGTTTCGGCATGGCACTGTACAAAGTCGGCATGCATGGAGAATTCACAACCGCCACCTAAGGCCATTTGGAATGGAGCAACAACCACTGGAATGGCAGAATAACGAATCCGCATCGATGTATTTTGGAACATGCGAACCGCCATATTCAATTCATCGTAATCCTGTTCTACCGCCATCATGAAGATCATACCTATGTTTGCTCCAGCAGAGAAGTTCTTACCATCATTGGAAATAACCAATCCACGGTATTCCTTCTCGGCAAGATCGATCGCTTTGTTCAAGCCTTGGATTACATCGCCACCAATCGTGTTCATTTTGGTGTGGAACTCACAGTTGATGATGCCATCGCCTAAATCGATGATGGAAACACCGGAATTCTTCCAAATGGTTTTCGACTCCCGGATATGATCCAAAACAATAATATCTTCCGCACCTGGAATCGGCTTATAGGATTTGGATGCGATATCGTAATAATGACGAACGCCATTTTCTACTTTATAGAAGCTGTCATGGCCTGCATCCAACATCTCATGTACCCAAGAAGCCACTTCTCCAGTTTGTCCAGGAAGTCTTTTCTCTTCGGTTTTGATCTTTTCGATCGTCTCTTTAACGCCTAAAGCGTCCCACACTTCGAATGGACCAATTTCCCATCCGAAACCGGCACGCATTGCATCGTCAATACGGAAGAAATCATCCGTAATTTCCGGCACCCTGTTGGATACATATTCGAACAAGGAATAATGCATGGCGCGGAATAGGGTAGCCGCCTTATCTGTTCCCTGTTCATAAACCTTCATCCGCTTGCGGATATCTTCCACTGCTTTTGTCGCCTCCAGTGTGCTGGATTTAACTTTCGCCTGTGGACCATATTCCATCGTTTTCAGGTTCAAGGAAAGGATTTCTGAGCCTCCTTTGACATCTTTCACCTTTTCATAGAACCCTTTTTTGGTTTTCTCACCCAACCATTTGTTTTCTACCATTTTGCTGATGAATTCCGGTAATTGGAAAACTCCTTTAGCCTCATCATGAGGCGCATTCTGCTCCAATCCTTTGGCTACATTCACCAAGGTATCCAAACCAACCACATCCGCCGTACGGAAGGTCGCTGATTTCGGGTGGCCCATCGCAGGACCGGTATATTTATCTACCTCTTCTACCGTAAGGTCCAACTTATCCACCAAATGGGTAACTGCCAACATGGAATAAACCCCGATGCGGTTACCGATGAAGGCCGGTGTATCCTTACAAAGAACGACGGTCTTACCCAGCATATGATCACCATAATGCATCAAGAAATCAACCACCTCTTTCTTCGTTTCTGGGGTAGGGATGATTTCCAATAATTGCAGGTATCTTGGCGGGTTGAAGAAGTGGGTTCCACAGAAATGGGCTTTAAAATCCTCTGACCGACCTTCGTTCATCAAATGGATAGGAATCCCTGAGGTGTTGGAGGTAATTAATGTTCCGGGTTTACGGAATTCCTCCACACGGTCAAAAACGGATTTTTTAATATCCAATCGTTCTACAACGACTTCGATCACCCAATCTACATGGGCAATCTTCGCCATATCGTCATCAAAATTTCCAGTTGTGATGCGCTTTGCGTAGGATTTGCTGAATAATGGTGCCGGATTGGATTTGATCGCCGTATCCAAGGATTGATTGACAATCCTGTTGCGGACGGCTGGACTTTCCAAGGTCAATCCCTTGGCCTGTTCCGCAGGAAGCAATTCCTTCGGAACAATGTCCATCAACAATACCTCTACACCGATATTAGCAAAGTGGCAAGCAATCCGGGATCCCATAACTCCAGATCCCAATACAGCAACTTTTTTAATATTTCTATTCATATCTTCTGATTTTTCTATGTTATTAAGGTTCTATCTGAACCACTGGTGAATAATTTGTAGCCAATTCACTGATCTTTACCAACATCTTGGTCATCAAGGCGCGTTCCTTCTCGCTGAAAGAATTGTTAAGGAAATCGTTGAATTCCCGAACGACATCCTTGGCAATCTTCCGTTTCTCCCGGCCCAGCTCTGTCAGGTATACTTTTACCGAACGCTTATCCGTATCGCTGGTTTCCCTGTAAATGAACCCTAAACCTTCCAGGTTGTTCAGCACGCGGGAAAGGGATGTTGTTTTAACGCCAGTAGAATTCGCGATCTGCGAAACAGGCGTACCGTCGCGGTGGATATTGATCAAAATATAACCAGCAGCTTGGGTGAACCCATGTTGTGAAGCAATAACATTGTATTTGTTCGCTACAGTTTGCCACGCCGTCTTTAGAAAGTAATCGATCGTATTGTCTTGGCTCATATTTCGGTTATTCTTATCTTGTAGTATGTATGCTGCTTATTTATTATGCATGCATAACAAATTTAATAGATTGGATTGATAATTCAAACTTTTTGTGAATTTTTAATAAATCCTTGACATAAATGAATTAAAAGATGGGTTGAGGCAGGTTCAAGATGGATAATAGTTGAATTGTTAATAACTTTAAATGTTGGTTTTCAGTGAAATATAGTTATTGTAGTTAGGGTTCTGAACAGGTCAGGCTCTTCTGTGTTATTTATCCGTTAACTTTGTATAAACAAAATAAACATGGCATTAGTAAACATTCCTAGATTAGATCTACAGCATTATACAGCTGGAGATGAGGCCCAAAGAAATCAATTTGTCCAAGATATTGGAAAAGCATTCAATGAGACTGGATTCGTGACTATTGCGAATCATGGTCTATCGCCAGAATTGATTGATGAGCTATATAAAACCGTTAAAGCATTTTTTGATCTTCCAGAGGATACCAAGCGGAATTATGAATTTCCGGAGTTGGCAGGACAACGCGGTTATACGGCCAAAGGACGTGAGAAGGCAAAGGATTCCAAGACTCCTGATTTGAAAGAGTTTTGGCAGCGAGGACAGACTATTACGGATGAGGAATATTCGAAAACCGATTTTCCAGACAATCCGAAAGTGGCGGAATTACCGGCCTTCGATCAGGTGACGGGAGAGATCTACCAAAAATTGGAAGATGCAGGAAGAAACATCTTAAAGGCAATCGCGACCTATTTATCACTACCAGAGGATTATTTCGAGCCATTTGTTCACAATGGAAACTCTATTTTACGTGCGATACATTATTTCCCTATCGAAAATCCGGAAACTATTCCTGATGATGCGGTTAGGGCTGGTGCGCATGAGGATATCAATTTGATTACCTTGTTGATCGGTGCTTCTGCCGATGGATTAGAGGTATTGACGAAAGATAACGAGTGGTTTGCCATCAAAGCAAAAGGGGAGGACATTGTGGTGAACGTGGGCGATATGTTGCAGCGCTTGACGAACAATAAGTTAAAATCAACGACGCACCGGGTGGTAAACCCTCCACGTGAGTTAATGAAGACTTCCAGGTATTCGGTACCTTTCTTTTTACATCCAAAATCGAGTATGAGTCTTGCTTCTTTGGATTCTTGTGTGGATGCGGAACATCCGAAAGCATACGAGGATTATACAGCAGGGCAGTATTTGGATGAACGATTAAGAGAGATTGGTTTGAAAATGTAAAAATTTGAACATAAAAAAAGGGGATTTAAATCCCCTTTTTTTATGTTGTTGTGCTTTTCAGCTTATATGCTTAGAATGGCAAATCATCATCGTCAGCACCACTTGAGCTGATATCTACTGGCGGCATATCTGCATATCCAGGTGCTGGAGCTGCTGCTGCCGTATTTGCTAATTTGGTGACACGCCAAGCAACCAAAGAATTGAAGTATGTAGTAACACCTTCTTTGTTTGTCCATGGTCGACCACGAAGGTTAAAAGATACTTCAATATCATCCCCTACCGATAGGTTGTCAAAAATGTTTACACGATCTTGTGTTGCTTCAAAACGAATATATTCTACGAATTGTGGGTTTTCTGCATAGGCAACAATTAAATCTCTCTTTTTGAAGGATTCAGTTACTTGTTGAATCGCACCTACTTCATGTACTTTTCCTCTTATTTCCATATCAAATTTATTAAACCGTAAAATTAAACATTTTTTGCTTACAGAATAAGTAACTTTGCAGAAATATGGCAGAAGTTTTCAACAGCAGAAGTAAGGTAATCGTCACATGTAACCGACGTTTATCTCCATTTTTAGAACAGGAAGTCCGCGAATTAGGATTTGATATAAAGCGTAGTTTTAATACCGGGGTAGAATTGTATGCCTCTGTAAATGAGTGTATAAAACTGAACTTGAATTTACATATTGCAAGCCAGGTGTATTACGAATTGAAGGCTTTCCGTGCGAAGGATGCGAATGAGCTTTATAAAAATCTGGTGCAGATTCCTTGGGAGGATTACCTTCCATTGGATGGTTACTTCTCCGTAACATCCAATGTGCACAACGAAACGATCACCACTCCTTTATTCGCTAATGTGAAAGTGAAGGATGCTATCGTCGATCGGATCAAGGATAAAAAAGGCATGCGCCCTAATTCAGGTCCTGATCTAAATCGTGCGGTGATTCACCTGCATTGGATGGAAGATCGCGCCGAGATATTTTTGGATACTTCGGGTGAAACCTTGGCCAAACACAGCTATAGAAAACATCCTGGAAAAGCGCCTATGTTGGAAGCCTTGGCAAGTGCGACCATCCTGGCTACCCAATGGAATCGGAGGTCGCCTTTTGTCAATCCGATGTGTGGTTCTGGAACCTTAGCAATCGAGGCTGCCTTGATGGCACAGACCAGAAAACCGGGTCTTCTTCGCATGAATTATTCCTTTATGCACTTTAAAGGGTATGATGAGGAGGTGTTCTTTAATGAGCGCCGCATCCTAAAAGATATTACCGAAAAAACCAACCTGCCAGAAATCATTGCTTCTGATATTTCTTCCGAAGCCATTGAAATTGCAAAATTGAATGCCAGGACTGCTGGGGTAGAACATCTGATTAAATTTGAAGTCTGCGACTTTGCTGAAACGACTATTCCTGTTGGTCAGGGCGTCATCATGTTCAATCCGGAATATGGAGAGCGCTTAGGTACGCATAGTAAACTGGAGATGACCTACGCCCGTATCGGGGATTTCCTGAAAAAGGAATGCCAGGGCTATAGGGGTTATGTTTTTACCGGAAACCCAGATCTTGCTAAAAAGATTGGATTACGTGCTTCCCGTCGTTTTGAATTCTTCAATGGTAAATTGGACTGTCGCTTATTGCAATATGAATTATATGAAGGCAGTAAAGACTAAGGAACAGCAAGAGATTATTGAAAAGACAGCAGCATTTGTCCAGGATCGCTTAAAGGATGCAGAATCTGGACATGATTGGTGGCATATTCTACGAGTTTGGAACAATTGCAAACTGATTCTTCAAACCGAAGAGGCTGATCCTTTCGTGTGTGAACTGACGGCCTTGCTTCATGATATAGCGGATAGTAAATTTCATGGCGGTGATGAAAGTGTTGGTCCTCGGATAGCTGGAGAATTTTTGGCAGCTGTAGGAACGGAACAGGAAGTCATTGAACATGTGCAAAACATTATTTTGAACATGTCTTTTAAGGCATCGCTGGGTGAGGTCAAGTTCCATTCCAAGGAATTGGAAGTGGTACAGGATGCTGACCGTTTGGATGCAATCGGTGCGATCGGAATTGCCCGTGCATTCAATTATGGTGGATATAAGAATCGGGAGATCTACAATCCCGAAATACCTGCGTTGGAGAATCAATCCAAGGAAGCCTATAAAAATACCACGGCCCCAACCATCAATCATTTTTACGAGAAATTGCTTTTGTTGAAGGATAAAATGAATACGGATGCGGCCAAGTTGATCGCAAAGGGTCGACATGAGCACATGGAAGAGTTTTTGCAACAATTTTATGGCGAATGGAACGGAGAACGTTAAGTTTAATGTTTTGTTAATAATAAATGGGTAAATTCGTGGAACTTGTTAACAATAAACATGCTTCAACGAAATCTCCAAAACCTAAGCCTCCTCGTTGCAGTATTCACTTGCTTCTTGCATCTGAATGCTTCTGCGCAGAACCCGGACTCCTTAGCCATAGCACAAGCAAAATGGAACAGTAAGGAAATAAAAAAAGGTATTACTTGGCACCAAGGCCATTTTTCCAATCTATTTAATGCCCAGCAGGAAATCAATTGGATAGAAATCGATTTAAAAAAACATGCCAAGAAGGTTCATTTTGCGGCAGACCCTAAAATCTTAAAGAAAACCAGTGTGTTTGCCGAAGAGAATGGTGCTTTGGCAGCCATCAATGCTGGATTTTTCGATATGAAGAATGGGGGTGCGGTGGATTATATCCGCGTGAATCACCAGATCGTAAACCTAGGGGGCAAGATTGCCGGTAGAGCAACAGCCGTCCTGACGCTAGATGGAAAAAAGGTTCAGATTGCCTCAGCTATGGATATTGACCCCGTTACTTCCAAAGCCGCCAATGTAATGGTGGCTGGTCCTTTGTTGATTCAGGATCAACAGATCATCCCCCTCGGAAATAATCCCTTCAATACCAATCGCCATCCACGGACTGCCGTTGCGATTACTCAGAAAAATAAATTAATTTTATTGGTGGTTGATGGCAGAAGCAATCAATCCTACGGCATGTCCCTTCCAGAATTGGCAAGCGTTATGGATTGGTTGGGTGCAAAAGATGCCATGAACCTGGATGGAGGCGGTAGTACAACCATGTATGTAAAGGGAGCAACCCCTAACCATATTGTAAACTACCCTTCGGATAATAAAAAGTTTGACCATGAAGGTCAACGTTCTGTAGCAAATATCATCTATATTAAATAATTATAACAGTAATGAGAAACACCGTATTAATTACCCTTATGACCTTATTGATCCACACTGGATTATCGGCACAGACCGCTATCATCGCTCATCGTGGAGCTTGGAAAAATACCAATGCCCCGCAGAATTCCTTGGCTTCCCTAAAAGCTGCCATCGATCAGAAAGTATGGGGATCGGAGTTTGATGTTCATCTTACCAAAGATGATGTACTGGTGGTAAACCATGACCACGATTTCTATGGAATTGAGATTGAGGAAAGTACTTACCAAGAATTATTAGCTAAAGTACATCCAAATGGCGAGAAAATCCCTACTGTGGAAGAATACCTAAAAGCAGGAATGGATCAAAAAGTGACCAAATTGATCTACGAATTGAAAACAAGCCGTGTTAGCAAGGAAAGAACCTTGAAAGCCGCTGAACTTTCCATTGCAGCTGTTAAAAAGATGAAAGCAGAGAAGATGGTGGAATACATCGCCTTTGATTGGGACGCTTGTTTGAAACTGAAATCCTTGAACAAAAAAGCCTTGGTGCATTACTTGAATGGGGATAAAACTCCGGCAGAGGTTAAAGCTGCAAAATTATCAGGCGTGGATTATCATTTCAATGTGTTCAAAAAGAACCCAACCTGGATCAAGGAATTCAAAGCATTAAAACTGAAAACAAACGTTTGGACGGTGAATTCGGAAGAGGATATGAATCTTTTTATTAAGGAGAAGATTGATTATATCACGACGGATCAACCGGAATTATTGAAATCCATTTTAAATAAATAAGATGAAAAAATTACTCTTGTTTTTAGGGGTATTGGCTATTAGCTTGTCTGGTTTTGCCCAGACAAGCATGAATGTGGCCAGCTTTAATATCCGTCAGAAAAATACTTCGGATGTAGGGAATATGTGGGATGATCGGAAGCATGCGGTAACCGATCTGATCAAATTCCATGAGTTCGACATCTTTGGCGTCCAAGAGGCCTTCAAAGTGCAGATGGACGATATGTCGGCTGCTCTTCCCGGCTTTAAGAGCATTGGGGTGGGACGTGATGATGGCGCAGAGAAAGGAGAGTATTCGGCGATTTTCTACAACAGCAAGAGGTTTAAGGTGATCAATAGTGGCACCTTTTGGCTTTCGCCTACAGAAACCAGCAAACCCAATAAGGGATGGGATGCGGCTTTGCCAAGGATCTGTACCTGGGGGATCTTCCAAGACCTGAAAAACAAGAAGAAATTCATCTTCATGAATACCCATTTTGATCACGTAGGCGTGGAAGCACGAAGAGAGAGTGCGAAATTGATCTTGGCAAAAGCAAAGGAATTCGCAAAGGATCTTCCGTTGATCCTGACGGGCGATTTTAATATTGACGAGAAGAACGAAGCCTATTTTACCTTGGCAAATAGTGGGGTGGTGAAAGATGTTTACGACCTGGCAGCGATCAAATATGAACCAAATTCCAGTTTCAATGGATGGTCAAAATCGTTGAAGCCTAAGGGTAGGATAGATCACATTTTCATTACCCCTCCATTCAAAGTTCATAAATATGGTATTTTAACCGATACCTATATGCATAAATTTCCATCAGACCATTTTCCGGTATTTGCAGAATTGATCTGGTCAAAATAATAAGCTTTTTATTACTTTTGATCTTATGAATCAATTGAAAAAATTAGGAATATTGGGGATATGCAGCACAACGCTGTTTTTTTCCGGTTGTGATACGTTAAATCAAGGTGGATTTGGATTGCCTCCTCAAGGAACAGGCTCAACAGGAACCGGAACCACAGGAACTTCAGGTTCTACGTCGACAGGTTCAACTTCTACCGGTACCATCACGCAGGCGGAAGCAACCTCCGGAGTGAAGCAGGCATTGAATAATGGCCTTCAACAAAGTATTTCCATCCTTTCTAAAAAAGATGGTTTCTTAGGTGATCAGGTGGTTAGGATCTTGATGCCGGATGAGGCTAAAAAGGTGGAATCAGCTTTGCGCGCTGTAGGTATGGGTAGTCTTTGCGACCAATTCATCACCAGCATGAACCGTGCAGCAGAATCTGCCGTGAAAGAGGCTTCTTCGGTGTTCATCAATTCCTTATCCAGAATGACCATTAACGATGCTTTCAATATTTTGTTGAGTGGAAAGCAGGATGCTGCGACAACGTTCTTTCGGAACAGCACTACACAGGAATTGACCGCTCGGTTCAGTCCGATCATCGAATCAGCAATGGGCAAAAATAATGTGACCCAATATTGGACGCAATTGACTTCTGCTTATAACCAATTGCCTTTGGGCAAAAAGATTGAAACAAATCTGACCGCTTATGTAACCCAAAAAGCCATTGATGGGCTATTTGTGAAGGTGGCGGATCAGGAATTGAAGATCAGACAGAATATTGGCGGAGCTAGGGATTCCAATATTTTGCAACGTGTATTTGGCTGGGCAGATAAGCAGTAAGCTTTCAGGTATTAATTCGTAGATTTGTTTCATGGAAATTAATAATATTAATGATTTTCAGGTAGCTGAAAATTTCAAAAGATATGTGCAGATAGATACCCAATCTGATGCGCAATCCACTACAGTACCCTCTACAGAAAAGCAAAAAAATCTAAGTAGGCTATTGGTCGAAGAATTGCTGCAATTGGGAATAACCGATGCGCACTTGGACGATTTGGGTTATGTATATGCCACTATTCCTTCCAATACCGATAAAAAGGTTCCCGTGATCTGTTTCTGTTCGCATGTGGATACTTCGCCTGATTCGTCCGGTACGGATGTAAAGCCGTTGGTTCATGCGAATTACCAAGGTGAGGATCTGGTATTGCCGGATGATGAAAATGTGGTGATCCGTTTTTCGGAGCATCCGGATTTAAAGGAGCAGATCGGAAATGATATCATTACCGCTTCTGGTAAAACCTTATTGGGAGCTGATGATAAAGCGGGTGTTGCTGAGATCATGGATGCTGCGCGTATCCTGATGGCAAACCCGGAGATCAAGCACGGTGATATCAAGATTTTGTTTACACCTGATGAGGAAATCGGAAGGGGAGTAGACCATGCAGATCTGAAGAAGCTTGGTGCTGATTATGGTTATACGATGGATGGCGAACGTGCCGGAACGCTAGAAGATGAAACATTCTCTGCGGATGGAGTAAAGATAAAGATCGATGGTGTTTCCATCCACCCGGGATATGCTAAGAATAAGATGGTTTCTGCGCTGAAAATTGCCGCTGAGATCGTGGAATCTTTACCGAAGGATCGCTTATCTCCGGAGACCACTTCTGGGAAGGATGGATTTGTTCATCCAACCAATTTGAGCGGAACGGTGGAAGAAGCTAGCTTAGGATTTATTATCCGTGATCATGATACCGCAAATTTAGCGAAGCATGAAGCGGAGTTGGAAGAAATCGTAAAATCGGTTTTAGTTAAATATCCACAGGCAAAATTTACCTTTGAGGTGAATGAACAGTACCGCAATATGAAGGAAGTATTGGATCAGCATCCTCGTGTGGTTGATATTGCTTTAATGGGTATCGAACGCGCCGGCATGAAGGCGGAGAAAAGAAGTATCCGTGGTGGTACGGATGGTTCCAGGTTATCTTTCATGGGGCTACCATGTCCTAATATCTTTGCTGGTGGACATGCATTTCATGGTAAACAAGAATGGGTATCGGTTCAAGATATGCAGAAAGCGGTGTTGACCATTTTACATATCGTGGCTTTATGGGAAGAGGTTTCTTAATCAATAACTATTAATAGTATTTTCTTAATCAATAACTATTAATAGTATTTTCTTAATCAAATACTATTAAGAGTAAGTTTCTTAATTAATAAAATTAATATGATGCAACAAAATGAAATTTTAAAGGCGATTCAATTTCGTAGATCTGTTTTTCAGGCAAATTTTACGAATGAGGAAGTGAGCCGTGAAGATATATTGACCATTTTAGAGGCTGCCAATGCAGCTCCAACCCATAAACGTACGCAGCCTTGGCGCTTTGTTGTTTTTCGTGGAGAAGGATTGAACCGTTTGGGAAGTGAATTGGCGAGGATTTATAAGTCGGTAACTCCTGCGGAGAAATATACGGAACAAACGGAACAGAACATGGCTAAGAAAGCTACGGATTCGAATGTGGCGATTGCTATTGTGGTGAATTTTACCGGTGATGTTCCGGAATGGGAAGAGATTGCTGCTACTGCCGCTGCAGTGGAGAACATGTGGTTAGCTGCCGGATCTTTGGGATTGGGTGGTTATTGGGCAACACCAGGATTGATCAATCATATTGGTCCTTTCTTGAACCTGGAGCCTAATCAACGGTGTATCGGGTTTTTCTATGTTGGACATCACGAGTCTGAGCCTAGAGAACCGGTAAGAGGACCGATCGAAGAGAAAATCCGCTGGGAAGAGTAAGGGGTTTAACGTCTCGTCATTGTGACCCTCTTCGTCATTGCGAGGAGGTACGACGAAGCAATCTTCTCGCCTTTGTCATGGTGAGCGTAGTCGAACCATCTGTTCGTATACTTTCGTACAGATCCTTCGACTACGCTCAGGATGACAGGATAAAGATTGCTTCGTTCCTCGCAATGACGGTACACCTCGCAATGATGAGGCTACCTCACCTCAATACTTACTTCTCCATTCTTTCCTTTCCAGCTCACCTTATCCAAAAAACCTATAACCACCTTATCCAAACTCTTATTATCCGAACTCAAAACTTCCACTTTCACCGCTCTGCCACCTTCCACTTCAAACCTCAATCTCAAACTTCCTTTTTCCTCCACACCTCGCAACTCCGAATTCAGCTCCTCATTAAACTCCCCCCAGCCTTGCTCCGGAACTGCATCAACACCCTTCCTATCAACCGCCCTACCATCAACCGCCTTTCCATCAACACCGTTCCCACCACTACCTTTCCCAACATTCGTACTCACCCTCAATTCCTCTTCCATCAATATCACTTCCGTCTCCGTCGTATTACTCCCAACCCTATTCAAATACCTGAACAACACCAACGAACAAGCCGCCATGAACAATACCCCGGCCGCCAATCCAATCGTCAATCGGTGCCAACTATAAAAACGTCTCTTCTTATCCGCTGCCTTTGCCTCCAGTTTCTTCGCCAGCCTTTGCTGCAATAAACTCAAACGCTGCGCATCAACACCTTGTTGCTTCCTATACCCATCAATAGCGTCCTGTAAGAAGGGATCTTCCAAAGCTTCTCGCTCCATCTCATACATCTCCTCCTTACTCATCAGACCCATCACATAATTATGGATCCTCGATAATTGATAATTATTTTCCATTACTTCTTCTCCATACATATTTTAAGATTCCGCCTTCCGTTCTGTATATAGCTCTTCACCTTAGCTATATCATAACCCGTTTCATCCGCGATATCCTTATAACACTTCTGTTCCAAATAAAACATTCTAATGCAAGCTTCCTGCTCCCGATTCAATGTGCTCATACAAGACTCCAATTTATCAAAATCCTGTTCGCCCCATTTCTTTTCCTCCTCACTGCTCATCTTCAATTCGGCTTCATACAGGTTATCCTCAATATCCAGTTTCGTAACCTGTTTCGACCTGCGCAATTGCATCAAACAATAATTACGCGCATATACATACAGCCAACTCTTGAAATTGTCCACCTCATAGATCCGAAGCTTATCGATCAGCTCATCAAAAATCTGCATCACCGCATCCTGGCTCTGATCCGCATCTTCCAGGTACTTATAGCAGACACCATACAACAAGGACATGTAAGGCGCATAAAGCTTACCAAGGGTATCTAAATTACCTGTCTGCTTATAATACTGTAATAATTCCTTCTCGTCCATGTGTTAAACGTTTCATAATTATGATGTTTTAAGATATGCATTTCCATAAAATAAATGAAATATTACTACTTTTAAGGGAAAGAAGACCTATGAACATCGAAGAACTACGGGATTATTGTCTGGCAAAGCCAAATACCCAAGAAGATACCCCTTTCGGACCCGAACATCTGCTGTTCAAATTGGCAGGGAAAGTCTATTTATTGGTTGGATTGGATCAGATCGATGAGCTGCGGTTCAATGTGAAATGTGATCCGGAATATGCCGTGGAATTAAGGGAGAAATATGAGCACAGTGTGATTCCAGGATATCACATGAATAAGAAACATTGGAATACCGTATATGCCAATAGGCAATTAAACGACGAGGAGCTCTATAAAATGATCGATCATAGCTATGATCTGATCTTCAACGCACTCCCAAAATCCCAAAAGGAAAAGCTGATGAACGGGGAGATCTAGACTTGAAATTCGTCTTTGATAGACTTCGCATAACTTACACCAATAGGGAGTTCATTTTCGAATACCCAAAGACTTTGTCGGGCTATTTTATCCAGATGTTTTTTATTGACCACAAAAGAACGATGTACCTGCATAAAGTCCTGCGTGCCTTTTTCCATCAAAAAATCCTTAATGGTCATTCTCGCCAATACCTCTTGGTCCGCTAAATGGAACCGGATGTAATTGCCAACGGCTTCCACATAGCCGACTTCATCCAGGTTCACCCGTACCAGTTGATACCCATCTTTAACATATAAAATCTGTTCGGTATCCAGAATGCCTTTTAACTCCAGCATCTCCTTTGCCCGCTGACAAGCCTTTTCAAAACGTTCGAACGAGTAAGGTTTCAACAGGTAATCCAAGGCCTCCAGCTCAAAGCCCGCCAAAGCATAATTCGGATAGGCGGTAGAAAAAATAACCAAGGGTTTTGGATCCAGCTTTTTGAACAGGTCAATGCCATTGATGTCGGGCATATGTACATCAAGAAACAACAAATGGATATCCTCATGCTGCTGTAGATAGGCTTCCGCATCCCTAGCATTCAGAAAAGTTCGTTGTAAAGCCAAATAGGGAACTTTTGCAGCAAAACGCTTTACAATATCCAGCGCAATAGGCTCATCATCCAGGGCAATAGCTTTAATTACTTCCATGATATTCGTTGTTGATGTCTACTACAGAATCGGGTTGTCCTTCCAACAGATCCACGGTCAGGAATACAAAGAATTCCTGTTGATTCTGTTCGATAACCAATAAATGTTTCCCCGGATAAAATACCTGCAAGCGCGCTTGCACATTGTCCAGACCTATGCCTGATTTGGATCTTTCCAGATCGGTACCCTCCAATTGATGGATACTATTGTAAACCGAAAACTTTAACTGCCGATCAACAATATCCGCATTGATCTTGATCCAGGATTCCTTTTCCATACTGATGCCATGTTTGAAAGCATTCTCTACAAAAGGGATCAACAGCATCGGACTGATGTAGAAGTTTTCTACCGGATCTGCAATTTCCGATTCGATCTTGATGTTCGGCACATTCTCCACGCGTAGGCTCTGTATGGCCACATATTCCCTTAAGTAGTCAAGATCCCGGGATAAAAGAATGTAATCCTGTTGGTTTTCAAACAGCATAAAGCGCATCATCTGGCTCAATCGCTGTATGCTATCGGCGGTTTTATCGGCGTTTTCCTGCATCGCTATGCCATAAATCGAATTCATGACATTGAACAGGAAATGCGGGTTGATCTGCGATTGCATCAGCTTCATCTCAGCGGTTGTTTTACCTAGATCCTTCTGTAGGGAAGCGATCTGCTGTTTATTGGCCTTGGTCCTGAAATAAACATACATACTTAGGGGGATGACAATAAGGGCCACCACCAATCCAACGGGGATCATCCGCTGCGAATACCGTCCGTTCACTTGGATGATGAACAGGATAAACGGTGCCATTCCAGCTAGGGCGGTAAAGAAAGCCAGTAATCCATATTCCGTTTTATTGATTTTCCCATGATGGTACATCCTTAACAGGTAGTAGGTGTTTATCGCATAGAGAAAATAAGCATAGGGAATATACATGGATAAAACCCCGAAATCCCTGCTCTGGGTAAACATATAAAGGGATATCAGGAATGATAACCCGACCACCAAAAAGATTTCGGTGATTAGTTTTCTGATGAAAGCCTGCTTCTGGTTAATTGTTGTTGCTGATTCCATGGTCATTTGTCGTTTAAAAATACTAAAAATGTTTGTTTTGTATATTTAAGATCCAAGGACCATTCAGGTATCCAGTCCAAATAACTTCCAGCCATTGGCTAATCTGTGGAGTTTCCTGTAGTTGCGAGAAGAGCAGATTGGTTAAAAAGTAAAATAACATAAGCTTCGATTTAAATTCGTTGAATTACTTATGCAAGTATAATATGCCCTTTACGCTTCCCTAAATTTTTGTGACGAATGCCAATAAAGAAATGATAAATACCAATTTATTGGTTTTTTTACAGCTCTTTTCTGTCGGTATCATACAGCCCGACCAATAAACTGTTCCCTTTTCCATCTATACGCAATCCCCCATAGGCTGCTTTTTCATACCGTTCTGCTTGGCCTTCCTCAAAGAAAAAAGATTCTGCACCGATATTGATATTGGAAAAATTACCTATCGTATAATTCAAGGCATATTCCCCTTTTTCCAAGGGTAAAACTTCCGGCTGAAACCTTTCCCAATGGCCAATTCCATCCTTGTCCAACTTGACAATACAGTAGCCCCTTTTAGGAATATTCATGTTCCATCCCTTATTGCTGATCTTATAATTCAAACGCATATAATCGCCCTGCATTAATGAGCGAGGATCTACAGGAGCCAATTTCAAAAGAACCAATTGCCCTTCTTTCAAGATCTTTTCCTTCTTGAAGACCGATAAATTAAAATAGATGAGCAATGCTGCCAGATTCACTAAGATGAGGATATATTTATAGTTTTTCATGGTTCTCCAATTTTTTACGGGTGATAAAAAATAGGGCAAGGAACAGAATTCCAGACCCCATCATGAGTAAGGATTTAAACAGTAAAGTAAACTCCAGATCATAATAATACTGTCCGAGGTAATACAGAAAAGCAATCATTCCAGCAACAAAACCAGTTTTATAATGAATATGAAAACAGATCAAACTGATCAACAGCGCTCCTGAAATACCGGGGAAGATTACGGTGCTTGCTAAACAAAACAACAATACCAACAGGATGCCAAGTCGCTGTTTCTTGGACCCATAACCCATACGACGAAAAATTTCAGATAGGATATAGAGGATGAGCCCAATAAAGACCAGGGAAAGGATAATTCGATATGCGCTTGTATAATCTAACGAAGTAAATCTAGATACGGGATACAGTGCGACCAAAAAAGCAAGGGTAACTGCGGTTCGAATAGGCAGATAGCGATGTGCCATCCCTTTAGAAAAACTAATCAGCTTCGACTCATTCCATAAGAAATAAGTGGCGAGTAGACCCAAGATTCCAGTCAGTACATAAAACCATTCCTGATCTTCCCCATCCATAAATAGGGCAAAACCAAACCAGATCGCCAATAAGGTTGCAGAAAAATTGATGATATAACCACGGGAAATGACCATACTACCAAGGGAAATCAAAAAAAGAGAAAATGCAGCGAGGGTAGCATGTATATCCAACCGGTCAAATCCAAAAGCAACCAATCCAATCCCTAATAAAAACAAACATAAGCTGATGCTGTCCAGGAAGATGCGCTTGCCAACTTTGTCAATGACAAATGCGGAAATAAGAAAAACGATGCCTGTTCCAATAAATCCAAACGCGGTCTGGAAAAAATTGATCATGAACAAAAAGGCTGTAAATGTGCCGCAGGCAAATACCGCCCCCAATACGGAGAAGATCTTGATCGCAAGGGATTGATCATGACGTTGATCTTCATAGGCTTGGGCCAAATGCTCGCTGTTAAAAATTATTTCTTTAGCTTGTAAGGATTGGAAATAATCCAATTTATCCTGTAGGAGATCTTTATTTTGCATAGCGGTGTTTTCTTTGAAAGGATAGGAGTGCCCTAACCAATACCGTTACGGAAACAATAATGAATAGGCCGATCACAAAGACCATTTCTTCCGTTTCCGAAGCCTTCAATAGGCTGGCAGAAATCATGATGATCAAACTAAAAGGAATGGTCGTGAGAAAAAAGAGGTTATAGTGCTTGACCCCATGATATATTCCAAACCCATACAAGTAGGCGGTTAAGCCCAATAGGATATAGAAATTAGGATCATACGATTTATAGATCCCCAAACAGATACCAATGGTTGCCATCGCGATACTCGCTAACCCAGTTAGCTGAATGAAATAAGCTGGAATCTTTTCCCATCTTCCGGTCAGATTTAGGAGTATGGCGATCATACAGACCATGCCATTGAATAAGGTTAATACCCCATAGGTATAAAGCCAGGACCAATGGTTGGCCACCTGTACCACATATAAGATAAAACTGATGTTGATCAAGGCGATGAAGATGATCCATAATGGTGGAAATTTGGACACGAAAGTCCAAAGGGCAATGAATAAGGTCCATGCCAAAAAGAAATCATAGGCATTGGCGCCTGTTTGGTAGACCTGCCCAAATACAGCAAACAGGGCCCCGACCAATAAGGCACTGCCCGATAAGATGATTTGCTTGAAAAGTGGTTCTAACCTTAGCCTGAAGTAGGCAATGATCAACAAAATGATCAAACCCTCAATGATTCCAATTTTTGCGAATTTGTGCAGATCCTGCCAATTATAGGCGAAAAAGAAAATCAGCCCGATAACAAAAAAGCCTATTCCAAGGACCATCATCGAGATCCGGAAAAAATCATCCCAATGGTTTTTGGGCTGAAAAACCTTTTCTTGTAATGCCTTTTGGATGCTCTCCTGATGGATATTGCTGTTTCGGGCGATGATATGTATATCCTTACGTTCCATTATATCTTTGTTGTAAGATTATGCGAATAGAAAATTAGCAAAAAACCTCAGGGCCCTGCGCTGCAGATGCCCCAAGGTAACCGCTAAGTTAATTATCTTTGTCCTTAAACAATTTCGCGTCGCGGGTGTTTTTTTGAACGGCTATGGCTGCAAATATGCTGAGCATAAAGGACATGCCATAAAACCCCTTCTCACTCAGGAAAAGGTCTGCGTTCCACAATCCTACAATTAGGAGAACGATGGCGGCGATCGTTGCAAACCAACTGATGCCATAATACAATTCGGTTACTTCCAAACCTTCGGCCCTATCGCGTACCGATTTCTGCACGGAGATTACTGCAAATAATCCGAACAGGAGGATCGTAAAGTAATATCCCTTTTCGTTCAACTCCATATCGGCATTCCATAATCCAATGCAATAACTTATCGATCCGACCAATAAAGCCATCCAGGATGCGCCTACAAAAGCAGCAGTAGGTTTGAATGGATTTCTTATTCCATCATTCTTGATGGGATTGTTTTCTTCTGTGTTGTGATTTAGCGGTTCCATTTTTTTTAGTTTTTTGATTAATACTGAGACAAATTTGGGGTCTATATCCAAAGTTTTAAAGCTACATTTCGTAAAATACTGACGATATAAATTGTTATTTTAACTATATTTAGGTTTAAAATATTGGACTATGGATGTATTATCGGATTTGATTAACCTCTTGAACGACAAAGATAAAGTTGATTTCAAAGCCTATTTAAAACATAAAAACAAGAGGCAAGATGTGAAGAATATCCGCTTGTTCGAGGTGATACAAACTGATGATATAAATGCAATAAATAAGTTGTATGGGAAGCTGAAAAATCGTGATTCTTACCATGCTTTGCGGAAAAGATTACATGATAGCCTGCTCTTATTTATTTCCCAAAGGACTTTCGAAAGAGCTAACCAGGCTGTATATGAATTATTGCGCTATTTGGTAGTTGGCCGATACCTGCTGGAGAATAATTTAACCAAGTTGGGATTCCGATCACTGGATAAAGCGGAGCGGATTGCCACCGAAAATGAAGAATACAACCTGCTTCAGGAAATCCTGTTGCTGAAACTCCAGTTTGCACACCTGAACGATACCATCGATCTCGAAGAACTATCCAAAAGATTTATTTGGAACCAGACCCAGATTCAACGGGAGGCCAAGATGCAATTGGCCTATGCACAACTCCGAAAGGAACTGATCGACATACAGCTCAAAGGAAAAGTAATCGATCTGACCCAGTTTATTGCCGAAACCATCCAGAAATACAAGATTTCCATGCTGGATTTCATGAATTATAAATCGCTCTACCAGGTCCTGTACCTGGCCAATGAATATGCTGCCATCAATCAGAACTTTAAATTGGTGGAAAAATATGTAAGCCGCAGTTATCAATTCATAGAACGCAAAAAGGAGGAATCCTCCATCCATATGTATTACAAAATCTACATCCTGTATTACTTGGCCAATTTCAATTTCAGGAACCGAAACTATGCAAAAAGCACAGCAATTTTGGACCAAATTTCCAGCATACTATCCGACCATCCCGATTATTGGAATCAGTTCTATTACCGGCAGCAATTGTTATATGCTTTAAACCTCCATTTTTCAGGTCATCCAACCCAAGCCTTAGAGACACTCGGCCATGCCCTAAAACAAGTTGGTAAAAACGTGAAAATGGAAGATGCTTATGATCTGCAGATCTGTTTGGTCATGTTCCAGACCCAACATCACGATCGGCAAGCGCGGGCAGGTCTCCTCCGTTTCCATCATTCGGATGCCTGGTTGGAAAAGAAAATGGGGATGTTGTGGAGTATCCGAAAGAGTCTGTTGGAGATCCTGGTTTATGGAGAATTTGAAGAGACGGATTTGGCCAGTGCGCGAATAAAAAGCTTCCGAAGACGCTATCGCAATTATCTTTTACAAACGAAAGAAGAAAAGGTCCTAGACTATGTCTCCCTTTTGGAAAACTTCTTTACCCATCCAAGTGTTGTCCATAAAGAATCTTTCCAACAGAAAGTCTACGCTTTATTAGCATTGGAAGAAAACAGCGATCTGTTTAATCTCAGCTTCATTGCTTGGTTGGTTGCACGATGGGAAAAGGCCACAACTTACGAAGTCACCATACAAATTTTGAAAATCCAAGACGAAGAGGGGGTGTTTTCACCGATAAAAATGACGTAATGGCAGTCAAAAAGCGTACAATTACCTAGTTTTTACTTTCTTATGTACGAATGGAATAAGAATTGGTGTATTTTTATAAAAATAATTAAATTTAGAGAATGGGTTGGGCAACGAAAAAAAGTAGGACTTGGGAGATTAGACAAATGGTATGGACTGTATTATCCGTCGTTATGTTTCTACCTTTTCCTATACACATTACCCCTTTGGTGATGATGAATCAGGCAAGACGTGCGAAGGTACGTTCTTGGTACATCACTTCCTGGGTTCTTCTGGCTGTGGAGCTGGCGCTCATGGTTTCCTTTTTTTATTTCTTTGGTGCGTTGAGTCAGGCGATGTTCCTTACATTGGGAGGATCGGTACTTACCTATGTGGTAGGTAATGGGTTGTTATTGAACCAGGCGAAACCTTACCTACAACGGTTGGAATTGGGAGAAGTAAGGGATCTGTATTGGATCTCCAGCATAGATTCCCAAAAGCGATTGGAAATAGCGGCACCTAGCATCGATACCCCGCAGTTATTTGTGGAACGCCTACTTCATTGGCGCAAGGAAATCGAAAATAGAAATATCCAAAAAGATATCGACAATATCCTCCGTCTGTTCCAATTATTGGAAAAGAAAGACAAACGGGAGGCAGAGAAATTCTTGGTGCGACACTCCACGGTGGTGAACGTATTGATGCAGTATGATGAGTTGGAGAATGCACGCTTGAATAATACCATCACATCCGAGTCCAAGCAGAAGTTGGAAGCGGTGATACGTCAGGCTGCGGTGGCCATCGAACAGGAAGTGACCAATCAGTTCAAGATGGGCTTGTTGGATGTTTCCGCAGAGAGCGACGTGTATTTACAGACATTAAAAAGTAGAAACCTTTTAAAAGATTAAGAAATTATGGCAAATCTAGATTTGACACATTTAAATGATGATCAGGAGAAGAATAAACCTGCGGAAATCCAAGTGAACTTCACGGAGGAAGAAAAGGCCCTGATCCAACAATATAAAGATAAGATCAACCTGAAATCGACTACAGATATTATTCAGTTCGGTGTGGGAACCCAAAGTAATGTGAGCAATTTCTCGAATGAGATTCTGAAACAGGTGCGCACAAAAGACTTGGGTGGTGCAGAGGATATTCTAGTCAATCTGCGTTCGGAGATCCGAGGATTCGACGAAAAAATGAATAAAAAACCCTTGTTGCCTTTCTTTGATAACATCAAGAAAAAGATTGGCCGCATGCGTACGGAATATTCATCGGTAGAGACCAATATCCATAATATTGAATTGAAATTGGAAGGGCATTATAAAAACCTGGCGAAGGATGTGAACATCTTTGACAAGCTTTTTGTACAGAACCAACAATATTTCAAGGACCTTTCCTTGCATATCAAAGCAGGGGAGGAGAAGTTGGATGAAGTGATCAACCATACCTTACCGGCATTGAAATCAGAAGCTGAAGCCACAGGCGATCAGCACAAGATCCAGGAATACAAAGATCTGGAGCAACATGTTGTGCGTTTTGAGCGTAAGGTGCATGATCTGAAACTGACCAGAATGGTTGTTCTTCAAACCGCTCCGCAGATCCGTATGATCCAGAGCAACAGCAGTTCCTTGATGGAGAAGATCCAATCGAGTATTGTAAATACCCTACCGCTATGGAAAAATCAGATGGTCTTGACCTTAGGGATTGCCCATGCGCAAAGCGCTTTGGAAGCTCAACGAGCAGTAACGGATGCTACCAACGAGTTATTGAAGAGGAATTCGGAAATGCTGAAAGAAGCTACCATCAATGTAGCGAAGGAAACCGAAAGGGGTATTATTGATATGGATACCATCAAAAAAGCCAATACGGATATCATTACGACGATCGAAGAGGTGTTGCGTATCCAAAAAGATGGCCGTGAAAAACGTAAGGTCGCTGAACAAGAGCTATTACAAGCCGAAACAGAACTCAAAAACCATATATTGAAATCATCGGATGAAACGAAGTTGATAAACTAAGATTGTAGATAATAGATATTAGATGATAGATATTAGACGATAGACCTTTCCCCGTCATTGCGAAACTTTCTCCGTCATCGTAAGTTTGTAGGGAAGTTATAGGAATTAAAGAAACAGAATATAATTTTGTATTTCATTTAGGATACAGCGAGATAGGGAGTAAGATTTTTAATCGTCATTGGTCCTTGAGAGACCCTTCGCAATGTTAATCCCCCTCTCTTATTCCTATCATAAACTTGGACAGTTCATTAGGCCAGGAGCCTGTTTTTACGATTGATAAGTTATGATAAGAGCTGCTGTAATCCACAAAAATGGTATACAAAGATGGTAACAGGTATTGATTGTTCAAAGGATTATTTTGACATTTCTGTCCAATCGGGACAGAAAGAGGTTTTTAAGGGTCGTTTCAGTAACGACGAAGCGGGTTTTGTGGAGGCCCTGGGCCACATGCACGGCAGCCATATAGCGATGGAGGCCACCGGTCCCTATTACTTCCGGCTGGCAAAGTTCCTCTGGGAGAGGGATGAACGGGTCTCGGTCATCAACCCCCTTGTCATCAGGCGTTTTTCCCAGATGACCCTGGCCAGGACCAAGACCGACAGGAAGGATGCCCAGCTCATCGCCAAGTTCACCAGCATGACGGAACCTGCCCAATGGAGGCTGCCGGAGGAACATGTGCTGAGGATCAGGAACCTGGAAGGCTATATCAAGGGACAGAAGGAATGCAGGACCATGCTAACGAACAGGCTCCATGCATATGAACATGCGGGAACACTGGAACCCACGCTCAGGAAGACCATAGAGGAAGGGATCAAACGTTATGATCAGGACATCAATGAACATGAAAGGCAGGTCCAGCAGATCATCATGGAGAATTACGGGGAACTCAATGCGAACCTGCGGAGCATACCCGGAATAGGGCCACGCAGCGCAGCACTGCTTATCATCCTGACGGACGGTTTCAGTCGGTTCGAGGGGTACAGGCAGCTGATATCCTATTTCGGACTGGCGCCCAGGATATTCGAGTCCGGCAGCAGTGTAAGGGGAAAGGGACATATCTGCAAGATGGGGATGGGCCAGGTCAGAAAGGTGCTGTACATGGCGGCAATATCCGCCATCAGGAGCAACACCGCCTGCAGCGGGCTTTATGGGAGGTTGATGGAAAAGGGAAAACCCTACAAGGTCGCAATCATAGCAGTGGTGAACAAACTGATCAAACAGGCATTCGCCATCGCAAAATCTGGAAAGGGCTACATCGCAAAAGCGGCCTAATCAGAATATTATTTGGAGAAAATTTAATTTATTATTTGGATATATACACAGTTCATTGCGAGGAGGTACGACGAAGCAATCTTTCCGTCGCTGTCATGGTGAGCGTAGTCGAACCATCTGTTCGTATACAACCGTACAGATCCTTCGACTACGCTCAGGATGACAAAGACTACGCTCACCATGACAAAGACTACACTCAGGATTACAGGCTAAAGATTGCTTCGTTCCTCGCAATGACGCGGAAAATCTCACAATGACGCGGAAAATCTCACAAAGAAACAAAAAGTGTTTGGACGACACGAAAGGTCTATCGTCTATCATCTATCATCTCACATCTATCATCTCACATCTAAAACCTACATCTCCCATCTCTTCTTCGGCACACAAGTAATATCTGCAACCTTTTTTAGCACGATAGCACGTGCTTCAAATCTATTCTCCAACACCACACTATCCTTACTCGAATAAGCGATCTTGAACCTAGGCACATAAGGCCCGTTCTTATAACATCCGGAAATCTTCTGTTTGCCGTTTTCCTTGGTATACACCCCTTCCACAATGATACTATCCCCGCGCACCACATATACCGCTTTGGCATATTCCTTCCAATTTCCATCCCCATAACAACTATCAGGGATCGTTTTGATCTTATTATGCACCTTAATGGTCGCATAGATAGAATCACAGGTTACCTTAAATTCATGCAGGTTGTAGTTCAGGGTTTCTGAAGAATTACTGACGCTATCCTGCACCCAAACCCCTTGGAAAAAGTCTGCGCCCTCATCCTGCATATCAGAATGTCGCGTACAGCTCCCCAATAGAAAAAGTATACCCATCAAGGACAGGTATACTTTTCTTAAAGAATATGTATTTTTATTTTTAACCACTAACTTATTTTAAGCTTCCTACCATTTCTTCTGGTTTCACCCATTCATCAAATTCCTCAGCTGTCACATAACCTAGCGAAATAGCGGTTTCTTTCAATGTAGAATTGTTCTTATGTGCTGTCTGCGCAATCTCAGCCGCTTTGTAATAGCCAATTTTCGTATTCAAGGCAGTCACCAACATCAAGGAATTATCAACCAACTCTTTGATACGCGCATAATTCGGCTCAATACCGATCGCACAGTGCTCCTCAAAAGATACACATGCATCACCGATCAAACGAGCAGATTGTAGGAAATTCGCTGCCATGACAGGTTTGAACACATTCAGCTCGTAATGACCCTGTGTACCACCGATCGTGATCGCTACATCATTACCCATAACCTGTGCGGCAACCATCGTCAATGCTTCACATTGCGTAGGGTTTACTTTTCCTGGCATGATCGAAGATCCTGGCTCATTTTCCGGAATCAAGATCTCTCCGATGCCTGAACGAGGACCAGAAGCCATCATACGGATATCATTGGCAATTTTATTCAAGGCAACCGCCAATTGCTTCAAAGCACCATGTGATTCCACAATAGCATCGTGTGCTGCCAAAGCCTCAAATTTATTCTCTGCAGTAACAAAAGGTAGACCTGTGAATTCGGCGATATATTTCGCTACCAACACATCATATCCTTTAGGCGTGTTCAATCCAGTACCTACGGCAGTTCCACCTAAAGCAAGCTCACCTAAATGCGCTAGGGTGTTTTTCAACGCTTTCAAACCATAGTTCAATTGCGCTACATAACCCGATAATTCCTGTCCTAAGGTTAACGGAGTGGCATCCATCAAGTGCGTACGACCGATCTTCACCACGTTCATAAACTCTTCAGATTTTCTTTTCAAGGTATCACGTAGCTTTTCCACACCAGGGATGGTAATATCAACCACGGCTTTGTAAGCTGCAATATGCATTCCGGTAGGGAACGTATCGTTGGAAGATTGCGATTTATTTACATCATCATTTGCTTTAAGAACAGGCTCACCTTCGCCAATCTTACCACCAGCCAATACTTGGGCGCGGTTAGCGACAACCTCATTCACATTCATGTTCGATTGCGTGCCTGAACCTGTCTGCCAAATCACCAACGGAAATTGATCGTCCAATTTTCCGGCAAGGATTTCATCACATACGGCTGCGATAGCGTCACGCTTCTCAACAGGTAATACACCTAATTCATGGTTGGCATATGCTGCTGCTTTTTTCAAATAAGCAAATCCATCCACGATTTCTTTCGGCATTGAAGCTGCCGGTCCAATTTTGAAGTTGTTACGAGATCTTTCGGTTTGGGCTCCCCAGTATTTATCTGCTGGTACTTGCACCTCACCCATGGTGTCTTTTTCTATTCTGAATGACATAATTACAAATGTTTTTATAAAGGCAAATTTAAGCAAAATTAATTCAACCGACGTTGAATATGTTCCTCAATATGGTGGAACAATTGTTTTGGTTTGAGGGTCCGCCAAGGAAAATTGTTCAGGTATTCCCCGAAATTGATGTAATAATCGATCTGGTTGTCCTGAAACTCCTTGATCACATGCTCCCGGAAGTTCAGACCCACGATCCATCCATCCTCCACATCCTGAAACCACTCCTCATAATAGGAATCATCAGAAGCGTGAAAGTTCAGAACGTTCTCCCCGACCAAAATAAATTTATTGATCCCTTCATCGATCATCAGGTCGATAAGCTCCCTTTTCAGGATCATGATGTCGTTATAGATGGCATCATTCCACTCACCGATAAACTCGATGATGGTATACCCGCGATCATAGTCAACATACAGCACCTTCAGGTACAGCGTCAATGATCCAAAATGATCCCATTGGGGATGAAGCAAAAAGTTATACACTTTTTTATCAAATTCGAATTCATTGTAAATCGTGCCAAAAAAAGGGCTTCTTTCGTCTTCTGAGGCTATATAATCGTCGCGCCAGTGGTAATACGGTTCCAATTCATGCATATCAATGTAAAAATATTGAAAATTGCGGAATTATAATTGGTTACAGCTTATTTTGGACTGGGAATTGTTGGTAAATATTTGTTTTAAAATTCTTTTAAACAATTTGTTATTCAGTATTTTTGCCCACCAAATCAACAATGCAGAAAGGAAGAAAAAGGAATATTTTCGTAGCAGCAACCTATGCGGCAACCCTCTTGCTGGGATTAATCCTCGGTCAGAACTATTCTGACCAACAGGGATTCAATACCGGAGGTTCCTTGGTGCCCATTGGTCTGTCTGATAATTCCTATAAAATCCAACAAGTTGTCGACCTGATTTCCAGCCGCTATGTGGATAGCATCAACATGGATTCCGTCCAGAATGGTGCCATCAACCATATTATTTCCCACTTAGATCCTTATTCTGCCTTTTTATTGCCTGTGGAATCCAGGACCCAGACCGAAGTGCTCGAGGGTACTTTTGAAGGAATTGGGATGGAATATTTCAACCTCAACGATACCTTGATCGTCGTGGGGTTGATCACCAATGGTCCTGCTGACAAGGGAGGCTTTAAAATCGGGGATAAGATCCTCAAGATCGGTGAACGGAAGATCTCCGGAAATACCATTTCCAAGGAAGAGGTTGAAAAACTGATGCGTGGGAAGCGAGGCTCGGTGGTGGAGATGCATGTAGAGCGGGATTCTGTGCAATTACCATTGCCTTTAAAAGCCATAAGAGATCAGATCAATGTGAGTTCCCTGGATGTGGCCTATATGCTGCAACCTACGGTAGGCTTTATCCGCATCCGTAGATTCGGGTTGAAAACCGCTGATGAATTCAAAGAAGCGATTGTAGAACTTAAAAAACAAGGGGCGAAGAACCTGATTCTGGATCTAAGGGACAATGGGGGTGGTTATTTCCACATCGCCATCAAATTGGCAAGTGAATTCTTTGCCGATCAACGTCTGGTGGTTTTTACCGAAGGAGCACATGAAGCAAGGCGAGATTTTCTATCGGAAGCCAATGGAACCTATGCCCAGGGTAAACTGGTCGTGTTGGTCAATGAGCGCACCGCTTCTGCTTCAGAAGTCGTCGCTGGCGCTGTACAGGATTGGGATCGCGGTATTCTGATCGGTAGAAGGACCTTCGGAAAAGCAACCGTTCAGGAACTTTTTGATTTCTCCGATGGTTCGACCATTAATCTCAGTATCGCCCGGTATTATACCCCTCTTGGAAGAAGTATACAACGCAAGTATTCCCCGAACTGGTCTAACATGAAGGATTATCCGTCCATGTACCATGGCCTATGGTCCTTAGATACCACTTATGCCCATGCTAAGCCATATCAAACGGGCTTGGGAAAGAAATTATACAGTGGCGGAGGGATCATGCCGGATATCAAAGTCCCTGTCGATTCCAATGAAGTAAGCTTATTGTACCAGGAGCTGGTCAAATCCTCCCTGATCGAACAGTTTGTTTACAGCCGCTTCACAAGAAAACTGCCGGCCTATTCCATTGAGAATTTTCTACAAGGATATACCCTGCCTGCCACGGAATATAATAGTTTCATTCGTTTCTTAGCACAGAAAGGCCTGCGTTTGTCATCGGCCAAACAGAACGATCTCCACGATCTGATCCAAAGTGATATCGAAGCCCTATTGGGAAGGTATTATTTTGGTCGGGAAGCGTATTTTAAAGTGAAGAACAGATACGATAATTTTATCGAGTTGGCACTCAACCAAATTAACTAATCACAAGATTTATTAATTGATCTGTTGTAGGCTGAGGTCTGCAAATACCGGATAATGGTCGGACAATTTCTTTTTCAGGACCTGGTAATTGCTTACCGAAAAGCGCTTATCCGCAAAAATATAATCGATCTGTAAGATAGGTAGCATTTCAAAATGGGTCACGCCCCAGCCATTCCCTTTTTCCTGAAAGGCATTCTTCATGTTCTTGCCAATCAGGTTCACACTGTAGGACATCGGGGTATCATTGAAATCGCCCATCACGATCTTAGGGTGATGCGTTTCCTGCATATGTTCAGCTAAGGATTCCGCCTGATTGCTCCGCTGTTCGAAAGCCCATTTTAACTTCCGTCCAACCTGTTTCGTCTTCTGCTCCTCATTACCGGTGCTGCTCGGATTTTGAATAAATTCCTTATCCTCGCTCTGAAGCCCGAAAGACCGCAAGTGTACATTATAGACGCGGATGGTATCCAGGTTCTTCACGATATCCACATAGATCACCCGGTTAATGCCATATTCATTCTTCTTGATCAATCCGGAATTGATGATCGGATATTTGGAGAAAATGGCCTGTCCATAGGCGCTGTAATCATTTTGTTCCGATGGCGCAAAATAGAAGTTCTCAAAGTTGTTCTTTTTCTGTACGGTTTCCGTGAATTTCTTTTTCCCCCGGATGGTACTGCTGAATTCCTGTACACAAAGCACATCAGGATTGGCTTCCTGGATGATATCTACGAATTGATCCTTGGCCGGAACATCCGTTTTCTCCAAAGGCTGGAGCATATGCACATTATAGGTCATGACCCGAAGTGCCGAATCTGGTTTGTTTTCAACGACGGAATTAAAGGCCACATGTTTGGTCATCAGGTTCCAGCCCAATAGGATGGCGATCAAGGAAAACAGGGAATACTTGGCTTTTCTTAAGATCCAGTAGCATACAAAGCCGATATTGATCAATAGGATAGGGAGATAACCCAATCCGAGAAAGGCAATTGCCCAAAAAGACTTCGGATTGATGAAGGATGCCGAATAACACAATAGGAGAGTCCCGATAGCGATCAGGTTGGCAATCATAATGGTTTTACTGAAAAAACCTAAATTCTTCTTATTGATCAACATTAGTCTTGCTCTTCTCTACTTGCTTTAAACAGGATTTCTTTTTCCCGTGAAGATAGACTTTCATAGCCACTTTGTGAAATTTTATCCAAAATTTCATCAATTACATCCTGGTTAGGAAGGTCTGCCTTATAGCTTTTATAGGTAAGCGTTTTTGTTTCGGTATGTACGATGCGTAGGTTATTCTTTGGACGAGGTTTGAAGATCTTGCTCCAATCGTTTCCTTCCTGCAGCTGCTTCATGAACAATATCCCCCAAGCAATGCTCAACAGGTAGACGATCGCTCCAGCTCTATTCGCGAAAATGTAGAACAAGAACTCTAAACTCAGGAAGATAACAGCCAGCGTGACGAACTTGACCCGACCAAAGATAAAGAGCCTCAATTCCATTTTAGGGACCAATACCGTTAAGCTCGCCACCAGCGCGGCCAAACCCAGGGAACTGGTAAATAGATAAGATTGTGCGCCTTTGGTTAAGAAGTCGATCTGTCCAAGCGCAAGGAATAATAATCCTCCTACAAGGAAGCTACTTAAGTATAAGGTCAAGAACTGCCGTTTGTTCAAGAAGCTCATAAAGATATTACCCATCCAATAGAGCCATAAACAATCAAATACAATATTGAATAATCCAGTATAAAGGAATGGATAGGTGACTAATGACCAGGGTTGTTTTAGAAACTGGAAGAAATCCATGGGAAGTCCCAAATTGCTGACCGCCTTATCATACAATGGATAATTGATCACATTGATCTCTACCAAAAGGTCGCATAAGTGGATAATGATAAAGATAGCCGCCTGAATGGAAATGAAATAGGGGATAGGCGACCCTGTCTTGTAGGTCGTTCTAAAAAATTCCTTTAATCCATTCTCTTTTCTCATCGTTATATTAATACATATTCGGTCTTCGGATGTTCCAGGCTTTCAAAAGGATATATCCAAATAAAGCACCACCCACATGGGCCAAATGCGCAATGGATGATCCTCCGTGTGAAAATCCTAAATATATTTCAATCAGAATCAATCCCGGAATGAAATACTTCGCTTTCACAGGGATTGGAAAAAATATCAACATCAGTTCGGCATTCGGGAACAGGAATCCGAAAGCCAATAACAAGCCGTAAATTGCGCCGGATGCTCCTACCATCGGAGTAGAATAGATGTTTTGTAGCGTAGTGAGGTTCTCGCCAGAAACTTGGGAAAGTGCAGCCTCACTCAATTCATGCAAAGGCCGGATTGATCCCGTTATCTGGTATACCTCATACGCCTGTACCCCATATTGTAGGACCAATGCCCCCAATCCACAGATTAAATAGAAGTTCAGGAATCTTTTGGAACCCAAAACTCGTTCGATAGTGGCCCCGAACATCACCAATGCGAACATATTAAAGAATATATGCGCAAAGCCACCGTGCATAAACATGTAGGTGATGATCTGCCATACCTTAAACGCTGGAGAATCGGGATAGAAGATCCCAAATAAGCCATACATGGATGGAAGCAGCTGCGAAGCTATGAAGACCAGCACATTGATGATCAGTAGGTTCTTTGTTACTACGGGTAGATTGCCAAAAAGATTATTCATAAAGTTATATTATAGGCCTTTGCCAAAGCGTTCGGCTAATTCTTGTAATGTGATCGTAATAATAACCGGTTTCCCCGATAGGGATATGTTCGGCGATTCGCAGGCAAATAAACGGTCGATCAGATCTGCCATTTCCTCATTGTCCAATTTTGCGCCTTGCTTGATCGAGGCATTCTTGGCCAAACTCTTGGCCAGTTTTTCCCTTTTGCTCAATTTCAGGTCGCTCTGGTTTTTGAAATCCTCCAACAGCCGTTCGATGATCTGCCCTTCATTGATCTTTTCCAGATCTGCGGGGATGCCATCCACGATATAGGTTGTCTTCCCAAATGGCCTTAACTGGAATCCCAAAGCGGTGATCTCCGGTAGGATGTCCTGTACCAAAGCGAAATCTGCTGCTGCCAGATCGATGGTCTGTGGAAAAAGGCTTTGTTGACTTACCCCTTGGTTCTGCTGCAATTGTTGCTGGAACTGTTCAAATAGGATCCGCTCATGTGCAGCCTGTTGATCGATCAGCATAAATCCCGAATGGATCTGCGAAACAATATATCGGTTATGTATTTGAAAGAACTGTTTCTTCGGTTGGTCGGATGGTTGTATGATCGCCGACTCCGAACTGCTCTCCGCAGGGTGCAAGGTCAATTGCTCTGCTTCCTCGGTCTCTGTAATCTGATACAAAGTATCCCAATTTTGTGGGATACTGTTCTTTTTTTCCAATCGTTCAGGATAACTGTAGCTACGATTCGACTTTGGCGTCCCATCATCAAATGGATTGAAGTTGGGATTGAAGTTGATCGTAGGCACTTGGATTTCCTCCAAGGGCTTTGGCGTGATCAGGGAGTCAAATCCGGTCTCCTGCTCAAAGTCCAGCGATGGTGCAATGTTGAACCTACCCAAACTCCGTTTTACGGCCGAACGTAAAATCGCATAGATCGCTTTGTCATCCTCGTATTTGATCTCTGTTTTTGTAGGATGTACGTTGATATCGATCTTAGATGGGTCGATTTCAATGAACAGTACATACAACGGGTAGGTGTCTGCCGGAAGAATCTCTTCATAGGCATTCATCACCGCGTGGTTCAAATAGGGATCTTTGATAAAACGGTTGTTCACAAAGAAAAATTGCTCTCCTCTGGTCTTTTTCGCAAACTCCGGCTTCCCGATAAATCCCTTGATGTTCAGGATGCTCGTCGTTTCTTCTACAGGAACAAGTCTTTGGTTATAATTGTTTCCAAAGAGGTGTACAATTCGTTGTTTTAAGGATTCTTTTGGTAGATGGAAGAGTTCGTTCCCTTCGTTATGGAAGGAAAAGAATATCCCCGGATGGGCTAAGGCAATTCGTTGGAATTCATCAATGATGTGCCGTAGTTCCACCGCATTGCTCTTGAGGAAATTCCGGCGAGCCGGAATATTGTAGAACAGGTTTTTCACCTGGATGCTGGTACCATTGCTGACCTGGTCAGGATATTGTTGGATCACTTCCGATCCTTCGATCTCAATGACGGTTCCCAACTCATCCTCAACTCGTTTGGTTCGAAGTTCCACGTGGGCAATGGCGGCAATGGAGGCCATGGCTTCCCCACGAAAACCCATCGTACGGATCGCAAATAGATCCTCCGCTTTCCGGATCTTGGAGGTGGCATGCCTTTCAAAACATAATCGGGCATCCGTAACACTCATTCCACAGCCATTGTCTATGACTTGGATCAGGGTCTTTCCGGCATCTTTAATAATAAGTTTTATATGATCAGCTCCCGCATCTATCGCATTCTCCATCAATTCCTTAATTGCAGAGGCTGGTCGCTGTACAACCTCTCCTGCTGCAATCTGATTGGCCACTGAATCGGGGAGCAACTGAATAATATCCGACATAATCTACAAAGGTACAAAAAAACGGTTATAGGGACGGATGAAAAGAGGCAGGAAAATACGGCATTGGAAAGGTCTTCCGTCATTGCGAGGAGGCTTTGCGTCATTGCGAGGAGGCCCTTCCGTCATTGCGAGGAGGCACGACGAAGCAATCTTTCGCCATGTCATGGTGAGCGTAGTCGAACCATCTGTTCGTATGCAACCGTACAGATCCTTCGACTACGCTCAGGATGACATCCTTAAAGATTGCTTCGTGCCTCGCAATGACGCGGTAAAGATTGCTTCGTGCCTCGCAATGACGGTAAGTCTACACCAATGCCTATGAAGAAATATCCGCCTTCGCTACAGCCCCATTCTCAGCCCCTTTCACATCCACATTCACAGCCCCAATCTCAACCCTTTCCACAATCCTATCCACAATCTCCAGCGCCTTATCCAAATCCTCCTTCGTAGCAGTAAGATGCGGTCTGAAACGGATACTCACCTCCCCACATCCCAAAATCAACATCTGCTCCTTCATCGCTTCTTCCACAAACTTATCCCGGAACTCCACCGATGGCAAATCAAAAGCACACAACAATCCTTTCCCCCTCACATTCGTGATCTCCTCATGTTTCTCCGCAAGATCCGATAATCTCCCCTGCAAATATTCCCCTAAAGTTGCTGCTTTCTCCACCAAATTTTCCTTTTCAATAATCTCCAAGATCAACTTAAACCTCACCATATCCACTAAATTCCCGCCAAAGGTAGAATTGATCCGACTGGACTCCTTAAATACATGATGCTCTACCCGATCAAATTTCTCCCTATTGGCTAAAATTCCACAAACCTGGGTCTTCTTTCCAAAAGAGATCACATCCGGCGTAATCCCATAATGCTGGTAACACCACATCTTTCCGGTCATCGCAATACCCGTCTGCACCTCATCCAAAATCAGGATGATATCGTGCTCATCACAGATCCTACGCAATTCCTGGAAGAACTCTTTCCGGAAATGGTTATCACCACCTTCCGCTTGAATAGGCTCCAAAATCAAACAAGCAATATCATTCGGATTATTCTTGATCGCAGATTCAATTTCTTCGATGGCTTTTTTCTCCAATTCGATGGTTTCATTGATCGATTCCTCCGTCAATGGGAAAGAAAGCTTCGGATTACTGATCCTTGGCCAATCAAATTTTGGGAAATACATGTATTTCCTAGGGTCTTTTGTATTCGTCAGAGAAAGAGTATAGCCCGTTCTTCCATGGAAAGCCTGCTTGAAATGGATTACCTGACTGGCTTCCACTTCAATACCCTTGCTCATATTCAACCGCGTCTTCCAGTCGAATGCAGCCTTCAGGGCATTTTCCACCGCCAAACCGCCACCGTCAATAAAAAAGCAGTAACTCAATTCCTGTGGGATCCCCACACGTTCGAACGTGTCCACAAAATCCGCATATTCCCTTGGGTAGATATCCGAAAGGGCCAATTTATTGATGGATGCATCTTTTAATTGTTCCGCATGCGCCAAAATATGGGGATGGTTATAGCCCACTGGCGATGATGCGAACATACTGAACATATCCAGGTATTCTTTGCCATCCACGTCTACAATATAGGAACCGTGTGATTTTTCCAGATCGATGACCACTGGTAGGCCATCGGCCAAAATATGCTTTGCTAATCGTTGATGTGTTTCTCTCATAATCAATTTTATAAATCAAATTTGATACCTTGTGCTAAAGGTAAATTGGTTGTATAATTAATGGTATTGGTTTGTCTGCGCATGTAAACTTTCCAAGCATCGGAGCCGGACTCGCGACCACCACCTGTTTCTTTCTCGCCACCGAAGGCACCGCCGATCTCCGCACCGGAAGTTCCAATATTCACATTGGCTATCCCACAGTCTGAACCGTTCTGGCTCAGGAACATTTCTGCTTCCCGAAGGCTATTAGTCATGAGGGCTGAAGATAAACCTTGTCTTACATCGTTCTGGATGGCGATCGCCTGATCCACTTCGCCTGTATATTTAATCAGATATAGGATAGGAGCAAAGGTCTCATGCTGCACAATTTCATAATTGTTCTCCACTTCGGCAATCACTGGCGTCACATAACAACCGCTCTCATAACCCTTACCTTTCAACACCTCTGCCTTGGTTAACAATTTACCACCCTCCGCTTTGATTTTTTCCACAGCAGATAGGTACATGTCTACGGCATCCGTATCGATCAAAGGTCCCATATGGTTATTGCTATCCAATGGATCGCCGATCTTGATCTGTTTGTACGCATCTACCAGGGATTTCTTCACCTTATCATAGATGCTTTCATGGATGATCAGTCGGCGGGTACTCGTACAACGTTGTCCCGCTGTTCCAACAGCACCGAATACCGCCCCAATGATGGTCATTTTAAGATCGGCACTCGGAGAAACGATAATCGCATTGTTCCCGCCCAATTCTAGTAGCGATCTGCCCAGACGTTGGGCTACGGTTGTCGCAACGATCTTACCCATACGGGTGGAACCTGTAGCCGAAATCAAGGGGATTCTTTCGTCTTCCGAAAGCCATTGTCCTACTTCAGCTCCTCCAGTGATCACGGAAGATATTCCTTCCGGCATTTTGTTCTCCTTCAGGATAGTTGCCAGGATCTTTTGGCAGGCCAAGGCGCATAAAGGTGTTTTTTCACTTCCTTTCCATACGATCACATCGCCACAGACTAAGGCCAATGCCGCATTCCAAGACCATACCGCTACGGGGAAGTTGAAGGCAGAAATAATACCTACGATGCCCAATGGATGGTATTGGTCGTACATCCGATGACCTGGTCGCTCAGAATGAATCGTATTTCCATAAAGCTGTCTGGAAAGTCCAACGGCAAAATCGCAGATGTCAATCATCTCCTGAACCTCACCCAAACCTTCCTGGTAGGATTTTCCCATTTCGTAGGATACCAATTTCCCCAGTACCGGTTTTAATTCACGAAGTTTTTCGCCCAATTGACGAACCATCTCCCCACGCTTTGGCGCAGGGATATCACGCCAGATCAGTTTGGCTTTCTCCGCTTCCTGTATTACTTTATCGTATTCTTTTTTTGTTGTGCTTTGTACTTTACCAATCAATTTTCCGTTGGTAGGAGAGTAGGAACTAATGGTTTCACCCTTTGAAAACCACTTACTTCCGGTTGATGTTCCTAAATTCTCATCGGCTAAGCCTAACGCTTTTAATTCTTTTGATGTCATAATATGGTTTATATTATTCGAAATTTATATAAATATAAAGAATATATTTTGTTATTTCATAGGCATATCTGAATATTTATTGTTGCATCATATTTTCTAAGGAATATATTTCTTACTTTAGGATGTTAAAATATAAACCAATATGGACTACTACCTTCTCCACGAATTGCTCAGTCCGGAGCAACAACTGATCCGCGATAGTATACGGGGATTTGTGAAATCAGAAATCATACCTGTTATTGATCAATACGCCCAAGACCATCAGGAAGTCCCTGACTTAATGAAAAAATTAGGTTCATTGGGTGCATTGGGGCCTTTTATCCCGGAAGAATACGGCGGTGCCGGTCTTGATCAGATTTCTTATGGACTGATCATGCAGGAATTGGAGTTCGGCGATTCGGCCATCCGTTCGGCAGCTTCCGTACAGTCTTCTTTAGTGATGTTCCCCATCTATACCTTCGGTTCGGAAGAACAGAAAAGGAAATACCTGCCGAAATTGGCTACAGGCGAATGGATCGGGTCCTTTGGGCTGACAGAACCTAACCACGGTTCCGATCCTGCGGGGATGGAAACCAGGCTGACAAAAGACGGTGATGGCTATAGGCTTTCGGGTTCCAAGATGTGGATCACCAATTCGCCGGTTTGCGATCTGGCGGTTGTCTGGGCTCGGGATGAGGAGCAGAAGGTGCGCGGGGTGATTGTAGAGCGGGGAATGGAAGGATTCAGTACCCCGGAGACTTTACATAAATGGTCCCTGCGGGCTTCTAGGACTGGAGAGCTGGTTTTTGATCAGGTGTTCATCCCACAGGAGAATCTCCTACCGGAGGTCAGTAGCATGAAAGGACCGCTGTCCTGCCTGAATTCTGCTCGATATGGTATTTCATGGGGCGCTATTGGTGCTGCGGTCGACTGTTATGAAACGGCGCTTCGCTATGCCAAGGAAAGGGAGCAGTTTGGAAAACCCATTGCTTCTTTTCAACTCCAACAAAAGAAACTGGCCGAAATGGCAACAGAAATCACCAAAGGGCAATTGCTATCTTGGCGATTGGGGCAGTTGAAATCCGAAAACCGGGCTACGCCTGCGCAGATCTCCATGGCCAAAAGGAACAATGTACACATGGCCTTGCAGGTGGCGCGCGAAGCCAGACAGATCCTCGGCGCAATGGGTATTGTGGGTGATTTCCCGATCATGAGGCATATGATGAACCTGGAATCCGTGATTACCTATGAAGGGACTCATGATGTGCACCTGTTGATAACCGGTCAGGATATCACCGGCATTAATGCTTTCTGATCCATTGAGATCACAAGTATTAATGCTTTCTGATCCATTGGGTGTGATGAGATTTCAGCGTGCTTTTATCCGCAGGCATAACGGTCAGGCGAATTGTTCCTTGCGATTTGCCTGATTGCTCAGATAGCAGGAGGTCGCCATTGGGTGCTACACTGTACTTGAATTCAAATCCCTTTTCTCCGGATTTAGAAATGATCTTGAGCAGCTGTTTCTTGGTGTCCAGTATTTTCTCATATTGTTCTGATTTTCCATTCTCGTATTTGATCATGAAATATTGATCGCTCATAAAGATGAAGGCTTCCCAATAGCTAGGCATGTTCATGCTTTCCCGTATGGCGGCTTGGTCATTGTTTATATGATAGTAACCATATAATGGGCTGTTTTCATCAAATATGTTCTCGTAATGTTTTTTGGTTTTAATAATGGTGTTTATGTTCATGGATATGGTCCCTATAATAAGGAGGTATTTGAACACTTGTAAGGCTGTTCTAATTTTTTTGCTTTTAATATAGGTGAATAGGCTTGGACTGGGGCTCAATTGCGATTTTTTTTGGAGAACAAAAAAATCGTAGAAATTTTTCAATTGAGGCAGCAGGAGATAGAAGGTGAGTAGAACCAAAGCCGTGGAAAGTATTTTCACACTGACATCATAGCTGTAGTTGATCATCATGATATTGATGGAAGCCGCAAAGCCGATCAAGGCGCCTAAGGTTGCCGTTCTTCGGAACAACAAGAGGATGGCCATGATCTCTACGATCCCAACAAAAATATTGTAGCTGTAGGAGTATCCGAAAAATGCCCAGGTAAGGCCCATAGGGGATAGGTCACCTAATTTCGTGTTCAGGGTGAGGATATTTGGAAAGGGGAATTGGGTTTTGAATAGTTTGATCAGTCCGTAATTGATGAGCATGAGACCCACATAATATCGGATCATGGTATGTAATAGGCTATTTGCCTTGGCTAATCTTGTCTCTTGGTTTGATTTGTTTTTTCTGGGGATTATCCAATAGATAACCGCTCCTAGGAGACTCAGTAAAAACACGAATCCTATAATGAACCAGAAATAGAGGTGGTCGCCCGATCCTCTCCCAATTAATTCTATATTTCCTGCATCATGGAATATGGATTTTATCCAGTCGAAACGCATCAGCCAGGTGAATAGTTGGAGGAATATTTTATTGACCCATTGCAAGAATGGAAATGTGGAATTGTTGTAAGTGATGATAAAGGATACTGTGAATAGGAATAGGAACCAGAATAAAATGGGATTTTTTGGAATGCGTAGGGAATGGTTGGGCTCCGTAAGTGGTTGGTTGTTGTTTTCCTGTTTCATTATATTGGTTGGGTGTAAATAATAAAGGATGGTTATAAGTATTGTAGGTTAGTTATAAATAATGAAAGATCATTTGTATAAAACTAAGTAAAACCTATCCTCTATGGAAGCAGGGGTGCGAAGGTTTAAGATTATTTAACAGCTTTGATCCGATCCCCCGTCATCGCAAGTAGGTAAAGTCACGTCATTACGAGGAGGTAAATTCACGTCATTGCGAGGAGGTACGACGAAGCAATCTTTGGATATGCGGCGCCCCATGTCATCCTGAGCATCGCCGAAGGATCTGTACGTGTACCACATGTTGATGCTTCGACTCCGCTCAGCATGACATGGCGGGAAGATTGCTTCGTTCCTCGCAATGACGCAGAGGCCCCCATATTGCCTTCGCTGCAAAACCATGGTGAAAGCAATGCTAAAGTATGCTTTTCCTATGGTCAACATCCATTTTCGTGCTTTTTCCCTGCTTCCACCCTGCTTCAGATACGCACCAGGTGGGTTCCGGAGCAAAATATGTTTGCCTATCAGCAGGCCAACATAGATAAATGGGATAAAATCCCTCCGGGATAGACCTATCCTGCACCCCCGGACACAAATTTATCCACCATTGCCACAGCGCTTTACATGGAAACCGTAAAAAATGTTCCCCGGGGGTCTTGGAAATATGGATGGGAAGTCCCTATCTTTGCACCACTCCGCAAGGGAGGGACGGCCGATGCTTCTCCGTGGCCCATCGTTCCAGATCGTTTCCCGTCTCGCTGTAGATCTGCATCCAGGTATAGTCCGTGATCCCGGGCAATATGGTGGCATCCCTGCCCTGGAAGAGGTCCAGCAGATGGGCGCCAAGGTCCCTGATGTCCGGCCTGTTGTGCCGTATCGGTTTCCTGGGCCCTGACTGGGTCCCTTTGCCGCCATCGCCGCCCTTCTGCAGCAGGGCTTCCAGCTTATGGTCACATTCGGCAATCTGCTTCATGTAGAACAGATAGGCCTCATGGGCGATCCTTAGGGCGAACACACCCCTTTCTGTATAGAAACCCTCCAGGGCGGCAAGGATCTCCTGGGACTTGGTCCTGCGCAGCCTGGTATGGCACAGGGACAGCAGGACACCAGGATCGCGCTCGCCCGACAGGATGGCACCGATGACGGCCATACCGCTTGCTCCATGGATCTGGCTCAGTACCTCGGGAAGCCTGATGTTCATTTCCACCAGGGCCTTCTGCATGTGGTTGACATGCATGGCGGCGTTCCGCAGCAGGTCCTCCCTCAGCCTCAGGTAGCTGCGGATCTCCTTTTGGTCCCCTTCGGCCACAAAGCAGCGGTTCAGCAGTCCATAGCTGTGCAGCTGCTGGATCCATTGGCAGTCCTTTACATCGGTCTTCCGTCCGGGGACCTGTTTGGTCTGGCGGCCGTCGACCAGCCAGACGTCAAGCCCTCCGGCGTGGAGGATATCGTAAAGGATGAACCAATAGGAACCCGTGGCCTCCATCGCAACGGTGTCCACACCATGGGAGAGCAGATAGTCCAGGGCTTCGCGAAAGTTACGGGTAAAAGTGGCGAAGGAAACGACCTCCTGCCCCTGGACGGAGATGAAGATTCTGCGTGAACCGATATCGATCCCCGCAGCATGATCGTGAATGATTTTCATGGCACATCAATTAAAATGTGAAACCATTAAGCCCATAGAGGAAAAATAAACGGCAGGCTACCATACGGACAATCTAAAAGATGTACCAAACTCCAATGCCTCAATCTATGGAACCAAGCTCAGGGACAGGCAAGATGCACTATACGATAGTCCGGTCAAACTGCAGAATGGTCAATGAACTAAGTTACTAAATGTCATCACCTTCCGATAAATTTAGTTCAAATTTTTAATTCTCAGGATGACAAAAGGACTTCGCTCAGGATGACATGGGGCGACCATATCCAAAGATTGCTTCGTCGTGCCTCCTCGCAATGACGGATGTGTAGTGCCTCCTCGCAATGACGGGGCTTACTTGAAAATAATAATTACAGGGAGTAACCCAAAATAAAAACAAACTTGTCATTCTGCTTTTAAAACAGCAAATTTATATTCAAATAAACGCAGAAGATGAATTTATACAGTATCGATACCGGGTTTTTCAAATTGGATGGTGGGGCGATGTTTGGTGTAGTACCGAAATCTTTATGGCAGAGGACTAATCCTGCAGATGCTAACAACCTATGTACTTGGGCAACTCGATTGCTCCTAATAGAACAAGGAAGCCGATTAACCTTGGTAGATACTGGTCTTGGGGATAAACAGGACGATAAATTCTTTTCCCATTATTACCTTCATGGAAATGATACCTTGGATGGATCCCTAAAGAAACACGGTTTCCATCGGGATGATATTACCGATGTAATTCTTACCCATCTTCATTTCGACCATTGTGGGGGTGCGATAATCCGCGAAGGAGACCTCTTGTCCCCTGCTTTTAAGAATGGTGAATTTTGGTCAAATGAAAAACATTGGGATTGGGCAGTCAATCCTAATCCAAGGGAAAAGGCATCCTTCTTGAAAGAAAATATCCTACCCATCTCGGAGAGTGGGCAATTGAAATTTATTGATGAAAATAACCCTGTTTACGACAGCGACATCTTCATGAGATTTGCCAATGGCCATACCGAAGCCATGATGTTGCCGCAGATGAAATATAAGGATAAGACCATTCTGTACATGGCCGATCTTCTTCCATCGGTTGGTCATATTCCAATTCCTTATGTTATGGGCTATGATGTACGACCTTTGGTAACCATGCAGGAAAGACAGGATTATTGGAAAGAAATTGTGGATAATGAATACATCCTATTTCTGGAACATGATGCTGAACATGAATGCTGTACGCTACAATATACTGAAAAAGGAATTCGTTTAAAGGACACTTTCAAATTAAGTGATATTTAACATCTTATGTCCATCGACTTAAAGAAAAGGTTCGACCGTATTGTTGAAATTCTAATTCAATTACAGTCCAAGAGAATCGTAAAGGCGCAAGATTTGGCGGATCGATTTGAGGTAAGCTTACGAACCATTTATCGGGATATGAAGAGTTTAGAACAAGCTGGAGTCCCGATCATTGGCGAGGCTGGAACCGGCTATTCCATCATGAATGGCTATAACCTCCCGCCAGTCAGTTTCAATAAAGAAGAAGCTTTAAGTTTTGTGGCTACCGAGAAATTGGCGGAGAAATTCTTTGATAATAGTACGAGTAGGCATTATGGCTTTGCGATGATGAAAATAAAAGCCATTTTAAAATCACATGACCAAGAAATGTTGGAGCATATGCAGGGGCAGATCATCATGAAAAAACAGGATAATCCCATTTTTTCCAATCATGCTCCGCAACTTTTAAATGCGACCCTGACTTCGATTGCCCAGAAAAGACAGCTCCGAATACTATACCAAGGCATAAAAGATGATCAAGCCCACGATAGAACTATAGAACCTTTAGGGGTTCTTCATGAAATTGGCTATTGGTATATTATTGCTTATTGTTTAGTCCGCAAGGATTATAGACAATTCCGCAGTGACCGGGTTATGGAAGTTAATTTGTTGGAATCTGATTTTTCCAAAGAGCACCTAAGTATGGAAGAGTATATAGCCCTGAATCCACCTACGACCTATGAAAGATCAAAAGTTCGGATTAAAGTAAGCAAAGAAATGGCACCACATGTCAGATGGCAAAGAAACCATTATGGCTATATTTCGGAAGAAAAGAAGGATGATCATTTTATCATGCAGTTCGATTGCAGGGATATTGAACACGAGTTTCCTCGTTGGTTATTGATGTTTGCCGATCATATCGAGGTGTTAGAACCAGCCATATTAAAAAGCAGGATGATGGAAATCATCCAAGACATTAATCTGAAATTCCGTTAGACCTTTCCTTTTATCCAGCTATCATACGGATGCTCCCATCCTTTTCTATAGGTTCTTTTCAATTTTTTGGTAGCCTCTGGATCATTTACGATTTTTTTCTTTATTGGGTCATATATAAGTGGTCTATTGAGTTCCATGGAAATATTGGCAAGGATACAGGATGCGGAGGATATATGTCCTTCTTCGATATCGGCAACAGGTAAATGATCTTTTTCGATAGCGGTCAATAGGTTCATCATTTGTCCTCTAGTAGCAGGTGCTGCATTTAATTCAATACGGGGTTCTTTAAGGTCTTCTGGGAATTTTTCCCTTTCGAACAACACCTCTCTTAAAATACGCTCACCTTTCCCATGGGGTATGAATTCGTATTTCATGGTATTTCCTTTTAATGTTCCCTTATCTCCATAAATGATAAAAGACCAAGGATAGGCGGGATCGGCAGGAGCTCCCCAAGTTCGATGGTTCCAAACACAATTTAAATCATCATATTCAAATATGGCCGTTTGGGTGTCTGCAATGTTTGATTTTGCATCTTTTTGCACATATATTCCACCCGTTGCCGAAATACGTTTTGGCCAACCCAACTTTAACATCCAACGCACGGTATCAAACATGTGCACACACATATCCCCGGTTATTCCATTACCATATTCCATAAATGCCCGCCACCAGCTGCCATGTGGCAAGCCATCGTAAGGTCTTAAAGGTGCTGGACCTGTCCATAAATCATAATTCAAAAAGGACGGAACGGGTTGTTCTGGAGGATTGGCATTGCTCTTCATATGAAAATAACAGCACATTTCGACGTGGGAAATTTTACCTAGCAAACCTTTTTCGATAATATTTTCCTTAGCATCGATCATATGGGCAGTACTTCTTCTCTGGGTACCGATCTGTATTTTACGTTTATACTTTCGCGCAGCCGCTAAAACAGCTTCTCCTTCCAGCACATCCACACTTACCGGCTTTTGCAGATAAACATGAGCACCATTTTTTATCGCTGCTATAGCCATCAAAGCGTGCCAATGATCTGGAGTACCTATGATCACGATGTCCAATTTATGCTCTGCCAATAATTTCCGATAGTCTTCATAAAGTGCGGGTGTTTTCTGGGATTTTTGTTTTCCAGCGACTAATCTTCCAGCCTCCTCCAAATGGTTTTTGTCCACATCACATAAAGCTACCACCTCTACATCGGCCACCTGTAATAATCTAAACAGATCGCTTTTTCCATACCAGCCTGTCCCAATCAAAGCCACTTTTTTACCAGCTGCTTTTTCCAATCCAAAAACATCTTGAACAAAAGCTGCCAAGGATAATAATGCAGCTGTACCTGTAATAAATTCCCTGCGGTTGAGGTTCATAGCGTTAGGTTTAGGTTTATAATACAACAAGATAACAAGAAGCTTGCTAAAAACAAAAAAGACCAATGATGGACATTGATCTTTTTATTACCTAATAAATAGGAATATTTATAATGGATTGGTTAAGTACTTGCTATAATACGAAGATAAAGCATAGTAGAAAACAATCCTTACGGTTAACCGTAATTATAGGCGTTTTTATCGAAATAAAATTTACAGTCAGGGTGAGTTCTTAAAATTGTAGATGGCCAATTAATGGAAATCTCACCATGAAGGGTTTGATAAACAGCCTCGGCCTTATGTTGACCCGAAACAATACAGAACAAATGTTTACCACTCATAATAGTAGGAATTGTGAGTGTCAATGCCTGTGAAGGGACCTCATCTATAGTAAGAAAGCATTTGTCGTTCACCTGTTGCTGCCTACAAACCTGATCCAATTCCACCTGTTTAATAACAGCAGAATCCTCAAAATCAGCCACTGGAGGATCATTAAATGCGATATGCCCATTCTGTCCGATCCCTAAGATAATAATATCGATAACCGCGTTATGGATAAGATTGGTCATTCGTTTGATTTCATTATCAACCGAGTTTTTAGGATCAATCAGATGAAGTTTCTTTACCTTGACCTTGTTAAATATGCGCCCCATTAAATAATTTGAAAACAATTGTTCCGCATCATCTGATAATCCAATATATTCATCCATGTTAAAAGCGATTATCTTTTCCCAAGGGATTTTGGTGGAATTGACCAGGTAATCCAAGGTTTCATTTTGGGAGGGTGCAGCAGCAAAAATGATCCTTACTTCTTCCTGAACTTTCAATAAGTCCGTAATCTGCATTTCAATAGCTTTACCCGCGGCTAATCCTGCAGCTTCTTTCGTTTCAAAAACTGCCATCATTTTTTCATTTACATCCATGTTCTATTAAAAAGGGTTAGGTTGATTTATGCATTAATTTTTATTAAACGTAACACTATCGATGACGATCTCTTGCTCTTTTAAGTCGGAAGGCATCTGCCCTTTAAATAACCAAAGGTTAATGCGCATACGTTCCGTTGTAGCTTTTGGAACATCCGGTCCTGTATATTTCCAAGCAGCATAGGGCGCAATAGCAGCATCAGAATTTACCTGGCTGATAAAATTGATCTGATCTTCTTGCCAATCAAAACTGTGTCTTGTTGGACCAGCGTTACTGGGAATCTGGAAACGATATTTATTACCTGTTTTATCAGAGGGTTGAATGGCAAATTGTGCATTCTGATTTTCAGGGATTGACCATTTCGAGAACTCAATATCGATCTCCTCCACATCATTTAAATAGGTAAATAATCCAGAAACAACATTTTGGTCTAATAAGGTTATATCTGAATGTACATAGAAAGTATATTTACCATAACCTAAAGGTTGCTTACAATACATTCCCGCGCAATACCAATTACCATCTTTTTGCGTGATTTTTAGGTGCAGCTTTCCCTCTTTATCTATCCAAACATTATCTTCCGAATTGGAAAAGTAATTTGGGCCAGGACCTTTTTTGACCATATCGTTTCTTACGATCCAATCAAATCCGGAGAATTTAATTACACGATCTGTAGGCTCTTTTGGCTTTTCCACAACTGGCGCCTGGGTTCCACAATTCATCATTAACAACAACAATCCGACTCCTGCTGAGCCTACAAAAAGGTTTTTCTTCATCTTATTCCACTGTGATTTTTAATTCCAAATTTTCCAGAATAGCACCTGCTCGATCTCTAGCAGTCAATTTTATAGTTTGTGTGCCATTTTGTTCACCATCATGAATGAACAATAAATTCTTCAAATCTAAATCTAATTGTGAAAATTTGCTGCCTTTCTTTAATACTTCTGCACCTTTTATTAACCAGCCAAATACTGGAGCCTCCTCAATGGTGTAAATAATATCACCTGCTGATGCACCAGAAACTTCTAAATTATCCTTGGAAAGTACATATACACCGCCATTTTCAATTTTAAAATCAGTTATATTTTCTAAAGTCAATTCTGAATCTCCAGATGCCAATGTAGCGATTATCATTGGTGGTAATAAGGTGGCATGTTCTTTTGATGCAATTTCATCGGTTTCATCTGAGCCAGGTTGTCCATCCAACATAAATGATTTTAAACCCTCTGGATTGACGTTTTTATAATAATCTGTTATATCAAAATTGAAAAAACTAACCTTACTGGTTTTTATGGAGGCAATTCTTGGACTCTTTGGAAACACCATATTGTTAAATTTTATTGATGCCTCTGTCCAACTAGCATTAGGTGTTTCAAATAGATTTAGATCGACCCCTTTGGCATGTGTAAAAGAAACAGACAACTGCATCCTTAAATCTGTAACCACACCTTCTTTCTTAAAATCATTAAAATCAAAAATCATTACTGCCTTACGGTCATAATCACCATTTCCAGAAACGTTCTTAATTTTCAACAGGTTGGTGGTTCCCAAATTCTTATCCGAATCAATTCCTCCATTGATGTAAGAATCGTGTTTAGGAAAAATGGTATCTAACAAAAGGTTTGGGTTTACGGCATTTGCATCTCCTGTTGGCGCCGAATAGTAAGTGATAAAATTGGTCACATGCATCACTCCATTAGTAGGGACAAGATTGGAGGTGCGGATCTGCCATTGGCTATTCGTTCCTTCATTGATGATCCCAACATAGGTACTACTATGAGAAAGAAACATCGTTTGCCCATTCTCTGTATTATAAGCAATTGGTTTATTACTTGCAGATAGTGCTGGATCATTAAAATTTACTGTACCATTTACGATATGATATTTCAGCATATTCTTCAAAATCGGTAAAGGAATATCATTTATAGACGCATAACCATTGTCTTTTAGATAAGCTGTAAATGCTTGGTTGTTAGGCGCAATAAAAGTATATTCTTTCGATCCATTATAATAGCTTTCCATCCCAGCTTTAATGATCGCTTCTTTTAAAAGACTTAAAGATTCGTTTTCTGAAATAAAGGTTAGCGCATCAACTGAAAGTTTACTATTATCAGGACCTTGTACATATTCAAAATTCTCCTGTATTTCACAGCTATATTGCATACCAATTAATCCTACACCTAATAGCACCATTGATATTGTATTTTTTAACTTTTTCATAAAATTAATTTTCATTGGTTATTTGTAGAATTCATTTTGATTGAGCTTCGGATTTCTTAATAAAGCATTCTCATGGATTGGCCATACTAGATTTTTTTCGTCTGATAGTCCATTTAAAGGATTCATTGTATTTATGGCTTTACCTGTTCTTACGAGGTCAAACCATCGATGCCCTTCAAAGGACAATTCAATAGATCGTTCATGTAAAATAGCAGAAGTAAGATCACCATAAAGATTTTTTGCCACCTCCAAATCCATAATTGCCAATCCAGCTCTCCTTCTAATATTATTCAGGAGTGTTAAGGACTCATCTGTTTGGTTAAGATTGGATAATGCTTCTGCTTTTAACAGCATAATATCAGCTAATCGAGTCAAAACAATATTATTACCTGAAGGGTCAGGGCTTTCATCATTGAATCCCACACCAAAGAATTTCCATATTTTACGCGGTTGAACTTCTTTCACATCATAGATTAGATTTTTCCTTAAATCCCCTTCTTCAAAAGAAGCTATAAATTTTGAACTTGGAACATAATCAGAGTCCGAACCTAAAGCATATAAAACTCTTAAAGAATTTGTCTGAACCTCATTATAACCCACTTCAAATATACTTTCTGAGCTTGCTCCCTTATTGAAAATACTATTCCAATCACTTATGGAAACTAAACTGAATTGGCTATCGTCTAGTACTTTGTCGGCATATCCTACTGCTTTATCATACTGTTTTTCCCACATGGCAAGTTGGGTAAGAAATGCATATGCAGCACCTTTTGTTAAAAACACTCTATTTCTATCCCCCGTGTAATTGTCTGCACAATTGGACGCTGCAAACAATAAATCTTCTTCAGCCTGTTTTAGAACATCGGCCTGACTATTTCTTTCCACGAACAAATTCTGATCTATACTTTCGTATGGTTCCAAAATGATGGGGACATCACCCCATATCCGGGTTAAATAAAAGAAGGCCAATCCCCTGAGTCCTCTAGCCTGTCCCAATAATTGATTTCTTAATGCACTATCTTCGGATTCAAAAACCGTAGGGATATATTTAATGGCATAATTAGCCCGTGAAATCAAGGTGTAAAAATTATCCCAACGTGCAGAATTAATGATTGGTGTAAGATTGTTTTGCTGTAAGGCAAATGGATCTCCTGAATGTCTTGTAGTTACATTATCTGCCCTACCTTCACCCCAATAAGCAAAGTTTATACGAAAAACAGATTGTAAAGAATTATAAATGCCATTCACTCCGGCCTGTGCATCGGCAGGTTTTTTATAAAAACCTTGTCCCGAAAAATTACTGATAGGTTCTTTATCCAAAAAACTTGAACAAGAAGTATTAGAAGCACTCAAAACAAAGGCGGCTATGATATATTTAAATGATAGTTTCATGATAATTCAAATTAAAGTCCAAATGTTAAACCAAACATAAACGTACGGCTCTGCGGGTAAGACCCCTCATCCAGGCCCACCCGAAGTCCGGAATACGAATTTACATCAGGATCAAAACCAGTATATTTGGTCCAAGTGATTAAATTATTGGCATTAATAAAGGCGTCAACCTTTCTGAGTCCAATTTTTTGGGTCCATTCGGGTTTGAGACTATAACGTAGGTTTACATTTTTCAACTTGATGTAAGAACCATCTTCTACCCACCTACTTTGAACACGTGAATCTGATTGCTTTGGATCGTCCCTAATCAATCTTGGAAAATTAGTGATATCTCCCTGCTCTCGCCACCTGTCAAGTGCATCTGTAGAAAGATTATTGTACCGTACAACAGAGTTTCTTTGATGGTTCAATTCACTATATATTTCATTTCCAACGGAATACTGAAGGAATACATTGAGATGGAAATTTTTATAACTAAAATCGTTAGAAATACCACCAAAGAATTTTGGTTCAGCATAACCAATAATTTCACGGTCATCCTGATTGATGATATTATCTCCATTTAAATCCTTCCAAATGGGATCACCGCCCACAAAAACAGGTCCGCTAGCACCATGAGTAACTTTGTTTACATTATCTTCATCACGCGCATATACACCCATAAAACGCCATCCATAAAATACACCGATTGGCAGTCCTTCTTGTAAAATATGATATGTCCCATTTTGGATATACCCATTCGTCAATAAGTTTTCTGGCAAAGATGCTACTTTATTCCGGTTCAAACTTATATTAAGACCTGTATTCCAGGTGAATGCACCTTGTAAGTTTTTAGTTTGTAAGCTAAACTCTAAGCCTTTGTTTTCAATATTTCCAATGTTCTGAGTAATAAACTCGAAACCTGTAGTATTTGGAATTGGTACATTATATAATAAATCACGTGTTTGCTTTAAATACGCTTCTGTCGTAAATAAAACCCGATTGTTCCAAAAGCCCAATTCCAGACCAAGGTTATACTGTGTCGTTGTCTCCCAACTCAAACTCGCATTTGGCATAACAGTAGGCGATGCTCCTGAAAAATCAAGGTAATTCGTTCCTAAGGTAAATTCACCCTGTGAAGTGTAATCTCCAATCGCTTCATTACCAGTACTTCCTAAACTAAACCTCAATTTACCATCACTTAACCAACTGGCATCTTTAAGCATTTCTTCATCCTTAAATCTCCACCCGGCTGAGGCAGATGGAAAAAATCCAAATTGATTATCTCTACCAAATCGGGATGATCCATCTGCTCGTAGATTGAATTCTAGAAGGTATTTACCTCTATAATCATAGGTAGCACGTCCAAAATAGGATAACATGGCGTGTTCGGAAGCCACATTCACTCCTTGGTTAGAAATGACCGATGCGGCATTCAGCGTTCTGATATCATCACTTGGAAAGAACATTCCATCAAGTCCCGTCCGATCAAATCGCCACTTCTGGAAACTCATACCCAAAACCCCTCCAAAATTATGTACATTCTCCAAACTCTTTTGGTAGGTGAAATAACTTTCATTTCCCCAAGTGAGATTACCAATATTTCTTACCCCTCCTGTATTATATCCCTCACGATAATCTAATATCGAAGGCATAAATTCTTCCTCTTTCATGGATATATAATCCAAGTTAAAATTTGATCTGAATTTCAGGTCTTTAAATATATCAGCCTCTACATATTGACTTCCTATTATACGATTACTTTTATTGAGGTTAGTGGCATATAATGCCATTCCAACTGGATTGCGCATACCGATCATATAACCATTCAAGGAACCGTCTGGTAAGTACATGGACATGTTTGGAGGTCTAACCAATAAACTTCGAATGATACTTAAATTCCCCGTTCCTGCAGCATTGGTCCGATTGTTCACCCCATTGGTATAAGAAATACTTTGGCCTATTCTAAGGTAATCCGTTAGATCAAAATCAACATTCAATCTGGAAGTAAACCTTTTGTAATTCGAATTTAGAATTATCCCATCTTGATCTAAATAGGATGTGCTCCAAGCATATTTTGCCGCTTTGGTACCACCTCTTACTGCAACATCAATTTTATATTGCTTCGCTGTACGCATCAATTCATCCTGCCAATCTACATCACCATTGTTCATTGGGTTTAAAGAATCAATTATGGTATAATACGGTTCTTCTGGATTTGGTAGGGCAAAGTAAGAATCCAAGACAGCTTCTCTATATTGGGCAGCATTAAGCACGCTTAAATTACGGGTGAGATTACTAATGCCCGTAGTAGCATTGACAAGGACTTCAGGTTTCCCTTCAGCACCTCGCTTAGTCGTGATCATAACAACCCCATTTGCAGCCCTAGAACCATAAATAGCTGTGGAAGCTGCATCTTTTAATATCTCTATGGATGCAATATCATTTGGGTTGATATCTGCCAAAGGATTGAGGCCAAAGTTTTCTGTACCATTTAAGGAGGAGATAGAATTTGACTCAATTGGAATGCCATCAACGACAAACAATGGATTATTGCCTGAGTTCAAAGAAGAATTTCCTCTCACACGAATCATCATTTCTGAACCTGGTGCACCGGAGTTTGAAGATATCTGAACACCGGCAGCACGACCTTGAAGAATGGAAATAGGATCTTGTAAACTGGTTTTTTCAATCTCATTGGAACCGACCGAAACAATTGATCCAGTCAGGTTTCTTTTCTTTTGGCGACCATACCCTACTACAACTGTTTCTTCTATGACTGTAGAACTGAATTCTAAAGTGACTTGAAGAATAGTTTGGTTTTGGACAGTAACACGTTTTTCGGTAAATCCTTGAAAGCTGAATATCAATTCTTGACCAACAGAAATATTGGTCATTTCAAAATAGCCTTGATCATTTGTACTTGTTGCTTTAGAGCTGCCTGCGACTTGGACGGTTACTCCGGCCAAACCAGCATTATTGCTATCCTTGACATATCCTGTAATAGTTTTGGTCTGCGCCTGGGCAGTAAAGAAGGCTAACAAAATCAATCCTAAGAGAAAGAGTATTTTGCTAACTACTCGACTTTCCAATTTAATCATAAATCGGTGGGTGGTTATCATCATAATTTCAGATTAAAGGTTTACAATCTGTTTGTTTATGTAAGCAAGTTATGATTTTAAGATAATTTATGCAAATGTTTGCATTAAAATAAATATCACATTGCGTTATTTTATGGTTATAAATTAATTATACATATAATTTAATGCAATCAATTGCATTAAATTATATGATTCATAAATTTGAATAACAGAAAAATTACATTAAATTAGGTTCCATAAATTTTTAAGGATGAAACAGGCAGATTCCCCAAGGATTACCATAAAAGATATAGCAAAAGCATTGAACGTTTCGACTTCAACCGTTTCCCGCGTTTTATCGAATCATCCCGCGATCAGTGAGGCTACTAAAAAAATGGTGAATGAAAAAGTTAAGGAATTAGGTTTTTCAATCGACCCCATAGCTTCCAGTTTCCGGAGTAAAAAAACAAAGTCCATCGGGGTGATTTGCCCAAGAATTGATATTGATTTTCATTCCAAAGTAATTAGTGGAATTGAAGACTATGCTTATAAAAACGGCTATCAAATAACCATTTTTCAATCCCAGGATAATTACAAAAAAGAAAAGGAGATTGTGCAAATGCTGGAGAGTTCTTTGGCTGCCGGATTAATAATTTGTCCTGGTTTAGAAACACATCGCTATGAACATCTCAAAAAGTTAAAAAAAGCCAATATCCCCTTGGTGGTATATGACAGAAATGCAACAGGTTTAAAAACCAACAAGGTGATGATCAATGATCATGAAGCATCCTTTAAGGCAACTGAACATCTAATTCAAATGGGCTGTAAGCAGATTGCACATATTTCTGGAGACCAATCGGTAGGCATTTTCCAATCTCGTTTACAAGGATATAAAGATGCATTACTTCAGCAAGGATTAACTGTACAAGAAGAATTGATAAAGGAAGCCAAGCATTTGAGTTATGAGGAGGGTTTGGAGTTGGCTCAATCTTTGGCTAATTCGAATATGAAAATAGACGGATTAGTTTGTGCAAATGATTATACTGCCGCAGCCGCTATACAAGTATTTAAAAAATTGGGATTTCAAATCCCAAAGGATATCGCGATTATAGGTTTTAGTAATTACCCTATTTCCAAGGTTGTTGACCCCCAATTATCCAGTATAGACGATAATGCTTATTCCATGGGCAAAGTAGCATCGAAACTTCTTATCCAGCAAATTGAAGACCCTGATTTCGAACACACCGATTACCAAGAAATTTTAATAAAAACCGAACTTATCCTTCGGGAGTCGAGCGACAGGGATAAATATTAAGTTTTCCAGTTTCTGAGTTTATATCCGTGAAAAGCATAATAAATGAGATATGCGTAACATGGTATTAATACCCAATAGGCTTCCCGCAGACCCATATAATCAGCAAAATACCCATACAGCATCGGTAGGATAGCATTTCCACACAGGGCCATTACCAATAAAGAAGCGCCAATTTTAAGATATTTACCCAAATCTGATAAGGCTAATGGCCATACCCCAGCCCAAATCATCGAATTGGCGAAACCTAATAAAACCAAGAACCAGACGGAAACATCCGTGTGATAACCCAAAAGATTAATCTCCCCGTTAAAGAATAAAATCCCTGTAGATAATATCAGACCAAAGCAGGTGCAGAATTTCAAGGCCGATAATTGGCTGATGTATTTCGGGATCAAAAAGATCCCCAATAAATACCCTATAATCGTAGCAGTAAGCGTATATGAAGGAAAAGTTTTGGCATCATAGAAGCTTAAGCCATGATGTTGAGCATAATTAATGATACTATCTACCGCAATTACTTGGGAACCAACGTGAAAAAATATAGCAACACTTCCTAAAACCAAATGAGGAAAAGCGAAGATATTGGGCTTTACTTTAGCATCAGATAGATCAGATTTCCCATCCTCTGAAGTATTTATTTCAGGTAATGGCGAGAATTTGATCAATAAACCCAATCCGATTAACACGACGCCCACAATCCCATACGGAACAATGACCCTTTGTGTCAATCCATTTAGAGCAAGATTTTTTTCCTGGGGAGATAAGGTCAGTATTGATTCAAAGTATTCTTTATCTTCCGGCTTAAGAATAATAGCCGCGAACAATAATGGAGCAATAATGCCAGCCATTTTATTACAGATCCCCATGATACTAAATCGTTGGGCGGCTCGCTCTTTATCTCCCAATATCGTCACATAAGGATTCGCAGCTGTTTGTAGGACTGAAAGACCAATACCTAAAGTGAATAATCCAAGAAGGAATAAAGGGTATGATCTGACGGCACCAGCTGGAATAAATAAGAAGGCGCCAACTGACATCACAAAAAAACCCAGCATCATCCCAGTTTTAAAACCAAATCTATTTAAGAAGTATCCAGCAGGTAAAGACATCACGAGATAGGCAATGTAAAATGCAAATGCAACTAGATAGGATTCAAAATGATTTAATTCAAACGCTAATTTGAAATAGGGAATCAGAATGGCATTTATCCAGGTTACAAAACCAAAAACAAAAAACATGATTGCAATGATCAATACCGACATTCTTTTCTGTCCTGTTGTCAAGGATTGAACTGAAACTTCCTGATAATTCTTCATGACCCAAGGTTTTAATCGCTTTTTCCCATTCTTGTTAATCGCTCGTACAAGAGGCGTACTTTCCTATTTCTAAGATCATGTTCATCCTGAATTTCACGAGTATAAATAAAGTCACCATTCAGTTTTTCAAAACGCTCATCCAGGTTATTATCCAAAATTCCTTTTAATTCTTGTATTATGGCAGGTAGCTTTGCGGAATCAAAATCAGCTAGGTTCAATTGCTGTTCAATTAGCATATAACCAAGGTATTGGGCTCGGATTTCTGCCATTAAGGGGTAATGAGCATATTCTGTTTTATTGTTTTTAGGGTTTAATTCCTGCAATTCCCTCAGGACCCATTCTGCACTATCTTTTATAGTTTGAATGGTCAAATCGGAGGATCCAACTACACCTTGATTTATTTCATAAGGATTGGCCTGAAGAGCTTTCCAGAATCGTTTTGATTCTTGGTCATTGAATCCATATTGCCTTTTGGCATAGTCTAAAACAAAGTTGTCTACCTGTAATGGCCTATCACTTTTCATCGCTTCAAAGTAGGCTGAAATCAAGAGGTTGAATCCAGATAATGGGTAAACGCGACGAATAGGATACAGTTCAACTAAATCTTTTGGGGATTCCCATAAACTGGAATACAACCCGGATGTTGACCAAGATGTGATGACCATGCCTTGATATCCAAAACCACGTGCCAAGGGAATAAATTCGCGGATATTTCTGAGGTGTTTTTCCCATTGGGTGATATAATAATTATCAGGATGTGACCTTAAAGATGGAGCCCCCCAAATCTCAAACCCAGACTGCAAAAGATTACTATGTTTGCCGAACATATTGATGTCCCAACCATAATTCCAATCCACAAAGATTGTTTCTTTTGGTAAACCTTTAAGTGCGTCGGGATATTTCATGGCAATATCTGCCCATAGTACAGGTCTTTTGCCCAAACTTACGACCAATTCACAAAGAAGTTTTATATAATCGCCATAAAGCCTTCCCTTACCAAATTCTGCAACTTTCTTTTGCGATTCCTTAGAATGTCCAAGTAAGTAAGTTTCATCTCCACCAATATGGATATATTCTGATTGATGTGTACTGATCAAATCATTGAATAGATCTCTAAACAATTCTTTCGCCAGGTCTTCTTTAAGTGGATTTATCTGCGAATAATCCTTTTGATCCTCACGGAGTTCCTTATATCGATAATGACGTAAGATATACTCCACATGACCAAAACTTTGTTGAAGTGGAATCACATCAATTCCTAAGTTTTCACAATAATTCACGAAATCAATAACTTCCTCCCTAGTATATGCGAATTGATTAGGGATCAAAGGATGGTTTTTGAATGGATAAGTAGCCTCCCATTCCATAATTAATGTATTCATACCCCCATCCTTCAATTGCTTTGCAAATGATTTTAATGCCGGTATTTTCATCACTTGAACCCTTAGGTCCAAATGAAAGCCTTTAACCTTAAAATCACTGTTCTTTGATTGGGCAGAGACATTTATGAATAAAACATTCAAAAAAGTAAATACGAGGATTATTAAGTTCTTCATAAAGATTTAGTTTTGGTAATAGTGGTAATTTTCCTTGCAGATTACATCCAGAGGAGAATAATTGATTTTAGGTGGTGTTTTCTGGGTATTAACTTGAGCAAATAGAGACATGATCGATTGATAGCCTTGTTCGAGAGGTTTATGACAGATCAGAAAATCTATAGTGGATTTCTGAAGGTATTCCACATTCTCTGGCAGAAAATCAAATCCAATTAATCTAATTCCTGAAATTTGCTTTTCCTCAAAAAACCTTGCAATAGTAGATACTCGTGAATTACTAACCAATATGCTTTTAGGGTTAGATGATTTTAGGTATGTTTCTAATTTATTGGATACATAGCTGTAGTCTGTACCTAATATAATTAGATGCTTCATATTTTGTTCAATATTATGTTCCTTGAAAAATGATCTTACTCCTTCTTCTTTAATAAGAATATGATGATCTTCTTCTAGTTCTTTGGAAACATGGACTATTAAAAACTCCTCATTTGGCTTATTTAATAAACTAATTAACCTAGCCGCTAGTGTTCCACTCTGAAATAGATTTGGCCCATAATATGCTAGATTATTACATCCTTCGAGATTGGAATTTATAAAATTATAGGGAATATTTTCTTCGTCACAGTATAGACATACTTGTTTCGATTCTTTTAGGAAAGTTGGAGCCAAGACTAAACCATCTACTTTTGCTTTTTTAAGCTCTTCAATTTTTTCTATAAAACTCAAACGGTCATTCTGATCAAATAAAAATAACTCCAATTTAACTTGGTAAATTTCTAATTCAGAGACCGCACGTTGAATGCCTTTCAAAGGAGCATCCCAAAAAGCCGATTCTTCTGAACTTTTAGGAACCATAACTGCCAAAGTGATCAATTTACGTTTTGAAAGGGCTCTTCCGATCAGATTAGGTGAATAATTATGTTCATTCAGAATGGCAAGAACACGCTCCTTTGTCGCTTTGGCAACTCCAGGTCTATTATGCAATACCCGATCTACTGTTCCAATGGAAACATTGGCAAGTTTAGCAATCTCCTTTACTCCTTGTAAATTTTTCTTTTCACTCATGCCTGCTTAACTATATTTTTGAAATTTGATATCCCCCATAACCATGGTCAATTCTGCGAACAAATCCTCATTTAGAATTACCAGATCAGCATCATAGCCTTTTTCAATTTTTCCTTTACGATGATTTATATTCAATATACGTGCTGGTGTTTGAGACATCATTTTAATGGCTTCTACTAAAGGTACCTCTCCCAATCGCACATAATTTCTGATCAATTGATCGGCTGTTGCCACACTTCCTGCAAACGCTGATCTGTCCATTAATTTTGCTACACCATCCTCCACGATCACAGGTAATCCATCTGATGCCCGACCTAGTATACTTTGTCCCTCTGGCATAGCTGCTGCACGCATTGCGTCAGTTACCAAGGCGATCCTGTCTGGGCCTTTTATCTTATAAATAAGTTTTAATAATGGTGGTGGAACATGGATTCCATCTCCAATGATTTCCACATCCATGTCATCGATTAGATATCCCGCTTCTATGGTACCGGCGAAACGTTGCGCATTTTTTCGGGTTATTCCGGACATCGCAGAATAAAAATGGGTAGCTAATGAGAATCCATGGTTAAATCCTTCGAGGACCTCTTCATAAATCGCATCGGTATGAGCAAGAGAAGGCAAAACACCATTTTCTGTTAAATAATCTGCAAATTTTAATGCTCCGGGGAGTTCGGGTGCTGCACTCCAACGGATGATATGGGGAGAATATGAAAGAATACCCATATATTCTGATGGTTCCGGGTCACGGATATATATAGGGTCTTGGGCTCCTCTTTGACTTAAAGCTAGATATGGTCCTTCTAGGTGTATCCCAAGAAATGCTGCTCCTGTATCATTCATTTTTAATGCTTCTTCGTAACAGTCCAACACTGCATAAATACCAGATAATTCTGCAGTAAGGCTGGTTGGACACATGGCTGTAGTACCAAATTGAACATGAGTATTTGCGATGCCTAAGAACGCCTCTAATGTTGCGTCCATAAAATCGAAACCACCTCCACCATGTACATGAAGATCGATAAAGCCCGGAGAAAGGTATCTCCCATTCAAATTTATCTTGACGGTATCTGATTCAACTGCTATTTCACCATGACCAAAATCTAAAATCTTAGTTCCATCAACCAATACATAACCATTAGAAATTTGGGAATCAGATAGAATTATTGCTCCATTGTAGAAATAGGTTTTTGACATGGAATAGTTTATATTGGGTTATTGTTAATCCTGTTAACGATAACAAATATAATATTCCATGCTTTTAAATGCAAGGTAATTTATGCTTATTTGAGGAAAAGCTTTAAAATTGTTTATTAAAAAATCGTTAAATTATAATCCTAAACAGCTTTCAACCTTTCCTCTTCCAGATCGATTTGATAGATCTGATGCCTGATCAACTCTTCATCAAACTCTTCACTTTTATTTAATTCTGCGAGGTATTCTCGTTGCACTTGAAAAATCTCAAACAGCATGTTTTTACTGATGTCATCCATCCAATTGGTTTCTTGTACTTTGGACTGATCCTCCCAGTGCTTCAATATCTTTTCCATACCCGCATGGCCTGCATATTCGGTTTCATATTTGGATTTAACATGTTGGTAGACATGCTTTCTCAGACCAACTTTCATTTTCAACCGGGTATTTTGCGCTATCTGCTCCTCATCTTCAAGTCCCTCAAATATTTTAAATCTTTTAATAAAATAAGGCAGGGTAAGCCCTTGTACCACAAGGGTCAATAATATCACCACGAAGGTAATGAACAAGATGAGGTTTCTATAGGGAAAAGGTTCACCCGAAGGCAATGTTAAGGGGATGGCTAAGGCTGCTGCCAAGGATACCACCCCACGCATACCGGTCCATCCTAACATGATAGGCAAATACCAGCGCCTTCTACTGAATTGGTTCTGGTGTGCAACCGCTGGTCTAAAAATAACTGTGGCAAACATAGCAGCATACGAGCTCAAAATTCTGGCAAGGATCAGCACCACAGTAACGATCACCCCATAGCCCATAGCTGTACCAATAGGAATTCCATGAGACTTAATAGCTGCAACGATTTCCGGAAGTTCTAATCCGATCAGCAAGAACACCATTCCGTTCAAGATAAATGTAAAACTCTCCCATACAGAATATCCTTTAACCCTACTTGTACTTGCTAAGTAGCTCATCCGTCTAGCAGACAAAAATAACCCCCCAGAAACAACAGCTAACACGCCGGAACAATGGAATTGCTCTGCCACCCAATACATGAAATAAGGTTCTATTAAAGTCAGCGCAATATCAGAAGGGGCATCTGTGGAGAAATATTTATGGATCCACATAAAAACCAAAGCGATCAGAATACCTATCCCTACACCACCAAACAACATCCATAGGAAGTCAACAGCCGCTTCTTGTATAATAAATTGGCCGGTTCCAACGGCAACCAAAGCAAATCGAAAGATGATTAAGGAGGAAGCGTCATTCAATAAGCTTTCTCCTTCTAGAATTGTCGACGTGGATTTAGGTATTTTCACAAATTTGGTAATTGCCCCAGTGCTTACAGCATCTGGAGGTGATACTATCCCTCCTAGCACAAATCCTAAGGCAATGGAGAATCCCGGGATCATCTGATTGGAAACCAATGCCACCAACAAGGCAGAAAAGAAAACCACCAGAAAAGCGAAACTTCCAATAATCCGCCACCATTTTTTCATTTCCTTAAAAGAGATTGTCCATGCAGCCTCAAATAATAAGGGTGGTAGAAAGATGAAAAATATGAGGTCGGGATCGATTTTGATAACTGGAAGACCTGGGATAAAATAGGTCAAAAGTCCGGCGACCACCAATAATATCGGATAGGCGATCTTCAATTTGTTAGCCCAAATAGTCAGTATTACAATCAATAATACCATGACCAATACCATTGGGAGCATGCTATGCATCATAAAAACGTGTGATTAAAAAATAAAAGTATGGAAAAATTAAATTCACCATACTTCTACTTTCAAAAAAAAACACTTAATATTTCATGCTATTTATTTTTTGTAGCTCTTTATTAGTAAAAGCTATATTTCTTTATTTGTACAAAAGATATTTCTTACGCATTTTCTTGTAAGCGGAAAGCCCAGGTTCCCAGCTCTTTCTAATCTCTTCTTCAGATAAACCTGCTTTAATCTGCTCCTTAAATTCAGATACACCAGCCAAATAATCGATATTTCCAATTTGACGATGAATGGATCGGTCGAAGAATCGTGCCTTGTTGGGATGTTTTGCATAGAGTTCCATCATCCATTTCAAGTTAATTTTTTTCGATTTCACCAATTCTTCCAGGTCTGTTTGGCGTAGGTCCAAGCCATAACAAACTTGATCTTGGTACAAGGGGTCTTCCGCTCGACCAGGCATAGAAACCGGTGTATAATTGAAGTTATAAATCCCTTTATACATTGGTCCGCCCACTACCGTAAAAGCATAATCTGTTCCCCGACCATGATTGAGTGAAACCCCTTCAAAAAGACAGGTGCTAGGATATAATAAGATACTTTCTGGGGTATTTAGATTCGGAGATGGATAGATAGGCAGTTTATACAACATATCATGTTTGTAGTTTGCATTTTTAATGACCCTTAATTTTACCTTCAAGTTGTTTTCCAGCCAACCTTCCCCATTTGCCATCTGGGCAAACTCCGCAACTGTTAATCCATGGACAATTGGAATAGGAAATTGGCCTATTCCCGATTTGTTTTTCATGTCCAGAATGGGGCCATCAACAAAATAGGCATTAGGATTTGGACGATCAAGAATCAGCATTTCCTTTCCATATTGTGCTGCAGATTCCATCACATCCCTCAAAATATTAATATTGGTATAAAACCTACATCCTACGTCCTGAATATCATAGATCAAGACATCCACATCAGCTAAATCTTCCTTAGATGGTTTCTTTTTGGCGCCATATAAAGAAATGATCTTTACCCCAGTTCCCTTATCAACTTCATCCCCAACCTCGGTACCATTACTGGCATTCCCTCTAAAACCGTGTTCCGGGCCAAATACTTTTACCACATTTATCCCTCTTTTAACAAGGCTATCCAATAAATGGGACTTACCAATAATGCTCGTTTGATTGGCAATCAGAGCAACCCTTTTACCTTTTAATTGAGGAATATAAAGTTCTGTTTGGTCAGCGCCAGTTTTGATCTTGTCATTTGCGTATTTTAATTGGCCAAATACAAAGCCTGAACTCAAAAAGAGAATGGAAAAAATGAATAGGTTTATTTTCATGATAATTTATTAGGTTAATAAAGTTACATTATCTTTGCAACTTATTAAAATTGCCTACAAGTGATTAATGTAAATAATATATCCGTTTCCTTTGGAGGAACCACTTTATTTTCAGACGTTTCATTCTCTATCAATGAAAATGATAAAATTGCCTTAATGGGTAAAAATGGCGCTGGAAAATCTACTTTATTAAAAATTATTGCTGGAGTCGGAAAACCTACAACAGGAAATGTCACAGGACCCAAAGATGCTGTTATTGCTTACCTTCCGCAACATTTACTGACTCAGGACGGCTTAACTGTTTTTGAAGAAACAGCTAAAGCTTTTGATGAACAGAACAGCATGGAGAAGGAATTAATTGAACTTAACGAACAATTGAATGTACGGACGGACTATGAATCGGACGATTACATGAAATTGATCGAGCGGGTTTCCGAATTGAGTGAAAAATTCTATTCCTTGGAGGAAACGAATTATGATGCTGAAATTGAAAAGGTATTAAAAGGCCTTGGATTTGAAAGATCGGATTTCAACCGTCAAACTTCTGAATTTTCTGGAGGATGGAGAATGCGTATCGAACTGGCAAAAATACTCCTAAAGAAACCAGACCTTATCCTACTCGATGAGCCTACCAACCATATGGATATCGAAAGTATCCAATGGCTCGAAGATTTTCTGGTAACACAGGCTAAAGCAGTTATGGTGATTTCCCACGACCGTGCTTTTGTTGATAATATCACCAATAGAACAATCGAGGTAACTATGGGTAAAATCTACGATTATAAGGCTAAATACAGCCATTACCTTGAGTTACGTAAAGAGCGTAGGCAACACCAGATCAAAGCGTATGAAGAGCAGCAGCGATTTATAGCCGATAATCAAGAATTCATAGACCGCTTTAAAGGTACTTACTCTAAAACCTTACAGGTTCAATCACGCGTGAAAATGCTGGAAAAACTGGAGATCATACAAATTGATGAGGTCGACACTTCCGCATTGCGATTGAAATTCCCTCCTTCCCCAAGATCAGGAACTTATCCTGTAATGGTAGAAGACCTAACGAAATCCTATGGTGATCATTTAGTTTTTGAAAAAGCAAATTTGGTGATCGAAAGAGGTGAAAAAGTAGCTTTTGTAGGTAAAAATGGAGAAGGAAAATCAACCATGATTAAAGCAATCATGGGAGAAATTGATTTTGAAGGGAGTTTAAAAGTTGGCCATAATGCAAAAATTGGTTATTTCGCCCAAAATCAGGCCTCCTTACTGGATGAAGAGCTGACCGTATTCGAAACGATTGATCAGATTGCAGTTGGTGATGTAAGGGTAAAAATAAAGGACCTACTGGGTGCTTTTATGTTCAGCGGAGATGATACCACCAAAAAGGTAAAGGTACTATCAGGAGGAGAAAAGACCCGTTTAGCTATGATCAAATTATTGTTGGAACCTGTTAATGTGTTGATTCTGGATGAGCCTACCAATCATTTGGATATGAAAACCAAGGATATCATCAAGGATGCTCTTCAGGATTTTGATGGCACCTTGATTCTAGTTTCCCATGATCGTGATTTCTTGGATGGTTTGGCAAAAAAAGTATTTGAATTTGGAAATAAACGTGTTAGGGAACATTTCGAAGACATTAAAGGATTTTTGGAATACAAAAAAATGTCCAGCTTGAAAGAAATCGAGAAATAAGAAAAAAGAGTGCAAATGCACTCTTTTTTTTTGTACTCATTTTTTTCTGCGGAATAACTCAAATATGGCATCCAAATCATTCTTCCTATAATAATGGCGGCTTCCAATTTTAGTAGGGATAAGGGAACCGTTCTTTACCAATCGATAATAAGTGCTCTCACTGATATTTAACAGTTTCAGAACTTCCTGGGTACCCAATAATTCTACTTGCATAGGCTGTGAGATTTCTGGGTTTACCTGCTGCACTTCGGAGGAAATTAAGCGATTTTCATAGAGACTCATGGTTCTAAGTAGGACTTTTAATATATCCTCAAGTAATCTTCGGAGCTTCAAAAGATCATTATGGAGCATAACAATTTGATTTTAAAATAATTCAACCTAAAATTGGTTTTTTAATCAGCGAATTGCAAGGCACACTAATTTATATTTGCATTATTAAAATATTAAATAATTCTATATAAAATCATTTAAACAGCGTTGTAATGGAAGAAATAAAATAAAACAATTATTAAGCTGTTTTCTATATTTAATTAGGTAAATTGCATCACAAATTATAATTACTTCACATTAACAAAAAAATCTAATTCCATAATAAAAATTCATGGATTTAGATCCATTTTTCCAGTAATTATATCTTAAAATAGCTTGATTTCAATGAATAAAATTTCTAATAAATGTGAAGATGAACAGATTCATCTTTTAGGACTGATACAACCTTACGGGATATTGATAATCCTCGACAAGGATTTGAAAGTCAAAACCCATAGTCAAGTTATTGAGCCTTTAAATAAGGTTTTTCATGAGGAGGATTGGCTAGATAAAAACATCCAGGAAATTCTTCGCCTTCCATTTGAAAAAATCCAACATGCTTTTGATGAACTTTCTGAGCAGAACCAAGCTGAGAATCCTCATCGTTTCTCCCAAGAATTCGTCGTGGAGGATCAAGAGTTTTACTTATCCATGTACTGGACCAATGGGTTACTTTACTTGGAATTTGAGGTTAAGCATAATAAACAAGGAAATCTCAATTTATCTTTTAATTCCTACCTTCAAAAGATTTCACAATCCCAGGATTCCCTTTGGCAAGATCTCAGTGATATTTTAGGAGAATTAATGGGCTTTGATAGAGTGATGATCTATCAATTTTTAGAGGATAGCAGCGGCATTGTGGTTGCCGAGCATCTGAAGGATCAGTCATTATCATCTTTCTTAGGTTTTCATTATCCAGAATTCGATATCCCCCAGCAAGCAAGAGCGTTATATAGCAAAAACCACATTCGTTTTATTGTAGACACGGATGTAGCGCCTAATCATATGATCAGTATTGGTGAAGAAATCGATTTGCAAAGGGTTGGGATCAGGTCCCTTTCCCCTATCCATCTTCAATATTTAAGAAATGGTGGATTTCGATCAAGTCTAAGTATTTCAATCATCGTAAAAGGAAAGCTCTGGGGATTGGTATGTTGTCAAAACGAAATGCCATTACATGTAGACCTTCAACGAAGGAATCTAGCTTTCACCCTAACCCATTATGCAGCGTCGAGGTTTCAATATCTAGAGCATGAGGAAAAACTCACCTATCTGGGTGAATCTCAGAAATTAGAAAGTCAGATAAAAGAGGCTATTTATTTAAAAAACAATGTTTTTAGAGACTTAGAACCGATCATGCCCCAACTGATGGAAGCTATGATCAGTGATGGAATAGCTATTATTCAAGGGGACGAAATAATGACCTTTGGAGAAACACCTGGGAAATCATCGATCTCTAATTTTATCTCTTCTGTGAAATCGGAACTTAAGGATATTTATTTGAGCAATCTTCATGATAAATATTCCAATATGGATTCCAGTCTGTTTTTTGAAGATTTTCCAGGAATAGCCTTTCTGCCAATTGAAGGCCCATTAGGGTTTACATTGATCTGGTTCCGAAAGGAAACACCAGTGATAAAAAAATGGGCAGGAAAACCGGAAAAGGATTTTGTATTGGATGAAGCCGACCAGGTGTTAAAGCCTTCTCCACGAACTTCTTTTCAATTGTATATGGAGGAAGTGAAAGGATCAGCCATAAAATGGACCCAAAGAGAAGTGCTGTTTCTTCAACGAATCAAGGACGTACTTCAACAGGGAATGTTAAAGAAGGCTTCACGAATTGCTGCCCTCAATGAGCAGTTGATAGAGATGAATAATGCGTTGGATACCTATGCCTATACCATTAGCCATGATTTGAAAAATCCGCTTACTGCCATTAAGCTTTCGGGAGAATTCTTGAGTGTTAGAGATTCCGTACCAGACGGTTTAAAGAAAAAAATGACACAGAATATCTTGGATGGCGTTAATAATATCGTTAATATGCTCGATAAGATCCACAGCTTTTCAAAAGCCAGTGTATTTGATTATCAACCTGTATTAATTAGTACCGATAAATTCATTAAAGAAATTGTAGAAATTGCCAGAGAGCGGTATAGCTCTGGGGGGTTAAATGTGTCTTTTGGCGAATTATTGCCTGTTTATGGAGAAAAGACGCTGGTTTACCAGTTATTTGTCAATATCATAGGTAATGCCATTAAATATTCTTCCAAGAGCAAAAACCCAACAGTTTCCATTTCATCCGAGCAATTAGACAATGGAGTGAACTATAAAGTAATAGACAATGGAATCGGTATCAAGAAAAGCGAGTTGGAAACAGTGTATGAAATTTTTAAACGCATGTCCAATTCTGCTGGCTTTGAAGGATCGGGAGTCGGAATGGCCATTGTAAAAAGGATAGTCGATAAACTGAACCTAAAAATTTCCATTGAAAGTAACTTAGGAGTAGGAACCGAAATAGTAATATTTTTCCCTGATTATACGATTGATAAAACATTCCATGAATAATTTTGCCGATATTCTTAAAAAAGAAACCCTTGCTATCCATCAACAAGTGGAGAAAACCGTCATACAACGGATAAAAAATGTAAATAATCTGGATGCATATAAAATGCTTTTATTGGATTTTTACCGTTTTTACAAATCCATAGAAGACGCTAGTCTTCCATATTTGGAGGAAGGAAATTATCCCCACAAACCCAACTACCAAAGGTCCCGTAAAATTATCGATGATTTAATGAGTATGGGGTCGGAAGCTCCAGCAATAAGTCCCTTAAAACATCCAGACATTTCCTCTTTAAAAGAGGCATTAAGCGCTATATATGTATTAGAAGGATCTGCTTTGGGTGGTCCCTATATTGCAAAAATGCTTGAAAAAAGAGGGATTGATCAGTCTTTATCATTTTTTATGGGAGATGGAGAAAAAGGTATGGAAAATTGGCAGGATTTCAGAAGGCATTTGAATGAACTTCCTATTCAAGAGAACGAAAAACAGGAATTGATCCAATTGGTAAAAGAGGTCTTTCTTAGTTTTGAAAACCAATTAAAGACCTCTTAAATTCATTAGTTCTTCTTGTTCAACCTTTCGGCTAACCATTTGACCTGTGCCTGATGCTGTTCTGGCAGGGTATTATGACCGGTTTCTTTTTTCACCAATAATTCCTTTGGAGCAGTGATCATATTGAAAGCGGAATAATAGGAAGTCGGTGGACAAGTTTCATCATTATATCCCCAAGTATAGAAACCAGGAACCTTTACGAATCTCGCGAAATTAACCACATCATAATATGCGAGATTTTCGATATATTTTTCAGCTTGATAACGTGGGGCATTTTGCTGATTTAGGATATGAGGCCAGCCTCCTGCCCTTTGGTGTAAATATCCTGTCAAGTCGCATAAAGCTGGATAATTACTTCTCAAATATTTAATTCTAGGATCGAGTGCAGCCGTAACTATGGCAAGTGCTCCTCCTTGACTACCTCCGCTTACAGCCACATCCTGACCGTTGAATTTATCCAATCCAAAGATAAAATCAACTGCCTTAACACAGCCAACATACACTCTTTTATAATAGTAATGATCTTTACTATTTAAATTCATGAAAGGGTATTCAAAAAGCGAGGCTTTAGCCAAACTGCTGTATAGTTCCTTGGGTAAATCAACTGGGATACCATGAATACCCATGTTTAAGGTTATAATATCTTCATTTTCAAAATCCTTATTTGCATTATATGGTCTAATACCAGCTCCAGGAACTAATAAAACCGCGGGAAACTTCCCCTCCTTATTAGGTACAGTAAGTACGCCATATAAGCGTCCAACCTTCATATTATTCTGAAAATTAATGGCATAAACCTTGATTTTTTCGTTAGATTGCTCAGGTATCTCTGTCATTATTGGATCTAAAGGTATCTTCCGGGCATCAGTGATCGCATTGGTCCAAAAAGATTCAAAATCAGCAGGTAGTTTAACTGTAGGCTGAATTTTTTGTGCTTCAAAAGCCGCAGTCGCCATCCCTTTTATTGTTTTACCCGCCCCGGTTCCAAGAATCGTACAACGTAAGAATCCTGGTTTTGTCATTGTTCCTCCTTTTATAGTTCCTTCAAAATCTTTGATTTCTCCAATTTTTAAAGGTGGCATTTTCTCTTCCCCAATTTGATAGTTGATTTCCAATGGTCCTTTAAGGTCTTCAGCTCCTGTTATCTTATAACTAAAGGTAACTTCTTCATTCAGTAGATAATTCCAATCTGGATGGTTGCAGGCAACTTCAATTTTTACCTGCGCAAAGCACAGGACATAAAGAAATAACAATACGGTGGTTAATAGGGTTGTTTTCATAGGTTTAGATGTATTTGATTGTTATTCAAATATAAAATTTTTCAATAAGATTTACTTTCTTGGATTAATCTAGGCTCTTTAATTTAACCCGCATCAATTTATCCTTAGCCGTAATATAAAGATAACCATCATCCCCAAACGCACAATTTGCCGTTGGATTTCCGGTATGGATCCTTCCAATAGGATTACCTTGTTTATTAATTACCACAATACTTTTACCTGCCGCTGCAAATACATCACCCTGCTTATTGATCTTGATACCATCTGCAGCCATCGATTCATTTGGAAAATTCTTCTTAAAATCAAAGAATACTGTTCCTTCACCTTGAATACTCTTACCTTTTAATGCATAGCGCATTATATAAGGATTATTTCCATCACTCAAGGCTACAAAAAGCTGTTCAGCTTTAGGCGAAAGTGCTATTCCATTTGGACGATCGAGATGATCTATCAAAAGGCTTACCCTACCATCGTCAGATAGACAATAAACCCCATTAAAAGGAATTTCCTTATTTACGGAATCTTTTTCCCGATGCGGTAATCCATATGGTGGATCAGTAAAAAAATAATATCCCGCGGGATGTTCGCAGATATCATTGGGAGAGTTAAAACGCTTTCCATCCCAATTGCCAGCAAACAAATTTTTAGTTTTATTATCCAGATCAATAACCGCAATCCGACGATTACCATGATCACATGCAATCAATTTCCCAATCTTGTTAATCAATAAGCCATTTGTTCCAGGTTCATCACTATAGTGTCCATCTCCGTCAAAACCAGAGGGATGAAGAAATACTTCTTTACCATTTTTTTCATCCCAACTAAAAATCGTATTCAAAGCTGGATCACTAAACAGCAATCGATTATTTTTCCCATCCCAAACTGGTCCCTCTGCCCATTTCATACCATCGGCAAGTAACTCAAGTTGTGAGGTGGAATCAATAAGCTCCAAAAATGAAGGGTCAAAAATTTCAATTTTAGTCTGTGCAGATGAATTGAAGGATAACATGAAGAAACTGATTAGCAAATAAATATTTTTCATTCGGGTTGATTTCAAGTATTCCTAAGATAGGTAAAATTCCCTAATCTGGTAAAACACGTTTTTCCATATATGTTTTAACAAATAATATTATAAATCTATAATTAATTGTTTAAACATTTTCATTTTGATAATTTATTGGCATTAAAAATATAAATGTTTCAACAAACACCTTTTATTTTGTAATATTTTAGCCACATTATCAATTTCAACTATACTTTAGGTTATTAATACGCGCATATAAATATTACCTTGCGGTTAAATTTTAACGTTTATGTAAAACGAAAATTTTTATTTCACACTAACGCATCTCTCTATATGAAAAAAAAGTATTCAAGTCCTGACTTGCAATATTATGAAATTGCAATAGAAAACAGCATAGCAACCGGCTCTGCAAGAGCAACTTTTATCGGACCAAATAATGAAGCCTCCCCGGATGTTGATCCTTGGAATTTTAATCCCGACTCTCAACAAGACAACCCTACCCACACGGAGGATTGGTAAGCTGCTCATTTATTACCTATAATAATTATTTTATGAAAAAATATACTTTAAAACCATTCAGTATTTTAATGGTTTTCGCACTTTTTAGTTGTCAAAAAGATGTAAATGATCCCATCGGTGCCGATGGCCTCAAAGTTTCTTTTGATGTAAATACAGAAACCAATATAGATAACCCTGAAAATGGCGATGATCCTTTAGGAAAAAAATCAAGCAGCCAAAAATCTAATCTTTCTTATAACTTGGTTAATGTTCAACAATATAAAGAAGAGGATGTTGAATTTTCTGTTTGGAAAGAAGAACTTCGCGTGAACTTAAATGAAAAGATCAAAACGAGCGGAAGAACCCAACATAATGGAAATATAGCTTTGGCACCTGAATATCCAGACAATTATATTCCTGCCCAAGTCATTCCTGGTGGCCGTCAATTAACAAATGGTGTAAAATTCCGAGTGATGATTTATGATCAGAACAATAATTTTATAGACGAACTAGATGGAACGGCGGGCAGTCTGACTCCCCCAACAACGACCAAACTGAAACAAGGAACAACGTATAAATGGTTCTCCTATTCCTACTACTCTTCAGCTCCATTAGAACCTATTCCTACCGCCAATAAAAACAATCCAAACCTAAATGTTAAGAATGAGGATTTCTTATATGCCTTCGGTACATTTACTACAGGTGTTGAAGCTGGTAAAATACCAGAAACAAAAGTAAAGATTACCTTCAAACACATGATGGCGATGGTTGAAATGAATGTTTTGACCGGAGGATTCGCTGCAAAAGCTGATCTTGCGAAATTTCTAAGCCAAGATGCCTCAAGACCCTATATCCAAGTGCATGCAAATGTAATTGAGCAAGGTGTTTTTAATTTGCTTTCTGGAACTTTTACAAGCAAATCAAAAGTAACAACACCAGTATATGTCAATGCATTAAGCAATTATGCATATAATCTGAATTACCCTGTAACTTCTTACCATGGATTTATTTTCACAATACCTGCTGGTGAAAATGATTATATCAATGATTTCACCTATACGGTAGAACCTTGGTTAGTTTTAGATCGTCCAGCTCCTCCAAGGATTTATAATAAAACGTTTACTGATAAAGTTAGGATTGGAAAAGGTATGTCTTCCAGATTAAGTGTCGTACCTTTTGATTTGGGAATTAAAGTTCCTGCTACTTCCAATACGGTCGCAGTAAATTGGTCCAGAGGTGACCTATATTATGACAAATCCCAAGGATTTACCAATTTAGATGGGTTTACAAGATGGCAACATAGAAATCATGAAGGCACTTCTATTACCTATGCCAGCAGTTTAAAACCTTATGGAGTAACAACACCTACTCCAAGCTATGGTCAACAAGTAAATAATTTTGGTTCTACATACTATCCTTTTAATGCGCCTTATCCATTGGCGACTGAAACTACCACAACAACACAAGACCCTTGTAATGGTCTCCAACCCAACGGATCAAAATTAAACGATCGCTGGAGAACCCCAACCATAGCTCAAGGAGTTGCCTTTGCCAATTACTTCAATCAATATGCAAATACAGGAAGGATTAGCCACACCTTTGTTTCCGCATCAGGAACTGATCCAGGTAAATTAATCGTAGTGGTGAATATAAAGGATGGAACAGCAGATGATTGGACAGATCGCATTTCATTTGAAATGAAAGGATATGCAAAATACACCTCAGGTGCTACTCCTGAATATGTTATGGAGCCAACCAGTATTCCGCAAGTTAATGCGAACAGGCAAATTGGTGAAGGTTATTATAAATTAGCTGTGGCAAATGGTTATGCCTACCTCAAAATAACAGCGAATTCTGGAAGCTCACCAAAATTTAAAGCGCAAGTTTATTCTTCCAACAGTACAGCTACTACTGGAAACATCATTAAAGCAACCCTAAATGTAAAAGATGCGATCAATGTACGTTGCGTGAGAAATTTTCCGACAACATAAATAATCCTAAATCCATATAGAAAGGTCATGAAGTTCATGGCCTTTCTTTGTTTATTCACTACATCATTACTACACAACAATCGATGTGTAAATTAAACACTAAGGATGTTGATTTGTGTGGTAACTTATTTATTTAAAATATTGTTTTTCATTATTTTACGAATAAAAACATAGTTCAATGAGATATTGACATACACCTGATGTAGTAATGTGTAAATAATAAATTTGGAATCAAACATATACATCTTAATATTTGTTAAAGTTTTAAACAAACTATTTGGACACCAATATAAATCGAAATTACATGAAGCATTTATTTACTTTACTATGTTTTGTGTTCTGCGTGAATTTCATTTACGCTCAGGGCACAATCACCGGTACTGTTAAAGACGCGAGTACTTTAGCAGGCATTGCCGGAGCTACAGTATCGGTAAAGGGCAAGGTTTCAGCTACCCAAACCAATGAGATTGGAAAGTTTACTATCTCTGCCTCCCCTACCGATACCCTTCAAGTAGCCTATTTGGGATACACTGCCCAATCTGTCGTGGTAGGAAACCAGACCGAAATCACCATTTTTTTGGAAAGTACAGATGAAAACATCGAAGAGGTGGTGGTTGTTGGATATGGTACCCAGCGAAAAGTGGACCTAACGGGTTCCATTGCGCAGGTTAAAGGGGAAGAAATCGCCAATATGCCAAACAGCAATCCAATCAGTTCCTTACAAGGAAAAGTGGCTGGTTTGACCATCAGTAATTCCGGAACTCCTGGTGGAGCGCCTACAGTTCGTATCCGTGGGGTAAACTCCACCAACAATTCCAATCCATTATATGTGGTTGATGGGGTGCTACACGACAATATCGACTTCATCAGTCCGCAGGACATCGAATCGATGGATGTTCTGAAAGACCCTTCTTCCATTGCCATTTATGGGTTAAGAGGCGCCAATGGTGTAATCGCAGTCACGTTGAAAAAGGCTGCACGTGGACAAACCAACGTAACTTTTTCTGGGTCGTATGGATTTAACCAGGTGCAGGATCGTATATCCGTTACGGATGCCGAGGGATTTAAGAAATTGTATGATATGGAACGAGCGAACAATAAAGAAGTTCCTTTTGATTACACAAATTATTCTGCCAATACCAACTGGCAAGATCTTATTTTAAGAACTGCGTTCAACAGCAATAATAACCTAAGTATCTCCAATTCTGGCGAGAAATCGTCTACCCATATCAGTTTGGGTTATAGCAAACAGGATGGAGTTATTCGCAATGGTAGTTATGATCGCTTTACTGGCCGTTTAAATCAAGAAATAACCGTATCAGAACGTATTAAAGTAGGTGGTGATCTATCCGGAAGTTACTGGAAGATGAACCCGACGAATGTTTCTGTGACCAATGCCCTATGGGCAGCACCGGTGGTAGATGTGATGTTTGATGAAAACACTTATAATGCCATGCCGAGTTTTCAACGTGCGCAGGTAGGTAATCCAATTGCAACGTTGAATAGATTGGATGGTAAAAATCTTACCAGAGGTTATCGTTTTGTCGGTAGTTTATTTGCAGAAATTAAGATATTGGAAAGCTTAAAATGGAAATCCACCGTTTATACCGATTTAGGCTTCAACAATTCCAGAGGATATACCCCATTACCCTACAATTTCATGTATTTGGGAGAATTTGGCGGAGCCAACCAATTGTTTTATGATGATAGGCAGAAAACAGCGGTTAGCCAATCTTCGGAAGAGTTTAGAAGATTCCAACAGGATCATACCCTTACCTTTGAGGAAACCTTTAACGAGGACCACCGGTTAAGTGCAGTTGCTGGTTTTACAACGGTATATAATGATAATACCTCATTAAGAGGTTCTCGTAGAGATACCACCAATAATGTTCCTGACAATCCTGATTTATGGTATCTGAACATTATTAATCAACAGACCAATCCAGATGGATCTTATTCTGGTGGTGGAGCAAAAAACACCTTGGTTGGTGGATTTTTAAGAGCTAGTTATGCCTACCAAAATAAATACTTATTGAATGCAACTGTCCGTCGGGATGGATCATCCAAATTTGCTCCTAAAAACCGTTGGGGAACTTTCGGTTCCGTAGGTGTGGGTTGGGTGGTATCAGAGGAAGAATTCTTCTCCGATGTAGAGAAAATCAATTTCATGAAATTGCGTTTTGCTTGGGGTAAGATCGGAAATTCCAATGGTATTGCCGATAATATTTATCTTCCTGGCCTATCCAATGGTAATACAGCCATTTTTGGCGATAATGTATATACAGCATTACAAGCGGCCTACATTCCCGATCCAAACCTTCACTGGGAAATCGTTCGAGGAATGGATCTAGGTTTGGAAATCAAAGCTTTCAACAATAAATTGAGCACTGAAATCAATCTTTACGATAGAACAACTACTGATATCCTAACTGCAGTTCCATTACCAAATGAAACACGCTCCTATTTTACAAATTTAGGTAAGATCACCAACCGTGGTATTGAAGCCTCTATGGGTTGGAACAACTCCTTTGGAGATTGGAAATACGGTCTGAATGTTAACTACAGTTACAACAAGAATGTCGTAAATTCCATTGGTGATAATATAAATTTCCAGATTTTAGGAAACAATGGTGCTAACCGAACTGAAACCGGTCATTCTATCGGATACTTTTACGGATTCAAACAATTGGGGATCTATCAAACAGCGAATGAAATTACAAGTAGACCAGCTTGGAACAATTCCTTACCTGGAGATATCATTTTTGAAGATACCAATGGTGATGGCATAATCGATGACAATGACAGAACCTATCTTGGTACCCCATTCCCTCCACATAACTTCGGAGCCAATTTTACTTTGGGATATAAAGGATTTGATCTTCAGATTGAAGGTGCAGGTGTAGCGGGCAATAAAATATTTGCGATCCGTAAAACCAATACTTTCGCACCATTAAATTACGAAACCAACCGATTGGATGCATGGACTGGCCCAGGAACCAGTAATGTGGAGCCAATCGTTGACAATAGTCGTGGTAACAACTTCAAATTCAGCACCTATTTCTTAGAACCAGGAGATTATTTCCGATTGAGGACCGTTCAATTGGGCTATAATTTCGGAGAACGCTTATTAGGAAATTCCTTTATCAAAAAGGCACGGGTTTTCGTAAATGCGCAGAACTTAAAAACTTGGAGTAAGGTTACGGGATATTCCCCTGAAGCTGCTATTTCCAGCATTATTGCAGGTGGTTTAGATAATGGTTCATACCCCGTACCATCGACTTATACTTTTGGGGTCAACTTGAATTTTTAATTCCTAAATGTGAAATGTTATGAAAAATTATATAAAAATCGCAATAACACTTTGTACTACCGCTTTCCTATTTAGCAGTTGTTCAAAATTCTTAGATACTCAACCGCAGGGATCCTATACCGAAGATAATTATCCTTGGCCTACAGGTGGTAGTCCTTATGATCAGTATATTTTCGGTGCTTATAAAGATTTAAGATCGTATAGCGTACATGTAGATGGTTTTATAAATGCTACCTCCATTCGTTCGGATGATGCCGACAAAGGGAGTACAGCATCTGATGGTGGTGCCGATGTCATTGCTATGGATAATTTCCCTGTGCAAACAAACTCTGGGCGTGCTAATGCCCTTTGGACAGGACATTATGGCTTGATCACCAAATGTAATACAGCTTTAAAAGAAATCGACAGTAATACCACTGTTGTTGCTGATGAGGCATTGAAACTTCAAGGAAAAGCGGAAGTTAGATTTTTAAGGGCTTACGCCTACTTTAATCTAGTGAGGTTTTTTGGACGCGTTCCTAAAATCGACCGCTTATTTGAAGATGCAGCTAGCCAAAGCAATGTACCTCAAAGCACTGCAGCAGAAATCTATGCCTTTATAGAAGAGGATCTGAATTTCGCCATTCAGTATCTCCCGGACACCTGGGACTCTCAATTCATTGGTCGCGTGACCCGTGGTGCAGCGAATGGAATGTTAGCCAAGGTTTATATCACACAAAAGAAATGGCAACAGGCCTACGATGCGGCAAATGCAGTGCGAACTTCAGGGCGTTATAACCTAGATACAGATTACAGTAAGATCTTCTCGGAAGAGGGTGAAAACAGCTCCGAATCGGTGTTTGAAATCCAAGCTACCGCCTCACCTTCTGTAACTCAGGATAATGGGATACAATATGCCAGTATTCAAGGGGTTCGAGGTGCTGGGAACTGGAATTTAGGTTGGGGATGGAATACCCCAAGTGAGGCTCTAGAAGCGGCTTATGAGCCTGGAGATCCTCGTAAGGAAAGAACAATACTTTATTCAAGTACCACCACAACGACCAACAAAACCGTGTTTGGTGAAAATATGCCGATTTATCCTTCTGATGTTCCGAACCCAAGATATAACCATAAAGTTTTAGGTTCTCCAAGCTTAAGGAATACCATTAGTAGAGGTGGTTGGTGGATCAATGTTCGTATTCTTCGTTATGCTGATGTTGTTTTAATGTATGCAGAGGCTGCCAATGAATTGGGAAAAACGGATGAAGCGAGAACAGCGTTGAATGAAATCCGTGCTAGAGCACGTCGAGGTGCTGCAGCTGGGGTATTGGCGGATGTTACGGCTACAGACCAAGCTACGTTAAGAGATAGGATTCGTCATGAACGCCGCATTGAATTAGCGATGGAACATGATCGTTTCTTTGATTTGGTAAGGTGGGGAACAGCACAAACTGCATTACACGCTGCTGGAAAAACAAACTTTTCCAATTTAAGGGATGTGTTATTGCCAATTCCATTAACACAGATCGATTTAAGTAAAGGTGTTTTGACGCAAAACCCTGGTTATTAATCCCATTTCTAATTAAATGTAAATTACAATGAACACAATATTTCAACAGATCAAATACTGCTTAGCGGTTTTGGTCCTCTTAACAGTAGTCGTTTCCTGTAAACGTGATGGGAATCCGAATGACATCCCTCCTACAGATCTTACTGGAATCCAAGGTGGGGCAAACGATGGTGTCATTCGAATATTAGCTATCGGGAACAGCTTTTCTGAAGATGCCGTAGAAGAACATTTATACCAATTGGCGAAAGAAAGTGGCAAACAGGTTATCATAGGAAACCTGTATATCGGGTCAGCATCCATGGAATTGCATCAAAGCAATGTGGAAAGGAATGCTTCCTCTTATGAGTATAGAAAAATTTCCTTGGATGGAACCAAGAAAAACTATCCAAAAGTTTCCATCCTGACCGCTTTAAAGGATGAACATTGGGATTATGTTTCTTTTCAACAGGTAAGCCAAAATTCTGGTCAATTGGAAACCATTCAGAATTCCTTACCTGTGGTATTTAACTATGTAAAAGAAAATGTGTTGAACCAAAACGTCAAATATATCTATCATCAAACGTGGGCATATGCGAAGACCTCTACCCATTCAGGATTTGCAAATTACGATAAAGATCAAATGAAAATGTATGAGGCAATTGTCAATGTATCCCAGAAAGTGAAGGATATTGTGCCTATCGATATCATTGTTCCTTCAGGAACAGCCATTCAAAATGGACGTACTTCCGTTATTGGTGACGATTGGACAAGAGACGGTTACCATTTAAAAATTCCATTGGGGAGGTATTTGGCCGCTTGTACTTGGTTCGAAACTCTTTTTGGACAATCTTCCGTAGGCATGACTTATAAACCGGAGGCTGTATCAGCTTTTGAAGCAAGTATTGCTCAAAATGCAGCTCATTTTGCGGTATTAAAGCCTTTTGAAGTCACTACCATGACGGATTTCCAAGGTGGATCGGGTGGTCCTTTGGCCAGTGCGGTATTATTGGATTTCGGTAATAATGCAGCTTCAGAAAGATGGAATCAGATCAGTTCATTCCTTGCTGGAACATCAATAGGATTGAAAGACAGTCTTGGGTCTTATACAGGGATGAAATTATCCATCACCGAACGTTTTAATGGCGTGAATGCGGATGGACCAACAACTACAGTAACTCCGTTGAACATGCCTAGTAATGTTTCGAAATATTCTTATTTCGGAAATTCGAAAGGGGCATTTGGAGGAATGACCATCAAGCAATCGGTATTTGAAATTTCAGGGCTGGATAAAAACTTGACTTATAATCTTTCGTTCTTTGGTTCACGTGGTAGTGTTTCTGATAATCGGGAAACTAAGTATATCAGTAAAGGTACGAATGAGGTTTCTGTTAGTTTGAATACTTCAAGTAATACCAATAAAATTGTTGTAGCTAAGGGGGTTAAACCTGATGCGAATGGTAAGATTACGGTTACTGTTACCGCAGGAGAGAATAATAATAATGGTACTGGATTCTTTTATTTATCAGCTGTTAGGTTGATGAATGAATAGAATGGGTTGATGAATAAATATTAAACCCGACATTACCCGTCATTGCGAGGAGGCACGACGAAGCAATCTTTTTTGTCATGCTGAGCGAAGTCGAAGCATCTGTTCGAATACTAACAACCGAACAGATCCTTCGACGATGCTCAGGATGACAGAGTTCAAAGATTGCTTCGTTCCTCGCAATGACGGGTATTGTTATTAAATGCTTATGCTCCTATTAGCTTCAAAATAGAACCACAGTAAAAGCATATTCTAAGTGAGGTGTAAGTGAGTTGTAAGTGACTTTATGCACTTACAACTCACTTAAAACTCACTTGAAATTCGACTGCAAAAGCCTTCATCCAGGCTAACAATCTTTCTCCAAAATCTTATTCCACAAAGGCATCATAAGCAGCCTTAGAAACCTCCGCAACAACCCTTTCATTAGGTTCCCCCACTTCATTCGAAGCCGTTACATAAACACTAATGTAAAAAACCTTACCATCCGGAAGCGAAACAACACCAATATCATTTATCGCTGCTGTCACCCCAGCCTGCCTATTCCTTCCCGAAGTACCCGTCTTATGCGCAACGACTGTCCCTTTTGGCAGCAAACCTTTTATCCTTTTAGGTCCAGTAGTCGTCTTTCTCATATTATCCCAAAGAAAATCATACGATTTTTTGGAAAGTAATTGATCATCATTGGTGTAAAAAGCATGCATGATATGATTACCCGCAGAAACAGTGGTCCAGTTTTCAAATTGAATGTCCCATTTTGCCTGTTGCACCCTTTCTTTATAAGCTATGTTCTGATCTTTAAATCCCAGCTTTTTAAAATAAGTATCCACTACTTTTGGCCCTCCCACTAAGTCAAACATCGCATCACAACCAATATTATCACTTTCTGCAATGGTGTGAAACAAAACCTCATCCAATGGCAAAGTAACCCCATTAGGATGTGCATCCTTAATCGGGCTATACAGCTCCGAATTCATCGTTTCCTTACTAAAGACCAAAGGCTCTTTCATTTTCAGCTTTCCCTTATCCACTTGATCCAAAATAACTATCCCTAAATGAAATTTATATACGCTCTGTAAAGGATAGCGATGATCACCATTGACAATCAAACTATCCGAGAGATCATGGTTATGAATAGCTACACCTACTTTTGCATCATATTTCGATAAAATACTATCAATCTTAGGTTGTAGCTTCGCTAAATTTGGAGAGGAAATAAAAGAATTTTGAGAAAAAGCTGGGGAGATACTTAATAGTCCTAGTAAAGAAAGAGAAAGAATGGATTTATACATATATTGTTAGTTTTCAATGGTAAATAGCATATCACAAAACTAACGATTACCCCCAGTAATTATTATCTATTGGATAAAAATTCGGCTAATTCCCGCTCTTCCTGATTACCCTTAGCCAAATGCCTCGAAACCTTTTGATTAAATTTTTCCGTTTCCTGCATGATATCCGAATCATCTTTAAATCCTTTGATCTTCCCATTTGGCATGAGCATCATTTTCAATAGTCCAAAATCAACCTTATCTTCTTTATAATATGCAAAAACCTTTTCTTTGGATTCTAAAAAGTCTTTACTACCCAAATTAAACAGAAGCAAAGCAATATCTTCATTGGTGTAAGCATCTTTTTGAATATCATCATCAATAAGCAATCTCCATAAACCTTCTTTGTATTTCTGGGTATTATTCAATAATTCTGGAGATTCACTTTTAAAAGTTTCATAAGTATAATCTTGTAAATTAAGGCTGTCTTTCCCTCCTTCTGCCTTCATTTTCCGATATTGAATAAGCAGATTTTCGGACTTTTGAAAAATATCCACCAAGGTATCATATTGTTTTGTTTCTTCTGTGGATGCTCCATATTCGCAACTTGAAACCAAAGGTCCAAAAAGTATTAACAAGAAATAGGTCATTTTTTTCATGGGTTTATTTTTTGGTATACATCACTTACATCTAATTAATATACAAATAATCAACCATTTAGGTTTATAAAATATGAAAAGGCGCAAATATAAATTTGCGCCTTTTAAATATTGAAGGTCAAAACCTTTCATTCTAAAGAAATTGAAGTGTTTATTTCACGGTAAAAACCGTAGCCACAGCACGTTCACCCTCATGATCAAATTTTCCGTTATCCGATGGAAAATTAACGACTCCTTCGCCTTTAACCCATGCCGTGCTGGATCCTCCACCATCATAATTAACAGCAGAAACACAGCCTAATGCCTTCATAAGAGAAGACAATTGGGGAATGGTCAAGCCCTGGGATTGAGAGGAACGACCATCTACAACTACCACAATCATTTTTTGATCTGCGGTAATCCCTACGGCCGTACGAGGATGTCTAGCCGTATTGAAATCTACATTCAATTGCGACAGTTCTTCCCCATTCTGAATCAAAAGAGGTCCGCCAGCCAATGCGATAGGTTCTGCCACAGAAGTCCATCCAGAACTTGGTTTTAAAATGATCTTAGGTTTTCCAGAGGCATCAATAACCATTGCTCCGTTTTCCCGATAAGGATTAAAACCATTTACGGTTTGATTTTGTACTACATTATCGTATTTGAAGAAAACCGTTGAACCACCAACACTTGTATTGAAATAAGAACCATTAAAAGCAACTAATGCATTCGCTCTCGTGGCTGCGTCACTCGTTTTCAAAAAGCCTGTTTTTACATAGAGAATTTCAATGTCAAAGCCTTTCGTCAAATCGATTTCGAACATATTGATATATTGCTTAGATTCAAAAATCTGCGAAAATTGAACATGTTTCCACATTATCCCTTCAGCCACCTGCTTGGTTTTCCAATCGGCTTTCTCTAATGTTTCCTGAAGACCTAGGGTTTCTTCCTGCGAATAATCGTATGGTAATTGGGTTCCATCATTCTTTTCACATGAAGTGAAAAATAAAAGGAAGATGAAGTAGTATATTAAATTTAGTTTTTTCATGTATTGGTTGTTTTATTAGTAATTCACCCATTTTAAGCGCAAGGGCTTCACCTGTTTTACGGTCCTTTGTTTAAGGTCAAGGGTTAAGACTTCCATATTTCTATAAAGCTGAATTTCATTGGTCTCTTGGTCCATAGAAGCAGCATTAACATTCCCTTTTCCCCATCCAAAAGGCCAGTTTTTAAAATACTGATCTGCCGACGTTTCAGTTTCCACATCAAAGTATTTTCCTTTTTTCTTGGCAATAAGCAATTTGGAATCTGAAAAGAGGTATAAAGTCCCATCTTGGATAAATCCAGTCTTCATGGAATGTTTCCATGATTCCGGGGCATTCCTCAACAGCTCATGCCAAGCAAATGAACCACGTTGTTTGCCAGAAGTTTTATCCATTGGTAGAAACTTAGCTCCATCCCAAATCAACCATTGCTTCCCGTCATCAATAAAATGTAAGTCCTGTTCCAGATCTACACCTTTTACTAATTCCCTATCTGAACTTAATTTTTTAACAGTATAGGAAGTGTTCTCTGGATTACTGACATAGAGCAGATTACCCATTAGATAGTAAATAGAATCTTTAACTGACCATACTGCGTCAGGGGTTAACCACGTGCCTTTGGTAATAAATTTATCATTATCCATTTCGCCATTAAAAATATTGACATAGTCTAGTTTGTCGGATTCCTTGGGTTGTTGAGATCCTTCAATAAAGAATCGGGCTACTACCCCATCATATTTTTCTAAACGTGCGGCAACCGATATGGCATGCCAATGATTAGACACCACAAAAACCGTATCCCCCGGCTGCATAATTTTTTCACCAGATGCATTTTTCAACACCCTACTGAAAATATAATTCTGAACCGTTGTCTTTGCATTTTCCTCTTTGTGGATTTTTTCAGCAGGGATTCCGCTTGCTGTCATCTGATCATACATTCTACTTGCCTCACAGATACTCGATCCATGCGCAGCACAACCCCCAGAAACAATAATATCATCAAAGGATTGTATCTTATATAATCGCAAAGCAATCTGTATCCGTTCATCCAATACTTTTGGATCTGCCGATCCCAAGACCAACATGATGGTCTTGGAATGACAGAAAACGGTAGTTAGGCTGATTATACTCAGAAGTATGCTTATAGCAATTTTTTTCATGTTATTTTATTAGAGCACCCATGATTTTATCGGTACGTTCATTTCCATTTTTATCGGCTTTGATATGCTCTTCCAATTCCGGGCTATATGTTTGTCCTATAGTTATTAAAGAACTGGCATTTAAACCATGTGTTAAAGCAGGATTATTAGCACCTATTGGTAAATATTGGGCACTAAGCATGGTTGCCGGATTAAATGAAAGTCCTGAGGCCACTGAACCTCCTTCGCTATATACCTGACCGGCAATGGCAGAACTTTTGATCACTGGGATAATTCCTGCATTATCAGTATACGCATCAACATCGGTAGAGTTTGCATCCTGTTTATTTCCGGAAATAATGGAATTGATAATGGTTAAGTTATTCACTTTTGATCTACGATATACGCCAGCACCCGGCCCAGGAATTTCATTTCCCGTAATAGTTGAGCTGATGATATCTATTTTACAATCATCATAGAGCATCACTGCTCCACCACCATTCTTTGAAGTACTCTTATTTCCCACCAATAAACAGTTCACTAAGATGCCGGTAGATTTTTCCCGAAGATATAATCCAGCTCCGTAAGAAGTATTACTGTTTTGACTCACTTCGGAGTTATAAAGAATAATTTTGGCATTTGGATAGCCATGCACACCGCCAGCGGTACCTCTAGCTGAATTCTCGTTGAATTGAGAATGATAGGCTGTTAGATTTGACGTATGCATCCATACACCACCACCATTATTACCTGCATTCGTATTATTGTTTACCTTCGAATTCTCCATGATAACATTCGCAGAACCAAAAGCATACATACCAGCAGCAAAACCAACGGTTCCTTTATCAGCGGTTGCTTTGTTCTCGATGATTTCTACATTTTTCAAATGTACCTGTGAACCACCAATGGCCATTCCTCCCCCTTGTCCACGACTAAAATTAAGTCCGTTTATGGAAATATTGGTACTTCTATCCGTCGCATTTCCTCCAGTTATCACCAAACCTTCGATATAAACCTGTGAACCTGATTCTTTAGCAGCAGTCACCGTAACAGTATGGAATGCTTGTTTTCCACTTGCAAATCGTCCATCCAGAATCGTTTTGTACATCGCAGCATTAGGTTTTGCACCAATACTGGCGTCTTTTGAAAAGCCTCCGATCACGCTGATATTCTTATTGATTTCAAACGTTTTATCTGACTCTTCTGCGGACTCTCCATTACGAATGGTTTTTGCCGGCATATAGGTACCTTCCATCATATAAATCGTACTGCCTGTGGTGGCCTTTTCCATGGCCGCATGGAAAGTGGAAGGACTTTCCCAAGAAGATCCATCTCCAGTTCCTGTAGGACTAACAAAGAAGACCGGCACTTTTCCAGATTCTTGGCTTACCAATACCTGTTTAGAAAGCTCATTGTTGATACGAACCGTAATAATTCCCGATCGTTCATCATCCTCATTGGCTTGAACCTCGAAAACAACCTTACGTTTTCCTTTTTCTAGTTCGGTCGTATCCAATACAATCCAAGCCACATCCGATTCCAACATCATATTTGCGTTAGAAAGAACATCAAATTGGTATTTTCCTGTTTTACTTCCTACCTCCATCAATTCCGTGCCTGCCATTAATTTCTCTTCAAAAGATTCCTTTTCCTTTTTACAGGCAGAAAATCCGAAAAGAACCATCATAATCAGCAAATGGCTATATATACTTTTCATTATATCACTTTTTAATAGTTAAAATCTTTTGATAAGCATCCCAAAGGTGCTGGTAGCAATCTACAATTTCCTTTTCATCATTGTATTTGCATTCGTGCATATACACTCCTTTATACTTGATCTTTTCCAGGGTGGCAAAAATGCTGTTCCAGTCATTTTTCCCTCTGTTATCACAAGGTAAATAATGGTGTTCTGCTGTGCCGTCACCATTTGAAACATGCAGGGTCTTTACCCGAGATCCAAAGGCTGCCAATAAATGTTGAGGTTCAGCAATATGACAAAAATCAACTGCTAAGCCTACATCTTTGGGAAAGCCTTGAAAAATCTCCAAACATTCCTCCACGGTACGCATCAAAGGACGTTCTCTCCCATTGACAGTTAATGAAGGACCCAACATGTTCTCTACCACCATGTTTGAACGGATAGCTTTTACTTCTTTATTTAAGTAAACTACTGATTTCTGAAGTTGGGCTTTTCGTTCGCTACGTTCATTCAGTCCCAAATAAAAAGAAGGATGGAATAGGATAATCTTTGCTCTTACAGGTTTTAAAACCTGAAGTACATTCTTTTGCGCTTCCATAACCCGTAATCTACCTTCTTCATCTAATCGGGAAATGTCTAAATGCACACTGAAGGGCATGTGGATAGACCAGACCTTTACCTTGTTTCGTTTCAGGATAGCCGCCACCTCCTTCATTCTACTTGCCCAAGAGCTTGCTACTTCGGTAGATTGTAGATTTTTATCCAACATGGCTCCAATACCGGCCAGTTCAATGTAATTGATTCCCAAACTCTTGATGTACTGCATCTTTTCATCAGTAATTTTTTGGAAATCCAAGGCATAACCAATTGGAAATTTGGGAGTTTTAGCTTCTACCTTGCCAAAAAAGACAGAAAGACCAAGAAATAAAACGAATAAATAGCTTATCTTTTTCATATTACTTCCATCCTGGGTTTTGCACTAGGTTTTTATTCAAAATCAAATCCTCTGAAGGCAATGGCGCAAAGTAATCCCTTTCTTCATCGAAAACTCCCCCTTGTGGGAATGGATCTAAATTTCCGGATGTCGAATTCTGTTGTCCGGTCAATGGATTCCTTAAAGTTCTTTGGTTCACATTGATAAAGGACGTGATGGATGAAGGAGCACCCGAAGTACTTCCTGTGTGCAAAAACACATCTGGAACTGCATCGCCCGTAAAATCATGACTTCCTAATCCGGAGAAATAAACTCCGACCATTGGCTTGGTTACTTTTTTACCTTCCTTCCAACGCATCAAATCATCCCAACGCAAACCTTCATTGAACAATTCTATCCTTCTTTCTCTTCTGATTTCAAGAATTACCCCTTTGTTGGCTGTATTTTCTACATTCGGATACATTTCTGCCAAATAAGGATCGGGATTGGCGTTTGCTTGAGCCAAATTCAAATTAGGCATACCCACCCTAGCTCTTAATCTATTGATGGTATTGTCCAAATCCGCTTGGGTTAATGTTCCAAGTTCTGCTTTCGCTTCTGCATTGACCAATAATGCCTCCGCAAAACGGAAGATGATGATATCAAATACAGAGGCTCCGGTTGCCCATTGGGCTCTATTGGGAAGTGCTTTGATCAAGCGGTAACCTGTAGTTGTGATATTCAAGGTGACTGGTTCGTTCTTAGATTCCCCATTTACCCTAAAATCTGGACCTGCGGTCGTCTGTGTCAACCTTGGATCTCTGTTCTGCATCTCCTGAAAATAGGAATAGGTCTGATAATTGGCCTTATCTGTAAAACGGGAACCATCATTCATCAGGTAGCTATTCACCACATCCTTCATCAATCCATAAGAGCCTGAAGTAGCAGATGTAAAATTATAAGCTGTACTATGCACCTTAAGGCCCAATTCATAATCGACGGCCAAGATGGTTTCTATGGCGTCCTGTTTATCGCGGGCAAATAGATTTCGGTAGGCCGCGGCTGCACCTCCATCCGAATATAAGGTATAAGCCGCTGAATTGATCAGCATCTGGGAGGCTTCAACCGCTTCGTTCAGGAATTTATCAGCACCTTCCAGTTTATGATATTTCCGGAAGGTCCCTTCAAATAAAGCAACCCGTGATTTCAATAACATCGCGGTATACTTGGTTACTAAATTTACCTGTTTCTCTGCGGGAATATGCTCAATAGCATAGTCCAAATCTGCCATGATGGAGTCCATGACCAAAAAACGGGAATCCCTTCCTTTGAAAAGATCTGGATCTTTTGCAGATAAGACTTTTCCGTACCAAGGCACATCACCAAAGGTCTTCACTTTGTCGTAATAAAAGTAGGCTCTAAAAAAGCGGGCAATCCCAGCATACCTAGCTTTGGCATCCTCATCGGCTACTTTATGAAAGTTCTCCAAAAAATAATTTATCTTACGAAGATTCCCCCAAGACCAACCACCACTCCCACTGGCAACCGGAACGATCCTATTCCCTTTTATTTTATCAGCAGGGTTCAAAGGCATTAAGTTGTCCGAATTGGCATCTTCCGCATAAACGGATGTCGTTGCCAACATGGTATAAAAATCATTGGTCGCCACTTCCAGGTCCTTAGGCGTATTGAAGAAATATGGAGCTTCTACCTGATCCTCAGATGGCCGCTCAAGGAAATCCTTATTACAGGATCCCAGCAAGAAAACACTTGCAGCAGCATATATATAATATTTTATCGTCATTTTTTTCATGATGTTTTCAGCTTAAAGGGTTAACATGACACCAAAAGAAACCGTTTTTCCCATCGGATAGGAACGCAGATCACCACGGTCATCTGCCGTTGCCGGCGAAGAATAATCCACCGTAGAACCTGCTTGCTCTGGATCCAAGTATTTGGTCAAACCGCCGAAACTCCAGGTAAATAAGTTTTCACCGCTAAAGAAGACCCTAAATTTGTCCACTTTTGCTTTTTGAGTCCAAGCTTGTGGGAAAGTATATCCCAAACTCAGGTTTTTAACCCTTAAAAAACCAACATTCGTTAAATAATAATCGTTCAATTCATATAATGATCGGCCAGATTGCAGGGATGAATAACCACGATAGATCTGTGGATAGGTGTTCTCGGTTTTATCAGGGCGCCAAGCATTATCTACCAGATCCTTACGGATAAAGGAAAGGTATGGACGTTGATAAGGTCCCCAGTACAGGTCTCCGGTTGGATACCAGTCTTGGCTACCTACTCCTGCTAAGGCTACTCCCATATCGATACTTTTCCAGCGCATACCTAAATTCAATCCAAATGGAAATTTAGGCATGGAATTCCCGATGCGTTCCAAATCACCATGGTCAGCAAGTGTATTCTGATCTTTATTGATTTTTCCATCACCATTAAGGTCAAGGTATTTGATATCCCCAGCACGTAAATGATTCCATTCGCTATTCTGCATTACATTCAGGATATCATTATAAACTTGCGACAGGCTGTTTCCTGGGTTTGTAAATGAATTTTGGTAAGCTAATGCTTCTTCATCCGTTTGGAATTGACCAGCAATACGGTAACCCCAGATATCACCCAAACGCTCACCCTCATTGTATGAGCTCAATAAACCATTCGGGTTATTGTATCGGGTTATGATGCCTTTGAAATTACTTACATTGGCGGTCACATTAAATTGCAATGGACTTCCTGCTAAATCAAATTTATCTTGATAAGTAACAGCTATTTCATAACCATCATTTCGCAAGGAAGCATAATTTTCCTTAGGCTCATTGGCTCCAAAAACTGCCGGTAAAGGTTCTCCTGGAAGATACATGCCTTCCACATTTTTCCGGTACCAATCCAAGTTCAGCAATAATTTATTGTTCAGGAAACCTAAGTCGGCTCCAATGTTAAAGCTCTTTGTTGTCTCCCAAGTCACCACGTTAGGTAATGGCCCTGGTACAGAAGCAAAAATCAAGCGTTCGCCGTTGTTTAACCATTCCGAAGTTCCTACATTCATCAATTCTTTGAAGGTATTTACATCAACGGTTTGGTTTCCTAACATACCATAAGAACTTCTGAATTTTAAGGAGGATACATAAGGGCGAACAGGCTCCCAGAACGACTCCCTGTCCACTTGCCAACCTACAGATACCGAAGGAAATAATCCCCAACGACTATCCGGAGGAAAACGGGAGGAACCATCATATCGAGCATTGACTTCCAGTAAATATTTATTATCGAAATCATAGTTCAAACGGCCAAAATATCCTTGTATAGCCCAATTTGTAGCCGAACCAGAAATATTGTTCATCACGGTTGCTAAGGATAAGTTGGATAAGTCTTCGATCAACAGATCATCAGCTGTAGTGGCCACACGGTCACGGTCGAATTGCTCCTGATTAAAACCAGCCAACAATTTCAGGTTATGTTTTTCCGCAAAAGTCTTATTATAGGTGGCAAATAAGTTGAGTGCGTTGTACTTGTCTTTCCATCTATATTCCGTTAATCGATTCAATCCTACCGTACGGAAATCCAATCTGTTTCCAGCTAAATAATTAAATGGATTTAAGCGGAAACTACGCGCTGTGTTTTCAATCCTATTGCTATAATCGAAGTTGATCTGTAGGCCTTCCAAAGGTTTAGCAACCACTCGAAAGGTATTGGTAAACTCCTCATTATTGAACAATCGCCAGGTCTTACCAGAATGTAGTCCGGCATTCCCCCCTTGTCCACCAGTACCTGTACCAATATCGGTCGGAACACCATCCACCATGATCGGATAAAAAGCCATTAGGTTATACCAGGTAGTCGTGCTCCATAAACCTCCAAAACCATTGGAATACCCACCATAGTCCTTGTCCTTTTCATTGATGAATTGGATATTATTGGAGATTTCCAACCAAGAGTTTGGCGTAAATACTAAGTTCGCCTTTAGGTTCTGGCGATCCATATTGGCATCGCTATTTATGTTATTGATGCTTTCTCGTTCGAAAATCCGACCAGAAAGATAGCCTTTCAGCTTTTCTGTACCACCTGAAATAGCAATATTATGGAAGTTCGATGCCTGCTGCTTTTTGAACATGTGATCCCACCAATTGGATTTATGGAAGAATTTATAGGATCCATCGGCCTGTAGTTCATGGAAAGGTTCAATTTCTCCATTCGCCACCATTTTGATCGTCTCCCAATCCATTTCATTGTAATTGGTATAGGAAGAACCGTTGTAGCCAAAAAGGGCAGCATCTACTGTCTTTCCATACACATAGGGATCGGAAATATAATCTGTTCGTGCAGTCGGTGAAGTCCATCCAAAGTTATTGGTATAGGTCACAGAAGTTGTTCCTGCCTTTCCGGTTTTGGTAGTGATCAAAATAACCCCGAATGCGCCACGAGCTCCATAAATAGAGGCAGAAGAGGCATCTTTAAGTACCGTAACACTCTCGATATCGTTCGGGTTTACGCGGGTGATATTCCCTTCAATTCCATCGATTAAAACCAATGGATTTCCACCATTGATGGAGTTAAATCCACGAACATTGATATCAGGTGTCGTAGATGGATCACCATTATTCATCTGTATGTTCAAACCAGGCATTAAACCTTGTAGGGTAGTTGCAATATTAGCTTCAGGACGAAGGGCAATATCCTCGGCATTGATCTGAGAGACTGCTCCTGTTAAGTTTGCTTTCTTTTGGATACCATAACCAACTACAACGACCTCATCTAAACCACTAACGGATTCCTTTAACACAATATTGATGGCCGAAGTTCCGGAAACTTCGATGGTCTGGCTTTCATAACCCATCGCAGTGATAACCACAGATGCAGATGCAGTTGGACTGCTTAATCGGAAATACCCCTTATCATCGGTGGCTGTTGCCAGGTTACTGTTCAATAAAGATACCGATGCCCCAGTAATGGGTTGGCCCTGTTCATCCTTGACATAGCCTTCGATAACTCGTTGAATCGATTCTGGATTATTGCTCAACTCGGTACGTGTTTTAATAAGTACCATGTTGTTCTCCACGAAAAATACCAGTCCATTTGGTGTCAACACCTTCTTTAAGACCTCCTTTACATCTTTATTTTCCACAAAAACGTCCATCCTTTTCAGGTTGCTGACTTGGTTATTGCTATAAAGAAAATCGTAATTCGTTTGATTTTGAATATCCTGTAAAATGTCCTGTAAGGTTGCTTGCTTGGCACGGATGCTGATCTTCTGTCCGAAGGTCGAAGCACTCACATGTAGCATGGTTCCAAGTAACAACAACGAAACCAGTTTCATAATTAACAAAAGTTTGTTTAGTCCTATTTTTGTCGAATAGGGATTTCTAGTAAAAAAATAATACATTTGATTAGTATTGGGTAAATAATTTACTGCTAATAAGGATTTTATCCATGCAAAACACGGGAGGGTGGCCGCCCTTCCGTATCTTTCTCTTTCACAACTACTTTCTTACGAACACCCTCCCTTCTCTAATTTCAAATTTTAGGTTCGATATTTTTTCCATTCCATGAAGCACATCGTGTAAACTGCGGCTGCGCACAATAGAACCTGTAAAATGTTCCTCACTGTTAAATTCATAAACAACCTCTTTGATGTCGTACCAATTAATAATGTCGTTCATGATTTCTCTTACACTGGCATTCTGAAACCTAAAATACCCATCGCGCCAGGCAAGGACTTCGCGAAAGTTTGCTCTCACTTTTTTAATCCCATTTCCAGCTTGTCCATTTGCTTGTTCGCCAGGTTTTAGCATCAGCGCTGCGGTCGATGAATTCACTTGTACACTACCTTTTAAAAGACTGGTTTTTGATTGTTTGGCGGTAGGATAACTTTTCACATTGAATTGGGTTCCTAATACTTTAACTTGATAATCTTTCGTCTTCACCAAAAAAGGTTTTTCAGGATTATGGGCCACTTCAAAGAAGGCCTCTCCAGAAAGCTCACTGTTCCTGTTTTCTTCGTTAAATTCAGCACTTATTTTAAAAACCGAACCTGAGTTTAGGAAAACTTTGGAGCCATCAGGAAGTTGAAGATTATAGCTGGTACCTTTTGCTGTTCTGAATTCGTGAAAGGCTTTGTTGGCTTGTGCTAAACTCTTGCTGAATGAAACTTTGATCATATCATCTGCTGTTTTGGAAAGCTCCACCCCATCATGCTCCATTCCTTTTTCTGATAAATCCTCCAATGCTACTTCGGTCCCATCAGCCAATAATATAGCCGCATTTTCATGTAAAGGGTTAGAGACCTCCTTACTTTCAACATTAGCTAATACATTTATATCTTTATGAGTTAAGGATTTATCTTTAAGGCTGTATAGATAAAAGCCTATACCTGATGCAATCAATAACGTAGCAGCAATGGAAATCCATTTATAGTTCAGACGCTTGGTTTTAGGGGAAGATTGTAGTTCAACTTGATTCAACAAATTTTTATAAACCTGCTGTTGATCAAATTCATGATGGTTGTCAATAGGTTGAACGCTATCCAAGGAGTGATAGAATAGATCTTCATGTTCTTCCAATAAATGAAGATATTCCTGAAGTTCCTCCTCGGAAATAATATTATTTAAAAATTTTTGATTTAATTCTTCGAAACGATTCTTATGCACAATTTAAGTATTAACTATACTATGTACACACGAAGAAGCGGATAGGACTATAAGAAAAACAGAAAAATAAAAAAATACAAATAATCCGCCTTTTTAAAGGTATGACGAAGGGTTTTTAAGGTTTGGACAATCGTATTCTTAACCGTATTTGGGGAAATACCTAATTCATCTGCAATTTCTTTATGCGATTTACCTTCTTCTCTACTCATGATCCATACCAGTTTTTGGCGTTCAGGTAATAGATCCACAGATTCTTGAAGAATTTTATTGATTTCGGAAAGTTGATGTGCAGAATCCTCAGCCAAAACAGTCATATTTTTAATCAATTCCTGCTGGGCCAACAGATCATATTTCATGGATCTCAATTGGTTATAACAGATTCTCTTAGCGATCACATAGATATATGGCCATAAATCCTTGGCATCATCCAACTCTTCCCGATGCATCCAGACCTTCAAAAAAGTTTCTTGGACGACCTCTTCCGCTTGTTCCTTATTTTTCAGAATATGGAAAGATAGGTTATAAATATTAGCAGAATAAGCATCAAATACAACCTGAAAGGCCTGAATACTGCCTTTCCTCAAATCAATATATACTTGATTTTGTATGGTCATGTTGATCGAATGCTTTTAATAAGTAAATGAATCCAAATTTAGCTAACTAATATTAACAGTATATTAAATTTGAATTTGTCCGGATTATATGGTTATAGAAACCACATCATGATTTCTGGTTTAAAATTACAGTTTTAAATGCTTAGTAAAAATTAAAAGCGAAAATCTTTTCGCTTTTAATACTTTATTTTTTCTGAAATTGCTGTTTGAATCTTTGCAATTCAGCATCAATAAGATTTGGCCATGCCTGCAAACCTTGTCTAATGATTTTTTCGCCTTCTGTAGGATCAAAATCAATAGTTGCATTGATGGCATCCTGCTGTAATTGATCCAAATACTCTTGCTTTGGTGGCACATTTGGATCTACATTTTCAGGTTCTTCATTTACTTTTGGATTGTTTTTAGGATTACTCATAGTATATTATTTTAAATTATTTAATCATTTTTTTTACTTCTTCCAATTCATCAATATCAGTTACTGTTTTATCTTTCCGCCATCTTAGTATTCGTGGAAAGCGTAAGGCTACACCAGATTTATGCCTGGAACTCCAACCAATTCCTTCAAAGGCAATTTCAAAAACCAATTCTGGTTTAACAGTACGTACTGGACCGAATTTTTCAATTGCATGCTTATTCACAAAGCGGCTAACTTCCTGGATTTCCTTGTCCGTTAATCCAGAATAGGCTTTGGCAATACTTACCAGATTGTCTCCATCCCGGACCGCAAACGTATAATCGGTATAATAGCCACTCCTTCTTCCTGCTCCTTTTTGGGCATAGATCAATACAGCATCTATCGTGAGTAGATCCACTTTCCATTTCCACCAATCCCCTTTTTTCCTGCCGGTATGGTAGATGGAGTTCTTTGCCTTCAACATCAGTCCCTCACTGTTCATATCCCTCGACGCTTCCCTTAAGTCGCCCAATTCTTCTAGACTTGAAAATTCTAACAGCGGTGATAACATAAAAGCAGAGTCTTTTTGCTTTTCATACAAATTCCTTAGTAATTTACGTCTCTCAACCATTGGAAATTGCCTATAATCAACATCTTTATATTCCAGAATATCATAGAGATACATGCTGACTGGAATCTCTTTAATAAACTTTTCCGTTAACTTTTTCCTGTTCAGTCTTTTCTGCAAAAAAGTGAAATTGAGGACCTGCTCTTCTGCAAAGGCAATTATTTCTCCATCCAACACAAAATCGTCCTCCCACTTTAATACCTCTTCCACAATCTCAGGAAACTGGTCTGTTACTAATTCCTCTCCGCGCGACCAAATGAATACTTCTCCTTTTCTCTTAATAATCTGTCCACGGATCCCATCCCATTTATTTTCAGCAAACCATTCTTCAGGTTGGAGTATGGTCGATTCCAAATTCTCCAATGGGTAGGCCAGACAAAATGGATATGGTTTGGAGAGGTTGCTGTCCGAATAGCCCCCTTGAATCAAGGTATCGAAATCCAATTCCTCAAAATCCCATTTCCCCATAATACTATGGGCTACGGCGTTGGCATCAAGATTATATTCTTTCGCAATCGCATTGATCATCCCTTTGGATGAAACCCCGATTCTAAAGCTTCCGCCCAATAGTTTATTGAAAATAAACCTTTCCAAATGTGGTAAGCCGTCCCAAGCCCAAAGTACAAATTCCTTTTTCTCTTCATCGGATTTCCCAGACAGCTCTTGGATTTTTTCCATCCATTCACTCAACGAAAAATCTAAATAGGTCGAAGGTTGTGGCAATAAGAGGGAAATGGTTTCTGCTAAATCTCCCACTGAAGCATATGATTCCTGGAAAAGCCAATCCGATATACCTGTTTTATAAATCAAACATTCCCGAAGCAATTTAGTTCCTACTATCCTTCTTGGTCTTTTCCCAGCAAAAAGATTCAATAACCATAATTTATCCGCATTTTCTGCTGTTTTTAGGAACAGCGATATCGCTTCCAATTTTTGGTTGGTTTTATTGGTACTATCCAATTGATTGATCAAGACAGCGAATTCTTTCATGAGGCTATAGTTTCATCTTCTTCTTTTCCAAAAGCAGTGGTTATTTCCGATGCTTCAATCCCTAATTCATTGATATATTTCGTAAAAATGGCCGTCTGGCCATGGGTGACATAGACCTGTTCTGCACCGGTTCCTTTGACTACCTCAATTAAATCGTTCCAATCCGCGTGATCGGATATAGCAAAACCTGCATCAGCACTTCGCCATCTTCTAGCCCCTCTTACCGCCATCCATCCCGAACAGATGCCGTAGGCCATATTGGGTATTTTCCGAATGATATTGGTTCCTACCAGAGAGGGCGGCACTATTACAATCTGTTGGTTTACTTGTTTGATCCCTTCTTCAAAATCCAAGATATGATATGGAGGTAATGGAATATCCAATTCCTCGAATGCCTGATTCAAACGGGCAATGGATCGATGTACATAAATCGGCCCAAGCTGGCCAACCGCTTTTAATATCCGTTGCGCCTTTCCCAACGAGTACCCCACAAAAACACTGGTTTTACCCATTTGCTGATTCTGCTGAACCCAATTCTGAAGACCTTTATTTTGTTCGTCTACGGAATCCCAATTATATATGGGTAAACCAAAGGTACTTTCCGTCACGAATTCATGGCAGGGAACCAATTCAAAAGGCGTAGAAATTCCATCGTTCTGTAATTTATAATCGCCAGAAACCACAGCCACCCTACCTTTATATTGCATTCTGATTTGAGCTGAACCGATGATATGGCCTGCAGGATGAAAGGATACTTCCACCCCATTAATGGTAATTCTCTCTTGATAGGTAATTCCTTGAACTTGGATTTCATCTCCCAAACGGATTTTTAGAATGGGAACCGTGAAGTGATGGCATAAATATCGTTTCATACCGGCCCTTGCATGATCGGCATGTCCATGCGTGATGAGCGCCTGGTCGACGGGCAACCAAGGATCAATATAAAATCCTCCAGGTATGCAATAAATCCCTTCCTTCCGAAATTCCAATAAGCTCATACGTAATGAACCTAAATTGGAAAGACATTGTTTGAAATCGTAAAATTAAAATTTATTAAAACCAAAATATGTTTACGTTGTTGTATTAATAGAACGCACAACAAACGTGTAACACATTAATTAAACTATATAATATGGACTCATTAGATTTAAAAGGAAGATGGAATGTCTTAAAAGGCAAAATTAAACAACAGTATGCAGATTGGACTGATGATGATTTGTTGTATGTTGAAGGAAAAGAAGATGAGCTTTACGGAAAGCTTCAAAAGAAAACCGGAAAAACTCGTGAAGAGGTACAAACTTGGTTGAGTGATCTGGATAAAGATTAATTATTCGTTTATGCTTATTTAGATCTATCATAGATTTTTAAGCGTAGATAAAAATTAATCTAAAGGAATAAGCCTAACATTTTTGTTAGGCTTATTCTATTTAAAAGCTAAATCTTAATGATTAGAAGGATTAGCAATATTGTTTACCTAATAAAAAAAGATGATATGAAGTATTCAAAATATTTAAAAATTGCAGTTGGGACGGCATTATTGGTTGGCCCATTTATTTTTCAGGCCTGCAAGTCGGTAAAAGTACCTGCTGGTGTCCAGGTAGTGGATAATTTCAACATTAAATCCTATGCTGGAAAATGGTATGAGATCGCACGATTTGATTTCAAACATGAGAAGGATATGGATCAAGTAACAGCGGAATACACTTTGAATGAGGATGGCAGCGTGAAAGTCTTGAATAGAGGTTTTGACACGGTTAAAAACGAATGGAAGGAATCAGAGGGTAAAGCTAAATTCATTGGCGAAGAAACAAGAGGTGCGTTGAAAGTTTCCTTTTTTGGGCCATTCTATAGTGGCTATAATGTCGTAGCCATGGATCCTGATTATGAAAATGCCTTGATCTTTGGAGAAAGCAAAGATTACATCTGGTTTTTATCCCGTAATAAGACCATGCCGGAACAAGTCAAACAAAAATTCCTGAAACTTGCTCGCGATGCAGGATATGATTTAGATCGTTTGGTCTGGACCAAACAATAGGAAATTGTCCTTTGTAGCTGCATATCTTATTATTTGGAATAGATTTAACTATTTAAACCCTATTAATATTTATTTTATTAATTTTCGGCACAAATAGGAATCAATGATTAAAATATTAAGAACCTTCAACCTACATTTTGGTGAGGAATCCCGTGAGAAGGTCATGGAGGATGTCAAGGCCAATATTTCTTTTAAAGGAGCCAATTTATGGGTATTGGCCTGTGCGATTGTTATTGCCTCAGTTGGTTTAAATGTGAATTCAACGGCCGTGATAATTGGTGCCATGCTTATTTCACCCTTGATGGGTCCTATTGTCGGAGCCGGATTTTCCTTGGGAACCTATGATTTTGATCTGTTAAAAAAATCAGCTAAGAATCTGGGGGTAGCCACTTTGGTCAGCCTTTTCGTATCCTTTCTTTATTTTTTATTGAGCCCATTCAAAGAGGCACAATCTGAACTTCTGGCCCGTACGGCACCCAATATTTACGATGTACTGATCGCCTTTTTTGGAGGGCTTGTTGGTGGTATTGCCATTACAAGAAAGGAAAAAGGAAATCCAATCCCCGGAGTGGCTATTGCAACTGCCTTAATGCCTCCCTTATGTACCGCAGGATATGGATTGGCAATTGGAAACCTAGCTTATTTCTCTGGAGCCATCTACCTGTATACCATCAACTGTTTTTTCATCTGTATATCTACTTTCTTGATCGTCAAATTATTGAAGTACCCAAAGGTAAAGTTTGTTGATCAAGCAAGGGAAAAGCGGATCACCCGCATTATTTCGGTTCTTCTAGTTATTATGTTGGTACCTAGTTTTTACTTGGCCTACAGTCTATTACAGGAACGAAAATTTGCACAGAACGTATCCCAATTTATAGAGAAGGAATTTACTTCCAAAGGGCATACCATCATCTTTGAGAGAACCCAATTTAATTCGAGAGTGAAAAAAATAGAATTGGCCTTATTATCCAAGCGATTCAATGCAGCAGAATTAAAAGACTTGAATGATCGATTAGAAAATTATAATCTGACAAATACCGAATTGTTGATCCGTCAAGATAGCACAGATCTTAAAAGGGATATCCTGGCCGAGATCAGCAAACAATCGCAACATGTCTCAGAAAAAGACATTACTATACAGAATTTAAGGAACGAACTGTCTACCTATACATTCAATGATAAAGAACTGATCCAGGAAATCACTACCCTATTTCCCGAAATAAGTCCATTTTCAATAGGGAAACAATTGGTATTTATCAATCCGGATAGCAGTTATGCCGAAGTAGTGTTGCTGCATTCTTCCAAAAAAAATGTAGCTGATGCTGAACTTAAGCGTTTATCGGATTGGTTGAAGATCAAACTTAAAAATCAACAGATCAAAATCGTTGCTGATCCCAACAGTTAATATTTCAAACTAATTCGTTTCTGAGCTGTTGTTTTTATACGGATAAACATACATTGATAAAAACACAGTAGCTATGAAAAACGAGATCTTAGAGTTAGAAAAACAATATTGGGCGGCCATGGCGGCGCATGATTTCAAAACCGTTACCAACTTAACCCATTTCCCATGCATATTAACTGCTAAAAATGGGGTTCGTGAAGTGGATGAAAAGGCATTTCAGGAGGGATTTGAGCAAGCTAAGGAAATGGAGATGAAAATAGTGGGTATTAAGGATGAAAAAGTTCAGATGCTTTCAGATGACTACGGAATCATTGGCTATACCGTTGAAATCGAACATGTTGTAAAAGCAGAAACCACCCGATCAAAAGCAGCCTGCAGTTCGGCATGGATCAAAGAAGACGGAGAGTGGAAATGTGCTCTGCATTCGGAAACAGAAATAAATCAATAAATTATTTAGAATAAATTTAAATAATAAAAAAAGTGTAGTACATTTGCCTCAAATTAGAATTGTTCTAAACAATGAAGGCAGTGTACTATTTTTATATTACCATTCTTCTAATTTGCCTGCATCAAACTGCTCTTGCCCAACAACCTTACTTACAAGGTCGCGTAATCAACCAAGACAAAGAGCCCATAGTTTTTGCCAGTGTCCATTTTGAAGAATTAAAATCTACTATATCAACAGATAATGAGGGTCGGTTTTCCATAAAATTACCGGCTAAACCCCAGGATCTTCATATCCGAGTTAGTGCTGTTGGCATGAGGACCCGCCTTTTGCTAATCAAAAAACAAGACTTAGCAAAGCCTGTGTTTATTACCATGGAAGGATTGAGCTATACTTTGGAAGAGATCAATGTCCGTCCCTTATACGAATCGACCTTAAACTCCAATAGTTCCATTGTTTTTGATGAAGAAGCGATAGAAAAGATCCAGGCATTTAGCTTAATGGATATTCTCAACACCATTCCAGGAAAAGCAACGACTGCCCCAACCATTGATGCTCCGCAGACCATTACTCTAAGAGGTATTCAAGGTGGAGCATACGATTTAAATAACTCCTTAGGTGTTCCGATCATTATGGACGGGATCTATCTTTCCAATGACGCCAATATGCAGGCGAGGGCGTTTTCACAATGGGGAATGAGTAGTGCAGCTTTAGGTGGAGCTAATGGGACTTCAGGTGGTGATGTACCATTTACAGGAATTGATCTAAGGGAAATTCCTGTGGAAACCATTGAAAAGGTGGAAATCATTCAAGGTGTTGCTTCCGCAAAATATGGCGAATTAACAGATGGTGCCATATTAATAGATCGAAAAGCCGCGAAAACACCCTACTCTTTCGTGACTAATATTAATGGCGGTTCAAGCAATTTCAGTATTTCAAAAGGGTTTGATCTAAAAAAGAAATTAGGCGCTTTGAACCTGGGTATAAACTACGCCATTAGTAATCCAGATCCAAAAGACAGAATAAAACAGTTTGATCGTTGGAATACTTCCCTCATGTGGACCGTATCACCTGTTAAGAACATCAAAAATACCCTAAGTATCGATTTTGGTTTTCGTAATGATGAAATGAAATTCGATCCTGATGATGCCGATCAGCAGACTTCCTTGACAAAAAACACGAATTTTCGGATAAGTAACCGACTGAACATTGATTTCGAAGATAAATTTGTCGATCAGGCAAATTTTAGTATCTCTTACTCCAAAGGTTCCCAACACAGTTATAAGCAGTGGTTGCTGAACCAATTACCCAGAGGTTATGCTTATAAAGATACTACCGGAATTTATGAAGGTGTTGTGCTTTCAGGAAGATATATTGCAGAAGAGGAGATTCTCGGAAAACCGATAACTGGCTCTGTTAATTTATATCTATCTTCAAAAATTGAAACTGGAGAAATACTACATTTTATTTCCTATGGGTTTTCTGGGAATTATTCCAACAATGGCGGACAAGGTATTATAGCCGATCCAGATAAGCCTCGGTGGATAAATCAAAACGGGCAGAATGCCCGACCCTACTCCTTCCAATATTTAGATCCGTTGATCAATTACGGTTTTTTCTTTTCCGACAGTTTTAACCTGTCCTTGGGCAATCGGAAATTAATATCAAATTTAGGATTAAGATTAGATCAGCAAAATAGTTCCTGGTCATTGCAACCTCGGTTAAGTACTACCTTACGCTGGAATTCCAACTTGAATTTCAATGCCGCTTTTGGTATCTCCACCAAGAGTCCGACCATGGTACATCGCTATCCCCCACCGACTTTTCTGGATATCCCACTTATTCTTGCCTACAACAGTGAAGATGCACTATATCTCGTCTATACAGAGAAATTTTTGGCAGACAACAGTCATCTGAAACCATCAAAATCCAGTCAATTTGAAGTTGGAGCTCGATATCAGACGAAAACCTTCAGCACTTCTTTAAATGCCTTTTTCAAAAGTAATAAAGATGGATTCCATACCGTACAATCCTATAGAAAAATAACTGTTCCGGAATATACCTATCAATTTGACGAGAGCTTGCGGGAAATAATCTACCAAAGTACAGGTAAGACGATCGATTACTACAATTATGGTGGATACAAAATGGGGAACCATTTAAATTCAAATTCCTACGGTGTGGATTGGATGCTCAACATCAATAAGATCAAGGCAATCGAAAGCTCCTTTAATATGAGTACCTCCTTCATTGTATCGGAAGAAAATAATAAGAGTTTTGATGTTGTTAATCTCATTCAACCGATAAAGATCAACAGTGAAAGTATCTGGTATTTAGCCTATCCGCCAAAATCCAATAATAAAAAACTGAATATGCTCAGTAAATTTGGAAGTACAACCCATATACCAAAACTTGGATTTGTCATTATGGCCAACTTCGATCTCTTCTGGTATAATATGACCAAGAGCAAATATGGTACGAAAATACAACAGGCTATTGGTTATTTTGGATCTGATATGAACCTCCTCCCTTTCCCAGAAGATTTGGATCAAATCCCGGTTCGAGATGTGACCTTAAACAATTCCAACCAACCCTTTATTTATGGGTGTCTAAATCTCTCAGTAGCTAAAGAAATTAAAAAGAAGTTCAGGATTGCGGTTACTGCCTATAATGTATTGAATATTCAACCGGAACATATCGAATATTCTTCTTCAAATAGCGAAATATTTACTGTCAATAAATACAATTCTCCACTAAGTATTACGGGTGGAATATCATTTAAATTTTAATCATATGAAATACAGACTAATTACCCTATTCTTTTTAGCTTTGGCTTTCCTACAAAGCTGTAAAAAAGACATCGACACCATTCAACCTGTAAGTATCAGCCTTCAATTGGAAGTAGACCAGACACTTTTCAATTACAAAATTCCATTTGAAAAAGCGAATGTAGAGATTATCAATAAAACCAATAATGAAAAGTATACCGCCAAAGCGAATGCAGATGGATTGGTGAATTTTAATTCCCTTAGCCCAGGCACCTATTCCTTAAATGTTTCTCTAGAATTAGATGCAGAGGAAGTATCCTCCTTAAGTGGACAGGTGACAAGCCAAGACCTACATTTGAACTACAGTGCAGACAACCTTAACTTCACAACAAATTATTCCAGCAATATCAGGTTGATATCCAGTACGCCTGTTGGGAATTGGGTATTTAAACAAATATATTATGCAGGTTCAAATACCAGTAAAGGTGCAGTAACACGAGATCTATTTGTTGAAATCTATAACAATTCAGATCAGGTATTATATGCAGACAGTTTGGTTTTTACCATCGTTTATGGCAAAACGAATAATAATACAGCTGAATTCCTGTTACCAAACCTGCAGTTTGACTGGAGTAAATCCTTAGGCATGAATGTAAGTAATAATGCCAACGAGGATTATGTTTATGCAAAGGCCATGTTTATGATTCCATCCGATGGATCTGGAAAAAAATATCCTGTACAGCCTGGGAATAGTATTATCATTGCCGAAACAGCTATTGATCATACCAAACCGTATACCTTAAACAGCGATAAAGTGCAGGAAATTGAGGATCCGACTTTAACAGTTGATTTAAGTAAAGCAGATTTTGAAGTGTATTTATATCCTTATGAGCAAAAGATCCAGCCTGGACGCACAAAATTCGCTTCTGATATCGATAATCCTAGCGTTATGGATGTTGAAACTATCTTTGCTACTGGAATGCGGGATATGGTGCTGAACCCACAAGGAAAAGACTCCTATGCTTTATTTAAAGCCAGCTCTGCAGTTGATCCCAATAATTTCCCAAAATATCCAGAACCAACTACGAAGACCGTAACGACTGAAACGACCAGATACCCACAAATACCAACCGATATATTAATGGATGCCGTAGAAATTTCATCGGTACTGGAAAAGGACAAAACACCAAGAAGGTTGCATATTTCCTTGGATGCAGGTTCGGCAGCCACGCTTTCTGGACCTTATTCCAGCCAATCGGTGGTCAGAAGAACAAAACAGACGGTAAATGGACGTCGCATCTTACAGGATACCAACAATTCCTCTAAAGATTTTGGCGTTTTGACCAAAGCGGATCCAAGTAAAACAGCAAGTTCATTTATTGATTAATGCGTTTATATCTAGTTATCATTTGGAGTTTACTCACCCTTCCATCCTGCCTTTATGCGCAGGATGAAAGGGATTCTATATACCAATCAGAAATCATCGGTAAGCTGATTAAAGATCATTTCTTGCAGCACCATTTGAGTTACCCCAAAAACTTTGGGGAAGTGGAACTGAATTACCAAGGAACATCCGGAGATCTCCGTTTGGCCCAGGAAGCCTATTCCCAAAGAAACATCAATTTTTATGCTATTGGATCAAATGAACTTGGTAAATTTCAAATATCTGGTGATTTTTTGTTCAACAAAAAATTGACAGATAGCTTATCATTTGGTCAAAGAAATGATATGGAACCCTGGAATCCATACAGTTATTATGCTTCAAAAGCAGGGAATTATGAGAGCCAATTATATAGAAGTAATTTTACGCTTTCATATCAATTAGGAAAAATATTAAGACCATATATGCAAATCAATTACCAATATCTTTGGACCACAGGTTCTGTGGATCCGAGATTTGATAATAAAGTATTTGGTATTCAATATAGGCCAGGATTACAAGTAAATGTGAAGAATTCTAGTGTTGCCTTAGCAGCTATAATCGGCAATGGTAGGGAATCACAGGCCATATCCTATAAGAATAAGAACTATTCCCAAAGTCTCCAATTTCCTGACCGAATTCATTACCTCAGTCTTGGATATGGAAATAATGCCATTAAAGACAGTTTGAACAATCGTAAGTACACTGATTTATGGGGAATGGAAGTCAGTTTGCACCAGCCACTTAGCTCCAACACCTCACTGGATATCCTATCTTCTTTAAAAAAGAACAAACAGGAATTCACTACAGACCAAAAGAGCACTAACAAGGTTTATCATGTTCGTGGAATCTACCATGAAGATCAATATTTCGGATCGGCTACTTTATTCAAAACCACGCCTAGCTTAAATCAATACCTGAATCTGAAGGCAGATTATATCAGGGGTTATGATTTCATAAGAGACCTATCGGCTGACTTGTCAAAATCAAATTATTCGGTGAATGTCTTTAATTCCAGCTTGAACTATTTGGCAGAACAACAATCCCCTAAGCCAATCAATTTCCTTTATGGCTTAGATCTTTCCTATTTTCAGGTCCATCGACAGGATAATGCGCAGTCCATTGATGTAGCCAATGCTAATTTAAAAATTCAAGGAACATTTGGAGCCAATATAAAGACAGGAAATGCAGAACTACTCCGTTTTCAAATCAATCCTTTTTACCGCACTTCTATTTCAGATGATCTGAAATATGCTGCGAATAGTATGAACCATTATATTCAACAAGTCGTTTTTTGGGATTATACCTATTACAAAACCAACCTTTTAGGCGCTAAATTAGGAGCCGAATGGCAATCCCGAAGCTTGTTCAAACAATATATTTTCGCGGTTAAAGCTGACTATCAGATTGAACAAGGAAAAATCAAGCCCTCTGAATACATTATAAATCATCCAATTGGAAATTTAAATAGGCAACAATTTCAAATTGGGGTTAAATTATATCTGTAAATTCCTTCGTGCTTTAGGAAACAAAACTTAAATTATGCTGTCTTTATTCTATATTTACAGCATACTTATAAGAAACATGATCATTATTAACAATTACGAAGAGTACAAATCACATGAAGGAAAGGTGTTAGGCGTTTCACAATGGCACCAGATCGATCAAGCACAGATCAATAAATTTGCGGATGCTACGTTAGACCATCAATGGATCCATGTGGATGAAGAAAAGGCTAAAAATGAAGGTCCTTTCAAATCAACGATTGCCCATGGATACCTTACGCTTTCCCTGATCCCCTACCTTTGGAAACAGATTGCTGATGTCAGAAATGTAAAAATGGAGATCAATTACGGTATTGAGAATCTACGATTTGGAGCTCCAGTATTGGTGAATGATGAAGTCCAATTGGAAGCAACCGTAAAATCCATTAGTAATTTAAGGGGAACAGTAAAAGCAACCATTACCGCCAAATTAAATGTTAAAGGAAATAACAAGCCGGTATATGTTGGCGATGTGGTATTCCTATATCATTTTAACGATTAATAGATAAAAATTTCGAAACTTACATAATTTAGTATAATTTTACACTAATTATTTAGGTATGAATTATCATTTTTTACATGAACTGTTGGATTCTGCAGCTGCTTATGAAGCAAGCCAACAGGAAACAAATCAGGAAAAGAACCTACAAGGTTATATCGATTGGTTAACCCGTAAAAACCAGGATTGGAAAGATCCAACGTGGCAAGGCAAGGAACTTGGCCGTTCAGCAGAAAGTGTGATCTGCACCCTACTCATTCACATGGGAAGGTATGCAAAATCCTATTCAAAAGCAGCTATTGAAGGATCTGATTTTTCTACCCAAGATGAATTCATATTTCTGATTAATCTAAAAGCACATGGCTCCATGACCAAAATGGAGCTTATAAAATTAAATAAACAAGAAAAACCAGGAGGGATTCAGACCATCAATAGATTAATAAAGATGGGTTGGATAAACCAAGTAGCATCCCAAGAAGATAAACGTGCTAAACTAATTCACCTTACTCCAAAAGGGGAACAAGCTTTGGATGCCCAAATGGATAAAATACGTACAGCTACTAAAATAGTTTCTGGCAACCTCACGAACATCGAAAAAAATCAGCTGATTCATTTATTGACCAAATTGGATCTCTTCCATGAACCCATCTACGAAATGCATCCTTCCACGGATCATTTATTGGATATTGGAATAGAAAAAATTAGTACAAAATAAAACCTTTTATATATTTTTTGGTTTATAATTATATTAATATCAAGCGATATAAGGTTAAAATTACACTTTTAAGCCTCTTTATTTAGTGTATTTATATACTTTTATATACTAAATTTCTATATTTGCTTTTGATATTGATATAATATTATACCAATGAATCAAAGCAAAAGAAAAAAAGTAATCGTAATTGGCGCGGGTATTTCCGGTCTATCGGCCGCATGTTATGCAGCAAAAGCAGGACATGAAGTACATATGCTAGAAAAAAATGGAAGCCCGGGAGGACGTGCTCGTCAATTCAAGACCGAAGAAGGTTTTACTTTTGACATGGGACCCAGTTGGTATTGGATGCCCGATATCATCGAAAATTTCTTTCAAGATTTTGGATTCCGCTCAGCTGATTTTTATACGCTTGACCCATTAAATCCACAGTTTGAATTCATAAGTAAAGATAAAAGAGTATCCATACCAAAGGATGCCAAGGAGATAAGAGCTTTATTCGAATCAGAAGAACCTGGAGCAGGAAAGAAATATGATGATTTCATGCGTGCTGCAAAATTTAAATATGAGGTGGGCATGCAGCAATTTATTGATAAACCCTGCCACTCTATCCTAGAATTTACGAAACCCTCCCTCCTTTCCTCCGCCTTAAAGCTTCATCTTTTCCGAAATTTCAGGTCTTACGTAGGCTCTTATTTTAAATCACCATTGCTAAGATCTATCATGGAATTTCCGGTGATATTTTTAGGAGCCTCACCAGCTAAGATCCCTGCCATGTACAGCTTAATGAATTATGGGGGCTATGAACTGGGGACTTGGTACCCACAGGGTGGGTTTTTTGAACTGATCAAAGCGATGGTAAAAATTGCGGAGGATTTAGGCGTAAAAATCCATTACCATGCTGCTGTTAAAGACCTTAAGCTTGTAGCCGATCAGTCTAAAAATGTGCGCATTGCCTCTTTCAAGATTCAAAATGAAACGCATACCGCCGATGAGATCATTGCTTCCTGTGATTATCAGCATATGGAATCCCTGCTTCCTGAAAAATTCAGGAATTATTCATCATCTTATTGGGAAAAGAAAACCTTCGCACCTTCCAGTTTGATCGTTTATCTGGGAATCAAAGGAAAGATACCTTCAATGAAGCATCATACGCTATTTTTTGACGCTGGGCTGGATGAACATCTCGACGAAATCTATAAGGAAAAATCCTGGCCGAAAAACCCTTTATTCTATGTGTGCTGTCCGTCTAAAACGGATCCGCATGTAGCTCCTTCAGGTGCTGAGAATTTATTTCTGTTGATGCCTTTGGCCACAGGCCTTGAGGATACTGAAGAAGCCAGGGAGAAGTACCTGGATATCATGCTTTCCCGCATTCAGAAACATTTTGAATGCCCGGATATTAAGGAGCGAATTTTATATAAAAGGAGCTATTGCGTGGCAGATTTTAAGAAAGATTACCAAGCTTATGGTGGAAATGCCTATGGATTGGCCAACACCTTATCGCAGACTGCGATCCTAAAGCCTAGTATCAGAAATAAAAAGATAAAGAACCTGCATTATACCGGTCAATTAACGGTTCCAGGGCCTGGAGTTCCACCTTCGCTGATCTCCGGAAAGATTGTCGCAAATGAGATATAACGATTATGATGTATTCAAAAACATAAGCTATGAAGAAATTATATGATGAATTGGCTTATAAAATAAGTCAAGAAACCACCCAAAAATATAGCACTTCATTTTCATTGGGGATAAAAGCTATTGATAGGCACTTGAGACCAGCAATTTATGCGATCTACGGTTATGTAAGGTTAGCGGATGAGATCGTCGATAGCTTCCATGGATTCGACCAGGAACTTCTTTTGAACGAGTTTGAAAGGAACACCTTTGAAGCCTTGGAAAAAGGGATTTCCTTGAATCCCATCCTGCAGTCGTTTCAGGACACGGTTCGACAGTATCGAATTGACTACCAGCTGATCCATCAATTTCTTCACAGTATGCGTATGGATCTTAAAAAAGTGGAATATGATCTTGATCGATATCAGGAATATATCTTGGGTTCTGCAGAGGTGGTCGGCCTGATGTGCCTGCATGTTTTCGTGGAAGGTGATCACACGCAATTCGAACGTTTAAAACCATACGCCATGAAGTTGGGGAGTGCTTTTCAGAAGGTCAATTTTCTTCGCGATCTGAAAGCTGATTTTGAAACCTTAGGACGAAGCTATTTTCCGGAAATCAACCTTCGACAGTTCAATTGCGAAATCAAAAAGTCCATTGAAAAGGATATTGAAAAAGATTTTCAGGTAGCTTTTGTTGGTATTCAACAATTGCCCATATCATCCAAATTTGGTGTTTATTTAGCCTATACATATTACCAAAGTCTATTTCAAAAGATTAAGAACACAGCAGCGAAGGAGATCATGCAGAAAAGAGTACGGATTCCGAATACGCAGAAATTCTATCTGCTGATGTCCAGTTACATGAACTTTCAGATCGCACGATTTTAAGACCCCATGAATTGTAAACGTTTATGAAAATACTAAGTATGATATCCATCTTGATCTGCAGTCTGGGACTGGTATTTTCTACCGAAAATTATAGCTCCAATCTGATCAAGGCCGCCAGTGATAAGGATGTTTGCTCCATCATGCTGCAGCAGTTGGAAAAAACCAACAAAACGAATTTGGAGATGGCCTATGCAGGGTATTACCATTGTATCTGGGCCAAGCATGCTTTCAATCCAATGGCAAAATTGAGCAGTTTCAAGAAAGGCAGAAAGCTCCTGGATGAAGCGGCTGAAAAAGAACCTAAAGCGGTGGAGATACGTTTATTGCGATATGCTATCCAATACAACTCCCCTTCCTTTCTGGGTTATAAATCCAGTTTGACCAAGGATCTGGAATATGTAAAGCAGCATAAAACCAACATCAAGGATAAATCGCTCAGGATATTTTTAGAAAAGCAAGGGATTTAAAAAATTAAGAAAATATGGGATATCTTATCTTATTGATCACTTTCCTCCTCATGGAGCCCATCACCTGGTTGACCCATAAATATGTGATGCATGGTTTCCTTTGGAGTTTACATAAAGACCATCATGATCATAGTCATGATGGTGCTTTTGAACGCAACGATCTGTTCTTCATCATTTTTGCCGTACCTGCCATTTTTCTGATCTACAAAGGCATGGAGCCGGAAACTTGGTACCTGTTGTGGATTGGTATAGGGATTACTTTATATGGCATGGCTTATTTTTTTGTCCATGATATTTTTATTCACCAACGTATCTCCTTATTACGAAATACCAAGAACCCCTATTTATTAGGCATACGAAGAGCACATAAACAACATCATAAACATGTCGGAAAATTTCCAGGGGAATGTTTTGGCTTTCTCTGGGTGCCCATCAAATATTTTAAAATGTATTTTAATGCCCCTAAGAGATGATCCAATTCACCTACCTCTTAATAAATATTTTGACGATCAGCATCTGTTTTATCTTCTCATTTGATAAGCGGATCCGATTCGACAGGTATTTTATGGATTTTCTGAAAGCAGCAACCTTGGTGGCTATTCCTTTCATCATATGGGATGCCTGGTTTACCAAGATAGGCATTTGGTGGTTCAATGAAACCTATTTGTTAGGCATTCCTCTAGCCGGATTACCCTTAGAAGAGATCCTGTTTTTCTTCTGCATACCCTTCAGCTGTGTATTCACCTATTTCTGCTTGAACAAATTCTTCAATCTGGAATGGATGAATGCCTTCAACAACATTATTGTATGGCTGACGGTCATTGTTACATCAGTAATCGCCCTACGGTTCCATGAATTACAATATACCTTTGTTACCGCGCTGGTTACCCTTTTAAGCATACTGATCCTAAACTTTGGACTTAAAATGGAGTCTATAGGAAAGGTATCTTTTATATATGGACTATTAATGTTGGGATTTTTGCCAGTAAATGGCGTGCTGACGGGAACGGGATTGGAATCGCCCATTGTCAATTATAACAGCAATGAATTTATGAATATTCGAATTGGCACCATCCCCATTGAGGATGCTGTTTATGGGTATGTGCTGATCATCTGGAATGTATTCTTTTTTGAAAAATTTAGCCATGAGAAAAAATCAAGAGATAAAAAATAGGGATTTGGTTGTTTTGGTCAATGAGCAAGATGAGGAAATGGGACTCATGGAAAAGATGGAAGCCCATCAATTGGGTTTATTGCATCGCGCGTTTTCCGTATTCATATTCAATAAGGAAGGGAAAATATTGATCCAACGTCGTGCCGCCAAAAAATACCATGGTGCTTTGCTTTGGACGAATACCTGCTGTTCCCATCAACAGTTGGATGAAACTACCATGCAGGCTGCCAAGGAAAGACTGATGGCAGAGATGGGCTTAGCATGTCCGTTATTTGAAGTCTATAAATTTCAATATAAGGAGTATGTGGAGAATAACCTGATCGAACATGAGTTGGATACGGTGCTGGTGGGCTATTCGGATGTAGACCCTGATATAAATCCCTTGGAGGTAGCCGATTATCAGTGGATATCTCTGATGGAATTATTGCAGTGGATGCAAAGGGAACCGGAAAGCTTCACCATCTGGTTCAAGATTATCCTTCCGAAATTATTGACCACCTTTTCGAATATTTCACCGAATTAATTAGGTCTGGTATTTGAATTATTTAGGACAGGCTTTGAAATTTCCTATTTTTGAACAGGTAAATAAGTATGCTTAGGATTATCGAAATTGATGGAACCTGGCATAAAATGGGGTATACCGAGATGAATACTCAAAATGCCATTCCCGAGCAGATAGTTTTCCCCTTTTTTGAGTAGTACTATGGGTGCTCTTTTCTGATTAGCCCATTTAAAAGGGGTATACAGGTTATCCCCTTCCAATGTATCTCCAACTATTTTTCCATTGATTTCTCCTTTGACAATATATCCGCCTGGTTTGGTATTGATAATCTTGCCATGGAAACGGTCTTTGTAAAGCACTAAATGCAATCGGGAAGTATCTCGATCAACGATGGAAATAAAATCTTTTTCAGTTTGGATTTTACTGCGTTCTTGATTACAGGAAGTAATAAAGAAGAGGATGTAAAGCAAACTAAATAAAATATTCAACCTCATTTTGCGCATTTCCATTTATTAGACCTTATTTTTGTTTGGTGAATTTTTCCAGTTCAAATGGTAAAAGATGAGGGTAATCCTTCAAAGCATCTTTGATAAACTGTTCGCCATTTTTCTTCCCCAGTACTTCCGCCATTTTCTGAGCCTGATCTTGAACATGCTGAAGGAATTTCTTGTTCGGATCGTTAGGTCTTTTCTTTGGCCCCTTGGTTTGAGAATTTTTATTCTTGGATTGTTGAGGATTGGAATTCTTGGATTGATAAGAATCTTTATTCTTGGATTGTTGAGGATTTGTGTTTTTTGAATGTTGGGGATTGCTTTTCATAATACAAAGGTAGTTTTTTAGCGTTAAAAAACGATAATGGAAATCCCACCGTCATTGCGAGGAGGCACGAGGAAGCAATCTTTGAACTTTGTCATCCTGAGCATCGTCGAAGGATCTTTACGGGTACCATATTTAGATGGTTCGACTACACTCAGCATGACATGCGGGAAGATTGCTTCGTTCCTCGCAATGACGGGGAAAGTGCCTCGCAATGACGGGGAAAGTGCCTCGCAATGATGGGGAAAGTTTACCCCACTCCCGGGGAAAAGTCTATCCCATTGAAAGGTTAAGACCTGTGTTAAAGTATCATGAAAGTAACCTAAAAGTATGCTTTTCGTATGTAATACATACAAAAAGCATACTTTAACCTTACTTAAATATTACTTTTACACTGAAGAGTTAAGGAGCAAATTATGTAAGAAACAAAACGCTCTGTTTTTACAATAATAATTGTCATGGATCCATTGCCAATAGGAAACCCTCAAAAAAAAAAGGAATATTAACATGAAAACATTTAAAGATAATATTCTACTCATGAATCCAATAGTCCAAAATTTACATCCTAATTATAAAATTTCCCTCATCTTTGTAATTCAATAAACATCCTATTACTCATGAAACAAACAATCCTCGGAGCAAACGGCCAAATAGCAGAAGAGTTGGTGAAAGAACTCAAACTTCATTATACAAATGATATCCGCTTGGTCAGTAGAAATCCTAAAAAGGTTCATGAAACCGATGAGTTATTTCCTGCAAACCTGCTAGATGCGGAGGCGACCTCCAAAGCTGTTGAAGGTAGTGATATCGCCTATCTCACCGTTGGCTTGCCAATGAATAGCCAAATGTGGATTGATCAATTCCCCATTATGATGCGGAATGTGATAGATGCCTGCAAAAAACACGACACAAAACTGGTGTTTTTTGACAATACCTATATGTATCCTAAAACCAGCGAACCCCAAACGGAAGAAACATCTTTCCAACCTAATGGACCAAAATCATCCGTAAGAGCAGAAATGGCAAATATGCTTTTGGAGGAAATGAAAAATAAGCAGATCGAAGCCGTTATCTGTAGGGCACCAGAATTCTATGGCACAGGGAAAACACAGAGCATTACCAATGGCATGATCTTCGAAAAGATAGCACAACACAAAAAACTGATCGTTCCGATCAAAGACAATACCCGAAGGACACTGATCTGGACACCCGATGCCAGTCGAGCTATGGCATTAATCGGGAATACACCCGATGCTTACGGACAGACCTGGCATTTGCCATGCGATGACCAGCGAATGACCTACAAAGAGATCATCGATCAATCTTCGCAGATTTTACAAAGAAAACTTCCATATAAAATATTGTCTATGCTCTTTTTCAAATTCGGAAGCCTCTTTAACAATCAAGCAAAAGAGCTACTCGAATTATTACCACGGTACAAATACGATAATATTTTCGTATCTGATAAGTTCAAGAAGAGATTTCCAGAATTTAAGATTACTTCCTACCAGGAAGGAATCAAAAAAATGATTAATCCATCAAAACAATAACAAAACAGTTCCTATCCTCCTTTATCTGGTAGTATAAATAACCATGATGCGCTTCAATAATGGATTTGGATAAGGAAAGTCCAATCCCTGCGGACCATTAATAAATCAATATTTCTTCTGAAACACAGTCCCTTAATATTTGCTGAAAAATGTAAAAAATGCGGCTTTAATTACATTAATAAATTTAAGGTCTACAATTAAAAGTTAGTTAATCCACGAGATCACCCAATTCTTCTTTCAATTCATAAAAATAAGTCAGTTTCTGTTTTAATTTCTCCTCTTTTGAGACTGGAACTGAACTATAATCCGGATTGTTAAATCCTTCATCAATAACCAAAATATCTAGCTTATCTCCTACTTTTAATTCTCGTCCTTCCCAGGACACACTTACATCCTCATCAATTTCCAATCCACCTATTTCCAAATTCAAATCGATTGTGTTTTTAATCCTTGGTACCGCAGTTATCAAACAACTTAGCACATAATTTTCTTTTTCAATTCCTATCCTAGCCACTTCTTCACCATTTAATTGGATTTCAAATCCATAATTTTTAATCTTTTTCATCATTTTGGTGAATTTAAATATGATCCTTCAATTCAGCTTTTAAGCTATAAAATTGTTTAATTTTTTGTTTTAATAAATCTTCATCAGAAAAGCTTTCTGACTTCGCTGTTCTAACCGATTTAATTTCTGACGGTTCCATAGGGCTTTCAATCACTTCCAAACTGATCCTATCGCCCAATGATAGTTCCTTAGATCCCCATTCAAGATGAAGATTAGCATCAACGTCAAGTCCGGATAGTTGATAGAAAACACTTTCAGACCCGTCTTGGCGATGTAACGCCATGATTATACAGCTTACTACATAACTTTCTTTAGGAATTATCCCTTTTCCAACTTTTTCACCATTGAGGTGAACTAAAAATCCGTAACAATTTTGCATCTTGGAAATTAATGAAAAATAATCACAAAAATTAACCCATCGTCATTTCGGTTCAGCGTCATTGCAGTCCAGCGTCATTGCAGTCCAGCGTCATTACAACCCAGCGTCATTGCGAGGAACGAAGCAATCTTTCATCGTCATTGCGAGGAACGAAGCAATCTTTCGAATAGTGTAAAGATTGCTTCGTCGTACCTCCTCGCAATGACGCGAAGGCCACCTCGCAATGACGAGGAGGCGCAATGACGATTTTAACCAAAAACCTCCTTCCTTATCCTTTCCATCGGGAAAAAATCATTCGGATCCACTTTCCTATCCGGCGAAATATCCCTATGCCCCAAAATCATCCTAATAGTAGGATAAGCTTTCAACAAAGCCCTACATACCCCGATCAAGCGTTCCACCTGTACCTCCGGATAATCCTCAACGCCTGTATTTTGTAATTCTATCCCAATACTCCACCAATTAAAATCGCTCCTTCCGGCATAATTGGAAACCCCTGCATGATACGCCCGTTTATTAAATTCCACCAACTGAACTATATTTCCATTTCTAGCGATATGTAAATGCGCAGAAACCCGACTTTGCCTTTCCAACATCCAGGAGATCGCCCCTTCTTCCGTTCTTGAACCCGTATCATGGATGATTATATATTCCGGAAAAATATCACCCGACTGATTAGGCGATGGGCGAAAAGTCACGCCTTTCAATTTGTTGTCTAAAATCTTAAACTTCTTCATCATCATTAAGGCTTTTTACTGAAATCAATTTTCTCCATCAGCAATTGGATCTTGCTTACCATCATGGCCAATTCATAAGCTTTCATGATCTCACTATAAAAACTACTGGAAGATATCTTGAAGATGAATTCCTTGTTATGGCTGATCAGCATTTTCAATCCCACCCGAAAGTGGTTCGATAAGATCCGGTATTGTTGGAAGGTAGGTTCGTCCAAACCTGCTTCCATGGAGCTGTACTTTTTATAACTGACTTGGATTTTCTGTGCGGTATGCTTCTTGGTCAAGCCCCGCATGAGGCGGAAATAATATAGGCCTTTTAACTCTTTCATATGGGTTAAATTTTTTACACCACTAATTTATCCAACCTATTTTTAAATACTCATTATCAGATTGTTATTAAACTTTTAATGATAAGCAATAAAGTATGCCAAAAAAAACATATTATTAAAATTATTAATAAATTAAATATGATACTTATTAATTTAATTTCGATAACATTACTTCTTTAAAGTATATTAGTATAGCCAATATATTAATAACCAATATGTTAAATATTTAATCTGAAGTAGCGTATGGATATCCATGTCCAATTAAAAACTGAAACCCAAGAAAAGATTGTCCTTGATCAAAGGAAACTGACCTGTATGTTTAATCCCGGCCAAGCGGTGTATACCGAATATAGCGAGCGCATTTTTCGCTATTACCAACATGTTCAGGAGGAAGGATTCTGCCGTTTGGAGCATCATCTCCTAAAAACAGGAAGTAACGGAAAGAAGTCGAAAACCGTACAGCTTAACCTATCTATGCCGTCGGATAAGCACCTCCTGCTGATCTGCCTGCAGGGGCAGCTCCAAATTAGAAAAAAAAGAAGGTATGAGCAAGAGCTTCATCTCAAGGCAGAACAATTTACCTTGATCAATGCTGGCTGTGGTGAATACCAGCTCAGCATGCCCTCCTCCTTTACAGAGTTCCTGTGCATAGGGGTAGCGCAAGAAGCCTTCTATTACTTCGCACCTGGCAAGACCAACAGGCTATCCCTGCTCCACAGAAACGCCAAAAGACCCTTTCAGTTAGCTTCCAGCTGTTTATTCAATCGGAAGATCCTGAAAATCCTGAAGAATATGGCCAAGCGGATGAGGAGTCATCCTTTAGGAAAACTTAAAGAATTGACCTTAAAGGTTTATTGCATGAAGATTATTTTTGCCTACTATGAATTGTTGGATACCGATCAGAATATAGACTTCTTGGAAAGCCTGGTCGATCGGGCTGTACAGAACATCCGTTCAGATCTCAAATTGAAAGTGGAAACGGATATTGACAAATTGGCCAATGAAATTGGCTGCGCGCCTGAGCTGTTGACAAATGCTTTCAAACAGGTCAAAAACTTCACTCCTAAGCAATACATCCGAGAGATCGTGTTGGAGAATGCAACCAAACAATTGGTCAGTACCAATTTGACCTGTAAGGAAATATTTGCAAACACCAACTACATTGATATAAATTCTTTCAATAGAATTTTCAAGATAAAATATGGCTGTACGATGATGGAATACCGGAAAAAGTTCAGCCAATAAGCCACCCTCTAGAATAACCAATTCATTAACAGCATGTTTATCCCAGAGTTATTCCCCAATAGGCTTACTGTATTTCGAAATAAGGCCATTCCGATGGATCAAGGATCCGGAATGGCCTATGGTTTTAAATAAAGAATATATACTTCAAAATTTTAAATTATGACAATGAATATGAAGAACTGGCTACGTGCCGGTGCCGCCTTATTGGCTTGTATTTTTGGTTTATTGGCTTTTTATGCTTTTCAGAAAGCGGATAAATCTTCTGAGAAAGCAACTTTATTAACTTGGTATTTTATATCTAATGATGTTATGGATCGGACTAAACCTGATGCTTATGCATTAACGGAAGATGAAGAAAGACCATGTGATAATATTAAGCAAGAAATTTGCAGTATTTTAGCACCTGATAATGGCTATGGTAAACCTGATTTAAATGCATTAGCCACGAGTTCAGAAACTCATTTACAACAAATTGAAAGAGCAATTGCAGATTTGGAAGTCAATGAAACTGTCCATGCTTTTAGAGCAAAATATTAATTAATTATTATGGGCAGGAAATCCTGCCCATTTCTTATCTAGGATTTTGTTTTATGCCTGTTTCTTCAATTACATAATCTGGTATTAGATAAGTGTATCTTAAGTCATTGGGTGGCAACATAACCTCCATAAGGTTATCGCTATTGTCGGGAATAATCCTAACCAGCGTCTTTTCAAATCTTTTATCTCTATTCAACCTCCTAAGATCTAACCAACGCACACCTCTAAAAGGCAATTCTTTCCGCCTTTCTAATAACACTAATTTTAGTGCCTCCAATTCATTTTCAGCTCTTAATAAAGTAAAAGATTCTTTTTTAAATCTATGTTTTCTTAATTTATTTAGGATATCAATCCCTTGATTAATTTTTTGCGTCCTAATAAGCGATTCGGATGCAATAAGATGAACCTCATCAATTACCAACCCTGCAAAAAAAGAATCCCCGTTTCCTGAATAATATCCTTTAAAAGAAAACCCGTTAATACCCTTGGAATTAAAAAATGCCAACTTTCTTAAATCATTATCTTGGTATAAACTATATAATTCATGACTTACATAAACCTGCCTCGGATTCAATATCTGACTCGGAAATGCCCCTACAGCATGATAAATGACTTCTTCATTCAAAGCAAAAAATGGAAAATTTAAATGAAGATTGATTAGATTATAGTCTATTAATTGATTTTGTCGTTTTAGACATTCTTCCGCATATTTCAACGCTGCACTATAATCGCCAATAGTTAACTTAATACGAGCCATTAAAGCATATGCAGCAGCTTTATTAGGTCTTGTTTTAAAGCTCACTTGTTCTGGAAGCAAATCTATTGCCTTTTTAAGATCGCCTAAAACTTGATTATAACTTTCAATCAAGCTTGATCTGTTGGTAATTTGATTAACATCAGAACTTAATCGAAGATGAATTCCAAGCTCACTATCTTTGTCACCAATCAAGTATGGAGGAGAATAGGATTGAAGTAGCATAAAAAATGTAAAACTTCTAAGAAAAAGCGCATCTCCTTCAATTCTTCTTCGCAAATGTTCATCTCCTCCAATTATTGTTCTTAATCGCTCTAATACGACATTGCAATTTAATATTTGTCTGTAAGGCCTCTGCCAGCTAAAAACCATTTCTTCCCTTATTCCATCTTCCCCAGATGCCCATCGATAGATATCTTTATAATAATTACTTAATCGTTGAAAGTGGGAAGGCAATATCCGTAAGTCATCCGTTCCTGATTCAATATGTGCAAAAGATACTTCATTAAAATTCTGTTCACTATTTAAAATTGCATTCAAATCATCTAAACTTATGGGATGTTTTATGGTTACATCTGGTTTTTTATCTAAGAATTTCTCACATGACAATAAAAATAGGCATATGAAACCAGCTAAAATCATTGTTTTTTTCATCATATTGGGGTTTAAAGTGGTTTAATGTTTATACCAAAAGAAATCGTTGGAGAAGGAGGAACTTCTAGAAATTCAGGGTCTAATCCTTGTTTGTTTTGCCTATAAATCAACCCTAAATCTGACATCATTACCACCAAATTGAAATTCATCTTTTTAGATATTGGAAGAGGTAAATTCAAACTCACATCTTTAAGTCTAATAAAACCGCCTGGTTCAACATTAGCTTCAGAATTCTTGTAAAAAAAATCACGCCTTGAATCTACAGGAAACCCCAAACGCGGGACCTGCGTATATTTTTCATCTCCAGGTTTTCTCCATCTTTTTTCAATTTCTTTATGACCTCGCCAACTATTGATTAATAATCCATAATCTGCCGCTTCCCTCGCAAAATAATTCCCAAACTTAAAGCCCAACAATACATTAAGGCTTATGCCTTTGTATGTAAATGAGTTCCTAAAGGATCCATGATATTTAGGAATGGCGGATCCATAGAATATGGCTTGATCCAATGGTTGATTGGCAATTTTTGAATATTCTTTAGATTCTTTTCCTTCTAAAAAACCTACCGGATCACCATGCTCATCCAATCCTGAAGTCCTATACCCAAAAATGGGATAAAAACCATAATCTATAGATGGATAATTATTCCTTCCATTATTGGCAATCATCATTTGTGGACTCTGTGAAAAACCATAATAAGTAACCACTCTATCCCTTACGAATGACAGGAAAACAGCACCATTCCAAGAGAATTTGGAAAGAATAATTCTCGAATCCAATCTAACATCAAACCCATGGCCTTTTACATTTCCTATATTCCTGACCATGGTTCGCATACCTGCAGAAGGATCTAAAAACTGGGTAGAAAGTAAATCAGTGGATTTTTTATTAAAATATTCTAAGCTTCCACCTAATTTTCCTTGCCATAATTTAAAATCCAATCCGATATTCATCATCCTAACAGTCTCCCATTTCAAATTATCGTTTGGTATTTGGCTTATCGTAGCTTCAGGTTCAATATTAAGTTTATTATTTTGTGTATATCTAATGATTGGCATACCACTTCCTACACCACCCGAGTTTCCACTATATCCCCAAGTTCCTCTCAATTTTACCTGATCAATTATTTCTAAATCTTTTAAGAAGTTTTCTTTTTTGACATCATAGGCAAGCCCAATTGACCAAAGTGGATTCCATCGTCGATTAGTTGCAATTCCAAAAATATTCGTTGCATCCTTTCGACCGGAAAGCGTAATAAAGTACCGATCATTTATTTCGTAGGCTAGGTTTGAAAATAAAGAAATCGATCGCCAATGCTGTCCTAAAATTCTACCGGTTCTCGGAATTTGTGCATTTCCTCTCATTCCCTGAAAAGTTGGGAAATATGAATTATAATCAACAAAAGTGATCGTTTTGGTATCTTCATTGTAACCATAATATTCATTGCTATTAAAAGTAGACGGAACATCCGAACCTTCGATTCCTGCTAAGCCCACCAATCTATGGCCCTTAAACGTTGAAATATTTAAATCCCCTTGCAATCTTACCCTATGTTCTATCAGTTTTTCATTGGAAAATGAAACTATTCCACCTTCAGGAATTATAGAACCAACGATACCATTTTTTTTAAACGAATAAATATTTTGTAGGTTCTTTGTATAATAGGAGTTTTTTCCATAAACCAATTCCGAGTTGTCCATTTGAAAATTTAAACCATATTGAGCCTTCAGAACAACGTAACGATTAGGCTTTATACTAATTTCAATATTTGGTCTGAAGCTATTTACGAAAAGATCTTTACGCGATTCTTGCACATTAGATATTGGGTAATATCCCCAATCCTTTAAGTAATCATTTTTATAATAATCCAAAAATTTATCCGATATGCCACGAAATACCTTTGATGGATTTCCATCATTATCCACCAAACTTGCATAGGGAAATAGTATTTGTCTCCCTGCTGACCCCATGGAATAGTTTAATGCTTCCCCAGAATTTATAACATACTGGTTATTAAAGGAAACTGAATAATTTAATGCGAGAATGTTGTTAGGTAAATAATTTCCGGACCAAAATAGTCCTTTTCGATTTGACCTGTTATCAACTTGGTTATTTTGGACCACATCATAGGTCAGCGAAATCCTATTTCGAAAAGTAGAATTTCCACCGTTAATAGAAAAAGCATATCGTTGGTTCATTGGATTCTATAATAATGATCTAATAAATCCCTTCTAAAATCTTTATTCTTCCAAGCTGTATAAAGATTTTCAAATTCAGTATTTGTTAATTTTCCAGTCCGTAAATCGTGTAATGCTTCCACATATGGAGATAGTTGAGTTCGTGATATCGTTGTTTCATTAAGCGCATTATCATAAAAACCCTTTTTAAAAAGTTCCTCTTCGATGGCCATGAATTCTGATGAATTTAATCTTGGGATCTCCATGATTTTTATTTTCTCTTTCATAAGCCAATTCATACCAAAGTCTATTTTCACTTTTCCCTCTACAGATTTTTTAGTCGTTACCACGATAACACCATTTCCTGCTTTTGAACCCCAAATCGATGCAGCTGCGGCATCTTTTAAAACCGTAACAGAAGCTATGTCTTCTGGATTTATCGCATTGATATCGCCTGTAAATGGAAAATTATCGACAATAATCAATGGTTCCATCATATATTCTGAAAGGGAGTTTATTCCACGAATATGTATTTTTGATCTCACGTCTCTTTTATCTAAATTCAATCCAGGAACAAAGCCTTCTAAATTTTGAAGGATATTCATGGTAAACCGCTGTTTAATGTCTTTTTGACCTAAAAACTCAAAACTTCCCGTAGACCTTTCTCTATTGATTGTCTGATAGCCGGTATGTAATACCTCCACTTCTTCAATCTGATTAGATTTCGGAATTAGTTCAATGAGAATAGAATCATGAGGATTGATTATTTTTAGGCTGTCTGATAAAAAAGAAAAATGTTGAAATATTAGTAAATCTTCCTTTTTAAAAGGAATTTTAAAATTCCCATTGGGATCAGAAAAATAATATTCTTTTTGAGACGACCAGAATACCTTAACATGTTGTATTGGAATTCGATCACTATCCACTACCCTGCCAGATAAATATTCTTGAGCAGAAGCTGTTTTTAAACCAAATAAGAAAAACAAAGCCAGTACGATCAATATAATTCTCATGGTTTTTTGGATTTGGATGGTAAAAATGGAGGAGATATAGTCGTATTTAATAAATTCCTGAAGGTTATTATCTCGATAATACCAAGACGGTTAATCCATACATAAGTGGGATAGGCAATTGGATGAAAATAGTTATTCAATTTATCGTCAAGAATGATTGTTTTCAATCCATTTGGGAAGTATTCTTTAAAGCGACTTTCAAATCTTTTAATAGCTTCTACTGTGTCTGATTTAACTCTTGAATTAACCATCAGCACCACAATATCATCTTTATATTGTAGTTTGAATTGATCTATATTCTTTTGATGTGAAATACAAGTTCCGCATCCTATAGACCAAAAATCCAAAATCAATTTTTTACCTCTGAATTGGTTTAAGGTAATTTCTTTTACCGATCCATCTTCATATAGCAAATGCTTTTGATTCCAAAAATCCTTAGGAACTTGTTGGCCTACTCTTATGGTAAAGGAATCCCGATTAGTGATATCGGATGAAAATTGATTATTTGATTGGGCAGATCCAGCCAAATAAAAAATTATGGATAATACGCTTAAGGTTGATTTTTTAGGCAGTCCTCTCCTGCCCCAAATAAATGTGTTCATTTTTTAGGTGTTTAATAATTGGTTTTTGAAAGTATTGGTACTAAATAATCATTAATAGAAGGGCCATAGAATTATAAATAATCCTAAAACTTAATTATATTTATAAAATAGAAAGTACGATTAACTTTCATTGGCAATAAAAACAATTTGTAAATCTATTTTTAATCAAGTAGCTGCTACTGGATGGTAAAAAAGAATTAGAAATAATTTAAATGCATTCTTGGCCCTTCTAGTGATATAGATTTACCAATTGGTTATTTCGGATAACCAGGTATGTTCTTTTTAATTTGTAGAGAAGTTATTTTGTTATTGCAGAACAGAATAACTGAATAGTGGTTTTTAATGGTTTTTTTGGTATACATATTATTTAATTTAGTTCGAAAATAATAACCTACCTCCCCAAGTTTATTTAATCAAAATATGAAATAAGTACAATCTTAATCATTGAATATTTTGATTAATTATCAATGAGTTAACCTTCAAAATGGTTTAAATCTCATTGACTCTACAAATATAAAAATACTACCTATTAATAGGTAATATAAATTGAAAAAAATTATTTCTAAAAAACAATTAACTGAATTAGAATTAGAAATTATTCTAAATGTTAAAAAATTAAGAATTGAGCGAGGAATTTCTAAAGGTGAGCTAAGTAACTTATTAGGGAAAACTAGCACTTTGTTAGTAAGGTTGAAAGCTTAAATGAAATAGATAAATACAATTTTAAAAGCCTTCAAAAATTAACGGGAATTTTTAAACTTAAATCTGTGAGAGAACTCATCCCAAAAGAGGTTCCAAAAAATTTAGATATAGAAGTTTATTATGAAATGGTTCCAAAAACTAAAATGGATGGCACTATTTCTAAAACCTTAGAACAGAAAATCGTAGAAATTAGGGCAAATAAAGAGGCTAAAGAAAAAGAGTAAGCTTATGATTATTAATCCCAATTTATTTGGAGCCTTGATGCTGAATTCAAAAATATTTAAATTGCTTTTCTCACTTTATACAATTTGAGATTTGGTAGTTTAATTGTCTTATTCGGATTAACCATATAGATATTTTCAGTCCACCAACTTTCCTCAGCAACAGTATAGATCAATGAATTTTTCTTTGGGTAATAATTCACAGATTTGACGTCTTTTTTACCTTTCAAAAGCGTAAAATCAGTGAATGATTTATTATTGCTATTAAATAAGAATACGGAATGGTGGGTTGATACTAAAAAGGTATCCCTATCAATACGAAACAGATCATGGCCACTTTTATCTGGTAATTGCCAAGAAGATTCTAATTTTAAACTTGGATTTTCAGAAGACCAATTTACCAAAGAATAGGTTTTTAGATGTTGATATCCCAACACATACAATAGTTTATCCTTAGGGTTCCAGGCTACTCCATGACCAGAATACAGGGAATCCGTAAATAAAACCCTTTCATTTTTTTTAAGATCATATAGCTCAATAGAATTGCCTTTTGGATGCGTAGAATTTGCTACGATGATTCTGTTATTGGGCAATAAATCTACAGAATGGGCCATCGGAGTTTTTGCATAAAACTCTACATCCTTTGATGCGATATCAACGAGTATGGTTGCGCCTGTGGAAGATGTAACTAAAATTTTTTTATTTCCCATCACGGGTTTGCACTCATCAAGACTTTTTAATAAAGGAATGTATGCTGCCGGCAATGATTTTGCATCAGCTACTGCCCATTTCCAGATGATTTCGGTATGATTATCGTTCGATTTATTGGGGTCAATGATAAATAATTTATCATCACCACAAGCTACCAAGAAGCCTTTTTTCAATACTTGTTGTGCGAATGAGGTATTAAAAGCTACCAAAAATAGAATGAATAATATGCAGACTCTTTTCATGATTTTTTGATTTTATCCCAACCTTAATTTTGTTTTAATTTTGGATTAAGAACAAATTTAATAGAACATCCGTGATCCGTTCCATTGATTTCCAAAGGCTAAGTTAAGTGTCGAGCTAAATTTATAATTGTGTTATTAAGTTACCGTTAATTAGTTAAAAATTTTAGCGAATTACAAAGCATGTTCTTACCTAATTTTTTACGGCTACTTTCAATAATGTATCGCTGAATCTCCTTCTTTATCGGAAAATACTGTTTCCAAATGAAAAAAATCAAGCAATAACCTGATCTGAACAAGTTAAATGAACTGGCTAAATTATTAGAAATTGATATTCGGGAAATATTACATCTATTTAACACAAAATAAATCAATGATTTTTAGGAATGCTTACTGGATTAAATTTCTAATAACTTCCTTTTCCCTCAACACAATGCCTAACTCCTCCCCTTGGGTCTTTCATATCACCGATATACCTCGGGATCACATGACAATGGAAATGGAATACCGTCTGCCCCGCTGCCTCTCCACAATTCATCCCAATATTATAGCCATCTGGATGATGTTCTTTTTCAATTAATTGCTTTGCTAAAGAAATAGCTTCATCCAAATTTGCTTTTTCGGAAGAATTTAAGGCAAAATAATCAGCCCTCAATTCTTTCGCGATAATCAATATATGACCGGGAGATACAGCAAACCCATCGTATATTAAAAAGAAATGGTCAGTTTCCCCTATCCATATTTCTTTCGGCAATTCGTAAAAATTCTTGATGCTCATTTTAAAAGTTTCCTGGTAATTCATTGTCAGGGGTCCATTCCTGAATTGAATTTGATAATGCAATATTATATTGTTTTTCTAAGAATCGCCTTCTTAGATAAGGTTTATCCCCTGTTTGATAGATAATAGTCTCAGCCAGTGGATGTTTACTTTCAATATAAAATTCATTTCGATTGTATAATCTCTCTAAATATTTACGATTTGGAATTTTTGCTCCTTTAGCTCGATTAACTTTTGGATCTGTTAGGACCAAGTTCCATACTCCATTTATATTTGCCTTTTCAGAAAAATGCGAACGCTTATTCACATGTGGTAGAAAGTGATCAACTGCACATATATTATAAACGCCTTTTTGAATATAGATATCATTAAATGTATAAAAACATTTCCCCTTCTGATAACCATTTAAAGCGTCCCGCGATGACGTTATTGTGATTCGACGCATAAAATCTCCAATATATAGTTCTTCATTTAATCCATCATGCTTTACCTCCAAAAGATTTGAGTTGATATTTTGATCCCAAGCTGTTTCCACTAACTTCCACCTAGCCTCTACCTCTTGATTAAAATTAATGAATTGTGTGGATTCTTGCAGTTTAAAGATATCATCTGTTAACACAATCTGCTTTTTGCCACTAGTATAGTCTTTTTGATAGAATACGTTATTGATCAATCCACCATTGACATTTTGAAATGCATCTATAACGTTGTTAAATCCGTTTTTGATGGTTTGCTGGATTAATTGATCTCTATCGATCTCATGCTGGATAAATGACCTACAGGCATTTAAAAAGGTACTTGATTTTGAACTTCCTTGTTTATCGTTTTGTTGGAGGTGTTCTACGATGAATCTGGAAAAGGGTTCAGCTAATTCTTCCAGACTTAAGCGGCCTTTGTTGGGCTCCAACAATTCCAAAATTGACTTGGCAAAAGCGAATTTATAGGTTGCTGAGTTTTTCCCAAATAGTATGATGGCTCTCCATTGTGACTCCAAACTTGGGTCACTAATCTGAAAGGTAGTGTTCATTTAAGGCAGATGATTAATATTAATATAAATTAAGATTAACAATTTATATTAACCAAAGTTTCATTTATAAAAATATCAATAATAAAAATTGTATTTATTTATTTTTTGTAATAAGGCAAAATACTCATTATCTTCATAAAATCTAACTATGAAAAATAAGAATTATGAGTAAACCTTTGCTTTTTGGAGAAATTCCAGGTATCAATGAAGGAGACATTTTTGAAAGTAGAAACGAAATTAAAAATTTAGGCGGCCACCGAAACACTCAAAAAGGAATAGATGGAAATAGACACGAAGGAGCAGCCGCTATTGTATTATCGGGAGGATATAAAGATGATGTAGATCAAGGCTTAGAAATTCTATATACTGGATCTGGAGGAAGAAATGATAAAAAAGTTTTGATCAAAGACCAAACTTGGGATAATAATGATAATGCTTCTCTTGTAAGTAGTATGAATTTAGGTAAACCAATTCGTGTTTTTAGAGGTGCAAAACATAATTCTGAATTTTCACCAAAAATAGGATATCAATATGCAGGCTTATATAGTATAGTTGAAGCATTTGAAGATATTGGGGAAAACGGTTTTAAAATATGTAGGTTTAAATTAATTTACTCTGGAACTACAAGAAGTAAAATTAACTCATTATTTCTATTTGAATCTCAATTAGGTGATAACAATTTTTATAATTCAAAAGTTCCTACAAGAACAGAAACAACCATATTAAGAATTGTTAGAGATTCTAAAATAGGAAATCGAGTAAAACAACTTTATTCAAATTTTTGCCAGGTATGTAATGAAAGAATCAAAGTCAAAAATGGATATTATGCAGAAGGAGCTCATATACGTCCTTTGGGAATACCTCATCATGGATTAGACTCCTTAGATAATATTTTGTGTCTATGTCCTAATCACCATATTATGTTCGACAGAGGTACAATTTCAATCTCACCAGAATTTAATATTATTGGGGAAATTAATAGTCCTTTAACTATAAATTCGGACCACATTATTAATATTGAAAATCTTCATTATCACAATAAAATTCATGGATTTTAAGAAAAATTTTTTAAAATCTACCCAAGTTATTTTATCAACAGTCCCACATGAAACAATAATCCCAATGCTGGAGAATGAGTCCTATTTAAATAAGGTTTGAAATTCACTGTTTTAAAATCGGTCAAATTTAAATAGGCTTGATGTACACCTTTTAAATTCAAAGGCCATATTTTGTCAGTAAATAACCTAACAATCTTCATAATTTCATTATCAGTACTTTGAACTTCATATTTTCTTCCTGTTAAACTACTAAAGTTCTTTACATCTTTCACCAAGCTATAAAATTCTTCATAACTTATATTTGGATTTGTCTTTGTGTATTCTTGATTACTCATTTATATTATTTAACATTATAATTTACAATTCTACTTTTTCCACTTCCACCTCATCCCTAAAACTCCAAACATCATACAAAGGATTGATCTTATTTTGAATCGCAGCAGGTAATCCATCTGTTTTAACCTCTTCCTCAATCTTCACCTCCCTATCATACACCACATTGGAACCAATATCATTAAAGGTCTCCGTAAACTGATTGATATTCTTCAAGAGTTTATTTACTTGGTTTACTTCGATAGATTGACTTAAATAAGGATAGAAAACCTGAATTTTATGATCAAAATCCAATTTCTTATGTCGGTTTAAATTACGGAAGCTCAAAGAATTAATCCTGTCTATCCTACCAGTCCGCTGCTCCATATCCGAAGGGTTCCAGGCAATCCCGTAATGATATACATTTTGGCAATAGGTATGCAGGTCCTCTCCTTCCCTTAAAATATCTGTACTGATCAATGCATAAGGAAATCCAGGCATCCTGAATTGTGCGGCCACCAAGCTTCGATCTCGCTTAATCTGTCCACTAACAGCGATAACAGGACTCAACGAGCGGAACATGTTATCAATTTCCTTCTTGGTCTTCTTATTAAAATTGGTATTCATCAGAATATCAAAATCATTCAATATACATTTCACCTCTTCTAGAACATGATGAAATGGTGCATTTTCATCTTTAATTAGCATCAACAAGCTTTGCTCAAACGATTCCCCGTTTTCATTACATTCAGCGACAAAAGAGGGTAACAACCCAGATCCATTCCGAAAAATATTTCTTAAAATATTTGATAAATATTCTAATTGATGAATCAGATTTACTAAACTATTATCAATATGGAAAACTTTCGTTAACCAATTGTTCAATTCAGCATGGCAATCTTTAATCAATAACTGAGTTAGAAATGTATTTTCTGCCTCAATATTAAATTCATCAAAGCCCTCAATTGGAATCTCCGTATGCTTTAATTCGGTATTTTTAATAAGAGTAGATTCGTTCTGCAACAGATAATCCCTAATAGTATTTTGTCTTTCTGCGAATAATTGATTCTTCTTAGGTTTCTTTGTCTTTAATTTTATATTTTTCAGATCTTCAACCAATTTAAATTGGTCAAATTGAAATAATTTTAAATAATTCAGTAAATAGCTAATATCAATTTCAAACCAATTTTCCCTATACATCTTGGCTTTAAATCGAAATCCGTTACCATACGAAAAATAAGTATTGAAAAAATAACCATCAAACTGGTTTTTATCTAGATCATCCACATCTTCATCATCTTCCGAACCTTCAATTTCAGTACCTAAAGCTTTATTCGCGAATGAACCATTAATTGAGTCATTAACATGCTTAATATTCACATTTTTCACTTGTTTACTTTGGAAGATTTCTAATAGATAGCCAAATAACCTTTGTTTAGCGATTTTAGAAGGTTTACTTTGAAATGCAATGAATCTTGATTTAAAATCACTGCTTTCATTACCTAAAAGTGATTTAATAAACTCCCGTACTTTATCCAACTCTTCTTCAGACATTCGCTTCAGTGTTTTCTTCCAGGCCTTACAGTTAAGGAGTTCATCAATAAATACAGGCAATTTCCTTAAATGATCTTTTTGACTCCAATCATCCAACATGCTTTTTATTTTATCGCTTTCACCAAAAGCAGTATATGGCCTTTTAAATCGAAGCTGGTTCTCAACCACTACTTCTTTTTCATACAGGTGCAACAGGCGTTTTTCAAGATCATTAACCGTCATTATCCGTCTAACAAAAGTTAATGATTTCTCTTGCCGATGCATTTGGCTCAAGATCTCTGCCTCGAATTTACTTTGTTTAGGATGAGGTGGTAGAGATAGTTTGAAGGTTCGTTTATATGAATCGATAATACTTCTAACCACATTGATATCTTGGCTTTCCTGATTGTCTTTTTTATGCTCTACATCATATTCTTTAATACTGGCCAATTTTTTATCCGTATCCACCTTATAGCTTTCAAATCCGGCAAGCATCCCCATTTCAAAGGAGACACCGTTCTTTAATTTCAGATGCTTTAAGGACTGGTACTGCAACAATTGCCAAAACGTACCTTCAAAATCATCTTTGATCTCCAACTTTTCGGGAGTAATTGATTTATTGACATTTCCTGATCTATGTTCGTGTCTACTTTGGTTCCGCGAATAGGTTTCTGCATCCAATTGATATTCCATGTTCCCTCGAATCAAAAACTTGGGTAAACGTGTTTTGATCTCTTCCGGCGATTGACAACCACTCAAAATATGTTTATCAACAAAACAGTCGAACTGGTTCTTGATTTCATTTAAGCATCTATCTTTTGGGGTAGCCGACAAACAAACAATTTTGTTAGCTAAAGGAAATTTTATCTTCGATTCCAAAGTAGGGAAATCTTCTAAAATCTGTTGATCGCGATAGGCTCCCAAAAAACGGGAGGTCACATTATTCCTTATGGAACTAAACCAGTCCTCATTGCCTGGACCATATTTATAATTATGGGCTTCATCAATAACCAAGCAACCTATCTTAGAACTTTTAATATTAAAAAGGTAGGCCAAGAGATGACCAAGCTTTCTGTTGTTCTTATGTTTAAAATAATGCTTTTTGTTAGCTTGTTCTAGGATCTCCTTAATAAATTCATCCTTATGGAAATATTCATCAATTAGCTTCCTGTAAAATGTATTTCCACTATCCCCATCATCTGCAACAAAAGCAATATTGCTAAAAGAGCTCATCCTAAATATATGAAATAAAGAATCGGCATTTATGCCCTGGATATTATGGTATTTTATGGGGTTATAACGTTCTTTATTTTGTTCTTGGTCATCGAATTTTTTCAGTAGATTGTATTGGTAAAAAACTCCTATCGCACTCTCCCATTTATCCTGAAGGTTAGCCTTAGGTACAACGATCATATCCTTTTCCAATGGGTTGTTATAATGGTGACGTAATAAAGCCATGATGCCCATGGCAATATAGGTTTTACCCAAACCGACTTCATCGGCTATATAAATGATATTATTTTTAGCTGATTTGATCAGGTAATTATAAGATTTCCGAATAACTTCTAATTGCCGATTACTAATTGCAGGCGATATCGCATTATTAGGATTTAAATCCAAAATCTCTTGGATCTGTTGGATGGTTTTAGGCATACTCTTTTCTTTTAATTTCTTTGATCACCCAATCTTGAACTTGCTTACTTTCCATTCCCGGAATTTCCTGGGCAATGTGAGCCGCATGCCTCTTTAATTTCTTCATCTGAGTTGCTACGTTTAATTTAAAATCCCGTACCTCTTCATCTACCGCTTTGAATTTCAATGCCTTTGCCTTATCATAGATATTGTTGATGATAATCTGAAGAACCATCCAATATAAATTTTTATGTTTTCCTTGATCAACTTCCTGTTCTAAGGTTTTCAAATAAAAAGGAATCGTATCTATATTTTCATGAAAAAGGTAATAAGTTAGCTCCTCTAACTTTTTAGGATCTTTTTGCGGAAAAAGGAACTTTTCAAGATCTATTAATGCATTAAAATAAGTCGCCATTTCATTTAAAATGGATACCGGAATTAGAAGCTCATCCTTGAAAACTCCCGACTCATTAGTTGCATGTTGGATAAGGTTCAATAAGTCCTGTTGCGCTCTTTCCTCTTGATTCAATTTTTGCCACAATTGAAGGATTTGTAAGGCGGATAACTTAAATTCAAAGGGTTTTACCTCTATATTCTTATGATTTGGATAGTAGGAATAAATACACTTTCTATCGTTTATAACCTTTTCCAATTTTATGATCGAATTAGAACTAAGCACATTCATATCCACATCAGAAAGCTTCATTAGTTGGTTGTTCCTTACTTTACAATTTTCGAATAAATTGTGGTAATGAAATCCATTCATAACCTGCTTTTTTTCTGATTGAACGAATAAAGTTTTTTCCTTCCAATCCAGCGTAAATTCAAGATGAGGTGCATTGCGATCAAGCGTATTTTCTTCTAGAAATTCAAGATCCTCTTTTATTACAGGAACAAACTCAAGCTTTTCTATCTCGGATTCTGATAAGGGTGATAAAAGATTATATACCTTTTCATATGATTCAATAAATAATTCAGCAGATTCGATATTCGATTGATTATCCATCTTGCTGAATTTTTTCCATGCAGGATTAGTGAAATTAACAGATCCAATAACTGTATAAACCTTTTTATCTCCATGAAATCGATACATTTTAGCATGTAAATCCCTTACTTCCTTATTCAAATCCGGATTTGCCCAATTACACCAATGAACGCCATGAACTTTCATCTTATTAAAATTCTCTTCCAATAAATTGATTTGATTGGATTTTAAACGAGGAACTAAAATGTGAATCCTTGGATCACTCAATTCCTTATTAAGTAAGGAGAGCAAAGAAATATCCGAACTGAAATATGGTGAGACAATTTCTATTGTATGGATGGTTTCCTTTTCAGGAATATGGCTATTTATAAACTCACTAAAATCCTGGAATAAACTATTATGGTAATAAAATGCTTTATTTTTGTCCATTTTATTTTGAACTAAATCTTCATCAATGTCTACAAATTTCAAAAAATCATTAATTTTTCTTTCTGCCCCTTCTAAATCATCTTCGGAAATAATTTCTTGAGTATTTCCATTGTCCTTACTAATAGTTAGGCTTTTCGTTTGGAAAATAAGCTTTTGAATGGTATTTCTTTTCACATAATTTGGATAAACTTTGTTAGGGAAAATTTCTTGAATAGAGAAACACTCAAAATTATCGCACCAACCAGAAGGTGTAATATTCCCAGAGCCTGTAACCATAATTAATTTTTTCCTTTTCTCAGAATGTGAAGCTTTGGCTCCTTTTACATCAACTAAAATAAAGATATGCTTGGGGTGAAAGTTACAGATATAGTTTTTTTGGTTAGGCACTTGGATACAATTAATATCATAGCCTAAGGATGGAGCTGATTCTGTTGCTTTTGCATAATAATCACAATACACCGTTATAGCTGGAATTTTGCCCTCTTTCTGATACTTTCGCCAAAGGATTTTATTATAAATCATTAGGTCTGAAAAATTAGCCTCTTGCACAAACAAAGGCATCACGTAATTTTCAAAAAAGATAGGATCAAAATTAAAACTGTAAAATAACACGGCATGAACCTTTTGACCATCGATAAGCTCCTCTAATTTTTCCTTTAGAATGAACTGAGGGACACTATTTTCTTTCATATAAAATCCTAATTCAATTGTCTATATAAAAAACTATAACTATCCAGGAAACAGGTATTATCAAAATCCTTTGTAGTATCTAACCCTTTTAATGGATACCCTCCATCACTCATATTTACATCGAGTCGGTCATCAGAAAATTCCATCCAAGGTGATGACTTTCTAGCTTCACATACCGTTCTGTTTTGATTTAGCAGCCCTTCCACCAATCCCAAATTATCCCTTTGTAATATCTGGTATAAAGGGGATAATTTTTCATCCAAATTTTCCGGATTTACATGTTTAGGAATAGAGGCAATCAAATTATCATCTTCAATTTCTTTTCTAGACCAGGAAGGTTTCGATTGCAAATGGCGAAAAACTCTATTTAATGGACATAGAATTTTTTCCGTTCTAATTATTTTATCTACCGAGTTTTTGAGGATTTCATTCTCGGTTTTTTCATGGATTATATTCAAAATTTCTAATGGATTTTGAAACTGTAACTCAGGATTGTTTTTGAATTCAGTTAATAAATGATTTCCAATGTTATCACAAAGTAAATGATCAGTATAAATTTCTTTTTCCTTATTAGATGGTTTATGGATGAGGTGAGCTAGATTTTGAATTTCATCCTTGGTTACTTCCGTATTCCTTGGATTAGGATCCAACAATCTATTAAGTAGATGATTAAGAGTAGTATTGGAATCTATTTTTTCTTTCATCAACATATGGAACGAAGAATCATTAGTGATTCCACAATCTTGGAAAGGTCGGTTATATTTACCCCAAATTCCATAGGCTCTCTGGTTCGATAATATTTCCACTTGGTCTGAAATACTGTAGACCTTTCCTTCAAAACTATTCGAAAGCTTACGGATCTTATCTACCCCATTAAATCCAAATTTAGGATTTTGATAATACCTGACATATCCGAATAATTTTTCCATTCTACTGAAAAACTTCCTATAAGTCGCTTCATCCAATCCTTTGGATTCTTTGGTATAATGAGCCATACTCATTATTTGAAAATCAATTACACTATTGGAAACTGTTGATAAATTGGGAATCAATTTCCTCGCAACGCTTTGCCAGATAACTTGAAAGCCCAAAGGATCTCTTGAACCTTTTATGATATAATTGGGGTCTTGTTTGGTAATAAAATACATAAAACTAGTTAAATCATTGACTTGGCCGAATACAGTAAAGAACTTTTCTCTTGAAAACTCCTACCTACAGGCATTTTAAATCAACAAAGAATATTAATAATGGTATTAGTGTGTAAGTGAAATTCATGTTAACATTCACTTAATGTGCGAAGATAATAAAAGGAATAAAAAAGCTTTACGGATTACCGTAATAAGATTTAGATTTTATATTCTAATTTGATTCAAAACTTGAATATCAAACTATCTAAAGGTCCTATCATACAGTTCTTGTAAGAATAAAGGTTTTTTTGCATATTTTGATTTATAATGTATTACCATTTCATGATTAGTATTTCTTCATATTTTAACAACCGTTATCAAATTCTTTTTCAAGAAATTAAAAAGCAAATCTGTATTCAGGAAATTCCAAACACAAAAGATATTTGGGTAAGGGATTTTATGCCGATCAGAAATTCAAAAGGAAAATGGATTTTATTCAAATATTTTCCAAAGTATCTCCAGAACCCTAAATTCCATCATTTGATTTCTGATAACCAAACCATATGTAAGGATTTAGGAATAGAATATGAATACGTGGATATCATCATGGATGGAGGTTCCGTGGTTTACAAAAATGATTTATATTTTGTTTCCGAACGTGTATTTACAGACAATCCAAAACTTTCAAAAGAAAAGATTACTGAAATCCTGAAGGAAAAATTAGCAACTGAAAACCTGCATTTTCTTCCTGCCATGGAGAAAGACTTTACCGGTCATCTAGATGGGGTATTATACATCATAGATGATAACAGGATATTGATAAATGATGGTCAAGATGAGTATACAGAAAACCTAAAAGTCAGATTAAAAGATCTAGGATTTACCATTGAGTTCCTCCCCTATAATCCTTGTCAAAACAAAACTTACCAATCTGCAAGAGGTATTTATATTAATTTTATAGAAACAGATTCAAAGATTTTATTGCCTATTTTTAAATTACCTGAAGACGAAATGGCCATGAAAAAGCTTGAAAAAGTCTTTCCAAATAAGGAAATTTGTCCAATAGATTGTAATGATCTTGCCAAAGAAGGTGGTTTGTTGCATTGTATTAGTTGGGATTGATTTCAAGAATACATCATTATAATTATGGGTTGTCTTCCCTTCTATAAGTCCAAGTTGCCTTCGCCGCCAAACCATACTGAAAGTAATGTAAAAATATGTAAAACCTATGCTTTGCATACTTTTTACCTACTTTCACCTCGGTTTAAACATACTTAAACAGCGATTTCACCCCAAATTCAAACATATATTGAACCTTCAAGTCCTAAACCACCTGCAGAAAATGGATAATACCCGTTAAGAAAATGATCTACCGAAAAAGCCCTTCCATTCAATACATCAACATCGCAATATACCCATTGGAAGCCAGATAAATAACATACAAAATCCCTGCGATCAAGAACCAGATCGCCGAGATCAGAAACACCGAATGCTTCTCAAACCAAGTCTTCTTCACCGGCTTAGCCACCGCCAATCTTTCCACTTCCAACTGCACCTTAATCTTGTTCAATTGGTTCAGGGTTCCGGTTACCACATCATGCGATTTACTGTCCAGCCCCTGGATCCGGAAAGCCTTGTTCACCAGGTTCTGCGCCAGCTCCATATTCCCATAGGAATTCCACACAGTAACCGCCATCTCCGCAAAGCACATCCCCACCTGGTTCTTGATCCCATCAAAAGACTTCGGCAGCTTGTTGAGCTCCCTGATCGAGATCGCTGTGTTCATCCAACGGTAAAAAAGATTCAGCGTCAGCGTACGGTTCTCCATCAGAATGATCTTGTCCTTACACTGTTTGATGAATTCCGAACAGCGCTTGATCGGCTCCATGCTCTTGTCCTCCTTCTTCCTTTCCAGGTATTTCTTCTTCACCAGTTCATAGTTCTTCAGAAACGTGGGGGTATTCGATCCGCAGATATTGAACTTCAGCACATGTTCCAACAGCTCGAAGGCAATATGGCTATTGTCAAAGTTCGACCAGATCACCACGCTCAGGTAATTGATCTCATCCGCCACCTGCATCACCTGATTATGGAAACAGGCCGGCAAGCCATTGATGGCCTCCACCGAAAAATACTCCTTCACCAAGTCCACCAATCCATCGATATACTCCTCATCGTAGGCATGGTCCTCCTTCCGGATCTCCAAGATCACATCCGAGAGCCGCTTCACCCGCTCCTTCAACAGATTAAACACACTCTTATAGGCAAAAGGAAGATCACCAGGAGCGATCAATATCAGGTAATTGACCAAGACCTTTAAGCGTACCGGATCTGCCTTCTCATAGGCCTTCAATAAGGCTTGATCAAATTTCACCGAGAAATACGGACTGATGAACGAGATGAAGTCGTAGGTACGGAACTCCAGGGGCAAAACATGTTCTCGGAATAGCCTATCATTTCCATTCACCAGAAACTCGTTCAGGTCCCTGTGTTCCGCAACCAGTTGGTAGAATGGAATATGTTCCGCTTGGGACAACTTCCTGATCGCCTGCTCACACTCGGTCTTATTCAACTCCAGCCCATAATAACGGAGGTATCCACCTGATTCCTGATCCATCTCCGCAAAAAGCTTCTGCTTGGCTTCTCGGATGGTTTCTTGGTCGATGGGCAACTGAACGGAAGATCCCGTTAAATTCAGGATCTCTAAAGGATTGATAAATAGCATGTAAATAAAATATTATACTGTTTTAAGATAGTTTACATAGGTAGGACGCAAATCCTAATCAAGCGCCTAATCCAAACTTTGGATTATTTACTTTTATGCAAATTATATCCCATTTGTTAAAATAAAATGAATTTAACGTGAATTTAGTGTGAATACATACATATTTATATCTTATTAGGATATTATTCTAATAATTATAGAAATCCATCTACAATAAATTAGCCCTTAGGTAGGGCGAGTATTGAAATTCGATAAAATTGTGCTTAACAGAGAGGGTTAACGATTAAGCAAGCAAAAATTCTTAATTTTGAGAAATGCACTCCTATGATGATGAACAGGATCGGATAAAGGTTCCTCGATTTGAGGAATCCGCTGGGTTTTATACCACGCCCCAGCGCAGCAAGACCATGTCCAAGATCAGGGGAAAGAACTCCAAACCGGAGGTTATGTTGCGGAAGGCTTTATGGGCAAAGAACTACCGCTTCCGGATCCATGACAGCAGAATGCCAGGAAGGCCGGACATCCTGATCAAAAAATACCGATTGGCCATTTTTATCGATGGGGAATTCTGGCATGGGCAGGATTGGAAGGTAAACCGGGAAAGGATCAAATCGAACCGCGATTTTTGGATCCCGAAGATCGAAAGGAACATGCAGAAGGATGAACGGGTCAATCAGGCCCTTCGGAACATGGGCTATGTGGTATTCAGGTTCTGGAGCAAGGAGGTGCTGCAGAACCTGGAGCAGGTATTGAACCAGATCGATCTCTATGTGGAGACGAGGAAGTTGTATTCCTCTTAATGGTCGCGTCATTGCGAGGTTCTGCGTCATCGCGAGTAGGCACAGTCACGTCATTGCGAGGAGGCACGACGAAGCAATCTTTCCACTTTGTCATCCTGAGCAGCGTCGAAGGATCTGTACGTTTACCAAATGTAGATACTTCGACTTCGCTCAGTATGACATGGCTAAAGATTGCTTCGTTCCTCGCAATGACGAAGAGCCTCGCAATGACGAAGAGCCTCGCAATGACGAAGAGCCTCGCAATGACGCACGACGAAGCAATCTTTCATTCAAATTTTTCCTTCATATAAATCTTAATATTCAATATGGATCAAGCCGCCTGCACGGATCTTTTTCCCAGATATTTTATCCTCAAAAACCGCCTTTAACGCACAAGGATTGACCAACTCATAAGGTTTGAAACGGATCGTGACCGGAAATTTGCTCTCCAGGAATTCAGACTCTTTCATACCGGTTTCAGTAAGTTGCTGCAGGACATTGGGATTATGCAACACTTTTTTCCCTAGGCTATCGGTTATATCTACCATCAATGCCGGATAGACCATGCCATCCTTTGTCTGAAGGCCAGAAATCCCCTCAAACATCAGGGTATATTCATCTTTCGCATCCACTTTCCCATCCCTAACTATGGTATTTTTATTTTCGTTATATAAATAAATATGTTCATAATCCAAGCCTTCCTTGCCAAAAAAGAGCAATCTACCGTCTATAAGGTCGAATCGCATGTGGTAATCAAGTTTCCCTTTCCCATTCTCATCTGTAATCTCCAGGTAGATATCATAAGGACTATCCTTCGTGGAGAAGGCAGGAACCAAACTGGCTGTCAACTGCAAGGGCTTCAGGTCAGTTCCATCTTTGAGGTTCTGTGCGAGCAGGTCCGGCTCATGGAATACCGTCTCCTTTTTACTGGAAACTACCTTCATGGACATCTTTGGATAAACCCTACCCTCCTTTTCTTTCAGACCGGTTACATCGTTAAAGACAAAGCGGATATCATCAGCAAATTCAAACAGGTTATGGGGTGTTTCCTTTCCGTTCTGGATTATCTTTATGTGATCTACTCCGATCCCCTCTGAAATGGTTTCGGAATAATTCCTGAAATTCTTTTTAACGCTTTTTTCAAACTGGCAGGATCCTAAAAGAAGAATAGGTAACATGGCTAAAAATGGAAGATGTCTTTTCATGAGGTAGAGTTTTATACCTTTAAAACGTGGGATTTACGTGATTGTTTTATACGTGGTTAGGAGATAATCTCCGCGTCATTGCGAGGAGGCACGGTCGCGTCATTGCGAGGAGGCACGACGAAGCAATCTTTCGATATGCGAGAAGATTGCTTCGTTCCTCGCAATGACGAAGAGCCTCGCAATGACGAGTAAGGCTTCACAATAACGCCGAAAGAAATTGCATAATAGTTTCTTGCAGATAGATCTTGACGATTTTTTCTATAAAAAAAATGTATCTTTAGGAAATACCATTTCACATTGATTATGAAACTCTTAAAAATAACGGGAATATTTTTACTAATGACTTCCTGCGCAACATACATGTCGCCTACGGAAATCAGCAACACCTTACCTAGTTTAACTAAAGCAACCTTTTATTCCAGTATCGATGCAGCGGAAGCTGTTAAAACCTCAAATTGCAGAGTTCTTGTAGAAAACAGGAAATACCTAGCTCCAGTTGGTTTGACACGTATTGGAGATTTGAGAAATGGAGCAAGAGGTATTGATGAGTGGGTAAGGCTTGATGGTGGAAATGCTTATTCTCTTAAAAGTTATCAATGGCAAACGGTAAATGACAAAGGCGAATCCCAACTTCAACTAGAGTTTACAACCATGGTTTGTGAATAAATAAGTGCAAGCGTCATTGCGAGGAGGTACGACGAAGCAATCTTCCTACCACGTCATTGCGAGAAGGAACAACCGCGTCATTGCGAGGAGGTACGACGAAGCAATCTTTCTTCCTTTGTCATCCTGAGCAGCTTCGAAGGATCTGTACGAGTACCAAATGTAGATACTTCGACTTCGCTCAGTATGACATGGATAAAGATTGCTTCGTTCCTCGCAATGACGCGGAAAAACCTCGCAATGACGCGGAAAGACCTCGTAATGACATGGAAAGAAACATTGCTTCACTCATTGATTTTAGAAAATCTTTTAAAAAAATAAGAAATCTATATGGCAGTTTTATCGGTGTCCTTTGAAAATGAATTTGATCTTTTACTGGGTTTGTAAATAAAATATTAAGCTATCAACAAATATTTTATACATATCTTTTTAAGAGCCTAAATGGTTAAATTTGAGTGTAAAAGGCTAAGAAAGTATTGTTATGGACAAAAGAACGCAAAAATTTGACATCATTAGTTTTACGGCAGACGAAAGAGAATATTATCCTGCCTCTATGGGACGTCAGAATTGGATGTCAGACAAGAATGTAAAACACACGGAAATTGAAATCGCATTAGGACAATCGCGTTATGGTGGGCCGGTAGTAGATTTACCTATTGGAATAGAATATCCGGAAGGTCTGCGATTTGCAGCACAATTGGATTTGGCTGCATTCTCCCCTTTCGACAAAACAGGACTTTTACCAAAAAAAGGACAACTTATTTTCTTTGCTGATATAAGGAATGACATAGGTAAAGTGATTTATGCCGATATTCCTAACGAGGAATTAATCAGAGTAACCAAGGAACACGAGGAAGATTTTTTCTCTGGGGTATTAATAGACCAAATTTTTGCTGATACTGAAACGCTTGAAGAACGCTATGGTGAAGAAGAAGATGATTATGATGATGACGACTTTGAAGATGATGACGACGACTTTGAAGATGATGACGACGACTTTGAAGATGATTTAGACGATGAGGAAGAATTGGATGAGGAAGATTTGGATGAGGAAGAATTGGATGAAGATGAATTTGATGATGAAGAGGAATTGGATGATGAAGATGAATTGGATGAAGAAGATGAATTAGAGTGGAATTATTTTGCAGGTGCTGAAAGATCAAAGATATTTGGAATTTATACCAACTGCCAATTACAAGAAGAAGAGATTGAGGAAATTACATTTTCAGATAAACTGGTACTCTTACAGGTTGGTGAAAATGGTTTTAATGATGAGGGTGTTTTTAGCGTACTTATTCCGAAAGAAGATTTAAAAAACCTGAATTTCGTGAACTGTGAATTTGTATGGGCGCAGTCGTAATTTTCGAGATTGAGGAGAAGTTAAAACCGCGTCATTGCGAGGAGGCACATGCGCGTCATTGCGAGGAGGCACGACGAAGAAATCTGAACGTCATTGCGAGGAGGCACAACGAAGCAATCTGAACGTCATTGCGAGGAGGCACGACGAAGCAATCTTTAGACTTTGTCATCCTGAGCAGCGTCGAAGGATCTGTACGTGTACCATGTTTAGATGCTTCGACTTCGCTCAGCATGACAAGAGGAAAGATTGCTTCGTTCCTCGCAATGACGTTCTTCTTACTGCTTAATGCCTTTAAACCTAAACTGTCCAGCTTTTTTTACATCTCCCAAGGTAGAAACCGTTAAAGAATTATCCTTTCCATAGAACAGAAACGTCCCTTTTGGATCATTTTCAGGATTCACGATATACCCATCCTCCGGAAATACATCAAAGATCTCCGCTACACCACCCGTATTTGCTGCCGGTGTAACCTTCACCTTCCCCTCGCCTGCCGAGGTAATCGTCAAAGTCGTATTATCAAAGATCTTAATTCCGGTAGCCGGGTAAACCGTCATCTCTCCAGTATATGTGCCTTCCACATCGCTATTGGAAACATCATCATCTTTACTACAACCGGAAAAGCCAAAGGAAGTCAACGCTATAAATGCCAAGCAGAATAATTTGTTTTTCGTTCTCATGTGTTAGATTTTAAGGTCAATATTTTATTAATAAATGAAATTGTGTGATTGTCCTTGAAGCGCAATTTCCTTGCCAATAAATTTCGTAACTTTGCGGTTTCACATTATATATAATCCATCTGCTGTGTCATTAGATAAATTAAAGCTTAGCAAAAGACTTCACGCCAATATGAGCGAATTGGGCTATTTTACCGCCAAGGAATTCCAATTGAGAACCTTGTCCCGCATCATTGGCGGACATAGTATCCTCGGAATTGCACCTGAAGGAACCGGTAAGACAACCACCTACATATTGGGGGTACTTTCGCGTTTGAAATATACCCAGGATGAAGCGCCTAAGGTTTTGATCCTGACACCGAATGAGGAGAAAATCGCTGAGATCATCGAACAGTTCTATGCCATCAGCAAGAATAAAGATCTCCATATCATGGGCCTAAAACCTTCTGGAAGCATGGAGGAAGAAATTGAAGGATTGGTGCGTGGAGTGGATATCGTGGTGGCAACACCAAATCGTGCCCGCGCGGTATACCTGAAATTGGGGCTTAACCTGAACCGGATCCAGACCTTCATCCTGGATGATGCGGAAGAGATGGTTAAACAGGGCATGGCCACCAATGTACGCGAATTGGCACAGAGCTGTGGCAATGTGCAATACCTTTGTTTCAGTACGGTGGACCATGATAAACTGCACCTGATGATCGATGAGTTCATGCCTTTCCCTACTTTGGTGGAAGTGGATGAATTATCCGCAGATGAGATCGATACGCACGACCTGATGCTCTATCAGGTTCCTAATTTCACGACCAAGATCAACTTGCTGAACAACCTGATGGCGGATGAGGAAGTGTTTGAGAAGGTTGTAGTATTTGCCAATTCCCGTCAGACAGCACAGAAACTGAAAGAAAGACTGCAGGTGAAGAAAGGTTCAGCCGTTCTTTATCAATTGTACGATGAGGATAACCATCGGATCGATGATATCGAAATATTCAAACAGAATTCCGATTATCGGATCTTATTGGTCGCCAACGAGGATGGCCATGAACTGAATCTGTCGGGCATCCCATTTATTTTCCACATCGATATTCCGGAGGATAAGGATGTTTTTGTGAAGCATGTATTGAAATCCGGCTCGGATAACGGCCAGGATGAGGCAATCGCCATTACCTTTTCGACGGACATTGAATTGCCGGAATTAAGGAAGATCGAACAGGCATTGGGCAAGAAGATTCCGGTGATGGATCTGCCGGAGGATTTATTGATCTATTCCCCATCCAATGATAGCGGAAAGCAAAAGGAAGAAGAGGATGAAACTAGAGGTGGCGCCTTCCACAAAAAGAAGGAAAGCAATAGCAAGACTTATAATTATGGCAGCGGCGTAAAGGCGAAAATGAGCAAAGCGAATAAGAGAAGGTAGGGTTTAGATTATAGATGATAGATATTAGACGTTAGAACCGTCATTGCGAGGTACTCTTCCCGTCATTGCGAGGTATGAAGCAATCTTTCCTGCGTCATTGCGAGGAACGAAGCAATCTTTTCTTTCGTGTCATCCTGAGCAACGTCGAAGGATCTGTATGTTGGCCAAATGTAGATGCTTCGACTTCGCTCAGCATGACATGTGGGAAGATTGCTTCGTCGTGCCTCCTCGCAATGACGGACAAAGTGCCTCCCATGACGCATTTCCTCACAATGACGCTTTTACTAGCGATGACGGACAAAACCCCTCACGTTTCTCCGCCTAATTCCCAGCAATACAACGGATAGGCGTACTTTCTACGGTATTTCCGCTATGCGGTTGTTGAATAACCACACTAGCTGTATTGGAACTTGTATTGGCAATCAAGGTTAATCTGGAATTGACTCTGGGCGCTAGGAAATAACTATTGAAATATAATCCATATGTTCCTCGGTAACTGATGAAGGGAGCGAATGAATAATTTTGATCATTTGAAGTATACCCCAAAATCGTATAATAACCTTGCAAAGGCATGGTTAATTTAACCGATTTCTTCCTTTTACTCGTGAAAACAAATGCCGAATTATAATTAGTAGAACTCGTTGTAAAATTACCTGAATTCCTGGTTATGATCGTGCTAGATAATAAATCATCCATCTCTGGTTTAGTAGGAACCCTAAAACCTGTAGGGCAAGGATCATTCGTGATGTTCTTTTTGGGAGCGGCCTCCGTACCTGTATTCCACGCAGTAGGTGAATTAAAATTGGAGCTAACCCATCCTGAAGGTGCACTCGATAAATTTGACGTCCCAGAACCAACCACAAATTTTCTCCCCCATTGGTAATAATTCCCCTGATGTAGATAAGTCGTTGGATTCGCATCAGGATCTCCAGCTGTTGCTCCCACATTCAATCGCATCCATACCTTTCCATTGATCCTAACCGCCTTTTGATTTTCATAAGTAAGGAATTCATCATTAGGCACTATTGTCAACTTCATATTGTATTTAAACCCAGCTACTACCGTAACAGGACCTATAGGTGTGATATTAGCAGGTGCCGTGACATGGGTGATTCTTAAGTTACCTATCGTCAATGTTGTTCCCGCAGGACTTGCATTGATGATCGCTGGTGCCGCCGTCTTTATCATACTATTTCCTGCAGGAAATACCAAAGGAACAGTCGTAGCAGTACCAGACGGGGTAATATTACCTGTACTTAAATTCAAAGTTGAAATTGGTAAATGATTATTCAAGGTAACTCCCGATAGAGCATCGATATCGTATTCCGTTTGGGAAGCATCGATGGTAGTCGTTATCTGTGTTAATTTATGTTTCAAAACCACATCCAGATTGGTCGCTGTATTCTGTGGCAAAGTCAGGTCTCTTCTGAAATACATCAGGTCCATGTTTCCTGCCGGTGCAACTACGCTAGCAGTATTAAGGGTTTTGTTGGCCGGATTGCTGAAGGTAATGGCAGGCAAAACCGAAGTAGAATTTACAGAATAGGCGACGAAGATATAGGACACCGTTCCATCGAGCATCAGCTTTGCTGCACTGGCCTCTTGCGTATATACATAATCTACTTCCCGCAGGTAATCGCCATTGGCTTTGAACACCACTAATTTATAACGTACATTAGGCGATAAAGGATTCTTTTCTGCCTTCAGATCAGCCGATGCATTTTGGCTTGTTGAAGCCTTTATTTTTCTAGCGATATTGGGCGAGAATTGGCCTGTAGGGATCAATTCGGCCTTCAACAAAAATTTATCGTTTAGTTCAATGGTATGGCTTTCAATAGGTAGACCAATGGATGCCATAGTTTTAGCTTCCTGATCGTTGTTGTTTCCAATATCGCCACCATCCTCGTAATTGCTGTTGGCATCGATATTTACAGTTACCAGAACAGGCTCTCCAGCACCTTCCCCACTTCCTGAGTTTTTGTCGCAGGAGATGAAGGTAAAAGTTAAAAACGTGAAACTGATAAGGGTGAAATATATAGGGAGATGTAATCCTTTTTTCATGTTGTTGATGTTGAATCTTTAATAATTAGTTGGGAAGTATTTGTAATAAATGGATGGGATGGATATGGATTACCAGCCGTAAGTACCATTGATATCACTACCTGTCTCCCATTCATCCTCAATAATCCCTTTGGAATTGGTGGTGCGAACTTCCGCAGACCCAACAGCAATTCCGTTCTCTAATTCTATTAAATGCAATGTAATTTTAGGGCTTATATAAGCCGCTTTTTCCCCGCTGCCCATTATCGTATTGTTTTTCATTTTGATGTTAGTGTGTGAATCATTAATGTTGGAATGATTAATGATTTCTATTAATTCGGAAGCAAAAGTAGGTGGAAAAAGAATGTTTTTACGGATAATTTTTATGGTTTTTTGCGGTTGTAGTTTGCTAACCACAAAGGTGTTGGAACAACTATGATGGAGGGGATTTAACCGTCATTGCGAGGGACTTCAGCCGTCATTGCGAGGAACTTCTGCCGTCATTGCGAGGCACGAAGCAATCTTTTCTTTCGTGGTGGGAGGAACGAAGCAATCTTTTCTTTCGTGTCATCCTGAGCAAAGTCGAAGGATCTGTATGTTGGCCAAATGTAGATGCTTCGACTTCGCTCAGCATGACATGTGGGAAGATTGCTTCGTCGTGCCTCCTCGCAATGACGAGGGTTATTTCTTCAAAAAAGCTTTCAACGGTACAATAAATCGATCAAAAGTTTCAATATGAGGTAAATGACCAACATCATCCAGCTCTACCAATTCCGAACCTTTAATCAATTTCTGGGTTTTCTTACCCAGCAATTGATACTGCCCCATCGACTCCCTAACCACCGGATCCTTCACCGTATTCTTTCCAATAGCCGTTCTATCCCTCGTACCAATAATCAACAAAGTTGGAACATTCAAATCCTTAAACTCATAAACCACAGGCTGCGTAAATATCATATCCGCGGTCTTCGCATTCACCATCGCCACTTGGGGATAATCCGGCGATTTCACCCAACCCGTCAACAGATAAACCCACTCATCATAATTTTCCTTCCATTTCTTATCGTAGTAAAAAGTATTCTGATATTCACGCGTACTTTCATATGTCGCTTTCAGCTCATTCTGATAATGCTGATCAATCGAAGTATAACTCGCTACTGTCTTCCAATCCTCTAAACCGATCGGATTCTCCAATATCAATTTCTTGCACATCTCCGGATACATCAGCGCAAATCTAGTCGCCAACATGCCACCCATCGAATGCCCCAACAGGTTTATCTTCTCCACGTTCAGCTCCTCCAAAAGCATTTTGGTATTCAAAGCAAGCTGTTGAAAACTGAACTGATAACCAACTGGTTTGGAAGACTTTCCAAAGCCCACCTGATCCGGAACAATAACCCGATAACCATCTTTATTTAAAGCAGCGATCAGCTCCCGCCAATACGCCCCATTGAAATTCTTTCCATGCAATAAAACCACCACTTCCCCATTCGGATTATCAGTAGCCGCCACATCCATATAGCCCATTTTCAGATCCTCCCCCTGACTGTTGAAGGAAAAATACTTCACCTCATAGGGGTATTTATAATTGTTCAGCATGATATCCAACACCGGTCGGTTCTCCTGTGCGGATAAAGAAGTCGAGTGGAATATAAAGGACCAAAAAGCAATAGCAAATAATAAAATCGAGTTTTTCATGATAATCTGTTTAAACGAGTCTACAATGATTTTTTTCCTCTTAAACACAACAAAAACTAAGCCGTAGAAAACCAACACAATAAATTAATATTTAACCAATTTTAAATATTAATTAATGTTCAATTAACAAAACGATGATATTTTTGAGCTTTATTAAATTATTAAGCAATCAACCTAATTTTAGAGCCGAAATATTAGCTAATAAACACTAATATTTACCCTAAAGTTATAAACAATAAAAAGGAGGAAAATATGCGTTAAACTGACCATAAAAAAAAGAATAAAGAGGAATTGCGCTCCTCCTTATTCCATTTTAAAAAAATCGAATACACAATTTTTTATTAGTTCAAAATTATGAAAAAAAAGAACGCCAGTCAATCATCCAAGAACGCCAGTCAATTACCGAAGTGGCTCTTAACGAGTTGCCTACTTGGCTATCAATTGACTGCATTTGCACAGATCAATAACAAACTGTCAATACCTTCAATAGCACAGATCAATAACAAACTGTCAATACCTTCAATAGCACAGATCAACAACAGTCTGGCCATTGCCCCCATGGATCTGCTTGCTCACCCAGCAGCCCAGGAAAAAATAACCATTAAAGGACGGGTATTCAACAGCCAGGAGCCCCCTATTCCCCTTGCCGATGTCAGCATTAGCCTCAAGGACGGAAGTCCGCTGGGCAAAACGGATCAGGCGGGTTATTACAGCATCAGCGTACCGAAGGACCAGAAAATTGTATTTTCGGCCGTAGGATACCATAAAAGGGAAATCCTGGTCAATAAAAACGAAAGCAACTTGACCATCTCCCTAGAACAGGACATTTCTGATGTCGATGAAGTGGTGGTTGTCGGGATGAACGAAATGCAACGGAAGCACATCGCCAGCTCCATCGCCAATCTCGACATCAAGTCCAACATCGAAGGAAAACCGATCACCAATTTAAGTCAAGCCTTACAAGGTGGTGTTACGGGGCTCAACGTACAGCAGGGTTCCGGTATGCCGGGAGGCGATGCAGCGAGCATCAAAATCCGAGGCATCTCTACCTTGAACAATGCCAATCCATTGGTCTTGGTGGATGGTACGCCGATGGACATGAACCATATCGATCCGGTAACCATTGAAAGTGTGACGATCCTGAAAGACGCAGCCGCGGCCGCGATTTATGGTGCCAGAGCTGCCAATGGTGTTATTCTCGTAACCACCAAAAGAGGGAAAGCAGGCGAGATCAAGGTGCTCTATGATGGTTATTACGGCCATCAGACGCCAAACATCTTACCTGATTTTGTCGATGCACCTACCTTCATGCAGATGTACAATTATGCGCAGGTAGCCTCTGGAAGTCAGGCCTTGTTCACCGAAGAACAGATCAAGAAGACCGCTTCGGGCGAAGATCCGATCAAATACCCCAACACCAATTGGACCAAGGAGCTTATTGATGAGTTCAGCCCCCTTACCTCCCACTCGCTATCCATCAGCGGTGGTAATGATGTGGCGCGTTTTGCCATTACCGGGAATTACATGAACCAAAAAGGCATGCTCCCCTTGAACGGCATGAGCCGTTTTAATATCCGGGCAAATACGTCGGTTTCCCTTTCTAAGAGATTCCTGGTTAATCTCGATGTATTGGGCATCCGGAGAAATACACAATATCCTAATCGTAGCATTGGAAACGGCGGGATCAGGATGCTGGATGACCTTTATCGTCTTCCGCCAAATGTGCTTCCGAAATACCCGAAGGAAGAAGGCTGGCCAACCATCTACGGCCGATATGCCGATTTGGTCAATCCTATTGCCTATGCGGAAGTCGGCGGAACCCTGGGTTATACTTTTGACCAGGCGACCATCAACCTGCAACCGAAATGGAGCATCACGAACAACTTGAACCTCCGGGGACAGTTCAGTTACCGTTTGAATGCGGATCTTTACAAGCAGCAGCGCGACAATTATTATTTCTTTGATTATTACAGCAAGGAGCTGGTGCAGACCTGGAATGTGCAGCGGAATTCGCATGCCTCTGTCCGCGATACCTACATTTATTTGGGTGGAACCTTGGATTACAACAAATCCTTTGCTGAGCACCAAGTATATGCCATGGGTGGATTCTCGATGGAGAAATTCCATAACGGCTATTGGAATGTATCGACCTTGGTTTCCAGCTTCGCGAAGTTGAACTATTCCTATCAGGACCGTTACTTGGCGGAATTGTCCCTACGTGCGGATGGATCCTCCAAATTTGGCCCCGGAAATAAATTCGGCTACTTCCCTTCCGTCGCTTTGGGATGGAATGTGCACAAGGAAAACTTCTTCAACATCAAGGCGGTCAATAATTTTAAGATCAGGGCTTCCTACGGGCAGTTAGGAAATGAAAACATCGGACTTTACCTGTACCAGAACCTGATAGACACGAAGAACGGGGTAGAAAATGTTTGGGGAAATCCGAACATCTCCTGGGAGAAAGTGAGCATCCTGGATATCGGTTTTGACCTCGGTTTATTCAACAATAAATTCTCGGTGATATTCGATTATTACGACAAAAAGACCAACGATGTATTGTTGAAGCCATCCGTAGCCTTATCTGGAGCAATAGGTTCGGCGCCTTTGAATGCTGGAAGTGTAAGCAACAAGGGGCTGGAGATTGCCCTGGATTATAAGGATCGCATCGGAAAGGATTTCTCTTTTGGGATCCGTCCAGGGATCAGCCATAACCGAAACGAGATCACTTCCTTGGTGGGTGGCCCCTATCGTAGCGGCAACCACATCAACCAAAAAGGACATGCCATCAGCAGTTTTTACGGCTATGTGTCCAACGGGATCCTGCAGTTCTCGGATTTTGAGAATGATAAGTTAACGGCAAAAGTGCCTATCCGCCCGAAACAAGGACCTGGCGACATCAAATACGTGGATCTGAACAACGATGGGATCATCGATGATAAGGATCAGCAAGTGATCGGAGATCCGACACCAAGGATCAATTATTTCGCAAACTTCAACTTCAGGTTCAAACAGTTCGATTTGGAGTTCCTGTTGCAGGGAACCGGAAAGCACGATTATTCGGCCAATCTGGGTGGTAAATCCAGTGGATATTTGTGGCACCCTTTGAACCAGAGTGCTTCTGGAGGTATTCCTACAAAATTCAGGGCAGCCAATTCTTGGCGCGAGAACAATCAGGATGCAATCTATCCGAGATTGCTGTCCCTGCCGGCCAATAATATATTAGTGAGTGATTTCTGGTTGTTTGATGCCCGCTATCTACGTGTAAAATTCATCCAGGCGGGATATACTTTCCAATCCAACATGACCCGCAAGGTGGGTATCAAAAATGCCCGTCTGTATGCCAATGCGCAGAATCCTTTCCTATTTACCAAGGTAAAAATGGCGGATCCGGAATCGCAGGGAGGGTCCTGGACCTACGGCATCATGCGCGTGTTTACCCTAGGTGTTTCTGCTAATTTTTAAATGCTTTAATGATGAAAAATAGATTATTACTATATACTTTCCTCGCCTTAGGACTTGGAAACAGTTCTTGCGAGAAATTCCTGACAAACGATAGCCCTTCGGGGATTACCGACGCCCAATGGTGGAAAACGGAAACCGATGCGATGAATGCCTTGGGCACCGTGTATGTCGGCACACCTGGTGGTAGCCGTGGCCGAAACATCATGTATTACTCCGGATTATCCGACGAAGCGGTTCATCGCGGGGATTGGAAAGGGGAATATGACTCTTTTACCCGTGGTCTGGCTTCAAGCCGTTGGGGGATTTCCAATATGGTTTGGGAGGATGATTACATCGCAATTCGCCGTGCCAATCGTTTTTTGGAAAATGTGGACAAGGCTTTCTTTGATGCTGCTTTAAAGGAGCGCATGAAGCTGGAAGCCCGCGCCTTGAGGGCGTATTACCATATGGAAATGTTAATGCTGTTTGGCGATATCCCTTTGCTTACCAAATCCTTGACACCAAATGAGAACCAGGCCAAGCGAACGCCAAAGGCCGAGGTGTACAAATTTGTGGTGGATGAATTGAAGGCATGTGCAGAAGAATTGCCGAGCAGCTATGTGGATCGAGATCGGTTCCGGATTACTTCAGGCGTATGTTGGGCATTGATCTCCCGCTTGGCGCTATACGAAAAGGATTATGATTTGGTGGTAACTGCCTCCAAAAAGATCATCGACTCGAAGGTTTATCGTTTATGGACCAGTAAGACCAATAAGGCGGAGAGTTTCAACGAATTGTTTTCCTATGTGGGCCAGCTGAACAATGAACGCATCTTTACGAAACAAAGTGGTTGTTCTAATACCTGGACGAGCTTTGCGCCTTTTGGAGTGGGCGGCGAAACTTACCTATCGCCGACCAATACGGTAGTGGATAATTTTGAAACCAAACAGGGAAAAACCATCCAGGAGCTAGGTCAGGATTCTTTGAAGATTTACCAAAAGAATCCCAACCACAATAATAATCGCGATCCTCGGATGACGGCTTCGGTTTTTATTCCAAATGAAATATTCCCTGGAAATTATAAACTGGATCCTTTTAACAACCCTAGCGACAAGATTGGGGAGACCAAATCGACAGCCACCGGTTTTTGGATCAAGAAGTATGTGGATGCAAGGGACCGACAGGCCAAGAACGGAAGCTTGGATTTCATGATCATCCGCTATGCGGAAATCCTGTTGAACTTTGCGGAAGCCAAGATCGAGCTGAACCAATTTAATGATCCGGAGGTCATCCAATTCATCAATCAAATCAGGGATCGCGCGAGCATGCCGGCCTTAAACACGGCTATCTATAACTCTCAGGCCAAAATGCGCGAATTTGTCCGTCGGGAAAGACAAGCGGAACTGGCTTTGGAAGGAGGCCGTTTCTTCGACCTGCGCCGCTGGGGAATTGCTGCAGAGAAGATGAACGGGATGGTTTATGGAGCTACAAATCCGCAGACCGGAGAATTGGTGCAGGTACAGGCGAGGACCTACCGCGAGAACAGGGAATTATTATGGCCTATTCCGGAACGGGAAATGATTGCGAATCCGAATATGGTACAAAACCCGAATTATTAATTTTTGATAAGTGATAAATAATGAATTTTATGAAGAAGCGAATGTATTTAGATGCTGTAATTAAGCGATTGTATTTAAAGGCTTTAAATAATCGACTGTACTTTAACGATTTAAATAAGAGAGCAATAAAATGTATTACTCCTGTCTTTTTTAGCCTTTGTCTTTTGATGCTGGCAGGAGGATGTGGGAAGTCGGTGGATCCGGGAAATTGGACTGTAACCCCTTATAAACCGGAACCCAAACCGAAAGAAGTGATTGAAAAGGCGAGCCGTAATTTTAAGGTGATGTCCATCAATATGAATCTTAGGAATAATGTAGCGGGATTTGAAGCGATGAAGAATTATATCAAAGAATATGATCCGGATTTTGTTTTTCTGCGTCAAGTGGATAGTGCCACTACCCGATCGAATAAAATCGATCGCCCAGGTGAAATAGCCAAAGCCTTGGGCATGAAGGGATTTTTCAAGAATAATATGGATTACCAGACGGGTGGTTTTGGAAATGCTGTTTTCTCCAAATTCCCGATCAAATCGGAGTTTTCTAAGTTGTTGAACAGGACGCCGAGCGAAGCTGCGGAAAGAAGGAGTTTTGTGATGCTAAAAGTGGAAGTGGAACCTGGAAAGGAAGTCTACTTTGCAGGAACAGAACTGGACCCTTCAAAGGTAGAAGACCGGAAGCTGCAGGTGGCTGACATCACAGCGATCACGGATGGTATAGATATGCCCCTTGTTTTTGTTGGAAACTTGAATGAGCAAGAAGCCGCTAAAGGACCAGTTCTGGAGGCGCTTAAAAGGTCCTTTTCTTTTGGTTGTCTTGGGGAAGGTTGTATTTGGAATGCCCCTAAAGCAAAACCTAACGGAGTCTATGATTACATCATGTTCAAGGATAAGAGCAGGAATTTGAGTTTAGTGAGCTATGGTACTTTCCCTAAATCGGAGAATACGTTTTTGCCGATGGTGGCGGAGTTTAAATTGGATTTAAAAAATGAAAAGAAGTAAAAATAAGTTAGGGATTTTGCTGCTGGATAGCTTGTTGCTGATGGGTTGTTCCATTCTGTTGGTTTTCGTTTTGGGAGCCTGTAAGGATGGCGTGGCATTGCCAAATCCGGAAATAAAGGATAAAGAGGATCAGACTGAAAAACCTGCCGGAAAGAACAAGTTGATCTTGATGACTTATAATATTCATCATGGCGCTCCTGCTCCGGATGTTTCGAATACGGTGAATCTGAATAATATTGCAGCCGTGATCCGGCAGTCTAAGGCCGAAGTGGTGGCTTTGCAGGAACTGGATGTGAATGTGGCAAGGTCGGGGCGTAAGCACCAGGCTCGGGAGTTGGGCAAGATGCTGAATATGCATTACTATTTCGTGAAGACGATTGATTATCGCGGTGGGGAGTATGGTATTGGAATCTTAAGTAAGTATCCGTTGACAAATAAAAGACGGTTTTTTATGCCTTCTCCGAGCAAAGGCGAACCAAGGGCTGTGGCACTGGCTACGGTGAATCTTCCTGGCAATAAGAAGCTGGAGTTTGGAGCTACGCATTTTGACCTGAATGTACCCAATCGAACGGCGCAGGCTAATTATCTGAACCAGCTGAGCAGACGATTGAAAAAGCCTTTGATCATAGGTGGTGATTATAATGCGGAAAGTGCTTCGGTGGAGATGCGGAAACTGCAAGAGGAATTTGTGCTTTCTTGTAAAAATGGTTGTCCACTATCTTTTCCGGTGAGAAGGCCGAGAAAAGCGATCGATCTGTTGGCTTCCAACGGATTGGCGAACAAAGCTCTCCCTTTATTGACGGCAGTAGCCATAAACGGGCAGTATGCCTCGGATCATTTGCCGGTGATCGGGATTTATCAGTATTAAGAGAATTATCAGTATTAAGAATGGGGCTGGATAGTTTATTCAGCCCTTGTTTTTTGAATATTTAGATTAATGGTATGTTGTAGGTTTTTTGTAGGTTTTTTAGTAGGGTTTTTGAAGGGTTTTGATGGGCTTCCCCCCGTCATTGCGAGGTACGAAGCAATCTTCGCGTCATTGCGAGGAACGAAGCAATCTTTCAGGCCATGTCATCCTGAGCAAGGTCGAAGGATCTGGCTGAAGGAACTGTAAGTTTGCCAAAATGTAGATGCTTCGACTTCGCTCAGCATGACATGCGGGAAGATTGCTTCGTCGTGCCTCCTCGCAATGACGGTAAAGTTTCCTAGCAACGACGGTTAAGTTCCTAGCAATGTAGGGATAAGTTTCCTAACAATGACGAGATACTCTCCTTTCGATAACGGGCAAAGATTATCACAAATAAAAGGTTAGGTTTTAATTCATCTGATTAATATATTTGTTTAAAATATTTATTCAACACATTTGTTTAAGATTATCATTTAACATACTTGTTGAATGACAACCATATAAAACTTAAACCTCAATCCTACCCCTATGAACCTAACTAAACAACTACCCTATTTCCTTTCTTTCACTCACCATAAATCATATCTCTCCATTTCTATATTTCTAACTACCCTATATTGTCTTATTAGCCCACAAACTATCGCTCAACAACAGCAACCAAACATCATCTTCATCATGGCCGATGACCTCGGCTGGGGCGAACTGAACACCTACAACAGCACCTTCAACGAAACTCCAAACCTGAACCGCTTAGCTTCCCAAGGTATGCAGTTTCAGCAGGCATATGCTGCAGCTCCCAATTGCTCGCCAACGCGTGCAAGCTTAATGACCGGGCAATACCCCGCGCGAGTAGGAATCACGGATTTTCTTCCTGAAGGACCAAAAACCAAAAAGTATTTGAAACCGGAAGATCATGTTACCTTGAATGAAGCCTTATCGGAATTGGGTTATCATACGGGATTGATTGGCAAATGGCACTTGGAAACCCATTTCAAGAATTCCAAAGGAGGGCCTGAAGCCCATGGATTTGATGAGGTTATCGGTTCAGAAACTTCCTATATAGCTAATGGCGATTACTTTTTTCCGTACGATAAAGTAGCTTCTTATACCACAGGAGCAGAAAATGAGTACCTAACAGACAGGCAGAATACCGAAGCTATCAAATTCATCGAACGGAACAAGAATAAGCCTTTTTTTCTTTACCTCAGCTATTACAGCGTTCATACCGCGATGGAAGCACCTGAAGATCTAGTGAAAAAATACAGAGCAAAATACGACGCAAAATATGGCGAAGGAAAGAGTGAGGAATTGTTCGGGCAGAATCATAATGGTCCGCATAAAGACAATCCCTATTTGGCGGCGATGTTGGAGAGCATCGATTCGGGTATCGGAAGGATTATGGAAACACTGGAAGAACAGGGTTTGGCCGAGAACACCCTGCTTGTATTCTTTTCGGATAATGGCGGTGCTGGGAAAGGTGCAAATAATGGCGATTTAAGAGGAAGTAAGATGTGGTTGTATGAAGGCGGAATCCGAGTTCCTTTGATCATGCGATGGCCAAAGGTAATTCAGGCTGGATCGGTAGTGCAAACCCCGGTCAGTTCTTATGATTTCTATCCAACCTTTTTGGATGTGGCTACAGGAAGTTATGGAGACAAGGCCTTGAGGGGTAAAACAAAAGGCACAACTGAAACCAGAAAACAATTGGTAAGAAATCAGCCTAAAAAACAACCATTAGATGGTGTATCTTTAGTTCCCTTATTAACCAGTAAAAAGCTTAAAGACAGGAATCTATATTGGCATTATCCTTCAGAGACAGCAAAGTTGCAAAATAACCTTGCATCGGCTGTACGAGCTGGGGATTATAAGTTATTGGAGTTCTATAAGGATAATAGGATCGAGTTGTATGACCTCAAAAAGGATCCTTCAGAGACAAACAACCTGTCGGAGAAGCAACCAAAAATTACCAGCAAATTAAAGGCTGAATTGGATGCCTGGAAAGCCGAAGTTAATGCGGAAGCTCCGGCTTTGAAAAAGAATTAAGCTTGCTTTTTGACCGCATAATGTAGAAGAACAACTTCTGAAGGGAAAATCTGGGATTCTAGAAGATGCAGACTCACCGTTTTTGGAAGTTTTTGTAGGAACGGAATGCCATGTCCTAGTATAATGGGGTTGACCAGGAGGTAAAACTCATCGATCAGTCCCAATTCCAAGAGGCTCAAGGATGCTCCAGGGCTTCCGAAAATCAGGATATCCTTCCCTCCTGCTTCTTTTAATTCATTGATCTCTTGTTTTAGATTGTGCCCCATAACGGTGGTATGAGAAAGGTCAGTGCCATCTAGCGTCCTTGAAATAACCACCTTGTCCACTTGGTTATACCATGCACTATGTTGTTTATCATGCCCGGAAGCATCGGGCTTTTTGCCGGCATCTGGCCAATAGGCTTGCATCATTTCATAGGTTACTCGCCCATACATGGCCATGTCTGACCGTTGTGTCATCTCATAGACCCAGTTGGATATCCCCTCATCGAGCTTCGCCCAGCTTAGGTCGCCATTTGGTGTAGAAATGTAGCCGTCTAGGCTTGTATGCATAAAGAAGATTAACTTTCTCATCGTTATTATTTTAAAATGAAGAATTTTTAGTTAGAGCGTTTTTCTGCCTGAGGAAGTTTAAACCTCATGATGTTTTATTCTCAGGATATTTTTGCCACAGGATGTTCCAGCCTCAAGCTGTTCTAACCTCAGGAAGTATTAACATTAGGATATATTAACTATCAGTATTTTGCACTATAAAGTAAATATATCCCAGACCTTCGGTAAAAAATTATCAATCTAAATTACAGGCTAAGCCACAGAATAAACTTATCCTAGGGCAAGAAATTCAACGATCTACAATCTGAAGAAATTAAAGAAATAATTTTATTGAATTGCAATAAAATAACCAAGGCGATTACGTAATTTTGCCTTTCATTGAATTTTCGACCAACCATTGTTAACATGTATTTGCGTATTCTTATAGGCTTTTTACTTAGCTTTTGCTGCAGTTTACTTTCTTTTGGTAATCCTATTGATCAAGGCCATCTTTTGAAAAAGATAGACAGCTTGAATGATGTCAAAAAGCCTGATGAATCCATTATTCTGTTAGATAAAATAACCCGTGATCCTAAGCAATCCACCTATGATAAGTACTACGCCTATTTGTTAAAGGCAAGGACATATAAACGCTTATATAATCATACCGAAGCGCTGAATAACCTTGATAGGGCTATGTTGGAAGGGAAAAAATCCAATAAAGCTGCTGAGGTTGAAAGTCAGGTTTTGATGGAAAAACTGTTCATCCATTTTGACCTCAAGCAGAAGCAGGAATTCCAAAAGTTGCTTCCCTGGTTTACAGCTGAAAAGCTTCAGTATATAAAAGGTGAAACAAGGGTCTTCTACGAATCTATCCTTGGTCATCTTGAAATGGAAAAAGGGAATTATGAAGCGGCAGAAAAATATTTTGATTATTGCATCCTGTTACTGGAAAAGGAAAGCCCAAGGCATCTCCCAAATATTTATAAGGTTATAATGAACCTGTACAACCGTATGGGAAAGAAGGATTTGGCGATGGAGGCTTATGAAAAAGGCGTCTATTATGCCGAAAAATACGATGTGGACCTGTATAAGATCGTCATGGATGAGACCCTGCTCTATTATTACATCGAAAATGAGGATTACAAGAATGCCTATTTCACCCAGCGAAAATTATCGGAAATGAGGTTGAAGTACAATGATCGAGAAGTGAGTGGTAACCTGGTGCTGCTGGAAAAGAAATTGGATCAGGAAAATGCGGATATGGAAATCAAATACGACCGCATGATCAAGTACTTTTTGATAGCGATAATGATGACCTTATTTGCCTTGCTAATTGTAATGTATCTTTTGTTCCGAGCCAATAACAGGCAGAAGGATTATATGGAAAAGGAGAATCAGGCTATGCGGGATAAACTGCAATCGCTTTTGGTGAATTCATTGCAGGATGCTGCTCAAATGGGTAAGTCTATTGACCTGAATCGGTATAAGCTAACGGAAAGACAGTTGGAAATCATCCAATTGGTAAAGGAAAATAAATCCAATAAGGAAATTAGTGCGATGTTGTTTATTTCGGAGAATACCGTGAAGTATCATCTCAAGAAGATTTTTGAGATTTTGGATATTGATAAACGCTCGGATCTGAAGGCATCTTAGAGGGCTTGGAGTGTTGTAGATGGCTTGGAGTGCGTAGAGTGTGTTAAAATGTTGATGTTGTAGAGTGCGTGGAGTATCTAGAGCATCGTAGAGTTATAGAAAGTTGCAGAGGAGTTTCGTAAAATGTGCAGGTTGCTTCGAGCGGGTAGAGTATTTTAGAGTTTCGTAGAGTGCTTAAGATACCTTAGATGGTCGTAGCGTGAATTTGTTTAACCATACCTGATTATAAAGAATGTGTATATCATTCTAAATATTGATTATGCATTTAATTTTGAATATTAAAGGGCTTTTCATTCTGGAATTTGAATATGCTTATCATTCTAGATATTAAATATCCTTATCATACTGAATACTGAATGTGTCTTCATTCTGAATACTGATTGTGCCTATCATTCTGAATGTAAAGATTATAATAAAGGAAATTTATCGATCTAATACGAATTAGGATCTTTCCTTAATCCACAGTAAGTCTTGTTCATCGAGATACAGTAGATCTTCTAAAACAAGAAGGCCAGTATCCTCTTCATCGACATTTGCTAAAAGGTAATTCAGATCGCCTTTTACCTTCTCTGGGCTGCCTTTCATCAATACGTCATAGCCTTGGCAGATCAGGTCTTGTACTCGTTCCCTTGTCATGTTATTTTCTCCTTCCTTAGCAATAGTTTTCTGCTGTAAAGGTAGAACGCTGGAAGTTAATATTTTGTTTTACTAAAGTCATTTGTTTTACCGACAGTTTGACTGGTTTTACCGATAACCAGCTGTAGTTTACCGAATTAAAAAAAACACCAACAAGAAAATTCAGTACATTTATTTCCACAATTTTAACCATTAAACCATGGTAACTATGATAAAGAAGATTGCTATTCCATTACTATTCACAATTTTAGCTATATCCGTTGCTAACGCCCAATCGTCAGGTATTGAAGCAAAATCGAACGCTGATAGCCTTATTTTAAAAGCTTACAAGGAAGATCAAACCATTAGGCAGGATTTGATCAAATTGATGAACAAAGGTGATTATCCGAAGGATAGCCTAGTGATGAAGATGATGGCCCTGAAAAAACAGGATTTTCAGAACCAGCAGTTGGTTTTCCCCTTAATTGACCAATATATTGACGGAGCTATAACCATAAGTCCAGATGCTTTAAATGGAGCTTATTACATCATACAGCATGCAGAAATCGATCAACAAGAGAAATACACGCCTTTTGTAGAGAAACTGTTCAAAACAAAGGTTATCAATACCGTGGAATATGCTCGTTTTGCGGACAGGTTACTGATCAAAAAGAATAAAGCACAGGTTTATTTGACACAGGCATATCAAAATGCATCCGTTCCAGGGACATATCCATATCCTTTAAAAGCTAATGCGAAAGCACTTTCCAAGGAGTTAGGTCTAGTTGAGAATTTCGAGAAGGAACAAGCCGATTTTAAAAATGAATATGCACCTCTATTTTTGAATGATGATGAGGTGGCGCTGTTTGGGCATCTCCTTAAAAAACCGCAAGCGGATGACGGAAGTATAACAAATATTGCTGTAGTCATGGACGGGAAAGAAGTCGCCAGGACAAATAATGCTGGATTCTTTGCCTTTAAGGTTAAAAGATCATCTCTTGGTAAAGAGTTGGAGTTTTTAAAAGATGCTGGCAGTATTCGAGTTCCTGTAAGTGTTGCAAGTGATCAAGATTGGCAGGCTGTAACAGTAAATTAAATAGAAGCAATTTAAAGCTCTTCTAACCTATTAATTAGTGCGTAGAATCCATTTGCATAGTCAAATAATAATTAAATCAGGAAGCTTGTTAAATAAACGAAAAAACCGCCTAATCTCGATTTAAGCGGTTAATAATGGTGGTAAATTCAGTGTGGTTTTAAAATCCTTATCTCGAGATTATTCTTTCAATGGACTCTTTTAATGAATCCTGGATAAGAATCTTATTTTGAAGAATTATCCCTTGCAGGACTTTCGGTTTTGGATTCAGCTGTTTTAGCATCTTCCGCTTTAGCACTGGTTTTAGTTGGCTCCAACGTGATTTCATATGTAACCCTCCCGAAAATTCGGACTGTCTGAAACGCGAAAATTCGTAACTTAGAACAGTACAATGAAAAAGACAAGAATCAGCGAGAGCCAGATTGTTTCTGCGATCAAGCAACATGAATCGGGTAAAAGCACTTCGGACATCTGCAGGGAGTTGGGTGTCCACCAAGCAACCTTTTACACTTGGAAGAAGAAGTATTCCGGGATGGACAGCCAAGAGCTGCGCCGTATGAAGGAACTGGAGGAAGAGAACCGCCGTCTCAAGCAGATGTATGCGGACCTCGCCCTGGACCACAAGATCCTCAAGGACGTACTATCAAAAAAGTTCTAAGGCCCTGCCAGCGCAAGGATATGGCTGCTTATGTTATTTCTATGCACCAGATCAGCATCAGCAGGGCCTGCAAGGTTGTCAACCTGCCGAAGTCGATGTATTATTACAGGAACAGGAAGGACGACAGCGAAACGATAGCGAAGCTCCGAGAGCTGGCCGATCGGTATCCAACCGAAGGACAGGACCTTTACTATTCACGTATTCGACATGAGGGACTGAAGTGGAACTACAAACGAATCCGCAGGGTGTATCAACTCTTGGGGATGAACCGTCGCAGAAAGACCAGGAGACGACTTCCAGCCCGGGTAAAGCAACCGTTATCGATTCCAGAAAGGCCGCTTAAAACATGGTCTCTGGACTTTATGAGCGACGTACTGACCAATAAGCGCAAGTTCAGGACCCTGAACATCATTGATGACTTTAACAGGCGGGCCATCGCTATTGAAGTTACACACAGTATTCCAGCAAACAACGTAACCTATCTATTGGATCGCATCATAAAAGCGCAGGGAAAACCTTCACGTTTCCGTACGGATAACGGCCCTGAATTTATCAGTAGGGAATTTCGAGATTGGTGTGCTGGCAAAGAAATAGAGATACAGTACATTCAACCAGGCAGGCCGATGCAAAACGGTTACATTGAACGTTTCAACCGCACATTTCGGGAAAGTATCCTGGATGCCTACCTCTTTGAAGATACACAGCAAGTACAGATACTTGCAGAAGAATGGATTCAGGATTACAACTACAAAAGACCACATGAGTCATTGGGAGGAAAGACACCAATGGAATACGATGCCCTGCCGGCGGCATGTTATCAATAGGTCAACTTTAAAAAAGATTGACCTATTGATAACAACTATTTTTAAATTTGAAAACTCGCCTGGATGCCAGTCCGAAAATAGGGAGGGTTACACAAATACCCGATCAGGAACACTCCTGGTAGAAACAAGCGTGATTCCAATTTACAGCCTAATTGAAAAATTCATATTCTTCTTTGAACTTTTTAATGAAATCTTTCTTTAGCCTGTTATTTGCAAATTATGGTTTTGGAAGATAAGTTGAATCAATTGTCTTTATTATAAATAAGTTTTTGTTTTGTTCTATATAATTAGATTTTATAAACATAATAAATTCAATAGGAACATTTACCAGAGTAACATCAATATACCTATCTTTTACGATTAGTTCCGCGACTTCAAATTTCGCTTTCGTTTAAAGATTTTTGGAAGAACATGACGATTCCGTCAAGACCTGTTATAATACCTTGTATGATGCCCTAAAAATCATGCGACAGGAATTCTCATGTGATTTCGTAAAAAGTATGTACAGTTTTGTTAATTCTAGTTCACGCAGTTACTTCCCGATACAAAAAGTACTACTATTTGATTACCAGTATTTTATTTTAAAATAAATACAAATAAAATTAATATTGTAACATTTTATTGTCTGATAAGTCGTTTCTTATATTATGCCCTATTACAATAAATCTAAATACTAAGCTATCGCACAGCAACATCATTTGATGAAAATTTGATATTTACTTGAACATCTATAACACAGCTGAAATTTGGTTAATGTAGAGTATATTCATAAAACATCTTCTTAATTTATTTATATAATCCTACTAAAGTATTTACCTCAGATTGATTAATAATAACGTTTTAAATTATTCATAATATTTATTTTGTAAATATTCCTAATTTTTTCAAAATATCACTTCTAAATTTACTTAATGGTCTTTTTAAAATATCTTCAGTGTTATCTGTTGAATATCCAAATATAATTCTTTGCATTTCATTGGCTGTAATATCTGTATCCTCCAAAATATTAGACAAATTATTTAAGTATGATCTTCCAAAGTGTTTCTTCAATTTCATCAAACTTTGCAATTCATCGTTATGATTTGAATACAATTTATCTATTGAATATTCTCTTATTGATGACCTAGTGAAGTCATTCTTGGAATCAATTATTATATTTGCCTTATTTGGATCATCTAAATTAAAATTAAACTGATAATTCAGCTGTCTATCTACATTAGGATTTTTAAAATATGGATGAAAATGATTAACTAAATTTAAAGACGATTTTCCTTTAACCGAACTATTACAAGTTGAGCATGTCGGAATTAAATTAAAAAACGAAATGGCTAAAATTGGATACTCAGATTTAGGAAACCAATGATCTAATGTTGGTCTTGATATTAATAAGCGAGTAGGAATTTTCTTATTTTTAAATTTGTTTATTCTAACACCGCTTGTAATGGTATCCGTATAATTTCTATTACAATAAATGCATGTTTTAATACCTAAATTATTAGTCAGATGAAATGAACTATATCTATCAACAAATTCTTTAGAAATATTTTTTGTATCATATTTTCCTTTAACATTGAAATAAGTATAATTTAAAAGTCGATCCAAATCATTCTTATTTTTATAAAATTTAGACTTAATTTTATCTAATTCTATTGGTTTCCCGGTTAATACCAACCTTATGTTTTTATCATCATTAAAAAAATTAAAAACACTCTTATTAATACTTATTTTGTTAACTGCTGACTTTTGTAAAAAAGGAGGATTTTCTTTAAAAGCATCACCTAATAACCTTCTTTTTATCACGTACCGACAATGAATATAATGTTCATTAAGTGCATGCTGAATTCTAGGACTATTTATATCTAAATAAAACATTTATTCAAGCTCCTTTCTTCTAGCTACCAATTGTTGAATTTCGTGATCAATTAATTGCAATTCAACATTCTTAATCTTTGAATAATTGGAATACATTTCAGCTAGTTTAAATTTTACTATGGGCTCATCAATTGCTTTTAAGAACATTATAACTTCATCATCAGTGATGTCAATAGAATTCAATTGCTTTTCTTTCAGTATATCAATAAATTTAGTTATTGAAAAATTTGCCCAGTCTCCTATTAGTCCATTGTCAATAAAAAAAGAATCTGATAACAAATCGCTTACATTGGCAGCAAATGACTTTTTATCATTGGAATTAATTAATACAGTATTATTATTTCTCTTTGTTAAATACACAACATTATTCTTAGGAAAATCCGATAAAATTATTGGATCATGTGTAGATAAAATTATCTGGACTTCATATCCTTTATAAATAATTGGAGCCATTATCCTAAGAAATAACACATATTTCTTTTTCCATAATGGATGAAATCCCATATCTCCCTCGTCCAACAGTAATAATATCTTATTGTTCACATATTTAAAAGGTTCAGAAGAATGAAAATCATAAGAATTTATTTTATTTTTCAAACAGTAGGCATGATGATAGAGCGTACTAAATAAGTTAAGAATCCCTTGTTCCCCTGTACTTAAATTTATATTGGGTGAAAAAATGAACAGAGGATTACTATTATATTCAAATGGTTGCTTTAAAAAAGAATTATTAAATATTTCATAATATTCAATTAACTTATAAGCTTCATCATATGTTAGATACATTTCAGTACAATCATCCTTTGATATATCACCTCTCTTAATCAATGGAACAAAATAATTTAACAACTCTCTTAAATTATTATTTAAATCATCGAAGTAATATTTTTCATTCCCTTCATATAAATAAGACTTTTCAAGAAAAAAGAAAAGCGCATCCGTAAACTTTTTTTCCTTTATGCTTTGTACAACGTCATTAGGAACAAATCCTTCATTTAAAAATCTATTACCTATATATTCAAGGCATGTGATAATTTTTCCTAAAATATCCTCATAAAAATGATATTCAAATTTAACCCTATTATTATCTATATCAGACATATTTTTTCCTTTTTCACGATATGTAGTATAAATACTTTTTTCTTCAATTTTAATTTTCTGAAAAAGTAAATCGAAAACCTCTCTAAATTGATAAGGTGTATTATGATAATTGGTTTTAAAACTTGTATATTCAAAACGTCCTAAATCAACTTTGACTTTTGAAAAAAAAGGGAATGATACTATATCAATTTTTAATTCATTATAGAATTTATTAAATAAAATCCATCTCTTAAACTTTTCAGATTGATATCTATCTATGAAATATTCTAATTGCTCAGAATCTCCATGGTTATCATTTACAAATTGCATTGATACTGACCAATCAACTGAATTTTTACCAAGCCCATCTTGTTTCTCATAATTCATTATAGGAGAGTAATAAACTCTATGGTAAGGAAATATTACTTTTTTATCATAATAATTTGATTGTTCTGACAAATCTAAAATTTCATAATCATCCCCATCTTCTAAGATGAAAAAAAATCTCCAATCAAGTAATATATCCTTTAGAAGTGTAGATTTACCTGTTCCATTATTTCCTACGATGCAGGAAATTGCCGATAGATTACTTTTACTTTGATCAAACTTACTAATTATTGGTTCTATATATGACTGATTTAAAACTTTTGTAACTTCTGGCTTATGTGATTGAACATTATAACGGCCATCATAAAGATATTTTCCGCCAAAATTAATTGTTATATCCTCATGATCTTCACCAAATAAATACGGATAACTATTTCTATAAATGATAATTGCAGCTAACATTTCCCCTTACCTCCCCAATGCTCGTTGTGTACTCGATTTAAAATCCTGTTTGAAATGCTCATCTAGCCATTGCTTAGCAAAGTCCAATTGCACTTTACGCATTTGAAGAGCTACTTGATCTAAGATCTTATTGTAAGCTATATCACGAGTATAATGATCGTGATTATTTAAGTATTTAGATTCATAGTCAGGATGTTGTTGTATCTTCTCTACGAAAGTTTGAAAGAATAAACGTTTATCATCTGGTGTAGCATCCCAATTGGCAAACCAACGTTCATTAAATTCACGAATGATACTATCCAATTCTGCTTTTTCTCCTGGATCATGTGCACCTCGTGGATTCGCATTATTTGGATCTAATTCAGATTCACTATCATCCAAACTCAATTTTTCATTCAAACGTACACGTTCGATACCATAAGTTGATAAATCAACTGACTCTAGGAGTTCATCCAACAAATCTTCTTCTCGCTGTTTGACTTTCATTTTGGGGATAAGGAATTTTAGAAACCAAAATAGCTTCTCCCAATTCATATTTTCGAAAGAGATAATAGCTGCCAATTGACCATATACTTTCACGAAGTGTTTAGCCTTGATCTTAATATCAGCCTTTTCTTCTTCGTTAAAATCCAAATCACTATTAAAACGTTGTGCAGCAGTATCAATGATTGGACTTAAATCCTCTGCTGAAACACCCTTAAAGAACTTCGTGTTAAAATCTTCCACTTCTCCCCATTCATAAATACCTTTATCATCCAAAGCGTCTTTTAAATCGTGTAATACGTTTACATCAGTTTCTGTACTGAGTGTCGTCGAAGTATAGAATGGATCAAAGGAGGCCTTAATATCGGCACTATCATTAAAGAAATCCAATACAAATAAATTCTCTGTCTTTTTACCCAACTTTGGTGCTGAACGATTAAGTCGTGACAAAGCTTGTACACACAATACACCTTGCAATTTCTTATCCACATACATAGTGGTTAGCTTGGGCTGGTCAAATCCAGTTAAGTATTTATTCGCGACTACCAGCATACGATATTCGTCCTTATCAAATTCATCCTTAGTATCCGAATCTGGAAAACCATTCATAGTCGCTTCAGTATATTCAATACCATCTACCGTTTTAGCTCCCGAGAATGCAATAATGCTTTTAAAGGGAAAACCCTTTTCAGCGAGTAACTCATTTAGTGTTTTATAGTATCGTATAGCGGATTCGATACTTTGTGTTACCACCATTGCCTTAGCTTTATTATTCAGAACAGTTTTCTTGTAAAAAACCTGTTCCATAAAATGTTCAAGCATAATTTGCGCTTTAGCTCGGATTGTGCGAGGATCTTTTTCAACAAATCCTTTTAATTTTCGCTGAGCTTTCTTGGTATTAAATTCAGGATTATCTTCAATAGACTTGTGTAGCTGGTAATAACTTTTATAAGTAGTATAATTTGATATAACGTCTAAAATAAAACCTTCCTCAATAGCTTGCTTCATAGAATACAAATGGAATGGTTTATAGCTACCATCCTCCTGCTTACTGCCAAAACGCTCCAAAGTAGAATTCTTTGGTGTAGCTGTAAAGGCAAAATAAGAAGCATTCTTACGCATTTTACGTGCCTGCATAGCACGAATAATTAGGTCTTGCGCATCCACATCACCTTCTTCGTTTGACTCTAATGCCCCCAAAACTTGGTTCATCTTATCAGCAGCAGAACCTCCTTGACTCGAATGCGCTTCATCGATAATTATACCAAATCGCTTATCCACCATGGAATCAATTCCGTCCAATATATGTGGAAACTTCTGAATCGTAGTTACGATAATACGTTTACCTGACTCCAAAGATTGCTTTAAATCGGCAGAAGAATAAGCGGGAGCTACAATATTCTTTACATCCGAAAATGACTTAATATTCTCGCGTAATTGTCGGTCTAAGATTCTTCTGTCTGTCACCACGATGACCGAATCAAACATGGGGTTTCCTACACTATCTTCTACTTCAATCAATTGAAAAGCTGTCCAAGTAATAGAATTAGATTTTCCAGAGCCAGCTGAGTGCTGTATCAAATAGGTTTCACCTACTCCTTTTTCCTGTACATCACTTATCAATTTGCTAACCACATCCAATTGATGATATCTAGGGAAAATATAAAACTTCTTACTCAGAGGTTCTTTATCCTTGCCTTCCAACAACATATAGTGTTGAATAATTTGAGCTAGCTTCTCCTTTTTAAAAATATCCTCCCATAGATAAGCTGTCTTATGACCATTTGGATTGATAGGATTACCTTTTCCAAAATTATCTCCCTTGTTAAAAGGTAAAAAGAAAGTATCCTTGCCTTGTAATTTAGTCGTCATATATATCTCGTCTGTATCTACAGCAAAGTGTACGAGGCAACGACCAAACTGCAATAGAGATTGTGAAGCATCACGAGTATACTTGTATTGCTTTATTCCCTGTACAGCAGCTGTTTGTCCTGTCCAGGGATTTTTTAATTCAATTGTAGCTAAAGGAATACCATTGACAAATAAAACCATATCAATCTCTTCCCCAGTATTAACTAAAGAATAACGAACTTGTCTGGTGATTGAAAACTGATTTGCTTCAAAGTTGTCGCGAATAGACTGTGCTGAACTCGCACTTGGAGCCTCATAAAATAGGGTAAAGTAAGCATTATCTACCTCTAAACCTTTTTTCAAAAGCTTAAGAATACCATCTTTTTTGACCTTACGATCAAACCTCTCTAGAATCTTTAACTTCCAGTCAGAGCTTACTTGTAGTTTGGCTAATTCTTTGGCTTGTGTTTTTTCTAAAAAATCCCAAAATCTTTTAGTATCTAAAGCATAGCGTTTATCGAAATCCAATGGCGAGCCAATAAAATAACCTTTGCCACTTAGGTAACTGTCTTCCGACTCATAAAAGGAGCCCACTGACAATGATTTATCATTAAGTTCTTCAATGGAATATCCTGTTAAATGCTTTTCAATCAATGATTCTAAAGCTTGTTCGTTATATTTTGTGGTCATTATTTGTCTAATTCTTGAATTTTACTCACAAGTTTATTTATACAATCATCCAATGATTCACCAGATTTTATGATATTTTGAGGAACAATACCTTTGTATTCTATTAAATGAATATCATCATCAATTCTCTTTTCTGCATCTAAATTCCTTTTTACAAGTGGTTCAATATTTTCACCTATGTTATTAACACATTTTGTTAATGGTATTATTTCTTCAATAAGTAGTTCATACTTATCGTTGCCTCCATTATAATTCGTTACATCTACTGAGCAAAGTGTATATATATCCTTATTTAATGCGGCTCTTTCTAGTTGTAATTTACTCATCATTACAGAAGAATTGCTAGCCCATCTTGATTTCACTTCTATATAATGAATAGGTATATCATTTAGTTTAACAACAATATCTTGTCCTCCCTGAACATTTTCTGCCTCGATAGTATCAATAGTTATATGAGATTTTAATTCATCATTTAACTTCTGTCTAATTTTATCCTCTATATATGTTCCAATTTTATATTTATGTTCAAAATTTGCTTTCTGATTCTGCTCCTCTATAGCAAGAGATTCAGCTATATTTAGAATTTGTTCAAAATTATCTTTCTTAATAAGTTTTCCTATTTTTTTAAGTTTATCTTCATGTAGGGAAACAATGGAAAATATATCTTCTTTTTTTTCCTCATTAGTAATAAGGTTGATCATAATACTAGCCTTTTTACTATCAAGAGTTTGAAACAAAATCTGATAAACCTTATCATTCAGAAGAGGAATTATTTTTAAAATTAACTCTTTATGAGGATGATTTTCGTAATCAGTGAAGTCGTCATTAAAAATTAATTCTTGAATTTTGTTTGCAAGATATTGACTATTTATAAATTCCTCTTTTGGTAGAAGATCATTAAAATCTTTAATAATTAGCTTCGCTTCAATCTGCTCATTCGTTATTTCATTATAATAAGTTTTTATATTTTCTAAAATATCTTCATCTCTTTTTAAACTTTCAGCTTTACATAATTCAAATAATTGATTTGGATAAATCTTACAATCATTATATAATTCTTTATAACTATCCTCCCACAAATTTAAAATAACTCCTACTAAATTTAAGTTCTCTTGCACCCAATTTTCTTTATGTAATGATATTGTATTAAAGAAAACTCTAATTACAGTTTTACGAATTATTCTTAAATCTAAATTCTCATTTTCTACATCTAATGTATTAATATTCTTCAATTCTGAATCTAATCCATAAAATATACAGATTTCCTTTACCATCTTATTAGGTTTACTTGAAGAATTTACATTACTTGTGTATTTACAAACCTCAATTAAGGCTACATAATATTCTTCATCAATTTCTTCAGACCTATTAAATAAGTTTTGATGAGTATTGTTCAAGTTAATTGCAGAATTAAAAAACACCTTATCTTCTAAATCAAGATTATCTATCTCATTCTTGATTTCATTAGTAAAATCTCTTCTATTGAACTTATCTAAATCAAAATCAAAAATAAATCGACTGTCAATAATCTTTTTCATCTGAGAATTAATCAAAATTCGTCCTAAAGAAATAAGATCATTAGTAAGATTATCCGCTACGAGAAGATGTCCTATTTTATTAAATTCTCCATCCAAATTTGGTATTAATGTATACTCGTTAAACACATTGGATTTACCATTCTCAATAAGATATTTATAGTAAGTAATTAAATTATTTATATCAAAATCATCTAGTTTATAATTTTGAATTTCTTCCAATAAAATAGCATGATTGATAAATTCGATAGAATCGTCATTCCAATCTTGCGCATTTTCACTCCATGTTTTAATATCTTCTATAACAGGTAATTCGTCACCGAAAAATTTGTCCAATAAATCATAAAAAACCTTAAATAAATCTTCATCATCCGTTATAAAATCTGATGATAAATATTTCACTTCATCAATATCTTTGAAACCATTTTTTGTCTTTACAAAAGGTAGCTTCTTTAACTCATAATTCCATTCGGATTGCAGATTTTCAAAATATTCATTTTGCAATTGATTATCAGAATTAGTTACAAACTTTACTGCGGCATATAATAAAGGATTATCGACTTCTATTATGGAACTATTTAAAAATTCAAAAACTAAGGAAGTAGCCTTCTCAATAATTTTTCTATTATTTTCCTCTTGTTCTTGAATTTGGTCTTTATCGCTTTTCAAATGAATACCATCTCTTGGTTCGGTGGGAAGAAATTGTTTTGAATTAATTATAAAGTTTATTCCAAATTTTTCAGAACCAATTAATGGATAGTATAAAAATAACTTTGTAATGCGCTCAGAAATTTTATATACTCTATTTTCTTCATCAATTGGAAGTATTATCTCAATATCGTATTCATCATCAACAATACTATAGATTATATGATCTTGACTATTAGAACGAATGGTCGTTTTAAACAATTTAATATCACAATCATTATCAATAGCAGTTTTACTAACTTTTTGATAGGATGTAGAATTTCCATTCCTATCAATAATAGTTACTTTATATAATCGCTCATTGATCGTAAATACATAAGGTATATATGCATCTAAATCTTCAGAGGATTTGTTTATATACTCAAATTCTTTGGGCGTATTGGGTATGTATGTAAATGTTGTAACTAGATCTGTTTCTGTTAAGATTTCTCCTTTTTCAAGTAATTTATAAACTTCCTTTTTCTGATCAAAAATATTATCACTTAAATCTTGCCATGTTTTAGGACTCCTGTCTATTTCGAAATTTTCAATTTTGAAAAAATAATCACCTTCTTTAAGTGTAGAATTTATTAAAAATTTACGACCAAAAGTATGTGTAGTTAAAAAACCAGTACCATATTTTCCAACTTCAGGAATATCTTCACTTTCGCCATATTTACCACTTACTTGTTTTATGAGTGATATTAATGATTTAGTATCAAAAGGTTTACCATGATGAGAAAAGGCTATTTTATTATCTCTATAATCAAAAGTAATATCTGCTTCAAGACTTAAATCACAAGCATTTTGAACTAATTCCCAAATAGCACGATTAGAAGAAAAATCGTTAAATTTCTCAAAATCACGTAACATTTTATCAGCGTGTTGCTTCAAATCCGAACGTTCATCTTCTCTTTCTGTCCTTTCTATTAATGCTTTTCTATTTAAATCTAATATTTCCATATTTTAATAATTGATTAGTTTTTTTAGTATAAATATTTTATTGCTCTATGATTAGGTACTTTTCAAATTATTTCCAAACGTGAATAAAAACAGTTCCAGATGTTCGGGACTTGTCTCTAATGCTTGAGCACAAGCATGCATACATTTCAAATATTCCGGATAAAATCTTTCCTTATTATAATCTCTAATTTTAGCCAGACATTCAAAATCTTCGAAAATATTATTTTGGAATACCCGTATAATACGTTCGTCTAAAATCAAAGCTGAAATATCATTAAAACGAAAACCTCTTAATTGTAATAGCTTAGTATAGGTGGATAAACCTAATCCCTTAAATGATCGTAAGGAAATTTGTAAGGTGTGAAGATCTTCAAAATTTAAATGCATACGATTTGGAAGATTTAATATTGAACTTATTTCCTCTAATCGACTATAAATAGATAAGAAATTATTTCCACGCATACCAGAGGGATAACCCCATAATATGGTTTTAAGAATAAATAGATCAATTCGATTGGTTAAAAATATATCTTCACGACTGAGCATAACCTCAGCCTCTCCTTTGAAAATAGCACTAAAATGTTCGGGTAGCAATTGCTTTTCCCAGTTGATAGCTTTGACTCCAAAGGCCTGATCTAATACCGGCATGGCTTGTATTAAAGCTTTATAATGGTTTAGGTTCATAATTGGTTAATAAATTAATAGCCTCCCTTACCTACGCTACTTTCAGCTTGCCTGTTACCACCTCATTAATTAGGCTCTGCTTATAGGCTTTAAGCATTTCTATTTGCTCCTGACGCTGTGCAATAGCTTGATCTATTTTGAATGTTTCTCGCTCTAAATAAGAAACTATTTCTTCTTGTTCGGAAAGAGGGGGAAGAATAATTGTACTTTTCAATATATCCCCCATATAAACACCACCTTGAGCACTTGTTTTTGTTAATTGGGATAAAATAAATTGATAATAAGGAGATTCTATATAAAACTTAAAATAATTAGGAATACCTTTTATTGAATTAAACCTTAAAAACGCTACACTTCTTTGAAATGCTATAGGATAATCCAAATCATAAACATAAGTACGTCCAATTGTTCCTACACAGGTTATTAATAAATCATTTTTCTTAGGATAACCATTTTTCGTTATTTCAATAAAATCTTTATCAGGAATCATACTTTCATCACCTGATATTCTTATACCATTATTATGAATATTTTTTGCACTTAATAATAAGTTTCCATTAGAGACCCTTTGATGTGTACCATGAGTACCATCTTTTATACCAATCAATATTCTTTTGAAATTTGTAACCTCCCAATGCTTTGGAATTTCGCCAATCCAGTCAATACCCGAATCTTTTAGTTCCACAGATGTGTCCAAACCTTTGGTTACGGCTTGGTGTATTTTCACTTGACGCAGTTCTTTAAGTTTTTCAATTTGTTGATTTTTAATCGCTACCAAATCATCTATTTTCGCACATTTCTCATCCAAAAACTGCGCTATTGCTTCTTGTTCATGGAGGGGAGGAAGTGCAAATGCAAATCTTTTAAAATCAAGAAAAGATATATTTTGTCTCAACCCTGATCCTAAACCATAAATCACTTTATTTGTATCTGTAGTATGTAAATAATAATGAATGAATTTTGAAACAGAATTATTTATAGGCTGTAAGTTTATATAAGCACTCGTGATTATTCCCTTAAATCCGGATAATCCTGTCCTTAAACTTACTTTATCATTTTGTAAGTCAGTAGGTCTAAAAATTATATCACCTTCATAAACAAGCTGGTATGTTTCAAAATTTTCAGGCACTAATCCTGTTAATTTTTCGACAGGCTTTTCAATTATTTTACCATATGATAGAGACAAAACATTACTAGAAATCATTCCTTTATTTTTCTCTTTCCTTTCTTTCAAAACCGTAAAACCTGGTTTCACCTCCCAATGGCTAGGAATTTCACCCAACCAATCAATACCAGAATCTTTATATGCTTCGTATATATTCATGGCCATTAGAAATTTAAGATATCTGCTAATAAACCATCTGCTTGTTGCTCTAAGTGGAGCAATTCGACTTTGATGTCAGCGATACATCGCAGTGGCGTATGCTGGTAGAAATACTTGTTGAACGAGATTTCATAGCCAATCTTCACAGAATCCAAGTTAATCCAAGCTTCAGGTACATGAGGCTGCACTTCACGTACAAAATAGTTTACAATGGTTTCATTTAATGGGATTTGCTCGGCATCACGTAGGTCGGATTCCGTTTCATAAACGATGTATTCGCCCGATTTTCCTGTAGGGAAATAACCAAATAAAGGCAACTGCTCTTCGGTACAGCCTAAGTGATTCAGTAATTGATGCAATTTATCACCTTGCAGCTTTTCTATTTTTTTGATGACTTTTTCGGCTTCTGCATCGTAGCTGCTAATAGCCTGTAGTATAGCTTTTTTCTCTGCTGCACCTAAACCCAGTTTATGCTTTTTGATTTGCTCATCCACCAAGGTGCTAAATGCATTAAAGTCTATAAAGATATCATCTCCTATATGTTGCCACAGGATTAAGGCAGCATCATATAAGGCTTTTGGCTTTTGCCAAGATGCTTTTTCCAGCAGCTTAGCTATTTGCTTTTTATTCAATCCCCAATCTTCTTTTTCTGCACGTTTCGTGATTTCTTCTGCATGAGATTCCAATCCAGCATACACCAAGTCACCATAGGTCTCATACAGTGCTTGCATCGTCGTAGCCAAGCTCTTATCGTAGCGAAGTGTGTCCAAAGCTTCTTTAGTAAACTGTGCTTTTAGTCGTTTTGGACGTTCGATATTGACTTTGTAATACCCAAAATCAGCATTTCGGAATTGTTTGACCTTTAGTTCTGAATCCGTAGGATTCGTTTCCCAATCTTCCAAATAAGCTTGCGCTATCTGTGCAATTTGCTCTGGAGAGAATTCGGAGTTTTTGTTTCCTAGATTCTTGCGCAGTTTACGGTACAAGTTATTAGCATCCAACAATTGTACTTTGCCTGCTCTTTCTTTGGGCTTATTGTTATTCAGCAACCAGATATAGGTCGTAATCCCCGTATTGTAGAATAAGTTATTAGGCAATTGTACAATTGCATCCAATAAATCATTTTCGATAATATAGCGACGGATATTGCTTTCTCCCGAACCTGCATCCCCCGTAAATAAGGACGAACCATTATGTACCGATGCAATACGCGAACCGACACGGTTGGCTGTTGGAGCTTTCATTTTATCGACCATTTCCATCAAGAACAACAATTGTCCATCCGAAGAGCGCGGTGTTGCATCTACGGTTTCCCAATTGCCCCAATAGTCTTTCAGTTTAATTTGGAATCGATTGTCAATCACATCCTTACCGTCTTTGATATATTTCTGTTCCGATGCCCAGGATTTACCATATGGCGGATTTGACATCATAAAGTCAAATTTCATACTCGAAAACTCATTGGTAGACAAGGTCGAACCTACACGGATATTCTCGGGGTCTTTACCTTTAATCATCATATCCGACTTACAGATCGCATAGGTCTCGTCGTTTATCTCTTTACCATAGAGATAGACATCACCTTTATAAGCAATACTATCATCTTCGATAAGGTAGTTCTCACTTTCGGTCAACATCCCACCCGAACCACACGCAGGGTCATAGATGGTAATAATATTAGGTAATTGATCTTTAATCGGCTCAAAAACCAACGTTGTCATCAACTGAATCACCTCCCGTGGTGTGAAGTGCTCCCCTGCTTCCTCATTATTCTCCTCGTTGAATTTACGAATCAGTTCTTCGAACACATAGCCCATCCCTAAATTAGAAAGTGCGGGCAATGGTCTTCCCTCAGGGTCATTTTTCTCCACTGGAGTCAGGTTAATATATGGCGATGTGAATTTTTCTAAAACATCCAATAAAACGTCTTTGGATGTCATATGACGGATTTGTGCCGATAGATTGAATTTCTCAATAATCTCTTTCACATTGGCAGAAAATCCATTCAAATACTCTTCAAAGTTGGCAACTAATTTTTGTTGGGAGTTCGTAGCTGTACCTTTTAGCTTCTCCATTGTCCAGGAAGAGGTATTATAAAATACATATTCCGAGGCATCTTGTAAACCTTTGCTGTCTACTTCGACAGCATTTAATTCTTCTTTCTGAAAACGTACTTCTTCCAATACGGCATCTTTCGTAGGTTCCAATAAAGAGTCTATACGACGTAAAACCACAAAAGGCAAAATAATATCACGGTATTTACCGCGTACATAGACATCGCGTAGGCAATCGTCTGCAATAGACCAGATAAAGCTAACTAATTTATTATGAGATAAATGGTTCATTTTAAAGTTATGTGATATTTTTTTCGCAGATTTACCTGCAATTAAATAGTTAAAAAAGAATTTTCCTTACGGAAAACCGTAAATGAATTGATATTAAATTATAAATCGATGAAAGGTTAAAGAAATAAAAGGTTATTTTCAATATATATTAATATATTCTAAATATAAAAATTTTAGGTACTCCCTTACTTCCCGATACAAAACTTACTAAAAATATTCTCCAGCAAATCATCCGTAGTAACCGTTCCAGTTATCTCTCCCAAATACTGCAGAGCCTGCCGAATATCCATCGCCAAAAAATCCGATGTAATCGGATTATCAATCCCATACAACACCTTTTCCAGAGCTTCCTGCGTATGTTGCAAAGCTTCCACATGACGAATATTAGTCACCATCACATCCTCCGTATTAATATTCGAAAGATTAACCTGGTTCAACAACTCATCCTTCAATTCCTCAATCCCCAATCCCTGCTTCGCAGATATATAAATTGGGTTCAGAACAGCATAATCCCCTCTCTCCCCTTCCGACAACAAATCCGATTTATTAATAATCGTCACAAAAGGAATATTCAAAGACCTCACCTCCTCAATCTGCGACTGCACCGCAGCTATATTATCCTGGGTAGGATCAAAAAGATAGATAATCAACCTCGCCTGTTTCATTTTCTCCCGAGTCCGCTCCACACCTTTCGCCTCAATCACATCCTCCGTATCCCGGATCCCCGCCGTATCAATAAACCGAAAAGTAACCCCATGAATATTGATCTCATCCTCAATGGTATCCCTGGTCGTTCCAGCAATATCCGAAACTATCGCCCTCTCCTCATTCAACAAAGCATTCAACAAGGTTGATTTCCCAACATTCGGCTTACCAGCAATCACCACAGGAACTCCATTCTTCAAAACATTTCCCTGCTCAAAAGAGCGGATCAACTTGGAAATAACCTGATGGATCTCCTGGATCAAAGATCGCAACTGCTCCCGATTGGCAAACTCCACATCCTCCTCCGCAAAATCCAATTCCAATTCGATCAAGGAAGCAAAATGCACCAGGTCCTCCCGCAACTTCTGCAACTGGTTGGAAAATCCACCTCGCATCTGTTGCATGGCAATCTGATGGGATGCCGCCGAGTTGGAAGCAATCAGATCCGCCACAGCTTCCGCTTGGGAAAGATCCATTCCGCCGTTCAAGAAAGCACGTAAGGTAAACTCCCCAGCCTTAGCCGCACGAGCACCTTTTTTGATCAAAAGACCGATAATTCGTTCGATGATGTATTTGGAGTTGTGGGTTGAAATCTCTACCACATTTTCCTTGGTATAGGAATTTGGACCTACAAATAATGTGATCAATACTTCATCAATGATTTGTTCGCCATCGCGGATGGTACCAAAATGAACGGTATGGGAGGCTTGCTTGGAAAGATCTTTTCCTTTGAAAACTTGATTGACTAAAGAAATGGCTTCCGAACCGGATAATCGGATGACAGCAATGGCTCCATTAGCACCTGGGGAGGTCGCTAAAGCGATGATGGTATCTTGGGAAATCAATGATGATGTAGACATGAGGCAAAGTTAATGAAAATTACGTCATGGTGAAGTGGGTGGATTGGAAGGAGGGGTTTGGTGGATTTGGGGATGGGATGGGATTGGGTTTGGGGATGGGGATTTTGATAATTTTGAGGAGAAAGTTGGTACAAGGTTATTGCAAGGTTTGTACAAGTTTTGGTTCTTACTGCAAGTGAGTTGTAAGTGAGATGTAAGTGAGGTGTAAGTGCTAAAAGACACTTACACCATGCTTATACTTTGTATACAATGTGCTTACAATAAGAACGGAACAAGTATCCGTAAATGCGAGGAACTATTCGTCATTGCGAGGAGGTACGACGAAGCAATCTTTCGATAAGTGTAAAGATTGCTTCGTTCCACGCAATGACGCTCCCCCTTCCTAGGAAGGAACCTTTCTAGCCATCTCCCTAGCCCAGATCCTATGTTTCTTCATCTGCGAAATAAAATTCGCTATCCAATCGTTCTCCGATTCAAAAACAACCCCTTCATCCTTACTAATAAAAGACCTTTCCACCAATCCTTCCGCATCCTTTGCAAAGGCCAAGACCTTACAATGCCTATACCCCTCATTAATAAACTGCAGATAATCCGGGTTCTCCGCCAATTTCGCAACCGAATCACCGCCTGGCGTATAAAAAGCATCAAAACAAACCGATGCATCCGTTAAATAAGTATGTTGGATCTCCTCTGTCTCTCCACCCTTATACTTCAACTGACCCACTTTCGAAGAAATCAACACCGCCTTCGCTCCTGCTTTCTCCAAAGCCTTCCTCGCCTTATCCACACTCTCAAAGCTAACCCCATCATCCACTAAAAAAGCAACCTGACGCGTCTCAATACTTCCCTCTCCATCCTTCACTTTCATACTCAAAAACGCAGATTTCTCCACTTCCGGCTTATTCGGTTTGATCGGATAATCCGGATGATTATTCCTCGCAAATTTCAAGGTCAATTCATCCAAGGTCTTCGATGGCGTCAATCCCAGGTTCTTCCCAATAGCATTTGCCAATGTAGGCTCCACCTGATACAAGATCGCCAACTCCCGTTTCCGGATATCCTCCGAGTTCACTTTCGAAAGCTCAAAGCTAAACGCATTGATCATATGCGTCTGCTCCTCTTCGCTCAAGGAATTAAAGAACAATCTGGCCTGCGTAAAATGATCCGCAAAAGAATTTGAACGCTCGCGAACTTTCAAACCCTGCACTTCCTGCTTTCCGGTTTGATAGCCCTGGGTTCCCTTCAGGCCTGCCTGAGCAGCATGCATCCCCCCTTTTCCATCAGAAGATCCCCCTTTTCCATCAGAACCTCCCATCTCCCCGTTCAACATTGCATGATATGGACATCCATTCCCTTGGCTATTCGGAAAATAACTGGTATTCCCCTTTAGCACATCCATCCTTCCAAATCCATCCTTCTGATTATTATATTTTCCATTCACCGGCCTATTGATCGGTAATTCATGAAAATTCGGTCCACCCAAACGGTAATTCTGGGTATCCATATACGAGAAAATCCTTCCCTGCAATAACGGATCATCTGAAAAATCAATTCCAGGCACCAATCTTCCCGGATCGAAAGCCGCTTGCTCCGTCTCCGCAAAGAAATTCTCTGGATTCCTATTCAAGGTCATTGTTCCAATGATCTTCACGGGTACCAATTCCTCCGGAATGATCTTCGTTGGATCCAAAATATCAAAAGAAAACTTCATCTCATCCTCCTCCGGGATCAACTGCACACCCAAATCCCATTGTGGGAAATTCCCTTGTTCAATCGCATCCCAAAGATCACGACGATGAAAATCCGCATCAAATCCGGAAATCTTCTGTGCCTCATTCCAAGCCACCCCATGTACACCCAATCTTGGTTTCCAATGGAATTTCACAAAAGTCGTTTTCCCTTCTGCATTCACAAACTTGAACGTATGCACGGAAAATCCCTCGATCATCCGCAAGCTACGCGGGATTGCACGATCCGACATTGCCCATAAAGACATATGAGCAGATTCCGGCATTAGGGAGATAAAATCCCAAAAGGTATCATGTGCCGATGCCGCCTGCGGGATCTCCTTATTAGGCTCCGGTTTAACCGCATGGATCACATCCGGAAAGTTCATCGCGTCCTGGATAAAGAATACCGGAATGTTATTTCCTACCAAATCATAATTTCCCTCTTGGGTATAGAATTTCACGGAGAACCCACGCACATCGCGCGCAAGGTCCGTAGATCCTTTAAATCCGGCAACGGTAGAAAAACGGACAAACACCGGACTTACTGTTCCTTTCTTCAAGAAATCAGCCACCGTAATATCCGAAAGGTCCTCCTTGGCTTCAAATACACCATGTGCGCCAGATCCTCTAGCATGCACCACACGTTCCGGAATCCGTTCGCGATCGAAATGCATGAGTTTGTCAAAAAAGAGATGATCCTGTTGCAGGGAAGGTCCGCGATTACCGGCCTTCAAGGTATTGTTGTTGTCATGGATGGGCACTCCATCGTTACTGGTCATCATTCGGTCCATGTTGTCCACAACATGCTTGTCCAATTGTTCAGTCTTTGGATTTTTTTTGCTTTTCATGATAAATGGTATAACGTCTAAAAATTATGGTTACCTATTGAACATGAAAGGGCAAAAATTGTTTAGGTCTTTTCTGTCAAATATTTCCAATAGCGCTGCGGAACATGACGGATATGCAGCTTCAGGTTTTTGCGCTGCTCGATATTGGTACTCTTGAAATATTTCTTCCAAAGAATCTGGTATTCCTCCTCTTTCAAGTCCAGACTCACCTGCAGACTCTGGCTTTCATCCGTCAGCATTTCGGCCGTGCTGAACACCTCCTGCATTTCCTTCAGATTATAATGGTAGCCGTATTGCCTACGGATATCATAGATCAGCCACGGCTGATCGGCATAACGGTTCCTAAAAAAATCAATGATCAAAGGAAGCACATTGAAATCAGGTTCAATAATAGCTGTATATAACTCATTGGCATCCTTCATAAAGCGAACAAAAGCCTTCATCCGATGCCGCTCGCGATTGACTTTCTTAATGGTCTGATGAAACTGCAGGATCTGCGGATCTCCATAGTTCTTCAGATCCAAAGTTTCGGATTGGAAAAGCTTGATCAATAATTGGAATCCATTCAGCCAGGCCTTTTCCTCATCGGCCAGGAAGTTCTGGTAGAAAAGTTTCATGCCGGCATGGCCAATTTTCTTTTCCATGGCCTGGAATACCCGCTGAAATCTCTCCGGATGGGTTTCAATCGACCGACTTTCGAAAAACAGGGTGGTTTGGATCAGATCCAACCGCGTAGGCCGCGCATCGATTTCCTTCCGCGAAAAAGCCTCGAAAACACAACAGATATAACCGGCGTAGGTGCCATCGAATATATAATACATGGTTGATTCTTAATTTACATGAATGATTCTCAATTTAAAATAAGGTCAGCTGATAAGAATCAACCTCAGAAATTAATCGGGATGAATTTGAAGCCTCTCCGATTAAGGGTTGCTTGACCAAAGCCTTCTTTACCTGCTCTGGATATAGGAATCCCAATCCAAAAACCGAATCCGCACAACTCATAAAATATTTCGCCCGATTAAAAGCAATCCCCATTTTCTTCACCTGATCCTCCCGCAATTTCCCAAAATTCCTCGCCTGTACAATCTTATTCGCTGATTGCCTGCCAACCCCCGGAATCCGTATAATCCATTGATAGGAGGCCGTATTGATATCTATCGGAAAGAACTGCGGATTACGAATCGCCCAGGCTAATTTCGGATCCATATCCAATTCCAGATTCTGATGCTTCGTATTCAAGATCTCATGGAGCGAAAAACCATAGAACCGTAATAACCAATCGGTTTGGTAAAGCCTGTTTTCCCGTTGCAATGGCGGTGCTGTCCCTACCTGAGGCAGTAAGGAATCCTTCGGATTGATGGGGATATAGCCCGAATAATACACTCTTTTCAAATTATAGGTTTTGTAGAATTCATTGGCGGTGCCCATGATATCCAGATCGCTCTCTCCCGTCGCTCCGATCACCATTTGCGTACTTTGTCCTGCAGGTACAAAAAGCGGCACTTTCTTGATCGTCTTCTTCTCTTCCTTTAAGGCCATGATCTCGGTCTTGATGGTCTGCAAAGGTTCACGAACGGATTGATGATCCTTTTCGGGAGCTACCAATTTCAGCCCTTCTTCCGTAGGGATCTCCAGGTTAACACTCATCCGATCTACATACAAACCCGCCTCCTTCAGCAATGCTTCACTGGCGCCTGGAATAGCCTTCAAATGGATATAGCCATGGAACTTCTCCTCCGTTCGGAGCTTTTTGACCACCAGCATCAAGCGTTCCATCGTGTAATCTGCCGATTTGAAGATTCCAGAACTCAGGAATAATCCCTCGATATAATTCCGTCGATAGAAATTCATCGTCAGTTCCACCACTTCTTTCACCGAGAATGCTGCCCGTTGAACATCATTGCTCTTCCGACTCACACAAAATGCGCAATCGAAAATGCAGTAATTGGTCATCAGAATCTTTAATAAGGATACGCAGCGGCCATCTTCGGTATAGGTATGGCAAATACCGCTGCTTGAAGAATCTCCTATACCTCCTATGTTTTTCCTTTTCCCTCCGCTCGAGCTGCAACTTACATCGTATTTCGCAGCATCGGCCAATATCTGTAGCTTATCACCAAAATCAAACATATTCCCTCCTATGATCAGGGTAAATTTACTAAATTTTTTAGTATTTTTAATTTTATTTCCTAAAACTTTTATGTTGATGTAGGTGTTGAATAGGTAATCAAAATTTGAAAATCATGGCTATTAGAAATAAAAACAACGAAGAGGCAATCAAGAAATTAAAGACAATTGTGGATGATATTGATGTAGGTACGGTTTGTTCCTTTCCATCGGGTTCAAATTATCCACATGGGGTTCCGATGAGCCGTCAGGAAGTGGATGAATCTGGAAATATCTATTATTTATGTTCCGCAGAGAGTGAGACTTTCCAGAATCTGGAAAAGGATAATCGGGTTTCATTGTTCTATGCCGATCCGAAGAACTATACGTTTTTGAGTATTAATGGGAAAGCATCCATGAGCAGGGATCAGGAACGCATTGATAAATATTGGAACAAAATGATGGAGGGATGGTTCCAAAAAGGAAAAGAAGATCCGAATATCAGGGTATTGAAGGTGAGCCCGGAAGATGCTCATTATTGGGATACGGGATCAAGTAAAATTGTAACCTTGTTTGAAATGCTTAAAAATGCTATTACTGGGGAGAAGAATGATTTAGGCAAAGAAGGCGATTTGAATCTTTAACGTCATTGCGAGGAGGCACGACGAAGCAATCTTCTCCCCGTCATTGCGAGGAAGCACGACGAAGCAATCTTCTCCCCGTCATTGCGAGGAGGCACGACGAAGCAATCTTTTGAATTTGTCATCCTGAGCGTAGTCGAAGGATCTGTAGGGTTAATAATGATCAGATGCTTCGACTACGCTCAGCATGACATGCGGGAAGATTGCTTCGTTCCTCGCAATGACGATACAGTTCTACACCTCAAAAATCTTCAAATCCTTAATCACCTTCCCATTCTTCACCACCATATTCACATCCGAAACCCTCGAAACCGCCTCCGCAGAACAACTCGCTTCCATCAACACAAAATCCGCCACATCTCCAACCTTTGGCCATTTCATATTCCCCTTATCATCCAACGGCAAAACCTCCACATTTGCCAGTTTAAGCGCCCTGGAAAGATCAAACTCAGACACATACCCATACAACTGCGCCGCTAAATTAGCCTTCTCCAATACCGACCCTGTTCCAAACGTATTCCAATGATCCACTATACTATCATTTCCCGTCATCACCTTAACCCCATGCTTCAACAACATTGGGATAGGCATCTGCAAACCCCCAAACGGAATCGTCGATATAATCCCCACCTCAGCCTCCGCCAACCTAACCGCCAATTCCTCCTGCTTCTGTCTCTCCACTCTTCCCAATACAAAACAATGGCTCAGATAGGTCTTTCCTTTTAACCCAGGATTCTCCAACACCTTATCCAGCAAATACTCCACCGTCTTCACCCCCGATTCACCGCCCTCATGCAGATGTATATCAATCCCCTTCCCATGATCCAAAGCCAGCTGCACCGTGAAATCGATCGGCTTCTCAATACTTCCATCCAAACTAAACGGATCCACCCCTCCAATAAAATCAATTCCAGCCTGTGCGGCATCCTTCATATAAGGGACAGAGTCCGTATAAAACAAACCATGCTGAGGAAAAGCAACCAATTCTGCAGAAAATGAATCCTTTTTATTATCCAAAGCCAGCTGCAATTTCTTTAAGGCCTCCAATTTTGAGGTCGGCTCCACATTCACATGGCTTCTTGCAAAGGTTGACCCCTTAGATTGCAACAGTTCGATCAGCTTTTCCGCTTTGGCGGTTGCATTCTTTAAAATCTCCGGCATGGTCTTCTGCTCCAGCGCGATCATCCCCTTCACCCCTCCAGAACCCCGACGTACAGCTTGCCACTTTTCACCGTAAAAGGTCTTATCCAAATGAATATGCATATCCTTAAATGCCGGAAGCATTAATTTTCCTTTCGCATCGATGACCTTTCCTGCTCCAGAAACAGGCCCACCAACAGCTCCACCATGCTGGGCCGTTATCTTACTGATCTTCCCATTAACCACCTCCACCTGAAATAAATCGGTCTTAGTTCCAATGACCTCCTCTCCCTGAGATACAAAACCTGTTTCCAGACGAACATTCTTAAATAGTAAAGTATCCATAGCTGATATATTTTGGTTTTCCTGTAAGACTGTCCCACCATGCTTTTCATCCCTGAAATCTTTCGATTCTCCGAAACTGCTTAACATACTGAAACCTGATATTCCCAACACCGATTTCTTAATAAAGTTTTTTCTGTTCATTCCTGTACTTGCCATCTGTATCTCCTTTTAAATTTAAACGGTAATAATCAAAATATTGCAATAACAAAGCTACCAAAGAAATCAGCAATTATGTATATTGTAGCATATATCTAGAAAAACACAACCATGAATACACAATCCGTTAAGGCTTTTGGAACCGATGCTCCAGAAGCGGCATTGAAAGAAATGCAAATCGACCGCCGGGAACCTACTAGCAAAGACGTGGAGATCGACATCCTCTTTTGTGGGGTATGCCATTCCGATCTGCATACTGCACGCAATGAATGGCATGGAACGGTATATCCGAATGTACCGGGACATGAAATCGTAGGTCGGATCACGAGGGTTGGTGAGGCAGTCCGTAAATTTAAGGTGGGCGACCTAGCCGCCGTAGGCTGTATGGTCGATTCCTGTCGCGAATGTGAACAATGTCAAAAAGGAAGTGAGCAGTATTGTGAAAAAGGGAATATTCAAACCTACAACTCCCCGGATAAGCATTTGAACAAACAGACCTTCGGGGGATATTCGGAGAAGCTGGTGGTAGATGAAGACTTTGTATTACGCGTGCCGGATAATCTGGATCTTGCTGCGACTGCCCCATTATTATGTGCCGGAGTGACGACCTGGTCGCCGTTGAAGCATTGGAATATCGGTCAAGGGATGAAAGTTGGTATTGTTGGAATCGGAGGTCTTGGCCATATGGGGGTTAAATTGGCGAAAGCCATGGGTGCCTATGTCGTGGTCATTACAACTTCAACATCCAAAATCGAGGATGCAAAACGTTTGGGGGCAGATGAGGTCATTCTTTCTACCGATCCAGAACAGATGGCAGCCAATGCCAATACCTTACATTTTGTGTTGGATTGTGTTTCTGCGGAGCATGATGTGAATGCCTACCTGAAACTGTTAAAGGTAGATGGGACATTGGCCCTTGTCGGTGCACCGGAACATCCACTACCCATTGCGGCTTTTAGTCTGATTCCAGCCAGAAAGAACTTTGCCGGATCAACGATCGGAAGTATTCAAGAAACCCAGGAAATGTTGGACTTCTGCGGAGAAAATGGTATTACTGCCGACGTGGAGGTGATTAATATCCAGGATATCAATGAGGCATACGAAAGATTGCTGAAAGGGGATATTAAATATCGATTTGTGATTGATATGGCTTCTTTGAAGACCAGTTCATAAGAGGTATTAAAAAAAGAGAATAAAGAGCATAGGATTGATAATTAAATCAATCCTATCTCCTTACAATAACCAACCAACTGTTCATTCTTATTAAAATCCAGCACATCCTTCATCAAGTTCAACCGTTTCTCGATAGAACTCAAACTGGATGGCTTTATATTTCTTTCCTGCAGGTATTTAGGCATTTCCTTCTGAGGAATACCTTCATACAAAAACCGCACGATATGCATATCCAAACTCGAAAATTCATGCGAATTCTTCTCCTGCGTTACCTTCTTTAAATCTGGCGATTTATAGGTTTTGTTCATGGCTATAGCCTGCAAAGCTTCCTTCAAGTGCTGCGCATCCTTCCGTGCTTTTCGAACATATGCATCTACCAAACCTTGTTTGAACAGGCCATCAATTTCAGCTGTCCGATCCAAAGCCGAAAGAATGATCACCTTGATATCCGGCTGAACAGTCTTTACCGCACGGATCAGGTCCAAACCATTCAGCAACTCCTGCTGATTATCATCATCCTCAAATTCAATATCCGTTAACAGAAGATCATATGGCTCCCCCTGTGCGACCGCTTTTTTGATCCAGGTCAGCGCATGGTCGCAATAGAAAACATATTTAGCATCTGGAATTCCAAATTCATGCAACGTTTTCTGAACCGAGATATTCGCAATCTCATGATCCTCAGCAATGAGTACTTTTTTAAACATAATTCAATTCTTAATGGAAGAGGCTGCTATTCTTTATGGATGAACCATCAATCCTTCACTGGAATCTCGATCCTACATTTGAATCCTTCTCCTTCCCTACTTTCAAAATTAATCTGCCCGTTCAAGCTTTCCATACGGGAAACCGTATTTTTAAGACCTTTTCCATAATAGGCCCTAGCATCCATTCCTTCAAGCCCATTTTTAACACCAATTCCATTATCCGAATACTGGATCAACAAGAATCCGTTCATTCTTTCAAACTTAAAAAGAACTGTACTGGCCATGCTGTGCTTACTCATATTCACCATCAGCTCCTGAAATCCATTCAACAGTTCCTGTTTATTTTTCTTGGAAATCCCCTTCCAAGTCTCCGGCTCATTCCCGACCAATAGCACTTTGCAATGTTCATTCGCAAATGATTTAATCAGATCACCTACTTGTTCATGATAGGCCCGCTGGTCATGAACACCCTCCTCCGATTCCATATCCCGCTCATGGGAGATGTCGCGCGATTTATGGTACATATCTTCCAATTGATCCAACACATGTTCTTTTTCCAACTGATCTTGATGTTCGATTTCGATCATCACCCGGTAGATCCCATTGGCCACCACATCATGCACCTTTTTGGAGGTCTTCAATTTATTTTCCTGAATTTTGTTCTCCATGAGCAAGGCCTGTCTCTTTCGATGCCTGATAAACCACAGCACCGCATAAAGACCCGTTAGGAGCAAAAAAGCAGTTCCGGCCTTTTGCCAAACCAGGCTTTTTTCGGCCAAAGCCTTATCCTTCTGCAATTGAAGGTTTTCAGCTTTTGATTTTTCCGCCTCAAACCTGATCAACGCGAATTGGTTTCGGGTTATGGTCTGAACGGTACTCACGGAGTCCTGAATCCGGATGTAAGCTTTAAAATAATCGCTGTTATTCTGATTAGGTTGGAGAGCAATGAGCTGTTTCAAACCCTTCATCTGATCTGTGGGAACCTTCAGTTGTTTCGCCATTTCATATCGCTTCTGCGCATAGTACATCGCTGAATCGCTGTTCTTTCCAACATAATAATCGCTAAGTAAGGCATAACTGGAATTCATCCCAATGAGATGATTTTCTTTCTTACGGATTTGCAGTGCCCGATGTAAATCCTTCAGCACATTGGTCGTATCCCCCAATAATCTTCGCGTATTGGCCATATTGGATAAGGTGCGAGCATAATCCAGCGATCCATATTCACTTTTTGCAAGGCTTGATTTGAACAGTTCCAAGGCCTCTTCTTTTTTCCCGATTTTCCGATAACTCAATGCCAAATTATTCTGATATACAGCTATTTGCGAAGAATCTGATGCAAATCGAATAGCTTGCTGGTAATAATAGATTGCTTTCTCGGGCAAATTGATCTCATCACTGCTATTTCCAAGGGTATTATAATTCATGGAGAGATATGATCTACTAGTTTGATCAATTGTATCCAGGTATGGGATGGCCTCGATGGATGATTCCTGCGAACTGTAAAAATCGTTATACTCAAACTGCGTGATCGCCATATTGATATAGGCAGCAGCAATACCTAAACTATCGTTCCGTTTCATATAAAACGTCTTCGCTTTATCGAAATAATAAAAGGCACTATCCGGTTGCTGATCATCCAGAAACTTATAGGCCATCGTATTATACGGATCCTTTACTTTTTCCCTTTCGGGTTTCGTCTTATGCGCAGATGTACATGCACAAAAAATGCACGAGATCAATAATAGGCAGTGTAATTTCACAGGGTTTGGTATTTGCAGAGCAAAATAGACAATTTTTTCTAATAATAAAGGCCTGAACTGGAGTTCAGGCCTTAGATCACACTATTATATACACAAGTTAAAAGAAGATGGAGCCATCTTCTCACCCAACAAATGTCAACTTTTATAATTCTTTAACGAACGATATTCGCGAAAGTTTCAATTAAATAAATATTAATACAGCGAATTAATAACTAGCACTCAAAGCTAAATAAAAAATTGAGTTATTCTTAATACCTCCAGCTTTTATTAGCTTGTTTTGTGGTGCTAAAGCTACAAATTAGCCTATATATGTCATAACAAATTTGAAATATAATCTTTAAACGAACATTCCTTAATTTTAGTATTCTTTTTTTTTACTATCATCTAACCTGTAATTTTATTAATTGTGATTACATCTATTTTCTTTTAACCCAATTATGACAAATAAAAACCCTTTATTTAAAGTTTATGGCTATGTTTGCCCGCAATCATGATTGCAGATTTAGAAGACAAGGCGATTAAGGAAATCTATAATACGTCTATTATCCAACAGACAGCTTATTGGTCGGAGGTCAAAAGACTTCAGGGGGTCAATTCTATGGCCTTTAATTTCAAGGTGAAGAATTCGGAACTTTTCGCTGGCTCCGAGGATGATGCCTATTTCATCGGCGATCTATTGATCATCTTGCAGGCTGTTGATCAGGAGCATTGTATTGCTTATGTGCCTTACGGTCCGGAAATAGAACCTTCCGAAGAAAACCAAGGATACTTTCTGGAACAATTATCCGAAACACTGAGGCATTTCCTTCCCAAAAACTGCATCATGATCCGCTACGACCTATCTTGGGAGTCACTATGGGCGAAAGAAGAAGACTGCTATGATATTCATGGCAATTGGATCGGTGTTCCCGAAAAAAGGATCCAAGAACTTCGTTTCAACTTCAATACCGAACATTGGAACCTCCGAAAAGCCAATACCGATATCCTGCCATCCAATACGATCTTTATGGATCTCAATCAGGATGAGGATCATTTATTGGGAATGATGAAGCCAAAAACCCGATACAACATCAACCTTTCTGGCCGTAAAGGAGTAAAAGTAAAATCCCTAGGACTGGAAAGCTTGGATATCTGGTATGAACTATACCGACAAACCGCCAAAAGGAATAATTTCTTCCTCCATGATATCAATTATTTCCGCATAGTACTATCTGCCCGGGCTAATGATACGCAATCCCCTGCCGATGTGTATCTTTTATTGGCCGAGGTGGATGAACTTCCTTTGGCTGCGATGTTTCTCGTCGTATCCAAGAATCGGGGAACCTACCTTTACGGTGCTTCAGCTACCGAAAACAGAAATTACATGGCAACCTACGCCCTGCAATGGAAAGCCATGCAGTTGGCCAAGGAAAAAGGCTGTACAGAATACGATTTCTTCGGGATTTCGCCACAGGCCGATCCTTCGCATCCCATGTATGGATTATTCCGCTTTAAAAGCGGTTTCGGCGGACAGATCTATCACCGCATGGGCTGTTGGGACTATCCCCTCGATAAAGAGAAGTACAGCTATTATGCTTCCATGGAATTTAAGAACCAAAGCTATCATTTAAGTTAGGGAATCCTTAAAAATTGTGTATATTCGAGCCTAATTATTAGCCAAAATTAATGCTTAACGAATACAGGCCCGGAAAACATCTATTACTTACCCTACAGGTTTCTAATCTGGAATTACTGACTTCTTTGGAGCAGTTCCAATCCTTCAGCCAATCCTTATTGATTGAAGAAGATCTACAGGTAGTAGGTTTATCCTCTCATGTGTTTGATGGGAACGGATTTACGGCGGCCATTTGTTTGATGGAATCCCACATCTGTGTACACACTTGGCCGGAATTCCATCAATTAACCCTTGATATTTACCTATGTAATTACCTGAAAGACAATTCACAAAAGGTAATAGCCATTGGAGAAAAATATAAAGCATATTTTGAGGCTACGGTTTTGAACGAAACTTTGGTAAATCGCTAAGCTATGCAGATCAGCTGTTCCAAATGCCAACATAAACAGAATTTTAAGGTAGAAGTGTCCGAATTTCAGGGTTACGTCTGCCCGAATTGCCATGCCTATTTTAAAGGTACCGATCCGGATAAGTGGGTTTTTCAAAAAAAACTGAATCCTGGAAAGGATGTGCTATGGCCAATACTTGGGGAATTCATTAATTTCCAAGGCAATCATTATCAGATCATCACCAAAATCCGCCGTGCCGGTGTTTTAGGAAAATCCAACGAATATGTCGGATTATCTACGGATGATGAGGAACTGTACCTGGCCGATGGAGATGAGTATGCCTGTTTTCTGGAGCCGATTTCCGAGGATAAAATCGACCGAAAATCTGAAAAACGCATTAAATACGATGGCAATTATAATCGGGAAGAAGGCGGAACGCAAAATGTGATCTATGCGGAAGGTTTTGTTTTTGAAGATCTCGATGCCACCTCCTCTTACATTACCTATGCGCATACCTTGAATGAGGACAAGTTTATTTCGGAAGAAATATTCCAAGGGAAGAGGGAATATTATGCTGGAAAGTACCTAGACGGTCCTAAATATTACTCCATGTTTGAGAAGTACAGGGAGTTCGAAGAGAAAAAGAAACACATCAATTCCAAGCTCTTAGGGGCTTTATTACCATTTCTACTTATTCCAGGCATATTATTTTATTTTTTATATTATAATCAGCTCAGTAAACAGACCTTAACTTTCAATGAAACCTTTACCAGTGAAAACCTGGCAAACAGCTTTGTTTCCACGCCATTTGAATTGAAAGGAAATACCAAAAAACAGTTGGTTATGGACGGATTCTCCATCTCTTCGGTACCGAATTTGGTGATCCAGGTCAACTTAGTGAACAAAAAGACCAATCAGGTCAGCCAAGTTAGACCATACGTGCATAAATTCAATCCTTCGAATCAGGCTAATGCCTTGAATATTGATTTTTGTAGGGTGGAACCGGGACAATACCATTTGGTATTTGAAACCTCAATGACCGGATCGCCTAATCAAGCGGTTAAATTAGAGGAACAGATCAAACTGAAATATGGTGGGGTCAGTTATACGCCTTTGATATTTACCTATGCAGCCACGGTGATGATCTTTATTTTCTTTTTCATCAATTTTAACCAACCGGATAAAATTGCGGAACTAAGTAAACGAGGAGATTTTTCAGGTTGGTACATGATCAAACAAGATGGATTATTGATCCTGTTTTTCTTTGTTTGTCTGGCTCTACCTGCCTATAAATACTATGAGGACAACATGAAAAGCTGTAGTGCAGATTTAGAAGTGCAAGCACAGGTTGACCATACCCGTACAGGAAACAGAATAATATACACTAGATCGCCACTGGTGAGTGGTAGTCATAAATAAGCAAAAGCATATGAATTACGATTATTTTTTCAAAGGTATTGCTGCCTCGGTTATTTATTCCCTTATCGGAATAGTGATCCTGTTATTGGCTTATCTATTGATCGAGAAATTGACGCCGGAAAAGTCCTGGCAGGAGATTGTCAAAAACCATAATGTAGCCTTGGCAATCGTTTTTGCCAGCTTTATTTTAGGCATCTCCATTATTATCGCAGCCTCAATTCATGGATAGAAAGAAAAATCTTTCCATCTTCCTTTTATTAGCTGTATTCATCATCGCCATTTGTGGATTGGTCTACGAGTTGGTGGCTGGTGCATTGGCCAGTTATCTATTGGGAGATTCGGTAAAGCAATTCTCTTTCATCATCGGTACTTACCTCTTTTCAATGGGGGTTGGTTCCTATCTCGCCAAATTTATCCATAAGAACCTGTTCGATCGATTCATCGAGATCGAACTCTTGATAGGTATCATTGGCGGCACAAGTTCCGTCCTTTTATTCCTTCTATTTCAACAGGTTGAACATTTCCAGTTTATTTTATACTTTATTGTATTTCTAACAGGTTGCCTCTGTGGAATGGAAATCCCTTTGTTGATGAACATCCTCAAGGACAGGGTGCAATTCAAGGATTTGGTCTCCAATGTTTTCGCTTTTGATTACATCGGTGCATTGATCGCTTCGGTTTTATTCCCGATCCTGCTGATCCCAAAATTAGGGGTAATGGGTACTTCCCTCTTGTTCGGAATCATCAATATCTGTGTAGGGGTTTTCCTTGCCTTTTACCTGAGCAAGTTCCTGAAAAGGCCTACCTGGATAAAGATTAAGGCTATACTATGTTTGGTATTCCTTGTAGTTGTCTTCTATTACTCCGATCGGCTCCTAGCCTATTCGGAGAACCAGCTATATGGAAACAACGTCATCTACAAGCATTCGACGACCTATCAGCGTATTGTACTGACCTCCTCCAAAGGAAATTACCAGCTGTTTCTGAACAACAACCTTCAGTTCAACACCAAGGATGAGTATAGGTACCATGAATGCCTGGTGCATCCCGCCATGTCGGTTGCCAAAACACCGAAACGTGTGCTTATCTTAGGGGGTGGCGATGGTTTGGCCGCCAGGGAAATCCTGAAATACCCTATGGTAGAACATATTACCTTGGTCGACCTGGACGAAGGGATGACCAAACTGTTTCAGACTAATGAAATTCTTCGTCAGCATAATCAGGATGCATTGAACAGCCCTAAGGTAAGGGTCGTAAATGAAGATGCATTTATCTGGATAAAGGACCATCAGGAGCAATATGATGTCATCATCATCGATTTTCCGGATCCTTCCAACTACAGCTTAGGCAAATTGTACACCAATGCTTTTTACAAGCGCTTACGGTTTCTGATGCATGAGCAAAGCATTATTGCCGTGCAAACCACATCACCCTATTATGCGCCAAAAGCCTATTGGTGCATTCATGAAACCATTGCTTCTATTTTTCCGAACCCACAGGCTTACCATGCTTATGTGCCTTCCTTCGGCGAATGGGGCTTCTGTTTATTCTCCCCAGATAAAAACGTAGATTTCCAACAGGTGAACCATAAGGTGGACAACCTGCGTTTCTATGACTACAATTTCTCCAAACTCACGGACTTTGCAACAGATATGCAAAAAATACCGGTGGAGATCAATCGTTTGGACAATCAGATTTTAGTGCGGTATTTTGATGAAGAGTGGAGCAAGATATAAGTGGAACAGGCGTCATTTCCTGAAAGCAAGCCTTTTATTGGGTCTTGGCACTACTTTCCTGCAAGCCTGTAAAAGAAAGGCAAACCATATCTTATTAAAACTTACCGGCACCAACCACATCTTAGGGCATCGCTTATGGCTACCCGACTTCCCCCCTGTTTCTGAAAAGATTGAAATCCCTGTATTGATTCTTGGAGGTGGTATCGCAGGCTTATCTGCTGCATATCAATTCCATGAAAAGGGCTTCCAGGACTTTCTCTTATTGGAAATGGAAGATGAAGTGGGTGGCAACTCCAAATCAGGGTCAAATTCCTACAGTAAACATCCACTGGGCGCTCATTACCTGCCCATACCCAACGCCTCCAACAAAGAAATTTACCAATTTTTAGAAAAGTCAAAGATCGTTAAGGGTTGGACAGAAAATGGTGAGCCAATATTTGATGAAGAACAGCTGTCCTTTGACCCGATGCATAGGCTCTTTATCGACAATTATTGGCAGAATGGCATTGTTCCTGAATATGGGCTAGATGAGGAAGAATTGGCCGAAATGGAGCGTTTTCATAGCCTCATGAAGGATTTCACGGAAATGAAAGGTAGGGATGGAAAATATGTATTTGATATTCCAACACTTTTCGCATCAAACGATCATGATCTGGAGGATCTGGATAGCATCAGCATGGAAAAGTGGCTGCTGGATCAAGGTTTCAAAACAAAACCGGTATTTAGCTATGTGAATTACTGTTGCAGGGATGATTTCGGTACAGGCGTTAAACATACCTCAGCTTTTGCGGGAATACATTATTTTTCCAGTAGAAAGCATGATTATCTCGAAAATGAAGAAGCCGTATTAACATGGCAGGAAGGCAATGGAAGATTGGTGTCCTTATTGAAAAAATACGCGGAAGGTAAGATAAGGAACAATTGTTTAGCTTATAAAATAGAATGGGATGATAACAAAGTTCAAGTTCAGGTATACGACAGTAAAACCAATAAATCAACCCTTTATATAACTAATCAACTCATCAATTGTTGTCCGCAATTTGTGAACAAATACCTGATCCCTACACGGAAAACCTTAAGCGATAAATTTGCTTATGCACCATGGTTGATTGCCACGATTACGCTGAAAAGTTTCCCCGCTGCTTCGGGCGCGCCCTTATCCTGGGACAATGTGATCCATGAAGGAAAAGGCTTAGGCTATATCTTTGATCAGCATCAGAGCCTTGCCCAATATAAAGCACCTTATGTAATCAGTTATTACCATTCCCTGGACGCACAGGACCTTCGGAAAGAACGAAAGAAACTATTGGATTTTAACGAGGAACAATGGCGGGATTTCATTATTGAAGATCTCTCCAAAGCACATTATGGCATCGAGGAGGAAATATTGGATATGCGTATCCATCGTTTAGGCCATGGCATGATCAGCCCAGTTCCAGGGTTCATGATGAGTGAGGCCCGGAAGGAAATGGCCAAACCAATTGCCGACCGGATATACTTTGCACATTCTGACCTTTCCGGACTCTCCATATTCGAGGAAGCATTCTATAGAGGCTATTTAACGGCCAAAGAAATATTAACTAAATATTATTAATTAGGTTTTCTGAAAAATATATTCTTCATTTCGTCTATATTTATAAAACTAATCGAAATTACCTTTTATGCATATTCAGACCAGCCCGGCATTTCAGCGAAGCGTCAAAAAAACCCTTACTTCCATTCTCGTTTTCGTCATTGTCTATATGCTGCTTTTAATAGCCGCAATAGGACTAACCATTGCGCTCACCTATTTTGGTATCCATTTGATCATAGAAATACCCAATTTATATATCATTTTATTTGGTGCTGGATTAATCTTTGCCGGATTGACCATTCTGTTTTTTCTTATAAAATTCATCTTTTCCAAGAATCAAAACCATACGGAGGGCATGTTTGAGATTACTGCAGACATGCAACCTGAACTGTTCCAAATGATCCACGAGGTTGTACAGGAAGCTGGAACGGACTTCCCCAAAAAAGTATTTTTAACACAGGAAGTTAATGCCTCGGTTTTCTATAATTCCAGTTTTTGGAGCATGATCATTCCCGTTCGGAAAAACCTCCAAATCGGGATGGGCTTGATCAATGTACTTAGTAAACAGGAGTTAAAGGCCATTATTGCCCATGAATTTGGTCATTTCTCCCAACGGAGCATGAAGCTTGGCTCATACGTGTACCATGTGAACCAAGTGATCTTTAACATGCTGTATAACAATGAATCTTTTGATAGAACGATCAATAGGGTAACCGGTTGGAGTAATTCTTTAGTCATCACACTCTGGGGAGCGATTTATGCTATCCGTGGAATCCAATGGATCCTCAAAAAATTATACAATTTCATCAATAAGAATTACATGGCCTTATCCCGCGAGATGGAATTCCATGCGGATGAAGTGGCAGCCCATATTGCTGGGTCGGAAGCCTTTAGCAGCTCCCTGATGCGTTTAGATTTTGCTGACCATGCCTTTAATGAAGCGGTGCAGTTCTATTTTAATCGCTCCTCCGAAAGCTTGTTTCCTGATGATATTTATGCGGATCATCAGAACATGCTTCGCTTTTTAGCAAAAAAGAACAGTTATGAGATGAAGGATGGCATGCCGATGATCGATCTGGATAGTAATCTCAAATACGATAAATCTAAACTGAACTTCGAAAACCAATGGGCATCGCATCCGAGCACTGCCGACCGGGTGAAAAAGGTTAGGCAATTGAATATTGTTAAGGCGGTGGAAGAGGATAGCCCCGCGATGGATATGATCAAGGATAAGGATAAAGTGATCTCGGAAATATCAGATTTCCTATTTAAAAATTTGTTTTTGGAGGATGAAGGACCAAATGCAAACATACCTATTGTTAAATTGGGTGCGGATGAATTTATCCATAAATATGAATTGGCTTTTAACAAAAGAAGTTTTGATAAGGTATTCAATGAATATTACAACTTAGTAACCCCAGTGATTTCTGATTACGAAAAGATTGATCTAGATGGTAATATTCCAGAAAGATCTTATTTCTCGGATGAGGATACGGAGCTATCGTATGAATTGCAAGCCCTGCGTCAAGATATTGGCACTTTAAAATCTATTCAGGCTAAGGAAATTGGAGTAAAGACCTTTGATTATGATGGTATTAAATTTCATCGGAAAGCCATTCCTGAGTTATTGGAAAGATTGAAAAAGGAAGAAGTATCTAAAGCAGCTGAATTGGATGAATTGAATATGCAAATATTTAAACATTTCCATCATCTGGCAAAAAGCAAGAACATGGAGCAGGAGTTTTTGGAAGCTCATCTGCAATTGGCGGCTTATGATAAGATCTATGAAGATCAGATGAATTTTTATTACGAGCTGAACAATAAATTTAGCTATCTGAACCAAGTCTTGGATTATAATCAAATAGAAACCTTCTTTATTGAATTCAAGGTTTTAGAGTTGAGGCTGAAGAAAGAATTGAAGGAATTATTGGAATATCCAGGGTTTGAAAATGAACTGGATAAGAAGTATGTGGAAAATTTAAAAAAGTATATGGATAAGGAGTGGAAATATTTCATGGTCTCAGCTTATGTAGATGAAAATATAATGATCTTAAGAGAAGCCATGGAAGCCCTGCCTTATTTGATTTATCAACGATACTTCCTACAGAAAAAGAAAATATTAGCTATCCAAGCAGACCTAATGTAATTTCTGTCTTTGCATGGAGGCTTCCCGTCATTGCGAGGAGGTACGACGAAGCAATCTTCCCCCATGTCATCCTGAGCGAAGTCGAAGGATCTGTTCGTATACCACCGTACAGATGCTTCGACTACGCTCAGCATGACAACTCCCCGACCCATCCCGTTCACTCTCCAGCCTCCCTCACCCCTTACCGTCCCTTCCCCTTCCATTCCATCCCTTTCCCACTCTTCCATCCCCATCCTTACCCCTTACCTTTTCTCTCCAACCTCCATCCCTTCCCTTCCCTTCCATCCACTTCCCTTTCCTTCCCTTCCCTTCCCATCCCATCCTTCCCACCCCCCCCAATTGTAACATTTCCAACACAAAATTTACTCCTAAGGATAAACCCACCAACCCAAACGGCATTTTTTAATCACAAAATTAATTATTCTTACTATTTCTTTTCTTATCTATAAAATCTATACTTTCCCAAACTATTATAAACTTTATTTAACAACATTATTCAATCTTATTAAACATTATTAAACTAATTAATTGTATTTTCGGCGAGCAAAATCCTCAACATCTACCGGATTAAGCCTATGGAATTGAATTATTTAACTATCTATATAATCAATAACCAAAATCAGATCATGAAAAATATCTTTACAATGATGTTATTCATTGTCTTATGCGGCTCGTTGTCTTATGCCCAAGGGAATAAGACCATTACGGGTACCATTAAAGACAATCAAAATCGACCTGTGGTGAATGCAAGTGTCTTGGTCAAAGGAACCAACCTAGGTACTGCTTCCGATGCAGGCGGAAACTTCGAAATTCAAGTCCCAGCGACAGCTTCTGTCTTGATTTTCTCCGCAGTCGGCTATGATGACCAAGAGGTCAACATTGGCGACAAAAAAAACCTGAATGTCATTCTTGCCGAAAAAAACCTGGGCATCGATGAGGTCGTAGTCGTAGGTTATTCTACAGTCGACAAGAAACACTTGGCCTCCTCTGTTGCCCAAATGGACATGTCGCAGACCAAAACGCGTCCGATCATGAAAATGGAACAAGCCTTCAGCGGAACCATTCCAGGTGTGACCATGTTGCAGGGCAACAGCCTTCCAGGAAGCTCCCCAGGAAGTATTGCTATCCGCGGCGTGAGTACCTTGCAGAATGCAAGTCCTTTGGTCATTGTCGATGGAATGGAACAATCCTTAAGCGACATCGACCCGAACCAGATCAAGAGTCTAACGGTCCTAAAAGATGCGGCTTCTACCTCCATGTATGGTTCTAGAGGTGCCAATGGGGTAATCATCATTGAAACAGAACGCGGTACAACCGGACAATTCAAGGTGGACCTGAATGCTTGGGGATCGGTCGATAACCCAATCGACCTACCTACCTTTGTGAATGCCGCAGATTACATGCGTCTGAACAATGAAGCCAGATCTCTTCAAGGGCAAACCACCCTATACACCGCAGAGGATATCCAAAAAGCGGAAAGTGGCGAGACTAAAAGTGTAAATTGGTTGGACGAAGTGATGCAAAGCCGCGCCTATGCCCATAACCAATCGGCTAATATTTCCGGTGGTGGTGGTGTAGGAACATTTAACCTAATGCTAGGCCATATCCAGGAAAATGGATTGAACAACATTGAAGGAACACAAAAATTCTCCGCACGCTTCAATACCAACGTCAATATTGCAGACAAATTCGTGCTTCTTGCCGATTTCTATGCCCACCGTTTACAGGTAGATCGTTTGATGGCCAATGATGATGGCCATGGCCTATACCAGATCGCTTGGCGAATGAACCCTACGCAACAAGTATTTTTTGAAGGGACAGACCTTCCGAATCACTACATGTTGCACAACAACCTGAACCCGGTTGCTTCCATCAACCATGGTGGTATCAAAAACTACATGCACGACCGGAGTACGATCAACCTAAGACCAAAATATTACATCAATCCGAACTTGAACATTGAGGGTAATATTTCGTATATGATCAATAAATCGGCGAACAAATCTGTTCGTGAGACCTTTAAATTCTATGATGCAACCGGAAAACCGGCTACCATCTGGGCAAATTCGGTGACTGCCGATCAAGGTGTCAGCCAATCCCAAATCACGGCTAGAGCATTGGTAAACTATACCAAAGATCTTCGTGGAAACAAGGATAAACTGTACCTGACAGCTGGTTCAGAAATGATGAACTTCACCTACACCGATTACCGCGAGATCAATAAGGCATCTTTCTTCGGAAAGTTGAACTATTCCTTCGATGAACGTTATTTGCTGGAATTAACCGCACGTTCAGACGGTAGTAGTAAATTTGCGCCAGGACAGAAATGGGGTTTCTTCCCTTCTGCTGCCCTAGCTTGGAACCTGCATAACGAAAGTTTCATGAGCAGCCTTCGCGACAGCAAAACCTTGACCAACTTCAAGATCCGTGCATCATACGGTTTGATCGGTAATGAGAATGTGGATCCATACCTGTGGCAGGAAGTAGTGAATACCTGGGGATGGACCATGCGTGTGCCAAATCCATTATTCTCTTGGGAAAAACAAAAACAATGGAACGTAGGTGCAGACCTGACTTTATTGGACAACCGGTTGAATATTACAGCGGATGTATACGACAAATTCTCGTACGACCTGATCTATTCCGACTTCCCAGTACCTCCACTAACCGGATCGAACACCTTAACTTCGGCGGTAAACATTGGTGAGGTTAGAAATAAAGGGTATGAAATCTCGGCAAACTGGTCAGATAATATCGGGGATTTGAAATATACCATTGGTGGTATGTTCTTCGACAACAGCAACAAAGTTGAAAAGGCTGGATACAATAAAACCGACACCTTAATCTTCAAAAACACCAACGATAAAATCTGGTACAACGGAATTGCCATTGATAACTATTATGGCTATGAAACCGATGGTTACTTCCAGAATGAGGCGGAAATTGATGCCACAACAGCAAAATTACCGAATACCATTCCTGGAGACATCCGTTATAGAGATCAGAATGGTGATGGCATCATCAATGATGATGACCGTGTGGAACTGGGTGATCCATTCCCACATTTGAATTATTCAGTCAATCTAAACCTGAAATACAAACGTTGGGACTTTGCAGCCTTGGGACAAGGTGTTGGTCGCCGTACCTCCCGCATTGGCGGACAGGAAGGCTATCCGATCTACGTGGATAATGCATCGAATGCATTAGGTGCACCGCGCCAAGAATATGCAGACAACAGATGGACACCAGAAAATCCAAACTCCCGTTTTCCAAGGGTTTGGACCGGCGCAAGCACCAACACTTTCCTTAGTGATGTATGGTTGAGCGACGCGTCGTACTTCCGCATCAAGATGCTTCAATTGGGCTATACTTTCCCGAAATGGGGCAAAGCTTTCCAAAATGTACGCGTATATGTGAATGCACAGGATGCCTTTACCTTCACCAAATACGAGGGATTAGAGCCAGAACGTAACGGTGGAAATGGGAACTACCCACGCATGGCTACCTATAGTTTTGGTATCAGAGCCACTATCTTTTAATCAATAAACAGAGAAAGAAAATGAGAAAATCAATCATATATTTTGGTCTATTGGCAAGTATGTCCTTGGCCAGTTGTGAAAAATTCTTAGATAAAACAGATCCAACGGCAACTTCCTTTACTGAGTTCTTCAATACCGAGGAAGACCTTCGCCGTGTGGTGTACAGTAGTTATGTGGATGTGTTCACTTCGGTGGGTGCTCGCGGATTATTGTTCTATTTGGAAGATTCTAAATCGGACAATGCCTATAGCCGCATCGAAAATGACCATCACCAACGTATCGCCAATGGGAATATCAACGCCAATACCACCGCATTCTTGTATTACTATGAATTGCAGATGAAACATTTAGGCCGTCTGAATACCTTTATTGCGAACGTGGATGTTCCTTATGTGGAGGATGAAGCCGTTCGTACTAAATTCAAGAGTATCTTGGAAGCGCTGCGTGTTTGGCATTATTTCAAATTGACCAGCCGTTGGGCAAATGTTCCTTTCCACCTGGAGCCGGCCAACATGGAAACCGCCCTTCAACCTGCAAAAAGCAAGGAAGAAATTTTGGAAACCCTTTTCCCATTAGCGGAAGAAATTGCCTCCCGCCTACCGGAAAATGAATATACCTCAGATGCTTATATGTTCAATAAGTATTCGTTCAAGGCACTGACCATGCGTTATGCGTTGTATAACGGCAAATACGAACTGGCAGCCAAATTGGCCAAAGAGATCATCGAAAGCGGAAAATATCAGTTGCATGCGAACTATGCCGATCTGTTCAATTACAAAGCGGATAAGACCAACAAGGAGTTCATTATGAAATTCGATATGGAAAGTCATAATAATACGGCGACCAACTCTTTCCGCGACCTGGCACCACAATACCGTACCGGTAATGGACAATCCTATTCTGTTCCGACCAAATCCTTGGTGGATTCGTATTGGACCCTGCAAGGTAGACCAATCGACAATTGTCCATTGCATACGAAACAGGAATATGAACTGGATCCGAAATTAAATCGTGACCCACGTTTAAAAGCTAGTATTTTTGGCCAAGGAGATACGTTTTACGGCGATAAGATCGATATTTACAATACAGCAAGTTTATTCTATTTTGAGAACCAACGCTCCAGTAAATCTGGCTATTGGTTCAAGAAGTTTGTCGATGAAACCGATGCTTTTAAATCTGGTGGTAACATGCATTTCCCATTGTTAAGGTATGCAGAGGTTTTATTGACCTATGCCGAAGCACAGATCATGTTGGGACAAGTGGATGACCTGGCGAAAGATTGCATCAACCAGTTGAGAAAACGTGCTGGATTGGATATGACCGTGGCCGATGTGAAATTGGGCAGCAAAACCCAAGAGGAATGGGTAAACTTGATCCGTAACGAACGCAGAACGGAATTAGCTGGAGAAGGTATCCGCTATGATGATATCATCCGTTGGCGAATTGCGGAACAGGTGTTGAACCAACCCGCATTAGGACATACCCGTTTGGTGAATGGAAAAGTGGAAACTTTAAAGATCGAAGATCGAACTTTCCAACAGCATAATTATGTGTGGCCGTTCCATGAGAACAGCTTACGCGTAGAACCAGGATTGATTCAGAATCCAGGTTATTAATATTAAGAAGCCGTATCGATGTTGATACGGCTTTTTTTGTTAAATTAGATAATGTTGTTATTTTCCTATGGTAAAAGCTTGTTTTCGTATTAAAACCATGGTTTAAGCAACCTTAAAGCGGGTTTTAGTATACTTAGGTTACTAAATACATACTTTTACATTACTTTCACCCTGCTTTAAGAGCGAAGCAAAAACTCTCATAGCGAGGAGGCAAGCCATCCCGTCATTGCGAGGAGGCACGACGAAGCAATCTTCCCCCATGTCATCCTGAGCGAAGTCGAAGGATCTGTTCGTATACCACCATACCACCGTACAGATGCTTCGACTACGCTCAGCACGACAAGCTTTCTATTTTAATTCCTAAACCCATCAGATTTTCTTATCTTTAAAAAGGTCGCTGGACAGCAAAAGAAGATGAAGCTCCAACGTCCATAACCCTATTTATAAACTAAAAAAATCCCTCATCAGAATGAAGGAATCTGCTGGAAAAAAATTTAGAGAAGCTCTTCAAGCCGAATCACCCCTACAAATCGTAGGAACCATCAACGCCAACCATGCACTATTAGCAGAACAATCAGGATTCAAAGCCATTTACCTTTCGGGAGGTGGCGTAGCTGCAGGTTCACTGGGCATCCCAGACCTTGGCATTACCACCCTACAAGATGTCCTGATCGATGTAGAACGTATCACCAATGTCTGTAAAACTCCCTTATTGGTAGATATCGACACCGGTTTTGGACCATCCGCTTTCAATATCGCTCGTACCATCCAATCTCTCGAAAAAGCTGGCGCTGCCGGTATACATATGGAAGACCAGGTAGGCGCTAAACGTTGTGGGCATCGTCCCGGCAAGGAATTGGTCAGTTTGGACGAAATGGTAGACCGCATCCGCGCAGCGGTAGATGCTCGAAGCGATGCTGATTTTGTGATCGGTGCCCGAACCGACGCCATTGCTTCCGAAGGCATTGAAAATGCCCTGGCAAGAGCCAAAGCCTATGCGGAGGCTGGTGCGGATTTCATCTTTGCAGAAGCTGTCCGCTCCCTGGAAGACTATACACGCTTTCAGGAAGCTACCCAAATGCCCATATTAGCCAACATCACCGAATTTGGGCAAACGCCTTTGTTCACCGTGGAGGAACTTAAAGGCGCTAAGGTTTCCATGGTACTCTACCCACTATCTGCTTTCCGCGCAGCCAATAAGGCTGCCTTGAATGTGTACCAACATATCCGGAATGATGGTAGCCAGCAAGCTGTATTGGAAACCATGCAGACCCGTGAAGAACTTTATCAAAGTATTGACTATTATAATTACGAGAATCGTTTAGACCAATTGTTTAACAAGAAATGATATGAAAGAAACGAATGAATCAGGTTTTAAACCGAAAAAAAGCGTTGCCCTATCCGGGGTTCCTGCAGGAAACACCAGCCTTTGTACGGTAGGAAGAAGTGGAAACGACCTCCACTACCGCGGTTATGATATATTGGACCTAGCCGATCAGGCCAGTTTTGAAGAAGTGGCCTATCTACTGATCCATGGCAAATTGCCCAATGCAAAAGAATTGGAAAACTACGAGCATAAACTTGTACAGCAAAGGGGCCTGCCCCAAAAACTGAAAGAGGTTTTAAAATTGATTCCTGCATCTGCTCATCCGATGGACGTGCTGCGAACCTCCGTGTCTATGTTCGGCACATTGGAACCGGAACCTTTGGAACATGAGCCTTCAAAGACCCGCGAGATCATCGATCGCCTTATGGCCAGCATGGGTTCTGCCCTTTTATACTGGTACCATTACAGCCATCATCAAAAAGAAATTGAAGTAGAAACCACCGATAGGACCTTAGGAGGTCATTTTCTCCATCTATTGCATGGAAAAAAACCCTCTGAAGCTTGGGTACGGGCTATGCAAACTTCCTTGAACCTCTATGCCGAACATGAATTCAATGCTTCCACCTTTACGGCACGCGTAATTGCTGGAACCGGCTCCGATGTGTATGCAAGTATCGCCGGAGCGATCGGAGCGCTACGTGGACCAAAACATGGAGGTGCCAATGAGGTAGCATTCGAGATCCAAAGCAGGTATAAGGATGCAGACGATGCGGAAAAGGATATCCGAGAGCGTTTGTCCAAAAAGGAGGTCATCATCGGCTTTGGACATCCGGTCTATACCATTTCAGACCCCCGCAATCAGGTCATCAAAAGAATCGCCAAGGAACTTTCAGAGGAATTGGGGGATATGAAATTATTCGATATTGCCGAACGCCTGGAAACCCTGATGTGGGACGAAAAGAAAATGTTCCCTAATCTGGACTGGTTCTCTGCGGTGGCCTATCACCTGATGGGAATCCCAACCGATATGTTCACCCCATTGTTCGTGATGTCGAGAATCTCCGGTTGGGGGGCACACATCATCGAACAACGTGAAGATGGCAAGATCATCCGCCCTAGCGCCAACTATACGGGCCCTGAAAACCAGAAATTCATCCCATTAAAAGACAGATAAAAATAAGTACATAACAATCAGAAATGTCATCACATATTTCCAACAACAGACCCAATCCAGATCAAGTATTACTGGATATTGCAGATTATATTCTAGACTATAAAATTGATAGTCAGTTAGCGAAGGAAACCGCCCATTATTGTTTTTTGGATACGATAGGCTGTGGCTTTGAAGCCTTGACCTATCCGGCCTGCACGAAAATGCTTGGTCCAATCGTTCCTGGAACGATTGTTCCGAATGGTGCCAAGGTACCTGGTACCCCCTATCAGTTAGATCCCATCCAAGCAGCCTTCAACATTGGTGCTATGGTTCGCTGGTTGGATTTCAACGATACTTGGTTGGCCGCCGAATGGGGTCATCCATCCGATAACCTTGGTGGTATATTGGCCGTGGCTGATTGGATCAGTAGAAACAACCTGGCGAAAGGAAAAGAGCCATTGAACATGGAAACCGTGCTGGAAGCCATGGTTAAAGCGCATGAAGTACAAGGTGTACTTGCATTGGAAAACTCTTTCAATAAAGTGGGATTAGACCATGTGATCCTGGTTAAGGTAGCATCTACCGCTGTTGTCGGTAAAGTTTTGGGCTTGAACCGCGATGAGTTGGTCAATGCGCTATCTTTAGCCTTTGTAGATGGGCAATCCTTGCGTACCTACCGCCACGCTCCGAATACCGGCAGCCGTAAATCCTGGGCAGCAGGTGATGCCACCTCCAGAGCTGTACGTTTGGCGTTGATAGCACAAAAAGGTGAAATGGGCTATCCATCGGTACTTACCGCTCCGGTTTGGGGATTCTATGATGTATCCTTTAAAGGTCAGGAATTCAAGTTCCAACGCCCTTATGGAAGCTACGTCATGGAGAATGTGTTGTTCAAGATCTCCTTCCCAGCAGAATTCCACTCGCAGACTGCAGTGGAAGCAGCCATGACCTTGCATGGAAAATTAAAAGAATTGGGAAAAACTTCGGAGGATATCAAATCCGTTAAAATCAGGACACATGAGGCGGCCATCCGGATTATCGATAAAAAAGGTCCTTTACATAACCCGGCAGACCGTGACCATGCCATCCAATACATGGTGGCCGTTCCATTGATCTTCGGACGTTTGACCGCTGCAGATTATGAGGATAACATCGCCAAAGACGAGCGTATCGATGCATTAAGGGAAAAAATCACCTGTATTGAAGATCCACAGTTCACTGTAGATTACCATGATCCGGAGAAACGTTCGATCGCCAATGCGCTGACACTGGAGCTGAACGATGGAACCATCCTGGAAGAAGTGGTCGTAGAATATCCGATTGGACATAAACGCCGAAGATCCGAAGGTATCCCGAAACTGATCGAAAAATATAAGATCAATCTTGCTCGTGTATTTGCCGATAAACAACAGAAAACATTATTGCAACATACCTTGGCATACGAAGACTTCATCAAATTATCGGTCAATGACCTGGTTGATATGATGGTATAAGTAGCCATATAAAAAAACATCGCCTACATTTAGGCGATGTTTTTTTATAAAGTAATCTCTTCCTTATTTTGAAGGGCCTTCATTCCAATTGGAATCAAACCCGGAGTAGAATTTAAAGTCTTTCTTCGATAGTTCGATCAAGGATTTCGGGAGCTCCCATTGTTCACCATATTTAGCGAACTCCAGGCAATCATTCACAAAGGCATGCAGGCCTACTTGATCGATATGCCCGAAAACACCTCCTGTCTGCATCGCATAACCAACGCCCAATACCGAGCCTAGATCGCCATCTTTCGGACTGGTCAAAATCCCATCTTCCAAACATCGGTAACTATCCAAGGCCATCACGTGCAACAACCTGTATTTGATCATGATCAAACAGGCTGGCTTAGCAGGCTTTTCAATCTCCTTATCCTCCCAAGGCTTTTTACTTCGGTCCTCGCTGGAGTATTCATAGAACCCTTTCCCTGATTTTCTTCCGTGCCTACCTTCTGCTATCAATTTTTTCAGATAATTATAAGCTCTTTTCTGACTGGCATGAAGTTTTGGTAACTGATCATACACATGAACCATGAGATCCAATGAAATCTCGTCTAATACAGCTAATGGTCCGACAGCAAAGCCGGCTTCCTTCGCTTGGCGATCGATCACCTCTACCGAGGCTCCTTCCAATAACAGGGTAATCCCTTCCAGAAGGTAGTTAAAGAAAATCCTGGAGGTAAAGAAGGCAGGGCCATCATTGACCACAATAGGTATCTTTCGAAGCTTATGGACAAAGGTCAATGCCTCTTCCAAGGTTTCAGGACTGGTATCTGCACCTTTGATCACTTCCACCAAGGCCATCCGGTCTACCGGTGAGAAAAAATGAAGTCCGATGAATCGGCTGGGATCAGCACTAAATTTAGCCAACTTATGGATTGGAAGGCTCGTGGTATTGGAGGCAAAGAATCCTTTTGGATTTAATATCGGTAAGCTTTCCTGGATGACTGCAGCCTTCAGGTTCAGGTCTTCAAAAACAGCCTCAATAATCAGGTCCTGTTTGTCCAACCCTTCAAAATGAGATATGGGATTGATCAAATCCAGGATCTTCTGCTGCTTTTCGGGCGTCATTTTACCCAATTCCATCAATTTGTTGGTCACTTTCTCCGAATAGCTCTTTCCTTTTTCGGCGGCCGCATCGGATATGTCCTTTAGTTGGACTTCTATACCTGCTTTCGCTGCCTCATAAGCTATCCCGGAACCCATCATACCTGCACCTAAAACCGTTAGTTTATTGACCTGGCTTTCCGCCTTAGCACCCAATGCTGCCGCTTCCTTCATGGAATAATACATCGTGCGGATTATGGACATGGTCTGCTTTTCATGGAGGATGTATTCAAATTGGACCAATTCCATGGTCAACAATTCCGCTTTGCTCAAGAAAGGACTGGTTTTAAAAATGATGAAACAGGAAATATGTGCTGGAATATTGGAATTGGCCTGTTTGTTCAGCTTTTGCAGTTCTCCATTGATCTCTTCATCACTCAAGGCTTGCTGCCTTTTAAGGCCGTTCCCTGGTTGTTCCAGGAAGTTTAAGGCATCCACTAGGGCATCATCCAGGTTATCGACAAAGGAATCGATCAGATTCAATTCCAGCGCAGCACTGCCTTTATAGATCTTTCCTTTGGTCAACACTTCAAAAGCTGTTGAAAGAGGAACTCTTTCTTTGAGGTGGACCACCGATCCCATTCCATAGATGACTGCATAGGCCCCCTCTGGAAAACCAACTGTTGCCTGGTTTCCAACGGCGATCAATTTCGAACATGCCAGACCCAGGGTATATCCTATACCCAACAAGGCATGGTCAAAAATACCAACGATCGGTTTTTTTATTTGATCGATCCCTACCATCAGGTCCATGATCTCAAACAACCTTTTCTTGAATTCGATCTTTTCTTTTGCCTGCTTGAACAACTGCCTGAAATTTAGGGATTCAAATGATCCTGAAAAATGCAGGACCAAACCTGTTATTTCGGGCTTAAGCAAATGGTTCTGAACACGGCGTAGTAAAGCGCGTACAAAACCAAAATCCAACTCATAAGGGGTTTCCAATGAATTATGCACATAAATCTCTAAGACATAATCATTGATGTTTCTTTCTTGATACTGTATATGTTCGGGCAGGTGATTGATTTCCATAGATTTATTTTTTTGAATAATCGACTTGGTCGATACTGATCTTGGCCAAGATTTCGAGCATGATTTCGGAAGTACCAGCGATAATGGTGCCAACGCGTACATCACGGTATAAACGGGCAATCTTATAATCTTCGGTAAAGCCATAACCACCAAACATCTGTAGGCATTCTGAAACTACCTTAATGGCCAATTCACTGGCCTGTAGTTTTGCAATGGAACATTCCTTTACAGCATATATCCCCTGGTTCTGCAAATCGCAGCAATGGTAGATAAAGGCCTTCAGTGTCTCCACATCCGCATACATTTGAGCAAAACGATGGCGCAATACTTGGAAATCCTTCAAGGGTTTATTGAACGCCTCTCGCTGTTGAAGATAATCCAAGGTATATTCCATAGCGGATTCCGCCGTGGACAAACTATGTATGCCTGCTGTCAGACGTTCTAATTGCAGACCTCCCATTAAATATTTGAAGCCCTCTCCTTCCACACCTATAAGATGAGATTTCGGAACTCGTACATGATCAAAACCGATCTCCGCGGTATCCGAAGCATGCCAGCCTAACTTTTCTATTTTATTGCAGGTGATTCCCGGCGTATTCCGATCGACCAAGATCAAGCTGATGCCCTTGCTTCCCGCAGCAGGATCTGTCTTTACCGCAGTGATAAAGAAGTCGCCATAATAGCCATTGGTGATAAATGTTTTGGAACCATTGATGATGTATTCATCGCCATCGAGCACCGCCGTGGTTTTCATACGTTGAACATCTGAACCAGCACCAGGCTCCGTGATCGCAACAGCACTTACCATATCTCCTTGGATCACAGCTGTCAGGTATTTCGATTTTAATTCTTCGGAACCATATTTCCAAAGATAAGGCGTAGACATGTATTGGATCACCAGTGCCGAAACACTGAAACCACCAGAAAAACATTTGGAAATTTCTTCGCAGAAGATAAGGGAATAATAAAAGTCAAGATCTAGGCCGCCGTATTGTTCTGGGTATATAAGCCCCATATATCCCATGTCGCCTAATTTTTTCCAGATGGATTTGTCAATCGCACCTTCTTTTTCCCATTTGTCAATGTGTGGGAGAATTTCTTTTTGAATAAATGACTTCAGACTATCTCGGAAAATTAGATGTTCCTCCGTCAATCTTGTGTTGTGCATATAAGTTTATTTGGTTCACAGTGGTTATCCCATAGAAGATAACCTGATTTAACCCTGAGCTAAATAGCCTTTGGGTAATTGGTTCTAATTTAATTAAAATGCCTCGAAAAATTCGTTAAATACCTATAAATTTTACATAACTATTTTGGAAAGTTTAAAGGGTGAATCCCTTACAGAAACACCCTCTAGACATACAAACAACAGTATATTCTTTAATCAAAATATTCCCTACTGATGTCTTCCAATTTTTCAGGAAAGATTTCGGTTGGACAGTGCAATAACTGCCTAATCGAGAATAGTTGATAGAAACTTCGGTCGTCGAGGATATTCAGAAAAAGAAACAATTCTTTTAGGATCAAGCGTTCTTTCTCGTCAGATCTGGTAGACATAATTTCCAACAAGGAAAGCTTCATCTCATTTAGGCTCAGGAAATAATGCGTCAGCCCACCTCCTAAACTCCAAAATCCTTGATCGATGATATCCTTATATTTAATTTTTGCATATAGGTTGTAGATCGATTGTTGCTGTTCTTCATCCAGGTTTTCCAAATTATTGGCTGAAGTAAAACAATTAATAACGAGCTCCTGCATTTTTTCGGACAAGCTCATTTCCGATACATTTGTTATTGGTGTTTCCATATTATTTTGATGAATTTTTGAGAATTGTTTTTCATTCCTCTTAAAAAAGGAATACGCAGCAGATTTACCATTTACCCTATAAATGTGCTGCAAAACTACAATTTGATGATTAATTAATTGTTAAATAATTAATCAAAAAAGGAAATTAACATGTTTCTAATGAGCATCTTATGGAATTGTAATAGCGTTTTAATGGATTTCTAATGTATAAAAAAAAGTCAGCCCTTTTGGGACTGACTTTTACTTGTGTTTTCCTTAAGTAGTGAAAATGTGGTTGTATATAAAAAATCAATAGCAATTTTTACTCCAAAAAATCCAAGTAAAAAAGATTTATTATGTTCAAGGGTCAAATAAGATATTCTTGTAATGAAAAATCTACATTTTCGTTTGCATCAATCTGAATCCTTGCTGGTTAACAAAAGAATAAAGATCAATTTTCTTTGAAAATTTGTATATTTATTAGCAGTAATTGAAGTTAATAGATATGCATTATGGCTACATTCAATGACAATTTTTCTAAGCAAGCTTCCATTTATGCCCAATACCGGCCATCCTATCCGCATGAGCTTTACGATTATCTTTCCGAATTAACCCCCACCCATGAATTAGCATGGGATTGTGGTACAGGGAATGGACAGTCTGCCATACACCTCGCAGATTTTTACGATTCGGTATATGCTAGTGACCCCAGCGAAGCACAGATCACCAATGCCTTCGCCCATGATCGGGTGACCTATAAGGTCGAAAAAGCAGAGGAATCAACATTAAAAGACCAATCAGTGGATTTGGTGGCTATTGCGCAAGCCATACATTGGTTTGATTATGATAAATTTTACGCGGAGGTCAAAAGAGTCCTTAAAAAAGGAGGCATTATTGCCACCTGGGCTTATGGAATACCCAGTATAAATAAGGAATTGGATGTATTGATCAAGCATTTCCATCAAAAAACCGTTGGTCCTTATTGGCCGATCGAAACCCGCAGTATCGATCAGGAATATACGACCATCCCCTTCCCATTTCGGGAAATCGAGCCTCCTGAATTCTATATCCGAAAAAGATTTAAGATGGAAGATCTTTTAGGACATCTTTTGAGTTGGTCTGCAACGCAACGATTCATTGAACAGGTTGGTCACAACCCTATTGATCAATTAAGACTCGAGGTCGAGAAAATCTGGGGCAACCCGCAATTGGTAAAAGATGCCGTTTGGAAAATCTACCTGCGCGTAGGAAAGATCCCTGCGTAAGGATGATCTCTGCGGAGGAAAGGTCATTTGGTATGAAAACTAGGAATGAAGAAAACTATTTAGTTTAAAACCTTTTCATAGGCTCTTCTGGCTCCCCCGCGGAAATACACTTCGCCACAATAGGTATATCCCAGTTTTTCAAAAACGCGAAGCATTCCTACGTTATCAAAGTTCGTATCCACACGTAGGCTGTATACTTGCCTTTCTTTACATAATTCTTCTACCTCTTTCAACATCTTACTTGCCTGTCCTTTGACATAATTTGATTGACTGACTGCTATTCGGTGCACTACGCCATATGCCTGATCACTCAACCACTTCCCTTCTATGATTTCATAAGCAGGTTCTATCTCAAAAATCAAAGCCAAATAGCCATATATTTCGCCATTAGCATCCACATGCACATAGCCATAACCTAATTCTATATCCCGTTGGATAACTCCTAGGTTTGGATAACCATCTTGCCATTGGTTACTTCCTTCCTCTTTCCGCTTATCTATTGCCTGTTTTATGATAGCCCAAATTGCTTCTGCTTCCTCTGCTCGGGCTTTCCGTAGGATAAGATCCTCTAAATTCACTTGAATTGACATACTAACTTCTTGATCTTTTATATAATTCCTCCACCAATCTCGAAGATCTGAAACTGAATTCAGCGCCAAAACTATTCACTACCAAACCCTTCACCAGATTATCCTTGGAAGAGATAGCAAATAAGATGCTTTCATCCGCTGGATCCGTCATACCTTCAAAACGATAGATATCATCGATAATGAATTCATCTGGAGATAATTCCATAGACTTTCCAGCACAGCGAAGACATTCGCCATCCTCTGAAATCAAAAAATCATCGGTATAACCTTGTTTCTGCAGGTCATTTACTGCTTCGCTTAATGTATCGTAACTTTTTCTTGATAGATTTGCCATAAGACTGCTATTAATTTTTCACATCCCTTTCCAAGTAGATCCTTAGGTGGATCCTTAGATGGTATCAAATTATGAAAAATTAGCTGTTGTCACAAAAAAAAGGCATTGCTTTTGCATGAATTAAACTTAAAAAACAAATTAATCTTAAGGGTTGTATGGATATATTCTTGCCGATTTTGGGATGCCTGATATTATTATTTAGTATTCTACCTTTAATCCGAAGTGACTTTTGGACCTTCCGAGTATTTGAATATCCTAGAATCCAGAAATTAGCACTCGTTATTCTTTGGATAGTATTATATATATCCTTTGTAAATAAAGAAGTCATTTTTCAAAAAATCCTATTTTACGCCCTGATCATCAATGGTATCTATCTTTGTTGGCAGATTTGGCCTTTTACACCTTTGGCAAAAAAACAGGTTTATCGTGCTGAAAAATTGGACCCCAACAACCAGATCGCTGTAATGATCTCCAATGTATATGAAGATAATGTTAATTATCAAGGATGCCTTCAGGTGATCCATGAAAATGACCCCGATCTCATCCTCTTATTAGAGACCAATCATACCTGGGCGAAAGAAACGGAAAGCCTAGATAAGGAATACCCTTTTCAAGTAAAAGTTCCGATAGACAATACCTATGGTATGCTCTTATTTTCCAAATTCAAACTTCACGAAATTTCTGTAAACTATTTGGTGGAAGAGGAGATCCCAAGTATATTCTGTCAGGTGGAATTGCCTTCGGGCGAGCGGGTTCAAGTGTTTGCGGTACATCCTACCCCGCCTGTTCCCAATGAAAACCCCCGTTCAACAGAACGCGATAAGGAACTGTTATTGGTGGCCAAAAAAGCCGAAAAGTTGGATATGCCTGTCATCGTAATTGGAGATCTTAATGATGTGGCCTGGAGTTATACCACGGAACTTTTTCTAAAAACCAGTCAGCTTTTAGATCCTCGGCGCGGCAGAGGTTTTTACAATACCTTCCATGCCAAAATGCCTTTAATGCAGTTCCCATTGGACCATGCTTTTATCTCCGCAGATTTTAAATTAATATCCCTTAAGAAATTGGATAATTTCGACTCGGACCATTTTCCTATCTTTGTGAAGGTTCAGTATGAAAAGCAGGCCGAAGAGGAACAAGAGGATAACCAATTGGAGCAGACAAAAGCAGATGAAGAATTGGCGGAGGAAAAGATTCATGCCGACACTTAGGGATATATCTCCTGATGTTTAATTTGAAATAAAATGGCAGACCATACCGCATTCCAACCGGACAATCCGGATGAAGATTATCTAGCGATCAATCGAAAGCTATGGAACGATAAAACCAATTCCCATACTTCTTCTGAATTTTATGATATGCCTTCCTTTTTGGAAGGGAAATCCTCTTTAAAGGAAGTGGAATTAAATTTACTGGGCGATGTAAGAGGTAAAAACATCCTGCATTTACAATGTCATTTTGGTCAGGATAGTCTATCCTTGGCACGAATGGGCGCGAAAGTGACGGGGGTCGACCTTTCCGATGCAGCCATACTCTTTGCGCAACAATTGGCACAGGACCTGGCATTAGATGCAGAATTTATCTGTACCGATGTTTATAATACCCCTGAGGAACTCAATGGCCAATTTGATATGGTGTTCATCAGTTATGGAACCATCGGATGGCTTCCAGATTTGGACAGATGGGCGGCGGTTATTCATCGCTGTTTAAAACCACGGGGTAAATTAGTCTTTGTAGAATTTCATCCGATGGTCTGGGCATTTGACTATGAATTCAGCAAAATAGCCTACAGTTACTTCAATGTCGAAACGATTGTTGAAACCACCGAAGGTACCTATGCAGACCGTAATGCCGAAATCAAAAACAAATCTGTTTCTTGGAACCATCCCTTGAGCGATGTTTTTAAGGCACTACTGAAAAATAACTTACAGATAAGCTCTTTTGAGGAATTTGATTACTCACCCTATAACTGTTTTTTGAATACCGTTCAGGATGGTCCAGACAAATACAGAATAAAGGGGCTGGAAGGCAAAATCCCGATGTTATATGCCCTAACGGCTATTAAATCTTAAGACATTACGCATCTCCTTTTATGAATTTTAGAGTATTTATTTTCGCTTTGAGCTTAGCCATGATGAGCATTTCCTTTAGTTTCGCTCAAGCACCTGCTGCCTATGAAGTGGTGGAGGATTTCAACTTCTATCAGGTACATGATCAGAAAGAAACTTTGGTCTTTGCCAATATGGCCTATATCCGGGAGGAGCCCAGCACGAAAAGCAAGCTTTTGGATTCACTCGCACTTGGAACTGAACTAAAATATATAGGTGCTGATGCCATCAATCCAACCCTCATCCGGAGGATGAAATTACCTTGGTACTATATCGAATACGTGCATAATGGTCAAAAGAAAAGAGGCTATATCTGGGCTGGTCTTTTAGCAGTGGGGTCAAATGTGGACAAGAAAACCGGTAATACGTTCCTACATGGCTTTGCTTGGCAGAACCAAGAAGAGGACAACAATTATTATTGGACGGAACTTAAGGTGCTGGACAAGAACAAGCAATTGATCGATACGGAAAGCTTTGCCTATTTACCATCCAGCCAATCTTTTTCCTACAATGAAATTGCTGATGCCCAAGGCTTAGCAAACAGCAAAAACATCATTAAGGTAAGTTTTTCTGGGGAAGCCTGCGGGATCTATACCTTCGATTATTATTTTTCCTGGGATGGAAAGCAACTCCACACCTTACCAAAAACTTCCTCGGTAAGCGATGCTGGAATATTTTACTATTCAGAGGAATTAGTCTTTCCCAATACCCATAAAAAAGGGAAACAGATCATCGTCAAGCGTATCGAACAAGGGGAATCCGAATCAGACATCAACGATGAAACTGTTTCTGAAGTCATTTATAAAGTCGAGAAATCAGAAGAAATCTATGAATGGGATGGATCAAAATTCCTAAGATCAACAATCTAGGACTTCCAATATCATGTCATAAACGTATTCCAGCTCTTCTTCCTTTATGCAATAAGGTGGCACCAGATAAATGGTATTTCCCAAAGGCCGCATGATGATATTTCTCTTTAGAAATTCTTGGTAAAGGAATTCCTGCCTGCTATGGAAATAGCCATCCTGTTCTGCGGTATGATATTCAAAAGCCAGGACTGTTCCCATCAATCGAGGCTGTTGAACCTTCGGATGCAGCATCAACTTACCTAGAAAAGCAAGATGCTTTTTATGAATGCTGTCCAGCTGTTGTTGGCATTCAGCAGACAATAGGATATCCAAGCTTGCCAATGCTGCTGCACAGCCAATCGGACTTGCTGTAAAAGAATGACCATGAAAGAGCGCTTTCTGCTTCTCATCGGAATAAAATGCTTGATAGATTTCATCCGTACAAGTTGTGATGCCCATGGCCATGGTCCCTCCTGTAAGTCCCTTAGAAAAGCACATCACATCCGGAGCAACACTTAACTGATCGGCGGCAAATAAGGTCCCTGTTCTTCCAAATCCCACAAAAACTTCATCCTGGATCAAAAGAATACCCAAAGATCTACAAAAGGTCATCAGATCTGACAGATCTTCAGCACTGTGCATCAACATCCCTCCTGCTCCTTGGATCAGCGGCTCGTAGATCAGGCATGCGGTTTCTGCTGCATGTTCTCGAATTAAAACTTTCGTCTGTTCCAAATTCAATGAGGTTGGCGGATCTATAAAGATCACGTCGAAAAGTTTGTCGGAAAAAGGAGCAGTCCATTGTCCTCTTTCACTGACCGACATGGCTCCAAAGGTATCACCGTGGTATCCTTCTTTAAATGCCAGTATTTTATTTTTCGGCCTGCCTAGATTATTGCCTAATTGAAGGCACATTTTCAGGGCAACTTCTACCGCCGTGGAGCCATTATCCGAATAAAACACCTTTTGCAGATTGCTAGGCAACAGATTCAATAACCTTTCGGATAATAAAATGGCTGGTTCATGCGTAAAACCTGCAAAAATAACCTGTTCTAAGGTGTTCAATTGATTGAATACCGCATTTGCAATAGTTGGATTGGCATGTCCATGAATACTGACCCACCAGGAAGAGACCATATCCAAGTACCTTTGTCCATTCTCAGCAAATAGATAGGCACCTTCGCCCTTAATGATCGGGATGGGATGACTCAATTTCATCTGGGAATAGGGATGCCAATTGACAGCCAGATCCCGGTCTATCAGTGGGCGCATGCTTCTTTTTTATCCAATACCATAGCTTTTAATCCCAAATTCTGCAGCATCTGCATATCTTCGGAAACACCAGGATTGGGAGTTACCAATAAGGTTTGCCTTTCTCCGGTAAAAATGGAATTTGCACCGGCCATAAAACACCATGCCTGTTCCACTTCGGACATTTCGATGCGCCCAGCACTCAAACGCACCATAGAGGCTGGCATTACGATCCTAGCGGTAGCAATTGTTCGCACCATTTCCCAGATATCAATCCTTGGGAGGTCTGCCAATGGCGTTCCGGCTACCCGGGCCAAGGCATTGATCGGCAGGGATTCCGGATGCTTTTCCATATTCGCTAAGCTACGAAGCATGGAAACCCGATCATCTATCGTTTCGCCCAATCCGATGATCCCACCAGAACAGACGGTGATGCCTGCCTTACGGACATGCTTTATGGTTTCCAAGCGATTATCAAATTTGCGCGTGGAAATGATTTCATCATAGAATTCCTCCGAAGTATCCAGGTTATGGTTATAAGCGTAAAGTCCAGCCTCCTGCAACCTTTGAGCTTGGCTCTCGGTCAACATACCAAGAGTACAGCAAACTTCCAACCCCATCTCATTGACCCCTTTGACCATATCAATGATACGATCGAAATCCCGGTTGTCGCGCACTTCACGCCAAGCAGCCGCCATACAAAAACGGGATGAACCGGCATCCTTCGCTTTTTGGGCATGCGCCAATACCGTCTCTGTTGGCAATAAGGCCTGAACTTTGATATCGGTATGGTACCTTGCAGCCTGTCCACAATAGGAACAGTCTTCCGGACATCCGCCAGTTTTTACGGACAGTAAGGTGGAAATCTGCACCTCATCCGGCTTTTGCCATTGCCGATGTACAGTTGCTGCGTCAAAAACCAATTGCATCAACGGTCGGTTATAGATGGCCAACAACTCTTCTTTGGTCCAATCATGTTTCAGCATATTTTCATTCATGTTGTTCATTTTATCTACTATTTACTACTATTTTTCAATGGTTATTTTGGAGAGGGCATGCTGCATATGTGCTGCATTTAACTCCTCTATTTCAGGTAATTGGATCAACCTGCAATTTTCTGGCATATGTTTCAAAAGGATTTCCTTACTAAAGGGATTGAACTCCCCATTTAGCACCAGATAGTGTAAAGGGATTTGATGGTTTTCCAGGGCTTTTATGCTTAAAAGGCTATGGTTTATGGCACCTAGATAATCCCTACAAACCAGAATGGCTGGAATTGCCAATTTTTTGATAAGATCGATGATACATTCTTTATCATTGATGGGCACAAATAATCCACCTGCCCCTTCGGCCAATAAGTCGATCTGTTTGTCTGGCAATTCGAAATCTTCCAAATGCATTTCGATGCCATCCAAAAATGCCGACTGATGCGGAGATGCGGCAGTATGGAGTCTAAATCTTTCCTTAAAAATCTGGATTTTATGATCTAATAAATGGTTCAGCATCATGGAATCCGACTGCTCAAGGTCGCCAGATTGAATAGGCTTCCAATAGGCCATTTGCCATAATTGGGCTAACATCGCGGAACAAATGGTTTTTCCGACGCCAGTACCTATACCGGTTACAAAATATTGTCTGGGTTTTATGTTCATTTTAAATCGTTTCGTTTAGCAGCTGCTGCATCAATCGGATCTCAGATTCTTGGTGATCGGCATGAAGGCAAATCCGGATTCTTTCTTTTCCTTTTGGAACGGTGGGCGGGAAAATTGGATATGTTAGGATTCCATTTTCCGAAAGTTTGCTTTGAATGTGCTGAAGATCGGCTGCAGCACTTGGGAAAAAACATTGAATGGGAGATGCTGGACCTGTTTTCAAGGATTGGAATAATCGGATGTTTTCAAACAAGCGCATAGGCAATTCTGGATTATTGGCTATGAAATCATATGCTGTCCTGATGGATAAGGCATGGAATTCTGGTTGGGCAGTACTGTAAATAAAAGGACTCGCAAAATTAATGAGATGGGAAATCAGGTCTTTGCTTCCAAGAATACTGGCTCCATGAAGACCCATGGCTTTTCCATAAGTAACAGTTATCGCAAGTATTCGATTTTGAAGCTGAAGTTGATGCGCCAAACCCCATCCAAATACAGCAAAAGCATGCGCTTCATCCAACAGCACATGAGCCTGATATTTTTCCGCCAATTCAACAATCTCTTCGATCGGCGCGAAATCCCCTTCCATCGAATAAAGCGATTCAATCGCAATAAATATTTTGCCAGCCCGCCCCTCGCCATCGCGCGACCCTTCCGCGTCATCACGTCTCCGCCTCGCGTCATTGCGAGGAGGCACGACGAAGCAATCCAAACACCCCAGCACCCTTTCCAAATCCCTCACATCATTATGCCTAAACTTCAACCGTTTCGCATTCGTCATCTTCCACCCATCGATCACCGATCGATGTATATACTCGTCACAGATCAACACATCATGCCTACCCAACAAACTAGAAACAAGCCCAACATTCGCCATATACCCCGATGGAAACAACAAAGCCCTTTCCACCCCATGCTTATCCGCAATAAAATCCTCCACTTCCAACACCCTCTTTCCCGTTCCTGAAATAAGCCGAGACCCTGTCGCTCCCAACAATGCTTCCGGATTATTCCTTGCCAACTCCACAATCTCCTCCCTAAAACCCAGATTCCTCGAAAGTCCCAAATAATCATTCGAATAAAAGTCGATCCCCTCGCCCCTTTCCTTTAAGAAACGTAAAGAACCAAGCCTCTTTCTCACCTCCAGTTTATCCCAAAGATCCTTCATGCTCATTCACAGCGGGAAAAATATGTTTCCTTAATTCAGCGATCCAAAATTCAAATAAACTGCTCTCCAATTTCAAGATTTCCTGCGCATGCTTTTCCCAATCCGAATCAAAAGCCTGCAACTGACTGATCATCTCTTCCAAATGCCCTTCTTCCTCCAAAATAATGGATTTCACATTCACCTTAGATCCAGCTGCACTCAGCAATTCCTGATAAATCGGATAAAGCTCATCCGCCCGAACCTCAATCGCATAGGTTACAAAAAGATAAGCAGCATACCTAAGATCATCATCGGCCAAGGAAAATTGTTCCTTCAAATAACGACAGGCTAACAGATCCAAACGGGCAAGGTACTGTTTAGAAGACCTGGCTGCCAAGAGATTTGCATCCGCATAATCCTCAAAACCCTTCACCTCCAATTTGGAAAGCTGTTTTTTCAGGTAATACGCATGTCGATGCTCTTCAGCGGCGTGTTTTAGTTGGATAATCTGTGTCTTTATGGGATGTTCGCATGCCGAAATTTTTCTGGCTCCGGCATTTTCCATAAAAGAGAGCGTATTAAGCCAGGCCGCATGCAGATGGGGATCAGCAACAATTTCTTGGAGAATGGTTTTCATGTTAAATAATTTCCAACAAAAGTACTATCTTGCCGGACCAGCATAGGGTGCCAGTTTAAAGATAATAGCTAGTCCGGTGGAATATAATTACGCAAGTTTTATTAAAATAGATCGATTTTCGGATGTTCCTGTATACCTTCAGGTCACGAATCAAATGGTATTGGCCATCAATCGTGGCATCCTCAAATCAGGACAAAAACTTTTAGGAAGCAGGCAATTAGCCGAACAATTACATATGCACCGCAATACGGCTACCGCAAGTTACGAGGAGCTGCATAGCCAAGGATGGGTGGATATCCTCCCGAACAAAGGAACTTTTGTGGCTTCCCTACTTCCAAAGACCAGCACCAACCCAAAGCCTGAAAACAAGTATCCAATAAGGACCGGCTATACCTTCAAAAAGTCCTTTCTTTTTGACAACCCTTTTGAATATATCAATTGCAGATATGTTTGGAATGATGGCAGTCCGGATATCCGATTGACCCAATTGGAAGATCTTTCCCGGGTTTATAGCGCAAACCTCAAACGCCGTAGCAACAGAAAGAAAATGGGCTATTATAACCAGGAAGGCAGTGAATATTTTAAGGAGCAATTGGCCTCTTATCTGGCTAAATCGAGAGGATTAAAGATCAGCCCGAGTAACCTATTGATCACGAGGAGCATGGAAATGAGCCTTTATATCCTTTCTGAGGTCATCCTTTCTCCCGGAGACCTAGTCTTGGTTGGGGAATTGAGTTATTTCTCGGCAAACATGATCTTTCAAAAATCAGGAAGCCAGCTCATGACCGTACCAATTGACGAAGAAGGCATGGATATAGATGCTGTACGCCATATTTGCCAAAACCATAAGGTACGGATGGTCCATATCAGCCCGCATGTGCATTATCCGACTACCGTGAGCCTCAGCCCTAAAAGAAGGATGGAACTGCTACGATTGGCCAAGGAATATGGATTCATCATTGTCGAAGATGATCAGGAGTATGATTTTCAATACGACAAACCGGCTTTGGTTCCATTGGCTAGCCACGATGATGGCGGGATGGTCATCTATGTGAGTTCATTCGGTAAGTCCCTAGCTCCAGGATTCCGAACGGGATTTATTGTCTGTCCGGAAAACCTCATTCAAGAGCTGAAGAAACACCTTGGCATGATCGACCGCCAAGGTGACGTATTGATGGAACAGGCTTTAGGCGAGCTGATCGAAGATGGCAGCATCAATAGGCATCTGAAAAAGTCCTTAAAGATTTATCGGTTTCGAAGAAATGAAATGGCGGTCCGATTGATGGAAGAGCTGGGTGATGTAATAGACTTCCAGATCCCCAATGCTGGCCTAGCATTTTGGTTGACCTGGAAAAAAAACCTCAATCTGTTTAAGCTTTCGCAATTGGCGTTAAAGCATGATTTGTACATTCCTAAGACCATTCTCTATCAAAACAACAAGTTAACCGGCATGCGGGTTGGATTCGGTCATTTAGACCAACAGGAAATGGAACAGACAATAAGCATACTAAAGAGTATGGTATTGATGCTGGATAAAATTGATCCTAAATAAAAAGGGAATTAGGCGGGTTCGTTAGCAGCGAACTGATCACCTGTAAGGCTCAAAGGATTTTTATAATGAATATACAAACGTTTATATTTAACCATGTCTCTAGATTCTGTCAGATACGACATCTTACAGTCTCGGAACACCAATCGCGCTGCTTTCTTTTCCATTTTACTGGCATATTCAATGAATTTGCGGAAAATTTCTCTCCGTTCATTGGTATTGAACTGACTCTGTTCACAGATCTGCACAATTAGCTTTTCATTAAAAAAAATCTTGACCCTATTATTTTGTACATTCAAAAGATAAATAACTGGAGATGGTCCATCATTTGGGAACAAACCAAAGCCCACTCTTCCCTCTTCATCATTAAATACATAGGCAAAGAAAGTAAATGTTCCTATTGGACTGATATCTACTAAAATATTCTTAGAAACCATGTTTTAAACTAGTTTGGTGATTGTTACCCATTATTGGATATCCTATCAAATATATCAAATAATCTAATTATTTGTTATTATGTATTTTTTTAATAATAATAATTAAACAAATAATTAACCACGAGGATTTACCTTTAATTTTAACAGTTTTATCAGCTACAAATCAACAACTTATATCATAAATGTTACAACAAACTTGAAAATTCACCTACCCCAATTGGGGTATAAACGCAGGTTGTTTGAATAAGTTTCCTAAAAAATTATCTAATTCAAAATGAGCTTATTCGATGGTCTTGGATAAAATCTACTTGAATTTATTTGGAGAATATGCTTTTTAGTTCTACTTTTGTATCACAAAAACACGGTAGGTATAGCTCAGTTGGTTAGAGCACTAGATTGTGGTTCTAGGGGTCGTGGGTTCGAGCCCCATTACTTACCCGGTTAAGAGGCGTCCAAATGGACGCCTTTTTTTATTGAGTTTCCTTCGTAGTTAAAGCATACTGAAAGTAACCTTAAAGTATGTAAAATCTATGTTTTATATACTAACCTCCTACTTTAACCTTACTTTAAACCTACTTAAAGTACGATTATGACCCAAAAACAAACATATTTTGAAGGCACAACATAGACACCACCTCGAGAAAATGGATAATTAATGTTAAGATAAGAAGCTTAATCTAAAGGTGTTAAAACTGATTGAATAATCCTAATTTTATTGGTTTACCTAAAAACAGAAAACCCCAATCTCCATTGGGGCTTTCTGTTTGTAATATTTTATAGTTGAATTAAATCAAATCCACACTACGTTTAACAAATGCTGTCAATTCAGGACCTGTCAGCAATCCTCTGGATAATAATGCCAAGTCAAAGGCCTGTTTCGCCAATTGGGATCCTTCTTCTTCCGAAGATTCCAAAATACGTTTCACCAATGGATGGTTTCCATTAACCGTAACCTTATAATTATCCGGAATACTTCCATAAAAGCCCATGCCACCACCTGTTTTCGCCATATCCTTCATTCTGCGCATAAACTCATCCATGGTCACCGAAACTGGGAAATCCCCTTCAGGCAAGGCATCGATCTCCACCTTCATGTCTGCTCTTGAAATCGCCTTTTCAAAGATCTCCGAAGCCTTCTTGCTCTCCTCTTCGGAAAGGTTCAGACTGATCTGCTCATCTTTTGGAATCAATTTTTCGATCACATCCGAGTCAATACGTTTCAATTGTACCTTCTCCCCTCCTTTTTGCTCCAAATAACCCGTAAAATGCGTATCCAAAGGACCATCTAATTCCAATACATCATAACCTTTGGCTTTTGCACCTGCAATAAAGCTGTCCTGTTGTGATTTATCGGTCGCATAGAGGTATACAATATTGCCATCTTTATCCACCTGGATATCTTTGACCTTCTCGTAATATTCCTTAATGGTAAAGTATTGATTATCCACGTCTTTCAACAGACAGAAATCATTCGCTTTTTCAGCAAATTTCTCATCGGTCAACATACCGTATTTGATGAACAGACCAATATCTCCCCATTTCTCTTCAAACCCTTTACGGTCAGCTTTAAAGATTTCCTGAAGCTTATCAGCTACCTTCTTCGTGATGTAATTGTTGATCTTCTTCACATTGCTATCCGCCTGAAGGAAGGAACGGGAAACGTTCAATGGAATATCCGGTGAATCAATAACCCCTTGCAACAACATTAAGAATTCAGGAACGATATCCTTCACTTCATCCGTAATAAATACCTGACGGGAATACAACTTGATTTTGTTGCGTTGGATCTCCATCTCGTTCTTTACTTTCGGGAAATACAGGATACCTGTCAGGTTGAACGGATAGTCTACATTCAAATGGATCCAAAACAAGGGTTCGTCCATCGAATGTGGATACAGTTCATGATAAAAATCCAAATAATCCTTATCGGTCAATTCGGATGGCGATTTTGTCCAGGCAGGGTTTGTATTGTTGATGATATTATCAACTTCCACACTTTTATACACCGGTTTACCATCGGCATCTACGCCATCTTCTTCGCTGCTCGTTTTGGTACCAAAGCGAATCGGAACCGGAAGGAATTTCGCGTATTTGTTTAAGATCTCCTGGATTCTAGCCTTATTCAAGAATTCTGCGGATTCTTCATTGATATGAAGGATCACATCGGTTCCGCGCGTGGTACGTGTGCCTTTGGAGATCTCATAAGAGGTAGAACCATCACAGGTCCAATGTGCAGGTTCTGCACCTTCCTGATAGGATAATGTATCAATTTCAACCAGATCCGCCACCATGAACGCCGAATAGAATCCCAATCCAAAACGGCCGATAATTTCATTGGCATCATTGGCTTCTTTGAATTTCTCCATGAATTCCGTAGCACCGGAAAAAGCGATCTGATTGATGTATTTTTTGATTTCTTCGGCCGTCATTCCGATACCATGATCAGAGATGGTAATGGTTTTTGCGTTTTCGTCCAATTTAACATCGACGGTTAAATCGCCAACTTCACCTGCATATTGACCTAAAGAAGCTAATCTTTTGATTTTTTGAGAGGCATCTACGGCATTGGAAACCAATTCGCGTAGGAAAATCTCATTGTCTGAGTATAAGAACTTTTTAATAACCGGGAAGATATTCTCGGTATGAATGGAAATTGTACCTTTCTCTTCTTGCATATCCTTAATTTATAATATTTTTCTATAGTTTGTCCAGTACATTATCAAGGAGTATTCCATTGTTAATTTTAAGTCAATTTGACAGCATCAACTGCAATTTTTACATAAAAAGGCTACTTTAGCGGAATAATCATTGCAAAAACATCTTATGGCCTTCAGCAAACCTGGTTTTTTAAAATCTCCATTGGAACATTATCGCGATAGTATGGAAAGCGTTATGGGCAAGAAATCGGCCGTGTTTCGGGAAAAATCAGTCAAAAAAGGCTTACCTTTTGTTTATACCCTGGTATTCAACCAAGATACTTCGGAGCCCTTGTGCACATTTTCATATGGCGCATCTTTTGCGGTTACTCCCGATCAGAAAGAAAAGGTGGAGTTGATGCTGCAGATGGATAGCGAAGATATGGCTTGGGCACATGTTGTAGGTTATCTAGCGAATCAATTGCGTGGCGATTGCCCCTTCAACCCAGGGGAAATCATCCGATTTGGACAAAAAATTAGCCAAGAATCCAAATTAAATTCATTCGTGCTGGTCACGCCAGATCTTGATGGACTACCAAATCCAGTCTTTGATGGCAAAAAGTCCACTGGTGTTCATATTATGCAGCTTTTGCCTATCTATGAGGAGGAAGTTTTAAGCATTGCAAGACTGGGATTACCGCAATTTTTGGCCTTGATAGACCCTCATAAAACCAATCCACTCCGAAAATCTTTTTAATTTTTTCTTTTCCTGTGTAGCAATTTTGAAGGCGTTAACGTATTTAGGATAGAACGTTCTGAATTTTAAAGAAAAGAGATAATTGAACATGAAAAAATTTAGCATTTTATTCGTTTTTGTAGCAGGAGTATTCAGTCTTACAAGTTGTTTGAAAGACGATTCAGATATACCTTCTACATCAGTAGTCACCTTAACCAACCTTTACCCTACTGAAAGTGGCGTACTTTACTTGGTAAACAACAACCAAATTCAAATACAATCTGGAAAATATAAATCCAACGAAGGATTTTTAGCTATCCCAGGTAATAAGAACATCAAAGTTATTGACCGTTCCAAACTTACAAAAGAAGGCAGCAATGCCAACGAAGTGATGATTGACACCAATTTGACCTTCATTGACACGCTTTCTTACAGTTGTTTTGTTTACGGACAGGTGGAGAAACCTAAATTCGTACGTGCGAAAAACATCGCTGTAAAGGATTTGGGAACAAAATCAGGTGTTCGTGTATTCCATTTGGCAACAGGAGCAGAAAAGATCAACATCACGATTGGTGATCAAGAGATTCCAGCTTTCATGAATAAAGTTCAGGAAAGTGCAGCGACGATCGAAACTACGGAGGTATTTCGCCCTGTAAATTCTGGAACATTTACGATCAAAGCCACTGATGAAGCCGGAAACCTTTTGGCTCAAAAAGAAAATGTGAACCTAAAATCTGGTTCTTACCATAATATCCGCATCAACGGTATCAAAGGAAATGAGAAATTCCCACTTGAAATCAGCTTGAGCGACCAAGAATAGGCAGCTTTACAATACATCCATAATTAGATTAGCCCATTTTATATGGGCTTTTCTTATTTTTATACCATGGAAAACATTTCAGGTGAAAACCAAGCTGCTAAAAACATAGCTTTCAATGATGCCTTTCTGGTCCTGCACGGAAAAGCCCATGAGTTTGTCACCGATAAACAGGAAGAATTGCTATTGAATTTTGGATTGGAAGATTTTAGCGATTATGCGCTGGATGAATCCCAAAACAGCATACAGTTTTTCCATGCAGATGGAAGTCCTTCCCTTTCCTTCCAATATCTTCTGATTGGGACTTGGAACCGTAGCGAAAATACCTGGACTTGGGCTTGGGCTTGGGAGGGTGATCATCCTATTCAAGAAGATCTGGAGGTGATCTATAATTATGGTGAATTTTATGGTTTCGAGGCATTGACCACAAGAAATTGGCAAGCCACCGAAAAGCATGCTTGGGCCGTTGGGGCAGTATCTGCCTACCTCCGTGGTGCAAATGGTATTTTCAAATTACCTTTTGAAGACGTTGATAAGTTTATCCTACTCCAAAAAATTCAATAAATTCCTTATTTTCGCAAACATTTGTTTTTAAGAAATGAAGCGCGCATGCAGTTAACAAAGTTAGAGATCAAGGGATTCAAAAGCTTCGGAGATAAAGTATCCATCAATTTCAATGAAGGGGTTACCGCTATTGTCGGCCCCAATGGTTGTGGCAAATCCAATGTCGTGGATGCCATCCGTTGGGTTTTGGGCGAGCAGAGTACCAAGACCCTACGCTCGGAGAAAATGGAGAATATCATTTTTAATGGTACAAAGAACCGTAAACCGGCAAATCTTGCGGAAGTATCCTTGACCTTTGATAATACCAAGAATATATTGCCTACCGAATTTACCACGGTAACCATTACACGAAAGCTTTTCCGTACTGGGGAAAGTGAATACCGATTGAACGATGTAAAATGTAGGCTAAAAGATATTACCGATCTGTTTTTGGATACCGGTATCGGGGCAGACACCTACTCGATCATCGAGTTGAAGATGATCGATGAAATCATTGCCAATAAGGAAAATTCAAGAAGAAATCTTTTCGAAGAGGCTTCAGGAATTTCAAAATATAAGGTTCGGAAAAAACAGACCTTATCCAAACTGAAAGAAACGGAAGCCGATCTTTCCCGCGTGGAGGATTTGGTGTACGAAATCAATAAGAACTTAAAAAGCTTAGAGAACCAGGCCAAAAAAGCAGCCAAATACTTCAGTTTAAAAGAAGAGTATAAAGAGGCGAGCATCGGATTGGCCTATTATAAGCTGGAAGGTTTTCATCAAGACCTGGAGCGGATCACGGAACAAGAGGGCAATCAACAGGATGAACTGCTCAAACTCCAAACCAAGATCACGCAGCAGGAAAGTAGTTTGCAGGTCTTAAAAAAGGATATCCTTTCCAAAGAGAAGAACCTGGCTACCCAACAGAAGATCACCAATGAATACGTAAATAAAATCCGTTCCTACGAATCGGAAAAAAAGATCAAGAATGCGCAGATTCAGCATCTCCAGGAAAAGGATGCTCGGTTGAACAATGATCTGAACAACGATAAGCAACAGTTGAACCATGTGCTCTATAACATCAAACGCTTGAACGAAGAGCTGTTCGAAGAGCAGGGAAAACTGGAGAGCATGAGTTTGGAATTGGAATCGAACAAACAGGAAGTGGATGCCTTAAGAGGGCAGCAACAAGCTGCTAAAGGAAAATTGGATGCTTTTAATCTAGCGAGTACCCAATTGCAGAACCAGATCTATAAACTGGAAAAGGATATTGCCGTTCTTGGTATACAACGAGATGCGTTGGAGCAGGAATCCTTAAGGACCAGTACCGATACCCAATCCAAGGAGCAGGAACTTAACCAGTTCAATATGGTGGTTGCAGAACTCGAAGAAAGGGTGAGCCTTCAACAGGAGCAATTTGATGTGTCCATGCAAACCGAACAGGAACTACAAGGAAAAATCAAAGAGACAGAAGAGCAAATCAAGTCCTGTACGGATGACCTACATAAGGAAATCAGAATTGCGGATGCAAAGCAGAACGAGTATAACCTGACCAAATCGTTAGTGGATAACTTGGAAGGATTCCCAGAGTCCATCCGTTTCTTAAGAAAACATGCGGGTTGGAAACAGAAACATCCCCTATTTTCAGATATTCTATTCTGTAAGGAGGATTATCGGGTAGCCATTGAAAATTATTTGGAACCTATCATGAACCATTATGTGGTAGAATCTAAGGAAGATGCGGTGCAAGCCATCCGTTTATTGTCGGAAGCCTCTCGTGGAAGAGCCAATTTCTTCGTTTTAGATGCTATAAACGAATTGGCGAATGATCAACCTGCTTATCCGTCCGATGATCGGTTGATTTCTGCCATGGAAATCATATCGGTGGAGGAAAAATATAGACCACTTTGCAGTTTGTTGCTGCAACATGTTTTCTTGCTGAAATCTGAATCGGAGATCAACCTGGAGAGCAGTTTACCACAGGATCAACGTATTATCCTACAACGAGAAGGAAAATACAGCAAAACCAGGTTAGGCCTAAGTGGCGGTTCGGTAGGATTGTTCGAAGGGAAAAGGATTGGTCGGGCAAAGAATTTAGAAAATCTTGCCAAGGAGATCAAGACCCTCAACCAACGGATAGAAGGACTACAAAAAACGGAAAAGGAATTAAACGATAAACTGATATCCTTTAAAGGAAGTTCGCAAAAGGAATTCATTGATGAACAGCGCATGCAATTGAATCGCTTGAACAATGAATTGATCACGGTTAAAACCAAACAGGAACAATACCTGACCTTCATTAACAACAGTCAGAACCGGAAATTGGATATTGAAACCAAAATCCAACAGCTTTCGATCGATCTGGAAAAGGCGGAGCCGGAATTGATGCGCCTTAAAATCCAATCGGAGAATGATCAGGAGGAATTAATGCGTCTTCAGGAATCTTTTAGGGATATTTCAGAGATCTTGACCGATAAATCCACGGTATTCAATCAGATCAATATCAAATTCCATCAACAACAGAGCAAGGTTTCCACCTTGAACAAGGATTTGGAATACCGCGATGCGCAGCAGCAGGATTTTGAAAAGCGGATCGAGAAAAACAGTTTGGAATATGAGCAGGTGAAGGTGGAAATGAAAGAAGCACTGAAATTTGTAGACCATGATGATTCCGATCTTTTGACCATGTATGAGCAGAAAGAATCCTTGGAAAAGGGATTGCAGGAAGTGGAAGAAGATTTTTATGCCTCACGGAAGACAATTAACGATGTGGAAGAGGAAATCAGTTCTTTACGGAAATCAAAGGAAATCTGTGATACCCTGATTTCGGAATTGAAAGATAAGAAGACGAGTTTACAGATTGATCTAAATTCATTGAAAGAAAGGTTGTCGGTAGAATTCAATATTAATCTCCAGGATCTTTTAGAGGGAGAAATCCCTGAAAATAGACCGAGCTGGCCGGAATTGGAAAACAGCTGTCAGAAATTGAAGAAGCAGTTGGATGATTATGGTGCGATCAATCCAATGGCCAAAGAGGCTTATGATGAAATGAGCCAAAGGCATGATTTTATTCAGAAGGAAAAAACTGATCTTTTGGAGGCGAAAGCTTCCTTAATGAGCACGATCATGGAAATCGATCAGACGGCAAATGATAAGTTCATGTATGCTTTTAATACGGTTCGTGAGAATTTTATTCAGGTGTTCCGGTCTTTATTTAATGAGGAGGATTCCTGTGATATTGTATTGAGCGATCCGAATAATCCATTGGAATCGGATATTGATATTATCGCTAGGCCTAAGGGTAAACGACCATTGTCGATCAACCAATTGTCTGGTGGGGAGAAAACCTTGACTTCGACAGCCTTGTTGTTTTCCTTGTACCTATTGAAACCTGCCCCTTTCTGTATATTTGATGAGGTGGATGCACCATTGGATGATACGAATATTGATAAGTTCAATAACATTATCAGGGAGTTTTCGAACCAATCGCAATTTATTGTGGTATCGCATAATAAACGGACTATTGCAAGTACGGATATTATTTATGGGGTGACGATGGTGGAACAAGGGGTTTCAAGAGTTGTTGCTGTGGATCTAAGGGACGTAGCTTAACTTCGTTATTTACCGTCATTGCGGAATCCCCGTCATTGCGGAATTCTCGTCATTGCGAGGAGGCACGACGAAGCAATCTTCAAGCATGTCATGGTGAGCGTAGTCGAACCATCTGTTCGGATACAACCGTACAGATCCTTCGACTGCGCTCAGGATGACAAAAAGACTGCGCTCAGGATGACATAAAGACTTCGCTCAACATGAAAAAAAACTACCCTCCCCACTAAAAAAACATCAATCCTTCAATGTTCTTTCGAACAACTTAAAGATCCTCTTATACTCATCCGTCCAGCTACTTGCCGTCACAAAACCATGGTCTTCCACGGGATAAACCGCCAAATCCCAATTATCCTTGCCCAACTCAATCAACCTCTGATTCAATCTTACAATATCCTGGAACTGCACATTCACATCCACCATCCCGTGCAACATCAATAAATTTCCCTTTAACCCCTCCGCAAAATAAATCGGAGAGCTCCGTTTGAATGCAATAGGATCCTCCACAGGCGTATTCAAAATATTTGCCGTATACCCATGGTTATAATGTGCCCAATCTGTCACAGAACGAAGAGCTGCGCCAGCTTTGAACTTATCAGCCTCCGTAAACAAAGCCATCAGCGTAATAAATCCACCATAAGAACCGCCATAAATACCCACATAAGCCGGATTTACCCCATAATTTTCCACCAAATAATTCACTCCATCCACTTGATCCGTTAAATCCTTACCTCCCATATGTCGATAAATTCCCGTACGATGATTTCTGCCATAGCCAGAACTTGCGGTATAATCAATATCTATTACCGTATAACCATGATCCGCTAACATATTATTGAACATATATTCGCGGAAATATTGGCTCCACCAATAATGGACATTCTGAAGATATCCCGCACCATGCACAAAAACAACAGCTGGCTTATTCGGATGAGGGTTTTTAGTTGGGTATACCCTCGCATAAACATCATCTCCATGTCTATTTTTGAATTTAACCATATCCGGCTCCCTCCAGGCATAACTATCAAATTCAGCACTTGTCGACTTGGTCACTTGCTTGGCGGCAACCTTCGTGTTGTTGGGCTGCATATACAATTCCCAAGGCTTGTTCATGCTCGAATAATTGATCGCTAACCATTTCTCATCTGGAGATAATGTTACTTCATTCCCTCCTTTCATTTGGGTGATCTGCGTCAATTCCCCTCCAACCACATTCAACCTATAAAAATGTGTTATCCCAGGATGTTCCTTATTACCAGAAAGATAAAAAGACTTCTTATCCTTTGATAATTGCACCGATTGAACTTCCCAATCCCCAGAAGTCAACTGTTTCTTTTCATTGTTCAATAGATCATAAGTATACAAATGGGAATACCCACTCGCTTCACTCTGGAAATAAAAAGTATGACCATTTATCCAGCGGACATCCCGCCCTATTCCTGGACCAGAAATCCACGCATCATCATGTTGCCTATTTAATACCGTTAACTTCCCATTAGATGGATCCACCTGTAAGATCCAGAAATCCTTATTATCCTGCGATTTGGCGGTTATAACTCCATATTTTCCATCAGGCGACCAAGAAGTGCCCCCCCAATTCACAGCCCTATCTTTGTTTGATTCCTGTAGTTTTGCCAAGCGTTCTGGATAATCCGAAAGATAAGCTGGAAGATCCTTGATGCCGGTAATACCTGCTGATTTAATCTCCAACACGGTATCCCGATCCAATTGGTAGAGGAAAGATCGATATTGGGTCAATACATTTCCCACTTTAGTCCTCATATTCAGATCCTCTACATAACCCGAGCGGGTGATGAAATCAGGAACAATGGTATTTCGATTTCCTTTTGCCGGATAGACCAAACGATAGTTGATCTGTTTCCCATTCGGATTGATACTCCAACCAGCTAAAATTCCATCGCCAATATATTGAGGTTTTAAGGTCTTTGTAGGCTTTCTATTATTTTCTTTAGGCTTATCCTTGAATACATCAAATAGCTCCTCTTGATCCTTCTTTAGCCAGTTATCCTGCTCGCTTAATCCGCTTCCCTTTCCTGGCGCTTGGCCTTTTACGAAATTGCTCAATTGCTTGAGCTGCATAGTGGACAGGTTTAAGGCATAGAGGTTCTCATTTCTTACAAATACGAGATCATTATTGGCAAGAAACCCCAATAAAGATTCCCTTTCCAAGGTTTCAGTCAATTGAATCTCGCTTTTCGATTTGGGTTTTACAAGATATAGGTCGCCATTCCTTTCATAGGCCTTTAAGCTGGCATCTTGGCTGAAAACATAATTGGGAGCGATATCGCGTTCTGCAATACTGTCTGTACTGGGTTCATATTGCTGTTTTTTCACATCCCAACGGAATACTTCCGATTCGTTTTTATTATTGGGGTTCCAATCGAAATAAAGGTATCTACTATCCGCAGACCAACGATAATTACTGGGTGCAGTACCCATCCATTTCGGATCACGCATGATCTTCTCGACCGTTAGAGGCGCCAATTGCGCATAAACTTGGGAAATGGGAGCAATAAAAAACAGGGATAAATAAAGGTTAATCTTACGCATACGATGAATCTTGGGTTGTAAGGCAATTATACGAGATAATTCAGAAAAACAAAGGGTTGTTCAATCAATTTGAACAACCCTTTATATTAAAGTTACAAATGGGTAACTACAATTTTTTCACACGGATATTACGAAGGAACACTTCGGTACCATGGCCCAAGAAACCGATATGACCAGCTTTATTGGACAATCCAGGATGATTTTTCTTATCAGCCGTACCATTTTTGCTGGCAGCAGACAAATCACCATCCACGATTACTTTTCCATTTACCGTCACTTTGATCTTGTTTCCTTGAACACGGATTTCTTCAGTATTCCATTCACCAACTGGATTTAGGGATCCGCGTTTTGCAGCGATGATACCATAAACCGATCCATGGTATTGGTAAGGCTGAAGGTTTTTATACACCTCTGCCCCATCGTCCAAGATCTGGATTTCCATTCCTGCATAGGCAGCATCACCATCTAAAGGCGTACGAATACCCACACCATTATTGGCTCCAGGCGTCAATTTGAATTCGAAACGATAAACGAAGTCACCGTATTGCTCTTTGGTATATAGATTCTTACCGAATTTTGCAGTAGGGTTTGAACGGATATAACCTTCCGGTGTAATTTCGTAAGCCGGAGTAGCGGTCCATTTATCTAGATTTGTTCCATCGAACAACATTTCGAAACCTTCGTTCTTTTCTTGATCGTTCAAGGTATAGACTTCTTTACGCGCTAATTCTTTGATGTAGATATCACGATACCATACGCGAGAACCATGTGCCTGAAGTTCGATCTGTTCGGTTGGGAAAATCGATTGATTTCTGTCCCAGTAGTTTTCCAAAGGAACATTGTCCACTACCAATTGACCATTCAACCAAACGGAAACATTTTCACCAACCATACGGATTTTGAAATTATTCCATTCACCCAATGCGTTATCAGCCACAATTAAAGGGTCTTTACCGCCTTTATTGTTGTTATATAGGCCACCAGAACCAACTTGCGCTCCAACATTGGTACGCGAAATATCCCAGATTTGAACCTGTGGCGTTCCTCTTAAATAAACTCCAGCATCTGGTTCTTTTCCATTTGGATCCAATTTCCAATCCACCAACATTTCAAAATCGCCATATTGCTTAACAGAAGCAATGTTATCGCCATGTCCAGAGAAAACAAGGTCTCCATCGATAGCCGACCAGCTTTCGCGCATCTTCTTATCCGCTTCTGCTTGTTTGGTTGCTAATTCTGCCTTAGATAATTTAGCTCTGGAGATCGGGTTTCCAACAAGTCCTTTCCAACCTGTTAGGTCTTTACCATTGAACATAGAAACAAATCCTTCTCCTTGAGGCATTTCCGCCAAATGGCGTACTACGGCTTCTTTCAGGTAGGAGCTTTCACTTCCGGTCAATTTACCCGCAGCCTTCTCCAAAATACCGCGTACTTCCTTACCTACGAACGATTTATTATCCATAGCCACGTTCATAGCTACGTTGGATGCCGTCTCTCCTAGATCCTTGTCGTCCATATAAGGAGCAGCAAACATCATGGCTTGGTAAGTTCCAGTGGATTGCAGGTTGCTCAATGCCGATTTTTTCTGGGCAGTAGTTTGTGCTATTTCAAAGGCATCTTTCAGGAACAAGGTTTTCTGTTCTGGCGTGATCTTACTGGCATTGATCTGTTTGATCAAGCCCGTAAAAATGCTGTTGAACAATTTCGCATCTTTTTCGGTTCTCGACAACTTGATCAAAGCTTCCAAAGATTCTGGATTTGACCAGTTGGCCAAGGCCTGAATGGATTCTGCTTTCAATGGTCCATTGCTATTGTTGTAATTCTGTACTGCCTTAAGCGCTTCTGCACCACCAACACCAGCAAATATTGGGAAATATTTACCTGCTGAAGGAGCGGCAGAACGAGAAATATTAGCAGCTAATTTCTGGATTTTTGCATCCTTATCCGCACTTGCGTTTAAAGCGATAATAGCAGCACGTTGAGCCGCCTTTACTTCCTCTGCATTTTCTGAATCCAATAGATTGATCAATGCTTCAAAATTATCTGGGTTCACCACATTCGGAAGAGCTTTATAAGCCGCCAATCGCACATTAGCATCATTGGATTTTTTCAAGCCAAGTACAGCAGTCGCCGCATTGGCATTGCTTCTTTGCGCAAGGATATCCAAAAGCGCTAATTGGGTTTTCGTATCAGCTGTAGGCAAAGCTTGGTTTACCACATCGATGGTGCCTGCATCTTTAGCTGAAAGAATCAATGTTTTGATAGCTTTAGTTTCTGCATCCGATGCAGCTGCTAACTTGGAAATCAAAAATGCGGTATTGGTTCCTTTGGAAAGTACGGCCAATGCATTTAATGCGGCAATTTTAGCTTCCTCATCTTTAAGGCTGTTATAATTTTTCTCAATGGTCGAGATGGTAGAAGCAGCATCTTTGGTAGCTAAAAAGTTCAGAACGGCTTCCTGGTTATCGGCATCTAATCCTCTAAGAGATGCGGCTAATTTTTTCAGGTCACCTGCTGATGCCTCATCCGCCAAAAGACCCAAGGCCACATTTCTCAGCAATTTATCATCAGAAGCTGCTAATTTAATGAGGTTCTTCTTTTGTTTATTAGGAGAAATTTCTGTCAGAATACCCAAAGCTCCAGCTTGAATCGTCGCCGATTTAGCCGCTGCAGCCTCTTGGTAAAGGGTATTTGCGAACTTCGTTGCAGCAGCATTTTCATCTTTTGCTACCAATTTGTCTGCATATTGGATAGCTAGTGCTGCAGCATTTGAACGATCAAATGCATAATTCTTCTCTTTTGCTTTTTGAAGGAAAATGGCCGCGGAATTTGTACCAGCAATATGGCTCAACGCAGTCAATCCAGCGAATTGGAAATTATCAGAAGGATATTTCCCTAATAATTCAATGATCTTGGCTTCTGCTTCTTTGGATTCCAGGTCGCCTAAAGCCGTTACAATAGCAGTGGCAATCTTTTCGGAAGGTGCATTGGCCAAAGCATTGTTCAATGCTGCTGCAGATTCAGCGGTACGGATGCCATTCAATACTCGAGCAGCTTTTTCTGCTAGGTATTCATCTGAAAGATAGGGCACTACTTTTTCGATTGCCTCATTCTTCGCGCAGTTTTTCAGCAATTCCAATACATAACCTTTATTATTAGCATCTTTCAATTTATCCAATGCAGCAAGCAGACCTTGCACATAAGTTGCGCGTTGGCTATCAAAGCCTGGTTGCATCACATAAAAAGCATAGGAATTGGTTGCATATTCCACAGGTGCATTGTTTCCACCTTGTGGTTTCAAGCCCATCAATAAGTTGGTTACATCATCAGCTGTAAATCCTTCCAACTCCTTCATGGCTTGGGTAAACTTACCAATTTCTTCGGCGGGCTGTTGCGCCAATACATCTGCAATTTTGGTTGCCGAGGTACGGTTTGCAGGTTGTTGGGCATAAGCCGCAACCTGTATTAATAATAAAGCGGTTATCGTGTTAAATACTTTTTTCATGATTTCTTTTAGGTTTTAGAATGACCAAGGTCCTCTCATAGGTTGATTAATTAAGCGGTTTGCAGCTTCATCGTTTACAAACTCTTGTTTTGCAGAATCAAAGTGCAAGGTTCTGTTCAAGCGCAATGCCGCTAGGCCTAAATTCACCAACGTACATGAATAATAACCGTTTTCTTCGTTCAGTGCGAACTTCTGACGCGTGCGTACGGCCTCCACAAAATCCGTTATCTGCGGAGCAGGATCTGGATATTGGGCTAATTTACGCTCCATATCAACGATATCGGATTGGAATCCGCGGTATAGTTTACCTTGAGGTCCTTCAATATAAGCTTTGCCTTCTTCTGTGCCGGCACCATCTAGGATGATCTGGCAGCCATCAGCATAGGTATAGGTGATTTTTCGCCAAGTTCCCACAGCATCAGAATGTTGTTGTGGAGCATCCACCTCTACTTTGATCGGGCTTTCGTTGTCTTTTCCTAGGAAATATTGAACAGGATCTAAATAATGTTGTCCCATATCACCAAGACCGCCACCATCATAATCCCAATACCCACGGAAAGTCGTATGAACGCGGTGTGTGCTGTATGGTTTGTATGGCGCTGGACCTAACCACATATCGTAATCCAATTCTTTAGGAACTTGTTGAACCGGAAGGTTCTCCTTTCCTACCCAATAAAATTTCCAGTCAAAACCGGTGTGTTTACTGATCGTTACTTTCAAAGGCCAACCCAACATACCAGTATCCACTAATTTTTTGATCTTTTTAACGGGTACATTCATGCCATAGAAATTGGCATCAAAACGGAACCAAGTATTCAAACGGAAAATATTTCCATGCTGTTTTACAGCTTCTTTCACTTTTTTACCTTCACCAATTGTTCTGGTCATTGGTTTTTCACACCAGATATCTTTTCCTGAACGCGCAGCTTCCATGGCCATTAATCCGTGCCAGTGTGGAGGAGTTGCGATATGCACAATATCTACTTCTGGATTATTGATCAGATCACGGAAGTCGTGGTGTTCCTTAATACCACCACCAAGCGCTTTTTGCGCTAATGCCAAGTGCCTGGTATCCACATCACAAATGGCAACAGTTTTTGTTCCTGCATAGCCAAAATGTCCGCGGCCCATAGAACCTACCCCAATGACACCTTTGGTCAAATGATCACTTGGAGCCAGATGGCCCTTACCCAATACAAAGCGCGGTACAATAGTGAATGCCGCAGCTCCGATTAGAGATTTCTTAAGGAAATCTCTTCTAGAAGAATTTTTTGTTTCGTTCATAATATTGATGGTTCCATTGAAAAAATATACGGTTTGAAAGGACGCAAGGTAGGATCTGATTCCATAATTTAGTCCGCCTTTCAAGTATATTAGCTCATAAAAACGTTTATTGTAGATTTAGTTTACAATTCTATAAAATCTTTTCAGTAATCACTTATTTAATCAGGTCAAATCTATATTATTTTACGCCATAATTGATGTAAATTACCTCAAAAAGAGAACACAACCGTTTGCGTAAATAAAATATTACTCATATAAGTATGACATATTCCTGTTCAGTTAATAAGTAGAAAATTAAATATAGGTAAATTTTAGAACTGAAGTAGCAATTAGCTTTAAAAAGCTAATAAAAGGTTAAATTATCTTTCGAAACAAAAAGAAAAAAAATAAATAAGTTTAATAAAGTTGTCAAATAGCTAATAAATTCCCTATTTTTAGCTAAAACACTTATCAATGCAATCCGTGCTAACAAGAGAAGATCAACTAAACCGACTTCGGACAACAGAAAAATGGGATATTATTATCATCGGAGGTGGGGCCACAGGTCTTGGAACTGCCGTAGATGCAGCCACCCGAGGATATAAGGTCCTACTGCTGGAGAAATATGATTTTGCCAAAGGGACATCCAGTAAGAGTACTAAATTGGTCCATGGTGGGGTACGATATTTAGCGAATGGAGACATAAAACTGGTTATCGGTGCCTTAAAGGAAAGAGGTCGTATCTTCAAGAATGCGCCGCATGTTTCGACAGTACAATCCTTTGTTATTCCTGTTTATTCTACCTTCAGCAAATTAAAATATTTGATCGGACTCAAGCTTTACGATTGGTTGGCAGGGAGTTTAAGGGTTGGGAACTCCATTTCCCTTTCCAAAAAAGAGGTGATAGAAAAATTACCGCATATTGCACAGAAAGATCTGCATGGTGGAATCTTATATTACGACGGGCAATTTGATGATGCCCGATTGGCGGTGAACCTAGCCCAAACAGCTGTGGAGCATGGAGCCACTGTTCTAAACTATGTGGAAGCAAAAAATTTCCGAAAAGATGAACAGGGTAAATTATCCGCTGTCATCTGTAAAGACCAGGAAACGGGTGAGGAATTTGTAGCAAAAGGAAAGGTGATCATCAATGCTACCGGAATCTTCGTGGATGATATCCTGAAATTGGATACCCCTACGCATAAAAACCTAGTTAGACCAAGCCAGGGATCACATATTGTGATCGATCAGAAATTCTTAGACGGCAAGGACGCCTTAATGATACCCGAAACCTCGGATGGTCGGGTGTTATTTGGTGTGCCTTGGCATGGAAAAGTACTATTGGGCACGACAGATATTCCCATCGATGAACATGAGATTGAGCCTAGGCCAATGGATCAAGAGATTGAGTTTATTCTGGAAACGGCTAAAAATTACCTAAGCCCTGCCCCAACCCGTGCGGATATCTTAAGTATTTATGCCGGCCTACGACCTTTGGCAGCGCCTACTGGAAAGGATGGTGAAAGCACCAAAGAAATATCCAGAGACCATAAACTGATAAAAAGTGATTCTAATTTGGTGACCATAACTGGCGGTAAATGGACCACTTACCGAAAAATGGCTGAAGAGACTGTTGATATGGCTATAGCAGTAGCCGGTTTGATCCCGGTGCCATGTAAAACGAAACAGATGCCTATACATGGAGCTACGAAAGATCGTTATCATGGACATTGGAGTTTGTATGGAAAGGATTATGCGGCCATTCAATTATTGGCCCAGGAAAATCCAGCTTGGAAGGAAGAAATTGTACCAGGTTATGATTATCAGTTGGTGGAAGTGGTATGGTCCTGTAGACATGAATTTATCCATAAAGTGGAGGACTTTTTAGCCCGTAGATGTCGGCTATTACTATTGGATGCAAAAGCTTCCATAAAAGCGGCAAGAAGAGTGGCAAAAATCATGGCTGTGGAATTGAATAAACCAGAAGACTGGGTGGAAAAAGAAGTTAAAGAATACGAGGAACTAGCTTCCCGTTACTTATTATAATATAACCTTTTATAAATTACGATAATGAAAGAATACATCATTTCCTTAGACCAAGGAACAACGAGTTCTCGTGCCATTCTCTTTAACAAAAAGGGAGAGATCGTTGATATTTCCCAGAAGGAATTTCAGCAGATTTATCCAAAATCAGGCTGGGTAGAACATGATCCCCAGGAAATATGGTCGAGTCAATTGGCTGTATTAACGGAGGTATTGGCCAAATCGAAAACTAAACTGGAATCCATCAAAGGGATCGGTATTACGAACCAACGGGAAACCACTATTGTATGGAATAAACGAACGGGAGTTCCCATTTATAATGCCATTGTTTGGCAGGATCGTAGGACAGCAGACTATTGTGCAGAGTTGATCGCAAAGGGGCAATTAGAAAAGGTTCAGGAGAAAACAGGATTATTGATCGACTCTTATTTCTCAGCAACTAAGATCAAATGGATCTTGGACCATGTTAAAGGAGCGCGTAAGCTAGCGGAACGTAATGAACTGGCTTTCGGAACGGTAGACAGTTGGTTAATCTGGAATCTAACCGATGGAAAGGTGCATGTAACGGATGTCTCCAATGCATCCCGCACGATGCTTTATAATATCAATACTTTGGAATGGGATAAGGACTTATTGGCCCTTTTTGATATCCCAGCTTCTATCCTCCCTGAAGTAAAAAGCTCATCCGAGATCTATGGAGAAACATCCACCGAATTGGGAAGTAAATCCATTCCGATTGCGGGTATTGCGGGTGATCAGCAAGCAGCCCTATTCGGACAGATGTGCCTGAAAAAAGGGATGGCGAAGAACACCTATGGTACAGGCTGTTTCTTATTGATGAATGTGGGCAATAAGCCCGTGAAATCAGAGAATAAATTGGTGACCACGATCGGATGGAAAATAGGAAAAGATGTTGTGTATGCACTGGAGGGCAGTGTATTTATTGGAGGAGCTGTGGTACAATGGCTTCGCGACGAATTAAAGATCATCAAAAAATCAAGTGATATCGAGGCATTGGCTACGAGCGTGGATGATACGGATGGGGTTTATCTGGTTCCTGCATTTGCCGGATTGGGCGCACCTCACTGGGACGCAAATGCGCGAGGAACACTATTTGGTATTTCCAGAGGTACTTCCGACGCCCATATTGCGCGAGCAGCATTGGAAAGTATCGCTTATCAAACCTATGATATCCTGAAGGCCATGGAGGCAGATTCCAAAACCAAGATCAAGGAACTCCGGGTAGATGGCGGAGCCACTCAGAACAATTTCCTGATCCAATTCCAAGCAGATATCCTGAACAGCACCGTGGTGAAGCCTGAAATTACAGAAACTACGGCGATGGGAGCAGCATTTTTGGCAGGTCTAGCAGTGGGATTCTGGAAAGATGTGAAAGAACTCGAAGAATTATGGAAAGAAGATAAACGGATCAGCCCTAGAAAATCCAGCAAATTAAAAGAACATATCGCTTCCTGGAATAGAGCGGTAAATGCCGTGAAATATTGGTCAGATAATCCTTAAATGAAAAACAAATAAACCTAATATGAGTCCATTTTTAGCAGAATTAATAGGAACAGGTGTCATGATCCTCCTTGGAGGAGGTGTCGTGGCGAATGTGGTACTGAATAAGACCAAGGGGAATAACAGTGGTTGGATCGTTATCTCGACGGCTTGGGCATTGGCGGTATTCGTAGGCGTCAATATCGCAGGACCATACAGTGGTGCCCATTTGAACAGTGCCGTAACGATCGCCAACCTAGCGATGGGGAAATTGGACCTTGCTACTTCCCTATCTTATATCGCCGCACAATTCATTGGTGCGATGTTGGGGGCTTTAGTGGTCTGGTTGATGTACAAGAACCATTTTGATGAAACAGAAGATGCGGGAGCAAAACAAGCGGTATTCTGTACCGCCCCAGCCATCCGCAACCAACCTATCAACCTGATTTCAGAGATTGTTGGCACATTTGTATTGATCTTTACGATCCTACATTTTCAGGATGCTAAGTTTTCGGATGATCAAGTAATTGGATTAGGTTCCATTGGTGCAATTCCAGTAGCTTTCTTGGTTTGGGCCATCGGTCTTTCCTTAGGGGGAACTACAGGATATGCGATCAATCCGGCGAGGGATTTAGGCCCAAGGATCATGCATGCTATTTTACCGATCAGGAACAAGGCGGGATTTGATGGAGGATATGCTTGGGTTCCTGTAATTGGTCCGATAATTGGGGCTTTATTAGCTGTAGGACTTAATTATTTGGTCCACTAACCGCAAAAAAACAACATCATGAAGAAAGGATTCTTTAAAATATTGAACAGTATTAATCAAAAAATCTTGCCGAGTTATAGCAAGAAGGATCCCTCAAAATTAAGTAAGCTACAACAGGCCGTTGTAGCTTACCGATATTTTGTGTTGGTGAACTCGATGGATTAGACTTCTTTCAAAGGATTAAGCCTCTATTACAGGATTATCACCCGATTCATCCTTTAACATCTTCACTGTATTGATCGGGAATGTCACAGCTTGGTTTTCTAAGACATTCTTGATTTCTTCCCCTAATTCGTTCTTGGTTGCCCAATAATCTTCACGTTTTGTCCATAAACGGATATTTAAGGTAATTCCAGACTCTTTCAAGTCCCCTACTAACACTTCAGCCTTCGGCTTGTCCAATACGCGAGATTCTTTGGCAATCGTCTGCAGGATCATTTCACGTGCCTGTTTGATATTGGTATCATAAGATATCACCAAGGAAAACTGCATTCTCCGTGCCGCAATTTTTGTAAAGTTCTTGATAACAGAGTTGGCCAACGTACCATTAGGACTGAATACCCGGATACCATCATCGTCAATTAATGTGGTGTACAATAAATCGATACGTTCCACTGTTCCAGAGGATCCATTAGCACTTGAAATATAATCACCTACATCAAATGGTCTAAATAAAAGAATCAAAACCCCACCCGCGAAATTAGAAAGACTTCCTTGCAGAGCCATACCAACTGCTAGACCAAAAGCACCCAGGGCAGCCACAAATGAAGTGGTTTGAATACCCATTACGCCTGCTGCTGTAAGGTAAAGAAAAACATATAAACAAATCTTAACGATGCTTTTGATGAAGGTACGGATGGACATGTCCACATTCCTTCTTTCAAACCTTCTATCGATTAATTTTAAGATAAAGCGAATGATGTATTTTCCAAGAAATAAGATACCTAATCCGATCAAAACCGATGGTATTGCTTGGATGGTATTATCAATTAAACGTTCTAAACTTGCTTCAATATTTACAACTTTCATATAGTGTGATTTAATCTGAATCGCAAAATTAAAAATTATAAGCGTTTTTGCGATGTATGGGGATATTTTAAATAACTTTATCAGATGGGATTATTATATTTTGACAATAATGCGACCACAAAGTTGGATGATCGGGTTTTGGATTCGATGTTACCCTATCTGCGCGAATCCTATGGAAATGCATCCAGTATACAGCATAAATTAGGTCGGCAGGCAAATCATGCAGTAGAACGAGCAAGAAACCAGGTTGCGGAAGTACTTTCCTGTCAAGCCAAGGAGATATTCTTTTGCAGTGGATCTACCGAAGCTATTAATACCGTAATCAAAGGGGTTTTTCAGGCCTACCAAAAGAAAGGTAAGCATATCATAACTTGTAGAACGGAACATAAAGCGGTATTAAGCGCGTGTTCAGCTGTTGAAAAGTCAGGTGCCGAAATTCAGTTTTTGGGATCTGATGGGAATGGGTTAATTGATTTAAAAGAATTGGAAAATAGTATCCGGGAAGATACGATCCTGGTCTGTCTGATGGCTGGAAATAATGAAACTGGTGTACTTCATCCGATTTTAGAAATTGCGGAGATCTGTGCTAAGAAAGATGTGTTGTTTTTTTGTGATGCTACGCAATGGATAGGAAAATTGCCGTTGAATTTGGCGGAGGTTCCGATCGATATCCTCTGTTTGAGTGCCCATAAATTTCATGGACCAAAAGGTTCGGGAGCTTTATTTGTCAGAAGAAAAAGCAAACCGATACAGATTCCAGCGTTGATTGTTGGTGGAAATCAAGAACATGGTTTCCGTGGGGGGACATATGCCGTTCCGCAGATCGTAGGTTTGGGGGAAGCTCTCTTTTTGGCACAGGAGGCTCATTCTTTGGGAAATCTTAGGGATTATTTTGAAGAAAAGATCGCGCAGGAAATTCCGGAGGTTAATATCCATGGTAAGGAAGCGGATCGTTTGCCGAATACATCCAATGTGCATTTTACCTATGTCAGAGGTTCAGAATTGATGACGAAAGTTCCAGAAATCTGTATTTCTTCTGGTTCAGCCTGTGTTTCGGGCGATCGTGATCCATCTCATGTGTTGAAAGCGATGGGATTATCGGATGAGGAGGCTTATTGCAGTTTAAGGTTTAGTTTCAGTAGGTATAATGAATTGGAAGAGATTGATGAAGCGATTTTACAATTGAAAAAAGCGGTGGATGGTATTCGGAATTCCTCTCCTATCTGGCAGATGTATAAGGAAGGATTATTGTAGGTTTCGTCCTTTACTGTTTGTTGAATACTGTTCATCGGTTATTGTTATTCGGTCAATATGACAATTTTAAGATGAATGCCAAATCGGAGGAACTAATAAATTGATTAACTTTGTATTTTATAAAAAGGATTAAAAGATGGTTACCATAACAGATAAAGCAAAAGAACGTGTAGCAAAGATCATGAGTGATGAGAATTATGATTCAAGTTATTTTGTGAGAGTAGCGGTAGAAAGTGGAGGATGCTCTGGGTTATCCTATAAGCTTCATTTTGATAATGAGGAGAAAAAAGGCGATCAGTTTTTTGAGGATAATGGGGTTAAGATTTGTTTGGATATTAAATCGTATTTGTATTTAGCCGGAACGGAATTGGATTATTCGGATGGGTTGAATGGAAAGGGTTTTGAATTTCATAATCCAAATGCTTCCAGAACCTGCGCTTGCGGAGAAAGTTTCTCGGTATAAAAAATGGGGTTGGGCGTCATTGCGAGCTCTGCGTCATTGCGAGGAGGTACGACGAAGCAATCTTTTCACTAATCGAAAGATTGCTTCGTTCCTCGCAATGACGCGGTAGTATCTCCTCGCATTGATTATTATCTAATCAAGTCCCGCACCGAATAATTAATAATCAACCTACTTACCATCCCATACCTCGCCATTCCCTCTGCTTGATTATTATGCTTTAAATACTGATCATAAAACAATCCAGAAACATCGGAAATCCATCCAGTATATCTTTTCCAATACTCCTGCTCCTCTTTTAAGTCTGCCAACACCTTCTCCGACAGTCTATCCTTATACTGTTCAAACAAACCCTTATCCACCAAATAAAGCGAATTCAGCAAATACCTCACACTTTCATAATACGCTGCATACCTGTAAAAAGAATTCTGATGATCCTTTAATTTCACAAAAGCAATAAAATTACATTCATCCTCAAATCCAATCCCCATCTGATGTGCCAATTCATGACTTACCGTAAATGGATATCCCGCCATTGGCATCGCCCCATTAATATGTGCCTCATGCGTAAAAGGATTAAAATATCCCGATACGCCCATATAAGAAGCAAAACTATTGAACAAAGGGTTCTTAATCTTCACTTGACTATTCGAAAGCATCGGAAAAACCACATCATCCTGCATCAACCCTTCTATGTCCTGATTTATTCCCGATCTATCTTGATTCCTCCAATCCAATCCACTCCTTAATAAATTAGCCGTTTCTATATGAGCCTCCAGTACAGTCAGATGATCTTCCAAACGTACCGTATCCACTGCAATTCCCATCTGTTTACTGACTGGAATACGGTAATAATTCAAGCCCCAAGAAATATTAAAAAATGCATATATTCCCAACAAACTAACAAGAAGCGTCAAAAATGCCTTCAAACTTTCCGAGAATTTCTTTTTAAATAAGCTGACAATACTTTTCCCCAATAACACTAAGAGAAAAACGACAATCCCGGCATAAAACAGATCGCCTACACTAAAAGGAATCCAAGAGAATAGAAACTTTGGCAGGTAACTGAAAATCGGATAGAATGTTCGACTATAATTAACTTCAATCCATTCAGGAAAAGCCATTAGCACATTCAACCCAATGGTCAACAACACCAATACAGTTAACCAAATCAATCTATTCTTAATGGCCCTATTCCACATGTTTTAATCTTCGTTTTCGAAGTATAATTTATAATAATTCATTCCTTTATCCTCATCATATCCCTTTTCCAACAATTCCCTTTTGCCATGCACATAAATATGAAAGTTCTTATCCAATTTCAAAACAGACTTATAACTACTTGCCATTTTCTTTACAGCATTTCCTGCAATATCAAAATTGGATTGAAAAGGAGTTTCAAATTCATCCTCAAAAGATTGCTTATAATCCTTGAATAAACTGATGGCCTCTGGATTGGAGATTACCTCCTCATTAAATTCCTGTTCATCAAAGGTTTCCTTGGATTTGAAGTAATTCATGGATCGATTCAACAAATCAATCTTATCCGCTTTATCCATATCAAAAACCTCATCAATTTTCTCATTGACAAAGTTTTTATAAACCTTCATCAAATTGCCAGTCTGTTGGAAATTATCATTACGGGTTTTGATCTTCAGAAAATCATCCTTCCAATAAACCGCTTCAGATCCATTGGTTTGGTCAAGACATAACACCTTATAGCCTTCTTCCTGTTCTGTATTAATGATTACTACCCCTTTATCCAATTTATTGATATTGATAGCCTGTTGCTCATAGCTTACGTTCAGGCCATCCTGCTGCGGAAACACTTTCAAATATGCCTCCTTATTTTCTGACTTAAAGATACCGATGGCCTGATGCTCCTCGCCTTCCATCTGCACATTATCTAAGGCTACGACATATAATTCTCCCGACTTGATCTTTGGATGCTCGGTTACTTCAAATAAGAACTTGGCGATGGCATGCGAAAAATCCAAAAAGGAAATCTTTTTATCGAACCATTGTTTCGAAAAATAATACAGTTCGTTCAATTCCAATTCATCATTGGGATGGTAAAAGCGATAGACTTCATTTGCCTTGGCAAAGGGACGCATGAAATATTGCATCAAAAGATCAGTCAAAACTTCATCAGATTGCAAGTCAATCTCGTTATCAGATAGGGTATAAAATTCATCCTGGGCTTTATTTCCCACATGATGTATGATTAAATGTTCAAAATTTGCGTCTTGGTGAAAAAACATAATACTAATTTATAAATCAAAAACATCAATTGCACTACGGTAGGTGTTCACATGTGCATTGACAATATCCTTAATCTGGGGCGAATAACCTCCCCCCATACTTACTTCTACTGGAATACCCCTTTCCTTACAGCATTGGAAGACCATCATATCGCGCTGTTTGCATCCTGTAGGACTTAAATTAAATTTACCTAGTTTATCGGTGGCCAGCACATCTACCCCAGCTTGATAGAATACAAAATCAGGTTCTGCAAAATCCATTACCTTCTCCAAGGCTTTTAACAAGATATCTAAATAGGCCATATCATCTATTCCATCGGATAAAGCAAGGTCAAAATGGGATTTTTCTTTTTTAAAAGGGAAGTTTTTCTCCCCATGGATGGAAAAAGTGATGATATTCGGATGATCCTCGAAAATATGGGCTGTTCCATTTCCCTGGTGTACATCCAAATCAATGATCAGGATTTTCTTTGCCAATTTATGTTCATATAGATAGGCCGCTGCAACCGCCTGATCGTTCAACAAACAAAAGCCTTCACCAAAATCCTTTCCGGCGTGATGGGTGCCACCTGCGGTATTGAAAGCCACCCCATACTTAAACGCTTCTTTGCAAGCCTTGATCGTACCATCAATCAGATAAAGCTCCCGATCCACCAAACTTTTGGACATGGGGAATCCTATCCTCCTCACCATCTTGGGGTCCAATCGAAGATCCAGGAGATCATCCACATAAGCTTTATCATGTGCAAGATAGACGGTTTCCCGATCGACGAGTCCTGGTTCAAAAAAACTTTCCTTATTTACTACACCTTCATGGAGTAATTGGGCGGGGATCAATTCATATTTTAGCATTGGAAATCGATGTCCCTCAGGCAATGGATGGATATATGCAGTATGATGGGCGATTTTTAACAAAGCTTGAATTTTGTAACGAAGATATGCATTCCTTTTTTAAAATTTCATTATCTTTAATAGGTCAGTGATAGCTTCCTATGCTAAATAGACTGACAATAACCAGTATAAACAATCAAAAAAAGGAGATGGCTTATGTTCAATCGTAAAAACCAGCCTACATCAAATTCACAGGACAATACTCCTGGAAAGCATCCATTTATAAAAAGGTTTCAGGTTAAATCTACCTTGGATCCCAAACAAGAATTGCTTAAAAAAGTGATTCAGGATCTTAAGAACCGGAATTTTGTTTTCAGTTTTAATTAATATATAAAACAGAAACTGGGCTTCAACTGTTATTTGCATATACAGCAACGTTAGTTTTAACTTTATAGGTAACAGCTATGGCAATTGACATTAATGCATTATTGGACGCTGAAATCGTTCGCACAGAAGAGGATTCCATGACACAAAGTCTAGTGGTGACCCTATTGGTAGATAGTGAATTAGGTGACCATGCGCAGGAGAAAAAGTTCCGATTTGACCATGTTACCCATTATTCCCGTTCAGAAATCCCTTATGAAGGCTACCCGGTAATCTTAGAAGTATCGGAGGTAGTACCGGAAATCGATAAGACTTTTGATGTGGATCATAGTCGGAAACGGTTCAAGATCGATACCACCTCAGGCATCGTGGTCCTTGAATTTGAGCGTTGTGAGGAAATTGAAGCTTAATCAGGATTAATTCCTAATTTTACATCTCGTGTATATCAACATCCATACCCATCATCCCTATGCAGACAGTAAGCATCTGGAAATTCCAAATGTGATCGTTTCGAAGGATTACCTGACGCAGACCCCATGTTGTGCAGGCATTCATCCTTGGTATATCGATGAAAACTTCGAGAAACAATTTGAAGCGCTAAAAATCTATGTGGCCAAAGAGGGCGTTATTGCTGTAGGCGAATGTGGCTTGGATAAAATGAACGGGCCATCACTTGAACGACAAACAATGGCTTTTGAACGGCAAATTGAATTGGCAATAGAAGTTCAAAAACCCTTGGTGATTCATTGCGTACGGTCCTATTCCGAGGTACTGACCTCCTTGATGCGCTTAAAAACCGATGTTCCCGTTGTATTCCATGGTTTCGCAAAGAATTGGGAACTCGCTAAAAGCCTGTTGCACCATGGTTATTACCTTTCCCTAGGCCCCCTGATCTTAAAAGGGCAGCATGAAGAACTTGTACAAAACATCCCTTTAGACCGTTTATTCTTAGAAACAGACGATAAACAGGTTAAAATCTCCGATATTTATGCTTATTTTTGCCACGCTCGAAAAGTGGACAAGAAAGAATTGGAAGAGCAGATTACAAAAAATTTCACGGAGGTTTTTAACTATAGTTTATAATTCATGATGGATTTATCTTGGCTTTCCCGGACCGAAGCATTGGTTGGTCGGGAAGCATTAGAGAAATTGGCAAATTCCCATGTTATGGTATTGGGTTTAGGCGGTGTTGGTTCGTTTGCAGCCGAATTTTTATGTCGTTCTGGTGTTGGAAAAATGACCATTATCGACGCAGATACGGTAGATCCCAGCAATAGGAACAGGCAATTGCCGGCATTGGCGACCAATCATGGCGAGCCCAAAGCACAGATCATGAAAGAACGGTTATTGGCCATTAACCCCGAGTTGGAATTGAATGTTATCCAAGAATTCATCCTTCCGCAAAGTATCCCCGGACTATTAGAACTGAAACCTGATTATTGTGTGGAGGCGATTGATAGTATCACGCCGAAGTTATTTTTTATCCGCTTGGCGTTGGATGCTAAGATTCCATTTGTGAGTTCCATGGGTGCTGGCGGGAAATTGGATCCTACAAAATTGAAGATATCGGATATTGGAAAGACGTATAATTGTAAGTTGGCCCAGCATATTAGAAAGAAGCTGAAAAAACATGGGATTAAGAAGGGCGTGAAAGTAGTTTTTTCAACTGAACTTCCAGATAAGGAATCGTTGTTGTATACGGATGGAAGTAATTTTAAGAAATCGGCCTATGGAACGATGTCTTATTTGCCAGCTGCATTTGGTGGAGCCTTGGCATCGGTTGCTATTCAGGATTTGATGAAATCTTGATTTTAATATTTTTTGATGGTTTTATCATCGGCATGATGATATTCATTTATGTCATCCTGAGCGGAGTCGAAGGATCTGTAAGGTGGTATACGAACAGATCCTTCGACTTCGCTCAGGATGACAAGAAAAAGTAGTCAGGATGACATGCAATACACTCAGGATGACAAGAAAAACCTACTTCACCTCTCCTACCACGACCTTTAACATATCATCAAATCCCAGATATTGTTGGGCAAGATCCTGTACCTGTTCAGGAGTTATTTCTTTAATTATCTCCGTATAATTATGATAATATCCTAAATCCAAGCCCGAAAAGAATACCGACTTGAACTTATCCACGTGCGAGAAAATAGATTCCAAGCTTCCCAACATACTCCCCAACATATAATTCCGCACCAATTCCATTTCTTTCTCTGAAGCCTTTTCCTGTTGGAGCTTTTCGATCTCCTTTTGTATCTCCGCAAGTGTAGCTTTGGTATATTCCGTTCCTACATCCGTAGAAATACTTAAAAATCCGGCATGGTTCAAATTGGCAAGCATGGAACCGATACTATACGTATAGCCCTTATCCTCTCGGATATTTCCCATCAACCGAGAACCAAAATATCCGCCAAACATTGTGTTCACAAACTGAAGAGCGGGGTAATCCGGATGCGTCCGTTGGATGGAAACTTTTCCCAATCGAATACTGGACTGCATGGCATCCGGTTTTTGGATAACCTGTAGATCTAAAAATTGACTTCCTTCGCTCTGAAATGGGGTATATTCCAACGATTCCGTTCCATCCCATTGGTTTTCAAAATAATTGCGGAAAAGATCCAATGTTTCCTCCGATATATTACCGGATAAGAACAACACACCATTCTGAGGTTGAATCTGTTTTTTGTACAATTGGGTAAGATCCGAACGCGTCAATCCATCCAATATTCCCTCGGTTACCGATCGACCATACCTGGTATTCCCAAAAAGCTGATTATAAAAAGCCCTACGCGCAACAAAATCAGATTTCTCCAAGGAGATCTGTAGACTTTGCTTATTGTTACGGATGTAGGTATCCAACTCTTTTTGAGGAATCTGTGCGGCTGTCAGCACCTCATGCACCACCGGTAAAACCGAATGTACATGCTTGTTGAGGGTATAAAGCGTTAATGCATTATGATCATAACTAAATTCAGGCACTAGATAAGCACCATAAAAATCAATCTGCGAAGCAATCTCAGCTGAACTCAATTTGATAGTCCCTTCCTTCAACATGGAACTCAAGGCTGAATTCCTGGTCGGATTCTCCGGTTTTTCAAATAGGTTCTTGAAAACGAATTCTGCTTTCAACAACTCCTGTTCGGGTGCATGAAAAAGAAACACCTGCAGTCCGTTCTTAAAAACCAATGATTCCGGTTTTTCGATTTGGATCTCATCGATCGATTTCAAAGCTGGCGGATCAAATCTATTCAGCATATGCTCCTTTCTTTTGGGCATGATATATTAACGTAGATGAGTTCTCTTTTCGAAAAGTTTCCTTCGCAAAACGCTGGATATCGGTACAGCTTACCTGCATATATTTTTCTATTTCCTGATTATAAAGGTCTGCATTTCCCAAAAGCTCATAAAAAGAAAGGTTCATGGCCTTATCCAGAATGGACAATTCTGCAAAACGCATGGTCGATTCTACTTTGTTCTTCACTTTGGTCAATTCCTCTTCCGAGATGGATTCATTAGATAAAGCTTCCAATTCCTGCCAAAGCGCCTTTTCCGCTTCCTCGGTACTCACCGCCTCATGGGGCTTACCTTCTACTACGATCAGGTTATTATCTATACTTCCCAGCACATAGGCATTCACTTCGGAAAACAGATGCCGTTCCTTCACCAACCGACGGTATAGCCTTGCGGAAGTTCCACGCGATAACACATCGGTCAACAAATCAGCGATGTAATAATCATCATGTAAACGATCGACCGTATGGAAAGCCAAATAAACAGCATCCACCGGAACGGCAGCATTCACTTCCAGTTTTCGGGGCGCTAATTGGCGTGGCTCCTGTGGAATATTTCGCAGATTGGGTTCTGTAGCTGGAATATCGCCGAACCATTTTTCGGTTAATTGTTTAACCTCCGCTAACTTTACATTTCCGGTAATGGCCATGATAGCATTGTTTGGCGCATAAAATTTCTTGAAAAATGCTTTCACATCTTCCATTTTTGCCTCTTCAATATGCTTGATTTCCTTACCTATGGTTGCCCATTTGTAAGGGTGAACCTGATAGGCTAATTCCCGAAGTCTCAACCAAACATCGCCGTAAGGCTGGTTCAGATAGCGTTGCTTAAACTCTTCAATAACCACATTTCGTTGCACCTCCAAACCCTGTTCATTGAAAGCGAGTCCCATCATCCGATCAGACTCCAACCAAAAGGCCGTTTCGAGGTTATTTGCAGGTAGCGTAATGTAATAATTGGTGATATCGTTTGAGGTAAAGGCATTATTCTCACCTCCTACCCGTTGTAATGGCTGATCATAACTTGGGATATGAACCGACCCACTGAACATCAGGTGTTCGAACAGATGGGCAAACCCTGTTTTGTCTTCTTGTTCATCCCGAGCACCCACATCATATAGGATATTCATGCATGCCATGGAACTATGGGGATCTTCGTGTACCAAGACCCGCAATCCATTCGGTAGAACGAACTTTTCGTATTTTATCATTTATGTTTTTTTATCCAACCCAGTTAATGCCCTTTTTTAATAGACCAAGGGTTTTCTCTTCTTTAGAACCTGGTTGGGCCTGAAAATTATAGAACCAGTTTGCCTGTTCCGGTAAGCTCATGAGGATAGACTCAATCCTTCCATTGGTTTCCAAACCAAATTTTGTCCCGGAATCATATACGAGATTGAATTCTACGTATCTTCCCCGACGTAACAGTTGCCAGTCTTTCTCTTCTTTGGTAAAGGATTTATCGTGATTTCTATTAACGATTTCGGTATAGATTTTTGGGAACAACCGACCTAAAGCACAAGAAAAATCAAAAATTTCCTCCATGGAAACCCCAGCTTTTTCGGGAGTTAACTTATCATAGAATATTCCGCCAATCCCTCTGGTTTCATTTCTGTGTTTAATATAGAAATAATTATCCGCCCAGGTTTTGAACTCCTCATAAAATTGAGCGGAATATTGATCACAAACCGCTTTCAATGCCTGATGAAAATCCTTAGCATCTTCTTCGATCACATAGTGTGGCGTTAAATCAATTCCTCCACCGAACCATCGGATGTTTTCATTGAGTTCGAAATAGCGGATATTCATATGGATAATAGGTACCCAAGGATTATTCGGATGGATTACGATGGATACTCCAGTAGCAAAAAACTGGTCCTCCTCTACGCCAAAAGCTTTCTTTATCGGTGCAGGCAATTCCCCATGTACCGCAGAGAAATTAACCCCTCCTTTTTCTAGGATATCTCCATGTTGAATAATTCGGGTCCTACCCCCACCTCCACCTTCTCTTTCCCATAGTTCTTCTTGGAAAACAGCTTTTCCGTCCAATTTTTCTAAGGCTTGGGTAATCTCCTCCTGGATCTCTTTATATTTTTCAGCAATCTGTTCTTTTGTGATCATTACGTAAGTTGTTCGGTCAATTTTTTCACTTCTAATATTGCCGGTTGGTTCTTATACAAAATATTGTAAACGGTATTGCAGATCGGCATTTCCAAATGGTGTTCATGGATGATATCCTGTATACAGCCGGATGCAAAATAACCTTCCGCCACCATATTCATTTCCAATTGCGCAGACTTCACAGAATAGCCCTTTCCAATCATATTTCCGAAGGTCCTATTTCTGCTGAATTGAGAATATGAGGTCACTAAAAGGTCTCCTAAATAAGCAGATTGATTGATTTCTCTTTTTTGCGGATCAATAACATTCACAAAATGCTCCATTTCACGAATGGCATTCGAAATCAAAACTGCCTGGAAGTTATCACCAAATCCTAAACCATGGCATATTCCACAGGCTAACGCATATATATTTTTAAGTACTGCCCCATATTCAACACCTAATAAATCGTTGGAAACAACCGTTTTAATATAGTGTGTTTGGAAGTATTGTGCAACAACAGCAGAGTTTGCCGTGTTTTTCGAAGCAAAGGTCAAATAAGATAATTTTTCCAGAGACACTTCTTCGGCATGGCAAGGCCCTCCTACGACTACGATATCCTCTAGTGCAACTTGAAATTTACTGTTCAAGAATTCGCCTACGATCATTTTAATGGAAGGCACAATTCCTTTAATGGCAGATACCACCAACTTATTTTGAAAATCGTTTGGGGATAATTCCTTAAGCGCATCTTCTAAATACGCAGCCGGGGTGTTCAAAATGATGATATCAGAGTTTTCAAACACCTCCTTAACTTCTTGGAAAAGATCGATCTTGTCCAATTTAATTTCAACAGCGCTTAAATAGGATGGATTATGATGGTAGGTTTCAATATACTCCAAATCCTCTTGCCGGCGAACCCACCAATTTATCTGTTTTTCTTGTTGGTTATCGGTCAGCATCTTGATCATGGCTGTTGCCCAACTTCCGCTACCTATAACTCCAATTTTTATCGACATCTATATAAAATCGTTTGATGAAACAACAAAGATACCAATAATACACAAAAAAATCCTGAGGTGGGGACCTCAGGATTTCTACCAAACCAATTATTAACCTAAATTATGAAATTACTTTACTCTATTACTCTTTTGCTTTTCACTATTATAAACGCAAGTATATAGCCAATGTTATACCTGGGATGAGGGATTAACAATTTTTAACAGCTTAAGGACCTTAATAAATTACGAAAGCCCTGAAGCGGGGAGCTTCAGGGCTTTACTAACCAATTATTAACCTAAATTATGAAAATCGTATAGATTTCTTTAATTCAAAGGTATAACGGTAGAATAGTTGCATACGTTACAATAAATATGTGTTTTAACATTTATTTAACAGATTAAAATTTATTGATAACCTTTTGATTCTTCTTTTGAGCTAAAAAGTAACCAATCCAAGCCATTGGAAAATAAGCGAATAGCAAATCTACGATCGTGAACCAGATCGGGGAAGGCAGCACCAAAATAGTTACAAAGCCACCTAGGATAAAAAGAAAACCGATAATCATGGCAAAGAGCAGTTTTCTGCTTGCTGCAATCCAGGCGGCAAAGAAAGCACCGACCAACGTTCCTAAAGCATGCGCCAAGAAAGGAAATAGAAAATGTTTGGGTTCAAAAAGATGCAACCCTGCTTTTAGGCCTTCTGTCGTGGTATTATCGACTCCTTCTGGAATAGGAATAACTGAAGCAGAAATACTTATAAAAAACATGTTTACAGCACTTCCGATTACAAAACCTACAATAATTGCGAGGATGTTTCTGAGAATGGGATTCATAATATAGATGATTTGATTTTTTTATTCTTTTTACGAAGCACTCAAACCCTATCAATACAAGTCATTCACTATCAATTACTTTCAAAATTTCCAACAGCAATTCCCCAACGATAATTTAGCCATCGATATCAAAATTAACAGCGAAGCATGCTCGCAATGGTAAAATTAAATTAAAAAAATTAAAATCATGGCAAGAATTTTTAAAGGTATTTTAGGCGGATTTTCCGGCAAGGTCGGAAACATCGTTGGTAGCACTTGGAGAGGCATTGACGTCATCAAAAGTTTACCTAAAAAAGTAAATCGCGTTCCATCCGAGAAACAAGCGGCTATCCGTTTCAAGTTTTCCAAAGCGATCTCCTTTTTGAAACCCATCACCAACATCATCAATATGGGTTATCAAGATCATTTATTAACAGATCGTACAGCATTTAATGAAGCGATATCCAACTTGATGCAGGTTGATATGATTGGAGATGGACTGATCAAACATTTCGATCTTTCTAAAATCAAATTGAGCAAGGGATCATTAAATGTCCTTCATAAATTGAAAGTAGAAAGGGATGCAACGAACAATAAAAACCTTCAACTAACCTGGGAAACCCCTGCAGGAGAACCGAAGAAACGAGGTGATGATCTCGTACATCTGGTATTCTATGATCCAGCTACCAACAAATTCGTTACACCTCCCCCATTTAAACGCATGGATAAAAGCGTAAGGTTTTTGTTGGAGGATGATTTGGGACTAATAGACATCAATTTATGGGTATTCGTCAGCGATGAAGACAGAAGAGAGGTGTCCAACAGTCAATTCATTCATTTGAAAAAAGTCAAGTAACCGTATTAGAAAACAGTTTAATTAATCAAAAATGAAAAAACTAATTAATCTATTTACGGATATGGTTCAGGCTATTTTAACTGCACCAGTAAAACTTCCGGAGAAAGTGCTGAAGATTACCAAATATGTTTCTTTTGGATTGAGCCTACTGAAACAATTATTAGATCAGCAAGAAAAAGGTGGAAAGCATAATACCATGAAGAATAAAAGACTATTCTTTTAATACCTCCTGGTTTTTACCTTAAAAATGGGGCTATCGAGCAATCGGTAGCCCCTATTTCGTTTCATTATTATTAAGTAGCTTTGTTTTCCTAATACCAGAAACCGCATGAGCATACCTATAAAATATTATTTATTGAGTTTAGGATTAATAATGGCGATGAACAACCAACAATTAAATGCCCAACAGACTCCTTTCGAGAAACATGGAGGTAAAAATATAACCAGTACCTATGAGGAATTGTTACCTTACTACCAACAATTAGCTTCTGGCAGGAAAGACATGAAGATTCTTGATTATGGAAAATCCGATGTAGGAAAACCCATTCAATTGATCGTACTTTCTGCGGATGGCGATTTTGACCCGAAAAGCATCCGTGCAAAAGGAAAGACTGTGATGTTGATCAACAATGGCATCCATCCTGGCGAGCCGGAAGGAATTGATGCTTCCATGATGTTCATCAGGGACATCCTTAAACAGAAGAGGTTGGATAAAGACCTGGTCCTTTGTGTCATTCCGGTCTATAATATTGCAGGGATGTTGAACCGAGGGGAATCCAGGGTAAACCAAAATGGTCCAGAAGCATATGGATTCAGGGGATCTGCCCAACATTATGATTTGAATAGAGATTTCCTAAAGGGAGATACCCGAAACTCGAGGGTGTTTCAGGAGATTTTCAACACTTGGGATCCAGATGTGTTTTTTGATACCCATACCAGCAATGGTGCAGATTATCAGTATACCATGACCCTTATCGAAACCCAAAAAGATAAATTACATCCCCAATTAGCACCATTTATGCGTGAAAAATTCACGGAAGTGATGTATGCGAAAATGAAGGAACGAGGATTCCCGATGATTCCTTATGTCAATTCGCAAGGGGAAATCCCAGAAACGGGGATTGTATCTTTTTTGGAAAGCCCGAGATATTCCACCGGATATGCGGCTTTGCACCATACCATTGGCTACATGCCGGAAACACATATGTGGAAACCCTATGCCGATCGGGTGAAGTCGACCTACGACTTGATGGATATTCTTTATGAGCAAACCCGAAAACATGGACAGGAACTACATGCGATCAGATCATCGGTCAAAGAGGCCGTCAAACAGCAAAAGGAATTTCCCATCAATTGGAAACTCAATACAGCCATAGTTGATTCGATTACCTTTTTAGGTTTTGAATCCGGTAAAAAGGCAAGTCAAGTAAGTGGATTAGAGCGTTTATATTATGACCGCAAGAAACCGTTCAAGAAAAACATTCCCTATTTTACCACATACGAGCCAACAATAACGATCAAAAAGCCTAAGGCCTATATCCTACCCCAGGGTTACGATCATTTGGTCAATCTATTGCAGATAAATGGGGTACAGATGCATCCATTAGAAAGAGATACCCTAATGGATGTGGAAATGTACTATATCGATTCCTACAAAACCCAGAATAATCCATACGAAGGGCATTACCCTCACCATAGTGTGGAGGTTAGTGCTAAAAAAATGCAGCGTACTTTTTACGCAGGTGATTGGTGTATTGAAACCAACCAGGAAAAAAACAGGTACATCATCGAAACCTTAGAACCCCAAGCCATTGATTCCTATTTTAATTGGAATTTCTTTGATGCCATCCTATCCCAAAAGGAATATTTTTCGGCCTATATTTTTGAAGAAGAAGCTGTTGAACTATTGAAAAAAGACCCTCAATTGAAAAAAGAGTTTGAGAAGGCCAAGAAAGCGGATCAAAAATTAGCAGAGAGTGCGCGCATGCAATTGGAATGGATCTATAAACGGAGTCCTTATTATGAGGATAGCCATAACCTCTACCCTGTTGGAAGAATTTTAAAATAATTGGTTTTTGTTTTTTCTGTTGACAAAGGGTTGTCATTATCGCCCATAATTTTGGTTAAGAATTAAAGATACAAACATTATGAGCACAGCAACTTTTTTAAACAGAGACGAGTTTTTGAAACATTGGCAAGGCCATCGTAACCTGACTCGCAGAACGATCGAAAAATTTCCGGCAGAAGAGTTATTCCGTTTTAGTTTGGGTGGGATGCGTACCTACGGCGAAATGCTAAAAGAAATGTTGACTGTTTCCCTTCCGGGATTGGAAGGCATGGTTGACCGTGATGACAAGCCATTCAACCATGACATCTCCGTTTCCACGAAAGACGAGGTGTTGAAGTTATGGGATGAGCAAACGGAAAAGATCAATGAACTTTACGGAAAGATAAAGGATGAAGAATTCTATGAAACCTTCAATCTATTTGGTCAGTATAGAGATCAAAACAATAACAACCTGTTGTATTTCTTAGAGAATGAAATCCACCACCGGGCGCAGGGCTATGTTTATTTGAGAGCATTGGGTATTGAACCTCCTTACTTCTGGGAAAGGTAATCAAGCATAAAATACAACCTGTAATATAAAAAGAAAGGCTTCCCGTTAAAATGGGAAGCCTTTTTGATTTGATATTTTGAAGAAAAACTATTTGTTTTTGAATACGGAATTTACTTCTTTCACCGACCATCCGTTTTTACCTTGGATCATGGTAACATAATCTGTCCGGGTAAAGTTTTCGAAATCCAAGGTTACTTTTGCTAAACTGTAGTTATCTGATTTTTCCAACATCTGATAATCTACCTCACATTGGTAAGTAATACCGTCAAGATTTTTCAGGTGTTTGATGTAGGCAGATTTTCCGATTGGCTCTTGTGTAGGGTTTGATTGCGTGCGTTGGGTAAAACTGTTGTCGAATAGTTGGTTCAAGTAAGTGGTCTCCCCTTTTACTGTTCCGTTGATATAAGCATCAACTACATTTTCAACGTTTGATTTGTTCAATTCCTTTTCGGAAGATTTAGGCGCTTTTCCTTCTGAAGCGAATAGGCTAACGGAAGAAGTTAATAATAATCCTGCTAATGCGAAAGTTTTTACTAGAGTTGTCATGGCTTTATGTTTTTAATGTTTTTAAATATTTTATTTCTTATTTGATATCTCAAAGGTAGGTCAAGAAATAAAGCGCAGGCAGGCAGAATAGGCTAATCGAGAGGAGTTCTCGGTAAAAACAGGTAAGTTTTCGGTAAAAATTCCAAAGAAATTTTTACCGATTGGAAAAACGATAGTCTAAGTGGCGAGAAATTTAAAACTTATGGTGTTCCATGCAATAATTTGATCCGGTGGGAAGTTCCCCAGTTCACCAGATTCTCGATAAGTTCCTTTGTACTTCGGCCATATTCGGTAATAGAGTATTGAACGGTAACCGGCCGCGTATCCAATTGTTCACGTAATACCAGGTGATTTACTTCCAGGTCCTTTAATTCCTTGGTCAACATTTTAGCAGATATGCCGATGATCTCCCGCTGCATTTTTTTAAAGGTATTCACCTGCTTATCGCGGGTCATTAAATAATGTAGTATCAAAAGTTTCCATTTTCCACCAAGAATTTCCAAGGTATCGCGCATGGCCAAAAGATTACCGGTACATTCAGGAGGATCATTTTTTAATGTTTTCATTTCAATATTCTCTAATTGCAAATATAGGTAACATTTGTTACCTCTTTCCAGTCGGCGGTCGCATAATTTTGTCTTTTATATAATTGATAAACGAATGGTGACTATTATAATTGGATATGTATTGGCAATTTTTGTGGGGATTTCATTAGGGTTGATCGGCAGCGGGGGCTCCATCCTGACCGTTCCAATTATGGTTTATATTATGGGAGTCAATCCTGTTCTGGCTACTGCTTATTCCTTATTTGTGGTCGGATCCACTTCCTTGGCAGGTGGGATACAGCGAGCTCTTCAGAAAAAAGTAGACTTCAAAACCGTGTTGGTTTTTGGAATCCCATCCATAGCCGTAGTTTATTTGACACGGGCCTATCTTTTGCCTTTAATTCCAGAAGTGTTATTTACCATTGGAAATTTTCAATTCAGCAAACCCATTGCATTGATGGTGCTCTTTGCGATCGTAATGGTATTCGCTTCGATATCGATGATTCGTCCCTGCCCACATTGTCAAGATGCTGACGCTGAAAAAATAGTTTATAATTATCCCATGATCTTATTGCAAGGTACTTTAGTAGGTATGTTAACCGGATTAGTAGGTGCTGGAGGTGGATTTTTGATTATTCCGGCATTGCTATTATTTGCTAAAATGCCAATGAAAACAGCTGTAGGAACTTCCTTGTTTATCATAGCAGCAAATTCATTGTTGGGATTTATGGGAGTTTTGCAGGGAAATGAAGTTATTGATTGGTGGATGTTGTTAACTTTTTCCGGATTATCCGTTCTTGGAATTTTTATTGGAATCTATCTATCTAAGAAAATTGAGGGAAATAAGCTTAAATCTGCTTTCGGATGGTTTGTGTTGGCAATGGGATGTTATATCCTTATTAAGGAATTGTTTTTATAAACCTTGTTTTGAAATAAGGAGATTAAGAGATTATGTTTAGAAAGCTTCTTTGATAAATTCATATAGTTTAACGACCGTGCTTGAGTAAAATAATATGATCCCCAAAAATGCAATGAACAAGCAAAGTGGTGTGTAATATTTGCTATCATTTATTCCAAATTTTGTTTTTCTATATTTTTTAAACAGCCCTACATATCGGAAATCCCCAATCGCCCGAAGCAGGAAAATACCGATGATTGCCAGAATACCATATTTACATATATTATCAACCCATAAAGGAAGGTTATGATCAATTATATTCAAAAGTATGATCAGTGCAAAACCAAAAAGACCGAGTGCGACTATAAGGGTTGGTACGGGGCCAGGCATTTTAGGCTCGATGGTATCGTCCTTTGTTGGGAATACGGCTGAACTCCCCCAACTCCCTCCAAATGCCCAATAAATATGTAATCCTGAAATAAACAAAAAGATAAGGATCAGGAGAATGGACGAAATATAATATAGGAAATACATCATAGGTTTTATGTGTTTTGTGAGATCTTTTAGAAAGATACCAAAATTTGGCATAAAAAAAGCCGGGATCAAAGATTCCGGCTTTAAAAGCAGTACGCCAATTAGGGTTCGAACCTAAGACCTACGGTTTAGAAAACCGTTGCTCTATCCAGCTGAGCTATTGGCGCTGATTTTGTAATGCAAAAGTAGCTCTTTACAGTTTAAATGCAAAATAAATTGTCTTTTTTTTGGTAGTAGATGTTTAACTGATTGCATCACAATTACATATTTTTTTGTTTAATAACCATATTTTCGATAATTGCGTTGCCTTGGTTTGATTTTTAGCTATGGTTTCTTTAATTGTGGAAAAATTAAAAAGATATTTCATTCTTTAATAAGCTAAAAATCAGCTCTATTAAGCCAAAATCGAACATTATAGGATTAATAATTTCATTTTTTGTTTGGAGAATAAGTCAGAATTTGTACTTTTGTCGCGGAGAGTTGGCAGAGTGGTCGAATGCGGCGGTCTTGAAAACCGTTAACTGTCACAGGTTCGGGGGTTCGAATCCCTCACTCTCCGCATAAAAAGCTTCAATCGCAAGATTGGAGCTTTTTTGCGTAGTGAGGGTTCGGACCTTGCCCAGGCCGGGGTTCTATTCTGGAAGGTACGGGGTTGAGTTTGGGGATTGGTCTTTAGTGCTTTTTCTTATGTATCCTATCGCTTCCATGTACTGTCTCATAATGATTATCTCAACCTTAATTTCAGTTATAAATCCAAGGAAATTATCTTGATTTTCAACATTTTGTGTTTTTTTTGCTCATTATTAGAAGTATTTTGACCGATCTTCCTTTTCTGTTTGTTCGCTTCATCTTGAAATAATGAAGTATAAAAAAGTCATTGATTGACAAGTTGTCACCTCGCTATAATATTAAAAAAGTTTAATGAATATTTATTGGAGATACCTGAGGAATCACAAAATTATTATGGGAATACAATAAGATTCCGCCTCATTATAGTTAATTACGGGTTCCCGCAAATTGTTATGGAGATAATACGTATTTTTAGGTTATAATAAACTCATAATAAACGAAAAACACTAAATTGAATATAATCGAATTGAATAATGAATTATCCCCTCAGTTGTAAAAAATGAAAATAGCTTACGTCGAAATACAAAATTTTAGGGGCATCAGCTCCTCTAAAATTTTCTTCAATGGTCACAGTGTAATAATAGGTGATAACAATGCTGGAAAGTCAACAGTATTTGAAGCTATTGACCTTGTCCTAGGTCCGGACCGCCTCAATAGAACGCCGGTGATCGATGAGCATGATTTTTACAATGGTGTTTATATGTGTACAGCGGAAGAGCAAGCCCCTCAGATAAATATTGAAGTATTGTTGATTGACCTCGAGGATGAGCAGAAACGAAGGTTTAATAACAATATCGAATATTGGAATCAAAAGGACTGTATGTTATTGAGTGAAGGTGAAATCGATGATGTTGACGACGAAAATGTTATCGCAGCATTAAGGGTTAAATTCATTGGTTCTTATGATGAGGACGAAGACGATTTTAAAGGTGAAACATATTTCTGTTCTCCCCAACGAGCTGACGAAACTTTTGCAAAATTTTCAAAGATGGATAAGCGCGAGTGTGGTTTTCTTTATTTGCGGGCACTGCGTACCGGATCGAGAGCATTGAGTATGGAACGGGGTTCTCTGCTGGATATTATTTTAAGAATAAAAGAACTTCGCCCCAAAATGTGGGAAAGTGTTTTGGATGATCTTCGAAAAGTGCAGGTTGCTGCAGATCCAACTTTAGGGATTTCAGAAGTTTTATCTGACGTGCAAAGCGCTTTAAAAGAATTTGTTCCTGCTGATTGGGGTGAAGCTCCTATTCTAAGAGTCTCAGATCTTACACGCGAACATTTGAGGAAGACCTTGACGGTTTTCCTTGCTACGGGTAAAGATGGTTACCACGCGCCATTTCATCACCAGGGTACAGGGACAGTAAATACAATGGTATTAGCACTTCTCTCGATGATAGCTGAGGCGAAAAAAACAGTCATTTTTGCAATGGAAGAACCAGAGATTGCTATTCCTCCCTATACACAAAAGCGTATCATTCATCATATACGGCAAAAATCTACACAAGCAATTTTCACATCGCATTCACCTTTCGTCTTGGAAGAATTTTCACCTAGTCAAATCATTTTGCTGACAAGAAATAAAAAGGGCGTTCAAAAAAGTGAATTCATGACCTTTCCAAAGCATATACGCCCCAAAAATTATAACGCACAATTCCGATCAGGATTTTCTGAGGCTTTGCTAGCAAAGAGGATATTAGTTGCGGAAGGAGATACAGAAATGATTTTATATCCTGCGGCAGCAAGACGCCTAAGCGAACTGCAACCTACTAAATATAGTTCCCTTGAAGCGATGGGAGTGTCAATTTTTAATGCAGGGTCAGAAAATTCTATTCCTCTATACGGCGATTATTTCAGGAAGCAGGGAAAGATCGTCTTTGCAGTATTCGATAAGCAAACTGAAGATGCATTGCAAAAAATTGTCGAAAGTGTTGATCGTGCGTACGAAATTCCCTTCAAAGGTATCGAATCTATGTTATTGAGAGAGACCGATGAAGCTATTATAACCCAATTCTATAAGCAACTTCAAATTGACGGTGAATGGCCTAATCACATAAAATTGGCAGAAAATGAAGAAGATATTGAATCAATAAAAAAGGCTCTTTTAAACTACTTTAAAAAATCAAAGTCTGGCCGTGGATCGTCAGAATTGATTGCTCTTTGTTACGAAACAAGACAAGTGCCAAAATCGCTACGAAAGACGTTAGCCAACATAAAAGAATCGTTAGACATTCTATAACGCACATGTTATGAAAATATGCGAACGCAGGCAAGATATGTTAGATTATCCGGGACATATCCTTGTCGAGGGTGGTCCCGGCGCTGGAAAAACTACTTTGGCTCTTCTTAAAGCCCAAGTGATTTCGCGTAGCGGATTGCTGAAAATGCATCAGAAGGTGCTTTTTCTAAGTTTTGCCCGGGCAACAATATCGAGAATAGAGGAGCAGGCACATGATATTATTACAAAGGATGACAAGCATCATTTGGAGATTAACACATATCACGGTTTTACCTGGTCATTAATTCAATCCTATGGATATTTACTACGGACACATCGATTCTTTCGATTAATTACTCCTCCAAATTTTTCTGCAAGCATTGCAGGTATAAATAACGATGCCGAAGTACAAAAGTATAAGTATGACCTTTTAAATAACAATGGAATCATATGTTTTGATCTTTTTGGCGAACTAGTATCAGAATTGCTTTCCCGTTCTGATAAAATTTGCAGACAACTATCCAGCAAATATCCATATATTATAGTGGATGAATTTCAAGATACTGATACACATGAATGGGAGATCATAAAGCAACTGGGGAAGTATTCCAAGATAATCGCGTTAGCAGACCTGAATCAGAGAATTTTCGAGTTCCGCGGTGCTTCAGTAACCCGCGTTCCAGAATTCGTCAGTCACTTTGGTGGTCATAGGTTAGACTTGGGACTAGAAAATAATCGCAGTACAGGATTAGATATTGTGCAATTTGGCGACGATATTTTAACAGGCATGAATAGGGGCAAAAAATATAAAAATGTAAAGGTGATTACATATAATTTTTATAGGTCAGACCCAAAGCTACCCTTATTAAATGCTTTAAAACAAGCATTTAACAGAAAGAAGACCATTGGTAAAGGTGGCGATTGGTCATTAGCTATATTGGTTAAAAGGAAAAGTGATACCCTTAAAGTGTCCTCCTATCTTACTTCACATCGATTATCGCATGAAGTTATAATTGATCCAGAAGGGCCATCATTGTCTGCAGGTATTATCGCTAAGGTTTTAGAACCGAATCCTAGGAAAGATCATGCTGGGTTAATCAATTTATTGTGCCAACACATTAAAGGGAGAAAAGGTACGAAAGTTAGTATACAGGATATACAGCAGGCGCAGTTTCTTGAAGGTTATAAGCCGGAGAAAAAAGTTGTGGGCAGTAAAAGAAAATTGCTTATCGCAGAAATAATGAACATTATAGATCAACGGAGCAAAGTATCTCTGTCGGGCGTTCCGGAGAAAGATTGGATCTCTGTGAGAAACCTTTTTAGAGATTCAAAACATGAGGTTTTAAAGAATGTATTTGAGGATTCCCGATTTTTAAGATTGTTGAATAAGGGAGCTGTACTTTCGGAAGGGCTATCAGATCAATGGCGGAACTATCAAGCATATCCAGAGGCATCAAAACTTGTGGATGCAGCTTTAACGCAGGAGCACTTTGCTATGACTAATAGAACGTTGAAAGGAATATTCGTTATGAACCTTCATAAATCTAAGGGAAAGGAATTTGATGAAGTGATCATATGGGAAGAGCTATACAATCCTATAGTGAATCCAGACGTTAAAAGGATTGAGCAAGATAAACTTGTGCTTAGAGTTGCGGTTACACGAGCGAAATCAATGGCTACATTTTTGACACCCAAAATGCAACCCTGCGTTTTATTATGATTAAAATAGAATAACATACACATTCTAATTCGGTGTTATTTGGGGAAAATAATCACATCTTCGTATAGAGTTAAAAAAGTAAATACACTAAATTATTATTCGATACAGGGTTAAGGTCAAGATATTTCAAACATATTGTTGTCTTTTTTATATTTAGCGAATTGGTCAATTCAATTCATTTGCGATGTTACGTTAAAACCTACATATTTGATAAAGTTGTTTTTAACTTATTATGAACGAATTAAAACTATCTGATTGGACTAATATTGCTCAAGCGACAGCAGCTATAATAGGAATATATTTTCTCATTGTAAACTTGTTTCGTACAAACAAGATGATCAAGCTCCAATCAAAAGCTCTGAGAATCGCAACTATGCCAATCTTAAAGACAGATATAAAAGTTGGATATTTGACCGAATTAACTCAAAAAAAAAAGAACTTTCCCCATTATCAATTCAATTTAATAAGAATGAAGTATATAATCTAACTTTAAGTTTGATCTTTCTCCAACGTATAATATTTATGATTTAAGGCATACAAAAGACAGCCAATTATTTTTTGAGAACTTGGAAATAGGAGAAGAAATAATAATAAGAGCAAAAGTTAAACCTAAAGCACCGAAAATATCCGAAGAATTTGAAAGTCTTAGAGAATATAACTCTGTAATGAAACTTTTTTCACAAATAATAAAGTTGGATTTTCAAGATATTAATGGTAATAAATATTCCCAAAAAATAATTGGGGAAGGACCAAATTTTGATAAAGTAATTTTCCATCCAGTAAAGTTTTTATAAGGGGCGCTTATTCAACAATTGATTAGGATCTGTGCGATTTTTCACTTGATGGATAGTGATAAATTCTCCATATTTGGTAAAATCCTTATTAACTAATTGTAGAAGTTTGAAATTCTAAACTTTAGCTTTTTGGAAATTACAAACTGTTGTGGAATATAAGAGGGATTGAACCTGAACGTCAAAATATAATGTGGATAGCAAATAAAAAAGAATGGGATGAATCTCACACTAATTTATCTAAAAGAAGAATATCCAGGAAAGTAATGACAATCCGCCTGTCGGTATTTTGATCTTAACCAACCAGAACAAAGCATTGGTAGAATATTCTATTGCTAATGGTGATTTAAATATTTTTTTAAGCAAATACCAGCTACAACTCCCTGATAAATCGAAACTAGAAGCATTTATTAACAAAAAATTGAAAAACATTTAAATTTGTAAGTTTCAAAAAGAGACAAAGATTAAGCAAAAAAAATGCAGATGTTTGGCCTCGTTCTTTTTTTACACGAATTTTCCAATTTATTTACCAGCTCCAAGGCTAATACCTATGGTCCAATCCATTTTCGAAAATATATTAAGGTTATGTTTTATAAAAATTAACCCTTCGGTGTAAAAGCATACTGAAAGTATACTAAAAGTATGTAAAATGTATGGTTTATATACCTGCCCCATACTTTAACCCTGCTTTATGCCTACTTAAACCACGATTACACCCCTAATTCAAACATATTTTGAAGTATGAGCATAGAAACAAGCCCAAGAAAATAGACAATAAACGTTAAGATTAATCTTAAGCATTAAATCATTGATTAGTTCTAAAAAACTCCCATTATTCATATTTATTAATATCCTCATTTTAAGGTTTCCCATATAATAATCTTAATACCAAGATTTATCTTTGTATTTTGCACTATCTATGATCAAAAGACTTATTAACTACACCTGTATTGCCTGTTTAGGGTTAAAGATAATGATTTCCTGTACTTCAATGAGTGCAGAATATTCTAAACATCGAGAAGTACAATCTGAAGGCTTAGCATTTGTATCTAATGAGCAAGAAGGAATTCAAAAACACACTTATTATCAGGTGACAAAAGTAGTGGATGGAGATACCTTCTGGATAGACAATTTACAACCCGGAGGATTGAAAATCCGCTTTATCGGAATCGATGCTCCAGAAAGCCGTAATGCCTTCAAGAAGAAAAAGCAATTTTATGGCAAGGAATCCAAAGAATTCTTAACTGCTTTACTGAAAGATCAAAAAGTAAGGTTGGAGTTTGATGTTGATTCACTTGATCCATTTAATAGAACCCTAGCATACGTTTATTTGGAAAACGGAGAAATGGTCAATGAATTAATTGTTAAATCCGGAAATGGCATCCTAATGACCGTAGCACCAAATGTAAAGTTTGAAGAGCTTTTTGTGAAAGCACAGAAATATGCGCGGGAAAATAAACTGGGATTGTGGGCAGAGAATTAATATTTCAACTTGCGCTCCAATATTTCTCCCGGCAATCCTTCAAAATCCTTAAACTCCCTGGATTCAAACTGGTTTTTGATCAAAACTTTTCTTGAGGCAAGATTCTTAGGATCAATAATGGCTGTTAACACTTCTATTTGAGGATCATTTAATGCTACCTCAATCAACATACTACTTACCATACTAGCAATCCCCCTACCCCAATACGCAGGCAAGAGCAAATAGCCTAATTCCGCTTCTTTATCATCCAATTTCTTTATTTCCAATTTGGCTAGACCCAAGAAAGTCCCAGAATCTTGCTCAAAAATTTTGAACGTTCCGTATTCTTCTCTTAGTTCATTATTTATTATGGTTTCATCAAAATCAGATTTTGCTTCTTCGATGGTTAAACCACGCTCAGTAACCATAGCCATGATCTGGATATCACTGACCAACAAATAATAAAGATCAAAATCTAAAGGATTGAACTTTTCAAGTTTAATGTTCATAAAATAAAGGTATAGAATTCTTTATGGATTTTTTTATATGTATAGATCCTTCGACGATGCTCAGGATGACAAAGGCTGAAGCTCAGGATGACAATGCCCAATGCTCAGGAGATCCTTCGACGATGCTCAGGATGACAAAGGCCGATCCTCAGGATGACAATGGCCGATGCTCAGGATGACAACGGCCATAACTTCATTAACCCCTATCTCCTTCCCATCCTTTGAAAAACCTTGATAACCTCATTTAATATCAAAGGAACCAATCCCAGCAAAATAACCACCCCCCAATCCCTCGGACTAACCAATTGCAACCTAAAAGAATCCCGCAACACTGGAATAAACAGTAAAATCAATTGCAACCCAAAGCCCATCAAAATAGCCAAAATCAAGTACTTATTACTGAACAAGCCCACTTGGAAAATAGACTTATACTCATGCCTAAAACTCAACGAATAAAACAACTGACACGCAATGATCGTCAAAAAAGCCATGGTTCGGGCATAATCATGGATATCCTCCGGAATCTGCTTATCAAAAACAGAATAATCATGCTCCCAATAGCCGATCACAAAAGCAACAATCGTTAAAATCCCAATCAGCACACCTCCCAAGATCACCCGCCATCCTGCACCATGCGAGAAAAAATTCTCTTTAATGGATCTCGGTTTCTCCTCCATCACTGATTTATCCCCAGGATCCATGCCCAAGGCAACAGCCGGCAGCGTATCTGTAATCAGATTGATCCATAACAACTGCGTGGCCAACAAAGGGATCGGCATTCCGGAAATAATCGCCACCAACATCGCCAAAACCTCTCCCACATTGCTCGACAATAAAAATATAACCGACTTCTTGATATTATTATAGATATTCCTCCCCTGCTCAATCGCCGAAATAATCGTCGAAAAATTATCATCCGCCAATATCATATCCGCAGAATTCTTAGCCACATCAGTCCCCGTGATCCCCATCGCCACACCAATATCCGCCATATTCAAAGATGGCGCATCATTTACTCCATCCCCAGTCATGGAAACAATATTTCCATTCGCCTGAAAGGCTTTCACAATATTGACCTTATGCTCCGGCGATACCCTTGCAAACACTTTATAATCGGATATCTTCGAGGATAGATCCTCCACAGACAAGGAATTGATTTCCTTTCCTGTAACCACCTGTTTTTCCTCCTCCGCAATCCCCAATTCCTTTGCGATGGCAAATGCTGTCTGCTTATGGTCTCCAGTGATCATGATCGTTTCAATACCTGCTTCTTTGGCCGATTGAATGGAATCCTTGACCTCTTCCCGTGGGGGATCGATCATACCGACCACACCAACAAATACCAGATCCTCCTCAAATTCTTCCGGAGAAATTTTAGATTTTACAGGTTTAAAAGCAAATCCCAAGGTCCGTAATGCTTTATGCGACATATCATCGACCGCTTTATCGACCAATTCCTTATGCGCATCGGTAAAAGGGATGATCTCGCCATGTTCCATCACCCGATCACATTTCAAGATCAAATTATCAACCGCCCCTTTCGCATATAACACCCACTCACCTTCCTTCGTATGCAAGGTCGACATCATTTTCCGATCCGAATCGAAAGCCAATTCATCCACCCGTTCTTGTTGTTTATGGATCTCTTTCCGATCGATCGACCAGGAATCAGCCAAGGCCAATAAGGCCACCTCTGTTGGATCTCCTGTTTTCTTCTCCCCATCCAACGTCGCATCGGAGGCCAAGAACATCCCTTCCACCAACAGTTGCTCCTCAGGAAGGATCGGATCCTCACTATCCACATCAATCAATTTGTCCCCAAAAGTAAAAAGCTCCTTGACGGTCATCTTATTCTGGGTCAAGGTCCCCGTCTTATCCGAACAGACAATATTAACTGACCCTAGGGTTTCAACAGCAGGAAGTTTTTTGATAATGGCCTTTTGTTTCGCCATTTTAGTGACGCCGATCGAAAGAACAATAGCCACAATAGCCGCCAAGCCTTCAGGAATGGAAGCAACCGCTAAAGAAACGGAAGTCAGGAACATTTCCGTAAGATCTCGACCTTGAAAATAGGAAATCACAAAAATCAGCACACAGATACCAACAGCCAATTTTCCCAATGTCTTTCCAAGATGGTTCAAACGGATTTCCAATGGGGTTTTGCTATTGTTCTCCTCCGCTAGGTAATTCGCTATCTTTCCAACTTCGGTCTGGTTTCCAGTTGCAACGACTATCCCTGTCCCACGCCCGAAAGTAACCAAGCTCGACATAAACGACATGTTCAAACGATCCCCAATAGCGGTATAATCCGCCTTTATCTCGGCATCAAGATCCTTTTCCACTGGAACAGATTCTCCGGTCAAGGATGATTCATCGACTTTTAAATTCGCATTCTCCAACAACCGGAGATCCGCCGGCACATAGCGGCCAGCCTCTAAAATGACAATATCACCAGGGACCAATTCTTCCGCAGGTAATTCCAATTGCTCCCCGTTCCTTTTCACAATGGCTTTTGGGTTGCTCAATTTCTGTAAGGCCGCAATCGCATTATTCGCCTTTAATTCCTGAAAGACACCAAGGGAAGCATTAATGATAATGACGATCAAGATAATGATCGCATCGGTATATTCACCCATCACAAAGGTGATGATAACCGCAGCAAACAGCACATAGATCAACGCATCATTCAATTGGGAAATGAACATGGCGAATATGGATCTTTTCTCTTTTTCCTTTAAAGCATTTGTACCATATTCTGAACGTAGCTTTTCTACCTGTTCTGATTTTAAGCCAACCTGTTGATCAACATGGAATTTTTTCAATAGATCATCAATGGGTTGCGTGAAATATTCTTTGATTTCTGTTTTATGTTCAGCCATAGATGCGCGTTTATAAGGTAATAACCAAATTTAATCGGCTTTTGTTAGAAAAAAGATGATATAATCAAATCATTACAATTATTCTTAATTTATTTACGTTATACCTCAAATACCTGATATCTATGGAGAACCTAGTACACGAGCTGATAAACCACGAAGATGGAAAGATAATCCGTCTTTCAACCTACGGAAACACCTTGATTTCAGAATCCGGAAAACCTGATAAATTAAAACGAACCGAGAAGGAATTCCCGAACGAGCAGGAGGTACAGAAAAACTTTCTAAAGAAAGAATGGGAGGCTTTGAAAAAGGGATATGTATTAAGGAATGATAACCCAAACATTGGCGAACCCCGTTTACACTATTATGTAGGTGGTGGGTATACGGGAAGTTTATCCTTCCAGGGAACAGATAAAGGGATATTTGTTTATCAGAATGTCGTGGAAGCGAATATATGGAAAGATCAGTTATTATTGATTGATGGGCAAGGAAACCTACTTCAAAGCATTCCATTACCGAAGCAATTAGCTTGGGAAATAGCCTATCAAGAGGGCAACCAAACCTTGTACCTCGACCTCGATCATTTCATATATGCATACGATCTCGAATCTCAGGAGTTTGAGAATTTAGGAGCTAATAAATCAGACCCAAGCAGCTTTATTTCTGTTGGAACAAATCGAACAGTATTTGCAAGTTTCGGACAATTGAAATCATTGGACAATGATAATAACCCAGTTTTTGATCAAGCTTATTCGACAGTAACCATTAAGGGCAACACGCCATTTGCTGGTGTAGTATCTCCCGATGGAAAAAAGATTGCATTCCATAATAAACCTGGAGAAATATCGATCCTTCATGCAGATTACGGCGATTTAATAGCACACTTGAAAGGAGATTTTCAAATGATCGAAAAAATGGAATTTACTGAATCCGGAGACCTTCTTCTCGCCCAAGAACAATATGGTAGTTGGGGAATGCTTTATTTCGACCTAATAAATAATCAACAAATTACAATCCCTGGCCTAGAAATCCCTGAATACAGCAAGGAAGTGAGCAGGTTCTGTCTTAATGCTGATCAATCCAAATTGGTATTATCACAACGAAATAATGTACATGTTTTTGATTTTAAAGCCAAGAAATTATTGAATAGCTTCCGCTTGGACTATATTGTCAAAAACTGCCAGTTAAAGTTCGTCAATGAATATCTAGGTGTTCGGACTGATTACGGATGTTTTAGTCTGTATAAGGTCTAATTGTATTCAAATATCAACCTATTTAAAAGAAAACAATGAGGAATATTTTTGTTATAAATGGAAGTGCAAGTGAAAACTCATCAAATCAAAAAATTATTAATAATTTAATTCAATTAAATAAGGAATCCTTTAAATATATAATTTATAATGATCTAAAATATTTACCTCATTTTGATCCTGAACGGTCAATTATAAATACACCAAAAGAAATTGTAGAATTTAGAAAATATATTGAAAATGCGGATGGAATTTTATTTTGTACGCCCGAATATATTTTTAGCATTCCCAGTGGATTAAAAAATGTATTAGAGTGGTGTGTTTCTACTACCGTATTTTCGGAAAAGCCAATTGGAATTATCACGGCCTCAGCAAATGGAGAAAAAGGCCACGAAGAATTGCAATTGATAATGAAAACATTAATGACAAATTTTAATCCGGAAACTACATTACTAATTTCAGGCGTAAAAGGTAAAGTAAATACCAGTGGGGAAATTAATGATGAGAAAACTATAATTAAATTAAAAGAATTTTCTGAATCATTCAACAAACTAGTAAAATACAATTCAACCGATTAACTCCCCATTAAAGGATCGGTACGGCTGCTTTTCCCATGATCAACATGCCCCGCAAACCTATAAGTAATTTGTTCATTGGAAATCGGGCGGACTAAGAAATCATACCAGCCATGGCTATCCTGCAGATCAAAGGAATAAACCTTAGTTCTCCCTGCCTTATGCAAAGTATCTTTCATGCCATAAGCCAAGTCCTTGATCAAGAAATCCTCTTTTACACCATCAACCTTCAAATGCCAGACTTGTCCCTTCCCTTGATAACCTATAATCCTAGGTATAAGCTTATTTAATTCCAATTTAAACTCTCGGAAATATCCGTTTGGTCCATACACCGTGAAACTTACCCTTCCATCCAGAAAATCCTGCATATCCCAGCTATAGCTCATCTGCTCTCCAGCTTTTACCGCAAAATTCCAGGCTTGAAAAGAATTTCCCTGCTCCCTGTAAACCGTATGATTGGTCACGATCAATGGAACACCGATCTTTTTGTTGGCTTTTAATTTCCCGGCAAGCTCAAAAAACATCGTTAAGCGTTGCTTACTAAGGTCTACCTGAAGATTTACATCCAGGTCATAGGGGATGGCATTAGCCAATTTAGTCCCTTTCTCCTGAGTGCCCAACCCATAATGCTTAACCCCATCAAGCTGAAATTCCCTTATAATCGACTTATAATCCTGTTCTACAAAATTCCCTGGTAACTGCTTATCCTTAGCTGCATGTATCCGTCCTAAATAGGCATTCCGATCCACAAAGTCTATGGCAGGTTTTTTCAATTCCGGAATAGGTCTGAAAGCAGAGGTCAGATCCCCACATACCAGCCTTCGCCAGGCACTGATATTAGTTTCCAATACCTTTTTACCTGTTTTCTTGGCAAAGAAATGTTCCATGAACTGCAGGCTGGAAGTATGATCAAAAACCTCCGAATTCACCCATCCCCCTTTTGACCAAGGCGATGCAATAACCATAGGAACCCTATAGCCCAGTCCAATCGGACTTTCCAAACTTGCCTCCGGATTGTTTGTCCGGATCCGTTCCTGCTCCACTGTAACATACTCATCCTGCGTATCCACACCCTTAGCCACCCTTCCTGTTTCCGGTTTATTACTCAATGGTGGAACGAATGGCATGGCATGATCAAAATACCCATCATTCTCATCGTAGGTCAATACAAAAATGGTTTTCTTCCATACCTCCGGATTGGAGGTCAGAATATCCAAGGTTTCTGATACATACCAGGCTCCGTACCATGGCGAACTCGGATGGTCGGAGAAACGGCATGGCGCCGTTAGCCAGGAAACAGCCGGCAATTTGTTATCCTGAACATCTTTTCTGAACTGATGGAAGATATCCCCTTTGGGCACTTGAACATCAACGGTCTTTCCATTGGCTGTATAGCTTATTTTTTCTAATTTATGGTAATCCGGATCATTCGTATTCGTTGTAAATGCCCGTTCATGTATTTCCTGCTCGACCTTGGAAAGCTTCGCAAAATTCGACGCGGAAAATTGTTCCACATCTTTTTTGAAATTATTCAAGCGGTCAACAACTTTCTGATAAGCTTCTTGGGAAGCATATCTCGCAACGGTCAGTTCATGCTCGATCTCCGTGATCCGACGTTTGGCATAGGCTTGATAAGCGGGATGGAATTTTACTTGGTACTGTTTATGAAATTCGAGGTTATTATCGGTAAAATTAGCCAACCAGTCTTCTTCTTCCCCAGTTAATCCCACCGGAAGGCTGAGTTCATTCTGATAGACCTTCCAAGAAATACCGGCCTCTTGAAGTCGTTCCGGATAAGTCTTCCAAGTAAGGTCTCGGTAATTGATCTGTCCATTATCCACATGAGCCACCGAATTGGGATCCCGTGGGTTTTCGCGAACTGTACCAGTCCAGAAATAAGATCTATTGGCACTCGTTCCAGTTAAAGAAGAACAGAAATGTTGGTCACATACTGTAAAGGCATCTGCAAAAGCATAATAAAAAGGAATATCCTTTCGCTCATAATAACCCATTGTTAAAGGGATATGCCTATATTTTTGATTTCCTGGTCTTTTGGCGAGAAGCCATTTATCCATTTTACCATTATTGCGAGCCATGACCATATCCCGCCAACTATGAGGAAGATCGCCCATCCAGGTCACTTGGGTATTTTCAATATCCAGATGGAATGGACCATAACTTTTTTCGCCATCCATCGTTTGATGCCATACGGGTACACGATCAGGCCCTCGATAAGTCCTCGGGTCATTGAATCCACGAACACCTTTAAGCATACCAAAGCAATGATCGAACGATCGGTTTTCCTGCATCAAAAACACAATATGCTCAGCATCAAGATAGGTAGAGCCGGGGGCTGCCTCAATGGCCAATGCCTTTTGAATAGATTCAGGAATAACATTGGTTAACGCTGTAGCGCCCGCAAACAGGGATGCTTTTTTCAGAAAATCTCTTCTAGAACTCATGAAAGAAAGATAGTCCTTTTTTACCAAAAAAAATGAGGGTAATATTTTTTTCATGAAAACAACTATCAACATGAAGGAAATCACATGATTATTATAATTTATATATTAATATGAAATATATTTTATTTATATTAGATGATATAATAGAAACTATAAATTATTAACAAAAACATCATGAGAACACTATTTATTTGGAGCTGTTTTTTTCCAGTCTCATGCTTATTTACCAACTATATTAATAAGAATATTCTTCCACTAACCATCGATTGGATTCTATTCTTAATTTTTATACAGATGGCTATATTATATATTTGCATATCTCCCCGAAAAAAGAATAAAAGAAAAAAAGGCTATTATTAAATAGCCTTCTTCTTATACGTTCAATTAAAACCTTATTTTAAAACTTCGTCCAAGAACATTTTCGTATGTTTCCAGGCTCTTTTCGCCATGATCTCATTGTAATCTGGCGATTCTGGATTAGTAAAGGTATGTTTGGAATTCGCATAGGTTATGATTTGCCAATCTGCCTTAGCATCATCCATTTCTTTCACAAAACCATCATAATCGGCTTTCGAAACGGATGCATCATCCGCTGGATGCAAAACCAAAACCTTGGTCTTCACTGGCTGCATCTCCCGACTTGGATCTTTTGCTAGCCCTCCATGAATACTCACCGCACCTTCCACGTTCAATCCTCCTCGAGCAGCTTCCAGAGCACCTGAACCGCCAAAACAATAGCCTATTACCGCTATTTTAGTCGCGCCTTGCTTTTTCAGTTCATCCATGCCCGCCTGTATACGCTTCTGATAGGTCGCAAAATCCCTTTTAAAGATTGTGGATTGTTTACCAGCCTCCGCATTGTCCTTCGGCGTATTGCCTACCCCATAGATATCAGCGATCAATACCAAGTAGCCTTCCTTTTCCAGGTCAAGTGCTGCATCTTTCGCTTCTTGATCAATTCCTTTCCACGCCGGTAATATTAAGACCGCAGGTAAGGATTTTCCGGCATTGCTCGAAATCAGACCCGATAATTTTTGATCTTTTTCCTGATAAATAACCTCTTTAAGGCCTTGGCCTTTCGCCATCGATCCAAAGATCAAACTGAATAGAATAATAGAACCCAAAACTTTCATAAGTATATCTTTTTAATTAACATTTACTTTCTTTTTTATATAAGTCAAAACAGACATCACATCCTGCTCCCCATAGCCCTCATCATGTGCTGATTGATAGGTATCTTTCAAAACCTTCGTAAATGGAAGATCAGCACCTGCTGCTATGGCTAATTTGACATCCTTTAACATCAGATCCAGGGAAAATGCCGCTGGAAAAGAATCATCAATGATCGATTTTGTCTTCACTTTAGTTGCCCCGCTCCCACTAGCACTCTGGTTGATGATATCCATCATATCCGTACGGGAAATCCCCAACTTCTCTGCCAATAGAACGGTCTCTGCCATGCCTTGGTATAAAATAGACAGGTAATAGTTGATACAAAGCTTAGCCGCAATTCCTGCCCCATTAAAACCCAAATCCTTAACTTCCTTTCCCATAAGACTCAGGTAAGGATTAATCCTTTCTTTGTCCTCTTGCGTTCCACCTATCATGAATATCAACGTTCCTTCCTTGGCGGGCAGTGTACTTCCTGCTACTGGAGCATCGATAAAAGATCCTCCTTTCGCCAAAAGTGTAGATGCAATAGCCGTAGAAGCTTCTTCGGATATCGTACTCATGTCTACAAATAATTTTCCTTCGACGGTACCACGTAATATATTTTCATAAACAGCATGTACCGCATCATCATTGGTTAACATCGTAAATATGATATCAGTTTGTTTGACCAGGTCAGAAATATCTTCACAAACTGTACTATGTTCCTCAAAATCTTTTGCCTTTTCTAAGGTTCGGTTGTATACATAGAGGTCCACTCCTGCTTTCTCCAGGTTTTTGGCCATAGGATGACCCATATTGCCCAAACCTATAAATCCAACCTTAACTGCATTATCCATTAGCTTTTGTATTTATCATGTAAACCTTTGCCTGCGAGAACCAAAGGTTTGATTTTTTCTAGTCGACTTATTTTTGTTTTCTCCTGCTTCGCCTCATCAATATGTTCCATATATTCTTTCTTCTTCCCAGGCGTTAACTTTTCGAAGGCATTATTAAATGCACTATCTTTTTCCATTTCTTCTTTTAGTAGACCTGTTAATTCCCGAACAGGACTTTTCTCTGGCTTAATCTCTTTACCATCCCTAATAGTCTGCACAGATTCCTCGATATAATCCAGGATCATTTTTTCATCCATATCCTTGACATCCGTAAATCGCCATTGCCGCAAAGATTTGGTCTTCCCTTCAGAGGCAGTTACCAAAACCTTCTTCTTATCGGCCAAAAAAACACCATTATAGAACCATAAAGAGAAAAAATCTTTAAAGCCACCCCAGGCAATTACATTTTTCCCCTGAAAAGTATACACATCCGTTCCCCATTTAAATGTTTTAACCAATGGAGTCTTAGTTTGTTCGATCAATCGCGTCATTAATTCTTCACATTCCGTCCAGCGCGTTCGATGGGTATCCCATTTAGGTCCTTCCTTATCTTTCAATTGGTCTACATTGTATTGTACCATCTTTTCAATTAACGACTTTGGTAGCTCTTTTCCCAAAGGAATCTGAATGGCTCCCTTTGAAGTTTTAAAGCCTTTCAAATCATCCGCAAAATGGGAAATGGCAGCTGTACCTGGATATAATCCCAAGTGTTGTTTGAACATCGCAAAATGGATCAGATTTCCATTGTATCGAAAAGTCGGCATTCCATAATTAATGGTTTCCTTGGCTTCTTTTGGTGCGACGTTTTTAATGATTTGCCGAATATGTTTCAAGATGGATTGCTGTTCACCGTCAAAGGTAGCAATGTATTCATCGATGGTAGAGAATGTTGCTGTCGCCATTTTACTGCTCATTAGTTTTCATAAAATCAAAGGCACCATTGCGCAAATTGATCCCATATTCTAAACTTGCCTTCATGCAGGCCAAGAAATTTGCCCAACCTTCTGTCTGTCCTATGGCCTGTTTGATTCCATCATCATCCTTCTCCATAAAACTTTCCTTTACACGGACTACAGTGGAATCATCGCTCAACTCTTCCAAAAATATCTCCACAAGCATTCCTTCTGCTCCGCCACTCCAATCGAAAGAAATGTATTCATTGGATTTGATCAATTTCCCAGTTACTGGAAAAACATCGTCAAATTCAGGGAATTTCCATTCTACCGTCACGTCGGAATCCAGATTTCCGGTGGAACTCTCTATGAAATATTTGCTCATCTTATCGGCCTTGATGATGGCATCGAATACATCTTCTACCGGTCTTTGAATTTGCAAGGCTGCTCGGGCTGTTAGTTTGTCTTTCATAAGTTTTGTGTTGATTCTAAAAACGAATATACCAATAAAAATTCTTGCCTTAAGGCAAGTGAACTTGAAATAATAATGAATAATTTCGGTTAATCAATTTAGAAACAACATGGAAACTCAAAAAGTAAAAGTACAATCCGCAATCAATGCACCATTAAAAAAAGTTTGGGAAGCGTATAATAATCCGGAAGATATCGTAAATTGGAATCAAGCATCTCCAGATTGGCATTGTCCTTCTTCGGAAAACGATCTACGAGTTGGCGGAAAGTTCAAGAACAAAATGGCCGCGAAAGACGGAAGTTTTGAATTTGATTTTGAAGGCACTTATACAGAGGTAACACCATATAATTCCCTTTCCTATGTTTTGGGGGATGAGCGGACGGCTGATGTTAGGTTTTCGGAATCAAACGGCCAAACTCTTGTGGATGTTTTATTCGATGCAGAGGGAACAAATCCGGTGGACATGCAGCGAGAAGGCTGGCAGGCTATCCTGAACAGCTTCAAGGATTATGTCGAAAATAAATAGAGAATATGGAAGCACCCAAATTTAAATTAGGACAGATTGTATGGGCAGACCTTACAACAAACAAAGCAGATTCCTTAAAGGAATTTTATAAGGAGGTAGCCGGATGGCAGGAATTTCCGGTGGCCATGCGTGATGATGACGGCGAGTATAACGACTATGCCATGTTGGTTGATTCAGAAAATGCGGCCGGCGGAATCTGTCATAAGCGCGGAAAGAACAATAACCTCCCACCCCAATGGATCATGTACATTTATGCAGAGGATGTGGAGGAACGGTTGAAAACTGCTTTGGATTTGGGTGCAAAATTGATCCATGAAAGCAAAAAACCAGATGGTACCTACAATTATGTCATTATTGAAGACCCGGCAGGCGCGGTATTCGGAATCGGCAATATGCAGTAATTAGGCGAAGTCAAATGGCAAAACTAAAAACGCATTATACCGATGAGGATGTCATCGCTTTCATTGAGCAGGTCGATAACCAACAGAAAAGGGAAGACAGCTATGAACTGATTCGATTGATGGAAGAAACCACAGGAGAAAAAGCAAGAATGTTCGGCCCATCCATCATCGGTTTTGGAAATTACCATTATAAATATGCCTCAGGCCATGAAGGTGATGCCCCACTATTGGGCTTCTCTCCGCGAAAAGCGGCTATTTCCCTTTATGTATATTCGGGAAGTGAGGAACAAGCGCATTTATTGGATGGACTGGGAAAATATAAGATGGGAAAAGCCTGTATCTATGTGAAAAAATTAAGTGATCTACATATAGATGCCTTAAAACATTTGATGGAGGAATCTGTTAAATTTACTAAACAAACATATCCAGATTCCTAAATTCCAAAAAATGAAACAGCACAGCACGAACTACTACAATACCCTGATCACCGTAGCGGAAGATTGCAAGACAAAAGAAGCAATTGCTCCTCCGGCAAAAGAAGGGAAATTAACCGTGGCTAATCTGCAATATGATATGCTGATGGAAAACTCGGGGGATATGACCTCCGATGACCTTATATTTAACGTCCATGCCATCCGAAAAGATTTTATCGAGCAGGAATTGGAAACCGAACGAACAAATTTTTATTCCAAAGGACAAGCCTGTCTTCGAACCTCTCCATTGGCAAAAACCTATGGTTGGGCTATATACCACAATGCTGAAGGTAAGATTAAATTATTAGATCCAAATACGGATGAATACAAAAGGTTGATGGAGGACGATAGAATCAAAAAAATACCAGCAATGAAATCCAGAAAATAAAAAAAGAACTTGTCGTATGGCAAGTTCTTTTTGTTTTAAGCCCCGTAACTTAGTACTAACAAAAAATCATATACCATGGAAGATCAACATTTCTATCAATTTGATATTCAAGGAAATCAATTGACCATCAAGCGCAGTTACAACGGAAGCTTAGCACAAGTCTGGCGAGCATATACAGATGCTGAAATACTAGATTTATGGTGGGCGCCGAAACCATGGAAATGCGAAACGAAGTACCAAGACTTTGTTCCTGGAGGAACCTGGCTATATGCCATGAAAGGTCCAGAAAACGAAACCCATTGGTCCATCTTTAAATACAATACCATCAACCCCCAAGAATCCTTCTCAGGAACGGATGCCTTTACGGATGAGCAAGGACACATCAATACCTCCTTTCCCCAATCGAATTGGAATACCTCCTTTGAAGAAAAGGATAATGGAACCTTGGTAACCAATATATGCACGTTTGAAAATGAGGATGCAATGAATCAGCTTTTAGAAATGGGTTTTAAAGAAGGCTATGAAATGGGGCAGTCCAATCTCGATGCCTTACTAAAAGAAGGCTTTTAAAAACCCTGTTGACAAAGGGTTGTCAAAACCCCTCCTATCTTTGATTAAACATTTAGAAACCACATAAAAAAAACATTATGGCAAAGATTCATGCTTATTTAAATTTTAATGGAAATTGTAAAGAGGCTTTCGATTTCTATCAGCAAGTATTCAAAACAGAATCAGTAGGAACCTACCGCTATGGCGATATGCCTGCAGACCCAAATATGCCCGCATTACCAGATGATGCCAAGGATCTGATCATGCATACTGCCATCAAGATCAATGATAGCACCATGATCATGGGGTCGGATACCTATGAAGCTTTTAGTCCAAAAGCAACCTTTGGCAATTCCACTTACATCATGCTGGATGCTGAAAGTGCTGAAGAGGCTAAAGCGTTACATACGGCATTGGCCAAAGATGCGCAAAACATAGAAATGGATCTGGCAGAAACATTTTTCGCGGAATTATATTCTTCTTTCCAAGATAAATTTGGCATCTCCTGGATGGTTCATTTCGAAGGAAACAAAAAAATGGGATAATATCCCCCTGCTTCATTACTTACATGAAGAATCTAACATTTAAAACGATTAATAAAATCTTGATGGAGGTTCCTATGGAACAATATGAAAATGTATTGCATTTTTATAGGGACCTCCTATTGTTTGATGAAATTGATGGAGATTTCATGGACATTAATAGTAAAAAGACCATATTTCTGAACGGCAACCTTCATTTGGAAATATGCTCCTCCCCTGATATCAAAGAATCATCTATAAAATTATTGCTTGAAACCAATGACCTAAACCAAGCCTTGGGATATTTTCAAGCCAATAAAATCGAAAGTCATCTGGAGAAAAATGTTGCTGCCCCTAAAATATTGCATGTAACAGATTATGCAGGTCTTCGACTAATGGTCATGGAAAATGACCTCAAAAATCCCTAAGCGATGCTCTACGAAATTATTCTCTTGGCCCAACTCCAACAAAAAAGAAAGGAAAACATCATGAAAAACAACATTATCCCTGCCATTTGGTTTGATCATAACGCCAAAGAGGCATTCGAATTTTACAGCCAAACTTTCCCAGAAACAGCAATCGAAAAAGCGGATGACATTGTGGTTGAAGGATCTATTCGTGGATTAAAGTTTATAGGAATCAATGGCGGTCCTATGTTCAAACCAAATTCCTCTATTTCCTTTATGCATGTTTTTGAGACTAAAGAGGAATTAATAGCAGTATGGGAAAAATTGAGCCAAAAAGGAAAAATAATGATGCCTTTGGACAGCTATCCCTTCAGCGAACTATATGCTTGGGTAGAAGACCAATATGGCGTAAGCTGGCAGCTTTATCTGGGCAAACTAGCCGATGTAAACCAACAGAAAATCATACCTACCCTCATGTTCTGTGAAAAACAACAGGGAAGATGCAAGGAAGCATTGGCATTTTATGGAGAATTGTTCCCTGATTTTGAATCGCAGGGTGTTTTGGAATATCCTGAAGGGGAATTCAAAGGTCAGGTGATGCACGCACAGTTTAAAGCAAATGGGTATACGCTGGCTGCAATGGACTCTGGACATCCTCAAGATTTTAGTTTTACCGAGGGGGTTTCATTAACTATCCCCTGTAAAGACCAAGAAGAGATAGACTATTATTGGAATAAGATCACGGAAAAGGGACAGGAAAGTCAATGTGGTTGGTGTAAAGACCAATTTGGTCTGAGCTGGCAGGTCGTTCCAAAACAGATTTCCGAGATCTTAGCCAAAAATCCCCAAGCTAACCGAGCATTGATGGGTATGAAAAAAATTGAAATCGATAATTTGATAAACGCTTAATATATACGGCATTAGGTTTAAATCATTATCTTTAATTTAAAGTTTGATAAATCTGTCCCTAAAAATTCCTTATTATTAGCCCATGAATTCATTTATCATATTTCTAAGAGCAGTAAATGTTTCCGGAAAAAACCTGATCAAAATGGCAGATTTAAAGGCTTTGCTCGTAAAGGAAGGATATCAGGATGTAAAGACCTATATCCAAAGTGGTAATGTTTTTCTGAAGAGTAATCTTTCGGCGAAAGAGTTAAAAACTAATTTCAACCAACTTTTAAAGAAGCATTTTCAACTCGAAATATCTTGTTTTGTATTAACCATAGATCAGGTTAAAAAAGCACTTGCCAACAATCCTATTAAAAGAGAAATGGAAGGCAATAAATTGTTTTTTACCTTCTTGGATGATACGCCCAAAAAAGAAAATATCGATGCATTGGAAGCTTTGGACATTAGCCCTGAAGAATACCATTTAAATGAAGATCTCCTTTACTTTTACTTACCAAATGGTATGTCAAACAGTAAACTAAATAATAATTTCTTCGAAAAAAAATTAAAAGTGAATGCGACGGGTAGAAACTTAAATACCATAAATAAAATGTTGCAATTAGCAAACGAATAATTAATTCAATTCATAAAACCAATCCAAAACAACATGAAATTTTTAAAGTATCTATTATTTATTGTACTCGGCCTAGTGGTCATCGTACTTATTGTGGCTGCCATTCTTCCGAAGGATTTCCATGCAGGAAGTGAGATTGTCATCAAAAAACCTAACCAAGAGGTTTATGATTATGTGAAATTGATGCGGAATCAGGGTAATTATGATAATTGGTCAAGACAGGACCCCAATATCGAAAGACATTATGAGGGTGAAGATGGAACCGTAGGTTTTACCTATACCTGGAAAAGTAAAAAAGTAGGTGATGGGAAACAGGTACTGACCAAATTAGATGAAGGAAAACGCATCGATATGGATTTATTCTTTAATGGTACCGGAGATGCCAATAAATCATTTATGTCTACCACGCCAATCGATTCCACAAGCACGAAAGTCATTTGGGAAATTGATGGGAAAATGCCCTACCCCTTCAATATCATGTCTTTATTTTTTGATATGAACAAGGATTTTGATGCTGGACTTTCCAACCTGAAAGAAATCTTAGAAAAACAATAACATCGCCAATCAAAACTCCTCCTAACCCATAATAGTTTAGGAGGAGTTTTATTATGGTAAAACATTCGGGCAGCATCTGCGTTTAATGTTAAATTAATCTTACCAACATGAAAAAGATCCTTTACGCCCTGATGATCATTGGACTTTCCGCCTGTCAGAATGCCAAAAATAACACTGAAAATTCTTTGAAGGATTCCGTTGTAGCAGTCAATGATAGTACGGCAAAGGCCATCGATAATGCTTCTGCCTGTGTATGGTTGAAAGAAAATGTAGAAGGATTTTTTAAAAAGGGCGACATGAATGCCATGGCCAATTTATGTACACCAGCTTATTATGAGTATAAAATGGATGCGACTAATGTTGATTTGGACCTGGATGGTAGTTTAACCGAATCGGAATTCCATGCGAAATATTCGAAAGACTATGATACCAAATTGGCAGGAATTGGTGTAGGTTTTTTAATATCGGGTCAAGATTATGGCAGCATTACCCTATCCACTTGTGATGTATTACATGAGGATGCGGAAAGCATTACCTTAAAATCAGTCATATCCGATTGTGATTACCAGACCGATTACCATCGTGAAATTGTATTGGCCAAGGAAGAAAATAGTTTTAAGATCAAAGATGTTAAGGAATTTGATTAGCATATACATTACTCAACCAGGTAAATAACGGTTGATTATCAATACCTTGAACAGCTATACCTAAAGTTTTCATGATCTTATCAAATACCTCAGCGATCAAAAGATCATCCCTATTGCTGAATAATAGCACATGTTCGCCTGTCTTTGGATAGAATAGCACGATGTTATGAAATCCGGTACTTTCTCCTGAATGAAACCATATCGGTTCATTAGTTGAATCCAAGCCTCGGAACCAGCCATAGGAATACGTTATTGGTCCTTTAACGGGCATACTGTTCAACCTATTGAGATAGTCCTCTTCCACGTTTAAACCTTTCATTTCTTTTGTAAGATTTTTCAACCATTTCTGATAATCGCTTGCTGAAGTGTATACCCCACCATCTCCTAAAGTAGAACTCGTTAAACTTTGATCCGCAAAAATAAACCTGTCTTTTTGTGGATGATAACCATATGCCCTATTGGGGATTTTTCGATTCACATCATACAGGAGGGAATTTTTCATGCTGAAAGGATCAAAAAACATGGTTTTCATGGTATTGGCGTAACTTTCTCCAGTTAGTTGTTCAACAATTAACGCGAGCAAACAATAAGCTGTATTGCTATATCTAAACCTGCTTCCCGGTTCAAAAAATAAGGTTTCTGAAGGCTCGATAATGCGAAGGACATCTGCATCACTTAACGGTTGTTTAATCTGATCGCCCATGAGGCTTTCATAATCCGCGATCCCGGAACTGTGGTTCAATAGATGCTGAACTTTTATTTCGCCGACTTTTCCCATTAAGTTTGGAAAGAAAGTGGAAATTTGGGTATCCAAGGTTAATTTATCAGCCTTTATTAATTCATGGATAGCTTTAGCTGTAAATTGCTTGCTCACAGATGCCATTCTAAAATTGGTTTTAGCATCTATTCGGTTGGGAGTCTCTAGATGAGAGACACCGGAGGATTTAATAAACTGAAAACCCTTAAAATTTATGGAAACAACAGCTCCAGGATTAGTTCCACTTGGATAGGCTGAAGTAAAGATCTGTGTTATTTGATCGGCCAAATTTTTTTCTTGTGCAAAACTGGTTTTTAAACAAAAAACAAGAAATCCTATGGTGAAAACAAGACAATATGTAGGTTTAAACATGTTCATGAATTTAGGTTCATGCTTACAAATAACCGCACAAACTTAAATAAAAACAAGAAAACCGGCCAATATTTCTATTGAACCGGCTTTCACATGTAAAACATAATCTCTATTCAGCAATTTCTATACCTATTGCATTGGATTTCTTAAATTTTCTGTAACGATCGATCTCATCAGCCAATTTTGAAATGGCAAATCCGACGATCGATGCATCATCCAACCAACCTAAAATCGGTATAAGATCTGGAACAGCATCCAATGGCGATACCACGTAAATAATGGTGGCAACGATGACCGATAAGTTCCATTTATTCATTTTATATCGGCCAGCGAACGTATCCTTGACCATAGCTATCAACAATTTGAACTCATTGGTTCGTCCTTGTAAATGTTGCGCTTTATCTTCAGCAAGATCAATTTCCTCGTTGGTCAACTTTCTGTTCTTGAAAGTATTGAACAATAATAACGCCTTACCAAAATAGTTTTTTTTCATTTTTTCTTTATCCATTTTCCTCTATGACATACATATTCTCAAACGGTTTAATCAATTAAAAATTATATGACATTCACCTAATTATCTTTTCATGTCTTCGCAAAAAAAAGAAGCGTTCAGATAATAAATTCATACAGCCAACGTTATAGTATTAAAAGAAGGATTATTTTAATGTTTTATTATGGCAATGGGCCATAATGCAAAGAGTAAAGTAATTTTTTTAGAAAGAGGTTGATGTGAATCAACCTCTTTTGTTGTTATATTGTATCTATCATACAAACAACAGATTTTCAAAACATGCTTAAAAGATCATTAACCTTGGTTTTTCTCCTTCCTTGTTTGCTTTTTGCACAGCAAAAATTCTTTTTATACCGTTACAATGACCAGTATGGTCTGTCAGATAAAACAGGGACACAGGTTATCACCGGCAATTTCATTCGCAGTAGTGAAGACTTGGAAAACCAGATCCTTTTTGACACGAAAGAAAAGAAAAATGTATTGGTCAACTTAGAGTCCGGTGAGCAGAAAACCTTTGATGAATTTATCGCAAATAGCATATTTCTGGAAAACCAATATTATGCTAATGTTGAAGATAAAGGGAAGTTCTATCTCTATAGCCAGAAAACGGGTGAAAAGTTAGAAATGCCTTTAGCAATTCGAAAACAGCATTTGCCAAGGGTCTTTATGCTCAATAAGGATTATTTATATGCGATAGGATCGGAAACCATCTTTCCAAAAACTCCAGAAGTGAAAAAGCGAAAAAGCAAAGCATCGGCAAGCAAAGTTCCAACCATTATCCCTGAACCAAAATATGAACGTCCAATAACACTATCCTACCTTTATATTTTCAAAAATGAAAGGAGTATGCCACTTGTCTCAAAAATCAAGGTGGATGAAAATTACCGGTTCTCGGGAAATGAACCAAACAGTATTTTCAGCCTTTATAATCTTCATAAAACGCCAAAAAACGAACCTGTTAAAGAGATGGAAATCAATATTGTAGAAAGAAAAAGGACCGAAGGATTAGTACCTTGGCATTTCTATTACGATGAATCTTTTGATGTCGCTGCTGTTAAGGATCAGGATAGTTTAAGGGTGCTAGATAGTAACCTAAAAGTCCTCCAAACGATCGCCATCAAAGATCGATCGGTAGAAGACATCCTGTTCAATTACCTACAGTCAAAATATCCAAATGATGATATCGGACTTTCCCATGCCGATTTTTTTGCTTCACCTATGATGTCCTCGGGAAATAAAGCCCCCTATTGGAAAGCAAACAAAGTAGATGATCATTTTGAATTGGCATTCAAAGAAGATGATGGCTACAAAACTTTCGCACGTGTAGAAGCTCAAGAAGCTGAATTCATTGGAGACCAGCTGAAACTAAAGGATAAAAAAGGAAATACGCTGAGTTTTAAAATGGATTGGTCTAGTATGGCTTTTCCTATTCCGAAGCAATTAAAAGAACAATTCAAGCTAACAGAAATAAATTAATTGAAAAAAAATATACAATTGCACAATAACTGGATATTTACATCGTTATGTATATAAAGAAAAGGTTATTTCTATTTTTACTTTTAGTGATGAGCTTTAAGAAAGAAAAAAAGATAACTTTTTAGAGAAAGAGGTTGGCTAGAATTAGTCAACCTCTTTTGATTTTGTCTTGTTCTTAGATTTTTTTTTCTTTGACTACCTTCCAAAGGCAAAATAGGTCGATAAAGGATGTTCTTTTCCTTTCATCCAATCCGATACCATTTCCATTCCGGTAACCGAAAAGGTAATCCCGTTTCCGCCAAATCCCAGCACAAAATAGGAATTCTTAAATTTAGGATGCTCCCCAATGTAAGGAAGGCCATCTTTGGTCGAACCAAAAGTTCCGGCCCAACGAAAATCCGGATAGAATTCCCTGCCCACAAAAATCTTCTTAAACGACTTGTAAAGTTTATCCGATTTCTTTTCGATCACCTCATCCCGTTTGATCGGGTCATGAAATTCCTCATCCTCTCCCCCAATTAAAAAACGGTCGTCATCCGTGGTCCGCATGTACAGATAGGGATCGGAAGTATTCCAAATCAACAGGTCTTTATAGGCTTTATTTAAGGTATGGTCTACTTCGGAAACGATCGCATAGGTGCTTAAAAGATCCACAAACTTTTCAGGAATCATAGTCGCACTTTCAAAACCCACACAATAGATGATCTTCTTGGCTTTGATATGGCAACCTGTTTCCATCTCCGCCAATTCAAACCCTCTTTTGGAAGTTACTTTTATTAATTCATTATTATCATAAACCCGTAGGCCTTTCTTCACATTATACTGCAATAGTTCATGCGCCAGATAAAAGGCATCCACACTTCCCCCTAGATCGGAAAGGATTCCTCCATGGCATTGGAAGATTTCATATTGTTTGTTAATCTCTTCTTCATCCAACCATTTAACCTTAAAACCGGCTTCCTTACGGGCTTCAAATTCCTTTTTCAATCCTGGTACATCGGCCATTCGGCTGGCATAATACAAGGATTTCTTTCGTTTAAATCCAGCTTTGGAATTTATCTTTTTAGCAATCTCCTGCAGGTTTAGGATCGATTCTCCACAGGCTTTATAACATTCCTGTGCAGCTTCTTCACCAATCATCCCTTTCAATTCAAAAAGGGGAACATCGATTTCGTATTGTAACATGGAAGTGGTTGCTGAAGAGCTTCCATTAACAATTTCCCGTTTATCGATGACCACCGTATCATAACCATCGGCTATACATTGATGGGCGATGAGACTACCGGTAATTCCCGATCCAACTACCAATACATCACAGCTGATATCTTCCCTTAGGGAAGGATAGGATTGCAACAATCCATTTTTTATTAACCAAAAAGGTTCATTCGATTTTAAATCCATAAAAAAATGCCTATTCTGTATGGAATAAGCATTTTTTTGTTAAAATGTTTGACCTACTATGCATTTTCTACCTGTCCGCCTCCCAATTTTTCATGCAACATGGCCTCATCCAATCCTTTCTCGTATTTGGCAACCACCAACGTAGCTGCGGCATTGCCTATGATATTCGTTAATGCTCTTGCCTCGCTCATAAAACGATCAATCCCCAAGATCAATCCTACCGCTTCCACAGGAACATGGCCAACCACTGGCAAGGTGGCAGCCAAGGTGACAAATCCACTTCCCGTTACGCCTGCCGCCCCTTTCGAAGTGAGCAAAAGCACCAATAAAAGTGTAATTTCCTGTTCTAAAGTTAAATGCATGTTTAGCGCTTGGGATATAAATACGGCCGCCATGGTAAGATAGATACATGTACCATCCAGATTGAAAGAATAACCCGTCGGTATTACCAGACCTACTATCGGCTTGGAACAACCCGCATCCTCTAATTTCTGCATAAGTCCTGGAAGTGCCGATTCGGAGGAAGATGTACCTAATACGATCAATAATTCCTCTTTGATGTACTTCAATAGTTGAAAAACATTCACCTTGACATAGAAATACAATACCGCACCGATGACAAATACAATAAAGACAATACAGGTGAGGTAAAAACTGATCATCAACATACCTAAGGAAGAAAGGGCCTCTACCCCATATTTACCTATCGTAAAACCAATGGCGCCCATGGCTCCGATCGGTGCCAGGTACATGATCATTTTGATGACCGCAAAGATCCCTTTCAGAAAAGACTGCAGCACGTTCAGTACAGGCTCTGCATTCTTCTCTCCGATCTTAGTCAAGCCAATACCAAACAAGACCGCAAAAACCAGGACCTGCAAGAGGTTATCAGATGCCACAGCGGCAATAACATTATGGGGGATAATGCTGATGATAAAGTCCATTATGGTCTTATGTTCCTCTGATTGCTTTACATAGGAGGATACTGCGGCAGGGTCTAAACTTGCGGGATCAATGTTCATCCCCGTTCCTGGTTGGATCCAATTGACAAATACCAATCCTATGATCAGGGCGATGGTGGTCATCACCTCAAAATAGATCAAGGAACTAAGGCCTATCTTACCAACCTTCTTGATATCCTGCATGCCGGCAATCCCGATTACAATGGAACTGAAAATCAATGGCGCAATAACCATTTTGATGAGCTTGATAAAGCCATCACCAAGAGGTTTCAGTTTGACCGCAAAATCAGGGTAAAAAATACCGCAGAGAATACCGATTACAATTCCAAGGATGACCTGAACATAGAGGCTGGAGAATATTTTCTTCATAGATGATACGATATAGGTTTAAGACCAAAGGTTAAGTAGACCCTCAGTATAGAACGTAAATGTATCAAATAAATTGAATTATCTTCTTTCTAAAAATTTATTTAGGGATTCGCCCAGTAATTTTTCCCAACCTGATTCGAACTTATCCTGCGAAAAATTCTCTCCCGCATCTTTAAAATTCTCCAAACCTTCATGGGTCAGGTGCAAGGTGGTTGCGCCGCGACGAGGGATTAAACGCCAGGTAATAATGGAAGTGCCTTCACTCTGTTTTGGATGTCGCCAGGTGAACTTAAAAATCTCTGGAGCCTTGGTCTCAATGACCTGGCATTGGTGTAGCTGTTGGCCACCGGTATTGCTTTTGTAAAACTCAAATTCTGCCCCTTCTTCCGTGCTGAAGTTTGGGATTTCGAAAAACCAATCTTTCATGGTCTGTTTGTCCGTCAATGCTTTCCATAACTTCTCTGCAGAAATAGGGTAAGTACGTTCAATGTGAATGGTTTCTGCGCGCATTTTGCCTCCTTTGAGCTTATTTGTAGTGTTGTTTAAATATAAACAATAAATTAACGCAAAGGTGTTAAGTATATATTAAATTTCATGAAAAGCTCCGTATCTTTGTTCGTGATGAATGTAAATAATTTATTAGAACGTGCGCTGAATTTCGACTTCTTAACCAAGGAAGAAGGAATCTTTCTATATCATGAAGCAGCAACAGCAGACTTGATGTTTGTTGCCAATGAGCTTCGCAAAATTCAGGTGCCTCATGGCAAGGTGACCTGGCAGATCGACCGGAATGTCAATACCACCAATGTGTGTATTGCCAACTGTAAATTCTGTAATTTCTTCCGCCGTCCAGGCCATGAAGAAAGCTATATCACGGATATCGAAACCTATAAGCAAAAGATTGAGGAAACCTTCCGTTTTGGTGGTGATCAATTGCTGTTACAAGGTGGACATCATCCGGATTTGGGTCTTTCCTTCTATGCTAATCTGTTCAAGCAATTGAAGGAGCTATACCCTACATTAAAGTTACACTCCCTTGGCCCACCTGAGATAGCGCATATCGCTAAATTAGAAGGCATGAGCCATATTGAAGTACTCACCGCCCTCAAAGAATCCGGATTGGATTCTCTACCGGGAGCCGGTGCTGAAATCTTGAACGACCGTGTCCGTCGATTGATCTCGAAAGGCAAATGTGGTGGTCAAGAATGGCTGGATGTGATGCGTGCTGCACATAAAATCAACCTACCGACATCAGCAACCATGATGTTTGGACATATAGAAACCATTGAGGAACGTTTTGAGCATCTGGTTTGGATCCGTGAGGTTCAGAGCGAAAAACCAGCGGATCATTACGGTTTTATAGCTTTTATTCCTTGGCCATTCCAAGATGATGGAACCCTATTAAAACGCCTGAGGGGGATTACGAATGATGTGACGCCCGATGAATATATCCGCATGATTGCTTTGAGCCGGATCATGCTTCCGAATGTGAAGAACATTCAGGCTTCTTGGTTGACGGTCGGAAAACAGACCGCCCAAATCTGTCTGCAGGCCGGTGCGAATGATTTTGGTTCCATCATGATCGAGGAAAACGTGGTTTCGGCAGCTGGTGCACCACACCGCTTCACCTCCAAATCCATTCAGGATGCGATCATAGAGGCCGGATTCGAGCCGCAGTTGCGTACGCAGACCTATCAATTCAGGGAAATACCATCCCAAATGGAAGAACAGGTCATCGATTATTAATTGTTACACAGTTTGATTAGGTTTTGAAGGATATACTATTAAATATAGAAGCGATTATTTTCGCTTCGGCAGAAGGCATCAGTCAGAAGGATTTAAGGGAGGTTTTGCAGGAAGCTTTGGCTATTGAAATTTCCAAGACCGAATTGGCAGAAATGATCGGTAGGCTGAAAGAGAAGTATGCATCGGAGGATCAGGCGCTGTTATTGGCCAACATCAATGATCAATTGCAGTTTTTGACCAAACCGGCCTACCACGATGCGATCAACCAGTTGCAGCTGCATAAGGAGAAAAGGAAATTGAGCCAGGCGGCTTTGGAAACCTTGGCTATTATTGCTTATCGCCAGCCTATTACAAAACTAGAGGTGGAACAGATCCGAGGCGTGAATTGCGATTACTCCATCCAACGTTTATTGGACAAAGGATTGATACAAATTGCTGGGAAAGCCGACAGTATTGGTAAGCCGATCTTATATGCCACTAGTGGACAATTTATGAATCATTTTGGCCTCAACAGCGTAAAAGACCTCCCGCAACTGAAAGATATTGTGGCTGAGGAAAATAGCATCGGAGAAATCGTTGAATAAATTCTTGCATATTTGCCTTTTTTTTCATGTTAAAATAATTTTAAAAAAATATTTTTCAAATGGATTTTCTTCTATAATTTTACGTTAATAAAGTAAGTATCATAATAAAGAACATGGCTACAATGCAAGAAATGGAAACAGAATTAACGGTTGATGAAAGAGTAATGAATTTCAACGGTCCTGATGATGATTCGGATGATATCTATGATGATGACGATGATTTCGGATTGGATGATATCGACTCTATTGGCGGGTTTGATGACATGGATGATGACGATGATGATTTTTAATTAAAATGATGATCCGAGTTATTCGGATGTATACATGTAAAGAATTAGCAACGCTTGGTCTAACCCCAAGCGTTTTTTTATGGCCAAAAAAAAACGCCTGAAGATTTCTCTTCAGACGTTATTGTTTAGCTGCAATTATTAATTATTTATCGTCTTTACTCAAGGAGAATGGAAGGTCTGCTTTCGTAACTCCACGTTTTTTATTGGGTTCTGCACCCATATCAAAAACCAGGTTAGCGCCTTTTACCAACTCGCTGTGGTTTAGGTAATTTTTCGTGTAGTTCTTGCCATTCCATTTTAATTGTTGGATATACCGGTTCGCATCGGAATTGTTCTTGGTTTCGAGCACCACTTTTTTACCATTACTCAACTTAAGGGTTACCTTGTCAAAGATTGGAGATCCAAGGACATACTCATCGGTCGCAGGTGTTACTGGATAGAATCCAATAGCTGAGAATACATACCAAGCGGATGTCTGCCCATTATCTTCATCGCCACAGTAACCATCGGGGTTAGGTGAATACATTCTGTTCATTGTTTCACGCAGCCAATACTGTGCTTTCCAAGGAGCACCAACATGATTATATAGATAGATCATATGTTGGATCGGCTGGTTTCCATGCGCATATTGTCCCATATTGGCGATCTGCATTTCGCGGATTTCATGGATCGGAAAACCATAATAACTATCGTCGAATACCGGCGGCAAGGAGAATACGGAATCCAATTTTATTTCCATCGCTTGGTGTCCACCCATCAAATTGGCCAATCCTTCGATATCCTGAAATACCGACCAGCTGTAATGCCAGCTATTTCCTTCGGTAAATGCATCCCCCCATTTGAATGGATTGAATGGGGTTGACCAGGAACCATCCTTGTTTTTGCCACGCATCAAACCAGTAACTGGATCATATAATTTCTCGTAATTGTAGGCACGTTTTTTATAGAATGATTGATCCTCACTGGATTTATCCAATGATTTTGCCAATTGGTAGATCGCAAAATCATCATAGGAATATTCCAAACTTCTTGCGGCGTTCTCATTTATCTTTACATCATAAGGCACATAGCCGAGTTCATTATAATACTCCGCACCTGCCCTACCTACTGCCGTAATAGGTCCAGCGTTATTGGCGCCTTTTTTTACCGCTTCGTATAGCACTTCAATATCTTTTGACCGCACGCCCTTCATCCAGGCATCAGCCACTACAGAAGCCGAATTATTGCCCACCATGATGTTCCTATAGCCAGGGCTAGCCCACTCCGGCAACCATCCGCCCTCGCGGTAGGCATTTGCCAATCCTTCCTGCATTTTTTCATTGATCTCTGGATACATCAAGTTCAGGAATGGGAACAAACACCGGAAGGTATCCCAAAACCCTGTATCGGTAAACATATAGCCCGGAAGGACCTGACCGTTGTATGGTGAATAATGCATCACCTGCCCTTGTGCATTGATCTCGTAGAACATTCTTGGGAACAACAAGGAACGGTATAGGCTGGAATAGAAGGTACGCATCTGATCGATGTTTCCACCTTCAACCTCGATCTTACTCAATTCCTTGTTCCAGATATCCTCCCCTTTTTTAACCTGTTCGTCGAACGTTACACCGTCTAATTCTTTCAGGTTTAGGAGGGCTTGTTCTGGACTGATAAAAGAGGAAGCTACTTTTACATGAACTTTCTCGCCCGCATTGGCCGTTTGGAATCCTACTAAGGCTCCCACATGGTTGGCTTGGATCTTCAAGCGTCCATCAACAAGCGCTGAATCTGCAAAGGTAGCCAGGTTGGCAAATGGACGATCGAACTCCAGTACATAGTAATTTTTGAAATTCTTAGGTACTCCGCCGCTGTTTCGGGTGGTATAGCCTATTATCTTCTGTTCCTGAGGAAGTACCTCTACGTAAGATCCTTTGTCGAAAGCGTCTATTAAAACATAGGCCTCGTTGGTTTTAGGAAAAGTAAAACGAAAATAGGAGGCTCTCTCGGTAGGTGTAACTTCTACCTTGGTATCATAATCGGCTAAGTATACCGAATAATAATGCGGTTTAGCGGTTTCTGCCTTATGGGAAAAATAGCTGGCTCGCTTATCCTGGTCAAAGGTTTTGTTGCCTACCATCGCCATAATGGAAAATTGCCCGTAATCATTCATCCAAGGTGATGGTTGATGGGTCTGTTTGATACCTCTAATCTTTTCCGCTGTATAGGTGTACATCCATCCATCGCCCATCTTTCCCGTTTGAGGGCTCCAGAAATTCATCCCCCAAGGGAGTGCAACGGCTGGATAGGTATTCCCGCTGGATAGGAAATAGGTTGATTGTGTACCGACTAGCGTACTTACCATATCGATCGGACGATCTATCTTCCCTACCTTCTGTGCGAAGCTGGAGCAAATACTTCCGCCGATCAAAAGTAATGTGGTTAAAAATCTTAAGTTCATAGTCTGTTTTAAAATAGGTTATTTTCTTTTCATAAAAATAACAAAAAAAACTACAAAACCTAATGCTAAAAGTATTTAGCTATACATTTTAAGCGCTATTTTACCGTATTGTTTAGGGCTATCAAAAAATAAATGTGCGGCAGAAACCTCTTCAAATGGGAAAACTCGGGTTACGGCAGGTACTAATTTACGCGATTCAATGAATGGTAAGATTTTGTTTTTTATTTCTAATGTTAGGTTTATTTTAAAATTCAGGTCTCTGCTTCGCAGGGTTGATCCCGAAATCCATATCCTCTTCTGCATCATCTTGAGCAGGTTCAGTTCTACTTTTGCACCTTGTACGGCATTGATGTGGATCAGTCTTCCATCGGGTTCCAATAGTTGGATATGCTTATTGAAATAGGATCCGCCGATGCTATCAAGGATCAAATTGATCTTTTTATCTTTTAATACTTCTTCAAAATCTTCTTCTTGGTAGTTAATGACATTGTCTGCACCTAGCTGCTTTACAAATTCAGCTTTTTCAGCAGAACCAACGGTAGTATAGACGGTCGCACCGAACAGTTTGGCCAATTGAATAGCCATGGAACCAATGCCACCTGATCCCCCATGGATCAACACTTGATCTCCTTCCTTTAGGTTGCCGCGTTGAAAGAGGTTGTGCCAAACCGTGAATAAGGTCTCCGGAAAACAAGCGGCCTCCTCAAAACTGATGTTTTTTGGTTTTGGGATACAAAGTTCAGCAGCCACGCAGACCTCCGTTGCATATCCTCCACCAGCTAATAAAGCGAATACCTCATCGCCTACCGACATGCCCTGCACATCTTTGCCCAGTGTTTTTATGATCCCGGAAACCTCTAAGCCTGGAATATCATTGGATACCCCTGGAGGAGCTGGATAATTCCCTTTCCTTTGGAAAACATCGGGTCTGTTGATCCCTGCAGCCTTTACACTTAAAAGCACTTCATGTGCTGCGGGTTGTGGATCTTCCTGGGTTTCTATTCTTAATACTTCGGGTCCACCGTATTCGGTGATGATCGCTGCTTGCATTATTTTTTATTTGGATAACTCTGTAGGCGCATGTTCAAGGTGAGCATAAAATATCTCCCCAAACGATTGTTTCTGGATTCGAACACATCGTTTCCTACATATTCGGTGATAATGCCTACGTTCTTGTTCTGATCTAACATATCAAAACATTGAAACCGGAGCATTGCCATATTGTTCTTTAAAAAGTTATATTCTACATAGGCATTAATGATCGTCGGATTAACATCGGATATTTCAGAAACATAACCCTTATAGAATTTTTGGGACATCTCCGTTCCAACCATAAATTTATCATTGATATAGCCCCTTCCGCCAAGACTCAACAGGAAGGAATGGGCAGCAATCTTGTTCTTGTATGGGAGCTCATAGGTGGCTCTGTTCAAGAAATAATTACTATTGAATACTGATTCGAAATATTCGTTCCAGTTGTACCTTAAGATCAGATTCTGGTTGTACAATAATTGCCTGGTGGTGCTTTTCAATTCGTTTACAAAGGATAGATTATTCAGGTAATCAATATTTCCGGAGATATCCATTTGAAAATTATCGTTCAGGAACGGGGTATTGAAATAGTAATTCCATTTTACATCATAATAACCATCTGTATTTTCGTATGTCGTTTCCTGAACAGTTTCGTTCGACAGGGATTTCTTCGAACTGACGATCTTATTATTAATAAAGGTATAAGCAAAATTAGTTTCGAAATATTGTCCTTTGTTGGTGACAAACTTCTTGAGAGAGGTTGAAAAACGATTGTAGAATTCGGCTTTCAGGGATGGATTTCCGACGATGATATTCCTGGAATTGGAGTTATCCCGTACTGGCGAGATATGAAGGAAATTCGGTTGGATATTTTTTCCCAAGTAATTCAGTTCCATTTCAAAATTCTTGGAAAATCGATACCGAAGATTGGTCGTAGGAACCAGGTTGACATTGCTATATTCATGGGTAATTGTATCCCCCTCAATCTTTCCGGATAAGGATACCGGTTGAACAGAAAAGCCCATATTGACGCGGAATCGTTCATTCGGCTCATACTGATAGTTTAAACCCGTTTTATAACTCTTGAATTGGTAGGCATAATCGATACCCAGCGAGTCTACCCATCCCCCGCCATTACCGATGGGATTCCGTACGGCTCGTCTTGCCTCGATATTGGTCACATCAATATCGTATAATACCTCTAAAAGACTATGGTCAAAAAAGGGCTCCACATAGGAAACAGAGCCTTTCATTGAGCTGGTGTTATTGCGGGAATCAACCAATTGCTTCTGTTCAAAGAAATTGATAACAGGTTCAATGCCTGTAGAATCGTAGATTACATAATCTTCCCGAATGTTTTCATCTTTATCTAAGGATTGATAGGATATCCTTCCATCTGCCACTAATTTCCGTTTGCTCTTCTTAAAATATTTCGAATAGAGCATGGAGAATTCCGCATTGGGATTTATTGTGGTGGAGGTATCATTATAACTTCCGCGCTCTCTGATCCGGTAATTGCTCAGGTTGGAGGACTTAAGGTTATAGTTATAGGAACGATTGAAGGATAGTTTAGGGACAATCTTTAAAATATCCTGGTTTTTTAGGGTAGAATTTATTTCCAGCTGTACCCTATGGAAATTATCATCCATTTTTCGTTCAAAATCTTCCTTTTTATTGATCTTATAGCCATAATAGGAGGAGGTCAGCAAAGAATTACCCTCGGTAATGTTCTGTCTGTTCTGGTAAGTATAGCCCCCAGATAAGGAAATGTACTTATTAAGATTCTGGGAAAAGGTGATACCTATGGAGGACAGCTTATTCAATCCATCGGATTGATCGGAAAAATCTCCCACATCCCCCAATCCGGAAGATCGGCCTCCTGCCCCATCTGGGCTACCGAAAGTGAACAGACTGGTATTGGTGTTATTGACCGATGTGACCACCGAAATTTCCTGGCCATCGTTGAATTTATTGACTCCTACACTACCGATATACCTTTCGCTGGTTCCACCGCCTAAGGTTGCTTGTCCGAAAGTGATCTTCTTTTTATTATCTTCCAGTACGATATTGATGATCTTTTCAGATTCTGAATTCTTGATCCCTTTTTCTTGCGAAACATCCCCATAGTCATCGATAACCTCCAGATGCTTCACAAAATCGGCAGGGAGGTTCTTCGTGGCCATCAATAAGTTACCATCAAAGAACTTCCTTCCATCGACCTGTACCGATGTGATCATTTGACCATTGAAATAAGTGGTACCATCCCTTAATACCTGAAAGCCAGGCATTATTTTCAATGCATCTTCCAACATCGCTTTTTCAGGCACACTAAAAGCTCGCATATTAAATTGGATGGTATCTCCGCGATTTATAACTGGAATGACTTTTAGGATCCTGACTTCATCAATCAGGTTCAATTGTGGAAACATGCTGATTTTGGGGGCATAGATTTGATCTACAAACTTCTTGAAAACATAACTGCGGTTTACAATCTGCAAACCAAACATACTATAGGAAATATTAACAACTTTTCCATTAATGCCTTTGAGTTGATAGAATCCATTGTTGTCCGTAACGGTCTTAAGCGTATCCTGTTCACCCACAAGGCGGATATTGACCCCTTTTAAGCCTAAGCCGGAAGTATCTACGACCAATCCTTCTATGCTGCGATGGTTTTCTTGGGCATACGCCTTCAGAAAGACTGTCGAGAACAGCAGAATGGCCATCGTTATAGAAAGGATTATTCGCACAGATATTAAACTATAATGTTTCCTTATTTCAATAAATAATACTTCAAACTCAATTTACCATTAAAACGTTTAAACTTAAAATAATTGTATAAAAAAACGGGCTAAAAATTACTTTTAGCCCGTTTTTCTTTATTTTTTACGCGGAGATTATTCGCCGTCGAATGTTACTTTAACTAAATGACGATCAATTTCCCAACGACCGGTACCTTCTTCGCCGATTACATCGAACAATTCAAGGATACGACGTGCAATGTATTCTTCTTCTACCTGCTCTTCTAAGAACCATTGGATAAAGTTGAATGTTACGAAATCTTTCGCTTTGAAACATTTGTCAGCAATTTTGTTGAACTGCTCTGTTACGAACATTTCTTGCTCTAATGTTTGTTCAAATACACCTCTGAAAGATTCGAAATCAACAGGAACATTGGTTACTTCTGGAGAGATGGAACGACCACCACGTGCAGATATATAATTGAAAATCTTCAACATATGCTCACGTTCTTCATTGGATTGTTTAGAGAAGAATGCTGCAGCATTATCTAATCCTTGATCATCACACCAAGCAGACATGGATAAGTACAATGCAGATGCATGTGCTTCAATTTTAACCTGTGCGTTCAATATGTTCTCGATCTCTTCGGAGATGGATGTTTTTAATTTTAATAGATCTTTCATTTTTATATATTTTAAGTTCTGAAGGATACATTCCCTCTAACTGACATATCAAAGATACGGCTATTTAAAAAAATTTATCGAAAAAATCTGCTATACAAATTCAGTCTAAATTAAACGTTTAAATGGCTAATCTATTTAGAATCAGTATAATTACAAAGAATGAGAATGGAATGACAAAGAATAGTATTTCGATGACAAACTTACCAGGCTAATACCGCTTTTTGTTGAAGACAAGCTTTGATCTCACTATTCAATTCGATCATAAACTTAGCTCCTGCCAAGAGCTCCTGAAGTTTAAGTACATCTTCCACAGTCAGAATAAAAATCCTTTCCGAGCGAAAAGGCATAATAATTTCAAAATCAAAAGATCTGGAAGAATTGTTTAACATAGCTTCCACATCAATACTATCTATTGTTTTTTTGAACTGGAAAAAGTCTCGCACTTTAAAGGGCGTAGCCTCCCCTTGGAAATCCAACCAATAACAATTCTTTCTACTACACTGATATACTGCACCTTGCGCTGTCTGAAAAATCTCCTCGAAACTGGCTGCTGGACAAATCATCTGCTTTTTCCTTTAATTTGGAACAAATCTAAATATTATTAAGAATTAATCCAAATTGTGTTGGGGTATTTAGTATAAAGTAGTTAGTATTTTGTTAACAGTATTTAGTAGTTAGTAGTTAGTATTAAGACTTTGTATGGCGGCTACTTTTTTCCCCATCTTATTTTTCCCCATCTTACTTTTCCGACATAGGTCTAACTACTAAATACTAACTACTAAATACTAAAAAAAAGCCCTCTACCGAGGGCTTTTTCCTTAAAATTCTTCTTCTTCGTTCAGTAATTCTTTATGATTACTGGTTGCCGTTCTTGTTTTGGTTTTATGTTTATTTATTTGACGCCTGATGGATTCAATGGCAATATCTGTTGCTTCTTCAAAACTCTTAGCCTGTGCTTTGGCAAAAAGTTGGTTGCCAGGTACATTAAATTTTAGCTCGACGACCTTATTGGCTTCGTCATCCACATTTTCTAATCTGAGGTAGCAAACCCCTTCAATGATGTTGTCTAAAAATTGATTCAATTTCTCAGACCTCTTCTTAATGAACTCGATTAGTTTACTGTCAGCATTAAACTTAATTGATTGCACTGTAATGTTCATTTTTCCTCCTTTTTTTAAGCTTTTGGATGTGCTTGTTTATAAATTGATTTCAATCGCTCGGCTGAATTATGCGTATATACTTGTGTTGCAGTTAATCCAGCGTGGCCCAATAATTCTTTAATTGCGTTCAAATCAGCGCCGTTATCTAAAAGGGCAGTTGCAAAAGTATGTCTCAATACGTGAGGACTCCTTTTTTTCTGCGAAGTAATCATACTCAGATACTTTTTTACGATCTGGTAAATCATCTTTGCATATGCAGGCTTCCCTTCTTTGCTAACGATCAATTCTTCCGAAATGTTTTGGAATTGCTGTGCTTTTTTTTGTTGCAGGTATTTTTCTAACTCCCCAACCAAGGTTTTGTGTATCGGAACAAAACGCTCTTTGCTCCTCTTTCCGAATATAAGTATTTTTTTATTATAAAGATCAATATCCGTCTCCTTTATTTTTAACAATTCCGCCAACCTTATCCCTGTTCCGAAAAGCAATTCCAGCACAATGAAATCTCTACGGCTTTCAAAATCCTCCGCTTCTTGATCTAATTGCTCCAATAATTTCACCATCTTTTCCTTCTCCACCACTACCGGCAATCGCTTTGCAGTTTTCATGGCCTTGATCAATGCCATCGGGTTCTTGGCGATCAGTTCCTCGCGGAGCAAAAATTTATAATAGGATTTGATTGAGGAGATGGCTCTGTTCACAGAACTTGCTTCTTTCCCCTGCTCCCGCAGGGTTGAAAAATAGTATCGTAGAAACTTGTAATCAACTTCCTCAAAAGGCATGTTCTCGGATTCCAGAAATTTCAACAGGTTTTCCACTTCCATCTCATAAGCTGTGATGGTATGGGCAGAATACCGCTTTTCAAACTTCAGGAAATTAATAAATCTATCCTTATACATGTCCTAATCCTTATATGGTAATATTAACGATAATTATTGGAAAAAATAATGACCACAAACATTTTTGATGGTGATATGACAACAAAAAAGCAGGTTTAACCTTCCGATTAAACCTGCCTTATTATATTTTAAAAAATGGTTTTGAATAAAACCGGTAGATGTCGAATTATAATTTACTGTTTACATCAATAGCATTCAATTCTTCAAATGCCTGCGTTAAACGAGTAACGAATGCTTCCTCACCCTTACGCAACCAAACGCGTGGATCATAATATTTTTTGTTAGGCGAGTCAGAACCTTCAGGATTTCCGATCTGACCTTGAAGGTATGGACGGTTCTTTTCTTCATAAGCACGAACACCATCCCAAAAAGCCCATTGCATATCGGTATCAATGTTCATTTTGATAGCACCATAAGAGATCGCTTCCTTAATTTCTTCCGGACTAGAACCAGAACCACCATGGAATACAAAGTTAACCGGTTTTTCCGCCGTTAAATTAAATTTCTCACGGATATATTCTTGGGAATTGTGCAGAATAATAGGTTGCAATTTCACATTACCTGGTTTATATACGCCATGTACATTTCCAAAAGCAGCAGCAACTGTAAATTTATCCGAAACTTCAGATAGCTCTTTATAAGCATAAACTACTTCTTCAGGTTGGGTATAAAGTTTAGAGCTGTCCACATCAGAGTTGTCCACACCATCTTCTTCACCACCTGTTACACCCAATTCAATCTCTACTGTCATACCAAGAGGCTTCATGCGCTCTAAATATTTTTTAGAGATTTCGATATTCTCCTCGATTGGCTCTTCAGATAGGTCCAACATGTGTGAAGAGAACAAAGGTTTACCATGTTGAGCATAGAATTTCTCGCCAGCATCCAATAATCCGTCGATCCAAGGAAGTAATTTTTTAGCAGCATGGTCTGTATGCAAGATCACACCTACACCATAATGCTCTGCTAATAGATGAACGTGTTGAGCAGCAGATACTGCACCTAAAATACATGCTTGTAAACCATCATTGTTCAATGATTTTCCAGCATAGAATTGTGCACCACCATTTGATAATTGAATAATTACAGGAGAGTTCACTTTCTTAGCAGTCTCCATAACAGCATTGATCGAATCCGTTCCGATGACATTTACAGCTGGCAATGCAAAGTTATGTTGCTTCGCAATTTCAAATAATTCTTGTACTTGATCTCCAGTTAAAACACCTTTGAAATCTTTTAGGCTCATAGTTTTTCTATCTTAGTTTCTTTTAATAAAATAAAGATAAAGTTTTTTTTAGATTCAAAGAAATATAGTGTATAAAATACACTATTAAAATATGCCGTAAAATTCCCTATACACGAAACTTCTTTTGAGATAAATTAATATCTTTAGCTTTCAATATTCACATGGAAACAATTTAAATATGCTACAAGTTTACGGAATCAAGAATTGCAATACAGTTAAAAAAGCTTTAGACTGGTTGAATGAAAACCAAATCGCTTATGAATTCCATGATTATAAAAAAGAACCTGCTACAGAGGCCCAATTGCTAAAGTGGGAGAAAGAATTGGGCTGGGAAAGTTTAGTGAACAAAAAAGGAACGACTTGGCGTAAGCTAAGTCCTGAACAGCAAGCCCAAGTAACCGATGCCAAAAGTGCAAACCAAGTACTGTTGGCCAACAATTCCATGATCAAAAGACCATTGATAGAAACCAATAAAGGCCTTCTTCTTGGATTCAATGAAGAAGAGTACCACAATAAACTTAAATAATTTATGAGAAAGAACATGCTAATTCCATTTGCTGCAGCCTTATTATTAGCAACAACAGCAAATGCCCAAACGCAGGCACCGCAGGCGACAAAGGTTGAATCTAAATATGATTATAAAGCAGCTTTCAACCCTGTTTTTTATAACAATACCGGTTCGGTTTATCGTTCAGCTTCTGGCAAGCCAGGACATCAATATTGGCAAAATGCAGCAAATTATGATATCAAGGTCAGCCTGAATGACCAAACACATGAAGTAAAAGGAAATGTTAAAATTTCTTATACCAATAACAGTCCTGACCAAATGGATTTTATCTGGTTGCAATTGGAGCAGAACCTATTCAATCCAGAATCTATTGGTCAAGCGGTAGTTCCGTTGAGCAATAGCCGATACGGAAGCTCTGGAAATGAGTTTCAAGGTGGGTATAAGATCAGTAATGTAAAAGAGCATTCCGGAAAAGAAGTTAAATACAGTATCATCGATACCCGCATGCGCATCGAACTTCCAAAGACTTTGGCAGCGAATGGTGGAAAAGTAGAGTTTAGTATGGACTTCTCTTATATCGTTCCGGCAGAAGGTGCTGATCGTACTGGGATCCTGAAAACATCCAATGGTGATATTTACGCCATTGCCCAATGGTATCCAAAAGTAACGGTATACGATGATGTGAATGGATGGAACAACCTTCCGTATACCGGACCAGGAGAGTTCTACTTGGAATATGGAGATTTCAACGTGGAGATCACCGCACCTGCCAACCATATCGTGGTGATGGGTGGAGAATTATTGAATCCACAGGAAGTATGGACCAAAGAGCAGTTGGAGCGATTAAATAAAGCGAAAAACAGCGATAAAACCGTTTTGATCCGTTCTGAAAGCGAAGTTACAAATCCGAATTCTAGGCCACAAAAATCAACATTGACCTGGAAATATAGATTGAACAACACCCGTGATGTTGCTTGGGCATCTTCCAAGGCTTTTATTATAGACGCAGCCCAGATCAACTTACCTAGTGGAAAGAAATCCTTGGCGATGTCTGCCTATCCGAAGGAAAGTAATGGTGGAAATGCCTGGGAAAGATCTACGGAATACACCAAAGCATCTATCGAATATTATTCCAAGAAATGGATGGAATACCCTTATCCAGTAGCCATCAACGTGGCTTCCAATGTGGGAGGTATGGAATATCCTGCGATTGTTTTCTGTGGCAGCCGCGCTAGAGGCAGTAGCCTTTGGGGCGTGACAGATCATGAATTTGGACACATCTGGTTTCCTATGATCGTAGGATCGAACGAGCGTCTTTATGCGTGGATGGACGAAGGGTTCAATACCTTTATCAACGATCTATCTACTGAAGTGTTTAATAAAGGAGAGTACCATAGACCAAGAGGCAATAGAAATGCGATGACCCGGATGATTATGAACCCAGGTCTGGAGCCCGTGATGACAACCCCTCAGGGTATGAAAGAACGTAATATTGGTATGTTGGCCTACTATAAGCCTGGATATGCGATGCGTATTTTGAGGGATGAGGTGATCGGAGCAGAACGTTTTGATGCAGCTTTTCGTAAATATGTTGACTATTGGGCATATAAACACCCTACACCAGAGGATTTCTTCCGCGTGATCGAAAATGAAACCGGAGAAAACCTGAACTGGTTCTGGAGAAGCTGGATATTGAACAATTGGCAATTGGATCAAGCGATCGATAAAGTTGAATATGTGGATTCAGATCCAGCTAAAGGAGCCTTGATTTCCATCAGTAATCTGGAGAAAATGCCAATGCCGGTTGTTATTGAAGCCACTACGGAATCTGGAAAGAAAGTTCGCCATAAACTTCCGGTACAAGTTTGGGAAAACAACAGCACTTGGAGATTTAGGATGAATACTACAGAGAAGCTTTCCAGCGTTAAAATAGACCCAGACAATGTTTACCCGGATATTAGACCGGAAAATAATGTGTGGAACACAAAATAAGAATGAGAAATATAAAAGAAATACTATTGATGGTCATCCTGCTTTTTGCTGGGATGACCTTAAGTTTTGCCCAGGATATCAAAGGAATTGTCATTGATTTAAAAAGTGATAAAAGGATTTCTGATGTGCAGATCAAGAACCTTCGGACAAATAAGGAAACCAAATCCGATGCGCAGGGAAATTTTACCATTCCTGGCCAGAAATACGATTATTTAAGCTTAACCCTTCGTGGATATGATCGCGATACGGCTTTTATTTATCAGGAATTGGGAGATATCTCAAGGATATACATGGTTCCGGATAATTCGACCATTGTGATCGATGAGGTGGTCGTAACGAAGATTACAGATAGTCGGATTGCAAGGGAAATCGAAAGAGCAAAAAACAATAGTAAGGCGGTGGAGACGAGTCAAACTAGAGGTGGGTTGAGGGTTTCACCATCGAGGTTATTTGGAAAAGAGGCAAAACAGGCAAGAAATGCGATTAAGATATTGGAGCTGGAGCAGGAACAGCGTGCGGTGGATAGGAAGTTTACTAATGAACTTATTTTGAGTTTGGTACCTTTGAGTGCAACAGAACTTCCTCTTTTTAAGACTAGGTATAGGCCAACTTATGAATTTGTGAGGAATGCGGTTAAAGAGGATCTAACAGCGTATATACTGGTTTCTTACGCAGAATTCAAAAAAGGAACGAAATAGGAAATTTTATTTTTTGTTACCCTCCTCTCCGTCAATGCGAGGAGGTAAATCCTTCGTCAATGCGAGGAGCCAAACCCTTCGTCATTGCGAGGAGGCACGACGAAGCAATCTTCCCGCATGTCATGCTGAGCACAGTCGAAGCATCTGTTCGTTTTTACCCGTACAGATCCTTCGGCGATGCTCAGGATGACAAAGTCCAAAGATTGCTTCGTTCCTCGCAATGACGTTAGCGGATGACTGAAATGCGATTAAGGAAACTCCCAAAAACCTACCCTCCCAATTTACTTAATTTTAGATAACCGACTTCTAACTTATCCTCACTACTATTATCTGCTACATCACCCATTTCACCATCTCCTTCACCATCACCCCCTACAACCTCTTCAAAAACCAACTTATACTTTCCTTTCATCTCCTCCGTCAACAAATCCTCTACATTGTAAATATCATCCACATCAATCCCATATTTATCATCAATATGCGATGATTCATGATGTTTCCAAAAGACAGTTTGTTTAGCGATCCTACTTGCCTCTGCCAAATCTTTTGCAACCACCAATTGTTTATAATGATATTCTTCCATATCATTCGGCTTATAACCACCCAAATTCACAAAAAACAAATTATCCCTCAACGCTACATGCCCTCTTTTATCCAAATCACTATCCTCCTCATTTTCATCCATTCTTTCCTTAACAAAAACTTTAAAGCCCCCAACCCTACTTACCTTCCGCCAAGAATCAATATGCATCTTCCCATCCATTTCCGGCCAAAATGCTTTCATAGCAGGGACAAGATCCTTTAGCTCCTCTGCAATTCCGAAAAACACATCGTGTTGCTCAATATGTCTTCCAAGGGGTTTCCCTCCTATAACCAACATATATAAATCCATAGTAGTATATTTTTTATTTACGATTCCTTAACTTCGAAATCAAAATAACCAAAAATTCTAATCCATGAAAAAACTGATCGCTTTTTGCTGCTTAATATTTGTTATAATCGGAAATTCCCAAGCCCAAAAAATCGATAAAAAACTAACGGCAAAAATACAGCAGGAGATCAATGGTTTCCGCGGTGATATCGGTATCTATGTCAAGAACCTTAAATCCAAAAAAGAAGTTCGAATTTCTTCAGACAGTATTTTTCCGACAGCCAGTATTGTGAAAGTTCCACTTTTGGTTGGTATTTTCCAGAAAATAGACGCCAATGAAGTTCAATTGGATCAAAAGTTTATTTATAGCGATAAGAGAACTTATGGTGGATCAGGATTGATGCAGTTTTATAAGGATAGTGCACAGACGGATCTATCAACCATGATTTCCTTAATGTTGACCTATTCGGATAATGTGACATCGATCTGGATTCAGGAATTGGCTGGTGGTGGTCAAACCATAAACCCATTGATGGATAATCTTGGATTGAAAAATACAAAAGTGAATTCCAGGACGGCAGGTAGAGAGGATATCTGGAAAAAATATGGTTGGGGACAAACTACGCCATATGAAATTGCTCATTTATTTGAATTGATTAGGGATGGAAAGGTTATTTCCGAAAAACACTCGGATAAAATGTATAGGTTTTTAAAGAATCAGTTTTATAATGAAAGGTCCTTATCTCAGATTCCTGCTATTTATGCGACAATCAGTAAGACAGGGTCGGTTAATGATGCACGGGGTGAGGTTGTATTAGTGAATGCGCCTCATGGGGATATTGTATTTTCGATTTTGACGAAGAACAATAAGGATCAAAGTTGGACAAAGGATAATGAGGCTGAAAATTTAACGAGAAGGATCGCAAAGATAATTTGGGATCATTTTGAAGGATAAACGTCCTATGTCATTGTGAAGTCCTTCGTCATTGCGAGGAACGAAGCAATCTAACGTCATTGCGGCTTCCTTCGTCATTGCGAGGAACGAAGCAATCTTTCTACCAGTCATGCGTAAAGATTGCTTCGTCGTGCCTCCTCGCAATGACGGGAAAAGTTTCTCTCAATAACGAATACGCACAAATACGCATAAACGTACAAATACGCATATAACTAAAAAAAGAAAGGGAAGCAATCTGGCAATTGCTCCCCTAACTATTAACCAATTATAAACTTAAATTATGAGACAGCAAATATAAATATTATTTACATATCTCAAATATATTTTTTGCGCTTTTTTGCACGTTTCATTTTTTAACCGTCCAACCATTGCAACCACACCCTACCTATCCAACTCGCCAACCCTTACCAATAATTCCTACCTATCCACCTCACCAAGCACAATATCAATAGAACCCAATATCGCGATCAGATCCGCGATCAATACCCCTCTTCCCAATTCCGGCAAAACCGATAAATTATTAAAACTTGGTCCTCTTGCCTTCACCCTACGAGGAATATCCGTCTTTTCCGCAGTCACAAAATAAAATCCCAATTCCCCTTTCGGATTTTCTGCCCGAACATAATAATCCTGAGCTTTCAGGTTTACCTTTTTAGGAACCAAAGCCCTCGGATCAAAATCTACTGTCCGTTTAAAATCCCCCATCAATCTTTCCAAACACTGTTCAATAATACGCACAGACTCCTTCACTTCATCCACCCGCACCTTATACCTATCCCAACAATCGCCCAAAGAACCCATCTCCCCTTTTCCCACAGGAACATCAAACTCAATTTCCGGATAGACCGAATAGCCATCCACCCTCCTCAAATCCCATTTGATACCCGATGCACGCAGCATAGGTCCCGAACAACCATAATTAATGGCCACATCAGCAGGCAAAACCCCGATATTCGCCGTCCGCTGTATAAAAATCTCGTTATTGGAAAGTAGTCCATCCAACTCCTGCAATTTAGGCTTGAAATAGTCCACAAACTCCAAACAACGCTCCTCAAAATTCACCGGAAGATCATAGAAAAGCCCACCGATCCAGATGTAATTGTACAACATCCTCGATCCCGAAGCCCATTCCAACATATTCATGATATGCTCCCTATCCCTAAAACACCACATAAAAGGTGTAAAAGCCCCAATATCGATCCCATAGGTTCCAATAGCAATTAAATGCGAAGCAATACGGTTCAGCTCACAAACCAAAACCCGGATATATTCTATCCTTTTCGGAATCTTATCCTGTATACCCAACATCCGCTCCACTCCCATCACAAAAGCATGACTATTGTTCATGGAGGCCAGATAATCCAACCGATCCGTAAAGGGAATGGTCTTCGTATAATTGATGGACTCTGCATGCTTATCAAAACACCGGTGCAAGTAACCCAGATGAGGAATGATATCCTTAACGATCTCCCCATCAGTAATCAATTCCAACCGTAACACTCCATGCGTAGAAGGATGTTGCGGCCCCATATTGATCACCATTTCCTGAGAGGAAACCGAATTGATCCTCTCCTCGTAATCCCGAAGACCCCGTGTATATTTTTCGTCGATGCTCATCTTAAATAGGAAAATCTAATTGGATTCAATAATTATTACTTAATAGGGATTTGATGATAAGACTCTGGATCTTGATAATCCTTACGCAAAGGATACCCCTCCCAATCATCAGGCATTAAAATCCTCCTCAGATCAGGATGATCGGTAAAAAATATACCCATCAGATCAAATATTTCCCGTTCATGCCAATCGGCTGTTCTCCATACCGATGTAACAGAAGGAATTTCCGGAAGATTGTTCAGGCTACGATCATTTGCCAGCTTCACTTTCAAAACGCATTGCGTTTGGTAAGGAATGGAACTTAGGTGGTAGACCACGTCAAATTCAGCGGCCGGATGAAAATCCACCCCCGTTATGTTGGCCAAAAAATCAAAATAGAAACCTTCCGTATCACGCAGCAACTTGGCAGCCTGCAGCAGATAATTGGGATCCATATAGATGGCCGGCTGAAGACCATGGTCCTGAAGGGTAACAATTGCCTGCTCCCCTAGATTCCCCAGGATTAATTCTTTTACTTTTTCAAACATGCTATGGTGCTATACGATTGATGGACCAAGATCCCTCTTCCTGCTTATAAACGATTCGATCATGAAGCCTGCTGCTCCTACCTTGCCAAAACTCCATCCGATAAGGCTTCAATAAAAATCCACCCCAAAAATTAGGTCTTTGGATTTCCCCTTCACCCACTTCTGCAGCTACTTCAGCCACCCGATGTTCCAATTCTTCCCTATTATTGATGATGGCACTCTGCGGACTGGCAATGGCACCAATCTGACTCCCTCTTGGTCTCGAAGAAAAGTATTCATCGGATTCTTCTGGAGCCAATTTTTCTACTTCAGCCTCCATACGCACCTGCCGCTGTAATTCCGGCCAGAAAAACAACACCGATACAAAGGGATTGGCGACAATCTCTTGTCCTTTCCGACTATTATAATTGGTGAAAAAGCTGATACCGTCCGTTTTGATATCCTTCATCAATACAACGCGCGATGAGGGTTTCCCGTCTACAGAAGCCGATGATACCACCATGGCTGTAGGCTCGGTGACTTCACTCACCATAGCTTCAGAAAACCATTTCTTGAATTGATCAATCGGATTTCCCAATACTTCATTTTCGCTCAGACTGCTTTTGGCATAGTCTTCACGTATAGCCGCAATTTCTTTATGTTCGATGGACATGACGCTAATGTATTTGCTACAAACTTAACGAAATATCCATTTTTTAATAAAAATGATATTAAAATTATTACTATTTTACAATGGAATTAAAATCAAAAAACTATATTTTTGGTTAACATACATCTATACATTATGTTCAACGAATTTATACCTAAGACAGGAAGTTTATTGATTTCAGAGCCTTTCATGCTGGATCAGAACTTCGAACGTTCGGTCGTATTATTGTGCGAACACAATGATACAGAAGGAACGGTAGGCCTAGTCCTCAATCACCGATCCATGCTCTATCTATCTGATGTACTGGATGGTATGAACAACACGGAGATCCCCCTTTATTTTGGTGGCCCAGTAGAAGGAAATGCCCTCTTTTTTATCCACAAAGCTTTTGACAAACTCCAAAGTGGCAACCATATTGTCGATGACCTGTACTGGGGCGGAGATTTTGATCGCTTAAAGGAATTAATAAACAACAATTTACTGAACCAAGATGAAGTTAAATTGTTCTTAGGATATTCCGGATGGAGTATCGGGCAATTGGATCAGGAAATTAAACAGAACTCCTGGGCGGTGCATAATTCCTTTAATATCGATCTTACCTTCATCAATGATGGGGAAGATCTTTGGAAGGAAACCATCATCAGTATGGGACCGAAATATGCCCACGTCGCAAACTTTCCGAAGCGTCCGGAGTTTAATTAAAAAGATTTACACAAAATATAACAAAAAAACCTCACCTCACCATGAAGAAACAGCTTACAAGTGCTTTGGTTTATGCAACAGCAACCGCTTTTATTTCATGTTCCGGAACAAATAATAACGGAACAGAAATCAAAGACAGTTCAACTATTGTTCAGGATACGACCAAATATCCTCCAGTTGAAACTGGCAAAGCAAATACAGATTATAAACCTGCTTTTGAAGGTCAAACCCGAATTGCAGGTGTCAAAACAAAAACTCCATACGAAGGAAAGGTCATTGCACAAGGATTGAAGAACCCTTGGGGAGCAGCCGTTCTACCTGATGGAAGAATATTGGTAACCCAACAACGCGAAGGGAACATGATCATATTGGATCCTACAACCGGAAGTGTTAGTGCACCGATCACCGGATTGCCAAAAGTAGATTCTGATGGACAAGGCGGTTTATTAGGCCTTACTTTGGATCCAGATTTCGCGAGCAACCGTATGGTGTACTGGGTGTTTTCTGAACCAGTAACTGGTGGTAACCATACTGCGGTAGGTAAAGGAAAGCTTTCTGCCGATGAAAAAACAATTGAAGGCGCTACGGTTATCTATCAAGCCTTACCTACCTACAAAGGAAAACTGCATTATGGAGGAAGGATTATCTTTGACAAAGAGGGCAACCTGTTTGTATCCACTGGCGAACGTTCGGATAAAGAAACCAGACCTCAAGCGCAGCATTTAAATTCTGCTCTAGGTAAGATTGTACGTATTACCAAAGATGGTAAAGCGGCATCAGGAAACCCATTTGCCAATAACAAAGATGCAAAACCTGAGATCTATTCCTATGGGCATAGAAATACGCAAGGATTGGCGTTCAACCCAGTTACGGGAGATCTTTGGAACTCCGAATTCGGCCCACGTGGAGGTGATGAGATCAACATTGTGAAGCCAAGCCTTAATTATGGTTGGCCGACGATCACCTATGGTATTGAGTATGGTGGACCAGCCATTGGTAACCCGCCTATCCAACAAAAGGATGGTCTGGAACAACCTGTATATTATTGGGATCCGGTATTATCTCCGGGAGGAATGGTATTCTATACAGGATCCAATATCCCAGAATGGAAGAACAACTTATTTATTGGTGGTCTAAGCAGTATGCATATTGCAAGATTGGTGATCGAAAATAATAAAGTGGTTGGAGAAGAGCGATTATTGGCTTCTGAAGGAGAAAGATTCCGGGATGTTATCCAAGGAAAAGATGGAGCCTTGTACGCTTTTACAGATGGCGGTAAAGTCTATAAAATCGACAAAAAATAATACATCATTATTAAAATATTAGCCGGACTAAATTTAGTCCGGCTTTTTTTTGAAAAATATTAACTCTCAATAACTTAAAAAAATTAATAAGTTTGTTATTTTAACATTTTTTTAAGAAAAATATGCGACGATTTTAAAATTATTATTTATTTTAGAGAAATTATTAACCATACACAAATTAATTATCGAAATACAACACTTCTCTTTTATGAATGCAGTCGATCAATTATTAACCCCGAATACCATTAAGAGCAGAAAGTCAGCAAAGATTACCAAGAATAAAATGGCTTTATTACAGGCCATCTATGCTGCCGGCAAAACATCCATAAACGATCTGATGCGCGAATTGAGTCTCAGCTTTCCGACACTGAGTGTCATGTTGAACGAGTTATTGGATCAGAAATTAATCCTTCAGGAAGAACGGGGTGAATCTATTGGCGGCAGAAAACCGAATCTTTTTCAATTAAACCATAATCTATTTAAAATCTTAACAATTGAAATCACCAGGTTTACGGTTATGCTGGGAGTTCTCGATAACAATTCCAATCTAGTTACACCCATAAAAACCTATGGTTTTAAGATTTCAAAAAACCTGAATAAACTATCCAGCTTCAAAGCCATTATCGAAGATTACATGCAGGGATATCCCGAAATATGGAAACAATGCTCTGGAATCGCTATCTCCATGCCGGGTCTGGTGGATGAAAAAGCGGGAAACAACTACACCTTTTTTTATGAACCTGACTTTCAGTTAGCATCAGATCTTGAAATAGAATTCAACAAGACGGTGAGGATCATGAATCAGGCCAAGGTAAACTGCATGGCTGAACAATTCTTTGGCCCTTTAAAAAGAAAGAACAATGCCTTGATCATTCAATTGGACTGGGGTATTGGCTTAGGCATCATTGCCGATGGAAAAATCTATTCGGGAAAGAATGGCTTCTCAGGTGAAATGGGGCACATATCCTTCAAAGAAGAAGGCGAATTATGCTATTGTGGGAAGAGGGGTTGCTTAGAAACGATTGTTTCTGGTTCAGCGCTTGTTAAACAGGCCAAAGAAGATATTCTCAATGGCACTCCAACGTTGATCAAATTGGAAGGCGAAGAACAAGAACTGTTACCCATCCATATTATTCAAGCCGCATTGGAAGGCGATCAATATGCGATTCAGCTGATTTCTTCTCTAGGAAACAAACTAGGGCGAGCTATTGCATTATTTATCCAGGTATTTAATCCGGAGACTATCCTGTTGACCGGCGAGTTTACCAGGGCCTCCTCCATCCTGTCAGCATCCATACTCCAACAGGTTCAAACATATTCCATGACCAAATTGGCAGACAATTGTGAATTGATCATATCCGAATTGGGCGATCGTTCCATTTCCCTGGGTCTTACCCGATTATTCATGAACAAATATTTCGAAGAGCGCTTAGGATTAAATTAACCAAAAAATAACAGCCATTTTTTCGTATTGTTGGCAATCTTAATAACTTTGCATAAAATTATTAATATGAAGACATGGTTTTCTACCTATAATTTGCTCTTCCTTTCCGTTGGTCTACTCGCATTAAGTTCCTGTAAAACCACCTACTACCAATCTACTGTTAGCAATAAACAGATGATTGCTATAAACAATAGTATCGTAGAGGACACGGCGATCAGCAATTATATCAACCCATATCGTACGCAATTGGAGGCAAAGATGAATGAAGTCATTGGCATTTCCACCGAGAATATGATCCATAATCGTAATCTCCCAGAAAGCCTATTGAGTAATTTCTTTGTGGATGCAATGATGGGGATAGGTAGAAAGATCGACCCTGAGGTTGATTTTTCCATGGCTACAAAAGATGGAATCCGTTCCAACATCAAAGCTGGAGATATCACCGTTGGCACCATCTTCGAATTCATGCCTTTTGAAAACCTTTTTGTGGTACTGGAATTGAAAGGTTCCGATGTATTACGACTGGCGGATTTCATTGCCGAAAGCAATGGGCAGCCCATTGGCAATGCACAAATTCTGATCAAGGATAAAAAGCTGCAGGATTTCAAGATCGCCGGCAAAAATATTGATCCCAACAAAACCTATAAGCTCATCACGTATGACTTTATTGCCAATGGTGGAGACCATGTGAGGGGATTGGAAAACCCGGTCAAGAAAACCACCTCCACGCAATTGGTCCGCGAAGGCTTGATCGATTATATACAGGGAATCAGCAAATCAGGTAAAAAAATAGAATCGAAATTAGATGGAAGAGTTAAAATCATTCAATAGAAGAGATTTCTTAAAAGGAATGCTTGCTCTAGGAGCAACAGCTACCCTTTCAGGACTTCCTAGCACTAGTTTTGCCCGTGGAAAAGAGGTAAAGATTACGATACTACACACGAACGATGTGCATAGCCGTATCGACCCATTCCCGATGGATGGGAGCCGTTTCCAAGGTCTTGGTGGAGTAGCGCGTAGAAGCACCTTGATCAAAAAGATCCGTGGCGAAGAAAAGAACGTCCTTTTATTCGATGCTGGCGATATTTTCCAGGGAACCCCTTATTTCAATGTCTTTGATGGGAAATTGGAACTGGAACTGATGTCTAAATTAGGATACGATGCAGGAACATTCGGCAACCATGAATTCGACAATGGACTCCCTGGTCTGTTAAAGCATTTTGACAAGGCGAATTTCCCATTTATAACTTCCAATTACGACTTTACCGGAACCATCATGGAGGGCAAAACCAAAGAACACGTGGTTTTTACAAGAGATGGCGTAAAGATCGGGGTATTTGCTGTTGGTGTCAATTTAGACGGCCTGGTAGATCCTAATAGTTATAAGGGTATGAAGATCCTAGACCCGATCGAAGTAGCCAATAGGATGTCCAAAAAGCTGAAACATGACCTGAAATGTGATATCGTCATTTGCCTGTCGCATATTGGTTATAGCTATGAAACAGATCAGCCTTCTGATCTGAAGATGGCACAGCAAACTCGTGATATCGATTTGATTATTGGCGGACATACCCATACCTTTTTGGATAAACCAACAGAAGTCAAGAACTTGGCCGGCCAGATTACCCTGGTCAACCAAACGGGTCGCTCTGGTGTGAACTTAGGAAGAATTGACATCATCCTGAACAAACAGACCGGTAAGAAGCGTTTGGAATCTGTAGCCTATCAGATCAATTCTTCGTTGGATTCATCCAACGCATAATCTTGCAGACATAGCTATTTTTTTAATATGCCCTGCAAAGGGCACAGCTAATCTATTACCCAAATGAAAACATTCTTAAAACTCTATATTGATTCTTACAGGGGGCTTTCCCCGGCAGCCTGGCTGCTAGCCTTAGTGATGCTGATCAACCGAACAGGTTCCATGGTTATTCCCTTTTTGGGAATATACATGTCCTCCGAATTGGGTTTTTCAAAGCCCCAGATCGGTATTGTATTGGGCTGTTTTGGCTTGGGTTCGGTATTTGGATCTTGGCTTGGGGGCTGGCTGACCGATAAATTCGGCAATTTCAAGATTCAGATGTGGAGCTTGATCCTGGTCATCCCTTTGTTCCTAATTTTGCCACAGTTCCGTAGTTTCCATGGACTTGCGGCCATGATTTTCCTGTTAACATTAGTAGCCGATACCTTCCGTCCGGCCAACTCCGTTTCGGTTGCTCGATATGCAAAACCAGAGAATATTACCCGCGCCTATTCCCTTAACCGGATGGCGGTCAACCTGGGATTTTCCATTGGTCCAGCTTTGGGAGGTTTCCTTGCGAAGATTTCCTACGATTGGATATTCTATGGTAATGCCCTGGCTGCAGCCGTAGCCGCTGTGGTATTTATCTACTTCTTCCGGAATAGAAAACCAAACGTTGCAGCTGAGAAAGAAAGTAATCAGGCAAAAGAAACCGAGGTGGAAATAGCAGAACAGAAACCTACTCGAAATGCCTATTCAGATGGATTGTTCATCATATTTAACATCATCTGTGTATTCTTTAATATGGCATTCTTCCAATTGTTGGGAACCCTGCCCTTGTACTATAAAGAAATCCATTTATTAGAACCTGACCAGATTGGCCTGTTATTAGGATTCAGTGGTTTTGTGATCGTACTTTTTGAAATGATTTTGGTCCATATGGTGGAGCATCGCTTTTCGGTCAAACAGATCATGCTCTGGGGGACGGTTATTGCGGGGATTTCCTACATGATGCTGAACGTAGATTATGGTATTCCATGGTTGTTTCTTGCCATGTTCCTTTTATCCACCGGAGAAATGCTCACCTTACCTTTTTTGGCAACAGTTTCCATATCTCGGGCAAGCAAAAGCAACCAAGGTGCCTATATGGGTTTTAATTCCCTTTCATTTGCAGTTGCCAATGTATTCTGTGCGTATCTGGGCACCTATATAGCCGAACATTTTGGCTATAACATCCTATGGACAGGAGCAGGAACCACCTTATTGATCTGCGCCCTTGCGTATTATTGGATCATTAATAAAATGGATAAGGAAAAAGGCTTAGCCTAAGGGTAATAGGCTTTAATTTACCCTACATTTCGTTCATAAGGTACACGTGTGGCAATGGATCTACCCAAGGTGATCTCATCCACATATTCCAGTTCACCTCCGAAGGAGATTCCTCTGGCAATGGTACTGATCTGCAGTTCAAATTCGCGGAGCTTGCGGTATAAGTAAAAGATAGTGGTATCTCCTTCCATGGTGGCACTGAGCGCCAAAATGACTTCCTGGACCTGTGAATTCCTCAAGCGTTCGATCAGACTCTCAATTTTAAGATCTGCGGGCCCAACACCTTCCATCGGGGATATCAATCCTCCTAACACATGGTAAACGCCATTGAACTGATTGGTGTTTTCTATCGCCATCACATCCCGGGTATCTTCCACAACACAGACCAAAGAATGATCTCTTTTCGGGGAAGAACAGATTTCACATACCTCCAGATCGGAAATATTGTGGCAGGAACGACAATATTTGATCTCACTTTTCAATCGATCCAAGGAAGAAGTGAATTTTGAAACATCAGCATCCGCTTGTTTCAAGAGATGCAATACCAGACGAAGGGCAGTTTTTTTACCTACGCCTGGTAACTTAGCAAATTCTTCTACCGCTTGTTCAAGAAGTTTGGAGGAAAAGTTCATTCCACAAAATTACAAAATAATTAAGTTAGAAATCCAAATAATCCCACTTTCCTCGGTAAGGTCTTGATTTCAGGTTATTGGCAAAAGGATTGTCAAAAACCTCTTTTTTCGGATCCCATTGTATAGTTTTCTGTAATTGGTAAGCGATGTTCACCGCATTACAAACCGTAGCTGTTCGATGCCCTATTTCCACATCACAGATCGGTTTAGAACGTTTTTTGATCGCATCCACAAAATCCCTGTAATGGTTTTCCGAGTAGTACACCTTACGATCCTTTTCAGCGATCGCTGATTTTGGAAGATTGGTCTTATCCGAAGTCAAAAATTCTCGGGCTACTTCGATCTTACCTTCGGTACCTATAAATTGAATAGCATTGAATTTCCCCCAGGACTTATGATGCACTTTCACCCCATTCTTATAGGTAAAGTAGAGTCCTTCCTTAGCTTTTGGTATATCCGGAGGTGTAAAAGACACAGGCCCGGAGTTATCCATTCCAAGCGCCCACTGAACGATATCGAACATATGTGCGCCCCAATCGGTGATATAACCACCCCCAAAACCATGGTACAAACGCCATAATGCCCATTCTGGTGCATTGATGGGTGGACTTAGGATGGGATTATAGCCTCGGTATAGAGAAGGGCCAACCCAAGAGTCCCAATCGAGGTGTGCAGGAGCTTCCATTGAAGGCAGATCACATTCCACTACAGGTTCTCCGATAGAGACATTGACTTCCTTGATATCACCGATATATCCATTACGGATCAAATCAGCAGCATGCCTAAAATTATGTTGAGAGCGTTGCATGGAACCCGTCTGCAGCACCCTTTTATATTTCCGGGTGGCATCCACCATAGCTCGGCCTTCATCAATGGTCAGCGCCAAAGGCTTCTCACAATAGATATCTTTTCCCGCTTTGGCCGCATCCACTACATGCATGGCATGCCAATGGTCTGGAGAGGCGATCACCACCGCATCGATATCCTTTCTGGCAAGTAGATCGCGGTAATTCTTATACCCTTCTACTTGCTGGCCTGATTTTTCTGCATTCCGTTTATTGGCAGCATTTAGGAAACTGTTCAGTTTCGTACTGTCTACATCCGCAGCAGCCAGCACCATCGTTTCCGGAAGGCTCATCAATCCATTCAATAAAGTCCCCACCTGCTTACCTACCCCAATATATCCCAAATTGATCCGATCACTGGGTGCCAGAAATCCATTACCTCCCATTACATGACGAGGAAGGATAGTAAAAGCCGCCGCACCAAGTGCAGCACTGCTGATAAATTTTCTTCTGTTCATTTAGGTTTTATTTGTTTTTAAAAGAACTAAAACGTTTTTTGGTTAATTAATTAAATATAATTATTCCGATTTAATAATCAAAAAAACTACTGCAAACATTTCTTGAATTTTAATTATTATGCTATATTACAACAAACAGGAAAGGCTATTTTTAGAAAGCCTGCTGTTTATAATTTATATTTATGACGCAAAATGACAGAATATTAAGTTCCTTCGCCAACAAGACTTGGCAGGAAATAAAAGTAAAGGACTCTTGGCAGATCTTCAAAATCATGGCGGAGTTCGTGGATGGATTTGAGAAATTGGCAAAGATTGGTCCCTGTGTTTCCATATTTGGATCGGCAAGAACTCCGGATGAACACAAATATTACCAGATGACGGTACAGATTGCCAGTTTATTGGCAGAACGTGGATATGGTGTGATTTCAGGTGGTGGACCAGGTATTATGGAAGCTGCAAATAAAGGGGCTTATACCGCTGGTGGTAAATCCGTAGGATTGAATATTGAACTGCCACATGAGCAGTTCCACAATAAATACATCGATAGGGACAAACTATTGGAGTTTAATTATTTCTTCGTGCGCAAGGTCATGTTCATGAAGTATTCGCAGGGATATATTGTGATGCCTGGTGGATTCGGAACGATGGATGAATTGTTTGAGGCCGTCACCCTGATCCAAACAGGTAAGATTGCCCGTTTCCCTATTGTCTTGGTAGGATCAAGCTATTGGTCCGGATTGTTTGATTGGATCAAAGGAACCATGCTGACGAACAAATATATCAGTGAAGAAGATTTGAATCTTTATAGGATGGTGGATACAGCGGAGGAAGCTGTTGAACACATATTTAGGTTCTACGATAAGTATTTATTGAAACCGAATTTTTAAAATTTATTTAAAAAAAAACGGGCAAATCTTTCGATTTGCCCGTTTCTATTTCATCTTATCTTGATTAGAAGCTGTAAGTTAAACCAGCATTCCAAGTTGTTCCTACACCGTAGAAATATCCATACGCATCTTTACGAGAGAAGTAATCTTCGTTCAAAAGGTTTTTAACATTACCTCTGAATTTCAATTTCTGGCTGTTTTTCAAGTTGAACGTATAACTTAAACCCGCATCAATAATGTTGTAACTATCTAATTTTTCAGATTGGTAAACTTCACCTTTTAAAGATGAAGCAATGATATCATCCACATTCACATTACCATATAATCTTGCAAAGTGGTTAAAATCTGCATCGATCGAGAAGTGAGGAAGAATAAAATATTTAGCACCTAAACCAAAGGTTGTTTGTGCCGCATTACCAACTTTAACTCCTGTTAAATCTTGACCATTTTTATCTTCAAAAATAATGTTGAAAGAATCATTATCTCTTACACGGTAAGGAGATTTTCCATCATATTTCCAGTCACCAATTGAACCATAACCTCTTAAAGTAAGATTAGACAATACACGAGCATTAAAATCTAATTCCAAACCTTTATGAGCTTGACCTACACCAGTGAATAAATAAGTAACACTTTGGTAAGTATCAGAACCTACAACATAATCTCTAGCACCGTAATCTGTAAAGCGGTTTTTCCAAGTTGTATAGTAACCATTCAAATTCACATCAAACATTTCTGTTGTAAATTTATAACCAGCTTCTAAACCAAAGATTTTCTCATTTTTAACTTCAGGATCTGCAAAATCAACAGTGTTTGAAATAAATACATTATCCAAGAATGGTTGACGAGAGTAATGACCGATGTTCGCAAACACAGTTTGACCTTCTACGAAAGAATATGCCATACCTCCTTTAAGGTTGTAACCAAATTTATTGTCAAATTTAGATTTCTTCTCGCCTTCTGCATAGTTCCAACGATCAATTTTTTGGTATCCTTGGTTAGACATTGCTCCTTGAACAAATACCGAAAATTGATCATCAGCATATTCAACTTGTCCGAAAACACCTTGATAATTGATATTCTCACTGTTATCATAAGCTACTCGTTGATCTAAGCTTGGGCTTTTTCTGAACAAATGTTCCCAAGGATTAGTAGAATAAGTCTCTGTAACAACGTTTCTTTTATGTGGATTAATCTCTGGTCTAGTGCTTGATTCTGCAACTCTACCTTGTGCACCTAATAAATCAACCAATTGTTGGAAGTGATCTCCTTTGTAGAATCTTAAATCCATACCCACATTGTAAGATAAATACTCACTAGCTTCAATGTTAAAGTTTGAAACTAATCCATACCAAAAGTGGTTATTTACAGAAGCTCTTAAAGTCGTACCGTTATTTCCTTGAGAAATTCCATTCGTTAATTTAGTATTCAAATCTGCAAGAACATCCCAGTTGGTTGTTCCATTATTTGCATCATAACCATTTAACGTAAATCCAGGACCATTTCCTAAGATACCTGTACCACCACCTTTACCAATTGATGCATATAATACAGTAGATAATGATGTTCTATCTGAAATTGTCCAGTCCCAGTTAATATTACTTACTGGTTTGTGGTAGAAGTTTGTTCTTTGTGACAAACCTTCTCCTTTGTACCAACCATAGTTATTGTTACCTTTCTCACCAGTGATATCATAACCTGGAGTTTGAAGAATAGTATTATTTGATCTGTAACCAGAAACTAATGGTTTAGAATAGTTTTGGTCATGCCATTGAGGTGCACCAAAGATCATAAAGTTCAAATTATGGTTTTCGTTTGGTTGATAACCAACAGAAAAGAAATAGTTTTGACCAGCACCTGCGGTACCTAAAGCATATTTTTTATCCGCTCTCCATCCATTTACCATCATGGAGAAACCCCATTTACCTACCATACCGGTATTGTAAACCAAAGTTGCTTTAGCTAATCCATCGTTACCAGTTTCCATACGTACAGAACCACCTCTATTCAATTCAGTAGCTTTAGTTACGATGTTTACTGTACCCCCTACCGAAGAGATCGCTAATTTTGAAGAACCCAAACCTCTTTGGATCTGAATCAAATTAGCCACATCAGACATGGCAGACCAGTTAGACCAGTACATGTTACCATCTTCCATACCGTTGATTGGCTGACCGTTCAATAAGAATGCTGTGTTTGATTGATCAAAACCACGAACAAACATTTTTGAATCACCAAATCCGCTTGCTTGGTCAGCAATGTAAACAGAAGGTGTGTTTTTCATTAACTCAGGGAATTCAACGTTTGCACCACTTTTTTCCTGAATCTCTAAAGGAGTTATTGTTGAAACCGCAATTGGAGTTTTACGATCAGCGATATCAATAATCCCTTTACCAATTACAACTACTTCACCTAATTCTTGAGAACCTGATTCAACTAATACAATAGTTCCTAAATTTAATTTGTTTGCTGAGAACTCTACCTCTGAAGTAAGGTAGCCCAACATTTTCACAACTAATGTTCCGGTTTGGAGAGGAGCATTAATTGAGAAGTTACCATTTGCATCTGTAGAACTACCTACAGAAGTACCTTTTACCAAGATAGTTGCTCCTGATAAAGGATCAGTTCCATTAGTAACTCTTCCTTGTAACAGGTTTTGCGCCCATGTAACGTTACATAGAAGTACCAATGCAAAAATGGCAATCAGTTTAGTAGAAATTTTTTCCATATGTTAAGTTGTTTTTACTGCGCAAAAGTAAAAAGTCAGATTGACTTTAAATAACCCTTAACATAAACTTAATATACTCACACCCACCTTTTTGCATCTTTATGGCAGATTCGAGTAAACAAAAATTAGAATTTTAAATAGTTTTCACAGCAACTATTATCATTGTTTAAAATATTAGCAACGAAAAACACTAAAAATTAGAAAATTAACAAATTTTAACATTTTTCAAAATGTGGAAAAGTTTTCTCGCAGAATGACATTTCTACCGGGATAAATCATTCATCGTAACAGGAATAATCTTAGGTAAAGGTATTAATCTGTTAGCTAAAAAAAAAGTTATTGTGTACGAGGTGCAAGTGAGGTGTAAGTGACTTGTAAGTGAGTTGTAAGTGACTTTACTCACTTGAACCTTACTTGCACATTACTTGCAATATGTATGAACAATGGTTGGATTAAGAAGACTATTGGGAGATTAGTTTTGTGATAATAATTTTGTGATAATTATTTGAAAGAAACCGCGTCATGGTATAGCCGCTTCATCGTGAAACCACGTCATTGCGAGGAACGAAGCAATCTTTACCCATGTCATGCTGAGCGAAGTCGAAGCATCTACATCTGGTACCCATACAGATCCTTCGATGCTTCTCAGGATGACAAAGTACAAAGATTGCTTCGTCGTACCTCCTCGCAATGACGCGGTATCTATTTATCAATCCAGATAAGCATAAGTAATCCCATCTCCGCCTCTATCGGCATGTTCATCCTCAAACCTGCTCACTTGATTGTATTTTCTAAGGTAATCTCTAATAAACTTACGTAATATCCCATCCCCTTTTCCGTGGATAATTTTCAAGGATGGATAACCGATCATCACCGCCCTATCCAAAACCAATTCGATCTTCCCTAAAGCATCCTCCGTCCGCATACCACGAACATCAATCTCCGGGCTGAAATCTGCCACAGACTCACTCGCAACCGATTTAAAACGCTTAGCGACTTTCGCCTTTTCTTTTCCTCGAAGCTTTTCTACCTTGTTCTTTTTAACCACGGTACGAAGCTCACCTAAAGCAAGGATTAAATTGTTCTTGGCGATTTCAATAACCTGCCCCTCGTTTCCAGAATCCAAGATCCGAACCCAATCCCCTACTTCTAGATCTGCATCTGGCACAGCGGTAAGGCCTGGTTTATTCACTTCCTTAACTGTTTTTTCCTTCAGCGAATCTGCTGCCTTTTGAAGACCGGAACGCAATTCCTTTGTCTTTTCCTTATCCGCCTGCACACTCTTAATATTGGAAATAGTATTCTCTACCAGTTTGTTTGCATCCTTGATGATCTGCCTTGCTTCTTCTTTTGCGTCTTTCAACAATTGACGCTTATTCTCCTCCAAATAGGATTTCAAGGAATTCAACTCAGTCTGTTCCGATAATATCTCCTTCTCCCTCAGACTGATCGCCCTTTTCGTATCAAAAATCTCTTTTTTCTCCCTTTCCAGATCCACCAATAAGGTATCTACCTTCTTTTGTTGCACACCGATCTTTTGTTTTGCCAAATGCAGGATTTCCTTTGGAAGACCAATATTCTGTGCAATTTCAAAAGCATAAGAACTTCCGGGTTTTCCTGTTTGTAGGATGTACATAGGTTTCATCGCCTCATTATCAAAAAGCATCGATGCATTTTCGATCCCTTCGGTATGGCTGGCAAAGAGTTTCAGGTTACTATAGTGCGTGGTAATTACACCTCTGATCTTTTTCTTGTTCAATACCTCCAGGACTGCCTCAGCAATCGGTCCACCGAATTGAGGGTCCGTACCGGTTCCAAACTCATCGATTAGGACCATGGTCCTCGCATCTGAAAACTGCGCAAAATGCTTCATCTTGGATAAGTGGGCACTATAGGTACTCAAATCCGAATCAATGGATTGATCATCTCCGATATCCGCAAAGACCTGTTTAAAAACTCCCAACTTAGATATTGGATCACAGGGTATTAACAATCCTGACTGAAACATCAACTGTAGGAGACCTACGGTTTTCATACAGACGGATTTTCCACCTGCGTTGGGTCCAGAGACCAAAAGTACACGGTCTGTATCATCAATCTTCAGGTTCAACGGAACAACCGAGGGATGCCCTTCTTGTCTTGAAGCCATCAGTAACAACGGATGTTTCGCATTGACCAAGGAGACCTCGGCCACCTTAGATAGCTCGGGCATATTCGCTTCGATATCCATGGCAAATAATGCCTTGGCACGAACGAAATCCAGCTTGGTCAACAAGCCATGGTAAGCAAACAGCAAAGGTACGTGTGGTCTCAATTCGCTGGTTAAGGAAGTCAAGATTCGGATAATCTCCCGTCTTCGCTCAAACTCCAGATCCCTTACCTTATTGTTCAAATGGAAGACTTCTTCCGGCTCAATATAAGCTGTTTGACCAGTTGCCGACTCATCATGGATCAAGCCCTTGATTTTGCGTTTGTTTTCAGCAAGTATTGGAATACAGAGACGGCCATCCCGAATGGTCAGATTTCCATCTGCAGTCCATCCATTGGCCTGTGCCTGTTTAAAAACACTATCGATACGTTTCCTAGCTTCCTGTTCCGACTTTGTAATCTGTTGGCTGATATCCAACAGCAGTCGGGAAGCATTGTCCTTAATCTTGCCCCGTTCATCGATCACCATTTCGATACTTTTAATGATGGATTTCTCGATCGGTAGATGCTCGAACAACAGTTCCAGATTAGGGTATTGTTGTGCCCTTTCGTTGAAATAACGAATAATGGCGTATACTGTCCTTAAAGACAGCAATATACGATGGAACTCATCCTCAAAGAGGAAAGCTCCTTCTACTTTGGCCTTCTCGGCCAGGTTTTTTATGGGGTAAAAATGATCTACAGGCAATGGCGCATCATGCTGCAGCAAATCCTTGAATTCGCTGGTCTGCCTTAAGAACCTATCGATCAGATCCAATTTTGCCTGAGGTTGGATCTTATCCACCAACTCTTTTCCGGCATCACTGATACATTTCGCTTTAATAAGCTCTTTAATCTCCGTAAATCCTAACTTTTCTCCCGCATTCTTCGGATAAATCATGCTTATTCTAATTTCAATGGGGTAACCATGCTTTTCTTAGGCCGGGTCACCGGTTTAAATCTTGGATCCCTTGGTCGTACTGGCGTATCCACCTGAGGTTCCTTTTTCACGGTATCTTCAACAATTACTTCTGTAGGTACAGCGCCCCCCGGCATCGGTAATGGTGCTGGCCCAGGACTTATAGGCTTTTCGTTAAAACCAGTATATAGATTCCTGTTCCACATATATTGGATACCCGAAAGTTCATACATCCTGCGGGTATATTCTGCTGGCGACATTTCCATGGAATCTGCTTTCGCATTCATGATCATATTGTTCAACAGTTCTACCCAACGCTGGTCCCGGAATGCACTGGCCAAAGAGTCCTGATATTTAACATTTTTTAAGGAATCCTGACGCGCAAAATCCATCTCTTCTGCCTGCAATTTGTTCACAATCCCTTCATAAGCCTTACCTGTCAGCTTAGAATCTGCCATGTAGTAATCCAGGTTCTTACTGAAGGTAGCGGTATCCAGGTCATACTTTGCTAATATTTCCAGGTAGAGCGGATCGATCACTTTTCGAGCACTATCTACAGGCAAAGACACAATATAACCATCTAAAATATGCACCTCAGTCATCAGATTAACAAAATCTTCCTCCTTCAACACACCTGATGGCCTGGACTTCTTACAGGAAGTTCCTAGAAAAAACAAAAGGGATAAAACCAGTATTAATCGCTGCATTTTGTAAATTTGAACAAAAATACAGAAAAGCTACGAAATAGCTTTCTTAATTAGTTAGGAAGGATCGAATTTACTTATGAGCATAGCAAGCAATATTTCGGAATTACAACAAGAACTACAACCTATTGGCGTTCAATTGGTGGCTATTTCCAAGACCAAGCCAAATGAGGACATCTTAGAGGCCTATGAAGCCGGGCAACGATTATTTGGTGAAAACCAGGTACAGGAAATGCTCGCTAAGTATGAAGAACTGCCAAAGGATATTGAATGGCATCTGGTTGGGCATCTACAGACCAATAAGGTCAAATACATTGCCCCTTTTGTCTCTTTGATCCACTCCGTGGATTCCCTGAAGGTACTTGCGGAAATAAATAAGCAAGCCTTAAAAAACAATCGGGTTATTGATTGCTTATTGCAGGTTTTCATTGCAGATGAGGATACGAAGTTCGGATTGGACCATGCTGAATTGATCGAACTGTTACGCAGCGAGGAGTTTCAGGAGTTCAAGAATATCCGTATTCGCGGATTGATGGGGATTGCAACAAATACGGAAAATGAAAAGATCATCAAAGAAGAGTTCTACGAATTGAAAATTTTCTTTGATGGTATCAAGACCACCTATTTCCGAAAGGAAGTAAGTTTCGATATTTTATCGATGGGCATGTCCTCCGACTATAAGATTGCGATTGAACAGGGCGCTAATATGGTGAGATTGGGCAGCACGATTTTCGGAAAACGAGTTATCAAACATTATAAAGCCAACTAATGGAGTTCAATATTCGAAGAGCTGTCAAAGCGGATTGTCCGCGATTGATGGAACTGGTTAGGGAATTGGCCTTATACGAGAAGGCTCCGGAGGAGGTAACGGTTAGTATGGCGGAGTTTGAAGAGGCCGGTTTTGGCGAGCACCCAGTATGGTGGGCTTTTGTAGCGGAGCACGAAGGAATAATTGTAGGGATTTCACTCTATTATATCCGCTATTCGACTTGGAAAGGCAGGAGATTGTATCTGGAGGACATTATTGTTACCGAAGAGATGCGTGGGAAAGGATTAGGAAAATTATTGATGGACCATACGATCAAATACGCCAAAGAAGCTGGATTTAGCGGCATGATGTGGCAGGTTTTGGATTGGAATGAGCCGGCAATAAACTTTTATAAAAAATATAACAGCAATTTTGATGAGGGGTGGGTCAATGTTAATATCAATTTTTAAACGGGTATATCAATCAGGATTTTTGGTTTTAGGAATAGTGGGCGTATTTGCCTGTCAGAACAACCAGAAGGAAAATCCATTGACTTCCAATGGAAATACGGCTGTGGCAAAGGATACCCTTTCATATAGCATGGATAGCTTACGGATCCTCAGTCCCTATATTGCCTCCCATGAGGACCAGATGGACACGAGCTATGCCGAGGTCATCTATCCAAAATTCGAGGATAGCAGTCTGAACCAATTGGTCGATCAGACCATTTTACTCGAAGGAGAACCGGATATCAAAACCTATGTCAATAATTTTATCGAAGGTTATGGAAATTTTGTAGAGGAGAATAACCTGAATTATCCGATTGCCTGGACCAAGAGCACTAAGGTTGGACTGATCCTCAATACACCAAGGCTTATCTGCATAAAAAACGGAACATATGAATACTCAGGAGGTGCACATGGCAACTTTTTTGAGAATTTATCTGTTTTTGATATCGAAAACAACAGAAAATTGGAGCTAAATGCATTCATTTCTGATAATAAGATGAAAGAATTTACTAAAATTGCAGAAAATATTTTTCGGACTAAAGAAGGGCTCTCCGATACGAGCAGTTTAGCGAATGGCTATTTCTTCGAAAATGGCAATTTTTCGTTAGCTGCCAACTATGGGATCACAAAAGATGGTTTTCTATTCCATTACAATCCTTATGAGATAAAACCTTATGCCGAAGGTACAACCAGTATAGTTATCCCTTATGCACAAGTCGATGATCTGCTCACGCAGAAAGGGAAATTGTACATTGATAATTTAAAAGCATATTTTCATTCAATTTAATAGCATAAATGCAGGTATTTAAATTTGGTGGTGCATCAGTAAAGAGTGCAGAGAACATCAAAAATGTCGTTTCAATCGTTGAGAAATATAGAAATTCCGAATTATTGGTAGTGGTATCCGCTATTGGGAAAACGACAGATAAGCTGGCAAAAATCACGACGAATTACGTTAAGCAGGAAGGAGACTATTTTGGTTTATTGGAACAACTGAAGCAGGAACACTTCCAGATATTGGATGAACTGTTTGAATCCAGAACCCATCCGGTCTATGATGACATCGCCAATACCTTTGTAGAGGTGGAATGGATTTTGGAGGAAGAGCCTCAAGATGAATTCGACTATCTGTTTGACCAGATCGTTTCCATTGGCGAATTACTATCTACCAAAATAGTAGCTGCCTATGGAAAACATGTAGGTGTGCCGATCCAATGGATCGATGCCCGCGATTATATCCTAACAGACAATACCTATCAGGAAGGCAAAGTGGATTGGGAAAAGACGGAGGAAAAAATCCGTCGGGATCTTCCGTTTATATTAGATGAGCAGGTCATTGTTACACAAGGGTTTATAGGATCAACTTCTGAAAATTTCACGACGACTTTAGGTCGTGAAGGTTCGGATTATTCTGCGGCAATTTTTGCAGCTAGTTTGAATGCAGAAAATATTACCATCTGGAAAGATGTACCGGGTGTATTGAACGCGGATCCAAAATGGTTTGAACGCACAGAACTGATCCCTGAATTATCCTATACCGATGCCATCGAACTGACCTATTACGGTGCGACGGTCATCCATCCGAAGACCATCAAACCGCTACAGAATAAGAAGATCACCTTGAATGTAAGGTCATTCTTAAACCCTGAAGCCCCTGGTACTCAAATAAAAACAACGAATCAGACCTTACCTGTTCCTTCCTTTATTTTCAAGGTCAATCAGGTTTTCATCAATATCCAACCTCGGGATTTCTCTTTTATTGTAGAGGACAACCTGAGCCATATCTTCGATCTGTTCCATAAACACCGGATCAAGATCAACATGATGCACAACTCTGCGATCAGTTTTTCGGTGAGTGTGGATGATACAGGTGAAAATGTGATGAATCTACTTCAACAATTGGAAAAACGCTATAAGGTTTCCAAAGAACAAGGACTGGAATTGATCACCATTCGTTATTATAATCAAGAAACTATTGACCGGGTATTGGTAAATAAGGAAATTATTCGCGAACTTAAGGATAGTTATACCTGCCAGATACTGGTGAAGAAGAAAGATGAATAGAAACATTTTAGATAAGGAAGTACAACAATTCATTAAGGCAAACCGGGAAAAAAGTCCCTCGGAAATTGCTTTGAAAAAAAGTCCCTTTCAAAATGTTAGTTCGGCAGAATTGGCCTCACAGATTGACGGTTGGCAACGAAGCGTCAAGAAATTGCCTACTTGGGCTTATAGTGAGGGCATCTATTATCCGGATAAAATAAACCTGGAACAATGTTCTTCCGAACATACTGCATTAATCAAACAGACCTTAATTGCCAAAGGATCTCGAGTGATCGATCTGACAGGTGGATTCAGTGTGGATAGTTGTTATCTCGCCCAGGAAGCGGAGGAAGTTATCCATTGTGAACTCAATGAAAAACTGTCTGAAATAGTTGCCTACAATGCCCGGATCCTGAGGGTGAACAACCTTAAATGCATAGCGACCGATGGAATTGCCTTTTTGGAAGATGCGGAAGATGATGCCTTTGACTATATCTATGTAGATCCTTCGCGGAGGGTAAATCAGGGGAAGGTTTTCCTGTTGGAAGACTGTGAACCAAATATAGTTGCCAACCAAACGCTTTTTCTTCGCAAAAGCCGGTATGTGATCAGTAAGTTATCCCCCCTCCTGGACATTTCTACAGCCTTATCAAGTTTAAAGCATGTTCGATTTGTTTATGTGATCTCGCTGGACAATGATTGTAAGGAATTACTGTTCATTCAGGAGCGTGGCTATGAAGGGGAATGTACCATTCGATCCATTCGTTTATTTCAGGATCAACTACAGACCTTTGAATTCACTTACGAGGAAGAGCGGGCGATCATTAGTCGCTTTCTGTTGCCCCAGAAATACCTATATGATCCGGATGTTTCTATCAGTAAAGCTGGCGCTTTCAAATCCATCGGTAAATACTTTGGCTTGGGCAAGATCCATCAGCATGCCCATATCTACACCTCTGATCAACTACAGGTTAATTTCCCAGGAAGGATTTTTGAGATTTTGGATGTTCGGCCGTATTCCAGCTTGAAGAAGGAAAACCCTTGGCCACAGGCCAATATTGCCATTCGAAATTTTCCGGATAAGGTGGAGGTGATCAAGAAGAAATTTAAGATCAAGGATGGCGGCTCTACCTACCTATTCTTTACTACGGATATCAACAATCAATTGATCATCATTGCCTGCAAAAAACTGGCTTAAATTGACTTTATTCCTATAATTCCATACATTGGGATTACAAATCTAGGCCTTGCTAATGATTATCTTTATGCCTATGAAAAATATCAAATATTCTGTTTTAGAATTAGCGAGTTTATGTAAGAACAAAACTGCTTCCGATGCGATTGAAAGAGCAAAGAAAGGAGCTGAATATATAGATGAAAGAGGTTATACGCGCATGTGGTTGGCGGAGCACCATAATATGGAGCACATTGCGAGCTCGGCGACTTCGGTGTTGATTGGCCATATCGCGGGTAGTACCAAAAATATACGAGTAGGATCCGGAGGAGTCATGCTACCTAATCATGCACCCTTGGTCATTGCCGAACAATTCGGAACCTTGGAATCTATTTATCCAGGACGTATCGATTTGGGTCTTGGCCGCGCGCCAGGAACAGATCAATTGACCGCCATGGCTTTAAGGCGCAATAACATGAACACCGCCTTTTATTTCAAGGATGATGTGATGGCCCTGCAACAATATTTCAGTGCCGAGAATGTACATGCCAAGGTGCGTGCTTTTCCGGGGGAAGGATTGGATATTCCAATCTGGATACTGGGCTCCAGTACAGACAGTGCTTACCTCGCTGCTGAACTTGGCCTTCCCTATGCTTTTGCTGCGCATTTTGCCCCTGCGATGTTGGAAAGGGCAGCCATGATCTATCGAGAACATTTCAAACCTTCTGCCCAGTTAAAAGAACCGTATTTTATGGTCTGTGTGAATATTATTGCCGGAGAGACGAATGAAGAAGCTAGGTTATTAGCAAGCAGTCTGTTCAATCTATTTGCAGGAATTGTCACCAATCACCGCAGACCCTTGTCCCCTCCTACCGAACGCTTAATCTACGAAGGAATTCCGGAGATCGAAAATGCAGTTAATTCCATGGTTTCCAGTACGATTATTGGAAATGAAGAAGAGATTGCGGAGCAGTTGAAAGGGTTGATCGAAAGGGTAAATGCAGATGAGATTATGACCACAAACTATATTTATGATGATGAAAAAAGGTTAAGGGCTTTTGATATTATTAGGAAGTCTTTTGGAAGGTTGGAATCCTCCAATCAATCGAACCAATTTTAACAGTTTTTAATTAATATTTTGATAATTAAACTTATTTCCCTCAATTACTTTCATTGCGTATTTATCGAAAATTAGCATATTCTTCTAAAATATTTTTCAAATAGCTGATTTACAAGACTTCCAAATTATAAAAAATATTGGGCTAAATCCTGATGAACGAAATAATATTAACGAATTGAGTTATTTTAATTTTTTAAAGAATATAATTCTATGTTAATGCTATTAAGTTTCATCTGTGATAATAATCCATTGTAATTTGCCATCAAATACATAAAAAATGAAAAAATAGGTATTATCGCTAGGCAGGTAAAAACAAGGAAATATGATATGGAATTCGATGCATTTACTGCAGGAGGCTAGGACAATTGACGACCGGATTAACCCTTTAATAAAAACAAATAATCAGATAAAATTTGAGGAGCATACTGACTATATCGCTATAATTGGCGGAGGACCATTTGGTTTTTATGCGTTAGAAAGCTTACTTTCCCTAAGCAAAGAAGCCATAGGCAATCGGAAATTCCATATACATTGGTATAATAAAAACAAGAATTTTGGGGCGGGGCAACAATACAATCCTACTACCCCAAACTATCTTTTGGTACACGAATGTATCGCAGACCTTTCAGCATGGAAAACAGATCGGGATACTATTTCATCTGAATCGTTAACCCTATTGGAATGGATAAGGGAAAATAGAACAATTGAACAGGAACCCCTAAAATCTGATCACTGCAGTAGGGAACTATTTGGTCTTTACCTGATGGATTGTGTCTTAAAAACTATTGCAGGAATAGGTGATCAAATCGAACTGAGTTTAATCCAGGAAGAAATTTGCGATCTGGAAATCCAAGGAAAGACAGCTTATCTATATAATGAGGATAAGAAATTAATCTTTCCATACCAAAGTACGTTAATTAGCATCGGCCACAGCAATAAAAATAACCTCTTAAAATTCATCAAGGATAGTGATCAATCCCTGGATCGCTTTATCGAATCAGTGCATTCTTTGGAGCATTTGGATAGGATCCCAGCAAATTCCGAAGTCGTCATTAAAGGGTCTGGCATCAACTTTATGGATACCATCCTACATTTGACTGAAGGCAGAGGAGGCGTGTTCTATAAGAACGATCAGGAATTCCAATACATTCCCACGGGATTGGAACCAAAAATATATCCATTTTCCAGAACAAATCTCCCTACCTTACCAAGAAATACCTATTGGTCGGACCATAAATATGAACTGCTCTATATGACCGACGCCTGGGTAGAGGAATTGAAGGCAAAAAAAGGAAATATCGATTTTACAACGGATATTCTACCTCTTTATAAAAAAGAGATTCAGCATGCATTTTATTCCATGCTGGACCATCTGAAGACGGTTAGCCACGAAGAGGTATTGCATTTCATAGCAATACAGGATGAAAGGACTCGATTTTCGATCAATGCCTTATTAGATCCTGTTACCTATTCAAATGTCGCTAAGGATGTAAATTATAATGAGTTTATAGCGGACCTGACTACCTTCTGTCTAATCGCCATGCAACCTGGAGAATTGAACAGCACCATGGGTGCAGCAACCGGAGCAATGCGTGAGGGATTCTTGCAAATCTGTAAACTATATGAATTTGGGGGATTTACCCCTTATGCACAAAAACATGTAGATGACTATTGGTTGAACTATATCTTCCAGATCAGTTTAGGACCTGCACGTGAAATATCCGAAAAATTCTTCTGTCTACTAAAGCAAGGATATATTTCCTTTCTGTTTTCCGAGACTCCAGAAATCGAGATCCAAGAACAGGGCTTCTTATTGAAATCAAAAAAAGACCAACATTTCTTTTCCTATCTGATCGATAGCACCAAGCCAAAAGAAAACCTGAAATGTGAAAACAATAGGCTTTTTACAAACCTTTACAAAAAGAGAATTTTTACAGTGTTCAAAAATGGGGAATATGATGATGGTAAAATCAATTTGGAAACAAACGGAAAAGTTAAAGGGAAACATTCTGATTATCCCTTATACTTGTACGGACCTGCAACCGAAGGTCCCGTTTTATACAACAGTGATTTAAACCGTAATCGCTATGATTTCGGACAAACCTGGGCAGAAGAAAGTATTATTTTAATGAACAAGTTAAGCCTTTCGGATTTCACATAAAATTAACATTAGAATAATATTCCAATAAAGTTCATCTTTTACATTTGATAAAAATTAAATGATATGATAAAAGATGAAGTATTAACAACAGAACAAGAGCCACTATTTGGCGAGTTTTTATTTGATGGTGATGATTTTAATTTAGAAGAGGATTAAAATCCACCATCAAAAAAATGATCTACCCAAAGATCATTTCAAAAGAATTACCTTTCATACCCTACCCTTTTAATTCCCTTTTTTATTTTTTTTATTTTTAGGTTTAATGTAATCCTTTGGTTAATTTCCATTGAAATTTTGTTTTGATATGAGGAATGGCTGTCTAATTATTTATTTGGTATGTTTTATAGGTTTGACCGCATGCAATCCATTTAAAAGGAATGTGGAGGAAACAGTTGTTGTTGATAGTTCCGCTTTATTAAAGGATAGTATAGAAATGCTAAGCGATACATCGGATGAGATAACCGATGATGATATGCAAGTGGGCACTTCTGTCGAGGCAGCTATCTTGGAAGGGAAACTGATACTTCCATTGACTTACCGTTTCTTAAATGATGATGATCGGATAAGCAAAATATTAAATGCTACTTGGCTCGCCATTTACAAGGAAAAAGGTGCTTATCATATTGGCAAAGTAGCCTACAAGATTACCGAAGAAGCTGAGGAACCTTGTTCAGGATTACCCACAGAAACCATTGAGCCTGATAAAAATGTTTTAGCCTATGTCGACCTTAAATCACTTAAAACAGGATTGTTGGACAGCATAGCTTTTAATGAAAGGATTATTCAACCAGACAGCCCTTTTAAATTCAGTTATAATGGACATGTGTATGAATTGAAAGCGAATGGAAAATATTTCCGGGATGTGGATGATACCAGTTCGGAGCATTACAGTTTGAATTTATATAAAGATGGAAAATACGTCAGAAATCTGATCAAGCAATCAGAATATAACGACACCTTTACAGCAATAAAATTGATGGCAGACTTTGATGGCGACAAGGAACCTGATTTTTTGATCTCAAGTCCTCGACACTATGAAGAAGAAAGGTACCTGTTGATCTTATCAGGTCAACATGATGTATTTGAAGGGAATATGGTTTTTGATTGTTAGCATTTTTTAAATTCATTATTACACATTCAAAAGACCATGTTGGCTAGCTGTAAATAAGTTCCGGAAAACGATATTGATTTCTTCCTTCCGCTGAGCACCCTTGATACCTGCATACGGAATCAAAGCAGCCGTATTCAACCGGATCCATTTGGCCAATTCACGTGATTTTAACTCGATATTTTCCAATACCTGTTCATCAAGTTCTTGGTAGTTCTCCACTTGGTCCCAAACCAATTTTGAAAATTCCATTATTTCTGCATAGGAACTTTCAAAATTCGTCCGAATGCCATCGATTTCCTTAAATCTTGTTCGGGAATGTTTCGAACGCCAAGATTCATCTTTGGATTTTTCAAAATATTGTCTTTCCAATAAATCCAAAAAGCGGTCGAACATACCCATATAATTCATCAATAGCGTCAATTCGGCGAAACACATGAAAGGAATTTCAAACAAAGGGTTTTCCAATGTTTTTGCGGATGGAACTAGATCGAATGCCTGATCAAAAGGCACTTTTATTTTTTCTAAAGAAAATGAATGCGAAGCCGTACATTCCAATCCGAAGGTATCCCAATCATAATGGATCAATACTTGATCCTTGTCCACAAAAAAAGATTTATAGATACTTTGTCCATTGGCATCCAGCAATGGATTTCCATCTTTCATCAACGGCGCATTCAAGGTAAAATAAGTAAGATGAGGTGCTCCAGTTGCATAATTCCACATGCCCGTCAGTAGGTAATGGTCTTCTTTGACCTCTGCCCTTCCGGCAATCTTCCCACTCCCCCCAAAACATATTGCACGGTTCTGCCAAATATCCTTGGCTTTCCTTGGATCTATAAATCCAGCGAACATATTTGCCCCGGCACATAAGGTTACTGTCCAGGCGAATCCTCCATCTTCATAGGCCAGATCCTTGAGGAATTGTAATCCTTGAGGAAAGTCTACTTCCAAGCCGCCCAATGATTTCGGAACCCACAAATTGAACCAATTGTTGCGATAGATCAATTCCAATTGTTGTTTCACCAATTGTTTTCGTTCGATACTTTCCGATTGGAATTCTTTAATCAGAATTTTATGTTCATCATTCAGCATAGCTTGTTTCCTTTTTTTGTTGGAATAGGATTTTCATCCAATTCAAATAACCAAAAATAGCCACAATGAACAGAAATAACGTCAATGCAGCAAATAAATAGAGATCTTTATGGATCAGTAAAGGGATGGCAAAGAGATTACTGATGTTCAAGAGTATCCAGTTTTCTATTTTTCTTTTGGCCATCAGCCACATTCCTGCCCATGCCGTAGAAGTGACCCAGGCATCCCAATATGGGACATCCGAATCTGTAATATGTTCAAGTAAGAGGTAGAAAAATCCAAAACCTAGGAATACAATACCTATCACTATCCCCCATTCCTTTTTGTTGGCATGACTGATCGGTTGTTCCCTGGCAGTCTTATTGCTCATCCAGAACCACCATCCATAAATACTCATGATTAGGTAATAGATCTGCAAAGCAATTTCAGCATAGAGCTTGGCGCCGTAGAGCACATACATTCCGGTAAGAATCCCTAAAATGCCAAAGAAATAATTGGACACCTTGTTGTTCTTAGATAGTAATACTTGGATTACACTACAGACCACGGAAAATCGCTCCAACCAAGAGGTTTGGAGAAAAGTTGTTACGATGTTTTGAAGAATATCATTCATAATTAATTCCTACGCCAGCATTACCTGGATCAGGTTCCTTCTGCTTTGTTACAGAATTGGGTATTTTCTCAGCGTTGTATGTCCCACTTTACAGTGGGACATCAAGCACCCCAAAATTTTATTTTTTCCCAGATGGGATTAAGGTTTTTATTTATCCAATTGAAGGATGTTGGATGTGCGTGCGCGGGTTGCTTCACACAAAGCCTGATCATCATTCAATTTTTTACCCAAGGAAGGGATCATTTCTCTTAATTTCTTACGATATGCATCCGATTTTGCTCTTTCTGGAAAACAACGTTTCAACAGAGCGATCATGATCGCTACGGAAGTTGAAGCACCTGGAGAAGCTCCCAGTAAAGCCGCGATGGATCCATCGGCACTAGAAACGACTTCTGTACCAAATTCCAGGATACCACCATGTTTTGGATCTTTCTTGATCACCTGTACACGCTGACCAGCTTTTTCAATCTGCCAGTCTTCCATTTTAGCGGTTGGCATAAATTGTTTCAAAGCATCCAATTTATCCTGAGGTTTTTTCATCACCTCAGTAATCAGATATTTGGTCAATGGTAAATTGTCCAAACCTGCCGAAAGCATCGGGCGGATGTTGGATAATTTAATGGAAGCCGGAAGATCAAAATAAGACCCTTTTTTAAGGAATTTAGTTGAGAATCCAGCGTATGGACCAAATAATAAGGCCTGTTTACCATCAATATAACGGGTATCCAAGTGAGGAACAGACATTGGAGGCGCACCTACTGAAGCTTTACCATACACTTTTGCATGGTGGCTCTTGATGATCTCTTCGTTGTTACATCTTAACCATTGTCCACCGACTGGGAAACCACCGTATCCTTTTGCTTCCGGGATTCCGGATTTCTCCAATAATAATAAGGAGTGTCCTCCTGCGCCAATGAACACAAATTTCGCAAGGATTTCGCGTTTTTGACCGGTTTTCAGGTCTTTCACTTCGACTTCCCAACGTCCATCATCTTCACGGTCAATATCTTTAACCTCTTGGTTCAAGGAAAGCTTAATGTTTTCCTTGGCGTCCAAGTAGTTGATCAAATCTCTTGTTAAGGCGCCGAAATTCACATCGGTACCAATATCCATTTTGGTGGCAGCCATAGGCTCTGCAGGATCACGACCTTCCATCATCAATGGAATCCAATCGCTCAACAAGCCTTTATCCTCCGTATACTCCATACCTTTGAACAGGTTGTTCTTGGTTAAAGTCTCGAAACGTGTTTTTAGGAAATTCACATCTCTCTCGCCGAAAACAGCAGACATGTGAGGGACTTTACGGATAAAATGTCCTGGATTTTTGATGATGTTTTTCTCCACCAGGTAAGACCAAAACTGTTTGGAAATCTCGTATTGTTCGGCAATACTGATGGCTTTGTCGATCTTTACACTTCCGTCAGGTTGTTCTGGTGTATAGTTCAATTCGCATAACGCTGAGTGGCCCGTTCCTGCATTGTTCCATGCATCTGAACTTTCTGCTGCAACTACATCTAAGCGCTCAATGATTTCAATATGAATGTCTGGACTTAACTCATTAATCAACGTACCTAATGTTGCGCTCATGATACCACCACCAATCAAAACAACATCTACTTCCGTTTTTTTCGTTTTCTTACCCATGGTTTTTAAATGTTGCACAAAATTACTATTCAAAATAGATTCTAGCGAATAAATTTGTCAGAATCGTTTCAAATATTTGAAAATTTATCAATATTAACCTGCTTTTATTGCCTTCTTATTCAATCAGGTCAGCAAAAATTGATTTTCCGATTTCCTAATACCTTACATTTTTTGTATTATGCAGTTTATTTTCCACTTTTGTGGTCTCTAAAAATCAAGTACAAAAAAATAATCGTATGAAATTATTAGCCGGAAAAACAGCCTTAGTAACAGGTGCATCTAAAGGGATTGGTAGAAAGATTGCTGAAGTATTTGCACAACACGGTGCAAATGTGGCTTTTACCTACCTATCATCTGTAGAAAAAGGGCAGGCATTGGAGCAGGAGCTTCAACAGTTTGGCACACAAATTAAGGGATACCGCTCTGATGCTTCAAAATTTGATGAAGCAGATAAATTAATCAATGATATCGTGGCAGATTTTGGCGCTTTGGATATTGTTGTGAATAATGCAGGAATTACCAAAGATGGTCTTTTGATGCGTATGACGGAGGAGAACTGGGATGATGTAATTAATATCAACTTAAAATCTATCTTCAATGTTTCGAAAGCAGCATCAAAAGTAATGATGAAAAGCCGTAAAGGTAGTATTATCAATATGAGTTCTGTGGTGGGGGTGCAAGGAAATGCCGGACAGGCAAATTATTCGGCATCTAAGGCAGGTATCATTGGATTTTCTAAATCATTGGCGAAGGAATTGGGATCAAGGAATATCCGTACGAATGTGGTAGCTCCTGGGTTTATCCGTACAGAAATGACGGATGTATTGGATCCGAAAGTGGTCGCTGGATGGGAAGCTGGAATTCCTTTGAAACGCGCTGGCGAAGCGGAAGAGGTGGCTAATGTTTGTTTATTCTTGGCATCTGATTTATCGTCGTATGTGAATGGGCAGGTATTGCCTGTTTGTGGCGGTATGTTGTAGGAGATATACGTCATTGCGAGGAACGAAGCAAACTTATAACGTCATTGCGAGGAACGAAGCAATCTTCATTCATGTCATCCTGAGCGTAGTCGAAGGATCTGTACGGTAGGTGATATACGAACAGATCCTTCGACTCCGCTCAGGATGACAAAGTCGAAAGATTGCTTCGTCGTACCTCCTCGCAATGACGTAAAAATTTCCTTGTAATGACGAAAAATCACCCACTCAAGGACGTAAAATCACCTTCGCAAAGACGTCAAAATTTCAAATTCTTTAAAAAGAAAGCTCCTTAATAAATCTTTCAGCATCCACATACCCAACTAATCTCTTTAGTTCCTTAGCGCCCTGCATCTTTCCATCCGCCTGTTTAACAACATCCCCTTGTTCAACAATCCCCCCTTGTTCAACCGCATCCCCAGGATCAAGAACCAAATAAGTTGGATATGCTTCCACTTTATATATCTCCATTAATACCTTTCCGACCTCAGATTCCCCATCGATTTTTATGGCCACATACCTCTCCTTAAACACATTTCCCACCATTTCCAACGGAAACACCTCGATATCCATGCGCTTACATGGCCCGCACCACACCGCATAAAAATCAACAAAAACCTTCTTATTCTCTTTTTTAGCTTTCACAAAGGCATTCTGCAATAAAAGATCCTCAAATCTGACACCTCCCTTCCTTCCCACATTCTTAATAATGTTTATGGAAGTAGTCAACCTTCTTTGATAAAACTCATTCTGGAATGGCAGGAATTTCTCCATCAACTCCACCTGCTTCTTATTGATCGCTAAAGAATCAGGACCAAGATTCGGCTTGAATTTTTCAAATTGAAAAAACTGCTGGATCGGCTTCAGATCCGGCAACACCTTTTCCAAAGCCGTTAAAAAAGCTAATTCTGATAATTTTGAATGCCTAAGTGTTGCTATTTCATATAAAGGTTTAACCTCCTTATCCTCTTGGATTTTTGCCTTCTGGATAAAAGCTCCAATGGAATTATACAAGGAATCTTTATTGGCAAATTGATGAAAATAAGCACTTTCTGTTGCATAAGCGACCAGATCCCTTCGGATCATCTTTTGAAAAAAGAAATTAACCAGCGAATCGCCTATTGCTTTCCGATATGCTTCTTGATTTTCTAAGAGATAATCCACTCGAGGATGGTTTCTTTCGATAGTATACCTATTGAAAACAAACCAATTTTCAAGATTTACCCTATCTTTCTCCGATAAGCTCCCAAAATATTCTTCGATGATTTTAAAGCCTTCCGCCTCCTTTCCATCCTTCATCAACTGATACACATAGTCATTTACCAATTGGGGAGTCCGTTCACCACTAATAAACCTTTTCTCAACAGAACCTACCGTTCTGGACTTATCCACTGTCCTAAGCACCGCATCGATAAAATTATCCAAGGGCAATGCCCCCACTACCCTTCCATATTCTTTCAAATTTGCATCGGTTACAATATAACTTGGATAAGCCCCAATGGAAAATTGCTTTGCCAACTCCTTTCCTTCCTTTTCCGCATCCAACTTCAACAGTATAAAATCTTTTCCTAAGGTAGTTTTGGTTTTTGCATGGCTCAATACCTCAGCATCCATTTTCTTGCAGGGGATACACCAATCTGCAAAAAAATCGATAATGATTTTTTTGTTTTGGGTTTTACCTGTTTTAACGGCTAAGTCCAGTGATTGAAACACTTGAAAATCAACGGATATATTTTGACCCCAAGTGGAATGCTGAATAAGCAAACCTAAAAACAATACGATGATTAATTTTTTCATTCCAGATTAATTAGAGGAGTTCTTCCAACTCATATTCACAATTTTGGATAAACCGGTCCATTTTGCAGATTCATCCTCGATCAGTTCAATAGTATTGGTATTGTTGGTTAATACCATTTTATGCATGGTTCCCTTTGTCGTTTGATTATAGGTAGCTACATACAGATCCGTATAGACACCCGTCTGAATATCACTTTTTATCATTGTGATCTCATCACCAAAATCTTTGATCAGAATCGTCTTATCATTTCCTATGCTATAATCATAGGCATATAACTTCGATCCATCCACAAAGAATAAAGCGGTTCGCAAGCTGGAGAAGGAATAAAACTTCGATTTGGCTAAATCCGCAGAACTGCTGATATTTACGGTATAGCCATTTCGTTTTACAGGCGTGCTGGTAGAAGCAAATTTATAAATGAAATATTGACCAGAGGTTTCATTTTTCATTAAGGCAAAAACATTCCCTTGAAAAGATCCTCCATCGGTATTCCTGGTATTTTCCGCATACACAATTGTTCTGTCCGTTTGATTCCAAGGGAAGGGATCAGTAGGTCGATCACCTAATAACCTTACATTGGCACCAGAGGAACTCGCAAAGACAAAACGTTTATTATCCAAATCAAATAAGGTATAGTTGCTTAATGAACCTGGACCATGCATGATTTTTGGGAATACTTTAAAGGTTGGCGTATTTACGCCCGCCAAACGATTGACCGGATTTCCGTAGAAATCATTACCCCCACTTGTCAGATCGGAAGTGAATGCATGGCCGGTATTTGTAACGACTATACGTCTCAAACTATTAACAATGGTTCCGCCACGGTTATTAATTCGTGGTGCAATATCCACTGGAAAAATATTTTGTGGAAGGTCATAACTGGTAAATAATTGGGACCTAAAAATATTATCCGGGTTGGTTTCGAAGCTAGCTGGATCTACAAAAAAAGCATGTTCCTTTCCAATGATCCACTGCTTGTTGATATTCGGTCTTGGCGGATAGGTTCCGGTATGAAGGATATCAACAGCTCCCTTAAACCTTGGTGCGCCATTATCATGCGACAAACCTTTGATAATGGTCGTATCATCAACTGACATAGCGATCATTTCCACTTCCACGAACCCTTCCCCATCTTCACCTATCAAAAGAAAACCTGTAGCTGATGGAATTTTTATGCTTAATAACGTATAACCAGCCCAAACTACGCCAGTTTCATTATCCTTCACCTTTAAATATAAGGTGTAAGCCCCTGGTGCTGCCATTACCGGATATACGAGATTTCTTTCCGTACCGATTATTGTTCCCTTTTTGGTATTTATATTCACATTTGCACTGGAAACTAATTTCCACTCATAGGTAAATCGATTCTGATTTTCACCAACCATGGAAAATTCAAGTTCCGGATTGATCACCAAGGTGTCTGTTTTGTACAATAATGTGCGGTTTCCACCAAGATCTTTTATCGTAATTTCGGTAATATCGTGGTAATTATAATTCCCCAAATCTTTACTACAGGAAAGGATAAAGAAGATGATTACACTAAAGCTATATATTATTTTTTTCATTTTTCTAAGGATTATAAGGTACACCAACAGTTGAAGACCAAGAAACACCATTTACCCACATCAATCGGCCATCATTTTCCAAAATGGGCGTTTTATTATCATAATTTTCTTGGAGATAGGCTCGCATCACCTGGTTTACGACATCCCTTCTCGCATTTGGCATGGTTGCAGCACTTTGAAAATCGTCGTAGATCAAATTCAGCAATTCACACATTAAAAGGTATTTTTTCACGGTAAACTCACCCCACAGTCCTGCTTCTTTTCCTGAATTACTACCTCCCCACCAAACAGCTGGTTTAGTAATCGCCCCATTCATCTCAATCTTGTGAAAGCTGGCATCAAAAATAGCTTGACGTTCAGATCGATAATATGGCGACAAGTAATACCATGTGGGAATGGCAATCGTGAAATCCTTACTTGGCAGGATATTTACACCCAGCGTTTTGATTTCTTCCAAAATATTGTCAGATCTCAATAATTTAATTGGTATATCTGTATATACCTCTCCTGCCTTGATAACAAAGTTTTCTGCAGGCGCCTCGAAATTCTCGCCTAGGATACCTGTGGTACTGTCCTGGTTGATCTTTAATCCAAAAGAACGATCATAGTCCTTTGGTTTTCCAGTAGCCATAACCCTTAAATTGACTTGGGTTTCATCGCCTTGGATATTAATAAAATTCACTGTAGTGAAGCTCTGAAACGGCCATTGGGTACTGTCCAAATGTGCTGGACCCCACTGGACACCAAAATAAATTCCTTCAGAACCTTCATACTTCATGAGTTCCTTTTCACAGGCTGTTAACAACAGCAGGAAAAGTATTAGACCGGGAAATATTTTAAATATTCTCATAATTAATTTCTTTGACTGGTTTCACTTTCTGGGAGTGGAAAAATGTAGAATCCCTTCTGCATCGGAATACGATCGACTCCTGGTCGGCTTGGGCTTGGAATACTACCCATTTGCAACCTTTTGAAATAGAAGAAAGTCTGGCCCTCTCCCAAGAATTCTTTTAAATATTCATTTTCAATCATCAATTTCAACTCATCCTGACTGGTTAACGTGATTTCAGGTAATCCCCTATTCACATTTAACTTATTGAGGTATTGCGCTGATTCTTCTAAAGTTGCCGCTGTTTCTGCTGCTATCAAGTACATTTCTGAAATACGGATCAATGGAAACATATACCGATATGCGTTGGAAACCCCTTCTGTATCTGTTACATCCAAGTATTTGGTAAAGTATAGAATCTCCGTACTGGAATTATTAACCCGTTGCGCCCAATGTAACTTACGTCTGAAATCATTTTCGTTCGGGTAAAGGACCGGAACCCTTCCATCCGCTACATTGCCAATAAAAGTCAAAATCTGGAATTGGTTGAGCGTATAGCTGTATTGGAAATTCTGAATGGATATGCGGTTGGTATTATACAGCGCAAATAACACTTCTGTGGAGAAGATACGATCAGGGTATTCACCTCGGTTGTTGACAGCCTCCGTCGTTACCCACGGGAATATTTCAGATCCTGCAACTTGACCTTTCTGAATGACTTCCAAGGCCATTTCTTTTGCTTTAGGCTGATCACCTGCCCACAGATATACCCTAGCCAACATGGCACAAACAGCAAAGTAATTCAACCTGTATTGTCTGTAATTGAGCTTATTTGTATTTGGATCATCAAAATTCAACACCCCCTTGGTCAAGATCGGATCCACAACTTTTAGAAGCTCTTTTGCATCCTGCAAATCTTTAATGATCAAGTTGACCAAGTCTTTATTACTGGTTAATGGTTGTACTTTCCTTTCATGTTGGGTCATGTATGGCATGACCTCAAGATCTTGATCTTCCTGATAATTGGACCCGAACATCCGCATAAGATCAAAATGAAGAAATGCACGTAGAGCCAGTCCTTCCCCTTTGTAAATACCATAATAAATATCGCCCAACATCTCTTTTTTGTCATCGGCATGGTACAAGATCGCATTGGTGTTAGCAATCAACTCATAAGCTCTTGACCAAACTGACTCCGCACGTGATTTATATTCATCGTTGGCAAAGTCATAATTTGGATATTGTGCAAAAATGTGCTCACGGTTACTCAGATCAAAGTATTGGGCCATAACATCCAACATGCCACCAGAAAGGTTGGCCCCATATAATCCATTTTGGTTCAAATCGGCATAGACACCATTGATGGCTATATTGAAGCCATCCACGGAAGAGAAAACCTGCTCTTCCAGAATATTGTCCTGAGGTTTTACATCCAGAAAGCTATTGCAACCTTCCATCAAAAGCAGAACGGGAAAAATATAGATGAGATTTTTTATTATTCTTTTCATAATTAACAGCATTAAAATCTACCAGATATGGAGAAGGAAACCGTTCTGGCGAAAGGATAATTGATACCTCGTTCATTCGTCACGGTTGATACCCTGAAAATTTCATTTAAGTAAAGTCTCGATTGTAAAGCCTGAAAGCCAAATCTTTTGGTCCAACCCCCATTTGTTTCATACCCTAATGATACAGATTCGCAACTGAAGGTATTTTCATCCGCGATAAAACGGGATGAAATCGGGGTTGGGTTTGTTAATGAAATCCCTTTGAATTGGGTTTCATCGCCAGGTTTTTGCCATCTCTCGTACAATGCCCGACGGTCTTGATTACTTCTAAGGCCTTCAAGAGTGATGTTTTCCACTTTGTTGAACAAGGTGTTCAAGAATATCTGACCTCCATAACGGTATCTGAAATTGGCAGAAAAACTGAATCCTTTGTAGGCAAGCATCGTGCCTGCTACCCCTTCCCAAGTTGGGGTGGAGTTGCCTAATACCTGTTCATCCGTATAATCATGGACGAAGGTTTGAGTTCCATCTTTTTTCAGGAACATCTCCCTTCCTGTTGCCGGATCGATACCCAAAGATTTTACGGCCCATAGATCGGTTGTACTGGCACCATCATAATAGCGCTGAAGATTCCTACTGGTATTTTCCTTATTCAAATTGTTTAAGGAATTGCCAATATCATAATAGGTTGATTTCAGGTTCCTTGCATTGAAATTGATGTTCCACAAGAGGTTCTCTTTTACGATTGCCCTATAGGTTAAATTCGCGGTTAGCCCTGTTGTCTTCTGCGCTCCAACATTCTGGGCGATCTGGTTGGTTCCAGTTGAGGTAGGTACCTGAACATAAATCAATAATGGATCGGTTGTTTTCAGGAAATAATCGATGTTCATATAGAACTTTCTGTTCAAAATTTCAAGATCCAATCCGAAGTTTCTATCCAATGTTTTTTGCCATTGCAGATGTGGGTTTCCCCACTCACTAATAATTGCACTTAGTCCAAAAGGATTTGGATAGTTCAAGTTGTAGATGTAATTATTCATGGTCATGTAGGCATCAAAATTCTGATTTCCCGGATTTCCTAACGATGATCTGATTTTGAACATGGATACATATTCGCTTAGATCGGCCATAAAGGATTCCTGGTGTAAATTCCATGCGGCACCAACCGCCCATGTTTGTGTGAATTTATTGCTTAATCCAAACAGGGATGAACCATCAATACGGTAATTGAAATCAAATAGATACCGGTTTCTGTAGGAATATCCTAGATTGGAATAGTAACTCAATGATCTACGGTCATTGAAACTGTAAGCAGGTCGAGAACCTTCAACATAACCCATAGAGAATTTTGGAGCCCAGTATTCTTCATCTTTATATCCTGCTACCGCATAAGAGCCTAATTCATTTTGGGATAAATTGGCCCTCATACCGATCAAGGCATTTACAGTATGGTAACTATCTCTACCTAAAGCCTTTCCATAAGAAGTGGTAAAGTCAAAATCGAAACTTTTGGTATGTCCATTGGATTCGGTATATCTTCCTTTGTTTTCAGTAGTAGCATTGATAAATGCATTGGCATATGGAGAACTAAAAATCTGCCCTCTGGAATTTCCCTTCGCAAAGGAGAATCTTCCACGGATCCTTAATGCATCGATCAAACGCCAGTCTGCTTCAAAATTATTTCGGAACTCAGTATTGTTCCCTTTGTTGAAACTCTTCAGGTAAAAGTCGTACATCGGGTTGTACAATTCCGTATTGGGTCCAAAGGCATTCGTAAAGCTTTCTACTACCCTTAAAATATTACCATTTTCATCATATTTACGATAGTATTGGTTCATTTTTGAAAAAGAAGAAAAGTCTACGATGTTATTGGAATTCTTACTATAATCAATAGTAAAGTTGTTAGAGAAAGAGAATCTATTCAATCTGTAGATCAATCGCACATTTCCACCGATCACATTTCTATCAGATCCTTTCATTACCCCAAGATTATTACCGTAGTTAAAACCAAGGCCATATCTCACCCGTTGATCTCCACCTTCCACATTGACATTATGCCTATTGGAAGCCACTTTACGAATTGGTTCGCTCATCCAATAAGAATCAACACCTCTTTTTACCTCTGCTAACCTGGCATTGTATAAAGAAGCTTGGTATTCATCAATTATGACCTGGTTCTCATCTAATTGCCCATACAAACCCGATAAGCGCTCAAACGTTAGTTTTTCTTCCGCGTTCATCAGGTTATAATCTGTTAGATCGGCAAAACTAAAATTCGTGTTATTGCTATAGGTCAGGGTCAATTGACCAGGTTTTGGTTTCACAGTTTCAAGGACGATTACCCCATTTGCTGCCTTGGAACCATAAATGGCTGTTGCTGCAGCATCCTTTAAAATCGTAATAGAAGCAACTCGATCGATTGGTAAATCGAAAATTACCCGAAGATTGGACTCGAAACCATCGAGGATAAATAATGGTTGGTTAGGATCTGTTCCAAATTGTTGTCGTATTCCGATTACACTGGTTTTACCTCGGACATTTACATCAGGCAAAACGTTGGGATCAGAACCCATTAAATTGTCTTCTTCAATGGCAAAAGCTGGATCTAAAGATTTTAAGGCCACCAAAACATTGACGTTACTGATCATTTTTAGCTCTTTAGCAGTATATGTACGAGAGGAACCTGAAAAGCTTTCCTTATCACGAGTATAGATCCCTGTAATTACAGACTCTTCAATCTTTGTGACTTTTTCTTCCAATACCACTTCGACCGAACGTCTATTTAATATTCTGACCCTTTGGTCCTCGTAATTCACATGTTTGACAAGAATGAAGTTTGTAGCTTCTGTTACATTGGCAATGAAAACGCCCTCAGCATTGGTTTGGCCTAATGCTTTTTCATTCCCTTCTATAAATATAGATGCATTGGAAATGGGCGTTCCGTCGATTGATTTTACCAATACGTTTAAAGTTACCTGTGCAGATTTAACATCTTTATTTTCCGCTTTATAGATAGCAATAGTATTGTTCTTAATTGTAAAATCAACCCCTTTGTTCCCTAGGACTAACGTCAAGGCTTCGTCTAAGGATTTATTTTTTAGATCTACATCAATTACTTGTTTCAGATCTAAGGTATTGTTGATATAAATAATATTATATCCGGTTTGTCTTTTGATTTCATCTAAGCATTCACTTAGGGTTTTTCCCTTTTGAGTAATGGTAACTTTTTGGGTTGAACTGGCATAACTAAGTTGGATTATCAATGCCAGTAAAATCCCTAATAGGTGTTTCATAATTATTTGATTTTGGTTATTTAATTGATATTCATACATCCCCATGCATTATTTTATTTCACGATAATCCTCCTTCCTTTAATTTCGAACTGATTTCCTTTGACAAGGCTAAGGGTTTCCAAGAGCGTTTCGATATCAGAAAATTTGGATAGTTCGCCCATGTATTTAATATTGGTATCTGCATTTCCATCATCCACTTCCACATTATACCAATCCGAAACTTCCGCCATGATTTGTTTGATATTTTTACCTTCTAAATCGAATATCCCCGCCTTCCAGGCTGTTGATTTATTTTTATCAAAAATTTGCACCTGATAAGTGCCGTTTTTGGCTATCAAAATCTCCCTTCCTGGATTTAAGACTACCTTGAAATGACCGTTCGTAACTTGAATTTTTCCTTCATATAGGGAAGCCTGCATTTCAGTAGCAGATTTCGCATTGACATTGAATTTTGTACCCAATACTTTGATCAGATTCTTTCCAGCGCGCACTTCAAATGGTCTTCGGATTCGTTCTTTTTGGACTTCGAAATAGGCTTCTCCCTCCATGACAACCATTCTTCCTTGGGGATCAAACCGGGATGGAAAGGAAATTTTGGAATTCGCATTCAACGTAATTTTAGATCCATCCTCTAGAATTACGGCAAGATTGGCTCCTTTTGGTGCTTTTATTTCTTGCCAACAAGTTTTGGATGAAGGCAAAGGAATTATTCGGATCAATCCGGAATCTATCCGTTCGACCTGAATATCTTCAAAGACGTAAAGGGAATCTATTTTGAGGTTGGAAAGACTGATATCTTCTTCGCCTTCCGTACTCAATACGCCATTAAAACCGCCTGGTGTAATCGGTTGTGATGCGATGTGCTCATTGATGGGCTGAACTTCATCTAGGGATAGTTTTGTCAAAAAAAACCAACCGCCAACCATTAAGACTATTGCTGCTGCCGCCACATAAGTCCACCTAAATTTCGATTTGGTTGCTACCTTTTCAAGGGCCTTAGCTTTTAGGAGTTCCAATTCTTTTTTTTGCCAATCCGAATTAGATTTATGGTTAATTGAATTCAACCAGTCATCAAAGATTTGTACCTCTTGTGAATTAGCTTTCCTATTAATAATTTTTTCTATAATTTTGTTGAAACTTCGGCGTATCATATTCCAGGCTTTAATTTATTAGTAACCTAATCTTAAATTAACACACAGGTTTTTTTTATTTTTTTTTAGAGGTGGCAGAAATCGACTTAAATTTTGAAGAGAGATTGTTGGGATTGATCCAAAAGGATAGTCTTGAAGCCTTTGAATTGGCATATAATCAATATGCCCATGGATTGCTGAAATATGCCCTTAAAAAAATAGGTGATAAAGAAATCGCAGAGGATATTGTTCAAAATACATATGTAGAATTCTGGGAAAAAAGGTTCGAGATCAAATCAAACATCTTTGGATTCTTATTCCAATCCTTGAAATATCAGATTTTTAATTATTATCGCTCGGAAAAAGTAAGGGATAAGTATCTCTTGCATCTAAGTGTTTTTCTGGATGAGATCAATAAGGTAACACCTCATAAATACCTAGAGGCGAAAGAATTATTCCATGAAATTGAATCACTCACCCAACAGCTTCCAAAGCAATGCCGAAAGGTGTTTGTTATGAGTAGATTTGAATATAAATCCAACGATGAAATTGCGGAGGAATTGAATATCTCTAAAAGGACAGTAGAGAATTACATCACCCAAGCATTAGCTTTTATCCGCAAGAAAAATCAATCGGCTTATATTGTTCTGACCTGTTTTTAACCTCCAACATTCCGTATATTTGCCGATATGGAAATCGCTGATCAAATATTTAATATTAAAACCGAGGAAGAGTTCAATAGTGCTGCACTCTCTGTATTTAAGCATCAAGCGAACCATAACCCTATCTACAGAGAATTTCTCCAAATTCTAGGTAAAGAAGTAGGATCCATCGAAAATTATCGACAGATTCCTTTTATGCCCATACAGTTTTTCAAGACCCGTGAAGTCATGGAGGAGCAGAAGGAGGCAGAAATTGTTTTTTCTAGCTCTAGAACTACAGGGATGGTTACTAGTCAGCATCTGGTAGCAGATTTAAATTGGTACGAAAGAAGTTTTAGGTTGGCATTTGAAGAGTTTTATGGAGATGTTGGCGAAATAGCCGTTCTTGCCTTACTGCCAAATTATCTGGAAAGATCGGGATCATCCTTGATCTATATGGTCGATGATTTGATTAAACATTCGGATAAAGAAGAGAGTGGCTATTTTTTATACAATCACCAGGATTTAAAGAACACCTTAGAAGCATTAAAAAGAAAAGAATCGAAGACTATTCTTTTTGGTGTGACCTATGCCTTATTGGATTTTGTGGAGGAATTTAAGGTTGATTTTCCAGAATTGATCGTCATGGAAACCGGCGGAATGAAAGGGAAACGAAAAGAAATGATTCGAGAAGAACTCCATGCCATCTTATCCACAGGATTTGGGGTTTCAAAAATACATTCGGAGTATGGAATGACCGAATTATTATCGCAGGGTTATTCCAATGGGGACGGTTTATTTAAAACGCCCGCCTGGATGAAGATATTAATTAGGGACACGAACGATCCATTGACTTTAATAGAAGATAAAAAAACAGGAGCGATAAATGTCATTGATCTTGCCAATTATCACTCCTGTTCTTTTATTGCTACCCAGGATCTGGGTAAATATCATCCCGATGGTTCCTTCGAAATTTTAGGTCGTTTTGACAATTCCGACATCCGTGGATGTAATCTTTTAGTCCAATAATATTTTTGCTGTGTGACCAACCAGCTTTATTCTTATTAGCTGATGGGTCTAATCTGCCTAATTGGATTACTGTAAACTTGGATCATTAAAGGTATTACCCGCATTTAAGTCACCAGATTCATATCCCTTTTTGAACCAATATGCACGTTGCTCTGATGTTCCGTGAGTAAAAGATTCCGGATTTGAACGTCCAGTACTTTGCTCTTGGATATGGTCATCCCCAACTGCAGCGGCTGCACGCATCCCTTCCATGATATCATCAGCAGTTAATTTCACATCACTCAATTGAGTTGCATAATGCGCCCATACACCTGCATAAAAATCTGCTTGAAGCTCTGTCATCACCGATATTTTATTGTACTCACGTTCGCTCATCTGCGCACGCATCGCATTGGTTTTATTCAAAACTCCAAAAACATTTTGGATATGGTGACCGATCTCATGCGCAATCACATAAGCAAGGGCAAATTCGCCTTTAGCGCCAAAACGATTGGATAATTCCCTGTTGAAACTCAAATCGAGATAGATCGTTTGGTCTCCAGGACAGTAAAAAGGTCCGAAAGCCTTTTGTCCATAGCCACAACCTCCTGTTTCTATGCCTTCACGGTAGATGGCCATTTTTGCTATTGGATATGTTTTTCCATTCTCTTGGAATAATCTTCCCCATACATCTTCTGTACTGGTCAAAACAACATCTGAAAATTCGATTAAACGATCTTCTTCCGGAGTAGATTCTACCGGACCTTGTTGAGTTGCCGGTCCAGCTTGATTTTGAACCTGATTTAAGATCTCTGAAGGATCCCCTCCCATCAGGAAACCGATAATCAGAACAATAACTCCACCAATTCCCCCTAAAGTAAGTTTTTGTCCTCCGGACATTCCTCTACGATCTTCAACATTACCGCTGCGGCGGCCGCCTTGCCATTTCATAAGTATATTTCTTTTTTTAAGTTATAATGATTCCTCATACACAAATTCTTTGCCACAAGTTTAGAATCCTTCAATTTTAATGATTCCAAAAGGCTCGTTTAATTTGCTTATCTTTGGGATAATTAAATATCCTATTTTTATATGTTAATAGACGAATTAAAAAGCAGAAGTGAAAATACATGTGAACTATGTGGTTCATCGGAAAACCTAGAAATCTATGAAGTTCCGCCTACTTCTACTCCTAATTTAGATAACAGCATTTTATGCTGTTCTGTTTGCAAGGCTCAAATCGAAAAAACAGAACAAATTCAACCCGATCATTGGAAAGTATTGGGCGACAGTATGTGGTCTCCAAATCTTCCCGTACAAATCGTGGCTTGGCGAATGTTGAGCAGATTACGCAATGAGGCTTGGGCATCTGATTATTTAGATATCCTTTATCTAGATGATGAAGCATTAGCTTGGGCTAAAAAGACAGGCGATCATGAAGCGGATGCTACCGTTGAATTTCATCAAGATTCAAACGGAACTAGGCTATTTGAAGGTGATACCGTGGTATTGATCAAAACATTGGATGTTAAGGGCTCCAGTATTTCTGCCAAATTAGGAACTGTGGTAAAAAATATTCGACTTGTTCATGACAATACCGAGCAGATTGAAGGCAAGGTTGAAGGGCAAACCATCGTTATATTAACAAAGTATTTGCGGAAAGGATAATTTCCGCTTAAAAATCAGCGAAATGAGAAAGTTATGTGTGATGCTGGGGTTAATTTTTGCGACTTTTCAGTTGCAAGCGCAGACCAAAATAGGCTCAGCAGAAATTGAGAAGGTAAAGAATAAGAAAAACATCCAATTATTGGATGTTAGAACCAGCAAAGAGTTTCAGGATGGTCATATCCAAAACGCCAAAAACCTGGATTGGAACAACAAAGAAGAATTCAAGAAAGCAGTTTCAAAATTGGACAAATCCAAACCGGTTTATGTGTATTGCCTAGGTGGAGGAAGAAGCAAGCAAGCATCTGCTTATCTAGCAGATATGGGCTTCCAGGTTTATGATTACAGTGGTGGCATGATGGATTGGAGAAGTTCCAATAAGGCGGAGATCAAAGAGAATAAAGATGGAAGTACTAAGGATTCTAAATCGGGGAAAGGGTTGACGGAAGAGCAGTTTAACCATTTGGTTAATTCCCAAGATGTAGTTTTGGTTAATTATTCAGCAGTTTGGTGCGGCCCATGCCAGGAATTGAAGCCTACCATCCTTAAAATCCAAAATCGGGAGGCAAAAAAGGTAAAAGTTGTTCGTTTGGATGCTGATGAAAACAAAAATCTAATAAAACAGAAAAAGATTTCCGAGATTCCGAAATTAAGCCTTTATAAGAATGGAAAGGAAGTTTGGAGCCATACTGGAATTATTTCTGAAGCGGAACTAATGAAACAAATCAATAAAGCAGCCAATAAAAAATCTTAATACGTGAAAGAATTAGCATTAATATCGGGAGCCCTTTTAGGCATTCTCTCTATTGTTTTGGGAGCATTTGGTGCTCATGCCTTGAAAAAAGTACTTTCGGAGGAAAGGTTAAGTTCGTTTGAGGTTGGGGTAAGGTATCAGATGTATGCTGCTTTAACCTTACTTATAGTAGGCTATAATTTCAAATTTGAAGAAAGTTATGAAAATTGGGCGGTGTATGGTTTGTTGTTCGGATGCATCTTATTCTCAGGAAGTATTTATTTATTGAGTTTTAAGGATAAATGGAAAGCTAATTTGAGGGTTTTAGGTCCGGTGACACCTCTTGGTGGATTATTGATGATCGTAGGCTGGGTAGTGATTTTAATATCCTTTTTGTAGAGACTGTCATCCTTAGCATAGGCTTTAACATTTTGAGCACAGGGATTGTCATCCTGAGCATAGTCGAAGGATCTGTAAGTCCGTATGAAAGTATAAATTTGAAAAGAATAAATCTAAAAGCGGTAAACAAACAGATCCTCCGACGATACTACTATAACTCCTTATACCATTTCAAGTACAAATCAATTGCCTTTCTTTTTTCCTCTGTCAAATGATAATCTAGGCTCTCGTTCAGGTAATATTCGTAATCAAAACCAGGTATTTCAGGCAATCCTGGAATCACATCTGAAGGTCTCGAAACCCCATCTTTTAAAGCTTCATTGAATTTCCTCAAGAACTCATCCGGAAGCTTTTTATTTGCAACCCATGCTGCAAAAGCAAAAGGAAGACCAGTTAGTTCCTTCCAATAATGACCCAGATCATACACATAAGGAACAGTGGCTTTTTTTCCAAAAGTTCGGTCGCCAATCAATACATACGCATCAGCCTCGCCTTCCGAAACGATTTCCACGTCCCTCTTCCAATAACGCTTCAAAAGAATCTGAGCCAAACCATTGGATGTACGAGATTGCTTATCCAATAGTAAGGTATCAACCTCTTCTATGGGCTTATTTGAAAATATAAAAACAGAATCCACATAATCCTTGCTGCCGATGCAATAATCTCCAACCAGGTAATAGGTGTCCATTTTGCTAATAGCCGCTATGGGAATGATTCCCATATCTGCTTCATCTTCTAACACTTTTCTAGCACATTCGCTAGGATAATCCAACATCAGATCAATTTCTTCGATCACTTCTGAGTCCATAATTCCCTGCAGAAAAGGCAGTGTATTGGTATAAGAAACTGCAGAAACTTTAATTTTCTCCATCTTATAATGCTGATAAATGGGATGTATTATAATAATCAATAATGTTGAATTGATTATTCTGATATTCTAAAATGTAAAGTGCGGTATTGGTATGAGGAAAATCATCCATCTGGCAAACAGGAACTTCCGTCAAATGGCATAGCATAATCCGCAGGGCTCTTCCATGCATACAAACCAAGACGTTTTCTTCATCTTCTTGAGCCAACATGTATTCTACAGCTTCCCTTTGTCTTTCCACCAAAGTGTTTGGGGATTCTCCTTGGTCAATCGCTAAATCAAGATCATTATTCCGCCAAGAGTTCACCACCTTTTCAAAACCGGTCATGATCTCTGGAGTCTGCTCCTGCCCTTCGTAAATTCCCCAGCTGATCTCATCCAATCCAACAAGTTCTTCCGATGGAATGCCATGTGCTAAAAATGACTCTACGGTCTGATGGGTCCGCAGTAAGGTAGAAACGTAAATCTTATCAAAGGGCACATGTTTATAAGCTTCGTAGAAAGCCTGTGCTTGTTTTATTCCATTATCATTCAGTGGACTATTCACCCCTCTTCCCTGCACAATGCCTTTTAGGTTAAGGTCGGTTTGTCCATGACGGATAAAATAAAATGTTTTCTTCAATTTTTTCCCTTTCTATGAATTAACTACAGGTAAGGCGTAATATTGTTTTTTTGGATTTTCATCTTCAAAGACAACATCCTTGTAGTCTGTAACCACATGGTATAAGGTATCCCTTTCGATCGGATGACGTCCCACGTTTTTGATCAACTCAACCAGTTCCTTGGTAGACATAGCCGGATTCTGCTCTTCAGCTCCTGCCATGCTATAGATCTTGGTGGTATCATCCAAGGTCCCATCGATATCATCAACCCCAAAACTCAAGGACATCTGAGCAGTATTTCTTGAAATCATCGCCCAATACGCCTTGATATGCGGGAAATTATCCATATAGATCCTAGCGATGGCGTAATTCCTTAAATCTTCAATAACGGAAACTTCAGGCACATCCGACATCTGATTATCCTTATTTCGGAATTTCAAAGGAATGAAGGTCTGGAATCCACCCGTTTTGTCCTGCAATTGACGGAGGCGTTCCATATGATCAACACGATGCCAAAACTCTTCAATATGACCATAAAGCATGGTCGCATTGGTATTCATACCTAACTTGTGCGCCTGCTCATGGATATCCAACCATTGCTCGGCTGTACATTTATCATGAGCAATCTTTTCTCTTACCTCAGGATGAAATATTTCCGCCCCGCCACCTGGCATGGAATCCAACCCACATGACTGCAGGTATTTCATACCCTCATAATGGCTTAATTTCGCCTTTTTGAAGATATAGTAATATTCTACCGGTGTTAATCCTTTGATATGTAAGTCTGGACGATGTTCCTTGCAACGCTTAAAGAATTCGGCATAGAATTCCAGATTTTGTTTCGGAACTACCCCACCAGTGATATGCACTTCAGTAACAGGTTCATTGTCATATTTCTTCACAATGTCCATCATCCCGTCTACATCCATTTCCCAACCATCATCACGGTTCTTAATCATCCTGGAATAAGAACAGAATTTACAATCATAAACACATATATTGGTAGGTTCGATATGAAAGTTACGGTTGAAATAGGTGATATCGCCATGCTTTTTCTCGCGGATATAATTGGCCAAAACGCCTAAATATCCCAATTCAGCATGTTCGTATAAATAGACGGCTTCATCAAAGGTAATTCGCTCTTCATTGAGCACCTTCTGAGCAATCTGTTTTAGTTCGTGTGATATGTTCTTATCGTTTAATAAAAACGCTAATTTCTGTGTTGTTTCCATGACGCTCTCCTAATATACAAAGTTATGAAAACTAGCCATAAATGGCTAATCCCTTAAGCACTTATCCCTCAGCGAATTGCTGCATATCGATCAATCGCTTGTATAGACCATTCTTCCCAATGAGCTCCATATGTGACCCAACCTCCACGATTCGACCTTCTTCCAACACCACAATTTTGTCCGCATTCTGAATCGTACTTAAACGATGGGCAATCACTACCGTGGTTCTATTTTCCATCAGTTTATAAAGAGATTCTTGGACCAGACGTTCAGATTCGGTATCCAAAGCAGATGTAGCCTCATCCAACAACATAATTGGAGGATTTTTAAGTACTGCCCTCGCGATACAGATTCTTTGGCGTTGCCCACCTGATAATTTCGAGCCCCGGTCTCCAATATTCGTGAGGTAACCCAATTCTGTACCCATAATAAAATCATGGGCATTAGCTATTTTGGCTGCTTGAATCACTTGCTCCTTGGTTGCCGATTCATTAGCAAATGCGATGTTGTTAAAGATTGTGTCGTTAAAAAGAATGGACTCCTGGTTGACAACCCCAATCAATTGCCGTAAGGAATCCTGATCCAAATCTCGTAGATCCTGACCATCAATCTTTACAGAACCTGAGGTGGGATCCATGAACCTTGGAATCAAATCCACCAAAGTCGACTTACCCCCACCGGATGGTCCTACAAGAGCTAAGGTTTGACCCTTATGGATATCAAGATTAATATCTTTTAGAACTTGGTTCTCTTCATAGGCAAAGCCAACCTGTTCAAATTTTATACTATTTTCAAAAGAATGAATCACTTTTGCATCAGGTTTATCGGCAACTTGGTTCTTCTCATCGATCAACTGCAACACCCGTTCTCCAGCGGCAATACCGTTGTGGATGTTGGTAAAAGCATCCGTCAATGCTTTTGCTGGACGCATGATCTGTGAAAAAATCCCTATATAGGTAATAAACCCAGCAGCTGAAAGATCGCCTTGTCCGGTCAGAACCAAACTACCGCCATATAAAAGAATAATAGCAACCATACAAACACCAAGTAGTTCAGATACAGGCGAGCCCATTTGTTGTCTTCTGACCATCCTTCTGTTCACCTTGGCATAGTTATCATTCTCATTATTGAATTTATTTTTGATGTATCCCGCAGCATTAAATGATTTGATGATCTTAATACCTGAAAGGGATTCTTCCAAGTAAGTGATCATATTCGCATAGGTACGCTGACCTTCTTGCGCTTGCTGTTTTAGCGTTTTAACAATCCTAGAGATGAAAAATGCGGAAACCGGAATAACCAATAAAGAAAACAAGGTCAATTTCACCGAAAGCATAAATAAGGCAACCAAGTAAGCGATCAATTGAAGGGGCTCCTTGAACACTACTTGAAGAGTTCCGGTTACCGAAAACTGCACAACCTGCACATCGGAGGCCACTTTAGAGATGATATCACCCTTCCTTTGGTTGGTAAAATAACCCAAGTGTAAGTTCATGACATTATCGAAAACCGACTTTCGAAGGTTCAATAAGGTATGAATCCGTAGATTCTCCATGATCCTTTGGGAAAGGTACCTAAATAGATTACTGATGAAAACAGATATTACGATGACCACACAGGTATATTTCAAAGCTCCATATGCTCCATAATTGATATACAAGTAATTCGCATAGTAGTTAAAATAGTCCAATAAGTTTAATCCCTTCGGCATGACCATAGCCTCCGGTACGGTATCTTGAGAATTAAAAAGGATTTGCAGCAATGGCGCCAATAGAGCAAGGTTTAAGGTACTGAACACCACCATTATCAAAGTACATATGATATATGGGATGGCATATTTCTCTATTGGTTTGGCAAACGAAAGTAGTCTAAAATATGTTTTCATTTAAAAAACTAAGATTACAAATGTACTAATTTTTGCAACCTTACTTGATTTTACCATCCTTTCGTTCAAAAATGTTGCATTCTACTGTCAAATAAAATAAAGACTAGCTGGACAAAAGACATTAATATTCATAATACATGTAGTTTTCTTTGGTCAGAATATCAATAGGCATATATTGCACATTATTAACTTTTCGCTTGGCAATAAAATGCTCATATAAAGCTACAAATGCCCGATATCCTTGTTCGATAGGTTTTTGGCAAATCAGAAAATCGATATGACCTGATTTTAAGTATTCAATATTCTGAATGGTATAATTGTACCCCACCAGCTTTACATTCTTCAATTTATGCTTACGGATATATTCAGCTACTAAATGAACCCGTCCATTCGTAACAAAAATCAATCGCACATCCCTTTTCTTTAATAATTTATCCAACTCATAATTCAGGATTTCCGCATTATCAGATTCTAGGCTGATATTGGTGATATTAATCTTTTTAAAGGTTTCCAGCATGAAATCCTTAAACCCCTCATATCGCTTTTCCAGGTGTTCTGCAGAATCTACATTTTTGGCAATGTTCAAAACCAGGACATTATCCTTTTCCTCTAATAGATATTGGCAAATATTACCCACTACCCTACCTGATTGATAAAGATCAGCACCAATATAGCTTAATGCTCGAGCAGCAGGGATATTAGTTTCGATAAAAACATACTGTACTCTATTTTCTAAACATTTGATAGCGAAATCCATAGATTCCTTTAAAAAGATGGGGGCAAGAATGATTCCATCTACGGGTTGTTCAAAGATCACATCGTACATTTCCACAAAATTCTTACGATTCTCTTTATCAAATAAATAATAGCTCAATTCCACCCCAAACTCGCCAAATTCAGAATATGCAGATTCAATTCCTGTGATCGGAGCCTTCCAATAACCAGCTTTATTATGGTCATTCGGAATCAGGATACCAAACTTGTACACCCTTTTGGAGGCCAATCGCTTTGCCAGGATATTGGGCTTATAATCCATCTCTTTAATAATATTCAAAATCTTCTCTTTCGTTTTCTGAGCTACACCCAAACGGTTATGTAATACTCTATCCACCGTCGCAATCGACACATCGGCGCGTCGAGCAATTTCTTTTACTCCTGACAGTTCTGTAATCTTCATATAATCCTTTAGAATTGAAATGTTTTTAATTATAAAGCTAATTTAATAATTAAAATTGTTTATCAATAGTACACTTATTAATTTAACACTTACATTACGGTTAATAGAAATTAAATTTTCCGTTTTTCGTGTTTTTCCATCTATTATAAGTTATTGATTATTTCTCAATAATCACATTGATTAGAATGAAAATTCAGCTATTCCTAGGTGAAAATGGCCAAATAAGCGTGATTAGAATAGTTTAAATACCATTTTAGGGTATATGACAGCAATTCAAACCTTAAATTTATTGCAATGAAAATTCAAAGGATAAGAGTAAAATTTGGTCAAAAACAACCAATAATTTATTGATTTTTTACTATTAGTAAATTTTAACCTCAAAACACCTCAATGTAATATTTAAGATTCTCGAAAATTCCATTTATAGCATCGGAAGATTATATTCTTTAAGAATATTGAAGTAAACACGGGAACTTTTTATAATTTTAACGCCAAATAAGGAATAATGGAAATTGAAGTAGCAAAACGACTTCAACTTACGGAAGAATATTACTTTTCGAAGAAGTTGAGAGAGATCGATGAAATGAACAAGAACGGTGCCCAGGTCATCAACCTAGGTATCGGAAGTCCGGACCTACCTCCACATCCAGAAGTGATCAAAACCCTTCAGGAGCAGGCCGCATTACCAAACACACATGGCTATCAAAGTTACAAAGGCATCCCCGTCCTAAGACAAGCCATGACTGATTGGTATCGTCGATATTATCAAGTTGAGCTAAATCCAAATACCGAAATCCTACCGTTGATCGGATCTAAAGAAGGGATTGTCCATATCTGTATGACCTATCTTCAAGAAGGTGATAAGGCATTGATCCCCAATCCTGGTTACCCTGCGTATGCCAGTGCAGTACGTATTTCCGGAGCAACCATCGAACCTTACCAACTATCCGCTGATAATTATTGGCTGCCTGATCTGGAAGAATTGGAACAATCGGATCTGCAAGATGTAAAACTGATGTGGATCAATTACCCACACATGCCAACAGGAACCTTAGCAAACAGCATTTTTTTCGAAAGAATCATTGCTTTTGGTAAAAAGCACAACATCCTGATCTGCCATGATAATCCTTACAGTTTCATCCTTAATGAACATCCACAGAGTATCATGGCGGTGGAAGGCGCGATGGAAACAGCCATCGAGCTCAATTCCTTGAGCAAATCCTCTAATATGGCCGGATGGCGAATCGGTATGTTGATCGCCAATGAACAGCGCATTGGAGAAATCCTGCGTTTCAAGAGCAATATGGATTCAGGAACGTTCTATCCATTACAGATGGCCGCTGCAAAAGCCCTGAGCCTAGATAAATCTTGGTACACCCAACTTAACGAAGAATATAAGCTGCGAAGGGTTAAAGTATTCGAACTAATGGATTTATTGAATTGCAAATACGACCCAAATCAGGTAGGTTTGTTTGTTTGGGCGAAAATACCAGCAACTTATCAGGATTCTTATCAATTGGCGGATGAAATCCTTTATAAAGCCCATGTTTTTATAACACCTGGAGGCATCTTCGGATCTGCCGGAGAACAATATATCCGTATCAGCTTATGTGCACAAACAGCTGTTTACGAATTGGCAATTAATAGAATAAAAGAATCTTTAGGATTATAAATAATGAATATAGCAATTGTCGGAGTTGGTCTAATTGGAGGTTCCATAGGCATCCGACTAAAAGAAACCCAGTTTTGTGAAAACCTCATCGGGGTAGATAAAAGCGAAACCAATCAGAAAAAAGCATTACAATTAGGGCTGGTGGATGAATTCCGATCGTTGGAAGATGCATTAGCTAATTGTAAAGTCATCATATTGACCATTCCTGTGGATGCCATCATGGTGCTCCTCCCCCAGATTTTGGATAAGGTGACGGATCAGGTTATCATTGATATGGGCTCCACGAAGACCAATATCCTGAATCTGATCAGTGATCATCCGAACCGCGGTCGTTATGTAGCAGCACACCCAATGGCTGGAACGGAATATTCCGGTCCAGAAGCGGCCATTCCAAATCTGTTCAAGGATAAAATGATGGTCTATGTGGAGGCTTTTAAATCGGATGAGGATGCCTTTGAATTGGCAGACAGCATTACGGAACAGTTGGAGATGAAAACATCCTTCATGACGGCCGATGAGCATGATATGCATACGGCCTATGTATCCCATATCTCCCATTTGACTTCCTTTGCTTTAGCCTTGACTGTCCTAGAAAAAGAAAAATCCCAAGGAAGAATCTTTGAATTGGCAGGTTCAGGTTTTCAATCCACCGTACGTTTGGCCAAATCTTCTCCCGATATGTGGACTCCCATTTTTAAACAGAACCGCAGCAATGTGCTGGAGGTACTGGAGGAGCACATCAAACAACTGCAGCATATCTATGATAAAATTGAAAGCGAGGATTATGATGCTGTGCATAAATGGATCAAGAAATCAAATAAAATCAAACGCATAATCAAATAGTTTTATGTTGGAAAGAAAGACTTTAAGCAATGATTTAGTCAAATTGATCCCGCTGATCAAAGAAGATTTCGAATGGCTATACGCAGCAGCATCTGACCCCGAAATTTGGGAACAACATCCTGATAATATGCGCTATACCCCTCTTGGGTTCACGAAATACTTTCAAAAGCTTCTACAGAATGATATTGCCTATCTCATTGTGGATAATGAGACAGAACGTGTTATAGGCGGAACTTCCTTTTACGATTATAACGCGGACCAAAAATCGGTTGCCATCGGTTATACGTTCTTAGCGAAAAACTATTGGGGTGGTAAATACAACCAATCCATTAAACAATTGATGTTGAATTTTGCTTTTGAATCATTAGATGAAGTATTTTTCCATGTCAGAAAAGGAAATCTCCGATCTCAAAAAGCCTTGGAAAAAATCAATGCCCAATTTATCAAGGAATATCCTGCACCAGATCATTCAGGAATACAACTGGAATATTCCATAAAAAAATAAAAAAAGGGGCAATGACTAAAACATTGCCCCTTTTTTATATCCTTCGAATTTAATTATCCGTTGCTCCTTTCCATCAACACCATCAACATCAAACTGAGCACAAATCGTTCCTCATCCACCTCTTTATCCGTAATTTTCACGACTGAGAATTTTCTACCGAAAAAAGAAGGTTCCTTACGGATCTCAAACATGGGTTCATCCAGATCATTCCGTAAGATATAGGAAGGATTGAAAATATATCCGGATAACATGCCGATTATTGGCAGCTCACCGAAAAGCCCGTCCCAGAACTTAGTCCAAGGATTTTTTTCTTTAATGGTATGATCATGTACATCTTCTGCATCCATCAGGTTGAAGGTGGACCTCCATAAGGATCTAATCGTTTTACGTCTGGCTTTTCCCACCACTTTACCTTCTGCATTCTTGATGGTAAATGACTGTTGAAAATCAATTAATTTATTGGAGATAAGCTCATAAACCAATTCCGATTTGGATTCATCGCGATAAACCATGATATGGTCACGCCAAGAGAAAATCTTCTCCCTTACGTAGAAAATAGTTCTACCTTCGGCATCTTTTGCCACAAAATCATTGGCAAAACTGGTTACTTTAAATTGAAAATGTAAAGGATATTTTAGATCTTTCATAAATAAGTATAAGATCTAAAAGTAATAATTTTTTAAAAAGGATTTATAGAAGCTACGTATTAATATTTCCACTTCAAACGGTCAAATACTTTAGACCATAACCAGATCGGACCAATTGTTAAAAGTTGGACAAAATTACCTTTACCACTCTTTTTTGAAACAAGGAATAAGCCTATCAAACCAATCAAAGCAAGGATACTACATACCAAAACCACTGTCGGTCCACCATCTCTTTCCACATATTCCAATTGTACAATGAAGAAACTCATGATACCAATGCAGAACAAAACAGCATAAGATAAGGTTGGCGCCAATTTCAGGTAGCAATAGATGACAATGGCAATGAAAAATGATCCCCAGTTCAAGAAGGTATGGGCATTCATTTTAACCAAAAAAGCAAGTTGCGGAAATGGAATCATCCAGATCAACCCCATAATCCCGAAAAATGACAAGGTTAAAAACAAGGCTATGAAACCTAAATTGGATGTACCATATGCCTGATCCAGTTCATAAAAATGCTTTTCAACCGGTCTTGAAAATTTAGGTTTTTGCAAAGTCTTTTTATCCTTTTTGTTCATAGCGCAAAGGTAAGGATTATTGCCTGTTTTTGCTATCCTTATAGGCATAATAAAACAATACCGGTAGTACTGCAAAGGACAACAGCAAACAGATCAACAGCCCACCTACGATCATAATAGCAAGTGGCTTCTGGATTTCAGACCCCATTCCCGTAGACATGGCAGCAGGTAATAGACCTACAGCACCCATTAATGCAATCATCACAATGGAACGGATCCTACTTTTTACCCCTTCTTGAATCGCCTCCATCAGCTTCATTTTCTTCATGTTTTCGCGCATTACCGCAATCAGTATAATACCGTTGATGGTATTCACACCGAACAGGATGATGAGCCCAATACCAGCCGAAATACCAAAAACAGTCCCCGTTGCCCATAAGGATAGAAAACCACCAATAAAAGCAAATGGAATAGTGATTGCAGCGATAATGGTATCTTTCATGTTGCCGAAATTACTGTACAACAGCAGTAAGATCAAGGCCAATGAAATCGGAATAACCGTCATCAATTGTTTCGTTGCACGTTCTTTACTCTCAAATTCCCCTGCCCATTCCATATAATTCTCCTTGGGCAGCTTCACCTCTTTATCAACCAATGCCCTGGCTTCCTCGATCGTACTTCCCAAATCTCTCCCCGCAATACTGAATCCAACGCCTATGTACCGGCTATTCCCTTCTCTATAGATAAAAGCAGGACCAGTAACATAGCCAATGGTAGCCAATTCCTGCAAAGGAACACTTTTCCCACTACTTGTAGGAATCAGGATATTGCCAATTTTTTGCGGCGTATCCCGATATTCCTTGCTGAAACGCAATACCACATCAAACTGCCTATCCTTTTCATAAAATTTGGTCACCGCCTGACCTCCGATGGTCATGGAAACCACTGCTTGCACATCTGAAGTAAACACACCGTATTTGGCCATTTTAGAATCATGCAATTGTATCCTCAATTCCGGAAGACCAATATTTTTGTAAACATTGATATCCGTGACGCCTCGAACCTTGCCGATCTGCTCCGCCACCTGCGTAGCATAATCCTCCAAACGATAGAGGTCATCTCCAAAAATCTTGATCACCAATGAACTCTTCACTCCTGCAACATATTCCTCCACATTATCCCGTATCGGCTGACTAAATCCGAAGGTAATACCTGGATATACATTCAACAGATCCCGTAGTTCCTGAATAATATCTTCTTTTGAAACGTTACGGGTCCAATCTTTCGGCTCCTTAAGCTGCACATTGAATTCAATATTGAAGAATCCCGTAGGATCAGTTCCATCATTTGGACGTCCGGTCTGGGTTAAAATAAAATCTATTTCCTTACAACTTTCCTGCATCAAAATTTTCATCTCTTTGGTCAGCTTGCTGGATTCATCTAAGCTCACGCTGTTTGGCAAGGTAGCTCGAATATAGATGGCACCTTCGTTCAGCTGAGGAAGGAATTCCGAACCGTAGTTCAGAAATTTCAGTCCACACAAGGTCAGCAATCCTAAAAATAAACTAAGTGTCCATCTTTTGTATTTCATGGACATGCGGTATAAGCCATAAATAGTCCGGTTGAAAAATCGACTGATAAAATTCTCCCGCTCCTTCATCCCTTTAGTAAACAACAATTTACACATGGCCGGCACATAGGTCAGACTGAGTATCAAAGAACCCAATAAGGCATAGCCTAAGGTAAATGCCAAAGGGGTAAACATTTTTCCTTCCACCTTTTGGAAAGAGAAAATTGGCAATAAAGCAACAATAAGAATGAGCAGAGCAAAGAAAATATAGGATGCCACACTTCCAGCGCTTTTTTTGATTATCCCCATTTTGCTCATTTTGGCGAAACGTTCTGGCCCAACCCGATGGGACATGGTAGCCAATGCCACAAAAACAGTTTCCACAATGACTAATGTTCCTTCCAATAATAAGCCGAAGTCCAGGGATCCCATAGAAATTAAGTTAGCAGGCAGGCCCTGGATCTTCAGCATTATAATTGCAAAAAGAAATGACAATGGAATAACTGATGCCACAATGACCGTGGACCTCCAATTATACAAAAAGATAAAAACGATCAAAGACACCAATAGAACGCCTTCTACGATATTCTTTGATACGGTTTTTACCGTATTATTGACTAAAACAGTTCGATCAACAATGGTTTCGATCTGAACGTTCGAAGGTAATGTACGGCTATTAAGTTCCTCAATCTTGGTCTTTAGATGTTGAATAACTTCCGAAGGGTTTTCACCACGCAACATCACGACGATACCTTCTACCACATCATCTTGTTCATTGAAACCCACCTTTCCCAGGCGAGGTTTACCCGAAACAACAACTTCTGCCACATTCTTGATCAGTACCGGGGTTGAACCGTTCAATTTCACTGTGATGTTGCCAATATCCTCCATCTTATCCAATAGACCAACACCACGCACCACGTAGGCTTGATCCCCTTGCTGAATCACATCCCCACCAACATTGATATTGGATTTGGAGACTGCTTCATACACATCCAATGGAGTCAAATCGAACGATTTCAATTCCGTGGGATTGATTTTAATCTCATAGATCTTTTCTTCACCTCCAAAACTGATCACATTGGCCACTCCAGGCACAGCTAACAATTCCCTTTCGATCACCCAATCCTGAATCGCCGTAACCTCCTTTAACGGAAGATCACTTTTGATCATATAACGGAATATTTCCCCGGTTGCACCCGAAGGGGGCTCAATCTCCACTTCGGTCCCTTCCGGAAGGTTGACCCCCGAAATCTTATTGGAAACATATTGTTGGGCATAGAAATCATCCACCCCATCTTCAAACTGCACAGTAACCACCGAAAGACCAAAAAGACTGATGGATCGAATAGTTGATTTCTTAGGGATGCTGTTCATTTCCTTGGAAATTGGCAGGGTCACCAATTTCTCCATCTCTTCGGCACTTCTCCCCGGCCATTGGGTGATGATTCTTGCCCTGGTATTCGTTACGTCTGGAAAGGCCTCAATGGCTGTATGCCTTAAGGCATAGATCCCGACGAACAATAATGCCATTGTCGCAAATAAAATAAAAGTGGTATTCCGCAACGAAAACGTCACGATATGTTGCACAAACTTCTTCATTATGGCCTATTGTTTATTTCTTCAAATATCAAAAGAGCATTGCTACTGACCACTTTGGAGCCTTCCGCCAATTTTTCTTTGATATAACTAAAATCTTCATTGCTATAGACCACCTCCACTTGTTTTGCTTCTATATGGCAATCATCATGGTACAATAAAATATAATTGGTATTGTTATTAAACAGCACAGCCTTGTTAGGTATGGCATAGGCCTTTTCTCCCGGAATTTGTTTATCAATGATAATATCTGCACTCAAACCAGGTTTAAGGTTTAACTTGGGATTATCCAATACCACCCTGGCTTTCATTACATGTTCATCATCATCGAATACATTGAAAATCTTATCGATCTTCCCATGATAGATCTGATCGGGATAAGCAATACTCTTGACCTTAACCCTATCGCCGACTTGAATATGCCGCAGGTTACTGGCGAAAACATTCACCATTACCCAAACCTGATTTAGATTGGATATGGAAAATAAAGCCTCTGACTCTGCATGAATGGATTGTCCAACATTAATATTTTTCTGGATAACATAACCTGTCCTTGGTGCCAATAATTGGAATGAACCTTCGCCTGCAGCCTTGAACATAGCCAAAGATTGATCGATCCTATCTAATTCTATCCGAGCGGCATCATAGGCATGCTCCAATTCCAGCAGTTCCGGTTTGGCCAACAATCCATCAGCCAATAATTGCTTTTTATTAGCTATTTGGTCACGCAAAAGCGATAGTTGACTTTTTTGATATTTCCGTTGTTGGACCAAAGACTGAATTTCCGTCGATTTTATTTCCGCCAAAACCTGGCCTTTAACAACACGGTCTCCCATTTCAAATTTAACGGCACTTACCAGACCTGATAACAGACTTTTGAATACCACCAAATCGTTTTCATTATATTCGATCTTGCCTGGCAAACTAATCTGTTCAATGAGATTTTCTTCAGCAACAGCCTGGATGAGAGTTTTTTCTTTTAATGCCTCATTTAAACAATAGTGCTGTTCAATAGGTGCTGCTGTCTGTTTTTCCTCATGCCCACTTTGGCAACCAAAAATCAGTAGAACGCCAAAAGTGGATAGTATGTTTAATGCTCTCATATATTAATGTCCTGTGCCCATTAAGAAATCTAATTCTTCCAATAAAACCATGTATTCTTCCTCCCAGTCCAAAAGGTCAATCTGGGACTGCCTATAGGATTGGGTAAAATCTAAATATTCCAATAAAGTAATCTGTTGATTCTTCAGCTGATTGCTAAACTTCCTTAATAAGTCTGTAACTGAAGTTTTCGCAGGTTGCCCCATTCCTCCTAGAACTTGCTTTAGGTTGGCAATTCTCTGTAATATGGACTGGATCTGATGTTCCAATGTCACCCCTTCTGCTTCATACATTCTCTGCGAACTTTGTAGGGCATGTCTGGCACCCTGTATATTTCCTGTATTCCTATTGAATATGGGAATATCCATTTTCAATCCAATCCCTACAAAATTCTGCATAACATTCCCACCTCTTTCATAATTAAGCAGGAAATTCAGGTCAGGAACCCTATTGGATTTTGCTAATGCCAGTTCATTTTCCTGAATGGAGATATCCGACTTTTTCAGTCTTAAAGAAAGATTATGTTCTTTAGCTAGGCTAAGGATCTCTTCATTTGACTTTAGGAATATTGAAGGCAGTTCCTCCGAAAAATAAACATCTTCTGATTGCAGATTGGGGATTTGTGTCAATACAGCGATTTGATGAAAATAAGCGATCTCCTCCTCCTTCAAGGCTAAAGCTTCTTTTTGTAAACCGATCAATTCACTATTGATGCGGTAAAAAGAAGCGACAGGGATCAACTGTTTTTCAGATTGCTTCGCATAGATCTGCTTTAATTCCGTATATGCAGCAATACTTTCTGCTAAGATGGTCGATTGTTTCTTGGTATAGAAAAGCTGTTTGTAATTTTTCCGCAACTCCGATCTGAGACTTAACAGCAATGCTTCAAATTCCAGTTCTTGATTCAGCTTTTCACTTTCCCTCATTTTTACGCGCTTTCTTCTTTTTGAGGCGGTTTCGATCAATTGCTCCAATTCAAGGGCAAATTGTTGGTTTCTGCCGAAATTACCGATCAATAAAGGTTGCTTTTCAAAAGTAGAATTGGTCCATAGATTAACATTGTCTATAGTAAGTGATGGATTGCTCCAGAGTCGCTCTTGTATGATGGCAGCCTCTGCCCTATCAATTTCATGCCTTTCGGCCAATAATAATAGATTGTTTTCCAGAAATGCTTTTTCCAATGCCTCCAGGGTATAGGTCTGTGCCCAGAGGCTTTGAAAACAGCAGTAGAAAAGAGAAATTAAAAATACTTTCTTCACCTTTTTTTGTTTTCTGCAAACTTATCGCTTACAGATTAAGGCGATTTTGGGTTTAAATTAGAAATCCATTAGAATTTTAGAAATACCTGTGTACCAATTCGGTTACTCCAAATCTGCATCTGTATGTGATGTAAAGAAAATATAATATTAGCCATGGAAAGTCCAATGCCCTTACCGTTATAGGTTTTGGTGTTGGATGCCCGAAAAAAGTTCTGCTTTACCTGTTCAAGATCAGCCTGAGGTATCCCTATGCCCTGATCGATGATCCAGATCTGTAGTCTTCCCTCATCCTCCCGAAACATCACCTGAATAGGTTTATTATCCGAATACTTGATGGCGTTTTCCAGGAGGTTGTTGATGGCGAGGGCGAGTAATTTGTCATTGCCTTCCCATTGTAATACGTTAGGATCCTGCACATGCATTTCTACCGTTATCTTTGCTTTATGGTAAAGAATGGCATTCTCTATAACCTGCCAAACGATTTCATCCATCCGGACCTGCTTAAATTCAAAGCTCGTTTTAGCACCTGATAAGAGCATCATGTGTTCCAAGGTTTCTTGTAGGTCATTGGTCAACATTTTCAATTGATGGATGGCTTCGGCATATTCTTCCGTTGAACGATCACGTTGATTGGTCACTTCCAGGGTTCCTAAAATAGCCGTGATCGGAGTACGTAATTCATGCGATACATAATCTATAAAATTCTTCTGTACATTGAAGGTTTGAGCAATGCGATCTACAAAATGGTTATAGGTATCCACTAGATCATTGATTTCTGAATAGGATTTCTCCAATTTAATGGGCTGATCAAAATTCTTGGTATCCCTTTCCTTGATCTGATTAATAATATTGATGATAGGCTGGTAGGCAATATGCCCTAAATACCTGGAAAAAAAGAAAATGATGACCAATCCAAGCAGAAATGCGATTAAAAGGATCCGTAGTAAAGAATGCATCTGTTCATTGAATTCCGTTTTGGCTTTTCTGGCCAATACCACAAAATCACCTTCGTTATCGTGGTAATAGATTGCATGATAAAAATAAGATTCCGTATTGAAATCCCCTTTCCCATTGGATTTAACCTGATCCAAGAACCAAGGCTGTATATCGGTAAGCGAGACCATATCTCCAGCTGATTTAATGTTCAGGCTATCAAACACGGCGATATCCTTTCTTGAAATCGTCCTTTGCATCTGGCGCTGAATATTTTCATGTTCTAGTATACTCAATTCATCCTGCTCTAAATAATAGATAGCGGCCAATAAGGTTTTATTTTCCAACGAATGCTCCTCCATTTTTTCCATCTGAAAATAGTAGGCAAAATAGACCGATACCGAGAGTAACAAGGAAACAATTGAAAATATACTGATGGAATAAAGAGATAATCTATGTTTCAGTTTCATAGCTCATATTTGAACATATACCCAACGCCTTTTACGGTATAAATGAATTTCTGCGAACCAATTTCAATCTTATTACGTAGATAGGAAATATATACGTCCACCACATTGGTATGATTGTCAAACGTTATTCCCCAGACTGCATTCAATATCTGCATCCTGGCAACTGTTTTATTCCTATTCTCAACCAGATAGATCAACAGTTTATATTCTTTAGGTGAAAGATCGATCTGTTTGCCTTGCAGGTTGACTTGGTATTGTTCTGTATCGATGCTGAGACTACCGAATTCGAGAATAGGATTTTTAACCTTCTCATGGTATTGGGTCTGCCTTCTTCTGCTCAAGGCATTAATCCGTGACAAAAGCTCATCAAAGTGAAAAGGTTTAGTCAGGTAATCATCAGCACCATAATCCAGTGAGGCCACTTTGTCCTGGACCGTATTGAGCGCACTCAACATCAAAACAGGCGTATAATTATCCTTATATCGTAAGGTCTGAACAAATTGAATTCCATCCATTCCCGGCAGCATCACATCTAAAATGATAATGTCCAAGGGTAGATCCAGGTAATTACCATTGATCACATCTTCCGCGCTTTTACATAAAGAAACCATATACCTACATTCTTCCAAGCCCTTAATCAGGAAAGAACTTATCCGATGGTCATCTTCCACCAACAATATATGCATAAACTAATATTTTCTGTAAAATTAGAAATATTAATACATAATTTAAAAAAAGAACTTATATTCTAATCAAACTTTAATGTTGAATCAAAATAAATTAAACAAAAAAAGGCTTATCGATTGATAAGCCCTTTTAAGATATTTTTGAATTAATTATTTCGCGTAGGAAACCGAACGTGTTTCACGAATTACTGTTACTTTAATCTGTCCTGGATAGGTCATTTCTGTTTGGATGCGGTTCGAAAGATCAGCCGCCAAAATCTCTGCTTGGGCATCGGATACTTTCTCACTTTCCACTACAACACGTAATTCACGACCAGCCTGGATAGCAAAGGTCTTTTCAACTCCAGGATAAGATAAAGCTAAATCTTCCAATTCCTTCAATCGTTTGATATAGCTTTCCACTACTTCACGTCGTGCACCTGGGCGAGCACCGGAAATAGCATCACATGCCTGTACGATTGGAGAGATCATCGATGTCATTTCGATTTCATCGTGGTGCGCTCCGATGGCGTTACATACATCTGGATGCTCCTTATATTTCTCTGCCAACTGCATACCTAAAATCGCGTGAGGCAATTCTGGATTATCATCGGGCACTTTACCAATATCATGTAATAGACCAGCACGTTTTGCATGTTTCACATTCAATCCAAGCTCTGACGCCATGGTTGCCGCAAAGTTTGCCACCTCACGGGAGTGCTGCAATAGGTTCTGTCCGTAAGAAGATCTATAACGCATTCTTCCTACCATACGGATCAACTCCGGGTGCAGACCATGAATACCTAAATCGATTACTGTACGCTCACCAATCTCCACAATTTCATCTTCGATTTGTGTTCTGGTTTTTGCAACCACCTCTTCGATACGAGCTGGGTGGATACGACCATCCGTAACCAAACGGTGTAAGGATAATCTTGCAATCTCACGACGTACAGGATCAAATCCGGAAAGGATAATCGCCTCAGGCGTATCATCAACGATGATCTCCACACCTGTTGCTGCTTCTAGTGCACGGATGTTTCTTCCCTCACGGCCAATGATACGACCTTTGATCTCATCGTTTTCAATATTGAAGATCGATACTGTATTTTCGATTGCTGCTTCGGTTGCTGTCCGTTGGATGGTTTGGATAACCACTTTTTTAGCTTCTTTAGACGCTGTTAATTTCGCCTCATCCACAATATCCTTGATCTGAATGATCGCTTGGGACCTTGCTTCTTCTCTTAGGGAAGTAACCAATTGCTCTTTGGCTTCATCCGCAGAAAGACCTGCAATGGTTTCCAATTGCTTGATGTGTTGACCTTTCAATAGTTCAACCTCTTCCTTTTTCTTTTCGTTCAGCTCGACCAATTGATCTAGCTTCTTAGCTTTACCGTCCAGATCCTGTTTCTCGCGATTCAGGTTCTCCAATTTCTGGTTCAGGGATTGTTCCTTCTGACGGATGGTATTCTCTTTTTGAGCAACAGTATTATTACGTTGACTTACTTCTTTTTCATGCTCAGCTTTCAATTGAAGGAATTTCTCCTTAGCTTCCAATTGACGCTGTTTCTTGACATGCTCTGCCTGCTGTTCTGCATCCTTAATAATCTGTGCAGCCTTTTCCTGCGCCGATTGTTCCTGTTTCTTGAACAACATCTGTAATAGATATCGTCCAATAAAAACACCCACAACCAGTGCAATTATTATTGATATAGTAGTTGATATCTCCATTTTTATTGATTTATATGTTAATGTAATAGCAATTATTTTCCAAAAAAAAACCGCAATTAAATTAATCAGGTACCATGTATTATTAAACTTCGATTACACATGATTTGAGCGTATGATCATGACCTAGATGGCTTTCGCAAAATGGCCTACATCTTTGTAATTGCTCGTGATATTGAAGCGTTAAGTTTAAAATAGTGACAACCCGAATTTAATTGCGGCAAATTCGTCGTTAGAAGCTCTAATGTATAAGAACGCAAACGTTATTTCTTAAAGAAATCTGTCAATAGGTTATCCAATTCGTGAATGCTGCGTTCCAAACCAACATCTTGGCTCGTAGCGCTCTTTTCAGCTTTGATCATCCCTGTAGCATACTGGAGTACACACATGGACAAAAGATCTTGCTTATCACGAACTGCATAATTATCCTGCAGTTCCTTTATTTTTTCGTTTATTAATTTCGCTGCATGACGAATAACCTCTTCCTCTTCCGTGTCAACACGTAAAGGGTATACTCGATCAGCGATATTTATTTTTATGGAAATTTCTCCCATGTTTTTTTGAGCTTAATAACGTTATAAATCTTTCCTAACCCTGCTTATCCTACTTCAAAAGACTTATACATTTGTCTATTTCTCGCACAAAATCGTTAATTTTTTGTTTTGTGTCAAGTATTTTTTCATTTATTGCGGCTTTATCCACGTCCGAATTCTCCAAGGATTTGGCAACTGTCAGAGCTTTAACCTTTTCCTCCAGCTGTTTAACCTTTTCAGAACTCGTCTCGAAGGCTACCTGCAATGATTGAACTTCCAGTTTTAATAGATCGTTTTCCTCTTGCAGGGCTTCACTTAATTGAATAAGGTTTTTCGTTTTCTCAACGATAATATTCATTTGTGAAGATAAAGACGCCATAGTATTTCGCAATTATATGTTGAATTAACGCACTGATGCGCCAACCTCTTTCTCAAAGTTAATAATTAATTTTTGAATTATGCCATCAATCTGTTTATCGGTTAACGTTTTCTCCTCATCCTGAAGCACAAAACTTAACGCGTAAGACTTCTTACCCTCAGGTAATTTATCCCCTTTGTACACATCGAAGATCTGAACCTCTTTTAACAATTTACGTTCAGTTTTATTCGCAATTAAACGTAATTGGTCAAAAGTGACTTGATCATCCAATAAAAGGGCTAAATCTCTACGCACAGATGGGAATTTCGATACCTCCTTATAGGTAATCCGATTTTTCTTGATCACCTTCAACAGCAGATCCCAATCAAATTGGGCAAAATAGATGGGACCATTCACATCCGCCTTTTTCAGGTTCGCTTTGGATACCGATCCGAAGGATACCAATACCTTCTCACCTTTTCTATAACTCAAACCAAAATCAAAATAGTTTCCGGCATATTCTTCTACACGAATCCCTTCCACCTTTAAGCGCTTGATGATGCCATCTACAGCTGCTTTGATGTCGTAGAAACTAACGTTTGATCCTGCATTGTTCCATTGTTCCGCGTCTTTTCTTCCGGCAATAGCCAACCCGAACAATTGTTTCTCTACATATTGTCCATCCAAAAGATTATAGGAACGTCCGTATTCGAAAACTTTCAAGTCTCCGTTTTTCCGATTCTGGTTATACCCTACCGCTGTCAATGCCGAGAACAACAGATTCTGACGCATTACATCTAAATCCGAACTCAAGGGATTCAACAGATGAACTGCTGTTGCATCATCTTCCAAATAATCGGACTTGGTTAAAGAATTGCTCAAGATTTCGCGGTATCCATTTCCGATAAGGAAATCAGCAACCTGATTCAATAGCACTTCTTTATCCGGTTTCTCCGAAGTATTCAGCGAAGCTTTGATCTGCGATTTTAATTCAATATTGTTATATCCATAGATACGTAAAACTTCTTCTACCACATCGATTTCACGGGTAACATCAACTTTAAATGCTGGAACCAATACATCAAAACCTTCCGATGTTTCATTCTTTGTTTCGATCCCTAAACTCGTAATGATGGATTTGATCTCTTCTGCAGGAATATCCTTACCAATCACGCGTTGCACACGACGGTAATTCACCGCGAATTCAAATGGTTTTATAGGCTCAGGGTAAATATCCACAACGGAAGAAGAAACTGTTCCGCCTGCTACCTCAGCGATCAATATGGCCGCTTTTTTTAATGCTTCGACAGTAATATCCGGATTTGTACCACGTTCAAAACGGAAAGATGAATCTGTTTTAAGACTATGGCGTTTAGAAGTTTTACGAACGCTTACGGGGTTAAAATAGGCTGATTCCAAGAAGATGGAAGTCGTGCCTTCCGTTACTCCGGAATACTCACCACCAAACACCCCTGCAATACACATCGGTTTTTCCGCATCAGCGATCACCAGATCTTCTGCAGCTAATTTACGCTCTACGCCATCTAAAGTTTTGAATAATTCACCTTCAACAGCTCTTCGGACAACCACTTTATTTCCAGCGATTTTATCCGCATCGAATGCATGTAATGGTTGACCTAAATCATGAAGGATATAATTCGTCACATCTACAATATTATTGATGGAACGAACGCCTATAGCCTGTAGTTTTGTCCTTAACCATTCTGGAGACTCTCCTACTTTGATATTACTGATATTGACACCGGAATATCTTGGTGCGTCCTCCGTAGACAAGACTTCCACTAGGGTTCCTGTTGCATCTGAAGATTGAAAATCCGAAGTATCCACTGGCTTGGTAGACGATCTGAAGTAAGCCGCCAAATCCCTGGCAACTCCTAGATGAGAAGCCGCATCGGCACGGTTCGGTGTCAATCCGATCTCATAACAATAATCGTCCTCCATGTTGAAATAGGTCTTCACTAAACTACCTACTTCTGCATGTTCATCCAGCTCTACAATACCCGCATGAGAAGTACCTAAACCAATCTCATCCTCACCACATAACATGCCTTCCGAAACTTCGCCACGGATCTTAGATTTCGTGATTTTGAAAGGTTCTCCGTTGGTCGGATGACAGGTGGTTCCTACCGTAGCAACGATTACCTTCAAACCTTTACGCACATTTGGCGCGCCGCAAACGATGTGCAACAGCTCTTCTGCACCGACATTTACCGTGGTAACCCTCAATTTATCTGCATTGGGATGTTGTTCACAAGTAATTACTTCGCCCACAACCAATCCTTCCAAACCACCTGGAATACTTTGCTCCACTTCTAACAGTTCCACCTCAAGACCAATATCAGTAAGAATAAGGGATAACTCCTCTGGAGTTTTATTTATATCTATAAAGTTTTTTAACCAATTATATGAAATTCTCATATGTTCTTTTTTTCGAATTACAAAGATAGAAATTATGACCGAATTACCTATCTAAACCACATAATCGAACCAAATGATGGTAGCCAATTCCAAAATATTCCTGAATCGATTTTAACTTCTCCAGTATTTGTGTTTGTTTATTGGGGTTTACCTCTTTTTTCAAGCCTACGATCATCACATTTTTAGGCGTATGCTGATCGGAAATGAATTGCATGACCCTGGTTTCATAGCCATAATATTCCAATACCAGGGCTCGAATGCTATCGGTCAACATTTCCGCATGTCTCTCCAAAAATATCCCATATTTCAACATAAAAACAAGTTCATTTTTTGCCTTGAACTTTTCCAATTCTCTACGAACTTGTTTATGACAACATGGAGCAACAACAATCAAAGCCGATTCATCCTGCAGGCCCTTATAAATGGCATCATCTGTAGCCGTATCACAGGCATGCAACGCAATCAAAACATCAACCTTCTCTTCGGGTTTATAATTCTCAATCGTTCCTTGAACGAAATGAAGGTCATCAAAAGCACTGTCCTTAGCGACCTGATTGCAGAATTCTACCAGATCTTCACGGAATTCCACCCCATTTACCAGCACATCCTGCTGCAGACTGGATTTTAAATAATCATAAAGCGCGAAGGTCAAATAGCCTTTACCTGCACCCATATCCACGATGTTCAGCTTTTTATCTTTGGGTAATTCAACCAAGGAAGAACTTAGTACTTCGATATAATGGTTGATCTGTTTCCATTTGTCCTGCGCATTTTTATAGACTTTACCTGAAGCATCAGTTAAGTTGAGCGATTGAAGGTATGGCTTGGAAAGATCAGTAATTTTTCTTTCCTTCTGCTTATCGTGCAATAGATTTACAAAAGTCTCTTCCTTCACGTTTTCTCTCCTCTCCATCCAATCTCCTTTCTTATTCCTTTGGAAATGGAGGATTTCATTTGTCCTTTGCAGACTGATATTCCGGAAGCCTTTAAATTCGGTGAGATTTAAAATGGTTGCTAAAGCATCGGAAGAATTAAAGTTCTTTGTGACATCCTTCGTTTTATAACGGTAAACAAAAGACAGCATCAGTTCCCGTTTGATCAGGACCAATTTAATATAAACGTTCTTCAGTTCGCTTTCCGGACCTTTATAGTTTGATAAGGTTAGTTTCTGTAAATCCTGTTTTTTTATCCCTTCATCAAATGAGGAGATAAAATGGTCGAATGGGCTCATATAATTGTATTAAGTCCCAAAGATAGTTATAGCATTTTTAACAATAAAATGAATGATTATAAGTAGGCAAAGGTTGTGGGATTAGCTATCTTTGGGATATGCAGAATCCACAGATAAAAGCGGTCTTTTTTGATATAGACGGCACATTGATTAGCTTCAAAACCCATGAAGTACCTAAGTCTACCATTGAAGCCATTAAAGAGTTGCAAGATAAAGGGATCAAGGCCATTCTGGCAACTGGAAGGTCCATCAATAGTATTGAACATGTAAAACATCTTGATTTTGATGGTTATATCACCTTCAATGGAGGGTATTGTTTAACGAAGGATTTGGAGGTATTGTACAGGGAGCCCATTGATGCGAGAGATATTGAATCGGTATTGGCCTATGCAAAGGAAAAGGCTTTGAGTTTTTCTTTCATGTCGGAAAGAGAGATAACCATACATGATGTTACGCCGGAAATTGCGGGGATGTATGCTCATTTGAATTTACCAGTTCCGAAATTGGTGGATATGGAGACCGTAGATAATGGAAGTATATTGCAGACCAATATTTTTCTGGGTCCTGAGGAGGAACAGGAATTTATGGAAAAGGTGATGCCGAACTCGTTATCTTCTCGTTGGACGCCACTGTTTGCGGATGTGAATCCGAAAGGATTGAGCAAAAAAGTAGGGATCGATATTTTTTGTAAGCATTTTGGGGTGGAATTGGAGGAAACAATGGCCTTTGGTGATGGTGGTAATGATATTAGCATGCTGAAGCATGTGAAAGTGGGTGTAGCGATGGGAAATGCAAACCCTGAAGTGAAGGAAATTTCAGATTATGTGACGGATGATGTGGATGATGATGGAATCTGGAACGCGCTGAAAAAGTTTGAGGTGATTTAAAGAGAAAAAATTTGGGGTAAGCGTCATTGCAAGGGTAAGCGTCATTGCGAGGAACGAAGCAATCTTTAGACTTTGTCATCCTGAGCGCAGTTTTTTTGTCATCCTGAGCGCAGTCGAAGGATCTGTACGGTTACATACGAACAGATGCTTCGACGATGCTCAGCATGACATGCGGGAAGATTGCTTCGTCGTACCTCCTCGCAATGACGGGTAAAGTTCCTCGCAATGACGCGTGCGGATCCCAATGAAGGCAACCTCGCAATGACGAAAACCTCCTACCTAAACAATATCCTGTTTAGCCATCAAATATCTTTCCGCCTCTAGCGCAGACATACAACCTGTTCCAGCTGCAGTAATCGCTTGGCGGAAAACATGATCCTGCACATCTCCACATGCAAAAACACCCGGAATATTCGTCGCTGTACTATCTGCTTTGGTAATCAAATAACCAGTCTCATCCATATCCAAAACACCTTGGAACAATTCCGTATTCGGTTTATGCCCAATCGCCACAAAAAATCCAGTAATATCAATATGACTTACCGCCTCTGTCTGGTTATTCTTCACGCGAAGTCCAGTTACAACCTGATCATCTCCTAAAATCTCCTCAGTCTCGGTATTATACAATACCTCAATATTTTCGGTGTTCATCACGCGGTGAACCATGGCCTTAGAAGCCCTGAATTCATCACGACGAACCAACATATATACTTTTCTAGCCAATTTCGCCAAGTAAGTTGCCTCTTCCGCCGCTGTATCTCCAGCGCCTACGATAGCTACATCCTGACCTTTGAAGAAAAATCCATCACAAACCGCACAGGCAGATACTCCAAAACCATTGTACTTTTGCTCCGAATCCAATCCTAACCATTTAGCCGTTGCACCAGTAGCGATAATAACAGTCTCAGCCTCAATATGCTTAACCCCATCAATCTCTACTTTATGTATACCACCATCTCTTGAAAAATCAACTTTTGTCGCATAGCCGAAACGAACGGAAGTTCCAAAACGTTCCGCTTGCGCACGAAGATCTTCCATCATTACCGGGCCAGTAATCCCTTGCGGATATCCCGGAAAATTATCTACTTCTGTAGTCTGGGTCAATTGACCACCTGGTACCATACCTGTATAAACAACAGGTTTTAAATCGGCTCTAGCTGCATAGATAGCTGCAGTGTAACCCGCAGGTCCAGACCCGATAATCAAACAACTTACTCTTTCTATTTCTTCCTCAGTTTTCATCATAATATTATATTGGTTCTATTTCTTAAACTTATCTTGTAAACCTTTCAACATATCATCCGTGATCGGTTTTGCCGGTTCTTGTTTTTTATATGCCGGTTTTACCACATTAGACGGTCTTACAGGCTCACTTGTCCCTTGCTTATTTTCTTTTCTTTTGTTCTTGTAGTCGTTCCATATATTCTCCAACACCTTTTTGGTGTACAAAGGGAAATCGCCATTCTGCATCCATGCATAATAACTTGGCTCCACCTCGAAAATATCCACCACCTTTCTGCCCTTATGTTTTCCAAAGTTGATCGTTGGATCGCCATCTTCATCAAATACCAAACGGCCAGCAAAATCCACTGGCTTGCTCAAGTTGGTAAAACTATGCAAAGCTTCCACATCATTCACCACCGGTTTACTTACCTGACCGTGCTTGTCTTCATAATCTACTCCATCGTATTTACTTAACTGGGCTTTTAACACTTCATAGGTAGCTCGCACATCCGCCTCTGCAGTATGGGCATTCGTCAGGTCTTGATCACAGTAAAATTTATACGCCGCCTTCAATGTCCGCTGTTCCATTTGATGGAAAATATTCTGTACATCCACAAATGCACGGCCTTCCAACGAAAAGTTCACACCAGCACGAAGGAATTCCTCCATCAGCATAGGCACATCAAATTTATTGGAATTATAACCAGCTAAATCAGCGTCGCCAATAAATTCTGCAATTTCTTTTGCACGAGCCTTGAAAGGAGGCAAATCTTTTACATCTTCGTCATAGATACCATGAAACATGGATGACTCTGCTGGAATTGGCCTTTCAGGATTTACCTTAAGCGTCAATGTTTCTTCTTTTCCTCCAGGAGAAACCTTTAATATCGACACTTCAACAATTCTATCGGTAGCTACATTCACACCGGTAGTCTCCAAATCGAAGAATGCTAAAGGTCGCTTTAAATTCAATTCCATGCTGTTTTTTTAATTACGGTTTTTCAAAGTTCCCAAAAATACAAAAACTATCCATCAGAACAGCCTAGTAGCACGACTAAAAAATTAATTCATTGTAAAATTTTTGATTTCCCAATTCATGATTTACCTTTGTCGCATCAATGAAGAAATGGTTAATATATCTGCTTATTCCTGTTATGTTGCTGCAGAGCAACAGTACTTTGTTGATTTGTACCTCTTTTTATTACAACCAAAATTATATTGAGAAGTACCTCTGTATTCAGCGGAATATGGAAAACAACAATTGTCATGGCCAATGTTACCTGGCTAAAAAACTAAAAGCCCAACAGGAACATGAACAGGAAAACTTCAAAGTAAACCTACAAGAGAGCATTTCTATGTTTGAATTGGTGTTTTCTTTACAACGCCCGATTTCCGCGGAGATCGATGAACAACCCTACAACCTCTTCGCTTCCAACCTGCATCCAAAACTATTGGTTGGAGGTCTTTTCCGTCCCCCTCTCGTTTAATATTCTTTTCAACCAAATTCCTAAAACTATATCCATGATGTGGTCAGGAATCCTATTGATTATTTTATTTAAACGAAAAAACCATGAATATCAGATTATTCCTATGTTGCCTATTAATAGGTAGCACCTTATTCTCTTGTCAAAAAAATGACATCACATACGATCAGAACAAAAAAGGATCCGTTAAACTAAAGTTTGACCATATTGTTTCCGGAAAAACACTGCAATTGAAAACTGGCGAATACAGCAACAGTTTTAATGAACGTTACAAGATCGACATCCTTAAATATTATATCAGCAACATTAAACTGACCAATGATCAGGGCAAGGTGTTCATACTACCAAAAAAGGAATCCTTTTTTCTGATCGACGCGGAAAAACCGTCCTCCCTATTCCCCATGTTTGAGGTTCCGGAAGGAAATTACACCCATTTGCAGTTTATACTAGGCATCGATGAAGAAACCAGTAAATCTCCAGCCGAAAATAGAACAGGCGTTTTAGACATTGCGACTTCAGGCATGTACTGGGGTTGGAATTCAGGTTATATCTTTTTCAAAATGGAGGGCATTTCTGACGCTGTTCCAAATGATAGGAAGCGGTTTGCCTATCACATCGGTTTATTCGGTGGCTATGATAAACCCACTAAGAACAACATCAAAACCATCGACCTGGATCTAGGCAAAGCTGGTTCCGCACAGGTTAAGGCAGGTTACAGTTCGGATATACATCTTTTGGTCGATATTGGTAAAGCTTTGGATGGCACAAATAAAATGAGCATCGCAAAAAATCCAATGGTCATGGTGAGTGGTCCTAATGATCTTATCGCCGATAATTATAAGGATATGTTCACGCACGACCATACTCACAACCAACAAAAACTCCCAAATGAATAGGCAGATCTTTTGGGTAATGGTGACGATTTTAAGTTTGGTATTTGCCTGCCAGAAATCAGAGGAAATCATTGAAAACAAGTTCAGGGGCTTTAAAAAGCCTCTGAATTTCCCTGAACCCACCTATAATTTCGCTGGCAATCCTATTTCGGAGAAAGGCTTTGCATTGGGAAAAAAATTGTTCTACGACCCAATCCTTTCAAGAGACAATAGCATTTCCTGCGGAAGTTGCCATATTGCGCAACATGCCTTTACACACCATGGTCATGATGTAAGTCATGGAATTGAGGACAGGCAGGGAACACGCAACAGCATGCCACTCTTCAACCTGGCTTGGAACAGATCTTTTTTTTGGGATGGCGGGGTATTCCACCTCGATCTATTCCCCATTGCCCCAATCGAGAACCCCTTGGAAATGGATGAAAAACTGAACCATGTATTGCAAAAACTCCAACAATCGAAGACATATCCAACGTTATTCAAGGAAGTTTTCGGAACCTCTGAGATCAATAGCATCAACATGTTCAAGGCCATGTCGCAATTTATGGTCATGCTGGTTTCCGATCAGTCGAAATACGATAGAGTAATGCGAATGGAAGCAACCTTTTCGGCAGAGGAAAATGCTGGCTATGTAATTTTTCAAGCCAATTGCAATGCCTGCCATCAGGAACCTTTGTTTACAGACCAACAATACCGGGATAATGGTATTGGCGAAAACAGCATCAAGGATCAGGGTAGATTCGAAATCTCCCAATTAGAGGAAGACCGTTTGAAATTTAAGGTGCCGAGCCTACGAAATCTGCGATACACTGCTCCTTACATGCATGACGGGCAATTCAGAACGTTAGAAGCAGTCATCAATCATTACCGCAGGGAAATAAAGGCGACCAAAAATCTGGATCCCTTATTAAAAGAAAAAATGAAAATCGAGTTATCGGATCTGGAAGTCCAACAATTAATGGCCTTTCTCAACACATTGAACGATGACAATTTTGTTAACAACAGCTTATATCACGAATTCTAATGAAAAAAATAATCTTATCCGTTTTTTTATTTCTCCATTTTGTACCCACCTTTGCTTGCGACATCTGTGGATGTGGTGTTGGAGGTAATTATATCGGACTTTTGCCCGATTTCAACAAGCGTTTTATCGGATTACGCTATCAATTCAACCAATTGACGACACAGTTGGACGTACAGGGTAATCGATCAGCATTAACTACTGATGAAAAATATCAATCCATGGAATTATGGGGCGCATGGAACATCAAGGAGAAATGGCGAGTCCTCAGCATCATCCCCTATAACTTCAATGAAAAATTTACTGAAGGTAATAATTCGTTAATGAGAAAAAATGGTCTAAGCGACCTGGTCATCCATGGTTATTACCAAGTGTTTGGTCGATCTAGTAGTTCTAAGCAGAATAAACTTATCGTACAAGGCCTTTGGTTAGGTATGGGCTTGAAGCTACCTTCGGGTAAATACGATGTTCAGGAACAAAAAAACGCACAATCCGTAAATCCCAATATTTTTCAATTAGGAACAGGATCTTTAGACTTCATCCCAAGTTTGATGTATGATATCCGGATTCAGGATTTTGGAATCAACAGTAACGTCAGCTATAAGATCAATACCGAGAACAAAGATCACTATCGTTACGGCAATAAAATAGCAGCCAATGCCTCAGCCTATTATAAGATCGCTTTGGGAAAGGACAAACGAATAGCTCCAAATCTAGGATTAGCCTATGAAAACCAATGGAAAGATCGGAATAATGATTTTTTGGTCCATGAAACCGGAGGAGATTTGCTGAATGGAAGTATTGGAGTGGAAAGCAACTGGAACAGGCTCTCCCTAGGGATTAATTTCCAAAAACCGATACATCAGGACCTTGGAAACCATAGGATACATGCTGGGAACAGGATCTTAACCCATATCTCCTATTCCTTTTAAATAATAAGCTAAAAAATAGGAGAAATTTTAATGTCGAATAAAAAAGCAGCTTTTAAAAGCTGCTTTTTCTATATTTTATAAAGCTTATCAATAAGCTAGAAGATTATTAACCTAAAACTTCCTTAAGTCGTGTAACTTGGTGATCCACCAACTTCTGAAGTGGGCCGGAAGCCATCATCTTCATCATCATATTCAGCTCAGCTTCAATAACAAACGTAGCTTTTGTAGTTGTTTCTGTTTCTGGTTCCACTTTCCAACGCAAGGTAATTGCAAATGGTGCTTCTTCCGATGGTACACTAACTAATTCTTTGTTCTCTATACGTTCGCTGATTCTCAACGCTAGTTTTGCCATGTTTTTGATGGTGAACTTCGCTTCATCAGCAGTTGAGGTCCAGTTATAGATATTATCTGGCATCAATTGCTCATGGTTGTTCAGATCTGCAAGAAATTGATAAACCTCTTCTAAAGGTTTATGGATAATGGTAGAATTTTGAATGATAGTCATAGCGAATAATTCAATTATTATAATTCAGGGTTCCAAGAAGCTGGATCTTGTCTCCATTTTTCCAACAGTTCGATATCCGATTCTTTGATATAACTGTTTGAGGCAGCTACCCGAATCAAGGCCTCATAATTACATAAACTGTGGAAAGTACATTTCGCATCTTCAAAGTTTTTGCGGGCTTCATCCAAACCGTAAGTAAAGATTGAAACCAACCCCACCACATTGCATCCTGCTTCGCGTAAGGCTTTAACAGCGACTAAGCTGCTTTTTCCTGTAGAAACCAAATCTTCCACCACAACTACACGTTGACCAGAAATCACCTCTCCTTCAATAAGATTCTGACGACCATGATCTTTCGCACTGCTGCGTACATAGGAAAAAGGTAAACCTAGATCCTGTGCTACAAGTACACCTTGAGGGATACCTGCCGTTGCCACACCCGAGATCATATCCACCGATCCAAATTCCTCTTGGATCAATTGGGAAAGCTTCTGACGGATGTATGTACGGATAGCGGGATGAGATAAAGTTACTCGATTATCACAGTAGATTGGTGACTTCCAACCCGAGGCCCATGTAAAAGGACTTTTAGGTTGTAATTTTATTGCTTTAATTTGCAATAAGGATTCAGCAACTTTTTGTTCAACCTCATTTAAATAATTCATGGCACAAATTTATAAAATTTATATGAACCAATCTCTGTTAATTTTGGCAGATTTCACCCCTCATATAAAAGAAAATGTTCAAACGATTGGTTTACAAGACATTGATTTGGAAAAACTTTTTATAGAGTCTTCAAAACTTCAAGAAAAAACAATCTACTTATACATACACGAAAATTTCCAAAAAGTTTTCAAGAATATCATCAGTACCACCAGGATTATTAAAGCTGCTGGAGGCTTAGTAAAAAACGGAAATGGCGAATATTTATTTATTCACCGATTGGGAAAATGGGATCTTCCTAAAGGTAAAGTGGAGGATGGTGAAAAGATGAAAGAAGCCGCCAAAAGAGAGGTGGAAGAGGAATGTGGCGTGAAGATCAACTACCTAGGAAAAAAAGTGGCCACTTCATACCATACTTATTATATGCGAGGCAAGTTTGTGCTGAAGCAAACGAAATGGTACGATATGGGTGTGAATAAAATCCCTAAACTTACTCCCCAATTAGAAGAAGATATTGATGCCGCGGAATGGCTTAAAGTCTCCGAACTGAAAAAAGTAAAGGATAATACCTATCCTTTGATCTATGATATCGTAAAAAGAATAAAAACCGAAGCCGCTATTTTGTAGCCGTAGTAAAAGCAAGGTAAAAGCATCATGTAAGTATGGTGTAAGTGCCTTTTAGCACTTACAACTCACTTACATGTCACTTACACCTCACTTGCAGTAAGAACCAAGTATGGTCTTGTCATAGTTTATTTCTACCCACTGAAAACCGAAATTTATTCACCTTTTCGAGTTTAGAATCAAGAGATATACCATATATGCCCAATGATTTTTTAAGTTCCATCAGATCACTGGCTTTTAAGACTAGATCATATTTTGAATCATTTAGGATTTCTTTCCATCGAAAATAATTTCCGAAATTATCTTGTAAAACATCGGCAAGCTCTCGGAGTGGCACATTGTCAACTGCAATAATTTGATGTCCATCGGATGAACTAGTCCGACTGAAACCATTTTTATTTTTATTTTTATTTAAGGACGTTTGAATTAAATTATTATCAAAAATTCCAAGTTCAAACACTTCAACTGTATGCAAATTGGAATCCATTTGGATGTTCAGTTTATTCAATAATGCATCCACTCGCCAAGCACTATCCAAATAACGATTACCTCCTTTATAACAATAATCTACTTTAAGGTTTTCCAATGAATCTGATAGTTCAATTGAGGAGGTACTGATACCCATAAGTTCAGCGGCAAAGACACGGAATGGAACTGCTAATTTATAGGTAAATCTTGAATCTTGATGCTTGGATGAAAATGATTTTGAGAAATTATTAGAAGTACTCCTTTCCAAAAATAAATATTCTGTAATTGAGGGATTATTGTAGATGGCCATAAATTCCGCTGCCATTTCCTTTGCCTTCTCCACTTGGCCACCTGGATTCGTATTTCTTACACTTGCTATTGCAGGAGATTCGGAGTTAACGGATTGAATCTTGCTAGATTCTACCGTAATATCCTGATTGTTTATAAGCGCCTCAAGCATTTCCGAAGTGATGTCTTTAGGGTTACCTTTCCATTTCACCGTTCCTTTTGGATCTAATAAAACAGCTGTTGGAAGGGTTTTTATATCAAAGATTTTATGCAGATTTCCAGTACTGTCAGAAACGGCATGGGTTTCAAAAGAAAATCGTTCTACGATTGGTCTTGCTTTACCGACATGCTCATCAGTAATAGATAAGAAATATAAATCTTTAACCTGGCTAAATTTTTTCTGTAAACTATTGATATGTGGCATACCTTCTAAACATGGTGCACACCAAGTGGCCCAAAAATCAAGCAGAATATACTTATTCTTGAGATTATCTGGTTTTAGATCGGTATTTATACCTGCTGTAAAATGTAGGTCTTTACCAGGGGTTAAGGATTGTGCATGACCATCGATTGACGTGGAAGCTAGAAGTAGGGTATAAATGATTAAATATCTGAATGCTTTCATAATAATTAGATTTTCAATAAAAATATATACTTTTAATAAAAATACGATTTTTTCGTAGAAATTTGAAAAACGTTCATATAGGCTTCGCATTCAGGTTTTAACCGGTTTGAGTGTTTGCCTGGCGTTTCTTGAAGATAATAACCAAAAAGGTTACTATACCCATTAAAAATGGATAGTATAAATATTGCATGACATCAACTGGAGACATCAGCGGTAGATTTTTTTCGGATAAAAGCACATTGGCTGCTGCCATAGCGGCCAATATTTGTGCTCCGTAGGGCACTATGCCCTGGATAAAACAGGAAACCGTATCCAAAATACTCGCCACCCGGCTCCCCTCCAATTGGTTCTTATCGGAAATCTCCTTGGCAATGGGCCCCACGATAACGATGGTAATGGTATTGTTGGCAATGGCTAAATTGACCAGGGATACCAGAAAGGCAATACCAAGCTCAGCAGCCCTTTTAGAATTGATCCTTTTGGTGACCATGTTCAATAAAAATTCAATACCACCGTTCATCCGGATAATACCCACTACCCCACCAATGATCAAGCATAATATACTCAGTTCGAACATCCCTGCAAAACCATCGTTAATGGATTTTAAAAATCCTAAGAAATCAATGGATTGGGTAAAGAAACCAATCAAGCCGGCGAACACAATGCCAATGCCTAGGGTCCAGATCACATTGACCCCTAGTAAAGCCAATACAAAAACCAATACATACGGCACTATTTTGATGAGTTCAAATGAACCGACTTTGATATCTTCAGCATCTGCCAACATTTGCCAACCCATCACACTGTAAATAATAAAAACAAGGATAGCCACAGGTAATACCATCCGGAAATTTACCTTAAATTTCTCCTTCATGCCTATTCCTTGGGTCCGGGTTGCGGCAATGGTCGTATCAGAAATAAAGGAAAGGTTATCCCCAAACATGGCCCCTCCAATAACTGCGGCCAAGGCGATTGCCATAATCCCTTCGATGTTGTTTTCCAATCCTACAGCAATGGGTGCCAAAGCCACGATGGTTCCAACAGAAGTTCCTAAAGAAGTGGAAATAAAACAGGAAACCAGAAACAAACCGGCAATCACAAATTGCGACGGAACATAAGTAAGCGCAAAATTGATGGTAGAGGATATGGCACCGATATTCTTGGAGACTTCACCAAAAGCGCCTGCCAATAAGAAAATCAAGATCATGATCAGGATGTTCTCATTTCCTGCTCCCTGGGCAAAACCCTTCAATTTTTCTTGGAATGTGATCTTAGGGAATTGGAAAAATGCTACAAATAATGCCAATACAAAAACGACCAAAACGGGTAATGCATAAAAATCACCCAATATATAAGAGCCTGCAAAATAGATTACTACAAAAAACAATAAAGGTAGTAAGGCCCAAAATCTGCCTTCTTTCATAAGCCTAGATTAATATTTACGTGGTTCAAAAGTAGCACATTATCATCAGAATCTATAAATCCATATTTAATTTTAATTAATTATTATTTCATTGGTAAAAAAATATATGTAACTTTAAGAACATCACCATTTTAAACTTAATGATAAACTAACATGAAAAGGACACCCTTGACCACTTTAGTACTCTTACTAGTTGTGGCTTTCGTTCTCGTATTTGCAACAACTTGCTTTGGTATACGTTAAGTCATTTTAAAACAGTAAAGGGGCTATTTCCATTGAAATAGCCCCTTTATTTATATCCTAAATTCAGATAGCTGATTGAACTAATAAGTGTCTTTTATTTTTTTTCATTGTTTTCTTCCCAGAAGTCAGCATTCTTGATTCCAATAGCTTTTGGATCAAAAGTTGGATCTTCGATCCCGCGCTTGCGCTGTTCTTTATAGTCCTTCCATACCTTCATGGCAATTTTACTCATTAATAAAATAGCGATTATATTGACCCAAGCCATCAATCCCACACCCACATCACCTATCGCCCAAGCCGTATCAGCTTTACGGATAGTACCAAAATAAACCGTAGAAAGAAATACGACCTTAAAAAGTAATCCAACAATCTTTTTGGCTCTTTCATTTTTGATCAAGTAGGCAATATTGGTATCTGCATAATAGAAATACGCCATAATGGTGGTAAAAGCAAAGAAAAATAAAGCGATAGCTACAAATTCATTTCCAAAACCAGGAAAATGATGGGAAATAGCGGCCTGCGTAAATCCATTATAATCTACTCCTGGAAGATTTTCAGTAATAAATGTAGTTGCTTTACCCGCCGCATCAACTTCTGTTACATTATACATCCCAGTGAACAGGATCATCAAAGCGGTAGCTGTACAAACAAATAACGTATCTACATAAACAGAAAATGCTTGGACAAGTCCTTGTTGTGCAGGATGGTTAACCTCTGCTGCTGCTGCAGCATGAGGAGCAGTACCCTGCCCTGCTTCGTTGGAATATATCCCCCTTTTTACCCCCCAAGCAATCGCCATTCCTATAATTCCACCAAAAGTAGCATCCACACTAAATGCCGATCGGAAGATCAAGGAAAACACCTCTGGGATCTGTTGGTAATTCATTCCGATGATGATCAAGGTCATTAGGATATACCCTCCTGCCATAAATGGGACCACATATTCAGCTACAGTCCCCAATCGCTTAACACCTCCAAAAATGATGAGTACCAAAAGTATCACAATGCCAATACCTGTGTAATTGGTCGGAATTTCAAAGGCATTAAATGCAGATGATGCAATAGCATTACTTTGAACACCAGGCAATAATAACCCAGCACTGATTACGGTCAACACCGCAAATAGAATAGCATACCATTTAACACCTAATCCTTTTTCAATATAATAAGCCGGACCACCACGGAATTCGTTTCCTTCCTTCCGTTTATATAACTGCCCAAGCATTGCTTCCACAAAAGCAGAAGCAGATCCTAAAAAGGCAATAATCCACATCCAAAAAATCGCCCCCGGACCTCCATAAAAGATCGCTGTTGCTACCCCGATAATATTTCCGGTACCCACACGACCGGATATGGCCAATGCAAACGCCTGAAAGGAGGAAATCCCTTCATCAGATTTCTTTTTGGCAAATAAAAGCCGAAGCATATCCTTGAGGTAGGTTACTTGAAGAAAGCCGGTTCGGATTGAAAAATAAAGCCCTGTAATTAAACAAAGACCTATAAAGACTTCACTCCAGACTAGTCCGGAGAAGGTTGAAATAAAATTATCCATTAATTTGGTTTATTGAGTTATTTATCATAAAACATTGTAAAGAAACTAATTTTTTGAGAAATCATCGGCAAAAATCATTTTTTTTAATTTTATCATACTTTTATTCCATATTTGAGTGCGGAATCTATTCAAGTTAATTACTCTAACAATAACCCGATTGATTATGCCTACACTAACTTTGCATCGAATTAAAATTCTTCTGCCTTTTATGTTAACAATTGGGCTGCTTTCCTCTTGCCGAAGCATGAAAAATTTGGAGATTAAGGATTTGCTTCAACATAGCAACTGTAACCAGCAGAACATCTATCAATATAGTTTGGATAGCCTCCCTATTCCCTTACATGAACGCGTGATATCGCCATTGCTAAAGGATCGCCTGTCTTTCAACAATCTGAACATGGCAAACGCCATTGGCATCCTGAATACCATTACCCGGTATGCTGAATTGCGAGCGAACCCAAAAAGCAAGGAAGATCTGCAATATCGAGTGGAGATTTTGGAACTTAAACAGGAAATCGATCATAAGATCAATATGTCTTCTCTGGAGATTTCAGCTATTTCCTCGGAAATGGATTGTGAAGAGGAGCGCACCAGCCAGATTGCAAATTACCTGATCGGAAGGAGTAATGAACGGGAATCGAAACTGACCATCAGTGCGATTGTGGTGGGCGCCTTAGGCGCCATTTTAACGGAAGGGATCATCAAAAATGACAAAGCCAGTTCTGTTGTGGGCATCAGTACGGGTTTGGCAGAAGCTACTTTTGGGGTGATGATGTTGATGAACGATGAATCCATAGAATTCCATCATAAACGGAATGCATTAAAGGATATCTGGTTTGGCTCGCCCGTTTCCCAGAACTTCCCTCCTGCAGTATGGTATTACCTAAATTATAAGAGCCCAGAAAATGGTTTAAATAATTCCTTGCGTGAGCAGATTGTTCAAAAATGGACGAGTTTTGGGCAGATCAACAAGAAGCCGGAACAGGAACTATTGGATTTGTATTTTGGTACGGGCGGAAAATATAGCAGTGAGCAACTGGAAAACCGTGCGGATATGTATGACCAGTTAGAATCAAACATCAATCTGATGAAGCAAGATCTGAAAGCCCTTTCCTTGGAATTGGAGAAAATCTAGGCCAAATTCCCAGCTAGGAATACTGTTCTAATTATCAAGAAATAACCGTATCTTTGCGCCATGATTAATGTATCGAATCTATCCCTTCGTTATGGAAAACGTATTCTATTCGAAGATGTCAACTTAAAATTCACCCCAGGAAATTGTTATGGTATTATCGGCGCTAATGGTGCTGGAAAATCCACGTTCCTAAAGATCATTTCTGGTGAGGTAGACCCTACCTCCGGTTCAGTTGCCTTCACCCCAGGTGAGCGTATGTCTGTATTAAACCAGAACCACTATGCTTTTGATGAATTCACCGTCATTCAAACCGTATTGATGGGTAACCAGGATTTATACAAAATCATGCAGGAGAAAGATGCCATCTATATGAAGGAAGATTTTTCGGATGCAGATGGAGAACGTGCTGGAGAATTAGAAAGCTTATTTGCCGAGATGGATGGTTGGAATGCGGAAAGCAATGCCGCTACCCTATTGAGCAATTTGGGAATCAAAGAAGAGCAACACTATAAATTGGTTAAGGAGTTGGATGGTAATGAAAAAGTAAGGGTATTATTGGCCCAAGCTTTATTCGGAAAACCAGATATCCTGATCCTGGATGAGCCTACCAACGACTTGGACATCAACACCATTGCTTGGTTGGAGGATTTCTTGGCAAGCTATGAAGCGATTGTCTTGGTTGTTTCCCACGACCGTCACTTCTTGGATGCTGTATGTACGCATATTGTGGATATTGACTTCGGAAAAATGTCCATCTATACAGGTAACTATACCTTCTGGTACGAGTCTTCTCAATTAGCACTTAAACAACGTGCTGATCAGAATAAGAAAATGGAAGATAAGGTGAAGGAACTTCAGGAATTTATACGTCGTTTCTCGGCCAATGCTTCCAAATCCAAACAGGCTACTTCCCGTAAAAAGGCGTTGGATAAAATCAATTTGGATGAGATCAAGCCTTCGAACAGAAAGTATCCAGCGATCATGTTCAACTTGATGGACCGTGAACCGGGAGATCAGATTCTGAACGTGGAAAACCTTGGTAAAACAGTGAATGGTGAAGTTTACTTCAAAAACATCAGCTTTATGATCAATAAAGGAGATAAGATTGCTGTACTTGCTGAGAATAACTTAGTTACATCTGCCTTTTATGATATTCTTGCCGGAAGAGATAAGGATTATGTTGGGGAATTTAAATGGGGTATCACGATTACACCTGCGGATATGCCGATTGAAAACGCTGCTTTCTTTGAAGGCCGCGATGAAAATTTGGTAGATTGGTTAAGGGATTATACCACTAAACCGGATGCGGATGAGCAATTTATCCGTGGATTCTTAGGGAAGATGTTGTTCTCTGGCGAAGAGGTATTGAAGAAATGTTCAGTACTTTCGGGTGGTGAGAAAATGCGTTGTATGTTCTCCAGGATGATGTTGCAGGGTGCAAACTTCTTGATCTTTGATGAGCCGACCAACCACTTGGATTTGGAGTCTATTACCGCATTGAATAATGGTATGAATGATTTCAGAGGGTCAATGTTGTTTACTTCTCGTGACCACGAGTTGACACAGACTGTTGCAAACAGGATTATTGAATTGACGCCGAATGGAATTATTGATAAGTTGATGACTTATGATGAGTATATAAACTCGGAAGCTGTAAAAGCACAAAGAGAGGAAATGTATAGGTAGGTAATCTGGTATTGCGTCATTGCGAAATATGCTTCATTGCGAGGACGAGTTTGCGTCATTGCGAGGAGGCACGACGAAGCAATCTTTAGCCATGTCATGGTGAGCGTAGTCGAACCATCTGTTCGTTTGTACCCGTACAGATCCTTCGACTACGCTCAGGATGACAAAAAAAGAAAGGATGACATTAAAGAAAGATTGCTTCGTTCCTCGCAATGACGTATTCTCCCTCGCAATGACGTTTTAGGTTCCTCGCAATTACGTTTAAAAAGCTTTCGTAAATACGTTTATCCCTTCCCTTCCAGCTGCTCGATCAACTTTTTCTTCACTTCCTTCAAAGCAAAATCTTTTGCTTCCGCATAGGAAATCCCATAGATCCTTTCTTCAGGATGCAGATCAGCAGGAAACCTAACCAACAACTTATCATAATAATCATCCAAGGCCTCCCGAATTGGCATTTCATACGACAACCTCAACTGAAACCTCCTGATCAACGCAGAATCAATAATATCCACATGATTACTTGCAGCAATCAACACACAATCCTCCGGAAAATAATCAATCAATTGAATCAAGGTATTCACCAACCTACGCATCTCCCCAACATCATTCTCATCCTCGCCCCTAGCCTTACCAATCTGATCAAATTCATCCAAGAACAAAACGGCTTTATCCCTTCCAGCCCGATCAAAAACCTGCTTTAAATGCTGCGAGGTCTCACCAATCCGGGCATTGATCACATTGCTTAAATTCAAGATAATCAAGGGTTTTCCCAAGGCTTTTGCAATACCTTTGGCACTGGTCGTTTTGCCACATCCCGAACTACCATACAACAATATCTTATTGCTTACAGGTAATCCATAGCGACTTAATTCCTCCACATAAAGATTTTCCTTAATCAATTGATTAATACTCTCCCGATTGCTATCACTCAAGAACACATCCTGAATATCAATCGCCTCCTTATCCTTAATAATTAAATCCTGTATATGCATGGTTCAAAACTATGAATGCCAAAGGTACATAATTTAATTCTTCACCATCATCCGATTATCACTGGAATTCCTATCGATCAAAATGTTATTCGGATCCACACCCACTTCAATCGGCTTTTGATCCAAGATCAATTTCACCTTATTATTGATCTTATCAATCTTCACTTTCTTCGAATAGATCGGATTATCTTCCATCTTTTTGGAAGCTTTCCCCTCTTTCTTATTCCCATAAACCGCAATCTCCACGTAATCCTGCAAAGGCAATGACTTAATTTCCTCTTTTCCATCTTTCCCTTTCAGCATCGTACCTTTCACATCCTCAAAGACCTCCTTCCCTTTCGGGTCGGTTCTATATTTGGATACCTGGAAATCCATGGTCAACTCGTATTTACCATTTTTAAGATCCTTTACGGTCACATCATTGACTTTATTATCATAAAGCGTGATGGTTTCGAACATATCCTTGATGAGGTATTGCAAAGAATCTGGCGTATGCTGTCTCAATAGACCAACAAATTCCAACGAAGTAGTATATGGCGGGTTTTGAAAGGCCGTCCTGTTCAAGTATTCTTTCAAAAAGTTATTGAATGGCTTCTCCCCGAGGTATTCACTCATGGCATACATCACCACAGAACCCTTGTTATAATGGATATAACCTTGGTTTTCATTGAACATCAATGGATTTTCCCCTAAGTGCTCTGCTGCTCTACCCTGAAGGTATGAATCCAAGGCATCTTTCAAGTATCTACGCATCTGTCCCTTCCCATACGTTTGCTCCAACACCTTTAACGAGCTATATTCTGATAGGGATTCCGACATCATGGTTGCCCCTTTTACCTGTGCACCAATCACTTGATGCGCCCACCATTGGTGTGCAAATTCATGCGCAGTAACTGAATACGGATAATCGACCGCATCCTCCTTGCTTTCATCGATTTTTGCAATAAAACCGATGGCTTCCGAAAAAGGAACTGTATTGGCGAATGCCTGCGCAAAAGTACCCATAGTTTTAGGGAACTCGATCACACGCATTTGATTGAATTGATAAGGACTATAGTTAGCTTCATAATAATCCAAGGATTTTTTCATGGAAGCCATCATGCGATCCAAGTTGAAATCGTGGAAGGCATGGTAATAAATCTCCAAATCCTTGCCTTTATACTTCTCTTTCTTCACGTTGAATTTAGCAGAAATGAAGGCATAGAAATTGAGGATAGGTGCATCCATTTTATAATGGAAATAACGCTTCCCATCTTTTTCCCATTCCTTTTGCAGGTATCCAGGTGCAATGGCAATCTGATCGGTATTGGTGCTCAATATCGCTTCAAAATTGATCCAATCGGCATCTTGGCTGATGTAATTATTTCCTAATTTACTGCTGTCTCTAGGATCCGCCATGCGATCCTTTGGAGGCAATCCATATTTAGCACGAACATCGTTGTTCTCAACTTCCGCCATATGCACATAAGTAAGCGATGGGAAGATACTATTATTGAAAAATGTACCGTTTCGAATCACTTCTGAACGATCATCGAGAAAAGTATGTGGCTTATTCTTGATCTGATAAACCACCTCCATGCTATCACCCGGCATCAATGGTTGAGCGAGTTTATAAAGTCGCACATGGAGTACACTATCGTTCAGGACTTCTTGGGCATTGTTCTTAAAATGGATATCTGTAAGCAGATCACCTTCTGAATAATTCAGGAAAATCGAGTCGATAGCTTGATCGGTTTTATTCTGGTAGGTAAAACGCCCATTGATGAACAAGTTTCTGTTTTTGGGATCCATATCCACCTCCACAAACACACCCGTCAACCGAGGAGCAGGCATTAAACTGTATTTTTTGTATTTCTTCTCGTAATCAACCCGCTGCAGTTCATAATCTTTGGAGGAAAGAAAAGGTTCCGCTATATTATTATGGTGATAGATCGCATAACCTAACCCCACAAAAGCAACTAAACTAATCAACATAGGGATAGCAATGGCTGGTTTAAAGCGGTTCATCGCTAAAGCAAACTTTTCTTTGATACCCGAAACAATACCTCTTCGCCAGAATACCAGGGTGATGGCAAACAAGACAAGCCCTAACAACATCCAATATAATCGATAATATAGGAAAGGTCTTAGATTTCCATAGCCATTCATATCCGAATAGTCAAATCCCGGATCGGCATTAAAAATAAATATACGTTGCTCTACGCCGATCTGAGGTAAAAATGGTGCACCAATAATCACAAAAAGGCAGATGATAAATCCGATAAAATAGTTCTTAAAGAAGCTATGGACAAAAAGTGCAAAAAGGATCAGAAAAATAAAGGACAAACTGCCCAACACATAGATTTCATAAAGGTAGTGCCCGATTTCGAAATGATAATATCCTTGATAGATCTGATAGATCAAACCATTCAATAAACTGACGGTAAAAACAGTGAGTACCATTTTGTACAAAGCCAAAGCCTTTGAAAGGAGCTGTACCCAGTTTGGTACCGAAGTAGCATCCAACAACAGGTTCATATTCGCTTGTCTGGAACGTTGGATCAACATACCGGCAAATAGCATCACCATGATCAACAAGAAGAACTGGTACATGCCGGACATGGTTTGCAACATCTGCCAAGTAACCGGATAAGTCGTGGTTCCATACAATTGTCCACTGATGCTCAAGGCCATCAATACGAACAAAAAGGCAAATGCCATGAGGATATAAAAAGTCCAATTCCGAATCAGGAATTTATAATCGATATGTGAAATCCGCCAACTTAATTTCAGGTTATCCCAGAAACCATGGTTATAAGTAACCTTAGGAAGATTGATCGTAATGATACTTCCGAAATTATCTTTTACGGTTCTGATTCCCTCTTTTGCGCGTTTGAACGTAAAGGCCGATTGGGAAAAGCTGAAGGTTTTATAGACAAAAGTTAAGATGATCAAAGCTACCCCCATCCAGATCAATCGGTTATAGAGCAGGACACCTTTGATTGGCAAGAGGTTGACATTTCGCTCATTCACACTCCAATATTTGGTATAATACTGGATCGGTTCAAAACCAAAAGGATCTAGTAGGGCCACCATATACCGATTGTCCACATCGCGCGTATAGATATCCAACAAGCTTTGAAGCAATAAGAGGATCAATACGGCAATAAACCCTACATAGATACTCCTTGTAAAAGTGACCAAGGCGAAGATGATACTGCCAAACAACAGAAAATTCGGGAATATGGTCGCAAAAAATCCTTCTACATAAGCCCTAAAATTGTTAGGTCCCAATAATTGAGCATTAATATTAGGGAAAAATTGAGCAGCATAATAACCTAAGGCACATAATAGGGCTATGATGGTCACCATGACCAAAGAGCTCAGGAATTTTGCCGATAAGTAGGTGGGTTTATTTAAAGGATAAGAAAATAAAAGGGTATGCACATTGTACATGTAATCCCTGGCCACCGATGCTCCAACAATGGTAGGCAACAGAAAATAGATCAATGTGGCAAATGAATTAAAAAATGCCGCAATACTTAAAGGTGCATTGATATAAATTGGATTGGTTGTGGTGGAAGTAACACCATCAAAAGCTCCCAAGTTGGATAAAGAGGTAAACAAAGCCAATCCAAAATAAATGGCACAATAGACATAAAACACAGGTTGCTTCAACCAACGCTTTATTTCAAAGAAGAATATGGTACTAAACATGAACGATATCCTGCTTTAATGCAACAAAATAAACATCTTCCAAAATAGGCGTAGCCGGCTCGAAGGATTCATCCGGTCGAACATCATGGTAGACACGAATATTTAAGGTATTATCTTGGTTATAATTCGAGGAGATAATATTATGGATGCTATTCTGGGTTTCAAAATCAGCACGTTCGATTCTTTTCTTCCATATTTTACCCTGAAGATGGGTGGTGCCTTCCACAGAAGAACCACGGAAAAGTACTTTTCCCCCATTCATGATGGCCAATTCATGGCACAACTCCCGTACATCATCTACGATATGGGTAGAGAAGATGACGGTATGCTCAGCACCTATCTCACGCAGCACATTCAAAAAACGATGACGTTCTGCAGGATCCAGACCCGCAGTAGGCTCATCCACGATAATCAATTTAGGATTGTTCAACAACATCTGGGCAATTCCGAAACGTTGTTTCATACCTCCTGAATACCCGCTTACGCTCTTATTTCGGAATGCGGCAAGATTGGTGATCTCCAATACCTCGGAAACTATCTTCTTTCTATCCTGACGGTTACTGATGCCTTTAAGGTTGGCAAAATAATCCAAAAGGTCTTCTGCAGAAAGGTTGGGATATACACCAAATTCCTGCGGAAGATACCCTAAAACTCTTCTTAATGCATTTTTTTCTTTTAGAACATTGATATCGCCGAATTGGATTTCGCCTGAATCTGGAGATTGCAAAGTGGCGATTGTCCGCATCAAGGATGATTTTCCGGCTCCGTTTGGTCCTAAAAGTCCGAACATGCCTGGGCCGATGTTCAGATTGACATTATCTAAAGCCTTAACACCATTATTATAGGTTTTTGTAAGGTTGCTGATCGTTAATTCCATAATTTATATACTTAGTTTATAATTAGTCGTTGAAATAATGATTTCGTAACAGAAAATTATGAAATAAAAAAGGAGCGACCAAATGGTTCGCTCCTTAAGAGATTTTCTATTGTTGTTGAATATCTTTTATTTTTTATAGTATTTCATCGCTTCAGGGATTAGTGATTGCAACTGATTGATACGACGGGCATCACTCGGGTGAGTACTTAACCACTCTGGAGGTGATCCGGTTTTACCGGCCGCCATTCTTTCCCAGAATTTTACAGACTCACGAGGATCATATCCGGCCATGGCCATCAAGATCAATCCAGCTCTATCAGCTGCCAACTCATCCTTACGGGAGAAGCTTAATGAACCGATCTGGTAGCCAACACCGTACAATTGGTTGATGATACCTAAATATTTGTTATCCGACATGGCACCAGCAGCACCCAATACCTGTGCGCCCAATTGAGCTGCCATTGCATTGGATACTTGGGCAACGGAATGTTCTTCGATCGCGTGTGCAATCTCATGACCCATTACCGTAGCTAGACCAACATCATTTTGTGCGATAGGTAAGATACCTGTATAAACCGCAACTTTACCACCTGGCATACACCAAGCATTCACATCATCACTCTGCACTAAGTTAAATTCCCAGTTGAAATCGAATTGGTCTGCGAGACCTCTTTCCTGCAAATATTTGTTCGCTGCCGCAGCGATGTTATTTCCCACACGTTTTACCTGTGTCGCAGCGGATGTTCCTGTTACTACCTTAGATCCATTTTTGCTTAAAAAATCCTTGTATGCTAAAGCAGCCTGTTCGTTCACAGCTTTTGGATCAACCAATTTCAGGTATTTTCGACCTGTAATTGCCGATGTAGCACATCCCACCAACGAGATTCCCAAAAGGAACATGCTTGTGTATTTAAAAACCCTCTTCATAATATGTTGATTTAGTTTATCAATAGTTTTTCAATCATTTTGAAATACTTAACAAATCTTGTACCCAAAATGTTTAAACTTTTGATTTTTTCTTGAACAAGTAAATTTTAGACTCATGCCCTTTGAGTAGGCGTTCAATGTTTTTTTGATGGGTGACCAGGATCAAGGCACAGATAGCAATGCCATATAAAAGAATGGAAGGTACCGTTGTTTTAAAAATGAATGCAATGCTGAATGGAAAGGTGAAACCCGCCATAATAGAACTTAATGATACATAATGGGTAACAAAAAGAACGATCAGGAACACCGAAACACACATTAAAGCGGCCGGCCAATGGATAGCCAGGACCATTCCGAATAGAGTAGCCACTCCTTTTCCACCTCTGAATCCTGCAAATATGGGGAACAAATGCCCTAATACGGCGATAACACCTAAGGCTAATTGGATATTGACAAATTGTGGGGCATCATGATTGCCCACTAAAGAACTATCTAATAAAAATGGGAGATTGGTGGCTGTCCACCCCTTTAAGATATCGACAAACATCACAATGGATCCTGCCTTTTTACCTAAAACCCGGAATGTATTTGTTGCACCGGCATTACCGCTACCATACTCCCGAACATCAACCCCATAAAATGCCTGCCCAAACCATACAGCCGTGGGAATAGAACCAAATAAATAAGCTAATATGACGATTCCTACCAGGTAAAATGATATCATATCCAGCAATTTACTAAATAAGTTTAGCTTTTAGGCTTAAATCCAGGCTTTTAACAGAATGTGTCAAAGCACCCACCGAGACATAGTCAACCCCAGCTTTGGCATAGGCTGCAATGGTGTTCAAGGTAATACCTCCTGATGCTTCGGTAACCAATCGACCCGCAACTAGTTCTACCGCTTCACGCACCTGATCTGGAGAAAAGTTATCGAACATGACGCGATCTACTTTTTCCAAATTCAAAACCTCTTTCAATTCCTCAAAATTGCGAACTTCTACCTCGATAGGTATGCTTAGGTTATTTTCTTTTTTATAGGCAAATGCGCCATTTACAGCTTGTGTGATTCCACCTGCGTAATCCACATGATTATCTTTGATCAGGATCATATCGTATAGACCAAAACGGTGGTTCACCCCACCTCCGATCACTACGGCACGTTTTTCTAAAAATCTTAATAAGGGTGTGGTTTTGCGGGTATCCAAGACTTTGCAATTTGTGCCTGCGATGGCTTGCACATATTTTGAGGTCTCCGTGGCAATACCCGACATGCGTTGCATGATGTTTAATACCAAGCGCTCACCTTTTAAAATATCATGGATCTTGCCTTTTAAACGGAAAGCGATTTCACCATACTTGACAGCAGTACCATCTTGGATTAATTTTTCAAATTGAATGGAAGGATCTAAATAGTGAAAGATTTCCTCGGCAATATCAACACCTGCCAATATCCCCTCTTCTTTGACCAATAATTGGGCTTCTCCTAATTGAGAGTCATCAATTGTAGATAAGGTTGTAAAATCGCCATTCCCCACATCTTCAATAAATGCTTCTTTTACAAATTGTAATAGCTTTTCTTTGAATTCTCTATCCATTTAGCAACATAAAATTAAGCGAAGATGAATAAAATTAAATTTATATGGAAACTAAAAGCTAATAAAATTAAACATTATTCTATTCGAAGCTCAGTAATAAGGGATTCCCCATTGTGCTGGTTAAACTTCAGAAAGATTCGGTATGTACCAGAATTAGCCTTTAAGTTATAAACAATATAAAAACTCGAATTGTTACGGTTAGTGTGCTGCAGTTGTTTGATTTCGGAAGTCTTGTTGGACCGGAAATAATCGCTCAATAAGAGCTCGGCTTGGAATTTCGTGTATTGACCAGAGTCATTCTTGATGGAAACAGCGACGTTCTGCCCAAAAAAATTGGCTATTGCTTTCGCGTTATTCGTTTTAAATGCCTCTGCGATCTGCCCACTCAGATTGCTCTGCCAGAATGTGAAAGACATTAGGGGCAAGATTAAAAGCACTACAATAACTCGTAAGAACTTAAAAGAAAACCTGTTTAAAATTCGTATCATGATTGACTTGGTGCACAAAACACGCGCTAACTAGCAAATAAAAATTCAATTAATTTCCAAAAAATCAAATTTTTCGCAACCAAAACTATGCCAAGGCATAATATTTCAAGTATATTTGTGTAATGAGTTCTGAAAATAGTAAAGTAGCTTTATTAATCCTGGATGGATTGGGCTACGGAAAAAACGATCAATCAAATGCAGTATTAGCTGCAAGTACCCCATTTTTAGATCACTTACTTTCAACCTACCCTAACTCAAAACTGGAAGCATCAGGCGAAGCTGTGGGCTTGCCTGCTGGTCAGATGGGTAATTCTGAGGTAGGACACATGAATCTAGGTGCAGGTCGTATTGTTTACCAAGAATTAGGAAGGATCAACAAAGCTGCTCGGGAAGGTTTTTTTATGGAAGACCCTACGATACAGGCTGCCTTTGAATATGCAAAAACAAGTCAATCCAATATACATTTTATCGGTTTACTTTCAGATGGTGGTGTGCATGCACATATTGACCATTTAAAGGCTTTATGTGATGCCGCACAGGCAGCACAGTTTGGAAATGACCAGGTCTTTATCCATGCGTTTTTAGATGGACGGGATACGGATCCAAACGGAGGTGTTGGCTATGTTCGTGATCTACAGAACTACTTAACGCATTCGGTTGGAACCATTGCTTCTGCTATAGGACGTTATTATGCTATGGATAGGGACAACCGTTGGGAAAGGGTGAAAGAAGCCTATGATCTATTGACCAGAGGTTTTGGAACTCCTTCCACAGATCTTATTGCTTCGATCGAATCTTCATATCAACAGGAAATCACAGACGAATTCTTGAAACCGATCGTTATGGTGAATGCCGACGGCACACCTAAAGCGGTGATTAAGGATGGTGATGTGGTGATCTGTTTTAACTTCCGTACCGATCGTGGTCGAGAAATCACTCAGGCATTAACGCAGACTTCTTTCCCAGAATATGCGATGCATCCCTTGTCTTTATATTATGTAACCATGACCTCTTACGATGATACCTTCAACGGAGTACATGTTATTTTCCATAAGGACAATCTCACCCAGACCTTAGGCGAGACATTGGCATTGAATCAAAAGACTCAAGTACGGATCGCAGAAACAGAAAAATACCCGCATGTTACCTTCTTCTTCTCCGGAGGAAGGGAAGAACAGTTCCCTGGTGAACATCGTTTATTGGTACCATCGCCAAAGGTGGCTACTTATGATTTACAACCGGAGATGAGTGCTTACGGAATTACCGATGCAATCTGTAAGGATATGGTAGAAAATGCCCCTGATTTTATCTGTCTGAATTTTGCTAATCCGGACATGGTTGGACATACAGGTGTTTTTGAGGCGGTGGTAAAAGCAGTGGAAACTGTTGATGCTTGTACAAGAAAAGTTGTGGAAACGGGATTGGAGAATGGTTATTCATTCATTATCCTGGCGGATCATGGAAATTCGGAATTTATGGTTAATGAGGATGGTTCGGTAAATACAGCGCATACAACAAATCTGGTTCCTTGTGTTTTGATAGATAAAACCTATAAACATATTAAGGATGGAAAATTAGGAGATATTGCTCCTACTGTATTGCGTTTATTGAATGTTCCGATTCCAACTGAAATGACTGGTGATGTCTTGGTTTATTAAAATATGTTATGGTGTAGTGGCTGTTGGGCTGCTTGGAATGCTGATGGCCTGTTCAGATCCTGCTACAAAAGTTAATGGGAAGTCGGAAAAGGTGCTGTATTTCGATCTACCCTCCTATTTCCAGAAAGAAATTGATTCGTTGAAGAAGTTGGATCCAATGGTGGAGAAAACGGTGGCAAAGGATGAGCAGGAGGAAACCAAGAAATTGAAGATCAAGGATTGGGAAGCTGAATTTGCAAGCTTTAAGAATATTGATTTGAATAAATCGGCTTATGCAGATTTTATTCAGGTTGATTCTAGTGATAATCTATTGGAATATAGTTTTAATGATCCTAAATCGGATCTTTCCTGTGTGAGGATTGAACTGGATGGAAAAGGTAATCCTAAGGTTATTACGGTTCAAAGGGATGTAAAGAATAATTTGTATCATACTTCAGAGTTTTTGATGTATGAAAAAGGAAAGTATTATATCGTGGAGAAAAACCAGGATGTGAAGGTAATGGGCGCGAATAAGTATAAGGTGCAAGGGCACTTTGGTTCTTAGGGGCTCAGTCAATACATCTTGTACGTCATTGCGAGGAACGAAGCAATCTTTCCGTCTTTGCGCCCCACTCGCGTCATTGCGACCCACTCCGTCATTGCGACCCACTCCGTCATTGCGAGGAACGAAGCAATCTTTAGACTTTGTCATCCTGAGCGAAGTCGAAGGATCTGTACGGTTACTAACGAACAGATGCTTCGACGATGCTCAGCATGACATGCAGGATGCTCAGCATAACATGCGGGAGGATTGCTTCCTCGTACCTCCTCGCAATGACGCATGCGGGTTGCAATACCGGATTCGGCCGCGTTTACTCTTCCTGATACCTCACCAATGAAATCACATTTTCACTAAATCGGCTCAATCTTCCTGCACTATTCAAAAAATCCAAACTAATCACAAAACAATAAGCCGCAATCTCCCCGCCCAATTTCTCAATAAGCTTACTTGCAGCCACTACTGTCCCACCAGTCGCCAACAGATCATCATGCACCAACACCTTTGTCCCAGGCAAAAAAGCATCCTCATGCCTTTCAATAGTTGCCTGTCCATATTCCAGCTTATAAGATTCTGAAATACAATGAAACGGCAACTTTCCTTGCTTCCGAATAGGAATAAACGGTTTATTGAGCTTTTGCGCCAGCAAAAAACCAAAAAGAAAACCACGGCTCTCAATACCTGCAATCACATCAAACTCAACATCCTTTAGCCCATCCGCAAAAGCCTCTACAGCTTCCGCCACTATTTCTGGATGCTGCAAAAGCGGAGTAATATCCTTAAATACAATACCCGGTTTTGGAAAATCATGGATATCCCTAATAATGGTTTTTAATTTTTCTTCGATCATAAATCCCTAGCAAAATCTAAATATGGCTCAATTTTACGCAAAAAATCCAGATCAAGAATAAGAATATTCCCTAAATCTTCAATTTTCTCGAATGGCCCATGTTGTATTCTATAATTCACAATGGTCCTTGCTTTCTTATATCGGATATAGGGATGCTTTGCCAATGAATCAATTCCGATTCTATTGATGAAAATTTTATCATAAGCCAAAGGCTGATCAAGCAATTGGTCTTCTATCTTCTGAAATAACTCAGGCGTCATTCCATAAACCTCCATCAATTGTTCCTTTTTATGAAATCCACCAAGCGCATTCCGAAATTTAACAATCCGACTGGAGAACACCGGGCCTATTCCGCGAACCTGCATCCAAGCCGTAGTATCAGCTTCATTAAGACTGATTTTATAAAGCGGTTCTTTTTTACGAACAAAGGAATAATCCTTTTGAGATCCTGAACTCGGTTGTTGATGAAAACCACCACTCCCCATTTCTTCCTCAGCAATCCGAACATAAGGAAGCAATTCCTTAAATTTTGATTCCGAAATAGAATAGATCCTGGAAAGATCTTCCGCTTTTCGAAATCTTCCGCCCTTGTTTCTGTAATTGATAATCACTTTGGCTTGATCTGGACTTAAACCCAGCTTTACCCAGCCTTCTTTTGACAAATGGTTAGGATCAAAAAAGAAATAATGAGGTATCATTTTTTTTCCAAATCCCTCCTTGGATGGTTCAAAGTCTTTATTCAAAGAATCAGAATAATTATGGAATTGATCCTCCTTATCCATATATCCCAAACCATCATCTGCTATATCACCCCTTTCATCTTTTGACTCTTCTGAAAAAACCAAGGTATAGCTTAGACTTTCTGGAGACTTCCAAAAAGGCAGCATCATCTTCAAAACGATCAAAAAAAGCAACAATACCAATAAAACAAATATCCCCTTTTGCTCCTTCTGATTTAATTGGAAATAATCAATCAAGCGTTTCATTTGGTCAATAGTTTTGGTTCTAAACAAATCATGATTAAATTTGGGGCAAATTATCGAAGTCCACAACATGCATTTTGTCCGTCCTATATTTTTTCTTAAATACCTTTATTCCAAAGCGATTTGGAGAAAAAGTAAACAAGAAAATAATATTTATTTAACCTTTGATGACGGACCTATCCCTGAAATAACACCTTGGATTTTAGACATCCTGAAAGAAAAAGGAGTTAAGGCGACTTTTTTCTGTGTGGGAGATAATATCCGAAAAAATCCTGCTATATATCAGCGATTACTTGATGAAGGTCATGCTGTTGGAAATCATACCTACAACCATAAGAAAGGTTGGGAAACTCCATTGGAAGAATATCTGGAAAATGTAGCCTCCTGCCAAGAATTGACAAAAACCAAGCTCTTTAGGCCTCCATACGGAAGAATTACCCAGAAGCAGTTGAATGTCCTTGCAAAAGATTATCAAATTATCATGTGGGATGTACTTACAGGCGATTACGATAAAAGGATCAGTCCAGAAAGATGTTTATACAACGCGACAACCTATGTCCGCAAGGGTAGCATTATTGTATTTCATGATAATATCAAAGCCATAGAAAATGTCCGCTATGCACTTCCCAAAACCATCGATCACCTTTTGGAAAAGGGATTTAAATTCAGCCACTTCTAAAATCTTAGATCTACTTAAGAAAGGATTATTCTAAATCATCATCGTCTGCATCGGCGATGGTCACGGTATAATCCCGCACATTCGATATCCCAAAATATCCCAATGCTCCATTGCTGATGTTGCCTGTTGGATTGCCGGGTGCTGCACTGCCAGGATTGGTCAGTTGGTATTCATTCCAATAGGTATACAGCTCTTTGGAAACTATCTGCCTACGAACCTTAACTTTATCCCCTACTTTAAACTCATCATTCCTGCCCCCAATCTGATGGGTAACGACTTGGGCGTCGTTGAATTTATCATTCTGCACCGCATTAAATTTAAAAGGGCCATCATTGATGGAAACGGTATATAAGTAATAATTCGGCACTCCCTTCGGATCTTCAAACTTAAGATTAACAAAGTAATAATCTTCGTTGAATATGTTCTCCTTGGTCACTCCCATCGAATCAATTTCCACATAGTCTACCATTGTCCCCTTACTGGAATAGGTCTTATTATCAACACTAACCTCTAAAGTATAGGTAATTTGCGTATTGACAAAGAAGTTGTTATTGGTGTAAAGGCCATTCCCTGCAGGAGTAAAGGTATAATTTCTTCCGTTACTACCTTTAACAACAACCGAAGCATTATCTACCTGATCGAATTCCGGGGAATCGAAATTAACCGTCCTACTCACTAAGATCTCCTGGTTTCTGTCCTCATTCGTTAAATTTGCTTCAATAACAATCCGTGGATCGGAATCATTCAGATCAATATCGATTTTCTCCTCACAAGAATTGAAAAAAAACAAAGAAACAACAGCTATATATGTTAAGATACTACGCATAAGACTAAAATTTAAAATTCCAGGTAACAGAAGGGATTATTCCGAATAATGCGATTTTATACGCTTCGGTGATATTCGGGTTGGTTTCATTTTCACGGAAGTCGATGATGTAGGCATTCCTGCGGTTATAAGCATTGTAAAGGCCAAACGACCAACTGGAATTGAAACGTTTATCCTGATTCTTCGGCTCATAATTTGCCGAAAGATCCAAACGATGGTAAGCAGGCATTCGATATCCATTACGCTCCGTATAATAGAACATGGTCGTTCCATTCACCTGATATTTACCGCTTGGGAATGTAATTGCATTTCCCGTATTATACACAAAGGTTGCCCCTAAGTTCCATTTTGGACTTAGCTGATAAATCCCAACGATGGAAATATCATGCGTCCTATCCTGGCGTGCTGCATACCAGTTCCCATCATTGATCTGATCAAATTGTCGTTCGCTCTTCGCCAAAGTATAACTTACCCATCCATTTAATTTCCCTTTGTTTTTTCGAAGCAGGAACTCTACGCCATATGCCCTTCCAATACCATACAGAAGGTCGCCTTCCATATATTTATTGGCCTGCAGGTCCGCCCCATTTCTAAAGTCGATCTGGTTATCCAGCTTTTTATAATAGGATTCCACGGAAAATTCATAGGCATTGTTCGAGAAATTCTGGAAATATCCTAAAGCCACCTGATCAGCAATCTGCGGCTTGATGTTCAAGCTGCTTACCACATACTGATCCGTTGGAAGACTGGAGGTAGTATTGGTCAATTGATGAAGATTTTGGGCAATGCGGTTATAACTCGCCTTTATACTATTACGAGGACTTAAAATATAGGCCATAGAGGCTCTCGGCTCCACGTTTAAATAGTGCTTGATCACCTCGTTGCCATAAGTTTTCTCTGCAATAGGCTCTCCATCCTGGTCAAAATCATAAAATGTTCCAGGTCCTAGGACCATAAAATCATTAAAGCGAAGGCCATAGATAATAGAAAGATTTTCAATCGGCTTCCATTCATGGGATACATAGGCTGCCGCTTCAATTCCTTGTCTGTTGTCTACGGCAATAGAATTCACTGCAGAACCCGCCTTGGCTTCCAAACTGGCAGGACGGATGCGCTGTTGCAATAGATTCACCCCAAATTTCAAGACATTATTATTGTTGGAATAATAGGAGAAATCCTGCTTCAGGTTCCAGTTCCTGATTTTTGAGGCAATCGTAAAATCCGAATCATCGTTATTGACATTCACATTATAGGTAAAATCACTATAGATCAATGTTGTATTACTGAACAATTGATTGTTCAACACATGGTTCCAACGTACCGTGGCAGTTGCGTTTCCCCAATCAAATCCAAACAGGTCAGAATATCCAAGATCATCCTTACCAAAATATCCGGAAAGATAGACCGTATTCCGATCGTTCAATTTATAATTCACCTTAGCATTCAGATCGTAGAAATAAAGCTTACTCTGATTGACGGTTTCATCCTTCGATAATTTTAGGAACATATCCGCATAGGTTCTACGACCACTCAACATAAAGGAACTTTTGTCCTTAACAATTGGTCCTTCCACCTTCAATCGCGACGCGATTAACCCTAAACCACCTTCCACAGCAAATTTCTTATTGTTTCCATCCAACATATTGATGTCCATAACAGACGAAATCCTGCCACCATATTGTGCCGGGATCCCTCCTTTATACAGGTTAGCATCTTTTACCGCATCGGAATTGAATGTAGAGAAGAATCCCAATAGATGGGATGCATTATACACCGTAGCCTCATCCAAAAGAATAAGGTTTTGATCTCCTCCCCCGCCTCGTACATAAAAACTCGAACTTCCTTCACCTCCAGAAGCTACCCCAGGCAATAATTGGATGGTTTTAAGAATATCGCGCTCGCCAAAGATGACGGGCACATTCTTTACCTCCTCCATCGTAAATTTCAAAGAGCCCATCTGCGCGGAAGTAACATTTCCATCCTCCTTTTTTGCAGAAACAACCACCTCTTCAATGGTATTGGAGGTCGAGATCAACTCAAAGTTCATTTGCTTAGAGGCATCCACCTGCAGGGTATCCTGATAGGTTTGATAACCTACAAAACTAATTTCTACTGCGTGTTTTCCAGCAGGAATGGACACCGAATAAAAACCATAATTATTTGAATAGCTACTGAGTTTAAGATCAGGAAACTTAATCAGGGCGGCGATAAGACTTTCGCCCGAACCTCCATCCTTGATATAACCGCTTAGGGTTACCTTATTCTGGGCATATACATGGAATACAGAAAATAGAACCATGATCATGGTTCCTAAAATCCGAAGTATGGGCAGTTTATTCATAGAATGGGCAGCGTAAATTTAAAGGGAATTATTTTTTAGCGGGTTGATAGAAAAAATCATGGAAAAACATCATCTGATATAAGATTGATTTACTCCAATAATCCCAATTATGAGCTCCAGGCATGGTCAGGAAGCGATGTGGGATATTTAGGTAAGTCAATTTCTCGTGTAATTTCAAATTCACTTTATAAAAGAAATCCTCCGTACCGCAATCAATAAACAATGAAAGTGAGTTCGGTTTGATCAAATGTGTCATCTCCATGACGGTATGTGAGTTCCAAGACTCTTGTTGCTCATGGTAAGGTCCTAAGCGTTTAGCCATTTCCCAATTGTTCGGAAAAGGACGAATATCTACTCCCCCGGCAGTACTACCAGCAGCTGCAAAGGTATCCTGATGTTTAATCGCTAAATACAATGCACCATGACCACCCATACTCAAACCGGTAATTCCTCGTTTGGAGCGATCTTTAGCAACTGTATAATTACTTTCCACAAAGTCTACCAACTCTTTAGAAACAAAGGTTTCATATTGATAATTCTTATCATTCGGAATATCCCAATACCAACTTCCATACCCTCCATCCGGACAAACAACAATCATTTCCAATTTATCGACCAGCTCCTTGATTTTTGGAACCTTATCTACCCAATTAGCATAGTTACCCGAATACCCGTGTAAGAGATAAAGCGTAGGCAGGTTTTTAGACTTACTGTTTTCAGGTTGGATAACCACCGTTTTAATGGCTTTACCCATTGCAGTGCTTTTCACCAAAACCGTATCCACCTGAGCTGCTTGTGCGGTAAAAAATGCGGCAAGCATCAATAAGAATGTTAAACGTATTTTCATCAATTTTGAGGTTTAGAAAAATTATATTGGTAAAGATAAGAATCTAATCCAAAGGGGCGCTCACTTACAGTAAAAAAGGTTTTACCAGAATTATCAAATGTAATTGCTTCACCTTGTGGCTCTTGTTGATAGGCTAAGCGTTTATACGGCTTAGAAAGGCTGTGCTGAATAGATTCATTCAATGCACGATTCCAATAATAAATATTGGTAAGATTTTTTATCAAAATGGCATCGCCTGAAGGGCTGATATCAGCAGCAGTGACAAAGGTAAATGGCAAAGTAATAAGGGGTTTAAGGATATGTTTTTCAACATCTTGAAAAATATCAGCTGAATAAACAATTGATTTAAATTCCCGCTTGCTGATCAGGAAAAACCGATTGTCCAATGGATCAATGAAAAAAGCTTCTGCATCCCTGGCTCTACCATCGTGGTTAAGGATGATGGTCTGAATCTGCGATGATTTGATAAGGTTCTCTTTTTTGCCACCTTGCTCCCAAACAGGTTCTTCCAAAATATATAAGCGGATATCCTTTCTCAACCCTCGGTTATCCCCAATATCCCCCAAAACCAAATAGTTTTTCCCATCTCTCTTGAACTTACCGATCTCTTCCATATCAATGGCTATAACACCTTCTAAGTTCACGATCTGCAGCAAGTTAGCGGAAGAATCCACCAGGAAGATCCTAGCCTTGTCTCCACTATCATTGTGCATCCAAAAAGAACCGGGATTAGCATCAGATGCAATAACCCCGGAAACTTCGTTAAGCTCAGGTGCAATCAGTTTCCCTTTTGAAACCCGAGTAGTAGGAATTAAGTCCTGGGCAGTTCCAGCTAAGGCACTGAACAGGAACAATATGACGCTTAAAAGCGTAATGCTATTTATTCTAATCACTTTAAAAGGTTAGCCATTCCATTTATTCATTATTTTCCTTCAAAAGAAGCGATGATCGCCTTTCTATAGGTAGAATCCTTCTCCGTCAATTCAAAGGATTTTTTATAGGTATCTAAAACGCCAAATAATTCAGCCGGAGTACCCGTTCCATTCTCAAAGAAATATTTGAAAGAATAAGTTGCCGATTTTGATAGATCGACTTGATCCTTATTGGAAGAAAACACCAAAGGTAAAAGCGTTTGTGTGCTCATTTTCCCATCGGTTGGCAACTTCATCAAGGTTCCAAGGCTTTTCACAAAATTATCCGAAGGTGCTCCTATCGATGAAAACTTGATCGCTCCTTGTCTAAACCCAGCCTGTTCATCAGCAGCACCCATCGCCGTAACACCAGCAGGGATATTCTTGATCACTTCGACCTGAAAACCTACTGTATCTTGATTATATAAGGATTTTGCTTCATAAATCACCGAAGAATCCGTTTGGCTGTTTTCTTGAAGGTGGAAATACAAATGCAGAGACTCCGCATCGGTATTCGCTGTTAATTGATTAAGGGTTGAACCTGTAGCGCCCGTGGAATCACTTGTATTGTTATTGGTTTTTGAAGAATTTCCACATGACATCATGGCCATAACCGCTGTAAGACTTAATCCAATGTTTAATAATTTTCTCATAATCATATGTTTATTGTTAAACAAAAATAAGGAATTAATGTTTATGCTTTGTTAATTAAAGCGTCATAAAGTATTTCCACAGGATGATAGGATTTCCTTTCCAGACCATCTTTTATCTGATGCCTGCAGGATGTTCCTGCTGCGGCCACTACGTATTCCTCACCTGTTTTTCTCAAAGTAGGAAACAACACCAATTCCGCTACTTTTTGGGAAACCTCATAATGTTCCTTTTCATAACCGAAAGAACCTGCCATTCCACAACAGCCCGAAGGGATCACTTCCACTTCATAATTCAATGGTAAGGAAAGGATCTGTTTGCTGTATTCCAGCAGCTTAAAGGCCTTTTGATAACAATGTCCATGAAGTTTGATCTTTTGAGGCGCCGCTGTAAACTGTTCCTGATGTATCCTACCAGCAATCATCTCCTGCACCAAGAATTCATCGATCATCAACGCATGTTTCGCCAACTCCACCGCCTTGGATTTTTTATCGGCATCCACCAGATCCACATATTCATCCCTAAAGGTAATAATGGCCGATGGCTCTACCCCCAATAAAGGCGTTTCCTGCGAAATAATAGCCGAAGCCAAATCCACATTGCTATTGGCTAGAACCTTTGCCTTTTTCACAAAACCCTTGGAGAGGTACGTTCTGCCACTCTCTTTAAGATTTGGAACCAAAACCTCATAACCTAAAGCCGTAAGTAATTTATAGGCAGTAATCCCTATTTCAGTATCATTATAATTCGTAAACTCATCGGCATACAGGTAAACCTGTCTTTTCCCTTGCCTCCGCTCCTTTTTATTGGCCCATTGGGTTAAGGTAGTCCCATAAACTTTTGGTAGGGACCTGTCGGGCGCAAAACCTACCACCTGCTTGATCAGGGAGGAGGTCAGCTTGTTGGTTGCGAAAAAGTTATAGATAGGTGCCACTAAAGACCCTAACTTTTGGGATTGGGTGAAATTTGCAATCAGTTTGCTACGGAAAGAACTGCCATTGGCATCGTAATAATGCTGAAGGAACTCAGCTTTCATCTTAGCAATATCCACACTGGATGGGCATTCTGTTTTACAGCCTTTGCAGCTTAAACACAGATCCATCACTTCTTTCAATTCCTCATGGTTGAACCTGTTCTGTTCTGTAGAATTGGTCAGAAACTGGCGCAGCATGTTAGCCCTTGCCCGTGTCGTATCCTTCTCATCCCGTGTTGCCATAAAAGATGGACACATAGTACCACCCGTAATCTCCGTTTTCCGACAATCACCAGAACCCGAACATTTCTCCGCCAACCTCAAAATGCTCTCCTGCTTGGTAAAATCAAAGTAGGTTTTTATTTGGGAAGCGTCTGTTACTTGGTCATACCGCAGATGCGTATCCATTGGCGGCGTGTCTACAATCTTCTTGGCATTAAACACCGATTTTGGATCAAATATATGCTTGACTTCCAATAACAACTGATACACTTTATCACCTAACACTTTACCAATATATTCCCCTCTTAAACGACCATCACCATGCTCGCCACTTAAGGAACCATTGTACTTCAATACCAGATCAGTGGTTCTTTCCAATATCCGACGAAACTGTTTTTTACCTTCTTCCGTCTTCAGATTGATGAATGGTTCTATATGCAATTCCCCTGCTCCCGCATGTGCATAATAAGAAGCATGAACCTTTTCTTCTACCAGCAATTGCTGTACATCTTCCACATAGGCGGGAAGATCTTCAGGCGATACCGCACAATCTTCAATCAGATTAACAGGTTGTGAATCTCCGGGAAGATTCCTGATCAATCCCAATCCCGCTTTCCGAACATCCCAAACCAAATTCGTCTGTTCAGCTCCTAATAACAGCGGATAGGCATAGCCCAAACCTGCAGCTTTTAATTCAAGTATTAATTTTTCTGCTTTTGCCTGTATTTCAGCGACCGTATCTGCTCTGAACTCAACAATCAATAAAGCTTGAGGATCGCCTTCAATGAAGAAACGGTTATATTGATAGGTCGGATGTCCTACCGTGAAATCAAGAATATATTTATCCACCAATTCGGAAGCCTCCGGATGATTTCGGAGCGCCACCACATTCCCATGCATACATTCCACCATATCATGAAAGTGTATACAGACCAAGCCAATTTCCTTCGGAGGAAGCGGCATAAGGTTGATCTTAGCTTCCGTAATGATTCCAATCGTACCTTCTGACCCTGCTAATAGTTTACAGAAATTGAAAGGCTCACTGTTATCTGTCAACAGGTCCAAAGCATATCCGGTATTTCTACGCGTGATATCTTTTTTAGGGTATCCCGATTGAATCGCTGCCACGTTATCTTGCTTGCTTATCAATTCGTTGATCCCTCGGTAAATATCACCTTCTCGAGATGTTGATGTTAATTTCTTAAAATATTCCTGCTCATTCAATGCTTCAAATAAAACTTCCGAAGCATCATCTAATAAGACATTTGCAGCGATAAGATTCTGCCTGGTATCCCCCCAAACAATGGAGTGCAGACCCGAAGAGTTATTACCGATCATACCGCCGATCATGGCGCGGCTGGCCGTCGAAGTTTCCGGACCAAACATCAACCCCATCGGTTTTAGATAGGCATTCAGATCATCTCGGATCACCCCTGGTTGGACACGGGCCCATTTCTCTTCTACATTGACCTCCAGGATCTGATTGAAGAACCGGGAAACATCTACTACGATTCCTGCTCCAACCACCTGCCCCGCTAAGGAAGTACCTGCTGTCCTTGGAATGAGCGTTACATTATTCGCTTTTCCAAAATGGATCAGTTTTACAAGATCCTCCTTTGTTTTTGGTATACAAACCGCTAAAGGCAATTCCTGGTACACAGAGGCATCTGTAGAATAGGCCAAACGCATGGTTTGGTGCGATGCATTCTTTTCATCAAAAAACAAATTTCCCTGTAGGGATGCTGATAATTCAACTAAATTCGACTTTATAGACACTGTAAGTAAAGATTGAACAACAAAACTAAGCATTGTTACACAAATAAACCCAATTAGAACCCATTTTAATTCCTAAAGATTATTGATTATATTAGTAAAGTATTCGCTATCTAATACTTAAACCGATAAAACTATCCGTCAGATCACAAACCTCAAAACTGAATAAAATTCATTTTTACATTAATTAATTTGAATTTAATTCGGAATTATCGATATTTGCGCCATTATGGCAAAATTAGAAATCACCCTTGACCAGATTGACCTTCAAATCCTGCGTATAATGCAGGATAATGCAAGGACCAACAATGCTGATATTGCCCGTGAATTGGGCATGGCACCATCTGCAATTTTGGAAAGGGTTAAGAAATTAGAACAGCGCGAAGTTATCCTTCAATATAATGCCCGCATCAACCCAGCAGCAATCGACCAAAAGATGCTTTCCTTTATCTTTATCAAGACCCAAGATATCATTGGTGTTCAGAAAGTAGGTGTTCTCCTGGCAGGGATCCCTGAAGTATTGGAGGTTCATGATATTGCAGGCGAGGACGGCTATCTGATCAAGGTACGTACGAACGATTCGGCAGGTCTGGTAGACCTTATGCGCAATTCATTGAGTAAGATTGATGGCATCATCTCCACTCGTACGACCATCGTACTGGAAACAGTTAAAGAGGACAATAAATTAGTGATCCCATTTAAGGATTAAAATACATATGGTAAAAGCTACTACCCCGTCTACCGCAACGATCATCTTTGCCTATTTAGTGGTATATATCGTTTGGGGATCTACATTTTTCTTTATTGAGAAGTCTTTGCACGCCTTCCCACCCTTTGTTTTGGGATCGATAAGATTTATCATTGCAGGAACCCTATTGATGGGCTATTGCTACTTCAAAGGATATAAGATATTTATCAAAAGTGCTGTAAAGGATGCAGCAATGGTTGGGTTTCTATTATTGTTCGTCGATATGGCAGCCATTATCTGGTCTGAGCAATACATCTCCAGCGGTATTGTATCCATCCTATCGGCAGCAACTGCCATTTGGTTCATCATACTCGACAAACCGAAATGGAAGGAGAATTTCACCTCTGTTCCTACTCTATTGGGATTGATCCTGGGATTTCTGGGCGTATTCATGCTTTTTGCGGAGCAGATATTTTCACCCAATGCTCATTCTGCCGATAATGATAACAAATTGACCGCCATGATTGTCCTCACTTTGGGAACGATCGGTTGGACGGTAGGGTCCTTATTGTCCAAGTACAGCAAGGAAAAAAGGGACCAGAAAGCAGCTGTAGAAAATGGCCCTAAAGCAGAAGCTGAGGATTTGAATGTTATGGTCAAGACCGCTTGGCAAATGGTAGTAGCCGGAACGGCATTTACAACCGTTGCCCTGTTGAACGGAGAATACGCCAGATTTGACTTTTCTGCTGTCGCTATAGAATATTGGGGAGCGATGGTTTACCTGGCCTTAATGGGCTCTATTTTGGCTTTTAGCTGCTATATTTTCCTTCTTCAGGTAAGACCTGCAACCGAAGTGAGTACCTATGCTTACGTAAATCCTATCGTCGCCTTGATCCTGGTTCATTTTTTCACGAACCATGAGGTGACCAAAATGCAGATCATTGGATTGGCCGTTGTTTTGTTTTCAGTTTTATTGATGAACTGGAACCTCTATGTGAACAGTGAACTGATCAAAAAATACAAACGCCGCCGTAAAATCAAAAAATTACGTCATATGGCGCCGAAAAGTAGTATCCCTCGAATTGTAGAAGTAGCTGAATACGGCAAGACACGCCTTAAAAAGGCTAAAGAAAACAACGAATCGGAAAAGAAAACAACAGCAAAACCAGAATTCGATTTGGATAATCCAGATGGATTAGGTGATCAAGAGCTATAAGGCAATAAAACTATCGCCTAACAAAACAAAGCGCCCATTACAATAGTAATAGGCGCTTTGTTTTATTAAACCAATTAGGAAGGTTTAAAAACCGATGGTACGACCATGTTGGATCACGGCATTTTTCTTCACCACAACTATCCCATCCCTGATCGTATATTCTTCAAAATCACCATCCGGAAGGTGTTTTCCCCCTTTTATCCGAACATCATTACCAATACGGCAATTCTTATCCAAAATCGTGTTTTCTATATAACAACGCTCCCCAACACCAATTGGAGGCGGTTCCTGACTGGAAGCAAGCTCCACAATCTCATTCAGTTCCTCATAATAATCCGAACCCATCATATAGGTGAATTTCACCACTGTACCCGAACCTATTCTCGAACGGATACCGATAACCGATTGTTGGATTTTCTCAGCCAAGATAATGCAGCCATCTGCAATGATCGCATGATTCAGGGTCGTTCCGGAAACTTTGGACGGTGGAAGCATACGCGCGCGGGTATACACCGTTTCTCCAAAAAGATTGAATGAAGGAATATCCTCTGTCAACCCGATATTTGCCTCGAAAAAGGAGGCAATGGTACCGATATCCGTCCAATAACCATCAAACTGATAACTCAGCACCTTCGAATTTTCAATCGCATCAGGTATGATCTCCTTTCCAAAATCCATCCCTTTGTTCTCAGCCAACATTCTGGTCATAACACCTTTGGAGAACACATAGATCCCCATGGAGGCCAAGTAGTTCCTACCCTGCTTTTCCAACTCATCTGGCACTTCCGAAGTCCATTCTGGTAATAAATCCTTACTTGGCTTTTCAATGAAGGAAACCACCTCATTATCCTCATTGGATTTCAGGATACCAAATCCCGTTGCTTCCTTCCCCGTCACCGGAATGGTTGCAATCGTGATTTCGCCTTTATTTTTCACATGGAAATCAACCATAGCGGAATAATCCATCTGGTACAATTGATCTCCAGAAAGGATCAACACATAATCATAGTCTACATTGACCAGATTTTTCTGCGTCCTTCTCACTGCATCAGCAGTTCCTTCAAACCACGAATCTCCCTCACTAGTCTGTTCTGCTGCCAAAATATCCACAAAACCCTTACTGAAAATACTGAAGTTGTAGGAGTTTTTGATGTGTTTGTTTAACGAAGCCGAGTTGAATTGCGTCAAAACAAAAATCTTGTTGTAACCGGAATTCAAACAGTTAGAGATAGGAATATCCACTAATCTGTATTTACCTGCAATCGGAACTGCAGGCTTAGACCGTTGATCGGTCAATGGGAACAGGCGGGTGCCACGACCGCCTCCCAGAACAATAGATACTACCTTGTGCGCCATATTATTTAAGTAATTGGTTATATAACTTTACATATTTTGAAGTTGATTTATCCCAGGAAAAGTCCAGTTCCATGGCTAAATCTCTTGTTTCATTTAATTTCTTAGGCTCTTGAAGATAATCCAAGGCGCGTTCTACCGCTTGGGATGCCTCTGCTGCATTGACATCCTCAAATTTGAATCCATAGCCACCCTCAGAAACATCAATAACCGTGTCTTTTAGTCCACCGATGTTCCTAACTACCGGTATGGTCCCGTATTTAAGGGCATAGAGCTGGTTCAAACCACAAGGCTCAACCCTGGAAGGCATGATCAGTATATCCGAAGCCGCATACACCTGATGGGCCAATTGTTCATTATAACCGAAAAAGACAGCAAAGCCTTCCGGAAACTCCTTTTCAAGTTCTGCAATCTCTTGTTGTATGGCAGGATCGCCGGAGCCAAGTATAAAGATATTCCGTTTTCCAGCTTTCTTATCCAAAAGATTTCTTACAATTTCCGGTAGAATATCCGCGCCCTTTTCCGTGGCAAAACGTCCTATATAACTCAATAGTGGTAAATTAGGATCTAAACCATATTCCTTACAGAATTTGCTTTTATTTTCATATTTACCTTCCTGAACATTGATTGGCGAATAATTATCCGTAATCTGTTTATCCGCTGCAGGATCCCAGTAAGCCGTATCAATTCCATTCACAATACCCCAGGCTTTCCCTCTTTCATCATAGAACAGGCGTTGTAGGCCATTTGCTTCTACAAACAATTCGCTGAGGTAACCCTCTGAAACGGTAGTATAGGAATCACAGCATTTAATCGCTGTAGCCAAAGGGTTGATAACACCATCCCAATCTAACAGCCCCCATTTCCAGGTATCAAATGCAGGCAATATAATCCCTTTGTTCCAGTTCATCCAGCCTTGATATTGTCCATTATGAACGGTAAATACCGTTTTAATGTCTGAAAATTCTTTATAATCCGTAGCGTTCCTCGTTAAAAAAGGAATTAATCCTACATGATGGTCATGGCAATGAATGATGTCAGGTTTTATACCATTATGCTTTAGATAATGCAGGAAAGCATGTTGAAAGGCAATCCACTGCTCCGCTTCATCCGCATAGCAATACACTTCCTCCCTATCCAATAAGCCAGGAATCCTTATCAAATATAATGGAAAACCCAGTGCATCAGTGCTTTCTTTGAGCACCTCATAATCCAACAGGATAGAACCTTGATAGAATTGCCCAGTTGCTACCGTTTCAAAGCTGTGCTCCTGCACAAACTTCCGGTTGAAATAAGGCATCACCACCGAAGCGTCAACCCCTAAATGATTTAAATATTTAGGCAATGCGCCGACAACATCGGCAAGCCCGCCTACCTTGGCGACCGGAAAACATTCTACACTCAGATGGATTACTTTCATTTCTTGATTTTTCGTTTAAAGATCAGTCCTGACAATGGCGGTAAATCCAAGGAGAAAGACTGATTTTGGTTCATCCAAAAAGTTGGATCGGTACTGACCTGCTTCTTAACCCCTACCGCACTGCCATTGTAACTCATGTCATCCGAATTCAGCAGCAATTCCCATTCGCCTGGATGGGGAACCCCTATCCTAAAATTCCTCCTTACCACAGGAGTTAGGTTCAAAACAATAATCAAGTCGTTTTCCCAATCATGACCACGTCTACAGTACACAAAAACACTGTTCGCTTTATCTTCTAAATCAATCCAAAAGAACCCTTCCGGACTGAACTGTTTTTCATATAATGCTGGATAGCTCTGGTAGATCTCGTTCAATTTAGCTACGAACTTCTTCAGGTTCTGGTGTGGTTTGAACTGTAATAAATGCCAATCCAACGATTGGTTCACATTCCATTCGGATGTTTGTCCGAATTCACCGCCCATGAACAACAGTTTGGTTCCAGAAAAAGTATACATAAAGAGGTATAAAGCCCTCAGGTTAGCAAACTTCTGCCATTCATCCCCCGGCATCTTATAGATCAACGATTGTTTTCCATGAACCACCTCATCGTGGGACAATGGCAACATAAAGTTCTCCGTAAAGGCATATACCGACGAAAAAGTAAGTTTATTATGATGATAAGAGCGATTGATCGGATCTTCCTTGAAATAGGATAAGGTATCATGCATCCAACCCATCATCCATTTCATGCCAAATCCCAAACCGTTATTAAACGTCGCCCGGCTTACGCCTGGCCAGGAAGTGGATTCCTCCGCAATGGATTGTACCTGCGGAAAATATTTGGAGATCGCTTCATTGAGTTCCTTTAAAAAGGAAACTGCCTCGAGGTTTTCATTCCCTCCCAGCTCATTGGGTTCCCATTCCCCCTGCTTTCTGGAGTAATCCAGGTAAAGCATCGATGCTACGGCGTCTACGCGTAAGCCATCTACATGGTAACGGTCGAGCCAAAAGAACGCATTAGAGATGAGGAAAGACCGGATCTCGTTTCGGCCATAATTGAAAATATAGGATTGCCAATCGGGATGAAATCCCTTCTTAGGATCCGCATGCTCATATAAATGCGTACCATCAAACTTATACAATCCGTGGCTATCGCCCGGAAAATGCGACGGAACCCAGTCCAGGATTACGCCGATATGGTGTTTATGCAATTCTTCTATAAGATACATCAGATCCTGCGGACCTCCATACCTTGAGGTAGCAGCAAAATAGCCTGTGATTTGATATCCCCAAGAAGGATAATAGGGATGCTCCATCACCGGCATAAACTCCACATGGGTATAGTTCATTTCCTGCAGGTAGGGAACCAAACGCTCTGCTATTTCCCGATAGGAAAAAAAGCGATTGGGATCTTTGGGGTCGCGCATCCAGGAACCCAAATGCATTTCATAGACTGTATAAGGCCTGTCGAGCGCATTATGTTCCCTTCGGTTGTACATCCATTCCGAATCCTGCCAAGAATACCAAGTGGTCGCAACGATAGAAGCTGTTTTTGGTGCTACTTCGGCATGTAAGGCAAATGGATCAGCTTTTTCCAAACGCTCGCCTGTACTGGAATGGATATGGTACTTATAGACTTCCCCATTTTCAAGACCAGGGATGAAACCTTCCCAGATACCCGAACTATCCCATCGAACTTGCAAGGGATGGGAATGTGGATTCCATCCGTTAAAATTTCCGATCACGGATACCTGTTGGGCATTCGGTGCCCAGACAGCAAAGTAGACCCCTACTCGGCCATCTACACGGAGTTCTCGTGATCCAAATTTTTCGTACAGTTTATAATGTCTTCCTGACCGGAATAAGAACACATCAAATTCCGACAACAAGGAATGTGCTTCTACAGCGTTTGACATAATTAGGTTTATATGATTAATATCTTCTATTAAGCTATTCTGTTTAGTTTATTTAGTTATTATTGAATGATGACCTTTTTGAAGTCGCGTTCTAATTTGATATAGTCCAATCCATCTTCGTCCTTGCTAACATTTACCTTCATACCATCCACAGTAACCTGCTTCATATCAAATGGTAATCCGACCAAGTAAAGATTAAAGTCCGAATAATATGGTGTATACAAGCCCTGTTCCCCCTGCACGATCTGAACCGTGTTTTGGGTAGACTCTGCAATGAAATTTTTCTCTACATACACCCCTTGCTCATAAGCAAAGGTTTCCCCATGATCGGAATACAGATGTGATTCATGCTGTCCTTCCGCAAAATAGAACGTCATCTTTAAGGACTCAATTTTACGCTCTCCGGTAAATTGCATGACCGGAAATTCAGGGATGATACTTCCACCCCGAACAAAGAATGGCATTTCATCCATCGGTGTATCGATGGTATGCTCCTGCCCACCGGCATATGGGGTATGATCGAAATAATAATACCAGCTACCTTCAGGAAGATAAACGATCTTATTCAATTGACCAGGATGCAAAACCGGCGACACCAATAATTGATGACCGAAGGTAAATTCTTCCTCACGTTGCAGGTTTTTGGCAATATGCTGTTCCAGAAGGGATATCGGCCTAAGAATAGGTTCCCCATACCTATGCTGCATCCAAAAGCAGGTATAGATATAAGGAAGTAGTTTATACCTCAATTCAATGAACTTCTTACAGATCTGCTCCCAATCTGGCCCGAAACTCCAAGGCTCCCTGTCGCGGGTATCGCCTGCCGAATGCACACGCATGAACGGGGAAAACACCCCAAACTGCATCCAACGGGTATAGAGTTCACCATCAGGCTCGCCCGTAAACCCACCGATATCCGTGCCACAGAAAGAAAGCCCAGAAACCGATAACCGCTGCAACTGTAATGTCCCGATCCGCAAGTGTTCCCAAGTAGCGATGTTATCTCCGGTCCAAACAGACGAATAGCGTTGTGTACCAGCATAAGCCGCTCTGGTAATGGTAAATGGACGTTTATTCTTATATAATTTCTTCAACCCATCGTAGGTTGCACGAACCATCTGCATGCCATAGACATTATGGGCTTTGCGATGTGATCCGCGATGACCTTCAAATTGATGCCTAACATCATCGGGGAATGTTCCTCTTCCAAAAACAGCCGGTTCGTTCATGTCGTTCCAGAATCCTGCAACGCCATCATCTACCAGTCCTTTGTATAAGGTTCCCCACCAGGTCCTCACCTCTGGGTTGGTGTAATCCGGGAATTGACAACGGCCTGGCCAAACAAAACCTTCCATAAAATAATCATCACCCCGACGACAGAAATAGTTGTTCTCCTGTCCCTGCTTGAATACCCAGTAGTTTTCATCCACTTTGATTCCTGGATCGATCATCACTACCGTCTTGAAGCCATTGGCATTCAGATCGGCTATCATTTTCTTAGGATCTGGGAAATAACGCTTGTTCCAAGTGAAACAACGATACCCATCCATATAGTCTATATCCAGGTAGATCGCATCGCAAGGGATCTCCCGCTTACGGAATTCGTAGGCCGTTTCCCGAACCTTGTTCTCCGGATAGTACGACCAGCGACATTGATGGTATCCAATAGCCCACATAGGTGGCATATAATGGGTGCCCGTTAAGCTATGGTATCTCTTTACCACATCCATCATCTGAGGACCGTGGATATAATAGTATTGTAGTTCGCCACCTTCCGACCAGAAACTTGTTTGGTTCGGATGTTCCGAAGCGAAATCAAAATAGGTCTTAAAGGTATTATCAAAGAAAATTCCGTAAGCCTTTCCTTCGGTTACACCAATGTAGAATGGAATAGTCTTATAGAGCGGATCTTGGTTGAAAGCATAGGAATAGGTATCCGAATTCCAATTCTTCACCCTTCTTCCTCTTAGATTGAGGTTGGAGGCTTTATCGCCCAATCCATAAAAAACCTCATCGGATTTGGCTTCCTTGCTGCAGTAAACGTAATATCCGCCATAGTCAACATTCTCCTCCCAATGCATGGCTGCATGGTCGCTGTTCAGAACGGTATCATCCTCTTCAGAGAAGGAAATGAAGAAATTGTCCTTTTTGATGGAGCAGGTCACTGCACTGGTTTTTACCCGGAAATAGGCTTCATCTTCTGTTACTTCGCAGTTTACAAAGACTTCTTCCTTGAAACTCACCGCATAGGAAAAATCTTCCAAAAACACCCCTTCAGGCGCCAATCGGATCCGGATGATCTCTTCGGAGAATACTTTGACCTCTACCTTTGATCGCCCATCGGTAAAGAAAAAGGAATTTCGTTCTTGGGTATAGCCCTGAACCTTAGAAAGGTACTGTTTTTCAATGCGTGGTAAATCCAATACTGGATTGTTCACATGGTGCATCTCTTCTAAACTCTCGGTATGTGGAAGTAGGTCGTTTGCAAAATCTTCTTTTCGTGTGCTGTCTGCCATAAAAGTTAGTTTCTGTGGAATTCAAGGCATTTCAAATGCCGTTTTAAATTACAATATATTTTAAAGAATCCAATATTAATAAATAAATTCTTACAGAAAAGTAGGTATTATCTTATATGACAGTGTAATTATTTAATTTTTCGTACTTTTGTAAGCCTTTATAAAATCTAGCCCCAGTAAGGCTAGAGGGCAATAAATACTGATTCATATAAAATGAAATTATCTCAATTCAACTTCAATCTACCGGAGTCTCTGCTAGCTTCTGAACCATCTGAACAAAGAGACGAATCTCGTTTGATGGTTTTACACCGCGATTCTGGAAAAATCGAACACAAAATCTTCAAAGATGTATTGGATTACTTTGATGATAAAGATGTCATGATATTGAACAACACCAAAGTTTTCCCTGCCCGTATGTATGGAAACAAAGAGAAAACTGGTGCTACCATTGAAGTATTCCTTTTAAGAGAATTAAACAAAGAATTACGCCTATGGGACGTGTTGGTAGATCCAGCTCGTAAAATCCGTGTAGGTAATAAATTATATTTCGGAGATGATGATTTATTAGTAGCGGAGGTAGTAGACAATACCACTTCTCGCGGCCGTACCATCCGTTTCCTTTTTGATGGAACCGATGAGGAATTCCGCAAGAACATTGAAATCCTTGGCGAAACCCCTCTTCCAAAATACATCAAACGTAAAGCAACACCAGAGGATAAATTCCGTTACCAAACCATCTACGCTAAAAATGAAGGTGCAGTAGCTGCTCCAACAGCAGGACTTCACTTCTCGCGCGAATTGATGAAACGTCTGGAACTAAAAGGGGTTGATTTTGCAGAAGTAACCTTACACGTTGGTCTGGGAACATTCCGTACCGTGGAGGTAGAAGATTTGACCAAGCACAAAATGGATTCGGAGCAATTCATTATCTCTGAAGAAGCTGCTCGTGTGGTGAACAAGGGAATCGATGCTAAACGTCGTATCTGTGCAGTAGGTACTACTTCTATGCGTGCTATTGAATCTTCAGTGTCTGCCGACAAACACCTGAAAGCTGCAAACGATTGGACAAGTAAATTTATTTACCCTCCTTACGATTTCAGTATTGCAAACTCGATGATCACCAACTTCCATACGCCTCAATCTACTCTATTAGTTATGATTGCTGCCTTTGCAGGTTATGAGAACGTTATGAATGCTTATGAAGTAGCGGTTAAAGAAAAATATCGTTTTTACAGCTATGGCGATGCGATGTTAATCATCTAAGATAAATAATTCAACAATTGATTAAGCCGTATGAAACTATGTTTTATACGGCTTCTTTTTTGATGGCTTTTACATTTCCTGCTATCGTTTTTCCTATGTAAACCCTATGTTTTCTTGGTAAATTCAAGGTTTAAGCATACTTAAAGCATGTTTTTATAAGCTTTACATACTAAATACATACTTTTACATTACTTTCACTATGCTTTCGCATCGAGCCAAATCTATTTTTTTTACCTTTATGACATGGAACAAAACTATGTCATTATTGTAGCGGCTGGAACTGGATCTCGGATGGGTGGAAACCTCCCAAAGCAGTACATACCAATAAACGGTAAACCGCTCTTAATGCATACCCTCTTAAAGTTCCATCAGGCCCAAAGTAAGCCTCAAATCCTATTGGTCCTTTTTTCCGAAATGGAATCCTATTGGAGGGAACTCTGTAGTGAATATGATTTTCATATACCACATATCCTATGCCATGGAGGAGCCAGTAGGTTTCAGAGCGTGAAAAACGGGTTGATAGCATTAAGAAATTCTATTCCAGACCCAGCGAATGCCATAATTGCAGTTCATGACGCAGCAAGACCCCTTCTTACTACGCAGTTGATCGATGCTTTATACCAGGAAGTTGCCAATGGACATCATGCGGTTATCCCTGCTGTTCAAAGCAGCAGTTCTGTACGATTTGGAAATGAAAATAAGAGTGAAGCTGTGGATAGAAACCAGGTTTGGTTGGTGCAGACGCCACAGGTATTTCAAGCAGATTTATTGCTGAAAGCCTATGAACAAGAGGAATCAGCATCTTTTACCGATGATGCATCGGTGGTGGAAAATTGGAATGAAAATAAAATGAGCAATAACCTCCTCATCTTTCCCGGTGAACATCAGAACCTGAAGATCACTTATCAAGAGGATTTAGCTATTGCTCAGCTGTTATTAGAATAATCTATCTAGGCGTTACCTCGTATAACCCTAAGTAAAATAACAATGATGGCGATCACCAATAAGATGTGAATAATACCACCTGTCGCATAACCTCCGAAGAAGCTGATAGCCCAGATAATGACTAAAACTACTGCAATTAAATACAAAATATTTCCCATAGCAAATCAGTTTTTAAAGTGTTTAAATAATTAATTCAATAAATGTGATTTCATATGGTTGAACAATGAAAAATCACAATTGTTTTATGAGATGAATTATTTTTTATTATTCTTCGATAATTAACTGATCGTAAGCCACAAAAATGTTAGGAGGAAGTAAAGCGGAAATTTCTTCATGGGTCCCAAATCGATGGCTGATATGGGTTAAATAAGTCCTTTCTGGTTGGATCCGTTCAGAAACTTCTACTGCCTCTGCTAAAGTAAGATGGGAAATATGTGGTTCTTTTTGGAGCGCATTCAAAACCAATGTTTTCACACCTTTCAGCAGCTCAAAGGATTCTTCTGAAATGGTCTTCGCATCGGTAACATAGGCAAAATCATCGATCCGGAAACCCAAAACCGGCATTTTATAATGCATCACCTCTATGGGCAGGATTTCTTTTCCGTACAATTCAAAAGATTGGCCAGGGAAGATTTCCTCCAGTTCCAATTGCGGAACTCCTGGATATTTGAAATCGCTGAACGCATAATAGAATTCCTTGCGAAGGGCATCGTGGGTCGCCTTATTGGAATAGATCGGAATGGATTGCTGTTGCTGGTAATTGAAAGCTCTGACATCATCCAGACCCGCCACATGATCCTTATGGGAATGGGTCATCAGTACGGCATCCAGCTGCTGTACCTGGCCTCGTAACATTTGGTACCTGAAATCAGGACCGGTATCCACAACAACGGTATGGTCGTTATATTCCAAAAGAATGGACGACCTCAAACGTTTATCATGTCGGTCGGTAGATCGGCATACCTTACATGAGCATGCGATGACCGGAACCCCCTGTGATGTACCTGTACCTAAAAATGTTATTCTCAAACCGTAAGTTTTGTTTTTTTAATCTGTTGAAAGAACGGCTTCAACTTATCACTTAACAAGCTCTCCTCAATGGGGATAGTCTGCAATAGCTGAAGTAGGGATTGCACTTTCATATCCACACTGGAGAATTTATTCACCACAATGACCTTTGAATTTTGCAGCATACAGGCACCGGTTCGGAAAGAACCTTTCTCAAATCGCAATCGATACCCCTGCTCTTTGAACAAAATTTCTAATTTATCTAAACTACTTTGTGTAAGCGCTATCATGAATTCTTCTTTTCGGGATACAAGAGCTGTTTACTATACTGACTGATAAAGCCGGAGCCATAAGCGATCAATTGCGTAAAGGCTGCAACCACCGCAAGAACGGCAACTTTCAAGCTCCTGCAGGTTATCAAGGCATGCAAGAACAGCATTATTGTATACAATAATAACAAACAATTACCAAGAGTTCCTAACAAACTCAGGATATAGATCCCATTCATCGTTAATAAATTGATGACATTTATCATGAACAACACCACGAGTCCCAAAACAAAAACGGATGGTAGGGCATGCACGGGTTTCAGTTCGGCGGGGTACATCTTATAGATATCGATCCTCCCCTTTCCAAAACTATGGGTCTGTTTATAAAATTGAGCGAAGCTGGTCCTTCTTTTATGGTACACAAAGGCATCAGGGATCAATCCGACCTTAAACCCGGAATTGATCATCCGGATACTGAATTCAATATCCTCCGACCTGCGGGAGAGTTTAAAACCACCTGTCTGTTCCCATATTCTTCTGGAAATACCAAGGTTGAAACTTCGCGGATGGAACTGGCCCACATGCTTTTTATTACCACGGATTCCACCAGTGGTAAAGGGGCTGGTCATGGAATAGCTGATGGCTTTCTGGATAGCAGTGAACGATGGATGCGCAGCATCCGGTCCTCCGAAGGCATCCAATCCATCCTTTTCGATCCCTGCCTTAACTTTTAGCAGGTAATCGGAAGGTACAATGATATCGGAATCAAAGACGATGAAATAATCGCCTTTCGCCCGCTCAAAACCATAGTTCCTAGCGAAACCTTGACCTTCATTTTCCTTAAAGAAATAATTTACATCCAATCGATCCTTGAATTGATCGATGATATGATCGGCCTTGTTCCTGGATCCATCCTCCACAATGATCACCTCGAAATCTTGGTATTGTTGATCCAGAAGGGATTGCAACAATTCCTTGATCTCTACCGGCCGGTTGTATAAAGGAATAATGATTGAAAAGAACATCTTAGATTACCTGGTCGATATGATATTTATTTCGGTCTGTACCATTACGGGACACCAGCTCGGCAATGAAACCTGTAAGGAACAATTGCGAACCGATCAAAATGGCTACCAAAGAAAGGTAGAACAACGGTTGATCCGTCACATTCCGGTAGGCTGTACCATTGGCAATGCTCATCAATTTCTCGATGATGAGGTAGATGGTGATAAAAATCCCGATCAGGAAACTGATCACGCCCAGTGGGCCAAAAAAGTGCATTGGTCTTTTCGCAAATTTACCCACAAAAAAGATCGACATCAGATCCAGGAATCCTTTTACAAACCTGCCCGGACCGAATTTGGTCGTCCCATACTTACGTGGAAAATGCTGAACTACCTGCTCCTGGATATTACTGAATCCTGCCCATTTCGCCAATACGGGGATATAACGGTGCATCTCTCCATAAACCTCGATGCTCTTTACCACATCTTTTTTATAGGCTTTCAGCCCACAATTGAAGTCGTGCAGATTATCGATACCCGACATGCTGCGGGTAACGGAGTTGAACAGCTTGGTCGGGATGGTCTTGGTCAATGGATCATAACGTTTTTTCTTCCATCCAGAAACCAGATCGGCACCTTGGTTCTTGATACGATCGTACAATTCCGGGATCTCATCAGGGCTATCCTGAAGATCGGCATCCATGGTGATGACTACATCGCCCTGTGCTGCGGCAAAACCTACGTTCAATGCGGCCGATTTCCCATAATTACGACGGAACCGAACGCCTGTAACATGCTCATTCTCCGCTTTCAGCGATTGAATGACCTGCCAGGATTTATCCTTACTCCCATCATCAACCATGATGATCTCGTATGTGAACTGATGCTCATCCATAACACGCTTGATCCAAGCGCAAAGCTCCGGAAGAGATTCTTCCTCGTTGTATAAAGGTATGACTACTGATATATCCATAAGTAATAATGACAAAGGTATCATTTTTAGATGATACCTTTAATCAAAAAATATTGAGGTAATAGGATTATTAAGCTTCGGGATTATTTTGCCAAGGATGTGCAGAATCTGTTGCTACCTGTTCTTTGAACATTGGTTTTTCTTTTTTGAAGATAGCGGCAAAGATCAGGGCCAACACAAAATAAACCAAGAAATAGATGAACAGACCTAAGATATTCTGTCCGATGGACAAAGAACCTAAGGCATCGCGTTGTTTATCCAATTCCGCTACGATGGTATCGATCGCTTCATCGGAAGCATTGATGGACTCGTAATACTCGATGGTCATATTGCGGGTTTTATCCAATACCTGTTCCTGCAACTGAGGCATGGTCCAGTTCATGATCATGGTTGCCAAGGTACCGATCAGTGCGGTAACTGCCAACATGATGAAGATATTTTTAAGGGCTACGGAAAAGCTCCAGTAACCACCATTTGCCGTACGAAGGGATTTTGAAAAAACCGTTACCAAAATCAAGAAAGGGATATAGTTAACTGCTCCTGCCTGGATAGCCGAACTCATTAGCGTGGTTCCATTAATGGTTATATACATAGAAGCTATAGCCAATACCACCGAGACCACCCCAAGGATAATCCCATAGGTAATTGCTTTCTTCTTCAATAGCGGATTTTCGTTAGTTGTCAATTCCATAATTTATTTGTTAAAGTTGATCATTAATTGATATAAGGCTAAAGATAATGATTTATTTGCCGCATACTTAGAAAAATCTCCCAATTGTCCTTCATTTGGATTTTGCTCGTAAAAGAAAGAAACCAAAGGATAAAACAGCTCATAAATCTCCTCATCTTTCGACTGGCTATCGGCAACCTTAGCGATCTGCTCATAAGAGCTATCAACCAACAACTGATTGGCAATCACATTTTCATAAATCTCGTATTCGTCCTGGAATTCATCTTCTTCCACCAATAGGAATTCTTTCAGGAAATCATCCAATGAAGGTTCGATCTCATCATCTGCGCATTCTTTCAGGTATAAAAGGATGTTCAGCATCTCCGAACCTCTTTCAATGGTCTCATCTTCGATGGCTTCCCATTCTTCCGATTCCAGGTAATCTTCTTCCAGTTTCAATACATCTTCTGCGAAGAAATTGATCATGAGAAGATCAAACGTGTATTCACGCAATTCTTCAAATTGCTGATGTTCATCAAAAACAGCATCCATATCTGCCACCTTATCCATAAAAGGTTTTTCGGCATTGAATACATTTTCCAACGCTGTCTTTACCACAGACGCATCGATATTTTCAGAGTTCGCATAGGCATTAAAACTTGCCTCAAATGCTTTTTTTACTTTCGCTTCCATATTGTTTAGTTTATGATTACCTGGTTGTTATTGATCGTTGCCAAGACCTGGCCTGTCAATTCCTTACCAAATAATGGTGAATTAGTCGATTTGGACTTATTGCTGTTATTATCTAAAGTCCATTTTTTATCCATACTGAATAATACCAAGTTAGCATCCTCACCCTCTACGAGCTGTGGAACTGGCAGATTCAATACCTTACGCGGATTTTCTGCCAATTTTTCTACAATCGTTTCTGGGTTGAAGCCGGCTTTGATCAGTAATGGTAGAACAGTTTGCGATGCGATGATGCCATCTTTCGCAATCTGGAATTCTACTTCTTTGAATTCAATTTCGTGTGGAGTATGTTGCGAAACCACCGCATCGATCACGCCATCTTTCAGGCCTTTGATCAAGGCTTTTACATCACGCTTGGTGCGTAATGGCGGACTCACCTTATAATGGCTATCAAAAGATTTGACATCTTCATCGGTAAAAACCAAGTTATGCGCAGCCACATCACAGGTCACCTGGATTCCTTTTGCTTTTGCTTTTTGGATCAGATCTACCGATTCTTCGGTAGAAATCGTACTGAAATGGATCGGTGATTCATTGTATTCGGCCAAGAATAGATCACGGGAAACCATGATGGACTCTGCTAGGTTAGGGATACCTTTCATGCCCAGGTAGGTACTCACCTCCCCTTCGTTCATTTTATTTCCAGCAGCAATGGATTCATCCTGCGGAAAGGTCATGATCAATCCTTGGAAACCTTTGGCATATAATAACGCTCTTCCCATCAATCCTGCCTGCTGTACACTGCGGTTACCATCGCTGAAGGCTACGGCACCATTGATCTTCATATCGAACAGTTCGGCCAATTCATTTCCTTCCCTTTTTTTGCTCACTGCTCCAACGGGAAAAACATCAACGAGGTTACCCTTTGCCGTATTGACGATCAGGGACACTTCTGAACGGGAATGGATCGGTGGATTGGTATTCGGGTGTACAGCTACACCGGTAAAACCACCAGATGCTGCCGCAGCAGTACCTGTTTGGATATCTTCCTTGGTTTCATAACCCGGTTCGCCAAAGTTTACATTCAGATCGAAAAAACCGACAGAAAGAAAACTTCCCTTCCCATTGATCTCCTGAACCTTCCCTTCCGCCTTTACAGACTTGCCAATTTTCTCAATTTTTCCATTTTTAACCAATACATCAACGGATGTTAGGTGTAGCGGATGGCCTGCCGAAACCAATGTTGCAGAAGTAATTAATATTGTTCCCATGAAATATATTGAAAATCAAAAATATAGTGATCGTAATTTTTGTTGGATATAACGAATGCTAATAAAGATAGATACAGCTGTTTCATTAAAAAACAAAAATACAAAATCCTTTGGATTACGAGGATAAAATTATGGTTTTTCTATTTACCCCAGCGGTAGGTCTGCAGGTCAAAACCGGCCATATCAAGGACACGGTCTATCACAGTAGCTGCCAAATCCTCAAAAGTTGCGGGTCTGCTGTAAAAAGATGGCGATGCTGGACAAACGATCCCTCCTGCCTGGGTTACAGCCTGCATATTGTTGATGTGGATCAAACTAAGGGGTGTTTCGCGAGTGATCAAGATCAATTTTCTACGTTCTTTCAGGATAACATCCGCGGCTCTGGTGGTCAGATCTGACGAAGTTCCCTGTGCGATTCTTGCCAAGGTTCCCATGGAGCATGGAGCTACGATCATCGTCTCAAATTTAGCGGATCCTGATGCAAATGGCGCCATGAAATCATTCTTCTGGTAGAATTTGAAGGAATAATCATTGTAACTCTCATCTCCCAGTTCAAATTTCCAGACATCCTTGGCATTATCCGACATTACCACGCCGACCTCTTTCACCTGATCTTTCAGAAGGGTAAGTTTATCCAACAATACTTTGGCATAAATAGAACCTGAGGCACCTGTAATAGCAACTATTATTTTAGACATGATGTAAAATTAGTATTTAGTATTTAGTATTTAGTAAGAAGTACTAGTATTTAGTATAAAGTATTTAGTATTTAGACAGGGAATTTTTTGCTGGGGATTGGGTGATGGGCAAAGTGGGGATTGGATGGAGAGTTGGATGAGGGGTGGTTGAGGGATGGTTGGCAATAAAAAAGGGTCGAATAGAATATATTCGACCCTACATCTACCTATGAAAAACATGCCCTTGGGGAGGGCATTACAAAAGTAATTATAAGTCTAAAAATTTAATAAAAAATATAGTTTTATTTATGGTTTTGTAGCTGAATAGCTACAAATATTAAATGATGTTCGTTAACATTAAAATTAATTAGTAATAAAGACATAAAATTTAACCCGTCAATTTTAACGTGCTGTTTAAGAATTCCTATGAAGGAATTATAAATTTAAGTTTTTTTTGCTTAATTCGTAACATTAAATGTAAGAGTGTATGAGTCTATCTGTCTTGGAAGAATATATTGAAACGGGAAACCATCAGGATCTGGATTTATTGTTGAGTAGAAATCCGGAATTGGTCAAAGAACAAACTTCGCATGAAATCTCGCCATTGATGCTTGCCTGTTATTATCAGAAAACACAGATCGTTCAGACCATTTTGAAATATATTACTAGCATCACGATCCATGAAGCTTGCGCTGCTGGACTCACAGAACAGGTACAACTGATGTTGGATCAAAAGCCGGAAGTGATCAATGAACTATCTTCGCATGGCTTCTATCCATTGGGTATAGCTGCCCATTTTGGAAAAGAGGATATTGTGAGGATCCTGCTTAGAAACCATGCCAATCCGAATGCCTACTCCCAGAACGGATTTCAGAGCTACCCTATCCACGCTGCCTTATTGAATCAGCACGACAACATAGCAAAAATGCTGATCGAAGCAGGTGCGGAAGTCAATGTGGTACAGAATTCCAGGATATCCCCATTACACATCGCTGCCCAGCAAGGAAACATCGACCTGATCATCATCCTTTTGGAAAATGGAGCACATATCCAGATCCAGAACGACCAAGGTAAGACCGCATCGGATCTAGCTGCCGAAAAGGGATTCCATGAAATTGCGGAAATCCTGAAAGCTTAAATATCGATAGGTTGCTGGAGAATAAAAGCTTAAACGTCGATAGGCTGCTGGAGAATATATGCCCCTATTGGGCAATTAAGGCACTTTTTTAGATCGCAGTAATGGGTTTGGAGATGAAGTAGACCTTGACTTTCCATCGCACTGAAGGAAGGCAGACCGGACTTTCTGTATTTCCGCGTCACAACATTTTCCTCCGCCCCTATACTTTCCAAACATTCCATAGCCAGATCCATATGAGCTGCCTTTCGAATATGTTTTCCATATGCAAATAACAAGGGTGCAAAACAATTGATGACCAAAAGATCCATAAAAGTTTCTGAAAATTCGTTGCTATGGTCCTCCGCAGTTTTTTCAAAGTGATAATGTGTTCGCCAATATTTGTTTATCGTTGTGTTTCTGAGTTCCTGTTTGATGTCTTCCACATAATGGCTGGAAACTATTTTTGAAAACCAGTTGGTTCGAATGTGGTAGAGGCCCGCCAACTGCGCTAATCTGATAGTAGGGAAATTTGCCGGTCTCATCCGGAGGAATTTCCACTGATAAACTGACATTTCCGCTAAACCGAAACCCTGTTTTATATACTCATATTCTTTCTGCAATTGTGTCGGATAGCTTTCCTTCCCTTTATAGGCTGTTAAAAAACCCGCCTGACCAAAGAACATGGCTTGGATACTTTTTGGCTTATCGGCGAACTTGGCGAGCAATTTCAGGTTGATCAGTTCCGCCCAATCCAGAAAAGCTTGTTTATTTACCTTAAATCCAAACGATCCAGCCAGCATGCTCAAGGTTATCCTTTCCCAATCGCCTTTAAAACGTTTATTTTGAAGCATGATCTGTTGATACCTCCCTTCCAAACGTTCAACCGCAGCCCGCTGAACAGTTTGGAGCTTGATATGCATGGGGATCTTTTTCATTCGATAGGCACAAGACAACCAATGCCCATTATGAAGCAGATCCAAGGCCTTTTCCAAGACTTCTTCATCCACTAACTGCTGAAGGTTGAGGTTGGGGATCCAAGTTCCATCCGAAAGATAACAGGCCATCTCCCCTTCCCAGATGACATGCAGAATAACAGCATTATAGGCTTCGTCCTGATGATGACGATGCACCATCCAATCTTTCGCATCCACATGGAGTTCAATATGTCCAAACCATTGTTGACCGTCGATCTTTAATTCGGCAAAAAGGAAATCAGGACCTGCATCTTCGTTAAATTGACCTGGTTTTATAACCTGAACCTGCTTTCCACAAGTGGTTTTCATCATTAATGGCTTGAATAGCCGGAAACGCCAGATAAAATGCAATAGCTCTTCGGGGATTCGCATCCCTAAAACTAAAAATTAGGTAATAAGAAATTATTAGTTGATTATTAAGGTTTTATAAGGATTTCCAAGATATCGGATCCTACCTTTAATTTTTCTTTTATACTCCCGTTGATCTTCGGCGCTTCCATCCCTGTTCCCCAGTTTTCGGAGGATTTAAAAATGCGCGCTTCATCCCATAAGCCAGCCTGGATAAATTGTTCTAAGGTTTTCTTGCCCCCCTCTACAATCAAGGATTGTATATCCATCAGATATAATTGATATAAGACCTGCTGGGGAAGATATAGGTCGAAATTTTCGAGTGCAATCAATTTGATGTTTCCTTGCCAATCGGTTTGTTTGGCATTGAAAACGATGGTATCGGCTTCCGTGGAATATAGATTAGTCGCTCTGCTGATTTCCAAACGCTTATCGATCAAAACGCGTTTTGGATTTCTACCGGACCATTCCCTGGCAGTAAGTGAGGGATTGTCGGCAAGAGCAGTACCTTTGCCAACTAATATCGCATCTTCTTGGGTTCGCCATTGATGCACCAATTGTTTACTGGCCGCATTGCTGATCCACTTTTGGGAACCATACACTGGTGCAAAATAACCATCCCTGGTCTCTGCCCATTTTAGGATGATATAGGGTCTAAAATCTTTTAGACGGGTAAAAAAGCGTCGGTTCACCCATTTCGCTTCTTCTTCCAAAATACCTATCACTACTTCGATTCCTGCCTCTTTCAGCTTTTGGATCCCCAAACCATTTACTTTTGCAAATGGATCTTGACAGGCAATAACAGCTTTTTTGAACTTTTTGGAGACGATGAGATCGGCACATGGAGGTGTTTTACCAAAATGCGCACAGGGTTCTAAAGAAACATAGATGGTACTTTCTTGAAATAGCTTCTCTGCAGTTTCCGGGAATTTTTGTATTGCGTCTTGGATCGCATTGACTTCCGCATGTGGACCTCCATAGGGTGAAGTATATCCCTCGCCAATGATTTTCCCATCATGTACAATCACAGCACCGACCATCGGGTTGGGACTGGTTTTACCGGCTCCCAATACCGCCAGATCAAGACATCGCTGCATGAATAATTCATCCCTGTTCATGTTTCCCCTTTTCAATTTTGCTAACACAGCAAAACTATCAATTAAATCCAATAAAATTTACAATGAAGCATTTTTTGTAGGTTTGCAGCATGGAAACCTTAGGAAGCATCCAACAACAGTTCCTGCAAGAGCTGAGCAGTCTATATGAGCAAGATGAAATCAAATCCATCTTCCAAATTGTTTTATTGGATCGATTGGGAATTTCGAAAGCTAAGTTTTTGCTGGAGAAGGATATGGTGCTAGATGCACAACAGTTTCATTCTTTACAGCAGGTTCTTTCCCAGTTGAAATCAGCAAAACCTGTTCAACATATTTTGGGAAAAGCTCCCTTTTATGGGATGGACTTCTTGGTTACAGAAGATACCTTGATTCCAAGACCGGAGACAGAGGAATTAGTGGATCTGATAGTTAAGGATTTCCAATTCATTGCTAAAGATTTACAATCAGGTATTAAGAAGATTCCGGCTCGAGAGTCTGTCAATCTTCAAATTATAGATATCGGTACGGGATCGGGTTGTATTGCGATCGCTTTGCAGAAAAACCTTTTTCATGCGCAGACCATGGCCGTCGATCTTTCTCCTGAAGCAATAGCCGTTGCGAAGGAAAATGCGGTGAAGAATGGGGTCGACATCAATTTCAGATGCCTGGACATCCTGGAATGGGAGATTGTTTTCCAGGAGGAGCAGTTTGATATCATTGTAAGTAATCCACCTTATATTACTCAGGAGGAAAAAAAGGAAATGCATGCCAATGTATTACAGTTTGAACCACATTCGGCCTTGTTTGTGGAAGATGAAGCGCCTCTCTTATTTTATGATCATATATCCTCATTTGCCCGGAAGCATCTCAAAGCGGATGGGGTTTTATATTTTGAGATCAACCAGTATTTAGCGAAGGAAACGCAGGAGATGACTTTTAAAAAAGGATTTTCGGAAGTATGGGTAATAAATGACCTGAATGGGGTTCCACGTATGATTAAAGCGAAAAAATAATCAAACTGAAAAACAGTAAGTTATTTGGTTGAACATAAAAATTAGCATAAAAGATTTGGCACATATCAACCTTTTTTCTACCTTTGCATCACTTCAAACAACGAAGTAGTTCTTGAAATAAAGAATTCCGATTCCGTAGCTCAGCTGGTAGAGCAATACACTTTTAATGTATGGGTCCTGGGTTCGAGTCCCAGCGGGATCACAAAAAAAGCAACTCCAAAAGGGTTGCTTTTTTTGTTTATAGTCGTTCCTATTTAATTGCTAATATTCACCACTGGCTTGCCTTCTTTACAAGATATAGTAGCTTGCTTATTATTCGACATTCCATCGCATTTAATATTCTCAAGTTGGTTCTTTCTTTTGTTTAGTTCATAATAATTTAGAAGTAATTCGTGAAATTCTTTATTCCTTATTGTTTTATGAATTGCAAACCCTTCATAATTACAATTCACAATCAAAATCATAGAACCCCATTCAGATGGGTCTGTGCAGTTTACATCCTTATAGAAATCCATGATATTCTTTTTAAATTTAGGCAACTCCTCATTCACCTCTTGGATAGTCAGATCTTGGACAAAAAGCATAGTAGCTTTACCATCTCGACAAACTACTTTGATTGGAGGAATCGGGTATAAAAAGTCAAATATAATCCCTTCCCTTACGGCAGCTTCCAACATTTTATTAAAATAGTTATCATACTCCGCCAATAAACGATCAAACTGTGCCTGTATAGAGGGATGGAATAAAAAATAATTGTGTTTATAAACTACTTTAAAAGTAGAAATATCCTGACATGGAACAGATTCGCTCAACAAATTGATCTCTCTTTTTTTTTCTTGCGCGCGCTTACCCCAATAGGAGGATGACTTTAATTCATCACTTTTAGAACAGGAAAAGAGTTGGAAAATCAACAATACAATGAAAGAATAGGTGAATATTTTCATAACAAATAATGGTTAGTTAAAAATACTAACGTAAGTCATATTGATTTTGCTACCCATCCTGGATAATAATCGAAAATAATTTTACAATAGAAGACTTAAACAATCGATATCGTTTATCGTTATGCGGATGTGGAATTGCTATATGCTAAGGTGTTAAACGAATTGAATGGTCCTACAGCAGAAGCATATTCTTTTCTAAACGATTTTAGAACGGTAATTATAAATGTCTTTTAATCAAGAACCCCGTCAATATAAAATGGCGGGGTCTTTCTATTTTTGAGCGAAAATATATGTATATTAGTTTCATTAAACCAATTATTGAGTATTATAATGCTCATGTATATTTTTATCAATTATAATCCTTTAGACATGAAAAAAATCCTTTATTTAATATTTTCAACTTCTTTTCTGTTCTTGTTTTTAACGACAAAAGCACAAAATTCAATTATAACAGACCAAATAGAATTAGGGATTATCGCCAGTAATGAAAAGGATCCTAAATTGAGGAAAATTGCAATTGAAAAAATAACCGATCAAATAGAGTTAGGCATTATTGCCAGTAATGAAGAGGATCCTAAATTGAGGAAAATTGCAATTGAAAAAATAATCGATCAAATAGAGTTAGGTATTATCGCCAGTAATGAAGAGGATCCTAAATTGAGAAAAATTGCAATTGAAAAAATAACCGATCGAATAGAGCTAGGGAATATCGCCAGTAATGAAGAGGATCCTAAATTGAGAAAAATTGCAATTAAAAAAATAACCGACCAAATGGAATTAGGTAATATCGCTAGCAATGAAGAAGATCCTAAATTGAGAAAAATTGCAATTGAAAAAATAACAGACCAAATGGAGTTAGGGAATATCGCTAGCAATGAAGAAAATCGTAAATTGAGAAAAATTGCAATTGAAAAAATAACAGACCAAATGGAGTTAGCGAATATCGCTAATAATGAAGAGGACCCTAAATTGAGAAAAATTGCAATTAAAAAAATGGGAAAATCTAAAAATTAAATTTTCATCCTAGGTTTTTCGGATAATCTAGACCTTTTACTTATCTGGTAAATGCATCAAAAATGAAAGATTTCTTTAAAGAACTCCTAGAATATAGCACATATTACAACCGACAATTAATTGATATTATAAATCAAAACCCTTCACATATCTCTGATAGAACGATGTCTTTAATGAGCCATATATTAAATGCACATCACATCTGGAATTGTAGAATAGCTGGAAAAAAAAACTTATATGCAGTTTGGCAAAATCAACCAAGGGAACACCTGCTTGAAATCGAGTTAGCAAATTTCAGGTCGAGCGAAGATATTCTGGAAGTTTATGAGTTAGACCAAATAATTCTTTACGCAAATATTCAAGGTCAACAGTTTGAGCGCAGTGTGCGAGATATATTATTTCACATCATTAACCATACAACTTATCACAGAGCACAAATAGCCAGCGATTTAAAGGTAAATGGTTTAACCCCTCTTCTAACCGATTACATTCACTACAAACGTTAATAATAGTTTTCAAGATCGTACTATAAAAGGACATTTACTCTCTCCAATATGATCAATAATTTAGAATTACATTTTATCGGATTGTTTTCAAAATACGGAACGGATACTAACCTGGGAAAGGAGAATTGGATTGAACTAAAGGAACAGTATCAGGCCAAAGGAAGATACTACCATAATCTAGATCACATTACAGCAATGCTGATGGAATTGGAATCTGTAAAGGAAATGCTGATAAATATTGATTTATTGTGGTTTGCAATATACTATCATGATGTAATTTATCTCCCCCACTCTAGCTGTAATGAGGAAGATAGTGCCAATTTTGCACGAGAGCGATTGGTAAATACAAACCTAAATAATAAACAAATTGATCAAATTGCAGATTTGATTTTATCAACCAAAAAACACGAATTACACCAAGAATCTGATTTTAATTACCTAATTGATGCGGATCTTAGCATTTTAGGGAAACCATGGGAAATATACCTACAGTATATTAAAAATATACGGAAAGAATATGCCATGTTTTCTGACACAATTTATAATTCCGGACGTAGTAAATTTTTAAAGCATTTATTAGCGGAAGAACAGGTGTTTAAAACTGCTTGGTTTCAGAAAAAATACGAGGAACAAGCAAGAGCCAATCTAGCAAGAGAATTGGCTCTATTTTGATAATTAATTGAAAATCAGATTTAATAAATTCTTATTTCTTCTCTTCCTCTTTTACCACTGGTAATGGCTTCCTATACCTATTCTTCACAAAAACCTCCTGACCATCGGGAAAAGTCAAAATTAAATCGTTAAAACGTCCTCGTGCTCGGATAGAAACACTCTCTCCGCCTGCATCATTCAACCGAAAACTTTGTTGACTTTGAACGACCAATGTTTTTATCTCCTTACCCCCTTCAATCATTCTGAATACACCGGAACGATCAAATTTAATCTCCATTTTTCTACCTTCATTATCACTTAATTCATAACTTCCATTTAATTTTCCATTTACCGTAATTTCATAACCCTTCTCGTCTTTGACCGTTCTTTTTCCTGCAAAACTAAATTTCATGGTCATGGTATACTCTCTCCCCTTACCGGTGCTGAAATACCATTTATTGAATCGATTACTGCGGGATTTCACCCAATTATTGCTATTGGTTTCCAATGAATAATTATTATCGAGATCAGGCGCTACTGAAATATAATTGCTGTAATCATCATAGATTTCAAAACCTCCGGATTTATTGCTTTCTAACAACAGAAAATCACTATCACTGAAATTCATTAAGGAGTTTTCACTGAAAACATTCAACCATAGGATGGTATTTGCAATATCCTCACCGAATATGGCTTTATAAACCACCTCTAAAAGATGATTTTCCCCTACTCGATAGAATAATTCTGAATTTTCGGAAATGGTGGAATCGGATAAAGAAATTTTTGAACTGTTTGGAAGAAAAGGTTCAGCGTTGACTTGTGCTGTAAACGAAAATACGAATGCAAAAAAGAAGCAAACACGAAGGGCTAATTTCATAAAACTGGATTTGATTAATTAATTTAAAACTTAAAATAAAATCTTAACATAATTAATGACTTTCAATAAAGATTTAAGTTTAATCAATTTTCAGATTTATTTTCCCGATAGTATGGAGGCATGATTTTTCCTTCAAAATAAATTCATATTAATTTTATATATTTAGGATTAATGAAATGGAACCCAAATTTATACGATCAGAAACATGGATTTGTTTCCCAATATGGCGAAGACGTTATAAAACTCCTAGCTCCGCTCAAAAACGAACTTATCCTCGATTTAGGTTGTGGAACCGGTGATCTCACCAACCGAATCCAACTTGAAGGGGCCACTGTAATGGGAACAGATTTTTCCGAAGAAATGATCAGGAAAGCGAAAGAAAAATATCCCTCCATCAAGTTCACTGTGGAGGATGCCCGAAACTTTGATTACAAAGAAACCCTCGATGCTGTATTTTCTAATGCCGCTTTACATTGGATGCTGGAAAAAGAAGCTGTAATAAAGAGTGTTTATAAAAGTCTGAAAAAAGGAGGACGATTTGTCGCCGAATTTGGCGGAAAAGGAAATGTGGAGAAAATCAGACTCGCCTTAAAACATATATTAGCTGAAACAGGAAACCAAGAAATTGCTGATAAAGAGATATGGTATTTCCCTTCTATTTCAGAATATGCAACTTTACTGGAAAAAAATGGGTTCCAGGTTGTGTATGCTGTTCTATTTGAGCGAGAAACTTTATTAGCCGATAAAGATGGTGTGAAAAACTGGCTGAAGATGTTTGCTACTTCCTATTTAGAAAATTTAGATCCCGAAACCACTGAAAATATATTAGACGAGGTTCAGGAAAAAATAAGACCTACCAATTTTAGGGATGAAAACTGGTACGCTGATTATGTGAGACTAAGGTTTATTGCCATTAAGGAGTGACGAATCTATTTTATTTCCAATAATCTGTATAGCTATAAAAGGACAAGACATATATTGTCTTCTTAATGCAAGCGCATTGCAAGTGAGGTGTAAGTGATATGTAAGTGCTAAAAGTCACTTACACCCTACCTACATGCCCCATCCATCCAACTTCCACCTTGAACCAAATAGGTTTTGTTTATGCTTATTTAATACAAAACTCATAAACAATTAATGATAAAAGCCTTTTAATTGGATATTATTCCCATTAATTTCATCCTGTAAATGATAGCAAGAAAAATAAATTTTAAATGGCATGGGAACAATAAATAAAAATGGAAATATCTCCGGTCTAGTTGGCAATTTGGTTTTCCGAGAATGGAATGGTTTACAAATTGTTCAATCAAAACCCAAGGGTAGAAAACCAGCACCTGGGACCATCAAAGCCGCTAAGATTTTAGGTTTAAAGAGTAAGCTTTCCGCTATTATACGAAAAAGACTAATTTCAAAACAGGAATTTCAAGATGCTGCCTGTCATACTCGTTTAATAAAAAAATTAACAAGATTTAGCTTGAGCTCTGATCAGACCCCAAATGAGTTATCGAATTTCTCAAATGGGGATATGAGTAGACTAGTTGGTTTTCCATACAATCCATCATCCCATTTGGAGGATAATATAGGCTTTAAGCCATCAATAAATTTGAATAAGGACCAACAAATAGAAATTCAAATGCCAGAAAGCATGGCCAAAGAGCAAATAAAAACTCCCCGCCATAGCACTTTCCTGGAACTTCTATTTCAATGCCTACACATTTCCAAGGGATTAAAACTAATCCAATCTTTGGGTCAGGTTAAAGTGGATATAGATCTATCATTAGCATTAAGTTCCCAAGATATTTTCAATAAACACGTTATTAATCTACCAAAAGATGATGAAGGGATGATCCTTTTAGGTTTGGAAGCTTTATTCTTTGAAGAATATGGTGAAACCAAAAAGCTTTACAACACCAAAAAATTTCATCCCGGAGGAATAATAGCTGGATTTATAGTTTAATAATCCAAATTCGGGATCAGGTCATACTTCATTCCTGGCAAGCCCAAAAGCTTTCGCATGAGACCCATCTGCCCACAAAGGTAATCTGCACGGCCAATACACATGCCCACAAAGTTCAGCACATCTTCTTTAACAAAAGGGATACCCATTTCTATAGGGAAATCCTGTTCCAGTTCCTGATCGGTTACTTCCAATAAGCGCTGATAAACCAATGGCGATACCTCTTTAAAATTAACGATCAATTCCTCCAAAGTTGGGTAAGTGATTGTGTGATCTAAGGCCTTTGCTTGGAAAAAAAGATTATCAAAAGGATCCTTCATATCCAAACCCAGAACTTGTCCCATACCATAGCGTGTATTCACATAATTTCCAGCCATCCATACGACATGATTGGTATTATTATCAATACGCTTCAAAGCAGCTTCTTCAGAAATACCGTCGAGAACATTGAAAAAACTTTGTGAATGCATTCGGTATGCGGGAATAATGACTTCTAATTTTTGTGATTTTGGAGTCTTCATAGTTTAAAATTTTACGTTGTTCGCATTTAATTAACGACCATTGGTCAGCGAATTAATCCACTTCGCTGTTTTCTGGCATTTTGGAGAAATCCACATAGGTCAGGTTCCAACCAAATCCGTTGATATCCCAAAAGGAATTCTGGTACATCCAACCATAATCCTGCGGTTCTTCATGCTGGGAAGCGCCATTTTCCAAGGCTAACCGAATAACCTCATCAATCTCTTCGCGGGAATTACATCCCAGGGCAACTACGACCTGACTGGTTCCGGGCATGGGAAGAGGTTTCTCGGTCAGTGTTTTAAAAAAATCTTCGATAATGAACATGGCATAAAGCTGGCCTTCTTTGAGTACGACTGTGACTGCCCTTTCATCCGTCATTTCTTCATTGAAACTAAACCCTAATGCCTGCCAAAATTTCTTTGTTCTTTCAACATCCTTGATGGCAAAGTTGATATATGCTGTGTTGATTTGCATTTGCTGTGTTTACAAGTTCTACCTTTACTGGTATAACCAAATTTAGGCAGCAATTGTTAAAGAAAACTTTTCCTATGGCAAGAAATGGAGTTACCTGGAATTCACCGGTTACCTTTAAGTAAGTCATAGTAAACCAACCCATTTCTCTGTTTATCTTTGTCTTATAAAAATAAAATTGACATGGAAAACAACAATACAATTTCAACCCTTTTAATGGCCAATGCATATGGTCCTGCTGATGTATTAACTTTTCAGGATTTTGATCTTGGAGAATTGAGAAATGGCTATGCCCGCATCAAAACCAAAGCTGCTGGTATCAATCCGATCGATGCCCGCCGGATGACCGGTGAATTCAAACATGCGGGTTTGCCGCAAACATTCGGAACCGAATTTTCCGGAGAGATTTTGGCAATAAGTGAAAACAGTCAAGGATTTCAGATCGGAGATGCTGTGCTAGGTTCTGGCGAGGGATTCACACATGCTAATGTGATTGATGTACCTATTGGAAACCTCATCCGTAAGCCTGATAACATCTCTTGGGAAGTGGCAGGATCTGTTGCGGGAGTTTCCCAAACGGCCATGACCATATTGGATGAAATTGGAGATATCAAATCCTTGTTGATCCATGGTGCTTCAGGAGGTGTGGGTTCTATTACGGTTCAATTGGCAAAGGCACGTGGAATAACGGTTATCGGAACAGCTTCCAAAAGAAATTTGGAATACCTGGAGAGTTTAGGTGCGATTGCAGTGGAATATGGTGATGGCTTGATCGAAAGGATTAAGGCAGCATATCCGGAAGCTATCGATGCAGCAGTGGATATGATCGGTACGGAAGAGGCAACACAAGCTTCCCTTGCTACGGTACAACCAGATGGGGTAATCGCTACTATTGCCGGGAAACCTGTTTCCTCGAAAAGAGTGGTTCCAATCTGGGTAAAAAGAAACCCTAAGAACCTACAATTTGTAGTGGATGGGTTGGCTTCTGGAAAATTCCAATGGGAAATCGATAGTGTGTTCCCATTTGATAAAGCAAAAGATGCCTTTACGAAAATATTGGAAGGACACACAAAAGGTAAACTTTTGTTACAATTCTAAGTAAATTCTTAAAATATATAGTTTTTAAACGAGTTCTTTTGTAACAAAGTAAAAAAAGTGACGACACTTTTTTAAAAAATTACACAAACGTTTGCGTCTAACCTGCGCAAACGTTTGCGATTTAAGAATAGTCCCAAATATTGTATTATCGGGGTATTTAGTAAGTGTTAAGGGTTTGTTAATTCGCTGCTTTTATTGCAAAATTGCAGATAAAATAACAGCTAATTATGAACAGGAATCTATTAACTCTAGCATTTATGCTATTTTTTGCTTCCTTTCTCTATGCACAGGACATCACCTTAACAGGTACCGTCAAAAACAAAGATGGACAACCAGTTGAGAGTATCACTGTCAGAGAAAAGGCCGGAAGCGCCGCGACCTCTACTTCAGCGGACGGATCCTTTACCCTTAACGTCAAAAGTTCTACTGGAACCTTGGTCTTTACAGGTATTGGATATACGAGACTGGAAAGAGCCTACCAAGGTACGGGGCCAGTAAATGTGGTCATCCAAGCGGATGAAGGGAACTTGGAAGAAGTAATCATCGTTGGTTACCAAAGACAGTCCATGAAAAAGACCACCAGTGCGGTTCAGGTAATCTCTGGTGAACAGATCGAGAACCTAGCGGCACCAAGTTTTGAAAGTTTATTACAGGGACGTGTTTCCGGTGTGAACATCCAGAACTTCACCGGTGAACCAGGTGCCAGAAACACCTTCACCGTACGTGGTAACACGACCATCTCCCCTGACCTGAATTCAGAAGTGGATTTGGCGAACACCATGAGTTCCCCATTGTACATTATTGATGGTATGCCTTTGTCCGTAAATGACTTGGCTACATCTTCTGCTACAGGAACTAACTACATCGCAGGTATCAACATCAATGACATTGAGAGCATTGTTGTTCAAAAGGATGCTTCTGCAACAGCGGTTTGGGGTTCTAGAGGTGCAAACGGGGTCATCATTATCAAAACCAAATCAGGTAGATCAGGAAAACCTCAAATCCGTTTATCGTATTACAAAGGAATCACAGAAAGACCTGAATTGCAAAAAACCTTATTAGGTTCTACAGAGCGTTGGGAAAAGATGAATATCCTAAGCCAATACTCCACACCAAGTAATTACGGAGGCGGATTTACACAAGCTTTGACCGATAGTTTGAACACAAGCTATAACAATGCAACCGATTGGCAAGATCTTTTTTATACTTCCGGTAACATCGACAACGTGGATGGAAGTATATCTGGAGGTACTGATATCGTAAATTACCGTCTATCTTTAGGTTATTATAATGAGGATGGTATTGTTAGAAATACGGGTTTCAAACGTTATTCATTAAGAGGTAATTTTGGCTTTAACCTAGCATCATTCCTTCGTAGTGACCTGATGTTCTCTACCACTAGAATGAGCAGAAAAAGAGGTTTGGGTCGTGGTATTAATGAGATCGTTCCGGTAAACCAAGCTGGTATGCCTTCTTCATTTGTTGGACTATCCGATGCAGATTATGATTTTTACCTAGGACAATATGACAAGTTATTGGACGATAACAAAACAGATGTTTTGAACATGTTCTCCAAAACCTATGTTGATATCATCCCAGGTTTGCAATATTCCTTCGAAGCATCAGTTCAGGCAAACTTAGATCGTCGTGATCAATTTCAGCCAAGAGAGCTGAATGGTGGAACGAACTTCGCAGCTTCCAACAAGAATGATGCATTTACCTATAACTTAGCGAATGTCATCAACTATACCAAAACACTGGCTGAGGATCACAATATTACCTTTACCGGTATTCAGTCTTTTCAGTATGACGATTTCAAAAACCTTAACTTAACCGGATATAATCTGCCTACAGATGATATCCACGTGGTACAAGGTGTTGCACAAAAAGATCTTTACGGTTCAAGCAACAGAAGAAATTCAGGATTGGTTTCCTATATGGGACAATTCGCTTACGATTACAAAGCAAAATATCTTTTTAATGCTTCATGGAGAGCTGATGCATCTTCCCGTTTTGGTAAAGATACCAAATGGGGTTACTTCCCTTCCCTATCATTAGGTTGGGTTGCATCTGATGAAGCATTCATGAAAAACCTGGAGTTTGTAAACTTCTTGAAGTTTAGAGGTAGCTGGGGTAGATCTGGGGTTTTACCTGCCGATTTCTATGCACCATTCAACGTTTGGGATCTATCAACAACCACTTATGATGGCGAAAATATTGCAACCCCATCTTTTGATAAACCATTAACTCTACCAAACCTAACTTGGAACAAATCAGAACAATCTAATATTGGTTTTGATTTGAACATGTTGGACAACAGGTTGAACATCGTATTCGATGCATACCGTAAGATTACAAAGGATCCTATCCTTTCCTTCCCTTATCCTTTTTATACGGGATACACTAGACTATCCTATAACGTCCCTATGACGATCTATAACGAAGGATTTGATCTATCTATCTCAACTAGAAATATGCCTTCTGGTAAGGATTTCCAATGGAATACAAATTTAAACCTTACCTATAATAAAAATAGAATCGGATCTCTTCCATATAATGATAAGAGTTTCTATGCGGAGACTTACGGGTACAATCAACAGTTATTATTCCGTGTAGGAAGTCCAATCTACCAATGGGCACAGATGATTTACCAAGGAGTTTATAACCGTTTGGAAGATATTCCTGTAAACCCTATCACGGGTAGTAAATTGTCTTACTTCAAAACCTACAATCCGGTATTACCGGGTTATCCAAACTGGTTAGATGTGAATGGTGACTGGGATGTATGGAGTGATGAAGATAAAGGAGCTGCTGATGGTGACTTGGTTCCAACAGGTGATCCAAACCCTAAATTCACGGGAGGTCTATACAACGAATTCACCTATAAAAACTTCACTTTAGGTATTTTAGGTACATTTACCTTCGGACGTGATATCATCAATACCTTAAAGGCAAATCAGTTCAATAACATTGCAGGAAATGTTTACAATTTCACCAATCTACGTCTTCCTGATTTGGAAGGATTAGATTATTGGACACCGGAGAAAGCAAAAGATCCTAATTTCCAAGCGAATTTCCCATCCATCCAACCGGGTAATTATTTCTACCAATTCTTACCTTTCAGTACCATGTGGAACGAACAAGGCGATTACTTCAAAATCAAAACCATTACGGTTGGTTATTTGTTGCCAGCTAACCTGACTAAAAAATTAGGTATCGGCATGAACCGCGTTAGATTCTACGGTATGATGGACAATGTATTGACCATTCAATCTGCAAACGTTCCAGATGCTGAATTAATCACACCTCAAGGTGAATATTCTGGTGGTGCCTATCCATTGCCAAGGAAATATACCCTTGGTCTTGAAGTTAACTTTTAACACCGAAACATCATGAAAATTAAATCATTAATAACATACATCTGCTGCGCATTCATCATCGTGAATTTCAGCGCTTGTAAGAAATATATCGATCTGGAACCAGAGAACAGCACCTATGATGAGGTTTTCTGGACGGATGCCAACAATATTCCGAAGGCCAATGCCGGAGCCTATTCCATGCTTAGGGATGCCTTAAGACTAGATCGTTCCTTTTTTATTTTTGGCGATCTTGCTGGAGGTAACTTTGTTACCGGGGGAGATTACTGGAATTATAAGGACCTTTCTAAAGGTGGAAATTTTAAATTTGGATATGCTCCTTATTTAGAAGGAAGCCTTTGGAATTGGACAAGATTCTATGCAATTGTTAATCAATGTAATTTGATCATTGAAAAAACACCTGCCCTTCCTGCTGACGATTTCCCAAATGGAGAAACAGAGAAAAATCAATTGATTGCAGAAGCACGTTTCATCCGTGCCTATACCAATTTCTATATGCAACGTGTTTGGGGAGATATCCTTTTGATCAAGGAATCTTACAAAGATCCTCAGAACATCCCTCCTATTGCTAGAAGTCCATTGGAGGAAACCATGGCATTCTGTATAGATGACCTGTTATTTGGGATTGATAATTTGCCTACTACAGGTAGTAAAGCAAAAGCTTCCAAAGGTGCAGCACAAGCCCTATTGGCGCACGTATATGCTTGGAAACATGATTATGTAAATGCAGAAAAATATGCCAATGATGTACTTTCAGCAGGATATTCCCTAGAGTCAACCGCTGATTATCGCAAGATCTGGGCAGGAAACTCTAAGGAGTCTATCTGGGAATTGAGCATGTTATACAATACCAGTGGTGAAGAGCATTCGCAAGGATTCTTCAATGCGTTTTTAGCAGACCCTGCAGTTCCAGGAAAGTCGGTTGCCTCAGCATGGACTTTTGATCAGGATGTGTTGGAAGATGTATTTACCACATCAGAACGTGGTGCACGATTTGATTCCATCGCTACAAGAGGTGCAAATGATCAAACTTATTTCCTTCGTAAATACGATAATTTTGTTGAATATCCACCAAAAGTACCTGGAGGTTCTTACTACGCCATCAGTAATAACTTGGTATTATTACGCTTAGCGGATCTACGTCTTTTGCATGCAGAGGCTGCATTAAAGAACGGAAAACCTCAAGTAGCTTTAGCTGATTTAAACATTATCCGTAAGCGCGCGGGCATCAGTGAGTTGACTTCTGCTGGATCAGATCTTATGATTGAAATCTTTAAAGAGAGAAGACGCGAACTTATCGGGGAAGGATCTACCCAATTCGATTTGATCCGTATGGAAATGTTCAATAAAATCGCTGAATTCTCAGCCATTTATTCTGCAGACCGTCTTGCCAATCAAGGGTATTTCTGGCCATTGAACATGCGAGCTTTATTACCTCAGAATGAATTATTAACTCAAAATCCTTGGTGGATTAAACAATAGCACTATGAAAACCAATAACATATTATATTTTGTTTTAATCATTGGAACTTTTATCCTATCCCAAGGATGTAAGAAAGATGATTACCGTATAGGTGGCGATGTACATGATCCAAATATCAGAATGTCGACCTATGATTATTTAAAAAGCAACAAGTATGGGCTTTTCGATACCTTATTAATGTTGGTCGATAAAGCAGGAATAAAAGATAAGATCAACCAGCAAGGTGTTACCTTCTTTGCTCCTACTGATTTTGCCATTAAAAATTATGTGAATTCCAGAACTTTGGCTATCCAAAAGATCGACCCTTTCAAAAAATGGACAGTGGATTCGATCATGAAATATGAATTGCCGAGATTTGCAGATTCATTGGATGTGTATTTTGTAAAAGAAAGCCTTCCTAATGTAAATTTAACCATGGAAGGTAAGATCTATAAGAATCAGAAGAATAAAGAAGTGGTAGTTTCCTATGAGGAGACGAGAGATCCGAATTTAGGCTATAATCCAAATTCATCTATCATTCCTAGAGTGGTCTATTACACCTACTTATACCAGACCTTAAGTCCAGGATTTGATGTAAAGGAAATCGCATACCCTGTAGGCGTTCGTACGTTGGTTCAAACATCCAATGCACAGACAACTACCGGTACATTACATGTATTAAACAATTCGCATACCTTATTTTATTATAGATAGCCATGAAGAATAAATATATAATTGCTGCTCTCTTGTTAGGTACTTTAGCAACTGGAGCTTGTAAAAAGATTCCTGATGGAAACTTGAGTAATATTATTAGATATGAGGTTCAGCCTTCTACCATTCAACAGGGAAGAGCCTACGTTTCCACTGCAATTAATCCAGAGGGATCTACAAAACCATTGAACATTAAATTGGTCAATGTATACAACCGCGAGACAGGTGAAAATGTGACCCCTTTGTTCGAGAAGACTTATGCCCATAAGGTGTGGAAAGCGTTATATGATCCGAAAAAAGACACTACCTTAGAGCAGATCAATGCAAAACGTATTGATACCATGATCCATCCAATTGTGATCAACCCGGTATCTGGTCAGATCGAAGCAAATTATACGACTGTCAACCTTCCTTTAGGGAAGTATAAATTTGATTTGGAAATCAGCAATCCAACTGGAACCAAATTTTATAAAGACATCGGATCGTTTGACCTTGTTTCTGCTCCATTTTTCGAAATACCAGCCATACGTTCTACCGTAGCGATGAAAGTGGGTGCAGAAGGAACGACTAAAGTAATTACCAGTGGAGTAGAGCACATCCGCGTTACCCGTACTTCAGAAACTGGAGACAAAGTAATCGTGAAGATTGTGGATAAGAATGGAAATGCTTTCAATCCTAACAAAGGTGAGATTGCAAGACGACCAAATAGTGGTAATACACCAGGTTTCTTGCAGACCATGCAGGATTATGCGATCTCGACTCAATTATTTGACGATCGTATGGAATTTGCTTTCGGTGTAGTACCTTTCCCATTGAACTCTTTGGGTAATGGTTTTAACTACTATTACCGCATACCAGCACAATATGTTAAGTATGATGATAGCCTTGGCCTTCCATACAATACCTATTCTTGTAATGCACGTTTTTCTTTTAGAACGTATGCACCTGGAACTTATTTGATCGAAGTCATTGTTCCACAAGTTACTCGCGTTCCTTAATCTTTTTTGGAATGGAATTGAAATGGCATCTAGAAAATTCTAGATGCCATTTTTTATTTTGTGAAAGTTTTGGTCCTTAAAAATTTATCAAACACCCAATAAGGATTTAGCTCCTTTGATGTGGGTATCATCCTGTGTCAGGATAGCAAAATATCCATAGGCAAGCGCGGATGCGGCTGCTCTTTCAACTGTTTGCTCAAATAGTTTGTCCCAGGTCTTCCCTCCCAACCTTTCGTAAGCTTGAATCAACTCCTTAAGGCTTTCTTCACCAAAGACATTTAGGTGGCCACTGAAGTCAATGGATGGATCACCAAACTGAGCGGTCGTCCAATCGATAATACCTGTAATTTCTCCAGCTTGATTAGTTAAAATATGCCCTGCATATAAATCGCCATGGATGAAACTTGTAAAATCAGGCCACAATGCATCCTGTTGCAGCCAGGCTTTATATCTTGATTCCAGTTCTTCCGAAATACCAAGCTCTGATTTGACCAGGGTTAAGCGGCTATCAATTTCAGGTCGGAGATCTCCGGCATCCATCATTTTTATGTGATTCTTTTTAGCTTTCTCTGCAGGGATCTGGTGCAGATCGTAGAGCGTATGGGCTAAAGAAGAAACAAAATGCGGATTATGTTGGTCCATATTCCATTTCACTGCATAAGAGGCATCGTAGGTTAAAACGGGGTTTCCCTTTAAAGCAGGATAGGCAACCAATCTTTCTGTACTGATGACCCAATCAGGGATTTCTACCTTTAAAAAGGGTTGGACAAAACTTAGGATATTCTTTTCTTCCTGGATTTGTTTTAGCATCTCAGGGCGTCGAGGGATTCTTAATATCCATTCTTTTCCTTGGATATCCTTCGCCATTCCGACCCTAAAATCAATACCCATCTCACTGAAATGGATCTGATCGGTTAAGTTTAAGCCATGTTCTTTTGCGAGGTTCTTGATCTCTTGGTCAATCATATTGGTTAGTCATTTGCTTGAGATCGCAAGACCCAAATATATCCGACGATAGGAATAAAAACCACCTTCAGAAAATCAAGGAAGCGTTCCGCGGGAGTGCGATCATGATAAATAATAATATTACCCACACAGTAACGCACTACAAAATAAACGTGGATAAATAGGATTATATAAATTACTGTTAACAATGGGTTTGCGGAATAATCGATAAATGCTAACATATGAAAATGTTTTTTGTCTATTAAAGTTAAGATAAAAATTTTAATAATTATCACACTAGCCGCGCAAAAACGCCCTAATATTCTAAAAATATAAAATCAATTATAAATATTATAGTGTTAAGAACAATAATTGAATATTATTATTCTATTAAATAATTTTATTAAAACTATATTATATTTTTAAATTTATAATTTTCACGCAATCGATTTCGTTAAATTTCTAAAATATATTTTTAACTATCTTTTATATTATTGTAATGGATTACAACCAAAAATCTAATAATTAACCAAATATTCACCAATACCAATTAAAAGATGTATGAATTATACTAATCAAAGTAAATTTATTTCTTTCTCTACATGGGTGAGAACATGTTTAATAGGCTCAGTGATAGCCATACTGCCCAGCTTTGGCTTAGCTCGAGAGGAATATTCACCCCATTCCTACCTGAGAGAAATAGAACAAAAACAACAGGAGATTACTGTTACAGGAATTGTTAAAAATGATGCTGGGGAACCGATGGTAGGGGTTTCCATTTCATTGAAAGATAATCCGAGAAAGAAGACATCTACGGATGCAAACGGTCGCTTTATCATCGATGTACCTAAAAATTCAGTGTTGGATTTTTCCTATGTAGGCTATCTACAGCAAGAGTACACTGTATCTGAGGAGAAGCAGGATATCGTCATCACCTTATTGGAGGATGAGGAAGGTATTGAAGAGGTGGTAGTTACCGGATTAGGTGTACAGAAGAAAAGTACCCTGGTAGGATCTATCACCACTGTAAAACCCGAAGACCTCCGGGTTCCAACGGCTAATCTTTCCAATGCTTTGGCGGGAAGATTAGCAGGCGTGGTTGCCTTTCAACGAACTGGAGAGCCTGGAGCGGATGGTTCTAATTTTTACATTCGAGGAATTTCCACCTTCTCAGGTGTAAATTCGCCACTGATCATCATCGATGGCGTCCCAGCCTCCACCAATGATCTTAACGCAATTGCACCCGAAGCCATAGAAAGCTTTTCTATTCTTAAAGATGCAAATGCCACTGCCATATATGGTACTAGAGGGGCTAATGGGGTGATGATTGTAACCACCAAAAGAGGAAGAAACCTCGACAAGGCCAAGATCAACATGCGATTTGATAACGGTATCACGACCCCTACGTTTGTACCCCAATTTGTGGATGGTACAAGATTCATGGAATTATTTAATGAAGCTGTGTCCGGAAGAGGGACAGGTGAGGTTCTATACACCTCTTCTAAAATAGAAGGAACTCGAAATAATTTAGATCCCTTGATCTTCCCTAATGTGAATTGGTACAACGAAATGTTTAAACAACATGCGCAAAGTAGAACAGTCAATGTAAATGTGCAAGGGGGCGGTCCACGTGTGGATTATTTTATGAGTGGAACATTCAATAACGATAATGGTATGTTGAGGAATTCTGAATTGAACACCTACAATTCAAATCTGAAAGTGAATAGGTATACCTTTCAGAACAACATCTTTTCTCAGATTACCTCCTCTACAAAAGCATCGTTAAAATTGAATACACAATTACGGGACTTAAAAGGCCCGAACGATAATATTTCTGACATTTTTACCAATGCCATAAATGCAAATCCTGTTGATTTCCCCTTGTTATTTCCGAATGATGAGAAATTTCCCGAAGGTTATCTATTTGGCGGAAAAACGGGAGGTCGAATCAATAATGGGTTCCTAAATCCTTACGCGAAGATGATGAGTGGATACCGCTCACGTTTTGAAAGCACATTAATGGCTATCTTGGATGTGGATCAAAAATTAGACATCATCACGAAAGGACTGAATTTTAGAGCCTTAGCCTCCTTTAAAAACCTATCCATTACGCAGACCAACCGCTCAAGGGGTGTCAACAATTTCGAAATCTTAAATTATAAACTTGACCCGGAAGGTAAATATAAGTATGAATTAGGTCGTGTAGGAACCGTTCTAAATGAGACTTTAGAAACAACCAACACCACAGCAGGAGATCGGTCAATGTATATGGAAGCTGGTTTAAATTATAACCGGACTTTTTATGACAAACATGATGTGAACGGGGTTATGGTTTATTACCAAACGGATTATAACGTAAATTCGCCTTCGGACTTGATTACGTCCTTACCTAGACGGACACAATCTTATTCTGGACGCTTTTCCTATGCATACGACAGTAAATACCTCGCCCAGTTTACCATGGGATACAATGGGTCGGAGAACTTTATCAAAGGGAAAAAATTTGGATTCTTCCCCTCCCTCGGACTTGGATATATTGTAAGTAATGAACCATTTTTCCAACCCCTAACCCCTGTGGTACACAACCTAAAATTACGTGGCTCTTGGGGAAGGGCTGGAAATGACCAGATCTTACAACCTGATGGCACGCCTGCACGGTTTATTTATCTATCGGATATAAACCTGACAGGCGCCCCTTCCTTTACCACGGGTATTTCACAGGATTATACCCTCAACGGACCAATTTATAATAGGTTCGAAAACCAGAACATCACTTGGGAAATATCTGAACAATATAATCTCGCTTTAGAATTAGGCTTATTTAGGTCTATAAACCTCGTTATTGAAGGTTATAAAGAAAACCGTTCCAACATTTTTCTCTCCAGGCAAACCATCCCTGATTATTTAGGAACATCTGGAACCACCATTTATGGAAACCTAGGAAGTGTAAAAGCGAAAGGTATCGATATCTCTTTGGATTATTTCAAAAGTTTCAATGATCACACCAACCTGACGATAAAGGGAACCATGACCTATGCCTCGAATATAGTCACTTCCTATGATGAACCTGAATTTATGAGGGCAAAAAACCTGAAACAGGAAGGACATCCAATCAATACTTTATTAGGATATGATGCGGAAAGGCTATTTATAGACCATGCTGAAGTCCTTGCAAGCCCTTTACAGCAGATCGGAGGATTTATTACAGCGGGTGATATTAAATACCGGGACTTCAATGGCGATAGAATAGTAAATTCCGATGACAGGATCAGGATGGGTTATCCTACCACTCCAGAAATCGTATATGGATTTGGACCATCCTTTCAATATAAACGTTTTGATATTTCTATGTTTTTCCAAGGTGCAGCCAGAAGCTCACTCATGATGAATGGATTTCACCCTTTTGGCACATCGGACCAAAGGAATGTGCTACAATTCATTGCAGACGACCACTGGAGCCCTTCAAACCCAAATATCTATGCTGCCTACCCTCGTTTAAGTAAATTGGATAACCCTAACAATACAGCAGCATCAAATTATTGGTTGAGAGATGCGGGATTCCTAAAGTTGAAAAACATGGAAATGGGTTACACCTATAAATTCTTAAGATTTTATGCGAGCGGGCAGAACCTGCTGATATTTAGCAAATTCAAATTATGGGATCCTGAAGAAGGTGGAGGCGCCGGCCTTAAGTACCCCACTCAAAGGGTAATCAATATGGGTATTCAAATGACATTTAATTAGGAAAAAACATTATGAAAAAATATTTTAGAACCATACCATTGCTCCTGTTCATATCCATTTTTATGATGGGATGTAACCAATTCTTGGATGTAGTACCAGATGAAAGACCAACAGAAAAAGATGCCTTTAAGGATGAGTTTGCAGCAGAACGATTCCTTTATACCTGCTACAGCTTTTTACCGACCGTTCGAAACGGCACGTATTCCATTGATCTTATGACAACAGATGAGGTAATTTCTTCTTTTGAACATGAGTCTTTTGCCCAATTCCCAAAGGGAACATTTTCAGCCTCTAACCCGGTAATCACTTATTGGGCAAATCTGTATAAGGGCATACGACAAACAAACTTACTTATCGTCAATTTAGATAAAATCCCAGGGCTTTCGGACGCTAAAAAAGAAGATTACCTAGCACAGGCAAAGTTCCTGATTGGTTATTATCATTTTTTATTGGCCAGAATGTATGGCCCTATCATCCTTGTAGAAGGTGTGGAAGATTTAGAACAACCCGCTTCTGGATATAAGGCTCGAGCAACTTATGAAGAGTCGGTTAATTTTATTGTAACCAAATTGGATGAGGCGGCGGAAATATTACCCCCAAAACGCATAGGCTCACAATATGGCCTCGCCACAAAAATTGCCGCAAAATCCATAAAAGCTCGGATGTTATTATATGCGGCCTCACCTTTATTCAATGGAGGTGGAGGACATAGGCCAAGCTTTTATGCAGATTTCAAAAACAATGATGGGAAATTACTTATTCCAACCAGTTACGATAAAGAAAAATGGAAAGCCGCCATCGACGCTTATAAGGAAGCTATAGAATTAGCTGAATCCAATGGGCATGTATTATATGAAAACTCACAGGTTACGGGGCTTCCTACAAACCAGACTCAAAAAGATTTGCGGTATACTTTTATTGACAAATATTCCAGTGAATTAATATGGACAGATACGCGCAGGGAAGGAACTTACGATTTTCAGAACAAAAGCACTCCTTATTTAAACCCCGGAGCTTATAATGGTATTTCACCAACCATATCGATGTTGGAAAAGTTTTATAGCAAAAATGGGCTTCCAATTGATAAGGACCCGGCCTATGATTATGCAGGCAGATATGGGATAGGCAATGCAGCATCCGGAGGTAGTACCTTGAATCTGAATTTGAACAGGGAACCTCGATATGAAGCTTGGATTGCTTACCATAATGGGTATTACGAGGTACTACGACCTGATGGATCCAATAGAACATTAACGCAGTTCAGAAAGAATGATGCTCATGGAATAAAAGGAAGAAGTAACAATTATTCGCCAACCGGATTTTTAAATAAAAAAGGGGTCAGCCCTCAATTTGGAGCATCCCAAGATCGAGAGATGCAGCCTACGATTACAGAATCTTATCCTTGGCCATTAATTCGTTTAGCAGAATTATACTTGGGCTATGCTGAAGCGTTGATTGAATATGACGCAGGGAATATTCCATTGGCAAAAACGTATATCGATAAGGTTAGGGTTCGTGCAGGCATTCCTAAGATCGATGTATCATGGGCTCCAATCGGAGGTGCAACGACTCAAGAACAATTGAGAAGTATAGTTCGACAAGAACGCACGATTGAGTTTTACCTGGAAAACCACCGATTTTGGGATTTAAGGAGATGGGTGGAAGCGGAAGCTGCATTAGGAACCCAAGCTAAGGGCCTAAATATCAATGGAACTACTGATAATGTATTTTTTAATATCGTGACAGTTCAGTTTCCTCGGGCATTTCGCTCTCCAGATTTCTATTTAATGCCAATTCCTACAGCAGATATCAATAAGAATCCCAATATCGTACAAAATATCGGCTATTAAATTTTGATAATTAATTATGAAAAAACTAATTATATACTTACTCTTTGCAACTCTTGCGATCAGTTGCAGCAAGGAGAAGGACATTGCTCCTATCCCTTCCAATATTTCAACATTGAGTACAAAACCAATAGTAGGTGGAGCATTACTAAAATGGACATTGCCAAAAGACAGCAATTTCACTTATGTTGAAATAAAGTACCAATCAGGTGGCATAACTAAAGTAGTTAATGTTTCGAAATATACCGATTCTGTACAGATCAGTGGTTTACTTAATAAAAATGAATATACTTTTGAACTCCAAACCGTACATCATCATAAGCAAAGCAAGACTTATGGCACGGAATCTTTGAAGAGCACTTCTGTTCGGCCTATAAAAAGACCCATTGTCACCCAATTCAATAAAATAGATATTCGGGATAATATGACGGAAACCTTTACACAGGAGACTACTGAAGGACCGAAATCAAATCTTGTAGACAATAACATCGCCACCTATTGGCATACCGCTTGGTCTTCTGGGGTTGCCCCTTTACCCCATTGGATCAAAGTGAATTATAATGAACCGACAAAAGTTGATAGAATAGGATATTTCTGGCGGCAAGGCAGAAACTCTCCGGCGGGCAGGCCAGAAATTATAGGAGTTGAAACAAGTGAAGATGGTACAACTTGGAAAAGGGAATGGACGTCCGAAGTTTTGGATGTGACAAACACCAATTCTCCAACTTTAGAAAAAACTTTTGATCTCCCAACCCAACTTCAATCTAAATTTTATCGGGTCATGTTTATTCAAGTTAATGGAACTACAAATTATGTTAATCTGGGTGAATTCAGAATGTATGTAAAGGTTGTTACAGATTTAGAATTGGAGGCAGAAAAAAATTATGTCATGAACTAGTCTCCATTATTCAATAATAAACAAAATAGAAAATCTACCTTTTTAGGTAGATTTTTTTTGATTGTAAAAAGCAAATTTCGTTTATTTTTATAACTATCATATTGTCCAATTATTAACCAATCAACATCTTATGGACAGGAATATAAAGCTCATTTTCAGCCTCTTCATGCTGATTATATTAATTTCCCTAGCTGGTTTTTATACTTCTTATATTAGCCACCTCCCCAATTTCTCACATTTCCCCTTACTGATCCACCTCCATTTCATTGGATTTGTAGGTTGGTTTGTGCTACTCATCATCCAGCCAATCCTGATAGCAAAAGGAAAATGGAGATTGCATCGATCATTAGGTAAAACTGCCTACGTCCTCATCCCGCTTTTGATTATTAGTATCCTATTATTGGTTTTGCAACAAACAGAACGTGAATTTGAATATTCCATACAAAAAGCCTTGATGACCTCCTTTATCGGGTTTATTGATGCCCTATCTTTAGGGGTCTATTTTACCATTGCTATGATGAATTCAAGAAATCAGCGATGGCATGTTGCCTTTATTATTGCTTGTTCCCTGGTAATCCTAAACCCTGGAATGTCCAGATTACTTAATCAGATCCATCCAGGATCTGGATTACTCGCAGCTGTCCTACTCCCTATTCTAGTAAGTTTTTCAATACTTATTTTTGAAAAAATAAATTATCAAAAACTTATTTTAAAAAGCCCCTACCTCCTATTTTTAGGATGTTGGATAGCTGAGATCCTGTTGCTGATGATTATTCCCAGAACAGACTTTTGGAAAAACTTCGTACTTGCAATCCTCCAATGAAAAAAACCATCACCCCTACAGATTGTTACTAATAAAGAAACTATTGAAAAATAATCTTTAAAACAATCATTATGGCTGATACGATCAAAGCAGAAAAAGACCCCAACATTTTCAAAGAAATACGCGAATTTCTAGATGGATTGAACAATAGCGGTGATAAACCACTGGAAACATTGGCCCCAGAAGATGCCAGAAAAGTATTGGAAGATGCCCAGAAATCCGTAAAGGTGGATTATTCCGGAATCACAGAAGAAGAAAAAACGATCGAACAGGACGGACTAACTGTTAAAACAGTTATAGTAAAACCTGAAGGTACAACGGATAAAAAATTACCGGTGTTCATCTTTATTCATGGCGGTGGTTGGATACTGGGAGATTACCCAACACATAAAAGATTGGTTAGGGATCTTGTAGTTCAAAGTGGTGCAGCAGCCGTATTCGTTGATTATACCCGATCTCCGGAAGCGAAATACCCTACTGCCATCAATGAAATTTATGCAGCAACCAAATGGGTTGCAGCGCATGGTGATGAAATTGGTTTCGATGGCAAGAACCTTGCCGTGGCTGGGAATAGTGTGGGTGGAAATATGTCGGCAGTGACCTGTTTGATGGCAAAAGATAAATCAGGTCCCGAAATAAAATTCCAATTGTTGTTGTGGCCGGTTACTGATGCGAATTTCGAACGGGAATCCTGGAAGAAATATGCAGAAGGTCGATTCTTAACTGTTGGCATGATGAAATGGATGTGGGATAATTATCTGCCTGATGTAGCTAAAAGAAAAGAATACTACGCTTCACCTTTCCAAGCAGATTTGGAAAAATTGAAAGGCTTGCCACCAGCATTGATTCAATTGGCTGAAAATGATATCCTATTTGATGAAGGCTTGGATTACGGAAGGAAACTGGATGAAGCAGGCGTTCCAACAACCATCCAAACATACAACGGTTTTATCCATGATTATGGTTTATTAAATCCATTAAATCATATAGAAGCCGTCAAATGTTCGGTTGAGCAAGCTGCTCAAGCACTGAAAAAAGCATTATTCAAAAGCTAATTTCAATTCAAAAAATAGTAAAAACAAAGCTACTGGTAGACCATTTTAACAAACGGTTCACGACAAAAAGAATAATATTTTGTTTTTTATGCTTTCAATTGACTAAATTGTAATATATTTAGAATAAATAAAGGCTTTAACATTAAATTTACCTTTGCTGAACATGAACATCAAAATAGTCGGATCCGGTAGCTTTATACCTGATACCAAGATAAAAAATGCAGATTTCGAGAACCACATCTTTTTAGATGAAGCAGGCTCGCCAATCAAAAACCCAGAATCTATCATTCGTAAATTCAAGGATATTACCGGGATTGAAGAGCGTAGATATGCCTCCAAAGAATTGGTCAGTTCAGATCTTGCCTTCTTTGCATCCGAAAAAGCGATCGAAGACGCTGGAGTGGACAAGGAAACCCTGGATTATATCATTGTTGCCCATAATTATGGAGATGTGCCTTCTGGTACTATCCAATCCGATACAGTACCTAGCCTGGCCAGTCGGGTTAAGCAGAAATTAGGTATTGAAAATCCTAATTGTGTGGCCTATGATTTATTATTCGGCTGTCCAGGTTGGATCGAAGGAATGTTACAAGCAAATGCCTTTATCCGTTCCGGAATGGCAAAACGATGTTTGGTAATCGGTACGGAAACCTTATCCCGTTTAATAGACCCTTCCGATCGTGATTCCATGATCTATGCAGATGGAGCTGGTGCCGTAGTCGTTGAAGGAACTACAGCTGATGAGGGGATGTTATCCTATGCAAGTGCAACCTATGCCTTGAACGAAGCGGGCTATCTATTCTTTGGTCCTTCGTACAATAAAGAGGCGGAACAGGATACGCGTTATATTAAAATGAAAGGTCGCAAGATCTATGAATTTGCTCTTACCAAAGTACCTTTGGCCATGCAGCAATGTTTAGAGAAAGGAAACATTGCCATTACCGACATCAAGAAAATCCTGATCCATCAAGCCAATGAAAAAATGGATGAAGCCATTGTTGAACGCTTCTATGGCCTGTATGACATGACTCCACCAGAACATATCATGCCGATGACGATCAATAAATTTGGGAACAGCAGCGTGGCGACTATCCCTACTTTATACGATCTGATCATCAAAGGATTGATGGAAAAACATGAATTAAACAAGGGTGATGTGATTTTATTTGCTTCAGTTGGAGCTGGTATGAACATCAACGCTTTTACCTACCGTTTATAATCTCGAAAATTGGTTATTTTTGTAAAAAGAAATTATCATGAGCGATCCAAATAGCAGAAGCAATATCAAGCCAGGCATAGTCGTTAACATCATCCTTAAGAAGGATCAACGATCTGGAAATTTAACAGAAGGTATTGTGAAAGATATATTAACCTCAGCCGCATACCATAGCCGAGGAATTAAAGTAAGATTAACCGATGGCCAGATTGGCCGAGTAGCAGAAATCATAGAGGAAGATTAGTCTTCCTCTTTTTTTGTCCAAAAAATATTAGTAATTCACTATTTGAATTATATCCAAGATTAATTACCTTCGATATACCATATTAAAAACAAAAATTATGAATCTATCTTACATCGGCACAAACGAAATATTAATAATCCTTGTAGGTTTAATCTTATTGATAGCTGTTTTAACCTTAGCTGTCGTTTTGGTGAAAAAAATAAGAAATTAATGAGCTAAAGAAATCCTGTTTAGGATTTCTTTAAGATCCCTTTTTCAACCGCATCTTGAATCAGTCCTTCAGCATAATCCCAAATGCTGCTGGAACCATATTTCATGACGCTTTTCTTTGCATAGACCTTCTCGTAGGTAACCCCAGGCATATTCCAGGTACCGCCATTATTGGAGTAATTTTGGAGCAGGGGCTCCAATCTATCCATCGTACGTGCAAATTTTGCCTCCATACTTTCTCCAAGCTCAAATTCTTCCCAAATTGCTGTAAATTCTTCTGCTTGTTCCTTCGGTAATATTCCAAATATCCGTTTTGCCGCTAGACGCTCCTCCTCCGTATTATCATGACTTTTTAGGCTGTCGTAGATAAAGGTATCGCCAGCGTCGATCTCCACGATATCGTGGATCAGAACCATTTTAACCACTTTAAGGACATCCACTTCTTCATTGGCATGCTGTTGCAATACGATAGCCATCATCGCCAAATGCCAACTATGTTCCGCATCATTCTCCCTCCTATTGCTGTTCAATAGTCGCGTCTGTCTTTCGATATATTTCAGTTTATCGATCTCTTTTATAAATGCTATCTGTTTGATCAGGTCTTCAGGAATCATATTAATGCGAATGTTGGATTCAAATATACCGAAATAATAACAAGCTATTACAAATCAGGGTCTACCCGAATATGTACACCTCGTCCGCCAAATCTGGAAAGATCGTACCGAAGGTTCAAGGAAAATACCCGCGTGATCACATTCGTTCTGGAATCGATAATGGAGTTACCCATCACCTGTCTATTCAACATATTTCCTTGGTTCAGTAGATCACTCACCCGAGCTGATAAAAACAGGTTTTTGTTCTTCAGGAACATCTTGGTGATGCCCAATCCGATCAACAAAGGGTTCTGATTCGCCAATGCATAGCCCGTATTGATCCGTTTACTCGTATTGAATTCTGCCTGATAAGTTTTCAGGAATTCTACTCTACCGTTAACTGCCATATTCAGGTTATGGAGCTTACGGATGGACTCTTGTAAAGATGGATTCTCATTTCGGCTAAAGGAGTAATTTACATTACTATTGATCTTTACCTTTGGAAGGTTCAATCGACCGTTCCAGGAAGCACCAAATGATTTGGTCGTGAAGAAGTTCTTTGCCGTCATCTGCCCAATATTGAACACCGGATCCATTCCCCCTCCAAAACCCATCATGTTCGAAAGTCCAACAATATTATTGTTGTTCACCTGATTATAATTTAATCGGGTGGTCAGGATTACCGTTTTCATATTCATGTTCATGGAAAGGGCCTGCGAATAATTCAATCCTTCATTGGAATACCCTTCATTGTCAATATATTGGATCCTATTGGAAACGCCGATACTACCATCATATGTCAAGCGCCACTTCTTATCCTTCATTGGCAAAGTAAAAGTATAATTACCTCCCAGATTATAGTTTCCATTGGCATTGATATAGCGTGTTTCCCTTTTAAAACTACCCAGGGTATCCGGTAGGATGATGATATTCTCCACCACTTGATCCTGAATGGTACTGAAATTGGCAGATACCATCAAGCTTTTTCCCGTTTCCTGTTTGACGAAATTATAATTCGAACTGAAATTATGCGAAAAAAATGGTTTCAGATCAGGATTACCGATGATGATATTCTGCAAGTTCCGGGTATTTGGAATTGGCTGTAATTGGAATTGGGAGGGTGCCGAGTTTCTACCATTATAGCTCACAGCTATTGTTTTTCCAGGTTTTACCTGAGTGCTAAAATTCAGTACAGGTGAAAAGTTGAGGGAATTGTTCTCAATTTCTTGATCCAACTGCGCATAATAATTCTTCTGCAACAAGGGATTGAAATTGATTCCTGCAGAGAAATTGGTCTTTTGCTTTGAATAATTATAATTAACCCCAATGGTCTGCGCGATGACCTGGTTCCGCATGTAGGAGCTTAAGGAATCTACATAATAGAAATCCCTACTGGCTGTATCCAATACCGAAGTGGCCAAATTGTTAGTCGATTTGGAGAAGTTAAACCGATAGTTCAAGCTGATCGATCTACGCAATAAAGAATCCTTCTTACTCTTTCCGATGGAAAAATTATATCCGGTACTGAAATTTAACGACTCCGATTTATTATCGTTCGTAATATTCCGATGCAATAAGGAGTCCTTTAAAAGATCGCCAGAAGTTTGATCGTAATATAGGGTATTGCTCAAAATGGATTGCAGGGATTCTGAACTGCTACGATTGTAATGGAAATTACCCGAGATATATTTTTTACCTTCTTTCAATTTGCGGTTCAACATCAGGCTAACCCCTACATTCGGGGTTCTGGAAGTATTTTCGTTTTCATTCCGAAAGCCCTGTTTCATCGCTCCGGTTTGATTGTTTGCCGAAATATTGGAATTGGTCATCTTACCAAAACCCAGATTGATGTCTGAATTGATAAACCATTTATCCGTTCTATTATTTAATCCTGCAGTAAGATTATGGTTCGATCCCCCATTATCTCCTTCACTATTAGAATTGTTGTAATAGGTCCCAATGGTACTTACGGTTTCGACAAAGGATTCATTGGTAAATGCAGAAAGATTTCCACGCCCATTATATCCAAAATTATAATTCCCTTTTTCCTTGAATTTATTCCGATGATTGACAGACAGATTAAAGGATTGATTGATGCCGGCACCATTATTTTCCGTCATCACGTTAAATCGAGCGCCATTCTGTTGCTTTTCTTTCCAAAAACTAAAATCTCCACCGATCTCTGCCTTATCGTTACTTGCGGTCTCGGCATTGGCATTTCCAAACTTGCCCTTGTTCATGCCCGGCTTCGTTTCAATATTGATCAGTTTACCAGGTTCTCCGGTCTTCACCCCCGTGAAATTAGCTTCATCACCATAATCCTCAATGATCTGGATCTTGGAAACTATTTCAGCCGGCAATTTCTTGATAAAATCATCCAGGTTATTGGTAAAAAAATCTTCCCCATTTACCCGTAGTTTCATGACCGGCTTCCCATTGGATTCCACCTTGTTGTTCTCATCCACCACCAGCCCAGGAAGTTGTTTGATGAGGTCGGCAAGATTATCCCCTTCCAAGACATCAAATGCCGCCGCATTGTATTCTACTGTATCCTTTTTGATGGTAATCGGATTGGGCTTTTTATTGATCACCAATTCCTCCAATTGAATGGTCTTAATTTTGAGCACGATACGTACAGTGGTTGGCTTATCAGAGATTTCGACGCTGCGCACTTCCATTTCGGAAGATATGTTGGAAACCTGCAATTCCGCTGTTCCAATCTTCACCTTTTTAAAGCTGAATTCCCCTTTCTTATTACTGGAAGTCTTAAGTGTATCTTTTCCGGATATCAGAAAAACCTTGGCACCTTCAACCGCATTTCGGGCACTATCGATCACTGTACCATTCAACTCCCCGAATTCCTGGGCATTCGCTTGAAAAGCAAGGAAAGAAATGCAGGAAACTAAAAATAATTTTAATAAATGCCTCATATAGTAAAGCATTTATTGTCATAATTGGTAGACATCAAAAACCTTTTTTTAAAATTTTCGTTAAATGTAAAAAAATAATCAGCCACTTTTCTGTAACATAAATGTTAATCAGAAAAAATAACATAAATTTAACTATTGGGTTTTGTTTAGTCCTTTTAGAACCTGCCTTGATCAATCGAACAAGCCATCATGATTGCGGATCCTTGATTTTAATTTCTGACGGATATTCTTTCGATGGGTGCGAATTGTCATGACACTACGGTGTAAGATCTCTGCAATCTCCTGACTGGATTTTCCTTCTTTTATCAATTTATAAATTTCGAGTTCCCGATCGGTTAGTCCAAAATCATTTTTCATGATGGATTCGGAGGTACTATGCAATGTTTTTTCATCGCCATAGATGCTTTTCCCTTCAAATACCTGACGAATAACACTGATTAAATCCTCCGCATCCAATTCCTTGGAAATATAGCCCTCTACGCCGATCGCTTTCAATTCCGCGAAAAAAGCTTGGTTGACTTCCAGGGATAAAATAATGATTTTAGCCTGAGGTCGGATCTGTTTGATTTCCTTGGCAATACTGATCCCAGACCGCTCATTCAAATACATATCCAATAAAATGATATCAGGTTCATGTTGATTTAACATCCCTCGGATATGATTTCCATCTGAATAGCGCTGTAAAAGGACCATATCAGTCTCCGACGCTAAAAGCGCGTGAAGACCATCAGAGAATAACCGGTGGTTATCAATATTGACCAATTTAATCATGCTGAATCCCTTTCTTTTTAAGTGGCAAAACGATATTTACCGAACAGCCCTCTTTGTTAATAATAAAATCAAAACTTCCATCATAATAATCAACTCTGGATCGGAGATTCGACATCCCCATCCCCATCCCCTTTCCGATCAAATCCATATCAATTTCTTCGGAGCGACCATTATCATGAACCATCAAACGGACTTCCGATTCATCCACGGCCAGATCAACTTCAAACAAGCTGGCATTTTTAGCATGCTTAACCGCATTGGTCAGCAATTCTTGATAGATTCTGAACACATGAACCTTCATGTCCCAGGGAATGTGATATTCATTCCCTATACAGGATAGATGGATTTCAAATTGATGGGCAAAAGCTTGTACATCTGATCGGATGGTTTCAAAAAGGCCATTCAGTTCCAGATTCCTAGGGGCAATCTGATGTATCAATCTTTTAAAGTCAAAATTTATCCCCTTTAGCATTTCTTGAACTTTACCTGATTGCTGTAGGTTTTCTTTCGAAAGAAGCAGACGAAGTCCTTGGATTGTTCCCCCAATACCATCGTGTACATCTTGGGCGATCCTTAATCTTTCCTTTTCCTGGGTAATGATCAGTTCATGGGCCAACTGCCTTCTCTTCTCTTCACTCTGTTCAATACTTCGCTTGAAAAACTCAAAATCCTGTTTATACTTCACTGTAAATACGATCATCAAATAGATAACCTCTACCGCAAATGCGAATATGATGTTCCCAGGCCGTATAAATTGAGGAATATGAATATAATTAAGGGAGCTGAACAAGTAGAGCAGTACGGATATAATAAGCAATGTATTCCCCAATAGGTAATGCATGATAAAAGGAGTTCTTTGCCGGATAGCGATCCAGATATTCATCAACAGTCCAAAAGTTTGCATCAACAGCACCGCAACAAAAAAGTATTGGAAATATTCCAGTATTTGGGAATGTTGAGGCAGCAGCAAATTCAACAATAAATAAAAAAAGACCGCTATGAGCGCTACCCGATTTAGCAGTTTCAAACGATGGCTATAATTGGGCAAAAACTTATCCTGTTGAACAAAAGCAATAAACACATGTACGTTGAAATATAAGGTCAAAGCAAGGAAGCTTAATTTTGGGATCCTAGCCCAGCCTTCATAAATAAAAGAAGGGATGAGGTAGACATCATGTAGGTACTCCACTGTATTAAAAGCCACGAGGCAACTGATGTAGCCTAACATCATGCCATAGAAGCGTTTCTTCAGAATGATGAAGAGGAATAAGTTAAAAAGCATGGCAAAGAAGAAAAAGCCATAATACCTTCCCAATAAAAAAGATAAACCTAACTCATAGGTTAAAATATCACTTTTGGTACTGATATCGGTGGGAAAATACAGCGTTTTCCGTCCAAATACTTCTGTTTTTAGCAAAAAACTTTTGGTCTCGCCTGCTTCCAGTGGTATTTCAAAACTTACCGACCTTAAGGGCACTTCTCGGTCCGTCAATTTCATAAAATGGGATTGGTCCCTTCTCGATATGAGGAAATTGGAGGAATCAGCCATCTCAAATAGGCTGAATTTAATACCATCATTGTAGAAACTCCATAAATAGTTCTCCCGGTATTTAGACTGGTTGGAAATGCTAATGGAAAACCAGTGGGTACAATCCGTGATTCCACGATTTACAACTGAACCTGCTGGCATAGGCTGAAATTTGCCTTGCTTCCATTTCTCAACAACCTGTATCGCCCTTTCCCTTCCACTACAATCTACATATTCTCCTAGATATTGAACAATACGAATGTCATTGGCTCCTGGAACTTTCAAGGTATCCTGCGAATAGGCAGTAACCTGAAAAACAAATATCATCCATAATAATAATGGAAGATTTTTCATTAACAATTAGTTAGGTTATACGAATATAGTCTTCTGGAATTAAATTATCAAAATTATATTTTTCCAGTTAACAGAATTTTTTAACGTATTCCCCTGGCGTGCACTGATACATCGCCCTAAATTGTTTAACAAAATAACTTGATGAATTAAATCCCGACCTATATCCAACTTCTGCAATAGACAATTCTCCTTGCAGCAGCATATTGCAGGCCTTTGCCAATCTTTCCTGCATAATATATTGCCCAGGTGTTTTACCTGTATAAGCATCAAAAATCCGAAACAAGGTACTTTTACTGCAATTAGCAATATCCATCAGTTGTTCGGTACTGATTGCAAGATGCAAGTGTTCCTTGATATAATTTTTGACATCTAGAAACTGTTGCTGGTATTTCCCTAATTCGTGTACCTGTATATGCTCCTGTTGAGCAGTGATCAACCTGACGAAAAGGGATTTAAGTATGAGATCAAAAAGCGGGTAATTATTCTTTTCTTGATTGATGGCCTGTAATAATTCATTAAAAGATCTGACAAGACCTACATTGTTATTGAAATGAAAATGCCTGAAATCCACCTCCCAAGGGCCATTTTCCTTATAGTTTTTATTCAGGTATTTCAATTGTTTCTCCAACGTAGCTTGCGGGATCAGGATGGTCGCACATTGCACCGGATTTTTGGCATCTGCCTCCGGAAAATCAGCGTAAATCGTCTCTCCTTCAGGAAGGACTAGCGAGGTGCCCGGCTGGAATTCAAAACGCTCACCTGCATTGGTATAGATCGTTTTCTTTCCCCTGATCATACTTGAAATGGTCAGTCCGGGATATACTATCTTCACTTTAAGGGAAGATTGGAAAGTCTCAAAAATATTGATCTCAAAATCACCACAGTCAAACCGGTTTTGATGCTCCTGTCCAGAACGAAGGTGTTCCGGAGTTTGTAAAGAAAGAAGTTCAACCGTGTAATTCATAGGGTATTATGGATAGATTCCGTGGATTTATAATACGAAGATATTCAAATATTTCTGAAACTATTGTCTTATTCTTTGAGACTATCCTTTTAGTGTGAGGTAAAATTATGTAATAACTTTAACTTATAAACTTAAAAAATTATATCTATGAGTAACATCACATTACATCAAGCTCGTCAAATAATTGATGCAGCCATTAAGAAATCGGAAGAATTAGGCGTGAAAATGAATATTGCAGTGGTGGATGCAGGAACCAATCTAGTGGCTTTTAACAAGATGGACGATGCTTGGTTAGGATCCATTGATATTTCTCAGAAAAAGGCTAGAACGGCCAGGTATTTCAATATGGATACAGGGGAGATAGGAAAATTATCACAACCAGGTGGAGCCCTTTACAATATCGAACATTCCAACCATGGACTGATTACCTTTCCTGGAGGTGTTGTCATCAAGGATAACAACGGCACTATCATTGGGGCAATCGGCGTGAGTGGAAGTACTGTGGAAGATGATCATGAGGTGGCTTCTGCTGGTGCAAAAGCTCTATAAAACCATTCTTATAAAGAATATTCAAGGTATTTCATTCTACTATTGAAAAACAAAAGGAGCGTTGAAATTTCAACGCTCCTTTACTATATCTTGAGATTATGGATTATTTCGCGTTCTTAGCTAAATCAATCTTAACACTCATTTCTTTAACGATTTTGTCCACTTCTGAAGATGAACCTGAAGATTCAAAACGGATGAAGCCTTCTTTATCTATAACCACTTTATGAGGAATTCCTTTTACCTCATAAGCTGTCACTGTAGCCTTCTCCCTATCCTTCATTTCATCGAAAAGTACATGGAAAGTATAATTGTTCTTCTTGATAAAATCGTTCACTAAATCTTTATAGTTTTCTTCACGTTGCCAAGTATCAATAAACAAGAACACCACATCCTTATCGTCTTTATACTTGTTTACAGAAGCCTGCATGCCTGGGAATGAATTGATACATGGACCACACCAAGTTGCCCAGAAATCTAAGATAACCACTTTTCCTTTATAATCTACCAAAGAAACTGTTTTACCGTCGCGATCCACCAAAGAGAACAAAGGTGCTTCTTTTTTGATCATTTCCCCTTTATATTTGGCAATCATGGCTTCTTCACCTTTTTTGTCAACAGAGGCTAGGTAATTATCGAAATTAGCATTCGCTCCATTCAATTTTTCATAAAGTTCTTTTTGAACCTTTATCAAACCATCATTTTTACCATTTTGGATCAACGCATTATCAATAAACAAAAAGGCATCCAGGTCTCTTCCTGTCTTACGGATACCATCTGCATAACCCAATACATAAACTGGAGCAGAAGAATAATAAGGATCAACCTTAAATAGACCTTCATACACCTGAAGACCTTTTTCTGCATTCCCTCCATTGATCAAAGCAGGTGCATAGTTTCCTGCAATCGTAGGATATGCTCTCGCTGTAGGACTAGATTTAACTTTATCATCAGCAGAGTTGTAAGCATCATAAGATGCTTGATAGATGTCTGCTAAAATTGGTTCAGCATTGGTATAATCCTTTTCCCTAACCAATCCACTGGCTACGGAACTCGCTAATTGCGCATACGCTGCTTCAGATTTTAACGATTGAAGAATTTCATTCGCTTTTGCAGCATTCTTTTCTTTAAAGTATAGACCTGCTAATCTGGATTTTCCTTGTGCATAGATAGCTCTATTTTCTTCTTTAAAGGATTTTGCTGGGAATTTCTTTTCCCAAGCAGCCAATTGTTTCTCCAATTCTACAGCTGTAATACCTTCTGTTTTGAAGATGGCATTGTAAGCATCTAGTCTTGCTTTAGAACCTTTAGGAAAACGCTTTATCAGGGATTTATCAGCCTCTTCTGCTTTATCAGCATTACCTATAAAGCGGAATAAAGAGCTAGCCATGCCAGCAAATTCTTCATTTTTACTAGCCATCATTGCTTCTGCTTCTTTTGTTAAAGCAGCATCACGAACTTTCGTATCCTTTTCTTTAGCAATTTCATTGATTTGTCTTACTAATTCCTCCTGGGTAATACCCTTCTGTTTCACAATTTGAGCTTGCACTTGTGAAAATGATAGAGCCGCAGCTAAAATCCCAAGTGAGATAACACTTTTTTTCATATTAAATTGTACTGGTTTTATTAGATTAATAATTCATTTCTCAAATGTAATTAGGTTTTTTCTTATTTGATTGTAAGGTTTTCGATATATTTTACCTCTCCTAGCACATTCTGTTTATATAGACGTATAAAACAGAATATTGTCCCTCCTATCCGTAAAATTTTTCGATCCTTCCTTTTCGTTGAAAACAGCTAATATATTGAATGGTTAATGATTCAGTATAAAATTACAATTTTGAACTCTAAATTATCTTAAAAAAATGTTAATTTATTTTCATAGAAGAAGAGTATTTATTCTAAAACAATTTTACTGTACTCATTCTAAAAATAGTCTATCTCACTCCGAACAAAATTCTCTAAACGAAGGGAAAAGCCTTAGCCTCATGACATAGAGGGCACCAATACCCCTCTCCATCAAAATAATATTTTATGATAAATATATTACACCGCATATAATTCCTGCTATTTTATTTTTTCGTATTTTTGCAGCCACAAAACAATAGATATCCTTATATAATTTGGCAACGAGCGTATTTTCTAAAATATCTTCTTTCTTAAAAACCGAATCGAGCTTTGATGCATTACGCAATATCTTGATTATCCTTATCCCTTCTTTATTTGTTTTTTACCTATTTGATGGGCATGTCGCCATTGCTTTTGCTGTTGGGGTTCTACTCGCCTGTTTAACCGATCTGCCAGGAACAAAAAAAGATAAGTGGACATCATTTGCTTACTGTATCCCGGTTTTTGCCATTACCTCGATCAGTATCTCCCTGGCATTGGCAAACCATTCTCCTATCATTGTTCTCTTGTTAGGAATTTTTGGTTTTGTTTACACTTTTATAGCTTTATTAGGGTTCCGGATCAATTTCATTGGGAATCTCGGATTGATCGTAGCCAGCTTTACCATTGGCTTACGGCCTGAAGATCCTCTAATATTCAGTCTTTCAGTTACTGCAGGAGCCATCTGTTTTTATATCCTGAGTTTACTGCAGGTCTATCTATTTCCTTATCGTTCCCTCAGATTTGCGGTGCAATCGGGTATCACGAGTTTATCCCAACTCATCCGGTTAAAGATCGACTGTTACAACGAAGAAATTCCACTTCCCAAAACCTATAAACAACTCAGTGCTTTACAGATCAAAGTTTCTGATCAACTGGAAGCTGTACGGTCCTTATTGCTGAGGAACAAGAACCTCCATTCTGAAAAAGATCTTCGGACCAAAATATGGCTTGCCAAGCTCTATAAACTCATTGATCTCTACGAATTGTTAATGGCGGTAGATCAGGATTATGAAAGGATCCGGGAGCTTCTGAAATCAGGCAATACCTTATCCCTTATCCGTCGTGCCTTGGCCATCCTATCCAAGGAAACTGCAGAATTGAATTATTTAAAAAAATCAAAGTCTTCCAATCTGAAAAGGAAGAAAGAGTTTGAGAAAATCATGGTACAACTAGAAGTTGACCAATTCATTGCTGATTTTCACCGAAAAGAATTGATCATTTCCATTGCCAAGCAATTAGGACAGATCGCAAATATCCTACATGACATCAAGGAGGAGGTTTTGGATGCGGATCATAGCTGGGTAGAAAGTAAGAATTTTAAGGATTTTGTGGCACCAGATAGTGATTTCAAAACGCTTGTTAACAATTTCAACTTCAAGTCGCCGATTTTTTCTTATGCAGTCCGGATGTCAATTTTATTGATGTTGGGTGGTGTTATCGGTTATGCGCTTCCAGAATACAGGTATGCTTCCTGGATCTTGCTGACCATTATTTTGGTGGCCAGACCTAGTTTTACCACTACCCAAAAAAGAAATTACCAACGGATAGTGGGTTCTTTGATCGGAATAGCCATCAGCCTTTTGATTTTGTTGATCATCAATGATTTCACTATCCTAATGGGGATAGCGATCTTTTGCCTTTACCTGTTCTTATTGTTCAACAAACCAAATTATTTGGTCTGTGTTATTTTCATCACGATTACCATTCTGATCGGCCAACATACATTTGAAGGAACTATTCAGGATATTCTGGGAAGTAGATTTGCCTTTACCTTAATGGGGTCCATATTTGCTGTACTGGGATGTCTGGCCATTCCGATCAATCATTATCGATCAATTGAGCAACAGACCAACCGATTATTGGATCACTTCCGGAATTTCTTCCAAAAGATCAAAGAGAGTTATGAGGTGCAGGAACTGAGTTACTATGATTTGAGATTGGTGAGAAAGTTCACCCAATCTGCATTGGCCCTAAGTTATGATTCCTTGGAACAGTTTGCCAAAGATCCAATCCAAGGAAGACTCCATAAAAAGGAGATTGAGCATTTCCAGACCCTGGCTTATAGAATCAATGCCTTACTAGTTGGCTTGTCCATCAATAGGACCAAATTGGGTTTTGTGCTTCATCCGGAGCTGATGAATGAGCGGACAGCATATATCGATACATTGATAGCAGAAGCTGAAACACTTTCTAAAAAGCTCCATAAGAACAAAGAAAGGCCCAACATAAAGAAGGACCTTTCCATACTAAACTCAAACAACAAACGTTAGTATTATTTTCTTTTTCTGCGTTTAAGCACGACAACTGCTGTCACTGCAATTAGCACTGGTATTATCAAAAGATAAATTAACTTTTGAGTATTGATAGATTTCCGGCTTGACTTAATGATCACATCCGGCGCTTTATCTTTCTCCGCACCAACTTGTGCTTTTCTATCTCTAATAGTATTGAAGATTCTTCCCGCAACTAGGGAATTAATAGAATTAATATTAAATCGGTTAAGTTCCGCGTTACTTATGAAATCAGCATCTCCGAATACAAAAACATGTTGATCTTTTCCATTCACCTTTCGCAAAAGTTTCATCGCAGTAGGAACAGAAACCCGAACATCTTTCCCTTCCATAAAAACCTCTTTCTTTAAATTCAGATCATAGGTTCCCAATTTATTCCAAGTATCTTTATCGTCTGATCGCATCAATACTACCCTTGAAAAGCCCTTGTTGTCGGTTAATGGTTCAATTCCCATAGCTTTGTTCATCACCAACTTTGCGCCTTCATAATACAAAAATCCATTTTCCTCAGCTTCCGGCGTGAGATACAAACGCAGAAGATCCACATCATAATCTTCACTATCCTGCATTAAAGTGCCATCCATAAATTTCAGCCCCAATTTTTCTGCTATCGGTTGCAGATATTCCTTACTTCCCTGTGGATCAGCTAATAAATAAATATTGCCTCCTCGTTCTATATAACGAAAAATCGAATTTAATTCTTCGGTAGTATAGGGTTCTCTAGGGTCGGCTATAACAATGCCCACACCTTTAAAATCATCTAAGGAAGATGCATTCAACTTCTGGATTTCATATCCTCTATTGATCAATGAGCCTCTAACAGTCTGACCATTTAAAAGAATACTGTATTCCCCATTGCCATAATTATCAATTCCACGCTCGCCTTTCCCAGATAAAAGTCCAAGAACTGCAGGCCCATCCAATAATCTTACTAAGGAAGCATTGATTTCCCCTTCTTTTGGATACACAAACATATCATCAAACATGCGTAAGGGAACCCGCTTGCCTTTATATTCAAAAAATCTAACCAACGTATTATTTTCAAGAGCAACTTCGGGGAATTTTTTCATATCCTCCGGGGTCAATAATTTCTTGAAATTTATCCCTAGGGCATCCGCAGCCTTTTCAGATTTGCTCAAAAAAGTTTCATTTGAATCCAATTTTAAATATGGTATACTATCATAGTAAGAGACATAATCCATCTCCAGCTGAGGAATAAACCTATTAATAGATTCAAAATTTGCTAAATCATTTATACGATTTTTTGGTGAAGCATATTCTGCTCTTCGATCTAAGACATTGATATAAGTAACCAACTTTATAGGCCCATCTATTCTTGAGGCTATTGATTGTCCATATGCTGATATGGTTCTATCCTTAATTTGAGTAGTATCATAATAACCCGTAAAACGAATAAGAGAGGTTATATATCCAATTCCTAAAAGTACAACTGCTAAAGCCAAGTATTGTAATGCCTTAATTATAGGTTTCGTACCTGATCTTTCCTGAACAATTCGGAGAATTGTGACCATGAGAAAGAATGAAATGATCAGCAAGAAATAAGCAATCTCCCTAGTTGTTAACAATCCATTCACTATTTCCTCTGCCCTACCTCCTACGGATAACCAATGCGTAATCTCACGAAAGCCATCGTATTTCGCTCCAAGGATTTGAGCATAATTTAAAAACGCAAGTAAAGCTAAAGTACTAATGGCTGCTACAATCTGATAGGAAGTTAAACTGGACATAAACAGACCAATAGCAGAATATGTACATATTAAAAGAAAAAGAGCCAATAGTCCAAATAGCACAAATTTAACATCCATATGCTCAATAGAAAAATAGGCTGAAACCGCATATAGACCCAGCACACCTACTGCAATAAAGGCATAGATAACAATGGAAAGATATTTACCTAAAACAATTTGTGTAGCTGTAACAGGCGAGGACTGCAACAATTTAATTGAACCACTAACATACTCCCTACTGAAGATACCCATGGTCAATAATGGAATATATAAATAAAGGTATTCTATAAGCGTGGAGAACATCCCCTTTTCTCCAGCAAACATGACGCGAGTCAAGACACTTAAATCCCTATCTAGTTGTTGCTGAGTTTCCTGACTATAAAGCATATCAAAATAGGCTAATCCTCCTTGCAAAAAAAGGATGACCAGAATAATCCATGCTATTGGCGAATAAAATAGAATGCTTAATTCTAAGCGTGCAATTTTTATGATTTTTCGCATGCTATTCCCTTCCTTTAGTATTTGCCGACAATTGTGCAAAAACCCCATCCAACGAACTTTTTTCTAAATAGATCTCCGCTAACCCCCAGCCCTTGTCGGCACTTAGTTGAATTAATTTTTGAGTTACCTGGTTTGGATCGTTGAAAAACACACGATACTGTCCTATTTCTACTTCCTCAATGCGATCTATGAATGCCAAATCCTCCAATTCCTTTTTATCTGGAGCATGGCTTAAATGGAGCATTAATGAATTGGGCTCAATATAATTGTTAAACGCATTCATCGTATCCGCAAATACCACTTCTCCATGTTCAATCATGATGATCCTATCGCAGGTGGCTTGAACTTCACTAAGAATATGTGTAGAAAGAATGACCGAACGTTCTTCACCTATTTCTTTTATCAACTTTCTTACCTCCAATATTTGATTTGGATCCAAACCATTAGTAGGCTCGTCCAACACCACCAATTTTGGATTATGAATGATTGCTTGGGCAATCCCCACACGTTGTTGATAACCTCCAGAAAGATTACTGATCAATCTATTACTAAAGTGGCTAATACCACATTTCTTTTTGGCTACTTCCACAGCTTCTGGGATATCTTGTGAAGGAATATCCCTCAGGTTGGCACAATAGGTTAAATATTCATCCACGGTCAATTCAAAATGGAGAGGTGCCTTTTGAGGTAAAAAACCGATTAAACGTTTCGCCGCCACCGGGTGCTGTCTAATATTTATTCCATCAATTAAGGCCTCTCCTTCCGTTTGGTTGATTACCCCACAAAGAATATTCATCGTGGTTGATTTACCTGCACCATTTGAACCCAATAGTCCAAGAATCCCTTTCTCAGTAACCTCAAAGTTAATATTACGAATTGCCCAATCTCTTGAATATCTATGGGACAATGATTTTATTGTTGCTATACTCGTACTCATTTTTTACTTTCTTTTTCTGCTAAATAATAAATAACCTCCTACCAAAGCGATAACGATTGGGAGAATGAATACCCAGATATATTTTATGCTGTTTAATGTTCCAGCTTCCACTAAAATTTTATTATCGATCGATTCAGGTCTTTTGGTATTTACTGGAAACTCTCCATCAGAGAACCATTTAAATAATTTAATGGTAAAACCACCATTGTCATTTCTTAGATTGAAGCGGCCTAATTCTGCATTGCTCATGAAGTCAGCATCTGCAAACAAAGCAATCTTTTGTACCTTATCATTCACTTTTTTAGATAAAGCAGTAGCTAGGATATAAGGTATAGAATCAGATTTCTGGAAAACGGTATCAATCGCTAATCTACCTTTCCATACCTGACTTTTTCCACTCATAACCAATTCTTCATTTTTATAACCATTCAAGTTACTATCCATGCGGACAGCAGTGCTTCCTGCGAATGACAATACGGCGTTGGGATTATCATAAAAACTTTTACTTAACTCATTATTAGCTGCCCGCCCGACGAGAACATTTGCTTCCAAATCCTTTGTTTTTTGATATAATTGGAAAGATTCAAATTTTGCCGGAATGTTCTTTAGTATTGGATTAACTAAAGCTTCCTTGCCAGGCTCAATGGATAGTAACAGATTACCTCCTTGGTCAATATATCGATGGATAGCTGCGAGTTCGACATCAGAATAAGAAGTAAATGGGTCGGCAATAACTAACACCGCCAACTTTCCACCCAAACTATCGATTTGATTAGCTACTAATTCTTTAACATCAAATCCATTATTCACCAAGGCAGCTCTTTGGCCAATTTCAGTGGTAATGGTATTGTATGCCTTATCACCTATCTTGGTTACACTTCGTTCATCATGCCCCTTAAGTATACCAACAATCGGAACTTTAGTATATAACCGTTTTAAGGCAGAGGTGATTTCAGATTCGTTTGGATAACCAGTAGCATCCATGAACATTCTTAAAGCAACACTATCCTTACCATGATGGATGAATCTAACGTAAGCATTTCTTTCGGGAGATAAATCGATCTGTTTTTTGATTTCCTCAGGCGATAATAATTGGTCAAAATCGATTTCATGGGCAAGTGCTGCTTTTTGAGCCTTTTCCAATAAATTGATAGAACTATCCGCATATAAAGGCACATAATCATAGTAATAAATGTATTCCATTTCCATTTCTGGAATATACCGGGTATACATATCAAATTGCTTCAAATCAAATTTCCGCCATTTCGGTGTCCCCAATCTTCCATGTGGATGAAGAATATTTGCATAATTCTTCATTTTTAACTTTTGATTCAAATGGGAGATGACCTCTTTACTATTTGGGGTTAATGTATTCGCTTCAAATCTACTCAAATCCCAAAAATGCCAATTTGTAGGCCTAGAAGTAAAATATCCTACAGATAATATCAACGCTATTAATAAGATATAACGCACCGCTTTTTGCAATTCAGAACGGATCACACGACCATCATTCAATCGCATGATTGTAACACCTAAAAAGAGAGTAATTACCAAAACAAAATAACTTATATTTTGGCTGGAAAGCATCCCATTTATAAAATGGTCAGTCCGTCCTTGCAAGGATAACCAATAAGTGATTTCTCTAACAAATTCATTTCCTTTCCCTATTTCACCAATAAAATTCAATCCAGCGAAAATAGCTAACGTACTGATCGCCGCAACGACCTGATAGGATGTTAAACTGGACATGAATAAACCAATCGCAGCATATGCAGCAATTAACAAATAGACTCCTACCATACCAGCCAAGAGGATACCCCAATCAAAATTATCAATCAAACGGCTGGCTGTAAATCCAATTCCGAAAATAACCAGGATGAAAAACAAGCCGAAGCCAAGTAAGGCCAAATATTTACCAATCACGATTTGAAAGTTGGTAACAGGTGATGATTGTAGTAATTTTATAGAACCTGAACTTAATTCTCTACTTATTATACCCATAGTTAGTAAAGGGATATATAGGTAAGTGTATTTAAGAACAGAATGAAAAAACCCTTTATTACCTGAGAAAACATCAATCGTAACAGACTGTATTACTTTATCTAATTGTTGGTCACTTTCCTTCACTTGTATAAGATCCATAATGGATATTCCACATTGGATCAAAAAAATGATCATGACGACCCAGGCCACTGGCGAATAGAACAGAATGTTCAATTCTAATCGTGCGATCTTTAAAATTTTCCTCATAATATCAAAAATGAAAGCCCCAAAGATTTTTGCCTAAGGGGCTATCTGGTTTAAAGTTGTGTTATGGTAAATAATATTTTTCCGAAACCATTATATGTTTTAATGTTCGCCTGATCGATATTTGCCACTCCCTCATTAATCAGTGGAAGAACATGTACTTTACCTTCGGTACCATTATAAGTTCCTAAAATCAGTTGCTTGCCATTTCTTGAGAAATTCTCCCGATTAACCATTGGATAATCAGCTTGTAAATAGACACTTAAAGCAGTGATCTCTTCTCCGGATGATACCGTATATCGCAAGCCATAGGCAGGATTTAATGCAGAATACATGATTGCATAAATTTTGGTCTTAGTAGCATATAAAATCACTTGCTGATTATCTAATATCAAAAATTTTATGGCTTGGTCTATTTCTGGCGCATTGGACAGGTCCATAAATTTCTTTGGAACAGATGGAGTTGGAACCCAATTTTCACTATCATATCCTCCTGCACTTAATATATATAATCCATATTTCTGTGTAGATTTATCTTTAAGGATATGAATAAATTCACCTTGGTTACTTATTCCTGCCGCAATATTCTGTTTATTTGGAAGATCATTTGGATTAAAAGGTACAGTAGCAGCTGGAACTGGTCGCATACCACGATCACCATAGGTAGCAAAGGAATATTGATAGGCAAAATGACCCTTTTCCTCACTATAAAAGTTTAAGGAAATATTTGGATAATCATAGCGGTTATTTATTCCTAAAATAGTTGGGATATTGTAATTATTTGGGAAAGGCAACCCAAATTTTGAAATCTGCAACCAATTCGCATATAATTTTCCCTTATGGATCATAATCTCGTTCTGCACGAAATTTACTAGCTTTTCTGGCCCATAGCTATCTTGAGGTGCATAAAATAATTTCTCATTTTGATCGCCCAAGGAATAATCCAATGTTTTTATAGCAAAAATAGCGTTAGAAGTTCCCCCTAATAATACATTATTGGATCCTAATTTTGTATAAATCATAGAATTTACTAAACCAGGAATGGTAGTACCGTTAGCTGCTGAATAGATTTTAGTCCGTATTTTCTCCTGATTAAAATCAGGTGTCACTAAAGGAGACATAATATGGCTCAAATCGGTATTTTGATTATCATAAGTTTCCACAATTACCAATCCTTCACCAATTCCATTCCGAATCATTAATGGCCAATCTTGAATATATGTAACCCCAGATTTTTCATCTTTAATCTTTAAAACGATCTGATGCAACCTGTCAAGATTAGTAGGTACAAAACCTACTTCATAAGTCAGTTTTTTCTCTGTTCCTATGGTAATATATTCTGTAGACCATGGCTCCAAATTTATCGTCCATTCATAGGTCAACTGATCATTAGGACCAATTCCTAAAATTTTTGGATCTAGAACTAATTCATCAAATTGAAATACGGATAGCGTGCTTTGCCCTACGGTATCTACCTTAATATCCGACAATTTATTTGTATCTAAGCTACTTAGATCATCCTTGCAAGAAGCAAAAAACAGCAAAAAAACTAGGCTGATCAATAAGCTATATGTATATTTTATAGTTTTCATTTTCGTTTAATTATTGGTAAATAATTCGAAATTAATACCTAGGGACAATTGGATTTCCTTTTTGGGTGCCATCATCGTGTTTTAGGATATCATTAGGATTTGCTGCATTCCAGGCCCTGATATAATCACCGAATTTCTTACCTAACACTTCTGCACCAGCCTGACCATAGGGCCTAAAATCTGCTGCCGCAAAATTGGTCAAACCTGTGGTTTCAACAAAAATCCGATAGGCTTTAGTACTTCCTACAGAAGAGAAAAATGTTCTAAAATACACTCCCCATGTAGGCATAATAGCTTGATTGCTCCAAGAAACCTCGATAAACTGACGTTCAATTATTCCTGCATCAAAATCGTTCGATTCCTTTACTTGAAGAAACAATCTTAAAACCTCTGTTTCCAGCTTTTCAGTTTTTGGAACCTTTATAATCAATGTGTCCCTAACTTTTCCAGCATGGACTATTCCCTGTTCAATCTGGTAATCCGCACTTTCCGCATTGGTAATCGTATCAGTGATTACTTTAACTTCAAAAACCCTATCCTTGTCCTCCGGAAATCCATTAATAATGACAGGAATTCGGATTTCTCCAATTTGCTCAGGCTTTCCCAGAAAGGAAAAATTTATCTTGTTGGCCCCGACGGAATTTGAATAATCAAATATGATGGCCGCTTTGGAATTAAATGCGGTAGGTTCTGATTTTTCACAGCTCCAAAACGCTATTAATCCACCTAATAATAGACTATAGATTGATATTATTTTAGCTTTCATAATTATCTTGTTTAAAGGATGAATTATTGTTCCCTGTTTCCAAATTCAATTTCAGAAGGTGGAAATGGCAACATGTATATTTTATCATCAGCAATAATAGAAGCCGAATAGTTGGGTATGTGTTGTAAACCCAAGCGCTTATAATAGAAAAACAACTGTCCTTCGGCGACATACTCTTTACGATACTCCTTCAACAATTCCTGGGAAAATGTTTCCGAATTCAGATTAGCAGGCAAAGGTTGCACAATGCGTCTACTTTCTCTAACCTTTTCTAATAATTGAATAGCTTTGGAAAGATTATTTGATGCATAGTATTCCGATGCGATATAATACATTTCAGGGATTTTGATTAAGGGAATCACATTGAAATCCAAATCATTCATCGATCTATTAACTAATTTAGAACTCACATATCCTGCATTTCCATTAATCAACAAGGTATTAAAACGAATATCTGCCGCTCCAATTTCTGGAATTTCTGTCTCGTAAACTTCAGCTACTGTCGCTCCCTGCATTCTTAATGCAAAAGGATTGGTTAATAGATCGCCATCAAAATAAAATTGGCTGTTTTGTAAATTATTAACCTTCAAACCAAATAATTGTTCTTGTACAATCGTTTTGTTTAGATTTACAGATTCATTTTGTCCTAATAATTTTGCGTAAGAATCCGCGATCACTTCTTCCGCTGCTTCAGCTGCATCCTTCATTTTTGCACCTCCTTGCCAGGAGAAAACTCGTGCTTGCAATGCCTTGACAGCATAATAATTCATCCTATTTTGCCTTTTATCATAAAATCCATCTCGGTTAATATTCAACATTGCTTCATTTGATATCAGAGTTCCCTTCGAAATAGGATCAAATTTTAATAAGGTCAACGATTCTGCAATATCCTTTTCCATTAATTCAAATGTTTCGGAATAGGAATACTGGACAGGATAATCCTTACTATATTTTAAAGCATAAGGAATGGTTAGTCTAGCTTGTAGATCTGGTCTATTGGCATAATTTGATCGACCAAAAAAGCGTAATAAATCAAAATGAAGAAATGCACGCAATCCTAACAATTCTCCTTTGATGATCTCTTTCTCTCCTTGGTACCAAGCAAATTCACTCTTCTCGATATGTTCAAGTAAGCTATTTATATTGGCTATGGAAAAGTAATACTTATCCCACATGTTTTTTATATTTCTTTCACTAGACACATGGGTATAATTAAACTTCTGTATTTCACCAACTTCCGTATTTCCTGCAATAAATGCAGCATATTGCTGACTCAAAACATCTACTAAATTATAGGAAGTGTTCAGTCCATAAATTGCACCATTTCCCATGGACAAATACACGCCCATCAAAGCATCTTTAAACCCATCCACTGATGAGAATTGGTCCTCCGCTTTTATCTGGTTATTTGCTGTAACGTCAAACCACTTCTCACAAGATTGTAAGGAAAGCAGAATGACCAAACTCAAACCGTAAAATTTTAATGTTCTTTTCATGATCTTAAAAGGTTGCATTTAGTGAAAAAGAAACTGTTCTTGAAAATGGATAGGTTAAACCACGTTCGATCTCAATTGACGAAAATTTAACGACATCATTCATATTGAATGAAGCTCTAAGACGCTGTAATTTTAGTTTGTTCAGCCAAGCATGTTGGTAAAAATCATAATACAAGTTAATGGATGCTATATCCAACTCTTTACGATCCTGAACAAAACGAGTCGTTGCCCTCGTCATTTCTTGTGCGGGTGTGAAAGATCCATTTTCCAAAGGGATACTATACTCTCCCAATCTCTTATATAATGCATTTTGACCTGGCTCTAACCAACGACCTGTAAGCACCCTGCGGTCAACATTATACATCATATCTACATTTTCTACACGATCAACCAAGGTTTGGTTATATAATTGTCCTCCACCTAAATAGCGAGCTGTAACCGAAAGACCAACTCCTTTGAACTCCCCTTGAATCCCAAAGGTTCCTTGATATTTCGGACGTTCAATACCTGCCACAATCATATCAGAAGCATTCCAACTGTACGTGGTATTTCCATCCTTTCTGATATAAATTTCATTACCAGTTGCTGGATCGATTCCTAACGAAGGCACTGCCCAAATCGCATCCATCGCCATACCATCCTGATATTTCTTAATAGGTACATTATTTCCACGATCTGCAGCCAAAGCATCCATACGGTCGTTATAGGCTTTCATAGAATTGGATAATTCTACAATTTTATTCTCATTGGTTTCTATTCCAAATTGTAAGGAGAGAAAATTTCTATCTCTTTGCCAAGCAGTATAATTCGCATATATTTCGAGACCATTATTTTTAATTTTTCCTAAATTATCCTTCACCAATTCAAAACCTGTAGAACTAGGAAGTGTAATATCTGCTAACAGGTTTTCGGTATACCTTACATAATAATCGGCTCTAATACCTACAGGTCCTACCTTCAAATCCAGACCAGCATTGTAATCCTTTGATGATTCCCATTGTAAACCTGGATTGACCATGTTGAATAATTCTGATCCAGGAAAACCATTGTAATAGGCTTCCAACGCATATTTATAAGTCGCAATAGAAGCATTGGAATTAAAATTTTGATTTCCTGTTTGTCCAGCCGATCCGCGAATACGGAATAAATCCACATAGCCTAATGATTTTAACCATTGCTCATTATGTAAGTTCCATCCTAAGCCCACAGACCAAAAAGAGGCCCATCGACGATCTGCCCCAAACTGAGAAGAGGCATTTGCCCTATAGGTAAAATCAGATATGAATCTATTATCCCACATATAAGAAAAAGCAGCCAAGAAACCCATATCTCGAGTAATTCCATCCAAGCCAGAAGGTCTTGTATCTATGGCATAGTTTCTAGCAAAAATGATATCCTGCAAACGGTCACTTGGAAAACCTTCTGCAAAATATACCCGCTCAGCAAATTTTTTTTCACTTACATTATAGCCTAAGTTCCCAAAGAAATAATTCTTTTCAATCTGCTTACTATAATTTATGTTTAAATCTCCAGATAGATAGGTGCTTTTACCATTATTTACTTGGTAAGAACCTTTCCTATTGATCGTGACTTCATCTGTATAAAGTGCAAATTTGGTGTGCTTTCCAGGATAGAATTCATCCGCATCCGAAGTCTTTGTATCAATCCCAATCCGTGCGGTCGACCTTAACCCCTCGATTGGCATCCATTCCAAGTATAAATTGTTCGTAAAATTTAAATAGCTGTCTGTATTTTTAATGTTCAATTGGGAATTGTACAGCGGATTCGTAATGTTCGAGGAATTGAATACTTCTGCATAAAATGGAATAGTTCCGTCTTCATTTACCGCACGCCAATATGGATTCATTTTTACATATTCTGAAAAATCACCATAAGGAGATTCATTCGATTTATTAGATGTAAAAGATGCTACATTTCTAAATAGAAATTTATTCAATCGGTAGGATGCAGAGATATTTCCACCTATATTCTTTCTTCCAGAGCCAATCATGGCTCCTGAAACATTATTGAAGGTAAAATCAGTTAATACTCGAAGATCCTCTGATCCTAATTCGGCACTTAAGGAATGTCTATTTCCTACACCATTTTGCAATGGTTTTGCCAACCAATAAGTATCTAATCCCTCCTCTACTAATTTCTTACGGGTATTATACAATTTTTGCATTTGAATATAATAATCGGCTTCATTATAAGTAGAATTAGGACTGTACATGCCATCAATAATCTCTGCCTGCAACTTTTCCCTTGAATTAGTCAAATTATAACTGGTCAAATCCGGAAGTTCCACATTCACACTCATGTTATAATTGATAATAGGTTTCGAACCAACCATTTTAGTGGTCTCAATAATGATGACCCCATTGGCTGCTTTCGACCCATAAATAGCCTTAGAAGCGGCATCCTTCAGAATCGTTACGCTTTCTATTCGATTGATATCCAAATCGAAAATTCGTTCAACTGAGGCTTCAAAACCATCCAAAATAAACAAAGGCTGCGATGGAGATTTCAAATAATTACCTTTCAATCCTGAAGTTAAATCTTCGGTTATAGGCAGACTTCCATTACCACGGATTTGTAGATCGGGTAATGTATTAGGATTAGACCCCATGTCAAAATTATCCAAGAACATACTTGGCGATATATTTTTTAAAGATTGAAATACGTTTGTACTTCCCATCCTTTTAATATCCTCCTTTTTGATCGTCATGGAAGATCCTGTAAAGCTTTCGGCTTTACGTTCGTATATACCAGTAACAATTACGTCTTCCAGTTCCTGAACCTTTTGTTTCAACACCACTTCTAGCGTCTTCCGCCCATTGAGCGCAATTGTACGAGATTCATAACCCACACTTGAAAAAGTCAAGGTGTCTTGAAGATTCGAAACAGGAATTAAAAAGGATCCATCAGCTTTAGTCTGCGCCCCAATAGAGGTCGATTTCGTAGTTCGGTTTATCGCTGTGATAGAAACATTTGCAATCCCTTCGCCCTGCTGGTTGACCACTCGGCCGGTTATATTCTGCTGTTTAGATTCTTTGGGACTGAGAACAACGATACCATCTTTTATCGCATACGTTAACCCTGTGTTTTCCAAAAGTTTACTTAAGGCTGTTTCAAGACTTACATTGTTCAAATTTAAGTTTAGGGGATTTTCTTTAGATAAATCACCCTTATTATAAAAAAAGTCAATATTTGATTGCTTTCTCAATTCAATCAAAACTTCTTCAATCTTGGCATTTTTTTTATTAATGCGAATCTGTTGTACAGATGCAAAACTTAGCTCTGCCGTTGCTAATAAGGATAATAGGACACAATATTTAGGAATATTTCGCCATTGGTTTGGTAGGTTATTGTCCTGTTTACCCCTCTTTAATCGTAGGAATGTTTTCAAATCCATGAATTAATAAGGTTAGTTAAGTAATACGCTTAGGTTTAATATTTTTTAAGTAATTTATTTAAATCTTTTTTTAACGATGACCTCCTTTCCTTTGATTTCAAAATTTACATTTTCCTTATCTTCCAACAGTTTTAATACCGTTGATAATCTTTTGTTTCTGGATATGATACCGCCATATTCTGTATCTGGCGAAGGCTGATATTCATAAATTATTTTCACATTATACCACCGAGCAACCGTGCTCAATACCTCCTGTAGGTTTTCACCGTCAAAGAAAAATTCACCCTGTTCCCAAGCTTTTTCTTTGTTCGAATCACTTTTATCAACTATCAATTGTTTTCCTTTTCCATTTTTCACCAGTTCTCCAGGCTTTAGGATAAATTCATTAATATCATTCTTATTACTTGATCTCACCCTTAAACTTCCCGAGACTAAAGCTGTAGTTGTTTCATATTCTTCTGGGTAGGATTTAATATTAAATTGAGTCCCTAAAACTTCTATCTGTTGATATCCTGCATCAACAGTAAATTTTTTATTCTCATCCTTAGCCACTTCAAAAAACGCCTCTCCCACCATTTCGACATTTCGTTCTCGACCAAACTCAATAGGAAAACGAATAGAGGAATTGGAGTTTAATTTTACTTTACTACCATCAGGCAGGATGACCGTATATTGTCCAGCATATCCAGTTTTAATGGTGTGGTATTCTAATTTGGTTGTAAGTTTCTTTTTCGGATTCAAAAAGGATATGATCCCTAATTTTTCATCCACCTTTACTCCATACGTTGATTCTTCCTTGAGACCATTAGCATTCAACTCAATTTCCCTTCCATCTGCCAGCACCATAGTTGCTTCATCTTTACCTGGTAATACATCGTTCTCTAGAGTTTGCACCACAGGATCTCCCATTCTTTGATGATTAGTCCATTGGTAAACGGTAAATGCGAAAATCATAATTGCCGCGGCGGCTATTGACCACCAAATATGCTTATATTTCCTTACCGGTGTTTCGGTTTCAGCGAGGCGAATCAAAATCCGTTGAAAAAGAACCTCTTTATCATAGTTGATTATTGATTGATCTTGGTTTTCAAATTTGAAATCTGAAAACCAGCTTTTAATTAACTCTTCTTCCTCTAATGAGGACGTTCCATTCTGAAACCTCCTTAATAGGTCTTCAGCTTTATTAAAATTATCATCCATGATAGGTAGAGGATTTTTAGGTCTCTTTACATTAGGACACACATGTTATAAAGAGAGGGTACAGTAGATGTAAAAAAAATTATAAATTAATAAGAATAGCCATAAAAACCAATATCTGAGTATGCTTACGGATAGTTTTCAAGGCTCTTTTCATTTGTGTGGAAACCGTTTGAATAGATATATTCAATAAATCAGCAATTTCTTGATTACTCTTACCTTTATAATATCTTAATTCAAAAATAAGTCTCATTTTTTCAGGTAGTTCTTTTAAAGCGTTTTGCAAGGTTTTCTCTTGTTCCTCCTCCAAGCTAATTTCTTCAAGAGTAACCTGTTGGTTAGCCAAATAATCGCCAAGTGAGGCAATATATTTGGCTTCTATTTTACCTCTTCTAAAAATATTCAAACTTTTATTGATGGCTATTCTATATAAATAGGAGGATATGGAATTAATCAATGTGATCGCTTCTTTTTCACGCCATATTGTTACAAAAATTTCCTGTACAATATCTTTGCTTTCTTCTAAATCGTCCAATTTACCATGGACAAAATGAATCAAATTATCAACATAACGATTATAGAATTCATTAAAAGCTTGTAAATCGCCTTCAGCAATAGCATTTTGAAGTTCTTTTTCAGAATAAGTATTATAATTTTTCATGAAAACAGGCGAAATTTACTATTTAAATTACGTAACCAGCAAATAATTACAATTATTTTCTTTTTAATTAATTAAAATCAGATATGATAAAAATGTATAATTTATTTATACAATAAAAATATAGGTGTAATTAACGAATTTTTTATTAAATAAAAGGGTGTATCTTTAATTTGATACACCCTTTCTAATACAGGATTTTAATAATACATATTTAATAATCCACGTTTTTCCTAATGTTTTCCTATGTATTCGTCCTAAAACCACGGTTAAAGCATCCTTAAACCGTGTTTTAGCATGCTTAACATACTGAAAGCATACTTTTAGGTTACTTTCACCTTACTTTCACTCCGAAGCTACCTTATTTCTTATCCCCTGTATTCAAAAATTTATATACCATTCCTAACATAAAATATTGCCTAAGATTTACACTTGTCCTAAAACCATTCGAATTCCCACTCGCATAATAATTATTGTAAACACGTTGATTCAAAAGATCAAATACGGAAAACTTCAACTCCCCCTTTCCAAGAACTGGATAATATACAGAAGCATTTACCAAGTGTCTATTTCCTCTTTTATTGTCGATTCCAGTCACGAGGTTACTTAAGGTATAGGAACCCTCTAACCTGAATTTCTTGATATTGTTCACTAAAATACTAGAACCAAAATTATGGGTGATATTATTTACCGACCTGAAGTTTGGAGAGTCATCCTTATATTCTACACCATTTCTCGAATAATTATAATTTGGACTTATGGTCAAATTATCTTTATAGCTGAAAGTGATATTTCCAGAAATATTTCCAAAACTATTTTTTCCCATATTCTCTTCGCCATTGATCCGAGCATATCGATCGCTCATCGAAAAGTACCCATTTATCGATGCCGCCAATCTCCAAGTTTTATTCTGTAGAAAAGTTTGGGATAGACTACCATTCCAAAAAAGACTTCCAATATCACTGGCCTGGATATTTTGGCGGCTGGAAGTCCCGTCAGCTACATTGTAATATTGGTCTGAAATAATACTATTGTCTGATACACCATAGCTTACACTAGCATTGATATACGTTTTGGATTTTGTGAAACTCTTATAATACCTTAATGAAAAATCATTCCTAATCACATTTTCAAAGTAAGGACTGGCATAAACCATTACCGTAGGGGCCATATCATTGTTCAGCACAATTATCTGACTAAAAGAAGGCGGATTTACAGATCGGGAATAACTGGCTGACAACCCCTTATATGCCAGGTTTACATTAGGTAAAAAATAGCCTTTTGCTTCATTTTTACTTGGTAATTTATCAAAATATTCAAATCTATTCGCTAAATTTTGATAGGTCAATGCAAAGGAAATCGGAAAGTCTTTTATCACTTTAATATTCCAGCTGGTTCCTAATATCATACGCGTATTCCGGATATTCTTATTATTGGCCACATCGTCCCTATTTACAAACTCCGTATTATTCAACCGATTCAACAGTTCCTCCAGCTGTTCCTCTTCATCCACATTAAACTGCGCAAATACATCAAAATTAAAGTCTTTATTCAATGGAACCTGTAGGCTGATCCTATTCTTTAAGTTTTGGGTATAAGATACGACATTCGATCGCTCTGTTTGATCCACAATGCTATCGCCTAATAAATAGTACCTATTCCAGTTATCATTATTTCGGAATATATCTTGATTAATTCTGGAATATTGATGCTCTACAGAAAGAAGCATTTTATTTTGCAACCGCTTTTCAGCATTTACCCGATAGTTAAAATTAATGTTTTTATTATTGGAAAGATTGTAGGTATTTACGTCCCTTACAGGATCATTCTCATTACGCCAGGTAACCGATTCATTTTTTCCGGTAAAATTATTACTTCCTGTATTCAGTCGAAGATCTAAGGAAACCTGGGCCGTAGTATCCACATGGTACCTGGCGAAAGCCCGCATTTCATGTCTGATCTGATGGGATTCTGAATTGCCTGAACTTCTAGAACGATCTGTAATCTCATCATAAAAACGGTTGTTCAAATCCGTTTGTTCAAAAAGGTGGTCATCTTTTGCGAAATTATAATATAAATTCGTCTTTAACTTTTTGGCAATATCATAATTCACATTTATACCCGAAGAAATCTGGTTCATTAGACCGGCAGATCCATACATCATAAAATTCGAATTCTCCCCCCGACCTAAGCCTCCGTATTGGCTCAATTCTGAATAATCAAAGCCTGATCGACCAATATTATTGGCAAAGCCAATGAAACTGATCTGCAGGGTATCGCGGAAAGTATTGATCAAAGCGCCCGATTCATAGCGCTCTCTGGTGGCAGCACCTCCATAAAACTTTCCGAAATCCGCTTTAAGGAACTCTTTCTTCATCTTGAGGTTGATGACTATGGGAAGGTTGGTATCATCTAATATTTCTCGCTTAGATTCTCCCTTGTCTTTAATAACCTGGACCACATCAATCAGGGATGCATCCAAATTTTTGGTGGCAATCTTCATATCCTGTACAAAGAAATCCTTATTGTTCACTCGAATTCCCGATACTTCACGGCCTTGGTAAAATATGCTCCCGTCTGCATTCACTTGAATACCTGGTAATATCTGCAAAAGCTCTTCCACGGTGGCATTTGGTCTGGTTTTGAAATAATCGGCTTTATATTCTAATGTATCCCCATTCAACCGGATGGGTGGAACCGCCGTGATCAGGATCTCATCGATCATATTCCCGCCCATGATAATACTATCCAACTGCAGTTTTTCTCCAGCTTTTAATTGAAGCGGCTTTTGATAGGTGGGGTTATTGACATAGGAAACATAGAGAATAATCGGTTTTTGAGATGGGATCCTGACGAAATCAAAGTTTCCTTTATCATCTGTCAGGGAATAACTTAATACCAAGGAATCCTTTTCGGAAACAATGGATACGGTCGCCTTTTCTAATGGTTTTTTATTGCCATCAAAGACTCTTCCTTTGATTTCTGCATTGTTTTGGGCATGGACAAGGTTAGCTAGGGCAAATCCTACAAACAGGAGGAAATATCTCATAATACATTAAATAACAGGTTTTTGATTCCCACAAAAAATTAATAGCAGTGGATTTTAATCAAAAATAGAACATCTTACGAAATCATCGTAACCATTCATCACATTTAACATATTTTAGCATTATTTCCCGTATTCGGGAGAAAAAAAACCTTATTTCTTGGCGTTTATTTTCTTTGCATATTCAAAAAGGGAAGGATCAATATGGCAATATCCACCTGGGTTTTTATCCAGATAATCTTGGTGATAATTCTCCGCATCGTAAAAATTCTCCAGTTTGGAACATTCGATCTGAATCTTATCCGTATAGTTTTTTGCCAGTGTATTCAATTTTTGTTGGATGATCTTTTCGTCAGCGGGATTGCTGAAATATATCCCCGTACGGTACTGTGTTCCAATATCGTTTCCTTGTTTGTTCAAACTGGTCGGGTCAACCGTTTTGAAATAAAGGTCTATAAGTAAATCCAAACTAACGATGGCTGGATCATAGATCACTTTCACAGTTTCGGTAAACCCCGTTCTGCCGGTGGTTACCTGCTGATAACTCGGCTTCCCCGTTTTTCCATTGGCATAGCCAACCTCAGTAGCTGTAACCCCGCGCACCTGTTTGAAAAAATGTTCGGTACCCCAGAAACAACCGCCTGCAAAATAGATTTCCTTTTTCCCTTTTGGAACAGGTTTCGAAACATAGGTCTCTTTTTCAGACCGATTTTGCGCATTCAGAAAAATAATCCCTCCTATGATAACAAGCACAACAATAACTGTATTTTTCATGATGATGTATTTTTAAATTATTGACTTTTACAAAATTACGAAGAATTTTGTAAAGCTTTTAATTTACAGCCTGATGCTTAATCGTTAGGTTAAAAGCTTGAAAAAGGGTATTGGAAACATCCACAATATAGAAAGACAACAACATATCCTTATTGTCCAAATAATCTATAACACAGAAGCCTTGGTCTTCGTAACTATAGACCAGGTTTTTGGAAGGTTGAATGCTGGAATGCTTGGCACCAGAACCGCTAACCACCTGCTTGATGGTTTTCGTTTCGATATATTGTAAACCATGATCATGCCCGGCCACAAAAAGTGTATTGGGATGTTCTGCTACAGTGGTAGTTACCTTATCAATCATTTCCCTGTAAATAGGATGTTTCAGGTCTTCCGCCGATTTAAAAGCCGTTGATCTTACCAAAGGATATAAAGAACCTACCGCTGGTAAGGGGATGTATAATGGTTTCCAGAGCCTGGTAAGTGGAAAAAGATGATCTTTCCAATTGTATTTCAGACTATGTTCGCCATAGGATTTCATTGGATGATGGGAAAATATCAGTATGGTTTTGTCTTGATGTTTTTCCAGCATTTGCTTCAATTCTTGGATAAAATCTTCCTTTTCCTGCTGGATATCCTTGACATGATGTGGGAACAGCCAATATTCACTATCAAAAGTTATGGCAACTACATCTTTGGCAAGCTGTATGGACTCAGGTCCTAAAGTACCAGCTTGAGGCACAAAATCCAGGGCTCTATCTTGAAATTGAGCAAGAAAATTGGCTTGAGCTTTAACTTTTTCCAGACCATTTTTACCTGAATGGTCCCAATCATGATTTCCTGCCAGAAAATACACCGGCACGCCTGTCTTACGAAAGTCATCAAACTGGCTTTTTAGAATGTTTTCAGTTTTTTCTTTTTCCTGATCCATCAATGCCATCCCATCAGGATAGATATTGTCTCCCACAAAAAAGGCAATGGTTTTATCTTTTATGACAAGGTCTTGCGCTTTTTGAATTAAAAAATGCTGGGTATGATTAATTTCACCTGCATCTCCAAAAATAATCATCCTCCTTTCGATCTCCTGCGCTTGTACAAATCCTAAAAAAAGGTTCAAGATAAATACAAGGTTATAGAAACAAAATTCACAAGACCCGTTTTTTATCCTTTCTTTTAAATAAGTTTTTATTTTCGTAAGCAAGTGGACATCTTCCATTCTGATAAATTTTATTAAAGATTTACAATATTGATTTATTATTGGCAAAGAAGTCTTTAATTTAATTAATTTACGTAAAATTGAATACAATTTTGCTCGCTAACCGATCATTTACTTATTATGCATACGTCCATGAATTGGAAGAGAACCATTTATTTATTTTTTCAAATTATTCTTCTTCCTTTTTTACATCCGCTCAGTGCCCAGGAAGCTCCCAAGGAAATCCTCTATGTTACTACGGATAAGAACATATATACACCTGGAGAAATCATTTGGTTTTCCTCCTATCTGTTAAATACCAAAGAATTGACAGATACTCTTTCGCCCGATCTTTTAGCAGTTGGTCTATTACGTGAAGATAGCATCTCCTTTAGTGTGAAGCGGTATTACCTAATGGCCAATAAGATCTGCCCCGGAAGTCTGACCATTCCCGATTCTTTAGTCCCAGGAGAATATCGATTAGTAGCCTTCAGCAATGTGACAGATACTGAACATAAGCCGATACATTTTTTCTCCTCCAAGATTATCATCAAATCCCCAACCTTGAATGCCTTCCATAGTACTTTCGAGCAATTGGATACCAAGGACAAGAATACGATTGAAATTCAGGTGAAAGCTTGGAACCTAGAACTGAGGGGCGAAAAAGCTAAAAACAACCGCATTGCCTATAAACTTTCCACAGGATGGAAAGGCGAAGTACCCTTGGACATTTTTGGTCAGGCAATCATTAGCATACCAAAGGAGGAGTTTCAGCGATCGGATAAAAATCTCATGACGCAGATATTCTATCAGAACAACAAAAAGTACAGCAATTTTAAAATCGCAGAGGAGAACCCAATAATCAAATTGGCCATTTCCAATCCAGATAAAACCTTACTTGCCGACAAGGAAAATTTCTTTTATTGGCAGACGAGCCAAGAGAATGGTTCTCCGGCAGTTGTTGAAATTGCTATCCTTGAGAATGGTCAGGAAATTTTGACTTCCAAATCAGATGACCAAGGGATGGGATTCTTTAGCTTGGTACCGAAAGAAGACGCCTCATATACGATTATTTCAAAAACGGATCCTTTTAAACTGGATTATCCACTTAATAAAGCCGAGAAAAACATCTTCCATCTAAGCAATAAAAACCATGTACCAAAAGATACCTTACTGATCGACTTGGAAAATACGCAATCAGGGCCATTACAGATTCACTTCAGGGCTTTGCAGGAAAGTGCCGCAATGGTTTCCTCCCTACCTGGGATCGATGAGAAGAGCAAACGAATTGTAGTCCCTTTAAAGGACTTCAAAAAAGGAATATTTGAATATACGATCACCGATGGGCAAAACAAGACCTTGGATCGATCTTATTTCCTGGCCAATTACCATAAAAAACCTGGAATTGAAATCGCTTTATCGAAAGACACCTTATCCACGAGAGATAGCCTTCGGATCAATCTGAAGACATCCGACTTCCAGGGAAAACCCATTGAGTCTATTTTGACCTTATATTGTGTGCTGGAAGATCGAATCATTCCGGAATACAAACAACATATTGACAGCTATTATTATTGGGATTTTTGGCTAGGGCAAGCCTGGAAAACAGATCCCACCCTTGACCATATTTCTCGGTTAAATCATCAATTGGCCTTTGCAAAACCTCTTCAGCCTTCCAAGTTCTTTAGCAATAATCCTGCTTTGAAGAAAGATATCCAGGGATTAGCCAGCACAACAGCTTTGAAGCGAATTGAAGTGCCTGTAGACCTGCTGTATAGGGTGGGAAACGGGCTTAAACAACAGCTGACCGACAGTATGGGAAGATTTTATTTGAACCCACGACAAATTGCCATCCAGGAACCTAATAAGTTATATTTATTTGCTTCTATCAATCAGAAGAAGAAAAAAGTGGGAAGTTCGGATGTAACGATCAAAATCAATAATCCCTTAGAGCTACTCTTTGCCAATATCCAACAAAACTCTTCGGAATTGACCCGTTATGGGATCATTTCACGAAAGAAAAACACTGCAGAATTCCAGATCAAAGATCCTAATGTGAACAAGATTGAGGAAGTGGTGGTCTATGCAAAACCAAGAGACCTAAGAAGTACATTTGGAAGAAATGAATGTGGCGATTATGTATGTCCATATAATATTTTAAACTGCCAGAACCATCCTTATAATGGTCGACCTGCAGTTAAAGGTGAAAGTTATCTGGTGAATGGTATCCGCACGGTTTACAAAGGCTGTACAGATAGAGAAAGCACCATCGAACCCATCTACACTGGACGAACTTTTCAAGGGATGTCCAAAGCGGAACTATCGGATTTTAGTTCGAAAAATTACATTTCTACCTTGTTCTGGATGCCTTATATCCTAGTGGATAATGTCAATGATAATCAGATTCAGTTTTATAGCTCAGACCAGACTGGAAAATACAAACTCATCATTGAGGGCGTAACTAATACCGGGGAGTTGATATACGCCGAAAAAGAGATCATCGTAAAATGAAAAAGCCCCTCTCGGGGCTCTCCAACTTAATAAATAAACTTGTTTTACTTGATATAATGGTTTAAAAAATCATTTCTTTTGTTCAAAAAACTGGTTCAGCGATATTATGAAATCTGTATAGAGTTCGCCATCTTTTAAAATTTTCCAATCAATATAAACATCCTTAGAAACGTGTATCGGATCTTGTTTTATCTGAAGGTCAATCTTAGAATCCTTTTCATTCAATGGAGAGACAAATAGATTAATGGTATACCGTTCTTCTTTAGTAAAAATAAATTCCTTCCATTCCTTAAAGAATTGCCACTGTGCCATCCCTTCTTTCCTGTTCAATTTCTGGATGAAGCAATCATTTTCAATTGCATAAAATTTTAATTTTGCAAACACTTCGTCTTTAGAAACTCCTTTGACAATCAACGATTTATCCTGAGCTTTCAAATGAAAGAACGGTAAGACTAAGACCGTAAAAAGAAAAATACGAAGACATGAGGTCATAATTAATTGGTTTTCTATTATGACTTCTGTCCGCTAATAAGGTTTAATGGAAAAAAATAAAAAAATGAATTAAATTCCCCTAAAAAGAAAAACTGGCATACGAGTTTGAATGCCAGTTTTCTAATAGTTAGTGAATTTTAGTTTTTTTCTCCTAGTTCTTGGAAAAATGTTTTTATAAGGAAACAAACCTTTTATTTTACCCAAATAATTTATTATATAAATAAATTAAGTTTTTAACATTATTCCACAAAATTAAGGCATGATTTTCTATATTAACTGGTAAAAATCCAACCTAATTAAGTAAAATTGTAATATGCGATCAAAATACATCATACAATCCATTGGGGTTCAGCTTATCAGTTTGGATGATATTACTTCAGCCTTTCATAAACACCCCTACTATCAATTGGTGTATATACTATCGGGAAAAGGAACCCACAAGATCAATCAGAGCGTATTTGAGTTCAGCAAAGGAAATCTATTTCTGATAAAACCCGGGGATGTGCATGGTTTTGATTCCGATCATGATGTAGAATTCTGTCTGATCAATTTCAATGAAGATTTTTTCTCGGAAACCCATACCTCCAAAATCGATTCCTTGGACTTCAGTAAGGAATTTCGGCAATTGGAGTTTATTCTGAACAACTATAGTGAGTTTCAGGGAAGTCTAATTGGTAAGGATGACTCTACCCTATTCCATAGCTTGATCAAGCAACTTATTCTGGAGACAAAATACAATCGGATATGGCACAAGATGATTACCAAAAACATTGTCCTACTTTTGCTCAATCTATTGTCCAGGAATATCCAGGAATCCTTTGTTTCTACCTCCAAAATGGAAAACACCAATTCCAGGTTCTTAGAGGTGCTGGATTATATTCGGCATCACATCTTTGATAATAATCTCCTTCGGGTAGAAAACCTCGCCAATCAATTCAATCTTTCTGTAGGACATTTTAGCCGATATTTCAAGCAAGAATCCAACATGAGTATCAAAGAATACATCCTATATTATAAGCTCGAATTAGCAAAAGCAAGATTGATCTATAGTGAGATGACCATTGCCCAAATTGCCAGTGAGCTCAAATTTGTGGATGAAAGCCATTTAAATAAACTCTTCAAAAAGAATTTCGGGCTGACCGCCAAAGCCTATAAGCAGAGCGCTAAAAAGTAACGATTAATAATAATCAGGTATTTAGCTCCGAACCAAAACACTTACCAACTGTTCCTTCTACACAAACAACGTAGAAAGGAGAATATCATGGCAAAAGATCACGGAAAAAGCATTAAAAACGATGAGAAATATGAAGCTTTACGCGATAAAGGGATGAGTAAGGAAAAAGCTGCCCGAATTTCAAATGACCCGAATTCAAGTAAAAAGGGAGGAAAGGCCAGTGAACTTGACGACAGGTCTAAAAACGAGCTCTTACAGGAAGCCAAAAAGATCGGTATTACTGGAAGGCACAAAATGACGAAGGATAAATTAATTGATGCTATTCGAAATCATTAATTGGGCATGTTCAAAGCCATCAATCAACTTAAGCTTTTAAAAGAAAATGGTCTCAAATATGTTGACTGCAATACTGGAGGATTTAAACGACAGAAAAAAGGTCAATCATTTATCTATTTGGATAAAGGCCAAAACAGAATAACCAACGAAAAGGTTCTGGAAAGAATCAATTCGTTGGTTATTCCTCCTAATTGGAAAAAGGTTTGGATCTGTCCCGATGCAAAAGGCCATATCCAGGCCACTGGTTTGGATGATAAAGGGAGAAAACAATACCTGTACCATCCACAATGGTCGCAGCTGCAAAAATCATTGAATTTCCATAAATTGATCTCCTTCGGAAAGGCCTTACCCTTATTGAAAAAGAAAATTAAGAAAGACCTTAATCAGGAAGGATTTACATTAGAAAAAACAAGCGCCATCGGACTTCGGATTATGGATCTTACTTCCATCCGAGTAGGTAATTCTTTATATACCAAAACCAATGGTTCTTACGGATTGACTACCCTAAAGAAGAAGCACGTTGATCTAACCACCTCAAATAACATCAAATTTTCTTATGTGGGTAAAAAGGCCGTTAAGCAGGAAAAAATAATTGTTAATAAACAGCTATACTCCTTACTAACTGAGTTAAAAGCAATAAAAGGTGGTAACCTTTTGAAATACAAAAGCATCGCTGGTGATTTCAGGTCCTTGACCCCAACGGATTTGAACCAATACTTGAAAGAAATTTCACATAAAGAGATTACCTGCAAGACGTTTAGAACTTGGAATGCCTGTTTTGATTTTCTCTTATTTCTAAGTCAACTGGAACCACCTAAAACAAAAAAAGAAAGAAATTCTAATCTTCAATTAGCTTATGATTATGTAGCCGTACGATTGGGAAATTCAAAGAATATTTCTAAAAAACATTATATCTGCCCCTTATTGATTGAGAAGTACGATCAAGAAGTTTTAGATGATTATTTAAGGAAAACTAAAAAGATGAAAAAGAATACCAAGGAAGAATATTTAAGGAAAGTGATGATAAAAGTGCTAAAACCTGCCTAGAAATTCTATTTCACCTTATACCTGAAAATCATCGTATTAATACCTAAATAGAAAAAAGAGCGAACCATTTCATTTTCCAAATAGTTCATTTTTAAAATCTTACATCCTATGGAAACTACAGATAAAAAAATAGACATCGTCAATGCGGCGATTGAGATCAATAACGATCGTATAGCGGGCTATGAAAAAGCTATGGAACTTTGCAATGAGTCTGAGGAACAAGATCTGACCTTATTGTTTCAAAAATATAAGGAACAGTCTGAAAACTTTAAGGATGAGCTTCTACCCTATGTGCAACAATTTGGGGCAGAACCTGAGGAAGGCACCATGGTAAGCGGTAAGTTGTTTCGTCTTTGGATGGATATAAAATCTTTGGTAGCTCCTTATACTTCGAAAGCGGTATTGGAAAGCTGTGAAAAAGGAGAAGATGAATTCCGAGATGCCTACAAGAAAATTCTTAACGATGCCTTGGAAGATTATCCAGGCATTGTAGATTTACTTCAAGCTCAGGTAGCTGATCAACAAATAGCCCATCAACATATAAAAGAGCTTAGAGACCGCACCTAGCTGTTTTTTTACAGGGTAAAGCACGCTATTTATACTTGCTTCAAAAAAAATAATACTTAAAAATTAAATCTCGTTTTAGAGAAACATTTGCAGAAATATTAAAAATTAAAGATTTATGTGGTTATCAGTCATATTTGGAATTGTGATTATTTTAATTATTAGTATTATAGTTTACAATTCGAGAGCAAACAGAAATAAAAACAGAAAGTCAGATTATTTAAATGATATAAAATAACTTAAAGAAAAATCAGCATTTTTTTATACAACCTGCATCATAGAATCCTTGGCAATTTTGCTGAGGATTCTTCTTTTTTAATCTCTAAAGGCATTTTTTTATATTTAATCAGAAAAATAAAAATCAATTTAACTATTGCTATGGCATGATAAATGTAGCTGTTTAGCTACATTTATTTTCGCTTTAATAGCAGGAAAAAAAGCATTGAAAAACATTTATGTCAAATAATATAAATTATCAATTGATAATTAAAGCATTGGATCATGCTCCACTTGCTACGGCAATTTATGCTACGCCTGAACTACAAATTGCATTTGCAAACAAAGAAATGCTAAAAATGTGGTGTGCTGATGAATCGATAATTGGTAAAACTTTTAGTGATGCATTTCCTAATTTTGATAAAGATGGTTTCACCAGTATACTGTTAAAAGTTTGGAAAACAGGTACTACTTATATTGCTACCGATACCCCCGCGGAAATCAAAGAGGGTGATACATTTCATAAACGTTATTTTGATTTTGAATACCGGGCATTGTTGGATGAACATCAGAACACTTATGCCATTTTACATACCTCCATTGATGTCACCGAACGAAATTTATCAAGGATATTAATCCGAGATCAAGAACAAAAATTAAACTTGAACCATGACTTGGAAATTTTGACTCATACTCTTGCTCATGACGCAAAAAACCCTCTTTCTATTGCCCGGATAGGTTTAGAAACCTTAAGGAAAAAGGGGAACTTGAGTCAGGAAACAAAAGATAATTGGTTTGAGATTGTTGATGGTGCCATTGGAAGTTTGAACAATATCATCGATAAAACCGTCCAATTAAGCGAAGCCAGGACTTATGTGCTCAAAAAGGAAGAAATTAATCTTTGTCAAATTTTACCAAACTGGGTGGAAGAGGCAGTCATTCTGAACAATGCAAATAACATCGTAGTTGATATGTCCGAACTACATCCTATTATGGCCGATAAAGGTGGAGTGTATCAGATCTTTTCAAATATTATTGGAAATGCCATTAAATATTCCATTCATAACATCAGGCCATCACTTAGTATCTACAGTGAAAAGACCCAAAAAGGGATAGCCTATTACATTAAGGACAATGGCATCGGAATCCCTGAAAATGAAATCAACAACATATTCCTGAATTTAAAAAGGGGCTCTAATGCGTTGTCTTTCCAAGGTAAAGGGATAGGCCTTTTTATTGTAAAAAGAATTATGGAAAGACTGGATGGCCAAATAAATATTACCAGCAAATTGGGTAAAGGAACAGAAGTAAGGTTGTTTTTTCCTAATTAAAAAAGCTACTTTCTCTCAACAATATTTTTTATTCATCGCTTTGGCAAATTTGCGATGGTTACATGTCGGGCATTCTAATGGCTTCTCATCGAAAATTACATGCCCACAGTACATACAAGCAATGGGAGTTCCCGCAGTTGGTTGTTGTTCGAACTCCTTATAATCATCCGGGAAAATCGGAAGCCCATATTTCACCTCGGAATCAGCGTATCTGAGCACACTTAAGGAGCCGTCTGTTTCCAAAACAGCTATCCTTACCTGGCCCAAATGCTCAATAGAGGCATTCCTCAATTCTGAGAAAAACTCTGTTTTGGAAAATGTACTCTTATTTTCCTCGGTTACAGCAAACTCTCCATCTCTTACAATCACCAGGGCTTTACCTTCCAGCATCCGCGTAAAAAAATCATATTTGGCTACCAACCAGGTCAGAAGTTTATAGAGGCTGATCACGATAATGAATACAATGATAGCATGGACCAAGGGAAAGTCATCCTGAAACATGGGATCGCCTGCTGCTGAACCCAATCCTAAGATAATGGCGACTTCAAATAAGGTTAACTGTCGAACACCTCTTCTGCCTGATACCCGTAACATCATTACGATTAACAAAAACATAAAAAGTGTCCGAAAACCAATTTCATATAAGAAACTAGGCTCTACACCGTCAAAAAGAATTTCGTATAAGCTTTTACCTTCCATAACATCAATTTTTAATGAGGCTTTACCAATTTATCAAGGATTGAATAGGCATTTCATATTTATCTGAACCAATCATTTAAAGAATTGTTCATTACTTATAGGCCTATTCGCCTTATCATCATACTTATATAATAATTAATCAAAAAGAATATGGAAACTAGAACAGAAGGCAATCCTGAAGATTTATACCCTACCCCCCCTTTCAAGAAACAAGATCAAAAACCTCCCGGTGAGACAAAACTCATGGATCCAAAACCTGACCATGGCGAACAGAGCTATGAGGGTAATGGGTTATTAACAGGGAAAGTAGCGGTTATAACCGGTGGTGATTCGGGTATTGGCAAAGCTACGGCAATTGCTATGGCACGTGAAGGAGCTGATATTGTTATTGCCTATAAGGATGATGTGGAGGATGAAGATGCTGAAGACTGTAAATATTGGGTTGAAAAGGCAGGAAAAAGAGCCTTACTCTTTAAAGGAGATATCCGAGAGGAAGAAACCTGTAAGAAATTAATCGATGCCGCAGTAGATGAGTTTAAGATGATCGATATTTTGGTCAACAATGCCGCCTATCAGATGTCTTATAAAACCCTGGAAGAAATTACAGCAGAGGAATGGAATAAGACTTTTGAAACCAATTTGAGCGCCATGTTCTACTTGGTAAAACACGCTTTAAAACATATCAGACCTGGAGGGAGTATCATCAACACCACTTCAGTTAATGCCTATGACCCCAATCCTACGTTGATTCCTTATGCAGCGAGCAAAGCCGCTATACAGAATTTCACGTCCAATCTTGCGCAGAAATTCTTAGAGGATGGAAATGGTATTCGGGTAAATGCCGTAGCACCAGGTCCTGTATGGACGCCTTTGATTCCAAGTACCATCCCTGACCACGAAAACTTTGGGGACAATACACCGATCGGAAGACCGGGGCAACCAGCAGAAATAGCGCCTGTGTTTGTATTTTTAGCAACCGCAGCTGCATCTTATGTTTCAGGAGCAACTATCCCTGTTACAGGTGGTAGGATCACTATTTAAACCAAGAAGTTCTCCAATCATTTCCATGCCGGCATTGAAGCTTTGGATATATATATCCCCTGCATTTCTGGCATGGAATTTCAATTTCCGTTGGAGCATCCTGCTTCCAAAACTCACCGCCAAAAAGACATCCCCCGGTTCAGCTGTAGGGTGCTTTTCTTTTCCTTGATAAGCCAAACCCGTAATGGCACAAAACACATCGGCCTTAAATAGCTTCTTCAATCCGACCAACATGGCTTCGGTCACTTCCATCGATTCAGCCGTAAATTGTGCAATCAATTCTTGAGGAACCCCAAGTACGTCGACTTTAACAGCTTCATTAAAACAGACCAAATTACCCATCAAATAATCCCCTGCCTCGGTCTGTAAACTCCAAACAGAAGACATAAATCCTCCGGTCATACTTTCTGTCAATGCAAGTTTGAGCTTTCGAGCCTGAAGTTCTTCAGCAATCGTATTTAATTTTCCATGGTCAATTTTGAACATCTGTTTTGTTTTTTAGGGAGAACAACCAAAATGGGGTTTCGTTTGTTAATAAAAAAAAGAAGATATGAGAGCAATTTGGACAGGAGCCATCGGTTTTGGACTGGTAAACATTCCGATCAAGATTTATAGTGCAACCCAAACCAGTAGTTTGGATTTCGATATGCTGGATCGAAAAGACCATGCTAATATAAAATATAAACGCGTCAATGAGCAGACAGGCAAGGAAGTAAAATGGGAAAATATAGTGAAGGGCTTTATGCTGAAAGACAAATATATCGTGTTGGAGGATGCAGATTTTGAAGAAGCCATGCCCGAAAAAAACAAGATGATAAACCTTCAATCGTTCGTTAAACTCCAAGAAGTAGACAGCATCTATTTTGATACACCCTATTACCTAGAGCCCCAAAAATCAGGTGAGAAAGCTTATCAATTATTATTGAAAGCCCTTGAGAAAAGTAAAACCGCCGGATTAGGAAGCTTTGTGATGCGAAATGTAGAAAATTTGGCGATCATCAAAGCTTCTGATAATGTCCTGGTTTTAAATAAAATCCGCTTTGAAGAGGAGATTCGCAATCCAGAGGAATTGAAGATACCTTCATCTGCTCGAATCAGTAAGGCTGAGATGGACATGGCCATGCAGCTGATCAAAATGAACAGCAAGGAATTCGACATCAAAGACTTCAAAAACGAATACAGCAAGGAATTGATGAAGATCATCCAGCAAAAGAGCAAAGGAAAAAGAGCCACTATTCGAAAGATCAATGTGGAAAATACCAAGGCTTCTGATCTACTCGAAAAACTTAAAGCGAGTTTGGCCTAAGATTAGAATTTCTTGATTGCAGCTTTGAGATCCACTGTATCCTTCCAGATGTTTTCCCAAGGATCTGCTAAGTCTTTCAAGCGCTTTGGCATATTGAAGATATCAAAATCCTTAATGGATAATTCCTCATTAACTTCTTCCCAATGTAAAGGGGCACTGACCGTTGCACCAGGCTTTGGCCGTACAGAATAAGGGGCGGCGATGGTTTGCCCCTGCTTGTTCTGCAGGTAATCAAGATAGATCAGGTTTTTTCGTTTTTTAGGATCTCTAATGATACTAGTGGTGTCTGGGTGCGCGGATTGCAGCATTTCTGCCAATAATTGGACAAAATCCCGCACCAATTCGTAATCATACTTCTGATCCATATTCATATAAATATGCAAGCCACTTGATCCGGAAGTTTTGATATAATGTGGAACATCTGCATTGTTTAATATATCATGACAGCTCAAGGCCACTTGAACCACCTCCTTAAAATCTGCTCCATTGGGATCCAGATCCAAAACAGCAAATTGGGGCTTTTCTGGTTTTTTATAGGTCGATAACCAAGGATTGATTTCAATCGAACCTAGGTTTGCTATAAATAACAAACTGGCCACATCATTACAAAGCAGATAATCTATGGTCTTCTCTGTGCTCTTGGAGTAGATTTCTGTCGTCTTTACCCAACTCGGTAATTGTTTGGGTTCCACATCCTTCTGAAAGAATCCCGGTTTGTCAATCCCATTCGGATATCGGTTCAAGGAAATGGGCTTATCTTTCAGATAAGGCAATATAAAATCAGCAATCTGCTCATAATAACTTAACATCTCCCCTTTACTGATCTGCTCTTCTGGCCAGTAAATTTTATTCAGATTTGTCAAGGAAACCTTTTTCTTTCCAAAAACCAATTCCTTTTCGTTAGCTAATTTCTCCTTTTCCATAGCACTGCCCTTCTCTGTTTCTTGTGGCTCAATAACTTCCAGCTTTGTTTCTTCAGCTGATTTATCTGCTCGCAATCCTTTATAAACCGGATGTCTAAGATGTCTATCCATTGTCCATTCAGAATAATAAACGTCACAGACCAATTTTGGTGATAACCAGGTCACTTCCCTTTCTTTAGCTATTTTCTCAGCAGCTGGAAAAGGCTTAGTTTTCCGAATAAGCTTACTAAAGCTACCATGTAATTCTTTTAAAGAATCATCATTGAAACCCGTACCACAATTTCCGATATAAAGGAGCTCCCCCTTTTCCATAACTCCCAATACCAATGCTCCAAAATATTTCCGCCCACCTTGAGGAGCCGTGTAACCACAGATAATGGCTTCTTGTGTATTCCGTAACTTTATCTTCAGCCAGGAAGAACTTCTTTTCCCCGAAAGATAGGTACTGGTTTTATCCTTGGCAATCACCCCCTCCCACTTATTTTCTTCTGCATGAACCAGCATATTATCCACTTGCAAGTCCAAACTGGGCACAAAATAGATTTGTTTAGCTTTGACCTTTTCCAGAAATAATCTCAACAATTCTTTCCGGTTTTCCAATTCAAAGTCGCGGAGATCATTCCCATCCAAACTCAACATATCAAAAACATAGTAATTAAGGCTTAGCCCGGCTGCAATAGGTTCGCCAGATTTCAATAATTGAAATTGGGATTGGTTCTGTTTGTTCTCAATGACCAGTTCGCCATCTAAAACAAAATCCTTGTCAATTTCTGCTAAAGCTTTTACGATACTGGGATATTGTTTATTCAACAGATTGCCGTTTCTAGAATAAAGATTGGTTTTCTCTCCATTTTTTTCGGCTAAAATTCGAAATCCATCAAACTTTTTTTCGTAGATCCATTCCGCTCCATCTGGTAGATCAGGCGATAATTTGGTTAACATTGGAGCTAGGGATTGGGCTTTTTTTTTAATAGATGTACCTTCTTTCTTAAAGGTTTTCCCATCTTTTTTAACCGATGCCGCTATAAAATCCTCTGCATCATACCCTTTTTCTACGGCATATTCATCCTTATGCTTGATCAATAACCAGTTAGTTGGATCATCCCCTTTCATCCGAACCAACGCAAATTCCCCTTTCAATTTTTCCCCATGCAATTCGAACTTAATGGATCCTTCTTTCCATTGTTTTAAGAATTCTTTTTCATTCTTTGCTGCAACCAGATCATAGGTTCCCGAATCAAAAACCACGACCGTTCCAGCCCCATAGTTGCCTTTGGGAATACTGCCTTCAAAATCAGCATAACTTAAGGGATGATCCTCCACTTCAACAGCAAGTCTTCGATCTTTGGGATTTAACGAGGGACCTTTGGGTACAGCCCAACTTTTCAGAACCCCATCGATCTCTAATCTAAAATCATAGTGCAATCTCGACGCATGATGTCGTTGTACCGTAAAGATCAACTTCGAAGATGAATCTTTCAATCCATTTTCTGAAGGTTCGGCAGTTTTCGAAAAATCTCTTTTCTTTTGGTATAGATCAAGCTTTCCCATGTCCTTTTTTTTAAAAGAACACGGGCTTAAGCTAATGGTTTTCTTTTTATTGAATAAGGCCGTTTTGAATAGCAAACTTAATCAATGCAGGGGTATTTTTTGATTTGGTCTTATCGATCAGGTTTTGACGATGTCCTTCCACTGTCCGTTTACTTAAAAATAATTTCTTTGAAATCTCTAGGTTGGTATAACCTTCGCCCAACAGTTCCAACACTTCCATTTCTCTTGATGTCAAATCAAGTTCTGTTGGGTCGATCTGTAGCGATTTATGATTATTTTTATCAATCATTTTCTGTAGGAGCTGCATGGATATTTCCTCACATAGATACCGGCCACCTTTAGCAATATGATTGATGCAGAACACCAGCTCATCTGAAGCGACATTCTTCACCAAGTATCCTTTGGCACCTAATTCGAAAGATTTGGTGACATGCTGTTCACAGTTCAGCATGGTCAGTACAACCACTTTAATATCCGGAAACTTCTCGTTCACCTCAGCAATCAATTGAATCCCATCCATATCATTCATACTCAGGTCCGTAAGAATAATATGGGTATCCAAACCTGCATATAATAAATCCAACACTTCTTTTCCATTGTTCACATCAGCCACCACCTCAAAGTTAGGTTGTGAGTCTAACAACAATTTTATTCCATTCCTCACCACAAGATGATCTTCTGCTAATAATATTTTCACTTCTGCCATTTCTAATCCTTATTTAACGTTACTAACACCGACGATCCTTTGTCTGAACTTATAACTGATAATTTTCCCTTATATAAATCTGTTCTGTTTTCTATCGTGCGAAGGCCGCTGCCCATCCGCTTACTCTCTTTGAGATCTGAAGGAAAGCCTTGCCCATTATCCTTAACTTCAATTTCCAACTGATCCTGTCCATTTCGAATAATAATCTGCACCCTATTTGCTGAAGAATGTTTCAAGGTATTATTCAAAAGCTCTTGAACTATGCGGTAAATAACCAGCTTCATATCTTTATCCAGTTCCTCCACACCAATTGGAAGACTCGTTTCTACCGTAAAATCAGGCATGGAAATGCGCTCCGTCATGGCAGTTACCGCTGCTTTCAAACCAAATGCATGCAATACAGAGGGTACCAGATCAATCGATACATTCCGAACCTCATGAATGGCATCATTCAACATCTTCTTTATAGGACGAATTATGGCAGCATGTTCATGGTTTTCTTGGGCGAAATGCTCTAAGTTTAACCTTGTTGCATATAATAATTGGGCCACACTATCGTGCAATTGATGCCCAATCCGCTTCCTCTCCTGTTCTTGGGTATCAACAATGGATTTATAGACCTCCTGTTTCACATCCATCCAATCCGGATCCGGACAGAATTCCTGATCGAACATCAATAAACAATACATCACCTCATCCAAGCGATTTGTATATTTTTTGACGTAAGTATCCATCTTGAAAAAGCCATTTCCCTTCTTATTGATAAAATGAAGATGAAGAAGTAAGGGCGATTTGATGGAATCCCGATTCTCGAATATGGATTTTAATTTGAGTGCATCCTCTGAATGTAAAAACTCGTAGATACTCCTACCGTACGACTGTGCACTGGATTGAGAAAAGATCTCTGTAAACTTTTCATTAACCTTATTAACCTGGAAAAAACGATCTAATATGATGATAGCGAATGGACCATCTTTGAAAAAGATATCAAAACATAATTCATCCCGCTCAGATTCATCTTCAAACAAGGAATATTGACCCTTATTTGCATTTTCATTCGTAAATTCGTTTTCCGAGGTTTGCATGATTTTCTTATTAATAATTATTGAAAAGATTCAAATAATTAACATATAGGTTAGATGTAGTGATTTTGATTACCCCATCTGGATGAATTTTAAGAATAGGTTATTCTCAAAAAACCATTAAATTTAAGCATTAATATTCTTTTCTCCCTAACCTCATGATTATGAATAGGTATTTACCGTATTTAAAAACATATTTCAGGTATTTTGCTCCTATATTTTATTGAAATACGTAAATATTAGGGAACAATCTTATTCAAAAAAGGTTTTATAACTTTTTTTCTATCGTATAAGTACCCTTTTTATAGAGGGAACCCGTTTTTGCAAAACATACTCAATTTCAATACGTTATATTAAGTACAATTGAACTTAAAATCACTCATCATGAAAACGCAAATTGAACATGTTATCCTCGAAAACTCCCCCGTATTAAAAAGGCTCGCCAATAACTTCACAAAGGATCCTTCCGAAAAAGACGACCTGGTACAGGAAACTTTTATCCGATCCCTTAAATCTTTGGAAAAATTTATTAACCATCCAAAACTCGTTTCTTGGTTATATGTCATCATGAAAAACATTTATTTGAATAGATACCGACGTGATAACATACATCGAATTGCGGAAAAAGAAATCTCCTATACACAAAATATGTCCAGCAGCACCAAGAATCAAGCGGAATCAAAATTTGTGGTCAATGATATCCATAATTCTATGAAAACCTTATCAGATGAAAATTATAAAATTTTCAGTATGTACCTAGAAGGCTTCAAATACCACGAGATTGCTAGTTATATGGCTATAAAAGAGGGAACTATAAAAACGAGGATCCATAGTATCCGTAAGGTGCTAAAGAAAAAATTAGGTGTTTACACGCCATAATTTTTCCAGGGAAGGCTGAAAAACAAACCATTTTTCAATTTAGATGTTTAATACTCAATCTATAAATTATTAATATTTCGAGTATGAAAAATATGTTGATTTTAAAAACGCGCGCATTAGCATTAATTATGTTTGTATTGATGTCTGTTCAGGCATTTGCGCAAGAAAATGGTATGGACATCAATGTTGATATTGACAAAGACGACAACAATATGTTCGCACAACCTTGGGTTTGGATAGTTGGAGGAGCAGTATTTATTTTATTATTAGTTGCGCTACTAAGAGGTGGCAGCAAAAAATAATACCCATAAATGTTCAGATTTATATGAGAGAGGTGTCCGAAAGGGCGCCTCTTTTCTTATATTTGAAAATGTCTACATCAAATCTACTACAACAATTGGAGAACAAATCCATACAATTCAAGGATGTTATAAACTATATAGAACAGCATTACGAATATAGAGCGTCTTCCTTTATCAATGGCAACCAGGACAATGCAGCTGATCAGAACCAAGGTTCTGCCAAAGTACTTTCCTATGCTAAATTGAACAACCTTTCTAAGGAAGATACCTTAAAATTGTTTGCCGAACACTATGAAGCAGTCTTGGCAAATCCTCAAGGCACCGACCACCAGAATATCCGTCAATTCATGGAACACGGTTGGGATAAAGTTTCTTTCGAAATTGAAGTTCTGAAACCCTTATAACCACAATTACTTCGCGGCTGTTAATCCCTTTTTGTAGGTAGCGATTGCTCTTTCTCGTGCAAAACCATGATCTACCATGGGGCTAACAGCTGTATAGGCTTTTTCGTCTAACCACTTATGGATATACTCGGTCTGCCTATCGAATTTCTGTTGTTGAATACTGGGGTTAAAAATCCGAAAATAGGGCGCGGCATCACAACCGCATCCTGCCGCCCATTGCCAGTTACCGTTATTGGATGCTAATTCATAATCATTAAGTTTACTCGCAAAATAGGCTTCCCCCCATCGCCAATCGATCAGCAGATGTTTTGCCAGAAAGCTAGCCACCAACATCCTCACTCTATTGTGCATAAAACCTGTACTGTTCAGTTCCCGCATTCCTGCATCAACTAAGGGATAGCCCGTTTCGCCGGCACACCATAAAGCAAATTCTGCAGGATTATTCCGCCACGCGATCTGATCATATTCTCGTTTGAAACTTTCATGGACCACTCTTGGAAAATGATAGAGGATCTGCATAAAAAACTCCCGCCAAATCAATTCCGAAAGCCAAGTCGCATTATTTTCCAAAGCAACCTTAACACATTCCCGAATGCTGATGGTTCCAAACCGAAGATGTATCCCGATTTTTGTGCTGCCATCCTGAGCCGGATAATCCCGAAGCTTATCGTATTGCTGGATCTGCTCCAAATCTAAAATAGGTTCGGAATACTCCATATCAGTTTTTTGGAAACCCAATTCCTCTAGGCTGAAATAAGGTTCATCTCCAAAGGTCAAGAGATTTTCCAGTTTTGCTAGATGGAAATCCAATCCTTCCTGATCCAACTTTGCGCGCCATCTTTTCGCATAGGGAGTATAGACCGTATAAGGTTGGCCATTGGATTTCAACACCTCATTGCCTTCAAAAATAACCTGGTCTTTAAAGGATTTCCATTTGATCTGATCGTTTTCCAACAATGAAATTATTTCCTGATCCCTCTTCAGGGCATCCGGTTCATAGTCCCGATTCCAATACACCTTTTCTACTCGATATTCAGCTATCAAATCTTTGAATATCGCTAAGGGATTTCCGTGAAAGACCTTCAGACTGGAACCCGATTTTTGAAATGAAGCTTTTAAAGCAGCAACTGCTTGATGTATAAAATCCACTCGACGATCATAGGGATCTTCCAACCGTGATAATATATCCGTATCAAAAATAAAGATGGGCAATACAGGTAAGCCGTCTTTTAGGGCTTCAGATAAACCTACGTTATCTTCTATTCTTAAATCTCTCCGAAACCAAAAAATATGAATAGGCGATGCTGAATCCATGAATGCAAGTTAACTTATCCGGAGAATTTAACCAACATATCCATCGATGGAACAAAGAACAGAGCACCGGTTACAGCTGTACTAAAATCCAATATCCGGTCATAATTTCCTGCTGGGTTTCCAATGAACATCTGGTTCAACATTTTCTCCACCGTACTGAAGGTGCTTGCATAACAGATAAAGAAGGTTCCCATTTCATTGCTTGCGACATTCCCAAAAGGCATATTATCCCGAACCACTTTCAGATCATCCCCAATATTGGCCAATGCACTATGGGAATTCTTCGGTTTTTCAGCATCGGTCATTTCGATATCATTGGCTTTTGAACGTCCAATTACCTTTTCCTGATCATGGATTGGAGATCATTCCAGGCTTTTAGGTTATGGATATATTTCTGAACAAAAAGGTAGCTCCCACCCTTGTAGGCCGGATCTTGTTCATCAATAACAGCAAAATATTCCCTTGCATCACCATGTGGGTTCTCCGTACCATCCACAAAACCCAAGATCGATCGGCTGTCCCAATATCGAAATCCCTGGACTTCCACAGTACAATCTGCAATGGGTGCCATAAAACTGGAAATCTCTGCCGCCATATCATAGGCATAGCTCTTTTCATCCGAACGGATATGAAATTGAATATCTCCGCCTGTGGCAACAGCGGTATGCTTATTTCCCTTAATTTCTTGGAAAGTTTTCAGCTCTTTGGGTAAGGGATTCGGTAGGTTCAAATACTTCCAAGCATCATATCCTATTCCCATGACGCAACTTGCTTTGCGATCTGGAAACCTATTCTGGGAAGAATGATTCAGATTGATAACCAAGGCACAGATCCGCTTGAATCCATCGATTATTTGAGATTTTTCTACATCAGTTTTGAATACCCAAGTAAGGAAGAAGGTGTTATTGTTAGGATAGTCTGTGACATTCTGGGCATTATTTTTAATAGCTTGTGATTTTTGTATCATAATTAGTGAAAATTATGATGGAATGTACAAAAATTTTTAGAGGTTTACCAATAGGGAAATACCCGAATGTTTTCCATCATAGGTTGGAACTAATAAGTAATTTCCTGGAATTATCCGTTTTTGCTTATCTAACATGGGTAGCATCCAATAGGCTATCTTCGTACTCATGATACCAATTCCCGCTCCCATAGCCACATCACTCAACCAGTGTTTATTATTGTACATTCTAAAAAAACCGGTTCCTGCAGCTACGGCATAACCTGCCACGCCATACCATAACGAACGATCATGGTATTCCTGCCACAACAATTCTGCCCCTACAAATGCAGTTGCCGTATGGCCAGAGGGAAAAGAATTCTGTGCGGAACCATCGGGCCGCATGACCGGCATGGTCTGTTTCATTAAGTTAACCACGGAACCCATAATAATATGTGAAACAGACCCTGTGAACAATCGCTGTTTAAGATTATGCTTTGCCGGGATACCTGCATATTCTAAACCCAAAAAAGCGGCAGTCGCCATATATTGTGAATAGTCATCCACGGGAAACTTTTTAGGATGATTCCTTTGAAGTTCCAACTTTATATTCATCACTTGCGATCTAACAACGGGATTCTTAATGGACATCAGTCCATAGGTCATAAAAACGGTTGGAGCTACATATTCTATTCGGAACACCTTATGATGAAATCCATACTTTGGTTGGGAATAGTTTTCAGATAAAGAATCTATTTGAGCGACTGCAACAGGCAAATCGACACAACATAATCCTAAAGCTATAAAAGCTTGCTTAATGATAACAGAAGATTTCTTTAACAGCCTATTCATATTTATTAAACACGACTAATTAAACTATAAATCAAATATAATATCATTTAACATAAAACGTATGTCTTTACATGCTAAATATTTAAAAAAGTTGGTAGCTAAATGCGTTTTCTTGGTTCTTTGCCTCCACTGTGTAAGTATTATGCAAGTACTATGTAATTGAGTTGTAAGTGCCTTTATACACTTACAACTCACTTACATGTCACTTACACCTCACTTCGACCAAGAACCTAATTGGACAAAAAAAGGCTGTATCATGTTTTTGATACAGCCTCCTGTGTGTTCTTTATCCAATCAATTCAAGGGATTGATCTTTAATTCTTCGATAAATTTTCCGTTCTGATCGTAAACACGGAATCTACCGTCCTTCTCGTCCATTTGCGCCTTGATCACATGCACATTTGAATTGATCAAAATAGGAAAATTAGCGTATTGATCTGGTTTTTGAATCCGATGGGTATGCAGGTGGCCACTCAGCATGATCTGAGCGCCTGCTTTATTTAATATAGGCAGGAATTTATCCCTTAAATCTTCCATGCCATGCCACCCTCCTGTTGCAGGCATGTGGCAAATGATTATTTTATACTTGGCATTTTTGAATGATGGATTTTCAACCGCCTTGGCCAACCACTTGGCTTGTTCCGTCCGATAAGCATCCATATCCACTATTCCGCTGTATTCGATATCGCTGTCCGGTTTATCTTCCCCACAGTCCAATACGATAAAAGCTGCTGGCCCTTGGTTGAACTGATAATATAATTCGCCCGAATTCGTAGGGAAATATTTAGGATATGCTACGGCAAAAGGACCCCTTGTTTCATGGTTTCCACGGGAATAATACATGGGCTTTTCACTGGCAAACAAGCGGATAGCGGTGTCCATAAATCCGCCAAACATCTGTTCTTCACTCAACATGTTATCTAGCATATCTCCATTGAAAACCACAAAGTCCGTTTGCTTTAAATCGACCTGATTGATCAGGTTTTTCAACAGCTCATTTTTACCATGAATATCATTGATCACAGCAAAAGAAACTGAAGGTTTTGGGCTTGGCGTAGAAAATGTCAAGGGCTTCTGCCGATAAACATTGGTAGCCACTACATCACCATACTGCACTTTGGTACCTTCGTGTTTCAAAACCTCCTGGTTATACACCCTATACCGATAGGTAGTACCTGGGGTCAGGGCTTTGAGGTTTACTTGGTGAACCGATCCAACATGTTTGAAACCATATTTACCGGCAAAAAATTTTGGTCTCTCCTGCTGATAAAAATGCGAACCATCATTGGGAGCAAGCTCCACCCATCCGATGGCATCCTTATTACTGGTCCAGATAATGGATACCGTAGAATCCGTGAGTGCTTGGATGTACGGCATATGGCTGATCTTTATCTTCTCTTGGGCGAAACTGGAATTCCCCAGTAGGATCAGAAAAACAAAACATAGGAAATGGAGATTAAACTTCATTTTTTTAGGGTTTAGGATAAATGTTTTTAAAACATAAGCAATTTAAGAAGACTAATAGGATTTTCATAGCCAAATTATATAATTCAACAAGGCAGAAAGAGGAGAAGGACAATATTTTTAAATGGCAAACGCTATCTTAGAAGTGGAAAAATAAAGTCTTTGAATCAAGAAATTATGAAAAACCCTATGATCCTCCTTATTTTTTTAAGCTTGTTTGGTTGTGATGCTGCTTCACAGGACGAAGTGAATACAAAGGCCATTTTGCAAAAACTTGGTGTTTTGGAACAATTCCAACAAGCGGTCAAGGACATCAATCCTACTGCACTTAAGGAAAAATACAAGAGCATAAACCAACAGGATTTACAGGCTTACGAGGAAAAATTCTTCAAGCCCTCAATGGATAGTTTATTGATCAATAAATTTGAATCGATCTTTTCCGAAAAGGAAATCAGCAAAATGCAGCATCAGACTTCAGAGGAAATCATGTCCAAACATTCCAAAAAATATGAATTATTCGAGTATGAATTGGAAATCATGTATGATGAACGATATCTGGATGCCCAACGATTAATATCCGGAGTTAAGGAAATTGGAAAGCCTGATCAGGCAAATCCATTTGCCTTTTTCACCATAGAAAAACCAAATGGCGTTTATCATGTTGAAATATATGATAGCCAGATGCCACAGAACAGCAAATTCAATCCTGAGCCTTTGCTACCGGCTCATCACCTATCGCAAGTCGAATTTGTTGAAGTGGCGCCCTATTCCTTTGGTATATCCTTTCAATTGGCCGATGGAGACATCAAAAAGATCGACCAGTTAAAATCGGAGGATCCCAAGACCGTTTTGGCATTGATCGTAGATCAGCATCTGGTGAGTATAAGACAAATCGATCTTATCCAGGCAGGAAAGGCCTACCATTGGTATTCTCCTTGGCCAGAAAAAAACATAAAAGAATTTGCATTTGCATTGAAGAACGATTTATAAATAAAAACTATGGATACAATAGAAATAAAATACGGAAAAGGGGGGCAGAACAAAATGGCAAATATGTTCCTACTGTTAGGGGTTCTCGGAATTGCCATGGTGATCTTCATCTGGTTCATTGAAACCAGGGTGTGGCTCGTTGGTCGTGTGGTATCTATATTTGTCAGTTTGTTGGGTATTGGGGGTTGGTTAAAATTAAAGTTGGCACCCAAGAATCCCGATGAAACAGCTATTCGCATTTCCACCGAAGGGATCGAGGCACAGACCACACCGATTGCAAAAGCAGCCGGATTTATCCATTCAGAAGATATTGCGGATATCTTCTTGAACAAAAATTATATGGAGATTTTAGTGAGTGATCCCGACAAATATGCCGCAAGAATGAAGAATTTCTTTGTCAGGGATACATTTGTTAAAGCAAAAAATGGAATAATCCCAATTTCCATTGCAGAGGTCGATGTGACAGAAGAAGAAATGAGATCCTACATCATCAAAATTGTACCAAAATTTAAAAATAATTAAAAAACAAATTATATCCTCTAAATATTAATTTTTAAAAATTAACTATTTTTAATCCACAAGCTCATGTTATAAACACATTTTATTCTTTATATGAAATAATTATAACATAATAATGCAATCGTTTCCGTTGATTTCGTTTGATTAAACAATTCTTATCGTCTACATTGGATGCAAATTATAGCACTAAAGCAAATTCTAAATTTTCATCCAAAAAAATAATTGTAATCAAACACCAACAATGAACAATTTACGATTCAGAAAACCAATTAGACCAAATAGGCTAAATTGGAAAATTGTTCTGTTTTCCTCAAGTTTATTCCTTTATTCCAATTTTGCAGAAGCTAACAGCTTTGACGGAATAAATGCAATTCCCACCGCTAAAGTAGGATTACAGCAAACAGTTAATGGAACTGTATTAGGCAACGACGGCCAACCCTTGGCAGGCGTAACAGTAACTGTCAAAGGTACAACAACCAGAAGCAGCACGGATGCTGACGGAAAATTCAGCATCGCGGTACCTTCCACTTCCAGTACCCTTGTATTCAGTTATGTAGGCTATCAGACCAAAGAGGTGCTGGCAAGTGCCGCATCCTCGGTAAACATGACTTCCTCCGATGAAGTTTTGGATGAAGTGGTGATTGTGGGCTTTGGTACCCAGAAAAAGAAAGACCTTACAGGGGCTATCACGCAAGTAAATGCCGATCAGATCAATAACCGACCGGTAGCCAATTTAGGTCAAGCTTTAAAAGGATTGATCCCTAACTTAAATGCTACTACAAGTAATGGTTCACCAAATACCAGCACGAATTTAAATGTTCGTGGTACGACTTCCTTAAGTTATAATACAACTTCAAAACAATACCAGGCCTCTAATGGTTCGCCATTGATCTTAGTAGACGGAATCCAAATGGATTTCAATAATATCAATCCCGAAGATGTGGAATCTGTAACCACGTTGAAGGATGCCTCTGCAAGTGCTATCTACGGTTCTAGAGCCGCATTCGGGGTGGTATTGATCACTACCAAATCCGGAAAAGCAGGAAGATCAAATGTAGACTATTCCAATTCTTTCCAATGGAGCAAAGCTACCGCTATTCCTGATGTGATGAATGCCTACGATCTTCAAGATGCCTATATCAAAGGATTTGCTCTTCAAAACGGACAAACTGCAGGTGCTGCAGAATTGGAAAAATTGGAGAAAATCAAGGAATACATGGCTAACCCGACAACGACCAGCCCATATTACCTTGATGCTAAAGGATCGCCTGTTTGGGTCGCTAATATCAACCCCTACCACGAGGCATTAGCACCTTCTTCTCCGATGCAGAAACACATCTTATCCATCTCCGGAGGAAATGATAAAGTAACGTATTATACCTCTATGGGTTATCAAAATCAAGATGGTATCTATAGATTGAACACCGACAAATTAAATCGTTATAATGTTATTGCGAATGTCGGGGTGAAAGTGAATGAGTGGTTTAAAATTGATACCAGAAACAATTATTCTTACAAACGTTATACAGAGCCCGTTTACCCTTCTGGTAAAGGTGGTTGGTGGACTGCATTAGCGCAGGAACCTGGACGAAATGTCAATATGCCGCTTTTCACACCAGATGATTTCCCAGGTGGAAGATTCTACACGGATAATATCCTTTCATTTATGGACTACGGTTCTAGAACAACGGATAACGATGAAAACATGCTTATTCTGGTTAATCCGACCATCACCCCACTTCCGGGCTGGAACATCCGTGGAGACCTGTCTTATAAAACAGTAAATACCCAATACAAAAGAATCATTCCAATCCTCAATCGTATTGAACCAGGAGGTTTGAAGCCTGTAAACTCACACACCAATCCTTCCAGTATATATGATTTTAGAAGTAGATCTAATCAATATACCATCAATTTATACACAGATTATACTAAATCCTTCGAATCTGGGCACAATATCTCTGGATTATTAGGTTATAATCAGGAATGGTATAATTATAATTCCATATCAATCGATAAAAAAGATATCACAGACGGAATTGATTATGCAAATGGCGCTACAGGTAGAGAGACCGTAGGAGATGATTTTGCGGATTGGGCAGTGAGAGGTATATTTTATCGCTTAAGCTATGATTATCAAGGAAAATACCTAATCCAATCTAACGGTCGTTACGATGGATCTTCCCGTTTCCCTAAAGATAGACGTTTTCATTTCTTCCCTTCCGTTTCAGCAGGCTGGGTAGTATCGCAAGAAAATTTTGCACAAGATTGGAATAATGTCATTTCCTTCCTAAAAGTAAGAGGATCATACGGAAGCATTGGTAATCAGGAAGTAAACTACTACGACTATATACCTCTCTTAGGACAATTTTCAAACTTGCCGTTTGAATTGGATGGAATACGTCCAAGCTATATCAATGCACCAGGCTTGATAGATGCCAATTTCACATGGGAAACTGCAACGACCTTAAATATTGGTGCAGATTTGACCCTTTTCAAAAACCTGGAGATCAATTTTGATTGGTTCAAAAGAAACACAACCGATATCTTAACAGATGGAGCTAGCTACCCAGCAGTTTTAGGTGCAAAAGCACCAGTAAGTAATACAGGCGAACTTCAATCAAAAGGTTGGGAATTTATCGCTAAATATAAGAATGAAACCAACTTTGGCCTAGGCTATGACGTTGCTCTAACCTTAGGAGATTATCAATCCAAAGTCATCACTTATCTTGGAAATGCGAACAACTTATTAAGTCTGTTATATTCTGGAGGTATGATCGGTGATATTTGGGGATATGAGACCTATGGTTTATTCCAAAACGCAGAAGAGATTGCAGCAGTCAATCCAGCGGTGAGCCAAAAGAACTTGGGCACCTTATGGTATCCTGGAGATGTTAGGTACGTGGATTTGGATGGCGACGGAACCATTACGACCGGGAATAACACCTTAGAAGACCATGGTGACAGAAAAATTATTGGTAACAGTACCCCGAGGTATTCCTATGGATTGAATGCAAACCTAAGGTACAAAGGATTTGATTTCAATGTATTCTTACAAGGGGTAGGAAAAAGAGATGTTTGGATAGATAATCTTTTGTACTGGGGAGTAACTGGGACAGGAACTTATGATGTGTACAACGATTCTTGGACACCTGAAAACACAGGAGCTAAATTCCCAGGTTATTATTCTGCTGGAAAAAACAGACAAGTTCAAACCCGATATTTGGAAAATGGTGCCTATTTGAGATTGAAAAACCTTTCGCTAGGTTATACCCTTCCAACAGCTTATGCAGAAGCTATTAAATTCAAAAGAATCAAATTGAATGTTTCTGCCTTTAACTTGTTAGAATTCAAAAAAGTGCCTAAAACATTTGACCCTGAATTATTGAGCATGGATTATCCAGTCATGAAATCCTATGCATTTGGTATTCAGGCAACTTTTTAATCTTGAATCTATATGAAAACCAATAAAATATTATTTACCGGTATACTGTCCATGTCCTTATTGGCAGGATGTAATGACGATTTTTTAGATCGCTATCCGGAATCAAAACGTTCAGAAGCAAATTTCTGGCAATCAAAAAGCGATTTTGAACTATATGCAAACACATTGTATCCTAAATATTTGGCAGGATTTGGAACCGATTTTCAAGCCAATAATGTGGATCCAAAAGGCATCAATGAAGCCCAATTGGTCTATGGTGACCTGGTTACCGACAATGCGATTACTACGAATTACGGAAAAGTAACAAATAACGACTATATCGCCTACCTAACTGGTAAATCTGGCTCAGGAGGTTGGAATTGGGAGAACCTACGTCAAATCAATTACTTTTTGAACAATTACAAAAAAACTAGTGTTCCAGAATCGGATTACGCCATTTACTTAGGCGAGATCAATTTCTTTAAAGCATTGGAGTATTTTGAAAAAGTAAAACTATTTGGTGATGTGCCTTGGTTGACCAAAGACCTACAGACCAACTCTGAAGAGTTATACGCAAAAAGAAACCCAAGAGCGGAAGTGATGGATAGCGTATTGATGGTTTTGGATAAAGCCATTGAATTATTACCAGCCAACGCCAACAACTCTGGACGTATCAACAAGGATATGGCTTACTTCCTAAAATCCAGAATCGGGCTATACGAAGGCACCTTTAGAAAATACCATGGCGGACAAAACGCAGAGAAATATCTTCAATTGTCTATCGCTGCATCAGAAATCTTGATGAACAGCAATAAATACGCTATTGTTACAGGTGATAAAGACAATGTATACAATGGCCTATTTGCAAAGGAATCTTACGCTGGAAATAAGGAGATTGTGTATTGGCGAGGATATAATGCATCGCTTACTTTAGGTTCAGCATTCAGCCGTTATTTCACACAAAACAACCGAAACGGGGGTAGCAGTGCAACACGTAGTTTGGTGGATGATTACCTGTGTATAGATGGTCAATCCATTTCGACCAGCCCATTGTATAAAGGCAAAAACACCTTGGCTTTAGAATTTGAAAACAGAGATCCCCGTTTAAGTCAATCCATTGCCTTACCAGGAAAATATACTTTAAAACCGGGTATCGGCATGACAGGTACGACAGCAAATCCATTACCGGGTATCCGAGGAACCAATACGGCCATCGGAAATCTAGCCGTTACAGGTTACCGTTGGGCAAAATGGTTCTACGATAGTCCTACAGATTGGGCAAGAACCCAAAATGGACTTCAGGCCGCTCCAGTAATGCGTTATGCCGAAATCTTATTGAACTATGCGGAAGCAAAAGCCGAATTAGGGCAGATTACACAAGATGTATTGGATAAAACCATTAATGTGATCAAAGCGCGTGTAGCGATGCCTGCATTGAAGATTGGTGAAGAGCCAAGCGATCCACGCTTGGACCAAATCTATACCACCTACGTTGGCTATTCCGTATCTCCTACTTTACGAGAGATCAGAAGAGAGCGTAGGATTGAGATGGCATTTGAAAACACCCGCTGGGATGATTTGATCCGTTGGAAAGCATTAAAATTACTTTCTATGCCAGTTGAAGGGATGAAATTCAATCAGAGTGAATATCCTTCTGTTAAAGTTGGTTCTGATGTGATCCTTAGCAGTGAAGGATTGATCTTGCCTTATGCGCAAACCTTGCCAAATGGAAGAACTTTCAACGAAAGAATGTACTTCTTCCCTATCCCTATCGAGGATTTGGTATTAAATAAAAACCTGGAACAGAATCCAGGTTGGGAAAAAGCTAAATAAAAATATTCGGGTAAAATATTTTTGTTAAGTAAGTAGGAAGCCGTACCGTGTAAAAACGATACGGCTTCTTTGCATTTATTTTTTAGGTTTAGATCCCATTAAAAAGCTGAGCTCTCCTCCTTTTATGATATCCTCATGGTTGATCATGAAATCCTTAATCTCTGTTTCATTCCACAAGACTTTCTGAACATACACATTCTTCTCCGACTGGTTCTTGGCCAGGACTTTCAACACTTTCCCATCTGGTAATTTTACTTCAGCCGATTTCACCAATGGACTACCGATCCAGTAAGCTGTTGAACCTGGAGATACCGGATAAAAACCTAAGGAAGTAAACAGATACCAAGCACTCATCTGTCCACAATCGTCATTTCCACCCAATCCTGCAGCTCCATTGTGGTATTGGTTACGGATAATCTGCCTTACACGTTCTTGCGTTTTCCAAGGGCTTTTGGTGATATTATACAGGTAGGCTACATGGTGCGAAGGTTCATTTCCATGCACGTAATTTCCGATGATGCCTTCTCGAGTGATGTCCTCGGTATGCTCAAAGTACTTATCTGGAAGGTGCATAGTGAACAGGGAATCCAGATAGGTTTCAAAACGTTTCTGTCCGCCCATAACCTCCATCATTTCCTTTGGCTGATGGGGCACATACAGCGAATAATTCCAGGTATTCCCTTCGATGAAGCCTTGTCCATGGGTCTCCAGCACATCGAATTTCTCCCTGAAATTCCCCTTACTATCCTTTGGACGCATAAATCCAATCCGCTTATCATAAAGGTTCTTCCAATTTTCTGCTCGTTTAGAAAATTCGGCTTCAATATCCGCTTTTCCTAATTTCTTCGCCAACTGCGCGATACACCAATCATCATAGGCATATTCCAGGGTATTGGAAACCGAGGTACCATTTACATCATCTGGAACATAGCCCAGATCCATATATTCACCGATTCCTTCATACCTTCTGGTCTTTGCAGTCTGTACGCAAGCAGCCAATGCAGCTTCTGCATCGCCTTGGTAAACACCTTTCATGATGGCATCCACGATCACAGAAACCGAATGATAGCCACTCATACACCAGTTATCATTGGCATAATGGGACCAGATCGGAAGCATCTTCAGCACCGATTGATCATAATGTGCCATCATCGATGAAACGATGTCTGCATTCCTTTTTGGATCCACTAAATTCAACCAGGGATGGAAAGCCCTAAAAGTATCCCACAACGAGAAAGAAGTGTAGTTTACAAATCCTTCTGCTTTATGGATTTCTTGATCCAACCCTTTGTACTCGCCATTGCTGTCCATATAAACCGTAGGCATCAGGTTAGCATGGTAAACCGAGGTATAAAAATTGATCAGATCTTCCTTATTCAACATATCCACCTTGAATTTTCCCAATTCCGCTTCCCAGGTCTGCTTTCCTTTCGTTACTACTTGGTCAAAGTTCCAGTTTGGGGTTTCCAATTCCATATTGGCCAATGCATTCTTCATGCTTACGGGGCTCAGAGCCACTTTCATCATAATCTGCTCGCCTGCTTCGGTATCAAAATCCAAATGCATTTTGATGTTATGGGCAGCTAGATCCGGGAAGTTATCCTGTTGATTGAATTTACGCCAAAAGCCTTTATACTGCACGTTGCTATCAAAATATTTGGCTCCGTAGTTCTTAAAAGCCTTCGAAGTTTTTATCGCGAAATAAACGGTCCTCGTTCTTGCCCAACCATTGGTTTGGCGAAAACCAGTGATGGTTGAATCGTTCAATACCCGAACGACTGTCCACACGTTTTTCCCATCGTAATTGTAGATTCCGGAAGTAAGATCCAATACCAGATGGGATTGCTTATTGGAAGGGAAAGTATAACGATGCATACCAACCCTGGTACTAGTGGTCAACTCGGCCAGAATATTATGTTTATCCAAACGTACTTTATAATAGTTGGTTTCCGCCACTTCATTGTCGTGGCTGTATGGCGAGCGATATCCATCCTGAGGTCTATCGGCCGTACCAGGGTTGAGCAAGACCTTACCTTGGCTCGGCATCACCAGGATATCCCCCAGATCCGAATGACCTGTCCCACTGAAATGGGTATGGCTAAAGCCAACGATTGTAGGGTCATCGTACTGATAACCTGCACAATAACGGTAGACATCTCCCGTATATTTGCCGTCGACGGCGTAAGGAATGGTATCGGTATCCGGGCTCAATTGAACCGCCCCAAAGGGCACCGTGGCGCCGGGAAAAGTATGCCCCATCTTCGCTGTCCCGATCAAAGGCTTCACATATTGACCTAAATTCCCTTCCTGGGCGGAAGAAAAAGCAGGTAGCATCAGCACGGCAAATAGAAATCTTGAAATTCTTCTGTGTATGTTCATAATAAATTGCTTTATATAGCAGGATTAGCGGCGTATGCCTCCCATAATTGATCAATGGTCTTACCTGTCTGTTTTACCCAAAAATCTGGAGTATAACTTTTCGAGCGCATTGCCAAATCAAGGTTTTTCATCGTATTCTTTTTTACTTTAGTTTCGATCCAATTAAAAAAACGCGCCGTGATTCGGTAGGAATCAGTGTATTTGTGCTTTGGGTTGAATTCCGGCAATCGCCAATTCCCTTCCTCGTTAGCAACACCATATTTAAAGCGTACATAGTCGGCAATCCCTTCGGTAATCCACCATGGCCCTGCATTATTTGGATAAGCCTGTACAATATGCATCACTTCATGGGTTACGACGTCGATATCCTTCGGATTCTTGGCGAACCAACCTGGGCTATAGCGAACAATCCCTCCCGCCGTAGCCGCCACCCCTTTGTAGTCCGGATCAATAATAAAAGTAACTTCTTTGCGTGTATTCTTGTTAAATGTCTTAGCCAATTTAGGGTAATTGGTGAAATAGGTGTCAATCAATTGTTTTTTCAAGGCTGGATCAAAATTCTTTTCCTTATTGATCCAAATTAAGGTAAATCCCTTTTTCTTCAGGGTATCCACCTCAACTGCCACTGCACGATCTTCATCGGTACGATGCCAGTTCTGTGCCTTCAATGGCAAACTGGATACTCCACAAAGTAATCCCAAGATCAAAATCTTGCTAAATGTTGTCGTTATTTTCATATTGTTTTTAGGTGTTGATTAGGGTTTATATCGTAAGAAAAGCTCGTTTTAAAGCTACTAAAACGTTAATTGTATTCTCAAATATATTAAAATTATCCTAAAAACAAAATAGGGAAAGACCCCTGGCCTTTCCCTATTTATTTACGTTCTATTGGTAATTAAAGCTTTCTCGACAGCTCGTTCAGCAATGATTTGGCTTTATTCAGGTCGGAATTCCATCCCTCAAATCGCTTTGGATTATTCAGTTTGGCGATAGCATTTGCCAAGGCTTCCATGGCTTCATGATCGCCGTTCTTTTGTAAGGCTTGTTGAAGCAGCAAAACTTTTTCATAATCCTGGATCCCTTCCAGCATCCGCTCAAAACGGATCGAACTTCGGCCTTTCGGGTAGATGATATAGGTATCTCCAGCCGGCCAGGTCCGGAACCTGGAATCCTGCAAAGGGTTTTCGACCCAAGAATTATAGGCCCATCTTAAGAGGCCATCAAACCCAGAGGCCAATGCATACCAGCCCAGATAGGTGGATTCTGCCGGATCTGAAAAGGTGAATTGATTCGGAAAAGCATCCGAACAACAGATGTAAAAAGTGGAATTCAATCCTCTGTTCCTCCGGTCTATCAGGTCCTCCAACGAATAAGGATGCCCTACCGCAATACTGATATCCTCGCTATCCGGGTATCGTTGATAGGTTTTCTGGTTATCGGCATAGGAAATCCCCAATTCTGGAGCAACCCTTTTCATCAGGCTAAAGGCTGCATCCATTTGCGCACGCTCGCGTTCATCGATCGCAATATTGGTTCGCTCCAACCAACCCTTACCTTGAAGATGTTTCACAAAATCTTTTAAGAAAGGTGTCCATAATTCCTCGAATATAGGCGTTCCAGGCTTAGCAACTACATTGACTAATTTTCCGGAAGATTGGTCCTGATAGTGGATCTCATTGTTCCAAGGGATAATGGAATAGCAATTGATCATCTTATTCACGCCCATATCCATCATAAACTGCACCCAACGATCAAAAATCTGATAATCATAGGCCCAAGAGCCATCCTTTTGTTTTGTCCACAGGATCATATCCTCATAAGGATCATAGGTCTGCACATTCCAAGGATCCTTATTCAGGGTTGCCGTAATCACCTTTTGTCCCGCTTCGGCCAAGGGCTTATAAATAGGTTTCATGGCTTCAAAATGTTCATCGCTCCACACCTTAAGCCCTTCTACCCTAGCCACTGCAGAAGGATGTTGCCATTGGTCTAGGTGGAAGGTCCAATCCGCCACCTTGGGCATCTGTACATTCAAGACCTCCAGGGATAGGCTTAATTGCTGGGTTTTCTGATTAGCTGAAGAAACGCTTACCCTTGCTTCATATTTCCCTGGCTTGGCGTTGGTCGGAATATTCACTGTAATCCAAACAGGCCTTACTGTTTTTGCATCCAGATCCATTTTGCTGAGGTTATCCAGCATATCAGGCGAAAGGGAGGAGGCGAAGTCTTCCGGTTTCCGATGGCCACATCCTGAAGCAAATTCATCCGTCATCACATAACGTATGAATCTTGCCGATAACTGGTTGGAGGGTATCCTGGAATTGTTCTGGCCCTTAAAATCCGACACCTCTACTTTTAAATCCTTTTGGGATTGGGCAGACCAGATCAGAACCTGTGCCGACACACGCTCGCCTTTCCATCCGATAAGCGTTTGATCTTTATCTACGGAAATTTGAGGAGCTACCGATTTGGGATAACGCTTATCTATACTCACAAAAGAAGAATGCAATCCAGATTTGACGGCTGACCAATCGGAACGAACATCCGAAGTCGGATCAGGCAATTCCTGGAAAGTGGCAGGTACAACAGGTCGCTGCTGTGCTATAGCAGGCTGTAACTGGCAGCTCAAAACAGCTATGGAAAACAGGGTAATCCATTTATTTCTAGCTTGAAACATAAGATTAGGTTTTAGATGTACATCAAGATACAGATTTCTTTTCTGAATCGCTTCATGCAAACGATTGTCTATTTTTGACTCGATGTTAGGCCAACAAGGTTTCCCTGACCAAGATGTAGGCTCCGATCAGCAGGATCATGTAGCCGAAGCTGATCTTTAATGATTTATTGGATACCTTATCGGCAAAGGCAAAGCCTATGAAAATTCCCAAAACAGTACCTGCGGTATAAAATCCCAATAATTTCCAATCAAATTCCGCAAATTTCTCGATATCCCCTAAGACACCGAAGAAGGAATTGATGGTGATGATGATCAGGGAGGTGGCTACCGCCTTCCGCATAGGTAAAAAGTAAAAATTCACCAAGGCAGGGATGATCAAGAATCCCCCTCCTGCTCCAACCAATCCGGTGATAAGCCCCACAAATGCCCCTTGTAAAATAATGATTTCCAAAGGGACAACATGTGCTACTTTAGGAGTCTCGATTCCTTTTTGGGCTGTCCGGATCATACTGATCGAAGAAGCCAACATCACGAAGGAAAACACGATCATTAAAGCTACATTCTGTTGAATGGCATATGGACCAATATGGATAACCTCTGGAACCAAGGGAAGGATAAAGGATCGGGTAAGGAAGACAACAATGAGTGAAGGCAGACCAAAACTGAAAACCTTTTTGATATCGGCTTCTTTTTTTATGATCCCCCTTGTCCCACCAATAAAAGAAGTGATGCCTATGGCAAATAAGGAATAGGTAGTCGCTAATACCGGGTCTACCCCCATGATATATACCAGGATCGGTACGGTAAGGATGGTACCACCACTTCCGATCATCCCTAGGGTGATCCCTACGATGATAGCCAAAATACATCCTACAATTAACATCCCCATGGGCAACCTGTTCTATGCGAAATATTTCGTGATTTTATCCAATAAAGCTAAGCATAAATCCATGGATTTCCATAGAAATTGGGCTTGGATTATTTATTACGGGATTTTTCAGGCTCTTCATAATCATAGGGTAATAAGAAGCCCAATTTGGCATAAGCTACTCCGTACCCTATCATCACCAAATTGTTGGTTGGGAAATACCCTCCATAGACATCCAGCAGTATCCCTTCTTTATTGGGAAGAAACACTTCGGTTACCTGCGAAGCGGCTTTCTTAAGCATAGGGTTTTTGGATTTGGAAAAGCGTTCAGGATAGATGATATAGAGATAGTCAGGAAAATCTATCTGGACCAATCCCAAGGCGGTATCCCTTCCTGAAATGATCTGATGGGGCTTCATGATCCCCATCAGGTAAGTAATGGATTCGTGCTGTCGAGATTGCGCCCGTAAGGCTTCTACATGGCTGGGCAAAACTTCTTTTTGGGAAGCATAATAGAGGTTAAAGTTAAAATTGTATTTCTCAAAAACCTCCTTATTGATGGCTTTCAGTTTTTCATCCGCCTGCTTTTTAACCTCATTTTCCTTATGTACCGATTTTCGAACCACATATCCCTCCTTCTCCCAATCGCCTTTTAAGGTTTCCCTTAAAAACTTTTTGAAAGAGAGATCATAGACATCTCTTCGTGCTTGGATATATTTCTTCTTACCCTTCCCGATGTCCCGGAAAAAGGAATTACCGGCGTAGGAAAAGAATTTGGTCGTAAAGTTGGAGCTGTACCGAACCAATTCGTAGACAATCTCATACCCTAGACCATCATTCCGGATGATTAAAGGTGCTGTACAGGAAGCGGTTAAGATTTTCTCTTTCTGATTGTACCTGAACCGGACCACTTCGGGATTTAGGATCTTGGTCTGATCGGCATAATATCCCAGTCCAATCAATGTTTCTGTAAAATAACGCCCCCACTTCGACCATCCATCTTTGACATAATTCGTGACCACCACTTCCTCAATCTGGGTCGCTCGCTCTTTCATGGAGATTTCCAATTTCCCTTCTTGAGGAACTTGCACTTGAACCGTTGTGGCATGATAACCCATTGCCGATACGGCCAATTCATAAACAGAAGCCTGAGCGAGATGCAAACTGAAATTACCGGATTTATCGGTGCTCGTCCCAATGGAAGAGTTATTGATATAAACGGAAGCGCCGGCAATGGGCTCCTTGGTATCGCCATGGATAACCGTTCCTACCAAGCGGTGCTGCCCCATTGCTGCAGGAAATTGAAGAATTAGAAAGAGGAGCAGGAGAAAGCGGTTCATATCTACTAATTTTCCGTAAATATAAATAAAAAAGCCTGATGGGCATGACACCTTCAGGCTTGACTAACAAAAATATAAAAGAATGATTTTTACTGAGCAGAATCTATAATGGTGGAATCCATTTTGGAGGAATCCAATTCTATCAAATCCTTATCGGGTTCATTAAGATTATAGCGGGTTGGATCGTTTCCTTCAACAGGAGTCAGATCCGTACCTTCACCATCTGTTTTCTGGTTGGAATTACAACTAGTAGCAAACAGTACAGCGGCTGAAAATAGCCCAATTAAGGTTGATTTTTTAAAATGCATATTTTTTTCCTATTGATCTTAGTATTAGAACACTAATTAAACCATATGGTTTTGTTTAATTGAAAAAACCCTAACGATTTTGATCATTAGGGTCTAATTTAGGAAAATTGGATAGGAAAGAATCTTATAGTTTTTCGCCGTGTTGAGAAACGTCCAGGCCGACTTCTTCTTCGGCCTCAGTTACCCTTAGTGGTGAAATCATATCGGTAACTTTTAATAACAAAAATGCCATAACGAGTGTAAAAACAGCCGCTCCAAGTAGGCCTATCACATGGGCGTTGAATAATTTCCACTCACCAAAGAAAAGGCCATCATCCGGTATGGCCGGATTGATGTGCTTACTAGCAAATACACCGGTCAATAGCATACCGACCATCCCTCCCACGCCATGGCTGGGAAAAACATCCAGGGTATCATCAATTCTGGATTTTGTCCGCCATTCGATCACAAACTTACTGACCGCCGCGGCTACCGAACCGATAACTAGGGAATGTCCGAAGGTAACAAATCCTGCTGCTGGCGTAATGGCAACTAAACCGACCACCGCACCAATGCATACCCCCATTGCTGAAGGTTTTATGCCTTTGGCTGCATCCATAAATATATAGGTCAAAGCGGCTGCTCCCGAAGCGGTAGAAGTGGTTATCAATGCAGTAGCGGCTAGGGCATTCGCTCCAAAAGCAGATCCAGCATTGAAACCTATCCAACCAAACCAGAGCATACCGGTTCCTAATAACACATAGGTAATTCGCGCAGGGTTATGTTGATGATAGTCTTTGCCCCGCTTTAGATAAATTGCCGATGCCAAGGCGGTAAGTCCAGCCGACATGTGTACCACCGTTCCGCCCGCAAAATCAAGCACACCCATTTTGAAGAGAATCCCGGAAGGATGCCAGGTGGCATGTGCCAATGGTGCATAGATGAAAATGAAAAAGAGGCAAATGAAGAGCACATAGGAAGTGAACCTGATGCGTTCTGCAAAAGCTCCCGTGATCAAAGCGGGGGTTATAATCGCAAATTTCAATTGATAGATGGCGAATAAGGCAAAAGGTATGCTTGCGGCAGCCTCCCAAGGTTCATGTTCCAATACCTGATTGAACATGAAAAAACTAAATGGATTCCCGATGATCCCTCCGAGGGATTCTCCAAACACGAGACTAAATCCGAATACCACCCAAATTACCGCAACGACCGCCATACAGATAAAACTCTGCAGCATGGTAGAAATTACATTCTTTTTTTTGACCATTCCACCATAAAAGTAGGCTAAACCAGGTGTCATGATCAAAACTAATGCTGTAGAGGTAAGCATCCAAGCAATATCTGCATAATTATAGCTTGATGTATCATTTATTTTGGGTGTTTTGGTGAAAAACAAGGAGATTACAACCACCAAACCCATTAAAAGAGAAGGAATAATTGACTTTTTACCTGATAAAACCATAAAATTTAAATTAATTACATCAAAAATAGTTTTTAAATATTAAAAATGAAATAAAATTTGAATTTTATTAAGGATATTTTTGTTATAAAAGGAATTTATTAATAAAAAATCATTTAATTTTATATTTCATGAGTATAAAAACCTTTGAACCACCATTTTTTGGTATGTGATAAATATACCCAATACAGAAAATGGTCTCTTCAAATAAAAAAATATAGATTTTAAGCTTTGATTTATTAAAATTTTATGCAATTTTAAGATAGAAGGGATAAATCACATGGAAAATCTATTTAAAATCTACCAAGTTGACGAAAAAGAAGTGGAAAAAATTCATTCTTCCCTAAATGAAGCCCACCAGCACGATTTTGAAGAACTAATCATAGGTGTAAAAGGAAAGATTGAGCATTTCATTGATTTTAAGACGCATCAATATGAAGCTCCCTTCGTTTGTTTTGTTACCCGCGGAAAAATCCATCGTGTGTCTCCCGAGCTCCTTCATGGCGAATGTTTATACTGGGTTTTGCGTTTCAAGAGTGAATTTATACCCGAAACTACCTTTAACCTATACAGCAATTACCATGAGAATGCCAACCTCCAATTTAAGGAAGGCAGATGTTTTGATAGGTTGATCAGCATTTGTGAATTGATCGCTGATGAAATGAGACAGGAAAAGCCATCGCTTTCCATCGTTAGGGAATTATTGAGCAGCTTGTTTATTATGATTGAAGATGAACGGCAGAAACAGGAGCCGGACAGCTTGCAACTCTATAAAAATCAGGACACAACGTTTAAAAACTTCCTAAGCATTCTAGAGGAGAATTTCAGAAGACCTGAAGGAGTAGCGTATTATGCGGAGAAATTATTCATGAGCGCTCGAAACCTGAACACTATCACCCAAAACATCCTCCAACAATCGGTATCCGAAATCATCGAAACCAGAAAGTTGATCGAGGCCAAAAATCTATTGCTCAGCACGGACAAAACCGTAGCAGAGATTGGCTTTGAGTTGGGATATACCGATAAAGCTTATTTCACAAGCGTATTCAAGAAAAAAGCCGGACAGACCCCATCGGAATTCCGAGAGGAAATGCGCCGACTGATTTCTTAATTATCATATCATTTTTCCGAATATTCATACCACCCACCATCCTATTCTTACGACCTTTGTATTATTATCAGAATAGAAAGGACAAAGAAAATGGATGATATGAACAGAAAACAATTCCTTGCCGCAGCTGCCGCCCTTCCCCTTACCGGATTGGCCGTTAAGTTAAATAGCTTAAATAAATTCGTTGATGAGCTGAATCATACGGCGAAGATGCCGGTGTTGTTCCTGGGCCACGGTAGCCCCATGAATGCCATCGAGGAAAACGAATTTGTGCAGGGATTTAGGAAGATAAGTCATGAAATCGAAAAACCAACCGCTATATTGGTTGTTTCTGCCCATTGGGAAACTAGAGGCACCTTTGTAACAGCTATGGAAAACCCAACCACCATCCATGATTTTGGTGGATTTCCTCAAGCGCTCTTCGATGTGCAATACCCGGCACCAGGTTCTCCTGAACTTGCTCAGGCCGTAAAAGAGATCGTCGGCAGTAAAGAGGTTCATCTGGATGAGAAATGGGGCTTGGACCATGGTTCCTGGTCGGTCGTTAAACACCTCTACCCTAATGCGGATGTTCCGATTATTCAAATGAGCATCGATTATACCCAACCCGCTTCGCATCATTATGCGCTGGCCAAAGAATTGACGGCCTTAAGAAGGAAAGGGGTATTGATCATCGGTTCTGGAAATATCGTACATAACCTGGGCTTGGTTTCCTGGAAAAACCTGAACACGGTAGGCTATGCTTTTGATTGGGCACAGACAGCCAATGAAAAAATGAAGGAATATATCAATTCCGGGAACCATGCACCTTTAATAGATTTCCATAAACAGGGAAAAGAGTTCCAATTGGCCATTCCTACGCCTGAACATTATATACCGATGCTGTATGCTTTGGCTCTTCAGGAGAAAAATGAGGAGTTGACCATCTTTAATGATGCTGCAGTTGCCGGCGCTTTGACGATGACCTCCTTTAAAATTGGGTAGAAAGGCATTCTTTCACCGATTCTTCTTAAATGCAAAATAATTTCGCCGAAATTTTTCGGGGATTCACCGAAAATTAATGTGATTACGCCTAAACGCTATGTTTGGGCGTTGCTTTTCCATATACCTTTGAATCAAATAATTAGAACAATTAACCACAAAAAAATAAAAAGATATGAAAACGCTAATCACTTTAATCGTAACCACGGTAATGACTTTTTTATCAAGTACATTATTTGCAAATGAAATGGAAGGGCCAGTTAAATTTGCCAAAGTAGAAACCATCGTAGACCACTACATCGATGCTACCCTGAGAGGAAATATCGAATTGGTAGACCATATGTTCACCAACGATTTCTATTACTCGACGCCAAACAGCCGCAGCTCGGAAAACATCAAGAAAAAAGCTATGGTAAAGTATTTGAAATCCTTGAAAAATGTAAAAATGGAATGTGAATCCGATTACAAATTCATTGAGAAGAATGAAGATTGTAGCATCGTGCAGATCACCACGACCTTTGAAAACTTTACCAGAAACGATTACGTTACGTTATGTAATTCGAAGGATGGATGGAAAATCAGCAATGTCGTAGTGACTTACCCTGTCAAATAATAATTCTTTAAATCCAAATCGTATTTTCTTTATACAAATTGTAATTTCTTTATATATAATCCAAAATCAGTTGTTTTGAGCTAACCTAAGGTTAGCTCTTTTTTTGTATATTTAAGCCAACTAAAACCTTTAATCTATGAAATCTACCTATTTCAAATCGTTACTTTTCGCCTGTTTATTTTCTACTACGGCGCTCGCTCAACAGAACCCTGTTATCCCTGGATGGTATGCCGATCCGGAAGGGATGATCCTCAACAAAGAATATTGGATTTTCCCTACTTACTCTGCTCCCTACGAAAAACAGATTTTTTTCGACGCATTCTCCTCCAAGGATCTGGTGAACTGGAAGAAACATGAAAAGGTGTTGACAAACAGTAATGTAAGTTGGGCGCATAAAGCCATGTGGGCACCAAGTGTGGTCCATCATAAGGGTAAATATTATTTTTTCTTTGGTGCCAATGATGTTCATCAAGGGGAAGTAGGTGGAATAGGCGTAGCAGTTGCCGATAAACCCGAGGGACCTTACAAGGACTTGATCGGTAAACCACTTATTAGTGACATTGTAAATGGCGCCCAACCGATAGATCAGTTTGTTTTTAAGGATAAGGATGGACAACATTACATGTACTATGGAGGATGGAGACATTGCAATGTGGTGAAATTGAGTGATGATTTCAAAAGCATTGTTCCTTTCCCAGATGGAACCATCTATAAGGAAATTACCCCGGAAAACTATGTGGAGGGCCCTTTTATGTTCATTAAAAATGGTAAATATTATTTTATGTGGTCTGAAGGTGGCTGGGGATTACCAAATTATAAAGTGGCTTATGCAATTTCAGACTCGCCATTTGGCCCTTTTAAACGCATAGGAACCATATTGGAATCTGATCCAGAGGTTGCTACCAGTGCCGGACATCATTCGGTGATTAAGATCCCGAAAAAGGATAAATACTATATCGTCTACCATCGTCGTCCATTGGGCAAAAAAGCGGCGAATGAACGAGAAACCTGTATTGATGAAATGAAATTTGATAAGGATGGATTGATCATTCCGGTAAAAATGACGTTTACAGGGGTAAAACATAAATTGAAATAAGCTATCCCTAATAAGGATCTTTCGTTAAAAAAACATAAATAAATCGGTTGTATTTTGATGTCTATCAAGAAATTAAGACTTTCGAAGATAGATACGCTATACAACCGATTTTTCATATGATGAACAGATTCTTAGCCTTTATAATTTTTTCCTACCTTATAACCTTACAACTTCCTGCACAGGCACAACAGCACCAAGAGGAGATTGATCGATTAACTGCCTTTGCCAAAGTTGCAGGGGCCATTCAACATTTTTCACCGACCGATATGGTGGATAGCATTTTAATCTCACCTGGATGGGATGCCGTGATGGTCGAGGGTGTCCGGTTAAGCCGTGCTGCTCCATCAGAAAAAGCCTTAGCAGACTCTCTCATCAAGTTTTTCCTTCCGCTTGAGCCTTCTTTGAAAGTGAGCTATGGGAAAACGATTCTTGCTTTACCTCCAGCAAGAGAAATTAAAAATAGGGTTGTTAGTAAGCAGCAAAGGGGGATGGACCTCTATAGTAATATCAACGGTGCTTTTAAAAGTATTAGGTTGAACAGAAGGTCCTTGTTATCCGATTTTTGGCTAAACTATTTTAATTTTGTAAACATCCGAGTTCCGGATGGCCTTCAAGGCAAGCCTTTCCAACTCAAATTCTCTTATTCTACCGATAAAGAAAGGTTGATCCAAACCTTCCAAAAAATGGATTTGAAAGCAAGCCATCATCTAAAGGAAAAAAATGGGGTCTTTTACCTGAGCGACACCCTCCCGCAAGGGGCAACTCATTTGCAGATTGAAATGGGGATTATGGATGATATCGGAAAATTAAACCTCTCATCAGATAGCATAAGCATTGAAGGAAAGGGTTTTAGCATTAAAGAATTGACCGATACGATGAATATGGCTAAACCACAATTCACCATGCGGCTCATTGAAAACGACCAAAAAATATTCGAAGAAGAGAATCAGATTGGAGATTCTGTATCCCTTCAACTATCAGATCGATTGAAGATCAGTTTTCCATTGGCCGTTTATGCCGATGAAAAACACACCTACCCAAGACCTGTTTCCAATTTTTGGAATGGACCTTATGTAAAGAAATTACCTTACCCCTTATTCAGTCCCGAGAACCAAAAAGACATGAATGTAAGGTTAGCTAATGTAATCAGTATTTGGAATATTTTTCAAACCGCCTATGTTTACAATACCTTATCTGAAAAAGAAGCCGAAGAACTCTTAAGAAACACCCTTGCGGAGGTACTAGCCTCTAAAGATCTATTGGAATATGATCTTAGCCTTCGAAAAATGCTACATACCTACCAGGATGCGCATATCTTATTCACCAATCTCATCACGGAAGATCTGTATACCCATACTGTACCCATTACCATCATCCATGTCGATGGAAATTATTACATTCAGAATATCCATAACGACAACCTAAAAGATAAGATCCAAATTGGCGACCAACTGCTGAGCATCGATGGAAAAACCATCCCAGAACTATGGAAAACCCAAAAGTATTTTGGATCAGGCTCAGAAGCTAATCTCATCGTTAGAGCGGGAGAATTCCATTTATTGTACGGCCCAAAAAACTCGCTGGCTAAGTTGGTCTTTATGGATCCCATATCCAAGAAAAAGAAAAAAATCGAAAGCATAAGGGATCACCAACAGCAAGATAGATTTCTGTACACCTCCTTCCTGGAAAGCACAGACAATAAATTGTTAAATGATAGCACCTACTATTTCAACTTTTCCAAGAATCCCGTGAATGATACGCTATTGAGGTATATTGATGATCCCCAGATGCATATTATATTCGATCTTCGAGGGTATTCAAACATCGATGTGGAGGAAAAAAATCTATTGGGAAGACTAGTGAAAGACACCCTCGTTTCTGACCATTTCTTAAGCTACCACATTCTTTCTCCAACGAATAAAAAGTTTGTGGTCAGAAAAGATTACCTATTTCCTCAAGGAAACCACCCGCAAGCAAAATTCTATTTTCTTGCCGCCCAAGCTACCCAAAGTTCTCCAGAAAGCATTCTGGATTGGGTAAAGTTTGGAAAGATTGGCCCCATCATCGGAAAACCCACAGCTGGTGCCAATGGCAATATCAACTTACTACATCTTCCGGGCGGAATACAGGTCTCCTTTTCCGGTATTAAGGTTGTCAATTCTGATGGAACCAAGCACCACCTGTTAGGCGTCCAACCTGATGTGGAAATAGGTTATTCTTGGGAAGATGTTAAGAACCAGAAAGATCCATTTATTGAAAAAGCCTTGGAAATGATTTCCAAAGGAAGATAATATCCGTTAAATTGCAAGCTATTAAAGAGAGGGTTTAGTATGAAGTTTGGTAGAGTTGATGATCCATCATCCATTGATTTTAGTTTGCCGGAAATTGATCAGGAAAGCTTAGACTTTTTAAAAAACATCAAGAACAAAGAGTCTTTTCAGCTGTATCTGGGTTATCCGAAATGGTCAAAGGCGGATCTAAAAGGATTCTATCCAAGAGGAACGAAGGATGAATTGCCTTACTACTCCAGCTATTTCAATGCATTGGAATTCAACGGCCCATTTTACAGGATGCCTACAAAAGAACAGGTCATCAAATGGAAGAACAGAACGCAGGAGAACTTCAAATTCTGTCCGAAGATAACGAATAGTATTTCCCATTATTCCAGATTGATCAATACCGACGAGAAGGTTTTGAGTTTTGTAGATGCAACGGTTTTCTTTGAGGAGAAACTGGGCATGGCCTTTTTGCAGATGCCGGAGAACTTTCGTCCAAAGAACATCAATCGCTTGGAGGACTTTCTAACTCGGTTTCCAAAAGGCTATCCCTTGGCCGTGGAAGTAAGGCATGAAGAATGGTTTTCTGATGCCCAGATCCTTAATCAGCTCACAGAAATATATCGAAAGACCAAGAAAACCGGAATCATTGTGGATACACCAGGTAGGCGTGATTTATTGAAGATGCCCCTCACCTCGCCCACCGCTTTTATCCGATTTGTTTCCACCAATCCCATTCTTGATAAAGCAAGATTGGACGCATGGGTCATCCGACTTAAGGAATGGAAGGACCTCGGTCTTCAGGAAGTCTATTTCTTTATCCATCAGAAAAAAGACCAAGAAACCACTTTCCTATCCCAACAATTTGCCAAAGATCTCAATAAGGCATTAGGCTGCCAGCTCCCGGTTATTGAACCTCGGATCTCGCTTATTGAACCTCGATAGTAGTCCCTTCCTCCAAAGGATGGGAAACACAGATCAAACAACGTCCCCTAGCCACTTCATTGTCCGTCAATACCTCGTTATAATCCATCCGCACAGAACCTGCCGTAACCTGAGAAATACAGGTACTGCACATGCCCGATTTACAGGAATAGGGAAGTTTTAATTTATGCTCCAACCCAACATCCAGAACCGTCTTATTATACGGGATGGTCAATTCATGCTCCTGACCTTGGAATTTCAATATAACCTGATAACTTGTCGTATCAACCGGCTCTTCTTCTTTCTCATCTTCATCCTCTTCTTCCTCGGGAAAAAAGAAGGTTTCCTTTCGGATGTCTTCATCAGGTATGCCCATTCCCAATAAGGTAAAACGAACCAAGTCCATATAGAAGAGTGGTCCACACATGTAAGCCAGGTTATTCTCCCCAGCAAGCACATGGGTTTTAACCAGTTCTAAGATATATTCCCTGTTCAATCGTGCCTTGAGAAGGTTCTTCACATTCGACCAGATAAATTCTATGTGTAAACGATCCGGATATTTGGCTTGCCATTCCAACAGCTCCTCGTAAAATATGGTCTGCTCTTTAGAGCTGTTACTGTACACCAATACAATCTTACTATTGGATTCCGCAGTAAGTGCTGTTTTCAAGATCGAAAATAAGGGTGTAATCCCCACTCCAGCAGCAAATAGAAACAAGGTATGATCGTTGGATTCAGAGGGTTCATAGGTAAACAGCCCTTGAGGTTCCATCACGTCGATCTGATCCCCTACAGCTAATTTATGGTGCAATAGTCGCGATATCTCGCCATTCTCAACCCGTTTAACCGTGATTTCATAAGGCTCATCCAAAACAGGGGAACTACTGAAGGAATAGGATCTCCGTACCTCCCTTTCACCAAATTGAAAAGATAAGGTCAGGAACTGACCGGCCTTGTAGTTTGGAAATTCTCCGGATAGATCATTAAACCGTATTGACACGTTTTGATTTGGCTGTTGTATGATCTCGGAAACACTGAATTTGTACATGTGCCAAAGATAACAAAAAAAAATCCTGACCATTGCTGGTCAGGATTGCTTTATTGTTGTAAAGCTGATTAAAGCTTACGTTTTACTTCTACTTGCTCGAATGCCTCTACAATATCGCCAACTTGGATATCATTGAAACGATCGATGTTCAGACCACATTCGTAACCTTGAGCAACCTCTTTCACATCGTCTTTGAAACGTTTCAAGGAAGCCAATCTACCTGTATGGATCACGACGCCTTCACGAATGATACGGATGTCGTTGTTTCTGTTGATCTTTCCTTCCAATACCATACATCCGGCGATGGTACCCACTTTCGAAATCTTGAAGGTTTCGCGGATCTCCACCTCAGCAACGATTTTCTCCTCAAGCTTAGGTGCCAACATACCTTCCATCGCTGATTTGATCTCTTCGATCGCATCGTAGATGATGGAGTATAAACGGATATCGATCTGCTCATTCTCTGCCAATTTACGTGCTCCTTGCGTAGGACGTACTTGGAAACCGATGATGATCGCGTCAGAAGCTGATGCCAATAACACATCGGATTCAGAAATCGCACCCACGGATTTGTGGATAATATTTACTTGGATCTCATCCGTAGATAATTTCAACAAGGAGTCAGATAATGCCTCAATCGAACCATCCACATCACCTTTAACAATGATGTTAAGTTCCTTAAAGTTACCGATTGCCAAACGACGACCGATCTCATCCAAGGTAATATGTTTCGTAGCACGCATACCTTGCTCACGTTGCAATTGTAGACGTTTGTTTGCCACTTGGCGAGCTTCCGATTCAGATTCTAACACATAAAGTTTATCACCTGCAGTCGGCGCACCAGACATACCTAAGATCTGTACCGGAATCGATGGTCCAGCTTCTTTCACACGTTCTCCTCGTTCGTTGGTCAATGCCTTCACCTTACCGGAATAAGAACCGGCAAGAATAGGATCTCCCACACGTAAAGTACCGCCTTGTACCAATACCGTAGTCACAATACCTCTACCTTTATCCAAAGCAGCTTCGATTACAGAACCAACCGCACGTTTCTTAGGATCGGCTTTCAGTTCCAACATCTCCGCTTCTAATAGTACTTTCTCTAATAGTAGGTCAACATTCTCACCTGTCTTCGCAGAGATCTCTTGAGCCTGGTATTTACCACCCCAATCCTCTACCAAGATATTCATCGCAGATAATTGCTCACGGATCCGATCGGCATTTGCTCCCGGTTTATCCACCTTGGTAAATGCAAAGATGATAGGAACTCCTGCTGCCATCGCGTGGTTGATGGCCTCTTTTGTTTGAGGCATTACCGCGTCATCCGCTGCAATAACGATGATTACAATATCTGTTACCTTCGCACCACGAGCACGCATCGCCGTAAAGGCTTCGTGACCCGGTGTATCTAAGAAGGTTAATTTCTTACCGTCTTCCAATTGAACCGCATAGGCACCAATGTGCTGGGTAATACCCCCGGCTTCGCCTTTGGTTACATTTGCTTTACGGATAAAGTCCAATAAGGATGTTTTACCGTGGTCAACGTGTCCCATAACCGTAACGATCGGTGCACGAGGAACCAAACGTGATTCTGTATCTGGTTCTTCCAACTCAGCTACTTCCTCATCCTCTGGTTTGATAAACTCAATTTGGTATCCGAATTCTTCCGCAACAATGGATAAGGTCTCCGCATCCAAACGTTGGTTGATGGATACGAACATACCCAGGCTCATACAGGTTGCAATAACCTGCGTTACTGGGACATCCATTAAGTTTGCCAATTCGTTTGCCGTTACGAACTCCGTAACACGCAACACCTTCGACATCATTTCTTGTTCCAATGCTGCCTCTTCCGCAGAAGTCGCTATATCATCACGTTTCTGACGACGTAACTTCGCACGTTGTGCAAATTTACCAGATTTACCAGCACCGCTCAAACGAGCCAATGTTGCCTTGATTTGATCTTGGATCTCTTTTTCCGATGGCTCTTCTTTCGCTACCTCCGGTTTTCTAGGACCTCTGTTATCATGGCGACCTTTGTTTCCATGGCGATCGTTCGGATGGTTTCCACCTCTATTGTGTGGTCTGTTACCACCTTGGTTTTGGTTTTGACCTCCTTGGTGTGGCGGACGGTTGTTACCATCCTGTCTGTTGTTATTGTTCTGTTGATTCCCGTCTGAACCCGCTCCTAATGGCTTGTTCGTACGCTTGCGCTTACGCTTGTTGTCGTTATTGTTTCCAGCATTGTTGGAAGATGACGCAACAGGTTTGTTTGGTCTTGCAGCCGGTAATTGAATCTTACCAACCACTTTAGGGCCACTCAATGTTTCTGAACGCGCACGAATCACATCGTCCTGACCTTGCGGACGATTAGGTTTTGCTTCTGTAGGTTTTACAGCAGGTTCTTCTTTTTTCACAGGTGTTTCAACTGGAGCTTTCACAGGCTCCTCTTTTTTAGCTTCTATTTTTGGTTTTTCTTCTACCTTAGGAGGTTCAGGTTTTTTGACCTCTTCTTGAACCGGAGCTTTTTCCACAGGCTTCTCTTCTACCTTCTCTTTCACCTCTTCTTTCGCTACCTCTTTTACCGGTTCCTTCACAGGTTCTGGTTTTGGCTGCTCTTGCTTCGGCTGCTCAGGCTTTGGTTCTTCCGCTTTAGGCTGCTCTGCTTTCGGCTCCTCTTTCGGAGCAGGCTTAGCGCCACGCTTCAAACTATCCAGATCAATCTTTCCAACCACCTTCAAAGCAGATTGAGATTCCTCTTCTTTCTTCTCCTCCTTCGCAGGGGTATCCGTAGAAGTATTCTTGATCAAAATCTCCTTCACATCAGAAGGGGTTTCCTTCTCTTCAGTAGACTCATTTGCAGGTGTTGCGTTGCCTACCACAGGACCTTCTTCACGGCGGATCTTGCCAATAACAATTTGTTTTGCCTCGTCTTTAACAATCTTATCACCTTGAAACTCCTTCAAAAGAACCCCATACATCTCCGGGCTCAGTTTTGTATTTGGCTTAGATTCTACTTCGAATCCTTTCTTCACCAAATGTTCCACCGCGGTCCCGATACCAATGTTGAGTTCTTTTGCTGCTTTTAGCAAGTTTATGCTTTTACCTTCTGACATCTACTATCTATAAAATGTGTTTATTATACAAAAATATGTTTTTTTACATGGATTCAACAATTTATTAAAAATTGTTAAATCCATTATTTTCGATATTTCTATTCAAATTCCGCTTGAAGAACACGTACGATTTCACGAATCGTATCTTCTTCAAGGTCGGTCCTACGAATCAACTCTTCTTCTGTAAGAGCTAATACCGATTTTGCTGTATCTAAACCAACGCGTTTAAACTCGTCGATGATCCAGCTTTCAATTTCATCTGCGAATTCTTCGATATCCACATCCTCCTCTTCTTCATCGGTTTCACGGTAAACATCGATTTCGTAGCCAGTTAATTTACCAGCCAATTTAATATTGTGACCTCCACGACCGATCGCTAAAGAAACCTGATCCGGTTTCAAATAAACTGCCGCCGTTTTTCCATCTTCATCAATCTTGATGGAAGTGATTCTTGCCGGGCTTAATGCACGGGTAATGTATAGAGAGTGGTTGGTCGTGAAGTTGATCACGTCAATGTTCTCATTGCGCAATTCACGAACAATACCATGGATACGAGAACCTTTCATACCCACACAAGCTCCAACTGGATCGATACGGTCATCGTAAGATTCTACTGCTACTTTTGCACGCTCTCCTGGTTCGCGAACAATTTTCTTGATCGTAATCAAACCATCGAAAATCTCTGGAACTTCCAGTTCGAATAAACGTTGTAAGAACTCCGGTGCTGTACGAGAGATAATAATCTTCGGATTATTGTTCATCATATCCACCTTGTGAACAACCGCACGGATGCTATCTCCTTTTTTGAAATAATCCGCAGGGATCTGTTCTGTTTTTGGTAGGATCAACTCGTTACCATCTTCATCAAGAACAAGGATTTCCTTTTTCCAGATCTGGTACACTTCACCGATCACCAATTCGCCTTCGCGATCTTTATATTTTTTGAAAACTTCGTCTTTCTCTAATTCTAAAATCTTGGACACCAATGTTTGGCGTGCTGCCAAGATCGCACGACGACCAAAGCTTTCTAATGTAATCTGCTCGATATAATCATCACCAACCTCTAGGTCAGGATCGTAGCGATGAGCCTCAGCCAATTCGATCTCCAAATCATCATCTTCAGAGAATCCATCTTCCATCACCACACGCGTACGCCAAATCTCCAAGTCACCATTATCTGGGTTCACAATGACATCGACATTCTCGTCTGTACCGAAACGCTTACGGATCATACTACGGAATACTTCTTCTAATACCGTAATGACTGTAGGACGGTCGATGTTCTTGAAATCTTTGAACTCCTGAAAAGAGTCAATCAAGTTTATATTACTACTCATTTCTATTTAAATGAAATTAACACCTTAGTTTCCTTTATTTGATCTAATGGAAGTTCTGTCTGTACATCGACAGCTTTCTTTCCTTTTTCTTTTACTTTTTCTTCAATTACGATCGCCGAGTCAGAAACTGAAACCAATTTACCTTCTCTTTTGTTTCCGTCTGCCAGTTTTACCTTCACATTCCTGCCCACATTCTTTTGATATTGCCTAGGCAATTCCAGTGGAGAATCGATTCCTGGGGAAGACACTTCCAAGCGATAGGCTGTTTCGATCACATTCTCTTCTTCCAAGTGGAAACCAACATGGCGACTTACCTTCACGCAATCGTCAATGGAAATCCCTTGATCTCCATCCAACAAAATCTCCAGTACGCCATTTTTCAGAAATTTTACACTAACGATGAATAAATCATCTCTATCTGCGATTTTCTCTTCTACTAACTCGATTACGCGATCTTCAACCTGCATATTTTAATAATTGAATTAAAAAAGGGGGCATACCATGCCCCCTTCCTTTCAGATGAAACAAAGGTAAGAAAAATTTTTCTAAATAAAGAACTAGTTTTTATCCACAACCGAATTGATGGTTTTCTGCATCTGTGCCATCATCGCCGAAAGACCTTCCAAGGTAGGCTCTGGGCTAGGCTCTGGAAACTCGGTACTAATAAAGGCCTTCGCCTTCCATACTTCTAGGATATCCGACGCATCGACCCAATAAGGTTCATAGGTCTTGTTGTCGGAAACCAATTTCAACCCTTTATCCTCTTTATATTTTTGTCCTATACGTTTATATACTACCCCATCATTGGCTGAAACGATCACATAGGTACTTCCCGATTTGATATCATGCCAATTCTCCACATATTCCGCTACGATGATAGAACCCGTAGGCAGAGGAAGCATAGAATCCCCTTTGATTTCAAATGCACGGTAACTACCCTGCTTCATAAACGGAAGCGAGAATTTTGGCAATTCCTTAACAAATTCCGGATCCGCATAGCCATTCAAATAACCAGCACTCGCTTTTACCGGAACCAATTCAATATTTTCGCGATCTTCTGAATCCACTGTTACAGATAATACCCGAAGGTTGGATGCATTACTTTTAGGCGTTGGTTTCCATTTTTCATCGATCTCATCATTCGCCAATTCATCCATCGTCAACTCATAATATTCCGCTATTTTTTTTAGCAATTCATACTTTGGTTCCGCACGATCTTCCTCATAAGCTCCAACAGAAGCCCTTTTAATTTCCATTAAATCAGCAAATTGCTGTTGGGTTAAGCCTTTTTTCTTACGTAAAAACTTAAGATTCGATGAGATGTTCGACATAAAATATTTTCAATTAATTTTTGAATTACTAATATTATTAGTATAATTGTGCCAATAAAATTAGCAAAACATATTCAATTAACCAAATATTTTAGTTAAAAGCATCATGAATACCTATTATATCTACATCAGCACCGACGCGAACAGACAATTTCTTCAAGCAGGAATGACAACCGACATCCAACAAATCGCCTTATTGAATAGAGTGGTATTTTTAGAGATGTATACCAACCAAGCTGATGCAGAAAAGAAACTGAATGAACTTAGCTTTGGTCGCATCGTAAGGGAACGATTGGTTAGAAAGCAGAACCCAAATTGGTTGAACCTCCATCTTCCCATTCCCAATAACAAAAAAGCCGCTGTTTATGCATAAGCAGTAAACAACGGCCTTAATAACCTTACCTTAACCTCTTAACCTACTCATCGGTCAATCAATTTGACTACCATCCTGGCGCAAAGTTTAATCCGAATGTTCCGAATTTAGAACGCGTTGGATTATTCAGCTGGATGGCATAGTAAGGCTCTAATATCATAGCACCGAATAGATTAACACGAAGGGAAACCCCCGCACTAAATACCGGCATCGTTAAATTCTCTGGATATACCTGATAGGATGTTCCATCAGAAGTTTGTCTGGTCACCTTATCGGCATCTGTTTTTTGCCAAACGATCTTCGAATCATCACTCCAAGCTAGACCTGCATCCACAAAGAAGTTCAGATCCGAGAACAAGAATCCCGAAGGCAGTACCGCCAATTTCTCAGGACCGGTAAACGGCAAACGAACCTCAAAGTTACCTACCACCATTTTCGAACCCGACAGATCATTGAATCCAATTTTAGAGTCCGCACCGAAGGAATTCCCCTCAAAACCACGAACCAAATATGGATATCCAATGTAGATATTGTACAAACGATCCGCACCTTCACCTATACGCATATAGGAATACACACGGGCAGCCAGGGTAATCGGTTTGATACGGTGGTATTTTCTTAAATCCACGTTCACAGCCGTGAATTTATAGGTTCCGAAATATTGCTCGGCTCCTAAACGGTATCTAAAGCCCTGCAGCGGTGCTGCAATTCCGAAATCCGCTTTATCGCCTACAAATCCAGCGTTCACTTGCATCAAGGTAAAAGGATCCAGATCCCTTACCCCTAATGCCATGGCCGCTGTATCGTTTGGAACCCTTTCCCTGGTTCCATAGTAACTGTATAAACTCTGCGTAAAACGATCTACACGATAAGAGTTATAGGAAGCTGCCCCACCCATCTCGAAACGATGGTTCCTGTTGAATGGATAGGCAATAAAAGCATCCGCCTGCGTCTGGAAAGAACGAACCAAATATTGATCGATTACGGGCTCTTCGCCATTCCCTAAATTTCGGTACGCATAATCATAAAAACCAAAACGGTATGGAATATGCGATAAAGAACCACCCCAGTTCCAACGGCTTCTTTGGTTGATATAGGCAACCTGACCGCCAAAATCATAGATCTCTCCGTTGATATTGGCTGCCGCAAAGATCTGGTTATAACCCAGGATATCCGAGAACATCCCTTGAATTCCTGAAGCAATACCCGCACCATAGCGTGATCCCACGGACATCCCTACGCCACTATTGGCCAAGTAATCCAACTTGAATTTTGGACGATAAGGAATCTCCTTGATCTGGGAGTCTGAAATCCTGGCATATGCATTAAAATTGCGAAGGTTGGTGTTTACTACATTCACGCCTCTGCTTGCACTTGGAGGCAACATGGCTGCTTCAAAATCAACTGTCCCAGCATCTACGCGCAAAGGTTCAAATTCGGATGCATTCGCCCGATAAACCGTATAGGAATTATCTTTGAAATAAGAATAAACGATTTCATCATTTGCCGAAATACTCATAGCCGGAGAATATTCGGTAATACCCGAAATACCTGTAAAGAAATCCGTCATCCTATCCACCGCTTGGGTTTCGATATTATAACGGAACATATTCCGGAAACCATCACTGTTGGATAAGAAATAGATGTCCTTGCTGTTGGCCGCAAAATGTGGGTTCAGGTTATTTGCCCCTGGAAATACAGGAAGGTTTTCAACTGCCTTTGTCTGTAGATTGATCAGTGCCAGACTCATTGGAATATCCACACTACGTGAAGAGGATTCTAAGGTTACACGATCTGTACTGAAGACAATGTATTTTCCATCTCTGGAAAAACTTGGCTGAAAATCCGAATATTTATCATTGGTCAACTGAACCAATTCTTTTGTGCTGAGGTTATAGGTATAGATATCCGAATATCCATTCTTCAGACCGGAAAAAGCTACCAGATCGCCCTGTGGCGCCCAGGTAATATTGGTGAATTCCGTGGTCTCTCCCATGGCGGTCAGATCGACCGTACGCCCGGTCTCCACATCCAAAATCATCAATTTATTCTTTCCTTCACTGAACACCGAAAAAGCAAATTTCTTACTATCCGGGGAAAAAGTTCCTGCGGATTCTATAAAACTAAATTCATCGATATCACTACTTGTTGACCGCGAGCCGAGCTTTCGGATGATCTTTCCCGTCTGTGCATCCGCCAGAAACAGGTCGATCCCGAAAAGATCCAATTCGGATAGGAAGGCCACATATTTTCCATCAGGCGAAATGGCCGGCGCCACATTCATCCGTCCAGCATTCTTTTTGGAAAGCAATAATTGTCCGATTGGCCTAGAAGTGGTATCCTTGCCCAATCCACGGAAGGTATTTTCCATGGTACTCCGCCATAAGGTAGACATCGTTTGGGCATCGTAGCCAAAAACACGACGAATGGCATGTTCATAACCATATTTCGCCGTCTCGATGAACAAAGGCATAATCACCGTATCCCCATAGGTAGAACCTACATAGGACCAAAAAGCTTGGCCATAACGATATGGAAAATATTTGTTCATATTCTCCGTCATCTGCCCTAAACTAGGGATATCATTTCTTGCATAGGCATCACGCATCCACATGGATGTAAAAGCATCCTTCTTTCCGATCGAGAAATACTCCGCCATACCTTCCACCATCCATAAGGGGATATTGGCTACACTCTCCAAACGGGTGGAATCATTCCCTTCCATCAATACACGGTATTGGAAAGCATGCACCATCTCGTGGCCCAATACATGTCTTGTTTGTTGGTTGATCTGCATCACCGGCATAACAACCCGCTGCTTAAAAGCTTCTGTTACACCACCCGTACCCACAGAGATTTCACCAGAAATGGCAGTGGTCTGTTGGAATTCAGGATGATTATTATAAAGAATTATAGGATTTTTTCTGGAAAAGGTATCTTGGAAGACCTGCTGGTGCAATTCGTACCATACTTCAGATTCTTTTGCCAGCCAATTCATCATGGAATCGTTCTGCAGGTAATAGTAGATGTTGAAGTGAGGAGTATCAAAAACCTTGAAATCCAACTTCTTATACCTCATTTTATTCTGCCCAAAATATTGGGCATTTCCTTGCTGGGGTACTATGGCCATTAAAATTACCAGTATAGCCTGCAGCCCCAAAAACTTCCATAGATAAGTATCTTTTAATCTCATAACCAATAATTAGTACTTAAAAATAAAAAATCCGAACGACTTATTTTTAATTGTTTTCAGTCTCTTCTTCCCTGATTACCTCAGGTAGGGTTAGCGTAGGGATTTCCGATGTTTCTTCGGTTGCTGTGGAATCCGACCCGGAACCACGGCTCTCGACACGAATCCGCGGACCAGGACAGTTGTACGCTTTGGTAATTTCCACCGTTGGCTCCGGGAATTTCCCCAAAGTAACGCCCAACTCGGGATGCTTATAAAGCTCTTCCATAAATACCGCGTAGATCGGTAATGCTGTCTTCGATCCTTCCCCATTCACGGAACTGTTGAAATGTATACTTTGTTCATCACAACCTACCCAAACTCCTGTGATCAAGTCTTTTGTAACACCCATATACCATCCATCCACGTAATCGGATGAAGTACCGGTCTTACCCCCGATTTGGTTTTCATCATCGAAAAGATCCCACTCCCAAAGGGCCTGCGAGGTACCTCCTGACTCTTCCATCGTTCCTCTAAGCATATAGGTCATCAACCAGGCATTCTCTGGGCTCATTACCTGCTTCTGCTCGGTCTTGAATTCCGCGATCACCTTCCCATCCTTATCCTCAATTCGCGAAACCAAAATCGGTTCTGTTTTTTTCCCTTGGTTCATAAATGTCCCATAAGCACGCACCATTTCAAAAACGGTCACTTCATTAGACCCCAATCCTACCGAAGGAACAGATTCCAATTTGCTCTCGATCCCTACTTTATGGGCCATCTCGACTACTTTATCCCAACCCACTTCTTCCGTGATCTGTGCCGTTACGCTGTTCAATGAACGAGCCATGGCATGTCTTAGCGACAATTGCCTATGAGAAAAGGTCCAATCGGCATTCTTTGGCTCCCAAATTTCATGCTCCCCTTTATTGTTAACAAATTCTATCTTAACTGGTTTGTCCTCATATTTATCACATGGCGCTTTCCCAGCATCCAAGGCTGCCGCATAGGCAAACGGCTTAAAGGTAGACCCTGGCTGTCTCTTCGCTTGGTTGACATGATCAAACTTGTAGAAATCGTGGTTGATACCTCCTACCCAAACTTTGATCTCGCCATTATAAGGATTCATCGCCATAACACCCGTATTCAACATACTGATGTAATGTCTTAAGGAATCCATGCTGGAATAATTCATTTTCTCCATCCCATCCCAAGTGAAAACTTCCATCTCTTTTTTCACGTTTAGTTCCTCGAACACCTTGGTCTCATCCTTGTACTTTTCCATGAGATAGGTAAAAACAGGCAATTTTTTGGCTTGGTCTTCCAAGAAGTTTGGAATAACATTCCCCTCCTTATCGCGCCAAGGATCTTGATTGCGCCATACATTATCCAATCTCCGCTGTAATTCATTCATTTTGGAATTCACCGCATCTTCTGCTATCTTCTGCATCCTGGAATCGATGGTCGTATAGATCTTTAACCCACTGGTATAGATATCAATTTCATTTTCCTCCGCCCACTTTTCCAACCATTTCTCTACCGCAGTACGCAAATAGGAATCGTTGGAGTTTCGTTGCTCCTGGTTGTTCAGATCCAGCCCCAAGGAATCTGCAGCGAATTTCTTATTCTCTTCTGCACTGATGTAGCCTTCCTTCTGCATCTGCCCTAAAACGGTATTTCTGCGTTGCAAAGCATTTTTCGGATTACGGATCGGATTATAGAGGGTTGTCCCTTTCAACATCCCTACCAATACGGCCGCCTCATTGACCGTTAAAGCGCTCGGCATTTTATCGAAATACCGTACAGATGCCGATTTGATCCCATAAGCATTATTGCTGAAGGACACCGTATTCAAATACATGGTCAAAATTTCTTCCTTACTGTATTTGCTTTCCAGTTTGAAAGCGGTCATCCACTCTTTATATTTTGTAACAACGATACCCACTCCAGGAATTTTCCCTAGCAATCCTTGAGAATCCTTATAGCGGGTTCTGTAGAGGTTTTTTGCCAATTGTTGGGTGATGGTACTTGCCCCTCGGTCATCGCCTTTCAAGGTGGAAACCACCCCAGCAAATAAACCAATAAAATCCACCCCTTGATGTTTGAAGAATCGAACATCCTCGGTAGCGATTAAAGCATTGATTACATTTTTGGAAATACTATCGTAGGGAACGGGGTCGCGGTCTTGCTTATAATATCGGCCGATCAATACAGAATCTGCCGTAAACAGTTCAGAAGATACATTTAGGCTAGGTAATAGGATTTCTTTCTTGGTGGGTGAAGAACCAAATAATCCTAAAAAGTTAATCTGAACCGCACAAGTAAATAAAATAACGAAATATATAAGAATCAGCGTAATACGCAGAAATCTGTTTCTGACCCGTTTAAACATAGGGTAAATATGAATAAAACTTTGGAAATATCTACAGCAAAAATCTCAAAAACTTTACATGTTTGAAAAATTAACGAAATTTAACAAAACCAATTTTTGCATGAAGGGTTGTTGGGAATCAGTTCAATATCTCCACAAAAACTATACCTAAATACGGTAATTATTTCAATACTCCTATTTCATTCAATTTAAATACCTATTTTTACCATGAATATTAATCGGGGACATGTTAAAACAAACCTTACAACAGAAATTACTTCAGAAATTATCACCTCAGCAAATCCAGTTCATCAAATTGCTCCAGGTACCTACGGTATCTTTGGATGCAAGGATCAAAGAGGAGCTTGAAGAAAACCCTGCCCTTGAAGATGGTAGCTTAGCTAACATGAACGATCCTGTTGAAGAATATCCGGACAAAGACCCGGATGATGACTACAACATGGAAGAAAGCAACTATGAAGAAGAATTCAGCGTAGACGAATATATACAAGAAGATGATTACCGCGATTACGGTGGTGGGTATGACAACGATGATGATGAGAACCGCAAGGAAATCCCTGTCGCCATCCAAACGTCTTTCTTTGAAAACCTACAGAGCCAATTGGATCTTTTGGCACTTAACGATAAAGACTTTTTAATTGGTCAACAGATCATCGGATCTTTGGACGATGATGGCTACCTACGTAGACCCATCCCTTCCCTGATCGACGATTTAGCGTTTTCCCAAAACGTGATCGTCGAAGAAAAAGAAGTGGAAGATATGCTCAAGATCATCCAGGAATTCGACCCTCCAGGCATTGGGGCAAGAAACCTGCAGGAATGTTTAGCGATCCAGTTGCGAAAAAAAGACCAGGAGAATGCCATTATCCGCAAAGCCATGCAGGTGGTGGAAGACTACTTAGATGAATTCACCAAGAAACATTACGATAAGATCGAAAGGCAATTGGGTGTAAATTCCGAGGAGCTTAAAGAGATCGTCAATGAAATATTGAAGCTAAATCCTAAACCAGGTGATTCTGGAGCAGCAGCTGGGAAGCAACTGCACATTATCCCTGATTTTCACATCAGCAATAACGATGGGGTCCTACATTTGACCTTGAACAGCAGAAATGCGCCAGAGTTACGTGTTTCCCGTTCTTACCAAGATATGTTTGAACACTATGAAAAGGCGGAGAAGAACGACAAGAAAATGAAGGAGGCCGTTCAGTTTGTGAAACAGAAACTGGACTCTGCGAAATGGTTCATCGATGCCATAAAACAACGTCAACAAACCTTACTGAAAACCATGAATGCCATCATGGAATACCAGTACGAATATTTCCTTACGGGTGATGATCGGATGCTGAAACCGATGATCTTAAAGGATATTGCCGATAAGATCGAAATGGATATTTCAACCGTTTCCCGTGTAGCGAACTCCAAATATGTGCAGACTGAATTTGGAACCTTTTTATTAAAATCCTTCTTCTCCGAAGCCATCCAAACAGAATCTGGAGAAGAGGTATCCAACAAGGAAGTGAAAAAGATCTTGGAGGAATGTATTGCCAATGAGGACAAACGAAAACCCCTGGCGGACGAGAAATTGACGGAAATCCTCAAGGAAAAAGGCTATTCCATAGCGCGAAGAACCGTTGCCAAATATCGGGAGGCCATGAATATTCCAGTGGCCAGACTTCGAAAAGAACTTTAGAAAAATACAACGGTCATCCAGTAGGGTGACCGTTTTTATTCGTACTGAAAGTAGGGTGAAAGCATGGTGAAAGTATGCTTTTTGTATGTTTAGTTACTAAAAACATACTTTAACCATATTTAAACCACGATTTCATAGCGAAATCATAGGGTTAGCATACATTTTTCTACATCTTTTGGATCCGTTGCCCAAGAGGTGACCAAGCGAACTACAGCTTCTTCCGATGATCGCTTTTCCCAAACGTAAAATTCAAAATCTTGTTGTAGTCTTTCAATCAGCTCCACAGGCAAAATGGGAAACAGTTGGTTACTTTCTGGTTGGCTGGCAAAAGCATAACCTTTAGCTTCGAAAGCTTTGGCCAATCGCATGGCCTGGGTATTTGCATGCTCTGCAAGTTGAAAATACAGGTTATCGGAAAAAAGGGCTAAAAATTGGGCACCCAATAATCTGCCCTTGGCCATCAGCGCACCCCGCTGTTTTAAGGTATAGGGAAAGCCTTCTGCCAATTCGGGCCTGTTGAATACCAAAGCCTCTCCCAATAGTCCCCCATTTTTGGTCGCTCCAATATAAAAGGCGTCCGTTAATTCAGCTAGATCGGCTAAACTCAAATCATTGTAGGGTGAGGTCAAGGCAACACCTAAACGGGCACCATCTACATACAAGAATAAATTATTGCTTTTGCAATAATCCGCTATCTCTTTAATTTCCTGCTTCTTATAAACGGTTCCCAATTCTGTCGTTTGGGAAAGATAAACCAGTTTCGGTTTCACCATGTGATGATCGGTATGTAACCTGACTACATCATCAATCCCCGGTACAGTGAGCTTGCCTGCAATATTCTTCACCAAGTTTATCTTATGTCCGGTATACTCGATGGCACCTGTTTCATGCACTTCAATATGCCCTGTATCAGCTGCAATTACCGACTCATAAGGCTTCAAAAGATGGCTGATCAATAGTAGGTTGGCTTGAGTACCACCAGCAACAAAAAAAATTTCTGCTTCCGATTTCCCCAAGGCTTCTCGAATTTTATCCTTTGCGGCCTTACTCAGACTATCCTCGCCGTAACCAGGCTCCTGGTTAAAATTAGTATCCATCAGGAGCGATAAAATGGCGGGATGAGCACCTTCGCTGTAATCATTCTTAAAGCTTATTCTGTTTTCCATGTCCAAAAATAATAAAAACAAATTAGGCCATATCCATGGAGTGGATACGGCCTAATTCTTTGTATTAATTGAATTTATTAGATCGTCTTATTTGGCAAACATGCCTGCTAAGCTATCTAGAATACTTCCCTTGGTTCCCTTATCATTTTTTTGGTTGAAGAACTCCCCTACCAGATCGCCTAATCCACCGGAAATATTTGGCTGAGTAGACGGGGTATTGGAAGCAGCACCTCCACCTAGAACACTACCGATCAAATCACCTAAACCACCTCCGGAAGCGTTGGTATTGCTGCCACCGCCACCTAAAATGCTACCAAGCAAGTCGCCGATACCACCACCGGAAGAACCAGCACCAGCATCCTGTTGTTTTTTCTTACCAAGGTATCCCATTACCAATGGTGCCAATAAAGCCAAGATACCACCTATCTTACCAATGCTGATACCTGATTTTTCGGATAATGATTCTTTCACATTTTCGGTATTTCTTCCGAACATATGGTTTACGATCTTGTCTTCATCTTCTGTAGGACCATCATTGAACAATCCGGCCAAGTTATCAAAGATTCCTCCGCTATGTTTTGTATCGATTGCATTTTGTATACCTTGTGCCTGTTCAGGGCTTTTCTGTGCATTATAGTTCAATGCAGACATCATCAAAGGAATGGCTGCAGAAACAACCCATTGTGTTTGATTTTTATCAATCCCTAATTTTTGGGAAATACCTTCAACGGCCTGAGAACCAATGCCGCCGGAAATTAAATCTGTAATGTTCATGTTTTAGTTTATTTTTTGTTAATAAATATTACATTTATAAATCAAATATAAAGCCAAATACATATCATGAATAAAACCCGTCTTTTATTTTTTACATGCTGTACATTTTTGTTTACAGCCTGTCAAAACAACCAACAAAAAGAAGAGCCGGCGAACGTTGAAGAGATCAAATTGAATGCAGATATTGCCAAATCTATTTTTTCCTTACCTACCCATTGTTTACAGATCGAATATCCGAATAAATTAGGCCAGGTTATCGGATCGGATGCCGATCTTAAAACCCCAAAATCCTTACGGCCGGTTTTCTATGGCTGTTTTGATTGGCACTCTTCGGTTCATGGCTATTGGTCGATCGTCAAGTTGATGAAAGAATTCCCGGAATTGGATACCGATGGTGCCATTAGGAAGGTATTTAATGCCCATATTACACCGGAAAATGTACAGGTTGAAAAAGCCTTTTTTGAAGATAAGAACAACCTGAATTTTGAAAGGACCTATGGATGGGCATGGTTGTTCAAACTGCAGGAGGAGTTACATACCTGGGAGGATGCCGACGCCAAAAAATGGGAACAAGCCCTACAGCCATTAGTGGATCTTTTGGTGCAGCGTTATATGGAATACCTTCCAAAACTGGTCTATCCTATCCGAGCAGGACAACATGATAATTCTGCATTTGGACTATCCCTTTCCTTGGATTATGCTAAAACAGTTAATAATCAGAATTTTATAAAAAGCATATCTGAGAATGCAGACCGCCTTTACCATCAGGATAAAAACTGTAACCTGGCTTATGAACCATCCGGATATGATTTCCTATCCCCTTGTTTAGAAGAAGCCTTTCTGATGAGCAAGATTATGGAGAGTTCGGCCTATGATGCTTGGTTGAAGACTTTTATGCCCGAACTTTATGATAGCAGCTTTAAGCTGGAACCTGCCATCGTAAAAGATCGAACCGATGGAAAACTGGTGCATCTGGATGGCTTAAATTACAGTCGTGCAGCCTGTTTGAAAGGTATTGCTTTAAAACTTCCAGCACTAAAGCACCTGAACCAAATAGCACATGCGCATGTCGCCTTTTCCATCCCAAATATATCCAAACAGGATGATTATATGGGAACACATTGGCTGGGTACATTTGCCCTTTATGCGCTATCTATTAAATAAAGTGAATAGTTTTAAAAAAACGGCAGTAAGTCTTTGACCTACTGCCTATAGAACATGTTATGCATCCAGGGGAACTAATTTATTAGCCTCGAGGCGGACGGCCACCCGCTGGATTTGCGTAAATCCATCCAAACTATGGATAATTGCAGATAGATCTATGCCTCGTTTAGAGAGAGTCGTTAATAGTGCACTGCGAAAGGCAGTTTTACTGCTACCCCAGTTAGATTGTACTAAATCATTGTTCAATACCACCAATTCTTGGGTACTGTAATGGTGGAACTGCTCCACTAAATGTTGTTGAAATTCTTTTGTGTTTGACATACAATTCTTGTTTAAAAATTAAACCATCCTTGCATCCAGAAATTTTGGGGTGTTGTTCCTTTTCGTTTATTTTGGTAGGAAACCCGTATTATTTCACCACCGCGGTGTCTTCACTCGGTTGGTATTGCTTATGCAATTCTGAATACTCTACAAAGTTAGTAGATATTATTGGGATTTCAAAAAAATATTTTTTTTGATTATGGCATGAGGGTTAATACGTCATTGCGAGGAGGCACGACGAAGCAATCTTCCCGTCATTGCGAGGAACGAAGCAATCTTTGGACTTTGTCATCCTGAGCATCGTCGAAGGATCTGTACGGGGTACCAAACGTAGATGCTTCGACTTCGCTCAGCATGACATGAAGGAAGATTGCTTCGTTCCTCGCAATGACGGGATTCAAAGATTGCTTCGTTCCTCGCAATGACGAGACCTCGCAATGACGTTGGCCTCGCAATGACGAGAAAGGTCAAAAATCTATCATCTATCATCTATCATCTAAAATCCCCCTACTTCTTCTCCGTAAAATAAAACTCCAACGTCTTATCCTCAGACCTTAATTTTAATTCATAGCTTTCCTGAGATTGAATCCTAACCAATTTACCACTTTCCTCAAAATCCACCTGATCCATATCCTTGGAAGGTTTATGGTTACTGCTCATATGTTTATTCAATGCCACCTCAATATTACCATTCTGATTATTCAGCACCTTAAACCATCCGAAACCCGCCTTTCTAGCCACTCGTTCACCAGGTTCCATCTGCTCATATCGACCATAATACATATCCCCTGCCTTTGGTTCTTTCAAAAGTACGGTATATTCCGCAGGAATCGGTTTAGCGGGTTTTAATGAATCATAAGCCATATAGCCAAAGAATCCGACCACAGCCAGCATCATGATATAGCCAAAAATTGTAGGTTTCATGGTATGAGGAGCAGCGGGCACCAATTTTTCTTTTTCCAAAGCAAAGGCTTTCATTTCGTTCGTCCATTTACTTTTTGAAATCCTCTTATTCGTAGTGCTATCCAAATAAACTGCTCCTGCTTTCTTGGTATATCCGGTAAAGAAAGCGGTGGCTGTATAATTTCTATAATACACCAAAACCATCGGATTATTACCGTTAACCGGATTTACTAAATGATCTGCAGCAAATGCAGCTTCCTCTAATTGTCTTACTGATATAAACATATTAATGATTTTATGATTCGCTTCCTTAAAGGTAAACCACATCAATTGTTTATACTAAGAAAGGCTTTGTTGAATTATATAATTGCGCAAACCAACCCGCCCACAGTCCTAATACACAAACACTTATCGATCCTCTTTCAAATAATCCAAAAATTGGGAAGGTGTAAATCCTGTACTCTTTTTAAATGCCTTGCTAAAAATACTATGGGAAGAAAATCCACTTACTTCCGCCAAATAGCTGATTTTATATTGTTCGAATTTAGGTTCGTTCTTGATCTTTTCAATAATATATTTAATCCTTAAGCCATTGATATAATCATTGAAATTCATCTCTTTATAGGTATTGATCAGTTTGGAAAGGGTAATGGTATTCGTTTCCAAGTGGCTCGCCAAATAAGAAAGGCTCATTTTAGGATCGGTAAACAATTCTCCTTCCTCAAACAATCGAAGTTTTTCCAAAAGCCTAATACTTCGCTCGTCTGGCTCTATTGGTTCTACAGGTTCTGAAGCATCAATTTCCACTGCAGGTTTTTCTTCCACGCGTATTTCTTTCCTCGGTTCAGTTTTCTCCCGTTCCAGTTTGTCCATGTACTCCTCGATCCTTCTTTTATTCTCTTTATGCATGCGTCTTTGATAAATAACATACACAGTCAAGAGGATAATCAACACCGCAAGCCCGATCAATACATACCGTAAATTTGAATTCACCTTCGTTTTTTCCTGCAGGTCATCCTTCAATTTCCCTACCTCCAGGTTATTGATGATAGAATTCACGAAATTGGATCGTTTGGTATCATTCAAGGCTTCATCCTGCTCCAAAAATATAGCCGAATATTGCTGGGCTTTATCCATATCCCCCAATTCCTTGCTGGAAAGATAGGCATAGCGTAGCGCCTCCATTTCATAGTCGATATAGTCTGCAACCTGGATTTTTTGACCAACCGCATCCTCAGCAAATTTCAGGGATTGATCATAATCTTTTAACTGATAGTAACTGATGGCCAGGAAAACCTTAGCCATATATTGGAATTCCTTAAAACTGGTCTCTTCCAGGTTCACTATTTTCTGAAAATATGGAATGGCCGTTTTAAAATCCTTTTTGAAAAAATACAGTTCTCCTTGCACCAATTCCTGCTGAACATCCGTCAGTAAGCTTTCATCCGGAAAATGTTCATCAATGATCCTTCTTGCATTAGCCAAAGCAGATTCTGCTTTGTCGAAAGATTCATTCATTAAATAGCCTCTTGCCGAAAAAACATCTAATGTGGCTTTGGAAAGAAGAATATAGTTCCGATCGGTTGCTTCCAGTTTAGATGACTTCAACAGATTATCCAGTTTCGCATTATTCGCTTCCAACTCCTTGATGTAAAGTTCGAATTTCCCGTTCAAGTAATAGAAAAAGGAATATTCGCTCGCTGCTAATATGCGGTCTACCCCTTCTGGAAACTCTTTTATAAAAGGCTGAGCGGCTTCAAAAGCAATTTTGCTTTCCGCATAGTCCTTCTGTCTATAATGGATTTCACCGATGCTGAGCTTGGCCACAAACTGGGAAAAGGGATCATTGTACAAACTGCCTAAGGAATCCAATTTTCTAAAATACGTTAAGGCGGCATCCAGGTCTCCCTCGTTAATCAATCGGTTGGCATGTACCTGATACAAACTCAACTGCTCTGCAGGAGACCATTTTTTCTTTTCTGCATAGGTCAGATACACATTATTATCGTATTTATCTGCTCTGGAAATCAACTCCTCTAAGGATAGGTTGGCAAGGCTATCATTGGTCTGTGCTGCATGAAGTGTAATAACGGCAAACAGTTGAGTTAAAAGAAAAGAAAATATTAAAATTACGCGTTTAAACATTGTTTCGGCTTGAGTAATAACATGGTATTGCTGTTATTTTCATAAGCCAATATAGTGCCATAATTATTTAAGATTTAATAGGTTTCATTGCCCTCCATATCACTTGCGGCAATTGAAATAAATCGAAGTCATGATTAAATACCAGGTATCGGTTCTCCCATCTATGGGTAAATTTTTCTTTAAACTCCTTTTGGGATTTAAAGAACCGAAAATTAGGCACCTTGTTGGATATGAATTTCATGATCTTCTCTGCAGGAATTTCCGTTACATCTAATCCAGCTAAGGCAACCATCCCAATATTCAGGTATCGGAATCCCTGTTCCTTACCATAGGTAATCATTTTTAAGATCAGCCCGTCGATGGCCGCACCAGGTGCATCTGCTGTTTTCCGGATCAGGTCATAGGTACATTCTTCCATGGCATAATCGGGGATGATATTCAAGAATGCCACCAAGCGCTGATCCTTATCACGCATCAAGATCATGGCATGATCCTTTAAAGCAATTGGGCAGAAAGATCCCTGGGAAAACACCATTTCTTTGCGCTCGTAGTGAGCCAACCATTCGTCAGAAACCTTCTTCAACTCGGCTATTAAGGCATCATCGTGAGGGGCGATCTGGATATTGCATTCAAAACCATTCCGCTGTAAGTTGTTCAGGCCATTTCTTAAGGATTTTTTGTCCTTTCCTTCCAAAGTGAACAGTTTAAGATCAACGATCGCTTCCTGCCCGATCAATAATTTCTTTTTCCGATGTTCCTTAAAATAGATCAGGCTGTTCTCCTCAATCCGGTAGTAAATAGCTGTTAAACCCTGTTTCTTACAGAAGGTTTCAAACTCGGTAATAAGCTCTTCCTTATGATGGATCTCGCAAACAGGCTCTTCCAGGACCACTGCATAGTTTTTTACGACCCGGTAGGCCGTAAAACCAGCCGCTAGTTCAGAAAAGAACAGTTCTTTATCCTTTGCCAATTTGAAGTAATCCAAACTGGAAAGACCAAATTTATTCAGGTATTTCTGGGCTAATTCCCGTTCTTCAAATTCATTTCCAGCAACGCGGTATTTCCTTGGTACAATGATAGCATAGATCATCAACAACCAACAAAAGATACCTAAGGTTTTACATATCCAAAGGAATTCCTTGGCGAAGACTGTCTGTGGATCCAGCCCAGTATCGGTATAGAACAGAAAGCAGCGAGCGGTATAAATGAAAGCCTCCCGTAGGCCAAAAGAATGTCCGAAATGATGTTTATCGATGAAGTAAAAACAAATGATAGCAAAAGAACAGACCGCGAGGAAAACACTGATAAAACTTCCAAAACCCAGTCTTAACCACTTATTAGAGGATTTGATCCGATATTGTCTCTTATGGAAAAGCAGTAACAAAAGGACCATAAACGTAATAACTGCTTCTTCATAATCGAGGGCCTTTCCAAGATGCCCCAACATAGAAAGCACACAGAATACGATAGCCACCCAATAGGCCGAACGGTAGCCCTTTATGAGGTAAGCAGAAATGATGACCAAACCCAAGCCGAGCAGAAATACCATCTGTTTAGAGCCATAAATGGCATCCATGGGAACATAGAACCGCTCCAGTTTTAACCTTTCGGTTAATGGTGGTGTTAATACCGAACATAAATTGACCAGACCTAAAAAAAAGATCAATAACGCTGGCCCAATCCTGGTCAATAATTGCTGCCCTCGCCAGGCAAACGCCAAAAGACCTAAAAATAAGGGCAACCAGAATTCAAATATCCGGTACAATAAGGTGATCCCCAAGCCCTCCAATTTCTGGTAACCGTAGTTGGTGAACACATATAACATAGAAAGTTCCACAGCTCCCATCCCCCGCAGGAATGGGGAGACGATCATCAATAAAATAGAAATGGTATAGCCTACGACCGCAGCTTCAAAGGAATGCGAAAGCCCTAGTGCATACATGGCAATATAGGCATGCAATATTCCGCAAGCTTCTATGAGTAGTGAAAACAGGATGCTGAAGCCCAATGATCGCCTATCCAGATTGGCGTGAAAGACCTGATCCACTTGGGCTGTAAAAGTTGGAAAACGGGTCTCTAAAACACTGTAAACACCTTTTTTATTCCTAAAAGACCAATATAGAAAAAAGGCGAACCCCAATAGAACGCCTAATAACAAGATAGATTGCCAAATGGATACATGGCTCTGATTCTTAATATAGGAATAAATAACCACCGGAACAGCGACCATAAAAACGGTGAACATGCCGATGAATCCGTACAAGGCACTTGCTTGGTGGATCTGTAATTTATTGAGGTTTCTTCTACGTAATTGGGAGGTGGTATAAGCCAATGAGCTGATACCGCCAGCTGGAAGGAATACGCTCAAAAAATTTCGCTTTAAAAACAGTTCAACAGCAATACTCAAATTGATTTTCAATCCCAAGGAACTAAAACAGGATCGATACATCATACCTTGGGAAAACACATACGCAAAGGTCAACAGCACGCCAATGATCAACCAGGTTTTATCGGCCTGTTCGAGCATTGGACCAATTTCCAACAGTTCCTTTCTTTGTTCACGAAAAAATATAAAAGCAAATAGGATGATGAGAATAGCTAGAATTTCTTTCCAATAGGATTTTGGGGAGAATTTTCGGATGATAGCTATCAGTTTTTTAACCATAGAATTAATTGAATGTTGATCGATAGGAATAAATTTAAAGAAGCTATATTTTCTAATAATTAAATTACTGTTATCAGTGTTCTTATTTATCAATTCTACGCTAAAAAATTTTGAGCAAACGTTTGATTAGCCCTTCTGTTTTGTTTATCAAAATCACTTACCTATACTTGAAAACCAATTATCATCATAATGAAAAAAACACCTTTAAAATTCATTGGAATAATGCTTTTCCACTTGGCTTTGATAAGCAGTATAAGTTGTTCGAAAACCACGGCAGGAACAGATCCAGCTCCGAACAAACCTTTGCCTGTTGAAGATCCGAAACCAACAACGGTCAGCCATCAAGGAAGCAAGTTCCAGATTCCATTGGCTGGAAATTCCTTTGTGACAAGCCCGGCATCAGGTTATGCAGAAAACATCCATAACCCCAATGGTTTAAAAAACTGGAACAGTGCGAATAGCATCATCAGTACCTATGTGCGGTTTAAAACGGCTGGTAAAATTGTTCTTTCCTTGAATGCAAGAACCTTGAACAGTGGGGAAAGCAGTGAAGCTGAAATCAGCATTAACAATAAAAAAGTCAAAATCAATTTGACGGAATCGACCATGAAGGAGATCATGGTTGGTGAATTTGATGTACCTGCTGGATACGTTAAAATTGATCTGCAAGGAACCAAGAAATCAGGCAGTAATTTTGGCGAAGTTAGCGAAATGACCATTTCTGGTTCAGCCACAGCGGCAGGTTTGGTCTATTCCAATAAGGCAAGTTTTTATTATTGGGCTCGAAGAGGTCCTTCCTGTCATTTACAATATACGATTCCGACCACAGAAAGTGTTTCCTACTTTTATTCGGAGGTGCTGGTACCAACTGGTGAAGATGCCCAAGGGTCCTATTTTATGGCCAATGGATTTGCAGAAGGTTATTTCGGATTCCAGGTAAACTCGCCGACCGAACGTAGGATATTGTTTTCGGTTTGGAGCCCTTACAATACCGATAACCCGAACGACATCCCGGCAGACCAACGCATTACTTTGAACAAAAAAGGTAGCGATGTATATACGGGAGAATTTGGAAATGAGGGTTCTGGAGGCCAGAGTTACCTGAAATATAATTGGAAAGCTGGAACGACCTATAGATTCCTTTTAAAAGGGGAGCCAGACGGAACGGGAAAAACCGATTATACGGCTTGGTTCTATACACCAGAAACAGAGAAATGGAATTTGATTGCCAGTTTCAAAAGACCTAAGACAAACACCTATTTAAGGAGTTTCCATAGTTTCCTGGAGAATTTCAATCCTTCCTATGGTCATCAAGGAAGACAGGCCCATTACCAGAACCAATGGGTTAGGACAACTGCAGGTACCTGGTTAAAAGTATCCGAAGCAACATTTACGGTAGACGACACCTACAATAACCAACAAAGGGTTGATGCCATGGGCGGTACCAATGCGAATGGATTCTTTTTGAGGAATTGTGGATTCTTCAATGATTATGTAGAACCCGGCAAGAAATTCAGCTATATGAATCAGAAAACAGCGCCCAGTATAGACTTTACTAAACTCCCTTAATAATGTGAACTGGTTGCCCTAAAAAAGCAGCCAGTTTTTTATTATATTTACCTATATGATACATGTAGCTTGCGCTTTAATAGAAAAGGATCAACAAATATTAATTTGTCAACGATCCGCATCCATGAAACTACCGTTGAAATGGGAGTTTCCGGGTGGAAAACAAGAAGAAGGCGAAAGCCTGGAGGAATGTCTGCTCCGAGAAGTAAAGGAAGAAATCAATTTGGATATTTCGATAGAACAAGCATTGACCAAAGTGGAATACCATTATCCCGACTTTTCCCTAACCTTATATCCTTATGTTTGTAAATTGAAAGCCGGTGAACTGAAGGTGCTGGAACATGAGCAGGTTATTTGGGTTGATCAGACGGAATTGTTCCGGTATGATTGGGCGAATGCCGATCTTCCGGTGATCGAAGAATATATACGAACAAGGAGGTAAAATTTACCTCCTTGTTACTATTCAATTTCAATTTTAGATTAATTGTCTCAACGCTAATTCGTAAGCCCTGGAAGAAAGATGGGTCTTTCCATCTCCCCCCTGCTCCTTGATCTTCTGTAAGGCATTTCCAATCACTTCAGAAACATCGTTAAATAGGGATTCATCCGAAATCTCCACATTGGGTTGCATCAGGAACGCAAATACACGAGCCATACCACAGTTGGCAATAAAATCGGGGATAACAGCCACATGGTTGTCGGCATATTCCATCACCGGACCATAAAAGATCTCACGGTCGGCAAAAGGGACATTGGCTCCAGAAGCGATTACTTCCAATCCGTTTTCAACCAGCTGATTGATCTGCTCTTTAGATACCAATCGAGAAGCTGCAGCTGGAATGAAGATTTCTGCCCCAGTAGTCCAAACTTTATCATTGATCTCTTCGAAAGGAATTAATTGGTCTGCCCTAAGCGCATTCCCATCTCTATTTAAGAAAAGGGACGTAATTTCCGCTTCTGTAAAACCTTCCGGGTTCAATAAGCCACCAACACGGTCAATAATTCCCACCACCTTAACGCCTAGTTTGCTCAGGTAAAAGGCTGCGGCAGCGGCTACATTCCCCCATCCTTGGATGATGGCACGTTTGCCAGCGATTTCTCCATCAAATAAACGGTAATAATGTTTTACAGATTCGGATACTCCCCAACCGGTAATCATATCGGCAATCTTGTATTTACGTTTTAAATCAGGGCTAAAGCTACTATCATCCAAGACTTTGGAAACACCGTATCTTAATTGACCGATCTGATGGATTCTACCGTTCTCACGTACATCAAAATGCCCATTCAACACTCCTTCTTGCGGATGCCAAAGACCATATTGCTCGGTAATCGGAATCACATCATGGATTTCATCGATATTCAGGTCACCACCTGTTCCGTAATAGTTTTTCAAAAGCGGGGTCACCACCTTGAACCAACGGTTCAACACATCCTGTTTTCTAGGGTCGGAAGGGTCAAAATTGATTCCTGATTTGGCACCGCCAATAGCCGGACCTGAAACAGTAAATTTAACTTCCATGGTCTTTGCCAAGGAAACCACTTCATTCTTGTCCAAGCCTTTACGCATACGGGTACCACCTCCGGCAGCTCCACCGCGTAAAGAATTGATCACTACCCAGCCTTCAGCTTCGGTTTCCGTGTCTTTCCACTCGAATACGATCTCCGGTTGTTTCTCTTCAAAGGTCTGCAATAAGCCCTTCATAATAGTTTGATTCATTTTAATAATTGCCTATAAATTTCCTCTTAGCTCCTGCTCTCTTTCAATCGCCTCAAAAAGGGCTTTGAAGTTACCTGCTCCAAAACTTTGAGCGCCTTTACGTTGAATAATTTCAAAAAATAAAGTAGGACGGTCTTCTACAGGTTTGGTGAAGATCTGTAATAGATAACCTTCTTCGTCGCGGTCAACCAATATTCCTAGATCTTGAATGATCTTGATCTCTTCATCGATTTCCCCTACGCGATCAGGTAGCATATCGTAGTAAGCTTCTGGTGGAGCGCCTAAAAATTCTACCCCCCTGGAACGAAGCTCCTTTACGGTTTTCACAATATCATGGGTGATCAAGGCTGCGTGCTGAACGCCTTCTCCTTCGTAGAATTCCAAATATTCTTCGATCTGGGATTTTTTCTTTCCTTCGGCCGGCTCGTTGATCGGAAATTTCACATAGCCATTTCCGTTGCTCATCACCTTACTCATCAAAGCAGAATATTCTGTGTTGATCTGCTTATCATCAAAAGAAAGTACATTGACAAAGCCCATCACATCCTGGTACCATTTAACGGTTTCGTCCATACGATCCCAGCCCACATTACCTACACAGTGGTCTACGTATTCCAAACCAGTTGTTGTTGGATTATATTCACTTTTCCAAGCTACGAATCCAGGCATAAATGCGCCAGTATAGTTCTTACGTTCCACAAATAGGTGAACAGTTTCTCCATAGGTATAAATACCAGCCGTTTTCACTTCGCCAAACTCATCAGTCATTACCTGTAATTCCTGGTAAGGTTTCGCGCCTCTTTTCACGGTTTCTTCAAAGGATTTTTGGGCATCATCTACCCAAAGAGCCAAAACTTTTACCCCATCACCATGTTTTTTCACATGTTCAGAAATGGGATGGTCTGATTTAAGGGCCGTAGTCAACATGATACGGATCTTTCCTTGTTTCACAACGTAAGAAGCTCTATCGCGAACGCCAGTTTCTGGTCCGGCATAAGCTTCTGATTGAAAACCAAATGCGGTTTTATAATAATGGGCAGCTTGTTTGGCATTTCCCACGTAGAACTCGATGTAATCAGTTCCATTGATCGGTAAAAAATCTTGCGCTTTAGCAATCTTTTCTGCGAATGTCTGTGTCATATCTTTTTTATAAAGTGGTTTACGAATTAATCCAAGAAATATAATAGTCAGGATCCTCAATAGCCAAAGCTTCTTCCGTCATCATTAATGGACGGAAAGGATCGATCATGACGGCCAGTTCTTCGGTTTTGGTTTGGCCTATACTTTTTTCTACTGTTCCAGGGTGTGGTCCGTGCGGAATTCCACCTGGATGTAGGGTAATCTGGCCTCTTTCCACCGATTTACGGCTCATGAAATCCCCATCCACATAATAAAGGACTTCATCGGAGTCCACATTGCTGTGGTTATAGGGTGCAGGAACAGAATCAGGGTGGTAATCGTACATTCTAGGGCAGAAACTACATAGCACGAAGCTGTTTGTTTCAAAGGTTTGATGTACGGGAGGTGGTTGGTGCAACATACCGGTAATCGGCATGAAATCATGGATAGAAAAAGCCCATGGGTAATGATATCCATCCCAACCAATGAAATCAAATGGATGGGTGGCATAGACGTAAGGATAAATCAATCCCTGTTTTTTGATCTTTACCTCGAAATCACCTGTTTCATCGTAGGTCTTCAGATTGGAAGGACGAACGATATCCCGCTCACAGAATGGAGCGTGCTCCATCAATTGCCCATGCTCATTGCGGTATCTTTTTGGGGTTTTGATGGGTTCAAAGGATTCCACAATGAATAGGCGATTCTCTTTTGTATCAAATTCAATCTGATAGATGGTACCCCTTGGGATCACGATATAATCGCCATATTTAAAAGGGATCTCCCCATATCCAGACTTCAATTTACCGGTACCTTCATGGATGAAAATAATCTCATCTGCCTGGCTGTTCTTGTAAAAATAATCAGTCATGGATTCCTGTGGAGCGGCCAAGGAAATATGAAGGTCTGAATTGACCAGCACCGGCACACGGCTCTCCAGGTAATCTGCGGTTGGCTTAACCTGAAATCCTCTTAAACTGGTATGTTTTAAATGCTTTTCACGTGCTATTTTAGGCGAAACATCATAAGGTTCGCGAATTTCTTTTACTAGGGTTGGTGGATGGCAATGGTACACCAAGGAATAGACACTTGAAAATCCATGCGTAGAAACGAGTTCTTCTGCATATAAATTACCGTCAGGCTTCCTGAAAACAGTATGTCTTTTTGAAGGGATTTCTCCCAATTGATGATAGATTGGCATAATTTAATTTTTATTATAAATGGAAAAGGGACTAACCTTGCGAGCTAATCAATGATGGAAATAATAAAATTAGGGTATTAGTATTGAGCAAAAACAACCTCTGCCAATAGTGCTTTCGCAAATGGCATCAATCCTAGGGAATATATCCTATGTGATTTTTTAAAGTTGTTCATAATTGGGACTTATGACTCAAATATAAGTTTTATAATCTTATCTTTACAGAGATTTCGAAAAAATATTTGACCATATTTAATATATTTTCTTGGAAATCCTTTTTTAAATTAACCAAATAAACATATTCGTGCAGTAATATTGCCAATTAAATGAAGATTGTAACTTATCGTGAGAATCAGGCTGAAAAATTAGGTCTTGTTGTAAAACATAAAATATACCCCTGTCTTTCTTTAGACCCAAACCTTCCCAGCAGCCTTTTGGAATTATTAAAACAAGGTGATGAAGGCCTTGATCCCTTAAAACTTTATCAAGAACGTATTGAATTAGGAGAATTCCAGGAATTAGGAATTCTTTTGGAAGAAGCTGAATTATTAGCTCCACTACCCAACCCTCCCTCCTTTCGGGATGCTTATGCTTTCCGTCAGCATGTGGCCACTTCCAGGGCGAACAGAGGTTTGGAGATGATCCCAGAATTCGATCAATTTCCGGTGTTCTATTTTTCCAATCACCAGGCTATTCAAGGCCCAGGAAAGGTGTATGGCATGCCAAGACATTTCGAACACCTCGATTTTGAATTGGAGGTAGCCATTGTAATCAATAAAACGGGAAGAAATATCCAAGCATCCGAAGCTGATGAATATATTGGCGGCTTTATGATTTTGAATGATGTCAGTGCCCGAACCCTACAGATGGAAGAGATGAAGCTGAACCTAGGGCCGGCCAAAGGAAAGGACTTTGCGAGTGCATTTGGACCCTATTTTGTGACCAAAGATGAATTGATTGGTTTTCTGAGAGATCCTAAGGAAGGGCATGTTGGAAACACCTACAACCTGAACATGACCTGCAAGGTGAACGGCACTTTACTATCCGCTGGTAACCTTTCGGATATGGATTGGACTTTCGCCGAAATCATCGAACGGGTTTCCTATGGAGTTACCCTTTATCCAGGTGACATCATAGGCTCAGGTACTGTTGGTACAGGCTGTTTATTGGAACTGAACGGAACCGGAAAAAGAAGCAATCCGGATTATCAGGAGCAATGGCTGAATCCAGGAGATATTGTTGAAATGGAAGTTACTGGATTAGGTGTTTTGATCAATGAAATGGTCTTGACAGAAGAATAATTGTAAAATCACATATAAAAAAAGATATATGCTATTTAATGAAATGAAAACCTTTGATCGTGAAAATCATGGTCCCATTTTCGATAGTCTGATAAAATATGCCGTAGCGCCGAGACCTATATGTTTTGCAAGTACGGTAGATAAGGATGGTAATCCGAACCTGAGCCCATTCAGTTATTTTAACTTCATGTCTACTGAACCTCCTATCTGTGTATTTTCTCCATTGACGCGCATGCGCGATGGAAAAGATAAGCATACCTTGAGCAATATCAAGGAAGTGCCGGAGGTGGTGATCAATATCGTGAATTATCCGATGGTTCAGCAGCAATCTCTTGCCAGCACAGAATACGATAAAGGGGTAAATGAATTTGAGAAAAGTGGCTTTACGCCGTTGAAATCCCAGCATATCAAACCAGCACGTGTGGCCGAATCGCCGGTACAGTTGGAGTGTAAGGTGCGTGAAGTCATCAATCTGAGTCCAAATGGTGGTGCTGGAAACTTGGTGATTGCGGAGATCATCTGCATGCACATCAACGCCAACCTTTTGGATGAGGATAATAATATGGATCAGGCCGCATTGGATCTGGTTGCACGCTTAGGCGGGAATTGGTATTGCCGCGTAACGGAGGAAAACCTGTTTGAAGTTCCAAAACCTTTACGAAAATTGGGTATTGGTGTCGATCAATTACCGGAACATATTAGACAGTCGAGTATCTTAACGGGAAATCATCTAGGCCTATTGGCGAATGTGGAGTCCATTCCTGAAAAGACAAACGAATTGGAATCTGATGCGCATATCAGTTCGCTTCTGGAGATGTGGTCTTCCGATGAAACCCAATTGCGAAATGAGCTTCATCGTTATGCCGCTGAAGTTTTACTGGAAGAAGATGTAGAACGCGCTTGGCAGATTCTATTATTGAGCTAAGGTTTTTATTAAGCTAATTCCAGATTGATGGGTTGCGTTTCTGCTAAATGCAATCCATCTTGAACCAATTTTTCCAGTTCCGGATTGTCCTTTACACGTTGTTCTAAGGCTTGTTTCACAAAAACTCCCAATTCATTGAATTCAAAATGTATGGTCAACTCGTAAAGTTCCACTAGTGCCAACCAATCTTCCGGAAAGGAGGTTTTCACCTCTTCATATAATTCGAATAAAGTAGATTCCTGTGGATTACCTTCTCTGATACTTCTTAATAACCTGTAGATCTCATTTAATCGCTCTGCTTGAGGTTCTGCCTTCGCTTTCTCCGTTTTAAGTTCAGTGACTTTTACTTCTGGCTCATAAGCAAACTTATCCGCAGCTCCTGCAAATACAGAGTTAATCTCTTCCCCTACCGCCATATCATAAGTACCCCAAGAAGGCTCGAACAAGACTTGGCCTGTTGGTTCATGGATTACTTTACAATGCTCAAAACTGATCAGAATTAATTTATTGTCTTTAAAAAGCAGTGATTTTACCACGCCATTGACCAAAATTCCAGATTTGAAGTATAAGGTAGCTGCATCATCCTGAACAATGCCCATCAGTGCAAGTTCATCTAAAGAACAATCTTCTAAAGGCTTTTTCTGCTTCAACAGACTTCCTACCGGTGAACTGAATCCTTCAGCGTGGTAAGTCTTTCCGTGTCCATCCAATTGTTTTCCATCAAAGGCCAAGGCCGTAGGGCCATCAGTTTTAACGGCTATTAGCTCCTCAGCATCTAAAAATGGCACAAATCTTCCTGAAACCTGAATTCCTGAACTGTATTGAACTGTACAGATATTTTCGCTTCCGATCGCCCGTTCCAATCCGAGTTTACCCCCGATTTTAAAAGCCATACCAGCTGCAAATTCATCCAGCACTTCATAGGCCTTATGGAAATCCTTGGTTACAAAAAGTTGAGGCTGAGGTTTCGTAATGTCGTAACTATAATTGATGGCATCCAAACTATATGGTAGTTTTAAAACATCGGGCTGAAGACACGTAGCACTTTCACCGATGGATGAAAGCAAACCTGCCCCATAAATCTTATATTCATCAACAGAGCCTATTAATCCGTATTCTACCGTCCACCAATGCAAGCGGCTCAATAAGGTCATTTCTGAGGGTTCGCCCATGTTCGAAAGAACCTGATCCAAATGCTGCGTTGCTTGTTCGATCTCGGCCTCTGTGGCTTCTTCACTCTCCTTCAGAATAGAAAGATTTCGGATCGCTTCATATACTTCAAAATCTTTGGCTGAGCTGATGGCTTTCGAACCAATCTCCCCAAAATATTGCAGATAGGCTGCATATTCCGGTTCGCCAATAATAGGTGCATGGCCAGATGATTCATGAATGATATCTGGTGCAGGGGTATAGGTAATATGGTCAATCTGACGGATATCTGCGGCGATCACCAATACATAATTGGCTTGGAATTCCATAAAAGCTGCAGGAGGAATAAAACCATCTACCGTGACAGCTCCCCAGCCTATTTTTTTCAAACTATCATTCATCAATTGCAGATCTGGAATCCGCTCGATGGATAATCCGGCAATTTTTAATCCTGGGATATAAGGGTAATAAGCAACATCTTTTAAATAAGCATAATTCTGCCGCATCACATACCTCCAAATCGCTTGATCTATAAAACTGTATCGGCTATAATTCTGTTCTACAACATATCTTGATAGATGTTTTGGGAGCTTCTCAAGTACTGGATTATTATAGGTTTTCATTCGTTATCCGTTTAAACAAACATAAAAAAATTTAACCGCACAAGCCAAAAAATAATTATAAAACCATTTTTTTACTGCTTAAAGCGTATTCATTTCATTTTCCTACTTTTGCAAAACTTCTTCAGTTTATTAATTGTTATCCTGAACGAGTATTTGCTTCAAGCAGCAAATAAATTATGTTATTATGGAGGAAAATCTCAGATTGTTTGATCTGGCTTTTAGACAGCCGGATCTATACCCAAATCTTTCCATCATGTCGCGTAAAGTGGCTGGAGAATGGAAGAACATCGCATCAACAGACTTCATTCAAGAGGTAAACAATCTTTCCAGAGGATTGGTTGAGCTTGGTGTAAAACCAAATGAAAAAGTTGGACTGATTGCTGACTCCAGTTTGGAATGGCATATCATCGATTTTGCAATCCAACAGATCGGTGCAGTAGTGGTGGCTATCTACCCCAACATCACCGATACCGATTATCAGTTCATCATCAACGATGCGGAGATCAAACTCTGTATCGTAAGTAATAAAGGGTTATATAAACGTCTAGAAGCCATTAGGGAATCTGTTTATACCTTGAAGTATATCTTCTGTATTGAGGAACATCCTGAGGTGAGGAATTGGCAAGAGATATTTAAGGTTGGGCAACAGGTACCAATGGCAAAAATTGAGGAACTCCGGAACCAGGTTCAATCCTCCGATCTGGCTACCTTGATTTACACCTCAGGTACGACGGGTAAACCAAAAGGTGTTATGCTGACCCATAGGAATATTGTTTCCAATGTAGAAGCTGCACGGGAAATAACCCCCTGCCAGGCATATGATCGCGCCTTAACCTTCCTTCCTCCTTGCCATGCCTACGAAAGGATGGTTATCTATACCTACATGTATATCGGTATCACCATCCATTTTGCGGAATCCCTAGATAAGATCGGCCAGAATATCACGGAAGTGAAGCCGCATATTATGACGGCTGTACCGCGTATCTTGGAAAAGGTATACGAGAAAATCATGAAAGCAGGATTGGATTTAACCGGTTTTAAACGCAAGATATTTGATTGGGCGGTTGAAGTAGCGGAACAATATGATCCGAATCCGGAAAACAGGTCGTTTGCTTACAACCTCAAACTTGGCGTGGCCAAACGATTGGTATTGGATAAATGGTACCAGGCGCTTGGTGGGCATTTGAAAACAGTAGCATCAGGAAGTGCGTCGTTACAGGCCAAATTGGCTCGAGTATTTCTGGCTGCCGGAATTCCTTTGTATGAAGGATACGGTATGACCGAAGCTTCACCCCTGATTTCTGTAAACCACTACATCAAAGGTATACGGATCGGTACGGTAGGTCCAGCAGTAAAATATGTGGAGATCAAATTGGCAGAAGATGGTGAGATTCTGGTGAAAGGTCCGAATGTAATGCAGGGATATTATAAAAATCCGGAAGAAACGAAGAAAACTATTATCGATGGTTGGTTGCATACAGGCGACATTGGAATTTGGGAAGATGAGATCTTCTTGAAGATCATCGACCGGAAAAAGGAAATGTTCAAGATCTCTGGTGGGAAATATGTAATCCCACAGCCTATCGAAAAGAAATTATTGGAATCCAATTTTATTGAGCAGGCGATGGTAATCGGTGATGGACAGAAATTCGCATCGGCTTATATCGTTCCGAATTATGCCCATCTACAGGATTGGAGTAAAACGGAAGCGCCTGAATTGAAAAACCTTCCAAAAATAGAGTTTTTGAAACAGCCTCAGGTATTGAGAAAGATCAATAAGGAAGTTCAAATGGCGAACCAACATTTTGGTAATTGGGAACAGATCAAAAAGCCGATTATTTTAGCAAACGAATTTACGATTGAGGATGGAGAATTGACCCCTACCCTTAAAATGAAGCGTAAAGTTATCCTAGAAAAGTACAGGAAGGAATTTGAGGAACTGTATCATACAGAAGCCTAAAGCTTAACCTATATTTAATGGTTATATAATCCTTTCTTGATATACATCAATGGATTTCTATTGTGATAAGGTTATTTTTGTTTTATTAAAACAAGAACAAAACATCCATAGAAATCCATCGTTATTAAGATATGAAACCTCAATTTATAGAAATTCCTCTAGTAAAAAACGAAGAACAACATCGATTTGAATTAACCTTTGAAGGCCACATTGCTTTTATTGATTATAAAGAAACGTCAAGCACTGTTGCATTGATCCATACCGAAGCACCAGCAGCATTGTCAGGAACTGGTGCAGCTGCTGCATTGGTGGAGAAAACCCTGCAACATATCAAGGAAGCTGGAAAAACGGTATCTCCTTACTGTCCATATGTTTATGCTTTTATCAAAAAGAATCCCGAATGGAGATCCTTGGTATCGGAAAGATTTCCGAAGTATAAGGAATTGATGGAAGAAAATTCCTAATCTTTTGAATTAGCTGTATAATCCCTGTGACGAAAATCACTTTTCAGGATGACGAGGGAAACACAAATCTCAAGTTAAATTTCCTTACATTTGTTTAACGATTGATTTATTATGTTTTCTAAAGCGTGTGAGCATGGATTGAAGGCAATGATCTATATTGCCAGTAAATCCATGGAAGGTGAGCGAGTTAAAATAGGTGAGGTTGCTGAACATACAGGGACACCAGAAGCTTTTACAGCAAAGGTGTTGAGTACCTTGTCGCGCCATGAATTACTGCATTCCATCAAAGGGCCTTACGGCGGATTTGAAATGGATCAACAGCAAATGCATCAGGTTCGCCTAGTAGATATAGTGTCTGCCATCGATGGCGACAAGCTATTTGAAGGTTGTGCCTTAGGATTAACTACCTGCAATGAAGATAAACCCTGCCCCATGCACAACAGCTTTGTGCAGATTCGTACCGATCTTAAAAGCATGATGGAATCAACCAGTATCTATGATTTAGCCACCGGATTAATCTCCGGTGAAAGCATCCTAATTCGTTAAAGAACATGAAACCAGATATTCAGCATTTAGATGATATAAAGATCCTCGTAGACAAGTTTTACGATCGTATCCAACGTGATGAATTATTGGGACCGATTTTTAATGGGATTATTCAGGACCGTTGGCCAGAACATTTGGAAAAAATGTACCGCTTTTGGCAAACGGTACTTTTAGAGGAGCATACGTATTATGGTAGCCCTTTTCCTCCACATGCTAAAATGCCCATCAATAAAACCCATTTTGACCATTGGATAGGCTTGTTCTCCAAAACGGTTGATGAACTTTACGAAGGCGAAAAAGCCGAGAAAGCCAAATGGCAAGGCGAAAGAATGGCGAGTATGTTCCAGTTCAAGATCGCCTATTACCAAGAAAACAATTTCAAACCTTTGACTTAAGGAGATTTTATTTCTTTTTTGGCAGCCATTCCTTGAAAAAAGCCAACACCTTGCTTTCATCGTAGCTAGCTCCATTTTCAAGATTTCCACTCTCACGAACGGTAAGCACCTTGCCTGTTGCATCCATCACGATAAAGAATGGATAACCAAATTCTTTTCCTTTTCCAGGCGCATATTTATTGAAAACCGCTTCGTTCTTGTTTTCTGGCGAGTAATTTAAATGATAGTATACATAATTGTTTTTGATCAAATCAGCAACTGATTTTGTTTGATGGATGTAATCATTGAATCTCAAACACCATACACACCAATTTCCGCCAGCTTGAATCACAATATTCTTTTTCTCTTTCTTCGCCTTAGCAATCAATCCATCGATATCCTTTTGCGCATCTGCTTTCGGATCATATGGCTTTTCCTGAGCAACATCCTTCTCAACGGGTTTCTCTTGGGCATTAATCGCAACCGTTGGAATTACAACTGCAAACAAACATATTCCTAATAGCCCTATTAATTTCTTTCTCATGGTAAACTCATTTTTTTATTTCCAAAAACTAATTTACACATTCTTCCTTAAATTTGGCCCAGTTTAACAGCCCTTAACAAAGCCGTATGTACTATTCCAATTTTCTTTTACTCCACTCCTATTTCCGTTGGATAGTTATCATCGCTTTAGTTTATCAAATGATATGGATATACCTTGGGCATCGAAACCAAAAGCCCTTTACGAAATCTGATCAAGGTATATTGATTATTTTATGCATGATCTTCAATATCCAGCTTCTTTTGGGCTGGATGCTCTATCTTCAAAGTCCATTGGTTGCTTATTTTTTCAAGGAAATCCCAAACTCTATTAAGCTCAGGGAAGTGCGGTTTTTCGGATTGGAACATGTAACCATGATGAGTATCTCGATCGTCTGGATGAATATATGCTCATTTCAGATTAAAAAATACATCGATAGCAAGAAAGGGTTCAGCTTTTTGTGGAAACGCTATATCTGGATCTGTCTATTTATCCTTGCTTCCATCCCATGGTCTTTCTCCCCTTTAACCAGCAGACCAAATTGGCGATAGAAAATAGTTGATAAACTGAAAAACAGAGGTTAAAAGGATTATCCCCAACACAATATACTTAAACACACGTTCAGAAGTTCTTTTCAAGATCAGTTTCCCAAGATAACTTCCTAATATACTCACGATGATCAGAAAAGGGATCAATACGATATATTCCTTCGGGAAATATCCTTGGGAAACATAGATAATGGCTCTACTAAAATCAACCCCTAAATCAATAAGTGAAGAAGTGGCTATAAAAATATCCTTCGGCAAGTTAAAAGCCGCTAAGGTAATCCCTCTTATCGCCCCGCCGGTTCCTACCAATCCGGCGAAAAAACCAGAGATCATCCCTCCTAGATAAAGATTCTTGTTTGTCTGGGCCAATGGCTTATTGAACCGGAATAGCAAAAAAATAGCCAATGCAGCTATAAGGATATTCATCCCCAATTCCATTTCCTTAACCGGAACATATTTGGTCAATAAGGCACCAATGATCACAAACAACACCGCTGGTATTCCCAATTTGATCGCGATATCCTTATTGATACCTTTTCGAAAAAGGGTAATCTTGGAGATGTTACTAAAAACATGAAATACCGCTGTAATACCTAATACCGCTTTAAAATCAAAGAACAAAGAAGCCGTTGGCACAAACAGAATGGAAGATCCAAAACCCGATACCGTTCCGATAATTTCGGTGATCAAAGCCAGAATCAGAAAGATCAGGTATTTCTCCATATACTAATAAAATCCATGCGGCAAAGATAGCATATGTTATCTGCAGTGATTTTCGATTTACCGAAAATCAATAGATAAAATCAGCTGCTATCGCCATCCACCTCCCAACGAGCGGTATAGATTTACATAAGATTCCAAATGTTCCTGTCTTAATTCCACCAAGGCCAGATCAGAGTTCAATGCATTACTTTGAGCCGTAATAACCTCAAGATAAGTCGCATATCCACCTTTAAATAACAGATTAGCGTTCTGAACAGCTTTTTGCGAATTCTCTACTCGCAATCGGGCATATTCCAACTGTTCCCGCTGCTTCTCCACCGTGATGACCGCATCGGATACCTCACTCACAGCTTCCACTACGGTCTGCTGTAAAGAAAGCTCTGCTTTATCCCTTTCCAATTTCGCCACTTCCCATTTGGTTTTCAACGATTTTCGCTTGAAGATGGGGGCCGTTAGGTTAGCACCAATCCCTCCCAATAAAGCTCCAGGAATGGAGAACCAATTCTTCGGCAGCATGGCATTTACCCCAAATTCTCCCCCTAAGGAAAGTGAAGGATAGCGCATCGCCTGTTGAATGTTCGCATTGGCATTGGAAGCGATCAATTCAAGCTCTGCTCCTCGAACATCGGGGCGATTTCGAAGGATATCAATCGGGCTACCTAAGGAAATATCCTTGTTCTCTGCAAATAGATGCTCAAAGCTGGTCCCTCGCTCTATCCCATCTGGCATCTTGCCCGTTAATACCTGAAGGGCATTTTCCTGAATCAAAATCTCCTTCTCCAATTCAGGCACCAAAGAAGCAGCAATCAATCGTTGCGATTCCGTTTGCTGTATACCCAAGGCCGTAATCTCTCCCGCTTGGTACTGTAGTTCCAGCATTTTCTTGGTACTATCGTTCAAGGTTACATTGCGCTTTGCCACCTCGATCTTCGCATCCAACATCAACAAATTGAAATAACCTTTTGCTACGTTGGCAATCAAATTAGTCTGTATGGCATTCCGAACTTCCTGAGAGTTCATAAACTCCGCATTCAATTGATCCTTGGCATTGCTGATCTTGCCCCAGATATCGATCTCCCAGCTAAATCCAATCTCTGAACCAAATTGAGAAAGATAGGTAAACATATTTTCCGATGCTTTGGTACCATGCTTTTCATACCATTTGGAGGAAGGACCAGAACCAAAATCCTTGGAGCGCCATTGTTTGTTCATGCTGCCAATGGTGGCATCCACTTCCGGTAGGTAATTATATTTATTCTGTCTCAATTGCTTACTAGCAATCTCTATATTCAACAGAGCCGTTTTCATATCGTAATTATTGACCAATGCTGAATCGATCAATTCCTTCAAAGTAGGATCATGAAAGAAATCCTTCCAGGAAATATTACTGATACTGGAAGTATCCGCAAAATAGGATAAGGTATCTCCGCGGAACTGATCCGGTAGATGCAATGTCGGCTGGGTATATTTTTCGCCGACCTTACAACCTTGCGCAATGAGTAAACACAAACCAATAAAACCCAACCCAATACGATGTATGCTTAATATTTTCATTTATTTTATTCTTCCTCTGTTTTAAATTTATTTCTAACCTGCTCATCCAAAGACTTAAAGACCACAAAGAGAACAGGAATTATGAATACGCCGAACACTGCTCCGAAGAGCATACCACCTGCAGCACTAAAACTGATGGAATGATTTCCTATTGCCGAAGGTCCTACGGTCCACATCAAGGGGATCAAACCGGCGATGAAAGCCAAACTGGTCATCAGAATAGGTCTTAAACGTAGCTTAGCGCCATTAATGGCCGAATCCACAATACTCATTCCTTTTGATCGTTCATGGACAGCAAATTCAACGATCAGAATCGCGTTCTTTGCCAATAATCCGATCAGCATGATCAAACCGACCTGCACATAGATGTTGTTCTGAAGACCAACAATCCCAATAGTCGCATAAACACCGATTAATCCTACAGGGATGGATAGTAATACCGCCCATGGCAGGATATAGCTTTCATATTGCGCCGCCAACAGGAAATACACAAAAAGGATACTTAAGGCAAAGATCAATACGGTCTGTGAACCGGATTGGCTTTCCTCAAAACTCATCCCTGTCCATTCATAGCCATAGTTTCCAGGCAGTTTTTCCTCCGCCAGTTTTTCAATTGCGCCCATGGCGTCGCCTGTACTGAACCCTTCTGCCGGTTCTGCATTCACCGTAATCGCATTATAAAGGTTGTATCGGGTAATGGTTTCCGGACCTACGATTTTATCTAAGGTCAAAACTGTATTGATGGGCACCATAGCTCCCTTATCATTCCGCACAAAGATGGAGTTAAAGGATTCTGGATCCTTACGGAAATCAAAATCAGACTGTACATAAACCCGATATTGTCTTCCAAATCGGCTAAAGTCAGATGCCTGAACACGGGCGAAATAAGAACGTATGGTCGACATCAAGCTGTTGATGCTCAATCCCAAGGATTTTGCTTTCACCACATCGATATTCACTTCGTATTGCGGAAAATTGGATTTAAAACTGGTATAAGCATTTCCGATTTCGGGCAATTGATTCAATTCATTGATAAAGGAATCGGCAACTACGTTAAAATCCCGGATATCACCTCCCAATCGATCCTGAAGCACCATTTCTATCCCTGCAAAATCCCCGAATCCTTGAACAGTAGGCCTTGGGAAAACCGTAAATTTCGCTTCGTGCAATTGGGAGAGATCCTGACGAATCGTATCCATAAAGGCTTTGATCCCTTTGATCTTTTCTCGTTCAGCATGTGGCTTTAAGGTGATGTATCCTGCCGCAAAAGCCGGACTAGAACTACCATCTAGCGCATTATACCCCGAAACGGTAGTCATTCCTTCCACATCCTCATGGCGTTTCAGAATAGAATCTGCCATTCGTAGGACTTCGGTGGTACGAGCAAGGGAAGCTCCGGGTGGCATCGCCAAGTTATAGGTAATAAAACCATCATCTTCCGTCGGAATAAATGCTTTAGGTGATTTCATCATAAAGAATGCCCCCAAAGCCGTAATCAATATCAATCCAGACCAAGCCACTTTCTTATTTTTGATCAATTTAGAAACACCTTCCACATACTTATTGGTCATTCGATCAAAAGAGGTATTGAAAGCGGTAAAAAAGCGTTGCTTATATCTGTTGAATTTGTTCTGTTTTTTCCCGATCTCCTTTTCATCTTCCGGAGCCTTCAACAACAAGGCACATAAGGCCGGACTTAAGGTCAAGGCGTTCAGGGCAGAAATCAAGATGGCAGTCGCCAAGGTATAGGCAAATTGCCGATAAAAGATACCTGCAGGACCTTCCATAAATCCTACCGGTAAAAATACCGCGGCCATCACCATGGTTATGGATAAGATAGCGCCAGTAATTTCCGACATGGTGGATATGGTGGCCGCTCTAGCCTTTTGACCCGTATGATGCATCTTACTGTGGATGGCCTCGACGACCACAATGGCATCATCCACCACAATACCAATGGCCAGAACGAGGGCAAACATCGTCAGGACGTTCAAAGAGAAGCCAAACAATTGCAGGAAGAAGAAAGTACCTACAAGAGAAACCGGTATAGCAATGGCCGGGATCAAAGTAGAACGGAAATCCTGCAAGAATATAAACACGATGATGAATACCAAGATAAAAGCCTCAAATAAGGTATGTTTTACCTGCGAAATGGATTCATCGATCTGGTCCCGCACCGAATAGGTTATATCATAATGTATACCTTCGGGAAAGATCTTCGATTGTTCTTCTAAGACCTTCCGAACCGCCACATCAATATCATGCGCATTCGAACCACTGGTCTGGGTCAGGTTTAAGGTCAATCCTGGATTCCCATCCACCTTATTATCCGAATTGAGGTTGGTTGCACCAAATTCCACCCGGGCAACATCTTTTAGATACAGCACAGAACCATCTTTATTGGTTTTTATAACCACATTCTGGAATTCTTCAGGCTGATTGAACCTTCCCTTATGCTTGATCACGGTCTCGAAAGCCTCTTCAGAGGTTTCCCCGAATTTACCGGGTGCAATCTCAAAGTTTTGGTCCTTAATGGCATCCGTTACATCTTTCGGTACTAAATTATAAAGGGCTAATTTTTCGGGATTCAGCCATACGCGCATGGCATAATCCCGTGCGCCTAATCGAGAGACCTGGGCTACCCCATCCACCCGTAATAAGGGTCGCATGAGGTTGATCTGGGCAAAAGCCTGCAAGAAGGTCTCGTCGTAAACCGAATCCCGATGATCGGAATATAGGTTGATGGTCATGATGACCCCACTCTGCCGCGGCATAGTGGTAATACCTGCTTCATTCACTTCTGCTGGTACAGCACTGATCGCTTTGGAAATCCGGGTCTGAACATTCACGGATGCGACATCCGGATTGGTTCCAGTCTTGAAATAAACAGTAACCGAACCTGATCCCGAGTTGGAAGCCGTAGACTTGATGTAAGTCATGTTTTCTACCCCATTGATGGCTTCTTCGATGGGCAATAAAACGGATTTGGCGACTGTTTCAGCTGTTGCTCCCGGATAACTTAAAGATACCACCACACTTGGCGGCGCAATTTCAGGAAAACGGGTAACAGGTAATAACTTCAACCCGACAAGTCCTAAAATCACCAATATGATCGATACAACCGTTGCTAGAACTGGGCGATTGACGAATGTTTTTAACATAAATAGTAGTTAGGGTTGGACAAAGAAATAGCTGCCCCCATTTGCATGGAGGTCAATTATTTCTTTATCCTATGTTTAAGAATGAGATTATTGTTGCTTAGCGATCGGTTGGATGATGGATCCATCGGTAAGCTTGTCAAATCCACTGAGGATGACGCGATCACCTGCAGCGAGACCTTCAGAGACAATATATTTGTCCTTACTTTTTCCGGCCAGTTTGATGTTCCGCCTTTGTGCTTTATTGTTTTTATCGACAACAAATACAAAGGTTTTATCCTGCAGTTCGCTGGTAGCTACCTGAGGGATCTGCAACACCTGCTCTTTCACCTCTGAAATCTTTAAGGTCCCGGTACTTCCGGAGCGGAGGATATTATTCTGATTAGGGAAAGTCGCGCGTAAGGAAATCGCTCCTGTGGTTCTATCCACTTGGCCATTTACCGCATCTACCGTTCCTTTGATAGGATATTCCTCCCCATCTGCCAACACCAAGGTTACTTTGGGAAAGGTTAGGCGTTTCTGTTTATCGTAAGCTCTTCCTTCCATACTGTCCTTCTTAGCCTGCGCTTTGGAAAAATAGAGGAAGTCGGATTCGTTCATCGCAAAATAAACATATACTTCTTGAATATCGGACAGGTTGGTCAAAGGCTCTTTATCGCCTTTGCTTACTAGGTTTCCGATCCGTTTTGGAATACGGCCGATATATCCGCTCACTGGAGCTTTGATCACTGTAAAATCCTTGCTCAATTGCGCTGATCGCACCTCTGCTCTCGCTTGGTCTACCCCAGCTTTTGCTACTTGGTAATCGGATTGGGCAGCAGCCAAACGAACATCAGAGATGACTTCGTTGTCTACCAAAGGCTTCAATCGGTCTACTTCCAATTGGGCATTCTTTAATTTGGCTTCTGCTACGCGAGCACTGGCTACGGTGTTGTTCAGGTCTTCCTGATAAAAGGAAGGGTCGATCTTGAACAATCGCTGCCCCTTCTGAACGAAGGAACCTTCATCGACATAGATTTCTTGTAATAGACCTTCCACCTGCGGGCGAACTTCTACATTGACCTTTCCTTCAATGGTACCTAGATAATCTTTTACCGTAACAGCATCAGCTTGTTCTACGGTGTAAACCGGAAGGGCTAATGCTTTTGAAGAGTTTGTTTTTTCTTTTGATTTACTTTCGGAACAACTGCTGAAGATAGCCACTGAACCGATTACTAAAATGGATGCTTTTAAAATGGATAAATTGAGTTTCTTCACAATAATTAATTTGATGATGTTTGTGCTTAAAAATTCATGATGGAACTGATTCGTAATATTTTTATTACACTTCCGTATTATTAACGTGATTTTTAACAATTATTGTACCGTTTAACATTTGTTAACAGGTTAAATAATAGTTAAAGGTTGATGATTGATTGTTTAAACAACCATAACTGACTGGGAATCAGATTTTAGTTGTTAATCACGTCATTGCGAGGAAATTTGCGTCATTGCGAGGAACTATGCGTCATTGCGAGGAACGAAGCAATCTTTAACCACGTCATTGCGAGGCTCCGCGTCATTGCGAGGAACTATGCGTCATTGCGAGGAACGAAGCAATCTTCCCGCATGTCATGCTGAGCGTAGTCGAAGCATCTACATTTGGTACCCGTACAGATCCTTCGACTACGCTCAGGATGACACAGATCAAAGATTGCTCGTCGTGCCTCCTCGCAATGACGCGGCCGTACCTCCTCGCAATGACGCGGCCGTGCCTCCTCGCAATGACGAAGGCGTATCACTCCAAATACTGCCCTTGCCTAATCAGCAAGCTTCTATACTTATTAAAAACCGAAGACTTCGATACAAAGCCTAAATATTGATTATCCTTATTAACTACCGGCAATATCCACACATCATCCTTATTCATTTTTCCCATTACCCGTTCCATATTCTCCGATTCATCGATAATATCCGCTGGTTTCTGCGCCAACACCGCAAAGGTCTTATCCTTCCCTTCCGCCTCATCCAACAAAATCGAAAACAACCGCTCACTATAAATTATCCCCAACAACTTCCCCTTATCATCCACAATCGGAAAAATATTCCTCTTCGAATGTATGATATCCGATTTCCGCTGAACCGGCGTTTCTTCCGGCCTCAACACCACAAAATTAGTCTCCAGAATATACCGCAGTTTCATCATACTGATCACCGTCCGATCCTTATCCTCATAGGAAATCAAATCTCCCGACTCCGCCAACACCTTCGTATAGATCGAATGCTTCATCGCTGCCCTATTGATAAAATAGGAAATCGAAGCCACCAACATCAAAGGCACCATCAAGGTATATCCCCCTGTAATTTCTGCAATCAAAAATATCCCCGTCAGAGGTGCATGCATGACACCCGCTAATGCTCCTGCCATCCCTGCCATCACAAAGTTCGGCACATTCAATTGCACAATTCCCGTTTGGTTCACCCCAAATGCGAAAGCAAAACCCAATAAACCACCCATCACCAAACTCGGACCAAACACACCACCGTTTCCTCCCCCATTGATCGTAAATAACGCCGCAAAGGATTTTGCAAACAGCGTCAATACCGTATAACACAATACCACCCACCAGATATCCTTAAATTCTGCAAAGAGCGAATTCTTGACAATGGAATCAAAACGACCGTCCAAGATCTGCTGAATGCTGATATATCCCTCTCCATATAAGGCCGGAAACATAAAGATCATCAAGCCCAAACTGATCCCCGAAATCCAAACCTTATTATACGGATTCTTGATCTTCCCGAACCAATTCTTGACCATCTGACTGGTTTTAGAAAAGTAGATCGTAAAAAGTCCGATCAACACGGCCAGAATCAGGTAAAAGAAGATAGACTCGACCTCCCAGCCCGTAGTCGTGGTATGAAACAACGGCTCACTGTATAAGATCCTCGAAACAACCGCAGCCAATGCCGAGGAGATTAAAAGCGGGATAAATACCGGAATGGAAAATTCAGATAATAGGATCTCGATGGCAAAGATCATCCCTGCCACAGGGGAATTAAAAGCGCCCGAAATCCCTGCTGCAGCACCACAAGCCAGCAACATGGTAACCTCTTTATAGCTCAATCCGAAGAAACGACCGATATTGGATCCAATTGCTGATCCGCTATAGGCAATCGGCGCTTCCAAACCGGAAGAACCTCCAAAACCCACAGTAACCGCACTGGTAATAATTTGGGAATAGATATTATGAATGGAGATTCGGCTGGACTTTCGTGAGATGGAATAGATAATCGGTGTGATACCATGCTCCAGCTTTTTATCCTTTATAAATTTCCGAACATAAACAACCGAAAGGAAAATACCGATCAATGGAAAGATCAAGTATAATCCATACTTATAGTGCCATTCAATATCGTCCTGAAGGGTCGATGCAATAAAATGGGTAAGTCCTTTTAACAATGCCGCTGCCAATCCCCCAACAATACCCACCAAAAAAGCCAATACAATAATAAAATTCCGATTGGAAATTTTTTGCATTCGCCATTTATTGATGTATTCCAGTTTTCTCAGCAGCTTTTCTCGCATGTTATCAGCATTTAACTGCAAATATAGAAACTATGTATCGGAAAGCCTTATAAATCCCTATTGGAATTATCGAAATGGAAACTGAATGGAAACTTTAAATCGATGTCCATCTTCTTTTACCTCAAAACGATGCGAATCAGGAAAATTATAGACGAGCACTGATTTAATATATTGATGTCCAATACGAAAACTTCCACCCTCTTGAAATGGAATTTTTCCATTTTTCAGATTTTCTACCTCCAATACAATCTCCCCATTTTTCTGTTCCACCCAGAATTGAACGGGATGCTGTTTGTTCTGATAATCGGCATACTTCATGATATTCTCGTATAGCGTCAATAACATATTCTTCGGAATCTGTACATCCATTACGGCAGGATCAGCATGGAAATCCACAAAACATTCCTGATTGAATCTTAATGTATTCAAGGCATGTAAATTATGGATGTATTTCCATTCATCAGCTAAACGGACGAAATGATCAGTGCCAGTCGTCCGGATGCCATAATTCCATACCTCATCTAATAATTGAAAAGATTGATGAATAGCTTGGTCCTCTTCCTTTTCCGATTCTTTAATCAAATATTGGAGAGTTTTTGGAAAAAAACTATGGGAAACTTGTAATCGCATCGACCTCATCTTTTCCTCTAGGATATTATTCTCCAATTGTTGCTGAAGCAATTGGTCTTCCAGCATGCTCTTCTCTGTTTTCCGGTTCATTCGGTAATACCAAAAAAAGCTGGCAATAAATGCGATTTGGAGGTACCTTTGGGATCCGAAAAATAAAAAGCTCCAATAGTTATCGAAAGTTAATACCGTTTCAAAATTAAAGGTTTGAAGAAACCATACGGTAACCAATCTTAGCAGGCAAAAAAGGAAGAAAAAACTTAGAAAATAGAGGATTACCCAACCTATTTTGGGGTTTTTATGATTTTGAGGAAATAGGTAGAATACCCCTAAGTACAGCATCGAATAATCGACTATTAAGGACAATGCATAATCCATCCTAAACCCGGTTAACCCCATTGAAATCTTAGCGATATAGAGTTCTAAGAGGCCATAAACGAGCCAAAACAATACATGAAATAGGATGTACTTTCTTTCCATTCCCTAACCAATCGTAAACTTTTTTAAGTGGACCATGAAATCATTCTTGAACGCATTTCCAATAGGAATTTCTACATCATCATCGATCAGCTTTATCCGATTCCCAGATAAGGATTCGAAAAAATCGAGGTTAATGATAAATGATTTATGAACTTGAATAAATTTGGAAGCAGGAAGATTTTTCAACAATTCCTTCATCGTCAGTAAGGTGATCAATTTATCTTTCTTGGTCTGCATGCTTACATAATTTTTCAGACCTTCTATAAATTTGATCTCCGAAAAAGTTAATTTGACCAATTTATCCCGGTCCGTTTTCACATAGAAAAAGTCCTCTTCTACCGGTTGTTTTTCGTGGGGGATTTTCTCTAAGGCTTTCAAAAAACGATCAAATGCAATCGGCTTTAACAGATAATCTATTACCCCTAATTCATAAGACTCAATGGCATAAGTGGAAAAGGCGGTTGTAAGAATGACATGTTTGATCGGCTAAGCTTTCATAAAATCGATCCCTGAAATGCTACGCATGTTTATATCCAAAAAAACAACATCAATCTTTTCTGTTTTCAACAACATGACGGCTTCCAATGGATCATGAAATGTCCCTAACACGTTTATATAGGATATTTTTTTACAATATGCCTCTATGACATCGATAGCATGTTGTTCATCATCAATAATTATACAATTCATTTGATCATATTCGTATAGTTAAGAGTAAGCTCCTTTTCCCCACTTACCTGACATACAATTTCCCCATGTTCCTTATCCAGATCATTGATTTGAAAGGAGAACAAAAAGCTTGGTATGCTTGGATGATAGGGATGAAGGACTTTCTCCAGCATGGATATAAGTAGATAGGGAGGAATGATTACCTCTTTAATTTCACTGTTGTTTTCTATGTTTAACTGTAAATCATTTCCAGTTTGTAAACGATAAATAGCCATTACTTTTTCCAGTTGATGAATTTCCTCGCTCAAAGTAACAAGTTGTTTGGTACCACCTGTTTTAAGCATATAACGTAGAGAATCAGAAACAGATAAAATGGTCTGACTAATATTCGGATTGTCCGATGCAATCGTTCTGGAGAACATAAAGTTCAGGGTATTGAAAAGAAAATGTGGATTTATTTGTGCCTGCAGACTATTTATTTCCGCTTGAAGCATCACGGTCCTTAATTGTTGAAGTTCCAATTTCTTCAAATCCCTTTTATATCGGTTATGTCGGTAAGTGGTAAAATACCATAATCCTGCAGCATATAAAACATAAACAATAAACCTATAAAGATGAATGATAACGAAATTAAAGGAAATCGCTGGGCTAACCGCCACATTAGCCATCCTATTGGAAAAATAAGTGGTAACCCCATATTTCCAGGCGAGAAAGAGCAGGAAAATCATCATTCCCCGAATAACCATATTCCCGATAGATTTTTCCTTCAAATAACTTGGAAAAACGAAGCCAATAAAAAGATAGGCAAATAAGGTATTGCTCCATAAATTGATCACATGTTGGCTGGTAATCGTTACGCCAGCAAGTGCGACATTCCCAATTTCCAGCCCCCATATTAAGAACCATAAACCGAGGTGTAAACCAATTTTACCCAATTTATTCGTCATCCCATTTCCTACGTTCATCAGTCAAATAGTTCCATTGGTGTATTAATTTATAATATGAAATCTTTTCTGTTAAAATTTGAGATCAATACGATTGCGTTCGGTTATAAACGCCTTGCAAGATAATTAAACTCTAACATTAATTGAAAATTAAAACCATATGAATTATCCGAAATCAAAACTATTGATAATAATTGTTCTGGGTTTGTTACTAGGCTTATATTCAGTAGCAAATGCGCAAAACCTGAGAAAAGGAAAACTTATAAACAAATCAAACGAAGTCATTCCCTACGTCACGATACAGTTGGTAGATTCTGCCCAGAAAATAATAGATTATGCTATAAGTGATGAGCGGGGCGAATTTCAGATTCAACTGGAACGACCTAACGCGAAACAATTACAGATTACGGCGGTTGGGTATGAAAAGCTCATACAGGAAATCGCTACATTGGAGAGTAACAATCCGTTAGTTCTCATGTTGAATGCTGCTTCCCAAACGAGCATACAAACAATCACCGTTACTGGCCGAAAACCTACTGTTGAGGCTAAATTGGGTAAGACAATTTTTAATGTGGAAAATACGCCATTGGTGCAGACAAGTTCCGCTATTGACCTATTGGGCAAAGCTCCTGGAGTTTTTGTAGATATGCAACAGGAAAGTGTGAAACTTCAAGGAAAAAAAGTCCTTTTCTTGGTAGATGGCAAAAGAACCTATCTCGAGGGCAACCAAGTTTATCAATACCTCAACAATTTTCAGGGAGGAACCATCGAAAAAATAGAACTTATCCATTCTCCTTCTGCAAAATATGAAGCGGCTGCCGTAATCAATATTATCACCAAAAAAGATAAGAGCCACGGTTGGAATACCGTACTTTCCACCACTGCTGGCTATGGACAACAACCCGATGTAAAGGGCAGTGGGACTTTTAATTATAGAAACCAAAAAATAGCCTTCTCTACTTCCTTGGGCGCCAATTTTGATAAATCTCCTGTTCAGGGAACTACGGAACAACGTGCAGATAATTATTCCCTATTCCAAGAATTTCATTCCCTTTCCAAAAACAATTCTTCCTACGGAAAATTTTCATTAGACTATTTCCTGAACAAGAAAAACACATTAGGATTGGTATATAGTAAAAATACGGGCAATAAACTTTCGGATCAGCTTAGTGAGAGCCAGCGAAATGAACTAGAAAACGGGCTAAAGATTTTCAATGATCATAATACAGGAGATGTTCATCATAATCGAGATTTATTAAGTTTCAATTATACCAATACCTTTTCAGAAAGCAGCAAGTTGATGTTTAATTCAGACTATGCCTGGAGCAACAATTTGGGAGACAATAGATACCAGACAAGCCTAAACCAACAGGTCTATAGAGATCGTTTAAATAACCTTGACCTGGATAACAAAGTCCTTTCCATGACCTTGGATTATGAAGATCTTTTGTGGAAAAAATACGCATTGGAGGTCGGCGCTAAATTAACAGATATTCAAACCGATAATTTCAATCGATTTGAAACCTTAACCGATAGCCAAAACCAAATCCCAACGCTCCAAGAAGACAGGTTTCAATATTCTGAAAATGTAACTGCCGCATACCTGGACTTAAGTACGGCATTCTCAGAAAAGTTCTCTGCTCAATTGGGGTTGAGGGCTGAACATACCCAAACAACAGGAAAATCCATCAGCACCAATCTGATTCATAAACAATCTTATTTTGATCTATTACCAAAAGTCAATCTAAACTATGCGCTAAATAAAAACCATAATCTCTCCTTGGGTTATTCCAGGAGCATTGATCGACCTAGTTTTAGAACCCTCAACCCCTTTCGGTACTATAGTGATATTTACAGTGCATCCGAAGGAAATCCTTATCTAAAACCTTCCTACACACAATCTATCGCGCTACAGCATTTTTTTAAAAGCAAATACATGTTCACCTTGGCTTATATGGAAAATAGAGGTGACCACAATGTATACTACGATCGAGATGAGGATGTGATTGTCAGTAAATATGAGAATTATGGGTTAACATCTGCGTGGATGGCCTCCGCTTATATCCCTGTTGCCTTTACAAAATGGTGGAATAGTACTTTACAGGTCCAAGTTGCTCAATTGAATATCAGGAAGGATGATTTCCAAAAAAGTGGTCCAGCCTTCTCGTTCAACAGTTCTTCTTCTTTTAAGCTTCCGAAAAAATACATGGCAGAATTGAGTCATCAATTTTCCTATACCTCCACTATGGGTATCTATGAGGTCGCGCCAATCTATTCTTTCAACGTATCATTTTCCAAGAGCTTTCTGAATAACCAGTTAGCTGCAAAAATTCAAGGGGTAGATTTGTTCAGTCTTTATAGATGGCATGCTAAGACTATCCAAAACGGGATTTTCTATGAAAACAAAAATCGCGGTCGTGGAGCGATGTACTTCCTCAGCCTAACCTATAAATTGGGGAAAACGACTGTGAAAGGTTCAACTGCAAAAAGCAAAGCTATTGAAAATGATCAGGACCGCATGAACTAGCTTAAATGAAGAAGCTTGCAAAGGGAAAAAAATCGTATTTTTGGGATGAATTAAAATCTTATACTATGTTTAAAATCCTAAAAGTCGGTGTTCTATCGGCCATTTTAGCTGCTGGTGTTTTTAATTACTCAGCCATTCCTGATGAAGGGATGTTCCCCTTGAGCGAATTGAGCAAGGCTGGCCTTAAAAAAGCCGGTTTAAAAATCAGCGAAAAAGACATTTATAATCCTGGAAGTATCGGCTTGGTTGACGCCTTGGTGCAGGTTAGCGGTTGTTCCGGTTCCTTTGTATCAGCAAACGGGTTGATCATCACCAACCACCACTGTGCTTTCAGCGCGGTGCAATTGGCTTCCAGCCCTGAACACAATTACCTGGAGAATGGTTTTGTCGCCAACTCCCATGAGCAGGAAATTGAGGCTAAAGGATTGACCATCCGGATCACCGACTCCTACGAGGATGTATCCAAAGAAATCCTGGATGCGGTTTCCAATATTACCGACCCGGTACAGCGAATCGATATCATCAATAAGAAACGTGTGGAACTTGCCAAACAAGCAGAAAGTAAGGATCCAAGCATCAAAGCTGAAGTATCGGAAATGTTCATCGGAAAAAGCTATGTGCTGTTCCGTTATAAGACCATTGAGGATGTTCGCTTAGTGTATATTCCACGTCAGGATATTGGAGAGTTTGGTGGGGAAACCGATAACTGGGTTTGGCCTAGACATACAGGAGATTTCTCTTTCTTACGTGCTTACGTAGGCAAGGATGGAAAATCAGCTAAATATTCGAAAGACAATGTGCCTTATCAACCTAAAAAACACTTGAAAATCAATCCTAAAGGGGTGTCAGAAAACGATTTTGTTTTCATTTTGGGTTATCCAGGACGTACTTTCCGTCATCGTCCTTCCCAATACTTGGAATACCAACAGCAATTTCTATTGCCATATACCTCTAACTTGTATGATTTCCAGAACCAACAGATGATGTTGGCCGGAAAGGATGATAAAGCCACTGAATTGGAATTGGCAACACGCATTAAAAGAAATGCCAATACCATGAAAAATTACCGTGGTAAACTGAAAGGCTTAAGGAATATCGACTTGGTGAATACCAAGAAAAAGGAAGATGCCGAACTAACGGAATTCATCAATAAGAATGCGGAACTGAAAGCGCAATATGGAACGTTGATGCAGGATATTGACAAGCATTACCAATTGGTTTTCCAAGATGCGGAAAAAGAGATGTGGTACAACCAGATTTATGGAGGTATCCGTTTATTGCAAGCGGCGAGAATGGCTAATTCCTTTAAGGAGGCCTTGATGCAACAAGGAACGGCCAATAATCGTCAGGAGATGTTTGCAAATAATGTAGAAAATTTCAAGAAGCAAATGGATCCTTTTTACGAGGCCTATAACCTGAATGTGGATAAATCCATCGCTTCTTATATGTTTGCTCAGGCTACGCAATTAAAGGATGGAAATGCTTTGCCTTTTGTGGCTAACCATAGGTTTGCATCTGCTGATGCGGCAAGTGGGTATATCAATAAGGCGCTTGATGAGACGGCATTGAGAAATAAGGAGCAGTTTTATAGCCAGGTGTTGAAAGATGCCAAAACCTTCTTAGCATATTCTGATGAATTGATGAAGTTCCAAGAGGAATTGAACAAGGAGATGAAACCATTTGCGGAGGAACAAAAACGTCGCGAAGGAAATTTGAATAAGTTGATGGCGGATTATGTAGCGGTGAAAGAGAAGTTCCAATCCAAGAATTTTATTCCGGATGCAAATTCGACATTGCGTTTGACGTTTGGGAATATTAAGGGGTATAGTCCTGTTGATGCGACTTATATGGAACCATTTACGACTGTCCGTGGATTGATCGAAAAAGGAAATTCTGGTGATCCGGAGTTTAGGTATCCAGCTGCTATTAAGGAGAATTGGTTGAGCAAGAATTTTGGAAATTATTTCAAAAAGGAGATCAATGATGTTCCGGTGAATATTCTTTATAATATGGATACCACTGGTGGAAACTCTGGCTCGCCTATTATGAATGCGTATGGAGAATTGATCGGGGTGAACTTTGATAGAGCTTATGATGCGACAATTAATGACTTTGCCTGGAATGAAGCTTATAGTAGATCTATTGGGGTTGATATTAGGTATGTGTTGTGGATCGCGGATAAAGTGGATAACGCGCAGTTTATTATTAAGGAATTAGGGGTTAAGAATTAAACCGTCATTGCGAAACGGCGTCATTGCGAGCCCTGCGTCATTGCGAGGAACGAAGCAATCTTTACACTAATCGAAAGATTGCTTCGTCCTACCTCCTCGCAATGACGGTAAAACTCCTCGCAATGACGTAAAAAAAAAGCCGATGCATGCATCGGCTTTTTCAGTTAAAAATATATAATTTGGATTTGGATTCTACTTAATTTATTTGGATTCTAACTTTTTCCACTTCCACCTTAAGGCTTCGCCTTCGAAATCTTTTCTGAGTACGGCAAATACATCGGCAAAGCAGCCGAGCCATACCAAGGATAAATACTATACCCCAACAAACCAGCCTTAACTGCAGGATCAGTATCCACCACAGCTTTTGCCTCTTCCATATCCTTCAGATTCTGAAGTATAAATATCCCCCTAAATTGGTCCGTATTTTTTCCAAAAGGACCAGCAACAACCAATTTACCATCCTTCACCAACTTTCCCATATTATCCATATGGCCTCGGAATCCCGTATTAATAAATTCCTTGTCAGTAGTCTTATTCTCTCCGGTCTTCAGAACCACCAAAAAGTAATTCTTCATCCCATAATCATCAGCACCCAATGATTTCGCCAAGTTTTCATCATAACTCTCCCCCACCGAAGCATTATTCGCACCATGCTCAACAATTTCCTTCCCAAGATTAGCATTCTTCACCTTTCCCATCTTATAGGAAAACTGCTTTTCACCACCCGATACCGTCACCTTCATACTATCCGAACCCAACTTCTGATAACTGATCACCTTTGGAAAAGAATGCTTCGCATTCACAAAAGTATATGTATCACCTACCAGGCTCCCTTCAAAGGAAATCCCTTTGCCTTGATTCTGATTAAGCACGGTCGCTTTATAAATCAAACCTTTCCCTTCAACAGATAGATCCAGGTACTCACTCACCAACATCTCTCCCCCATCCAATACCTGATAACTAAAACCCTTCAGATTACCATCCTGATTCCGATCCCAATGTTCAAAGAGCGGCTTGCCTTCCTGTTTCCAGGTTCCTAAAAGGAAAGTGGGCATTTGCGCCTGTATAGATCCTCCTAAAAGGATCAAAAAAAAGATTAAGCTCAGCTGTTTCATAAAAATTAGATTAACATACAAACCTAATTAAAATCAGCCAAGCTTAATCCTAAAAATTCCTAATTATGCAAAAGTAGGTTCTGCGGTAGAATATTCATGAATGAACCATTCCACCATTTTCACCATCTTATCACTTCCGATGATCAACGGCACCCGTTGGTGCAATTCTTCCGGCATAATATCCAGAATAGGCATCAATCCGGTCGATGCACGACCACCTGCCTGTTCAGCAATAAAAGCCAAAGGATTACATTCATACATCAACCTTAACTTTCCGTTCGGATAAGCCATGGTATCCGGATACAGGTAAATCCCTCCCTGAATCATATTCCTATGGAAATCTGCCACTAAAGAACCGATATACCTGGAGGTATAAGGTCTTTGGGTTTCCTTATCCATATCCTTACAGTATTGCAGGTATTGTTTGATTGCCGTAGAGAACTGGTTATAATTACTTTCGTTCACCGAATAGGTCCTACCCGTAGATGGGATACGCAGATTCGGATGTGAAAGACAAAATTCACCGATCGAAGGATCCAAGGTAAATCCATTCACCCCTTTACCTGTAGTATACACCAGCATGGTCGAAGAACCATAGATGATATATCCCGCAGCCACCTGCTGTCTACCAGTTTGCTCAAAGTCTGCCATGGTCAAAGGACCTTCCGGACTCACGCGCTTGAAAATGGAAAAGATCGTACCGATGGAAACATTGGCATCAATATTTGATGAACCATCCAAAGGATCAAAATAAACCATATATTTCCCCACCGGATAGAATGTCTGATGGGTCAGATCTATACCTTCTTCGTGTTCTTCAGAAGCTAAATAACAACAATCACCCACTTTTTCCAGGGCATCCATGAAATGTTGATCGGCAAAGACATCCAGTTTCTGCTGTTCTTCACCTTGCACATTCTGTTTACCCTGTTTTCCAAGGATATCCGCCAAACCAGCCTTGTTAACCTCACGGTTAACCATTTTTGCCGCTAAGGATATCGCCTGCAAAAGATGGGTAAATTCACCTTTTGCTGTTGGAAACTTGGATTGTTGTTTACTGATGAATTGTTCTAAGGTTTGTATTCCCATGTTCTTTGTCTTTTACCCCTATTTCACTGCTTCCACTGGAACATATTGGGCATAATTTTCATCGAACATGCCTTTTAATTTATTGGCCATTTCATCATAACCTTCCGGGTTAGCCCACATCTTTTTCGGATTCAAAAGATTCTCCGGAATACCAGGACATTCCCTTGGCATCTGTAGACCAAATACCGGATGTTCTTCATAACCTGCATCACAAAGATGGCTTTCTATCGCTGAACGGATCAATTGACGGGTATAAGCCAATTGAATACGTCTGCCGACACCGTAAGGACCAGCAACCCAACCGGTATTCACCAACCATACTTGGATAGTTGGATCTTCTTCCAATTTCTGCTTCAACATCTCTGCATACTGCATTGGGTGCAATGGTAAGAATGCTGCACCAAAACAAGCCGAGAATGTAGCTGTAGGTGTCTGAACCCCCATCTCAGTTCCCGCAACTTTCGCGGTATACCCATTGATGAAGTAGAACATCGCCTGCTCCGTCGTCAATTTAGAGATCGGAGGCAATACACCAAATGCATCCGCACTTAGGAAGAAGATATTTTTAGGTGCTGCACCGAATCCCGTAGGGTTTACATTATCCAAGAATTCGATTGGATAAGAAGCACGCATATTTTCGGTGATACTGCGATCGTTATAATCGGCATCGCGCGTACCAGGTTTAAAATTCACATTCTCCAATAAAGCGCCAAAACGGATCGCTTTATAGATCTGAGGCTCATGTTGGTAAGTCAGGCCAATCGTTTTGGCATAACATCCACCCTCAAAGTTGAACACTTCCGATTTTGTCCATCCATGCTCATCATCACCGATCAACAAACGACCCTCATCAGAGGATAAGGTAGTTTTTCCGGTTCCTGATAAACCAAAGAACAACGCTGTGTCTTTATCTTTACCCACGTTGGCCGCACAGTGCATGGTCAATACATTGTGTTTTAAAGGCAGGTAATAATTTAGTGCACTAAATATACTTTTCTTGATCTCTCCTGTATAGGCTGTACCGATGATCAGGATGATCTGTCTGGAAAGGTCTAAGATCACGCAGTGGGAAGTAGGTAATCCCAAGGCTTCAAAATCTTCTACCTGCAATTTTGAGGCTACCAGAACGGTCCAATCAATCTGTCTCTGCTCATTCACATCTACATTGATAAACATATTGTTTACAAAGATGTCCTGACAAGGCTTCTCGGTCACTGTCAATACTTGTTGAGCATAAGCCTTATGGTTACATGCCTGTACAGAACGGACATATAAAGGAATATCCGATAGGTACAAAGTAACCCTTTGATACAACAGGTCGAATAATTCGGTGGTAACAGGCTTATTAACCTTACCCCAATTTACGGTTTCGGCAGTTAAACTGTCCTTAACCAAAAAACGAGACTCTGGTGATCGTCCCGTAAATTTCCCTGTCTCAAAGCTTAATGCTCCACTATCAGTAAGAGAAGCTTCCTGTTTTCGAATGGCGTGTTCGACCAATTCCGCAACCGGTAATTGAAAATAAACCGGACCAACGGGCCGAATTCCCATTGCTTCCAGTTGTGTACTGATTAAGTTTGTCATATATAGGCATTATTTTGCGAACAAAGCTAGGGATATTTTTAGCTTTAAAAAAAGCAAATTTAGCATATTGTAAGAAATACACATATTTAACTAACTGTATTACAGCGCATTATTTTTCATAATTTAAGTAACATAAATTTAGCAACATTTGGAGAAAATAATTATCAAAAACAGGCACCTGCGTTTAAATGCAATAGAGGCACTTTTTACCGATTATGGGTCTTATTAAAGGATTTATGGTACTTTTTCTGATTTTCATTTCGCTCAATTTGTAGCTAGATTGCCAATGCTAAAAATTTTTGACAAAATAACCTAACATATTGACAAAATATGTTTATATCATGCGATTTTTTCTCAATATATGCAGCGCAAACTTTGCGTAGTTTTTCCCCCTCAATTTGTCTAATACATGTCAGAACATCTATCTCGTGGGTCTGATTATCAAAAAATTGTCATTATGTAACTTGGGTACTTTTTTATTTCCGAAATAAGTATGTTATTTGCATAACTTTTTGAACAAATATGGTCAAAAGTCAAAAAGTAAATATTATGAAAACTTACTTTACGCAGTTCGGCTTACTCATCGGCATGCTCCTCTCCTTCCAGCTGGGATGGTCACAGGAAATGTTACTTATCAAGGGAAAGGTTTCCAATGCAGATACCTATACCGCCATTCCTTATGCATCGATCACAGTAGTAGGTGGACCCAAAAACCTGGGCACCACGACCAATGAAAAGGGCGAGTACAGCTTAAAGGTGCCAGCCAACTATACCTCCATTAAAATTTCCTATGTGGGTTTCAATACCGAAGAATACCCCCTGAGCAAAGAGGCCGAACAACAGATCCGGGTGATGTTATTTCCTTCCAATAGTATTGAGGAAGTGGTGGTTACTGCTCCCAAAAGGGTTAAATATTCCAACAAGAACAATCCTGCCGTAGAATTGATACGCAAAGTGGTGGAACACCGTGATCAGAACAGATTGACCGGACAGAAATTAGCTGAATTTGACCAGTATGAAAAGATCAGTCTTGGTTTGAGCAATCTGGACAATAAATTCAAGGATAAAAAGATCTTCAAGAACTACCAGTTCTTATTTCAGGAAGATGATTCATTGGATAACAATTACGTATTACCTGCCTATATGGAGGAAAAATTCTCTAAGGTATATTACCGTAAAGATCCAAATGCCAAAAAACAATATGTATTGGCAGAACGTAAGGCTGAATTCGATCCCAAATTTGTGGATAATGATGGGTTGAGCAAATACTTCAATCGGCTTTATGATGAAGTGGAGATCTATGACAATAACATCTCGATTTTAACCAATCAGTTTTTGAGCCCTATTGCCAACTCTGCTCCTACATTCTATCGTTTTTATATAACAGACACCATCAAAACGATATCGCCGATGTTGGTAGAATTGAGTTTCTATCCAAGAAATAAAGCCGATCTGCTGTTCAAGGGAAAACTATATGTAACCTTGGACGGGAATTATGCCGTTCAAAGTGCGCAGATGACCATCAATAAGGATGCGAATGTGAACTTTGTCAGGGACCTGAATATCGAATTGGGATTCAAGAAAAATGCAGACAATAAATTTTACCTGACCAAATCCAGTTTGGGTATTGATTTCGCCCTGACCGAAAAAGGGAAAGGGATTAAAGGGAAACGGGTAGTGCTGATCGATAAGTATGAAAATGGCATCGAAAGGCCTGACAGCATCTATGCGGTTCCGGACGTATATATTGCCAAACAAGAAGCGGTAGAGGAACAGGAAAAAGAGGAAAGCTATTGGGCTACCTTACGTCCTGAACCGCTGCAGAAATCGGAAAGCATCATCTATCAGAACATAGATAGCTTACAACGTATGCCTTCTTTCCGCACCTTTATGGATGTGGCAGCCTTGGTATTTTCCGGCTATAAACAGGCTGGCCCTGTCGAAATCGGTCCTGTCAACACCTTCTACTCCTATAATCCGGTGGAAGGTTTCCGCCTCCGTGTAGGTGGTAGAACAACAGAACAACTGAGCAAACGCTTTTTCATGGAAGGATATGGTGCATACGGATTTGAGGATAAGAAATGGAAATATTTCCTGAGCGGAACCTATTCCCTGAACAATAAATCGGTTTACACCTTCCCACAACATTATATCCGGGTATCAGCATCATACGATACCAAAATCCCTGGTCAGAACCTGGAATTCATCCAGGAGGATAATGTATTGCTATCCTTCAAACGTGGTGAGAACCAGAGCTATTTATACAATGAAGTCTATCGCGTAGATTATAAAGCAGAATTCAGCAATAACTTTTCGGTTACAGCTGGATTGGGTACCTGGAACCAGAATCCTGCTGGGGTATTGGCTTATCGGATGCCGCAGGCTGATGGGACTTTCCAACGCATCAACTCCTTGAAAAGCACGGAATTCAATGTGGGATTACGTTATGCCCCCAAAGAAGAATATTACCAAGGAAAATTATACCGCACCCCTTTGTTCAATAAGTATCCTATTTTTAACCTGAACTATACCGCAGGGATAAAGGATCTTTTTGGAGGGGAATACAACTACCATACGATCAACGCAGGCGTGTTCAAACGGTTCTACCTGTCGCAATTGGGTTATGCGGATGTGAATGTGGATGGTTCATACACCTTTGGCGACAACCTGCCGTTCCCGGTATTGAACATACATCGGGCAAACCAGACCTATGCCTATCAATTGAACTCCTATAACCTGATGAACTTTATGGAATTTATTTCCGATCATCATGCTTCCTGGAATGTACAATATTATATGAACGGCTTTATCTTCAACAAGCTACCATTGATCAAAAAATTGAAGATCCGTGAGGTATTCAGTTTCAAAGGGGTCTATGGTGGATTGCGGGACAGCAATAACCCAAGCCTGAACAACACTATCTATGCTTGGCAAACGAACAGCAAAGGCGAGCAATCTTCCTTTACGTTTAACGACAAGCCATATATGGAAGTCTCAGCAGGTGTTTCCAACATCTTCAAGATCCTGCGGGTAGACGTGGTCAAAAGACTGAACTACCTGGATAATCCGGAGGCTCCGGAATGGGGAATCCGTGCAAGGATCAAATTTGATTTTTAATTTCATTTTATTAGTTTTTCATAGTTGATACCATTTTAAGGAGGTTTTCGCAAGAAATCCTCCTTTTTTTTGGAGGATTCTCGATTTTGAACACATAAAGTGAAATAATTTCTTGGAATAGAAATTCCTATGCTTTACATTTGTGCCGTTATTGATATGAAGATCACTCGCACATACCATCACTGTTTCCATCATCGCCATTGTGGCGATAGATAATAGTATGGCTTCTACGTGGAGCGAGTAATTCCCCTGGATCTTTATTGGTATTAATAATTTACACACAACAAAAACCATCATTGTGAAAAATCTTAAAATTGCTATCCAAAAATCGGGTAGATTAAATGAAAAATCCGTTCAACTCCTAAAAAACTGTGGACTTGACTTCGAAAATTATAAAAGTTCTCTGATCACTACCGTCTCTAATTTCAACCTGGAAATCCTTTTTTTAAGAGACGACGATATTCCTGGATATGTGGAACAGGGCATTGCCGACTTGGGGATTGTAGGCGAAAATGTGATTGATGAAACCCAAGCAAAGGTGCAGTACCTGCAACGATTGGGTTTTGGCCGATGCAGTTTGAAGCTCGCGATTGCCAAAGACTCCAGCATCGATAGATTAGAAGACCTGAACGGCAAATCCATTGCTACCTCCTACCCCAACATCCTAAGAAACTTCCTGAACGAATATAAGATCAATGCCGATATCCAAGAGATCTCCGGATCGGTTGAAATCGCACCTGGATTAGGCTTGAGCGATGCGATCTGTGATATAGTATCGACCGGTGGGACCTTGAAGAGCAATGGGCTGAAACCCTTTGCGGATGTTCGCAGCTCGGAAGCGATCTTGATCGGTCGTGAAGGATTGGAGGAAAACCCGATCATCTGTGAATTGTTACAACGGGTACAGTCGGTATTACGCGCGAAGGAGACGAAGTATGTGGTATTGAATGTGGAGAAGAAAAATCTGGAGCAGATCACGGCGCTTTTGCCGGGTGTGAAGAGCCCTACGGTGGTTCCATTGGCCGAAGAAGGTTGGGTGGCAGTACACACTGTTATTTCGGAGGATGATTTTTGGGATAAAATCAATAAATTGAAGGCCTTAGGCGCACAAGGGATTGTGGTGATGCCAATCGAAAAAATTATCATGTAATATGATTTAATAAAACAGCTAGGATGATAAAGACCTATTTTTATAAAGATATAGAAGCCGAGCAGCTTCAAAAGCTTATCGACCGCAACACGGATCCAAACCATGCGATCCAGGACACGGTTCTGCAGATCATCGAGGAAGTGAAAACAAGTGGTGATGAGGCTTTGAAATCCTATGCGAAGCAGTTCGATAAGGTGGACTTGGAGAAATTGTACTTGGATGCTTCGGATATCGAGGAACTGGCCATGACCATATCCCGGGATCAGATGCGGGCCCTGGAGATTGCTTTCCAGAATATCCATAAGTTCCACCAATCGCAAATGAAACGGGAGCGTGTGGTGGAAACCATGCCTGGAGTGAAATGTTGGCGTGAGGTAAGGCCTATTGAGAAGGTTGGTCTTTATATCCCTGGAGGCTCAGCCGTATTGCCGAGTACCTTATTGATGCTGGGGATTCCGGCAAGGATTGCCGGCTGTAAGGAGATCGTAGTCTGTTCGCCTCCGCAGAACAATGGAAAGATCAATGGCTTTGTGGCCTATTGCCTGAAGTTGTTGCGTATTGACCGGATTTATCTGGTTGGTGGTGCGCAAGCGGTAGCTGCGATGGCGTATGGAACGGAAAGTATCCCGAAGGTGAATAAGATTTTCGGACCTGGGAACCAGTTTGTGACAAAGGCCAAGAGCATGATTCAGGGCATGACGGATGTGAGTATTGATATGCCGGCCGGACCATCGGAAGTATTGGTAATTGCGGATGAATTGGCAAACCCGGCTTTTGTGGCGGCGGATCTGTTGGCGCAGGCGGAACATGGCAGTGATAGCCAATCGATTTTGGTGTGTCTGTCGGAGGAATTTGCGCAAGCGGTGGAGAAGGAAGTGGAAGTGCAATTGCAGGTGCTGCCTAGGCGAGCATTGGCGGAAGAGGCCATGAACAATTCATATATTATTGTAGCAGAGTCCTTGGAGGAAGCGATGAAGTTTTCGAATTTGTATGCACCGGAGCATTTGATTCTGGAGACGGAGGAATGGAAACCATTGGTTAATAGGGTGCTGAATGCGGGATCTGTATTTTTGGGAAATCTGACGCCTGAGAGTGCGGGTGATTATGCTTCCGGAACGAACCATACTCTACCGACATCGGGTTATGCAAGGTCTTATTCGGGGGTTTCGGTGGATAGTTTCGTGAAGAAGATTACTTTTCAGCATATTTCGGAGGAAGGATTGCAGCATATTGGATCTACTGTGGAGATCTTGGCGGAGTTGGAGGGTTTGCAGGCGCATAAGAATGCAGTGAGTATACGGATGAAGTAGGTTAGATTTTTTTGATTTGTAGAGGTTTTAGACCGGATATAAAAATGGCTAGGTGTTTTAAAAGACCTGGCCATTTTTTATTTTTTGGTAAGGGGGTTTTTATTTTTTGGTAAGGGAATTTTTATTATTTGCTAAACTGTTTTTTATTATTTGCTAAACTATTTTATATTTTTTTGGCAAGGTATATTTTATCTTTTACAAGAGATATTTTATTTTTTGGCAAGCGGTTTTTTATTTTTTGGTAAGCGATTTTGTTTGAAATCCTGGCCTTAAAATTACCTATTGGGTACGGGGTGCAAGTAAGGTGTAAGTGACATGTAAGTGAGGTGTAAGTGCCTTTACATACTTACACCATACTTGCATGTTGCTTACAAATTGCAAACACCTCGAAGCCTATTTGGCATCGAGGTGTATGCTTTATTAATTCTATTATTTTTGTTTAGAATTGTTATTTCTTTTTAGCAGATTTCTTACTGCCTTTTCCGACAATCTTTTGGTAGATGTCTGCAAAAGCTTCTTTCAGTTTTTTCATGGTCTTGCCGTCTTGCTTAGATTTTTTAGCCACTTTTTTAACTTCCGATTTTTTAACTTTTGCCTTTTTATTTGATGCTTTTTTCGAGTCTAGTTTTTTGAGGTCAGATTTGTTAGATTCTACTTTTTTGGAATCTTTGACCTTAGCATCTTGCTTTTTGGAATCTAGCTTTTTGGAATCGTCTTTCTTTGCTTTTCCGGTTTTATCGTCCTTGCCCTTCTTATCCTTTTTCTTACCTAACTCCATTTCTTTGTAGAGTCTATCTTCTTTCTTCGCGTTTTTCTTAGATTTATCGCCCTTACCTGGTTTTTCCTGTACCGATTTGTTGGTTGGAACTTCTTCTTTGTAAGATGCTTCTTTTTCTATCTTGGTCGACTCTGTAGGAGATGGTTTTACAGGTTTTGAAGCTGATGTTGAAGGAGATGTTGAAGGAGATGTTGAAGCTGGTTTTGCAGCTGGTTTTGAAGCGGCTGGCTTAGCTGATGCAGCCTTTGAAGCGGCTGGTTTAGCTGTTGTTGGCTTAGCTGTTGTTGATTTTGTTGTGGTTGTTTTTGTTGTGGTTGTTTTTGCAGCAGTTGGTTTTGTTGTGGTTGTTTTTGCAGCAGCTGGTTTTGTTGCAGCTGGTTTTGCAGCTGTTGAACTGGAAGCCGCAGGCTTTCTGGCTGAAGTCCTTGTTGAAGCAGCTGTTTTGGTAGCTGTTCCTGCAGGTGCAGTAGGTCTTGTTGGTTTTATTCCTCCCTCATCAGACTTGCGTGCTCTTTGGTTTTCTGCTTCTCCGTCACCACCATGCTCTTCTACAGGAGCTGGAACTGGAGTTGTTGTGTTGCTACTTGAATTAGCAGGTTTTGCAGGAGTTGTTTTTGCAGTTGCAGGCTTTCTTGTGCCTGGCTGATTTGCTGTTGTTTTCGCAGCAGGCTTAGCCGTTGCTTTGGCAGCTGGTTTTGCAGCTGTCGTTTTTTCGTTATTTTCCGCTGAAGTTGGTTTTGTTTCAGTTGTTGGATTATTTGGTTCTGCCATTTTTCGGATTATTAATGTAGTAAATTGTTTTCTAAAATTTTTAATTAAAAAGGCTTTTGATGCTAGCTATGTAGCTGAGGCCTAGCTTAAAACTATTAATATAACGATTTTGTTTTCAAAAACGGGTATAATTAAACTATTTATAATTTTTCCAATCAAAGATTATGCGTAAATTTGTAGTCCTACATAACATGGGGTCGACCGGAATTGACAGGATAGCGATGGTTATGTAAGCATGCAGTGCATTGTTAGTCTAGCACTTAAATCTGAACTTTCAACTTTATAACTGGCGAAGAAAACTACGCCTTAGCTGCTTAAGTTAGACTTAACATAGCTATTTGTCCCGTTAGATCCTGTTCTTTGGTCTAACAACAGGGGCATCGAACGATAGAACTGGTCATTGGGACGCTGCTAAACAGTGACGAGATACAGCAGATACGGAGAACGGTATAGGTAAGCGACTCACCTTCCCTCTCCCGACAATTAAAGAGAAGCTAAGCATGTAGAAAGCGTAAATCATACTATGTTTGGACGAGGGTTCGAATCCCTCCGGCTCCACAAGAGTATTAACTAAAGAGGTAATTATCCATTAATTACCTCTTTTTTATTTTACATGGTCACGAATTTGGTCACGATTAAATTTTATGGAGTTTCTTTTACCAAGGAATAATTGATTCGAATAGATGTCCAAAAATTTCCTCAGGAAATAAGTTTCATGCTATAAACCAATTTGTTCCAGTTTCTGTTTAAAAATTTCAAGAAACCCAACTTTGAATTCTTCAGTTAAAAAGCTTTTAGCAATAAAATCATGTACCTTATCTGTTTGCGTTGAAAAGTCTTTATAAATGTTATCACGAACCAATTCCGATAAGCCTAAGCTTAAAGCAAATTGATCAAAATCCGTTTTCTTAATTTTACGCTTTCTTCCACCTAATGTCAAAGCTAAATCATCCTTATCTGCTGGATAGATAAGATTTACATTTAACAAATCATAAGCTGGACTTAATAATATACCTTTCTCTGTATGCATCAAAGAAAAATTCTTTAAATGCATATCGTTATTTCCTGTCAGAAAACTGAATAACACCAATCTAAAATATTTTATCGCATCCAATCCTGAGTTAGTAGCAAATTGCTTTATAACTTTTCCTACCCGTTCATATGAGCCATTGTATTTTTGTTCTGTCAGTAATTCTGAAAGTTGACATAAGTCTTCTACGTGAATTTTCTTCTGTTTTTGACGATCAAAACGCTTTGTTAAATAAGCAAATTCTCCAGAAGTGGTCTTGATTAGTGTATGCTCTGCGGTTTCAATTTTAAATAATTTAGCTAAATGCATAGTCAGATCCTCTACCTCAGGCATAAAAGGAAAATCTGTCGACTGTGGTTTCAATATATAATCCCCCCAAAGACCAACAACGGTTAATCTTTTATTTCCTTTTTCTCCATGTAAACTAAGGGAAATTTTTGGCTGAACTCCAGTTAAAGCCAGCCTTTCACTGACCGCAATTTGAGCAAGTTTATTCAATTTCTCTTTATCTAAATCGAGAACAGGAAAATTAGTAGTTCCAAAAAACCTTTTAGAACAATTAGGATGATAATCACCTTCTTCTACGGGATTATAGCAGTACAAACAATTAGCCATTTTGCTCCCCCTCCATCGGATATACAGATACTGCACCAATAGTATCTCTACATAAATTAATGAGTAACTCGAATCGGTCCCTTGGATTCAATTTCCAATATTTTTCTCCTATTTCTAATAGCCATCCTTCAGGAATGAGACCGTCAAAGAAAGGAAATAAAACTTTACTTTGATAAATTTGTGGGGACAATGGCATTGTCAAACTAATCGATTTCGGATCAGATGAATTCAAGTATTCTTCATCATAATAGAACGTAAATCCACCATCTGCTTCAGCCAAATATCCTGCTAATTTATCTTGATAATATATTTTAGCTCGACGTGCCATCAGTCTCTACTTTTTTCAATTACCCCAACTTCTTTCCCAAACAAGGATAACACATCATTCACTTTATCTAAACGAAGCGTCTTTTTACCTTGCTCTAAATCTCGTACGAAACGTAATCCTACCCCTGCATTTAATGCCAAATCCTCCTGCGTTAACTTGAGTTCCTTTCGCTTTTGTTTTACAAATTGCCTTAGTGAATTCATAATTATACCTTTTCTGATATAAAAATAGGTAAATATTAATTGATTATACTATTTCGGGTATAAAATATTAGCATAATCCATAGCTATCCCCATTATTTAATAGCCAATCCTTAGATTTAAAAAACAGGAATCGACAAAGTATTTCGCATTAGTAATTTAGAAGGTTTAAACGATGCCTATAAAAAAAACATAAATTATAATTTATTAATAGCTTATCTTTAGTTTATCGAGAAAAAAATTTTTAAGATTTTAAGAAATGAAGGTTGTAATTAATAAATTAAAGATAGTTGTAATTTCATCATTATTCATTTTTGGATCATGTGCTTCAAAACAGCAGCATGAACTTAATAAAATGAAGAAGGAATCATCTTATTTCCCAACTCCAAAGAATAAAAACCAAGAAGAATTATATAAGAATAATTGCTCAGCTTACACATTTAATTATACGAATAAATTTCCTGAAGAAAAAGATAGTGTAACAGTTTACGGAAAAGTAAAAGTATGTTCAACAGGAAAGATACCTGAGTACAGTACGCTATATATCTACAATCAAGATAAAATCTTGGTAAAAAAAATGACAGTTGATAAATCCGGAAAATATCAAATTAAATTGAAGAAAGGATTATATGGTTCAATAGAAGTAGAATCAGAAGGAGCCAACATTTTTGTGCCCGAATCCTATTTAGGATTAAATGGTAGCTCATTGAATATTGATTTAAAATTATTGAGAGTTTATGTGTTATATTAATTAAATTATAAGAATATAGGATAGAATAAAACAGTATTCAACCTTAAACATTTTTTCCTCTTTCAAACAGTTAATTAACATTAAACATTTCCATATTTATCTGTTAACAAACCTTACATAAATTTACCCTCCGAAAAACAAAAAGATAGGAGGAAGAGGAAAATCAACCTGCCCAACACATCTAACTAACGGCTAATAAAAATCTACCTTAAAATTCAATCCTTTGAATTCAAGCAATCGGATTGATTAAAAAAAATTCTACATGCTAACATTCTTAAATAAAGACTATGCGAGTTTTTACTTCGTATTTGGTCTCTGTTTTATCCTGCAGTTATGCTGCATTAAGGATTCTAGTGGTGCTAATCTCCACATAATCACTTCAGAATTCCATTCAAAAAATCTAAAAACAACCAATACTAGTGTTCAACAGACCAGTACCATAACTGGAATAGTGACAAATACCGCAGGAAAACCAATTCCTGGAGCCACAATAAGTATCCCGAAATTGGGCTTATCTACTTCTACCGATAAGGATGGAAAATATAGCCTGGATCTTCCAACTGGTGAACATCTGTAAAAGTGAGTTTTATTTCCTTTACGACACAAGAAAGGAAAATATCGGTAGCAGCTGGCTCAAAACAGGAATTCAATTTTTCCCTGATCGAGAAAATTACCATCAGTTTTATCCTATTGCACAGGAAGAGATTATCAAGAACCCAAATCTGGAACAGAATGAAGGTTATTAACCTTATTTTATAAAAACAACAGGAGCATTTCATAAACATGAAAGCTCCTGTTTGCTTTAGCTATTCTTGAATATCTTTTAAATTTATCCAGGTAATCCATAATTTTTGAAACCGGTAATACTCGTCTGGTCTGGCCATTGGAAGAATTAATTTATGGAATTATGCCATATATTTTATCATAGAGTAAAGATCATTCCATATGAAACACATTACCATTATTTGCCTAATATTCGCTATGAGCCTATTTTTTAGGACATATGCAACAGAACAAGAACCAGATCGTTTGATTATTAAGGGTGATACCATGCTGCTGCATGCTTTACCTTTAGAGCATTGGAAAAAACAAAACAAGTGGAATAAACCGCTATTTCCCGATTCATTAAGCGGTGTTTCTTCTGGATGTTGGCGAGGCTATATCGCTTATTGGGAAATAATAGATAACCGATTGTACCTAACAAATATCTTCAATGAAGAGCGAACGGCTAAAGTAAATCTAAAGTCTTTATTTGCTGAAAAGGTTAAAGATGGGCGAGTGTACGCAGAATGGTTTTCAGATACAGTGACTGCATACCAAGGGAAACTTCTATATTATATGCATATGGGCTTTTCCTCCATTTTCGAACATGAATTTGAATACAGCTTTGAAAAAGGCTTATTAAAAAATGCTTCTTACTTTGATAATTCCTTGTCTAAAAATACACCTTTTTATGGACAAATTCGGAACCCTAATGCAACTATCGACTCCCTTATTAACTGGCAAGCCCTCCCTCCAATCACAGAAACAATTAAAGTGCAACTTTCAGTTGAGGCCAATGAATTGGGACACGTGGATTCTATATTATCAATTCGCGGAAACAACGAGATTTTTATTCAAGAAGCGATACGGGTTGCTCGGTTATTTAAAAAAATGCCCGTAATATATAAAAGAGGCAAACACATGAAATTTTCATTTTTTTTACCTTTTACTTTTTCCGAGAAAAAACAAAAAGAGAATATGTAATGTAATCCGATTTTTTACCATGAAACACTTTGGTATCTAAAATTCAAATCAAGAGATTAAAAAACTTTGAAAATCATCAGATTCTAAAAGTTGAAATAAAGTGGAAATATTAACATATTTCTTCTTAAAGGTTTTGGAATGGAGCATTCCTAATAGATCTTGGAAAACCGAATATATTTTAAAAAAAGTGCTAGAACAATTACAAGTCAAATCAATGTATTCAGCCAATACAGAGCAGACTCCAGAATTTGATCCGGTGAATAAAGGCAATTAAAATTTGTGATGTGTAGGGGCGGTGAATGTTTCAGTTCGGGAATAAATTCTTCTGCCTATATGAGATATTTTACTATGCAAAGCGAAATGAGCAATTTCATTGATTTCCGCATTTCTTTTACTTAAAATTCCTACCTAGTTAACAAAAACTATGGTCTTCATAGTAAGAAAATCTTATTTTCCATAAGCCTTGAGTGTAACTCAGGGCTTATTTTTTTTACTATATAAAGATTGATTATCATACTTTATTTAGTAAAAATGCATAAAGTGAAGAATTTTGACGGGTAAAATTCAATTTCCTATTGAGAAATAATATAAAATAAAACAATTTAAATAGATAATTATTATACCCCAATTTATAATAATTATCTATTTTTGAAGTAATAAGTAAATTTAAATTAAAATATTAGCCTAAAATTTATTATTTTTAAATAACATAATATTTTTGGACAAATTAGCACTTCAAACCATGCAACACCTCTCTGACCGAGAACTATTATCATTGAACATCATGGATGACCAGGCCGTCTCTAAAACTCTATTTAACCGGTATTATAATAAAATCTTCTCCTTTTCAAATTACCTCCTTAAAAACTCAGAAATCGCAAAAGAAATATGCATGGACGTGATGCTTAAACTTTTCGAAAAGAACAATAGCATCTCCTTAGAAGATGGGCAGAACCTGAAACCTTATCTTTTCCGAGCAACAAAAAACGCAGTGCTGAACCACCTACGCTCCGTAAAGATCTTTACCAGTTCCATAGATGATAATCCAAGTATTCATGGCTTATGTGATGACTCACTGACAGACGCTGCGATGGACCTCAAAGAATTGGAAGCAAAAATATCTTATGTTGTAAACAAACTTCCCGAACAACGTAAAAAGATTTTTATTCTAAGCAGAGAAGAAGAATTGACCTACGCCGAAATAGCAGAGCGATTGAATATTTCAGTACATACTGTACGAAATCAAATGGCAGCCTCCCTTCAATTTTTGCGCAAGGAATTCCAAGGCGTGAATAGCCTATATCTTCTATTTCTGATTTCTTTTTAATTGGTTTTTATAGCGCCGATACCGTAATTAGGATCTTTTTCCAAGGGGAAAATGGCATGATTTTTTTATTGTTCACTAAATTCCATCTCTCCAAAAATTCTTCCTTATGACGATTAAGCTCTTCCTCGCTCAATCCTGATTTTTTACTTTTCCAAGCGTTCTTTAAAAACTTCTCTAAATGTGCTCTTCCCTTTTCGGTTTGAAAATATTCATTCAGCAAGATCACCTCCGCTTTAGAACAGTTCCTTGAAAAAAATCTTCCGATAAATGCATTATCAATTCGGTGACTCATGCTTATAGAATTGGTTTATAATTTGGTTTATAGTAGTAATAACACCAAATCGAAAACCGAGTACTATTCCGATAAAAAATAATTTTAAAAGGATTTGGTTTTTCAATCAAAAACCTAAAGGAAAAAGAAAGTTAAAAGAATATCCTAGGCTAATAAATGGGTTATTAGCTTATAAGAATAATTAAATAAACAAGCTCTAATGAGGAATCAATAGAACTAATATGACATTATAACTAAAATTTTTATTTCAACAAAGAGTTCAAATATTCACTGCTTATTGGTTCCAGCTTCTCCATTTCATCCTCTTTACGAACATGTGCATTCATTTCTTCAATATCTTTCACATACTTATCAAAAACCCTTTCGGATAAATGTAATTTTTCAGCATCTTTAACCCTAAATAGATATTGATTATCCTTCAGTTCCAGATTAGAATATATCCGATAAACTGCTGCTTTCGCTATCTTTGCATCATCATTAGTAAGCTTATTAATATCGATCGGACCCATCAACATACTATCAGAAAAATCGATCAATTGATCACCCTTTGCCAATTCTTCAATAGTTAAATGATCATAATTCGTACGATCAACCTTTTTTCCAACTTCACAAGCCGTTAAAAGTGCGATAGAAAGGAAGGTCAAAAACAACAATCTTGAATGCGTCATACCATTAATAATTAAATAGTTAGTCCTTAAAACTACAAAAAAAACACGACCAATTCCTCTAAAATCAGTATCGATTTTAAGTAATTCGTTTCTTTTCCACGATCCTATTTACCCTATACATCAGCAAAACACAGATTATAATACTTACAAATGTTATTATCCCCAGCACATTAAAATTCTCAAAACCCTTTCCATCCGTATCCTCAATCAAAATAACACCACCTAAGATTGAAGCAATACCCCCACTGGATTGCTGGATGGCAGAATTGATGTTCATGAAAGCGCCTCTTTCAGCAGGCTCTGGAATGGCAGTCATCATCGCCGTTGCACTAATGATCCTAGAAGAAACAAAGAGCATCATCAAACTGAAACTTAATGCCAACATGAAAATATTTCCCGCTGGAATATTTACAAACCAAAGAATGGCAACACCTGCCAACAGACTTCCCAACACAAAAAGCTTATACTTTCCCCAAGAATCACTGATACGGCCAAAAATTGGTGAGCCGATCAAGGTGGCAATCCCCGCACTAAAGAACACCAATGGCAATTGATCCTCAGCATAATGGAGGTCAAAAACCAAATGTGGGGTTATATAAGGTTGAAGGATAAATCCTCCAGTTGCCAAGAAGAATGTGGTGGAAAAAGCGACCAGGTAATTTTTATTACTGAAGACTCGTTTTATTACCTGAAAATACCGACTATCAACCCCAGGGATTCGCTTCGAGGGAATAGGTTTCATATACCTGATCAATAACAAAAAATTGATAAGACCTATAAATACAATAAAATAGAAAGGGATATGCCAACTCCAAATATGGGCCAAATATAGTCCCAAAGGAATTCCTAAGATCTGGCTAACCGAAAATACCATTTGGATAAACCCCATGACGCGTCCTCGGATTTCATACCTAAAATAATCCGTAACGATTGCGAAGGTAATTCCCGACATCACTCCACCAAATATCCCAGCAACAATTCTAGCCCCCATCAAAAGGTAATAATTGGGTGCCAAGGCGCAGAACAAAGTACCCAAAAGGAAACCCACATACATGAATAGCAAAATCTGTTTTCTATCAAAACGATCAATAAAACCTGCCAAGAGAAACCCCGAAGCGCCCGCACTTAAGGCATAGGCCGAGACCAAGATACCAAATTGATGGGTAGAGATTCCTAATGCTTTGATCAGTTCCGCACCCAATGGAGCCATAACGGCAAAATCCAAAACTACGGTAAATTGCACTACGGCCAATAAAGCCACCAAAAGCGCTTCATATTTTGAAAAATTCATGTCTAAAATAATTAGTGCATTATCCTTACAACAAGTTATTGCTGTTTTAGATGGAGAAAATCTATCAATTCTTTTGCTGCGGCACGACCTGCGCGGTTTGCGCCGATGGTAGAAGCTGATGGTCCATAACCCGTCAGGTGGATTCTAGGATCTTTGGCTACCTGCGTCGTTAATTTTCCGGTCATTTCTATGCCCCCTAACTCATTTACCAAGTTTAATCCCGCTAAATGATCAATGGAATGACGGAACCCGGTATTCCAAAAAATGACATCGGCTTCCATGCTTGTTCCATCCGCCCATTTCACCCCAGTTTCTGTAATTTCCTGAAACATCTCTTTCCGATCCAAAACGCCACTTTCCAAAAGGTCTGCTATAGCAGGTGTATAAGGTAATCCCGTAACAGAAACCACAGATTCCACGGGAAGACCTTCCCGCACGCGGGCTTCTACCAAAGCTACCGCATCCCTACCCTCCTCTTGTGTAAATTCATAATTCCGAAAATCAGGAGGTCTTCGGGTGACCCAAGTTGTACTCGTCACTTTGGAGATCTCTCCCAGCAGTTGGACGGCGGAAATACCTCCCCCCACCACGATCACATGTTTTCCTTTAAATTCCTCCGCACTTTTATATTGCCCGGTATGCAATTGTATACCCTTGAATTTATCCCATCCCGGATATTTGGGGCAATGTGGTGTTTTCCAGGTCCCCGTGGCATTGATAATACCCCGAGCATTGAATTGCACTGCATTCGTCTTGATCAAAAATCGACCATTGCGTTCTATAACCTCAGTAACCCTTACAGGCCGTATTACCGGCAATTTAAAGGTCTTTTCATACTGTTCATAATACTTTGGAAGGGCAACATTGGCCTGCATTGCCTTATCGTCCTTATCGATCACCTCGTCAAACCCTAAACCAGGAAGGTCATTGATCCCATTCACATTGCTCAATGTCAAGGAATCCCATCGATGTTGCCAGGCACCTCCAGCACCAAACTCATCGTCGAGCACGACGAATCCCTTTCCTGGCTCCAATCCTTCACGCTGCAAATGATAGGCCGCAGAAAGGCCAGCTTGGCCCGCACCGATAACCACGATGTCCACCTTATAATAAAGGTCAGGCTTTGATTTGTTTTCTTGTTCCACTGTTTGTTCCTCCTTAAGCATAACGAAGTTAATACATTTTACCAAATCCCAAGAGTTTCGCCTAATCCGCAATCGTTTCCGTAGAATTCCATGATAAAAGCCACCTCTTTTTCCAAAATCAGCCTGCTGAATCGTATCTTTATCATTTTGAAAAACACGATTATATTTCTAAAAATCAAGATACCAATGAGAAGAACATCAAAATTAATCCTTTTAGGATTAACAGGACTATTGATGAACTCGACCGCAAATGCGCAATGGACCGGTCCAAAGACAAAACCAAAAGAACGTATCGAAGTTAAATATGGACCCATCACGCCTAAGCATCGGACAGATGAAGCCATGGAAGCTTTCCGTAATTATGGTTTGGGACAATTTATCCATTGGGGACTTTATGCCATCCCAGGCAATGAATGGGAAGGTGTATCTGCGAGAGGCGGTGCAGCCGCTTCGGAATGGATCCGTACCTGGTCGGGACCCAATGCGCCAAAAAACTGGAAAGAAATCTACGACAATCTTTACAAACAGTTTAATCCTACCGCTTTCAGTGCGAAGAAATGGGCTAAACAGGCCAAGGATATGGGTGCCAAATACATGATTTTCACAACTAAACATCATGATGGTTATGCCCTATGGCCAACGAAATATTCCTCCTACAACATCAGCAACTCTCCTTATAAAAAAGATATCGTAAAAGAAGTGGTGGATGCCTATAACGCTGAAGGCATTGATGTATACCTATATTTCTCTATTTTGGAATGGAACAATCCGGATTACCTATCCAAAGCTCCTGAAACAGAAGAGGAGAAAAAAAGATATAATAGGTTTCTTCAATATACCAAGAACCAATTATTGGAACTTCTCCAGAATTATCCGACCATCAAAGGATTTTGGTTTGATGGTACTTGGGATAAATCATGGGTTCAGGCCTATGAATTCACGTACAACCTGGAAAAAGAATTGCGTGAAAAACATCCAGGTCTGATCATTGGATCAAGGTTCAGAAATGATGAACACGGAAAGCGCCATTTTGATAGCAATGGAGATATTCTCGGAGATTACGAACAAGGTTGGGAAAGAAAATTACCTCAAGAATACGAATGGTTGGATGGTAATGATTGGGATGCCGTAATGACCATACCACCTAATGGATGGGGATACATGAAAGATTGGTCTGGAATCTATACCAAAACAACGGATGATATTTTGGATATGCTAATGCATACCGTTTCGTTGAATGGAAATTTTGTGCTCAATTTTGGTCCGGATGGAAAAGGATTGATGCACCCTGGAGAAGATAAAATCGCAAAGGAACTTGGCGATTGGATGGAAGTGAATGGCGAGGCAGTTCATGGCGTAAGGCACGCGGATCTTCCAAAAACTAAGATGGGATATTTGACCCAGAAGGATTCAACCATTTATCTAACAGTATTTAATAGGCCGGTAAATAATTTGGCTAGGTTAGCATTCCCTAAAAAATCAACGGCCTTGCCGATTAGTGCTAAGTTATTATTGAATAATAAAGAATTAACAATCAAACATGCTGATATCGGTTTGGATTTGGATAAGAACACCTACTTTGATATTGTGCTACCGAAAGATTTCCAAACAGATCGCGCCTTTGTTATAAAAATTAAACTCGGACAACCTAAAATAAAATCTGATAAATTGATGGATGCGAAGATGTAAGTAGACTTAAATCTCTCATCCTATACGTTATTGCGAAAGTTTTCCCGTCATTGCGAAAGTTTTCCCGTCATTGCGAGGAGGTACGACGAAGCAATCTTTACACTAATCGAAAGATTGCTTCGTTCCTCGCAATGACGGGATGTTACTTCGTTCCTCCCAATGACGGGATGTGCTTCGTAACTACAAATAACAGGTAGTTTGTTTCAAGTTAAAAGTATAGTTTAAGTGACATGTAAGTGAGGTGTAAGTGCTAAAAGGTACTTACACCTCACTTACATGTCACTTACAAATCCCTTATACCCCGAATCGAATACATGCCATTCATAATTGATTAATCATTAAAACAATCTCAACTATTCTCTCCGTTTTTAATTTTGTAAAAAACTAAATTACCCAAATTAAATAATCAAATATATTGCTCTAAACTTAATACTAAGCAACTTTAATGATAAAATGCATTTATATAATTTAATATTTTAGGAAATTGTTACAGATTATGTAATACATATTTTAGTCAAACGTTTGCGTGAATTTGGACAAACGTTTGCGTTGTTTAACCTTTATGTTATTATAAAAAAGAATATTATTATTGTTAGTAGCCTTAAGTCAAGGTGACCAATTTTGGTTTATTCCTTGATTTATTTTAAACCAGATTATTAGGAATTTATAACCAAATACCATTAATAAAAGAACCAAAAAAATCAATAAGAAATAATTTAACCGAAACACTTTTTATATTAAAATTATGAACAAACATCTACATCAAAACTTCGTCGAATAAACGAAACACATCCTAGCATTGGCCTAAAATAACCTGGTCAATAACATTCATTTTTATTAACAAAATTTAAACTGGAAATAATGGTAAAAACTTCCATAAGTCTTTCTATTGCTTTATGTTTATCCTTTGGTGGCCTCCAATTGAATTCTGCGCACGCGAAAACATTTGGAGAATCTTCCTTAAAAGGATATCGTATTCCATTTGTCAAATCCCAAGTTGACACTTCGGAGTATAATGCAAAAACAGACACCATAGGCCAAATGGTAAAGGCCTTACAAAAGTTCAAAAATGCTAAGGATACAATCAACATCCGCGAAGCATCTGCTGTTCCAAACCTATCCCTTCAACAAATTGCTAAAGGGCATCTTGCTGGTCTTTATGTACAAGAGCCCAACGGTGAGCCAGGAACAGAACAGAGCATGATCGTTCAAGGTCCTTCAGGAATCTTGTTCTCCAAAAAAGATGTGTATGCCCTTCAACCTGCCGTTTATCTAAATGGCGTTCCTTTAGTGGCCGACAACCCTTTTGCATTTGATGTTCAGAAATACGATTACAATCGGGTGGGACCGGCGAATAACCTATTAGCACAGATCAACATCAGTAACATCGAATCAGTGGTATTGGTGAAAGATCCCTTCGAATTGGCCAAGTTAGGACCAAATGCTGCGAATGGGGCTTTATACATCACAACAAAAAATGCCAAAGCCGGAATCCGTGATATCAGCTTGAACACTTATTTTGGCTATGCAACCGCACCGAAAGTAAATACCGTCAATGGGGTTTATGAAAATAACTTCAGAAGACCTTTCTACGAGAAATATGGTAATCAGCAACGTTATGATGATTACGCCTTGTATTTAAGGGATTCAACGAACACCGCCTACTTTGGCCCTTCCAATTGGAACGACCTATATTATAAAAACACCCCAACCTATTCAGCCGATCTAGGTATTACCGGAGGAAATGAAAGAGCGAATTTCCGTTTCTTCGGTTCTGGAACCAAAAATGCCGGAAATGCCGATGAGACAAACATCAATCGTTACAACGTGTTCTTCGGAATCAATATGGCACCATTCAAATGGTTAACCGTATCCAGTAACGTGAATGCTGTTCGTTTGGATAGAAACCGTAATAAAAGTCTTCGCGACCGTTTTGCAGAGACCCGCTATATTCCCGATCTATCAACTCCCCTTTCTCCAAACAAAGACAACTTTGGTCTTTATTTAGACGAGAACAAGAAAAATGTGGATAATAACAGAACCACTTCCATCAATGGTAACTTGACCCTAAGTTCCAAATTGAACAGATTCTCGCTTCAATCGAGTTTATTCTTCGATTATAACGAAGGTATCCGCGATTACTTTACGCCGTCTACCCTTATGGATGGGGTAAGTTATATTTCCACCTATTTTGGTTATAACCAACGGATGATCTGGAACAATACGATCGGTTATGATTTTGACCTAGGTGATGACCATTCCTTAGATCTAGAAGTTGGCCATGTTTACCAAGGTGACACCTATAAGTATAACTATGCTAGAGCCTATAATGGACCTAACGATTACGTAAAGTTGGTTTTTGTAGATCCCGGAGCTCCAGGAGATAGTTATTTGAATGCCTTGAATGCTGGGAATTTTTACGTTTTCCGCTACATCGACAAGGAGCTTAACAATTTGCTTTCCTTCTATGGTTCGGCAAAATACAGCTATAAGGACATCTTTAAGTTAAACGCTATGGTACGTCGTGATGGTTCATCGAATGGGCAACCAGATAGCCGTTGGATGACTACGCCAGCTGTCAGCATGACCTATAACCTCAAAGATCAATTGTTCGCTGGAAGCAGTTTCTTCAATCAATTGGAGCTATCAGCAGGTTGGGGAAGAAATGTACGTATCTTCTTAGATGATCGCTATGCAGCAGGACCTCAATATCGTTCGGAGAGTGGATGGTATGAAGAACCTACCATTCCAGGATATGGTGGTGTATTAGGGATCAACCGTCCTTATGAAAGTGGATTTATTGGCTATGGAATCAAACTTCCTTATGCCGATAGGACCAATATTTCCTTAGATGGAACTTTCTTGAACAACCGCATGAATGCCGCTATTTCCGTTTATAACAGAAATGATAAAAACCAATTGGTTGGTGTACCCGTACCGTTGGAATCCGGTTATTCCGTAAATTATAAATCAGGTCTGGAAGTTAACAACAAAGGAATTGAATTCCTATTGAACGGACAGATCATCCAAAATCCTGAAAGCTTCAACTGGCGTTCATCCATCAATTTGAATTATAACAAGAACGAAGTCACGGCACTTCCTGATGGTTATAAGGAAATCATCAATGGTGACAACAGATTAGAAGTTGGAAAACCTGTTACCTCTTATTGGATCTATAAAAACCAAGGGATCTACAATACCGATGCAGATGTACCTGCAGGCCATACCTTCAATGGAATCCCATTATTTGCAGGTGATCCACAATGGGCTGACCTGAATAACGATAACCGCATCGATACCCGCGATAAAGTAATGGAAGGTAATCGATTACCTTCGTTGATCGGAGGCTGGAGCAATACCTTTGCCTACAAGAACTTCGACTTGAATTTCCATTTCTTCTTCGCGACAGGCCATAAAATCCTTAACCAATACCAGGCAACCAAGTATGATTTCATCAAACGTGAAGCCAGTAACGATATCACTTCTGTAAAAGAAGTATCCTCATGGCAATCTTTTGAAAAAGAAAAAACATACCCAATCTACAATCCTTGGTCGGATGTAAATGCTTACCGTGTTGATCAGGATCTATTCCTGGAAGATGCTTCCTACTTGAAATTAAGATCTGTTACACTAGGTTATGATTTCAAAAACGCTTCTTTCTTGAACAGCTCATCCGGCAAATTCAGAAGAGTATACCTCTATGCTACGGCATTGAACGTATTGACTTTCACCAAATTCACTGGTGTTGATCCTGAATTGAGCAATTACAACGGTTTATACGATGGAGCAAACTTAACCATCCCAAGAACATTTGTATTGGGCCTTAAATTGGATTTATAGGATTAAAACGTGTATATCATGAATTTATCGATAAGAAATATAAAAATTAAAAGAGCATTATTTGGTCTTACCATGACGGCCGCCCTACTGGGAACTGGTGCATCGTGCAGCAAGATCGACGATGTTCCTTCTACCCGCTTAGCATCCGAGGAAACCAACTGGAAAACCTTGGAAGATGCAAAAGCCAACTTAATGTCCATTTATGGATTAATGCGTTCGGCAACGGTAGCAGATAATGGTCACTGGTTAATGGGCGATCTTCGGGAGGGTGATTTCACCATCACCAATCGATCTGACCTAAAGGCAGTCGTCAACAATCAACTAAATGCCTCCTACCCTGTTATTGAACGAGTAAGTAACTGGAGACGTTTCTATGCAGGTATCAATGCTGCAAGTTTATTCATTGAACGTTCTAGTGAAATTTTAGAGCTTGATCCCCGTTATACGGAATTGAACAATAAGGTGGATATCGCCCAAGCAAGAATGCTACGAGCATATGCTTACTTCTATATGAGTAGAATATGGGGAGATGTGCCATTGATCACTTCCTCCCACGATGGTGATTTTATCAAAACAGAGCGCACCTCCCAAGATCGTGTTTTAGGTTTTGCGACTTCAGAACTATTGGACGCAGCGCAGGTTGTTCCTTTCCGTTATGGCGGAACTGACCCGATCTATCCTGGCTTGTATTACGGTGGCGGATGGTCTTCTTGGAATGGAAACGTTTGGACGCGTTTATCAGCCTACATCATCTTAGCTCATATTGCTGCTTGGCAAGGAAACTATATCGATGCGGCTACTTATTCAAAATTCGTTTTGGACAACCAATCCACGCAATATTATGTTGATGGTGCCAACCCATTGGATTACATCAATATGGATGCTTTAACAGAAAACCAGAACAATTATAGCCCATTTGCCTACAAACGTGCTACGGTAATGGTTGGTTTCCCATTTGAAGCAGGAAATGGTTTATCTACCGCGAATGGGCATATCGAGCAATTGACCTTGGCATCCCCTTTCATTCCGAAATCAAAACCGGAAATGTTCGTCAGCAAGGATAGCATTATCAATATTTTTACCGACCCTAAGGATTTAAGATTCAGTAAGGATTTGGTATCCGGCTACTACCGAACAAACTATTTCTATGGTTTCGATTCAGAACTTCCAATCTTCAATAAGATCAAAGTATTATACCCATCGCAGACTTCAGGAAATGTTACCCTGTTCAGTTCATCCATGGTGTTCAGCCGCATGGAAGAGATTACCCTTTTACGTGCAGAAGCATTAGCTGCTTTGGGTGATATCGACGGCGCCTATACTGCTTTGAATAAAGCATGTAACCTGCGCGGAATCGTTTATTCAACCCAAAACTCACCAGATGTCATCAAAGCGATTTTTGATGAAAGAAGAAAAGAGCTAATGGGTGAAGGCTGGAGATGGTATGATATCATCCGGTACCAACGATTGAAAAGATCGAACGCCCCTTTTGCAGAAAAAGATGGCAAGCAATTAACATTCAAAGAATTTGAAGATGCTGGAGGTATCTATTGGCCGGTTTCACAAGCTGTTATCAATGCCAATTCTTCAATTACACAAAACCCTTATTGGTTATAAATCTAGATTGATGAGTATGAAAACATTATTAGTAAAAACTCCAATAGCGGTATTCCTAGGAATATTATGCTTATGGTTCAGCTCTTGTTCAAAGAGTGACTCACCATATTACGATTATAAAAATGACGTACAATCTTTCAATGGTACGACCTTGGAATACCTGCAAGCCCAACCGGCAGGAACATTTGATTCCCTGTTATTGGTACTTGACCGTCTTCCTGGCCTGAAGGATTCTTTGAACAATAGCCAAGTAACCTTATTCGCCCCAGTGAATCTGAACTTTTCTGCTGCGATGAAATATTTAAACCTTGAACGTCGCCATTTAGGTGAACCTGAACTTTCTTTAAGCACGGTTGATCCGCTACAGTTGGACACCTTAGTTGCCCGATATATTATCCGTGGTGTAAAAACCACAGACGATTATATCCCTGAGTTGGATGGGCTTTTATTGACCTCGATTGCTTACGATTATCCAATGCATGTCCGTTACGTCAAACTAAGTGCTTCAGGATTCGAGAGTGGAGGCGCTAGTGCCGTTGATTTCAGCAATCCTTTCGGATCGAACATCAACAAAGATTGGATCACTACTCGTGCTACAACGGTGAACATTAAAACAACCAATGGAACCATCAATATCCTATCTGCTATCCACAGTTTTGGATTTGGTGAATTTACAGACCGTATGAACCCTATAGAAGATGATGAAGATGAAAACTAGTAAATCAATATTCAAGATTGGCATCGCGCTATGCTTGGGAGTGCTTACTTTTTCATCATGTAAAAAGAACCTTCCAGAAGAGCGTTTGTCGATTGCAAATGACTCCAAATACAATGTAACTGTATTTCAACCGGTGCTCGGAAGAAGTACCCTTTTCAACAATATTTTCCAATACGGAAATTCCAGTAGACCGCTTGATTTCAAGATTGTCAACATGCGAACTTTCGATGGTGAACCAGCTCCCGAACTAACCGAACATTATCCTGTCCTGGTTTGGAAAGGGATCTACAATGGTACTGAAAAGTCCATTGAAGAAATTGAAGCGAAAAGGACCATAGAGAACCATCCCTTATTTGATATCAGACCACATTCTGGCGATTTTATCATGTGGGCATCCGCCAATTCAAACATGATTAAAGCTCAACCAGATTCTGGATACGTGTTTGATGTGGAAATGTCGAACTCAGGTGGCCGAAAATATTTTCAGAATATGCGCTTAATGCCACTGCGAGAACGTCCGTATGAACCTTCCAATTTAGACCCAATCACCGGTCAAGGAACAAGCGTTTCGGTAAATCCCACTTCGGTATTTATGGCCGGTCAACGAGGTCAATATTTCAATACCCGTGATGATGTACAAGTATTGTTCAAGAAAACCGGAAATGGAAACAGCTTAACCATTAAGTTCATCGATTCCCTTTCCAATCCGATCGATCCGAACAATTTCGACGAAACAGATTGGGAAAACCTCGTGCATGGGTTCAACATGAAAAAAGACGATAAGCAAGTGAAATACGATGTGGCTTATCCAATTCCTTTGAGCTCCTACCCGACCAAATACACAACGGTATCAGGAGATCAGGCACATATGGTTTTTAGATATAGTAGAATGGCTTTTGGGAATGTCCTTCAAAAGAACTACCTGACCTTCAACTTTAAAATCTTCGAAAAAGCCGATTGGGAATTGACTTTCTGGTTTAAACGGGACAAGCCAAAATTCGATAATGATTAGTGGTCCTTTACATTCATTTTAAATGATTATTTCAATGAAATATATAAAATACATCATCGTATTACTGCTTTTCACCATGCAGGATGTAGCCTGGGCTCAACAGCGCATCACGGTGACTGGAACAGTATATGACGCATCCTCCGGAAAAAGAGATCCGCTTTCCAGTGTAACCATTCTGAGTAATGGCCTGTCGATCGGATCAACAGATAATAATGGTAAATTCAGTATCAATGTACCGAACAATGCGACCTTGGTATTCAGAACCATTGGTTATGACAGTAAATCGGTAAAGGTGGACAATAAAACTTCCTTAACGGTTGGTCTGACCTCAAGTAGTGAAAAAATTGCCGAAGTAACCGTAACATCGGGTTACCAAACCAAATCGAGAACCTTAAATACTGGTTCTGCAGTTACCATCTCCGGAAAAGACATCCAAGGCCAGCCAGCTGGCGACGTGATGAGCTTATTACAAGGTAAAGTGGCGGGTCTTAATATCCAAAACAATACCGGAGCCCCAGGTTTCCGTGGTAGTGTGACCATCCGTGGTATCTCTAACATCAATGTGACAGGTAATGGTAATAATGCCTTCTTAACACCTACTTCGCCTTTATATGTGATCGATGGGGTTCCTGTAGATGATAATGCCGATTATTCCTATGGTTTCCAACAAGCTGGGCCAGGTGTTTCTCCTGCATCCCAAATTCCACCCGAGGATATCGAAGATATCACCGTATTGAAAGATGCGGCTGCAACTTCCCTTTATGGTTCCAGAGGTGCTTACGGTGTTATCTTGATAACGACCAAACGTGGTAATTCTAAAGTCCCAGTAGTCCGCTATAATGGTTCTGCTTTTATGTCTGCTGTTCCCCAATTAAGATCAGTAATCGGAGGTAAAGAAGAACGTTTAATGCGTATCCGTCAAATATTGATGAACGATACTTCAGCTATCCACGCCTTAGATTTAGTGAATAACACCCCTTTCCTTTCGGATAGTTTGAATGCGTATTATAACAACTCTACCGACTGGCAATCTTACTTCTATAAACCAACGTACAACCACAATCATAACCTGAATGTATCGGGTGGTGATGTACAGTTCAACTACAAAGTGGTTTTAGGAGCTTATGATGAAAAAGGTATTCAGGAAAACACGGGCTACTCTCGTTACAACCTGAATATGAACATGATCTATAATCCGGTTCAAAAATTCAAGATCGAAGCCTTGCTCAATAATTCCATCCAGAAGCAACGGATGGGAAGTGGTAATGGTCTGCTGAATAATGGGGTAGCCACAGGAGGAGCATCTTCTTCCCTATTACCAGCACCATCTTTATATTCATCGGTAAACTCGGTATTAGGTGCTTTAACCACAGATGATGATAATAAGGTATTGAACACCAACGCAACAGTGAACATTTTCTATGACCTGTTCAGGAATTTTAAAGCAGGTGTTTACAATAGTTATACGACCGTTTCAAGCACCAAGGACAACTTCTCTCCTGCTGCTTTGAATTCAAACCAAGCGAAATATTATACCTATAATGACAGGGCAACTACCTTGTACAACCGTGCGCAATTATCCTACGTGTTCGGATTCCGGGAAAAACCTGGTGATGAGGAATTAGCACATAACTTCAATTTATTTGCCTTCTCTGAATTAAGGGCATCCTTTTTCAAATCCGACGCGATGTTGAATGACAAGGTGGTGAATGACCAATTGAGAGGTCCATTAACGCTAATGACCAGTTACCTGAGCTCGAAAGGTGGTACTATTGGCTATACCGATCTGAGAACAGTAGCTTTCGCGGGAAACTTCTCTTATAACTACAAATCCAAATATGTTTTGGATTTCAATTACCGTGTAGATGGACTTTCCACTAACGGACCAAATGCTGGTTACAAGAAAAACCCATCCATCTCCTTAAAATGGAACTTTGACCGGGAATCATTCCTTGACGCTTGGACCTGGTTAGACTATGGTGACTTCCGTGTATCTTATGGTTCGAACATTTCTCCAAATGGAAATATCTACCAAGCTTACGGTAAGTTATATGCTGGAGGTCGTTACAATAACCAAAACACGGTTATTTCAGATTTAGGAACACTTCCAAACCTTTCCTTAGAACCAACAAAGGCAACAACATACAACTTTGGTATGGACTTCTCCATTTTCCAGAACAGATTATCCGTGATGTTTGATAGTTACTACAAACAAAACGACCATATCTTTAAGGAAAAGCAACTATCATCGTCGAACTCCTTCAATGTCATCGGTTCTACGGAAATCAGTAATGTCAACTACGGTTGGGAATTCCAAGCTACAGCAAGACCATTATCACCATCCAGTCCTTTCAAATGGAACCTTTCTGGAAACTTTGCCATCAATAGAGAGATCTTGGCAAAACTTCCTGATGGTTTGAGGGAATTTATTCAAATTGATAATTCCTTGGGGCAGTCTCTATATTACCGTTTAGGTACGAACTCCCTATCCAATTATTTATTCAATACCAAAGGAGTTTATACTTCCTTAGATCAGATCCCTGTTGATCCAGTAACTGGTTTGCCAGTTCGCGTAGGCGGAAATGGTCTTTTGAATTACTTCAAACCTGGGGATCCGATCTATACGGATTTGGATGGTAACTATATCATTGATAATTATGATCAGGTTATTGCAGGTAACTCGCAACCACAGATTACTGGTGGTTTGATGTCCCTATTGCAGTATAAGCAATGGAGCTTAGAAGTAAATACATCCTTTACTTTAAAACGTGATATCCTAAACAACAGTTTAGCTGCTCAATTTGGGTTGTTTGGAAAACCTACCGAAATGGGCGGTTTAGTTCCGATATCGCAATATAATTTCTGGCAAAACGTGGGCGATGATGCTGTTTATCCAAATCCTTTTGATTTCGTACGTTCGGCAATTTTGAACCCTTTCCGTACGAACCAGACCTTATTCCAGGAAGATGGATCTTACTTCAAATTGAACTCCGTAAAAGTTTATTATAACGTTCCACAGACGTTGTCACAACGCTACGGTATGAACAGATTAAGTATCAATTTCACGGCTGCGAACCTAGGGTACATCACGCGTTACTCTGGTCCTAACCCGGAAAGTGTATCGGCTTTGGGTAGAGATATGTCTGGAGGTTACCCACTTCCAAAACAGTTTACCCTTGGATTAAATGTTGAATTCTAATTTGAATGAAGATGAAAATGAAAAAATTAAAATATATCCTCGTATTGGGCGCATTGATGACAGGTTTTCAAAGTTGTGATAACTTCTTAAATGTGACACCTATCGATGCTCTTTCCGGAAATAACTTCTGGAAAACCAAATCAGATGTAGAAGGTTATATGGGAGGAATTTACACACGTTTAAAATCAAAGCTTGGAAATAGCATGCTGATTCCAGCCTTGGATCTTCGTGGTAATTTTGTAAAGATTGTCAACAATTTGGATAATAATGGAAATGGTCCCATAAATAACCTCATATCCAACAATTTAAAACCAGTTATGTCTGGTACAACCACTTATGATAACCGTTTGAAGGACATCATGAACTGGAAAGGTTGGTATGATGTGATCGCTGCAAGTAATATCTTGATTTACGAGATTGATAAAGTTCCTGCCAATCAGCTGTCGGAGACCGATCGCAAGCAATATATCGCAGAAGCTACTTTTACGAGAAACCTAAGTTATTTATTTATTTGTAAGCTTTTTGGCGATGCGATCTATTACACCGAAGCTTATCATAGTTTATCCTTACCTAGAAGACCGCAATTAGAAGTGTTAAAACTGGCTATTGCAGACATGGAGTCGGTAAAAAATGACTTGCCTGTAACTTATGCAGACAACTCCAAAGCAGGATTTAGACCTAACCGTGGAGCGGCTATTGCACTTCTCATGCATCTGAATATGTGGGCAGCGGCTTGGGAAGAGAACAATAAGGTTCCTTATTATGAGGCAATTGTAGCATTAGGAGAAGAAATTTCTTCCCATACCCAGTATCAACTTTTGCCTATTACCATCGATAATACGAAAAGTATTTTCAAAGGGAAGACGGCAGAGAATCTGTTTGGGATATTGCAGGAATACAATTACGGAGAGAGCTTTGTTGATTTTGCAAACCCTTCCTTCTTCTTCTCTCATTATCCTTTTAGAGGATCGACAACCAAAACAACCAGTCACATGACCTACGAAAAGGAATACATAGAGAAACTCTTTCCGGCTACGGAGTCGGATGAGCGTAGAACAGTTTGGTTTGAGAATATGAGCAGTGATAATGGAAATTTCCAATTGAAGAAATTCATTAACGTATATTCCACAGGAAGTGGTTCTAACCTAACCGTTAAGAATGACGATAGCGCCATTATTTTCAGACTTCCTGATGCACTATTATTAGCAGCAGAAGCCGCGGCGGAATTGGGAAATGATGCAATAGCTCAAGGCTATGTTAATCAAGTTAGAGCAGCAGCTGGTGCTCAGGCATTTACTACCACTGGAAACGCGCTGAAAGATGATATTTACAAGGAGAGAAAGCGGGAGCTGATCGGTGAAGGTCATTTCTATTTTGATCTAGTTCGTACGAAACGAGTGGTAAATACAGAATATTCGAATGCGGTAATGAGTGTTGGAAACTTTAATGCAGGTGCTTGGACATGGCCATTGATCATCTCAGATGCAGAAAAAGTGGCAAACCCAAGTTTAATCGGTAATATCTTTTGGAACTAATCTTATGAAAAATCAGAAACATATCGTTTGGAAATTAGCAGTGGTGATGCTCATATGTTTTACCGGCTGTAAAAAATATTACTTTGACTCCGGAATCCATGATCCTAAATTCAATGGTTCATCCATTAAGTATTTAGAATCCAAGTTGGATTTCTTCGATTCCACCTTAATGGTGATCGACCTGGCTGGGATGAAAAATGTCATCGAAAATGAAGAGGTAACTTTCTTTGCCCCTCCGAGTGGTTGTATTACCAGAGCCGTATTGGGATTGAATAGACAATTACAGTTCAATGGAAAAGATACGGTTAAGGAATTGAGCCAAATCAAACCTCAGGTGTGGAAGAATATGTTATCAAACTACATCTTTAAAGGCAAGAATTTGTTGAAGGATTATCCTCAGCGTGATACGGTATCCTACTTAGCCTATCCTGGACAAAACTATACCAGTTATGGTGGTCGCATCATGAATATTGGTGTCATCTTTAATGATGCGGGTGGTGTACAATATGCCGGATATCGTCAATTATTCTTGGCTTATATACCGGATCTATCAAACCCAATGGTATCCTTGCGAAATATTCCCATAGCTACCTCAGATATTCAAACCAATAACGGTGTGATCCATGTGTTGAATAGAACAAAACATACATTTGGTTTCTTTTCCAACACGTTTATTGATCAAGCCATTTCGGCAGGGATTGATCCCTTAACACCCTAATCGAGTATTAACATAAATGAAAAAATCAATGTTAACTAGAAAAAACTTAAAAACTGGCCTCTTTGCAGTCTCTATGGTTTTCATGTTGGGGAGTTTCCAAGCATGCACCAAGAAGACGGAACTTGCAGAAGATCCCTATGCAGGAGGTAAACAAGTACTAGATATCAATTTCGTATCCAAATCATCAGAATTAGGAATAGTTGCCGCAGGATCGGTCATGGAGCTGCAGGTAAATGGCTTGATGAAGTACAAGGATAATTTTAAATTATACGTCAATGAGATAGAAGCCAATGTTATAGACTTCACAGACACATCCATTCGTTTCGAAATCCCTGTTACCGCGAGTACGGGTAGTGTTTGGATCACAGCCAATGAACAGACATTTTTTGGTCCAGTGATCCGAGTGGGCGGCAAGGTTTCTGTGGATAACACCTTTAAGGTGGTCAATGGTGCAGGTTATCTTTCTGGTGGTGTAGGAACTATTTTTGATATCGAACAGTTACCTTCCGGACGTTTCTGGGTTGGTGGTTCCTTCAATACCTTTGAATTAAAAGGAACAGAAGCCGTTCCAAACGGAGGTATCGCGCAATTGGACCCAGATGGTGGGTATATCACCAACGATATCAACTTTGGATTTGGGGCTTGGGGAAGTGGTGGAACTATATATTCCATCAGTCGTATCAGTGCAGGACCGCAGAGTGGAAAATTCATTATTGGTGGTAGTTTCAATGCCTATAATTCCAAGCGTAATAATAGACAGACCATTGGAAATGTAACCCGCTTAAATGCGAATGGTACATTGGATACCATGATGTCATCTCAACGCGATGCCGCAGGTAACTCGTTGGTTCCTATCGTAAATCCAAAACCGGAGGTAAAATGGAAAGACCAGGACACCGTTCCTTCCTTTAATGCGAGTGTAGATGGTGCAGTTAGAAAAACATTTGCCTTTGGAGAGAAGGTGTACATTATTGGAAATTTCCAAATCTTTCGCCGTGCTTACTATCCTAATTCTACTTGGGACGAGAAGGTCTATGATGCTACGCGTATGCGCCAAATGGTTAGAGTAAATGCAGATGGTTCATTAGATTCCACCTTCCATTATATCAAAGCGACCAATCAGAGTGGCTTAGGCGGTGATGGAGCCATTATGGATGCGACGATGCAGGCCGATGGCAAACTGGTAATCGTTGGTGGTTTTCAGACCTTTAACGGCACCCCTGCTAAACGCATTGCCCGCTTAAACCTTGATGGATCCGTAGATAACAGTTTCCATACGGGTTCTGGCGCTGATGGTGATATTTATGCGATCAGGTACAACGCCACAACACAACAATATGTGGTTAGTGGAACATTTACACACTACAATGGAAAAGCTTTACCGGGTGTAGCTTTATTAAACGCAGATGGATCGTTGGTGGATTCGTTCAACCCTCAACAAATAACAGGTGGGTCGGTTACTTATTCCGGTCAACTGAACAATGGAAAGATTCTAGTTACCGGAAATTTCACGAAATATGGCGAATATGTTCGTCAAGGATTTATGATTCTGGAAGCCGATGGTACCCTTAAACCGGAATACAATAACTCTGGGGGTTTCCAAGGCCGAGTATATGATATGATTGAAACTCCTTTTGCCGGTGGAACAAAAGTGATTTTGGTGGGTAATATCCTTCGCTTCAATGCAACCATACCAAAAGGCTTAGTTAGAATTACTATTGCAAACTAACCACATTTAATTATTTAGACATGAAAAAGAATAGAAATATCTGGAGAAGGGTTAAAGTGTTTAGTGCATTAACCATCCTGCTCGGTTCGGTAGGTATATCCAGTTGTAATAAAGAATTTGCGAATAAGCTTCCGGAGCCTTATGAGAATGATACCTTGAATATAAACGATGGTTCCAAACGTGTACTTTACATCATTTTGGATGGTGTAAAAGGAAATGTGGTGGAATCCATTGCACCTGAGACCCTAACCCTATTGACCGATAGATCCATCTTTACATATGATGGATTAGCTGATGACCATAGGAACCAAATCTCGCTTCCTACCGCGTGGACCAATATGATGACCGGTTTGGATTATACGGTAAGTGGCGTTACTGGTAGTGACTTTTCAGGATTTAACAACGAAACATCACCTTCCATTTTTACGCGGGTAAAATCAGAGAAGAAAAATGTACAAACTGCCTCATTTAGTACTTCGGCAGCTTTTACTGATCATTTAGCAATTGATGCAACAAAGAAACAAACTTTTGCAAATGATGTGGAGGTAAAGAATGCGACTATTCAGGAACTTTCTTCGGGAACTTCATCCTTAGTAGTTGCCCACCTGCATGCTGCCGAATTAGCGGCGAATAATGATTACACGGTAGAAAACGAAGCGTATGTAAGTGCTATTCACACCATTGATCAACAGATCAAAGAAATCATGAATGCATTGGTAAACCGCTCAACTTTTGCCAAAGAAAACTGGTTAGTGGTGGTTTCTTCCAGTAAAGGTGGCGGTGTTTCCGGCGGTGCTTCAGGATCAAACATTTTTGACGATCCATCCAGAAATGCCTACATCGCTTTCTATAACCCAAAATTCAATCCTCAAGAATTCAGTAAACCGGATGTATCTGCTCTTCCATATGTTGGTACAACACCAAAATACGTAGGAGCAAACAACAATGCCACCATGGATGATCCAAATGTTGGAAATTTTGGATCTGACCAAAATGCTACGATACGATTCAATATCCGTTGGGATTATGGTGGTACTTATTACCCAAGTTTCTTAACCAAAAGGGCAGCATTCAACCCTGGTGTGGTAGGTTGGACATTCTTTAATGAAGGACCGACCTTTGGATTGAATTTCAGTCAGACTGGACAAGGAAATACACAACGATTACATACCAGAGCTATTGCGGATGGAAAATGGCATAATATCACCGCAGTATTCTATAAAGAAGGGAATACAAGATATGTGAAAGTTTTCTGTGATGGCATTCCTGCCCCAGCTGGACCATTGAACATTACCAATGTTGGAAACATCAATACGACCAGTCCATTAAGATTAGGCTCTATAGGGGATGCAAATGTGAATTGTATGATCAATGATTTGGCGATCTATAATGTAGCCCTTCCAGATGCTGAAGTGATAGCAAAAAGCCGCGTAACGCCATTAACAGCAGAAAATGATCCCTATCATGATAATTTAGTTGGTTATTGGCCAGCAAATGAAGTGACTACAGATAATAAACTGTATGATATTACGGGCAAATCTGCACCATTCTCTTTAAAAGGATCGATCAACTGGACATCATTCGCAGATATCTCTCCGAATATTTCACCTGCCATTTCTCCTGCCGCATTCCGTGCAGTACCGAATACAGTAGATATTCCAACTATGATCTATTCTTGGATGAATATCACCGTTCCTCAGCAATGGGGTTTAATGGGCAAATATTATGTACCTAGTATTAATTTACCAAGAGACTAATTGAACATGAAGAAGCAAAAATTATTTTACAGCCTTTTATTATTCGCAGGTTTGTTGGGTGCCAGCTCTTGTGAAAAATATGGATATAATGTACCTGATGGCTATCCGGACTATACGGATCGTCCAGGTGGGGATTTAGATACCAACCTTAAACAGATTGACAAATCCATGTATGCCAAAGCTAGGGTATTCCCTGGTTTGGTGGACCAATCGGAACCCCGTGTTCAGAATGCTAAATTCACGTTGGATCTCAACTTTACCAAACAAACCGCGCAAAACCTGCGTATCAATGTTGCTCCGGAGCCTCAGTTTAGTACGGGCTACTATGCTGCTCCAGGTGAATTGGTTAGGATTGTTGTGCCTGAAGGAATCGAGGGGCTAACCGTACAGATCGGTGGCCATACGGATAACCTTAATGGGAAGTATCCCCTATTACGTGATCCATTGATCTATAATCGCCAGCGTATCTATGCTGGGGTCAACTATGTAAGGAACCTGTACGGTGGAACAATTTATATCCGTGCGGATCGCGCCTATGAGAATCCAGTAGAATTTACGATAACCAATGCCGTAAAATCACCAGATTTTGTATTGGGTGTGAGCAATGATGCGGATTGGGTAGCCGAAGTGAAAGCTTCCAAAGTACCTTGGTTGGAACTAAGGACCAAACGGGTGGTATTCTTGATTCCTAGAGACCGCGTGATCAAGACATTCTCCTCGAATGAACCATTCACCAATCCTACGGCTGTGTTGACCAAATGGAACGAGGTATTCGAATATGATTATAATGGTTGGATGGGTTTATCGGATAATGCTGAAAATGAAAAAGACCGCAGCCCACAAGGACAATGGCGTGGCGTTTTGGATATCCAATTGTCCGTTGGATATGGCCATAGTGGATTCCCATTCGTCGGATTGAATGACTCGGAATGGTTTGGAGCAATGACCAGTTTGAATTCCATTACTACCAGTAATGGCATGTGGGGGTCATACCACGAATTTGGCCATAACTGTCAGCAACCTAGTATTTGGTCTTGGAGTACTTTGGGCGAAACCACCAATAACCTGTTCAATTTTAAAGTAGCAAACCGAATTGGTGCAGATTATTCGGTCATGCATCCTGCTGTGAACTCAGGATTTCCACAGGCGATTGCGTATGCGAAACAAACGGGTGCTGCCAAGAATTTTGATACCGATGCAGCCATGAATGATCCGTTCAAACGAATGACCCCATTTGTTCAGATCTTTGAGAAATTTGGTTATGATGCCATGACGCATTTGTATACGGAGGCAAGACATGCCATCAGAACAAATCCTAGTGATATCACCAAACATAACTGGGTGTATGAGAAATTATCTGATTTTACAAAAACAGATCTTTCTCCTTTCTTCGATGCTTGGGGTATCACTTATAGCCCTTCTGTTATGGTGACAGTTTCTAATAAATATCCAATTCTTAAAAAAGCCTTATGGGAATATAATCCTTTAACAAAATCAGGTGGGGATAATAATATTAAATTTCCAATTGTTAAAGCAACTTCTCCTGCTCAAGAAGGTTCAATTGAAAATTTGTATGATGGAAATCCAAACACATTTTATCATGCAAAATATTCTTCACCTACTGCCGCAGAATCTTATCCGCATACCTTTTCCTACAATTTAGGAGATGTTTCAGCAGTTAAAGGAATCTATTCCTATGCTAGACCGGGAGGAAACCGTGCTGGAGATGGGAAGGATTTCGAAGTTTATTACAGTAAAGACAACCTTAACTATGAATTGATTGGTCGTGGTACCATGCCTAATAATAACAGTAGATTTGAATATAACTTTCCAGATGGTCCTGTAACTGCAAGGTTCTTTAAAATTATCATCAAGAATGGCTATGGCGGTTCTGGTGTGCCTTATGTAGTATTCGGAGAATTGAATTTACTTAAACCTTAATTAGACGATGAAATTATATAACAAAATACTTTCCATGCTTTGCATACTGTCAGCAATGACAGTTGCAAGCTGTACAAAATACGACAACCCTCCTCCTGTGTTTGAGGAGCTAAAAGACCTTACTACCAACCAAAGGAAAGTGATGGTCATCAGTATTGATGGTTTGGGCGGAACCTCCTTAGAGAAAATTGCTCCACCGCAGATTATGGCCTTACAGAAAAACTCAAAGTTTGCCTATAACACCCTGAAAACAGAAACCGGAGCAGCGGGCTGGGCATCCATGTTGACAGGTACGGGTTATGCAAAGCATAAGATTTCTAATGATGATTTTGAAGCTGACCAAAACGATGATAACCATCAACATGAAAATATCACTTCCTACCGTAATGTGCTTGATTATGTAACGCAATATCGATCCGTGAAAACGGCGATCGTTACGCCTTGGGAAGACTTGAGAAATTTTGTGAAAATTGCAGATTTTGCCCCTGTGGTAAGCAATGACGTACAGGTAAAGGATAGCACGTTGAATATCCTTAATCAATCCCGCGCTTTGGGAACCATCATTGTGAATTTTAAGGATGTGGAAAAAGCGGGTGAATATGGCGGATTTAACGAGGGGAATGCAAATTTCAAGAATGCGGTCCTAAAAACAGATGAATATGTTGGGAATATTGTAAACGCCATAAAAGGACGTGAGAATTATGAAAAAGAAGACTGGTTGATCATTATTACCACTAACCATGGTGGTGGAGCAGATGAAACCGATTTCGGATTTACCATGGCTTACAATCCTGCCTTCCAGGAATTCAAATTACAAAAATCAGGATTTAATCCGGTTAGATTTGATAATAAGACAGGTAGAGCAACTTTTCATGATGAGACTGGAAGGTTTGATGTCGGGGAAAATAAAAGTTTCACCGTGCAGATGGATGTGAAATTCAATAATGTACCAGGTGGATATTCCAGTTTCTTCGGAAAAAGTACAAACTTGAGTGGACAGAATATTACGGGTTGGCAATGGGCCCATTATCCAGGTGGAAAATGGGTGGTAACTGTCGGAGGAACGTTGAACGGCGGAAGTGGAAAGCAGGAAGTTTCTTCGGAAGAAGCACCTGGAACCGGTGTATGGAGAAACCTGATCATGACCGTGGAATATGTGAATTCATCAACTCGAACCTTAAGCCTTTACATGGATGGGAAATTTCAGAAATCCATCAATATCTCTGCGCGTAAGAGCTTGAATATTGGTGAGGATTTAAGGGTCGGACACCGTGCTGGGGATAATGATGTTGCAGGTTCTTTTTCGCCAGCGAACTTGGTTTATTATAACACGGCATTGAGCGCAAGTACCATTACGAATAATTATGGCCTGAAGGATTTGACCAAGCACCCTAACTATGCGGATATCATTGGTTATTGGCCAATGGATGAAGGAACTGGGGGTATGTATTTTGGAGGGTATCCAGGCACGCCTAATATGTCCTTATCCGGAAGTTATGTTTGGTTGAATATGGGAGATAGCTACCCTTCGGCCTCTGCTGTTATGCCGGTTACTTCTTCGCTATCCATCCCAACGAATGCTACGGATATTGCAGCATTGACGCTTTACTGGATGAATATTGAAATCCTTGCCGATTTCGGAATGGATGGAAACCCATATCTGGAGAACTTTGAAATTGAGTTCTTGAAAGATTAATTCCTTTGATGAAATTATAAATTTCATATATTAGCTGTGGCCTCCTTGGATTTATCCAAGGGGGCTTTTTTGTTTAAAGGGAAGTTTTTTTGGGGAGAGAGGGAACTGTCATTTAGAGGGTTTGCCCCGGCATTGCGAAGGTTTGACTCGTCATTGCGAGGAGGCACGACGAAGCAATCTTTCTCCTTGTTTTCTCATTGTTCATTTGTGAGGGACCTCTTTGTCATCCTGAGCGAAGTCGAAGGATCTGTAATTTGGTACACCAACAGATGGTTCGACTTCGCTCACCATGACATGGCTAAAGATTGCTTCGTACCTCGCAATGAGGGGACAAACCCTCGCAATGCCATCCTAAAAAATATCCAACTCAGCTATGCTCAAACTATCATCCCCGCCGGCTATTTCCGTGGCTTCCAGCTTCACAAACCTTCCCCTAACCACTTTTTCCAACCTATACATCCTTGTACTCGGATCATTGATCAAGTTCCCAAATTCAAAACTTCCTCCTTTCACCCAATTCTTCCCATCTTCACTAACCAAAATATTTCCTTTCGCCATCATCCCCTTTCCATTCTGTGTCTGTGGCGTATAAGAAAATGCTTTTATATCCATCATTTTTCCTAAATCCAATACCACAAAATGCCCCTCTTTTCCACCTCTAGATCGCCAAAAACTCTTCTCATCCTCATCAAACATCAAATTCCCTGGATGCTTCTCCTCAAAAGAACTTAATTCCACCACGCTCCAATCAGCTTTTGAAAAACCTATTTCCTTTTCCACTACCGCCCCTTTCAAACCATCCTTAGCAATAGCAATAGCTTTCACTATTTTAGCGGTTGAGGAAAAACCACCCTCATAAACCAATGATTTCGAGGTAGGTTCTGTACCATCCACCGTATAAAAAATCTGATAATCTGCCTTCAAATTTTTTGAAGCATCCTGTCCATGGGGTTTCCAACCAAATTCGTGTTTTTTAGCAGTTATACTGATTTTCCCATCCGTTCCCCGATTGATCTGTAACTGAGGTGGTCGATTTACCGCATAATAAGCGCCTAAACTACTGATCACCGGCAAAGCCCTGCTATCCAAAATCCGTAATCTAAACTTTTGTGCTGTAACTTCTGGAAAACGCAGAATCCTTTTGTACCCCACATTCGTTGATACTGCAATCTCCTCCCATTTCCCATCTAACCAAACATCAATAGCATGTTTTTCAATCCGTTCGCCATTGGTCTGAATGGCCTCTTGCAACATGAATCGATTAATGGTTATCGGTTTTTTGGCTGTGAACTCCACTTCGCCAGTTTGACTGCTGAATACAAAACTACTTTTCGGATCATCATCGAAGAGCTCCTTTGGACCCTTACTCAAAGACAAAAGGTTTTTCCCATAAGTCTCTGAAATTCTTTCACCGATTTCCTTTAATACCCGAACGTCCTCCGGTGAAAATCTACCTTCACGGTTAGGAGGAATATTCAAAAGAAAAATCGAGTTCCCTCCTACCGATCGTTCATAAATATCAAAAACATCATCGGTGCTTCGCACTTTCTGATAGGTATCGTCCCGATAGAACCAACCTTCGCGAATGGAAGTATTTGTTTCAGCCGGTTGATAATGTAAGAATTTTGCCCCTTGCAATTTCTCCCTACTCCCCAGATCTTTTCCTGTCAGATCTTTATGGTTTGCCAATTGATGTGGATCCGAATCAAAAGGAATAATGTTCCATTCCGTTGAACGGGTAGCACCTGCTTCATTTCCGCACCATCTCAAATCTTCTTTTCCGAATACGATTGCTTCAGGAGCGAGTTTATGGATCAACTCCCGCCAAGCTGGATAATTATATTTCTGCCCACCTTTTGTCTTGGGATGCGCGCCATCAAACCAAACCTCATGGATTGGACCATATTCCGTTAACAGCTCAAATAATTGGTTCAAAAAATATTCGTTATAATCATCCACCTCAAACTGAAAACTGGTTTTATTGGCAAATGGTCTGCCTTCCACCTTTCGGGGGATGGTTCGCGTTGTATAGCTACTTAAATTACCATACAAGCCTTTTTCGTTTTCGATTTGGTATAGATCAGCTGGGGATAAATATACTCCTAATTTTAATCCATATTTTCTGCATGATGCCGCAAGTTCCTTCATAATATCCCCCTTTCCTTCCATAAAACCTGTGGACATAATGCCATGATCGGTATAACGACTTTGCCATAATACAAATCCATCATGATGCTTTGCAGTAAATATCACTTTGGTCATTCCAGCTGCCTTCATACTTGCACACCATTGATCCGTATCCAAATTCTTCAGGTCGAAAATCCGTGGATCTTCCTTACCATTCCCCCATTCCATTCGTGTGAATGTATTTGGACCAAAATGAATAAAGGAGATGAATTCATCTTTTAAAGCATCATATTGATTCTTGGTGGGAACCACATGGGCAGCCTTACGGATCAATTCTTCGGGGCTATCGGAAGCTAAAATTTGGTAGGTGTTTTTAATAGGTAAAGAGTTTCCTTTTAATAGGTTCTGTGCATAAGAGGCTTGGATCCATATTCCTAATAAGGCAATTACAGCAAAATGTTTCTTCATAGATGTATAGGTTATTGATGATCAACCAAAGGGAAAGCATAAAAAGAAAAAGCATAGCGAATAAAACAGGTTTAGGTTGCTATGCTCAATCTTTTATTGTCCTAAATTAGTTCCCAGATGGTAAACTAACGTAAAACTAAGCCATTACATCTAAAAAAGATTACACGATTTTACCTAAGTAGTAAAGGTTTTTAACATGTTATACATAAACCTTATTCTTCATAGAGTTTTTCGGCATTCACCCCAATGGATAAAAGCGATTGAAGAATGGCATAGCAACGCAGATTGATCCCCCGAACAGATACCAAATAGCCATCGATATAGGGAGCGATTTGCCAATCTTTGATATCTACCAGATCGTTCAATACTTCTTTAACCTTACTTAATTGGTTCTGGCTAATGGTACTGATTTCAAATTTTAAATTGTCCATAATATTTTCCTCCTATGTTGTGTATAAGTAAATAGATAGCTCAATATTGTTGAAAATGGGACCATGAAGCTATGGTCGGTGATTCTGAATCTGATCACAAGAAATTAACTATCAACAATTTACAAAGAAATCGTATTACATACAATACCTTTACCGAAAAAAAACACAAAAATATTTAAAAATTTTATGAACGATTTTTTAACTCTCCTGTTCTATAAAAAAACAAGGAAAGGAAATCAATATGGAATCACAAGATTTTAATTTTAAAGGCAAATGGGATGTTGTTAAGGAAAGAATCAGGGAAGAATTTCCAGATATTCCTGAAGAAGACTTCAACTACCAAGAAGGAAAAGAAGAAGATGTTTATGGCCGGTTTCAACAACGGTTTGGAAAATCTAGGCAGGAAATCCAAGACTGGTTCAATCGCCTAGACAAAAGATAAACACACATTATCTATCATATAAACAGAAAGCCTCCGTTTTAAAAACGGAGGCTTTTTTTAGCAAACTATACTTGCCCACTCATCAGGATTAATCATTTGATTCTTTTGTTTTTTTCAATTTGGGTTTTAGGGTATCATTAATCACCGGTTTTGGACCATCTTTCAATGAACCACCATTGGAAAGCGCTTTCGCTTTTTCCAAATGATCATTCAATAGGCCAATTTTGCTTCCGGCCCATTCCCTAAAAGTAGAATCTGTAATCGCTTTATCATTGCTCGCATCCGTAAATAATTTGACGGCTTTTTCATGTGATTTGACCATCGCCTGTTTAAATCGTTGGTCGTAATTGTCGGTTTCATTTTTCAATGAATCCAATTTTCCTTGATGTTTATCATCCAAGTTATCCATTACCATCAAATCCTTGGATTTTGCATAGGCAGCCAATTCATCCAGAATGGTCTGATGTTCATCGATCATTTGCTGTGCGAATTTTTTAATGCCTTCATTACTTGATATTGTCAACGCCTGGTTGGCTGCAGCAATCTCAAACCTGTTTGCCATACTTGCTTTATTGACGAAATCCAAGGTCGCGTCAATCTGTTTAAAGGCCATGATTGTTAGGATTCCCAGAACCATAACAATACCTACTAAATACTTTTTCATCTTTATATCGTTTAGAAATTCATCTTCACTTTTCTTTTTGAACACTTTGATTATCATTCCGTTAGCAAATGATCCAAAAATAAGTATAAACCGCAATGAACTAAACATTGCGAGGGTGTGTTCATTTCTCAAAGTCATACATCGTTAATCAATTAATAATTAGTACATGGAAGTTTTAAGGGATAAAAATATTTTTCTTACTGGAGGCACCGCAGGTATTGGGAAAGCCACAACCTTGTTTTTAGCAGAAAAAGGGTATAAGGTTTTTATTGTTGGCAGAAATTCTGAAAAATTAGAGAAGCTGATGGAGGAAGCTCGAACTGCCGGCGTTGAAGACCGAATCAAATTCCTTTTGCAGGATCTCGCGGATTATGAAGCCTGGGAAAAAATCTTGCCTAATCTGTGGGACGTGCATGGTCCATTTCACATCTTGATAAACAATGCGGGTATTGGCTTTGCAGGTATCTCTGATGCAGATGCCGAAAGCTTGGTCTACATGACCAAAACAAATTTGGATGCCTACCTTTTATTGGCTGGATTTTTTGCCAAAAAAATGAAGGAAGAAGATATCGAAGGCGACATCATAAATATAGGGTCGATGAGTGCAGATGATAGAGGTGGCAGTAGCACAGGATATGTAGCTACAAAAGCGGGCATACAAGGCTTTACCGAATCATTAAGAAAGGAAGTAAATCCTGATAACATCAGGGTCAGTTTAATCGAACCTGCAGCCGTTGGTACGGATATGCAAAAAATCAGTGCGGAGGAGCAAGCAGAAAAAGAAGAAAATCGAGAAATGCTCAAAGCGGAAGACCTAGCTAAACTGATCCATTTCATATTAGAGCAAGATCGAAGAATCACTTTCCCGGAGATTAAAATAAAAGCATTACGACAGTTTATTTAAATTACCAGGAAAAGGGATTTATTAGAACTCCATCAGTTTTTCAAGAAAATCTGTGGATAGTTATGGCTTAATCTTTTTGGGTTCTTTAGGATGTTCATGTGCATCTGGCATATCGTTCAGTTGTTCCATCTGGGGATCAACACCTGTCTCGCCGTCTGCATCCTGGTTTTTCTTCTGCTTTTCCAAAACGGATGTTAAGCTCTTTTTACGTTTCGGTCTGTCTTCTTGGACAATCCCTACTTTCTTGTTTTCGTTCTTTGTTGCCATGTCTGTGTTAATTAATCATGTCCTTCTGTTTTAACGATCTTGTTATAAATCCCAAATAGCAGGAATGGAGCTACCCATTGCCCTACAAACAATGCCCCATGTTTATGACCTGTACATTTCAATACAGCAGATCCGACCATAGCTCCAACTGCCAGGCATAAATAAAATTTGGAAGGCAATTGTGCCGTAACATTTTCAATGGCTTTGGTTGTCTCGCCTTCGTTTAAATTTGGATTGTTCATTGGATTTTCCATCGCTGTAGATTTTTATTTCTAAGGGCGAGTGAATCTCGCCCCTTTCTTTAAATGGAAAACCTCACAGCCCAGATGGTTGTCCTTAAATCATAAACAAGTACTTATCCCGCCTGCAAGTATTAATCCGGTGAAGCTAAAAGTGCATTCAACAATTCATCTAAACAAATTGTTGCATAAGTCGATTCATGATCGGAGTAAGCATAAGGTAAAATCAATTGATTATTATGGATGATCTGTCCGCAAGAATATAATACATTTGGCACATAGCCATTTCGTTCCTCTTCTGTAGCAAAAAGTAAAGGTTCTTTCAACTTTCCGATAACTTTTGTTGGGTTTTCGAGATCCAGCAATAAAGCACTTAAGACATACTCTCGCATAGGACCTACGGCATGGGTAATAACCAACCATCCTTTATCCGTTTCTAATGGAGACCCGCAATTACCCACTTGGATAAATTCCCATGAATATTCGGGTTCTGCAATAAGGATGACATCTTCATGCCAATTATTGATCGAATCAGAATAAGCAATGTAACTGTTTTCGCCATCGACCCGACACAGCATCGCATATCTACCCTTTATTTTTCTAGGGAACAATGCCGCACCCTTATTGGCTATTTTCCCATTGATAGGCTGAATTTTAAAATTCACAAAATCCTTGGTGGAAAGTAATTTTGGTAAAATGGAATGTCCATCATATGCCGTATAGGTCGCATAATAGGTTACTTTTCCTTGATCATTCACAAATCGAACAAAACGGGCATCTTCAATCCCATTCTTTTCGGTATCACTTATGGGAAAGATCACTCTTTCAGAAATGGAAGTATCCAAGGAATAGGATATCTCATAATGAGAAGATGCGACCCACAGGATCTGCTGCATAAGGATTTCGTTATCAGGACTCAATTCATTTTCTCCACGGATTTCCTTTACATATCGGATTAATTCATCATAAGTGAATGTATCGGGAAATTTGTTTTTTATAACATCAACGATCTCCCCTTCGGCTTTATGGAGCTGAAATAATTTATCCAGAAATTCCTGTTTTTTATACCGATGATTTTTGATATGCTTAGGTTTATCCAATAAAATTCCTACTTCATCCAGATGGATATCCAAATTCTTATCGATGATAGCCGTCCGAAACACAATGGAAGATAAATGGCCTTCTCCTACTGCACGAAAACTTAAAATTACTCGCTTTTCCCCCTCCTGAGTCTGTGTCTGGTCCGGTGATAAAATAATGGACGGATTAAAGTAGGCCGCTGCTTCAATGGAATATTCCATCGTGAAATAGGAACCTATCAGCATTTTTTCAATGTCTGTCAATTTTCTTTTATCCAGATTCAACTCCTTGAAGGTGTTATCCATGAGGTTGAAATTCTTTTCCAGAACATTCAGAATACTCCGATGTCTACGGGCATAATTCCTTAAAATCTGGGTTATGAGGGCAAGTTTTTGGTCATCTGACATACCAAGAACTCGGTTTACGATTTTTTTTGCCCTTTCCTGTGGCAATAAAAATCTTCTCGCTAGTACACGGTCTAATTTTGGTTTAAAAAAGCTGTTTTTTCTATTTACTGTTATTCCCATTGGCCTCCTCTTTAATTAAATAATACATAAAGAACAAAATCTTTTTAAAAGTGTTCTATTGATAAGCAATCATATGCACTTTATACATTTAACTATTTTATTTTAAGCATATCTATGAAAGTATTAATTATTGGAACATATCTTCCGCGGCAGTGTGGGATTGCAACTTTTACCCATGATCTCTATAAATCCTTGATCGCAAACGGTCAGGAAGTGGATGTTTTGGCGATGATTGACCAATCAGAGCATAATCATCCCAAAGAGGTCAAGTACAAGTTGCTGAGAGAAGAGAGGCAAGCTTATAAAGAAGCTGCGGCATGGATCAATGCCCAAAAATATGATGCTTGCATCTTACAGCATGAATTTGGAATTTTTGATGGGGATGCCGGTAACTATATTTTGGAATTGATCAATGAACTGGAGGTTCCATTAATTAGTAACCTACATACCGTTCTGGAAAAACCATCGGTAGATGAACTGGCCGTCATTCAAAAAATTGCTGCTAAAAGTGATAAAATAACGGTAATGACCAAACGAGCAATCACTATGCTGAATCAGGTTTACCATGTTCCTTTTCACATGATACAGGTTATTCCCCATGGAATCCCCAACTTTAAGATCAGCGCCCAAGAAGCAAAAGAGGAACTCGGATTGGAAGATAAAACAGTGATGTTGTCTTTTGGTTTATTAGGACGGAACAAAGGCTATGAAGTAGCTATTGATGCGGTATCCCAAGTTAAACATGATAACTTTGTTTACATCATCCTAGGCGCGACCCACCCCAATGTATTATTGGCCGAAGGCGAAAGTTATAAGAACAGTTTGATGCAACAAGCTGCAGATTTAGGATTGAATGGGAAGGTATTATTCGTAAATAAATATGCTAGTGATAAATTATTACAGACCTATTTAAAGGCATGTGATATCTATGTAACTCCTTATCCAAATGAGAACCAGATCAGCAGTGGAACATTAACCTTTGCATTAGGTGCTGGAGCAGCTGTTCTCTCGACCCCATATTGGTATGCTGTTGATTTATTAGCAGAGGGTAAAGGTAAATTGTTCGATTTCAACAATGCCAACCAATTGGCGTTGAGCATCAACCAACTTTTGGAAGATCCTCTGCATATGGCTTCTTACAGGGAGAAAGCTTTAGCTTATGGTAAGACCATTACCTGGAAAAACATTGGTAAAAAACAGATCGCATTGATCCATACGATCATAGGAAAACGTCCAATTTCAAAATCTAAGAATATCATTAAGGATCTAAAAAATCAAATATTGCCCATGGGAATGAAATTGATTTCCCAAAGGAGCATTGTAAATAATTAAATGGATACTTTAACAATAAATACAGCAGAGATAGATCGGCGTTTGAATAACTTTTATTACAGTAATCCAACGATTGATCTTTCCTATATCGAAAAAATTAGTTCTTCAACCGGTATTTTTCAACATGCCAGTTTCAATATCCCGAATTACCATCATGGATATTGTATAGATGATAATTGTAGGGCTTTATTATTATTAATGATGGCCCAAAAACAGGAAAATCTCGGAATAGAACATCCTTTGTTCTCCAGCTATCTTTCCTTTATTTTCTATGCACAGAATGAGGATGGGTCCTTCAAGAATTTCATGTCCTATGATCTTCGATTTTTGGAAGATAAAGGCTCTGAAGACAGTCAAGGCCGTACGATTTGGTCCTTAGGCTACCTATTGGGGAACGAATCATTTGATCATTATTGGCCAGTTGCGCGTGGAATATTCGACCGAGGCATAGATCAATTATTGGAACTCAAATCGGCAAGGGCAATTTCTTATGCACTATTAGGCTTACTGCATTATCAGGAAAGATATCCTGAAGATCAGCATGTTTTGAATCTTATTCAATCTTTAACGAAATTTCTGGAAGTGGAGTTTCAGATGTGTGCGACCGATGAATGGCCATGGTTTGAAGAGATAATTTCCTATGATAATGCCATGATTCCCTTGGCCTTATTCCGTGCTGGAAAACAACTAAATAATCAAGAACTATTGATCATTGCTGAAAAAAGTTTCCACTTTTTAGACAGTATACTATTTCGAGGAGATCATCTTTCCTTAATCGGAAATGAGAATTGGCTGAAAAAAAATGGGGAAGTATGCACCTATGGTCAACAGCCCATTGAAATTCCCGGAATATTATGGTTATACCAAGAGGTTTATAACATAGATCCCAATCCGTTATATATTGACAGGATCAAACGTTCGTTTCTGTGGTATTTAGGTTTGAACGATCAAAGGATGAGTTTATTCAATGCACAGGATAATTCGTGTTATGATGGATTAGAAAGTTATGGCGTGAACAAAAATCAAGGTGCAGAAAGCAATATATCCTTTTGGATGTCTTACTTATTGATCAAGGAAATGATATTTAAAGAGGGTCTTATCAGCAGGATGCAAACAGATATTTAATAAAAAAGGAAGGTCAATTACCTTCCTTTTTTATTTTGTTGACAATTCATAAATAGCATAAATGATGGCCAATATAACCACAGCTATAATAATGGTTGTCCTAATATTCATGGCTGCCGGTTTATCATCTGCTTCTTTATCCAATATTTCTGGAGCTTCCGTAGGATCGACCGAATCGGCTGCATTTACTTTCTTGTTGTTTTCGTCTTCATTTCTCATAATTATCTGTTCTTTTACATAATAACAGATAATTAAAAGTTTTGTTCGAACGTAGAATCCGAATTATGCTTTTTTGCCTTTGAATGAACCAAATATCTTTTTAAATATAGTGACCACAATGACCACCAAGATACCGATCACTAACCCAAATCCAAACTCCTTTAATGTAGCAGGAACGTTAGGTAGCATATCGTGGAAATAGTCAATATTATGAACAAATATACCGCCGGAAACCAATAATAAGGCTATTGTACCAATTACGGCTAATGCTTTGATGACAATGGGCAATAGCTTGACAAGGGCATTTCCGACTGTATTTCCAAACCCTTTCTCATTGGAACGTTTAATAAGACTATAACCTAAATCATCCATTCTGACAATTAAGGCAACAATACCGTATACCCCTACTGTCGCCAAAATAGCTACTACGGAAACAGTAAGAATTTGTACAGCTAAAGGGCTATCCAATACGGTTCCTAAAGCCAATATCACGATCTCTACGGATAGGATAAAGTCTGTGGTAACCGCTGATTTAATCTTTGCATTTTCCAAAGCCTCTCCCTCTTCTTCTTGTTCCTTTACGACTTCAACCCCTTTCTTTTCCCGATGGAAAAGATAATGTATGATTTTTTCGGCGCCTTCATAAGCGAGGTATAGACCTCCCAGGATGAGGATATATTTTATAATCACCGGGAAAAAAGCATTCAATAATAAGGCGATTGGTACTATGATAAGTTTGTTGATGAAGGATCCTTTGGTGATTGCCCAAAGAACGGGGATTTCTCGAGATGCTAGAAAACCGGTTGCTTTCTCAGCATTCACGGCCAAATCATCTCCCAAAATTCCAGCCGTTTTACGTGTAGCGATTTTACTGGCTACCGCCACGTCGTCCATCAATGCTGCGATATCGTCTAAAACTGCAAATATTCCTGATGCCATATGTCTCTGTTAATGTAATTTTTTTCCTAAAATAAAACTTCTAATTGAGGAAACGAATATCTATTTTAAATGTTTATCATTCTTTGCTTTTTTGTAATTTCATAAAAATTAAAATCCTATGTGTTATCATACTGGCGCCCCTTCCAAATCTGATTTGAAGAATAAGTATCCAAAGAAGAAAATCACCTATGAGAATGATAAGGAGATTTTTCATGTTTCAGGTTTTAGCAGGCCTTTCTTACCTGTCACCTTAAATGCACGGGAGAATCATATTGAGTCGGCAAGATGGAAACTTATTCCATTTTGGGTAAAGACCGAAGCCGATGCGGCCAAATATGCAAATACCTTGAACGCCGAGGGGGAGAGTATCTTTGAGAAGGCCTCGTACAAGAATTATATCCTTAAAAATCGAGGATTGCTTTATGTGACTGGTTTTTATGAACCGCACCAGGTTAAAGGCAGCAAAGTCTCCGATAATTACTTTATCTATGCGCCCAATAAAGAAATCATGACTTTAGGGATTGTATATGCTGATTTTTTAGATCAGCAGACGGGAGAGACCTATCCTACTTTTTCTATTATTACCACCCCTGCGAATCCCCTATTGGAGGAAATCCATAACGTTAAAAAAAGAATGCCGTTGATTGTTCCTGAAGATAGACAAGATCAGTGGTTGTTTGCCAATCGGAAAGAAGATATTCAGGAGTTGATCAAACCTTATCCTCATCAATTGGGAAGCCATCAGGTTTATCGGGTTACAGGTGCTCGGAACGAAGAAACGGATCGTCCAGAAATTCAATTTCCAGTTTAGAAAAAGTACCCTGCCTGTCATCCTGAGCGTAGTTTCCTTGTCATCCTGAGCATCGCCTGCTTGTCATCATGAACGTAGTTTGCTTGTCATCCTGAGCGTAGTCGAAGGATCTGTTCGTATCCTTTTATCCATACGTACAGATGTTTCGACTACGCTCAACATGACATGCTACGCTCAACATGACAACCTATACTCAACATAACGATCTATGCTCAACATGACATGCTACGCTCAACAGGACAACCTATGCTCAACATGACATGCTGCACCCAACATAATCCAATAACTACTCCCTTCTCAACGCCTCCAACGGCGATCTATTCAATACCGAAAGGCTATTGATCAACCCCACCAAAACCGTTAAAAAAGTCACCAAAAAGATCAGCAACAAACTAAACCCTATCGGCGGAACAAAACCAGATTCAAAAACAAATACCGCCAATAGATTACTAGCAATCAATGCAATAACAATCCCGGTTATTGCAGCCAGCAAACCCAAAAACAAATATTCTGAAATCGTAATCCAATAAATCTGCTTCCGACTAGCCCCTAAGGTCCTCAACAATACATTCTCCCGAATTCGCTGAAATTTACTGATCCTCACTGATGCAATCAACACCACAATACCCGTCAGAATACTAAAACCTCCAATAAATTGGATGATAAAACCTATCTTCTCCAAGATTTCATTCAAGATATCCAGCACCGCATTCATATCCAAAACCGAAACGTTCGGAAACCTGCTTACCACTTTCTGTTGAAAGGCCACCGATTGGGCATCACCTTCCACCTTGGTCATCATCAGGAAAAATTGAGGTGCTTGATCAATAGATCCCTTTGCAAAAACAACCCTAAAATTCGATTGGAACCTATTCCAATCCACTTGTCTGATACTACTCACCTTTGCCGGAATCCTTACCCCCTGCACATTAAATACCATTACATCCCCTACTTTAGCCTTAATATTTCCAGCATAACTCTCATCCAAGGAAACGGAGGCGGTATCCGTTGGGGCTACACGACCTATCCATTTACCCTCCACCACTTTTTCCGAGCGCGAAAGACTATCCCGATAAGTTGCTCTAATTTCTCCTCGAAATGCCCGCCTAGATTGATCAATGGTTGAATCTGCTACCACGTCCTTCAGGGTGATGCCGTTCATACTTTCCAATTGCATGGTTACAATAGGAACATTCTCCATGATATTATAGCCTTCTTCATTTGCCATCAATACCAAAGAATCCCTTTGGGATGGTTGGATATCGAAAAGGAGCATATTCGCCTGGTTTTCTTCGGCAGACATTTCCACCCGTTTGATCAGCATATCCTGAACAAAAAACAAGGTTGCAATCAATGCCGTACCTAAGCCAATAGAAACTAAGAGAATTACTGTTTGATTATTGGGTCTATACAAGTTGGAAAGCCCTTGTCGCCAAACATAAGGCCATCCTTTAGGAAAAAACTTCCTAATGAGGTAAGTGAATCCTTTGGCAACGCCATATAATAAAGCAAAAACGATCGAAATACCTAAGGTAAAAATGAAAGTCTGCTTCCAATCATCCATTTGCATCCGTGCAAAAATCAAGATAAATCCGATGATCAAAAGGTAAATCAGGTATTTCCAAGGATCGTTCTTTGCATGGCCAGCAGCATCGCTCATGCGCAAAGAGTTCAATGGCGATACTTGTCTTACGGATAATAAGGGCAATAAAGCAAATAATACCGCGATAACCAGTCCTAAGAGTACGCCTTGAAGAATAGCCGACCAAGACACTTGTGTGGAAAGTGCAACTGGAAGCACATCCTGAAGTACCAATGGAATCAGGTATTGAACTAACGCACCTAAAATGGCTCCGATAAAACCTCCGATCAATCCAATACCTGCAAACTGAATCAAAAAAATAAAGAATGCTTGCTTCGCTTTGGCGCCCATGCATCGTAGGATGGCCACGGAAACCAGCTTTTCGCGAACATAGATCTGCACAGAACTGGATACTCCAATACAACCTAATAACAAAGCGACAAAGCCAACCAGTTCCATAAAGTTTGCCATATCGGCAAAGGATCGGCCTGTATTTTCCTTGGTACTCTGAACCGTTGATCCCCTTAATTGCAATAAGGTCAATTTATCTTTCCATTCTTCCAGTTTTTTATCCGTTTCAAAGGATTTTGGAAGCTTAAAATAATAATGGTACTCGATCCGGCTCCCAAGCTGTTGTAATCCAGACTCCGCCAATTGATCCAACGGAACAAAAACACTCGGCGCCATACTTCCTGCAATAGCGGTCTGTCCAGGTTGCGACAGTAAACTACCCAGTACAGGATATTTCGATTTTCCCAACTGCACCGTATCCCCGACTGCTGCCTGGAATTGGATCATCACCGCATTTTCTATAAAAACACCGTTTTCACTTCCAAAAGCGGAATAGGCTTTCGAAGGGTTGGTCAATATTTCTCCATAAAAAGGAAACTTCCCATCAATCGCACGTACCTGAACAAACCTCGACCCGCCAACCTTCGGAAACTGGATCATGGTCATAAAACGTTCTTCCTTAGCGTGTCCCTCGCTCAACGCTTGTACGGAATCGATGAACTTCATCGCCTCATCCGTTGGCTTTCTTCTACTTTCCAATTCCAGATCGGCACCAATTAATTGAGCCGCTTGGTCATCAATGTCCATCTTCAGATTTTCATTGAAGGAATTCATGGCCACTAGCGAGGCGATGCCTAATATAATGGATGAAATAAATAAGAATAATCGGCCTCTGTTCTTGCGACTATCCCGCCAGGCCATTAAAAAGATCCACCGCCAATTCATGCAATCTTCCCTCCTTTAATCGGAATGATTTGTTGTGTCTTTGCGGCTAGATCCAGATCGTGGGTTACTATGATCAAGGTAGTTCCTGATTCCCGATTCAGTTCAAAAAGCATTTCTTCAATACTTTGACTGGTTTCGGCATCTAAATTACCTGTTGGTTCATCGGCAAATAAAATCTTGGGTTTGTTCGCGAATGCTCGGGCAATGGAAACCCGCTGTTGTTCGCCTCCTGATAACTGCGAAGGATAATGATCGGCACGATGACCTAATCCTACCCGTTGAAGAAGTGCTAGTGCATCGTGCTCATTGGGTTTTAAACCCCTTAATTCCAAAGGCACCAGCACATTTTCCAATGCAGTCAATGTAGGCAGAAGTTGGAAGTTCTGAAACACAAATCCTACATGTTCATTCCTTACAGCAGCCAATTGATCTTCATTCAGACCTGTCAATTGAATTCCATTGAGTGTTATAGTGCCTTCACTGGGTTGGTCCAATCCGGCACATAGTCCTAGTAAGGTGGTCTTACCACTTCCTGAAGGACCTACGATGGATACCGTTGAACCTTCTTCAATTTCAAAACTGACATCTTTTAGCACTGGGATTTCGGATGTACCTAACACAAAATGTTTAGACACCTGGTTTATCTGTAGAATCTTTGTTGACATATTTAATAAAAATAAAGCATTTTTTAAATAAATTAGAAGAATGAAAAAGTTCCCGATCACATTTACCATTTGTTTGACATTCATATTATTTATAGCCTGTGGAAATCCTCAAAAAAAGGATACAGCGATAGTTTCTTCTGATTCTGTAAGCCAAGTAGATAGTGTTCAAGATAGTGTAAAAACCATTGTATTTTTTGGGAATAGCCTAACGGCGGGCTATGGATTGGAAAGTACCGACCTGGCATTTCCAAACTTGATTCAAAAGAAGATTGATTCCTTGGGATTAGGGTATAGGGCAGTGAATGCGGGGTTGAGTGGTGAAACAAGTGCGGGAGGAAAAGATAGGATTGATTGGTTGTTGAAAGAACCTTTAGACGTTTTTGTGTTGGAATTGGGTGCTAATGATGGTTTGAGGGGTATTCCGCCGGAAAGTACCTATAAAAATTTAGGGGAGATTGTGGATAAGGTTCGAAAAGTAAACCCGGATTGTAAGTTTATATTAGCTGGGATGATGGTCCCTCCGAGTATGGGTGAGACTTATTTTGAGGAATTTAAGGGGATTTTTCCGAAGTTGGCTAAGGAGAAGGAGATGACGCTGGTTCCTTTTTTATTGGAAGGAGTAGCTGGTATACAAAAGTTGAATCAGAAGGATGCCATTCATCCAACTGCTGAAGGGCAGTTTATTTTGGCGGATAATGTCTGGGCGCATTTAAAGGATTTGTTGTAAATATCGTCATTGCGAGGAGGCACGACGAAGCAATCTTCAGACTATAACATGCTTAAAGATTGCTTCGTTCCTCGCAATGACGAACCTTTCTATTTTATATTAACCTTAGTAACTTCCCCTTTGATATCCACATTTGGAAACTCCTTATCAAAATCAATAGCCACGTCCGCAGAATCCACCGTTCCATTTCCATCTGAATCCCAATCTAAATCCACATAATACTTAATCACATCCGATTCTTTCACCGCTGGCTGAATCATTGCCTTATGATTATTAGGCAAATGGAAATTTACAGTAAATGGAAAAGTGCTTGCTTCAAATGTAGTTGAGGTGATTTCCGTTGCTGCCGCATCCGCCAAATGTTCTGGAATAGCATAAAGTGTTGCCTTTCCTTGATTATTCTTAATCTCATTTTTGCTTGTCCCAACAAATTCTACCTTAACGAAATTAGAATCTGCTGTCACTTGACCATCTGCTGAACTGGTATCTTCTGTGTTTTTCTTTTGATTCACACAACTGGCTAATACTCCTACTGCCAAAGCTCCAAAAATCATTAGTTTTTTCATAAAATACTTTGTTTTAATATTTAAACTTAAAAATATATAAATTATTATATTATGTATTAAAATATTTAATTAAATAATATTTGTTTAATATCTGTCCTAGCTTTTCACACATCTACCTATATTTGCAGCATAATTTTCAAGGCATGTCTCTATTACAACTCCCTAATATTAAGGAAATAAATTTAAAAAACGAGATACTAGCAGGGTTAACAGTGGCGATGACCATGATACCTGAATCTTTATCTTTCGCCATTTTAGCAGGCTTGTCTCCTATTACCGGTTTATATGCGGCATTCCTTATGGGTTTGATCACAGCCGTTTTAGGGGGCAGACCAGGGATGGTCTCCGGCGGAGCTGGAGCTACGGTCATCGTATTAATTGCTCTTGCAGCAACTCATGGCGTGGAATACTTATTTGCCGCAGTGGCATTGGCTGGAGTCTTTCAAATCCTGGTCGGAGCTTTTCGCCTGGGAAAATTTGTGCGTTTGATCCCTCAACCCGTTATGTTTGGATTCCTGAACGGATTAGCTGTGGTCATCTTTATGGCCCAGATTGCCCAATTCAAAACACCAGTTAACGGTGTTATGGAATGGATGGCTGGCGCTCAACTATGGACCATGTTGGGACTTACAGGGTTAACCGTTTTGTTGGTATTATTGATCCCTAAGGTTACCAAAGCTATTCCGGCCTCATTGATCGCCATATTATTGATCTTTGGTTTGGTGCAATTAACAGGGATTGATACCAAGATTGTGAAGGATATTGCTTCAGTTTCCGGATCCTTTCCAAGCTTTCATATTCCAAATGTGCCTTTTACCCTGGAAACATTGGAAATAATTTTCCCTTATGCGTTGGTGATGGCAGCAGTTGGCTTAATCGAGTCTTTATTGACATTAAGCATGGTCGATGAATTGACCAACAGTAAAGGTAGTTCGAATAAAGAATCGATCGCCCAAGGTATGGCCAATATAGTAAATGGCTTTTTTGCCGGAATGGGTGGTTGTGCTATGGTTGCCCAGACATTAGTGAATATATCTGCTGGTGCAAGAACGAAAATATCGGCAATTATTGGCGCATTGACCATCTTATTCGTGATTTTGGTGGGTGCTCCATTTATCGAAAGAATCCCAATGGCAGCATTGGTAGGTGTCATGATGATGGTGGCTATAACCACTTTCAAATGGGGATTTCTCAGGATGATCACTAAAATGCCAAAATCGGATATTTTTGTTGGGCTTTTGGTAGCTGCTATCACCGTCATTCTCCATAACCTGGCTTTAGCCGTATTTGTAGGTGTTATTATTTCTGCCTTAGTGTTTGCATGGGATAGTGCGGTTAGGATCAGGGCAAGAAAAACAACCGATGAATTTGGTAATAAGATTTATGAAATATATGGCCCCTTATTTTTTGGATCCACCAGTCATTTCCTAGATAAATTTCATTTGGAAGAAGATCCAGAACGGATCATTATTGATTTTAAAGAATCAAGAGTAGTGGATATGTCAGCGATCGATGCCTTGAACAAACTGACCAACAAATATGCCTTACAAGGAAAAACCGTGATATTAAGACATTTAAGTGAGGATTCTATTAAATTATTGGAAAATGCCAAGGGGATTATCGAGGTCAATATCCAAGAAGATCCGACCTACAAGGTCATGCCAGAGAAATAAAAGAAATCACTTAAATGCCTAAGATGATATTAATAAAACGCTAAATCTTTTTTGAATTTAAATCCAGCGATTATCCGAAATGTCCGTTGATATAATTGGCGGTCATTTCATTAACCGGATTCCTAAATAGCTGAGCGGTAGGACCTTCTTCCTTAACCTCACCCAAATACATAAATACGGTTTTATCTGCAATACGTTGTGCCTGTTGCATATTGTGTGTCACAATAACAATCGTATATTTCTCTTTTAAATGGGTAATCAGATCTTCGATCTTTAAGGTGCTCACCGGATCCAGTGCAGAACAAGGTTCATCCATCAAAATAACCTCTGGACGTAAAGCCACGGCCCTCGCAATACAAAGGCGTTGCTGCTGACCACCTGATAATCTTGTGGCAGGCATCTTCAGATCGTTCTTTACCTCTTCCCATAAGAATGCTTCCCTTAATGCCTTTTCGATCACTGCTTTATCATGCGGAAGGTTATTGATCTTCAAGCCATAGGCAATATTCTCATAGATACTTTTAGGGAAAGGATTTGCTTTTTGAAACACCATACCGATACGCTTTCTAATCTCCGTTACAGGTACTGTTTTCGAGTAAAGGTCCAATTCTTCCAATTGAAGCCTGCCATCAATTTTTGCATCAGGGGAAAGATCATGCATTCTATTAAAGGAACGCAATAAGGTACTTTTTCCACAACCGGAAGGCCCGATCAATGCGGTAATCTGATTTTCTGCAAAATTCACATTGATGTTGTTCAATACTTGTTTAGCACCAAAGCTGATATTTAGATTCTCTGCGAATAATTTAGTTTTCATTTTTTCTGTACTTGTAACGAATGCAAAATGCGGTTAGGTTCAAAAGAAAAACCACAATGATTAATACCAAGGCTGTACCATAAGCAATCGGACGAACCTCTTCGATAGACTGATGCTGGGTAGACAACATGTATAAATGGTAAGGCAATGCCATAAATTCCTGATTGATGAAACCGGAGGTTCCATTGATATAAAAAGCTGCACCTGTAAAAAGGATGGGTGCGGTCTCTCCTGCTGCTCTGGATAAGGTCAATACAACCCCTGTAAGGATCCCCGACATGGCCGAAGGAAGAACAACATCTTTTATAGTCTCAAATTTAGTGGCACCAACGGCCAATGCTGCTTCACGTGTACTGTTCGGGATACGCATCAATGCTTCTTCCGTTGTCGTGATGATATAGGGTAAGGATAATAATCCCAACGTAAGACCTGCTGCAACCAAAGAAGTACCGAATTGTAAAGCCTGAACAAATAAAGCCAAACCGAATAAACCATAAATAATGGAAGGCACTCCCGATAAGTTACGGATGGATGCTCTAATGGTACGGGTCAACCAATTATCTTCCGCATATTCATGGAGATAAATGGCACAACAGACCCCAAAAGGAATGGCAAAGATAGAGGTGATCAAGGTCAGCAAAACCGTACCGATGATCGGAGTTATTATTCCACCTTTGGTCATACCTTCCGATGGAACCTGCGTCACGAAATCCCAGGATAGGACGCTAGACCCTTTGGAAATGATTTCCCAAAGTACAACAACCAAAAAGAAACATACCAATAAGGTACTGATCAATAAAGTACCCCATTCAATGATACTGGAAAATCTAAAAGTCTTATTGCGCATGGTACTTTCTGAAACGGTTAATAAAATATTCTCCCAATAGATTCGCGCCCAAGGTCATGATGAATAATACCGTGGCAATGGCGTATAGTGCGAAATAATGGGTAGTTTGATAAGGCACCTCTCCCATCTCAATGGCAATGGTTGCCGTCATTGTTTTTACGGAATCGAACATGCTGCTCGGTAAAATGGAGGCATTTCCTGTGGCCATCAATACCGTCATGGTTTCACCTATGGCACGTCCGACGCCCAACATCACTGCAGCAATAATACCTGGGGCAGCTGCTGGAATAACCACATTCAATAAAGTTTGCCATTTGGTGGCTCCAACCCCATAACTTGCTTCTTTATATGTTTTTGGCACTGCGTGTATAGCATCTTCTGCTACGGTAATAATGGTTGGAAGGGCCATTACTGCCAACAGGATAGCACCATTCAACGCATTCAATCCGTTGGAAAGATCGGCTAAACTGGCGATTCCTGGACTTACCACCACAATACCCAAGAATCCGATTACAACGGATGGTATGGCGGCCAACATTTCAATGGTCGGTTTAAGAATGTTCTTCAATCTTGGACTGGCATATTCCGCAATAAAAGCGGCTGTACCAATACCTAGTGGAATGGCGATGATCATGGCGCCAAACGTAACGATGGTGGTGCTGATGATCAAAGGTAACATACCGTATTTTGGAACTTTCCCAGTTGGATTCCATTCCATACCGGTGATAAAATCCAAAGGTTTTACATCCAGGAAGAAGGAAAAGGAATTATAGATCAACATGGCAAGGATTCCGCCTAAAAGCGCCAATACCAAAAATCCTGTTGCTTTAAAAATGTATTTAAAAACAACATCTAGCGAAAGTCTAGCCTTATATTTCATTTTTTTGATTTTCTAGGATGTAATAACCATGGTCTGAAATCAACTGTCGTCCAGATTCACTACGTTCGAAATTGATGAACGGACGGACTTTCTCCCAGGAATCAGCGAGGATAAATTGATATAATGGTCTTTGGAAAAAATACGTACCGGCATTGATGGCGCTCTGATCTAAAGGCGAGATGGCACCCAGCCCCTCTTTATCTTTGATTTTCAGAATCTTAACACCTTGACTAGCGGAAGGATCATGGGCAACATATCCGGCACCAACATATCCAATCCCCGTTTTGTCAGCTTTAACACCTTCCAAAATCTGGGCATTCCCCGTCATTTCTTTGGCAGCATTGGTGAACTCAATCTTCAATTTTTTCTTGACGAAGGAGTGGGTACCAGAACTGCTCTGTCTACCGTAAATATTGATGGGATATTTGAATTCTGTTATTTCAGACCAATTTTTAATCTCACCAGAAAGGATTTTTGATAAGGTTTCTGTGTCGATTTCATCCAAAGGAAGGTCTTTATGGACCACAAAAGCGGTGGCATCCTCTGCGAATACGACTGTTTTGATCGCAATGTTCAAATCTTTGAACTGTTGCTTTTCTTCCTCCGATAAGGGGCGAGAAGAATTGGCAATGTCAGCTTGGCCATTCATCAAGGATGTAATTCCTAATCCTGAACCACCACCGGAAATCGCTATGCTAAAAGTTGGATCTAGTTTGGTAAAGTTCTCCGCAAGATTAACAGCTAGGTTAACCTCCGTATCCGATCCTTTCATTTTAATGGAGTTCGTGTTGTTACTACAGCTAGTTAAACTTAAAACTCCTAAGAGGCAAATTATTGTCCCCTCTATTAAAGACCTTTTTTTCATCCCCACAAAATTGACAAATCAATATTAACACAATGTTAAGGGATTATTAACGTATCCTTGTGTGTTTGGATTTATGTTAGAGGAATGTAAAAAAGTTATTAATAGAATATTAATAAGGGGCATTGGGAGGGACTGTGTCAATGGGAGGAATTACGTCATTGCGAGGTAATACGTCATTGCGAGGAACGAAGCAATCTTTCGATTAGTGTAAAGATTGCTTCGTCGTACCTCCTCGCAATGACGCGAAGGTTAACCATGACGCGAAGGATCGCAATGACGCGGCGTCTCCCAACAACCTACTTCCTGATATTCTCTTTCGTCAGATCAATCAAACCCTGTTTCAGTTTTTCACTTCCAAAATCCATCATCCCCACATGCTTTCCTACAATATCACCATTCTTTGCCAACACCACAGTAACCGGAATAGATTCACTAGCCAACTCTGCCGGCAAAGGCGAATCCAACGTATACAAAGGAAGTGTATATTTATTCTTAGCCATAAATTTTGCTGCCTTATCGATATCTTGATCCACTTCAATAGCCATAAAAACAATATCCTTTTTACCAGCAAGCTCCTTACTTAATTTTTGAAGAGAAGGCAACTCTCTAATACATGGCGGACACCAAGTCGCCCAAAAATTCATCACAACAACTTTCCCTTTCAAATCCTTTAACGAAACGGTCTCGCCATTGATATTCTTAAAGCTGGCCTGCATATCTGAAACCGCTTGGCCCTCCACTTGCCCTTCCACTTGCCCCTTAGCATGCCCTTCCACCTGGCCAGCTTCCATCCCTGCTGCTTCCGCACCCGCAACCTGTTCCACATCCTCATTCCCCAAGGAATCCTTTGAAACACTTCCCTTATTGTTTTCCGCATTTCCACATGACCAAGTCATGAAAACCATTGCCAACGCAACGATACTTAGATTTAACTTTTTCATTATTTAAATTTCTATAGATTATTTTAATATCTGAACTTTTTGACCATTAATTATTTCTTCGGAAGCCTTTTTCAATAAAACTTCTTCCCCTGTTAGGTTGGCAAAGATCTCCACCTTCCCATCCAGCTCCTGTCCAATTTTAACTGGAATACGCTGCACTTCTTGCCGATCATTCAACCCTAAAACAAAAATCCCCGATTGACTATGTATTACCGACTGCTGTGGTACAAAAAAAGTAGGCCTCTCTCTCCTCAAATGCAGCTGCACATCCGCATAATCCCCACCATTCAATCTCCCGTCCTGATTAGGAATTTCAAATTCCAGGGCCAAGGCCTTTGTCACTGGATCGATCACCTTCGCATTCCGCTTCACCCGTGCTTCAAAACTACTTTCTGGCAAACCCAACACGGAAAAGACTGCCCTTGTACTATCCGAAATAGCTTGTGCATGAACTTCAGGAACGGTAACCTTTAATTTAAGCCTGTCGTTTTCCACCAAACGGAAGATAGGTATACCCGTATCTCCAATCAGTGCACCAATAGAATAATTTCGGCTGGTAATAATGCCGGAAAAAGGTGCCCTCACTACCAGATATTCTTTAAGTTGTGCAGTTTTTCGATGTGAAAATCTACTTTCCTGAACTGCCGAACTATCCCGCAATAAATTCCCATAAGCCTGTTCCAATTCCAGTGCAGAAACCGCACCTGGCTGATTCTGGGAAACTTTCCGAATCCGCTCATATCGTTGTTTACTTACCGCAAGATTCGCCTCCAGTTGTTGCGATCTCGCTAAATCTGCGGTAGATTGCAGATCCATTTCGGGCGCTTCCAGCGTCGCTAAAACCTGTCCCTTACGCACCTTATCCCCAACATCTACATGAATCCTTTTTACAAATCCCTTCACCTTGGCATACACATCCAAACTTTCATTGGGTTCCAAGGCGCCTGGTAATTTCAGGATAAAGGATGGATGAAGGTTCTCAGGTTGTATAACCTCCACTTTCAATGCCTGGTGAACTTGCTCCTTATTGGGTTCTTTGCTCGGAGCCTGGCATCCAGCTAATAGCAAAATGCCTGCAAAAAAATATACTATTTTCATGTTTTTAACCTTCATAAAATTTACTATTCAAATCCTCAGGATCCAGCGATGGATCCATATAGCTTGCTTTTTTCATGATCTTCCCGAAGATCATCGGTAGAATCAGAAGAATGACCACGGTAGAACTTAACAGACCGCCAATCACGGCTTGACCCAATGGCGCCACCTGTTCACCGCCATCGCCCATTCCCAATGCCATAGGCAACATACCGCCAAGCATGGCCATAGCTGTCATCAGAATGGGACGAAAACGAGACCTTGCTGATAATAGTACTGCGCTAGAAGCAGATAAATTCAATTTCTTCCGATTCCATTCTGCCTGATTCACCAATAACACTGCATTCGAAATCGATACCCCAATGGACATAATGATCCCCATATAGGATTGCAGATTCAAGGTACTTCCCCCTATCCAAATCATCAGCCCGCTCCCCGCGATCACCGCTGGTACAACGGTCAATATAATAAGAGCTATTCGAAGCGATTGGTAATAGGCCGACATCATAAAGAAAATCAACACGATGGCGATGGACAAACCCGATAATAACCCCATTAATGTCTCCTCCAACAAGACTGTTGATCCTTCCTTCCAAACACGAACACCCTTTTCTGGTTCGCCTACCTTTTCCAATACTTCATTTATCATCCTATTGGCAGCACCCAGATCTTTTTCATGTACATCAGCGATGATACTCACATAGCGATTCGGTCCCCGACGATTAACCTGCGCCGGCATTTCCTTTGCCGTAATCGTTGCGATATCGGCCAACAAAGGAAAGGAACTGCCCTTTTTCACAGGAATGGCCTTCAGATCCTCTACAGTTTGGATAAGATTTTCCGGCACCTGAACCTGTACCTGGAACACCAGTCCTGACCGTGGATCTACCCATAAATTCTTATCGGTAAACCGGGTGGAAGATGTCGTAGCAGAAATATTTCGGGAAACCTCCTGAACCGTCAGATCAAAATCCGCCAATCGTTTCCGGTCGATCTTGATATCAATACTAGGATAGTTAATGGGCTCTGCAATCTGGAGATCCCTAATAAAAGGATACTCGGCCATCAAGTCTTTAATCTTTTGCGCATGCTTAGCAGCCGTTTTCAATTGACCTGCACTTACCTTGACCTCAACTGGACTCATCGACCCTTGGCTAATGATTTTTTCCATCAATTCAATGGGTTCAAAATTAAAATTGACTGCTGGATAGCGCTCTTTCAAATGGTTCCGAACAAATTCTTTAAACTCATCGGTACCCATTTCCAATTTCTTTTTATCCATGGAAAGCTGCAGCACCGCTTCGCCCGTACTATTGGTAAATAGGAAGATAGGATTGATAGGATTTGCAGAAGGGTGCATCCCAATGAAAGCGGAACTGATTTTCAGGCTGTTTGCCGGCAAAGCTTCTTGAATGCTTCGGGTCATTTGTTTTACGGTTTCTTCGGTACGTTCTAATCTGGTCCCATTTGGCATCCGAATCCTCAACTGGAAATCACCTCCTTCAGATTTAGGCATGATCTCGGTTCCCAACATGCTTATGGTCAATACCAATAATAAACTGGCAACAGAAAAATATCCCGCAATCCTCCAGCCTGAGTTCTTAAAACCTCGGCGCAGATGGTATTGGTACCGGATTGATAGCTTATCCAAAAAGGATTTCTTTTTCCTTTTATGAGGTTTAAACTTCATGATCCAATTGGCCATGATGGGCACAAAAGTCTGCGAAGCGATAAAAGAAGCAATCATAGCAAATGCTACCGCCATGGATAAAGGCATGAACATATCCCTAGGAATCCCTTCCATCATTAAGGCCGGGGTGAGCACGGCCAAGATACTGAGCAGAATCAACAATTTTGCAGTGGATATTTCCAACAGGGCATCCAGTATGGCTCGGGACTTCTGTTTCCCCATTTCCAGGTGCTGGTGTATATTCTCTATGGTCACTGTAGCCTCATCGACCAGGATACCGATCGAAAGTGCTAAACCCGAAAGCGTCATGATATTAATGCTTTGTCCGAAAAAATGGAGCGTTATAACACTTGATAGGATAGCGATCGGAATCGTCAGGATTACGATCAAGGAGCCACGAGGATCACCAAGGAACAAAAACACCATCAATCCGGTTAACAATGCGCCAAGCACCCCTTCGAAAATCAAATTGGACAAAGATCTTTCAATGTAGATCGATTGATCGAACGCATAATTTATCTTGACGCCATCGGGAAGTAGATTTTCCAGCATGGGCAAGGCATTCTTGAGGTTTTCCACCGCATCTAAGGTAGAAGCATCCGGCTTTTTAATGATCGGGAGATAGACCGATCGTTTGCCATTGATAACCGCATAGCCTACTGTCTGATCGGCAGCATCCATAACAGTAGCAACATCGCCCACAAAAATGGTCCTTCCGGCTACCTTTTTAATGGGAGTTTCCAAGAACTCTGAAATTCCGGAGGAAATACTGTTCATTGGCGCCATCAGGTTTTTATCACCGATCCGAACATTGCCCGCAGGAGATGGAATGGAATTCTTGGTGATCGCCAAAGTGATTTCCTCCGGATTTAATCCTGCCGCTTTCATCCGTTGAGGGTCAATATTGACCACCAAACTGCGCATGTTCCCGCCAAAAGGTGCCGGAGCGGTAATCCCAGGGATATTAACAAACATGGGTCGGATCTTGGTGATCGCCATGGTTTGCAGTTCTGTTACCGAATGTTGATCGGAATCAAAGACCAATTGACCAACGGGTAGCGAACTGGCATCAAAGCGAACGACCATCGGTGGTACTGCACCCGCAGGAAGAAAGCCCATCGCCCTAGAAACCTGCATACTGATCTCTGCCGATGCTTGAGACATATCGGTTCCTGGATAGAAAGTCAGCTTCATGAGCGTAAGCCCCTGCACACTTTTAAAATCCAGCTCCTTGACCCCATTCACAAAAAGTAGGACCTTCTGAAATTCATTGGCCATAAACCCATCCATATAGGCTGGAGATAGCCCTCCATAGGGCATGGCAATGTACATGGCCGGTGATTCAATCTCCGGAAAGATATCCACTTTTAATTTTTTTATTACTGGCCATGAAAAGTAGACAACTGCAAGAACGAACATGATCACAGCTATTGGTTTTCGAAGGCCTAATCGTATTAAATTCATATCCTATCCGTTGAAATGATTAAAAAATAAGCTGAAATCAGCCCGTTGATAACTCCAAGAAATCAGTAGTTTCCAATAATCTCGATAGGCATTCACTTCCTTGAGCGAGGTTTGCAAAAGCATGTCCTGAACCTGCAACAATTCCGTCAGATTGATAAGCCCGCCCTCATAGCGCGTGCGGTACATCTCCTGTGCTTTTTCCGCATCTTGCATACTTTTTCTCGCAAGGTCCATACTGGTTTCTGCAGCAAGTACCTGTGCTTCCAAATCGGCTGAAACGGCCTCCTGTTTGGCTTTCAATAATGCTGTGGCATAGCTTTTTTCCTGATACTTTATTTGCGCATATTTTTTATCAGAAGCCCCTTTTAGAAACTGCTGAAAGTTCCAGGTAACTCCTACACCAAGAAAATAATTATTGGAAAACCGATCGTACAATTGCCCATAATTCGTACGTATTTCCCCGGCCGAATTCATCGAGGAACTACGGTTCGATAAACCACCGAGCAATAAGAACCGGGGTAATTTTTCCTTTTCATTCCGTTGCTGATCTAACGCTAATCGGTTCAATGCCGCTAATTCCATGTTGATTTCCGGATGGATAAGCGAATCTTGAGGTATCCGATTGACAACCATCATGAATTTTCTCCCATTCTGATCATTGGTCCAATCCACCTCTTGCCCAATAAACTCTTTCAATAAGAATTTTGCGCCCTCCTTTCTTCCTTGAAGCAGGGTGAGATTGCTTTCCATCTGATGTAAAGCAGATTTAGCGATCAGCGAATCCGCAGCAGGTTTTATCCCAGCTTCCGCCAGGTTTCGGCTAATGGACAACATCAGGCGATAGTGTTTTAGCTGTTGTGTATACCAAGTCACCATAACCTCTAAATACTGGAGGTTCATAAATCGAGCGATCAACTGCTCTTGGAGCTGAAGTTCAAATAGTGATTCCTCCAATACGGATTGACGAACTTGGGCATGACCAATCTGTTTATCTAGATCCCTTTTCCCAAAACGAAGAAAATCCCAGGTCATGATACCGGATAAATAATGATTGAAAAGATGCTTATCACCTTGAATAGCATCACTGGCATTTACATTGACAATACCCGCCAAAGGTATAAAAGCACCCGTACCACCTTCAGCAGAACTAAGGCCCTGTTGAAACTGTACTTGGACCTGAGGTTTATAAAGTAGCAAGCGGGCTAGACTATCCTGTTTTGCCAATAAGATTCCTTGCTTTTTCTCCTCAAATCCTTTATAATATTGCTTGGTGTTCTCCCAGATCGCTTGCAGATCCTGCGCAGAGGCAGCATTTGCAATCCATAGAATAAACAACAGCAACATGTTTTTCTTCTTTAAAAACATAGTTGTATTTAAATAAAATGGTAAAAGAATGATATAATAAATGGGGGGATTAGGATAAAATTATCCTAAAGCAAAGAGGCCTAAATATTCAACCTATTGAGTTGAATTAAGGAAGGGTTGAGGTTCAGTTTGGTTGTATCCCATGCATATTCCACTTTTTCATGAGGGTTCATGAAATAAGCGAAAAGGAATACCAATCCTAACGCGATTAAAGCTGGTTGGAATTGAACCTCCGCATGATGCATCTTCGATCCATTGAAGAGTTCTGTGGAAGAACTACATTCCAGTGTGGTCTGCTCCATCAAATTTTCAAATCGAAGCGATTTATTGTTTCGGTTTTCGATGCTCTGCTCTTGGCTGAAACTTTGTTTGATGGAAGCCTTCAACGGACAAGACGTCAATACGAAGACCAGAAAAATGCCCAGCACCTTGGCTAGCATTCCGATCTGTAATGTTGACTTGTTTAATGTTTCCAGCATATGACAAAGATAAGAATTAAATCAATACCCTGATTTCGTTTCGTAAAAGAACAATTTTATCCTCATGCTCCAGTTTTTTAAGGATCCGAGAAATTACAACCCTAGAGCTGTTCAGATCTGAAGCCATCTCCTGATGGGTTAAAGTCAAGATCCGATCATTCGTAAGCTTCACCTTTTCTTTGAGGTAGTTCAATATGCGTTCTTCCATATTGGAAAATGCCAAATTATCTATGGCACCCAACATTTCATTCATGCGAGAAGAATAGCTGTTGAGGATAAAATTTCGCCAGGAATTATATTTGACCATCCACTCGTTGAGAAAATGGTTGGGGATCATGGCTACCGTGGTAGGCATTTCTGCCTGTGCACGGATTTCACTTTTTTTATTTCCCATGCAGCAGGCAATGGACATGGTACAGGTTTCCCCTTGTGCCAGGTAATACAAAAGTACTTCACCCCTTTCTTCATCCTCGCGCACAATTTTTATAGCGCCTGACAACAATAAGGGCATAGACCGGATATATTGACCGATATCGACAATAATATCCCCTGCATCAAACTCTTTAATCAAAGCAACCGCCTCAATCTCTTCGATCAAGGCGGGCTCTAAAATTCCGCTATAGGCATTTTCAATGATGTTCATCAAATGCTATGCTGTGGTCGTTGTTTTACCTTTAGCTTTCCAATCCAGGAAACTTCCGGCGTAATTATAAAGGTTTTCAAACCCATTTTTCTCCAAATAGGAGTATGCAATAGTTGCTCGATCACCTGACTGGCATTGAATAATGATATCCTTATCCTTCAGGTCGTTTGGCAATTGTTTTCTTAAGCTTCCGATAAAACGATGCTCCGCTCCTGGAATATGTGCATTCTTGAATTCTGATCTACTCCGAACATCCAGCAGTACGGTATCTTCCTGATCTTTCTTGGATTCTACTTCATCGGCCTCCAACAGCTTAGTTGGCACTAATTCTTCGCCAGCTAGATCGGTTACAAATGCCTTGATATTATCCAAACCAATTCGCATCAGTTTCCGTGTAATTTCTTCCTGCGCTCCTTCATCTGCAATGATGACCAAATTTTCATCATAGCCGATCATCCAGCCTGCCCAATTTGCTAATGCTTTATTGTTTTGGATGTTTATTGCCCCTTTGATATGTCCCTTTGCAAATTCATTTTTATGTCGGGTATCAATCAGGGTAACGGGTTGATGTTGCTGCGCTTCCTCTAGGGATACGGTTGGATGTTCCGGTACTTCCACCAAGAGTGGCCTATTCACCTTATTTAATTTTTTCATCATGGCGAAGTAATAAGGTGCTTCTGGCTGATCACTCAACAGGTAATTCTTGAAGCCTTCATAGTCATCTCCATATTGAAAAGCCCAATTACGTAGTTTTTCATAACCCACCGTGCTACTCGGTACGGAACCCAAGGCTTTTCCACAGGCAGATCCTGCCCCGTGGCCTGGCCATACCTGAACATAATCCGGTAATTCTGCAAAGCGTTTTAAGGAGTTGAACATCTGCTCTGCCCCGATTTCTTTTGTTCCAACCAAGCCTGCAGCCTCTTCCAACAAGTCAGGTCTACCGATATCACCGACAAACACAAAGTCACCTGTGAAAATCATGACAGGCTCATCAGAAGCCGGATGATCACGTAATATAAAGCTGATGCTTTCTGGCGTGTGGCCGGGTGTATGCATCACTGTCAAGGAAAGATTTCCTACCGTGATTTTATCACCCTCTTTCAATCCAACATGCGGAAATTCATATTGCCAATTTTCTCCACCTTCATCAGAAAGGTATAATTGAGCGCCGGTTGCTGCAGCCAATTCGCGAGATCCGGCCAAAAAATCAGCATGTATATGGGTTTCAGCTATATGGGTGATTTTCATGTTGTTCTGTTTGGCAATCTCCAGATAAACATCCACATCTCGTTGGGCATCAATTACAATGGCTTCATTCTTTGCTTGGCATCCAATAAAATAACTTGCTTGTGCAAGGGTCTTGTCATATACTTGTTGAAAAAACATAAACTCTCCTTAATTATTTTTAATTATACAAATTTAATTTGAATTGGGAAGATTCTTAGTTACTTATGTTACAGACAAAATATTAATGAGGTAATTTATCTTTCACCATTCCATAAATATAGGTTCCCAATACAGCAAAGACAGCGACAATGATCATCGGATATACACCTGCACCGATCAAAACAAATATGGGTCCCGGACATGCACCAACCAATGCCCAACCCAATCCGAATAAGATACCACCGATCAGGTATCTGGGGATGGATTTAGCTTTCGGAGGAATCACGATGGCATTTCCATCCACATCTTTCTTTTGATTCCTTTTGATGATCTGAAAGGCAATTACACCAATTATCAGCGCAGTACCTATAAAACCATACATGTGGAAGGATTGGAAATTGAACATTTCATAGATTCTAAACCAAGATGCAGCTTCGGCTTTATACATCGCCATACCAAATACCACACCTAATAATATATATATCAATTTTCTCATCGCTTAAAAAATAAAAGGGAATAAAACATGAACCATGATCAAACCGCCAATGAAGAAACCCATCACGGCAACCAAAGAAGGCCATTGCAGGTCGCTTAATCCGGAAATGGCATGTCCCGAAGTACAACCACCGGCATAGCGGGTTCCAAAACCAATCAACAAACCACCTATTGCTAATAAAATGATGTTCTTAACCGATAAATCCCCAAAGATTTCAGTTGGCGCATAGGCCGTACCTGCGCTTTCAAAGCCCATACCCCTCAATTGCGTAACGGTAGTATCTGAAATGGCAGGAATCTGATCATTGGATAGATAATGTGCGGATAGAAACCCGCCAAGCACCGCACCGACTAAGAACAGCAGGTTCCATTGTTGTGATTTCCAATTGAAATCAAAAAAGCTACAACTTTTTCCTGCGCCAATCATGGAACAGATATTTCGAAAATTGGAAGAGAATCCGAAGCTCTTCCCTAAAAAAACGAGGGCTACCATGACCAAAGCCACGATCGCTCCTCCGACATACCAAGGCCAAGGCCCCATTAGTAATTCCATAGTTTTAAAATATTTTACGCAAAGGTAGCTACTTCCTCCTCCCCGTTCGGTAACCTAAGTTACGAAAAGTATATTCACCGATAAATTATAGTCAATTACCGAAAAATGACGTGGATTGACCTATTTATCTGCTTGGTTTTGTTTAACTTCAAGTACTTTTGGATATAAATTAAAAGCGAAAGCAAATAGATTAAACAATAAAAACGATAAAGTTATGTCAATTAAAGAAACATTCACCGTAACAGGCGAGAACTTATTAAAAAGAATCAAAGAATTAATTGCAGAAGGCAATGTTACAAAAATCACGATTACCGATAAAAACGGTAAAGAGATCATGAATTTCCCAGTTACCTTGGGTGTCATAGGTGTGGTTTTAGCACCTATCTTCGCAGCTGTAGGCGCTATTGCGGCCTTATTAACAGAATGTAAGATTACTGTTGAACGTACCGATAAAGCAGCAGAAACAGAAGAAAACCCAGAAGTACCGGTAACTCCTCCAACGGAAGAAAAATCGGAAGGTACGACGATCGAAGTTCATTAATCGACACGCACTAATTTTTAGATTATTAAGGAAAAAGAGGCTGTCTCCTATGTTTGTGTCAAGCAAATGTAGGAGACATTTTTTGTTTTATAGATTTGCTGTATTTAGTGAAAAGAGGGAGAGCCTAGGGCTGTCTTAGTAGCTTTTTTAGCATACTGATTTTTAGAGATGGCCTTCCTCTTTTTCGCTTCCTAAGACAGAACAGAATGTAAGGCGGAATTACAGTCCAGCTTGAATATCCATAAGGAGACAAGTCCAAGGGAAGTTTCACTATTGATTTTTCAGTTTCACATCAAAAAATTAACATGAAAACACTCAAGCAGGTCGTTGGCATTGACGTCGGTAGTAAGGAACTGGTCGTATGCTTTGGCAAGATCTTTTCCAATCTGGATAAAAAGCTGTGCCAATATGGTAATTTCCGAAACTCGGATAAAGGTTTGATAAAGCTTTACGAATGGGTACAGACCCATACCTGTGAGGATAGTCCTCTTCATTTTGTCATGGAGGCTACAGGCGTTTATCACGAAAAGCTAGCCTATTTTCTGGAAAGCAAGGGGTGCAATATCAGTATTGTCCTGCCAAACAAGATCAGCAACTATTTCCGTACCTTAGAGATCAAGACGATAACGGATAGTACCTGCTCGGAAGCTATCACCTTATTTGGCCTAGAGCGCAACCTGGAGTTGTGGCGCAAGCCAGACCCCACCTATAAGCGTTTGAAGCAGCTGACCCGGGAGAGAGACCAATTGGTACAGGAACGTACTGCTGTCAAGAACCAGCTACATGCAGAACAGGCAGAGGCAGAACCCAATGAAAACTCTATAGGACGGATAAAGGAACGCATAGCAGTACTGCAAAGACAGGAAAAGGAAATAATGACCGAGTTAAAGCTCATTGTTAAGGAGAGTTCCTTACTCAAAAAACAAACAGATAACCTGACCACAATCCCTGGAATTGGACTGCTGACAGCAGTAACAGTATTGGCAGAAACGAATGGATTTGAGATGATCCGAAATAAAAAGCAACTGGTAAGCTATGCCGGCCTGGACATAAAGGAAAAACAGTCCGGAACATCGATCCAGAGCAAACCTACCATATCCAAACGGGGCAACAGATACCTGAGAAAATCCCTTCATTTACCTGCATTGGCCGCCATAAGGCATGATGAACATTATTCTAATACATTTACAAGGCTTGTTTCAAGAAATGGCATCAAAATGAAAGCAGCAGTAGCTGTGCAAAGGAAACTTCTAGAGCTGATGTTTATAATTTATAAAAACGAACAGCGGTATGATCCACAATACCATCTCCAAAAGTATCAGAACGAAAAAGTAGATACAAATTAGGGCGGCCAAAAACGGCTACCCTAAACAGGCTGGCAATAGACCGCCTAAAACCCGAAATTACAAAAAAAAGATAAAATTGACTTGTATATTAACACAGAATCTAAAAAGGTCTCTTAAAAGAGAACCCCGTCATTAAAAAATGGCGGGGTTTTTCTGTTTTTTGTCCTCAAGATTTTGTATCTTAAGGTGCAACCAAAAAACAATATGGCAAACATACAATTCAAAGCGCTTCCATCCAATAGTCCTAGTCTTTTTCCTGAGAATATTTTAGACCGTATCCCCTTGAACCATCCTGTTCGGTTGGTGAGCCAGGTTGTTGACCAGTTGGATCTGGAACATATCATCCGTCAGTATAAAGGAGGGGGAACGACCAGTTTCCATCCCAGGATGCTCATTAAGGTACTGTTCTACGCGTATCTGAGCAATATCTATTCTTGCCGCAAGATCGAGCGCGCCCTGCACGAGAACATCCATTTCATGTGGCTTTCGGGCAACAGTACACCGGATTACCGTACGATCAATTATTTCAGGGGAAAGCGTCTTAAGGGACAGATACAGGAGCTGTTTGCCAGTATCGTTCGGATGCTGCATGATATGGAGTATGTCAGCCTGAAAGTCCAGTATGTAGATGGTACCAAGATCGAATCGGCCGCCGGTCGTTATACCTTCGTTTGGAAGAAATCGATCGAGAAGAACAAGATAAAGCTGGAGGCGAACATCGCTTCGGTCCTTTCGGATATCGATGCACAGATCAGCCGGGACCAATCTTCATTAGGGGATCAGCAGGTCAGCAAGGCCATCGATAGTGCCCAGCTGAGGGAAAAGATCAAATCGATCAATGCCAAGCTCAAAGGAGTGGATAGATCTACCGATAGGCAGCTGAGGAAGCTTGAAGACGACTATCTGCCCCGACTGGAGAAATATGAGGAGCAACTGGAAGTACTGGGAGATCGCAATAGTTATAGCAAGACCGATACCGATGCCGTGTTTATGCGGATGAAAGAGGACCACATGAAAAATGGCCAGCTTAAACCGGCCTACAATACCCAGATCAGCACCGAAGAGCAGTTCATCACCCATTATAGCATCCATCAAACGGCCGCAGATACCACAACCCTGCCCGAACACCTGGAAGGCTTTGAGTCCCATTACGGAAAACAGAGTGAATCCATCGTCGCAGATGCCGGATATGGTAGCGAGCAGAACTACGAGCTGATGGAAGGACAGGGTATAACCGCTTTTGTGAAGTACAATTACTTCCATATGGAACAGAAGCGCAAGGATAAACAGGATCCTTTTTCGGTACAGAACCTATATTACAACCAGCAGGAGGACTTTTATGTGTGTCCGGCAGGACAGAAGCTCAGCTTTATCGGTCATGCAACCAGAGTCAGTGCCAACGGATACACTGCCCAGGTCAGCTGTTACCAGGCTCGGCGATGTGAGGGCTGCCCGATGCGCAGTGGGTGCCATAAAGCTAAAGGCGATCGGCTCATTGAAGTGAACCACAGGCTCAATAAGCTCAAGGATAAAGCCCGGGAAAGACTGCTGTCGGAAGAGGGAATGTACCATCGGAGCAAGCGACCCATAGAAGTGGAAGCTGTTTTCGGTCAGATGAAAAGCAACAACAGGTTTACCCGGTTCACAATGAAAGGACTGGAGAAAGTCGCTGTGGAGTTCGGATTGATGGCCATTGCCCATAACCTCAGAAAATGGGCAAAAAAGTGGAAAGACAAAGCTTTTATCGGTAAACCAGGTGGCAAAAACTCCCTATTTGCGATAAATCAAGCCATCAACATGCTGAAAAGTATAAAACATCGACTTGCAGCCTAATATTGCTCATGAAATTATAATGGAGCTCCAGAAAGCTATAAAACAGAAGAAGGTGCCTTTTTAGACACCTTCTTTTTTTTGTTTTTCAATACTTTTTCAACTTGTTCGGTTCTTGGTGCAAGTGAGGTGTAAGTGACATGTAAGTGAGTTGTAAGTGCAAAAAGTCACTTACAACTCACTTACACCTCACTTAAACCGTACTTAAAACTCGAAGGCAACAGGTCTTTTCCCTATATCCGATAGCAGTAGATATTTCAAAAATAAGCTGTTGCAACATGTTTATAATTAACCAAAAAAGGAAGAATTTCCTTTTCATAAGCTATATTTGTAGGATTGTTTAATAGCATTAATTTAAGCCGTGGATAAACAAAATAAGTTTATCCTTGTTATTAAATTGATTAATTAATTAGTATAAAAGAACATTCAACCGCTTTGAATAGATTTGGCCGTATTGCGTTAAAGACCTTCCTATGGATAATAGGATCAATAATCGCACTCATTCTTCTTGTAATATTCCTCGTTCGTTTACCCGCTGTACAAAATTATATTGTGGGCAAAGTGACCAATTATCTGGAAAATAAAATCGGAACCCCCGTAGATATTGGCCATATCAACATTACCTTTCCTAAAAAATTGGTTCTGGAAAATGTATATTTTGAAGATCAATCCAAGGACACTTTATTGGCTGGACAAGAGTTAAAAGTGGACATCAATATGTTCAAATTATTGAAGAACACGATTGAAATCGAAGAGTTTGAGCTCAAGGGAATTACCGCCAAGATCAATCGATCCCTTCCTGATAGTACTTTCAATTTTGCTTATATCGTGAATGCTTTTGCTACGGAAAAGGAAAGTACAACCACTGCTGATAGCACATCTGCTTTGGTTTTTGATATCGATAAAGTCAATTTTGATGATATTAAGTTTGTCTATAAGGATGACGTTATTGGAACTTCGGCAGACCTTTTCCTAAAACATTTCGATACTAGGGTCAAAAGATTTGATCTGACGAAAAATATGGCCTTTGATATGCCAGTGGTTAACATCGATGGATTAACGGCCGTTATTAAGCAGTGGGCGGTGGCCGAATCGGAAGAAGCACCGGATGCCTCCGATTTCGGAATCAACGACCCAACCGTCGAAGCTACTTCCCTCCTTCCTGATCTCGGTATAAATACCTTGAATCTGAAAAACATCTTGGTGAAATACGATGATGAGGCCAATAACATGAAAACCAAGTTTGACATCAAGGAGTTATTGGCTAATGTTGAACAATTAGACCTGAATAAGGAGATCGTTAAACTAAAAGAGATCAAACTGGATGGTTCTGACTCGGAAGTACTTCTTGGAAAAACCGTTAAAAAGCAGGATGATAAAGCTGATTCAGATACCAGCAGTATTAATTGGGTGGTTTCAGCTGATAAATTGGTCATTGACAAATCCAATTTCTGGTTCAAAGACGATAATCAGCCAAGAACCAAAGGAATTGATTATTTCAATCTTAAAATGACCGATCTAGCAGCGGCCATGGACAATCTTTATTATTCGGCAGACTCCATTTCCGGTGAGCTGGACAATGTAACTGCTAAGGATCATTCCGGATTCTATCTTAAGCAATTGAGAGGCGATTTTATTTATGGAAACCAAGGGGCAACCGTTAAAAACCTATTGATCGAAACGCCAGACACCCGAATTGAGGATGAAATTCAAGTTTCTTATCCTTCTTTAGACGCTGTCTCCAATAATCCATCCAGCATGACCATCTTGGCCAACATCAAGAAAAGCCATATCGACATGCGGGATATCCGTTTCCTGGCTCCTGACCTTGAAAAACAGGAAGTAATGAGACCGTTGATGAACAAACGTTTCTACATCGACGGCCGTGTTACAGGGAAACTCAATGATCTTAGGATTCCACGTTTTGAATTTAAAACGTTAGATAATACCCACGTAATTGCTACCGCCCATATAAAAGGATTACCTGATATGGATAAAATGTACCTGGACCTGAACATCAAGAAATTAGTGACCGGTCGAGCTGATCTTAACCGATTAATCGCTCCTTCTTTGATGCCAGACAGTATTCAATTGCCAAGAAACATCAGTTTGGCAGGAACCTTTAAAGGCGGAATGAGTGGTTTTGATGCCAATTTAAAACTGGTTACCGAGCAAGGGAATGCGACTGTCAATGGAAAATTGAATATGGGTCGCGATACGACTTATAATGCCTTTGTTACGGTAGACAACTTCAATCTTGGTCAATTCCTGAAGCAGGATTCCGTTCTCGGGGTTGTTGCTGCGCAAGCACAGGTAAATGGAACAGGTTTGAATCTGAAAACCATGGTAGCCGATATTACAGGTACCATCAACCGCTTTGACGCGATGGGCTATGGTTATCACGACATCAATTTTGATATGACCGCAAACCGTGGGGATATAGCAGGAACCATCAACAGTGGCGATCCGAATGTCGACCTGGATGCTTCTATTTCTGCAGACATGAGCGGTGCCTATCCGAAGATCTTTGCCGAAATGATGATCGATAGTATCAATTTCAAAAACCTGAAATTGATGGACCAGAACCTTCGCTATCACGGAAAGATCACGGCAGACTTTGAAACCTTCGACCTTGATCATTTAAATGGCGCATTAAAGGTGGTCAACTCCTCTATTGCTTACAATGATGAACGATATGTATTGGATACCGTTGCTTTAACCGCAAAATCCGATACCAGCAAGAATACCTTGATACTAAGTTCGGAATTCTTGAATGGCCACTTGACCGGAAAATATAAATTGACGGAATTAGGCGCATCGATAACCGATATAGTTCGCACCTATTATAATCCTTCGAACGATCGAACTGTACTGACCTATTCACCGCAGCAATTCGAATTTTCTGCTCGCTTGAATAATGCCCGGATCATTAGGGATTTCCTACCTGATTTAGAGGTCATGGACGACATTACCCTAGATGGTACGTTCAATAGCCAGGACAGAACCTTAATGGCTAAACTCTTAGCACCTAAGATTATCTATGCCGGTACGGAAGTAGAAAATGTAGGTATGGATATCATTACGGCAGATAGTACCCTCTACTATAACACCTTGATCGGCCATATCATTGTCAATAACATTGAATTGAACAATACCGTCCTATCGGGTAATGTGGTGGAAAACAAAGTCGATTTAGGGCTTTGGATAAAAGATAAAGAAGATAAAGAGCAGTACCACTTAGGGGCCTTTATGAATGTGGATAACAACAATTATAATTTCTCCTTGAAAGAGGATGGCTTGATGCTGAATTATGAAAATTGGTCCATCAACCCAAACAACCAGTTGACCTTTGGTAGTAATGGCATCCGTGCAAATGCCTTCCGCCTATCCAATGATGGCCAGGAGCTCGTGATCCAATCCAAAGATTCCACACTGAATGCACCTATCGATTTAACTTTTAACAATTTTAGGATCGAGACCATCACCAATATGCTGGAATCAGAATCCTTAAATTTGGGAGGTGGTATCAATGGTAATGCGACAGTTTCGAGATTAGAGGCGAATCCAGTTTTTGTATCCGACCTAACAATCGATAAGTTCTACTTCGGAAAAGATACTATCGGGAATGTGTTGGTAAAGGTGAATAACATCAAGGAAAACACTTATTCTGCAGATGTACGCATTACCGAAAACGGCAATGATGTACAATTGATCGGAGATGTGATCATCCCACCACAAGGCGATATGCAAATTGATGCGACCTTGGATCTGAAACCGATTACGATCAAAACCATCGAAGCCTTCAGTTTAGGGAATCTACAGGGCAGCCAAGGCGATCTTTCTGGAACCCTGAAGATCCGTGGAACAATGGATGCCCCTCGGATCAATGGCGAATTAACATTTAATGACGCCATCATCAATGCATCCATGTTGAACTCCAACATGAAAATTGATGATCAGAAAATATATTTTAACGATCAAGGAATCACTTTTAGACAATTCAACATTGTTGATTCCAAAAATAATACAGCGAGGTTAAACGGATCCATCCGGACCACGACCTATACGGATTTCGATTTCAACCTGAATTTAACAACGGATGATTTCGAGGTGATGAATTCTACCCGTGAGGATAATGATATGTTCTTCGGAAAAATGTATTTAACTTCCAACCTTCGGGTTACTGGTAATTTGGACAAGCCGAAGATCGATGGTAATGTGAAAGCCAATGAGAATACAGACTTCTCTTTCATTGTACCTAACGATGATCCTGGCGTAGCACAACGGGATGGGGTGGTTAAATTCGTGGATAAAAGTGATACCACCAGAGCAAATGTTTTTGCGCAGCTGGATTCCATGACCAAGGTATCGAATACTTTGTCTGGTTATGATATTGCGCTGAACCTAAGTACGGATCGGGAAGCGAAATTCAAGATCATCTTGGATGAAGGAACCCAGGATGCCCTAAATATCCAGGGTGTAGCTGAACTGAATACCACCATTGATGCCAACGACCAGATCATCATGTCTGGTACATTTACAGTGGAAGATGGTGATTATACCTTCTCTTTAGGTCCAATTTCCAAAGATTTCCGTTTCCAGAAAGGAAGTACGATCACTTGGAATGGAGATCCTTTGGATGCGCGGCTGAATATTACTGCAGTGTATACAGGTAAATTTGCCACGTTAGAATTGGTACAGAACCAGATTGGTGCAGAAAGCCAGAACCTCTATAAACAAAGGGTGCCGTTCAATGTATTATTGAAACTGACCGGTGAGCTTTTCAAACCAGAAATCAATTTTGATATCGATCTGGATGAAAGTAATGCTATTGTTTCCCAAGATGTGGTGAGCAAGGTGAACATTGCCCTATCGAATATCCGGGAGGATCCGGCCGAATTGAACAAACAGGTTTTCTCCTTGATTGCATTGGGCAGGTTCATGTCGGCAAATCCATTTGAAAGTTTGTCCGGTGGTGGTGCAGAATCCATGGCGAGAAGTACAGTGAGTTCCTTCTTGACATCGCAATTGAACAACCTTGCTTCGGATTTGATCAAAGGAGTAGAATTGGATTTCAACCTGAATTCAGAAGAGGATTATTTGACCGGAAATGCACAGACCCGTACGGATTTGAATGTGGGCATTTCGAAGATGTTATTTGATGACCGCTTAAAGATTACGATTGGATCAAATTTCGAAGTGGAAGGAAATACAAGACCAGGCGAGAAAGCATCCAACATTGCGGGCGATATTTCCCTGGATTATCAATTATCGAAAGATGGTCGTTATTTTGCACGTGTATATCGCAAAAACCAATATCAAGCGACTTTGCAAGGGCAGTTTGTGGAAACAGGAATTGGTTTTATCATCAATATGAGCTACAACAAATTCAAGGAGCTTTTCATGAATTCAAAAGCCCTTCAGGAATATTATAATACAGATAGTAGAGGATTCCGCCGCAGATTTGATGTAGACCGAATGGAAACGGATACCGCTTATCGAGACAGCGTACGCTTGGTGATCCGCGACAGTTTGATGCGGGTTGATCCAGAATATAGAAAACGTGTGGAAGAGCGCCAAAAAGAAGAACAGTTGAAACAGCAACAACAAGACAGTACAAGCAATAATCTGCCTGATTCTACTGATAGAATCAAGGAATCGAATGAATCGGCCATTAAAAACGAAGATGAGGAAGGAGGAAAAGATGAAAAATAAGTTTTTATTTTCCTGCCTATTTGGCGGAATACTAATTAGTAGTTGTAATCCGACCAAATACCTGGCTGAAGGTGAAAAAATGTATACTGGAGGTGATGTAGAAATTCATCATGATAGTATGAAGGTTGAAAATAAAGAAGCCTTTGAAACATTTCTGGAAGATGCCCTCCTACCGAAGCCCAATTCGAAAATCCTGGGGGTCTATTATAAAGTTGGTCTATGGAACATGGGCGGAGGTCCGGATAGTTCGACCAATTTTTTCAGACGTTGGTTAAAACGGAATGGCCAAGAACCAGTTAAACTAAGCGATGTAAACCGTGAATACAATGAAAATCTTCTACGCGGAAAAATGGAGAACCTAGGTTTCTTCAATGCCCGTGTAGCTTCGGATACCCTCATTGATGGAAAATATGCATCCGTAAAATACGATGCTTATCCGGGAAAGGTCTACCGTATCAATTCGGTCAAATTTGATGTGGATACTATGACGGATCTTGGATGGCGGATCAACTACCCTAGCGATCGTACTTTATTGAAACCCGGTTCAAACTATAATTTGGATGTGATCCTGAACGAGCGCGACCGAATCGATAACGACCTGAAGCTTAATGGATTCTATTATTTCAGTCCGGATAATATTTTGGTGGAAGTGGATAGTACGATTGGAAATCATAAGGTGGATATGTTCGTCACGGTAAAACCGGAAACACCAGAAAAAGCTAGACATCCGCAATATATCGGGAATGTCTACATTTTTCCAGATTATAAGGAAACCTCGGGAACAGCAAGACGCAGGATCCCTAGGAATACTGAAAAATTTGAGGATAAATATTACATCGTAGATCCGGAACGGAAATACCGTAAAAAAGTATTGGCGAATCATATTTTTGTGCAGCCAAAAGATAAATATAGCCGTTGGAGCCATAACCAAACGATCAATCATTTGGTGAATTTGAATGCGTTTAAATTTGTAAAGAACGATTTTGTGGATAGCCCGGATTCCCTGAACCACTTGGATGTTTATTATTACCTGACACCTTTGGAGAAAAGATCGATCCGTTTGGAGCTGATCGGGAAAACTGCTGCAGTTTACAATGGAACGGAAGTAACAGCGAACTGGACTTTGCGGAATGCCTTTAAGGGATTTGAAACCTTGACAGCGTCTGTTTTTGGAGGTTATGAGACCCAGACAGGTGGAAATGTAAACCTGAATTCCAGTTATATCCGATATGGTGCAGAAGTAGGTATTACCTGGCCAAGGCTTCTTTCTCCTTGGAAGTGGGCACCTGCTAGGCAATATATTCCAAAGACGTTCTTAAAAGCGGGATATGAATTCTTGAACAGAAGAACAGCCTATACCTTAAATTCCATGACCTTAAACTATGGATATGCATGGAAGGAAAATAACCAACGGGATCACAACCTGACTTTAGCGGAAATCATCTATGTTCAACCAAGAGGTATTTCGGATGAATATAAAGCGCAGATGGATACTGTTCCAACGTTACGACACATTGTGGATCCGCAGTTTTCTTTTGGTCCAAACTATGTTTATACGTTTACCAATACCATGGAAAACAATAAAAAGCATACGTTCTATGCCAAAGCGGGTCTGAATACGTCCGGAAATATCCTGGGATTGATCCAAGGTGCGGATTTCAATAGTGGAAAAGTTAAGAAATTATTCGGAACAGCCTACTCTCAATTCATTAAAGCGGAGGCTGATATGAGGCATTATATGAAATTAACGGCCAATTCGACCTTAGCTTCTCGTATTATGATCGGTACCTCCTATTCTTATGGAAACTCTCGATCATTACCATACCTGAAGCAGTATTATACGGGTGGTCCTAATGGATTACGTGCCTTCCGTGCGCGTTCTGTCGGTCCAGGATCTTCTCTTCCAGAAAACATTGGCGAGGATAATTTCTTTGCGGACCAGACCGGGGATTTCAAATTGGAATTGAATACGGAGTATAGGGCTAAAATTGCTGGCATGCTGCATTGGGCAGCTTTTGTGGATGCCGGGAATGTGTGGTTGCAGAACCAGGACGACGAAAAACCAGGAGGTAAACTGTCTGGGGCCTTCTTGAGTGAATTGGCTGTTGGTGGTGGTGTCGGATTGCGTCTGGATCTGGACTTCTTGATCCTTCGTACCGACTTTGCGATTCCATTCCGCGTGCCTTATCGTCCAAAGGATGACCGTTGGGTGTTCAAGTATATTGACATTCGGGAAAGGGATTGGCGCAGGGAGAACCTGGTATTCAACTTGGCGATCGGATATCCTTTCTAATAGGTTTTTTGAATCCTTTTTAGTAGATTTAAGGAGCGTAACATAAAACCCGTAAAGCTATGAAAGTAACCGTTGTTGGTGCAGGTGCAGTTGGAGCAACCACTGCAGATAATCTGGTAAGACGTAATATTGCCGAAGAAATTGTACTATTAGATATTAAGGAAGGATTCGCGGAGGGCAAAGCCCAGGATATGATGCAGACCTCTGCCCTACTTGGTTTTGATTCGAAAATTACGGGAGTAACCAATGACTATCTAGCGACAGCTGGTTCTACGGTAGCTGTCATTACTTCAGGAATCCCACGTAAACCGGGGATGACACGTGAAGAATTGATCGGGACCAATGCCAATATTGTAAAAACGGTAGTGGAGAACCTGATCCAACATTCTCCAGATATTATCATTCTGATTGTATCCAACCCGATGGATACCATGACCTATTTAGCTTTAAAATCCAGTGGACTACCTAAAAACAGGATCATTGGTATGGGTGGGGCATTGGATTCCGCTCGTTTTAAATACCAGATTTCAGATAAATTGAATGCTTCGGCAAATGATTTGAATGCCATCGTTATAGGTGGTCATGGGGACACCACGATGATCCCATTGATCAAGCATGCTACTTGGAACAGTATTTCAGTTTCTAGTTTTTTAACGGAAGAAGAGGAAGCTGAAATCGTAAAGAAAACGATGGTAGGTGGTGCTACTTTAACTGCTTTGATCGGGACTTCAGCTTGGTATGCACCTGGTGCTGCTGCCGCAGCGATGGTGGAAAGTATCGTAAGGGATCAGAATCGATTGTTTACTGCATCTGTATATTTAGAAGGCGAATTCGGGCAGGAGGATATTAATATTGGTGTTCCGGTAATTATAAATAATAAAGGCTGGGATAGGATTGTTCCTTTGGAACTTTCGGATGAGGAACAAAAATTGTTCGATGCAAGCGCGGAAGCGGTCAGAAAAATGAACGATGTACTTTTTGATGAGGGCGTTTTAAAGAGATAGTCTAGCGCGTCATTGCGAGGAGACTATTCTTTCCGCGTCATTGCGAGGAGGCACGACGAAGCAATCTTCACACTAATCGAAAATTTTACATAGCATGGAACTTCAAAATCTGGAAAAAAATTTAGAGCGGGAACATGATCTGTTAAAGAGATATGCGAGTCATTACGCAGTCTTAGAAAATGAACGTTATAGAATTATGTTTTATAATCGTCAGACTATGTTTACCATTTTAGGTATTATTATCGGGTGGGTTTTATTTAGTATGTCTAACAGGTTCATAGATAATTTTACTGTTAGCGTATTTGCCCTATTTATATCTTTTGCTGTAGGAATCTTCGGGATGCGATATGTAATAGGTCCAAGACTAGATAATAAAAAGCAAATGGAAATGAAGCAGGCTTCAACCATCCGTTATCAGCCTATTATACAAGAGATGAATGAAATTAACCAATTGTTGGAGCAAAATAATACCATCCCTGCAAAATATAGAACTGTTGATGCTACGGCAAAATTATTGGAATATATTCAAAATAAGCGGATAGACTCCTTAAAAGAAGGATTGAATCTGTATGAAAATGAAATAAGTCGTGACCGGCAAACCAATCGGTTAAATTTTATGGCCGAACAAAACCAACGCATCATTCATAACCAAAAATTTATGCTTAAAAATCAACGTAAAATGATCAATCAACAGACATTAACTAATGTATTGCTATTCTTCAGGTAAACCGAATAATAATAAATCTCCACACTATAAAAACCATAAACTTTTGTTAAAATATATTCTTTAAATGAAATAAACCTTATTTTTGTTTCATGAGGATCATCTTATTAAATCTTGCAATATGCATTGGAATTCTGGGAATTTGTCAAGCACAAAGCGTAGAATACCCAGAACCAGTTGTTGTTTCCTATTACCAAGCCCATATAAAAACCAAGAAAGAAACAATCAAAGGAAATTTTTATAGGGCAACGGTGGAGGAAATCTATTTGATGAAGGATAAGGAGATGAAGAAGATTCCAGTTTCTACCATAAAAAAGATAAAGATTAAATTTGATCGGAAGAAAGAAGCACCCTTATTTAAAGGAATGAGTAAAACAGGTGTTGATATCATGAAATCCAGTTTGACAGATGAGCCTGAAAAAAATCACAACAAAACAGATCAATATGGCAATCTATTATCGGATGCGGATGCCGCGCCTTCAGTTGGAGAGACTTTACTTATAGGGACAGCCACTGTAGCAACGGCTGCCATGGGGAATGAACTTTCAAAATTAGCGCCACAACCAGATATTGAATCCTTCAAGATAAATTATTCCAAGGAGAGATACTTGGAACAATTAGATGAGATTAGGATCTATACCATAGAATTACAAACTTCTCCGGAATATAAATCCATTCTAAAGGACCGGTTAAAAAAAGCGATGAAAAAGAAGAAATTAGCTATATAATTGGAGAAAAAACAGTAGAATTGTATTTATACCAAGTAAATTCATTCTTTACGAGGTTTCACATTCTATTATCCAACTATGCAAAAAATTCCTTTTGAAGTCATCAAACTTCAAGCCGATGGCTACCATATCATTACAGAAGTAGAACTTTACGATCGTAAATTTAAATTAGTTATAGATACCGGCGCATCCAAAACGGTTTTGGATAAAACCACCCTATTGAATTCTGGTATACAAGAGGAACATTTCGAAACTACAGATATCCTATCCACTGGTCTGGGGACCAATAGTATGGAAAGTTTTATGCTTACCATTCCAGAGTTCAAAATGAAGGAATGGTCCATCAAAAACTTCACGACAGCCGTATTAGATCTAAGTTCCATCAATTATGCATACGAACAAATAGGGATAGATCCCGTTATTGGGGTATTGGGAGGTGATATCCTGAAAGAATATGGCGGAATGATAGACTACAAAAAGAATCAATTAACACTTAATCAACGGAAATTAAATTTGAATAAACGCCGTTGAATATGAAGCCGGAGGTAAATATAAAAGCCTAGGGCAATCAGAATACCACATCCACCCATGATATATAAGGTGTTTTTAAGCCCTAGAAATTCAGCAATCGCGCCTGTAATTAAACTTCCAATAGGGAAAATCCCTTGGAAAGCCATGACATAGTAGGACATAGCCCGTGCCCTGTAGGCGGGCATCGCATGGGTCTGGATATAGGTGTTAATGGAAGAATTCTGCATCATCATGGAGAAAGAAACTGCTCCTGTAAAAAATAAAGCCGAAGGTAAATAATGCGCATAAGCCAATAAAACAAGGGCTACGCCCATAAAAAAGGCTGCAAAAAGTATTCGATATCTTAAATTTTCGCCTGATTTCAGTCGGGCCATATTAATGGCACCAATCATGGCCCCTAACCCTGCAGCACTTTCAAACCAAGAAAACGTCCGCTCATTCCCTTGAAATAATTCCCGCGCAACAGCCGGTAATAAGGAAGTATAAGGAATGACCAGAAGACTCGAAAAGGCCAAAATAATGATCAACGAAGTAATATGTGGGGACCTTTTCAGGTATTTAAAGCCTTGAACAAGCCCCTGAAAGGCATTTTCATTAGGTACAATAACCAATGTTTCCTTCACATTCATGAGCATCAAACAGATAATTACCGGAATATAGCTCAGGAAATTGACGGTAAAACAGGCTAATTCACCATACATGGACAAAAGAAATCCTCCAATTGCCGGTCCGACCATCCTGGCGGCATTGAAAATGGAAGAGTTCAGTGCAATGGCATTCGGCAGATCTTTTTTGTCATCAACCAAAGATACCAGTAAAGATTGCCTTGCCAGCACATCAAATGCATTGATAACCCCTTGTATGAACCCTAAAATAGATAAATAAAGTACAGATTCCATTTTAAGATAAACCACTAGCGCTAATAATCCTGCCTGAATCATCAGTCCAATCTGGGTAATAAAAACCAGTTTATATTTCTTATGCCTATCTACAAATGCGCCAATAAATGGTGATAAGACCAAAGAAGGCAACAAAGAAATAAAGGAGACAAAACCTAGCCAGAATACGGAATCAGTGAGTTTATAGACCAGCCAGCTAATGGCAATCCGTTGCATCCAGGTACCCAAAAGGGAGATCGATTGACCGATTACATGTAATCTATAATTTGGATAAGCAAAGGACCTGAAAATCTGCATGTCATAAGATAACAATTTGAAATGGAATTTGTTGCAAAAAGCGCAACAATATACCTACCTTTGCATCATCAAACTCAGTGGCAGCTTGATAATGAAGACAAAATTTTAATCAACATTTTATATCATGAAATTTTTTATTGATACTGCTAATTTAGCTCAGATCAAAGAAGCACAGGACTTAGGCGTACTTGATGGGGTGACAACCAACCCTAGTTTAATGGCTAAAGAGGGTATTTCTGGTGAGGAAAACGTAATTAACCACTATAAAGCGATCTGCGAAATCGTGGATGGTGATGTTAGTGCCGAAGTAATTTCTACCGATTATGAAGGAATGATCAAAGAAGGCGAAGCCTTAGCAGCTTTAGATAGCAAGATCGTAGTAAAAGTTCCTATGATTAAAGATGGCGTAAAAGCGATCAAATATTTCAGCAAAAAAGGGATCAAAACAAACTGTACGTTGGTATTTTCTGCTGGTCAGGCTTTATTGGCTGCTAAAGCAGGAGCGACTTACGTATCGCCATTTATCGGTCGTTTGGATGATATCTCGGTAGATGGATTAGGTTTGATCGAAGAGATCAGAGAGATCTATGATAACTACGGATTCGAAACACAGATCCTTGCAGCATCTGTTCGCCACAGTGCGCATATCCTTGGTTGTGCGAAGATCGGTGCAGACGTGATGACAGGTCCTTTGTCAGCGATTACTGCCCTTTTGAAACACCCATTAACAGATAGTGGATTGGCACAGTTCTTAGCAGATCACGCGAAAGCAGCAGGTAAATAATCGAGTAAAAAAAAGCATCAAATAGCACCTCCCTTTCGTCTTGAAAGGGAGGTTTTTTATGCCCTAAATTTTTCGTAATTTTACCCTTATGAAAACGGATAGAGAAGCAGCATCGAGCATAGAAAAACTAGAGGAATTCAGCCAATTGTTAAGGGCAAATAATCTGAAGATTACCCAACCTAGGTTACGCGTTTTGGATAGTATTTCGGAGAAGCCGACAGCCATTTCACAACCAGACCTGGAGAAAATTTTAGGTACTGAAATCGACCGTGTGACCCTCTATAGGATCCTGGCAAGTTTCGAAGAAAAGGGTATTCTCCATAAAGTTTTCGACCTGAATGGAACGGCTACCTATGCCCTATGTTCGACCAAATGTTCCCAACATCATCACCATGATCAGCACGTGCATTTCATCTGTTCAGTTTGCAATTCCGTCTTTTGCCTGGATGAAATCTCTCTTCCAAAAATTGCCCTACCTCCAAATTTCTCCTTGCATTCCATCGCGATAAATGCGGTGGGATTATGTGATTCCTGTAAAGAAAAGCAAAGCTAATAGTACTGTTTGCATCAGGAAATTCCGACTATAACTTGCTTATGGTCGCAGGATTTCTACTCTTTCGTTTTTTCAAATTCCACCAAAATTTCAATGCTAAAGTACAATTATTTTACGAAGCTAAAATTTAGCTTTTAATTTTTTATTACTCTATTTTATAGCGCCTTATATATATTTATAAAAACATTAATTTTAATAAAATAATTTTTAGCAAAAGACTTAAAAAAGTACGAAAAAATACAACATATTGAAAATCAATCATATATATTTTTATACACCTGCATAATTTTTAGCATATCAAATCATAACTAATAGATATTCAATATTTTTATATAGCTAAAACAAAGTTTTAAATAAGTAAATAAATATTTATTGAATTAGAGCAAACTATCCCGCTCAAAAACCGTTTATATTTTATATATTAGTTCAATAATACAGTCCTGAAAAATCAGGGTTATGTTGTCTAGGAAATTTAATCGGGAACTCCTTCCCTACCCTATAATTTCTAGACAGACATGGGCAAAACAATAGCATATGAAATCAAGAAAAGAAAATCCCTACAAAGAAGTACTCACCCAATTAATCGTCGACATATTTGAAAAATCAGGCAACCAAGCACTGAACTATAAACAGGTTGCTGCGAAGCTTAACATCTCGGATTCGGATTCGAAGGTTGCTATCGCAGACATCCTTTCGGATGGCTCGAAGACCAGCCTTTTCCAACAGCCGGAGCGCGGCAAATTTAAATTGAGACAGCTCAATGTTTATGTAACAGGAAAGGTCGATATGACTGCCGATGGATCAGCCTTCATCGTCCCTGATGATGAGTTTCAAAATGACATTTACGTAGCCCCTCGAAAGCTTCGTCAAGCCCTTCATGGGGACATCGTAAAAGTGCATATTTACGATCGTAAAAAAGGCAAGAAAAGGGAAGGTGAAATCATTGAAATTATCCAACGCGCGAAGACCGATTTCACCGGTACCATTGATATCTCCAGCACCTATGCGTTCTTCCTTCCGGATGACCGGAAAATGCTGCACGACATCTTCATTCCTCTGGACAACCTGAACGGTGCCAAAGATGGAGAGAAAGTGGTGGTCTCCATATTGGAATGGCCGAAGAATGCAAAAAATCCGATCGGTAGAGTAAAATCGGTATTAGGAAAAAAAGGCGAGAACAATACCGAGATGAACGCAATCTTGGCAGACTTTGGTTTCCCGCTGGAGTTTCCTAAAGAAGTGGAAGCAGAAGCGAACGCTATCTCCGATGTAATCAGTCAGGAAGAAATTTCTAAGAGACAGGATTTCAGGAACACGACCACCTTTACCATTGACCCTGCGGACGCGAAGGACTTTGATGATGCAATATCTTTCAAGAAATTGGAAAATGGAAATTATGAGGTGGGGGTGCATATTGCAGACGTGTCTCATTATGTTATTCCCGATAGCCAACTAGACAAAGAGGCATTCGAGAGAGGAACATCGGTATATTTGGTCGACAGAGTTATTCCGATGCTCCCTGAGCGACTTTCAAACAATTTGTGTTCACTTAGGCCTAACGAGGACAAGCTTTGTTTCTCGGCCGTATTTGAGCTTGATGAGCGGGCCAATGTTTTGGATCAATGGTTCGGTAGGACCGTCATTCACTCCGACCGTCGATTCAGCTATGAAGAGGCACAGGAAATCATCGAAGGCAAGGAAGATGAACTTTCAGAGCCCATTTTAAAATTGAACGAATTAGCGTATATCCTTCGTGAGCGAAAATTTAAGAGCGGCGCGATCAGCTTTGAAACGGAAGAAGTGAAGTTTCTATTGGATGATAACGGAAAACCTTTGGGTGTATATACAAAAGTCCGTAAGGATGCGCATAAGCTGATTGAGGACTTCATGTTATTAGCGAACAGAAAAGTTGCTGAATACATCGGCAAGCAAGGAAAAGGGAAAAACAAATTAACCTTTGTATATCGATTCCATGATGTTCCGAACACGGAGACTTTGACAAGCTTTTCGCAATTCGCGTCCCGTTTTGGGCACAGGCTAAGTTTTAAATCCGACAAGGAGACTGCGAAATCCTTGAATATGATGATGGAACAGATCGAAGGTAGTAAGGAACAGAATTTATTGACTTCTTTGGCGATCCGTTCGATGGCTAAGGCAATTTATACGACTAAAAAAGCTTCCCATTACGGACTAGCCTTTGATTACTATACGCACTTTACCTCCCCTATCCGTCGATATCCGGATGTAATGGTGCATAGGTTGCTCCAATATTACCTAGATGGAGGCAAAAAGGTGAATACCGAACATTACGAGAAGATGTCAGAGCATTCTTCCCAGATGGAAAAGAAAGCTGCTGAGGCGGAAAGAGCTTCCGTGAAGTATAAACAAGCAGAATATCTTCAAAACCAGATCGGCACGGAATATACAGGAATTATTTCCGGCGTAACAGAATGGGGAATGTATGTAGAAATTGAGGAGAACAAATGCGAGGGCATGGTGAGGTTAAGGGATATTACCGATGATTTTTACACCCTGGATGAGAAGAATTATGCCATTATAGGTCAACGCAAGAAAAAGGTATATCAATTGGGCGATGAGGTTCAGATTAAAGTGAAGAAGGTTGACCTGGATAAGAGACAGATCGATTTTACGTTGATAAGTTAGTTTTGAAAACTTTAAAAAAAACTTTATACTCAACTCTTTACGATATCAATTATTCTTTATATCTTTGCGGACTTAAAATATTTTTTTAACAAAAAACTCTAAAAGAAAACAGGTAAATGCCTACTATTCAACAATTAGTTAGAAAAGGTAGAGTAGCTCTGGTAGACAAGAGTAAGTCACCAGCGTTGGACTCATGTCCACAGCGAAGAGGTGTATGTACGCGTGTATATACTACTACCCCTAAAAAACCAAACTCAGCAATGCGTAAAGTAGCTCGTGTTCGTTTAACGAATGGAAAAGAAGTGAATGCTTACATTCCAGGAGAAGGACACAACTTACAAGAGCACTCTATCGTGTTAATCCGTGGTGGTCGTGTTAAAGATTTACCGGGAGTTCGTTACCACATCATCCGTGGTGCATTAGATACTTCAGGTGTAGCAGGTCGTAACCAACGTCGTTCTAAATACGGAACAAAACGCCCTAAACCAGGACAGGCAGCTGCTCCAGCAAAAGGAAAAGGTAAGAAATAATTAAACGGAGGAAAATAAAATGAGAAAAGCAAAACCAAAAAAGAGAATCATTTTACCTGATCCAAAGTTTAATGATGTTCAGGTAACACGTTTCGTAAACAACATGATGTTTGACGGTAAGAAATCTATCGCCTATTCAATCTTTTACGATGCAGTAGAATTAGTAGAAAACAAAACACAAGAGAACGGTTTAGAGACTTGGAAAAAAGCTTTGAACAACGTAATGCCTGCAGTAGAGGTTAAATCTCGTCGTGTTGGTGGTGCCAACTTCCAAGTTCCTATGGAAGTACGTCCGGAGCGTAAAATCGCTTTGGGTATGAAATGGTTAATCTCTTACGCTCGCAAACGTGGTGAAAAAACTATGTTCGAGAAATTAGCAGGAGAAATCATTTCAGCTTCTAAAGGTGAAGGTGCTGCTGTTAAGAAGAAAGAAGATACGCACAAAATGGCGGAAGCTAACAAAGCGTTCTCACACTTCAGATTCTAATTTTGGACACAACGATTCAAATATGATACACCGACTTTAGATAATTGAAATTATTCATTATCAAAGTCGGTGTATTTTTTTCAAAAATACTATGGCAAAAGACTTAAAATTAGTAAGAAATATTGGTATCGCTGCACACATCGATGCTGGTAAAACTACAACTACAGAGCGTATTTTGTTCTACTCAGGTGTTAACCACAAGTTGGGAGAGACTCACGAAGGATCTGCAACTACTGACTGGATGGCACAAGAGCAAGAGCGTGGTATCACCATTACCTCTGCTGCGGTAACCGTATTCTGGAACTACCGTAATAAAAAATACCAAGTAAACGTAATTGATACTCCTGGACACGTTGACTTTACAGTTGAGGTGAACCGTTCTTTACGTGTACTTGACGGACTAGTATTCTTATTCTCTGCAGTTGATGGTGTTGAGCCTCAATCAGAGACTAACTGGCGGTTAGCTGATGGATACAAAGTTCCTCGTATTGGTTTCGTAAATAAAATGGACCGTTCAGGTGCTGACTTCTTGAAAGTTGTAAAACAAGTAAAAGATATGTTAGGATCTGAGGCTGTTGCGCTTCAATTACCTATCGGTGCGGAAGACGATTTCAAAGGTGTGGTTGACTTGATCAACAACCGTGGTATCGTTTGGAACGACGCTGATAAAGGAATGACTTTCACGGAAGTTCCTATCCCTGACGATATGATCGACGAGGTTGCTGAATACCGTGAGAAATTATTGGAAGCTGTTGCTGGATACGATGAGTCTTTGATGGAGAAATTCTTCGAAGATCCAGATTCATTGACTGAACGTGAAATCTTAGACGCTTTACGTAAAGCGGTATTGGATAACGCAATCGTTCCTATGGTTTGTGGTTCATCTTTCAAAAACAAAGGTGTTCAAACCATGCTTGACTTCGTAATGGAGTTATTGCCTTCTCCTCTTGATCAAGAGGCGGTTAAAGGTACTAACCCGAACACTGGTGAAGAAATCGTTCGTAAACCTTCTGAGGCTGAACCATTCGCAGCATTAGGTTTCAAGATTGCTACTGACCCATTCGTAGGTCGTTTATGTTTCGTACGTGCATATTCAGGTGTATTAGAGGCAGGTTCTTATGTATTGAACACGCGTTCAGGAAACAAAGAACGTATCTCTCGTATCTTCCAAATGCATGCTAACAAGCAGAACCCTATCGAAAGAATCGGAGCTGGAGATATCGGTGCGGTTGTAGGTTTCAAAGACATCAAAACTGGTGATACACTTTGTGACGAGAAAAACCCTATCGTTCTTGAGTCCATGGTATTCCCTGAGCCGGTAATCGGTTTAGCGATCGAGCCTAAAACTCAAGCTGACGTTGATAAATTAGGTATTGGTTTAAGTAAATTGGCTGAAGAGGATCCTACATTCGTAGTTAAAACTGACCAAGAAACTGGTCAAACAGTTATCTCAGGTATGGGTGAGCTTCACCTTGATATCTTGATCGACCGTTTGAGACGTGAGTTCAAAGTAGAGGTTAACCAAGGTGCTCCTCAAGTAGCATACAAAGAGTCTATCAACGGTACTTCTGAGCACCGTGAGGTATACAAAAAACAATCAGGTGGTCGTGGTAAATTCGCGGATATCAAAGTTGTTATCTCTCCTGCAGATGAGGATTGGGATGTTGTTAAGAGCCCTCTTCAATTCGTTAATGAGATCGTTGGTGGTGCTATTCCAAAAGAATACATTCCTTCCGTTCAAAAAGGTTTCGAATCTTCGATGAACAATGGTGTATTGGCTGGTTACCCACTATCAGGTATGAAAGTTCGTTTGATTGATGGATCTTTCCACGCAGTCGATTCAGACTCATTATCTTTCGAGTTAGCAGGTAAAATGGCTTACCGTCAGGCATTACCTAAATGTCAACCAGTATTAATGGAGCCTATCATGAAAGTGGAGGTATTAACTCCAGAAGAAAACATGGGTGATGTTATGGGTGACTTGAACCGTCGTCGTGGTCAGATGCAAGGTCTTGACTCACGTAATGGTGCACAGGTAATCAAAGCATTGGTACCACTTTCTGAGATGTTCGGATATGTTACTCAATTACGTACAATCACTTCAGGTCGTGCAACTTCTACCATGGAATTTGACCACTACGCTGAAGCACCTCGTAACGTAGCTGAAGAAGTAATCGCGAAATCAAAAGGAAAAATCAAGAATATTGAAGAATAATTCCTTCGAATAAAAAACAAACCGATCCCTGATTGTTAATAGCTCTAATCAGGGGTCATTTTAAAATCAAATACATAAGATGAGCCAAAGAATCAGAATCAAATTGAAATCTTACGATTACAATTTAGTTGACAAATCAGCTGAGAAAATCGTAAAAACGGTAAAACCTACAGGTGCAGTTGTTAGTGGACCAATTCCATTGCCTACTGAGAAAAAAATCTATACGGTATTACGTTCACCACACGTTAACAAAAAAGCACGTGAGCAATTCCAATTATGTTCTTACAAGAGATTGTTAGACATCTATTCATCAAACTCAAAAACAGTTGATGCGTTGATGAAATTAGAATTACCTTCAGGTGTTGAAGTTGAAATCAAAGTGTGATAGATTTCTTTTAGAAAAACAAAGCCCATCTTTTGATGGGCTTTTGTTTTATATTTAAAATTGGAATCCTATACCAAAGGAAAGCACTCTATTTTTGTAATTCGGAGCATCGTCATCGGCTGCAATTTTCGTTAATCCTAAGCCATAACCTGCGTTGATCAGAAAACCGTTGGAGAGTTTGTAGCCTGCCATAAAGTTTAATCCAGCTTCAAAAGCATTGGCTTCTTTATCATCTCCGGAGAAATCGATATCTTCTTCGACAGATGCATCGTCATTACCACTGACAACAGATTTGTAGGTGCCGCTTAAAGCATATCCTACATATGGACCTGCGCCAAGGAATACATTTCCTGTTCCTGCAGGGATATAATAAACCGCATTAACCGGAATCTCTAAGGACATAATATTGACCGTAATTTTTCCAGAGGTTCCATTCACTTCACCTTCATATTTCGCTCCTTTTCCCTGTAGCGATAAACCAGGTTGAATGGAGAATTGCGGTGCTACGGGAATATCTGCAAATCCAGTGACATAGAAGGATGGATTCATTTTTTCATAATCTTTCAATTCATCTGAGAATGCCTCAGAAAACTTACCTAAGTTAACTCCTCCTTTTAAACCATAACTTACTTGTGCCATTGCTGCTGTTGAAATACAACTGACCAATGTGATTAAAAATAACTTTCTCATAATAATTGATGTTAAGTGTAATTATTAGTTATAGATAAAATAACAAAAGTCAAGCCAATGATTTACAGGTGTTTATGCAACCTTTAGAGATGTAAAAAAAGGCCGAGCTAATGCTCGACCTTTTCATATTTTAAGAGGATAGGATGTTATTTCCTAAAATCTTTTGTTTTCTATGCGTTGATGCTTAGAATTGGAAACCTAAACCGAATGATAATACGCGGTTAGAGAATTTGTTGTCTGAATTATCGCTAGGACTTAAGTTAGATAATCCTAATCCGTAACCTGCATTAATCAACAATCCGTTTCCGAATTTGTAACCACCTAAGAAGTTAACACCAGCGTCGATCAAGTTCATGTCCTTGTTATCTCCAGAGAATTTAAGGTCTCTGTCAACACTTCCTTCAACACCGCCTAATGCACCTTCAGCTTTAGTTTTACCAGAGATGTTGAAACCTACATAAGGACCCGCACCTAAGAAAACATTACCTGTACCTGCAGGAATATAGTAAACTGCATTTACTGGGATTTCAACGGACATAGTGTTAGTTGAAGAAGTTCCGCTTACATTATCTCCAGTCGCTTCATATTTAGCACCTTTACCTTGAAGGGAAACTCCAGGTTGGATGGAAAATTGAGGAGCTACTGGGATATCTGCAAAACCAGTTACATAGAAAGAAACATTATTTTTTTGGTAATCTTTTGCTTCTTCAGTTTGGTTGCTGTATTTACCTAAGTTAACACCTGCTTTTAAACCATAACTTGTTTGTGCTTGTGCACCTGCTGCTAACAATACTACAGCTCCGAATGATAGTAATAATTTTTTCATAGTCTTTATAGTTTTTTCAATTTTTAAATCAGCTCAACAACTGACACCAACATCCTTGCAAAGTTTAGACCAAAATTAAATTAACGTTAAAACATTTACTCTTATCACTTAATATTCAGTCAATTAATTTGAATAAAAATTGTTTTTAGGTGGTCATTAAATATCGGATTGGAGAAGGAAAAATTGTTTTTCCGCTGATAAATTCAGGTAAAATTCTTTTGGAGATGGATTTGAAAAAGAATAAAACCAGATAAAAGCAAAAAAGACTTTTAATATTCAAAAGTAAATCCTATTTTTGCATGCCTATTAAGGTAAAGGGTCGGATGGCCGAGTGGCTAGGCTGAGGTCTGCAAAACCTCCTACAGCGGTTCGAATCCGCTTCCGACCTCGTTTGAAAATTAAAAATATTGTTAACAATGGGAGTTACACGTTTAAAAAGAAAAGATAGAAGAAACAAAACTGTTGCACGTGTTGAAGTACAGTTTTTGAAATTAGGACGCAACATTGAACTAGGTTCAAAAAGCAAAATGTCCAAAGACAGTCAAATCACTAAAAATGACGAAATCTTAAACAAATTAGCTACTGACGCTAAATAAGTTAGATTTAAAGGAAATATGAAGCCTTTAGGAATTCCTAAAGGCTTTTTATTTGTTCAATTATTTCGGCCACCTTCTTTTCATCACTGTAAAAGATGTCTTCATCCATACCCACCAGCGCTGGGTTATGGAAAGTCATGGTAGATTTCTGGGTTATTTTTGCAGATGCATGAACACTCTTGGCATCTGTTTTTTCCAGGATAGTTTTAACGTTTGCGGATGTTACACCAGCACCTGGCATAATTTCAATCCTTCCAGCTGCTTGCTCTACAAGTTCACGAATAAGCTCAATTCCTTCCTCTGCAGTATTCTTTTGACCAGAGGTCAATATTCTATTGCATCCTAACTCAATGATATCTTCTAAGGCTTCCTTTGGATCTCTACATCGATCAAATGCTCGATGGAATACCACCTCCATTGGACGAGCTAAATCTACCAACTCTTGCATCCTTACTTTGTCAACATCTCCCGAAGGTAAAAGGATGCCCAAGACCACACCGTTACAATTTAAGGATTTACAGATCAGAATATCTTCCTTCATCTCTTCCAATTCCTCCTCATTATATACAAAATCTCCTGATCTTGGTCGTATCAACACATGGACAGCAATGTCTAATGTTTCTCTTGTCAATTTTATCAAGCCAAAAGAAGGTGTTGTACCACCATTTTCAAGGTTTTGACATAATTCTATCCGACTTGCTCCAGCGGATTGCGCTTGCTTGGCAGAATAAAAAGAGTTGGCACAAATCTCCAGTTTATAACCATTAATTTCCTTTTCCATCATAAATCAAAGATATTTAATTTGTTGGGCAGAATTAATTTTAATATTTAAGTGACAAACAATCAACCACTTATTAAAAACAAAACAGTACATTTAATTGTTGAATTATTTGCGAGCATCAAAAACCCCCTTGTTATGCCACTTATTTCAAGACAAAAGCAGGTTCAGATTCATCTTTCTACCATGTATGATTCTTTATTGAATAGTGTTGAAAAAATGAAGAAGGACCTTCAATCCCATCGGTACCAATATGAGGAAGCCTGTAGCTTACACATAGATTCTGGTTTCAAACATGAAAAACTTTGGTTATCTGCAGATGAAAAGTACCAGCAAAAATTCGTGGAATTTGAGACACATTGTTTTCTGCTGGATATTTTATCAGAATATCGGAATGAGGAAGGAAATTTCATCCACCTGGAAGAGATCAGTCTAACTTTGGAATCATTGATCCATCAATATGAAAACCAAGAGGCCTATGAAATATGCGCCATCATCAAAAAATGGCTGGATCATATTGCCAATAAATTTCGGACAACCTGAACTGTTTAAACCGACCTTATTTTAGCTCAATCCAAGGCGCATTTTTTTTCACCCAATCCGTTACTGCCAATGGCACGTCAGAGCAAAGGTAATCTGCACCTAAGGATAGTCCTAAGAGGAAGTCATCAACAGATCTTCCTGGCCATAAGGTAATGGTCATCCCTTGCTTTTTAGCTTCAGTAACCATATTGCGCGTACTCATTTCCACGCGTGCCCCAATCCTTTTTACCCCCAATTCTTTTGCCTCATCAATTAACTTCTGTGATAAACCTTCTGATTTAATCAGCAGAAGATCCACATCAGGATAAGTAGCTTTCAAATATTTCAAGGGCCGCTTATCAAAGGATGTCAATAAGTATTCAGAACCCTTTGGTCTATTGCTGTATACACGGTTATATAGTTCATCACAATATTGATGAAGGACCTTCTCTTTGTAAACCGGTTTGTTGGTTTTCATTTCGAATTCGATATAAACCCCAGGTTTATCTGAAAAATACTGTACCACCTCCGCTAAGGTTGGCATCTCATTTCCCTTTTTTGTTCGCAACTTCTTGAACTCAACCAAGGTAATATCTTCTACCCCACCTTTTAGCCCCACAATACGTTCAAAATTATCATCATGAAAGATAACCAATTTGCCATCCTTCGTTCTTCTGATGTCCGTCTCAAAGCCCCTCATTCCCTTTTCATAGGACTCCTTAAATGCCGACATAGTATTCTCGTCCAATTCGTGGGCAGCAGCCCGATGGGCAAATAATTTGACGGCAGCTTGTTGGCCAAACGCTGCGATGGAAAACACCATACAGATACACATCAATAAAAATTGCCTGATAAGCGATGGTTTAAGTAATAAGTGCTGTTGTATTTTCATTATATACAGTTTAGGTTAAAAAGAAAAGCAAAAATAATTCTTGCCTATGGTTATTTAAGGTAATTTAAGAAAATTAATAAAAATATAACATAGCAATCTCATAAAGATTACGACATTACACTTAAACAATCAGCGCCTTTAGGAGGGCTCCTAAAGACGCTGAATAGATTATTTAACAGTAAACATCAGACAATATGAAACATCATTGTCCTTAAGGGGTATAAATTACTTAGTGTGAAAAAAGAGGTTTCTCTAACCTAGCGATTGGATGATAGCCTGTAAAATCAAGATCTGTGGAAATGTATCCTTCTTTAACGGGCTGTTCCTTCACCAAATCAGTGGTTAGGTATTTTTTATTATCATCAGATAAAACAGTCACCACAACTGCATTATCCCCCATTTCTTCCTTTAATTTGATAGCACCGATTACATTGGCTCCGGATGAAATACCTACGGCCAATCCTAATTGCTGTGCTAATTTCTGAGCCATGATGATAGAATCACCATCTGACGCACAGATTACTGAATCCAGATTCTCCAATTTTACGATCGCAGGAATGAATTCATCAGAGATTCCTTGGATTCGGTGTGCTCCTACCTTATAACCAGTGGTCAAGGTTGGACTTTCCTGCGGTTCCAATGGATGGATCCTTACAGCTGGATTGTAATTTTTCAATTGCTTTCCTACGCCCATTACAGTACCACCAGTTCCTACACCAGCTACAAATGCATCTGCTGTAAGGCCGATGGAAGCTAATTGAAGCGCGATCTCTTTCCCTGTAGTCAATTCATGTGCCTCGGCATTGAAAAGGTTCTCAAACTGTCTCGGTAAAAAGACACCACCTTGTGCAGCAAGGTCTTCACTGATTTTGATGCTACCCAAGAAACCACCTTCCTCTTTGCTCACCAATTGGATATCTGCACCCATACTTTTGATGATATCGATACGCTCTTTGGACAACCAATTTGGCATAATGATTTTTACCTGATGGCCCAATGCTTTACCAATAGCAGAAAATGCAATACCTGTATTACCGCTGGTGGCTTCTACAATCATATCTTCCGGACGGATTTGGCAATTTGCGTAAGCTTTATAAAGAATATACAATGCCATACGATCCTTGATACTTCCAGTTAGATTGTAGTTTTCACATTTAACATAGATTTTTCCAGGTTTACCTTTATAAGTATATTGCAATTCCAACATAGGGGTATTTCCTACCAAGCACCAAAGGTGATTGAAACGGCTATCCAACTCTGGAGACAAACATTTGCTAACTGTAGCTTCCTCTGCGATCATATCTGTTTTGTTTGTGATTAAAATAGGTTATAAATATTTTACTCTGCAAAATTGCTAATTAACCAAAATATATTCAATAGGATTACATCATTTCAATAAATTTTATCGAAAGACACACCATTTTCCATATATTTTTCAGAATTTAATGTTTAAATTTGGCAACAACGAGAAAATCAACGTTATGGAGCTTGACCCTACAGACATCAAATTATTAAAGATCCTTCAGGAGGATGCCACCTTGAGCAACAAAGAAATTTCCCTAAAACTGCACAAATCTATTGCAGCCGTTCATGAGCGGATAAAAAAACTCAAAAATGCGGGTTATATCAAACGAACGGTTGCCATATTAGATCGGCAAAAGATAGGCATCGGTTTGATTTCCTTTTCACAGGTTTTCCTAAAGGCGCATACTTTTGAGGTGCTAAATGAATTCGAAAAAGAGGTTTCTAAATTCCCAGAGGTAATGGAGTGTTATCAGATGGCGGGATCTTACGATTTTATGCTGCGTATTGCAACGAAAGATATGGATGCCTACCACCAATTCCTTAGGAATAAACTAGCGGTTCTACCGCAGGTAAATACGGTACAGACTTATTTTGTACTTTCAGAAACTAAGAGTGAGACGGCTTATTCTTTTTAAAACTGTCCTATAAAGAAACCATCGATAGGACACCTTTAACTTTATATATCGCTTTTACATGGTCAGGATCCAAGAACAATTCATCGTATCCTTCCACATTCTTGGCCAATAAGCGCCACTGTTTATCATTTCCTCCCCGCACGAACCGGACAACATTCATCTTTTCGGAGATGATCAGATAAATATCACCAAATACAACCGCATCCTTATCCACTTCCTTGACAAAAACCACACTGCCATGCTCAATCTCCGGTTGCATCGCCTCTCCTTGGTTTACAAAGGCAAAATCACTTCCGGACAACAAAGGGATTTCAAGCTCATAGGCCACCGGCATATTGGATAGATCCGTATCAAATGCATCCAAACTAATATTAAACAAAGGTATCTTGGTGTTGGTTATAGGTTCCACTTCCTTACCCATAGTACCTTCTCCGGTGAGTAACCACGCCTCGTTGATATCGGGAAACCTTTCTGTAATGATTCCTGCCAGGTTTTTACTAATGGCATAATTACCTTTTTTTATCTGATATAAACGTTCAGCCCTACTAAGCCCTATTTCCTTAGCAAAAGAATTCACATTTAAACCCAAATATTGTATTACCTGTTCCAGGCGATCCCAATTATTCATGTTGTGGTTTTATTTCAATTTTTTATACAATGTTTTCACTGGATAGATTCTCTAACAGCCCAACATTATATACAAAAGTAAGACCAAAACCGTAAAAAAAGAAATTTTTATTTTCCTACACAATATTTTATTGGTTAATACAATTTTTTATTGTACGTTTGCAATGTTATTAACCAACAGCTTTAGCTATTGTATATAAATTACAGACCATTATTATTATCCAGCCACATGAGCAATAGTAACAACAAAGTACTGGAGCAAGCGAACAATGAGAAAGTCAGTGAGATTACAACACTGGATATAATTCATCTTATATCCCTTAAAAATATTAAAATAAAAGATTTAAACTTTGTTAAAGACCATATTACTATTCAAAAATCAAAAACGACGACCACCTATGAAATCAGCGTCCAGGACGTTGACAACAAGACCTACTCCCTCACTTTGGAGCTAAAAACTTACACGTAATAAAAAAATTAAAAAAAATTTGCGAATACAATATTATATTGTAATTTTACTGAACAATTAATTAAGTATTGCAATATTTAAATTCATCGTATCAATTTCAATAAGTAAATATGAAAATTACAACTCTATCCAAATTAGCCCTAGTCATTGCGATCAGTAGCTCAGTGATGCTAGAAGGCTGTAAGAAGTATGATGACGACATCACACGACTTCAACAGGGGATTGATCAGAACAAATCTGACATTGCCTCTTTAAAATCTCAATTAACTTCATTAGGCTCAACCAACGTTGTTGAATCTGTAACTTCCATTGCAGGTGGTTTCAAAATCACCTTCAAGAAAGCAGACGGAACAACCTTTACCTACGACATCGTCAATGGTGCTAAAGGTGCGGATGGTGCAGCAGGAAAAGACGGTGCTCCAGGTACCATGTGGAAGATTGACCCAACCACATTTATGTGGCAATCATCTAATGATGGCGGTAAAACTTGGACCAACACAACCATTAAAGCCCAAGGTACGAACGGTACTAACGGAACTAATGGTACAGATGGTAAAGATGCCAAATTGGAGATCAAATCAGTTGGTGGCAAATATTTCTGGTTCATCAATGATGTGAACACCAATGTGGCAGCTTCTACAGGTGATGTTACTTTCGTTAAAACTGCTGGTGGTTATAATGTAGCGATTACCGATTCAACGGGTGCTGTAGTTGACAATGTGTTCTTGGCAACCGAAGCGATCGCTGTTTCATCTATGAGCCTGGTTCCAGAATTTACGAACAGTAATTCAGCAGTAGTTTTCTTCCCACGTATCGTAGATAACAACGGGTTGAGAAATACAGTATTACAAGGTTATGCAAAAATCAAATACAATTTGAACCCATTTGGTGTTGCTGTTGCAAACTACGACGCAAATGGTCTATTGGTTTCTACTGCAGATAAGGTTCAATTCCGTTCTTCTGGTGAAACACCAAGTTCAAATTTCGTATCTGGTGGAGCTTCCGTAAAATCATTTGGTGATATCGTAGTTAAATACAAACCAACAAATGCGAACTCGGTATTCCCACATGCTGGTGATAATGAAGATTTGATGATCGCTTTACAGATCAAAAACAATAAAGCGGCATCAAATCAGCAATATGTTGCTTCTGAGTACGAATTAGCGAAAGAAGAAATCGTTGAAAGAGACGAGACAACCATCGAGAAATCCAACAGAAACACTTCTGCAACTGGCGATAAGGTTACCTTATTAAATGGTGTTAACCCTTCATTTAATGGTAGCTCATTCACAGACGCTGGTGCAGGAAGTCAATCATTGGCATTCACAAAAGCTTTGGCAGACGCTAGATCAACATCTAACTTCAGTCTACACTTCAAAAACGATGCAACTACTAACCTAGACAACAATACGGCCTATGTTGGTGGAATGATTTTGGACGAGAAATTGAATGGTTTCTATGCTCGTACGCAAATAGGCAACAAAGTAGTATCCATGGACGATCATGGTTTGGATGATTACAACTTACGTTATGATCTAGATCATTATGCTCCAACTGCACAAGAAAGAGATTGGATTACATTAGACCCAGTTACAGGTAAGATCTCGGTTAAAATTTCTACTAACAATGGAAATGTGTACAACTCTGCAGCTGTGAACAATTTTGTGGTTATCCGCGTAAGAATGTTCCCTGCACAAAGCACAACGAATGCAATTGCTGAACGTTTCATCAAAGTTAATTTTGTTCAGGATGCAGCGGTTCCAGTAGCGGTTAATGGAGTAGTTTCTCATGATGTTATTGCTACAGGAGTTGTTAAAGCAATTTCTTGGAGTACACCATTGACATTAGATGCAGCATACAACAAAACGCAAAAAACTGCTTCAGACTTCCACCAAGTATATACCTTCACACCTAGCGCAGGTAACCCAGCTGGAATTACATTCGATGCAGCAAGCATGAACAACCCAGTACAAGGTTCTCCTCGTAACTTGAACATTGCGAACACCGTAATGCCAGGTACTTACACCATGAAAGGTACTTACAACTCATCGATCTCTAGCGATCCAGTGGTACAGGTTACAGTTACTGTTACAGTTACAGGTACTAAAATCACGAACATCAGCAAACGTGCTCCATTCTGGGATTCAGGATTGAATTACGGTATCATCAATGGTAAATTAGTTGGAGGAACTTGGAAATTACAAGCAGATCTTTGGGATTACTGGATCGAATCTACTGTAACCGCAGCAGATAAACCAGCAACTACCTACGATTTCACCATCATCGATCCATTAACAGGATTCACTATCGCATCTGGCAGCGAAGTAGTACTTAACGAAGCTCTATTAGCCGCTCGTAACAAAGTGAACAATGGCAATGTAACCTTACGTGTAACTAGAAGAGTAAACGGCGTGGTATACGAAGTTTCTCAACCAACGTTCCCAGTAAGATTCATTAATCCTGTGAAACCAATTGCTACGAAAACTCCTTACAAAGAGTTCAAGGACAAAGAGGTTTCTGGAACCAACACTTCAACAGTTGATGCTAGAAGATTGATCAAGTTAACAGACTTCAACAACGTTACTTTGTTTGATTTCAACAACAACCCTGCAACCAACGTATTCAACGCTCAATTAGCTGGATATTATGGTCTATCAGGTGTAAATGCTGCGTTCGATGTATCTAACATTACATTCATCCAAGCAGAAAATGCATCAGGTACTGTTGTTCCACTTCAATCAGGTGCTAGAGCAGTTGTAAATGGAAACGACCTAGTTTGGGAAAACTTAGGTGCTAACTTACAACAACCAATCTACTTGGTTTACGAAGTGAAAGTAACTAACAAATTCAACATCGGTGATGTAGCACCTACAAAAGGTGAAGTAATCACTAGAGTGAAAATTAAAGTTAATCCGAACTTATAGTAATTAGGTTGAATAAATAGTTTAAAACTCGAAGGGCGGCAGGTTATGCCGCCCTTTTTTAAACCCTCTACATATGGAAAATGATGTCTTTAACACGATAATCTGTTTAAATGTTTGTTTGGTATTATTTGCCATTACTTCTTGTATCTTTATCCTAGCCAAGAAAAGATTATGAACTAGTCCAATCCAATTAAAACCATTAGCTATGAAGTTCCTATCCAATTATCTATTCCTGCTCTTTTTTATTTTTCTAGGTTGTACCGAGAAAAAACCATTAATCGAAGAAGAGAAATTCAGGACTGTAGTGATCTATATTGCTGCAGACAACAATCTCAACCAAGAGGCTTATAAAAACATTGCACAGATGGAAAAAGCTTTTGAGGTAGAGAACAGCAATCTGATCATTTATACCAAACTTCCGAATACAGCTCCTGCATTGTATAGAATCCCGAGCATAAAGGAATCAAAAAATGGAAGGATAAAAATTAAGGAATATCCCAACCACAATTCCTCGGATCCTAACACGTTGAAAACAGTTATGGCCGATGTAAAGGAAAAATTTCCGGCAAAGACCTATGGATTGATTCTTTGGTCACATGCTACTGGATGGATTCCACCTGGAACCGGAAATATCAAACTAAAATCCTTTGGAGAGGATAATGGTTCCCAAATGGATATCAAAGATCTGGATTATGCTTTACCAAATGATCTGGATTTCATCTGCTTTGATGCCTGTTCCATGGCAAGCTTAGAAGTATTGTATGAAATCAAAAACAAAGCAAAGTATTTCATCGCCTCTCCAGGCGAAGTAATTGCCAATGGCATGCCCTATGATAAAACCATCAATCACTTTTTCACTAAAGACAAAAGTGGCTATGCTACTTTAGCTCAAAAATATTATGAGCATTATAACAGCATGACGGGCAATTACCAATCAGCTACCATTTCTGTTATTGATGCCTCTCTCCTATCAACCATAGCCCAGGAGACCAAATCTATTCTAATAAACCAGAATCCAACCTTTAGCGACTTCAATCGGTCAAAGATCCAACGGATGGATTTTGATCGAACCAGCAACCCCTTGGTTGCCTTTGATTTCCTAGACTTTATAAATCAAAATTACAGTGATATTACAACCCTTCAATCCAGCATTGAGCGGGCAGTAATCTTTAAAGCAAACACCCCGAAATTCAATGGATTTCCAATTGTTACTAATTCTGGATTGACCTGCTATATACCCATCTCAGACAATGAAGAATTAGTGCATAATTACTACCGAACGTTAAAATGGTATCAAGATTCGGGTTTTAACCGCCTTTTTTAACCATAAAAATTTAAAAAATACCCTAAATGGAGTATTTTTTAACTGCCCTATTGAAATTATATTTGTTGTACAAACTGACCAATTAATTTGATTTCTTATGAAAGGGTTAAAAAGAGGTACGGCAAATCGTAAGTTGATCATGCAAATCATCCGAATCAAGGATGCCATTAAAGAGAATACTTCCGGAAAAAGGACGAAGGAAGAAGGAGATACCCTGTCCTTTACAACCAAAGAGAACATTAAGGTAATATTAAAGTTGTATAGTTAAAATGATGAACGGCAATTCTCTCGAATTGCCGTTATTTTATTATTTACTAATTACCAACCTGGGTTCTGCACTAATTTTTTACTTTTCTGTATTTCATTTAGAGGGATTGGATACAAGTACATTTCACGAGTAAACGCCCTGTTTTCATACGATGTCCGCTTAAAGAACTCACTCTCTGTAGTTGCCCCCATATTCATTCCGTAGAACAGGCCGCCCTGACCTCCTTCTCCAGCATCATTTTCTGCGATCATCCAACGGCGAACATCAAAATAACGTTGCCCCTCAGTGGCTAATTCCACGCGCATTTCTGCCCGGATCGCCTCCCGTTGTAAATCTTTATTACCAATGATCTCAGGTTTGATATCCTTCAATTTTGGAATACCTGCTCGCTCACGGATCTTATCTACATATTCTAAAATTAAAGGATTTCCCGGATTTACTTCGTTCATTGCTTCTGCGTACAAAAGATAGAATTCTGCCAAGCGGAAGATAATAGATGGTCTATAATGACTTTTTGGAAAAGATCCCTGATTATGCACATTTCTTGAAATACGTTTATAAAGCAAGTATCCTGACCAAGGATGATCTGCTGCAGTATTATCATTTCCATTTCCTCTATTGAATTTAACGACCCTATTGGTTAAGTGCCATTTTCTACCATGATAAAATACCGTTTGATAAAAACGAGGTTCTCGGTTTACCCACATATTATAGGTCCCAACCTCGGTTCTACCCGTAATGTCATCGCCAGCGGTAGAGAACCCTTGTTCTGAATATTTAGGAGATTCTTCAATCGACAATCCATCGTTCATAAAAAAGTCGTCCACTAATTCTTGGGTAACCGCAATACAGGCGAATCCAGCATTCTCCGATCTTGGCGTAGATCGTCGATCAACACCTTCTCCGTTAATGGCACCCCATGACTGGTTTGGATTGGCCCAAATAATCTCTGCGTTATACGACATAAACAACTCATATAGCGATTTATCTGGATCATAAACACCGTTCGTATTCACTTTATACAATTGATATTTACCAGAATTGGCAAAATCAATAAACTCCTTTAACGCTGTCTCAGCTTTATTCCATTTGGAAGGATCAGCCGCTGAAAACAACTTTTTCCCACTAGGATTGGTCAAAGTCAAAGCTTCTTGGTAGCCCCCGTTGAACAATGGGCTTGCCGCATATAGATGAAGTTTAGCTTTTACAGCCAAGGCAACCCCTTTGGTAGGTAAAGCCAGGTAATTTTGATCCGTAATAAATTCATCTAACTCATTGGCTACAGCAGTCAGTTCATTGGAAATAAAATCCACCACTTCATCGATGGAATTTCGTTCAAAATCGATATCACTTCCAGATGGATCTATAGATTTATCGATCACTGGAATCGGACCATATTGTTCGAACAACAAATAATGATAATATGCCCTTAAAAAACGAACTTGAGCTTTCATTTTTGCCAATTCTGTAGCATCTATATAATCCGTATCACCACTACGGGGAATTTCATGGGCATTTTCTAAGAACAGATTTGCCTGACGGATGAGGGTATACAAAGATCCCCATCGATGGAAAGGTGCATTCCCCGAATTAAAGCCACTTGAATTAAGCGTTCTTAACGTCCCTTGGGCCATTTTGAGTTCATCCGAAGCCCCTGCCCAGGGATTGGTCAGCGCAGCTGCATCCAAAATCATCCCAGAACTATTTGGTATTCCTGTGAATACATTTCTATGCCAATTCCGGGTATATGCTGTATTGTCAAAAACTTCCTTCATGGTCAATTGACCTGCAAGTTCGTCGGAAACATCCAAAAAACTGGTGCTGCATTGGGTTAGGCTTAAGGAGGCTGTCACTAAAAGTATGCTGTATATTTTTTTGAAATTTTTCATGATAGTCAGTTAAAAGGTAAATTCTAGACCGAAAGTATAGGCAGAAGGTATAGGATAATTCAGACCTTCATTAGCGTTGCCCAATTCTGGGTCCCACATTTTAATATTGTCCCATACATAAATATTATTCCCGTTCAGATAAAGTCTACCTGCCTTGATGCCGTATTTACTTAGGAAGGATTCATTAAATCTATATCCCAGTTCTACATTTTTCAACCGGACAAAGGAAGCATCCCTTAGCCACCAAGTACTTGGTACAGAATTGTTGGCAAAGGTCGCAGAATGTAGACGTGGATAAAACACGTTATCCGAAGGGTTTTCTTCTGTCCATCTATCCAAAGCCTCTACACGGAGGTTGGACTCATCCACTCCCCATTGAAAAGGGAAGAATCCTGATGCCATATTTGCCCCGAAAACCGTAGAAGTATTTCCAGCCCCTTGAAAGAATACATTGGCATACATGCCTTTATATTCTCCTGAAATCCCAAAGCCATAAATTAATTCTGGCACCCCTGGTTTAGCAATATCTCGCGTTTGATCGTATTGATTGATGATGCCATCTCCATTCAAATCCTTATATTTTATATCTCCAGGACGGATGTTAGAACTTAAGGTCGACTCCACTATTCCATCTTTCAGTTCATAAGTTTTTACACCATTCACCTCTGAAATATGGAAATCTTCATGCTTATACAGTCCATCAGCGACGTATAGGTTCCATGACCTTAAGCTTTTCCCTGTTTCGTTCATCCAAGGGTATAATTGAGGTACCTCATCGTATTCCAGGATTTTATTTCTTGCGAAGGTGACATTTCCACGTAGACTCAATACAAATTCATTTCCAATTGGCTGTCTGATGTTCAAGCTACCATCAATACCATGGTTGGCTACTTTTCCGAAGTTCTGCCATGGGTTTTGACGAAATCCTGCCACTGCGGAAACGGTTCGACGTTGAAGCAAAATATTGGAACGGATATTATCAAAATAATCCACCTGCATCGTTAATTTGTTATTGAACATCCCGAGTTCCATACCAAAGTTCTTTTTATCTTCGATTTCCCAAGAAAGGTATGGTGCCTCGAATCTCCCTTCGATCAATCCTGGCAAGCCATTCAAAGAACCAGATCCTCCAATACCAAATGGATATCCCGCTGCACCAGTTGAAAAGGTTCCTCGGTAAAGAAATCTTGCACCACCAGTGTTATCATTTCCTGTACGTCCATACGATGCCCTGAATTTTAGGTTATTGACCACCGTCTTCATCTCTTCGGTCATGAACTTTTCATTGCTCACAGTCCAGGAAACTCCAACGGCTGGAAAAAATCCAAAACGGTAATCCTTGGCGAAGGTTTCACTACCTGTAAAACCAAAATTACCTTCAATAGCATACCTGTTATCATAAGAATAGGTCAAACGACCAACATAGCCTTGTTTTCTGAAAGCCAATGCTTCGTTATGCAATTGCGATTCTTTCTGATAGGTCAAGAGCATGGCACCAACATCATGAAGATTCAAGAAATTACGGTTATATCTGAGCGACATTTCCAGGTAAACATTCTTACTCCCCGTATTGCTTTCTGCCGGTTCACCAAAATCTGGATTCCCTGCTACTACTTCCTTGTAAATCAAAGAACCATCCGGATTTCTTCCGGTAGCATAGAATTGTTTAGGCGTTTTGGTTCTGTTCATATAGTAGTTCATGACCGCATCATAGCTTACGTTTCCTTGAAAGACCAATCCTTTGGTCAGAAAATCCAATTCTTGTTTTAAGGAAACATTAGATTGTATGCTGGAACGCCATTCTTTGGCATAACCCGATTCCATTAATAAATTGTATGGGTTTATCCGGTTATTACTAGGCCTTGGGTGCCCAGCAATGGTTCCATCGGAATAGACAGCCGGGAATAAGTAAGAAGGAATAGTGGTCATTCGTTGAAAAATAAGTCCTGTACCGACTCCTGGATAGTTGGTCATCAGATATTGTCCACTTAGATCAACACCAATAGTCGTGGTCTTGGTCACACTCAGATCCACATTGGAACGTAGATTGAATCTCTTCAAACCAATATTATTGTTATATTCTGCCAGATTGTTCTCTTTAAATATCCCACTTTCTGAAAAGTAAGCACCAGAAACAAAGAATCTAGCAATATCACCCCCTCCTCTGAAATTCAAGGTATGTCGCATGTTGTTCGTGGTTTTGTCGAGCATCAGATCCAACCAATCGGTATTAGGATATAGATCTCGATCCTCTCCGCGACGGTAATTTTCAATTAATTCATCAGAGAACATAATTGCAGAGCCTTCATTTCGCAAGGCTTCATTATAGAGCGTCATGAAATCAGCAGAACCTAAGAATTTAGGTAGCCTAGTAGGCTGTAGTACACTATATTCTCCACGGTAATTAATCTGCGTTTTTTGCTGACGACCGCGTTTTGAAGTGATAATAATAACGCCATTAGCTCCTTCGGCGCCATATACTGCTGTAGCAGCAGCATCTTTTAGTAATGTGAAGGTTTCTATCTCATCCGGTTCGATATCCTGCATGGCCCTAGGAACACCATCCACCAATACCAAAGGTGAAGTACCTCCTGAGAAGGAACTGATACCTCGGATCCAAAACTCAGAGTTATCATAGCCTGGTTCACCGGTACGTTGGATAGCGATCAAACCTGGTAATTGACCGGCCAGGTTATTGGTCAGGTTACGGGTTGGAAAGGCTAGGTCAGATCCTTTAACCGTGGCTACAGAACTCACTAAACTTGATTTCTTTTGCGTTCCGAAACCGACGATCACCGTTTCCTCGATGCTCATCACATCGTCGCTCATTTTGACCTCCATGTTATCGGGGTCTTCTACCTTTACCTGTAATCTCTTGTAACCCACATAGGTAAATAGGAGTTCATCACCCAACTTACCCTTAATCTCAAAAGAACCATCTTCTTTGGTGGTGACACTTTCATTGGATTGTAGGGAAGTAATGGTAACTCCTGGGAATCCCTTTCCATCCTTATCAAGCACCTTTCCCTTAATGGTTGATTGGATATTTGGCCCGAATTCAAAAGTTGTATGGCTTGAATGATTATTTAGGTTAATTTTTTCATTAGTTGCATGGGCAATATTCCCACATAGTATTACAAATGTTGCAACACATAATTTGGTTATTTTCATTACTTTTGGTTAGTTTATTTGCGATTTAGTGTAATTGTGCTAATTCGAATTATTCCATAACGGGGAATGGCGGTTCCTCGTTATTTTTTTAGTACATCTGTTTAGTTTATCCCTCCTTTCTTTTTTAGGTGATTGTTTTATATACCGTAATCTGTTTGTATTAATAAATATCTGACTGTATTAAAAATATAAATGGTTATTCTTGTTGAATATTAGTAAATGGTGTGATTTAAACTAATATGTCATACATTATAAAAACAAATATATTGATTAGAATATCATATATTTATAAAGAGAATTATCAAAATAGTAAAGGATTTTACCATCAATCTCTAAAAATATGCTCAAATTACCATTAAGGGAGTTCCCGATTATTCCAGGAAAAAGAATAACCCTTCGGGAAATTCAGCCCACCGATTTATTGGATATTCTAGATATCTCTTATTACGATGGCCAAAAAGCTTCAACCGTTGAACAAGCTGCAGCAATGCAAAACCTTATCCAACAGAATTACCACGAAGGCTCATCGGTTCATTGGGGAATAGCATTGAATGATTCAAATATTCTTGCTGGTACTTGTGGATATTATAGAGGATTCGAAAAAGAAGCAGGAGAATTAGGCTGTATACTATTGCCTCAATTTTATGGGAAAGGTTTCATGACGGAGGCAATGAATCTGGCAATCGAATATGGTAAAAATACGCTTAGATTAAAAAGGATCTGGGCAGAGACTTCTAATTCCAATCAGGCTGCCATCAATCTTCTTAATCGATTAGGTTTTAAGAAAACAGCAGATTTAGAAGAGGATGAGGTCATTTATGATTATGTGTATTAAAATATTCCATAGCACATACTGCTTCTAGCTTATTGAATTCAAAACCAAGTTGCTGTGCAACTTCTTCCTGGTATTTCCTAAACAATTCCATCATCAATTTCAAGGATTCCCAATTGCGTTTGATATCCGCATCAGCATAGGTTTCCAAAATCCTTTTATATTCGTCATCAGAAAGAAATCGCTTGGCAAATTTTCCTGATTTTCCCAGATCGATGTTGAAATCATAAGCACAAGCTGTTTGCCATTCAATCATTCGCCAAAACATGGGCCGCACAACTGTTTCCAACATATCTTTAGCATATAATATCTCTCCTCTTCTTAATCCCTTTACCACATTGGTGCTACACCAATAGAATTCATTTGCCACTTCCTGGAATTCCCTGGATGTTGGTTTTTTAATATGATAATCCACATCAGAAGCTGCTGGAACATCCTGAAAAATCCCATCCTTATCTAACCATACTTCCGTTAAACTATCCAAAGGTTCCTCCTTGTTAAATCTATCCAAAGGAAATAAAGTAAGATCTATTCGATATTCTTCCTTAAACATCATCAAGAAGGTAAATGAAGGCTTACTACTTAAGGGATCTTTTCCTAGTTCCATATCATCTGGCAATTGAAATAAACTGAGGCTACCTAGCTTATTTATCCAGCTTCTATCGATTAAAAAGCTTTCCAAATCCTCCACTAATAATAAAACATCATAATCCTGGAGGTCATCAGAATTAACCAGTGGATTAGCTCTCGAGCCATTTAAATGAACTGCTCTAATTCGCTCATCAGCCAATGCAAAATCCATAATCAGTTTATCAACCATATTTCATTATCCAATTAAAATAAAACGGCTTCCTTTTTATTCTTATTTACTACTCTATAAGTAAGTTCTAAACAAGTAGGTTGTAAGCAGGTTGTAAGTGTGTAAAGTCACTTACAACTCACTTACACCTCACTTAAATCACACTTAGACTTCGAAAAAAAATCGAATACAGATCGATCATAAATCGAGCAAATCGAATACAAACTATACCTCTTAAATAAAAAATGAAGGTGTCTAAAAAGGCACCTTCTTCTGTTTTATAGCTTTCTGGAGCTCCATTATAATTTCATGAGCAATATTAGGCTGCAAGTCGATGTTTTGTACTTTTCAGCATGTTGATGGCTTGATTTATCGCAAATAGGGAGTTTTTGCCACCTGGTTTACCGATAAAAGCTTTGTCTTTCCACTTTTTTGCCCATTTTCTGAGGTTATGGGCAATGGCCATCAATCCGAACTCCACAGCGACTTTATCCAGTCCTTTCATTGTGAACCGGGTAAACCTGTTGTTGCTTTTCATCTGACCGAAAACAGCTTCCACTTCTATGGGTCGCTTGCTCCGATGGTACATTCCCTCTTCCGATAGCAGTCTTTCCCGGGCTTTATCCTTGAGCTGATTGAGCCTGTGGTTCACTTCAATGAGCCGATCGCCTTTAGCTTTATGGCACCCACTGCGCATCGGGCAGCCCTCACATCGCCGAGCCTGGTAACAGCTGACCTGGGCAGTGTATCCGTTGGCACTGACTCTGGTTGCATGACCGATAAAGCTGAGCTTCTGTCCTGCCGGACACACATAAAAGTCCTCCTGCTGGTTGTAATATAGGTTCTGTACCGAAAAAGGATCCTGTTTATCCTTGCGCTTCTGTTCCATATGGAAGTAATTGTACTTCACAAAAGCGGTTATACCCTGTCCTTCCATCAGCTCGTAGTTCTGCTCGCTACCATATCCGGCATCTGCGACGATGGATTCACTCTGTTTTCCGTAATGGGACTCAAAGCCTTCCAGGTGTTCGGGCAGGGTTGTGGTATCTGCGGCCGTTTGATGGATGCTATAATGGGTGATGAACTGCTCTTCGGTGCTGATCTGGGTATTGTAGGCCGGTTTAAGCTGGCCATTTTTCATGTGGTCCTCTTTCATCCGCATAAACACGGCATCGGTATCGGTCTTGCTATAACTATTGCGATCTCCCAGTACTTCCAGTTGCTCCTCATATTTCTCCAGTCGGGGCAGATAGTCGTCTTCAAGCTTCCTCAGCTGCCTATCGGTGGATCTATCCACTCCTTTGAGCTTGGCATTGATCGATTTGATCTTTTCCCTCAGCTGGGCACTATCGATGGCCCTGCCGACCTGCTGATCCCCTAATGAAGATTGGTCCCGGCTGATCTGTGCATCGATATCCGAAAGGACCGAAGCGATGTTCGCCTCCAGCTTTATCTTGTTCTTCTCGATCGATTTCTTCCAAACGAAGGTATAACGACCGGCGGCCGATTCGATCTTGGTACCATCTACATACTGGACTTTCAGGCTGACATACTCCATATCATGCAGCATCCGAACGATACTGGCAAACAGCTCCTGTATCTGTCCCTTAAGACGCTTTCCCCTGAAATAATTGATCGTACGGTAATCCGGTGTCCTGTTGCCCGAAAGCCACATGAAATGGATGTTCTCGTGCAGGGCGCGCTCGATCTTGCGGCAAGAATAGATATTGCTCAGATACGCGTAGAACAGTACCTTAATGAGCATCCTGGGATGGAAACTGGTCGTTCCCCCTCCTTTATACTGACGGATGATATGTTCCAGATCCAACTGGTCAACAACCTGGCTCACCAACCGAACAGGATGGTGCAAGGGGATACGGTCTAAAATATTCTCAGGAAAAAGACTAGGACTATTGGATGGAAGCGCTTTGAATTGTATGTTTGCCATATTGTTTTTTGGTTGCACCTTAAGATACAAAATCTTGAGGACAAAAAACAGAAAAACCCCGCCATTTTTTAATGACGGGGTTCTCTTTTAAGAGACCTTTTTAGACAGCCTCCTTAATAAATAAATATAACAAACTAAACAGAATCTTTTTATGGCTTATTCATAGATATAACCTTCCAATACAAATTCATGAACACCCATTTGAGCAGTGGTCTTATTATTAAACTGGACTTTTAAGCCTTTATATACCTGTAAATCTCCAAGCTGTTCAAGAGGAATGCTTACTTTATAATTTAGCAAAGGCAAAATCTCATTTTTGGGTATATCTTTAAGGGCAAGCTCTACCATTTCCCCATTATTCTTAATACCAAAAACCTGAACTGTATTTAATGGATCAAGAAAGACCTCGGATGCCGACACATTGTTACCACCTATTAAATAGATGTGAAGATTTAGAGGAATAATATTATCGTATGGACCTGCAGGAGATTTAAGTTCCTCATTTACGTATCTCGAATCAGTTGGTTCCATTCGTGTTTTGGTGAATGTCATGTAAATTTCCCTGGTGCTAGTGGATTTTGGGTAACTATGCGATATAAAACCATAGTTTGCCGATGTTTTCTCGAAAACTTTCCCATCAAATGCTAAATCCAATTTCCCAGCCGAGGTAGAGGTATTGGCAGCATTGGCGTAAATTGTCCATCCTTGTTTGCTTTCACCAGATTCAAATAAGATAGGCTTTGTATTAATGGTCAATGTCCTTTCATCCGTTCCATCAGCAGAAACAATGCTGAACTTTACTTTTGGATCATCTCCATTTAGTCCTTTGATCAGTAATCTCTCATTCATTTCGTCAACTGTCAGTTTACCTGTTACAGTTTGGTTTTCCAAATCCTGATACGAATAATTTAATTCTAAAGTTTTGGACAGCAAATTTGGAATAGTAATTTGAACAATATTAGGACCTACTTTTGCTGTTATATTATCCAATAAATCCTCATTATAAGATTTTTTGGGAGTAACCTGTGTTACCAAAGCATTCGATGAGATGCCAGAAGCATTTACCGCAAAAAACGATATTGCATATTCTTGAAATTTGGAAACTTCAAAAATATAAGGTTTTGAAAAATCAGACACGGTAAATTCCTTTTTCTCGCCTTCATCCATAAAAGAAATTTTAATTTCTTTTATTTGAGGGTCTAAATCAGTAGGCCAAGCTACATTAATCTTAAGATCATAATCGCCTTTAACAGTCAATCCTGATAACTTCTTAACAATATCTATTTGTTCTACTGGATTACCATTCTCATCCACAGGTATAAATAGTTCATCTTGTTTACAAGAAAATTGTAATAAACTGATGCCTAATAATACATATATAAATCTTTTCATCTTACAAAAATTCGCTTTCAAACTTGTTCAAAAACAGCCTACCATTTAAATTCCAGTCCAATTGAGTGCTCAGGTTCATCCAATAGAAAACTTGCGGAAGCACATCATAAGTGCTCAAATAATCTAATGGATCACAAACTGTTGAAATCCCTGAAAAGTTAAAATAGGGATTTCTACTACTAATATTCAGATCAGCGACAGCTTGTTTGGTTGAACTTTTCCAAACAGGGCCATTACTACCTTTTTCGAATAACTGATTATAATCTGCCAATAAGCTTTCATAGGATGAAAAACTTTCTGGGATTTCTTTTAAACAGGAAATAGCCTTAATCTCATCAGCACTTAATACTTTTTTCCATATCCGTAAATTACTAACGTCTGCATTTAAAAAGGATCTATACGAAGTAGATTGTTGGTTAAATCCAACTCTTAAAGAGGCATCCGAGGCAATAGTCTCTAATGTAGGACCATATAAAGTTTGGTTTAAAGGATTTGACTGTACCCCATTTAAATACCATTTATAGGTGATAGTCCCCCTTTGGGATCCATTTTCGATACTTAATGTATAATGCGCCCACTCTCCCATTTTACCTCTTTCTAATAAATAAGATGGTGAAGATGCAGAAGCATTACCATAATCCATTTTGAGGTAAACATTGGTTCTACTTGTCAAGATACTCCAACCTTTTGTAGCGGAGGCAAAAGATTCATCTTTACCAACAATGTTATTATAAAAAAGTGTATCTCCTCCAGATTGCGAATATTCTTCCCAGAAGTTATCCGGATATAGCTTTACCCTAAAATCCACGGTCAATCCACCATAATTGGAAGCATTGAACACTTCACTTTCTGGCCCCATTTTGGTAGTTGCATTCACCCCTAAATTCTCTATGGTTCTTGGCTTCTGATCCGCTACATTATTGAAGGTATAAACTCCAGGAAAATAGCCATTAACATTTAAATATGCGGAATACCCCCCCTTAAACTCGCTCGATTTGAATTTACTATTGGAGTATACATTGAATGTCTCCACAGCATCTTTATCGAACAATCCTATTTGTCCGGTTTTAGACCCCCCAAAAGAGGATGATAGAATGATTAACCATTCTTCATTTGCATAATTGCTTCTTCCTTTAATAGCAGTCAACATCTTTCCAACCTCATCATCAAATTTCACCAAGGCGGCTTTAAACTTTGCATTTTCTAACGTAAATCCTGTCCCAGCTCCAGCATCATTAAGACCTGAAAATTGGTTCACAATAACATCATTATCGCATTTATTACCTTAATAGGCTTCGAGATAATATTTTTTGGGAATGTCTTTGGTTTCTATTATCGTGATAGCTTCTTAAAAGCTTTTATTTCAGCCTTTAGCTGACTTTTATAAATGGAGAAAATTCTTCTATTTTAGCCAAATGTCTGTTCACTTCTTCAAACAGATAACTGGGTGCAAAAAACTGTAACTTGCTTTTTGATTTTAAGATTTGTGAGACTATGCCATTAGGAGTTATCAACGCACTGAAAATGATATTACTATCCGTAATAACAATCATGCATCAATCAAATCTTTAAACATTCGCTTGGTCATGTTCCTATTAGCTTTTCTAAGATACTTAATCCTTCCACTGCAAATCTACATTAAAACAATAAAAAAAGCCCGACAGAGTCGAGCTTCTTATTTTGTCGGGGTGGCAGGATTGCTTCAGCCCCACAGCCCCAAACTCAATCCCTCAAGCTCCTACGGATCGAACCACGGTTCGAATCTGCCACCCGGACAAAAAAAAAGCCCTAACTTTCGTTAGAGCTTTATTTTTGTCGGGGTGGCAGGATTCGAACCACTATCAAAACCTAATTTACTTTATCTTATTTATATCTGATTATTAGTAATTTAAAGAATATATTTACTAACTTTACCTAACCTTACAAAGGTAATATATGGTAACATTAAGCATTATTGTCCGAAATATGTCCGAGAAATATGAAAGTTAATTTTTATTTAGACAAGCCCTACAATCCCGACTTCAAGCCTGAAAAGATCAAACAGGAACTAGCTAAGGTGGGTGGTAAAAAAAAGAATCTTGCTCCAAAGTTCTGGAACCCATCCCCTACTGCACTGTATCTTTTCTTTTCACCAGATAAGTCCTGCAGAATAAAGTACAGAACAAACTACAAGATACTGTCCAAGAACTGGGATTTTGAAAAGGAAAGACTTAGACCAAGCATCAGCGGAGCATTGGAATTTAATATTGAACTGAACAACATCGCCAACCTTTGCACTCGTGAAGCGATGGGCAAAAAAGACAAAAACCAATTTTTATCAAAAGATGATTATCGGCAAATCATAAAGGTTTGTATCGACAAAGATAATGCGGTAAATAACGAAATTTCCATTTCACAATTAAAAACACAGTTTCTTTCTTACAAATCCAATTTTGTTAAAGAGGGTACCTTAAAAGAATATAGAACAGTATTTAAAGGCTTGGAAGATTATGAACAGCAGAATGGAACAAAGCTTATCCTGAGGGAATTGGATAGTAAATTTCTTGACCAATTCGAGGTGTTTTTAAGCAAGAAAAAGAATACAAACAATGATGAAAAAGTAGGCTTGCTGAATGACACCATCCACAAATACATATCAACGTTAAAGGTTTTCCTAAAGTGGTGCAACGACAATGATTATCTGGTACATCCCGACATCTTTAAGACACAAAAAACTAATTTCAAGAAAAAAGCATATAACGAGATCATAGCACTGTCCGAAAAGGAAATAGAAAAACTGATGAACCATGACCTTTCGGACAAACCCAGCATGGAAAGGGTCAGGGATTTATTTTGCTTGTTGTGCTACACAGGACAGCGTTTTGAGGATCTGATCAATTTTGACAGAAATGACATCAAAAACAATGCTTGGGATTTTATTTCCATCAAGGTAAAAAAAAGAGTAATCGTTCCTTTTGAGGGATACATAGCCCCTGCAAAAGATATTCTGGAACGCATCAACTACAATGTACCTAAAATATCAAACCAGAAGTTTAACGAGTACATCAAAACGGTGGGTAAACTTGCAGGAATGAACGAAACCATTAAGATCACCCGATATTCGGGAAAACAAAAGCTGGTGATAGAAAAAAATAAATATGATTTTTTGTCCAGCCATGTCGGTAGGAGATCAATGGTAACGAACCTATTGAGCAGAAACGTTCCAATTACGCTTGTGCAAAAACTTACGGCACATTCCGACATACGGACTTTAATGAAATATGAATCGGCAAGCACAGACTCGTTAATTGACGCACTAAATAAATTTTAATACTATGGCGGACAGATATTTTAAATTCAAACAAGCTTTCAAATCCTCAAACCATCATTTCGACATTGGACTTCCACTATTGCGCTTTTTCCAGCCCAGATCAATGTCCGATAGACACTTTGTAAATAAGGTATTAACGCTACATCCTGAAAGGTTCATATCGTATTATGAATACCATTTAGACCATTTTTTCAAACAGAGCGACAGTGAAAACGAAGAAAAATTCTTCAAAAAAGTAGTCGCTGTTTGCGAAGATGAAATAGAACATTTCAAATCCAAGGCAAAAAATAGATCCTACGTCTGGGACGACAAGAAAAAATACGAAGGATATATCGAAAAGACTGAAAACTTTATTGACAGACTGAAATCACGCGACATTTGGGGAGTTATAGGTACCGAAAGTGAACGAAATCTAAGATTGATACAAGAGATCAAAACCCTAAAAAAACAACTCGAAGATTTTGTAGTAGCTCCACAACATAAGATTAAGGTAAGCTGCGCAGACAAAAACCACTTATTTAGCTTATTTGACACTATTGGATTAATCCCGAACCCATCCATAGAACATGCCGATCAAGAAACCATGTTTTCAGAGTTTCCACACAAAACATGGGCTAAGATAGTTTCAAACCATTTCAAGGTCAATGATGAAGAAATTCCACTAGGAACAGCACTGAACTATTTTGACAGCACCACCGCAGTAAGAGAAAAAGACAGAATTTTTGAAATAAAGGTTTCCAAACGAAAAACCAAGATCAGCTGAAAATCAGCTGCTTAGTAATTGTTTTTGCCTTTCATCCTCCGAAAGGCATCCAAAAATGGCTATAAAGCCATCTTTGCTCATGTTAACTCACTCGAATTCGTATCCCACGACTTCGAATTATTAAATATGTAAACATGAGCAAAGTATGATTCAATTTGACCAAAAAGCCCTTAGAGATTGTATCAAGGATGCAATAAGGGAAGAACTCCACCTTATTATCTCGGATGTCCAAAAGACATCGCACACCGCAAACAACACACCTACCGAAAAGCTTTTGACAAAAAGAGAAATGGCCGATGAACTCGACATTTCTCTGGTCAGTCTGACTGAATGGATGAAACAGGGACGTATTCCCTACATGCGTATGGGAAAGCGTATCTATTTCAAAAAGCATGAAGTAGTGGCTTCGATGGCAGGATTCAACCAAAACAAAGGAGGTAAATAATGATTCCACTTAACCAGGAAACAGCCAGAGCACTGGACAGAGCCATAGTAGAGATAACAGATAATTTCTTAGAACCACCCATCATGATAACCATCAGTAACTCCGACTCTGTCATTGGTACACTGGGCAATTTCAGTGCGTCCACGGGAAAGGCAAAGAGCAGAAAAACATTCAATGTAATTTCATTGGTCGCAGCCGCATTGAGTAGAAAGCAGATACTACAATATAAAGTTAAAGTTCCTCCAACCCGTCCAGTTATACTGTATTGTGATACAGAGCAGAGTAAATTCCATTGCCACAGGCTACTTTCAAGAATCTACAAACTCATCGACTACCCTACGACAGAAGTCCACGAGAATCTAAAGTTCATCTCCTTAAGAGAATACCCGACGAAGGAACGTATCAATATTATCGAATACGCGCTTTTCAAATATGCGGACAGGATCGGACTGGTCATCATAGATGGGATCAGGGATTTGGTTTACGATATCAATAACGCTACCGAAGCCACGGAAATCACCAATAAGCTTATGAAATGGTCACAGGAACTGAATATCCATATCCATACGGTACTCCATCTAAACAAGGGAGATGATAATACTAGAGGGCACCTAGGAACTGAGCTCAATAACAAAGCAGAATCAATTCTCCAGATAACTAAAAGTGATCTGGATGCAAATTATAGTACAGTAGCACCAAAATTCATCAGGGATATCGAGTTTGAACCTTTCACCTTTTTTATCGATGATGGCATACCCGTACTAGACGAGAACTTTGACACAACAAATCTCAAATCTAGAAAAGGATTCAGCTATCAGGAGCTTTCCGAAGAAAATCACCGTGAAGTACTACAGGAAATGTTCAAGGATGGCGAGATCAACTGTACCTACGAAGAGTATATAACCAAATTAAGGGATGCTTATTTATCCAAAGGATTCAATTTCGGAATCAATAAAGCCAAACAGTTAAAGACTTTTTTGGAAAACAAAAGGATGATCATTAAGAATGACAAGATCTACAGATTCAACCCTGAATTTTACTATTAAAAACAGGTTTAGTTTAGTCTGCCCCTATATAGTAATAGACTAAACTAAACCTATATAAAAATTATGATTATGACATGTGATGAATTAAAACGAATACCGCTAACATCTATTTTACAACACCTACAGATACCATGTACCAAATTAAACAGCCGTGAAGCATGGCTCAAAAACCCGTTCAATGGAGGTAACGAAAAAACACCTTCAACAAAAATTGACATTCATAGAAACATCTGGTATTCTCATTCGGAAGGTTACGGTGGTAACAACATCGATTTTCTTATGAAATTTTTGAATACAGATAACCTATCAACAATATTAGATTGGGCTGATGAAAGAAAAAATATCTTTTCTTTTCACCAGCAAACCGTATTAGACAAAACTCCGATCATCCAAGATGAAAATGATCGGAGTTACACCATACTCGCTGTAAAACCTCTCAAAAACAAAGCACTAACGGATTACCTGACTAATGTTCGTAAAATAGATTTAGAAATTGCCACAAACTATTGTCAGGAAATCTATTATCGTACAGCAAAAGGACAGATATTTTTTGCAGTATGCTTCAAAAATGATTCAGGTGGGTTCGAACTGCGCAACAGCTACGACAAACGTTCGCTACTAACTAAGGATATTACCACAATTGACAATAGCAATAAGGACGTTGTATTGCTTGAAGGGTTTACCGACTGGCTTTCCTATATGACTTTAAAAAAGAACGCTGGTAAGCCGTATTTAGACGCCAATTACTGTATCCTAAACACGACAGCGAACCTCCAAAAATCATTCCCGTTCCTCCAGCGACATAATATCATAACAAGTTATATGGACGCAGATATGAGCGGTTTAAATGCTTATAATTTTTTAAGAAGTCATTTTGAAAACACACATGTCTTAAAAAATGGAATGGAAAAATTGCAGATAAAGAATTGTGAAATAAAAGATGTCAATGACTATCTCATCCAGACCTTAATTAGAGATGAAAACAACAAAACACAAAATGGGAGAAAGTTATCGAATAGGTAAGAAGCAAGGTTGTGTTTTGGTGACCCCAAAACCGATAAGCTCCCGATGGTCGCAGCGAAAAAAGAACATCATGACAGACACAAAGAACAAAGGCGGTAGACCCGCACTGGAAAATAAAAAGCGGTTTAGGATCAATGTCCGTTTCGATGAAACGGAACATAAAAAGGTTCTGCATAATGCAGAAACCGCAGGCATGAGCAAATCAGAATGGGTACGTAAAAGTGCGATCCTTCGCAAGATCGTGCCGAGGTTTACACAAGAACAGTTGAAAGCGTTCAGGGCAATCACAGGAGCTTCGAACAACCTCAACCAGTTGACAAAGAAAGCCCACCAAACAGGATTGCTTGACGTGGCAACGGAGTGCCGGAATACGATCAGCCACATCAACCATTGTATCGATAAACTACTGCGCCATGATAGCGAAGATAATTGAGGGGAAATCATTCGGCGGATGTGTGGGGTATGTGCTGAAAAAAGACAGTGAGATCATCCACGCTAACGGACTGCGGACGGATTCGGCTAAGACCATTGCACAGGATTTTAATTTTCAGCGGATGCTGAACCCCAGATTGGGCAAGGCAGTCGGGCATATTATTCTCTCATGGAATACCGATGACAAGAACATGCTGAACAAGGACATCATGGTGTCATCCGCCAAGCGGTATCTCTCCAAAATGGGGATCAAGGATACACAGTGTCTGATGGTCAGACATCATGACCGCAAACACGATCACATCCACATCATTTACAACCGTGTGAACGATTATGGCAAGACTATCTCCAACAGCAATGGGAGGTACAAGAGCTTTAAAGCCTGTAAGGAACTCAATGCCATGTATGGCTTCAAGCAGTCCGAGGGCAAAGAGAATGTCAACAGAGGACGGCTCAAAGGTAACGACAGGACAAGATACCAGATTTACGATACTGTCAAGGCAGGTCTACGCCACAGCAAAAACTGGGCTGAACTGGAAAACTATATACGGTACAGGGGTGTGGAAATCCAGTTTAAGTACCGGTCGGGAACAGATGAAATACAGGGCGTTTCATTTTCCAAGAACGGACAGGTATTTCAGGGTTCTGCCGTAGACCGTTCGTTGAGCTTCGGACAGATCGACAAGGCATTGAACGGGATCGATAACGTACAGGAACAATTCCACAAGGTGGAAAGCAACGTTTCGACAGGTCACCTGACAGATACCAGTATCGGCGAAACTATCGGTGATATAGCATCCGCTTTATTCTCGATCCCCGAAATTACACCAGAACAGAAAGATCCCTTTATCAAAAAGCGAAAAAAGAAAAAGAACAGTAATTTAAAACGTTAGAAATTATGCAGACAGAACTGGAAAACATCAAACAGCAGGTCGATTCCCTACAGGAGAACACAGACCTCATTACGGAGGATATTGTACGCATCATGCCGACCATTGTATCGTTGCTCTCGGCAAATGAAAAAGCGATGCAGGAATTTCACGATATGCGTGCAAAGGATCAGGAACATCTAACCCAGATAAAAGCCTTTATCAAACAGGAACACGACATCTTATCCAAGATCATCAAGGATTACGGCTCTTTGGAAGATTTAGCAAACAGGAGTTCCGAAGCAACACGCAAACACCTTTCAATATTGACTGAAAAGGAAAATGAAATAGTTGCCAAATTATCCAAGATACCCGACAGCGTGAATATAAAACACGTTTACGGTGTTGACCTTAAATCCACACCCGTGATTATTATCATGATATTATTTTCGGTCATTATTTCATTGGGATTAGGTATGTTACTGGAAAAGGATCGACAGATCGGTGATAAGACATCGTATGAACTTCGTTACCGGATGATGACTTTGGAAATGCCAGATATTACTGCGCACATCGATTCCGCATACTCTCTAAACTCTGATAAATTCCACGATTTGGTGATTAAAAGAGAAGAGGAAAACAAACTATTATACAGTATAGATAGGAGGCGAGAAGAAATCAAAAAGCTAAAAGAGGTTGAATAACGGCTACGTATTGGCGATGGTGGGGTATTTGAAAAACGTCAGCCCAACATATGCACAAATGCACAATAGAATTACAAATGTTGAGTTTACAACTGTCAGCCCCACTATTGCCAATACGATGTTAGCAACCGTTTTTATTCCGTTGCTTTTAAAAAGTCAAACCATTTTCTGATTGCAATAGATGCAGATATTTCAGCGTTATTTTGATGGTCTGCATTTTTGGTGATGTCTGAATGCCAAACCAATTGTTTGTTTTGTTCATGGTTCAATGTTTCAATCATTTCCGTGTATCCACTTTTCATTTTGTCATTTTCTTCGCCCCCGATGCTCAAATACAGAAATGAGTTCAAATTTTGGTTTTCTGCAAGAAAGTCCGAAGTTTTTTTCACAATTAAGTTATCGTCTCTCCACAAAGCAGGGCTAAAACAAAACCTACCTGCAAATAAATCAGGTTTGTAAAGCAGAGAGTAGATTACTAAAAGTCCGCCTCTTGAATTTCCTGCAAGTAAACGAATTTTTGAAACCGAATAATTTTTCTCTATATATGGGAAAAGCTCTTTTTCCATAAATGATAAAAAGTAGTCTGCTTTTCCTAATGGACTGTTTTTTTCGTCTATATCCATTCTCATATAAGGTGGCGTATAATCTCTTTGTCTCCCTTTTCCACTCACATTTGGAAGCCCTACAACAATCGTTTCAGGAATATAACCAGCCGTTGATAAAATGTCGAACTTATTGGCTATGTGTTTGTCCTGTGAACTTCCGTCAAGTACGTATATTACAGGATAATCCTTGTTCTTGTCGTAATATCTCGGAAGATGGATGATGATTTCCCTGTCTTCATTCAATATTTTTGAATGAATTGTAGTTTGAACAACAGATTTAGGATAGGATGGGCTACCTGTTAAATAGGAAAACAGAACTATAGAGATTGCTGATATGAGTGTTATAGCAATTAAAACTAAAAGTGTTTTTTTCATTTTATAAAAGATTTATTTTCGGACAAAATTATCCTTAATAAACCTCTTCCGCTACGTCATTACTGCGTCATTTTTACGACAATTGCTTAATTTACAATATATTAGGAATTGAAGGGTAGATTTCAGTGTTTTGTTCCTTTAGTCGTGTAGCGTTTTTGATAATGAAGTACACATTAATCATCAGAAGGATTATATAGGCAATTACCACCATCGGAATTCGACCAGATACAAATTGCCCTGTTATCTTATAATGCAGAAAATGTGTTACTAACAAAATTGTTAATGAGAAGATAAACCACAATATTTGAAAACTAATAACTTTTCGTCCTTTTTGATTAACTAAAAGGTTATCCTTGTTCTGCCTCCACAAAATTGTAGGAATAATAATATTTAAAAAGGGTATCAAAATACCTAATAGTGCTGAAGAATTAATTAAGTTGATTTTTGACAGATTTTCTTTTGGCAATTCAGGGTTGGTCTTAAATTCCAATTTTTCTTCAGGCAAATCCAAAAAATCAGCGATTACTTTTAAGGTGTACGGTCTTGGGGTGGTTTGACCGTTTTCTATTCTTTGAACAGTGCGTATTGAAATTCCACAATTATCAGCAAGTGACTCCTGTGAAAAGCCTTTGCTTTTTCTTTGTAAACTTATTTTTTCGCCAAGTGTCATTTTCTTTGTTCGATTGTTTTAAAATGGTTGCTAACGGAAAAAGTATTGGCGAAGGACGGGCTACCTTGCAGAAAATTTCAAAGGAAACCGAACCTGAGCAAAATGCTTTTTCAGATTTCTAATTTACGAAAAAAAGAAATATGAAAAGCAATTTTGCGGGTTTTGTTAACTGAATTCTCAAAGACAATATTCACCCCGTCTTTTGCCAATACACTGTTAGCGGAAGTTTTTTATTTTTTGCGCTACAATGAATTCTATTGTTGAGACCAATTCTTGAACATTTAGATTCATAACATAGTTTGAATAATAGGTGAGTTCCTTTATCGGAGAGTCAGAAACACTAAATGTATCAATATCAAGATTTTCTAGTTTAAATGCTCTTGGAATTTCAACTTTATAAATTTCTTGCAAAAAACTATTGAATTCATTAATATTTAAATTTCTATTATCTAAATGATGACCTAATGAAATTATTTCATCATTCGGATTTTCTATGATTGAATAGGGTATTCTAAAATTTCGATAAGTATTTAAATAGGGAAAGTGGAGAAACTCCAAACTTGCTTGGAAAGCACTATAATAGATGTAATAGTTTATTGCTACATCACTTTTTTTCTCTAACTCTCCAATGATTGCCATCTTTTCGTATATAGTCCTTTTTAATTCTAGGGAATCGAAAATGTATAGATCATAACTTTGGTTAGAGCAGTCTCGCAATAATGAAAATGCTTTATCAAATTCCTTTCTTTCAATTAATATATCAGCTTTGAATAATAAAATTTCGACTTTCTCTTTTGTGTTGTTATAAATCTTGTCAAGATTTTCATCTATAAATTTTAATGAATAATCGGCGCTAATTTGATAAATCAAATTAGATGTTGGTAACACATTTTCGATTTTATCTTTATCTGCATATTTTTCAAGATTGTAATTTACAAATTCATATATTTTTACCTCTATAACATTAAATTTATGTGAGTAATCTATATATCTACTTAAAATTGACAACATATCTTTATATTCGAAGTCATTACTTTGAATAAATTCAAGTAAGAATTGATAAACAGTTTCAATTTCTTGTTTTTTAAGTTCATTTGTTAAAAAAGTCTTGAATTTAGAAACCTTGTAATTTTTATCTCTAAAGTTGTATTCCATATCGAGTCTCATTAAAATTTCCGCTAACGTGCCGCGTATTGGCGATGGGCGGGATTTTTAGCACTGAACTTTAATCAAAGAACAGAAGTTGAATTTTGCACTTCCGTTGATACGAAGCCGTTCAGCCCGCCTATTGCCAATACGATGTTGTACGACGTAGTTATGTTTTGGGTTTTAGTCCAGCTAAATATTTTCGTATGTCATTTTCTAATTTATCCGGGTATTTGTACTCTAATTTTTTTGACAATTCAGTTCCTATTTCTGAAACTAAATCAGTCATTGAAAATAGAGCAGTCCAATTTTCCTTTATATCGCTCCCTGAAAATGTTTGTTCTGTTTTAGCCCACATTTCCTGGTTAAGATACTTTTTGAAAAGTCGTCCATATTTATTGGTCGTTATGTTCCAATTGTGTTCACTTGCAATGTGCCATTCAATTAAAGGAATTAAATATTCTGTGCGAATAACGGTTTCCGACATAAATTTCGCATAGAATATTTCATCTCTCACAAGACACTTTGCCACGTAAGTTGTGTCCCACCAAAAATCGTTTATTAGATTTTGAAACTCTTTTTCAGACGGTTTTTTGATAATGGAAATTTGATAAGTTGGTTTCAGCATTTGCTTTGTAATACCATCTTTATCAATTAAAATTTTATAACCAATATCCCAATCTTCTGGTAATTCTTTCTCTTGCGTTTCCTTTATAAATTTTGATTTGCTGTAAAGTTTAAAATCTACTTTCACACCGTCTTCATAAAGTAGCATTTTCATTGCGTGTTTATGGTTAAAACAACTTTCGTCTTCTTCAATCATAGCAATTGGATTTCCGAATTTAAGCGTCCAGCTTTTGTCTGAAATGTAATTTGTATTATCCTCAAAAACAAATTCAATGTCTAAATCACTAAATTCGTCAACAAGTGCTAAAGGATTTACAAGTGAACTTGTCAGAAGAAGAACTCTTACATCTTCGTTTTTCTCCGACCATTCTATAATTGTTCTTAACTTTTCTTCTCTGACTTTCATTTTGTTTGGTTCGGTTTTACTATGTCGTACAACATCTGTTTTAACGAAACGAATATACGGAAAATTTCGCTTAACCAGCCCTATATACGTGTTTCGTTATTTGACTTTTCTTTCTACATAAGATATTGATATATTTGTATTTAAAAAATAAAACCGCACAAATAGCGAAACAAAATATTATAAAATACTATTTCCCTGATATGAATAGCGAAATCATACTTGAAACCTTCGAAAAGAGATTGCTGATGCAGAGATATGCTGGCAATACCATTAGATCGTACAAGGATTACGCTAGTATATTTCTTAAACATGTTAGCAAATATCCCTCCCTTGAAGAAATTCCACTGTCAGATATTGAGGCGTTTATAAACGAAAAAGTTCAAAATGGGAAAATTAGTGTTTCCTATCAAAAAGGATTAGTGGGCGCAATCAAGAAGATGTACGAACTGATATTGGACAAAAAAATCCAACTGGATTACTTATACCCGAAACGCTCATTTTCTAAATTACCTAAATTCTTTTCAAAAGAAGAAGTAAGAAATATTCTCGACAGCACTCAAAATCTAAAACACAAGGCTATTCTGATGACAATCTATAGTTGTGGACTACGTCTTAGCGAACTGTTGAATCTCAAAATCAAAGACATAAAATCTTCCGATGGAATTATCAGAATCCATCAAAGCAAAGGTAATAAAGATCGGATTGTATCATTACCAGACAAATTGCTGGCGACTTTGAGACATTATTATCAAGCATTCAAGCCAAAGGAGTACCTCTTCGAAGGTGAGAAGGGTGGCAAGTATAGCGAACGAAGTGTACAGTTGATTCTGAAAAAAGCATTGATCAAAGCAAATGTTCAGTCGGAAGGCTCTGTACATACATTGCGACATTCTTATGCCACACATTTAATCCAATCAGGTATCGATATCCGAATTGTAAAAGAGTTATTGGGTCATGAAAATATAAAAACGACTATGATCTACACTCATATCACTGACATAGACAAGCAAAAGACTCCTAGCCCTCTTGATTTTTTATAAGAATAAGATGAACTTTTCACGCTCTGTAGAAACAAGCATTATGCTCCAATCATTCTTTAAGAAGGGTTATTCTTCTAGCTTAACTTAACTTTGCTTAGGTTATTGAATAATCAATATTCAGATATAATTTGTCCGAAATGTGTCCGAAAAAAGAAAAAGCCACTGATTATCAGTGGCTTTTGTCGGGGTGGCAGGATTCGAACCTACGACCTCCACATCCCAAATGTGGCGCGATACCGGGCTACGCTACACCCCGAAAAGGTATCACCTTTGTTTTGTGTGGCACAAATATACAATCTTTACCCGTCACCTTCAAGCCCCTCATTAAAACATTAAATTAATCCCTTGATTAGTTGGACAATAATTTAACATTCACAATCATCAAACCCTAAAACCTATCCTCTTTATACAAATATTCAATAAACTAACACAAATCCCCATGTATAATTGTTGTTAATAAGACATAAGAATTGATGGTAAAATTTGGATGCTGTAGATAATTAACCGAAGTTTGAAACATAATAAAATTGAAAGACATGAGATTCAGCATAGGGTGTATAATGCTTGTATTATTTTTTGCAAGTTGTGTGTCCAACAATGAGAACAAAACGGACTCTTCGGATATCCGAATCGTTGATGGAAAAGAACACGTACTTACCAAAGCAGAAAAACTAGAAGACTTTATCCTGGCATTGGATTCAAGCGATGTGAACAGCGTAAGCAAGGTCACTGCAAAATTCAAGGAACTTTTCGAAGATAAGGAGGATACCTTGATGAATGATCAAGGCGTTTCCATCATCTTGGACTACTTGGATAAAGTTTCCCTTTATGCCAATCGGAATGTATTCGATGATAAAACAAATTATGAATCCTTAGTGGGAATTGAATTTGATGGCGGAAAGAAATCCGTTCCATCAGAATTGGAATCTGTTTATAAAGCCATCAATAGCAACGGCTTCCGCGTAAGGCAATCAGAAGGGATGTTCAGCCTTCAACAAAACCCATTCTACCTTCAGGAACAGTTTTACCCTTATATCTCTTCCAACTTCGAAATCTACCTTCAGCAATTAGGAAAAGAGAATATGGAGGGGTATGCGGAAGATGCGGCCATCGCCATTCCCTACCAATCTTTGGTGCAAAGGGTGATCTGGTGGGAAGATTTCTCAAAAGCAACACAAAACACCGTTGTAGGGCAAGAGGCAAAAGAGCAATACAACAGGTATTTTACTACCCTTACCATTGGTATGGACAACACTCCGGCCATTGAAAGTGAACAGATAGCCGCTTATTTTCAGGATGCCTATAACTACCTGGAAGATTTTGCACCGCAATCGCAAACCTATCAGCGCCTAAAAAATTATATCGCGTTATTGGAATCCGAAAAGATTGATTCAGCAAAAGCATTGGTACCCGGAATCCTGAACGAACAATAATTAGCTATTTCCCATTCCATGGCTAGATCCCTTTCCCGTCCTCCTAAAACTGTCGATTTGCATGCTGAGGCTTTTATCGGCGATTTAGATAGTTACGAAATTGATGAGTTATTGGCGGAAAGCCTAGATCATTTGAGAGAAATGCTGGATGCCGCAATCTATTGGGGCTATCCCGAGATCAAATTTATCCATGGTAAAGGTAAGGGAATATTAAAAAAGATGGTTTATGAAGAATTGCAGTACTATAAAAGTACCGGTTCCATTAGCCATTACCACCCATCCTATCAAAACGAAGATATTGTTGTTGTACAAATCGGTGTTTAAGAAAATAGATCCTTCAGTTAATTTAACTGTTAAAAACTCCCTATAACACCTTAACGCGATACACCTGGAAAGGGTATTCTACCTTATCCTCACCATTATTCCAGTTTGGAAGCAACTGCATCTGCGCACAGGAGAAATAAAGATATCCATCAGATCCTACACCTAGCGAATCTGGCCAGATCAATCTACTATCCTGAACGACCATTTCTAAATCTCCTTCTGGAGTCAATCTTCTGATCGAGTAATCCAAGGAAGTCGTCAGATAGATATTTCCTTTCTTATCCGCTACCAAACCATGTGTAATGCCAACTTCCCCCATATCTTCTACTTTACTGATTAGTTCTTTTTCAGATAATTCTGTATCCCCCAAATATTTCGTTTCTATTCGATAGAGATGATGGGCATTGATGGGTTTAAAATAGAACCATTTATTATCCTTTGTCAATGCAATTCCATTCACATTCGATTTGAATGGATTGCCTTTCGCATCCCGCATTTCCTTGCCCTGATAAGAAAGAACAACCTTCGGATCTGCCTTCGTAAATCGGCTGTTTTTGAGCACGGTCCTTGTCTTGCCTGTTTTTAAGTCCAACACCACAATTCCCGCTTGACCCGGATCTGAAAAGTAAGCCATGTGCTTTTCTGTATCCACCCGAACATCATTCAAAGCAGACTTTTCCTTGTCCAAATCTTCAAATACATATTTAGAAACCGCATTCTGATCAGCAAGGTCGATTCCATAAAGGGTGAATTTACCACCTTCTTTTTCATCTGAACTTCCTTTTCCAAAAATGGAGCTGTTGGAGGCAGGTTTTGAATCCAGTACCCATAGCACATCTTTTGTATCTACATAAATATCCTGAACATTGATAAAATCAGTTTGTTTCAGGATAGGATCCTTGCCATTTTTAGCAGAAGGAAAAGCAGTACGCTTACCATTCACGATTTCGGCCAAACCCATAGTATAAGGCTCTCTTTTTGGGAAGGAAACAAACACCCGATTATCCGAACTGACGGAAACACCTATGGGCTGCGATTTATCAAAAGAAGAAACCACTTCTAATCTGGGATCCTTTAGATTATTTAAGTCTTTATTCTGGGCAGAGAGAGGATTGTTCATGGCAAAGTAAATTAACATACTCGAGGCAAAATATTTGGGAATTTTGAGATAGTCCATCTGAAATTATTATTGAAGATTATACAAGATTTTGTATAATAGAACAAAAACCAGGAGTATTTGTTCAAAAAAACTGCCTTTATTGGAATTATAAAGGCAGTTTTTCTGACATATAAATTGATTATTTAGCGGGGGTAATCGTGATTTTGCGGAACTCTATTGGTCCATGATCACCTTGGATATAAATCGGTCCAGGTTCGCCTTCCTTGCTATCCAACGCGCCACCCGTAATTCCAGGGATTTCCTGATTACTGATCACCGTTTTTCCATTCGCTACGATGGTCACCAATCTTCCAACCAAGGTAATTTCCATTTTCTGCCATTCATTGGGTCCCAAAGCCACCATCTCATTTGGCGCTAAGAAACCATAAACACCTGCAAAAAACAAGGCTCCAGGATGTCTATCTTTAGGAGAGTCCTCGATCTGAACTTCGTAACGACCTCTTAAGTATAAGCCTGAATTACTGCCTTCTGGATACCTAAACTCCACATCGATCTTGAAATCATCAAATTTCTGCTCGGTGATCAGGTTGGCACCAGCTGCTTCATTGGTCAGGATACCATCCTTTACTACCCATTTATTGTTCTCATTCGATGGTTTCCAATTCGTCAGATCCTTACCATTAAACAGTTCCACTGGAGTTCCCCAAGTAGGTGCATTCGCACGTACAAGATAAGGCGCTTTAACACCTGTAAAGCTATACTTTTCGCCTTTGTTCGAGGTAATCGTACCTTTCAGTTCGCCAGCGGCCAATTCTCCTTCAATAACGAAATCACCTTCACCACCTTCCCATTGTGGAGGAATGGCAAAAGTGAACTTTCCATTGGCCAATTTTATATGTGAGATTGGACGGCTACTGCCACTATCCCCTACCCAATATCCTACCAACGTAGAGAAACCGGATAATTTGATTTCAATCCAGGAAGGAACTTGATTTCCACCTTTATCAACGGTCAAATCCCATCTTCCCAAAAGGTCTTTGGATTCTTCTGGAATGGTTTGTGAGGCTGGATTATGCACTTCTTCTTCTTTTTTCTCTTGCGCACCAGAATTACATGATGTTAATGTCATTCCTAACATCCCTGTAAATGCTAGTCCATAAGCTAATTGTTTGATCATCTCTTATTTATTGTTTTTTTTATACGATATAATATTGTTCCCAACCTTTTTTAGGTGGTGGCCCCATCAGGAGCGCATTCGCAAATTTATCATTCACGATCTCTTTTTTCTCCCGATCGAATTTAAATGTCGTGTTTAATCTTTGTGCTATTACGCCCAAGCAGAACACTTGGCTTAAAGGCCCAGCAATTTCAAAAGGCGAACGCGCTTTTTCCTGCCCCATACAGGCTTTCAGGAAATTCGCAAAATGGTTGGAAGGCGATTTCGCTACTTCCGGTAATTTTGATGCCATATCTTGCGCCTTTTCCTCTGGAATGGTACTCAATGTACTACCATGGGACCCTCCTTTGAACGTTAAATCCTTGGAATATATTATTTTACCAGGATTCAATTTGGCAGGTTCCATTTTTCCGGTACTTGGTGGCGGAATATTGGGATCCAGACCAGAAACGCCATACCCATTGGGAATAGGCGGCAGGTTATCCAGACCATCATACCACATGATATCCAAAGCAGGCATGCGCTTACGTTTCGGGAAACTGAATTTTAAAGTAGAAGACATCGGAAAAAAGAAAGAATTATGACCATCCAATTTTATGGCCGAAACTTCCGATGGTAAGCCCAGGTCCAAAAACTCATGGGCGGTATCCAAAATATGGGCTCCCCAGTCACCTAAGGCTCCCATTCCAAAATCAAACCAGCAACGCCACTGGCCGTTGATAAAATCCTTGTTGTAATTATGTCCTAAAGTCTGCATCTGCCACAGTTCCCAATCCAATGTACTTGGAATTGGTTCTGCCGTGGGAAAATTCTTCATGTTCACATCCCAGCCATGCCAACGCCTAGGCATGTTCATATGCCCTACAATCTGTGTTACATCCTCAATGATGCCTGCATCCTTCCACGCTTTGAATTGGAAATAGTTGGCTTCTGAATGTCCCTGGTTACCCATTTGGGTCGCCAATTTAGGGTTTTTCTTTGCTTTGGCCATCATCAGTTCCACTTCCTGGAACGTCCTTGCCATTGGTTTTTCTACATATACATGCTTACCCAGATCCAGGGCCATCATGGTAATCGGGAAATGCGAAAAATCGGGCACTCCGACGGATACCGCATCGATCTGATTCCCCATCTTATCAAACATCACGCGGAAATCCTGAAAGCGAGGAACCTCCGGAAATTTCTCTAGAATTGCCTGAGTATGCTTTGCACCCATATCGGTATCACAAAGCGCCACAATATTACAAAGCCCGGTCTTGTGGAATTCCAAAAGAATCTCCGCAGCCCTGTTTCCAATCCCTACAGCCGCTAAATTAACGCGCTCATTGGGTTTGGCCATTAAGATATTGCCGATGCCACTATGGGCCAATGTTACTGCTCCCCCAGCAATTACCGACTTCTTAATAAAACTTCTTCGGGAAAAATGATGGTTCATCATTTGAACGTCTAGGTTTATGTTAATTTTATGATTATATCTTAAAATTAAAAAAAAATCCTAATTTCGGTATCATTTGTTGACATAATCATAAACCTGTTACACATATTCTCATGTTAAATCTAAAAAGACCTCGTAGCCTATTTTTTAGCTCCTGTTTAATTCTTGGATTATCTTCGGTAGGCATTTCCTGCAGTACGACCAAATCTTCAGGTGGCAGCGGCAATTGGAAAGACTTGTTTAATGGCAAAGACCTTAGTGGCTGGAAAACAGCCGGCGGTAATGCCAAATATTTGGTAGAAGATAATAGTATCGTAGGGGTGATGACCAAGAAAACACCTAATTCTTTTTTGGTTACGGATAGGGAATATGGCGATTTTATCCTGGAGTTGGATGTTAAACTGGAAGGGAATAGTACCAATTCGGGCATTCAGACGCGGAGTCATATCGATCCTAAAGGGAATAATGGCAGAGGAAGGGTGTATGGTCGGCAAGTAGAAATCGATCCTACGGAGCGTGCCTGGACCGGAGGTATTTATGATGAAGGAAGAAGGGAATGGTTATATCCATTGGATCTGAATCCAGTGGCACGGAATGCGTATAAAACGGAGGAATTCAACCATGTGCGGATTGAAGCCATTGGGAATGAGACGAGGACTTGGATCAATGGAGTTCCGACATCGTATGTAGTGGATAGTTTGGATGCTACTGGGTTTATTGCGCTGCAGGTACATAGCATACCGGATAATTTGGATGGAAAGAAGGTTTATTTTAAGAATATAAAAATCCAGACGGAGAATCTGAAACCCAAGGCTTTTCCGAAAGAGGTTTATATCGTGAATACCAATGCCAATCAATTGAGTAGGGATGAGCAGGCGAATGGGTATAAGCTGTTGTTCAATGGAAAGGATCATGCTGGTTGGATAAGTGCGAAAGGAAGTAAGTTTCCGGAGAAAGGCTGGAATATCAAGGATGGGATTATCTCCGTGCAGAAATCGGATGGTGGAGAATCTACGAATGGTGGGGATATTATTACGGAAAAGCAGTACAAGGCCTTTGATCTGTCCTTTGATTTTAAATTGACACCGGGGGCGAATTCAGGGGTGAAGTATTTTGTGACCTTGAATGAGAAGACTGCTGGATCGAGTATTGGACCGGAATATCAGATTTTGGATGATGCTTTGCATCCGGATGCAAAATTAGGAAAGAATGGGAATAGGACCTTGGCGTCGTTATACGATCTGATTACTTCGGATCGGAACCCAAGACCTCGTAAACCGATTGGGGTATGGAACAGGGGAAGGATCGTGGTGGAGCCTAATAATAAGGTTACTTATTATTTGAATGGGTTTAAGATGTTGGAGTTTGTGAGGGGATCGGAAGAGTTCAGGAAATTGGTGGCCGGAAGTAAGTATAAGGATTGGGAAAGGTTTGGGGAAGCAGAGCAAGGCCATATATTGCTGCAGGATCATGGAGATAATGTTTCTTTTAGAAGCATAAAAATCAAGGAGCTGAAGTAGCGTCATTGCACCTTTCTTCCCGTCATTGCGAGGCACGAAGCAATCCTCCACGTCATTGCGAGACCACCGTCATTGCGAGGCACGAAGCAATCCTCACGTCATTGCGAGGAACGAAGCAATCTTTGAACTTGTCATGCTGAGCGTAGTCGAAGCATCTGTTCGTGCACTAGCGTAGAGATCCTTCGGCTTCGCTCAGGATGACAAAAAGAAACGCCTAGGATGACAAACAGTACCGAATAGAGCGACAAAAAATACCATTCAATAAAACAAAAAAAGGCACGACGAAAGATTGCTTCGTCGTGCCTCCTCGCAATGACGCGATGGGCTTCTTGCCATGCCATGCCATCCCATGCCCCCCCTTCACACAATGCCTTAGGCCTCAATCCCAATGACGCGATTGCCTCCTACCCCTCTTCTTCGACCTTAATCCCTATCACCGCTCTAATACCATCCACAGCAGCCTTAAATCTCTCCAATTCCGCTGTTTGCTGATTGATAAAACTATTATCCTCCAATCTTCCCACTACCTCATTCATCTCTTCTTCATTCTCATAAACCATCAGCCTAAACGGATTACTATAATCCTTGCTCCTCGATTTATAGATCTCCTCACAGATCCAAGTCTTGGTCTCCAGAGCCTCATCCAACACATCCTCCCAAAAACCACGATCCCATTTTGAAGCCGATATAGCAGTCACCTCCTGCAAGGAAGCGACCGCATGGATCAATTTATCCTTTAAATAATCCGCACTGATTTCATGGTACCGATGATGGATATCCGTCCAAGTATCAAGCCTTTCCTCCTTAATATCCCCCAACAACGCATCCAATTTCGAAACCGGCATCAACTGCGAACCAATATTCTCAAATTCCTCCCGTTTAACCTCCAGATCCGAAATCGAGGCACAGAAAGCTTCAAAATATTCCGGCTCAACCTGATCCAAGATCTGACAAACCGCATAATATCGAATCAACTTCCTGAACAATTTATAAGACTCCCTTGGCTTCATCAATACCACCTTCCGCTTCGAAAATTCCGCATTCTGCAGCGTGATCTCCACCTTAGAATCTCCTTCCCCTTCTAACCAAGATATCGCATCCGTAGAGTTAATCGAATGCCCTACGGCAATCTCGATCTCTTTTAGGGAAGTAAAAAGCTCATTCACCGTATCCGGTGCTAAAATATCATATTCAAAATACTGGTTCTTAAAACTCCGTTTATCCCTGCTGATGAACTTATTGGTATTCCGCATTAAGGCATACATGTTATACATGAACCAGTAACCTGGTATAATCACCAACCGATCATTTGCCGTATCATTACTGATCAACGAAAAAGGGATCTTGATATCCAGTTCATGCAAGAAATCACCCTTTACAATTAAAGTATAGGATGAAAACCTGGAGTTATGCTTCAGACTGACACATAAGCCCGGCCAGAATCCTCTACCTGCAATGATCTCTCCATCTGCGCCACGTGAATTATGGTTGGAACCAACCGTAGCTCCAGCAGCCATATTGCTCTGTCCTTTGATCAATGCCGCACATAGAAAAGAATTGTTATGATGCTGCTCATGCGCCGGAAAGATCAAGGAATTCAATACCTCACAACAGGATATGGTCGAATTATCTCCCAAAAAGGAGTTGATCAAACGCGCGCCATATTTCAGTTGCGAATAGGAAGATAATATAAACCTCACCGCTTTTACACCGTAAAACACCCGGCAACCATAGCCGATGATCCCATTCACCAACTCACATCCCTCACCGATCTGCGTATAGGCTTCGGCAGTAGAATTTACCGTTAGGTTCTTTAGCTTACTGATTCCCTTGATATAGGCATCAGACCCGATCTTCACATTTTTGATCGTATGCGAATTCTTGATGACCGTACGATCACCAATCTCACTATAATATCCTCTTGTAGTATCAAAACCGTTATTAGTGATATCCCAAAAACGTTGCTGCAATTTCTTATCCTGTCTGTTCCTGGTCCAGAGGTAAACATCCGCCGCCTGCATCCCATCAAATGGCAGTACCGATCGGCCACCATTCTCATTGCACAGTTCCAGATAGATCCGGCTGTAATCCTGATCCCCCTCCTTCAAGATCCCATTCCCGAACTTCGCGTTGGAACTGGTCTCCATTTCATTCACATTCAACAGGATCACTTCATTGCCTACAATATAATGCGCAATATAGCGCACCTGATGCAGGACAACACAGTCACCGATATCACAACTGATCACTTGGGAATTATAGATCCCAACAGCTAAACGGATATCCCTGTATTCCAGATAGACCTCCTCCATATCACCGATACGGACCAAGCCATAGAATTTGGACCTTTTGATCTGGCGCGGAAGAAATTTATCCGTCACCAGTACATCATTCCAATTGGTAGATTCATTACTATTGGACTCCAAGATCTGGATCTCTTCCTCCGTTAGGTTGCGATATTGTTTTTCGTTTTTCTGTTGTTTAAATCGTAGATAATATTCATCTTTTCCTTCAGGCAGATAAGCCTGCGGAATAAAGTCGTATCCAATACGGCTTAATGGAATTTTATTGATGTACCCCATAAACCTCCTACTCTACTGTAACCGATTTCGCTAGATTTCTTGGTTTATCAACATCCAATCCACGATAAACACCGATATAATAAGAAAGCAACTGTAAAGGAACCACGGTCAATAATGGTGCGATCACCTCATCAACAACAGGTACGAACATTACATCATCCGAGATGCTCGGGGTAATCTCATCGCCTTCCGAAACCACGGAAATAACCTTTCCCTTACGCGCTTTGATCTCCTGGATATTGCTGACGATTTTCTCATGATAAGCATCCTTACTTGCAATAAACACCACCGGAAGTTGATCATCGACCAATGCGATTGGACCATGTTTCATTTCCGCAGCTGGGTATCCTTCTGCATGGATGTAGGAAATTTCCTTCAATTTTAATGCACCTTCCAAGGCAGTAGGGAAGTTATAGCCTCTACCTAAATAAAGCACATCATGCGCATCTTTATATTTATAAGCGATCGCTTTGATATTATCCACTTCATTGTCCAATACCCATTGAACTTTCTCCGGAATATTGTTCAATTCCTGCGATAGTTCGGTAAAGCGTTCTGCAGATATGGTACCTTTTTCTTTGGCAACTTTTAATGCCAACAGCATCAATACAGCCAATTGGGCAGTATAGGCTTTGGTACTCGCCACCCCGATCTCCGGTCCAGCATGGGTATAACAACCTGCATGGGAAATCCGCGCAATGGATGAACCTACCACATTCACAATACCAAAAATGGTCGCTCCCTGCTGTTTTGCTCTTTCCAAAGCGACCAGGGTATCTGCAGTCTCCCCACTTTGGGAAATAGCAATAATCACATCATCCGCATCAACAATAGGGTTTCTATAACGGAATTCGGATGCATATTCCACTTCCACATTGATTCGGCACAGCTCCTCGATCACATATTCTGCAACCAGACCTGCATGCCAGCTTGTTCCACAAGCCACAATGATGATCCTACGAGCCGCCATTAATTTATCTTTGATAGCATCGATACCACTCAGGATAATACGGTCCTCGTTCAATACCAAACGTCCTCTTAGCGAATCCGCAATGGTGATCGGTTGTTCGAAGATTTCCTTCAACATGAAATGGTCGAAACCACCCTTCTCGATCGCTGCCAATTCAAGGTCTAATTTCTGAACAAAAGGTGTGATGATCTCGTTACCGAGATTCTTCAGAATCAATTCGTCAGGCTTTACAATCGCCAATTCATAATCATTGATATAGACTACTTCTTTGGTATATGCCAACATCGGTGAAGCATCAGAACCTAAGAAATGCTCATTCTGACCAATTCCGATCACCAATGGACTTCCCTTTCTCGCTGCAATGATCGTATCAGGTTGATCCGCTGCAATCAAAAGAATCACATATGCTCCTGTAACGCGTTTTAAGGCTATACGGATAGCCTCTTCCAAGCTACAATCATTGTTCTCTTTAATGTCTTCAATAAAATTCAACAAAACCTCCGAATCCGTATCCGAATGGAACTCATAGCCATCTTTCAGCAATTCGTTCTTGATCTGGGCATAATTCTCAATGATACCATTGTGGATCATGGCCAATTTTCCAGATTTGGAATAATGGGGATGTGCGTTACGGTCTGAAGGCTCGCCGTGGGTTGCCCAACGGGTATGACCAATTCCTGTGGTGCCAGCCGTGGATTGATCGCCTACAAATTCTTCCAAAGCTGCAACTTTACCAGCCTTTTTAAACACCTGCAATTTATCGCCTTGTTGAAGTGCAACACCGGCACTGTCATAACCACGATATTCTAATTTCTTTAAGCCATCAATAACAATTGGATAGGCTTGTCGCGTTCCGGTATAACCGACGATTCCACACATATTTGATTATTTTAATTTAAGTTTCTTGTTAAATACGCGCCAAATATAAATATTTTCCGCGCAATCGATTGCAGAATTAATAAAAACAAAAACCGAACGAAGTTCGGTTCTTTAAAAAAATATTTTATTTATCGAGTTCAAATTTATAACCCACTCCTTTAACAGTGGTTACATAGGTATCGCCTATTTTTTCTCGAAGCTTTCGGATATGCACATCGATCGTACGATTTGTAACAACTACCGAATCCTCCCAGATGGCTTTTAATATCTGCTCTCTTGAAAAAACCTTATTTGGTTTAGATGCCAAAAGATATAATAATTCAAATTCTTTCTTTGCCAATACAAACTTTTCTTCGCCGCGATAAACCAAGAAGGAATCCCTATCAATAACCAGATCGGAAATCTCCAACTTATCCGTAGTAGAATCATCAATGTTATCCGCAGCATTTCTACGTAAGATCGCATTGATACGGCTCATCAAAGCACGTGGTTTAATCGGCTTGGCAATATAATCATCCGCCCCAACATGAAATCCCGCAATTTCCGAATACTCCTCGCTCCTAGCGGTCAAGAATACCATAAAGGTCTGCTTGAACTCTGGAAGAGCCCTTAATAAACGGCATGTTTCGATACCATCCATCTCAGGCATCATCACATCTAAAATAATTAAATCGGGGTTGGATTCTTTGGCTACTTTTAAAGCCACTTTTCCATTTGGTGCGGTAAATACCTGGTAACCTTCTTTAGTTAAATTGTAGGAAATTAATTCAACTATATCTGCCTCATCATCAACAACCAGTATCTTTTGCTTATTAGCCATATTCTGAATATTTTTTGCTAAGATATGTACTTAATCATAAAATAAAGTTAACCAAATATTACCAAATTGTTAAGTGGTTAAAAATACTTAACAATGGCTTTTTCTTAATTTAAATATTTAGTTAAGAAATCTTCCAATGATTTGCCTCTTAAATTCTTGGCTATGATCTTTCCTTCGGTATCCAAAATATACGATGCTGGTATCCCTTTAATGGAATAATCGATAATCAAAGGCGAACTCCAGGCCTTCAGATCGGAGATATTTGTCCATGTTAACTGATCATCCGAAATGGCGCGCATCCAGGATCCCGGGTTATCATCCAAGGAAACCCCAAGGATAGTAAAATTCTTATCCTTTAATTTTGCATAAAGGTTGACCAGGTTAGGGTTCTCTTCCCGACATGGCATACACCAGGATGCCCAAAAATCCACAAGAACAACTTTTCCTTTATAATCAGACAGCTTCACTGTTTTATTATCAGGTGTATACCCCGTGATTTCAGGCGCCTTTTGCCCAACCGCCAATTTCCTTAACTTATCCACCTCGGCGCGGAATTCGTTCACATACCTGTTCTCCACAAACAGATCCTTGATCTGGTCGGTATAGGTGATCAATTCACTTTCCGACATTTCAGGATCTAAGGTGGTCATGGCATAGAAACCGGCCAAATCCTTGTTCTTATCCGCAAAGTCAACCGCCTTAGCCGTATAATCTTTGAAATAAGGCTCAAATTTCATCAGCATTTCAGCACGGAGATTCTGCACTTCATTACTTCCGATTTCGGCAGTAGCCTTGGTGAAAACCTGCTGCAGCGAGTCCCGCACAAAATCGATCCTCGATTTCAATGGCGCGAATTCCTTTAATTTCTGGGTAAGATCAGATCCTTGAACATCATAGGTCTCCGGTTGTTGCAGATCTACCACAAACTTCAGTTCCTTCCCTGGTTCCAGGATAATAGGATACCTATTGTTCCCTACCTGCAAGGTCAATAAGCGTTCCTGCGTAGCTGGTCTTTCGAATTTGAATCGATTCCCATCTGCGATAAAGGTGGAATCCAATTTCCGGTCGCCCTCAAAGAAGTTCACTACTTTTACATTACCCGGATTATTGATCTCTCCGGTTACCAGAATGGTATCTTTATTGGAACATGCGGAAAGCCCCAACAGCAAACTGCTGAATATTCCCACATGTTTTACAAATTTATTCATCTTGTTTATTTTACGAATTCCCTTGCTTTTGCAATGGCCTTTTCCAATCCTTTGGCATCTTTACCGCCGGCAGTGGCAAAGAATGGCTGACCACCACCTCCACCTTGGATCTCTTTCGCTAACTCGCGAACGATATTTCCGGCATGGTATCCCTTTTCTTTAGCCAAACCATCAGAGATCATCACCGTTAAGCTTGGTTTTCCATCAAAATCAGCACCCAATACCAAAAACAGGTTATCAACGGCACCTTTTAAGGTGTATGCCAATGTTTTTACCGCATCGGCATTCGGCAATTCTACTACGGTAGCCAAATAATTCACCCCATCAATCTGCTCTAATTTGGATTTCAGATCATTCATCAATCCTTGGGATTTCTCCTTGATGTAATTTTCGATCTCTTTCTTCAAGGAATGATTTTCATCGATCACTTTGCTTAAAGCCGAAACAAAATCTTTTGGATTGTTCAATAATTCCTTGAAATTACCCATCAATTCAAAATATTCACGGATTACCTGAGCCGCTTTGGTACCAGTAATAGCCTCGATCCGTCTTACTCCTGCTGCAACAGCCGATTCCGACATGATCTTAAAGAAACCGATCTCTCCCGTTCCTTTTACATGCGTACCACCACAAAGTTCTTTGGAATATGCATCATCAAACGTAATCACACGTACATGATCACCATATTTCTCACCGAACAATGCAGTAACTCCCGATTCGATCGCTTTCTGATACGGCACATTGCGTTCCTCTTTCAACAGGATGTTCTCCCTGATCTTCGCATTTACGATATCTTCGATCTGTTTGATCTCCTCATAGCTCAATTTGGAGAAATGGGAAAAGTCAAAACGCAGCACATCCGGTGATACCAACGATCCCTTTTGGTTGACATGCTCGCCCAATACCTGCTTCAGTGCCGCATGCATCAAATGGGTTGCCGAGTGATTCGCTTCCGTATCTTTCCTTTTCGACACATTCACTACAGCTTCAAAACCACCTTCCAAACTGGTCGGCAATTGATCTGTATAATGAATGAACAGGCCATTCTCTTTTTTCGTATCCACGATTGCTACCTTCTCGTTAGATTCAAGCGAGCGTAAATAACCTGTATCGCCTACCTGACCACCACCTTCTGCATAAAAAGGTGTTTCGGCAAGCACTAATTGATATTGTTCTTTTCCTTTGGCGGATACTTTACGATATTTCAGGATCTCTGTTTGGCTTGTCAATTGATCATAGCCCACAAATTCACTTTCCTGATCTTCATTTACCAGTACCCAATCGCCCGTATCAATGGCCGTAGCCGCACGAGAGCGTTCTTTTTGGGCAGTCAATGCCTTTTGGAAACCGTCCATATCTACCGAAAGCCCTTTTTCTCTTGCCAATAGCTCGGTCAAGTCGATCGGAAATCCGAAGGTATCAAACAGCTCGAAAGCAAAGTTGCCATCAATATTTGAATTGGTTTCAATATAATTTTCAAATCGTTGTATACCCGCGGTCAAGGTACGCAAGAAAGATACTTCTTCTTCCAAAACGACCTTCTCCACGAAATCCTGCTGTTGGTATAGTTCATCAAACACCCCTTTGAACTGCTCCGCCAAAACGGGCACCAACTCATGGATAAACGGTATTTTGAAATTCAGGAAGGTATAGGCATAGCGAACGGCTCTTCTCAATATCCTACGGATTACATAACCTGCCTTATTGTTGGATGGCAATTGTCCATCTGCAATGGCAAAGCTCACCGCACGGATATGGTCGGATAATACGCGCATCGCGATATCCGTTTTTTCATCTGCTCCATAAACAATCCCGGATTTCTCCACGAGAAACTGGATCAATGGTTGGAACACATCCGTATCATAGTTGGAAGATTTTCCTTGGATACAACGAACCAAACGCTCGAAACCCATCCCTGTATCTACATGTTTCGCTGGCAATTGCACCAACGAACCATCTTTCAGCCTGTTGAACTGCATAAATACCAAGTTCCAGATTTCGATCACCTGCGGATCATCCGCATTCACCAATTGCTGACCAGCAACAACTGCGCGTTCCGAATCCGGACGCATATCGTAATGGATCTCGGAACATGGACCACATGGCCCCATGTCACCCATCTCCCAGAAATTATCTTTTTTGTTTCCAAGAAGGATGCGATCTTCTGCAATCAGTTCCTTCCAGAAATCATAAGCCTCCATATCCCGCTCCAAACCTTCAGCAGCATCACCTTCAAAAATCGTCACGTATAGACGGTCCTTATCCAGTTTGAATACTTCGGTCAACAGTTCCCAAGCCCAAGCAATCGCCTCTTTCTTGAAGTAATCGCCAAAGGACCAATTCCCTAGCATTTCAAACAAGGTATGGTGGTAGGTATCTATCCCCACCTCTTCCAAATCGTTATGCTTTCCAGATACACGAAGACAACGTTGCGTATCGGCCACACGTGGGTATTTAATGGCGGCCTCCCCTAAAAACAAATCCTTGAACTGGTTCATGCCCGCGTTCGTGAACATTAAGGTGGGGTCGTTTTTTACCACTACTGGTGCCGATGGAACAATCTGATGTCCTTTACTCTTGAAATAATCTAAAAAAGCCTGACGAATTTCTCTACTTGTCATTGGTGATGATATATGAATTTTAACGCAAAACTACTAAAAATAGGGATAATTTTAGTAAATTTAAACACTGAAAAACATAGACTCGAAATACATGAAGATGACCATTATCGTTCCAACGGACTTCTCCAGCAATGCAAAATACGCTGCAGAATACGCTTGTGAACTGGCGGAATCCAAAGATTACGGCATACATTTATTACATAGCTACACCACTTCTTCGGTATTGGATGAAGGAGCGCAAGAACCGAATGACCCGACGCTCAAAGCAGATGAATCTATCCAGGAATTGAAGGATGAATTACTGCAGCGACACCCTGGTCTTTCCATTACCTTTGAATGCTCCCGCAGCCTGATCATCGATAAGCTGACCGAATTATCCAGCAACAACAATTATGGCATGATCATCATGGGTGCATCCGGCGAAAGCCAGCATAAACCGATCTACTATGGAAGTACCACCCTTGCGGTGGCTGCCAAATCTGAAATCCCGGTTTTGGTTATTCCTAATAAACCTACCCAATTGGACAATACACATGTGGCTTTATTGACCAATTTCAAACCTGAGGAATTGGACACCTTAAAAGCCTACATGAAATGGATCGCCAACGTGGATGAACTAACCTTGATCCATGTATTCAAGGATAGCAACAAGAAACAGAATGTGGATGATACCTTGAATTCTTGGGCGTTCAACATCCGTGAAATGGTGGGTATTGGTCATGTGAACAGTATTTCTGAACAGGTTCATAACGATGATGAATCCTTGGATACCGTGCCAGAAGTGGTGAACAACCTCATCGACCAGGTCAACCCAAGCATCATCCTGGTTACTCCAAGCCGAAAAACATTCTTTGAACGTTTGTTCAAGTCTTCGGTTTCCAAGGCCATCGCACTGGAATTGAACAAACCTGCATTTTTTGAAAAAGTTTAAAACATTATAAACAATAGCTCATGGGCAAATTACTAATACCTATTGATTTCTCTGAATATTCCAATACAGCGTTGAACTACGCTTGCGAATTGGCCAAGGATGCTGGACATAGCATCGACCTTATTCACGTTTTCTCGCAGCATTCCAACAGCTACGCCAATGTGACCGGAGAGTCTCCTCTAATTGACCCTCGTGTTCCAGAGGCCAAACAAAACATGGAAGACCTGTTGAACGAATACCGGACTAAATTCCCTGGGCTTAGCATCGAAGGATTGTTTAAAGAAGGGAATCTTTATGATGAGATCAAAGCGGTAACCAATGCAACGGCTTATGATGCAGTGGTTATGGGCACACAAGGTTCTTCTGGATTAGAAGCTGTTTTTATCGGCAGTAATACCTACGATACGATCATGAATACCACAACACCAGTTTTGGCCATTCCTGATTCTGCAAAAACCTATAAGAAAAACAAGATCGCCTTGCTTTGTAATTTCAAAGAGGCGGAATTAACAGCTTTAGCGCAGGCCATTCCCTTGTTCAAGGTAGATTATCAATTGATCTTGATCCATGTGAATGCTTCCGATAGAGCCATCAAGGATATCGATGCTGATTTCAAAAACTGGATCAACCGTATCGAATCGGAACTGCAAATCCATGATATTTCCTACATCATCAAACCACAGACCTTGTTCATGGGCAAGAAAGAAAGTGTTGCACAGGGCATCACATCCGTCCTAATTGATGAGCAAGTGGATATTTTATTGCTTACAAAAAGTAAAAAGAGTGTTTTCCGCCAGTGGACGGAGGGTAATGTCATTAAGAAACTGGCATTTAACATCCAAATCCCTACTTTCTTCGCTAGAGTTCTTATAGCAAAATAACTACAAAAATTTTCTCGAGTAAATAATTGTTGCCAGGATACAAACATTTTGGCAACAATTTTGTCATGTATGGCAAAATAGCATAAAACATATATGAAAACACTTTACTTTAAAAAAGCTAGCATGCTTGCAGTAGCAGGTCTACTTGCAACTACAGCATTCGCTCAAAACACCACTACAGTAGATGGAACGACGATCTTAGGTCCTTCAACAGAATACAGAACCTGGTCTATCGGAATCAATGCTGGTGTGTTGAACCAATCTAACATCTTCGGATTCAACAGAGATGGTTTCGATAAGTTGAAGCACAATGTTGGATACAGCGCATACATCAAAAAACAAATCTCTCCTTCTTTCGGATTGAAAGCACAATACCTAGGTGGTAAAGTAGCTGGTGTAAATGAAAATGCAACAGGTACGATGGTTTCTGAATTTGAAACTAAACTTCCTTGGTCTGTTGCGCTATCTGGTGAATTCACTGCAGCGAACACAAACTGGAGATTCTTCAACAGCATCATCAAGCCTTATATGGCAGTTGGTTTAGGTGCGATGAACTTCGAAACAACTACAACAACAGCTGATGGAACTGCTGCAACTGCAGAATCTCAAACTAAACTATACGTACCAGTTGATGCTGGTTTCAAATTCGCAGTAGCTAAAGGAATCAACATCGATTTAGGATACCAATTGAACTGGGCTAACCAGGATTTCGATGGTAAAGCGGGTGGTCAATACAAAAACGACCTATTCTCTTATGCTCACGCAGGTTTAGAGATCGCTTTGGGTGATGGTAGCAAACCTTACTTAGGAAACAGCAACCCAGTAGCGACAATCAAAGCTAACTATGACGAATTGAAAGCAGAACGTGATGCATTGATGGCTGCTAACGAACAATTGAAATCTGAAATCTCTACGATCAATAACGATTTGAAAGATGATGATGGTGATGGTGTTGCGAATAAATTCGACAAATGTCCGAACACACCTGCTGGAACTAAAGTAGATGGTTCAGGATGTCCACTTCCAGAAATGAAAAACGAAACTAAAGTAGTAGAGAAAATCGTTGTTACGGAAGAAGATAAAAAAGTAGTAGATGAGGCGATCAAAAACCTAGAATTCGATTTAGGTAAAGCGACTATCCGTCCTACTTCTTACGCATCATTGAACAGAGTTGCTGCTTTATTGATCGAGAAAAACTTCAGCTTGAAACTTGCTGGTCACACAGACAACACAGGTTCTATGCAAACAAACTTACGTTTGTCTAAAGAGCGTGCTGAATCAGTAAAAGCGTATTTAGTATCTAAAGGTGCTAACGCTTCCCGCATCGAAGCTACAGGTTACGGTCCTAACCAACCTATCGCTACCAATGCAACTGCAGAAGGTCGTCAACAAAACAGACGTGTAGAATTTACTTTATACTAGTAGATACTATTAAAATAAATTTGGAAGAGGCCGTATCAAATGTTTGATACGGCCTCTTGCTTTTTGACTTCTCCTTCGCCAGGTATGTTTACCTCTAACTATTTGTTCCTTAATTAATTTTATGAGGAGTTTTTCATCAAATGATTTTATTATTTGATCTCTCGACGTATCCGACTTAATGATTGGGATGTAATTTTCAAGTAAGATGCAACATATTGTTGCGGGACCTGCAATGCCAGGTCAGGATAACGTCTTAAAAATTCACGATACTTAGTCTTTGCATCACCAAAATGCAAAAAATCATTATCTTTTATTTTATTTAGTAGACTCATTTCCGTAATGGTCTTTATATAAATATATAGGTTAGGGATTTCTTTACTTAATTTTTCAATTTCAGATTTACCAATAGTAAAAATCACCGTATTAGTTACCGCCTGGATGGATTCTGTTGAGGCTTTTACCGCATAATAGCTCTCAAGATCTACTGTAAATTGGCCCTCACGTATAAAATATTTTGTAATTTCGGAACCATCAATGCTTGGAGAATACATTCTAAGGATACCTTTTTCCAAAAATGCAATCTCTCTAGCAATGTCATTATATTCCAGAAAAAAATCACCCGTTTTCATGATTTTCTCCTTAAAACAGGATGCAAAAAGTTGAATATCCATTTCGGATAAGATTCCACCAAACGATAGTGAAGAAAGTAGTTTTTCCATAATTATAATATTCCTTGTTCAAAAATACTTTTGGCACAAGAAAGGACAGCTTCCTCTGTAGGGATCGGTTGCCAACCTAACTCATTCCTAGCCTTTTCAGAAGTTACTCGCCGTTTTACGCCCAAATCAATCAGAATAGGTTTAAGTGTAGCGTCAAATTTCGATAGAATTTTCACCATAAAATTAGGTAGTTCCTTCTGCGGTATTTTCATATTTGGATATTCCCTTTTAAGTATTTGTGCGATTTCTTTCATCATTAAAAATCCAGAGGAAATTAAGTATCGGTTATTCGCAGCCTGAGGAGTTTCCATAGCTTTGATCAACGCATCTGAAACAGACCGAACATCAATTATTTCAAATCCAATCTGTGGGACTGCTGGCATTTTTCCTTCCATTAATTTGATCACAATATTTGCCGAAGTTCCGAAATCTTCCTCCAAAACTGGTCCAAGTATTGCTCCCGGTAAAACAGAAACAAATTCTAATTCAGAAGGATTTTCTTCCATAAATTGCCAAGCTGTTCTTTCTGCAATGGTTTTACTTTTAAAATATGGTGCGTTATCTTTATTATTGTTGATATCAGTCCAAATAGACTCGTCCATAGGATGCTTAAGTTGTTCATTCGTTTTACCGTATACGACTGCTGCACAAGAAGATGTTAATACGACCCGTTTAACTTTATTTTTTATTGCTGCCTCTAATATATGCATTACTCCTTCTTTAGCAGGAATGATCAAGTCATCTTCATGCTTAGGTAATTCCCTTGGGAATGGAGATGCGATATGTTGAACAAAATCTATACCTTCCATCAAATCATTCCATATCTTTCCATTTCTTAAGTCTGCTTTCACAATTGTTAGATTTCCAATCTTATTCGTGTGTCTTGCAATGACTTCCTTTATAGCAGGTGCGCGTTCAAGATTTCTCAATGTTCCTCTTACTTCATAACCTTTTTCCAATAGCTGTATAGCTGTATGGGACCCTAGAAAACCACTAATCCCTGTTAATAATACTTTTTTTGAACTCATAGCTTAAATGATTTGATTCAAAATTGAAAATATTATAAATAGCACCACTTACCATTTGTTAAAAAATATCCATTCAATAAAAAAAAGTATACAAAAATTTGCCTACTATAAAATATGGCTTGCGAGGAATAAATTTCACCACCGTTTCCATTATTTAAATACTCGTGCTACCTCCACACTACAGGGGGATAATAGCGAAATGAAAGCAAAGACAAGTTAACCATGCAATGAGTAATACATTTGGTTTTGGAGGTCATATTGCAACAACAATTTTCAAAAAGTGTGAGGAGTAGGTTTAGTGCAATATCTTTTTATTGATTACAATAATTAGTACAAATTTGGTTCGAGGTGTAAGTGAGATGTAAGTGCTAAAAGGCACTTACACCTCACTTACACCCTGCCTACAATGTACATGCAATATGAAGACAAAAAGCTGTATCCCCTTTTCGGATACAGCTTTTTTATGTTAATGTTTTTTCTGAAATAAAGATAGGTCCGCTACACGACTGTTATACTTTTCAATTTTGAGTAATCTTTGTTAAATAATCCTTAGCCTTATTTATATCTAAAAATAATAGTAAGCAGACAATATTTTTCATGAATGGAATTTATGATCGCTTTTGGGATTAATATTAAGAAAACATTTCTATTAAAGTACTTATAAGTTCTTTTTGTGTAGTGAATTCAATTATTCCCATTTTAGATATTAATCTTGTTTTATCAATAGACCTTAAGTGGTCTAATGCTATCTGACCCTTTTTCCCATCAACAATACAATTGACACGCATAGGATAAGGTTTTAAAGTTGATGTTAGAGGTGCAATAATTACTGTGTTTAAAGCATTATTCATTTCATTTGGTGAAACTATAACAGCAGGTCTAATTTTATTTATTTCGCTTCCTATCGTAGGATTAAGATCAACAAAATAAATTTCAAATCTTTTTACCATGTCCATTCAGTTTTATCAAAATCATTATCAAAATATTCTAAATCTCCTTTATCTTTTAAAGAGTTAGCTTTTAATAGTTTTTCTTCCCAGTTTTCACGAGGTTTTGATTTGACAGCTTCAATAATGATTTTTGAATCTTTTACTGATAAAGAAACTTCATCCGTAATATGGAGTTGGTCAAGAATTTGTTTTCCTATGATTATACCAAAAGAATTACCGATTTTTCTAATTTTAGTTTTCATACCAATAAAGTTATAACAACATTATAACATATCAAAACTTAATTTTTTAAAAAAAAGCAGCAACCTAATGGCTACTGCTGTTTAAATTATCTTTAATCTTGTAATATTTACTCTTGAGAACCTATCTTCCCTTGAGCCTCCCGCTCCATACGTAGTTTACTGTGTCTATAACCGTACAAGAAATAGATTGCTACACCAATAGCCATCCAAATTCCTAAACGCTCCCAGCTCACCAACGGAAGGGATGCCATCATCGCGATACACACCAAAATTCCTAAAATTGGAACCAATGGAACCAATGGCGTTTTGAAAGGTCTTTCGATATTCGGATTGGTCTTGCGTAATACTAAAACACCTATACATACCAACGTAAAGGCAAATAAAGTACCGATACTTACCATATGTCCCAAATCAGATACCGGAACAAATCCTGCGAAAATACTCACAAAAACCATGAAGATCAGATTGGTTTTCCAAGGCGTTTGACGTTTGGAAAGATCTGAGAAGATCTTTGGCAACAAGCCATCCTTACTCATGGAATAGAACACGCGGCTCTGACCCAATAACATCACCAGGATAACGGAAGTATAACCAGCAATAATCGTAACAATCATCGCAGTATTCAAGAAATGATAACCGGTTTTTTCAAAAGCTGTGGCAACTGGCTTCGCATCACCAGAGAAAGCGGTATAAGGCGCTAACCCCGTCATCACATAAGAGAACAACACGTAAAGAATGGTACAGATCACCAAGGAACCAATAATACCGATCGGCATGCCTTTCTTCGGGTTCTTCGCTTCCTGAGCCGCAGTACTTACCGCATCAAAACCGATAAAGGCAAAGAAAACCACTGCTGATGCACGTAGTATACCGGAGATACCGTAATGTCCAAAATAACCACTGGAGAAGAATTCTCCCCAGCCCATCTTACCTTGTTTTACCAGCTCCTCCCCTTCGTTCGTCGGGATAAATGGCGTATGGTTAGCAGGGTTGATGAACTGCCATCCTAAAACGATGAACAAGATCACCACACTAACTTTCAGAATAACCAAGATATTGTTAACAACAGAAGATTCCTGCGTTCCCCGCATTAACAGAAGTGATAATAAACAAACAATAATAATCGCAGGAAGATTGATCATCCCGCCCTCCCAAGGACCAGCCAACAGCTGCTGAGGAAGATGGATACCCATGATCTGCATGAGCTCATTGAAATACTGAGACCAACTGACCGCAACGGTGGCACCTGCTAAGGCATATTCCAGCACCAGATCCCAACCGATGATCCAGGCCATGAATTCACCCATTGTTGCATAGGAATAGGTATAGGCACTACCTGCTACCGGGATCATGGATGCAAATTCAGCATAACACAAACCTGCGAATGCACAACCAACCGCTGCCACTATGAAAGATAACATTACTGCTGGTCCGGCATGATCTGCCGCAGCAATTCCTGTTAACGAAAAAAGACCGGCTCCAATGATAGCACCGATCCCTAATGCAATTAGTCCTGAACTGGATAAGGTCCTCTTTAAGGTTCCTTCGCCGCTCTGTTCCGCTTCTGAAACTAACTTTGCAATTGATTTTTTATACCACATAAATTAGATTAATAAGTTATTAACTCAAACCTACAAAAAAATTAAAAATATCAACAATTTTTTGACAATTTATCATTTTATGTACCCTATTTTTAGTATTGTTTTATAATCATTGATTTAAATCGGACGATTATTTTTACTAAAAGCCCTTTTGCAGAATCATATTTCTTGTTCAGGGATACTTTTTAGCGTTATGTTGGTTTAATAAAAAATCACTTACTTATTATTTCGCAGCTACATCCGATTCCTTTTCAGCTACAAATTTATTGATTATCAAGCCCTTCATAAACATAAAGTATTGAACAATAGGAAAAACCAATAATTGTTCTTATCTTTGCACCGCCTTAGGCAATTGTGCCTATTGTATAATTTATTTCATGAACCCATTTTTAGAACTGGGAATCCGTCATGAGATTGTTTCTGCCATCACTGAGTTAGGTTTCGAAAAACCTTCTCCCATCCAGGAAAAAGCCATTCCTGTATTACTGACTGGTAACGACGATTTTGTCGGATTAGCCCAAACAGGTACAGGGAAGACTGCGGCATTTGGTCTTCCTCTTTTAGAACAACTAGACTTTTCATCGAAACAACCACAAGCATTGGTACTTTGTCCAACGCGCGAGCTGTGTTTGCAAATTGCAAGAGACCTAGAAAAATTTGCCAAACATTTAGACAATGTGCACGTGGTTGCCGTATATGGTGGTGCAAACATCAGCGATCAATTGAGACAGATCCGTCGCGGTGTTCAAATCGTTGTTGCTACCCCAGGTCGTATGCTTGATATCATCGGCCGTAATGCCATCGACTTCTCTAACGTACGTTATGTCGTATTAGATGAAGCTGATGAAATGTTGAACATGGGTTTCCAAGAGGACATCAACAATATCCTTTCCGAAACTCCTGACGACAAAAAAACGTGGTTGTTTTCAGCAACCATGCCTAAAGAAGTACGTCGTATTGCCCAAAACTACATGACTAACCCTTTTGAGTTAACTGTAGGTACAAAGAACACCGGTAATACGAACATCGAACACCATTATTACATGATCAAGGCGAAAGATAAATACGCTGCTTTCAAACGCATCGTAGATTTTTACCCAGAGATCTTTGGTATTGTGTTCTGTCGTACTAAAATTGAAACCCAAGAGATTGCGGAAGCTTTGATCAAAGATGGCTACAATGCCGATTCTTTACATGGTGACCTTTCTCAACAACAACGCGATAAAGTAATGAAACGCTATCGCGAACGCAACTTGCAATTATTAATTGCTACGGATGTTGCTGCTCGTGGTATCGACGTAAATGACGTAACACACGTTATCAACTATTCATTACCTGACGAAACAGAAAACTATACCCACCGTTCAGGCCGTACAGCTCGTGCCGGTAAAACGGGTATCTCTATTTCTTTGATCAATGTGAAAGAAATGAGCAAAATTCGTCATATCGAAAAGATCATTGGAAAAGAATTCATCCGCAAACAAGTTCCTCAAGGAACTGAGGTTTGTGAGAAACAGCTTTTCGCAATCATCGATAAAGTGCATAACGTAGAAGTACACGAAGATAGGATCAATACGTTCCTTCCTCAAATCTTAGAAAGCCTTCAAGATCTTTCCAAAGAGGAGATCGTAAAACGTTTTGCATCTTTAGAATTCAATAGATTCTTAAATTACTACGAAGACGCTCCTGATTTGAATATCGACGGTCGTGATAATGGTCGCGAAAGAGAAGGAAGAGATAGAGATGGTCGTCGTCAAGCATCTAAAGGATTCACTCGTTTATTTATCAACTTAGGTTCGGTAGATGAATTCAGCAGAGGTGACATGTTATCCTTCATCTGTAACAAAAGTAAGATTTCTGGAAAATCAATCGGTAAGATCGATCTAAAAGGAGTATTTACGTTCTTCGAAGTACAGGATGAAGAGGTAGAACGCGTATTCCAAGGCTTCCAAGGTGTAGATTTCAACGGTAGAAACGTTCGTATCGAAGTTTCTGGCGAAGGTAGATCTTCAGACCGCGGAGGAAGAGGTGGTAGTCGTCGTTCAGGCGGAGACCGTGAAAGAGGTGGAAGCTACGGTTCACGCAATGGTGGTTCAGGTCGTAGAGACAGAAACTCCGGCGGTGGATTCCGCGACTTCTCTTCTGGCAAAGGCCGTAGAGAATCCAAAAGCAGATATTAATAGTTAATATTAAATATGCAAAGCCCGAAATATTAATTTCGGGCTTTTTTATGATCTTTTTTTTAGATGCTGATTAGGAGATGGTTTTAAACCTTTTCTTTATTTCCCTACGCCTGGATCTTCTTAATCTCGAACGTTTGATAGGATAATGTCTTTTATTGGTGATGTTATTGAATACCAAAGCAACCAATAATAGAATTAATGCTCCAGAAAATACCGGCGTTAGGACATACCAATAACCTAATGCACTGATCTTGGTCCCACCCGAGACGGCTATCAAAGCCGTTGCCCCGCCTGGAGGATGTAAACTCCGTGTAACCTGCATAGCCACTATGGAGCATGCTACTGCAAGTGGTGCTGTCAACCAGATAATATCCGGCATGATCTTCCCAATTGTTACACCGACCAAAGCAGATACCACATGGCCCCCTACCAGGTTCCTAGGCTGCGCCAAAGGACTTTGGATAGCACCATACACCAGCACTGCTGAAGCACCAAATGAACCGATCAGAAAGATATTCTCCATCAAAGGTAATTGATGGGATTGTATAAAAGCAATAATGCCGATACCAATGAAGGCACCGACAAATGACCAAAAATGTTCCCTGAAATCAACTAAGGTCTCTCGGTACATCACATACCGATAAACCCTAAAATGTCTATGGACGGATTTCCGAAGCTTATTCACTTATTTATGCCTTGTGTCTTTGACGAAGTGCTTCATAGATGACCACTCCTGCAGATACGGAAACATTGAGGGATTCAATCTCTCCGAACATCGGTATCTTCGCTAATTTATCAGAGATACGAATCAGATCATCGGAAACACCGACATCTTCCGCACCCATAATGATACAGGTAGGAACGGTATAATCAACCGAATAAATGGATTCTTCGGTCTTTTCGGTACTTACCACCAACTGTACACCAGACTCGATCAGGAATTTACCTGTTTTGGATAAGGAATCCTGACGGCAGACTGGGATTTTATATAATGCACCTGCGGATGTTTTAATCGCATCCGGATTGATCTCTGCAGATCCTTTTTTAGGAACGATGATCGCATGTACACCAGCACATTCTGCGGTACGGGCAATAGCGCCCATGTTACGCACATCGGTAACTCCATCCAACATAATGAACAAAGGTGTTTCACCCTTCTCATAGATCTCTGGAAGGATATCTTCTACGTTATGGTAAGTTATAGGGGAAATAACGGCAATGACCCCTTGGTGATTCTTTTTTGTAATGCGGTTCAGCTTCTCGATAGGAACTTGTTGAAACGAAAGTTCATATTCCTTAACCATTGCCTTGAATTCAGCAAATAATGGCCCTGAAAGACCACGTTGAACAAAAAGAGATTCAATCTCTTTTCCACTGTCAATGGCTTCCATAACCGCACGGATACCAAATACCATTTGATTAGTCTCTCTCTTTTCTCTTCCTTCTCTACGCTGAAATTGTTGCATGTATTATCGATTTGCTACAAAAGTAGTAATTTATTGATTAGCTAAGCCCTAAATCAAATGTTTTTCGCAATTGTTCCAAGGCCGGATTCTTGGCAAGCATGGCTTGGTATTTCTCTTGAGAGGTATAAGGCTTTCTTTCTTTCGACTTTTCCACCATCACGCCTTCAATTTCCAAGGCAAAATTTCGGAGCTGAACCCGTAGGTAATTCAGGATATCGATCTTACCGAGTTTCAATCCATCCATCTGCACCATATTTTCTACCTCTACCAGGATTTTCGTTCCCTGAAGGGTGGGCGTATTGGCAGTCATGATCGTAAATAAGGTAAGTTTATTTTCGGATTTTAATTTCTCCGCAAAGGCATTCCATTTCCCAAGAAAAGCATTGGTGGTCACTTCCAGAAATTCTGACCCTTGGACAAGTTCATTCTCTTCCTTATCTGTTTCGCTTTTGGGCAGGAATATTTTTTTCAGGTCAGGCACCGCTATGGATGGCTTTATCTGTCCCCAACCATTAACAGAAGGGGCTGACTGCGTAGGTGCAGGCGCAGGCGCTGCTTGCTCCACAGGAGCTTTTTTTTCAGGGGTTGGAGCAACAAATGCGGATGGGACCGGCTTAGCATGATTAATCGCTGGAGATTCTTTCGGCTGACCAGCTGGAGCTGCTACTGACGCTACTTGCGCTGTATTGCTTAACCCTGACTCAGGGAGTTTTTTTTTTAGTTCAGCATTTGCTGATATCCCATGGTTAGCTAACTGAATGGCACTGGCCAAATGGCACATTTTGAGTAAGGCCAATTCCACTTGTAACCGTTGGTTCTTACTGGTCCTGTAATTGACTTCGCATTGATTGGAAATATTCAATGCAGACAAGAGTATACCACTGGAAATCAACTGAGATTGATCAAGATAACGTTTCTTCACATTCTCACTGGTTTCCAATAATTTCAGGGTAGATGGATCTTTTGTGACCAAAAGATTTCTGATATGCGAGGACAACCCTGCAATGAAGTGACCTGCATCAAATCCCTTATTCAGGATCTGATCAAAGGTCAATAATACATTTGCTGCATCCTCTTTATTCACCGCATCCAAAATCTGAAAGAAATAATCATAATCCAAGATGTTCAGATTATCAATTACGGCTTTGTAGGTCAAGTTTTTATTAGAGAAGCTGACGATCTGGTCAAATATGGATAAGGCATCCCTTAAACCACCATCTGCTTTTTGGGCAATGACATGTAATCCATCAGCTTCAAAAGTCACTCCTTCTTTGGAGGCAATCGCGGCCAGATGGTTTGCCATATCCTCTACCTTGATCCTATTGAAATCAAATATCTGACAACGGGATAGAATGGTAGGGAGAATCTTATGTTTTTCGGTGGTCGCCAAAATAAAGATGGCGTAGGAAGGTGGCTCTTCCAGTGTCTTCAAAAAAGCATTGAAGGCCTGTTGGGAAAGCATGTGCACCTCATCGATGATATAGATCTTATATTTCCCGGTTTGGGGCGGAATGCGCACCTGATCGATCAAAGATCGGATATCTTCCACCGAGTTGTTCGAGGCGGCATCCAATTCATGGATACTGAAGGAATTACCGTTCTGGAAAGATTTACAGGAATCACAGGTTCCACAAGCTTCCACATTCTCGGAAATATTCTCACAGTTTATTGTTTTTGCTAGGATGCGGGCACAGGTTGTTTTACCAACACCACGAGGACCACAAAACAAGAATGCCTGGGCTAATTGTTGGTTGTGAATTGCATTTTTTAAAGTACCTGTGATGTGTTGCTGGCCAACAACCGAATCGAAAGTAACCGGTCTATATTTCCGCGCAGAAACAATAAAATTATCCATACACGAAGATAGTCATTTTATGGCAAAAAAAAGTGCAGCTCCCCATTGAACTGCACCATAAAAGATTTCCAATAAAATTAATTTGTCACTCGAAACACTATGCCACCGCTTTTGGTTCTTGATAAGTAACTTTCCAGATTACGGCGCCCACAATGGCACCCAATACTGGAGCGACCAGGAACAACCATAACTGCGAGATGGCTTCACCGCCAGCAAAAATGGCAGGACCCAAGCTACGTGCCGGATTAACCGAAGTACCCGTGATAGGAATAGCCACCATGTGGATCAACACTAAGGTAAAACCGATAGCTAGCCCAGCCATGGTACCATTGCCTACTTTGGAGGTAGTACCCAAAATAACAAAAAGAAAGATGGCAGTAAGGACAGCCTCTGTTACGAATGCCGCTGTCATGTTGTATTCGTTCTGATAGCCAGAACCCCAACCATTAGACCCGTACGCCCATTCGCCTGGATTAAAGCCGGCCATTTGACCCGCAAGAATGGTCTTTAAAACAAAAGCACCTAGAATAGCGCCTAAGATCTGTGCTGCTATATAAATAACAGCATCTTTAGCAGATATTTTACCTGCTACCAATACACCAATAGTTACCGCAGGGTTGATATGACAACCCGAAATACCACCAATGGCATATGCAAACACCACAACCGACAACCCGAAGGCTAACGAAATTCCCAACAAGCCCAATCCTGAAGTTTGTGCCAGAGTAGTACCGCCCGCAACTGCTGCTGCACCACAACCAAACAATACCAAGCCGAATGTTCCAATCAGCTCCGCGATGAATTTAGATGAAATTTTTGTCTCCATAATTGTAATAATTTAAGACAAGTTAATAAATAAAAATTTACCTATTAATAAAATTCGTGAAATACCTGCTGAATAATTTAGCTTCTAGCCAAAACTCTACAAACCATGACTTACATCATAAAAAAAGGTCGATATCACATCGACCTTTTTTCATTGTTTTACCTAATAACCTTTTAATCACCAAACAATTTATTGAAACAAATTACTTATGACAAAGGTATGGCTGTATCGTAAAATTACCGTTAAGCCTAAATTAATAAATAACTTATTTTGCTTTTGCTGAAGCGAGCATACGCAAAACTTCGTCTACTGTAGTTCTGGCTGCTTCTACCATCTTCGGATTTCCGGGATAATCCGCATCCATGGTAACGGTTTTTGATTTTTCTTTATAGGTGAAGGTAAGTTTATAACGAGCTACACGTTGCCCCTGCTTTCTTCCCTCCTCTGGGGTAATCATATCATTATCCACATTCCAAAATCCAAACTCCTGTGCTTTTCTATGTAAATACAATAACTCATCTTTTTTCAGTGTCAGCGTATCTTTTACCAATTGTCCTTCTTTGGTTAGGTAATTGTACTGATGGGTTTTTGAGTTATAGTAATTCAGCATGGAATCCGGAAAGCCGTAGGTCAATTCCAATGACTCAAAATCCGTAAAACGGAAAGGAGCATTCTTGATCATATTGGAATAGTAAAACACACAATACAGCATAAATGGAACTATAATGCTGAGGGCTAGGAATATCTTTTTGCTTCTGTCTGACATGTTATTTCAAATTCTGCACAAAAGTAAGCATTTAAACGACAATTAACTACTTGGGGTACCGCAGCAGGTAAAATACTTCGCGTACCAAGCATCCTTCAGACTGGAAATAATGACTCCTTTCCGAGTCGATACATGAACGAATTTGCCGTTATGGAGATATATGCCCACATGATCGATGTTTCTGCCTCCAAATGAGAAGAACACCAGATCCCCTTCTTTCAGTTGATTGTCATATTTTCTTTTGATATTTTCGGCCATATCGCGTGAGGTCCGAGGGAGATCCTTTCCATATACCTTTTGATAGAGCATGCCAACAAAACCCGAACAATCTACCCCTTTTTTATCCAACCCTCCCATGCGATGTGGAGTCCCCATCCAATCATCAATCATCATGTACAGGGATTTACTGTCCAAGTCTTTTGCGCGAACACCCAATAAATTTGCATAGTTTTCAAGTTTGTTCCCCGAGAATTCCATTCCACGGGCATCCGAGGCGTCAGAAAGCGGGGCATCTTTCCGATAGCCACCAGCGGAACTGGAGCTTCCCAATGTTTTTTTCTTAACACCACAGGATCCTAAAAAAAGCAGCGGCAGCAAAACCAACAATAAACCAAACCTAAATCGCATATCCATTAACCAAAAATACCTTTATGCAGCAAGCAATTACAAACTGAACTTTTCCACAATTGTGAAATTGTTTCATTTATTCTGTTACTTTGCAAGATATGAAAAAAACACAGGGAGCAATCGCTGTCTTCATTGGTGCTGCCAGTTTCGGCATCCTATCTACCTTCGTAAAAAAAGCCTACGAGCAAGGCTATAATCTCGGTGAAGTGACAGGCACACAAGCTTTATTTGGTGCCCTGATCCTTTGGCTCCTCTGGTTACTCTTCGGCAAAAAAGAAAAAATAGCATACGACAAAAAGAAAACACCCGCTTGGAAGATCATCCTCAGTGGGGTGAGCACCGGTACGGTTAGCATCCTTTATTACAAATGTGTACAACTTGTACCTGCTTCCTTGGCCATCGTGCTCCTGATGCAATATATCTGGATCGGACAATTGATCGAATTCCTCTTTTTTAAGGCAAAACCGGATTGGACACAGATCTTAATGATCGTCCTGATCTTGGCCGGAACCCTTTTTGCTACCGGCATCCTGGAGGAACCACTGGAGAACTTTTCTCTGGAAGGTATCGTTTATGGGCTATTGGCTGCCACAGCCTATTCCATCTTTATGATCGTGAATGGCAGGATTGGAAATGATTATTCGGCACTCCATAAATCAGCCCTGATGATTACCGGTGCATGCCTTTTGGTTTTTATCCTCCTTCAGCCTTTCAGTCTATTCCATCCAACAACATTTACTGGAATTCTACCATACGGGTTATTATTGGCTGTTTTCGGAACAATAATTCCACCCTTGTTATTTGCCTATGGATTACCCAAGACAGGCTATTCTCTGGGAGCGGTTTTGAGTGCAGTAGAATTACCTGTAGCGGTGTGCATGTCTTACCTCATTTTAGACGAATCGGTAAGTTACTTGAAATGGTTTGGTGTATTATTTATACTTTTGGTAATCGCTTGGAAAAATTTAGTGAAGTCAAACTCAAATATTTAACATTAGTAGCATTTACTTGCGTATTTTGATTTATGGAAAATTATCTCTATCTCGTTCTCATTACCTTAGCTGTTCTGGCGGTCATTGACCTAATGGTTGGGGTAAGTAATGATGCCGTTAATTTCTTAAACTCGGCAATCGGATCTAAAGCCCTACCCTTTAAGAGCATCATGATCATTGCCAGCTTAGGGATCCTTTTTGGATCGGTGTTTTCAAGTGGTATGATGGAAATTGCCCGATCGGGAATCTATGTCCCCGGGAAATTCACCTTTGATGATGTCATTACCATTTTCCTCGCCGTCATGATCACGGATATCATCTTGTTGGACGTATTCAACTTTTTCGGTTTACCGACCTCCACAACGGTTTCCATCGTATTTGAGCTATTAGGGGCAGCCTTTTGTTTGGCGATCTACAAAATAGTAACCACCGATCAAAGCTGGGCAACCCTATCTTCCTATATCAATACGGATAAGGCCTCTGAAATCGTGTATAGTATCCTCTTATCTGTACTCATATCCTTTACCTTAGGTATGATCGTGCAATACATCTCCAGGGTACTGTTCACCTTTCAATTTGAGAAGAAATTAAAGACCATAGGGGTATTTTTCGGTGGTATTGCTATGGCAGCCATCTCCTATTTCATCCTGATCAAAGGACTGAAAGAAGTCTCCTTTTTAAGTGATAATATTAAAGATTGGGTGAAACACCATGAACTATTATTGTTAGGAATAAGCTTCGTCGTGTTCACCTTAGTGAGTTATATCATCAACCTATTAGGGTATAATATCCTAAAGGTTATCATTGGTATCGGAACATTTGCTTTGGCCTTATCTTTCGCTGGAAATGACTTGGTCAACTTTATCGGTGTACCGGTTGCTGCGATGCAGTCTGTGGATATCTTCCAGTCTGTTCCAGGAGCTGACCCAGATGCATATACCATGGGAGCCTTGGCCTCTTCGGAAATTGTAGCGCCTTTATGGGCATTATTATTTGCAGGTATAGTAATGGTTATAACCCTTTGGACTTCTAAAAAAGCAAAAACCGTTATCGAAACGGAGATGAGCTTGTCTAACCAAGGCGATGGCAATGAAAAGTTCAAATCCAACAAACTTTCCAGATCCATTGTTAGAGGGTTTATCCGCGTAGGTTCCGTTCTTTCCTATGTGATGCCAAGAACCATGCAAGCTAGCATAGATAAGAAGTTTGAAAACCCGATGATCGATCCGGGGCTTAAAAAGAAGAAAAGTAAGGATGAGCCTATGTTCGACATGATCAGGGCTTCGGTTAACCTGATGGTGGCCAGTATCTTGATTGCTTTGGGTACTTCGATGAAATTACCTTTATCCACTACTTATGTAACCTTCATGGTCGCGATGGGTACTGCATTTGCGGATCGTGCATGGGGAAGAGAAAGTGCTGTTTACCGCGTTTCTGGAGTATTCCATGTAATTGGGGGTTGGTTTGTAACCGCAGCATGTGCCTTTTCTGGTGCATTTATCTTTGCCTATTTCCTGAAGATCGGTGGTATTATAACCTTCGTGATTTCCCTAGTGGTATTAGCTCTATTATTATATAGAAACGCGAAAAGCCACGATAAAAAAATCAAGGCTAAGGCATTACAGGAATTAAATCTGGAGAAATCTGATATTATCGGGCTTCAACAGGTTATTGAAACCAGTGCCCAGCAGATCAGTGAAACCTTCTCCAAGACCAATATATTCTATAAGGAAGCCATTGACTCGTTGATCAAGGAGGATCTGGTTGCACTCAGTACCAATAAGAAATTGGTGAAGAAACTGCTCAATGACCTGAACAGTACCAATAACGCCATGTACGAATTCATTCGGAACCTGGATGATAGTTCGGTTAAAGGAAGCCGTTATTATATCATTTCCTTGGGTTATTTACAGGATATGGTGGAGAATGTTGCTGTTATCAATTCCAATGCCCTATCCCATGTGGACAACAACCATAAACACCTGCGCATTAGCCAGGCCAAGGATTTGAAATACGTGGTGGAGCAGATTGGTAACTGGTTCTCCCAGATCCATAATACCTACCGAAGATTGGACTTCTCTAAAATTGATGAGCATATTCGGGATAGGGAAGAAATCCAAGATTACATCAATAATCTATTGGATAAACAGATCGATAGGATCCGTACCTCCGAGAATAGTCCTAAAAACAGCCGCTTGTACTTCTCTATTTTATTGGAGACAAATGAGCTGATCAGTTCAACATTTAAATTATTAAGATTGCATAAGGAATTTGAAAGTTTCAGACAACGGAACAAGTAATTTTCCGATGAAATAAGAAATATGGCTGCCTAAGTTTTTAGGCAGCCATATTTTTTTTATAAAAACCGTAGATTTGATAAACGATTGATTAACAAGCTCATTATGTCCAATAAAGATTATCAGATCCAGATCCCCGTTTTTGAATTAAGCCGTGCCATAGCATTTTACAAGCATGTATTCAGCTTCCGTTTTTTGCCTCCGCATCCTGAAATAACCTCAGCTCATAGGGTGGAGTTTGAAATTCCCGAAACCGGCCAGCAAGGTATATTGGTTCAGCATGCAGCAGAAGAATTGCAAGAAAATAAAGCAGTATTTCATTTTAAGACCTTGGAGATCGAGGATGTCCTAAGAAGGGTAAAGTATAAAAACGCAAGGATCTTAAAGGATAAATTCATCGATCCCCAGACCAGGAATATCCTGGCCGAATTTGAAGACTCCGAGGGAAATAAGATCTCCCTCCATCAAATCTATCCGGCTAAATAGGAAAATAGCTTTTTAATGAAAATTAGTGGGTCAGGATTTCAGGGATTTCCTCAATATCTACATCTCCATTCTCTGATATGCTCAAGAATTTCACAGGAACCACCTCGTTCACCAATAGCGGATCATAAGCGGTGCGTACTTTAACATAATTTCTGGAAAAGCCATGCATATAGCCATCTTTGATATCCCCTTCAAAAAGAATAAGGTCTTCTGCACCTAATTGGCTTTCATAGAAGGATCTTCTTTTCTTTTCGGATAGGATATGGAGCATTTTACTGCGGTCGCTACGTTGTGCTCCCGGTACAGCTCCCTCCATTTGGGCAGCGATGGTATTCTCTCGTTCAGAATAAGTAAAGACATGCAGGTAGGAAATATCCATCTCATTCAGGAAGTTATAGGTATCGATAAAATCCTCCCGTGTTTCGCCAGGAAAACCTACGATTACATCCACCCCAATACAACAATTAGGCATCAAACTTTTAATCTTTGCGACCCTTTCAGCGTATAATTCCCTTTTATATCTTCTCCGCATTTTTGCCAGTACATTATTATTTCCAGATTGTAAAGGCATATGGAAGTGAGGCACAAAACGTTTGGATTGGGCTACAAATTCGATGATTTCATTGGTCAATAAGTTTGGCTCAATGCTGGATATCCGGATTCGGTCAATTCCTTCCACCTCATCCAAGGCTTTTACCAAGTCGACAAAACGATCTTGACGCTTTCCGTCACGGACACCAAAATCACCGATATTTACTCCTGTCAGTACGATTTCCTTAACGCCAGAAGCGGCAATCTCTTCCGCCTGTTTTACGATATCTTCTATCTTACCGGAGCGGCTTGCACCGCGTGCCAACGGAATGGTACAGAATGTACAGGAATAATCACATCCATCCTGAACCTTCAAAAAGGTACGGGTTCTATCCCCAATGGAAAAAGCGGAAACAAATTGATGGGTTTCATCAATCGGTGCATTATGCACCACCGTTTTCTCATTCTTGGTCAGATCGTTGATATGCTCCAGGATATTGAACTTTTCAGCAGCACCTAAGACCATATCGACGCCCGGAATTTCAGAAATTTCTTTGGGTTTCAATTGTGCATAACAACCTACGATGGTAATGTAGGCGTTAGGGGAATGTTTCAACGCTTCTTTCACCACCTTTCGGCACTTTCGATCCGCATGATCTGTAACAGAACACGTATTGATTACATATACATCCGCCGCACTGTTGAAAGGCGTCGTCTCGTAACCTGCATCTTTGAAAATCCGACCAATGGAAGATGTTTCTGAAAAGTTCAGTTTACATCCCAAGGTATAGAAAGCAACTTTTTTTCCCATGATATTTTGCAAAAATACACAAAAAGACTCAAATTGTTAGTTGTTGAAAAATTGTGATATTCTGATGATTTAAAAAAAGGTATCTTCGTAGCTAACTCGAAAAAGGAAAGAATAGCTATGAAACAGTATTTGGATCTATTGGATCATGTTTACAAGACAGGGGTCGAAAAAACAGATAGAACAGGAACAGGAACTAAAAGTGTTTTTGGATACCAAATGCGTTTCAATCTAAAAGAAGGTTTTCCTTTGGTGACCACCAAAAAGCTTCATTTAAGATCGATTATACACGAATTGATCTGGTTTTTGAAAGGGGAAACCAATATCAAATACCTTAAGGATAATGGGGTGAGTATTTGGGATGAATGGGCCGATGAAGATGGAAATCTAGGACCGGTATATGGTTCGCAGTGGCGTTCATGGCCTAGTCCTGATGGCCGTCATATCGACCAGATCAGCCAAATAATCCACCAGCTTAAAAACTCGCCGGATTCTAGAAGGATCATAGTTTCAGCTTGGAATGTGGCGGAGATTGAAAACATGGCCTTACCTCCATGTCATGCCTTTTTCCAATTCTATGTGGCACCAGCCCAGCCGGAAAAAGGAATCCTAAAACCACAGCTTTCTTGCCAATTGTATCAACGTAGTGCCGATATCTTCTTAGGCGTACCGTTCAATATTGCTTCTTATGCCTTATTGACCATGATGGTTGCGCAGGTTTGTGATATGGAAGCGGCAGAATTCGTGCATACCCTTGGTGATGCGCACATTTACAGTAACCATTTTGAACAAACGGAACTGCAATTGAGCCGCGATCCTAAGCCTTTACCACAAATGATCATCAATCCAGAAGTAAAGGATATATTCGACTTCAAATTTGAGGATTTTGAACTGGTTAATTACGAAAGTCATCCACATATTAAAGCTCCAGTAGCGGTTTAACAAACATAAAATTCATGATTTCTAGCCAACCAACAGTTACTTTAATCGTCGCTGCCGCAGAAAACAATGCCATTGGAAAAGGTAATCAGATGCCTTGGCATCTTCCAAATGATTTCAAATATTTCAAGGAAAAGACGATGGACCATTCCATCGTGATGGGCAGGAATACCTTTGAATCGATCGGTAAACCCTTGCCCGGTAGAAGGAACATCGTCGTATCCAGAACCGCAACAAGCATTCATGAGGATGTTGATGTGGCCAATAGCATTCCGGAGGTTTTGACCTATTGCAGGGATGAAAATGAGATATTTATCATCGGTGGTGCACAGATCTATAAACAGACTTTGGGGATAGCAGATAAGGTTCTGCTAACTCGCGTACATACCGATATAAAAGATGCCGATGCTTTCTTCCCGGAATTACCTGAACAGGATTGGGATTTGATCAGTTCGGATGCTCATCAAAAAGACGAGAAACATCAATTTGATTATACCTTTGAGGTATATAAAAGAAAATAAGGGAAGTCAAACTAAGCTTCCCTTTTTACGTTTAATAATTTACCATGAATACAAGCAGCATACACTTTCAACTTTCTTTTATCGAACCACAGGCGCATTATGTGGAGGTAAGCCTGTTCATCGAAGGCTTTAGCCAGCCTTATATCGACCTTAAAATGCCGGTATGGACTCCTGGCTCCTACCTGATCCGAGAATTCTCCAAGAATGTTGAACAGGTAACTGCCTTGAGTAAGGATGGTGAAAAGCTATTGGTGAGTAAAATCTCCAAGAACACTTGGCGCGTATATAGCTATGGGCATGATTTTGCGTGTTCCTACCGGGTTTATTCCTTTGAAAGATCGGTGCGAACCAATTTTGTGGATGATAGCCACGCCTTTATCAGTCCTGCCGGAACTTTTCTTTACGTGGATGGTCAATTGAGCCATGCCTCCACCGTACAAGTGATTTTACCACCTCAGTGGTCCTATGTATCTACCGGTTTGGCACAAACCGAGGTTGGGGAATTAGTCTATTATGCTGAGGATTTTGATATCCTTTATGATTCTCCTTTGGAGATTGGAAACCAGGATATTTGGCATTTCCAGGCAGCAGGAATACCGCATGAATTTGCGATGGTGGGACAAGGAAATTACAATAAAGACCAATTGACGCGGGATATTCAAAAGATTGTTGCTGAAGAGACCCGAATCTGGGGTTCTAACCCGAATGATCGCTATGTATTTATCACGCATAACTACCAAAGCGCACATGGTGGTTTGGAACATTTGAATTCGACGGTCCTAGCAGCTTCTCGTAATGCCTATATTACCAATATTGGTTATAATAATTTCCTGAGCTTAGTAGCACATGAATATTTCCATCTGTGGAATGTGAAAAGGTTGCGTCCGAAGAACTTGGGCCCTTTTGATTATGAACAGGAAAACTATACGCCATTATTATGGATCTTCGAGGGATTTACAGCATATTACGATAACCTGATTACAAGAAGATGTGGATTTAGGAATGAGGTGGAATATTTGAATGAACTGGTTTCGGAATTTAATTTGGTGTTGAATAGACCTGGTCATTTATTGCAATCTGTCGGTTTATCTAGTTTTGATACTTGGATAAAGCAATATCGTCCGGATGAGAATTCACCGAATGTAAGTATTTCCTATTATAATAAAGGAGCGATGTTGGCCTGTATGATAGACATTAGTATTATTGTTGGAACCAATGGTGAGAAGTGTTTGGATGATGTGATGCGTGCTGCTTATGAGCGGTTTTATTTGATGGAGAACCGAGGTATAGAGGAGAAGGAATTTCAGGCTTTGGCAGAAGAGGTTACAGGCGTTTCGCTGAAAGAGATCTTTAAAGCGGTGTATGAGATTACAGAATTGGATTATAACGCTTATTTCAATAAGGTAGGTTATCAGTTTATTGATCAAAATAAATTGAATCAGACCAGTAGTTTGGGAATTAAGGTTTCCCATTCGGATGGCAGGACAACCATTAAAGCTGTTGATCGGAATTCCAGTGCTTGGGAGTATGGTTTGAATGTGGATGATGAGATTATTGCGGTTAATGGAAATCGTTTGGATCAGCAGGGTCGGGAATTGGATCAAGCAATGACTTATAGCCAGGTTGGGGATGAAGTGGTTATTTTGGTGGCGAGGGATGGTTTGATGATGGAGATTCCTGTAAAACTGAAGGCAAGTGAAAAAGTGTCGTATTATATTGAAAGAAACCCGGAAGCAAGCGAGGAAGAAAGAAGATTAGGGGATGTTTGGTTGAGTTTGGGGTAATTTATTTGCCTTAGGTTGAGTAAATCCTTCATTGCGAGGACTAACGTCATTGGGAGAAATTGCGTCATTGCGAGGAACGAAGCAATCTTCCCGCATGTCATGCTGACTTCCCGCATGTCATGCTGAGCGTAGTCGAAGCATCTGTTCGTATACAACCGTACAGATCCTTCGACTACGCTCAGGATGACAAAGTCCACACATGACAAAGTCCACACATGACAAAGTCCAAAGATTGCTTCGTCGTACCTCCTCGCAATGACGCAGTTCCTCGCAATGACGCAATTAAAACCTAAAAAGTATATCTCACCGAAAATCCCAATCCATCCACAATCCTAAATCCACTTTCCTGCAAGAAATCAAAATAAGGTTTTGCATCCAACGTAATCGCGATAGGCGCTGAAGGAATCTTATATTCCAAACCTGCAATACCATCAATACTCAAAGCTAGTTCCGAATACTTATCAAATCTTTTTCCATTCGCATCAGTATACGCCTTACCAGTATAAGAACCCACACTACCACCAAATCCCCAGAACCAGGAAAGGTCATCGATCAATGGTTTATGGTATTGATACAATCCTACCAAACGGAATCTACTTGATTTAGAGTTACTTTGAACACTCATGATCCCTTCAATGGCCCTATCCGGGCTAAGGGTATATCGATAGGTAATACCAGTGGCCGATCCGAATCGCGCTCCGATAGCATGTTGTGTCGTCAATTGCGCTTGTGCAGCCGTTGAAAACCCCAAAAAAGTAATAACAGAAATAAAAGTGATTTGTAAAATTCTATTCATTATAACATCTAATTTAATTCAAAAGTAACATTAATTTTCTAACGGAAAAAACGCGCTTTTTGTATATTTTCAGTCAAAAATTTATTCTGCACGCATAGTTTTTACCTAAAAAATTATATATTAGTCTACCTATAGTATCAATAACCAATTAAGGAATTATTATTTAGGAGGAGACAACATGAGCAAATTGAATAAACTGTATGACCTGGTCATTAATTATAAGAATAAGTACAGCAAAGAAATCATGGTTGCTGGGCGCGCAGGAAGTTCTTGGAAAACCTATTCAACTGAAGAGTTTGTAGAAATAGTAGAAAGTTTAAGTAAAGGATTACTTGCAAAAGGCATCCAAAAGGGTGATCGGATAGCGATTATGTCCGGGAATCGACCCGAATGGAATTTCATCGATTTTGCCTGTAATCAAATTGGTGCTGCTACTGTCCCCCTCTATCCTACCCTTTCCAATCAAGATCTAGTTTACATTTTAAATGACGCCGAAGTAAAACTTCTTTTTGTGAGTAATGAGGAACTATCTGTGAAAGCGGATAATGCCTTAAAAGAAAACAACCTGGAATTGGAATCTTTCACCTTTGATGTTATCCAAGGAAGAAAATCCTATAAAGAGGTGGTTGAACTGGGTAAGCAACAGAATACAGACCTGACCCCTTATCGGGAGGCTGTAGGATTGGATGATCTATTAACGCTCATTTACACCTCTGGTACCACTGGAAAGCCGAAAGGGGTATTTCTATCCCATAAAAACATCATCAGCAATGTAGAAGCCTGTAATCACCTAGTAACAGATGAATATAAAAAAGCGTTAAGCTTTCTTCCTTTATGCCATATCTTCGAAAGAATGGTGGTGTACATGTATTTTTCAAAAGGTGTTCAGATCTATTATGCCGAAAACTTGGACAATATCGTTGTGGACATCAATGAGGTAAAACCTGATCTATTCACTACAGTGCCAAGGGTACTGGAAAAAGTATACGACAAGGTGGTGGAGAAAGGAAAGAACTTAACCGGAATCAAAAAATCTTTGTTCTTCTGGGCATTGAACTTGGGTCTTCGCTATCAAGAGCCGCAGAAAAACTCTTCCTTCTATAATTTCCAATTGGGTATAGCGCGAAAGTTGATCTTCAGTAAATGGAAGGAAGCATTAGGTGGAAACATCAAATTGATCATCTCAGGTGGTGCCGCGCTTCAGGAAAGGTTGGCACGCGTATTCTGGGCAGCTGGAATCAAAGTATTGGAAGGTTATGGTTTGACCGAGACTTCGCCAGTGATTGCCGTAAATTCCTGGAAAGATGAAGATGTAAAATTTGGAACAGTAGGCCGTGTGTTGAAAAACCTGGAAGTGAAGATCGCCCAGGATGGCGAAATCCTGGTGAAAGGTCCAAGTATTACCATCGGCTATTATAAAAACGATGAGGCCACCAAAGAAGCCATCGACGAAGAAGGATTCTTCCATACCGGCGATATCGGTGAGCTGACTCCGGATGGGTTTTTACGGATTACCGATCGCAAAAAAGAAATGTTCAAGACTGCGGGTGGAAAATATGTGGCCCCTCAGGTCATTGAAAATAAATTGATGGAATCCACGCTTATTGCACAGGTGATGGTGGTTGGAGAGAATCAGCGATTCCCTTCGGCATTGATCGTTCCGGCATTTGAGGAATTGGAGAAATACTGTAAACATAAAGGCATTCCTTATAATTCCAAAGAGGAAGCAATCAAGCAGCCTGAAGTATTATCGAAATATGAACAGATAATATCCCAATCAATGGCTAACTTTGGAAAGTGGGAACAGGTAAAAAAATTCATTTTACTGTCTAAAGAATGGACGATCGATGGTGGTGAGCTAACACCAAAATTGAGTCTTAAGCGTAAAGTGATCACCAAACGTAACGAAGAAAACATCAAGCAAATCTACTCGGAATAATGTTAAACACGATCTGGACCAAGATCAAGGAATTTTGGGGTTTATTAATGAATGCAGGAAATGCGTTCGCAGAAGACAATTGTATGAAAATGAGCGCATCCTTGGCTTATTATACGGTTTTTTCCATAGGTCCCCTCCTCCTTATCCTCACTTGGACTTTAGGATTTTTTTACGGCAGCGCATTGGATGGAAGTGAAGGCGCGCGCGAACAGGTATTGCAGGAACTGAATGATATTTTCGGTAAAGAAATCGCTACCCTACTCGAATCTACCGTACATAATCTTTCTTTGGATAGCAAGTCCAATATTGGGATCATCATCGGTACAGCAACCTTGATGTTTACTTCCACCACTATTTTCGTGGATATCCAAAACTCCATCAATAATATCTGGAAGGTGAAGCCGAAACCTAAAAAAGGATGGCTGAAGATTATTATCAATAGGTTGATCTCCTTTTCCATGATCATCGGTCTGGTGTTTTTATTGATGGCCTCCCTGATTATTTCTTCGGTTATAGGAATTATGACGGATTATTTTAATCAGTTTATGGGGAATTGGGATATTGCGTTGATTGATTGGGTGAATACGGGAATTACCTTTCTGGTGATCACCTCTCTTTTTGGGATCATCTATGCTTTCCTTCCGGATGCGAAGGTTAGGTTTAAGGATATTTTGGGTGGAGCTTTATTTACGGCTCTCCTATTTATGTTAGGAAAGTTCTTGATCTCGTTGTACCTTTCGAAGAATGTGACTGCAAGCTCATTTGGAGCCGCTGGATCCATTATTATCCTCTTGGCGTGGGTTTATTACTCAGCAGCGATTCTCTATTTTGGCGCAGAGTTTACGAAGGAGTATGCAGTGAAATATGGTAAAGGAATACAGCCTTCTTCCTTTGCTGTTTTGGTTAAGCAGACTGAGTTGGAAATCGACCCAGAGACTGGAAAACGGGAAGTTGTTAAGAAACATAATGAGCCGGTGCAGTAAAGGGCTGCTGCTATAATAACCTATCTCGTCATTGCGAGGTTACTCGTCATTGCAACCATACTCGTCATTGCGAGGAACGAAGCAATCTTTCGATATGTCATCGTAGTCGAACCATCTGTTCGTACAAAAACGTACAGATCCTTCGACGCAGCTCAGGATGACAAAGTTCAAAGATTGCTTCGTCGTACCTCCTCGCAATGACGCAGAACCCTCGCAATGACGCTAATCCCCCGCCATGACCAGACTTAACAATTCCTACTTCACATCATAATAATAAACCTGTCTACCCACATTGCCTCCCAGATCATTACCTTCAACCACCACCTTATACTTCCCAACACCATCGGCATTATAAAACTCCAGATTTACCTCTCCATTCTTAACCACATTCACATCCGGATTCCAATACACCGTAGTCCGATAATCGCTAGTGGCTTTACTTTCCGCAGTACTATATTTCGGAACATAGAATTTCCTGGTCTTCACATAACCCAAAGGATTAAAATCGATCACATTTGATTTCGGCAACATCGCCTCAATCTGTGCCATCGTCATCCGAGGTTGTTTCTTTTCTTTTTTGGTGATAATAGATACCACCCCATCATTCTGGTAAACATTCCTTACAGTCCCCAGATCATCTCTCAAAAAGATCTCAATCCCTTCAATATCCGGAATCTGAATGGAATTCAAGGAGTTTTCATCGATCGGCATACCATTCAAAAAGAATTGAACCGGCACCCTGCTCCCCTGATTATAATTTCTTGTAATATAATATTTCAAGGTATTGGAATCATAGGTAATCCCTGTTAATATTGTATTCAAACACATGGTCAATACATTACAGCCATTCAATCGACTACCATCGATACGGTGTTCCGGCATCGAAAGCCCAGAGAGCGCCGAGAAATCCTTACTCGTCTGTTTGCTTTCAACTTTTTGGGTCACCACAACCTCCTCGATCAACGTGGAAGTCCGGAATTCCTTTTTGCTATTGTCCAGGTAAGCCGAAAGATTCTCATCGATATTGTAGATCGCGGCACTTTTATAAGCATTCGTATCATCAATCCTCGGAAACTCCGTAGGGTCCATATTGATCACCAAACTTCTATAATTAGGATTACTTCTTGCATTTACCGTAGCCTTCAACGAATCATTGAACACCAACTTATCAAATATAAAACGACCTTGTGGATCCGTATAAGCATCACGCTTGATCGCAGCACCAGGTATGGTCAACAACAATCCGGCATTGTTCTGCAACTTCCCAGTATTATCTCTTAAAGTTCCCGAAATCACGATACCTTCCTCTGGCATATAACGCACAGTTGGCAGTTTTCCTTGGATCAGGTCCTTATAATCAAATCTTCGGAAACCCTGGGTCATCATCAAGGCATCCAGTGCCTCCAATCGATTCTCGTTCTTAGGATTGAAATAATAATTCGGTTTCTCCACATAGCCCTTTAGATCCGAATTCACGAGCATATTACTTACAATGCCCCTTTCTTCATCATCATTAAAAGGAACCTTTGTTTCATCAATGACCGAAACAGAATAAGTGGCAGGGATACTATCCAAGTAATTATTCAGGTTCAGTTTTAGTTTTACCAAGTCTTTCTTCGCATAGCTTGGTTTATCCGTGGAAATTTTGATGTCTATTAATTGCTGAGGCTGAACATAGACCAATCGTTCCGATAGCGGTTGTCCATCCGGAGAGATTAAGGTCAATTGAACGATTCCATTCGGCAATTCACTCAAAGGAACTTTAATGGAAACTGCAGAATTTTTGATGGATACCTGTGCGGCATAGATCAAATGTCCATTCAATTGTCCAAAAATATAATATGGTTTCCCTTCTATCTGCTTGAAATAAGTTTCATTGGTCACCAAACCAATATTTATAGACTCTGCATCCTGGGAAACATAGATCACATTGAGTTTATTTTCAACCACAGCTGGCAGGTCAAATGTCTTTTCGGTTCCATTTTCGAAACTTACGACAGCCTTATAGGTTTCTCCTGGCTGGGGAACCATGGAAAATGAACCCATACCCATTCCCAAATCAGCAAAAGTAGCTACTTCTTTCTTTTTACTATCAATAATCTTACCCTTTACCTTCGCTCCTTTACCAGAAGACTCTACCGCTTTAAAGGCTACTTTTTTGCTTAGGCCGGCAATCAGGTCACCACCTTCCGGAAAAAACTGAACATCCGCATCCCAAAGGGCATTTGCCAAAGGATAATTCCCAACCAAGGTCTCTCCATCCTCCAACTTCACGACAATCCTTCCTTTTTTGAATTTCTCCCTTTCTTTATTGGATAGGTTCAAGACCACACGTCCCATCTCATCCGTCTCTGCTTTTCCTTTATCAAAAGCATCCCAACCATCATTGGCTTCCCAGGTCAATTTTCTTTTAGCCAACAATTTCCCATCTTTCGACCGGAACTGCATAGTCGTTTTTGTGCGACTTCCATCTGGCGCGAAACTCACTTGAGCACCCAATTTCTTATTGATGGCATCACCTACGGTTACAACCTTATTGAAATAATAATCCAGGTCAAAATTCATCATCCATTTGGTGTAAGCACGAAACCTATAATTATCCTGCGCATAGAACTGGGGATCCAGCACCAACTGACCAAATCCACCTCCATTTTTCAATGGGATACGCATGGTTTGGATCAAGGAATCTCGCCCGTTGATCACTTCCACATAAGCCACTTTACTGGAGGCATAATTAAAAAGATTGGTATTCAGATAGGTTTTGAACCAAAGGGTGTCCCCCACGGCATAATAAGGTTTATCAAAATGGAGATGCACCTTTTCTACAGGATATACAGAAAAATACTTTTGAACGTTTTCTACCGCTGTATTAATAGGGATTGCAGGTTTTACTTGAGCATTTACCTGTGACAGGCTGGCAATAAAAGCAATAAGAGCGAATAATATTCGGTTAAGTCTACTCATCTAAAATTCGTTTTCAAAAAGCTAAATATATCGATTTTTTGGGGAAGACGGATGGCTGTTAAGGATTTTTAACAGCTTTTCCCTAGAGTAGGGGCGCAAAAAGACGACATAAGGAATCGATGCCCCGTTTCCATGCCTTTCTTTTCTTCCAATCTCTAGCGGTGATCAATACAGAATTTGATTTATCAATGGCAAACTGTTCCTCCATCTCTTTGCAGAATTCTTTATTGGAGATCACGGCAGCTACCTCATAATTGATATAGAAACTTCGGAAATCGAGATTGACCGTTCCAACATATGCGATCTTACCATCGATGATGGCCGTCTTGGCATGCAAAAATCCTTTGCTATAAAAATAAACCTTGACTCCTCGTTCCAATAATGGTTTGATGAAGGAGTAACAGGCATGCTGTACAATCCAGGAGTCACCCATCTCCGGAATCATCAGCTCTACCTCTACCCCAGCTGCGGCGGCCGTTTTAAGGGCAGTTGCCAGTTCTTCCGTCGGAATATAATAAGGTGTGCAGAGTTGGATTCGCTCACTTGCCTCCCCAATACTGATCAGCAATGCTTCCATGTTGAATGGCCCGATAGATCCAGGATCACTCGATGCCAATGCAACAGCACTTAATTCTTCGGATACCGTAGCGGTATCCTTGAAATAGCCATCTTCCAAGTTGAAGGATTCCCCTTCAGTCTGGTTCCAGGAATTCCAGAAACTGATCTGGAACATAGCTGCAGCATTTCCTTTTATCCTTACAGAGGTATCCCGCCAATAGAGTCCAAATTCATTCGGGTTGATATAACGATCGGAAATATTGATACCTCCAATATAGGCCGTATACCCATCTATCACCGCGATTTTCCGGTGGTTCCGGTAATTACTGTTCGCCAGGGAAGTAAAAGTAACAGGCAGGAAAGGTTGAAATTCAATCTTGGAATCTTTCTTTTTCCGCATGTACCGCACCAGTTTCGGCGAACCAAAACTATCCACGATCAGTCGGACCTTTACCCCTTCGGCAGCCTTTTTCTCCAGAAGATCCAATACCTGCATCCCGATATTATCCACATCGAAAATATAATATTCCATATGAATGGAATGCTTAGCCTCTTCCAATGATTGAAGGAACAGCGGGAATTTCTGCTCTCCGTTGACCAATAATTTCACTTCATTGTTCAAAGTCGGAGTCGAGAGCTTTTCGTTTTTCAAATAAGAAAAGACCCGGGACAGATCACCTATTTTATCATGAATATTCCGGATCGACCAAAGCATCAATGGTTCCAAACGCTGGAACTCTTTTTTGAGGCGTAGGGTCTGTTCCTGGTTGATCCGCTTCATTTTCTTTACCTTGGAAAACTTCTGTCCAAAAAGGTAATACAGGATCAAGCCCACAAAGGGAATAAACACAATCACCATCACCCAAGAAATAGTCTTAGTGGGATTGCGATTTTCGATCAGAATGGTAATGGTTACACCTATATAAACGATCAGCATAGGGATCCATCCCCATTGCTCCAAAAATAATATAGCGGTGTCTAAATGTTCCTTCATATTGGTCTATGAAAGACAAGATACTAAAGAAAATGTTTAGGAAGAAAACAGATTTTTTACATGACGCAATTCAGTGCACCATCCACATGCAATAACGGACTTAGATAAGGGATATCCAAGTTGGCACCACGAAGGATAAACCACATCCCCATCAGTAGAAAAAGCACAGGCAGTACGGAACTAAATCCCTTCTTAAAAATTCGTCTTGGGAAATTACCGGCAAAGGAAAATAGTAAAAGAAGCGGCAAAGTACCTAAGCCGAACAGGATCATAAACAAAAAACTATTGAGCATGGAATCGGCATTCACGGCGGATGCCAAGGCCATATAGACCATCCCACAGGGCAGTACCCCATTTAGTACACCTGCAACAAAACTCCCACCGGGACGATACAACCATTTGCCCATGAATTTGGCAAAAGGCTGAATGGCTTTTGTTTGGAAAGCCGCCAATTGACTCGATGATTTTCCGAACATATAAAACAGACCAATACTGAACAAGATCAGACCAGTCACCAAACTAAAGACCTGTTGCCATCCTTGAACAGCTGCCACATTCCCGATCAGCCCCAAGAACAAACCCAGTAGCCCATAGGTAAGTATTCGACCAAATTGGTACAGAAGCTTGTTGAAGGTAGTTTTCCAGGAAACCTGTTGCCCAGCCTGAACAGCCAACAATAATGGCCCGCACATGACGGCACAATGGATACTACCAAGCAGCCCCATAAAAAACGCTAGATAGTGATAGGTCATCTTGTTACTGTATAAAAAGTGCCTGGTCAGAAAGGTAATCCAGGTCACCATTCTTCCAATCGATCTCTACATTCCAATTCCCTTTCTCAAAACTCGACAAAGGCAATTTGAACTGGTTGGTCTGGGTAGCAAAAGGAAGGGTTTTATCAAGCTTCCCATTATCCGGTCGCTTGAAATTTAAATTACCTTTATTTCCTACAGCCACAAATGTGATGGTCAATGTATCCTTCGTCACCTGCATGTTAGGCTTCGCCTCGTGATTCAGCAGGTTTTCTTTTTTATGATAGGTATCATCATAATTTAATCCCTTTTCATAATAATCAGGATCTACCAACGAATCGGAATCATTACTGACCATATACACACCGGCGCCAACTATGAAAAGCATAAAGGCCCCTAATCCAAAAACTATTTTATAACCCCAGTTCATTTTATTTATTTTTTAGGTGGAGCAATAAAGGTGGTTTCCATTTGGTCTATCACCTTATCTCCTGCTTTAATATCCACTTTAATATCAGATTTATACGTCTTGATATCTTTCTGATCCCTGATCAGGAAAAGACTTAATTTTGCGCTTCCTTCTTTCGCCAAATGCGAAATAGGATTCACGATCTGGATCCTTACACCAGGATCAGGACTTACCAGCTCGAAATCAATATCCTTACTCGTCTTGTTCAATACTTCTAAGGTATACAGGTTAGATACTGTTCCATCGTCCTTTAATTGATAGGTACTACCCTTTGCGCGCAGAAGCCTACCATCCACATCCGAACGGCTGAAAATCATAAACCCGAAGATACCCATTAATACCAGCAAAATCAATGTATAAACCCAAGTACGGGTGTTTTTCTTTTTGCTTTCTGCTATGCTTTCCTTTCCTTCGGCTTGTGCCAGGGTATAAAATCCGATCAACCTTCTAGGTTTATCGATCTTATCCATTACAGCATCACAGACATCGATACATGCCGTACAGGAAACACATTCCAATTGAGGGCCTTTGCGGATGTCAATCCCCGTAGGACAAACATGTACACACAAATGGCAATCAATACAATCGCCTTTCGGGGTATCATCCCCTTTTTTGATTTTTCCTCTGGGTTCTCCCCTTGCCGTATTGTAGGCAACAGTTACCGAATTATCATCCAATAATACACCCTGTAATCTTCCATAAGGACAAATCCGGGTACAGACGATTTCCCTAACAAAGGCAAACACAAAGTAAAAGACCAAGGTAAAGACAAGGATGGATAGGAACCCAACGATATGTTGATCGATAGGATCGGTTGCTATTTTGAGTAAAGCATCTGCGCCGATGATGTAGGCGAGAAACAGATTGGAAATGGCAAAGGATATCAGCAGAAAGATACTGTGTTTGAGCACTTTCTTCCAGGCTTTCGCATCGGTATCCGGACCTTCATTCAATTTCTTTTGTTGTGTCCAGTCTCCTTCGATAAGGTATTCAACCCGTCGGAAGATCAGTTCCATAAAAATGGTCTGCGGACAAGTCCAACCACACCAGACTCGGCCATACACCGCGGTGAACAGCACGATGCACACCATCACGATGAGCATTCCAAAAAGGAAGATATGGAAATCCTGTGGATAGAATAGGTTCCCAAATATGGAGAATTTCCTTTCTACGATGTTGAACATCAAGAAAGGATTTCCATTTATTTTAATGATGGGTCCTAAGAAAAAGAATAGTAGTAAGCCATAACCGACCACCTGTCGATAGTTATAGAGCTTACCGCCAGGCTTTTTGGCGTAGATCCATTGTCTTTTCGATTTTTCAGGTTGATTTGGTTTTCCGGCTTCACTTACTACTATTCCCATGATATTATTGATACAAATTTGTTTGATTAATTTGCAGTGGCTGTGCTATCAGTCGCTGCTGCTTCTGAGGAAGCAGACCCTCCTTCACTTTCATACTTCACCACCTCAGGACCTTCTGCTCCTTTTGGATTGGCAGGTTTGGTATCCCTTAAAGTTATGATGTAATTACTTACCTCTGCAATCTGTGCTGGGGTCAATGTTTGTTCCCAAGGCACCATTCCCTTATCAGGCACACCGTATTTTACGGTCTTAAAGATGTCCTTGATCTCCCCACCGTGGATCCAGAAACGGTCGGCTAAGTTAGGACCGATTCCGCCTTCACCCGCTCCACCATGACAGGCTACACAGTTGGTGGCAAAGATCGCTTTACCATTGGCTGCCAACATCCCTGTTTCATCGATGGTGATGGAATTCTCATCAAAAAGATTGGCTGATTGCGCAAGGAACGCCTGTTTCTCGGTTTCTGCTTTTGCCATTTCCTGCTCATACTCCTGATCCTGGTTCAAACCGATACCAAAGACTTGGTAGATCAATAGATAGACCACCGCGAATAAACAGGTGGAATAGAACAAGGCGTTGAACCATACCGGGATGGGATTGTTCAATTCTTGGATACCATCGTATTCATGATCGATAACCAATTCTTTTTCTTGCTCCATAGGTTTTAGCCCCATGAAATAGTTCCACGCGCCACGCCAGTAATTCTTGCGTGCTGCCTTTCTCTCCGCTGCTAAACGAGTTTCCTCTTTTACCACCTCCGGCATAGTCACCTTTAGCATGGAACGTAAGGCACGATTGATGGCAATGGCCGCTATCAAAACAGCTAACAACACCAGGAACACAACCAAGTAAAAGATATCGTTGTACATATTCCCGGTCCCCAATGTCATATCAGTTGAGGGTGCCGCGTCTGCCAATAATACTATAAAATTCATAATTATTTCGATTCAGGTAAGTTCTTCAATTCATTTTCAGACTCCTCAAACGGTAGTTCTTTCATGTAATCAACAAAGCTCTTTTTCATCCGGATCAACATGATCGAAACCGCAATGAAGAATGTTAAGAAGATCAACAAGGAGATTATCATATAAATCTCGTCCCCATGTAAGTCAGTAATTTGCTTCCACATAGCTTTTAATTTTTTAGATAGTCATTAATTAGAACCATTTGATGCTGCTGCTTCCTCTTTTTTCGCTGGAGCAGCTTTAATATCCGTACCTAAACGTTGTAGGTAAGCGATCATGGCTACAATTTCCTTCGTAGGTTCTACTTGAACCTGGTTGGCCGCAAGGTCTTTCGTAATGGCTGCTGCCTGTGCCTGCGCATGTTCAACAGCGTTGATCACCTCGTCATCACTATACGGAACACCTAGATTTCTCATGGCTTTCATTTTCGCAGTTAAGTATTTATAACTGATCTCCTGATCGATCAACCATGGGTATGGAGGCATGATACTTCCCGGTGATGTGATGGTCGGATCCAACATATGGTCATAATGCCATTTATGTGGATACTTGCCACCGATACGGTGTAAATCTGGTCCTGTACGTTTCGATCCCCAAAGGAATGGCATATCGTAAATGAACTCCCCTGCTTTGGAATACTCGCCGTAACGAGCGGTCTCCGAACGGAATGGGCGGATAGTTTGTGAGTGACAGTTAACACATCCCTCACGGATATACAGATCCCTTCCGGTCAATTCCAGGGCGGTATAAGGTTTAACCGATTCGATCTTCGGAATATTACTGCTGACCGTAAAAGTTGGGATCATCTCTACCAAACCACCAATCAAGATAGCGATCAAGGATAGCACCATGAATAAAAGCGGCTTACGCTCTAAACGACGGTGTTGTGCTCTTTCTGTAACCACTACTGGTTCTAGAGCTGGTGCTTCAGCAGGCTCATCAGCCAATAGCGATCCTGTTTTAATGGTTTTCACCAAGTTGTAGGTCATCAGGATTACTCCAGATAAGTACAATAAACCACCTACCGCACGCATCATGTGCATTGGAAGAATCTCTAAGGTTGTTGCCAAGAAGTTAGGATATTTCAATACACCTTCTGGTGTAAAGTCCTTCCACATCAAACCTTGTACAACAGCTGCCCAATACATCGGGATAGCGTAGAAAAGAATACCTAATGTACCGATCCAGAAGTGGGTATTCGCCAATTTCTTAGAATATAGTTGAGTTCTATAGATTCTAGGGATCAACCAATATAAAATGGCGAAGGTCATGAATCCGTTCCAACCTAGAGCACCTACGTGAACGTGGGCAACGATCCAGTCGGTAAAGTGCGCAATCGCATTTACTTGTTTTAGGGATAGCATCGGCCCTTCAAAAGTAGCCATACCATAACAGGTCAATGCGACTACCATGAATTTTAAGGTAGGTTCTGTACGAACTTTATCCCATGCTCCACGAAGGGTCAATAGACCATTGATCATACCTCCCCAACTTGGGGCGATCAACATGATCGAGAAGACCACACCTAAAGATTGTACCCAGCTCGGTAGCGAGGTATACAACAAGTGGTGAGGACCTGCCCAGATATAGATAAAGATTAACGACCAAAAGTGAAGGATACTTAATTTATAAGAATAAACAGGACGGTTAGCCATCTTAGGTAAGAAATAGTACATCATCCCTAAGAATGGGGTAGTCAAGAAGAATGCAACCGCATTGTGGCCATACCACCACTGCACCAAGGCATCCTGAACACCTGCATAAACGTAATAACTCTTCCACATCGAAATTGGCAACTGTACAGAGTTAACAATATGCAGTACAGCAACGGTTACAAACGTGGCAATGTAGAACCAAACGGCTACATACATATGACGTTCTCTACGTTTAATAATCGTACCGAACATGTTAACACCAAAAACCACCCAGATAATGGTAATGGCTAAATCGATCGGCCATTCCATTTCCGCATATTCATGCGAAGTGGTCAGACCTAGAGGAAGGGTAATTGCGGAGGCTACAATGATTAATTGCCATCCCCAGAAATGGATTTTACTTAGCATATCGCTAAACATCCTAGCTTTTAGCACCCGTTGCATGGAGTAATAAGCTCCCATGAAGATTGCATTTCCCACAAACGCAAAAATCACAGCATTGGTGTGCAATGGTCTAATCCGACCAAATGTTGTAAACTGCAACCCGAAGTTGACTTCCGGCCATACCAGCTGACATGCAGCGATTAGGCCGACCGTCATACCGATGATTCCCCAGATTACAGTCGCGATTCCAAAATCTCTGACAATCTTGTTGTCATAATTAAATTGCTCTACCTGCATTATTCTTTATATTAAGTTAACTTGTTCAAAAGTAGCAGTATCACGATGACATTCTAATGATAATAGGAAGCAAGAAATAATGATATGAATCACTTTTTTAAGTTATGCGCTCAGATTGGCCATAGGCAGGTTATTTTTCCGTTTTCATTGGTTAGATGTGCTACGCAATCACTAATAAATTTAATAAACACTTTTTAAATTTACCAACATGACAGAAGATTTTCGTGACATTTCTATGACAGGGTAAAATTTGTTTACTTTTCAGAAAGGAATAAATAGAAAAAGGAAACCTTTTGGGTTTCCTTGCATATATAATAAATAAGATTGTTCTTCTTGAGGGCTTATCCTTTTTCCAAAACCGTCTTCATGGAGATGATTTTGTAGACATAAGCGGCTGTTTCGGCATTTAATTTTAGGTCGTAATAGTTGTCCTTACGTTGTCTTTTTAAAGAACCGCGAAGGCTTCCACCGCCCACGTTGTAGGCTGCAGCTACAAGGGTCCAGTCACCAAACTCACTATAAAGTGATTTCAGGTACCGTGCTGCTGCATGGGTAGATTTGGTTAGGTCTAAACGATCATCCACTTTGCCGTTGACACGTAATCCATAAAGCCTTGCAGTAGCTGGCATGAATTGCCAATAACCACCTGCGCCTTTATGCGATGTAGTTCCAGGATTCAGACTACTTTCAACTACCGCAATGTATTTGAAATCGTCGGGAATACCATAGCTTTTGAGGATTTTGGCGATCCGAGGTAGGAGTTGGTCCGCCTTGCGATGAATCTGATGCGATGATCGCTCTAAATAAGAAAACTTGCGCAGGTACTTGTCCAATTTACGCTTAACGCTTTCTTGTTCCAATGGAATCTCTTCATTCGCGAATGAGATGCTCGAATAAAAATCATCCTTTTCATTCTTTTTCAATTCAGCCAACGTTGTTGCTACATTGGTTTTCATTGAATGGTTTAACGCCTTTCTAAAAGGGTCCGAAACCATGTCTGGCTGTGGGTTTGAGTACAGTTTTGACAACAACATTACAGTCAAAAGTGCACTACAACATAATACTCTTTTTTTTATCATTCAATCCCTTACTGCTATCCTATCCACGCGTAAAATACCGATCAAAAGACAGCTTGGTGAAAATCAAGCTCCAAAGGTAAGACATATTTTGTTATCTACCAAATAGTTATGAGTTTTAACAGTTTTTAACCGTTTAAAGAGGCGCTAACACACCTTATAAGGGACATTGAAACATTTACAAATAAAAAAGAGTAAAATCAATTAATATAGCTATCTTTGTAGCTCAATTTTTTTTTGAAAATTATGCCATTTAGTAGCAACAGGAACAGTCGAGACGACAAGTCCAGAAAAAACAGAAGCAACTCAGAAAGCTTCGGAGACCGTAAAAGATCCGATAAAGGTTCTTTTAACGCAAAAAGAGATTCCAACCGTAATTCATCCGACAATTTCCGTAACAACGATAGAGACCAAAAATTTGGCCGCTCCGATAACCGTGATGGAGGATTCAAGAAATTCGATCGTTCGGAAGGAGGATTTAAGAAATTTGATAAATCTGAAGGTGGATTTAAAAAGTTTGATAAATCAGAAGGTAGAGATTCAGGTTTCAAGAAATTCGACCGCGATAAGAAATTTGATCGTTCCGAAGGTAGAGATCGCTCAGAAGGAGGATTCAAGAAGTTTGATAAATCTGAAGGAGGATTCAAGAAATTTGATCGTTCGGAAGGAAGAGAATCAGGTTTCAAGAAATTCGACCGTGATAAGAAATTTGATCGTTCCGAAGGAAGAGACCGTTCGGAAGGAGGATTCAAGAAATTTGATCGTTCCGAAGGAAGAGATTCAGGTTTCAAGAAATTCGACCGGGATAAGAAATTCGACCGTTCAGAAGGAAGAGATCGTTCTGAAGGTGGGTATAAGAAATTTGACAGAGACAGTAAATTTTCTGGAAAGCGCGAAGATCGTGGCGACAGAAAAACAACTTATAGAACAAGAAAACCTGCGCAAGAGCGTTCATTCGCTGAGCCTGAAGATGATGGCTTGATCCGTTTGAACCGTTATATTGCCAATTCAGGTATTTGTTCACGCCGTAAAGCGGATGAATTGATCGAAGCCGGTGTAATTTCTGTGAACGGTGTTGCCGTAACGGAATTAGGTACCAAGGTAGATCCTGCAAAAGACGAAATCAGATACAATGATGAGCGTTTGAAGCGTGAGAAAATGGTCTATGTGTTATTGAATAAACCAAAGGACTATATTACCACCACGGATGATCCTCAGGAGCGCAAAACAGTGATGCAATTGGTATCCAAAGCGACCAAGGAAAGAATCTATCCGGTTGGGCGTTTGGATAGAAATACCACAGGATTGCTGTTGTTGACCAATGACGGAAACCTGGCGGAAAAATTATCCCACCCAAGAAATAACATCAGCAAGATCTACAATGTGGAGTTGGATAAGAGCCTTACACAAGGTGATTTCAATAAGATCCAATTCGGTGTGGAACTGGAAGATGGTTTTGTGAAACCTGATGATCTGAGTTATGTAATGGGTGCTTCCAAACGTGAAGTAGGCATTCAGATCCACTCTGGTAAAAACCGTATCGTTCGTCGTATATTCGAATCTTTAGGTTATGATGTGGTTAAATTGGACCGTGTGGTCTATGCGAACCTGACCAAAAAAGATCTTCCTCGCGGACGTTGGAGATACTTGGATGATAAAGAAATCATACAGTTGAAACACTTAATGAAATAATAGAAGAAGGCACGTAAGTGCCTTTTTTTATTGTATAATCTGGAATTGATGGCCTTTCATTTTTCATAAATTCCGCTATCTTTTGTATTTTTAATAAAATTTGAATTATTATGACAGACCCAAAATGTTTAACTTCAGTTGCTGAGTTCCATACTACCTTTCAACATCCTATTCTAGATAAACCAACCATCCCTTCTGAAGCTCGATGTAAGCTGCGAGTTTCCCTGATTGCCGAAGAATTGAAAGAGCTTCAAGAGGCCATCGATGATAAGGATTTGGTAGAAATTGCGGATGCCCTTTGCGATATTCAATATGTATTGTCGGGTGCCATCCTGGAATTCGGATTGAAGGATAAATTCAACGATCTATTCAATGAAGTTCAGCGTTCCAATATGAGCAAAGCCTGCACAACAGAACAAGAAGCTATCGAAACCCAAGCACACTACAAAGCAAAAGGAGTGGATTCTTATTATAAAGAAATTGATGGTAAATATTTGGTGTTCCGTGAAGGCGATGACAAGACCTTGAAATCCATCTATTATTCTCCTGCGGATCTGAAGTCTATTGTGGAGCGATAGATCGCTATCTGCTAACTTAAGGAAACTTGTTTTAGGTAAATAATATGGAAAAAGTTTAAGTTACATTTAAAGCATAAAAGAGGGCTGAAATTAATTTCAGCCCTCTTTTATGCTTTATATAAGTAATACAGTTCTTAAACAATTGCTTCGGGAACATAGGCTGAACCTTGTTTCACACCCAGTTCTTCCAATCCCTTATCGATCTTTGTCTGAATCCCTGATTTTGGAAATCCCCAATTTGGAGCGATCAAAAGTTCTTTATCAGCTATTCCAAAAATCCGTTGGATAATAATATCTGGTCTCAATAAAGGAATGAATTTCGCAAGGAATTCGGTATAACCTTCAATGGTAAACAATTCGAACGGCTCCCGTTTATATTTGACACCCATGATCGAACCTTCCACAATATGTAAATGATGCAGTTTAACAAACTTGATCTTTGGATGTTTATTGATCTCCTCCGCATATTTCAACATCATTTCTTCCGTTTCCCAAGGAAAACCAAAGATGGTATGCACACAAAGGTCTAGATTGGTGTTCTCCAACATCTTCATGGCATGATTGAATTCATCGTGGGAACAACCTCTATTGATGCGTTCCAAGGTCTCATTATAGATGGATTCCATCCCCATCTCCAGATCTACATCGAACCTATCGGTGTAACTCTCCAAGAGAGCAATCTTCTCAAAATCCAAACAATCGGGTCTTGTACCCACCGATAAACCAAGGGTATGTTCCGGACAGATGCTCAAGGCTTCATCATACATCATCTTCAACAGATGAGTCGGCGCATAGGTATTGGTATTGGGCTGAAAATAGATAATGAATTTCTCAGCGCCATAACTATTGCGCGCACGAGCGATCCCATTCTCCACCTGTTCCTTAATACTTGGGATCTTCCTGGCCGTATCCGGCGTAAAAGAATCCACATTACAATAGGTACAACCGCCGTAGCCTTTACTGCCATCCCTGTTCGGACAGGTAAAATTACCATCCACAATGACCTTAAAAACCCGCTGCCCCGCATATTTCTCCTTCAGGTAAGCCCCATAATGGTTATATGGTTTAACCCCGTTATCTAGTTGTGTACCCATTGGTTGCAAAGATAAAGGAAATCTTTGATTTCCTTTAATAGTATTTAGTAGTTAGTATTAAGTAGTTAGACCTATGGCGCCCTCCGTCATTGCGAGGAGGTACGAGGAAGCAATCTTTGGATATGCTGCGCCTTATGTCATCCTGAGCGCAGTCGAAGGATCTGTACGGGTACCACATGTAGATGCTTCGACTCCGCTCAGCATGACATGCGGGAAGATTGCTTCGTTCCTCGCAATGACGCGTAGGGTGCTATAAAAACAGAAAGCCCCGTCATCTATCGATAACGGGGCTCCTTTGTAAAATTAGGCGCCGACCTACTCTCCCACCTGTTACGGCAATACCATCGGCTCTGGCGGGCTTAACTTCTCTGTTCGGAATGGGAAGAGGTGGACACCGCCGATATAGGCACCTGAAGATCTTTATGAGATATTGTTCTATGTTCTGTCTGAAATTGACACTGTAGCACGCATGCAGCAGTCTAAATACTAACTACTAGATAGTAGTTACTGAACACGTCATTGACATGTTATTGGAAGAAAGGATCAAAAAAGAGAGAGGACAACAGTACTATCCGCATTGGAAAGCTTCGGGTTATTAGTACCACTCGGCTTTGGTCTCTCAACCTTTACACCTGTGGCCTATCAACGTCGTCATCTCCGACGGCCCTTATGAGGAAGTCTCATCTCGTGGCTAGTTTCGCACTTAGATGCTTTCAGCGCTTATCTATCCCGGACGTAGCTACCCTGCCGTACACCTGGCGGCATAACAGGTTCACCAGCGGTCCGTCCAACCCGGTCCTCTCGTACTAAGGTCAGATCCACTCAAACTTCCAGCGCCCACAACAGATAGGGACCGAACTGTCTCGCGACGTTCTGAACCCAGCTCGCGTGCCACTTTAATGGGCGAACAGCCCAACCCTTGGGACCTTCTCCAGCCCCAGGATGTGACGAGCCGACATCGAGGTGCCAAACCTCCCCGTCGATATGAGCTCTTGGGGGAGATCAGCCTGTTATCCCCAGAGTACCTTTTATCCTTTGAGCGATGGCCCTTCCATACAGAACCACCGGATCACTATGTCCGTCTTTCGACCCTGGTCGACTTGTAGGTCTCACAGTCAAGCAAGCTTATGCCATTGCACTCCACGTACGGTTACCAAGCGTACTGAGCTTACCTTTGAAAGCCTCCGTTACCTTTTTGGAGGCGACCACCCCAGTCAAACTACCCACCAAACAATGTCCTCGCCTTGGGCGAGTTAGAAACCGGATACAGAAAGGGCGGTATTTCAAGGTCGTATCCACGGTTCCTGGCGAAACCGCTTCAATTACTCCCGCCTATCCTACACATCCTGTACCCAATCTCAATGTTAAGCTATAGTGAAGGTTCATGGGGTCTTTCCGTCCCGTTGCGGGTAACCGGCGTCTTCACCGATACCACAATTTCACCGAGCTCATGGCTGAGACAGCGCCCAGATCGTTACACCATTCGTGCAGGTCGGAACTTACCCGACAAGGAATTTCGCTACCTTAGGACCGTTATAGTTACGGCCGCCGTTTACTGGGGCTTCGATTCAATGCTTCTCCTTGCGGATGACATCCCCTCTTAACCTTCCAGCACCGGGCAGGTGTCAGGCCTTATACTTCATCTTTCGATTTCGCAAAGCCATATGTTTTTGCTAAACAGTCGCCTGGGCCTTTTCACTGCGGCTTCTCCATCGCTGGAGGAAGCGCCCCTTCTCCCGAAGTTACAGGGCCATTTTGCCGAGTTCCTTAGCCATGATTCACTCGAGCACCTTAGGATCCTCTCCTCGACCACCTGTGTCGGTTTACGGTACGGGTGTTCCTTACCTGAAGCTTAGCGGGTTTTCTCGGAAGTCTGATTACCTGCACTATCTGCGCCCCCGGAGGTTTGCAGTACTATCGCGCTTCGGCTGTACCGGCGGATTTGCCTACCGGTCCAATACCTTTGCGCTTCAACGAGCTATTCCGTCAGCTCGCGGCAGTGTCACTACTCCGTCACCACATCGCAGTAAGGAACAGTACGGGAATGTTGACCCGTTGTCCATCGGCTGCCTCCATTCGGATGCGCCTTAGGTCCCGACTGACCCTGATCCGATTAGCGTTGATCAGGAAACCTTAGTCTTTCGGTGGGCGGGTTTCCCACCCGCCTTATCGTTACTTATGCCTACATTTGCTTTTCCATAAGGTCCACCGACAGTCACCTGCCGGATTCGCCCCCTATGGAATGCTCCCCTACCAGTGCAGATTCATCTGCAATCCATAGCTTCGGTACCGTTCTTGATGCCCGTTTATTATCCACGCCCGGCCGCTCGACTAGTGAGCTGTTACGCACTCTTTAAATGAATGGCTGCTTCCAAGCCAACATCCTAGCTGTCTGGGCAACCGGACCTCGTTAGTTCAACTTAGAACGGATTTGGGGACCTTAGCTGATGGTCTGGGTTCTTTCCCTCTCGGCCTTGGACCTTAGCACCCAAAGCCTCACTGCCGGCCATATCTAGCAGCATTCGGAGTTCGTCTGGATTTGGTAGGATTTGACTCCCCCGCACCCAATCGGTAGCTCTACCTCTGCTAGACTCATATGCCGACGCTGTTCCTAAAAACATTTCGGGGAGTACGAGCTATTTCCCAGTTTGATTGGCCTTTCACCCCTACCCTCAGGTCATCCGGAAACTTTTCAACGTTTATCGGTTCGGTCCTCCAGTACGTGTTACCGCACCTTCAACCTGCCCAAGGGTAGATCACAAGGTTTCGCGTCTACCTCATCCGACTGTGCGCCCTGTTCAGACTCGCTTTCGCTTCGGCTCCTCGACTTAATCGATTAACCTTGCCGGACAAGAGTAACTCGTAGGCTCATTATGCAAAAGGCACGCCGTCACGGAATCGCTCCGCTCCGACCGCTTGTAAGCACACGGTTTCAGGTTCTTTTCACTCCCCTGTTCGGGGTTCTTTTCATCTTTCCCTCACGGTACTGGTCCACTATCGGTCTCTCAGGAGTATTTAGCCTTGCCAGATGGTGCTGGCGGATTCCCACAGGATTTCTCCGGTCCCGCGGTACTCAGGATACCACTATGCCTGTATTCTTTGCCTGTACGGGGCTCTCACCCTTATCGCGCAGTTTCCCACCTGCTTCCAGTTCATAGCACAGTACAATATCGTGGTCCTACAACCCCATATCTGCCGTAACAGGTATGGTTTGGGCTCTTTCCCGTTCGCTCGCCACTACTTGGGAAATCATTGTTATTTTCTCCTCCTACGCTTACTTAGATGTTTCAGTTCGGCGCGTTCGCTTCATTTGATGGCATGTCTTCAACATGCCGGGTTGCCCCATTCGGAGATCCACGGATCGAGTCGCATTTGCCGATCCCCGTGGCTTATCGCAGCTTATCACGTCCTTCATCGCCTCTGAGAGCCTAGACATCCCCCGTGTGCCCTTGTTTACTTTCTTCACGCCACCATCCCTTTTGCCAGATGGTGCGTTGCTTTGGATCCATGCCCGTGGGCACTTCTCCTCTGTTGTCTTCTCTTGTTATCTCTTTTCTTCCAATATGTCAAAGAACTCTCATCCCTTCCCCTTGCGGGAAGGCCTGTGGAGAATAACGGATTCGAACCGTTGACCCCCTGCGTGCAAGGCAGGTGCTCTAGCCAGCTGAGCTAATTCCCCTTCCGTATCCTGGTAGTCCCGAGCAGATTTGAACTGCTGACCCCTACATTATCAGTGTAGTGCTCTAACCAACTGAGCTACGGGACTGGCTATCTTCATCTCTTCTCGCGACACCGTCCTGGACTCCGTCCGGGCGGGCACTTTCTTCTTTATGAGTCTGTTATCCATCATCTATGATCTGTTATGCAGCGAGGCCGGGTACAGGCCCCAGAAAGGAGGTATTCCAGCCGCACCTTCCGGTACGGCTACCTTGTTACGACTTAGCCCCAATTACCGGTTTTACCCTGACACGCTCCTTGCGGTTACATGCTTTAGGTACCCCCAGCTTTCATGGCTTGACGGGCGGTGTGTACAAGGCCCGGGAACGTATTCACCGCGTCATTGCTGATACGCGATTACTAGCGAATCCAACTTCACGGGGTCGAGTTGCAGACCCCGATCCGAACTGTGAATGGCTTTTCGAGATTGGCATCACATTGCTGTGTAGCTGCCCGCTGTACCATCCATTGTAGCACGTGTGTAGCCCCGGACGTAAGGGCCATGATGACTTGACGTCGTCCCCGCCTTCCTCTCTGCTTGCGCAGGCAGTCTGTTTAGAGTCCCCACCTTGACGTGCTGGCAACTAAACATAGGGGTTGCGCTCGTTGCGGGACTTAACCCAACACCTCACGGCACGAGCTGACGACAGCCATGCAGCACCTAGTTTCCTGTCCCGAAGGACGCATCCGTCTCTGGATGCTTCAGTAACTTTCAAGCCCGGGTAAGGTTCCTCGCGTATCATCGAATTAAACCACATGCTCCTCCGCTTGTGCGGGCCCCCGTCAATTCCTTTGAGTTTCACCCTTGCGGGCGTACTCCCCAGGTGGATGACTTAACGCTTTCGCTTGGACGCTTACTGTATATCGCAAACATCGAGTCATCATCGTTTAGGGCGTGGACTACCAGGGTATCTAATCCTGTTCGATCCCCACGCTTTCGTGCATCAGCGTCAATAACGGCTTAGACAGCTGCCTTCGCAATCGGTGTTCTGAGACATATCTATGCATTTCACCGCTACTTGTCTCATTCCGCCGTCTTCAACCGCATTCAAGCACTTCAGTATCAAGGGCACTGCGACAGTTGAGCTGCCGTCTTTCACCCCTGACTTAAAGTGCCGCCTACGCACCCTTTAAACCCAATAAATCCGGATAACGCTCGGATCCTCCGTATTACCGCGGCTGCTGGCACGGAGTTAGCCGATCCTTATTCTCCGGGTACATTCAGCCCTCCACTCGTGGAGGGGTTTATTCCCCGGCAAAAGCAGTTTACAACCCATAGGGCAGTCATCCTGCACGCGGCATGGCTGGTTCAGGGTTGCCCCCATTGACCAATATTCCTTACTGCTGCCTCCCGTAGGAGTCTGGTCCGTGTCTCAGTACCAGTGTGGGGGATTCTCCTCTCAGAGCCCCTAGACATCGTCGCCTTGGTGGGCCGTTACCCCACCAACTAGCTAATGTCACGCGAGCCCATCCATATCCTATGAATATTTAACCATATGATGATGCCATCTAATGGTTGCATGCGGTGTTAATCCGGATTTCTCCGGGCTATCCCCCTGATATGGGTAGGTTGCTCACGCGTTACGCACCCGTGCGCCACTCTCACCGATGGTAGCAAGCTACCACCGGATCCCGTTCGACTTGCATGTATTAGGCCTGCCGCTAGCGTTCATCCTGAGCCAGGATCAAACTCTCCATTGTAGAATGAAGTGTAAGACCGTGACTATTCATAAAAATAGAAACGTCTTGTTTTTTGTATCTCTGTCCTGCTCCCGGAAATCTGAAATCGATCGATCTGTAGATCGTCTTAATTTTCAGCTTTCGTCTTCCGACTACTCGCTGCGTTACATGATCATAAAATCTTAAAGAACTCTCCGCCTCCGCTCGCGCTTCGGCATCTGTATGTTTTTCGGTGTGCACTGCAGCACCTTGGAACTGTCATTTCTGTGGGCTGCCAGCGTCGCGCCGGCTGCCGTTCCCCGTGGTTGGGACTGCAAAGGTAGAAGGTTTTTTCGGTTCCGCAAAATTTATTTTAAAATAATTTTTTGGAGCTTTTTTTCCGTGCATCGTTGGCCCGGGGAATCCCCCAAATAGCAACCTGCATCTACCCTTATTTCAGTGGCCGTTCGGCCGTCCCTCCCTTGCGGAGTGGTGCAAAGATAGGGACTTCCCATCCATATTTCCAAGACCCCCGGTGAACATTTTTTACGGTTACCGTGTAAAGCGCTGTGGCAATGGTGGATAAATTTGTGTCCGGGGATGCAGGATAGGTTTGTACCGGAGGGATTTTATCCCATTTATCCATGTTGGCCTGCTGATAGGTAAACATATTTTGCTCCGGAACCCACTTGGTGCGTATCTGAAGCAGGATGGAAGCAGGGAAAAAGCACGAAAATGGATGTTGACCATAGGAAAAGCATACTTTAGCATTGCTTTCACCATGGTTTTGCATCGAAGGCAACTTGGGGGGCTCTGCGTCATTGCGGGGACCCTGCGTCATTGCGAGGAACGAAGCAATCTTCGAGCCATGTCATGCTGAGCGCAGTCGAAGCATCTACATGTGGTACACGTACAGATCCTTCGGCGATGCTCAGGATGACATGGGGAGCCGCATGTCCAAAGATTGCTTCCTCGTGCCTCCTCGCAATGACGAGGGTGTGCTTCCTCGTACCTCCTCGCAATGACGAGGGTGTGCTTCGTCGTACCTCCTCGCATTGCGAGACTCTGCGTCATCGCAAGACTCTGCGTCAATGCGAGGCCCTGCGTCATTGCGAGGAACGAAGCAATCCCCTACCTCCATCCACCACCAAGGGCTTTGTAAAGCACAATTTGGTTTAATAGTTTCTCCTTATTGACATCCACCTCTGCAACCTGAGCCGCGATCATGCTCTTTTGAGCAGTAATGATATCCAGGTAATTTACTCTTCCAGCAATAAAAAGTTCTTCAGCTGCTGCAATGGCAGACTCCAGCGCAAGAACCTGATCCCGAACATGTACCTCCCGCTTTGCAATCGCATCTTGGGTATTGATGGCCAGAGAAACCTCATTGACCGCGTTCAGCACCAACTTTTCATATTCCAAAAAACTGATCCCATACTTGGCTTTCATGATCTCATACTGTGATTTCAATTCCCTTTGTTTAAAAATCGGCATCGTTATGCCTCCAAACAAACCGTATGTGACGGATTTATCCAGGCTAAAAAGTTTATCCAGGCTAAAAGATTGCAGTCCTAGGTAAGGACTGATGGCAACCTCTGGCAAAAAGGATAAGCGAGCGGCTTCCAGTTCATGGTATTCTGCTTTCATGTCCAGACCTGCTCTTCGGATATCCAAACGGTTATTCAGCACATCTTCCAAATTACCGACCTGTAGATCGGCAAATAACAATTCCTCCGCCAATGCTTTTGTTTTTCGGGAGATGGGTTGATATACCCTACCCAGCAAGGCGTTGATCTGATGTTCATAAGCCAGGATCTCCTGTTCTGCCAATTCCCGATTGGCTTTTGATTCGGCCAAGATGGATCTGAACTGCTGAACAGCCAACTCATCCGCACGACCAGCTTCCTTCTGCGCTTCGATAATTTCGAGAGCCCGCTCGTGCAATTTGATGTTTTCCTCATAAACGGCCACTTTCTCATCCAAGCTCAACAGTTCATAATAGGCCGAGGAAATACTGGCGATCAATTCTGTTTCCAACAATCGACGAGTTTCGGTTTCCGACAGCAATTGGGAAAAGGCAGCTTCCCTCCTGTTCCGCAATTTTCCCCAAAGATCGATCTCCCAAGAAGAACGGACCCCTACAAAATAATCCGGGATAAATGGTTCCGGTAATTTTTCATCCTCTTTTAGGTTTTCCGAAAAATTGGAATCATAATTTCCGATCCCGGATTCGGTGTAATGTCCATATTTTCGCAGCCCCGCTTCTACGGCACCTTCCAAAGTAGGATAAAGAGCGGATTTTCGGAACCTGAAATTCGCTTGTGCCACCTCAATACGGTGGATGGTCTGACGAACATCCAAGTTATTTATCAATGCAGAATCGATCAAGGACGCTAATTCCTGATTAGTAAAAACGTCCTTCCACGCCAAACTTCCAACCGATAAACTGTCTTGCAAAAAGGCATTTGCCGATTCGCCGATCGCTGTTGGAAGATTTTGTTGGGCAGTCTGTTTTGGTATAGCACATGAACCCAACAACGTAATGACCAAAACGGATAGCACCGCTGCACCCTTATTCAAAGATTTCATTTTTTTCTTTTTATTTCTTTTGGAAAACAGCACGATCAAACCAGGTATAACGATCACACCTAGAATTGTACCGATTACCATACCACCAACTGAAGCGGTTCCGATGGTCCGGTTTCCGATCGCACCAGCTCCCGAAGCCAACATCAACGGAATCAAGCCCGCTGCAAAGGCAAAGGATGTCATCAAAATTGGTCGTAATCGCGCAACCGCACCTTCAATAGAAGCTGTAAGTACATCCATTCCCTGTTTTCTTTTCAGGTTTGCATATTCCACGATCAAAATCGCATTCTTTCCCAACAAACCGATCAGCATGACCAATGCTACCTGCGCATAGATGTTATTTTCCAACCCAAATATCTTGAGGAAGATAAAAGCGCCAAATACACCAGCAGGCAGACAAAGAATAACCGGTAGCGGAAGTAGAAAACTTTCGTACTGTGCTGCCAATAAGAGATATACAAAGACCAAACAAAGTAAAAAGATATATCCCGCTTGATTACCGGATATCTTCTGTTCCCGGGTCATGCCCGACCATTCAATCTCATAACCTTGGGGAAGGACCTTTGAAATTTCTTCCACCGCATCGATAGCCTGACCGGAACTAAAGCCAGGTGCAGCCTGACCCGTGATCATCGCCGATGTGAACATGTTATATCGGGTGATCTGTTCTGGGCCATACACCCGTTTCATTGTCATGAAAGAAGAATAGGGAACCATCTCGCCATCGGCAGTTTTTACATATAGATTCAGTACATCTTCAGGTCTTTGTCTTGAAAAAGCATCAGATTGTACCATGACCTTATACATCTGTCCGTAGCGGATAAAGTTCGTCGCATATAAACTTCCCAATAAAGTTTGTAAGGTATTCATGGAATTCTCTACTGAAATACCCTTTTTAGCCGCTAAATCATAGTCAATCTCCAGCATGTACTGCGGAAAATTCACATCAAAAGTGGTACTTGCGCTTTCGATCACCTCATTGGCCTGAAGATCATTGATAAAATCCTTGACCACTTCATTGGTCTTCGCCAGATCCTCATTACCACTACGATCCAATAGCCTCAACTCAAAACCCGATGAATTTCCGAAGCCTGGAACCGTAGGAGGTGGAAAGAATTCAATCTCTGCATCGGCAATATGGGCTGTTTTTTCACGTAGTACCTTCATCACATCGTCTACGGATTGTTCTCTTTCATCCCAAGCCTTAAGGTTGATCATCCCCATACCATAGGATGCACCCGAAACCTCTGTTACGATACTATATCCTGCAAGGATGGAAACGGTTTCTACCACGTCCAATTCTCGGGATATAGCATCCACTTCGTTCAGAACCGCTTCTGTCCGATCAACGGTTGCTCCAGGAGGGGTGGTTACCGCTACATAGATCATCCCCTGATCTTCTGTTGGGATAAATCCCGAGGGTAATATGGATGCAGATCCCCAGGTGATCACGAACATACCTGCCAGAGCGGCCAAGGTGATGATCCTACGGCCGGCAATTCGGCCGAGCACATTCTTATAGCCACCACTGATCCGATTATAAACCTTATTGAATCCACGGAAAAACCGATCCAAAGGACCATTCCCCGGCTTCTTATCGTGTGGAGATCGCAGAATGATGGCACATAGTGCTGGCGTTAAGGTCAGGGCATTGATTCCAGAGATTACGATAGCTGCAGCTAAGGTAAGCGAGAATTGCCTATAGAAAATCCCCACCGGCCCAGAAAGAAATGCCACCGGAACAAACACGGCCGACATGACTAAGGTTATGGCAATTACTGCAGAACCCACTTCATCCATAGCCGCCAAAGTCGCTTCCATTGGAGAGAGGTGCTCCTCCTCCATTTTGGCATAGACGGCCTCGACGACGACAATACCATTATCGACCACAATTCCAATGGCGAGCACCAGCGCAAAAAGAGTCAATAAGTTGATGGAGAAACCCATCATCTGCATAAAAAATAAAGAACCGATCAAACATACAGGCACTGCCAAAATAGGAATGATGGTAGCCCTAAAATCCTGAAGGAAAATAAATACCACTAGGAAAACCAATATAAAGGCTTCGATCAAGGTAATCAATACCGAAGAGATGGATGCATTCAAGAACCGAGAAACATCATATCCCATGGTATATTTCATACCTGGCGGAAAAGTAGCGGCCTGCAATTCGGCCATTCTATCTTTCACGCGCTGGATCACTTCCTGCGCATTGGATCCAGGTAATTGTTTGATCATGATCGATGCAGAAGGTCGACCGTCAGTTTTGGAAACCATTTCATAATCCAATGAACCGAACTCCACCTCAGCGATATCCTTTACCCGGATGATAGATCCATCCACGTTGGCACGGATCGGTATGTTCTCGTATTCACTGATTTCAGTGAATTTTCCAGGATAGCGAAGCACATATTGTTGCATGTTCACCGTTTTATCGGAACTGATCCCTGTTTGACCTGGTGCGGCCTCGATATTCTGACGGCGTAATGCCGCGACCAATTCTTCGGTAGAGATCGAATAGGATGATAATCGATCAGGTTTCACCCAGATGCGCATGGCATAATCTTTCATTCCCATGATCTGTGCAAACCCAACACCTTCAATACGCTTCAGTTCCTTCAGGATATTGATATCGGTAAAGTTGTAGATGAACCGTTCATCGGCTGTTTCATCCTCACTATATAGATTGAGGTACATGAGCATACTGTTCACTTCTTTTTCGGTGGTCACCCCTGCTTTTATCACTTCCTCCGGAAGTTCGTCCAGCACGGTGGTCACTCGGTTCTGCACATTCACGGCGGCGATGTCCGGATCAGTACCTACCTTGAAAAAAACCTGAATCAACGTATTTCCATTATTGGTCGATACGGAGTTCATGTACGTCATGCCGGCCACCCCATTGATTGCCCTTTCTAATGGAATGGCGACGGCATTGGTACTTACCTCAGCATTTGCCCCGGTATAGCTCGCTGTCACCACTACTGACGGCGGAACAATATCCGGGAACTGCGTAATAGGCAAGGTAAAAAGGGCCAAAAGGCCTAATAAGGTTATGAATATGGAGATGACCAATGATAACACCGGTCTCTTAATAAATTTTTCAAACATCTATCCAATCCCCCCTTTAGTTGTTCATCAGTTTAGGCTGTACCCGCATACCATCCCTTAAGGATTGTACGCCTTCATAAACCACTTTGGTATTTTCTGCTAGCCCATCTTCCACCACGTAGTAATGTCCTACACGGCGCCCGTTCTTAAATGGCGTCATTTGTACCGTGTCTCCTTTTAGGGTATATACATAGGCCTTATCCTGAATTTCCAACACCGATTTCTGATGTACCAATAACAGGTTGCCGGTTTGGGTTGGTACCCCAATTCTGCCCGTTGCCCCATGTTTCAACAATCCATCCGGATTAGGGAATTTTGCACGTAGGGAAATAGATCCGGTACTGGATTCAAACTCGCTCTCCACAATTTCAGCCGTGCCCTTATGTGGATACAACGTTCCATTGGCAAGGATCAACTGTACCTCTTTCTTGAAATGATTTCGGTTAAAACTGGGGTCGGATGCGATTTCCAAATATTCTGTTTCCGAAATATCAAAATACACATTGACCAGTTGTTGGTCTGAAATGCTGGTCAACAAGGAGCCTTCTTCCAATAGGGATCCTTCTCGGAGTAAGATACGATCGATCCGACCATCAAATGGGGCCCTGATTTGGGTATGTGCTAATTTTGTTTTTGCTTGATGTAGAATTGCCTCGGCTTCTTTCACCTTGGCATGCGCCGCTTTTAACTGCACACGTAATAACTCATATTCGGATCTACTAACAATATTCTTATCGACCAATTTTTGGGTTCTTTCCATTTCCAGTTCCACTTTTTTCACTTCTGCCATCGCTGAATTGACAGCGGCCTGTGCTTGGGCATGATCCGCTTTGTACTCTTCATCGGTCAATGAGAACAGTACCTGACCTTTTCTTACATAAGCCCCTTCATCTACATAGATCTTATTCAAAAACCCAGTCAGTCTAGACCGTAGTTCCACATTCCGTTGCGATTGGATATCGGCAATATATTCCTTAAAGATCACGGTGTCTTTTTGGATAAGTTGAGTAACAGGCACTACCTTGGACGTTGTAGTAGTTTGCTGTTCATTACTATTTGCTGTACAAGCAGCAAAGAAAATTGCACTTCCAACCAATGGAAGCATCAAGAAACGATTCTTCATTATAAAATATAATTCGGGTAATAAAAAAATAGATACACATGGAATTCAGCCATTGCAGACATGCAATGGCCAGGGTTCAATTAAAAAATAGAACCTAGCGAAAGAAATTAGAAAGGTCTGTACCGATACAGAAAACTATAATAGCCGGGAAGGCATAATGTTTTCGAAAGGTAAAAGGGATGATCCTGGGTTTTAATCAGCTCCTTGACGCGGACCAATAACCAGGAAAATATAAGAATAGCGGGCAAAAGACCTAATATTAAGGACATTGCGCGGTAATCATCAAAAAAAATATTGGGGATAGCTTCGTCGGAATCCGCGTGCTTCATGTTGAGCACTTCTTCCAACAAAACTTCTACGAATGTTTCATTGGTTTTTACCTCTCCAGAATTAAAGAAGCAGCTGCTGTTCACCTCAAAACAGAGCAAGTTCAGATAACCAAAAAGTGCCAAGAAATGGAACAATCGAAACATGTTACAAAGATACCATGCCGAATATCAATAAAAGCATGAACTCTGTAAAAAAACTGTGATTTTTGGGGTCTCAGCCTATTTTTTAGCGGGTTCTTTCCCCTCTTCCTGCGGTTCATCATCGAAGAGGATTCGAACCGATGGTGTATAGGTATCCTCATGTTGTCCATTCTTGCTCGCCCAAAAGAAGGCGCCAAGAAAGAACAGCGCAATAAGCACACTACAACCGATTAACATAAATATGATGTTCATACCTACAAATTTAAATTAAATTTCTTCGTTTTGCATACCACCGGGTCATCAAACTGGTGAATGAAATTATCGTAACCGTACTGATCGGCATCAAAATAGCCGCAAATAATGGCGACATGGTCCCTTGCACGGCAAAACTCAGACCTATGCTATTATACATCAGGGAAATGATGAAACTCATCTTGATCACTTTCACCGCATCTTTGCTAAACGCAAAGAATTTGGGCAATTTATCAAATGAATCGCCATCCAAGATGGCATCACAGCCCGGAGAAAAGTTATTGATATCATCCGATACGGCTATTCCGATATCCGCTTTTCGCAAAGCACCGGCATCGTTCAAGCCATCGCCCAACATACACACTTTTTGATCTTGGTTTTGCCAATCATGAATCCGCTCCAATTTTTCCCCCGGTGTCTGATTGAACAACAGTTTCGAACCCTGCGGAAAGATCATTTTCAATGCGTCTGCCCGACGCTCATTATCACCTGAGATCAGGTGAAGACTATAGGATTCTCCTTTGAATTGGTTGATGACGTCTGCCAATCCTGGTCGCCAGGATTGTTCCAAGGTAAAGAAACCCTTGATTGCATCGTTGATCCGTACATATACAACCGATCCTTCCAAATCTACCTTTTGGGATCCCACATAACTGGCACTTCCCAATCGGATGCTATAATCTTGGTATTTTGCAGATTGCCCTCTACCTGCCACCTCTTCATAATCAGAAATCGGCAACAATTGCCCATCCCCTAACCATTTGATGATCTCACGGCTCAAAGGGTGGTTGGAATTTCGACAGAGGGAATAGATCAGGTTCTTATCCAAACTGGATAAAGATCCTTCAAAATACATACTGGAGGCATTTGGTGAGGATATGGTTCCTGTTTTATCAAAGACCATGGTATCGATGGCAGCCATCTGCTCGATAGCAGCTGTATTCTTGATATACAGTTTATTCTTATCAAAGATGCTCAATGCTGCGGAAAGGGTAAATGGCGAACTTAATGCCAAGGCACAAGGGCAGGCAATAATCAATACGGCTGTAAAGGCTGCCCAAGCTTTATCCGCATTTCCACCAAGTAACCAATATGCACAGGAAACAAAGGCCACCGCCAAAAGACCGATGGTAAAATATTTACTGATATAGCCAATGAAGGTATCGAATTTCTTTTCGTACTGTTTAAAACTGTCGTTGTTCCACAGTTTGGTCAGGTAACTTTGGGAAACCGCTTTCACCACTTCCAGCTCGATGGCTTCTCCCATCTGCCGCCCACCCGCATAGACGACTTCGCCCAATACCTTTTCAACAGGTTTACTTTCTCCGGTTACAAAACTGAAATCCACGGATGCATGCCCATTCAATAAAATCGCATCTGCCGGAATGATTTCATTGTTCCTTACCAAGATCCGGTCGCCCACCTGCAGATCTCCGATCTGCGTAGGTTTTTCAGTATGCTCCTTGATCACGGTCACGGCTACCGGAAAATAAGAACGGTAATCCCTTTCAAAGGAGATGTGGTAATAGGTACGCTGCTGCACCCATTTACCGATCAGGATAAAGAACACCAAACTACATAGGGTATCCATAAATCCAGCTCCTGTTTGGGAAATAATTTCGTATGCCGAACGGAAGAAGAGCACAAATATCCCTAATGCCAAAGGAACATCCAGGTTTAAGCGCTTTTGTTTTAAACTGATCCAGGCAGATTTAAAATAATCAGACGCACTATATAATAATACCGGAAGGCCAAAGGCCAGGTTCATATAGCCAAAGAAATTGGCGTATTGTTTTTCGAAGGCCGCCATTCCGAAATATTCCGGAAAGGAGATCATCATGGAATTTCCGAAACAGAACCCCGCTACGACGATTTTGGCGATGAGTTTGTTCTGATTGAATTTCTTCCCTTCCTTAACCACATCCTGAAGGGTGATCTTCGGGTCGTAACCAATATTATGGAGCAGCCCCACCAATTCCCGTAGGGAAATTTCCTTTTTATGGAACGTAATACTGGCCTGTTTTTTCATGAAATCCACTTGGGATGTCTTCACGCCAGGATTCAGTTTATACAGGTTTTCCAATAACCAGATACAGGAACTGCAATGGATGGCAGGTACGTAAAAGGTGATAATGGCCATTTCCTCATCTTGGTAATCCACCAATTTGGCAACAATATTGGGTTCGTCCAAGTAGGAAAGGTCCTCCTTTTGGTTCTTTTGGGATTTACCGGGATGAGTATTGTATTTATAATAACTTGCTAGGTTGTTTTCATTGAGGATCTGGTAGACTGTTTGACAGCCCAAACAGCAGAAATCATGATCATCCAGCACATAGGCTGTTTCTTCCACTTGATCACCACAGTGGTAACAGCTAGTATTCAATTTTAATTTACTGTTGATCGCCATTCCAATCTCCTGATAAATTGTTTTAAAGATTCGTTTTTTGAAGTCGCTTATATCGCTTGGCTGAATAGATTCTCTCTTTCCTTCGTACGTTGCAAACGCACATCAAAAGCCATACACACATTTCTCAAGAAGGACTTTCCTACTTCAGTGATCTGAACTTCCAGGCCATTGATTTCGGCAAGTCCATCCAACTGTAAAGGTTGAAGTCTTTCTAAGATACCAATATTTATCTCTTCATGAGGTTTTAGGGATACTTTTCCCCTACACATCATATCCAAAATATATTGTCTTACCAGTACATCTTCTTCATTCAACAAATGACCTTTAAAAACCGGTAATTTATTTTCGGCAATCAATTTATGGTATTCCTCTACCGTTTTCACATTCTGTGCAAAAGCGGTCCAAGCATCCGAGATTGAAGAAACCCCCAAACCGATCAACAAAGGCTTATACCTATCGGCATAACCCATGAAATTACGGTGTAAGGTTCCATTTTTGGATGCTTTATACAGTTCATCCTCCGGTTTTGCAAAGTGGTCCATACCCACATCTTCAAAACCAGCTTCCTGTATCATCTGTTTTCCAAGTTTATATAAATTTAACTTTTCTTCGCCAACTGGCAAATCATGTTCAGTAAATCTACGTTGGCCAGGTTTGATCCAAGGCACATGGGCATAACTATAGAAGGAGATCCGATCCGGATTAAGGATCAAGGAATGTTCGATGGTCATGCTCACCGATTCTGCAGTTTGCAGCGGAAGACCATAGATCAGGTCAAAATTGATAGAGTCATATCCAATAGCTCTGGCATCCTTCATCACCCGTGCAACATCCTCAACGGTCTGATGCCTATTGATGATGAACTGGACTTTTTCATCAAAATCCTGGATCCCTAAACTGAGGCGTTTGAAGCCTAAGTCGTATAATGTTTTTAAATGTTCGTAAGTCGTATTCGCAGGATGGGCTTCGAAAGAAAAAGAAGCGCCTTCCGCACGTTGATTTCCCTCCATCAATCCAGCAATCAGCCGGTGCAGGTTTTCGGCCTGGAAAAAAGTTGGTGTGCCACCACCAAGGTGGATTTCCGCAATTTTCAAAGATTCATTGCCCAGAATCTCCTTATACATTTTCCATTCCTTCAAGATGGAGGTGATATAAGGATCTTCTACCTGATGGTTTTTGGTAATTCGCGTGTTGCATCCACAATAGGTACACAGGCTTTCGCAAAAAGGTAAATGTACATAGATACTGATCCCCTGTTCTTTGGAATCCTTAAAATTTTCGGAGACCCTTAATCTCCAGTCTTGTTCGTTGAAGTGGTCATTTTCCCAGAAAGGAACAGTTGGGTAGCTGGTATATCGAGGTGCTGCCACATTGTATTTATGAATGAGGGCATTGAATCTATCTATTTCCATATTAACCGAATTTCATTTTGTTTGCGCAGTCCATCTTGCATTGGCAGGCATCTCCTGCACAACCGCCGACCATCCATTGGGTAAGGTTTTGGATGGTTCTTTTGGCAATATCTTCTAAGGATGTTTCAAAAGGGACGTTGGCTACATGCATTTTCAACTCACCTGCGAAATCCAGATCGATATGTTCGGTGGTGGAAGATCGTGTGACAATACTTTTCACGCCTATCCTGCTCAATTCCGCCAACATGACCCGATCTAATATATCACGTTCAGATATGATAACAGCTTCCTTTCCCAAAGCATAATGCATTGTACTGAAATTCAATTCATTGGTCACCAAAGTCAGATCATGGACCTTCGCATTTGCTATGGCCAAGTATTCCTTTTCGGGACCTAAAATGTTATATGCAATCACTCTCATCCTTAAGTTAGATATATAAACAATTCAAAGGTACTGTATACATTCACTATATTCAGTGAACTGCATCAGCCCAGAAAGTGATATATATCACGGTTTAAGGAGCCAGCTTATTGTTTGATATTCTTTAATCGTACGACGGAGAATATGCGGATCGCATTTCCTTCTTTGGTTAAAAGTTTTTCATCTTTAAAATCAGCCAACATGCGGCTAATGGTTTCATTGGCGGTACCCGCTAAGGCAGCAAGGTCGTCCCGGGAAATTTTGATGGTGACTTCATCATTTGCCGATCCTGATTTTTCCGCAACATTGACCAAGGCATTTGCCACACGCTTACGAACAGAATCATAGGCAAAGCCGAGCATCTGCTCCTCTTTTTCTAAAATATTCTGGGATAATACCTTAATCAATTTAGAGGCAATCGCTGGTTTTTTATAGAGCAGTTCAAAGAAATTATCCTTATGGATAAGGGCGATTTCCGCATCTTCCAGGGTGGAGGTATTGTCGCCATATTTGGTGTTCAGCAACACCGATTCCAGGCCGAAGAATTGATCCTCAATGTAGATATTGGTGGATAATTCCCTACCATCCTTATAATTTAGAAAACTGCGAACCTTTCCCTTTTTGATATAATATACATAAAGTGGGGTGTCACCAGCTTCATAGATGGTCTGTTTCTTTTTAATGGTCTTCATTCGGCCATGGCTGGCCAGGTCCTGAAGCAGGTAGGCTTGTTCCTGTTCATCCAATCGGAAACTATCTGCCGATGGTACGGCCTTGGCTTGGATCTGCGAACGTTTTTTGAACCTACTTTCAATAGCATTCAGCAATTCCAGGTCATCAAATGGTTTGGTCAGGTAATCATCTGCCCCCATTTCCATGGCTTTTCTCACATCGGCTTTTTCCGACTTGGCCGTCAGGAAAATAAAAGGGATATCTTGGGTATTTTCGTGTTTGCTCAACATATACAATACCCCATAACCATCCAGTTCAGGCATCATGATATCGCAAAGAATCATATCAGGGCGATGTTTGATCGCCAGGTCTACGCCTGTTTTTCCTTCAGGAGCCACCATGACCGAATACTCTCCGGTCAATTCCAGGATTTCTGCTGTACTTTCCCTGATATCACTATTATCTTCAATAATTAAGATTCTTCTTTTTTCCATTCTTATTGGATGAAATTCATTTTAAAAATTGCGCCTTCATTCACGGCGGACCAATATTCCATTTTACCGCCCATGAGTTCAACATAGCGTTTCACGATGTTCAGCCCCAGACCGGTACCAGGGATATTGCCTGTATTATTTGCACGGAAGAAAGGTTCGAACAGGTTTACCTGATCTTCCAATGGGATACCAATACCATTGTCCTTTACGGTTACCACAAGCGAATCCTTGCCAATCTCCGTATTGAACTCAATGAAGGTATCTTCTCCGGAATATTTTATGGCATTGGAAATCAAGTTGATGATACTGTTTTTCAACAGATTAGGATCGATAAAGAAGTTCGCCTCTTCGCCCGTATGTTGGTAGATGATATGTTGGTTCTTTTTACAGATCATCTGCATTTCTTCTGCGATCTCTTCACCCAACTGTACCATGTTCACATCACTTTTATTGACCACGACGACTCCCGCTTCCAGTTTTTCTAAGTTCAGAAAATCATTGAGGATCGTATTCAACAGCTGAACAGAATTTTTGATCCGATTGGTATGTTTTTCAATGGGGGCATATTCCGATTTTTCTACATAGCGATCAATCAAGGAGGCCGACAATTGCACAGAGCTCAATGGGGTCCGGAATTCATGGGATGCCATGGAAACAAATCTTGATTTCAATTGGTTCAATTCCTTTTCCTTTTCAAGGGAAACACTGACATCAGCTTTCGCCTTTTCCAGCTCGGAAACCAATTTGATCAGGTCTTTTGTTCTTTCCCGCACCTTCCATTCCAATTCTTGGGTATGTTTCTTTAGTTCGATCTCGGCTTTCTTCTCTTTGGTGAGGTCATGCACGAATCCGGTAAAGATTTTCCGATCCTTATAGAACACTTCGCTAACTGCCAAACGGAAAGGGAAGGTTGTACCATCTTTTTTCAGTCCCCGCACTTCCCTACCAATACCTATAATCCGTTTGTGACCTGTTTCTTCATAGTTTGAAATATAACGGTCATGATTGGAACGGTCTGGCTCAGGCATCAACATAGAAATATTATTCCCGATCACCTCTTCGGCATCATATCCGAAGAGTTCTAATGCGGCAGGGTTTATGCTTTCCACATTTCCATGGTTATCAATCGTAATAATCCCATCGATGGCATTTTCAATGATAGCTTCGAGTAACTTGGCGGTTTCCAATAATCTTTATTTTACAAGTTTTTTATACTTAATTCTTTTCGGACCTACATCACCTAAACGTTTCTTTCTGTTCTCTTCGTATTCGGTATAATTTCCTTCGAAGAAGTAGACTTGCGAATCCCCTTCAAAGGCAAGAATATGCGTACAGATGCGGTTTAGGAACCAACGGTCGTGGGAGATGATCACCGCACATCCACCGAAATTCTCCAAACCTTCTTCCAAGGCCCGCAGGGTATTCACATCGATGTCATTGGTCGGCTCATCGAGTAATAGCACATTGGATCCCTTTTTCAAGGTAATGGCCAAGTGTACCCTATTTCGTTCACCACCGGATAATACAGCGATTTTCTTCTGTTGGTCGGCGCCATTGAAATTGAATTTGGAAACATAAGCACGGGAATTCACCGGACGATTTCCTAATTGGATGTTCTCATTTCCATCGGTAATATTTTCCCAAACGGATTTGTTGGCATCCAGATCATCGTGCATCTGGTCTACATAGCCCAGAGCCACGGTCTCTCCTACCCGGAATGTTCCCGAATCTGGTTCTTCCTGACCTGTGATCAATCGGAAAAGGGTCGTTTTACCGGCACCATTTGGACCGATAATACCCACAATACCTGCTGGAGGAAGGGAGAAGCTTAAATTTTCAAATAAGATCCGATCGCCATAGGCTTTGGATACATTGGTTGTTTCGATCACCACATTGCCTAATCGAAGGCCTGGAGGAATGAACAGCTCCAATTTCTCTTCGCGTTCTTTGGTCTCCTCAGAGGCTAATTTTTCATAATTATGTAAACGGGCTTTGGATTTGGCATGTCTGGCTTTTGGTGCCATTTTTACCCATTCCAATTCGCGTTCTAATGTTTTCTGACGCTTGGTTTCCTGTTTTTCTTCCTGAGCCAAACGTTTGGCTTTCTGATCTAACCAGGAAGAATAATTCCCTTTCCAAGGAATACCTTCACCACGGTCTAATTCCAGGATCCAACCGGCTACATTATCCAAGAAGTAACGGTCGTGTGTAACGGCGATTACCGTACCTTTATATTGCTGTAAATGTTGCTCTAACCAATCGATGGATTCGGCATCCAAGTGGTTGGTAGGCTCATCCAACAACAAGACATCTGGTTCTTGCAATAAAAGACGACATAACGCCACCCTTCTTCGCTCACCCCCTGACAAATTGGCAATTAAGGTATCCGGCTCCGGACAACGTAAAGCATCCATGGCGCGTTCCAATTTCGAATCCAATTCCCAGGCATTGCTCGCATCGATCATATCCTGTAACTCGCCTTGCCTAGCCAATAATTTATCCATTTCATCAGGATTCTCATAGACTTCCGGCAGACCAAACTTTTCATTGATATCTTCATATTCCTGAAGGATGGCTTTTGTTTCAGCAACACCTTCTTCCACAATCTCCAATACCGTCTTTGTTTTATCCAATTCGGGTTCCTGTGCTAAATAACCTACAGAATAACCTGGTGAGAACACCACTTCGCCCTGGTAGGATTTATCGATACCGGCGATGATTTTCAATAGGGAAGATTTTCCGGAACCATTTAAACCAATGACCCCTATTTTAGCTCCATAGAAAAAGGATAGATAGATATTCTTGAGTACTTGCTTGGATGGCGGGTGAATTTTATTCACGCCTGCCATGGAAAAGATAATTTTCTCGTCTGACATAAGGATGATGAAACTTTTTCCACAAAGATAATGGAATTACTGACAATTTGATAGTTTTCGCGCTATGGTCTAATTGTTGATAAAAATATAAAGTAACAAAAGGGTGTAAAGGGTATTTTTATTACATTTATACAATTATCACCCGATTTAATAGAGAAAGGAATTTAATGGAAGCAAAATTTTCACCCCGGGTCAAAGACGTGATCTCGTACTCTCGAGAAGAAGCACTTCGCTTAAGACACGAGTATATAGGCACAGAGCATTTATTACTTGGTCTTATCCGTGAGGGCGATGGAGTAGCGATCAAGATATTGAAGAATATCGGCGTTGACATGGCCGCTGTAAGGCAAGCCATAGAGGAGGCCGTTATGGGGCCTTCTGTTTCCCGTACATCGATCAGTAACATGCCACTGACTAAACAGGCAGAAAAAGTATTGAAGATTACCTATTTGGAAGCTAAGATATTCAAAAGTGATATTATTGGAACCGAACATTTATTATTGGCCATCCTACGGGATGAGGATAATATTGCTTCACAGATTTTATCACAGTTCAATGTTTCCTACAATGTTTTCAAAACAGAAGTAGAACAGAATGCGACCAGCATCACCGACGAGGCATCGAATTCGCCTTCCGGAGGTGACGAGGATTATAACGAAGAAGAATCGCAATTTACAACCCCTAAGAAGGTTTCTGATATCAAATCGAAAACTCCAGTTTTGGATAATTTCGGTCGTGACTTGACGAAAGCAGCGGAGGAAGGTAAATTGGATCCGATCGTTGGTCGTGAAAAAGAAATTGAACGAGTATCTCAGATTCTTTCCAGAAGGAAGAAGAACAATCCGATTTTGATTGGAGAACCAGGAGTTGGTAAATCAGCCATTGCTGAGGGATTGGCTTTACGGATTATCCAACGGAAGGTTTCTCGTGTGCTATTCAATAAACGTGTAGTTACCCTAGATTTGGCATCCTTGGTTGCAGGTACAAAATACCGCGGTCAGTTTGAGGAGCGGATGAAAGCGGTGATGAACGAATTGGAAAAATCACCAGATGTAATTCTGTTCATTGATGAGATCCACACCATTGTTGGTGCTGGAGGTGCATCAGGTTCATTGGATGCATCGAACATGTTCAAACCGGCATTGGCTCGTGGAGAGATCCAATGTATCGGGGCAACTACCTTGGATGAATACCGTCAGTATATAGAGAAAGATGGCGCATTGGATCGTCGTTTCCAAAAGGTAACGGTGGAGCCGACTACCTATGATGATACGATCGAGATTTTGAACCGTATCAAGGACAAGTATGAGGAACACCACAATGTAACCTATACCCCAGAAGCCATCGAGGCTTGTGTGTCTTTGACTACGCGCTATATTACGGATCGTTTCTTACCAGACAAGGCTATCGATGCCTTGGATGAATCAGGTTCTCGTGTACACTTGAACAATATCCATGTCCCTCAGAGTATCATCGATATCGAAGAGAAGATAGAGGATGTGAAAGTAGAGAAGAACAAGGTCGTTCGTTCGCAGAAATATGAAGAAGCTGCTAAACTTCGTGATACCGAGAAAAAATTGATCGAGGAATTAGAGAAGGAAAAAACAGCTTGGGAAGCGGAAACCAAAACCAAACGATATACCGTAACGGAAGATAATGTGGCCGAGGTAGTATCCATGATGACTGGTATTCCAGTTCAACGTGTGAACCAAACGGACAGCCAGAAATTATTGAACATGGGCGATTCCATGAAAGGTCGTATCATCGGCCAGGATGATGCTGTTCAGAAATTGGTGAAAGCGATCCAACGTACCAGAGCAGGATTGAAAGATCCGAAGAAACCTATTGGTTCCTTCATCTTCTTAGGTCCGACCGGCGTTGGTAAAACGGAATTGGCAAAAGAACTTGCACGTTTCATGTTTGATTCGGAAGATGCATTGATTCAGATCGACATGAGTGAATATATGGAGAAATTCGCGGTATCCCGCTTGGTGGGAGCGCCTCCAGGATATGTTGGTTATGAAGAAGGAGGTCAGTTGACCGAGAAGGTTCGTCGTAAGCCGTATGCAGTTGTCTTGTTGGATGAGATCGAAAAAGCTCACCCGGATGTTTTCAACCTGTTGTTACAGGTTTTGGACGAAGGACAGTTGACTGATAGTTTGGGTCGTAAGGTGGACTTCCGCAATACCATCATTATCATGACTTCGAACATTGGTGCACGCCAATTGAAAGAGTTTGGTCAAGGGGTTGGTTTCACAACCGCTGCGAAAGAGAACCAAGCTGATTCTCATTCCAGAGGTGTGATTGAAACGGCTTTAAAACGTGCTTTTGCACCAGAGTTCTTGAACCGTATTGATGATGTTATTGTCTTCAACTCGTTGAACAAAGATCATATCTTCAAAATCATTGATATTGAATTGAAATCTTTATTCGCCCGTATCGAAGCATTGGGACATCCGATCAACTTGACAGAGAAAGCGAAGAACCATATTGCAGAGAAAGGTTATGACAGTAATTTTGGAGCCCGTCCGTTGAAACGTGCGATCCAGAAATATTTGGAAGACCCAATCGCAGAGGAGATCCTTAAAGGAGATCTGAAAAATGGGGACACTATTTTGGTGGATTACAATGAAGAAAAACAAGAAATTGTGGTTTCTTCTGCCGAAAAAAACCAGAAGGATGATTCTTCTTTAGCCTCTGAATCTAAGGATAATAAGAAAAAAGACTAAGTTCAATTTTGTATAGGAAAGGCCGGATGATACTCATCCGGCTTTTTTTATGGCAAAATATTTGTTAAAAAGGTTTAAACTTTTTGGGGTTTGGGTTGTCTTAACCCATAAGAAACAGATTAATAACAATATAATAACTCTTCTCATGAAAAAACTTTTATTAGCCTTTGCAATTGCAACAGCAAGTTTGGTCAGCTTTAGTTCTTGTACTAAAGAGGTAATGGATCCGAACTCTACTAGGACTTATACGTATGTGTATACTATTGAACCTTCAGCTTGGAAAGCAATTACTGCTGATCGTCCAACTTATGAATTAATCATTGATGAGCCGGATTTAGATGAAGTAATTTTTGAAGATGGAATTGTAAGTGTAGCAGCTTTGTTTGAGAGTCATTCCAATCTTTATGAGCTTTTGCCAGGAACCATTCGTGATTACCATTTCACTGCAAATTATGCTGTTGGATCGGTTGCTGTTTATGCGGAATATAGAGGTACTGGAGCACCTGTTAGACCTGAAAAAATGTTAATCAAAGTTGGATTGACGGAGGGTTTGGTAGGTAATTAGATATACTCGTCATTGCGAGGTTTTCGTTAATGCGAGGAGCCATTCGTCATTGCGAGGAACGAAGCAATCTTCCCGCATGTCATGCTGAGCGGAGTCGAAGGATCTGTTCGTTTGTAACCGTACAGATCCTTCGACTCCGCTCAGCATGACAAAAGATTGATGCTCTGGAGGCATAGTTCAAAGATTGCTTCGTCGTACCTCCTCGCAATGACGTAAGCCTCGCAATGACGATAACCTACTTCAACATTTCCCGTGCATGTTGTACAGCTGTGGCTTCCGGATTCGCTCCACTTAACATCTGCGCAATTTCCATAACCCTCTCCTCCTTATCCATCAACACAATATTAGATTTTGTTTTTTCGCCTTTATCTTCTTTATACACCTTAAAGTGGCTATCACCCTGTGAAGCAATCTGAGGCAAATGCGTAATACTGATCACCTGCATATTCTCCGCCAGTTCTTCCATCAATTCCCCAACCCTTAAAGCCACCTCTCCCGATATCCCCGTATCAATCTCATCAAAAATTATCGTAGGCAAAGCCGAAGTTTTTGCCACCAGCGACTTAATCGCCAACATCACCCTCGACAACTCCCCTCCCGAAGCTACCTTATGAATAGCCTGCAAAGATTGCCCCTTATTTGCCGAAAACAGAAAGGAAACTTCATCCTGTCCCGTCGATTTAAATTTATCCAATCTTTTCAGTTCCACCTTCAATTGCGCATGTGGCATTCCCACCCTCGCCAATACCTGTGTCACCTCCTTCTCCAATATCTTAGTCGCCTTCTCCCGATTCAAGCTGATCTTTTCCGCTTTCGTTTGAAGCCCTGCAAATACTACTTCCAAACTTTTCTTCAATGCTTCGATCTTTTCTTCCAAATCCGAAGAAGACTGCATTTTACTTTCCAATTCCTCGCGCAATTGAATCAACCCTTCCACATGATCCACCCGATGCTTTTTCTGAAGATCATAAAGCACTGTTAAACGTTCATTTATCAAGGTCAATCTTTCTTCATCCATACTTACCCCATCCGCGATCTGCTCCACTTCTGCTGCAATATCCTTCAATTCAATGATCACTGATTGCATGCGTTCATTTATATGTTCAGCAGAAGGCAAATAACGGATTCCTTGCTGCACCGCATTAGATGCAGCTTTCAGACTATCCAATACATTGATCTCTTCCCCTTGAAGGACTTGACCTGCTGCATGGAATTGGCGCTTGATCTCTTCCGCGTTCTCCAATTGGCTCTGCTCGGCTTCCATTTCAGCCTGCTCTCCTTCCTGCAGATTCGCCTGTTCCAATTCATTGAAAATAAATTGCTGATAATCGTATTCCGCCCTGGATTTTGCCAGGTCCTCTTCCATATCTTTAAGCTCCTGACTGGACTTCTTATAGCTTTGGTATTGTTGTTTATAATCCTGCAAAAAGTCAGTATGCTGGGCTACGGTATCCAATACCAACAACTGAAAAGCTTCGGTATTGATCTGTAAGGTGGCATGCTGGGAATGGATATCGATCAATCGCTCGCCTAATACCTTCAAGGTCTGCAAGGTCACGGGTGTATCATTTACAAATGCACGGGATTTTCCGTCGGCATGAATTTCTCGACGGATAATGGATAAGTCATCATAATCCAGATCAAGCTGCTGAAAGAGATCCTGCAACTGATAATGCTGCACATCAAAATGTCCTTCAATGATACATTTTGATTTTTCATCAAAAAAATGTTTGCTTTCGGCACGGTTGCCCAGGATTAGTCCCAATGCCCCCATAATGATGGATTTACCGGCTCCGGTTTCTCCGGTAATGATATTGAGTTTATGGTCGAATGAAATATCCAATGCATCTATCAATGCATAGTTTTTTATCAGCAGTTTACTTAACATGTATGTTTTGACTTACCCTCAAATATAGTTAATTCTGTTTCCAACGGGAAATTTGAATATTTTATATTATTAATTCTAATGTTAAACTAATATGTTTGTAGTTCATGCCGGATTTTAGCAAACAGTTGAGCAAGTATATTCCAGAAGCTGCAGCGCCGATCATTTCCCAATGGATCAATGATACTGCCTGTAGGTTCAAGGTGACCAAATCACGGAGTTCAAAACTCGGCGATTATCGTTCGCCATTCAAAAATGAACCCCATCAGATTACCATTAACCATGATTTGAATCCATTTTCTTTTCTCATCACCACGGTTCATGAATTTGCCCATCTGAAAACCTGGCAGAACCACAAGAACAAGGTTAGGCCACATGGGACGGAATGGAAGAATAACTTTAAGGGATTAATGGATCCCTTCATCAGATTGAATCTATTTCCGGCAGATGTGACCAGCGCTTTGGTCAAGTATATGAACAATCCAGCAGCTTCTAGCTGCACCGATCTGAATCTATACAAGACGTTGAAAAACTATGACAGCAAACGGGAGGAGATCGTGACGATTGACACGCTGGAGTTCCAACAGTACTTCAGTATCAAGAGCGGAAGGATATTCCAGAAACAGGAGAAACTTCGAAAAAGGTATAAATGCCTGGAGGTTTCTAGCCAGCGGATCTATCTTTTCCATCCAATTGCTGAAGTTTTTCCGATAGAAAAACCATAAAACCATTAAAAATGAAAAAAACGACCTATTTTTTTGCTGCGGCTTTACTGGGTTTGGTATCCTGTAAATCAGGTTCCGAATCTGGAAGCTTTGATAGCGGTAAGTTGGATTCCACAGCCATCCATGCCATCACGGAGGAAGGCTTCAAAAACTATGTGGCCACTTTAGCATCGGATGAATTTTTGGGCAGAAAACCCTTTACAAAAGGCGATACCCTCACGGTAAATTATATTCAAGAGCAATTTAAGGCCCTGGGCTTAGCACCAGGGAACGGAAATTCTTATTTCCAAGAGGTGCCTATGGTGGAGATCGACGCCAAACCGGTGGAGAATACGCTTACCTTCAAGGGGAAAAATACCGATGTTACGGTTGATTTTTTGGATGATTATGTGATCGGTTCGCCAAGGATGGAAGAAAACATCCAGGTAGAAAATACAGAGCTGGTTTTTGTAGGATTTGGAATCGTGGCTCCAGAATACAATTGGAATGATTACGAGGGTTTGGATGTGAAAGGAAAGACCGTTGTGGTGATGGTTTCTGATCCTGGCCGCTATGATAAAAATCTGTTTAAAGCAGATACCATGACCTATTATGGTCGCTGGACCTATAAATTTGAGGAAGCATCCAGACAGGGTGCTGCAGGTGTCCTGATCATCCATGAAACGGCTGCCGCCAGCTACGGTTGGAATGTGGTAAGAGGTGGTTGGACTGGTCCGCAATTGTCATTGGTTCCTGAAAACAAAGGAAAGAACCAAGTGGCTTTTCAAGGTTGGGTAACAGGTGAAACAGCAAACAAATTATTCAAGGCTGCTGGTTTTGATCCGAAGGTTATGGAAGATGCCAAGAAAAAAGGATTTAAGCCTGTACCGATGAATCTAACCACGAACGTCGCCTTAAAAAACAGTTTCCGGGAATCGAAATCAAATAATGTACTGGCAAAGATCGAAGGAAGCAAGCGTGCGGACGAAACGATTATTTATACCGCTCATTGGGACCATTTAGGAATTGGAGAGGTATCCAACGGAGATTCCATCTTCAATGGTGCAATAGACAATGCAACTGGGGTGGCCGCTTTGTTTGAAATCGCAAAGGCTTTCAAAGCCGCAAAGGTAAAACCGGAAAGAACGATCGTATTTTTAGCTGTAACGGCTGAGGAACAAGGATTATTGGGCTCCCAATATTATGCGGAGCATCCTATTTTCCCATTGAACAAAACAGTGGCCAACCTGAACATGGATTCCTTTAATCCGGTTGGAGCACAAAATGGGTTTTCGGTGGTAGGAACCGGACAGACGGAACTGGAGGATTATGCCATCAGATCGGGCGAGAAATTCGGTAGAACCTTAAAACCTGAAGGGAGTCCTACCTCTGGTGGATTTTATCGTTCGGATCATTTCAACTTTGTGAAACAGGGAATTCCTGGATTATATATGGGCAGTGCGGGAGATTATTTAGAAACGGATACTGCTGCTTTAGCTACCCGTCGGAATGCACTGGCCGGAAGATACCATGCGGTAACCGATCAAGTGGATGAAAACTGGAAATTTGATGGGATAATCGCGGATACCAGGTTATTCTTTGACATAGGATATACCCTATCCATGGAAAATACCTTCCCTAATTTCAAAGCTAAGTCAGAGTTTAAAGAATTAGGCGACAAACGACTTTCAAAATAGTATATTTGTGATTGAAATTTATAGAAACTATGCTACATCTACATTCCACATTAGCAATTGTATTGCTACTTGCCTTAGTGGTCGCGATCTTGATCACCTTAGCTAATTATGCGGGCAACAAACCTTTCAACCGTAAGATTGCTTTGATCGGATTGATCAGTGCCCACTTACAATTGATTATTGGTTTTATACTATACTTCACTTCCTCAAGAGGTTTTGAGAACCTTTCGGGCGAAACCATGAAGGATAGTGTTTCCAGGTTGTACACCGTTGAACATCCTATCGCGATGGTTCTTGCGATCGTATTGATTACTATTGGATATTCTAAAGCAAAGAAAATTGCGGATCCTAAAAAAGCAAACCAAACGGTTTTGATTTTTTATGTATTGGGTTTGATCTTGGCTTTATCAAGAATTCCATACGCTACTTGGTCGATCTTAAATTAATTGGAAAGCGGAATTTCCAATTGAAAATATAAATTGGGCGCTGGAAACATCGCCCATAAAAAAAGGCCTTGGATCAAATGATTCAAGGCCTTTTAAATATCCTTAGTTTAGACTTTCGAGTTTTAAAACCCTTTAGGAATAAACCTTATTTTTTTCCGAAACCTAAGATTGCGAAAACAACTCTGAATGCTAAGAAAGAAGCAATAATGATAGCAATGTTAGCAATCCAAGAGAATATAGATCCCATCTGTCCCAAAGCCGGGATTACATCTGGTACAAAACGAATGAATACCCCTACTAAACCGATTACGATAGCAATGGTTAATTGAACATAATATTCGGTACGGTTTGCGTTATTGTCCGTATGTTTTGCTGGTCTTTCTACTGTTGTATTTTCCATAATTGTTAAATCCTAATAAAAGCTGCACAAATGTACAAAAGTATGTGAGCTATTAAAAATAATAATGAGAATAAATTGATGGATATGATCCTTGTTGATCAATTATTTTCCCAACGCTTGTTCCAAGTCAGCGATTAAATCTTCCGCATCCTCTACCCCAACGGACAATCGCAATAAATTATCTACCACACCCACTTTTTCACGAGCTTCTTTGGGAATAGATCCATGTGTCATGGTGGCAGGATGGTTGATCAGTGACTCCACACCACCTAGCGATTCTGCCAAGGTAAACACCATGAATTGGGAAGCGATTCGGAATGTTTCCTGCAGATCAGCACCTTTTAATACGATGGAAACCATTCCTCCGAAGTCCTTCATCTGTTTTTTGGCTACATCATGTCCTGGATGGTCTGTAAATCCTGGCCAGTAAATCTTTTCGATCTTAGGATGGTTTTTAAGGTATTCAGCTATTGCCCTTCCATTTTCACAATGTGCTCTCATCCGAAGATGTAAGGTTTTTATACCACGTAACACCAAGAAAGCGTCCTGAGGACCTGGAGTTCCACCACAGGCATTATAATAAAACCACAATTGTTTATATAGCTCTTCATCATTGACGATCAATGCGCCCATGACCACATCGGAGTGACCTCCCAGATATTTGGTCACGGAATGCATAACGATGTCAGCTCCCAGATCCAATGGATTCTGTAAATAAGGAGATGCAAAGGTATTATCTACTGCATATAAGGCATTGCTTGCTTTCGCGATTTCAGCAATAGCGGCAATATCTGCCAATTTTAAGGTCGGATTGGTCGGTGTTTCTACCCAGATCAACTTGGTATTATCGCTTATCGCTGCCCTTACCGCCTCTGGATCGGAGGTATTCACAAATTTAAATACGATTCCCAATGGCTCGTAAACCTTGGTAAAAATACGGTAAGAACCACCATATAGATCATCACCGGTTACCACTTCATCGCCCGGTTTCAATAAACGCAATACACAATCGGTAGCCGCCATCCCACTGGAAAAGGCTAAACCATGTTTTCCGTTTTCTAAAGCCGCAAGGCAATCTTCCAATGCTTTACGGGTAGGGTTGGTACCTCTGGAGTACTCAAATCCTTTATGGTCGCCTGGCGATTTTTGTTGGTAAGTTGATGTTTGGTATATCGGAGTCATTACGGCCCCTGTTGTAGGGTCTGATTCTTGACCAGCATGAATTGCTTTGGTTGCAAACTTATAATTCATATCTGTAAATTTTAATCTGACTAAGTTATTAAAAATACAATGGAGAAGGATATTTAAATCCATAATTCAACTCCTGTGCGATTTTATTGCCTGAAACGATCTTCTGAAAACTGTTTTCCGATTGGAAACCGGCTGGCTTTCTGTAGCCGTATTTTTCTGCCGAGGCAAGGATTACTTCTTTTTTCAAAGGATGTTCAGGTGTTACCAGGTTATATATGGTTTCTTTTAAACCCTTGTTCAGTGCCTGATCCAGTACCCCACAAACATCTTCCAAATGGATAAAATTGGCAGGTTGATCTCCAGTCTGGACGATTCTGTCCTCAAAATATTTTGCAAAAATGCGTTGTTTGCCAAATAGACCACCCAAGCGGAAGACATGGGTATTAGGTAATTTCAACATTGCTTCTTCTGCCATAAGTAATTTGGGGTTCAATTTTGTTGTCTGATGATAGGATTCATCAAAAAAACCATTCATATCGGGATAGATGCCTACAGAACTCAGAAAAATATGTTGCTCGAATTCGAGTGTACTTAATAAAGAATAAACATTTGAAAATCGGATTTGGAGCTCTTCAACTGTATTTCTATTGGTTGCTGGAATGGATGTCAATATGAGATCAAAAGGACCGAAGTTTTTCAAGCTTTCCGCAAGAATATTTTCTGGGTTGGATTCTATTGTATTGGACGCCTTATTTATTGCTCCAACAAAATTATGGACATAGGCAAAAATACCATCGTTTTTAAGGCGATGGTATTTTTCTTCAGTAGTCGTGGTAGCCCAGACTTGATTCATATTTTTAAGCTGTAGATGGGCAAACTCTTCGGCCAGCCATCCACAGCCCAATATCAAAATTCTTTTCATTAATAAGCCTTTGCGAAAAGCACTCTTTTATTAGAAGGTTTACCAGTGAAAATACAAACACCTTCTTCGTCTTTTGCATCCAATGGAATACAACGGATAGTTGCCTTGGTTTCCTCTTTCACACGTTTCTCCGTTTCTACGGTTCCATCCCAATGACAGGAAATAAAGCCACCCTTTTCTTCCAAAACCTGTTTGAACTCATCATATGAATTAACTTCAGTAATATGGGTATCTCTGAAGTTCAATGCTTTTTGGTAAATATTATCTTGGATTTCATCCAATAATCCGATGATTCGTTCTGCCAAACCATTTTGTTCTACTGTTTCTTTCGTCTGGGTATCGCGACGGGCAAGCTCCACAGTTCCATTCTGCATATCACGTGCACCAACGGCAACGCGCAATGGAACACCTTTCAATTCCCATTCTGCGAATTTGAATCCTGGACGTTGGGTATCACGGTCGTCGTATTTTACGGAGATTCCTTGCGCTTTAAGGGAACTGTTCAACTGATTCACGAAGGCATCAATATTCGCCTTTTCCTCCTCCGTTTTAAATATAGGTACAATGACCACCTGGATAGGTGCCAATTTTGGAGGCAATACCAATCCTTGATCATCGGAATGCGCCATGATCAATGCGCCCATCAAACGTGTGGAAACACCCCAAGAAGTTGCCCATACGTAGTCCAACTTGCCTTCTTTTGATGTGAATTTCACATCAAAAGCTTTTGCAAAGTTTTGTCCAAGGAAATGGGAAGTTCCTGCCTGTAATGCTTTTCCATCCTGCATCAACGCTTCTATACAAAGGGTATCAAGCGCTCCTGCAAAACGCTCGTTCTCGGTTTTACGACCGCGAACCACCGGCACAGCTAAGGTTCCTTCCGCGAATTCTGCGTATACTTCCAACATTTGTTCTGCTTCTGCGATTGCTTCTTCCTTGGTCGCATGTGCGGTATGTCCCTCCTGCCAAAGGAATTCGGCAGTTCTCAGGAATAAACGCGTACGCATTTCCCAACGAACCACATTGGCCCATTGGTTAACCAGAATAGGAAGGTCACGGTAAGATTCGATCCAGCCTCTGTAGGTATTCCAGATAATGGTTTCAGAAGTTGGACGAACGATAAGTTCTTCCTCCAGTTTAGCCTCTTCATCAACAACTATCTTACCATTGCCATCATTTTTTAGACGGTAATGGGTTACCACAGCACATTCGGTAGCAAAACCTTCAACGTGGGAAGCTTCTTTGGAAAAGAATGATTTGGGGATAAATAAGGGGAAATAGGCGTTTGAGTGGCCTGTTTCTTTGAAACGCTTATCCAGGATCGCTTGCATGCGCTCCCAAATCGCATATCCGTATGGCTTGATGACCATACATCCCCTTACTGCAGAATACTCTGCAAGATCTGCCTTAATGACTAGATCGTTGTACCATTGTGAATAATCCTCACTACGGCTTGTAATTCCTTTACTCATTCTTTAATTGAAAATTATATTATCAAAATATGCGTTAAATTGCTGTTGAGCAGCATTTTTTACAAAAATAAAAATATTTAGTATTTTTGAGTGTTTGATTAAACCCCGCAATTAATTTTGCGTCTAAGATAATAAATAAGTACTGTATTATCGAAATTTAACTGTTTTAGCATCATGAAAAACAAGAAGATATTAATGGGATGGTTAGCTTTAGCATTCGTTGCTTTCTTAAGCTCCTGTTCGACAAGCCAACGGACAGTGTATCGCGACGATGTTTATAATAACCGGGATACACGTGGTGTATACCAGAGCCCAGACTATTATTATACCGATGAAGTAGGTGGTGAGACCATCGCTGAATCGGAATACTATGCGGATGAATATTCTGACGAAGCATACGCTGATGGCGAATTCGAAGAATTGGAATATGCAAACCGCATCAACAGATTCTATTATAACACGCCAGGAATGGGATATTATGATCCTTTCTTTGACCCATGGTATGGCTATGGCCTTGGTTTCGGATGGAACTCCGGTTTCGGATGGAGCATTGGCATGGGCTGGGGATGGGGATATCCTTGGCATGGATACGGCTGGGGATGGAACAGACCCTACTATGGTTATGGATGGGACTATCCGTATTATGGCGGATGGGCTAACCCTTGGTATGGATACGGCTCTTACTATGGAGGCGGATACTGGGGATATAACTCCTACTACAGCCAATGGGGAAATCCTTACTATAACGTAAGAAACAATGGCAACCGAAATTATCGTACGCCATCTGACCGTAGCCAACGTATCTATAGCAATGCTGGTGGAAGTCGTTCTTCCGTAATTGCAAGAGACCGTTCAGGAAGAATCCAGACTGGTCGTGCGGCTACAGATAGAAGCTCCCGCGTAGGATCTACATCAAGATCTGGTGAAAGAGGTACCGTGAGCAGAAGCAACGATAGAATCAACAACAATAGAGGTACAACTTCCCGTTCAGAAGGTATCAGAGGTACAACTTCTACCAACCGTTCTCAAGGAACCACTTCCCGTACACAAGGGACTACACGTTCTCAAGGAACTACTACCAGAGGTACTTCATCTAGATCGGAAGGGATCAATAGATCAAACCCTACTACTAGACCGCAAGGAAATGTAGGCAGAACACAGCCATCATCATCCAGAGGTACAGTAGATAGAACACCAACCAGTAGATCTCAAGGCGTTCGTCAAACACCGAGCACCTCTAATAGGTCTCAACCTACTTCCAGAAGTTCAGAGCCATCTCGTTCATCAGGTAGTTTTGACAGAGGAAGCAGCATGGGAAGCGGTTCTTCAGGCTCAAGCATGAGCAGCGGCCGAAGTGGTGGCGGTTCTTCTTCATCCTCTTCAGGTAGCGGAAGAAGCGGCGGAGGCAGCAGACGTTAATCAAACTTAACATATATACATATAGCCAATATAGATTTATATTGGCTATATATTTATCCTATTAACCCGAATTTTCTTTTTATCAAACCGATATTGTATATCTATGAAAAAATATATACTTCCAGTCGCTTTTCTAACTTTATTATCTGTTCAGTCGGCATTTGGCCAATCCATTTTTGATGATGCAAAAATTCTATCATTGGATGAATCTAATGGTACAGCACGTTTCAAGGCATTAGGCGGTGTGAATACCTCCTTAGGAGGTGACATCAGTTCGATTTCTGGCAACCCTGCCGGATTAGGTTTTTTTGGACAGTCGGATGCGTCGATATCTTTCAACATGTTGAACAATAACAACAAGACCAGTTTTTATGGTCAGAACCAAAATAAGAATTTCGCCAAATTTGGGGTTGATAATGCCGGTGTTGTTTTGGCATTTCCAACTGCTTATAATCAAGATGTGGGTTGGCAGAACTTTAACATTGGACTAAGTGTTAATAGGCAGAACAACTATAACGATAAGGTGGTTTATAGTGGAATTAACTCGGAAAACACTTTAGTACAATCCCTTACGGATGCGATGTTTGGATCGCCCTCATTTACCAATGATTTTAGAAGATCTTACTTAGTAGAAGCCTTCGGAGATAATCCAAAAGAATATTTTCCGATTGCTTTGGAAGGAGATCCGAAGGGGCAACAGGTGGATATTTTATCTGGTGGCTATAAATACCTAAGCAACTTTTCTATTGGTGCGAATTACAGCCATAATTTTTATATCGGAGCAGGTGTTGGGTTATTGGCCTATCAGAACTCCTATAGCAGGGACGTGTATGAACGTGGATGGACTAAGACTACAGAAGAGATCAGTCCGGACAACCCAGATTCTCCGTTCTTAAGGCCAGGATCGGTTCAGAATTCCTATACGGATATTAATTATGCGCTAACCGATCGTTATTCTAGCGAATCTACTGGATATGGTGCAAATTTTAATATCGGGATGATCTTAAAGCCATCGTGGGATTGGAACTTTGGTTTGACCTTTACCTCTCCTACTTGGACTACGATTAAATTTGATGATTATTTGGATACCCAAGCGGAATATTATCAAGATGATAAATCAACGAATCAGATCCGTCCGAAATATATTTCTGAAGTAGGTGGAGAAAGTCGGGATTATTCTATTATTTCTCCATGGAAAACAGCTATTGGACTAACCAAGTTTTTTGGAAGGGGCTTGATATCTGCGGATTTGGAGTTTGTGGGATATGATAATGTGAAGTATATAAATGAGGCTTACAATGCGAATGCTGCGGATGAGCATGCTATCAATTTGGATCTGAAGAATATTTTCAAAAGTAATTTTAATTTCCGTGCTGGTGCGGAGTATGTATTTACGGATAGGTTTACAGGTAGGGCAGGATTTAATTATTTGGGCTCGCCTTATGAGGATACAAGCAAAGGCAGTTATATTGGATCGTTGGGATTGGGATATATTTTCCCTAACGCGATGTATATTGATTTAACGGCCATGCAGTATGAAAGTTCGACCTATTATGATGTGACGTATTCATTGGATGATATCTGGAAATCTCCTGCTCCGGAAGCAGAAATCAAGAATAGTAGGACTAATGTGGTAATGACGTTGGGGGTGAAGTTTTAGATTTGTTGTCTTTTTGCGGCTGGGGCATTGTGTTAGTATGTCATGGCTTTGCTACGTCATTACATTGCTGTGTAATTGTGCTTCTGCGTCATTGCGAGGAGGCACGACGAAGCAATCTTTCGATTAGAATAAGCTCTAAACCTTTCTTTTTTTGTCATCCTGAGCGTAGTCGAAGGATCTGTACGATAGTAAACGAACAGATGCTTCGACTACGCTCAGCATTACAAGTTCAAAGATTGCTTCGTTCCTCGCAATGACGGGGGTGGGTCGCGAAGACCGGGGGTTGCAATGACGATTTTATCCTTTTCTCTCCGAAGTCCTTCTCACAAAAAGATTATAATTCTCGTGCTTCTCCACATAGATCTCATCTCCGGCATCAATAAAACCATCAAGTGCCACGGCATCATACCACACATTATCAATCTCAATCTTTCCAGCAGGTCGCAGAACAGTCTTTGCTACTCCAACCTTATCGATCATATTTGTTTTGGTCACAGAAGAAGTATATCCACTTTCAGCCTTTTGTTCATCTTCCAACACCAATTTCTTAAAGGTAGAAGACTCCAACAGGTTCTTGCCAAAAATAACCATCAGTACAATGGCCAAAACCATTGCACCCACCACAATAATAAATGAATTCATTAATAATCCAGGTTGAGTAAGTTTAAAATCTAAATAATCATTGGCTACCATCGAGAAAGCCAAACCACATAACATCAAAATAATCCCTGCAATCCCTGCCACACCAAACCCTGGAATCACAAAGATTTCCAAAGCTATCAAAATCACACCAAGGATAAAAATGGCTATTTCCCAATGATCTGCCAATCCTTGTAGGTATAAAGGCGCGAAAAACAAGGCGCCACAAACAATAGCCACCAAAAGGGCAAATCCGATTCCTGGGGTCTGCATTTCAAAATAAATGCCTGCGATGATTCCGATGATCAATATTCCACTAACCAGAGGATTGATCAGAAAGGCGATCAGATGATCTACCCAGGTCAAGGTATGATGTTGTACTGCCGGTTTAATGATACCCAGATCGGAAAATATATCTACATCGCTTTTCGCCTCTTTCTTTGCCAATCCAATCTTAACAGCCTCCGCCGTTGTCAAGGTCAGCAGTTTTCCGTCTTCTTTTAATTCCGGAATGGAAATGGAAGGATCCACAAACGCTTCAGCAACCTTTGGGTCCCGGCCTTTCGCTTCCGCCGTTGCGCGCATCAAACCACGCATATAAGATTGATATTTTTCCGGCAGGACCTCACCACTTTGGTTGACTACCGAAGCAGCACCGATACTTCCACCGGGACTCATATAAATATAATCTGCTGCTAATGAAATCAATGCGCCCGCTGAGGCGGCATTATGATGAACAAACACAATAGATTTGAACTTATTTTCGTTCAATAAATTAGAGCGCATAGAATCTGCGAAGTTTAAGGCTCCACCAAATGTATTTAATTCTAAAAAAAGATAATCAACATCTGATTTTTTAGCTTCCCTAATGGCGTTTTTTAATGTCCGCCAGGAGTTAGGACCGATATCTTCTTTGATCTGAACGGAATACACACTTTGTGCGGAGCTTGAAAAGACATTCAAGATACATAGTACGAGAATTCCTAAAATGTATTTTGTAAATTTGTTCATAAACGTAGTCTTTTTTACCGAAATCAAATTCGACTCGGATGACTAAATATACGATAAATAAAGTTTTCGAGAAAGCCCTGCCATCGAATATCTGGAAAATCGAGCTTGACTCTATCCAGCCTATTATCGCTGTGGAAACACGTAATATGGATTCGACAGAAGCTTCTTTCCATGCATTTGATCTATCAGGCAATTGTTTGATGTCGCCCTGTCAGGCGGACGGTAAGGAATGGACCTTAGATTCTGTGCAGGATGGACAATTGATTTTAAAAAGAATTGGCGAGCATACCCCTATCCAAGAAGGAATCAAGATCATCAATATCGAAAGAAATGAGGTGGTATTTACTTCTTATGAATTTATTTTGTTGGATGTATATTGTGGCTTTGTGCATGCCAGACATCGTTCCATCTCCTCCGGTGAAACCATCGCCATCAATATCCACAGCGGGAAATACAGTCCTGCTTTAGAGCATAAGTTTGAAATCTGCCTCAATAAAATCCAATATCCCATCACCTATTCCCCTATTCCTCAATTCCTAAAAAATGAGGATAGCACTGGCCCATTATGGCTCAGTAAATGCGGACAGATTTATCTTTGGTGTTACCACCAAAAAACAGCATCGGGCTTTGACCTGATTTTAGCGATTAGCGATTTAAACCGTTTGCTGGATAAACAAGTCATATTAAACAATATGAACAAAATGATTCCTCAACCCTACTTTCAATTAGAAAGACAGGTCTTCTTTATGACCTTTAATAAGCGAGAAATTGTCTCTTATTTAGTATAATTGCAAAAATGATGAATAAAAGAATGATTAAAAAGTCTTTCCAAAAGACACTTACTATATTTACTACTTGTATATTAATGGGAACTGTAGCGGTTACCTATGCCCAAACTTCAGAGAAAAGCCAGAAAACTACGATTATTAACGGTCGTACTTTTATTGTGCATCAAGTATCCTCCAAAGACACGTATTATCAATTGAGCAGAACCTATGGTATTCCTGCTCAGGATATCATGAATGCCAACAATAAGAAAAACTTAAGGGTTGGCGATACGGTAAACATTCCATCGACCAATGCCCTCATTGCGCCTACCACGGATAATAATAAAGCGCAGGAAGTTGCTGGCCTAAGTCAGCCTGAAAATACCGCAACAGCTAAAATCCTTACGGCCTATAAGGTTGGTGATAATGAAACCCTTTATTCCATTGCACGGAGATTTGCCACCACGGTAGATAACATCAAAAGGTTGAATGACCTTTCTTCGGACACCTTACAACCGGGTCAAACCCTGAAAATTCCCGATGGCGCTGTTACAGATCCGAAACCAACGGTAGAATCTACTACGGCAAGATTACCTGTTCCCGAGCAATCCAAGGAAGAGATCGCTTTTGAAGCCAATAAGTATGGAATTATGGAGAAAAAAGAAAAGGGTATTGCCGTATGGATGGAAAACTTGGAATCTGGCGGCAAAAACAACCTTGCCTTGCATCGTTCTGCACCGGTTGGCACCATCCTAAAAATTACCAACCCATTGACAAAAAGTATTACCTTTGCCAAGGTTGTAGGAAAATTCTCCGATACCGCAGAAAGTCAAGATGCCATAGTCATCCTTTCCAAGTCAGCTGCTTCCAATATTGGGGCTTTTGACAAACGCTTTCTGATCGAGATCACCTATGGTGCCCCCATAAATTAGTTTACAAGAACGAATGAGCGAAATAGACAAACCCTATGTCATAGGAATAGCAGGGAGTAGTGGTTCTGGAAAAACATTTTTCCTAAAAAGTTTTCTGGATCATTTTTCTGAGGATGAGATCACTTTAATTTCTCAGGACGATTATTATATCCCTGCCAATACAAAAACAAAAGAAGAAAACAGATTATATAATTTCGATCTTCCAACTTCTATCGATAGAGCAACTTTTTATAAACATATCAGTGATTTATTTGAAGGCAGGACAGTTTTTAAGGAAGAATATACTTTCAATAATCCCGACCTGAAGCCAAAGATGTTGGAAATCAAACCTGCCCATATCCTCGTGGTAGAAGGTTTATTTATCTTTCATTACGAAGAGATCAATCAATTATTGGATTATCGAATTTTCCTGGATGCTGATGAACCCATTGCTCTTCGGAGAAGACTTAAGCGGGATTTGGTAGAGCGTGGTTATGATGAGGAAGATGTGATGTACAAATGGATCAACCATGTTGTACCATCCTATAATGAATACCTGCTTCCGCATAAGGAGGAATGCGACCTGGTAATCAGGAACAATGTGGATGACCCGCTGGTTATCCAAACCTTCACCAATGATATTGCAAAAGAATTACGTAAAAGAATTGGTTAGTTATTTTTAATCAATCTAAATTACCTATATTTGCAACATGTTCGAGTCGATGATCAGGTTGCAAATATTGGATAATATGCCTTTTGAGGATAAAAAAGGGCTTTCTCCATTCTCAGATAATGGGGATGTGGTATTCAAAAAATGTTGCAAAAAGTATAAAAAAGGTAAACGCTGTAAAAAGTGTCCAGGCCGGGTGGATTAATTGCGCGTTCATATCTACATAGCCTCCTTTCATTCAGAATTAAGCTATTCTTCTATAAAATTTAAATCCCTATCAAAGCTTTCCTTTAATTTACTTAGGGCAAAAATGGCTATTCCGGTCAAGAACACAAGCATGATAATAGCTGCCCATAATATCCCTACATAATTTACCAATACCCCATACACTATCGTAGAAGGAATTAATGCCCCTCTCACAAAATTTGGTGCTGTAGTTGTAACGGTAGCACGGATATTGGTCCCAAACTGCTCTGCAGCAATGGTGATGAAGGTTGCCCAATATCCAACTCCCAAGCCCATCAAAAAAGCCAACCACAGGAATTCAGTTTCTGTGATGCCTTTTCTGGTGAGGTATATACAGGAAAATAAGAGGATCAACAATTGATACACCAAGACCACTTTCTTCCTGGATTTGAAGATTTGAGCTAGGACACCAGCCAGAAAATCCCCTAATGATATCCCTATATAAGTAAACATCACTCCCTTTCCAGCACTCAGCACCGTTTCAGCCTGTAAGGCTTGGCCGATTTCTGGCGCTTGGGTAACCAATACACCTACCACAAACCAAATGGGCAGACCAATACAAAGGCAGTACAAATACCGCCAGAATCTTTCTTTATTTTCAAAGAGCATCATGATTCTTCCCTTTTGAACCCCTGTTTTTTCCATGGAAGCAAACATGCCGGATTCAAAAACACCTACTCTAAGCAGAAGAAGCAGGAGCCCCATTCCTCCACCAACAAAATAGGCTGTCCGCCAACTGAACCATTCCGATATAAAATAAGCTAGTATAGCCCCTAAGACTCCTACACCTGCTACGATCATCGTCCCGTAACCTCGGTTTTTGCGATCCATGGTTTCACTTACCAGAGTTATACCTGCCCCCAGCTCCCCAGCCAAGCCAATGCCAGCAATAAATCGGATTATGGCATAACTTGTTACATCCTGTACAAATCCGTTAGCAATATTTGCCAAGGAATACAACAGGATTGAACCGAAGAGCACCTTCAATCGACCATATTTATCGCCAAGTATCCCCCATATAATTCCTCCGATCAATAAGCCTCCCATTTGCATATTGAGCACAAACTCGCCTTCAGTTCGCATATTGGCTATAGGCACCCCAATATCTGTAAAGGATTTTATCCGAACGATGGAAAAAATAATCAGGTCATAGATATCCACAAAATAGCCTAAGGCTGCTACGAACACTAGTATCCAGATGTTCTTTGAAGTTTGATGGTTAGTCATTTTTCAGAAATATGACGTTAATTTAATACAGTTCCTTTTTTATTACAACAGTTACCGATAGAATATTGGAAATTAGCCGTATTTTTACCGGCATGAGAGTTTCTCCAAACACTTTGAAATGGGGCTTGCGCTTATATCCACCATTCTTTTTTCAACGGATTTGGGTCATCAGCATTCTAGATAGTTTCCTGGGGGCTGATGTCAGGATTAATAAGTCCTTATTGAACATGAATTCCAATCGGACTATTTTTGGAGGAACTATCTTTTCGGCCATTGACCCTTTCTATCCCATCCTCTTGGATCAATATTTCAAACATCAGGGAATCCTCAGGACCGTAGCCTGGTTGAAGACGGCACATATTGATTACATCAAACCCGGAAGAATGGATCTATTGGTATCCTTTCGTCTGAAAGAGGAAGTCCTAAAAGAAGCCTTGCATACCATCAAACATGAGGGTAAGGTGGTGAAAACTTTCCAGACCCAGGTTTTCGATAAAAAAGGGACCTTGTGCGCCGTAGCCCACAATGAAATCTATATCCGGGATCTCGATTTTGATTTTGAGACCTACAATAAATTAAGCACTTCGGAAGAGGTGGAAAACAAACAATCAAAACTTTATTAAAATGAAAAAACTGTTAGTACTTAGTGTCGCCATCCCAGCTTTATTGAGCTCTTGTGGGAATAATCAAGCTGCAAAAGAAACGGAAGACCAAAAGATCTCGCAGCAAGCCATAGAGATCCATGATGAGATCATGCCTCAAATTTCAACCTTTGATAAGAATACTGTGATCATCGATTCGATCTTGACGAATTTGGACAAGATCAAAACGGCCAATACCGCATTGGATACCACGAACAGCCGCAGCGAATTGGTGAAACTAAAAAGTGATCTGGAAGCTGCAACGGATAATATGATGACATGGATGAAGGATTACGATCCGGTGAATGAAGACCAGGCTTATCAACAAAAAATGTTGGATAGAGTAGTTGAAATGAAAAAGCAATTTGAGGATGCTGCTGCCTTATCAAAAACAACTTTGGCACCATTTAATAGATAATCATGAAAAAAATAGTTGGATTAGCCTCCTTCACTTTGTTTGCTGGGCTCTTATTCCAATCCTGCGATAATACGGAAAGAAAGTTGCCTATTTTAGGCGAAGCTACGGTAGAGAAAAAAATGGTTGATGGTAAGGAAGTCATTGACTCCATCTACCCGACCATTCCGGATTTTAAGTTTTTGAATCAGGATAGCGTTTATATCACGCAGGATTTTTTCAAGGATAAGATCTATGTGGCCAACTTCTTTTTTACCCACTGTCCAAGCATTTGCCCTACCATGCAACGAAACCTGCTGAAGGCTTATGAAAAATATAAGAACAACCCAAAAATTGCTTTCTTGTCCCATAGTATTGATTTTAAATACGATCAACCCCATGTATTAAAGGATTATGCGAACAAATTAGGGATTGATAATGATCAATGGCAATTCGTAATGGGATCCAAGGCAGATATTTATGGTATTTCGGAGAAATATCTGGTGTATACCAAGGAAGATGCCAGTGTACCTGGAGGCTATGACCATTCGGGATATTTGGTGATCATTGATCCTGAACGCAGACTTCGTGGAGCATATGATGGGACAAATGATGAACAGGTAACCAAGTTATTGGAAGATCTGGACGTGATCCTTAATGAATACAGGTAGATAATATGATCTATAAATACCTCACAGGTATATTGACCTTGATTTTAGCGCTTAATTTATTGTTCTCCTGTAATAATAAATTGAGTGTTCAGACTATGCAATATGCTACGATTGGGCAGAAACTATATGTTCAACATTGCCAAAATTGCCATGGTGCCAAAGGCGAGGGATTGGGTAAGCTCTATCCACCGCTAACCGATCAGAAGTTTTTAGAAGAAAATAGGGATAAACTGGCCTGTATTGTAAAGAACGGGATGGCTGGGGAGATTGTGGTGAATGGGGAAAAATTTAACCAGGCCATGCCGGGGGTTCCTAGTTTAACGAATATTGATGTGGCATATGTGCTGACTTATATCACGACGTATTTTGGAAATAGCACAACGCATTTTACGCAGGAAGAAGTTATTCAGATGCTGAAGGATTGTAGGTAAGATTAAGGCGGAAGGTAATCACTCCGTCATTGCGAGGAGGAAAATTTTGCGTCATTGCGAGGAGGCATATTTTCGTCATTGCGAGGAGGCACGACGAAGCAATCTTTAACCTTTATCATCCTGAGAATTAAAAATTTGAACTAAATTTATCGGAAGGTGATGACATTTAGTAACTTAGTTCATTGACCATTCTGCAGTTTGACCGGACTATCGTATAGTGCATCTTGCCTGTCCCTGAGCTTGGTTCCATAGATTGAGGCATTGGAGTTTGGTACATCTTTTAGATTGTCCGTATGGTAGCCTGCCGTTTATTTTTCCTCTATGGGCTTAATGGTTTCACATTTTAATTGATGTGCCATGAAAATCATTCACGATCATGCTGCGGGGATCGATATCGGTTCACGCAGAATCTTCATCTCCGTCCAGGGGCAGGAGGTCGTTTCCTTCGCCACTTTTACCCGTAACTTTCGCGAAGCCCTGGACTATCTGCTCTCCCATGGTGTGGACACCGTTGCGATGGAGGCCACGGGTTCCTATTGGTTCATCCTTTACGATATCCTCCACGCCGGAGGGCTTGACGTCTGGCTGGTCGACGGCCGCCAGACCAAACAGGTCCCCGGACGGAAGACCGATGTAAAGGACTGCCAATGGATCCAGCAGCTGCACAGCTATGGACTGCTGAACCGCTGCTTTGTGGCCGAAGGGGACCAAAAGGAGATCCGCAGCTACCTGAGGCTGAGGGAGGACCTGCTGCGGAACGCCGCCATGCATGTCAACCACATGCAGAAGGCCCTGGTGGAAATGAACATCAGGCTTCCCGAGGTACTGAGCCAGATCCATGGAGCAAGCGGTATGGCCGTCATCGGTGCCATCCTGTCGGGCGAGCGCGATCCTGGTGTCCTGCTGTCCCTGTGCCATACCAGGCTGCGCAGGACCAAGTCCCAGGAGATCCTTGCCGCCCTGGAGGGTTTCTATACAGAAAGGGGTGTGTTCGCCCTAAGGATCGCCCATGAGGCCTATCTGTTCTACATGAAGCAGATTGCCGAATGTGACCATAAGCTGGAAGCCCTGCTGCAGAAGGGCGGCGATGGCGGCAAAGGGACCCAGTCAGGGCCCAGGAAACCGATACGGCACAACAGGCCGGACATCAGGGACCTTGGCGCCCATCTGCTGGACCTCTTCCAGGGCAGGGATGCCACCATATTGCCCGGGATCACGGACTATACCTGGATGCAGATCTACAGCGAGACGGGAAACGATCTGGAACGATGGGCCACGGAGAAGCATTTCACAAGTTGGCTGGGGCTATCTCCGGGGCAGAACAGCTCGGGCACAAGTAGCAGAAGGGTCAAGCGGAAGGGGAAACCGCTGACCGGACAGATATTCCGGGTCATTGCACAGGGACTCCTACAGAGCAAGAAAATAGCGATCGGGGAATTCGGACGACGGCTTCGGGCCAGAAAAGGGCCTATGATCGCCATCAAGGCCATGGCCAACAAATTGGCAGCACAGTATTGGCGACTGATGGTAAAGGGGACTACCTATGTGGAACAAGGGGTGCAGACCTATGAAACACAATTGAAAAAGCAGAAGGAAAAGTACCTAAACAGGTTGGCACTGGAGTTCGATATGAAATTAGATAAGATACATTGACCTGATTAACAATAGGTTATACAACATGTCATTGGTAGGAGGCACGACGAAGCAATCTTTAACCTTTATCATCCTGAGAATTAAAAATTTGAACTAAATTTATCGGAAGGTGATGACATTTAGTAACTTAGTTCATTGACCATTCTGCAGTTTGACCGGACTATCGTATAGTGCATCTTGCCTGTCCCTGAGCTTGGTTCCATAGATTGAGGCATTGGAGTTTGGTACATCTTTTAGATTGTCCGTATGGTAGCCTGCCGTTTATTTTTCCTCTATGGGCTTAATGGTTTCACATTTTAATTGATGTGCCATGAAAATCATTCACGATCATGCTGCGGGGATCGATATCGGTTCACGCAGAATCTTCATCTCCGTCCAGGGGCAGGAGGTCGTTTCCTTCGCCACTTTTACCCGTAACTTTCGCGAAGCCCTGGACTATCTGCTCTCCCATGGTGTGGACACCGTTGCGATGGAGGCCACGGGTTCCTATTGGTTCATCCTTTACGATATCCTCCACGCCGGAGGGCTTGACGTCTGGCTGGTCGACGGCCGCCAGACCAAACAGGTCCCCGGACGGAAGACCGATGTAAAGGACTGCCAATGGATCCAGCAGCTGCACAGCTATGGACTGCTGAACCGCTGCTTTGTGGCCGAAGGGGACCAAAAGGAGATCCGCAGCTACCTGAGGCTGAGGGAGGACCTGCTGCGGAACGCCGCCATGCATGTCAACCACATGCAGAAGGCCCTGGTGGAAATGAACATCAGGCTTCCCGAGGTACTGAGCCAGATCCATGGAGCAAGCGGTATGGCCGTCATCGGTGCCATCCTGTCGGGCGAGCGCGATCCTGGTGTCCTGCTGTCCCTGTGCCATACCAGGCTGCGCAGGACCAAGTCCCAGGAGATCCTTGCCGCCCTGGAGGGTTTCTATACAGAAAGGGGTGTGTTCGCCCTAAGGATCGCCCATGAGGCCTATCTGTTCTACATGAAGCAGATTGCCGAATGTGACCATAAGCTGGAAGCCCTGCTGCAGAAGGGCGGCGATGGCGGCAAAGGGACCCAGTCAGGGCCCAGGAAACCGATACGGCACAACAGGCCGGACATCAGGGACCTTGGCGCCCATCTGCTGGACCTCTTCCAGGGCAGGGATGCCACCATATTGCCCGGGATCACGGACTATACCTGGATGCAGATCTACAGCGAGACGGGAAACGATCTGGAACGATGGGCCACGGAGAAGCATTTCACAAGTTGGCTGGGGCTATCTCCGGGGCAGAACAGCTCGGGCACAAGTAGCAGAAGGGTCAAGCGGAAGGGGAAACCGCTGACCGGACAGATATTCCGGGTCATTGCACAGGGACTCCTACAGAGCAAGAAAATAGCGATCGGGGAATTCGGACGACGGCTTCGGGCCAGAAAAGGGCCTATGATCGCCATCAAGGCCATGGCCAACAAATTGGCAGCACAGTATTGGCGACTGATGGTAAAGGGGACTACCTATGTGGAACAAGGGGTGCAGACCTATGAAACACAATTGAAAAAGCAGAAGGAAAAGTACCTAAACAGGTTGGCACTGGAGTTCGATATGAAATTAGATAAGATACATTGACCTGATTAACAATAGGTTATACAACATGTCATTGGTAGCTGCGTCGAAGGATCTATGCGGATACAAACGAACAGATGTTTCGACTCCGCTCAACATGACATTCTTGAAGATTGCTTCGTTCCTCGCAATGACGGTGGAAAGAATAATGATAGTGGGAAGGAAAACAACTGAGAAAAGTGCAATGAAATGGAAATATCAAAATACTCCAACCTATACGAATTTTACAAGTTTATACCAAAAGAAAAAGGTTTTCAAACGGGGAGAATGAAAACCTTTAATAACCAATTATAAACCTAAATTATGATAGAACAAAGGTAAGTGTATTTTCTACACCCGTCAATAGTAATTTGAAAAATTAACAATTTGTTAACATTGCAACTATTTTTTTCATCGGACCATGTATCCCTTTAAAAACCCATCTCCATTTAGCCACTCTTCTAAAACTCATCCCTCCCAAAAAACACTCCCAAGCCCCATTTTATAACGAATATTTGACACAACTGCTAAATATCTTTCCTTACCTTTGCAACCGAATGAACATTCAATTGACAGAAAAAAAAGAACAGATCTTTCGGAGTACCCTACAGTTGGTCAACGCTGGAGGCTTCCACGGATCGCCCATGAGCAAGATCGCTAAAGAGGCCGAAGTTGCTGTGGGTTCCATCTACCATTACTTCCCTTCAAAGGATGATCTTATCATTGAGCTGTATTGGTATTGCAAGGAAATCATCAATAAACACATCTTCCTCGAAGAACAGGATAACCTCCCATACGATCAACGCTTTCGGGCAGTATGGAAAAACGTGGTGCTATTTTATCAAGACCATGAAGACCTCTTCAGCTTTATGGAACAATTCTATGGTTCCCCATTTTACGAAGATATCCGTAAGAACGTTTTTCAACATAAATGCGAACGGAATAAAATCTTCCATTTTTTGGAACAAGGACTGGAGGAAAAGCATTTAAAGGACCTACATGTTCGTATCCTACTAGCTGCCTATCTAGGACCAGCTATTTCACTAGTTAGAAGCAGCTTATACGAAAAAACAAAGATTGAGGAATCTCAATTGGACCAATTGGTCGACATTATCTGGAACGGGGTTAAAAAATAATATATATGAAATTCAATTTTAAGGACTTATTCATTTACGCATCCATTGCAGCAGTTTCCTTGGGGTCGGCCATGGCACAAGACAACAGGAACCTTTCCAGCAATGCGACATTAGACGAGCTCATCAATTTTGCCCTATCCAACAAGATTGAGGTTAAACAAGCCAAAATCGATCAGGAGATCGCAGAACGCGAAATCGCTTCCGCATTATCAGGATGGTTTCCACAGATCAATGCCAATGGAAATCTATCCCATTTCATTCAATTGCCAACAGCATATATCAACGGGCAGAATATTGCCATGGGGCAGAAAAACACCTCTTCCCTAACTTTTCAAGCTGACCAGGCAATCATCAACCCTGGATTGTTCCAAGCATCAAAGGCTGCGCAATTCATCAGACAACAGAATACCCTAAACCTGGAAAACACCAAGATCAATACCGTTGTCGATGTTTCCAAGGCTTATTATGATATTCTGACCAGCGAGGAACAGATCAATATCATCAACGAAAATATAGCGCGTATCCAAAGACAATATACGGATGCCAATGCCAGGTATGAAACCGGTTTGGTGGACAAGATAGACTATAAACGTGCGCAGATTTCCTTGAACAATGCCAATGCCCAACTGAAATCGGCCTTGGAAATCAGGAAATATAAATACGATTACCTTAAAACCCTATTGGGATTAAATCCTACAGACGGTCTTAACCTATCTTTTGTGGGTCAGGATATGGAAGCCAATGTCCTATTGGACACTTCAGAATTGGTGCAGATTGCAAATCGGGTAGAATACCGACAATTGAAGAACCTACAGGATATCCAAAAATTGAATACCCAATACCAGAAATGGAATTACCTTCCTAGGCTAAGTGCTTTTGCAAATTATGGTCTGAACTACCGTAATAATGCTTTCGCCGATCTTTATGGAAATAACTTTCCCCAATCTTCTGTAGGCTTGACCCTTTCCATTCCAATTTTCCAAGGTACCAAACGCGTACAGGAGATCAGGAAATCCGAATTGCAGGAAACCAGATTGGAAATGGATCTGGAGAACCTTGAAAACCAGATTGGTGCCCAATACTCAGCAGCCATGGCTTCTTACCGCGCCAATACCATCGAATGGCGAAACGCGAAGGACAACATGGATCTTTCCGAAGAAGTGTACAACACCATTAAACTACAATACGATGCCGGACTGAAAACCTACTTGGAGCTCATGACTGCAGAAACAGACCTTAAAACGAGTCAACTGAACTATTTGAATTCCCTATATGCGGTCTTGGCCAGCAAACTGGATATTCAAAAAGCATTGGGAACCGTAGACATCAACAATTAATCAGCACAACCCTTACATAGAAATTTAACGTTATGAACACGAATCGCATATTAGCAGCAATATTATTAAGCTCTGGATTGATCCTGGCTTCATGTGGCAATAAGGATAAAGCCAAACAGGCAGGTCCTGGTCAAATGCAGGCACAGGCTATCCCAGTCAGCATTTCTACGGTGAACCTGGAAACTGTTTCCGGTACACGCTCCTACCCTTCCAATGTCGTTCCTTTACAGGAAACAGAAATCCGTGCAGAAGTTTCAGGATACATCACCAATATCTATGTGGCAGATGGTGCTTATGTAAGCAAAGGACAGAAATTATATGAAATAGATCGCGTTCGTTATTCAGCAACGGTTGATCAGGCGAAAGCGACCTTGGAAATTGCCAGAGCAAATCTTGCACGTGTAGAAAAAGATCTTCAACGCTATCAAACCTTGGCCGACAAGGATGCGATTGCGAAACAGACCCTGGATTATGCGTATACCGATGTAAATAACCAAAAAGCACAGGTACAAGCTGCCGAAGCTGCCCTTACTGCTGCAAGAACCAACTTGAATAGATCTACTATTTATGCGCCATTCTCAGGCTCGGTTGGAATCTCCCAGGTACGTTCAGGAGCCTTGGTATCTGCAGGTACCACTTTATTGAATACCATCAGTTCTACCAATCCAATCGCTGTTGAATTCCAGATCAACGAGAAAGAGATCACCGAATTCGCCAACCTGCAATCGGGTAAATCTTCAACGGAGATCAACCTGACCTTGCCGGATGCCAGCACTTATGCCTCAACCGGAAGAATCTCCACGATCGATCGTGCCGTAGATCCGCAAACCGGTACTTTGAAAGTGAGAGCCACTTTCCAGAACCCTAACAATGCATTGCGTGCAGGCATGAACCTGACTTTAAATGTGGTTAGTACATCTACAGAACAACAATTGGTGATCCCTTACCGTGCTATTTTCGAGCAATTGGGAACATTCAGTGTATATACCGTAACAGATAGCAGTACCGTGGAATTAAAACCGGTTACCCTTGGACACAAACTTGGCGATCGCGTGGTTATTTCGCAGGGCCTTCAAACAGGTGAGCGCGTAGTAACCGATGGAATCACCGCATTGAAACCTGGTGCCAAAGTAGTGAACAAAGAAGAACAAGCTCAACCAGCAGCAGGTCCAGCAAAACAATAGTAAATGCCGAATCCCAAATATAAAAAAGCATGATTTCAGAAGTATTTATAAAGAGACCGGTCACGGCCATAGTCATATCGATATTGATTTCCATCATTGGTATCATTTCGGTCACAACCTTGCCGGTCAGTCAATATCCCAACATCGCGCCACCGACGGTTTCCGTTTCGGCGATCTATACGGGTGCCGATGCCCAAACCGTAGAAAAAACAGTAACCACGCCAATTGAGAGTCAGATCAATGGTACGCCCGGAATGATTTATATGAGTTCGAACAGTACCTCCGATGGATCGTCCCGGATCACCGTGACTTTTGAGGTGGGTACAGATATCGATATCGCCACGCTGGATGTACAGAACAGGGTGAGTATTGCAGAACCCGTCCTTCCAGAGGCTGTCCGTCGTTTAGGGGTAACCACCCGTAAGATGAATACGGATATCTTGATGATGGTATCCCTGGTATCTCCGAACGGAACGCGCGACCAGAACTTCCTAGCCAACTATGTCAACCTTTACCTAAAAGATGCCTTATTGCGTGTCAAAGGAGTGGGTGATGTGCAGGCTTTTGGTCAGCCATTTGCGATGCGTGTGTGGTTGGATGCCAATAAATTGGCCAACCTGAACATGTCGCCATCGGATGTGAGCGCAGCGATTGCCGAGCAGAACTCCAGAATGCCTGGTGGTTCAGTTGGTGCCCGTCCGCAGGAAAATGCACAGGTTTTTGAATACCCGATCGTGATGGACTCCGACTTGGAAGAAGTCGATCAATTCGAAAACATCGTGGTAAAAACCAATATGGATGGTTCCATCGTATTATTGAAAGATGTAGCCCGCGTAGAATTGGGACAGTTCAACTACGGTATTACCAATAAAGTAAATGGACAGGTCGCATCAGGTATGATGATATCCCAAACTCCAGGTGGAAATGCCGTGGAAACAGCGGATGGTATTTACCTGGCTTTGGAAGAATTGAAAAAATCATTCCCTACTGACGTGGATTACGTGGTAGGTTATGAAACGGTTTCCGTGGTCAATGCATCCATCAGTTCCGTAATCCATACGTTAATTGAGGCGATGATCTTGGTAACCTTGGTGGTATTCTTCTTCCTACAAAGTTGGAGAGCAACTTTAATCCCATTATTGGCGATTCCGGTTTCCATCGTAGGTACCTTTATATTCTTTACCCTATTTGGGTTCTCTGTGAACAACCTGACCATGTTGGCTTTCGTCCTCGCCATCGGTATTGTGGTGGATGATGCGATCGTGGTGGTGGAAGCCGTACAGCATTACATCGACCATTACCAGATGGATGCCAAGGAGGCGACCCGAAGGGCTATGAAAGATATTACAGCTCCGGTTATTGCGATCGCGCTTATCCTAGCGGCCGTATTCGTTCCGGTTGGATTTATTCCAGGAATGGTCGGGCAGCTCTATCAACAGTTCGCTATCACCATTGCCGTTTCGGTGATGCTTTCGGCATTTATCGCTCTTTCCCTTACTCCGGCACTATGTTCCATCATGTTGAGGCCTTCTGCTACAACAAAGGACGCGAAAGGATTGAACAAGTTCTTCTATAAATTCAACGTATGGTTCGATAAAGTGACCTACCGTTATTCCAAAGGGGTGAAAAAAGCAATTAAAGCGGCTCCATTGGTATTGATCATTTTGATCTGTATTTTCATTGGAACAGGCTTCATGTTCATGAACAAGAAATCCGGCTTTATCCCGAACGAGGATGGCGGTATTTTCTTCATGGGGGTCAACCTTCCGGAGGGAGCATCATCTGCCCGTACGGAAGAAGTACTGACCGAGCTGACAAACGACCTGCGTAAGGATTTCCCGGAAATTCAATATGTGACTTCCATCAATGGTATGAACTTATTGAACAGGGCGGCGAAACCGAATGGTGCATCCTTATTTGTATCGTTGAAACCTTGGGAAGATAGACAGCGCACGGTTATGGAAATTACGGGTGCCATTATGGGCAAATACCGTGGCTATTCGAAAGCAACCGTCATCGCTGCAACGCCGCCTCCGATTCCAGGATTGGGTTCATCCGGAGGTTTTACCCTGGAGATCCAAGACCGTCAGACGGTGGATATCAAAGAATTTGAACGTATTGTAGGTGGTTTCTTGGCTGCTGCCAACCAACGTCCTGAAATCGGAATGGCCTATACCTTATTCAACAGTAATTCACCGAACTACAAACTCAATGTTGATCGTGAGATGGCGAAAAGAATGGGTGTACCAGTATCCAATATCTACAGCACAATTTCCTCCTACCTGGGTTCGAGTTATGTGAATGACTTTACCAAATATGGACGGAACTTCCGTGTAGTAACACAGGCAGATACCAGCTACCGGATGCATATAGAGGATATCAATAAATTATATGTGAAAAATGTGCAGGGACAACCAGTTCCGGTAAGCAATCTGGTTCGCTATGAGTTGACCACCAATCCTTCCATTATCAACCACTTTAACATCTTCCGTTCGATTTCGATCTCGGGAGAGGCAGCACCGGGATATTCTTCGGGGGATGCCATCAGAGCGTTGGAAGAAGTGGCTGCAGAGACTTTATCGGATGGCTATTCGTATGAGTTCTCTGGAGTGACCTTGCAGGAAAAACAATCAGGTAGTAAGACTATTCAGATCTTCGCCCTATGTATTCTATTCGTATTCCTATTATTGGCGTCCTTATATGAAAGTTGGTCGGTACCATTCTCCATCTTATTATCCGTACCGTTAGGAGTATTTGGAGCGATATTAGCCCTTACATTATTACCTAACCTGGATAATAATATTTATGCGCAGATTGGTTTGGTGACCATTATTGGTCTGGCCGCGAAGAACGCGATTTTGATCGTAGAATTTGCGAAGGAAAGGGTGGATATTGGTATGAATCTAATCGATGCAACCATCGATGCCGTAAAGCTTCGTTTGCGTCCGATCATCATGACATCACTGGCCTTTATTTTGGGTATTATTCCATTGATGTTGTCGACTGGAGCAGGTGCAGTTTCCCGTCAGACAATTGGATGGACCGTATTTGGTGGGATGACCGCAGCAACATTCCTGGCGATATTTATTGTGCCGGTGTTATTTGTGGTGATTACCAGATTGGCATATGGCAAGAAAAAATTAGCGGAGCTGGAAGCTTCTTTTGATGAAGAAAAGAAGAAAAGCCTCTCGGCGCACTAGTTTCAATTGGATGTTTTAAGCCGTAGGCTTGAAGCATCCAATTGAAACAGTATTTAGTAGTTAGTATTTAGTAGTTAGACCTATGGCGGCTATTGGAATTGTGAGGAATGACATTGGTAACTCCGATAGTGAAAACTGCGTCATTGCGAGGAACGAAGCAATCTTTAACCATGTCATGCTGAGCGGAGTCGAAGCATCTTGAATTGGTACCCGAACAGATCCTTCGACGATGCTCAGGATGACAAAAAGGAAAGATTGCTTCGTTCCTCGCAATGACGCATAAGGCATCGTCACGGCATATGTCGCCATACCTATAGCACCCATAGGTCTTAATACTTAATACTAAATACTCAATACTAACTACTTAATACTAATTAACGAAATTTCCTGATACGTATCCGAGATAGCAAAAATTCGGTAGCCATGGGATTTCAACAAACTAAAAAACTCCTTGCCTTTTTCTTTCCCGTTGGGGAAGAATCGTTCATGGGTTTCTACCAATATCTGTTTAATAGGGATACCACTTTCCAATATCCTTTTCATTACCGCGTATTCTGAGCCCTCTATATCCATTTTAAGAACATCAATGCGCGTATGCCCCTTTTCCTTTACAATCTCCGTAAACTCCTTTAAAAGCACCTCAACAGGGTTGAGTTCATCCACCAAGCTATGGTCATAGACCGAGCCTGAAACATGTTCCTTATTCTTCGGAAGATTAAAAGTGACTATTCCTGTTTTTTCACCGATACCATAAGGATGAAAATGGAACTTTTCCGGTACCTTATTATTGCTTACCCAAGAGATGGATTTTGGTGTTGGATCAAATCCATACACATCACAATCGTGTTTGGCGATGATGGCCTGGTCAAAGGAAATATCCTCTCCTATACCAAAAGAATAAACAATGGCATTCTCCGGAACAGCCGTAGGATCCACATAAAATCCACCATAACCATTTCCGTACCATTGTTTATCCCGTTTTTCTTCTATATCTATGAAGGCAATCTTTCCGATTCTAGCCTTTAACCAATATTCTAATCGCTTAAGTTTATCGTTTCTTTCCATTTGATTTCGGTAGATATCATAAATATAACCAAAATCACAAAGAATTAACCCTCAGAGATAACGTTTATCACGTCATATTGCGTGATGATATTTATTTTCCCAAACTCATCTTCCACCAGAACCGCTTGGGAATCCTTATTGATCAAGCTCGAAATCTTATCGATTGAAGCGTTGATATCCACAAAAGGGAACGGTTTGGTAGAGATTCCCTCCACCGGAGATGATTTTAAGGTCGGATTTTCTAAAAGTGCAGAGAGAATATCTGATTCCGTCACCTTCCCGATCACCATACCTTGTTGGGTAAGTGGTATTTGGGAGATGTTCAACGATTTCATGATGTTGAAGGTTTCCAGAACCGATTGGTTCACATCTGCCGTAACAATGTCCTGTTGACCACGTCTTTTCAAGATGGTTTTTGCCGTCAGCTTTTCATCTTTCAGGAAGCCCCTCTCGCGCAACCAATCCTCATTATACATTTTACCCATATAACGAGAACCATGATCATGGAAGATCACCACGACCACATCATCATCTTTTAACGAATCCCCCAATTGTAACAAACCCGCCACGGCAGCACCTGCCGAGTTTCCTGCGAAAATCCCTTCTTTACGAGCAAGATCCCTTGTCATCAGCGCAGCATCCTTATCCGTAACCTTCTCAAAAAGATCGATCTGACTAAAATCTACGTTCTGAGGTAAAAAGTCCTCACCTATCCCTTCGGTGATATAGGGATAGATTTCATTTTTATCAAAGATCCCAGTCTCTTTGTATTTTTTAAATACGGAACCGAACGTATCGATCCCCCAGACCTTGATATCCGGATTCTTTTCCCGCAGGTATTTAGCCGTTCCAGAGATGGTTCCACCCGTGCCTACGCCCACTACTAAGTGCGTGATCTTCCCTTCGGTCTGTTCCCAGATTTCAGGTCCGGTCTGTTCGTAATGCGCTTTGCTATTCGAAAGGTTATCGTACTGGTTGGCTTTCCAAGCGTTTGGAACTTCCTTCTCCAACCTACTGGATACCGAATAATAGGAACGAGGATCCTCCGGATCAACGTTGGTGGGACATACGATCACTTCGGCACCAAAGGCACGGAGCGCATCTATCTTTTCTTTGGATTGTTTATCAGTGGTGGTAAAAATACAGCGGTACCCCTTTACAACAGCAGCCATGGCCAATCCCATACCTGTATTTCCTGAAGTACCTTCGATGATCGTTCCACCAGGTTTCAAAAGGCCGGAAGCTTCCGCGTCCTCGATCATTTTTAAAGCCATTCTATCCTTGATCGAGTTCCCAGGATTGGTCGTTTCGATTTTGGCTAGAATGGTACCCTTTAATTTTTTTGTAACCGTATTGAGCTTGACCAAAGGGGTATTCCCTATGGTTTCAAGAATATTATTATACCACATAGATGTTTCTGTTCTGTTTGTTTAGCACAAAAGTAGCCAATTTTTAGAAATCATGCGGTCTAGCTCCGAAATTAGAACTTCAGGTGCTTCACGGTCAAGCCATTATTGATGAGCTGTTTCAACGCATCGATACCGATCTTCAAGTGGGTTTCCACATAAGATTTGGTAACCGTTACGTCCGAAGCATCTGTTTTTACCCCCTCTGGAACCATCGGTTGGTCTGACACCAATAGCAAGGCTCCGGTAGGTATCTTATTGGCAAAACCAACCGAAAAGATGGTCGCAGTCTCCATATCCACCGCCATTGCCCGGATAGTTTTCAGGTATTTCTTGAACTGTTTATCATGTTCCCACACCCTTCTGTTGGTGGTATAAACCGTTCCAGTCCAATAATCCCTGGAATGGTCCCTAATAGTTGTTGAAATGGCTTTCTGCATAGCAAAGGCCGGTAGTGACGGAACTTCTGGTGGAAAATAATCATTCGATGTTCCTTCCCCACGAATTGCCGCGATCGGTAGGATCAACTCTCCTACCCCTATCTTTTTCTTCAGGCCCCCAGTCTTTCCTAAAAAAAGGACTGCCTTAGGTTTTAGAGCGGATAAAAGATCCATAATGGTGGCAGCCATGGGACTTCCCATCCCGAAATTAATAATCGTGATCCCTTCCGCTGTGCAGGATAGCATGGGTTTATCTTCACCCAAGATAGGTGCATCGTCATGCATCTGCGAGAATAACTTCACATAATTACTGAAATTGGTCAATAGGATATATTCCCCGAATTCATCCAAGGGTCTTCCCGTATAACGTGGCAACCAATTATTTACGATATCTTCTTTGCTCTTCAATCCCGGAGTCACCGGGGAGTCTACTTCTTTAATTTTCTTCGTCATGTTCAATTAATTTAAATAAATAGATTGGGTACAAAAAAACCTCGCTGGCAGGCGAGGGTTTAGATATTATGCAACTTGAAGCTTCTTGAAATCTGTTTTTGCAAATTTATTCTTCGCATAATCCAGCGTAATCAGTAAGCTGTTGTCTTCTATATCATCCTTCGTGGATGGTATTTCAAACATGGCATCCAACATAATGGCTTCGCAGATACTGCGCAGACCACGGGCACCTAATTTGAATTCCCAAGCCTTCTCCACAATAAAGTCGAATACTTCAGGTTCAAAACTTAATTTTACCCCTTCGTAATCAAACAATTTAACATATTGCTTTACCAAAGCGTTCTTTGGTTTGGTCAATATATTCAATAAAGTTTCTTTATCCAAAGGATTCAAGTGTGTTAACACCGGTAAACGTCCGATCAGCTCCGGAATCAATCCAAAGTTTTTCAGATCTTGAGGCGTAATGTATTTATACAGGTTGTTCAGGTCGATTTCCTGATCTTCATCCTTCATTTTATAACCTACAGTCTGCGTACGCAATCTGTTGGCAATTTTTTTCTGGATGCCATCGAATGCACCACCACAGATAAACAGGATGTTGCTGGTATTCACGGAAATCATTTTCTGGTCCGGATGCTTACGACCGCCTTGAGGTGGTACATTTACATTCGTTCCTTCCAAGATCTTCAATAATGCCTGTTGAACACCTTCACCCGACACATCTCTCGTGATGGATGGATTATCGCTCTTACGCGCAATCTTATCGATCTCGTCAATGTAGATGATGCCACGTTCCGCTGCTGCAACATCGTAATCGGCAGCTTGTAACAAACGCGTCAAAATACTTTCCACGTCCTCTCCCACATATCCAGCTTCGGTCAATACCGTTGCATCCACGATACAGAAAGGAACGTTCAGGATCTTGGCCACCGTTTTTGCCAATAAGGTCTTACCGGTACCCGTCTCTCCAACAATGATCAAGTTAGATTTTTCAATCTCCGTCTCATCCGTTTCCACACGTTGGTTCAAGCGTTTGTAATGGTTATACACCGCTACGGAAATCACTTTCTTCGCATCATCCTGACCAATAACGTATTGATCCAAGTGTTCCTTGATTTCAATAGGACGTATTAGTTTTAAAGCAGTCTGAATAGATTTATTCTTGCGTTGCTTAAGCTCTTCAGCCAAAATCTCTCCCGCCTGTTGCACACATCTGTCGCAGATATGTGCACCATCACCCGCAATAAGCATTTGCGCCTCATTCTTACTGATGCCGCAAAATGAGCAATGTATATCTCTATTGTTCGATTTACCCATTGTTATTTTGTTTCTTTTTTAGGAAGCAATACCTCATCAATCATACCAAACGCTTTGGCTTCTTCGGCACGCATCCAATAATCACGGTCAGAGGACTTCTCTACCCATTCGTAAGTCTGGCCAGAGTGATCAGCAATGATCGTATATAATTCTTCTTTCAATTTCAACATTTCACGAAGGTTGATCTCCATATCAGAAGCCACCCCTTGCGCACCACCCGAAGGTTGGTGAATCATCACACGTGAATGCCTTAAAGCAGCACGCTTTCCTTTCGCTCCAGCGACCAATAATACCGCTCCCATTGAAGCTGCCATACCGGTACAGATGGTTGCTACATCAGGGCTGATATATTGCATGGTATCATAGATTCCCAAACCCGCATAAACACTACCACCTGGAGAATTGATGTAGATCTGAATATCACGCTGTGCATCAGTCGATTGTAAGAATAACAACTGAGCTTGAACAATGTTCGCTACCTGGTCGTTGATTCCATCTCCTAAAAAGATGATACGGTCCATCATCAAACGTGAAAACACATCCATCTGTGCCACATTTAACTGACGTTCCTCGATAATGTATGGTGTTAAATTACTTGGAATCTGTTGCTGTAACCTTGAAATATAGCCATCGACATGTTGTGAGCCTATTCTATGGTGCTTGATCGCATATTTTCTGAATTCGTCTTTTTTGATATCCATCTGTTCTCCTAAAGATTATGTTACTAATATAATATTTATTTTAATTTTTACGATTGCCTATTCAAAAGATGGCAAATCCTGCAGAAAATGGTAACTCCCATCTTCGAAATTTATGCTACAATAATAATGCTCAATTCCATTACTGACTAAAAGTAAGGGGATTTTGTATTGGGAGTTGTAATTTGCGATTTGATGGAAGGTGTTTTCGGTAATTTTGACAGTCGGTGCTTTAAATTCTGCCAAAAGGATACGTTGTCCCAATCGGTTGTAGATCACCAGGTCATGCCTTTTCTGCAAAGAATGCAGCTTCAACCCGCCTTCGATATGCATTAGCGACATGGGATACCGGTATTGCTGATGCAGATGGCTTACCCAATGTTGCCTCACCCATTCTTCAGGCGTCAATACCAGGTGTTTTTTTCGCAACTGGTCAAAAATAAAATACTGTTCTGCTTTCTTTCTGATCTTCGCCGGAAAAGTAGGTAAATTTAAGGGTACCGGTGTAAACATTTACAAAATTAAGAAAATATCAAGCGAATCCAAATCTGGGAAATTGCCTCAAAATCCGTACTTTCGTAAAGCATGAATACCCAATCCATTTTATCCGATATCAAGAAAAAGAAATTAAGTCCGGTTTACCTATTACATGGGGAGGAACCTTATTTTATTGACCTAATTTCGGATGCGATCGAACATCAGGTGCTGGATGAAGCCCAGAAAGGATTTGACCAGACGGTGGTCTATGGAAAGGATGCGGATTTCAGCAGTATCATCAGCATGGCCAAACGCTATCCGATGATGAGTGACCATCAGGTTATTGTGGTCAAGGAAGCGCAGAACCTGAAATGGAAGGATGATGAATTGCTTCAGAAATACCTGGGACAGCCTACCCCATCTACTGTTCTGGTGTTTGCCCATAAATACAGCAAATTTGATAAGCGCAAGAAGGCGTATAAGCTTTTTGAAAAAGCTGGTGTGGTCTTGGAATCAGCCAAATTGTATGATGATAAGGTAGCGGGATGGATCAATGAACAGTTAACAGCTGCTAACCGAAAGATACATCCGCAAGCTGCAGCCATGATGGCAGAATTTTTGGGAACCGATCTTTCTAAGGTGGCGAATGAGATTGAAAAATTGATGCTGAATGTTCCTGCAGATCGAGAGATTGGGGCAGCGGATATTGAACGGAATATCGGTATCAGTAAGGATTTCAATTCCTTTGAACTGAATACAGCCTTGGCAAAACGGAATTCGTTCAAAGCATTTCAGATCGTGGAATATTTTGCGGCCAATCCGAAGTCAAACCCGATGCCGGTGGTGATCGGAACATTAGGAACCTATTTTACCAAAATATTGAAATACCATTACCTTCCGGAGAAAAACTCCGCAGCAGCGGCAAAGGCCCTAGGAGTTCATCCTTTCTTTGTGAAGGAATATGAACTGGCAGCGCGAAATTTTAACCGCAGAAAGACTTTTGAGATTATCCATCTGATCAAGGAATTTGATCTGAAATCTAAGGGTATGCATGTAGGGCCATTGACCAGTAGCGGAGATCTGTTGTCGGAATTGATCTTTAAGATCTTGAACTAAAACCAAACTTGAAGTAAAACCAAATTTATTAATACAGAATATATTTTTATGCGTCATTCATTACTTACCGTTCTATTATTTTTCTTTGTTCATTTTACGTTTGCACAATCTTCTGGATATACGATTTTCCAGGGTGGGGCAAATTTAGGATTTGCCAATGAGGGTTATAAAGGAGCATTCAATGGATATCACCTCCATTTTATTTTCGGAAAGAATTTCAATGAAAGAGCTTATGTGGGATTGGGGATTGGTAACGAGAAATTTCAGGGGGATTACCAGACAAATGATCCACATGAGGCGAATCAGAAAGTTTATAAATATGAATTCAATACCTTTCCGATATTTATAGATGGCCGATTGCCGATCGGAAGTTTTAATGATGTTTCGAGGATCGGTTTGATGGCTAATGCAGGATATGCACCAGCCATTGGCCCTGCATATGATAAAGGTGCGCTTTTTAAAGCGGGCTTCTTTTATTTGCACGATGGGTATTCCAGAACGAAGTTTACAGCAGCGTTGACTTATGGGTATCAGCAGTTGACCAAGAATATTTTTAACAAAGATTTTCAACACCAGAGTTTTCATATTACAGTGGGTTTGATGTTGAAGTAAGATTCTCGGCCTTGGATGCCACTTTCTCGTAATTGCGAGGAGTTCATACCGTCATTTCTAGGAGGTCCTCTACCCGTCATCGTAAGTTTGTAGGGAAGTTATAGGAATTAAAGAAACAGAATATAATTTTGTATTTCATTTAGGATACAGCGAGAGAGGGAGTAAGATTTTTAATCGTCATTGGTCCTTGAGAGACCCTTCGCAATGTTAATCCCCCTCTCTTATTCCTATCATAAACTTGGACAGTTCATTAGGCCCGGAGCCTGTTTTTACGATTGATAAGTTATGATAAGAGCTGCTGTAATCCACAAAAATGGTATACAAAGATGGTAACAGGTATTGATTGTTCAAAGGATTATTTTGACATTTCTGTCCAATCGGGACAGAAAGAGGTTTTTAAGGGTCGTTTCAGTAACGACGAAGCGGGTTTTGTGGAGGCCCTGGGCCACATGCACGGCAGCCATATAGCGATGGAGGCCACCGGTCCCTATTACTTCCGGCTGGCAAAGTTCCTCTGGGAGAGGGATGAACGGGTCTCGGTCATCAACCCCCTTGTCATCAGGCGTTTTTCCCAGATGACCCTGGCCAGGACCAAGACCGACAGGAAGGATGCCCAGCTCATCGCCAAGTTCACCAGCATGACGGAACCTGCCCAATGGAGGCTGCCGGAGGAACATGTGCTGAGGATCAGGAACCTGGAAGGCTATATCAAGGGACAGAAGGAATGCAGGACCATGCTAACGAACAGGCTCCATGCATATGAACATGCGGGAACACTGGAACCCACGCTCAGGAAGACCATAGAGGAAGGGATCAAACGTTATGATCAGGACATCAATGAACATGAAAGGCAGGTCCAGCAGATCATCATGGAGAATTACGGGGAACTCAATGCGAACCTGCGGAGCATACCCGGAATAGGGCCACGCAGCGCAGCACTGCTTATCATCCTGACGGACGGTTTCAGTCGGTTCGAGGGGCACAGGCAGCTGATATCCTATTTCGGACTGGCGCCCAGGATATTCGAGTCCGGCAGCAGTGTAAGGGGAAAGGGACATATCTGCAAGATGGGGATGGGCCAGGTCAGAAAGGTGCTGTACATGGCGGCAATATCCGCCATCAGGAGCAACACCGCCTGCAGCGGGCTTTATGGGAGGTTGATGGAAAAGGGAAAACCCTACAAGGTCGCAATCATAGCAGTGGTGAACAAACTGATCAAACAGGCATTCGCCATCGCAAAATCTGGAAAGGGCTACATCGCAAAAGCGGCCTAATCAGAATATTATTTGGAGAAAATTTAATTTATTATTTGGATATATACACAGTTCATTGCGAGGAGGCACGACGAAGCAATCTTTGAACTTTGTCATCCTGAGCGTAGTCGAAGGATCTGTACGGGGTACCACATGTAGATGCTTCGACTACGCTCAGCATGACATGTAGGAAGATTGCTTCGTTCCTCGCAATGACGCAGGGCCTCGCCATGAAATAATCGCAATGACGTAAAAAAATTACTCGGATGTCTTCGGGGCTTCGACTTCGGTAATGATATAAATATCCTCCGAATATTTTTTCATTTTATATTTTTCGCGAGCGATGCGTTGGATCTCGCTCTGATTGAATTGAACATCCTTAATAGATACTCCAATCTTTTCGGTCTCAGCCGTATAATAAGCCTTTTCAGCTTCTAATTTTGATTTTTCCTGTTGAAAACTTACCTGAGTCGCCACATCATAACGATCAAAAAATAACATCCACACGACGAAGGCAATGCCTGCAATCAGGTATTTATTTTTGATGGTTTTGATAAAACGTTCCATAGCTGCTCAACAAAGAAATAAAAATTCAGTTAAAGATAAAATATACTTGGCAACAATGCAAAAAACAAAGCAAAGTTATCTTCTTTAACAAAAAGAAGCCGTATCAAATTGACACGGCTTCTTCCTTACAAAAAATAAAAAAAATTATTTCTTAGGTGCATATTTGAAGTTCTTACCAATGAACTTCGCATTGCTTCCCAATTCTTCCTCAATACGTAATAATTGGTTGTACTTAGCGATCCTATCTGAACGAGAGATAGAACCCGTTTTGATCTGACCACAGTTCAATGCCACCGCTAAATCAGCAATCGTGAAATCTTCTGTTTCTCCAGAACGGTGAGACATTACCGACGTATAACCATTTGTCTGAGCTAATTGAACAGCATTGATCGTCTCGGTCAATGATCCGATTTGGTTAACTTTAACCAAGATGGAGTTACCAACACCTTTATCAATACCATCCTGTAAACGTTTGGTATTTGTAACAAATAAATCATCACCAACCAACTGTACGCGGTCGCCGATCTTATCTGTCAACAATTTCCATCCTTTCCAATCATCTTCAGCCATACCATCTTCAATAGAAATGATCGGGTATTTTGCAGATAATTCTGCCAAGTAATCTACCTGCTCTTCGATGGTACGCGTTGCACCGCCTTTACCTTCGAATTTCTTGTAATCGTATTTTCCTTTTTCGAAGAATTCTGTAGAAGCACAGTCAAGTGCTAAACAGATATCTTTTCCTGGTTTGTATCCTGCTTTTTTGATCGCTTCCAAAATGGTTTCGATCGCATCTTCTGTACCTTCAAATGTTGGTGCGAATCCACCCTCATCACCTACTGCAGTAGAAAGATTACGGTCATGAAGGATTTTCTTCAAGCTATGGAAAACTTCTGCACCCCAACGCAATGCCTCAGAGAATGATTCAGCACCTACTGGCATGATCATGAACTCCTGGAATGCGATCGGAGCATCAGAGTGAGCTCCACCATTAATGATGTTCATCATCGGCAATGGCAAAGTATTCGCATTTACTCCACCGATATAACGGTATAATGGTTGACGACTTTCCTGCGCTGCAGCTTTGGCAACTGCCAAAGAAACTCCTAAAATAGCGTTTGCTCCTAATTTACCTTTGTTCTCGGTTCCATCAAGATCAATCATCAATTTATCGATTGCATTCTGCTCGAAAACATCAACACCTTCCAAAGCTTTCGCAATCTTTGTGTTTACATTTTCAACGGCCTTCAAAACACCTTTTCCCAGGTATTTCTTCTTGTCACCATCACGTAATTCAACTGCTTCATGTGCTCCTGTAGAAGCTCCGGAAGGAACTGCTGCACGACCAACGAAACCGTTCTGTGTGGTCACATCAACCTCTATTGTAGGATTTCCGCGCGAATCCAAAATCTGGCGCGCATGTACGTCAATTATCAAGCTCATTTTTGTATGTGGTTTATTTTCTTTTCCTTTAACTTAGTGTATTAATAACACTAATATAACAATAATTATATCTTATATCAAAATTAACAAAAAAAACCATGTATGGGTGCATACATGGTTTATTAAATGTTTTATAAATGTTATCCTTTTATCATCGCGATGAAATCATCGAACAGGTATCTTGAATCGTGTGGACCTGGGGATGATTCCGGGTGATACTGTACCGAGAAGGCTTTCTTACCTTTGATACGGATACCTTCGATCGAGTCATCATTCAAGTTCACGTGGGTAATCTCTACCTTATCCGAATTCTTGATATCTTCTGCTACTACGCCAAAACCGTGGTTTTGGGAAGTGATCTCACATTTGTTGGCGATGATGTTTTTTACTGGGTGGTTGATACCACGGTGACCATTGTGCATTTTGCTCGTGCGGATATCGTTCGCCAAAGCCAAGATCTGATGGCCTAAACAGATACCGAACATCGGTTTGTCTGCTTCCAAAATATCCTTTACGGTTTGGATGGCATAATCCATGGCTGCAGGATCACCAGGGCCATTGGAAATAAAGTAACCATCAGGATTCCATTTTTCCATTTCCGCAAAACTTGTCTTTGCCGGGAAAACCTTAGCATATACCTGACGGGAATCAAAGTTACGTAGGATGTTCTTCTTAATCCCTAAATCCAAAACTGCTACGCGGGTTGGAGCGCCTTCATCACCATAGAAATAAGGTTCTTCCGTCGATACTTTGGAAGACAATTCCAAACCATCCATAGAAGGTACATTGGCCAATTCTGCTTTCAAGGATTCTACATCCAGGTTCTCGGAAGAAATGATCGCATTCATCGCACCTTTGCTGCGGATATGACGAACCAATGAACGCGTGTCAATGTCTGAAATACCCACCAAATTCTCTTCTTCGAAGTAATTTTGGATGGATTGATCAGCCATTTTACGGCTATAATTGATGTTATAGTTTTTACAAACCAATCCTGCAATTTGGATTTTCTTAGATTCCTCATCCTCATTATCGATACCATAGTTACCGATATGCGCATTGGTAGTCACCATGATCTGTGCATAATAAGAAGGATCGGTGAAGATCTCCTGATAACCTGTCGTACCGGTATTGAAACAAATCTCTCCGGTGGTCGTACCGATCTTTCCGGCTGCCTTTCCATGAAAAACTGTTCCATCCTCAAGGACTAAAATTGCTGGCAATTTGCTGTAGTTGGTCATTCTTATTTCTTTTATTAAGTATATCCGTGGGTATGAGTAGACCTTCGCCTTGGCGCACAAAAAAAGCCCAAATGGGCTATTTAATCAATTTATGTATTGATGTAAAGTTGTACAACTTTTTGTGATGCTATCGGGTAGAAGGTTTCTTTCATTTTATTGGGAGACAAAGGTACAAATTATTTTAAATTCCGAAATAAAAAATGAAAAAAGAACTATACCCGTCATTGCGAGGAGGTACGACGAAGCAATCTTTGGACTAATCGAAAGATTGCTTCGTTCCTCGCAATGACGCTTGTTCCCAATGACACCTTTTACTTCGTCAACTTAAAAATATCATTTCCGAAAACAAAGATCATCAAGGCTATCAAAATAAAAAACCCGACCATCTGCGCTCTTTCCAGGAACTTCTCCGACAATGGCTTCCCTTGAATCATCTCAATCGTCAAAAACACCACATGTCCACCATCCAATGCCGGAATCGGCAATAAGTTCATAAACGCCAAAGCCATGGACAACATCCCTACCAAACTCCAAAAACGCAACCAATCCACTTCCGTTCCGAACATGGTAGCAATGCCCACCGGTCCAGATAATGCCTTATCCGCACGAACCTCGCCTTTGAACATCTTACCAAAACCTTTAATATTATCCGTAATCACAGAGAATGCTTTGCTCGCGCCGATAGGTAAAGATTCCATCAAGCCATAAGAATGAACCACCATCGGTAAATTTCCAAATCCTAAGGCCGTTGTGGTATCCGCTTTCGCAGTCAAGTTCATAGCAGATCCATTACGGATCACGCCAAGATTGATATCTTTTCCTTTATTCGCTTGTACCAAATCCCTAAACTGATTCAAATGCAACGGAGCAACGCCATTGATACTGACAATACTATCCCCAACCTGCAATCCCATTTGATCTGCTCTCGAATCCTTTTCGATCTTGGATACCGGTAGCATCTTAAAAATAGGCTGTACAAACTCGTTCTTCTTATGATCAGAAACATCGTTCAAAATATCCGGTGGAAGTGTAATTTTCACTTCCTGTCCAGCACGGTCCACGGTCAATACCGCATCACCCATCAAAACATCCGAGGTCATCAGGTCCTCAAAAAACAGATTTGCTTTATTCCCATTGACCGCAAGGATCTTATCGCCTTCCTTCAAACCTACCTTTTCACCAATGATTCCCGGCATCACACCGTAGATCTTATTGTTATCGATATCCGTGGTACCATATTTAAAAGTGATCATCCAGAACACTAAAATACCGACAATGATATTCACGATAATACCGCCCAACATCACGATCAAACGTTGCCAAGCTGGTTTAGAGCGGAATTCCCATGGCTGTGGTTCTCCTTTCAACTGCTCGGTATCCATCGATTCATCGATCATCCCGGCAATCTTCACATAACCACCCAATGGTAGCCAACCCACACCATATTCACATCCTTTATAATTGAACTTGAACAATTTTACACCCCAAGCATCAAAGAACAGATAGAATTTTTCCACCTTGATCCCAAATGCACGTGCGGCCAGGAAGTGACCAAGTTCGTGAAGTATAATCAATAGCGACAGGCCTAATAACACCTGGGCTACCATAATGACGATTCCCATTTATTTTTTATTAATTGTATATAATCTATTTATTACTGAAACGAGGTATTAAACTCCGTGCCACTCTCCTACTTTCAGCATCATAATGCAGATAATCCTCTAATTTCAAATTATCTTGCCAAGAAATCTGACACAATGTCTCTTCAATGACATCGCTCATCCCTAGAAAACTGATCTGATCCTGAAGAAATGCTTCCACAACGATTTCGTTCGCACCATTTAAGATACAAGGACTGTTCCCGCCTTTTTCCAACGCTTGATAGGCGAGTTTCAGATTCCTGAAAGCCTCCATATCCGGTGCTTCAAAAGTCAAATTTGGATAATCTACAAAGCTGAAGCGTTTGAAATCATTCTGCAAACGAGCTGGATAGGTTAAGGCATATTGGATAGGCAACTTCATATCAGGCACTCCTAATTGTGCTTTAATGGACCCATCCTGAAATTGCACCAGTGAATGTACGATAGACTGCGGATGGATGATCACCTCGACCTGATCTGCAGATAGGTCGAACAACCATTTGGCTTCGATCACCTCCAACCCTTTATTCATCAAGGAAGCAGAATCGATGGTAATCTTTGCCCCCATCGCCCAATTTGGATGTTTCAAGGCCTGCGCTTTCGTTACAGCAACCAGATCTTCCCGAGTTCTACCTCTAAAAGGTCCTCCAGAAGCCGTCAATATTATTTTTTCTATCGGATTGCTTTCTTCTCCAACCAAACATTGGAATATCGCCGAATGCTCAGAATCCACCGGCAATAAACGCACCTGATGCTCCTTGATCAGCTCATTGATCAATGCGCCAGCAACCACTAAGGTTTCCTTATTGGCGAGCGCGATATCTTTACCTTTTTTAATGGCGGCAACCGTTGGTTTCAAACCAACAGAACCTACAATAGCGGTCAACACCACATCGATATCATCCCGCTGAACCACCTCTTCCAACGCTTCCACTCCACTCAGCACCGAAATGCCCAGCGGTTCCAAAGCATCCTTTGCTTTCTGATAAGCCTGCTCTTCACAGACCACCACCACCTTTGGATGAAAGGCTTTTGCCTGTTGGATCAACAGATCGGCATTCCTACCGATGGTCAATACGGTTACTTCAAATTGTTCGGGAAAAGCGGCTACAACTTCTAATGCTTGAGTTCCTACGCTACCTGTTGAGCCTAATATGGCGATTCTCTTTCTACTCAATGTTGAACTAATTAGATGATATTATCGATCAGTGAAGGATCTGCTCCCCCTTTATAGGACTTCATCATATCCACATATACAATGGACATCACAATGCTCACGATAGGGATGATAACAAATGAATTCACTAAACCTAAAATTTGGGATACCAAGGTGTAGCCAAAGTGTTCCGCGCCCAATTGCAATAAATGGGTGGATGCTACAATGAATATAACGATCAATAACCGAAATACATTGCCTTTGGTCATCGCCAAACTGAATTTATAAGATTTGAAGGTATTGAATCCGTGTTCGATAATGAAAAATGGATAGAAGGTCGTTCTTATCAATACAAACAACATAATAACCCCTGTTAAAAAAGGATGGATCTCCGAACGCACCGTATCCATGCTTATCCCCAAAAACAATAAAGGAAAGCAAAGCACATACATCACCAAATAAACCACAAAAGCAATAAGGGAATAGAACAACAATCCGATAATATAGTTCACGAATTGGGAAAAGGAAGGTACATAGCCCCAAAATCCCGGTTTTTTTTCTCCCCTAGCCAATACGATGGCATTTTTTAACAGTACCAATTGCAGACTAAAATATAAACCTATAAACAGCAATAACAAGAGCACTTTCAAGCCCATGAAATACGAATCCGAATAAAAGGATAAGTAGCTGGATAAATAGGTAGACAGGTTGGAGGTTATAAACAAAAGAAAACATAGCCCTGCAATAGAAACATAGTTCCTCATCAGAATGTCTATAGCCCTTAAAAAGACGTCGTTCGCCTTAAAAGTAATGTCTTTTAAATAATTTAGCATGGTATTATTAATAGTGCAAATATGATAATTTTTTTGGTTGTACCATATGTTACACCATGAAAAAAGGCTAAGAATCCATTTGAGGGCACTGAAAAAGTCCCCTTTTAGAATGGGCTAAAAAAAGGAGTGGAAAACAACAGTTTTCTGCTCCTTTTTTCGTATCTTAAAGTAGGCTTTAACGGATATCAGGATGCTTTCTACCCAACAAAAAATTCAGTTCAGTTCCTATTCGGGATTGTACGATATCATTGTTCCAAAAGACAATCTACTTCGCAAAATCAACGATCTTATCGATTTCAGTTTTATACATGAGGAACTTTTGGAGAAGTATTGCCAGACCAATGGGCGTACAGCAGAGAGCCCCATCAAGATGTTCAAGTACCTTCTGTTAAAGACGATCTACACCGTTTCGGATGTTGATGTTGTTGAGCGTTCCAGATATGACATGTCCTTTAAATACTTTCTGGAAATGGCCCCTGAGGAGGATGTGATCAATCCAAGTTCGCTCACCAAATTCCGTAAGCTACGGTTAAAGGACATGGACCTATTGAACCTGTTGATCAATAAGACCGTAACGATCGCTCTTGAAAAGGGTATTATAAAATCAAGGTCCATCATCGTAGATGCCACACATACCCATTCCAGATCGAACCCATACACAGCACAGGAAGTGCTAAAGGAACGATCCAAGCTGTTGAGGAAAGCAATATATCAGATCGATGAGGACTACAAAGGGCGCCTACCACAAAAGAACGAGTCCAACGACCTGGACCAAGAGCTTGCCTATTGCAGGGAATTACAGAGAGTGCTGGATCAGGATCAATCTATCAGTGAAATACCGGCTGTAAAAGAGAAGTTGAACCTGTTGAAGGAAACCATCGAGGACACAAAGGAATACTATCTGCTCTCAAAAGATGGTGAAGCCAGGCTTGGACATAAATCAATGGACAGCAGTTTCTTTGGCTATAAAACACATCTGGCAATGACCGAGGAACGCATCATCACAGCAGCGGTCGTTACTACAGGCGAGAAAGGTGATGGTCCGGAACTGCCCCGATTATTGGAGATCAGCCAGCAGAATGGAATGGAAGTGGACACGATTATAGGCGATGCCGCATATTCTGGAAAGGACAATCTACGGCTGGCAAAAGAACAGAACATTGATATCATCGCTAAATTGAAACCGGCAGTCAGCCAGGGATCCAGGAAAGAAAGCGATCACTTTCACTACAATAAAGATGCGGGGATGTTTGTCTGTCCAGCTGGCCATCTAGCAATCCGGAAGGCCCGTCAGGGCAAAAAGAACATAGGTAAAAATCAAGCAGACACGTATTACTTCGATGTGGATAGATGTAAAGTTTGCCCTCTCAGGGAAGGATGTTATAAGGATGGGTCAAAAACAAAGACCTATTCGATAACCATTAAATCCGAACTCCATAAAGAGCAGATGGCTTTCCAGCAAACCTATCATTACCGGAGCAAGTCTAAGGAAAGGTATAAGATCGAGGCAAAGAACAGTGAGCTCAAGAATGTCCATGGTTATGGAAGAGCAGATTCCTATGGCATCAAAAATATGGAAATGCAGGGTGCAATGGCCATCTTCACGGTAAACTTGAAAAGAATCCTGAAATTGATCTAAAAAGGAGGAATATTACCTCAAAATCAATGGATTTGAGATTCTGAAAGCCTAAATAGCCACTCATGGTCGATTAAACCTTCAATAAAACCATTAAAAAACAAATTTTCAGAAATCCTTAGAACAAAAATGACCGAGTAAGATAAATCTTGTACTCAGTCATTTCTTTAAATCTCATTAAAAAGTTGAGACTTTTTCAGTGCCCTCATCCATTTTCTTAGCCTTTTTTAACTTTTATCTGATATCTTGTGGAACCGGTTTCTCCAATAAGTACTGGTAATAGAAACGAGCCCGCTCTTTGAAGTCATAGTTAGATTTTGAACGATCAAACCCATGTCGACTTCCTGGGTAGATCATCAACTCAAATGGTACAGATCTACTGGTCAACGCATCTACCAATTGGATGGTATTCTGCATATGCACATTATCGTCCATGTCCCCATGAAGGATACGTAATCTGCCTTTATATTTATTTGCAAAAGTTAATACAGAACCATTTTTATATCCCTCTGGATTATCCTGTGGCGTATCCATCCATCTTTCGGTATAGTGGGTATCGTAAAGTTCCCAACTCGTAACTGGAGCACCCGCTATTCCAAAATCAAAATAGTCCGCCCCTTTGGTCAGCGCCAAACAAGTCATGTAACCCCCATAACTATGGCCAGTCATCAATAATTTATTTTTGGCAACATAAGGTTTTGCTTTCAACCATTTTGCAATGGTAATATAATCCACCAATTCCCAATTTCCTAAATTACGGTGCATCCAAGCTACCCCTTGTTTACCGAAATGCCCTGACGCACGGTGATCACATTCGATCTGTATGATCCCCTCTTGTGCCCAGTATTCTCCAGCCACACCTTTCCAGGTATTTCTAACCGTACCTGCGTCTGGCCCACCATAGATACTCATGATAACCGGATATTCCTTCGTTTCATCAAAATCTGTTGGGTAAGTGATGATAGCTGGAAGTTGGAATTTACCATCGTCCGATGGGATGGTAACAAACTCACGCTTAGCCACTTTATAGGTCGCGAAATCAGGAGATTTGCTATCTGCTAATTCACGGATTACTTTTCCTTTATTATCCAGCAAAGCAACTTTCGTTGGGGTGTGAATATTAGAATAGGTAGTAATGAAATATTTCGATTCAGGGGCAATGCTCACACTGTGGGTATAATCACCGAACGTTAGACGTTTCAGGTTTTTTCCATTGAAATCCACCCGATATAAATCTTGTGTTGCAGAATTTTCCTTGCGTGCCATAAAATAGACCACTTTTTCTTTCTCATCAACACGGGTAAGATCGGTTACTTGCCAATCTCCAGAAGTTAATGGATTCACTAAGGTGCCATCCAATTTATAGAGATAATAATGGGCCCAACCCGTTTTATCCGATTTCAGGATATAATGTTTATTATCTTTCAAATAGGTAATCCGCTCATCATGATCTAAGTTGATCCATGATTTCTGTTCTTCATTATAGATTTCCTTTTTCGCCCCAGTTTCCGGATTTACTTCATAAAATTTCAGGTTGGTCTGGTCACGGTTCATCCACTGAACCATGATCGTGCTACTGTTGAAGCTCCAATAAGGTTGACCAAAATATTGATCATCTTTTTCATTGAAACTTGCCCATACAACCGGTGAACCTTCCACTTTTACAAATCCGACTTTTACTTCTGGATTGGGATCTCCGGCTTTAGGATATCTTGTCTCTTCCAAATAACCATGCTGACCTTTGGATCCGTAGATCGGAAACATAGGTACTTTGGTGTCATCAAAACGCATGAAAGCAATTTTCTTGCTATCTGGAGACCACCAAAAAGCTTTGTAATTCGTAACACGGCCTAAAATCTCTTCATAATAAACCCATGAAGACCAACCGTTATATATCACATCGGTTCCATCAGAGGTATACCGTACTTCTTTTCCAGTAGCTACATCGACGCTATATAGGTCATTGTTCCTGGTAAAAGCAACATATTTCTTATCTGGAGACAAAGTCGGATTACGCTCTGCATCTTCTGGAGTATTTGTAATCTGCTTTCCTTCTCCACCATTAGTTTGGATATAGATATCGTTGTTCCTCAAATATACGCGGGTAAAATTCTGGGGTGTTTGAACTTCATTCTTATTGAACGTCATTTTCTCCTTTTTCCCAGTCTTCACGTTCACTTTATATTCTGCATCACTGCGCTCAATATAATGATCGGCATCTGCCCATTCATAACGGCCGATGCTTTTGGTTAAGGACTGTTCTTGGCCCCAGGCTTGGGCAGAAGTTAATTTCTTGGTTTGACCATTTGCCAGTGAAACCGCAATAAAAAATACGGCACTACTAACTGAAAACAGTTTATTCATAAATCTCTTATTATTTTTTTATCAATTGGATGTCGAAGTTAACAAAAAAAAGCCACTTTTTACAGTGGCTCCCTATACGGTATATCTTTGTTACTTAAAAAGAATAATCATCTTTTTCTACCAGACGACCATTATTCTCATACCCTAAATCTTCCGAGTTAGGCTCATATCTTTTCTCAATCACTTCCTGATTGGATTTAATGTATTCTACCACATCCTGAAGGCCTTCGGCAAACTTCTCAAAATCCTCCTTATAAAGGAAGATCTTATGCTTAATAAATTGGCCGTCTTCAAAACGTTTCTTGCTTTCCGTAATCGTTACGTAGTAGTCGTTGGAACGAGTCGCTTTTACATCAAAAAAATAAGTACGTTTACCCGCTCTCACCTTTTTTGAAAATACCTCTTCACGCTCTTTGTTATCAAAATCTCCCATTAGATTTGTTAATATTTAAGTTTAATCCTCTATTTTCAGTCATAAATATATAATAATTAAACTCAAACATCCAAATTTTTGTAAAAATTATTTATTATATTAATTAAATTATTCACTCATTCTACAGATATCATAAAATTCCTGGATAGAATTTTCACCGAAGATTTCCACACATTCACCGAAAAAATGAGGCAAAAGACCTATTTCCTATGTGCTGATGCTTATATTCGCAATACTTTTGAGTAAACTAAATCAAAAGACAAATGACAATGAACAATCAAAACAGAAACGAGATCGACGGGAGGCCTCCAAAAAACAACAATACCTCAACCATAGTAGGTGCTATCATCATTTTTTTAGGCTTTGCCCTATTGATGAAGCAAATGAACTTGGGTAATATTATCCCAGGTTGGTTATTTGGATGGGAGACTATTTTAATCATCATTGGTTTGGTTATCGGTGTAAATTCCAAATTCGAGAAAAAATCATCTATTATATTAATAGCGATCGGATCGGTATTTTTCTTAAGGAATGAATTGGGCTTACATATCGGTAGATTCATCATCCCGGCCGCAGCCATTATTTTAGGTCTGTATTTACTTAATCGTAACAAAACCAGACCGCAATTGCCACCTACTCCTCCAAAGGATGACGAATTTGATTGGGACAAGCGGGTAGACAGTACCTTTACGGGAACTCCCTCCAGTGAATCATCCACAAAAACATCATCAGATTCTTACGCTCAAAGCCCAAACGCAGAGCGTAAGATAACTGGTTTTAAGAATTATCTGCCCGAATTTGAGAACTACCTCAAAGTGGATAATTTCTTCAGTGATACTAAGAAGATCATTTTGAGCAAAAATTTTCTAGGCGGAAACATCACCAGTATATTCGGAAGCACCAACCTGAATTTCTTACAGGCAGACCTGAACCAACCGGTGGTCATCGACACCTTCCAGTTGTTCGGAAGCACCAAGATCATTGTGCCGATGCATTGGCGAGTACACACCAACGTATCGTCCATTTTTGGCGATGTAGACGATCGTAGACCACATTTCGAGATCACGACCGACAGCAACAAGAAGATCTACATCACAGGTACCTCGATCTTTGGAAGCATTACGATAAAGAACAGCTAGGCCATGGCAAAACCCATTAGCGAACAATCCAAACGATCGATAATCCATGGTACCTCTTGGATTATTTGTGGTTTATACCTGGCCATCATGTATGGCCTTTTATGGTGGTCAAAGATCGCTAGGGATGTCGCTATTTATGATGCTGGGATCAGTGCATTGACCATTACCGGTATTTCGTACCTGGTGTTCAGTTCTTTACAGTATTACATCCCGAATAACAGGAATTACTGGAAATTATTCGCACTGGCTGCCATTTTTTCCTTAATAAGTATTACAATAACTCGTTTTTTGATTGTTCAGTTTATTTCCGACGAGGAATTGATATACCTTAATTTCAGCCTACCCTTCCGTTTTGTCATCAACTTCCTGATTATCACCTGCGTGATGACCATCAATGTATTTTGGAACATCCAAGAAGAATCGATGGGGAATAAAAAACGTAAGGAGGAGAGCGAGAAAATGGTCCGGGATGCGGAGTTATATAACCTTCGCCAACAACTACAACCCCATTTCCTGTTCAACAGTCTAAACTCTATCATTGCCCTGATCGGAAGCAAGCCGATGGAGGCCAGGAACATGACTTTTCAATTATCCGACTTTTTACGGGGAACCATGCGGAAAGATGATGCCCAATTCACCACTGTAGAAGAGGAAATATCACATTTAAGTTTATACCTCGATATTGAAAAGGTGAGGTTTGGCCATCGCCTGGAAACAGAATTCCATTATGAAGAAGATGTTCTGCAAGGCAGAATCCCAGTGATGATCCTACAGCCCTTGGTAGAAAACGCCATTAAGTTTGGCTTGTATAATGTAACTACAGAGGTAGTGATCAAAATTTCCCTAACTTTAGCAGAAAAAATGCTGACCATAAAAATCAGTAATCCTTTTGAAGCTGACCAACACGAACAGAAAAAAGGGACTGGCTTCGGCCTCTCCAGCATTCAAAGACGGCTATATTTACTATATGGCAGAACAGATCTCCTGCAGACGGAAAAAGAAGGAAACACATTTATTTCAATTTTAAGAATCCCACAATATGATTAAGACCATCTTAATTGACGACGAACCTTTAGCACGCAGCATGGTGCTGGAATACCTACAACAGTACCCTGAATTTCAGGTATTAGCAGAATGTAACGATGGATTTGAAGGTGTAAAAGCCATTCATCAGCACCAACCTGACCTGGTTTTTCTAGATATTCAGATGCCTAAATTAACGGGATTTGAAATGTTGGAATTATTGGACGACCAACCCCACATCATTTTTACCACTGCCTTTGATGAATATGCCTTGAAAGCTTTTGAGAAAAATGCGGTCGACTATTTATTAAAACCTATTCGCCCGGATCGTTTCCAAAAGGCGATAGATAAATTCAAAGCCTCTTTCCAAGCGAAGAGTAGCCCGAAAATCGACACGGAAAAACTTCAGGAGTCCATGGAAGAAGAAAGCTCTTTGGAGCGGATCGTGGTAAAAAATGGAACCCAAATAAAAATCATCCCTGTTCAACAGATCCTTTATCTGGAAGCCTATGATGATTATGTGAAAATCCACACCTCCGAAGGCATGTTCTTAAAGAACAAAACCATGAGTTCATTTGAAAAACAACTGGACAACAAACAGTTCGTCAGGGTACACCGCTCGTTCATCGTGAAAGTAGACCAATTGCAGAAAATAGAACCCATGGAAAAGGACAGTTATATCGCTACCCTTTTGAGCGGAGGAAAAGTCAATATCTCCAAATCAGGGTATGCAAGATTAAAACAGATTATCGGTTTGTAATTTGTTTTGTACTTTTGGATATGAATTCCAAAATACTGGGCATTTTTACCCTTATCTCCATGTTAACCATCTCTTTTTCCAAAGGACAATCTTTGGAAGAAAAAAACAATAGGGCTGTTTTTAACCGGATTGAATATTTCATCAATACCCAACAGCCCGATTCCATCTATCAATTAGCGAATAAAGATTTCCAATCGCAGATCAGTAAGTCCCAATTAACGGGCATTCTTACGCAATTATCGGTCTTGGGCAAAATTAAGAATGCCACTGTCTTCAAATACAACCGTGGAGTAGCCAGCTACAAAACGGAATTTGAACAAGAGACCATGACTATTTTGTTGGGGGTTGATTCAACCATGCATTACCATACCCTTGCCTTCCAACCTTACCAGGGCGATGCGAAAGCCGACTCGGCAGCAAGCGCTAAAAAGGATATCATCTCCAATGTAAAAGCAACGAATCCATTGGATAATTTCGTGGACTCGGTTGCCCGGAATTATGCCAAACAGGGAAATGCACAGGGTCTGGCGGTAGCCATTATCCATAAGAATAAGATCAATACATTTTTTTACGGGGAAACCGACAAAGGGAACAACCTGCTTCCTGATGCCAACACCCTATTTGAAATCGGATCCATCAGTAAAACATTTACCGCATCCTTACTGGCGGATATGGTAAACAAAGGTTTGGTCAACCTGGAGGATAGCATCGCTAAGTTTCTTCCTGATTCCATAGCCCAGAATCCGGACATCAAAAAGATCACCTTTAAATCTTTAGTGAACCACACTTCCGGCCTGCCAGCACTGGCAGATAACTGGAATAAAGGTCCGAAATTCTCCATGGATGATCCTTATGCCTTTTACGATCGGAAACAACTATTCGCTTATTTAAAAAATTACCAAGCAAAGGGAGATCCAGAGACGGAATATGCCTACAGCAATTTAGGTTTTGGACTATTGGCCGAATTGATATCCATCATCCAGAAAAAACCTTATATGCAATTGGTCAAGGAATCCATACTTGTTCCATTGGAAATGACCAATACTTCCGATAAAGTCGATCCGAAAAATAAGAATATTGCCCCTCCCCATAATAAGGAAGGCGCTAAAGTCCCTTTTTGGAATTTTCAATCGATGGCGGGTGCAGGAGCTTTGAAATCCTCCCTGAACGATATGTTGCGATATACCATAGCGCAATTGACCTATCCCGAAACGGATATCCAAAAAGCGATGAACCTCACTAAACAATTCACTTTTTTTGTGCCACCAAATTCCGATATCGGTATGGCATGGCACATGAACATGTTGGAGGGCATGACCTATTATTGGCATAATGGAGGAACAGCGGGTTCCAGTTCCTTTGTTGGCTTTGTACCCGATGAGAAGTCGGTCGTGATCATCCTATCCAATTCGGAGATCGATGTAACCCAAACAGGCATACAGTTGCTTGAAAAGGTATTGACCACCAAGTAATATACCTCAACATAAAAAACAATAGCGGAAAGTCCATTACAGACTTCCCGCTATTTTTTTCTCCTAACGTTTCAACGTCAGGAGCATATACGGGTTTATTTGTGTGCTTTATACCTCCGCGATGATCTCTACCTCGAGCTTGTATCCCTGCGGCAGCTCCGGTACGATTATCACCGTTCTTACAGGTTTGTGTTTACCGATAAAATCGGCAAACAAAGCATTGAATTGCTTCCAATATTGCACATCGGAGAGGTAGGTGGTCACTTTTACTACTTTTTGAAAGTTGGTCGATGAGGCCAATAGGATGTCTTCCAGATTATGGAAAACCACATTGAACTGTTCCTCAAATTCCGCATTTTCATAGTCCTTTCCTTCTTTCGATATGGGCAACTGTCCAGAAACAAACAATAAATGGTTGGACACTATGGCCGTACTATAGTGTCCATTGGCTTTAGGTATCCGACTACCTTGTAATATTTTCATGTTCAACAATTATTTTCATCATTCCCCTTACAAAATAACCTCATGCTTAAAAATTAAAATAGAACGATATTAGCGTAAGGGCTAAGTTTCGTCAATGGGCAACTCCTTTGGTAGACAACCTACAGTTTGCCTAAAGAACCGTGTAAAATGGCTCTGATCGGCGAATCCGCAAAGAAAAGCTACTTCTGTTAAAGAATATTTCTTGGATCGGATCAATTCTATGGCACGAATTATCCTAACCTTTCTTTGGTATAACCGTAGCGAACTTCCTACATATTTGGGAAAATATTTAGAAATGGTAACCTTATGAACACCGCATAAAGCGGCCAATTCTTCCAGACCCACTGTTTTGTTCCAGTTCTCCAGAAGATACTCTTTTGCTGTATTTACCCAATTTGGAATTTGTAATTGTTCTACCCTTTTTTTGTTACCCTCTTCTATTTTTAAGATCAAGGCTTCTATCTCTCTAAAAGTCTGTTCATCCCTATAACTCAGATCTTTATAAATATTAATCATTCTATAGCATCAATTGAATTTTACTCATAGGCATTCCTTACAGCTCTGTTCTCAGCTGTTAAGGGCAGATTGTTCTTTTCATAGGTGGGGATGATGCTATTTTTAGGTAGACTAAAATGAAAAGAATAAGGAAATTCCGCAAGAATTTCCGCTACTCGCCTTTGACAAGCTAAAGCTACGGAAATTTTTGTTTAGTGAAATAGTATTTTTTAATATTAGGAAAATAAAAGCCCTTTTAAGTAAAGTAACAACATTTACTGTTTTTGCTTTTTCAGAAATGGTAACATTTTTACCACTTTGCTTTCCCCATCCACCTGAAACAACAGTTTAAAGGTCTTGCGATCATAGATGTAAGTGGCCGGGAAATTCTTTGGATGGAAATTCAGGATAAACTCCCCTTCAGGATCGTGCAGAAACTTGACATTGGAATAATTCTTTAAATCCTTGGCAAACATGTTGATATAACCTTCCACCAAGGGTTTCTCCTGCATGGCTATGAAATAATAATCCACCAGACTATCCAATTCAGGAATTGCCTTGGAGAACTCGTACCCTAATTCCTGGCAGTGGCCACAGCCTGCATCGTAGAGAATGAACACCTGTTTATGGTCTTTATTCAAGGAGTCGCGCGAAAAGGTTGCTCCGTGTTCATAATCTTTGAATTTATGGAAAGGAGGAATACTATCAGGGACTTGTGCATGAAGTTTTACGGCAAAAAACAGGATTATAGCAAAAAGAAAGGATTTTTTCTGTAACATACCTCAATTTAACAAATCCTTACGGAAATACCTAATATTCATATTAAAGGCATTCCCTTGACAAAAAAACGCTATATTTGATTTTTATCAGGTTAAACATTACTATTAACGAAACGAGTGAAAAAACGTATTGCCATATTTGCTTCTGGGTCTGGGTCCAATGCCCAAAAGATCATGGAGCATTTCAAATACTCCGACTCTGCAGAAGTTGCTTTAGTGTTGAGCAACAATCCCGAAGCTTTCGTGCTTCAACGCGCAGATAATTTCGAAATCCCAACCCATGTATTTGATAAGCACGATTTCTATCAAACGGATGAAGTGGTTAACCTCTTAAAACGTTTGGAAATTGACCTGGTTGTTCTGGCTGGATTTTTATGGTTGGTACCTGAAAACCTACTGAAAGCTTTCCCGAATAAGATCATTAATATACACCCTGCCCTTTTACCGAAATTCGGTGGTAAAGGCATGTATGGTGATCGGGTGCATAAGGCTATTTTGGATGCCGGAGAAGAGGAACATGGAATCACCATTCATTTCGTGAATGAGCATTTTGATGAGGGCGAGGTTATTTATCAGGCAAAATTCCGTGTGGAACCTGGAGATACCTTGGAGATCATCAAGTTCAATGGACAGCAATTGGAACACCTGCACTACCCAAAGGTTATTGAAAACCTATTGAAGAAATACAATTAATCAGCCTTTCGAAGGGATTATTAATTATTTTTCCTTAAATAACAAAGGCACAAATTCCAGCATATACTTCCGCCAATTGGACCAACTATGGCCTCCTTCGGATTCATGGTAGGTATAAGGCATTTGTATGGAATCTAATTTCTTTCGATAATCTACCCCTACTTGGTACAGAAAGTCCCGTTTTCCCATTCCCATCCAGTACAGCTTATATCCGTTTTTCTTTTGGGTCAGTAAGTGCTGATCAAAATCGGTATAAACCGGTAGATCGGCCATCTTCCCCATCTTGAAAGCCGCGGAGAACAGTCCGATATAATCAAAAGTCTTCGGATAGTTAGCAGAAATAAACAAGGTATGGGAGCCGCCCATAGAAAGCCCAGCAATAGCCCGGTTAGCGCGATCCTTTTTGGTTCGGAAATGGCCGTCGATATATTGGATAATCTCCGGAAAGGAGTTCTCCATCAAACCAGAACCAATATCTTTTCCTGGAACATTTATCGCATAGGTCTTAGGGTTATAACCTGGCGCAGCATCATTGGGCAGATGGCCATTGGGCATCACGACGATCATGGGTTTAGCCTTACCATCAGCAATCAGCTTATCCATGATAAAAGGCAGCCTACCAAGTTCTACCCATGCTCCCTCATCCCCCGTCATGCCATGAAGGAGATATAACACCGGATATTTCTGTTTGCTGTTTTCATAGCCAGGAGGCAGATAAATGTTCATCCTCCGCGTCCCATGTTCGGTTTTTGAAGGATACCAAGTCTGAAGTAGCGTTCCATGGGGAACCTTTTGGGCCTTATAATAATCCCCCATGCCTCCACCCGGTATGATATAGCTGAATAGGCCATTTCCATCACGGATTACCCGAGGGTTTTTCATGTCCAAAACCGAAACCCCATCCACTAAAAAACTATAATGCAACAGATCGGATTGAAGACTGTCCAGTTCAACCGCCCAATTTTCTCCAGAACGATCCGCAGTCATCTTGAACAGCCTTTTTCCAAAATCATTATCTTCGATCCAATGGGCAAATAGGTTTACATCCTTGGCCTTAGGTGCAAAAATCTCAAATCGATACTTCCCATCAGCGGTCCTCTTTTCTGCATCGTATAAATAAACCTGTGAAGACTTAAAATCGCTAACAGCAGGCTGGGCGGCAAGCTTGTAGGTACAGGCCAGAAATAATCCCAAAAGAAGGTAATATGCTTTATTCATGTTTATACGGTTAATCCTAATCAAAAATAAAAAAAATATAGTTACCTTTGCCGCTCCAAACAATACGCAATGAATCATCCTGTAAAGATTAAAAATGCATTAGTTTCTGTATATTACAAAGACAACCTTGCACCTCTAATTCAGTTACTTAACAAATTTGGAGTAACCTTTTATTCCACAGGCGGAACTGAAGCCTTTATCCGCGACCTGAACATCCCAGTAGAACGTGTAGAAGACCTAACCGGTTACCCTTCCATCCTTGGTGGACGTGTAAAAACATTACACCCTAATGTTTTCGGTGGAATCCTCTCTCGCCGTCCATTGGCTGATGATAAAGCACAATTGGAAACTTATAACATTCCAGAAATTGACTTAGTTATTGTTGACCTTTATCCATTTGAGGAAACAGTGGCGTCAGGCGCATCTGAACAAGATATCATCGAAAAAATCGATATCGGAGGGATTTCATTGATCCGCGCAGCAGCAAAGAACTTCAACGATGTGGTGATCATCTCTTCAAAGAATGATTATACCGAGTTGGAAGAGATCTTAGCCGCGCAAGAAGGAAGCACTAGCCTAGAGCAACGTAAATCCTTCGCAAAACGTGCATTTAACACTTCTTCCCATTACGATACCGCTATCTTCAATTACTTCAATCAAGAAGAACCTTTGGAGGTTTTCAAGCAGTCGGAACAAACCGCACAAGTATTGCGTTATGGCGAAAACCCACATCAAAAAGGTGTTTTCTTCGGTAACTTGGACGGCATGTTCGATAAATTGAATGGCAAGGAACTTTCCTATAACAACTTGGTGGATGTGGATGCAGCAGTGGCCATCATTGATGAATTCACTGAACCTACCTTCGCGATCCTAAAACATACCAATGCCTGTGGCGTAGCGTCGAGACCTTCAGTTAAAGATGCTTGGTTGGCTGCATTGGCCTGTGACCCAGTATCTGCCTTTGGCGGCGTATTGATCTGCAACCGTGAAGTGGATAAGGAAACAGCGGAAGAAATCAATAACCTGTTTTTTGAGGTATTGATCGCTCCGGCTTATTCGGAAGATGCATTGGCTATTCTTACCGCAAAGAAAAATAGAATTATCCTTCGCCGTAAAGAAGTTAAACTTCCAACACAGCAATTCAAGACTTTGTTGAATGGTGTGATCATGCAGGATAAGGACAATACAGTGGAAGGTCCTGAATTAATGACAGCAGTAACCACTGTAAAACCAAATGAAGCACAATTGCAGGATCTATACTTTGCCAATAAAATTGTAAAACATACCAAATCAAATACGATTGTATTTGCTAAGGATAATACCTTGATCGCCTCTGGCGTTGGCCAAACTTCACGTGTGGATGCGCTTAAACAAGCCATCGAAAAAGCGGAATCTTTCGGTTTCGATATCAAAGGTAGCTCCATGGCATCTGATGCCTTCTTCCCTTTCCCAGATTGTGTGGAAATTGCTGGAAATGCGGGTGTTGCCGCGGTATTGCAACCAGGTGGCTCGATCAAAGATCAACTGTCCATTGATATGGCCAATGAAAAAGGCGTAGCGATGGTGACTACAGGGGTTAGGCATTTCAAGCACTAATTTGAGTAGTTAGTATTTAGTAGTTAGTAGTTAGACACTGCTCAAAGAATTTATAAAGCCGATTCAGAACAGAGATGTTTTGAATCGGCTTTTTTTTAACCAATATTGTCTATTTTTTGCAGGTGGTTTGGGACTTGTGGGTTCAAAATATGTTTGATTTTGGGTGAGAAACGTGGTTTAAGTAGGGTTAAAGGAGGGTTAAAGTATGGGAAAAGTATGGAAAGCATACATTTTACATACTTTAGGGTTACTTTCAGTATGGTTTCAGAGCGGACCGAATTGGAACAATTTGCGTGTTTAGATGTTAGATGGTAGATGATAGATGATAGATGATAGATGTTAGATTATAGATGTTAGATTAAAGATATTAGAAATTTGGATGTTATGAGGAATATATTTTTGAGATTGGTTATGGGCATGGTGGCTTTAGGGTTCGTGTCTTTGGGGTTGGTGGGATGTCAAGGAGGAGGTAAGATGGGTTCTGGTGAATCTGTTGGTTCGGGTGATACTGTTGGATTAGGTGAAGGAAGTGGGTTGGATTCGGTGTTGGGACAGGATGGCTATTCTGATGGTGGGAATTTGGATAGTTTGAAGGTGGTAAGGGCGAATTATGATCGGATACAGGGAATTCGGGATTGGGATAGGATTGATTCTGCGGAAATTTTTGAGTCTACTGAAGGTGGTATGGTTTATTATTATTTCAAAAATAATGTGTTGGAGAAGTTGGATGTTTCTTATTATGGGGAGTCTGGTTATACCTTGGCGAAGTATTATTTATTGGATGATAAGGTTTCCTTTGTTTTTGAGGAAAGGTATAATTATAACAGTCATATGTATGCGCCGGAATTTGATATGGATAAGACGAAGAAGTTTGGGGAGGATCGGTTCTATTATTTTGATGGTAAATTTTTCAAATTTATAGGGACGAAGGATCAGGAAGAAGATGTAGCGGGAACAAGGGATAGGGCGCAGGTGAACTTGGATATGTTTCAAAAGTTTATGAAGATAAAGGCGAATAATTATAAAGCGGAGAGGGATTAGTGAATGGGGATTAGTGAATGGAGTTTGTGGATTGGAATTAGGGAGAAATAGTAGATGGCTATAAAATGTTCGTTTAGGCCTATAGTGGATTTGAATTCGAGGTATCTGATTCTTGGTTCGTTGCCAGGGGATCTTTCGCTGGAGAAACAGGAATATTATGGGCATCCGCAGAATAGGTTTTGGAGATTATTGGGGATGATATTTCAGGAGGATATCATGTTGGATTATGCCGATAAAAAGCGATTTCTTCTTAAGCATCATATCGCGGTTTGGGATGTTTGCGGGACGGCATTTCGGGTGGGGAGTATGGATACGGCGATTCAGGAGGCAGTACCTAATGATATACTGGATTTGCTAAAGCAAAATCCGGGGATTGAACATGTACTTTTTAATGGAAAAAAAGCGATGCATCTGTACGATCGATTTTTTGAACGCATAGATGGCGTACAGTATCATGAATTGCCGAGCACGAGCCCAGCGAATGCCAGCTATAACCTGGAAAAATTATACGAAAAATGGGTAAAGGTTTTCATTTGATGCGGAAAATTGTTTAGGTGTTAAAAAAATACGGGAAACCTTTTTCATAATAGGATATAATGACGTAACTTCAAGAAACCATTATTAGCACATCCAATTATTATGAGATTTAAGGAATTAGAAGATGCCTTAGAGCAGCTTGTTCTGCAGATCAAATCGGCAAATCTTTCCAATACTTCCAGTGTTCGAACGGAGGAGTTTATGGATCTGATCAATAGCTCCCCCTATCTGATTACGATTCATGATGTGGAATTCTATCGGCCTATCGGTATCAATGATGCCATGCGGCTGTTCTATGGATTTCAAAAAAATTGGTTGACCGGCATGGATTACCTTTATTACCTGCAGACCATTCATACCAGCACTTACCACAGTTTATTGAATTCCCTGACTTTCTTCCGTAAGGATAAACCTTCCTACCTTAACCTGGATTATAAACTCCTTCACCATAGCAAGGAATTTAAATTGGTGATCGGGACTTCCAAAACCATCATCAGAACGGAGAATGGAAAACCGAAATTTGCAATAACCGTAGCAAAAGAAAGTTCGGAAAAGGGCAGCACCAGCAAATTAGACCTGATCAATCAGCTGACGAGCAGGGAAAAAGAGATTGCTCAACTCCTGATCGATGGCGTAAGTAAAAAAGAAATTGCAGGTCGATTGTTTATTTCCACCTCCACCGTGCAGACGCATAGCAAAACGATCTATAAAAAACTTAAAATCAATAAAATAAGCGAATTGATCAGTTTGGGAGATACCTTTTCCTTCCAATTGATGAATAACAATCAGGAGGAATCCGATTTACATAAATTTGACCCTTTTGATTTCCGCTAAGGCAGGATAGAAAAACATTCGGTTTAATCGCTTGGTTTGTTTATTTTTGCATCAAGATGTCAGATTTAAAATACAATCAACGAGGTGTATCCGCAGGGAAAGAGGATGTACACAATGCAATAAAAAATATTGACAAAGGTTTATATCCCCAAGCCTTCTGTAAAATCATCCCGGATATATTGGGTGCTGATGAAGCTTGGTGCAACATCATGCATGCGGATGGCGCTGGAACAAAATCTTCCTTAGCGTATGTTTACTGGAAGGAAACCGGCGATCTTTCGGTTTGGAAAGGTATTGCGCAGGATGCCATCATCATGAACCTGGATGACCTGCTTTGCGTTGGAGCCATCGACAACATCTTATTATCTTCTACCATCGGTAGAAACAAAAACCTGATTCCAGGAGAGGTGATCGCAGAGATCATCAACGGAACAGAAGAAATCTTGGCCGAATTGCGTGAAATGGGTATTGGTATCTATTCCACCGGTGGTGAAACCGCTGATGTGGGCGATATCGTTCGTACGATCATCGTGGATAGTACCGTGACCTGTAGGATGAAACGGGAGGACGTAATCTCCAATCACCGCATCAAAGCTGGAAATGTGATCGTGGGTCTTGCATCAAATGGCAAGGCATCCTACGAAAAAGAATACAATGGTGGAATGGGATCCAACGGTTTGACATCTGCCCGTCACGATGTATTCAGTAAATATATTGCAGAAAAATACCCGGAAAGTTTTGATCCGGCAGTACCATACGATCTGGTATTTGCTGGTGGAAAAGCCTTAACAGATAAAATTAAAGTAGAAACAGGTGAAGAGGTGACCGCCGGAAAATTGGTTTTATCGGCTACCCGGACCTACGCCCCTGTTATCAAACAGATTTTGGACAAATACCGTTCGCAGATTGATGGGATGGTACATTGTTCGGGAGGTGCGCAGACGAAAGTGTTGCACTTCGTAGACAAGGTACATGTCATCAAGGATAATCTATTTCCGATCCCTCCCCTTTTCGAATTGATTCAAAAAGAATCCAATACCGACTGGAAGGAGATGTACAAAGTATTCAATATGGGTCACCGTATGGAACTTTATGTACCGGAAGCAATTGCTGCTGATATCATCCAGATTTCTGAATCCTTTGGTATTCCAGCCCAGATCATCGGTCGTGTGGAAGAATCAACGCAAAAACAAGTGACGATTCGCTCCCCATACGGAGAATTTATTTACGAGTAAAATCTTTGTGCGTGAAGGGCAAGAAGATCATCGGAAGAACAGAAATCATTGATTTACCCGAGTTGGGCCTTTACAATATCGAGGCGAAAACGGATACGGGAGCAGAAACCTCTGTCCTTCATTGTGAACAGATGGAGGTGGTAAAACGAAAAGGTCACTTGTATATCATCGGGCATATCCGCCCGAACCTGGAAAGTGATCAGGTTTTGAAACTTACATTCCCTGTGCACCGCGAGAGAACCGTAAAGAGTTCTTTTGGGCAATCAGAGATCCGCTATATCTTCTTGACCAAAGTTCGCATGTTTAACGAGCTATACGACATTAAATTGTCTTTTCGCGACCGTTCAGCCATGTCCTACCCCATGTTATTAGGTCGAAACTTTATTACAGGAAAATTTCTTGTGGATGTATCTAAGAAAAATTTGGCATCCAATATGATATAATCATTATAAGTTTTATACAAAAAGCAACAGTGAAAATAGCCGTTTTATCGACTAATAAGTCGTTATATTCTACACGACGCCTCGTAGAGGCTGCGATCAGCAGAGGACATGAGTGCGAAGTCATAGACCATAGCAAATGTTACGTAGGGATTCGCCAAGGCGAACCTACCATGCACTATAAAGGCCAGGACATGCCTGCCATAGATGCCATTATTCCACGTATCGGTAATTCGGTAACCTTCTACGGTTCAGCGATTGTCCGCCAGTTCGAAGTAATGGATGTAATTTCCGCTAACCAGAGCCAGGCCATTACCAGGTCCAGGGATAAACTGCGCTGTATGCAGATCCTTTCCGGCGCTGGATTGGGACTTCCGATTACCGGATTTGCAAGGACTGCCGCCAATGTAGACGATTTGATCAACATGGTTGGTGGTGCACCGCTCGTGATCAAACTGTTGGAAGGAACCCAAGGTATCGGTGTGGTATTGGCAGAGACCAAGAAAGCCGCATCTTCGGTGATCGAAGCGTTCTATGGTTTAGGAAACAACATCCTGATCCAGGAATACATCAAGGAGGCGAAAGGCTCTGATATTCGTGCATTTGTGGTGGATGGTAAAGTGGTCGGCGCTATGAAGCGTACTGCCAAAGAAGGAGAATTCCGTTCGAACCTACATCGAGGTGGTACCGCCGAAGTGGTAAAATTAACGTTAAAGGAAAGACAGACTGCCATTGCCGCAGCAAAAGCCATGGGATTAACCGTTGCCGGAGTGGATATGTTGCCATCAGCACGTGGTCCGTTGATCTTGGAGGTAAACTCCTCCCCTGGTTTGGAAGGTATTGAAAATGCTACCGGAAAGGATATCGCTGCGGAGATCATCAAATATCTGGAGAGGCAATACGAAGCCAAACAATTAGCAAAACCGACTACGGTAAAAAGAAAAATAAAAAAAGAGAGCAAGCTTTAAAACTTGCTCTCTTTTTTTAGATAAGGTACAACAAATGTACCTCTTGATCTATTGGAAAAATAAATGTATGCCACGATAAGCAAGGTCCCAATCATGTCTCCAATGAATTTAGGAATATAGGTTTGAGCACCAAGTTTGAATTTATACAAAAAGAAAAGGTGAATAATGATAAACACCAACATGGAAATTCTAAAAATTATAAATGTCTGTGGAAATATATCCCGTCTCTGGAAAAAGATAATAACAAGATAGACAGTGAAGGTAAGGGCTATTGCTGAAAAAGTTAATGAAAAACCTTGAAATAACCATAAAGGTAATTGATCAGCCTTTGGTTGAAATTCGATTGCTGCCCAGGATTTTTCCATAAGAACGGAATCGTGCGAAAAAAGATTAGATAGGGAAAGTAACGGAGCAAGGATGACCCCGATCAGAACAACGATCATCCACCCCCCAATACCCGTATAGATCGGCAATGAAGGATCGTTGGTCCGAAGGAAAGGTTTCGATTTATTGTATTTTATGTAGATAAAACCTATCGTTAGCAGAATGATCAGGAAAAAATATGCAAACGCCCAAAAATTAACATTTATACCTTCCAAAACAGTATTCACATAAAGACTTCCATCGTCGTTTAAATAGAAGCTATACCAAAGCGGTATATTGCTTTTTTCATAATCTTTTGCGTAGATCAATGCTTCTTCTGCTGGAAGAAAGCTATCATAGAATTCCATTATATTGGTAGAAACTAAGGTATCTTCTTGGGTATACACCTCATGATCCAACTGATAATAATCGCTGGATCCATTTATTTTTTCCTGAAAATAACTTAATGGTTTATTATCCTTGTTGATGATCTTCACCGTATGGGAAATTTTAATCGGAAAAGGGACAGCGATTGGAGCCTTCACCTTATTTTCTACCTGGGGCAAACGATCATAAATTGTCTTGGCATAGGCAGGCACCATTTTCCGTTGATTACCTTCTTCCTGGATAAAGAAATCATCGATCTCGTAACTTTCCATCACAATGATCTCATTTTTCTTCCTATCATCCTGGATGGTTAAAGGCTTAATCCGTTTTACATCCTGATATAATTCCTCATAATAGTTTTCGTAATCCTTCTGTAATTGATTTTTAGAAGATTGTTTGAGGTTAGCCCGCATCTCATCCGCCTGACTACCTTTATAGATTGTCATTACATCCAGACGAACCTTATCACCCAATATCATATGGATGATATCCTCCACTATCATCTCTTGGCCGTTTGGTTTTGGAACTTCCATTAATTTGTTCCCCTCATTAAGCACTAACACTTCGCCATAATAAGGAAAGAAGCGATCTAAAGGCAAAGATCCTTGATGGCTAATGGTTGGGTCCAAGAATTTATTATGCCCCTCCATATCCACGCGAATGACCATATGGTTGAAAGCGTATGGACTAGGTAAGCGCTTGTTCAATTCTTTATCCTGGTAGGTATTCGCTAAAACAAGGGAAGACTTGATGTTTTTATATTTCAACATTGCCGCCAGCAAGAGGGATTTATCCTTACAATCGCCATACCGCTGATTAAATACTTTTTCTGGAGCATGGGCAAGGTGGGAATGCTCCCCCATTTCGATACCCATATACCTGACTTCATCCTGCACAAAATTTAAACAGTACTCCAAAAAGGTTTCTTTATTCCCTTTGGCTTTCGCCCATTGTTCATCCACAAATTTAGCAATGGGTGATCCTGCTTTGATTGTTGGAATCGGATTGACCTTCGTGGCCCAATCCGATACTTCTTGCCAAGTGGAAAATTCGGAGACTTCCAATTTACCTGATTGGCTAAACCAACTTGGTGTCGTTGGGATATATTCATCGGAAACACTCGGGTGAAAATCCCAATAGATATAGGTGAGACCGCCCTGCTTTTTAGTTTTCTCTACCGGAACATCATTCAACCGGCGGATATTAAGTTTTCGGGAATCAGGCACAATATACACCACCTGTGCCTTACCCATCGGCTCCCCGGAGGTAAAATAATATTCGCCAGAATATTTACCGCCAAAGACGGGGTTAAATCCGATCAAGGAATAAGCGATTTGGATCTTATCCCCCTTTCTTAAATCATCGAGAATAAGATGGGCAGTATAGGTACCGTTGTAAAGAAATCGACTTAAATCGGTTTCGGTGGCCAGGACCCGAAACCGGGAAATATCCAAACGGTCTAATACCTGGTTACCCCTCAAGATCTGAACTTCATGAAAAACCAACCGTTGGTAGGTTGGATCAAAATTGACATTCACTTGTCCGGCATATTCAATCCCCGAATCATCGGTGATTACTTTTACTTCCTTATAATAGGAAGTTTGTTGTCCTAGGTGGACCTGATCTATCGTCGATTCATAATAATAACCCAAACTGATATCGTCAAGATCCACAACTTGGGGTTTAATGCTGGAAGGCAATAACCAATTTGGGGTATTAGCCTTTTGGATTTTTGGAGTTTGTGCTAATGCAGTAACATAGCTGCACAGCCAAGCTGCGCAGATTGCAATAATAATTGGTAGTCTCATCTGTAATAATCAGTATACGAATATACTGATTAATTTATTTTAAATCGTAGGAAATATAATTACCGAATGGCTTGGCTCACCTCGATCGGAAGATCGGACTCCAGAATGGTGGCTCCATCCGCAAAAACGGCTCTATATTTCGCTGCTCTTTCCGCTTTGCTTTCCAATTTGTCGTAAGTTGGCGCCGTGGAAATCATGCATAGAACGCCTTTTTCTTTAAAGAAGTCGTACATCGCTTGGTTGGATTCCTTGATTTCCGGACCAATGTATACAATCATGCGGTCGTAGGGCAATCCCGAAGCCTTAAATGCTTCCAGGTCCTTTGCGGTTTTGATGTGCATAGATAAATATTGCTGAGGATTTTTGTCCAAGTAAAACTTCGCCTGCTCCACGTTATGAACCGTCACCCAGACCCATGCATACGCATTGTGCTTGCGGATAATTTCAGCAGTCATCTCCATGGGAAGATCCTTTTTATCCAAATTGAGTATGGTTTTGCCCTTTGCCCAAAGGATCATTTCTTCCAAGGTATTGATTTTATGTTTTGTCTTGTTTCCCTGTTTATCCTTTAACCTTAATTTCTTCAGTTCTTTATAAGTATAATCGGCGACTTTCCCGGTTCCCGTCGTTGTTCTATCCAGTGTAGCATCATGAACCATCACCGGAATTCCATCCTTGCTCAAGCGTGGATCCACCTCAAAAATAGCCGGGGTATGCTTCAAAACTGCCGCCATAGCGGGAATGGAATTTTCGGGCAATCCCTGCTCCATGGTACCTCGATGGCCTGAGATGATCTTTTTCCCAGGTACATATCGGAAATAAGCATACATATCCTGAACGGTAGGAAAATTAAGATAATTGGATTTCTGTTGTGCCTGCACAAAAAATGGCATCATCAACAGGAAAAGCATAGCTAGGGAAACGTATTTTTTCATGAAATATAAGATTGTTTCGAAATTAGGCATTCAATTTTAATAAATTAAAGCCATTATGTTTATCTAATGTTATCAAAGTCAATGCGGAGTTTTCCTGAACGATCTTTCTATAGTTCCTTAATGGCATTTCCAATTGGCTCGCCATGAATAAACGATTGACACCGTTATGCCCTACAACCAAGATGGTTTGTCCATCGTATTTATCCATAAGTTCCTGATAAAAATCGTTCAGACGCTCCAACACCTGACTAGCATTTTCACCAGTATTCCCCGCTCGGAAAGCCGTAGGATCGGATAACCAATTATTCCACGAATCTGGATCTTCTGCTCTAAACTCTTCTGAACTTTTTCCCTCCCACTGTCCAAAATCCACCTCGATCAGTCGATCATCAGTCTGGACTAGATCCTTATTTCCGGCTGCGATCTCTGCGGTTGTTCTTGCCCTGATCAAGGGAGAAGAGAAAACCTGATCAAAGGAATAATCCTTCAATAATGCTTTCATTCTATTGGCTTGTGCCATTCCCTTTTCGGTTAAGGGGATATCGGTTCTACCACAGTATTTATTTCCATCTGCATTATAGGCTGTTTCACCATGTCGCAATAAACAGATTGTTATCATGAAATATAATTTAGATCTTTTAGTTTTTGTTTAAAGGCGTTGTATTGTTTCTCATATTCCTGATGCAGTATTGGATCGGGCATGACTTTCTTTTCTATGGAAGCCATTTCGGCTGCGGCTTCCTGCAAGGACTGGTAATAGGTATAGGATGCAGCCATAATAGCGGCTCCAAAAGCACCACTTGCCTCCTTGCATTTATAAGTTGGTACATTCATGACCGAGGCCCTTATTTTTAGCCATAGATCGGAATTTGCTCCTCCACCGGCCGAATAAATGGCCGCTATTTTCTCGCCAGATAATTCTTCGATGATCTCATAGGCCAAACGCTCTATAAAGGCTACCCCTTCCAAATTCGCAGCAAATAAAGTTGTACAATCAGTTGTTTGAGGTTCGAAGCCTTTAGCCTGCGGAGCCATAATGGGATAGCGTTCGCCAATCTGTTTCAAGGGCCATGCTAATTCGCCTGTAGGGATAAGATTCTCTGCCGCTGCAGTGAGCTTTTGAAAATCCTCCTGGAAATCCAAAGAGATCCAATCAGCTCCGGTATTGCTGGCTCCCCCTGGCATCCAATAACCTTCGGGATGGCGATGGCTGTATAGTCTTCCTAATGGGTCGACTACCTTGTTTTTCGTCACACCTTTGATGACCAAGGTGGTTCCGATGGTGGTGTTCCAGTCGCCGGGTTTCACAGCTCCAGAAGCCATCTGTGTAGCACAGCCATCGGTCATGCCGACCACCACATCGATGGGGGGAATCCCCCAAGTTGCAGCCAGCTCAGCATCCAATTTTCCTACAACGGTACCTGATGGAACCACCTGTTGTAACCAGGCTTTTTTAATACCTATTTCTTCTGAGATATAGGCTGGCCAGGTTAATTTATCGAGATCATAACCTGATTTTAATACGTTGGTATAATCTGTTGTATGGTAATTTCCGGATAATTTACCGACCATAAAATCAGAGGCATGTATCCAAGTAGCCAATTGCTGTGCTTTGTCGGGATAGGTTTCTATGAACCACAACATCTTGCTGATGCCGCTGGATGCATTGAAACCAGTATAACCATCCTTCACATGACGCAAGGCTATTCCGCGACAGCGTTTCCCCTGCTCTTCCGATCGAGGGTCACTGTACATGATCGCTTCGTAGATGGGTTGGTTATTTTTATCTAAAGGGATAACGGTTCCAGAAGTAGAAGTAACAGAAATAGCCCTAATATGCTCTTTCTGGATTGTAGCAGGTAGCTGATGGAAAAGGATTTCCAACATTTCCTCCACGTCCTTCCACCAGATTGCCGGAGATTGCTCTTCCCTAAAACGATCATCGAGGGCAAACTTCCTGGAATCCGATGCTATGAGGTTTCCCTTTTGATCGACCAGCACCATCCTCGCTCCTTGGGTTCCCACATCAATACCTATGAAATAGTTATCCATTAATGTGCTACTTGTTTAAAGGTTTTTCTGGCGTTCTTCCATTCCTGGTATAACTTTTCAAACTCCTCGTGGTCTTTCGGAAAGACCTCTTCCAATAGTTCTGGGGTTTTATTTGCGACACCTAGGGCATCATTACACACAAATACCCCACCCAAGACCGAAGCTTGGCGGAAGGTATCGCGGATTTTGATGCTTTTCCCGAACAGGTTGGCAATGAACTGTCGTAATTTGCGGCTTTCCACTCCACCGCCACATGCCCAGATATAGGATTCGGTATGCGGCGAGACCGCATCCAAAAATTTATAGTTCTCGTAAATACTGCAGGCAATATCCCAAAGGATCGCAAAGACAAAACTTCCACGGGTCAATTGATGGGATACCGGCGCATTGAAGATAAAGCCCCCTTTGGTCAGCGGCTCATCCTCATCGGCAATAAGCGAGCCTAAAGAAGCCACACATTGCGAATAGGTAGCATCTTCTAATTCCTTTTCGATTACCTCATAGCCCTCGTTCGGATAGAAAATCTCCTTGAGGCGTTGGTAGTTTAATCCCGTAACCCCTGCATTGGCCTCCAGGATAAAGTTGTTTTCATCGATATGTCGGCTTGTCCAAGTACGTTGGTCCTCATCCTTTTCATATTGTCCGACAATCTTAATGATCGGTGTGGTCGTACCGGAAACAATGACCACATCGTTTGCCGATGGTTCCATGCTTCGGATAGCCAATTGGGTATCCCCACCACCTACCACAATCTTCGCCTCCGGATTAATGCCTAGTTCATGGGCTATTTCCGGTTTTATAGTCCCTAATATATCAGTTGCTTGATATAAAGGTGGAAAAATGGAAGTAGAAATATTAAACAATGCGGCTAAAGGTGCAGACCACTGTTTATGCTCCACATCATACAACAGGGTTTCAGATGCCTGGGAATGCTCGTAACAAGGAACTCCTGAAAATTGATATTGAATCCAATCGCTGATGCTCATGAACTTATCGATCTGAGCATACATCTCGGGATATACCTCTCGCACACCCACCAGTTTAAAGGCAGAAAAGAGGGAAGTTGGGTATCTTCCGGAAAGGTTATAGACCAGGTCTTTATCCAACAAATCTTTTTCCCAATTTCTTCCCCGGTGGTCAATATTCGGCATGCCCAAAAGGGATTTACCGGATGGATCGATGATCACGATGCCTTCGCGTTGGCTAGTAGCGGTAATGGCTTTTATAGTCACTTCTGGAGCCTCTGCTAAAGCTTCCTTGGCCAATTTTAATATTTGGCGCCAAAGGTCCTCTGGATTGAAATAGATGGATTCCTCATAGTTCGCATCTGTTTCGTAATGTACATTTTCGCGTTTGATGCTCCATAATTCGCCGTCTGTTCCTGCAACGGCAACCCGGGCATTTCCTGTGCCGATATCAACAATTAAATAACCTTCTTTATTTGCCATGTTTAGCCAATTGAAATTCTCTCCAATACATTTTTGTTCACCAATTGTTTAATGCCTGTATTTCCTTTACGGAAAAATTCACGGAGATTATTGTTCATGATGAAGGCATGGTGGTCTTCCACTTCGTGGGTTGCCCCAGCGATATGTGGCGTGGCCAATACGCGTTTGTTCAATATCATTTTATAATCCGTTTCATCTGGTGGTTCATGGTAGAACACATCCAGTACAGCACCTCTAATCTTACCGTTCTCAATGGTATGCAATAAATCCTCTTTATTGACCACAACAGCGCGAGCGGTATTCACAAAAATAGCATCTTCCTTGAGGAGATCCAGGTATTTTTTATCGATCAACCCTTCTGTTTCTGGTGTTACCGGAAGGTGGATACCAACGACATCGCATGTGGCGAATAATTCCTGGAGTTCCACCTTCTTGTAATCGTTGTTTTCATCGGTATAGTAGGGATCGTAATAATAGATTTCTGCAGGGAAATTTTGTAGCATACGGGCAATATGTTGCCCAACTGCTCCAAATCCCACCATTCCAACTTTTTTTCCGGCCAGTTCATTTCCCTTAAATTCCAGGTAGGATGTATGGGCCCCCTCGCCCCAATGCTTTCCTTCTAACCAACTGATGGCCGGCAGGGTATTGCGCATTAAGGTAATCACATTGGCGATGAACATTTCTGCCACCGCCTGGGCATTCCTGGCAGGTGTGTTGAACACTGGAATGCCCAATTCGGTAGCTACGGCTAGGTTGATATTTGATGGTGTACCTCTGCAGATCCCTACGAATTTGAGATCTGGATGCGCACGCAATACTTGCTCTGTAATTTCATCGTGCTCTGAAATTAATGCTTCAGCACCTGTTTCCTTTAATAATTCACTTAATTCTGATGGGTTATAGGCACGGCCTTGGGGTTTCCATGATCGATAGATAACTTCATCAAAAAGACCTTTCAACTCATTCAATGCCTTTTCGTTCTCGTAAGGTGCTGTAAGTAATACTTTCATAATTATGCTTGAATACTATTTTCTTTTAAACTGCTATTTTCTCCTAAAGGGGAGATTTCTTCTTTCGGGATATTGATGAACTTGGTCAATATGGCTGAAATGACATAGAGACCCGCCAATACCCAGATGACGCCTTCGGATCCAATCGATCCGATCAGAAGGCCAACAATGGCCGGACCCACAAATACCGGCAGTCCTGCTCCTAGGTTTAGGATTGCCATGGCGGCGCCTTTATCCTCTTTGACCAAGGAAGGCACTAGCGCGGAAAGTGGCACATAGCCTGCCAATAAGGCTCCCCAGGCAATACCTGCAGCCATTACGGCCCAATAACTTCCATCGAACCAAACCGGCGAATAGTAGAACAGTACTGTACTGATAGCACAGCCGATTCCGCCAAACCACATGATGGTGTTTTGCCAGCCCAAACGGTCGCCTACAAATCCAAAAATTAGGTTAAAAGCAATGTTACTGGTGAATATGGTGCCCCAGATCTGTAGCCATTCTTTGGTATCAAAACCGTGTTCCGCCATATAGAGCGGAAGAAAAACTGGAAATGCGAATTGGGCGGTGGTATTGATGACCCGTACAATGCCTCCGATCAATACCTTAGGCTCTTTTTTTACAATGGTTAGGCCATTGACCAGTTCTTTGACCTTTGATTCTTTGGAAGCTTTGGTTTCAAACTTATCGCGGTTTAGTACTAGGGCGAAAAATGCGCCTACCAATACCCAGAAGATGGAACTCCAAAGGGTATTTTCGTAGCCAAATCGCTCCAATGCCCAGCTGGAGTAATAAGCGCCTAGGACGTTCAAACCGCCTGTAAATACAAACCAGAACCATCCTACGGCTCTTCCCAGCATATTTTGTGGTGTTCGATAATTGATCCAGACCATGAAGGAATAGGCAAATAAGGGATAGCCAAAACCTCTAATCGCATAAAACAGCAACATGGAGGAATAATCCAGTTTCGCCATACCCATGGAAATAAAACCGATGGTACCGATGATATACAGCAATAGCCCCATGACCATGGATTTTCTAGGTCCATAACTTTCGGCCAGTACGCCGGAAAACCAAGAGGAAATGGCAATGGTAATGCCATATACCGTAAATAGGCTCGCTGATTGTTCCATCGACATGCCATGCTCGATCAGGTAGGGACTTAGCCAGCCCTGTTCGACGCCATCGCCCATCATAAAGATTAAAATACCTAGATATCCCCAAGTTAAGTTCCCAGGTATTCCAAGCTTATTGGATAAATTGTCTTTTCCCATTTGAGTTTTTTGTTTAGATTACAGGAATTGGTTACACTAAAATAAATAAAAATTAATATAAAAAAAGATTTTTAAAGTATTTTATGTTAAAAAAAGAACAGTTTTTAGCTGTTCTTTTTTTGGGGTTGTTTAGATTAAGTTTTGGAGTAAGGGTAAGTTTTGGAGTTAAGTGTAATTTTTCCATTTAGCAATTTTCATTTTTCATATTTCATATTTCATATTTCATATTTTCCTCGGAATCATTGCAAATATTAATCTAGGAATAGTTTACAACGGCATTGACGAAATAATGGTCGCTTGCATATACTTCCCCTAATTTATCTTTGATGATTTGGGAGCTGCTCGCTTTGACCGGTCCTTTTATAAAAATGAAGTCGATTTTTTTGGCTTTGGCTTGTCGAGGATCGTTTATGGGTTTAAATCCATTGGTAGTTCCTTCTATTCTTTGCCCGTCATGGCCATATTGGCCATACTTGCGAGATTGCCCTTCGTTGGAAGAATTACCGTCGTTGTTAGTTTGCCCGTCATTGCGAGATTGCCCGTCGTGGGAAGAATTACTGCCTTTGCGAGATTGACCGTCATTGCGAGGAACGAAGCAATCTTCCCATCCCGCCCCCAATACATTTTCATACACTTTCGAATCCATCCCCATATTAAAATCACCTGTAAGGATCTGGACAAAATCTTCTTGATATTGTGCCGCCTCCCTCAAAACCACATCCATCTGTTTTTCCTTTGCTTCATTACTAACATGATCCAAATGAAGATTAATCAATCGGATCTCCTTGTTAGTTTTCTTATCCAGCAACCTCACCCAGGTAGCATTCCGAGCGCGAGCAGATCCCCAGGATAAACTACCGGCTTGCAGTGGAGTTTCGGACAACCAATATCCCCCAGCAGTTAATAGTTCAAACCTCTTTTTAGAGAAAAAGATAGGGTTCTTGGCAATCCCATGATACCCTTCTTTGAACTTATCCATTTCCGGGCCATCAAAACCAAAGGCAAAGTAATCAGGAAGCGATTCTTTGAGGTCTAAAAACTGTCCTCTTAAGACCTCTTGAAAACCGATCAGATCTGCCTGCTGTTTCTTTATGACATGCAAACAAGAGAGTCTCCGATCCTTCCAACCCAATCCTTTTTCAGCATCTTCCGGTAGATCCACCCGGATGTTACAAGTAAGCACTTTCAGGGAATTTTTCCCTGCTTCTGAGGTCTGAAGGATATGCTCAGCTGCTTCCACATCAAAACGATGCAGAAAAGGGATGCTGGCGAATAGCCCTGCTTTGATCAGAAACTCCCTTCGACTGGATTTGGGTATTGGAGCCATTTTAATAATTCTTTGTAACCTTATTGGAGTAAAATTTAGTAACCTTACAGTTTTAATCTTCGTAGCCTTACTTGAGTAAAGTTACATCTATTCCTACACTTTCACCCAGATAAGCTCCTGATTGTATCAATTCCGCACGCAATTCATCCACATTCACATCAGCAGGTGTTATACCTTTCCTCACCGCTTGTTTTGCGGCTCTTCCTGCCGCCTCGCCCATGGCCATACATGGCGCCATCACCCGAATCGCCGACATGGCTTCATGCGTGGTGGAAATGGAACGCCCTGCTACCAAAAGATTCCTCACCTTTGTAGGCACCAAACTGCGATAAGGGATATCATAGCTATCGCCACACCAGGTCAAAGTACATCCCCCACCCTCTGGATGATGGATATCCAATGGATAACTTGCCACGGCCACTGCATCATCAAATCTTCGGCATCCTAAGATATCATCCGCGGTCATCACATAATTCCCAACGATTCGACGGGTCTCGCGGATTCCCAGGAAAGGTGCCATTTTGGTAAAATGGGAGTCTTCAAATCCCGGAACATATTCTTTCAGGTATCGTTGGATTTCCTCCACTTGCTTACGGCCTTCGATTTCGCCGAAGGTCAAGCTTTCTGGATTGGTTCCATCTACTCCATTGATTCGCGACATATTTACCCACACCTCGCCTTCTCGAAGGCCCGTGATCAAAATCGTTCGCTCAACCGGCAATTCATATCCCGCTGCCCTTGCTTTCTCCATCACACTGCGCAATCCAACCACAATAAACTGATGGTTCTGCCCGAAATATTCCGCAGGAATAAAATCGGTAAGATAGGTCCTAGGCTCCTCCGCAATGGACATCCTTAATTTATCGGTATCCACATTGGCCATGCAGAACATCAAGGTCGGTGGCTGAGCACCTCCAACATCATTCCCTTGCTCACATGCTACCCCCGCTTTGTAGGCGACATCCGCATCGCCAGTACAATCGATCACTGTCTTGGCCAGGATCACTTCCCTTCCTGATTTGCTTTCGATAATCACGCCTTTCAGCTCATCTCCATCCATCACCACTCCTGCAGAGAAAACATACAACAGCACTTTTACACCCGATTCTTCCAATACTTTTAAACCGATATTTTTAACGGCTTCGGGTTCGACCAAAGTCAAACTCATGTGCAGCGGGCATGGTCTGTGTTCCGATGCAGCATCGACTTCTTTCAGGCGATCAATAAATTTTTGTGGCAATCCCTTAATGATCTGGTTTCCCTTTTGGCCTAAAAAGCCTAGAATAGGTAAACCAATGGTCATATTCCCCCCTACAAAACTGCGGTTATCGATCAATGCGACTTTCAATCCGTCGGATGCAGCCGCTTGTGCTGCAATAATTCCTGCTGGTCCTCCGCCTACAACGAGTACATCCACTTCCATACGAACCGGAGTTTCCCTTGCAGGCTCCAAAATGGTCTTAACATCTTTCATATCTGCTAACTAAATGTGACTTATTTTTTCAATCTTAATTTATCTGGATTTCTTATCAATTATGCTGTAGTCTTGGTTAATTCACCTGGAAGCCTTGTGTTTTATGGGCATTATCAGAAGGTTTTTCTTTACGGACCATGGTCCATAATATCAATACAGCCACGGGATGCATAAACGCCATGGCGATAAAGATGGTTCCAGCACCCAAGGACCCCATCATCTGCCCGACAAAATAATTGAACAGAACCGCGCCTAAGGCACCAAATCCACCGGCTATTCCTAATACCGAAGCCACATTCTTTACAGGAAAAGCCTCTGCAATTACTACAGAGATTGTGAACAGCCAGCTCAGACAGGCAACGGCCACCAAAGCAAAAATAGCTATCGTTAGGTAGGGGCTATTGACATAGGTCGTTAAACAACATAAGGGTGCAAGAACGGCAATCGTACTCAACATGATCTTCCTGGCAAGCAACGGTTCTTTCCCATTTCTAACCATTTTATCTGACCAGGCAGATGTAGCAATCGCTCCGAGATCTGCCACTAGAAAAGGAATCCAACCGAACATACCGATCTGAGCCAATGTCAATCCGCTCTCCTCCTGTAGATATCCAGGTAACCAGAAAAGGCAAAAATACCAGACCGGATCGCTCACAAAGCGAATCAATAAGATGCCATATAATGACTTGGTTTTCCAGAGCTGCCCCCAGGTAAATCCGATCTCATTTCCTTTAGCCGCATCCTGACCTACCGCTTCCTGCTTGATTGCAGCCGGCGGTTCGGTATAGATCAGAAACCAAAAAAGCGCAATGATTAATCCTACGATACCCGCAACGATGAAAACCGTATGGAAATCATACTGCATCGCGAGCCAGGCAACCAAAGGCGGAGCGATGATCGCCCCAATACTGCTTCCTGCAACACAAAGACTATTGGCGGTTGCCCTTAACTTTCCGGAGAACCAAACCGTGACCACCTTCAATTGAGCAGGGAAATTGGTCGGTTCCGCAGCACCTAACATCCCCCTGAAAAATAGAAAAGAGCCAAATGTACGGGAAAGTCCTCCCCCCAGACAGGCTGTCGACCAACCTAAAATACCCCATAGCATCACCTTTCTTTCTCCAAACTTATCGACCAACCAACCCGAAACAGGATACATCAACGCATAAAAAATGGTAAATACATTCAGCACCATCGCATACCCATCATCACCTAGTGAGAACTCCTCTTTCAACATCGGTTTTAATATGGAAACGATCTGTCTATCGTAATAGTTGAAAACGATGGCTAGGAAAATCACAAAAATGATGAACCAACGCCTCTTTTCAGCGGGGATGGACAAAGTAAACTTGGACATATTTAAGATTAGGTTATAATATTTGCTAATGCCTAATCAAATGTATGGAAAATAATAGAAAAAAAGATTTTTAAATAAAAAAAAAGAATTCATTACTTGCTAAAAGGTGGCTATATTTGTCATAAGTTAACTTATAAATGAATTATGATGAATATAACGGACAGACACGAATTCATCCTCAAGACACTAAAAGACAAAGGAAAGATCAGTATCGATTGGTTATGCGAAACCATGAAGGTTTCCAGCGTCACGATCCGCAAGGACTTGAAGGTACTTGAGGACAAAAACCTGTTGTTCAGGATAAAGGGCGGCGCATCAAACAGCAACCCATACGCCATAGACCGGCCCATCCTCGTAAAAGAAACTATTAACAATGAGGAGAAGCAAAGAATTGCTCAGGAAGCTTTAAAATTGATCAAAAACAACGATTCCATAATGATTGGATCTGGCACGACTGTTTTTGCATTGGCTAAAAATCTGGAAGTGACACACGGTTTAACTGTCATAACACCAGCACTTAAGGTAAGTTTGGAACTCAGTAACAAACCAAACATAGAGGTGCTACAACTTGGTGGCTTGATCCGCCCGAACTCTTCCTCTGTCGCTGGGCAATACGCCATGCGGATCCTTGATGAGATCAGCTGTGGCATCCTGTTCTTAGGAGCCGACGGCATCGATCTGGATTTCGGGATTTCCATCAGCAACCTTCCAGAAGCAACACTTAACCAAAAAATGTTGAACACCGCCCAGAAAGTCGCTATCCTGGCAGATAGCAGCAAGTTCGGAAAACGCGGACTCGGCAAAATCTGTGAACTCGTCGATGTGGATTACATCATCACCGACAGCAAGGTATCACAAAGCACTGTTAAAACTATTGAAGACTTAGGCATAAAAATCATTATCGCCTAACACCTACCCTACTTCTTTAACTTTTTAAAAAAAGATTTTGAACATTTCCATGTTTAAAAATCTTTTTTTTGTTTTATAAGTGCTTTAAAAGAAAATAATTTAGTGTTACCATTTTATGAACAAATAGCATCTTTATAATTCTTTGAAAATTTAATAATTAAAATGCATTAAATAATTCCATTTCCAAGAATCAATTTTAATACTCAAAATAATTTAAAACCTTTTTAAACATCAATCAATTCTTAACCCCAATAAGGATGTAATATACAAATCTTTTAAGGTTATCTTATCCAACAAGTCTATCATATCCTAATCCAACAAGGTTATCAAACCACAGGTCTAACTACTAAATACTAACTACTTAATACTAAAAAAGCCACCCTAACGGGTGGCTTTTCAAATACCTAACAAATTGACAGCGGTTTAAAAATCTTTATTTTACTGCGTCTATAACTGCTTTGAAAGCCTCTGGGTTATTTAAAGCTAAGTCAGCCAAAACCTTACGGTTCAAACCTACGTTTTTAGCGTTTAATTTACCGATCAACTGAGAATAAGAAATTCCGTGTTGACGAGCTCCAGCGTTAATACGTTGGATCCATAAAGCTCTAAACTCGCGTTTTTTGGTTTTACGGTCGCGGTAAGCGTACTGTAAACCTTTTTCTACTGTATTTTTAGCAATAGTATAAACTTTGCTACGAGATCCGTAATAGCCTTTAGCTAATTTTAGGATTCTTTTACGTCTTCTTCTAGAAGCAACTGCGTTAACCGAACGTGGCATAATGATTAAATTTTAGTTTGGTATAAGGTGTTACGTGTTTCAGTAAACTTACTACCCGATACCCGGTTAAAAATATTGTTATTTAAAAAAAAATTGTATAAAACTTATTTACCGATACCAAGCATACGTTTTACGTTGCCTGTATCACCATCAGATACATAACTAGTTGTAGTTAAGTTACGTTTCTGTTTGGTTGTTTTTTTAGTCAAGATGTGGCTTTTGTAAGCGTTTTTTCTTGCAATTTTACCGGTTCCAGTCAATTTGAAACGTTTTTTCGCGCTGGAATTGGTTTTAATTTTTGGCATAATACTATAAATTTTATATCAATCTGTTAGATACTTTGTTATTTCTTAGCGGCGGCTTTCGGAGCCAAGGTCAGGAACATACGCTTACCTTCCAATTTAGGTAGCAATTCCACTTTTCCGTATTCTTCCAAAGCTTGAGCGAAACGTAGCAACAAGATTTCACCTTGTTCCTTAAATACGATCGCACGGCCTTTAAAGTGTACATAGGCACGAACCTTCTCACCACTTTCCAAGAAACGCATGGCATGCTTCAACTTAAATTCAAAGTCGTGCTCACTCGTGTTAGGTCCGAAACGGATCTCCTTGATCACGGTTTGCTTAGCATTAGCCTTGATTTCTTTTTGCTTTTTCTTTTGTTCGTATACGAATTTACTGTAATCGATAATCTTACAAACAGGAGGCGTAGCGTTTGGAGAAATTTCCACCAAATCCAATTCCAATTCATCAGCGAGCGCTAAAGCTTGTCGCGTAGGGAAAACTCCTTGTTCTACATTATCACCTACTAAACGCACTTCTGGAACTCGGATATGCTCGTTGATACGGTGCTCAGGTTCCTTCTTTCTAATTGGGCCTCTATTGCCGAAATTGTTACTTTTTGCCAAATGTTTCCTTAATTAAATTAAACAGTAATTTCTTTTATTAATAAATCTTTAAATTCTTCTGATGTCATCGACCCTAAGTCGGTACCACCATGTTTACGAACGGAGATTGCTCCACTTTCGACTTCCTTCTCCCCTACGATCAGCATATAAGGTATTTTCTTCACCTCCGCATCACGGATTTTCCGCCCTACTTTCTCGTCACGTAAGTCAATCAGACCGCGAATATCGGAATTATTTAGTGATTCCAAAAGTTTTTGCGCATATTCTTCATATTTTTCTGACACTGGCAAGACGATAAACTGCTCAGGCGCAAGCCATAACGGAAATTGTCCACCACAATGCTCGATCAATACGGCAACAAAACGTTCCAAGGAACCGAATGGTGCACGGTGTATCATCACCGGTCTATGCTTTTGATTATCACTTCCTGTATATTCCAGTTCAAAACGCTCTGGAAGGTTATAATCCACTTGGATGGTTCCTAACTGCCATTTACGTCCCAAAGCATCCTTCACCATGAAGTCTAATTTTGGACCATAAAAAGCTGCTTCACCCAATTCAACAACGGTCGGTAAGCCTTTTTCAGCTGCCGATTCGATGATCGCTGCTTCAGCTAAAGCCCAATTTTCATCCGAACCGATGTATTTCGTCTTGTTCTCCGGATCACGCAAAGAAATCTGAGCGGTAAAATTGTCGAAACCTAAAGCTCCAAAAACGTAAAGCACTAGGTCGATCACTTTTTTGAACTCCTCTTTTACCTGATCAGGTCGGCAGAATAAGTGCGCATCATCCTGTGTAAACCCTCTTACACGAGTCAAACCGTGCAATTCTCCCGATTGTTCGTAACGATAAACCGTTCCAAACTCTGCAAAACGAACCGGTAATTCTTTATAAGAGCGAGGTTTCGTTTTGTAGATCTCACAGTGATGCGGACAGTTCATCGGTTTTAACAAGAACTCTTCGCCATCAACCGGAGTATTGATCGGTTGGAAAGAATCCGCACCGTACTTTTCGTAGTGCCCAGAAGTAATGTACAATTGCTTATGCCCGATATGAGGGGTGATCACCGGCTCATATCCAGCAGCAATCTGTGCTTTCTGTAGGAAGTCCTGCAATTTCTGTCTCAAAGCAGTTCCTTTAGGCAACCACAAAGGCAAACCCATCCCTACTTTTTCAGAGAAAGCGAACAATTCCAATTCTCTTCCCAATTTACGGTGATCACGTTTCTTCGCTTCTTCGATGAATTTCAGGTATTCTGTCAATTCAGAAGCTTTAGGGAAAGTCACCCCATAGATACGTGTCAACTGCTTACGGGTTTCATCACCGCGCCAATAAGCACCAGCTACATTGGTCAATTTAACGGCTTTGATTACTCCAGTATGTGGAATATGTGGACCACGACATAGGTCAGTGAAATTACCTTGCGTATAGAAGGTGATCTTACCATCCTCAAGATCTTTGATCAGGTCCAGTTTATATTCATCTCCTTTTTCGGTGAAATAAGCCAATGCTTCAGCTTTAGAAACCGCTTTACGCTCAAAAGTTTCCTTTTGTTTAGCTAATTCTACCATTTTGTCTTCGATCTGTTTGAAATCATCAGATGAAAACTCACGATCTCCGAAATCTACATCATAGTAGAATCCAGTTTCGATGGCAGGACCAATACCGAATTTAATACCTGGGTACAATGCTTCCAATGCTTCTGCCAGTAAGTGTGCGGAGGAATGCCAAAAGGTATTTTTCCCTTTGTCATCATTCCAAGTCAATAACTTAATGGAAGAGTCGGATTCGATAGGTCTAGAGGCATCCCATACCTCGCCATTTACTTCGGCAGCCAATACATTTCTTGCTAATCCTTCGGAGATTGACAATGCAACCTGCATGGCCGTAGTGCCTTTTTCATACTGACGTACGGAGCCGTCAGGTAGTGTAATATTAATCATTTACAACATGATTGGTGTTTGTTCATAAATCATGATTCCGATCAAGGTCTACAAGTACCTTGATTTTCGGGAATCACCTTAATTAATTCGGCTACAAAAATACGGAAAAATTACCGCATAATGAAATCAAATCCCCCACCAAATCCATTGAAATTATTAAACAACATCATCATGAGCTTTCAACTGTTCTTCCAGATACCCCTTCGCGATAGCTCGCTTAGCAACATACCACAAGAACGGCTCGAACCAAGACCTTACCCCAATACTGAAAGAATTATTCAAATAAACAAACAAGGCCAAATCCTTGAATCGTCTCGGGCTTCCATCTTTGGCGATCCATCCAGAAGCATGCAGGGAAGACAACAGCAATAAAGCCTTTTCAAAATTTTTATTTCCCATTTCCACCCTTACCTGCACCATACATTCCTCGCCCCAGATATTATGGAAATAATGGATCTCATCCGCTGGTATGGTCATTTCATCACCTGTTCGAAGGATGTATGTTTTATCACCCACACCCAGTTCCAATGCACCAGAAATTATCCGGAAACTTTCAGAAAATTCCCGATGGAAATGCCTAGGCGTTTTTTCTCCAGGAAAAATACGCAACAAAATCTCACTGTAAGGATGTTTTGAAACAGATTTAAGAATCTTTACTTTTCGGATTTGAACTTTTCCCATTGCTATTTGGTTTTCAGCAAAGTTCCGGCTCCAAAATCCGTAAATGATATACCTAAGTCAATAAATTCATTTCATAAACGCTTACTTCGACCCGATCATCCTTCTTCTAATCCGACTCAGCGAAGAGGGCTCTACGCCTACAAAATTTGCAATATGGTATTGGGATACCCTTTGCTCCAGATCGGGAAACATCGCCCGAAATTTCAGGTACCTTTCTTCTGGACCATCCGAATATAGGGAGGCCAGCTTTTTCATTCCATCAATAAACAATTGTTGGATCACCAACCGGCCCAATCGTTCCCCTTGGCTCAACAGCCCGTATAGCTTGTCAAGATCTGCCCTTCCGATTTCATAATAGGTACAATCCTCCAAGGCCTGAATATTTTTCGTAGTGGGTATTAATCCTATAAAACTTTCATATTCACTAAAAAAATCCCCTTCCCTACCAAATTCATAGGTTTTACAAACGCCATCAACATCAACAAAATAACGCACAATGCCTGTGTCCAAAAACCCGACATACCGAGCGATCTCTCCTTCCTGAAGAAAGAATTCCTTTTTTTTCAACTGCTTCACTTTAAACAACGACTGAATGATTTCAACATCTTCATCGGTCAAAGCTACATAGGCAGAAATCTTACGAATCAATGAATCCAATATCTTGTTTTTTAGATTTTTCACTTAAAAATAACAATTCTCAAACAATAAATTCCATACCTTTGCAGCTCTATTTTAATCGTTATGTCAAATCAAGTTCCAGCAGACGGATCAATGCTTCCCTTGATGGAAGAATTTTACACCATACAAGGCGAAGGATACCACACCGGAAAGGCGGCTTATTTCATCCGTCTTGGAGGATGTGATGTGGGCTGTCATTGGTGTGATGTGAAGGAAAGTTGGGATGCTGACCTGCATCCATTGACTTCGGCAGAAACGATCGTAGAAAATGCCAAGAAATTCCCGGCAAAAACAGTGGTTATTACCGGCGGTGAGCCATTATTGTACAACCTCTCCTACTTGACCCAAAAGTTAAAGGAGGCGGGAATTCAAATCTTTTTGGAAACATCAGGCGCCTATCCATTAACCGGTTACTGGGATTGGATCTGTCTTTCACCAAAGAAATTCAAGGGTCCTCGGCCAGATGTCCTGAGTGCGGCAGGTGAATTGAAAGTGATTGTTTTCAACAAGAGCGATTTTACCTGGGCAGAAGAACATGCCAAATTCGTAGGTTCTACCTGCAAGCTGTACCTACAGCCCGAATGGTCCAAAGCAGCGGAGATGACTCCTTTGATCATTGACTACGTCAAGGATAATCCAAAGTGGGAGATTTCTCTCCAAACCCATAAATACCTAAATATCCCTTAGGTAAAATATAAAATACACAAACGATTGTTTTTATCGAAAAGGCTTGATTTCATCGCTTAACCTTCTCCTACCGATTAAAATATCGGAAAATGGGGTTAAAGATTCCTAAATTTGTTTTACCTAATTCCAAATTTATGAATCGTAGCCTAGCGCAAGCACTCTGTTTTGGTTTGCTGATTTTTAGTCAACCAACCCACTTATTTGCCCAAACACCTGTAACCAGGAATATAGAAGGATTTGCCTATGGTCAGGTCCAGGCGCCTACCGGAAAAGAATGGGAATCGCCGCAGGAACTGTCCTTGAACAAAGAACTTCCCCATGCCTACCATTTTTCCTTCAATGATATCAACTCCGCCCAAAAAGTGTTGCCAACGAACTCCAGCAATTGGATGTCCTTGGATGGCACCTGGAAATTCCATTGGGTAAAGACTCCAGAGGAAAGACCCCAAGATTTTTACCAGAACAACTTCGATGTAAGTAAATGGGATGATGTGCCAGTACCGATGAGCTGGAACATCCTGGGCATTCAGAAGGATGGTTCGTTGAAATATGGCGTCCCAATCTATGTGAACCAACCGGTGATTTTCCAACATCAGGTAAAGGTGGATGATTGGCGCGGCGGGGTTATGCGTACGCCGCCCCAAAATTGGACAACCTATATCTATCGCAATGAAGTGGGCTCCTATAAACGCACATTCTCTGTTCCAAAAGATTGGAAAGGAAAAGAAATCTACATCAATTTCGATGGCGTAGACTCCTTCTTCTACCTATGGATCAATGGAAAATATGTAGGCTTTTCCAAAAACTCGAGGAACCTAGCCTCTTTCAATATCAGTAGCTACCTGAATCCAAAAGGCGAGAACCAAGTAGCTGTGGAAGTTTACCGCAGCTCCGATGCTTCCTATTTGGAAGCGCAGGATATGTTCCGCTTGCCAGGTATCTTCCGAACCGTATCCCTAACAGCGAAGCCAAAAGTGCAGATCAGAAACTTGGTTGCCATCCCTGATCTGGATCAGGAATACAAAGATGCGACGCTAAAAGTGACTGCCGAGGTTAAAAACAGCCAAGGAAAATCGGTCAAAGGCTATAAAATAAGGTATTCCCTATACGAAAATGTTTTATACAGTGATGCCTCTTCCAAGGTGAAGGAAATAGATCTTCAGCGATCCATTGATCCTATTGCCAAAGATTCTACCAGCATCGTAGAACAGACCTTGAAAATCAGCAATCCAAAAAAATGGTCAGCAGAAGAGCCAATCCGATACACGCTTCTTGCCGAATTGTTGGACAATAGAGGCAGGCTTATCGAGGTTGTTTCCAGCTATATTGGTTTCAGAAAAGTAGAATTGAAAGACACCAAAGCTGCAGATGATGAGTTTGGATTGGCAGGCCGTTATTTCTATGTAAATGGAAAAACGGTAAAACTTAAAGGGGTGAACCGACATGAGACCAACCCGGAAACGGGAAAGGTCGTTTCCCACGATCAGATGGAAAAAGAGATCATGTTATTGAAAAGGGCAAACATCAACCATGTTAGAAACTCGCATTATCCAGATGATCCTTATTGGTATTATCTATGTGATAAATATGGTATCTATCTCGAGGATGAGGCCAATATCGAAAGCCATCAATATTATTATGGCGATGCTTCACTTTCCCATCCTGTGGAATGGAAAAATGCACACGTGGCGAGAAATCTGGAAATGGTACATGCGACCATTAACCATCCTTCCATCGTAATCTGGTCCTTAGGAAATGAGGCTGGACCGGGCAAGAATTTTGTCCATGCGTATGATGCGATCAAAAAAGTGGATGACTCCAGACCGGTTCAATACGAAAGGAACAACAGCATCGTGGATATCGGCTCCAACCAATACCCTTCCATTGAATGGGTTCGTGGTGCTGTAAAAGGAAAATACAACCTTAAATATCCATTCCATATCTCCGAATATTCCCATTCCATGGGCAATGCATCGGGTAACCTGATCGATTATTGGGAAGCCATCGAATCTACCAATTTCTTTATGGGAGGTGCAATTTGGGACTGGATCGATCAATCCATGTATTATTACGACAAGAAAACAGGTGAGAAATTCCTGGCCTATGGTGGAGATTTTGGAGACAAACCAAATGATGGAACCTTTGTGATGAACGGGCTGATCTTTGCTAACATGGAACCAAAACCCCAATACTATGAGGTTCGCAAAGTTTACCAGAATGTGGGTGTAAAGGCAGTAGATATAAAAAATGGTAAGATTGATGTATTCAACAAGAATTACTTCAGCTCTTTGGATGATTATCAAATCAATTGGTCTTTATGGAAAGATGGTAAGGAAATGGAGAAAGGTACTTTCGCAACGGAAGGGACCAATGCTATTGCGGCAAGACAGCATAAAGAATTCCAGGTTCCATATGCATACGATAAATTGGAGGCCAGCTCGGAATATTTCTTAAAGGTGCAATTTGTACATAAAAAGGATATGCCTTGGGCAAAACAAGGTCAGGTGCAGATGGAAGAACAAATATTGGTTAAACCGATGACTTTCCTTCCATCCATTGCGGATCTGGCCAAAGGAAGTAAGCTGATGATAGGCGAGGATGGAGATGTTCAAGAGATCAAAGGTGATGGGTTTAATGTGAAATTTGATAATAAAACAGGAACAATTTATCAATTGAGTTACCAGGGAGAGGAAGTAATTCGTGCTGGTGAAGGCCCTAAATTGGATGCTTTACGTGCTCCGTTGGACAATGATAACTGGGCATATCAACAGTGGTTCGAAAAAGGATTGCATCAATTGCAGCATAGGGTAAAATCCAAAAACAGCTATCAGCGAGAGGATGGGGCTTATGTGTTGATCTACCAAGTAGAATCCCAAGCGAAAAATGGCGGAACCATCCGTGGAGGAAGTTCAGGAACATATACGATAGAAGACCATAAAGACCGTCCATTTGGGGAGAACGACTTTAAATTCTCCAGCAATTATATATGGACGATCTATAAAGATGGGTCGATCGAACTGGAAAGTAACATTACTTCCAACAATAGTTCCTTTGTATTACCGCATTTAGGCTTTGCCATGCAGGTACCTGAGAAATATAGCAATTACCAATATTATGGCCGTGGACCGATCAATAATTATGCGGATCGGAAAACGGGACAATTCATTGAACAATACCAAAGCTCGGTAAAGGACCAGATGGTCAATTGGCCGAAACCACAGTCTACCGGTAACAGGGAGGAATTGAGGTGGTGTGCATTAACCAATGCCACTGGCGCTGGTGCTATTTTTATTGCGAAGAATACCTTTTCTGCTTCTGCATTGCCTTGGTCGGAATTGGAAATGACCTTGGCACCCCATGGATATCAATTACCGAAAAGCTCTGGCACGCATTTGTACCTGATGGCTGAGGTAACTGGATTGGGTGGTAACAGTTGTGGACAGGGCCCTCCATTAGAGCAGGACCGTGTGAAAGCTGGTGCGCATGATTTTGGATTTATTATTCGTCCTGTGGCAAATAATAATGCTGCAACACAAGCAAAAGCGGCTGTGGCTGGGGATATGCCATTATCAATCACCCGCGATCGTTCTGGAAAGGTGGAAGTTCGTACGGATTCGAATGGTTCCCCGTTGATGGTACAGATTGGGCAAAGCAAAGCTTCTGTTTATAAGGGCGCTTTTAACCTACGTGAAGGTGGCAAGGTAACGGCATGGTACCAAGGAAAAGAAAAACTGAAAGCAAGTGTTGATTTTCCAAAGATTGAAAGTATTCAGATGGAAATCAAATCTGTATCCAGCCAGGAGATTGGTGAAGGAAATGCCGAGCATATAATTGATGGGGACCCATCGACGATCTGGCATACGATGTATTCAGTAACTGTCGCGCAATATCCGCATTGGATTGACTTTGATGCCAGCATGGCGAAGAAAATCAAGGGCTTTACGTATTTGCCAAGACAGAATGGATCGAATGGAAATGTTAAAGGGTATAGAATTCAGGTGAGTTTGGATGGGGAGAATTGGTCAGAACCTGTGGCTGAAGGGGAATTTGATCGAAGCAGTAAATTGAAGACGATCATATTGACAAAACCTGTATTGGCGAGGTATATTCGTTTTACGGCTTTGAGTTCGCAAAACGGACAGGATTTCGCCTCTGGAGCAGAGTTTTCGGTTTTAGCGGATTAGGATTGGTAGTTTCTGCGTCATTGCGAGGAGGTAGGCTTCGCGTCATTGCGAGGAGGTACGACGAAGCAATCTTTGAACTTTGTCATCCTGAGCATCGCCGAAGGATCTGTACGAATATAAACGAGCAGATGCTTCGACTGCGCTCAGCATGACATGCGGGAAGATTGCTTCGTTCCTCGCAATGACGCGAAAAATTACAACCTCACAATCTCCCCAGTCTTCACCGACTCATCACATGCAATTGCGATCCTCAAACTATTCACCGCATCCTGCATAGATTTCTCCAAATCCAAATCCTCCTCTATCGCTTTTAAAAAGAATGCCTGCTCCCGATTACACAGTTCCTGATGATCCGGCTCATCCGTTAAATCAATCCATTCATCCTTTTTAAGGAATTCATTTTCCTCATCAATATCCGCATAATGCACCTTCAACGACTCCGTTTTGGTATGGGCTTCCACGGAATCCGAATTCCCAGCCTTCCCAGCATCATTCGCTACGATGGAAACACAACCCTTCGGTCCAATCACATCCTTAATAAAAAATGCCGTTTCACTGATCATTGGTCCCCAACCTGCTTCATACCAACCCACACTCCCATCATCAAACCGGATCTGCAACTGCCCATAATTATAATTATCTTCCGGAATTTCATTCGTCAGCCGCGCTCCAATAGCCGAAACGGACAATGGTTTGGCCACTGTCATCTGGCACATCACATCAATATAATGCACCCCGCAATCCACAATCGGGCTCAAACTCTTCATCAAATTTTTATGCACATCCCACATGTACCCATGGCTCTGCTGATTGAGGTTCATGCGCATAACCAAAGGATAGCCCATGGTTTTTCCAACCTCAATAAATTTGATCCAAGAAGGATGATGCCTTAAGATATATCCAACGACCAGTTTTTTATTGGCCCTTCTTGCTGCTTCAACCACCTTCTGCGCACCCAACACGGTATCCGCCAATGGTTTTTCGATAAACACATGCGCTCCGGCCTCAAAAGCCTGAATGGCATAGGCTTCATGGGTATCCGGATAAGTAGAAATACAAACCGAGTCAGGTTGAGTTTCCTTCAATGCGGTCGCATAATCATCGAATAAAGGATAATCGGCTTCCAGCCGCACATTTAAAATCTCTTTGCTCGCTCCACGGGAAACCAAGCCTACAATTTCAAAACCATCCATATCATGATAGGCCTGTGCATGGGATGCTCCCATATTGCCACAACCCACCACCAAAATCTTAATTTTTTGATTCATTATTAATTAAGGATACAATGTTTAAGCAAAGTAATATCTATTTATGGCTTTAAGAACTTGCCAAACCTGGTCTTGGGATCAATGCCTTATCAATTTCCATCTGCCAACTGTATTCATCGGCACTTGGCCCATAAACCTTGGTCGAGTTCTGGATCTCATCTAAACTGATGATCTTACCGGAATAGGCAGCTTCGCGCGCCCAGATTCCCAATAAAGTAGAATCTGCCATGAAGTCACCATCATTGATCACCTGCTTATTTTTTATTGCCGCAAAAAGCTCATTATGTTGTGTCTGGTACATATTATCAGTCTTTCCTGCGAATTTCCAAGGATTCTGACCCGTTATTTCATATTTACTCAATACACTCACATTCATTGCTCCTTTCGTTCCGATAGCTTCCACCGAGTTCCGAGATTGCGTTCCATTCTGTTGACGACCGAAATGGTAACCTTTCACCCCATCCCCATAATCGAATTCTATGGCAAAATGGTCAAATACATTTCCATATTTATCCCAAGGTCTACTTTGTCGGCCACCGGTACCCGAAACGGCTTTTGGCAATCCACGATTCAACATCCAGTTCATAAAATCGATACTGTGTACGGTTTGTTCCACAATGATATCGCCCGAATAGCGCTGATAATAGAACCAGTTATACAGTTGGTAGGTCAGATCATCCCATTGTGGCTGTCTAACCTTTTCGGTCAGCTCACCACCTAAACGGAAGGTACTGATCGAGTAGATATCACCGATGGCTCCGCCATGGATCAACTTAGCCAATTCACGGTTAGGATTGGTATACCTGAAACAGAAACCTGAAACGATATTCAATTTTTTATCTTTAGCCAGTTGAACCGCTTCCCTTACTTTAAGTACACCAGGAATATCCACTGCCATTGGTTTTTCACAGAAAACATGCTTTCCCTTTTTCACTGCAGCAGCGAGATGGTCCGGACGAAAACATGGTGGTGTAGCCAACAACACGACATCCACATCGCTGTTGATCAGCTTTTGGTAGGCATCGAAACCAACGTATTTGCGTTTGTCCGAAACTTTTACTCGTTCCTTGTGCGCCTCCATCAAGGATGCCAAAGCGGTATCCAATTGTGCCTGGAAAATATCCGCCAACGCTACAATTTCCACATCCGGATCAGCGTTTAATGCCTGGAAGGCAGCACCAGTCCCTCGACCGCCACATCCTATCAATCCTACCTTGATCTTCTTCTTTGCATCCATGCTGTAATCGGGCATATCCAATGTGCTGGCTCCTACCAGAATGCCACTACTTTTAATAAAATCTCTGCGGTCCATTACCTGTTATTATTTCGATTTAGTTTGAATTTACCCATGCAATTTGGGTAATTATTAAAAATTAGTCAATGGAAATAACTATTTTCACAGCAAATTAACAATTATTACAAGTTTATGCAAATACCAGAAACCGAAAACCTCCCTTTGATCAGTAACACTTCTGTTGTATTGGGATTACTAATGGTAATTTTAGGTTTGGTGTTCTATACATCGAACTTATCGAATAAATATGTTAAGGGATTTTTCAATATCATCCCACCCCTATTGCTCTGTTATTTCTTACCGGGCTTGCTCAATTCCTTAAACATCATCGATGGCGCGAATTCCCCATTAACAGGCATTGGAAGCAATTATTTATTGCCTGCCTGTTTGATTTTGTTTGTGATCAACCTGGACTTAAAAGAGATGTGGGCATTACGGAAAAGGGCAGGATTGATGTTTGTAACAGGAACGGTCGGCATTATGATTGGTGGTCCTTTGGCAGTTTGGTTGACTTCCATGGTTGCGCCAGAGGTTGTGGGTGGTGCTACTCCACATGAGGTTTGGAAAGGTCTGGGTTCTTTGGCGGGATCTTGGATCGGTGGTTCGGCAAACCAGGTGGCCCTTAAGGAAATCCTACAACCCTCTCCAGAGGTTTTTTCTTCCATCATTGCTGTGGATGTATTTGTCGCCTATTTATGGATGGCATTCTTATTATATGGAGCTAGTAAATCCAAGCAGTTTGATAAATTCTTTAAGGCGGAGTCTTCGGACGTGGAAGCTTTAAAGGAAAAAATGGATGCTAAGGTTAAAGCAAACAGTAAAACACCAGAAACAAAAGATTTGATCTATATTGTTGCCTTGGCATTTGGAGGAACAGCTTTATCGGCTTTGATAGCCGAGCCATTGTCTGCTTATATGGCTAACAACCATCCAGAACTAGCAAAATTCTCGTTGACCAGTAATTTCTTCTGGGTGATATTCATTGCTTCGGTAATTGGTATTATTCTTTCCTTTACGCCTGCCAAGAAATTGGAATATGTTGGTGCTTCTAAAGTAGCTACCGTGTTTTTATATATTTTGATTACGACGATTGGTATGCAGATGGATATTACGGCGATTGCTGGAAATCCTGGATTATTGGTAGTTGGATTGATCTGGATGAGTGTGCATGCTTTATTGTTACTCATCGTCGGTAAGATTTTTAAAGTGCCATTCTTTTATTTTGCTGTAGGTAGTATGGCGAATGTAGGTGGTGTGGCTTCGGCTTCTGTGACTTCGGCCGCTTTCCACCCTTCCTTGATTTCCGTTGGGGTTATCTTGGCGGTGTTTGGGTATGCGGTTGGTACTTATGCAGGCTGGTTTACAGCGATGCTGATGCAGATGGTAGCGCCGATGTAGGGGGAAATTAATGGTAAGAAAAACCCGTCATTGGATGTAGCCAAAAAAACCGTCATTGCGAGGAACGAAGCAATCTTTCGATTAGTGTAAAGATTGCTTCGTTCCTCGCAATGACGGGTAAAGTTCCTCGCCATGAGGGCTTGAAAAATTGACGGGTCTATCGTCTATAATCTACATTCTCCCCTTATCCACTGCCTCCTGAAAAATCCTCCAATCATAGTAATGAAAAACCATCCCATTACTCATGGCCACCAACATCCCTTTCGGAAACTTCGTTCCGATCGGCATGGAAATAGCATCCGCACCATCACATTCCACCGCTGAAACCGGCACTTCCGCCAAGATCTCATGTAAATGCGCATTCCCAGCAGCACCTTCCCTTGGATAAATATTAAAAGAATTGTTCTGCTGATTTGAAATCACGATATAACCAGTAGAATCCGCGCTTTTATACAGCGCAATCCCTTCATGATCAGATTTGAAATCCTTCTGTCCAAATAAGGCCAATTCCTCATTTCCTTTTGCAGGATCTGCATAATACTTATGAATCCCAAAGCCTTCATCCGAGTAATAGATATACCCTAACTCATTATCCACGGCAATGGCTTCAATTTCTTTTCCACCTTGGAACTTCCCAAATTCACGAACCTTCTTTCCTTTCACAACACCAGCATCAACCGACAACTCATATTGGAAAAGATAATTATCAGCGCCTCCAGATTTACGGCCTACAACAGCATAGATCTTATTTCCAGTAGAATCCTTTTTCGTATACAAAGCAATACCCATTGGCGATCTTTCAGTCTCTCCTACAAAAACATCAATCCCACCATTATCCAATGGCTTTAGTTCCGGCATACTGAAGACGCGGATCTTATTGGTACCTCTTTCGGTAAGCACTGCAATATCCACCAATTTCCCATCAATCTCCAAACCGTACGCAATATCCACGTTGTTTGGTCTATCCAATGGCGTTACTTTATTAATAATCTTGCCATCCATATCATAAGCATACAGACCACCGGTCTTCTCATGCTTATCCGTTCCAACGATAATAACTTCCGTACTATCATTCGGGTTCACCCAGATAGCTGGGTCATCCGTATCGTTCGGAACTTGTTCCGTAACGACGGTCGGCTTTACTGCATTCTCCGCCACAGGAGCCAATTTGCTAGTACAAGCCCCGAAAATCAGGGCTGTACCGCATATAAAGATGAATTGTTTAATCATGTGTTTTCCTTCTTTTTAAATTTTACAAATCGAATTTAACACCTAACGTATATCTAGGCTTGTAGTACTCCAATTGTTTCATGCGAGCTACATCACCTTGGTAATAACGTAAAGGTTGGTCGGTTAGGTTGTTTGCTTCCGCAAATACGCGTAACTGTGGTGTGATTTTGTAAGATGCATTGGCATCCAAGAAGAATTGTTTATCATAGTAGGCATCATTGAATGCATCTTTACCGATTTCATCCAAATAGGCTGCCGTATAGTTAGCAGATACACGTGCGGAAAATTTATTGTTTTCCCAAGATAGGGAACCGTTCAACATGTGAGGAGCCGTTCTTGGAAGACCTAAACCTTCACGCAACACACCGTCCTCACCAGCGATACCTTTAGCTTTTGATTTCGTATAGGTATAGTTGGCATATACCCCAAATCCTTGAAGGAATTTTCCAGGTAGGAAATCCAACTGTCTTTGGAATGCAACTTCAAATCCATAAAGGTTCACTTTATCACCATTTCTATCCTGGAAGAAGTCAAAGGATTTACCTGCTTCGATCGGATTCGGTTTTCCAGGGAAGTCTCTTTCAAAATCAGCGGTTTTATAGGCTGTATTACTATATCTGTAAATAAAGTTATTTAAGTTCTTATAGAATACACCTCCGGAGATCAAACCGATATTACGGTAATATTTCTCCAACATCACATCAAAATTATGGGAATAAGTAGCCTTTAGGTCTGGATTACCAGCAGTGATTTCCTCTTCTTCCGGAATACTGTTGATGTATGGAGCCAAGGCATAATAGTTCGGTCTTGCCAAAGCGGTTGAATAGGCTGCGCGAAGCAAGAAATCTTCCGTGAAATTATGTTTCAAGGTTAAGTTAGGTAAAATATTCGTATACGAATTCTTGGTATTGATCACCCCTTCCAAATCTTCTTCATTTACCACGTTATTTCCTTTGTAATCAATACGGGTATGCTCCAAACGAGCTCCTAAAATCAAGGCTGTATTTTCAGTTAGGTTCTGATCAAAACGCAGGTATCCTGCATAGATCTGTTCTTTTGCGCTGTAATTTACTGCCAAATATTCTTTTGGCTTCAACTCCGATTCGAATTTTGTCGCATCGTTCAAGTCCAATCCACCTAAGTAAGCTTTGTCCACAAACATTCCCGGCGCGTAACGATCTCCTTGTTCCCAAGTTCTAGCGTCCCATTGCACATTAGGCATAGCACTCAATACCCCAAAATCCGTAGTTGGCGTATATTCATTCCAGATATTCTCTCTCTCTTTGGTTTTTAAACGCACTCTACCACCAAAACGTAATCTACCTTTTTGTCCATCGATCAAACTCAAAGGCATACGGAAATTAAGCTTTCCACCGATTTCCTGTTCATTCGTATTATCGTTGTTCTCCGATAATTCATCAAACTTAAACTTAGAATAATCCTTGAATGTATCGTTGAAATATGGCAGGTACGTGTCAGAAAGATCTTGAGAAACCTGTTGTTTCTTCAACACATAATTGATATATCTTTCATTCGGACGATCTTCCTCTGCTCTGGAATACGACGCAGACCAATCAAAATCCAATTTTGGCGCCAAAAGATGCTCTCCTACAATCGAGAAATTCATCACGCTCTGTCTTTCAAGACGGGTATTTTCGTTTGTATTGTTGTCAATACCACCTTTTGTCTGACGGGATAATTCTGTATTAAAAACATTGGTTTTATCGTCATACTTGGTTTTATAACGTAATCTGTAACGGTTTTCCAAATCATCTCTCCAATTGTACATGGCATTGATGGCGATTCGGTTTCTGGAATTGAAATCATAATCCCAAGCCGCAGAAACGCTACGACGGATACGGCTCACATCATATTTACGGATATCCATTTCGTTGATGAAAAGGTTTTCACCTTGCTTATCCCATACTGCTTCGATATTGTTCGAACCAAAATTCTGGCTCTGTAAAGTTCCCGATAATACAAGACCCATTTTATTGTCCATGAAACGGTTACCATAGATTAGTGTTCCATTGTAGACACCTTTCTCACGGATAGGGGCATAACCTCCACTCAATGTCGCAGAAATACGCTGTCTATTTGGAACAGCCCTGGTCACTAAGTTCACAGAACCACCAATCGCATCTGCATCCATATCGGGAGTCAATGTTTTGTTCACTTCAATAGAAGAAATCATATCCGATGGAATTAAGTCCATTTGCACATTACGGTTGTCCCCTTCAGCCGATGGGATACGGTCACCGTTCAAGGTCACGGAGTTCAACTCCGGCGATAAACCACGAACAATAATGTTTCGCGCCTCACCTTGGTCATTCTGCATGGTGATACCCGGTACACGTTTTAAGGCATCCCCGATATTCTGATCCGGAAAACGACCTACCTGATCGGAAGAAATTACATTCGTAATGTTACTGTTGTTCTTTTGTTGGTTAAGGGCCTTTGCCTGTCCTTTTGCCTGGTCTCCGATCACCTGGATCTCATCCAAAGTTCTGGAAGCAGGTTCCAAAAGAATTTCTAAAGTTCCCAATTTCGCAGAAACATTCACTTTCTGCTCGTAATGTTCATATCCCAAATAATCAACAGATAATGTATAGGTTCCTGTTGGTAGGTTTAAGAATTCGAAATTACCGTTTCCATCAGAAACCGTATATCTATTACCTTCTGTAATGCGAAGGGTAGCTCCCGGCATGGAGAATTTATCATTGCTGTCCATGACCTTACCTTTCAGAATCGTATTCTGGGCAAATCCTAAACAACAAATCAATTGAAAAATAATAAGTAAAGAAAATCTCATATAATAATGGTTTTATTTTTTTGCAAAACTATTGCAGATAATTAAAACCAGAATTAAGGCAATGTTATCAATTTGTTAAGTAGATAACTTTTTAAAGAAATTAAATTAATTCGATATTAACAAATAAGATTATCAATTAAGTGTAAAATCGATGTTTTTCCTATGTAAACCCTATGTTTTCGAGGCAAAACCAAGGTTTAAGTATACATAAAGCATGATTTTATAACCTTAGCATACATTTTACATACTTTCACCATGCTTTCACCTTAGTTTCATAGCGAACTAAATTGGGAAATTCTGTGAGCTTTTGCTTAATTTAGGCATATTGATAAATCGAAACAAATGGAAAACAATATATTTTACGAAGGACAGGTTTTATGGTCTCAGATTGATGCCAATGTACACTTACGCCACTCGGCCTATGCCGATTTCTGTGCGCAGGCCAGGAGCAATATGTTGAACAAATTGGGGCTTTCCCTCTCCGAATTCAACCAGAAGAAAATAGGTCCGATTCTTTTTCGGGAGGAATTGAACTACCTGCGCGAAATCGGCTTGGATGAACGCATCAAGGTCAGTGTTGAGATCATCAAGTTCAATGTAAAAAACTCCAGGTTCTCCTTTCGACATGAGATCTTCAAGGAAAACGGCGTGAAAGCAGCTGTTGTGGTGGTTGATGGTGCATGGATGAATATTGTAGCCCGAAAATTAACGAACATCCCCGAAGAATGGATGAGCATCATCCATAAAATTCCACGTGCAGCAGATTACCTCGAAATCAATGAATAATAATTATCTTTGACCTATGCTGTATATCGTACCTACTCCGATAGGAAATTTAGAAGATATGACCTTTAGGGCCATCAATGTGCTGAAAGCAGTGGATATCATCCTTGCAGAGGATACCCGGACATCGGCCCCCCTCTTGAAACATTTTGGAATCGATAAAAAGGTGTTTGCCCATCATCAACATAATGAGCACAAGGCCGTCAATGAAATCATCCGATTACTGAAGGAGGGAAATCAGATCGCATTGATCTCGGATGCCGGTACGCCAGCTATTTCTGATCCTGGATTTCTATTGGTTCGCGAAGCCATAAAGGAAGGATTGGAAGTGCAATGTCTACCAGGTGCGACCGCTTTTGTACCCGCTTTGGTCAATTCTGGCCTTCCGAACGACCGTTTCTGTTTCGAAGGTTTCCTTCCTGTCAAGAAAGGCAGACAGACCCGGTTGAAAGCCTTGGCAGAAGAGAAGCGTACCATGATCTTTTACGAATCGCCCCATCGGATCCTCAAATCCATTGATGAATTTATTGGGGTTTTTGGACCAGATAGACAGGCTTCCTTTTCCAGAGAGATCAGTAAATTATATGAGGAGACCGTACGTGGAACCCTGCAAGAACTAAAGACCCATTTCGAGACCAATCCCATCAAAGGCGAGTTTGTATGCTGCGTGGCTGGTCTTGATTAATTAAATAGACGTTAAAAAAGAATTTGAACATGGAAAATTATCAAATCGACAAATATGTACAGGATGGTCAGGACCCAAAGGTCGTAGAGAAAATCCACGGAAAGATCCTCGATATGCTGACGCCTGGCGAATCCATCAATTATATTGCCCTGCAGAAGAAACCGGCCGTAACGCTTTTACCGGATTCGATAACCGTTAGTAACAAGCGCATCTTCTTATGCGAATTCACCAAGTTGGGACTGGCGACGAACTTTGAAATCTTTTCTTGGCAGGATGTGAAGGATATCGCTTTCAAAGAGGAAATCTTCGGATCGAAGGTAACCGTTATTCCCTTTACAGGAGAAAATCTGACCATAGATTATATTCCTAAAACGCAGGCCAGGAAATTATACCAATTGATCAAGGCGGCTTTGGATAATCTACAGAACCAGAAACTGGAAGCAAAGGAAAATAAAATTGTAATTGAGAATAAGCCAGTCTATTCGGCACCTAAACCAGAGGTTAAGGAAGAAGAATCACCGAAAACTTTCCAAGGCTTTAATACCACACCGAGTACGGTGGCTGAAGAGACTAAACCTGAAGCTAACAGACCGGAGCCTGTAAGGTCGGAGCCTTTTAGACCTGAACCGGCAAGACCGGAGCCTGTTAAAGTGGAGCAGGAAGAAGAAGATGAGATCACGGCTAAACTAAAAAAATTAAAGAGCTTGTATGATAAGCAATTGATCACCCAAGCGGAATACGAAACCAAGAAGGCAGAAATCCTAAGCCAGTTATAAGTCATGCGCAATAATTACCTTTTGGCGCTGTTAAGTGCTTTTTTATTGTGGTTGGCTTGGCCTCCTATTCCTTATTCCAGCGTTTTGCTGTTCATTGGTTTTGTACCACTTTTGGTTGCCATAGAACAGGTGATGCGCGGGAACTACAAGCGGAAAGGAAGCAAGGTTTTTGGATTGGCTTTTTTTACCGGTTTTGTTTGGAATACCGCTTCCATTTATTGGGTGTACAATGCGATGAACGCATTCTTACCAGCCCTACCATCCCTTTTTGTAGCGCTGATCCCTTATACCCTCGGGCCATTGCTCATGGCACTGGCGTTTCGGCTGTATTATCAAATGCGGAAAAGAAACTCCATCCTTTTAAGCTTTATGGGGCTGATTTCCTTTTGGATCGCCTATGAATACCTGCACCAATTTTGGGAACTTTCCTTTCCTTGGATGACCCTTGGAAACGGTTTTTCAAATTTCCATCAATTGGTACAATGGTACAGTGTGACAGGAGTTTATGGAGGAACCTTATGGATCTGGCTGGTCAATGTTGTTGTTTTCCTATGGTACTGGCAAAGAAGAGAGCAGGTAGAAGTTTACAGCAATAAGATCCTTTTATCGGTTACTGCAGCATTAGTATTGATCCCTTCCGTAGGTTCGATCATCGCCTACAGCCAATATGAAGAACACATCAATCCGTCCGAAGTCGTAACGGTTCAACCGAACATCGATCCATTTGGAAAATGGGGACCGATTACACCTGAGGAACAAATGAGGGTGCTGATGGATCTTTCGCAGAAAGTGGCGAAATTGAATACGGAATTTTTTATATGGCCAGAAACGGCCATTTCCAATTATGGTGGTATCAACGAGGAAGAATTCCGAGAATATCCACAGTATCGCGCGGTGATTGATTTCCTGGAACCCTACCACAATGGAAATGTACTCTCAGGAATCGAAAGCTATCAGTTTTATGATGACCAACGTACTTTTACGGCGAGACCTGTCGGAAATCTATTCAAGGACCATTTTAATGCAGCGGTACTGATCGACGGATCCAGCAAACTGCAGTTCTACCATAAATCAAAATTGGTACCTGGTGCCGAATTGATGCCATTTGGATCTAAACTCGCCTTTATGAAACCCTTGTTCCAACATTTTGGCGGAACAACAGGGGGTTATGGCAGTCAGGAAGAGCCTTCGGTTTTCTATTCCGCTAGCGGAATTGGCGCGGCTCCGGTGATCTGCTATGAATCCATCTGGGGAAATTACGTGGCGGAATATGTAGCCAAAGGGGCACAATTCATTGCCGTGATCACCAACGATGGCTGGTGGGGCGACACCTCGGGCAAGGATCAACACCTGCTCTATGCCAAATTAAGAGCCATAGAGAACAGAAGATGGGTGGTGCGTTCGGCCAATACAGGTATATCGGCCTTTATCAACCAACGTGGGGATATTGTTCAGCGTTCGAGCTGGTGGGTTCCAACCGCCCTATCCCAGGAAATCAACCTGAACGAAGAATTAACATTTTATACGAAGAACAAGGATTTGATCGTTTATTTGGCTTTATTAACGGGCTTGATATCAATAGGTTTGATGATGGTCAGAAATAAGAAAATTACAAACGATTCTCCTAACGATTAATTATATTTGCCTTTATGCAAGTTTATTTTGACAATGCCGCGACCACAGCTTTAGATAAACAAGTTATCGAAGCAATGGTTAAAACCCTGAACGAGAACTTCGGGAACCCTTCTTCTATTCATGCGCACGGCCGTGAGACCAAGACCATTGTGGAAAAGGCAAGAAGAACAGTAGCTAAATTACTTAATGCTTCCCCATCGGAGATTTTCTTTACTTCTGGTGGTACTGAAGCGGATAATATGGCCATCGTGCGTGCCATTGAATGTTATGGGATTACCCATGCCATTACCTCTCCTATCGAACACCATGCAGTGCTACATACTTTGGAAGAACTGGCACATGCCGGAAAGATCCAGCTGGATCTGTTGAAGGTGGACGCGAAAGGAAATATCGACCTGAACCATTTGGAGGAATTATTGGCGAAGAACCCAAAGACTTTTGTTTCCATTATGCATGCAAACAATGAACTGGGGAATTTGACGGATATCAAACGGGTTAGTGAGTTATGCGAGCAGTATGATGCGGTTTTCCATTCGGATACCGTGCAGACCATGGGGCATTATAAGCATGACCTTTCTGATCTGAAGATCGATTTTATTACGGGTGCAGCGCATAAATTCCATGGCCCGAAAGGGGTGGGATTTTTATATATCAATGGAAAGAATAAGATCAAGCCGTTGATTTATGGGGGTGCACAGGAACGGAATATGCGCGGAGGAACAGAGAATGTGTATGGTATTGTGGGCTTGGCGAAAGCGTTGGAATTGGCTTATGAGGAGATGGAAGAGCATCAGTCGCATATTCAAGGACTGAAGGATTATATGAAGGATAAATTGGTACAGGAGATTCCTGGGGTACAGTTCAATGGGGAGACAGATGCGGAAAAGGCTTTGTATACGGTATTGAATGTGTCCTTGCCATGTACGAATATGGGCGATATGTTATTGTTCAATTTGGATATCAAAGGGGTTTCGGCTTCTGGTGGTTCGGCTTGTAGCTCGGGCTCGGATATTGGTTCGCATGTGTTGAGGGGGATCTGTGCTGATCCGAAAAGACCATCAGTGAGATTTTCTTTCTGTAAGTATAATACGAAGGAGGAAGTGGATTTTGTGGTAGGTGTTTTGAAGGAGATTTGCGAGCATAAATAACCGTTATTGCGAGGATATTCGTCATTGCGAGGCGTCCGTCATTGCGAGGAACGAAGCAATCTTCACCCCGTCATTGCGAGGAACGAAGCAATCTTCACCCCGTCATTGCGAGGAACGAAGCAATCTTTCTACTAATGTAAAGATTGCTTCGTCGTACCTCCTCGCAATGACGCGCAAACGCACAAAAGCAAAACCGCAATACCTTACATTCCTAATAAAAAACCTTACTTAATCTTTAAGAGCACATACTTCTCGGCGAGGTCGCCTTTGATCTCTTTTCCGGACAAATCCAACTGCTGCAATTGATTATTCGATATCCTGAAATTATAATCAATATTCTCCAAACTCAGAATATCATTATCCAATTGCCACTTTCCTTTATGTTCAAACACCTCTTCGCTCTTCCCAACATACATATACCGCATCAGGTAGTTCTTATTGTTATCCAAGCTCAAAACCGTTGAAATCGTGGTGCAATCCGCACAGGGAAGCTTTCCTTCATAGGTTCCAACCACGCCAGTACCCTTTAACGCATTACCCTCATTACCCACCAACTGGTTTACATTGGTTTTGTTATTGATACAACTAAAACCAAAAACCAAGAGGATAATACTGAATAATATGTAAGTAAGCCTGCGCATGATTTTTATGATATACTTTTAAAAAACAAAAAAGATACCATAAATGGTTGTTTAGGAAAATTTAACATTTCCGTTTCCCCTTGAACATTAACACATCCTCATTTACTCGTCTTCATCCAGAAGACCTTGTGCCATCAACAAAGCATTCTTCAGCTCCCCTAAGGCATGGAAATTCCGCTTAGATTGCGCTACAGCGATCCCTTTTTCATAGATTTCAATAGCCTTATCCTTTTCCCCCTGCCCTTCCATAAACTTCCCGAAATGATAATAAGTCCCTACATAATCCCCATGTTCGGCTACCAGATCCTCAAATCCGGCTAAAGCTAGGCTGTTATCCTGCATTTTCACGTACTCCATCGTCAGGGCATACTTCAAAAAAGGGTCCTGTGGAGACTCCTTTAAAAACTCTTTAAGTTGATCTAATCGCGTTTGCATCCCCAAAGTTAAGCAAATAATAATTGCGTGGGAGCGCTATAAGAAGGAATAAAATTACTATGCTAGCATAGAAAATGACAATTCCATGACCTCTGGTTTTGGAAAGGTTTTGAAATGCTTACAAAAAAAAGTAGGTTTGTGTAAAACGTTAGAATTATGAGAATATTAGTATGTATCAGTAATGTCCCTGACACCACTTCCAAAATAACATTCACGAATGATAACACGGTATTTAATACCAACGGTGTTCAATACATCATCAATCCATACGATGAGATTGCTTTATCGAAAGCAGTGGAGCTGGCAGAAGGTGGCAAAGGTACCGTAACGGTGATCAATGTTGGAGATGCCTCCACAGAACCTACGATCCGTAAGGCGTTGGCCATTGGCGCAGATGATGCAGTTCGCATCAACGCCCAACCGCGTGATGCTTGGTTCGTAGCCAATCAGATCGCTAAATATGCCAAAGAGCAAGGATTTGACCTGATCTTAACCGGTCGTGAATCCATTGATTTCAATGGAGCGCAGGTGGCGGCATTATTGGGTGAATTATTGAATCTTCCATCGGTATCCATCGCCAAAAAATTAGATATACAAGGTACGGAAGCAACCATCGATCGCGAGATCGAAGGCGGAAAAGAGGTTTTGACCGTTTCTCTTCCGGTTGTTGTGGGAACAGCAGAAGGTGTTGCAGAGCCAAAAATCCCGAATATGCGCGGCATCATGGGTGCAAGATCAAAGCCTTTGCAGGTTGTAGAGCCTATTGAAGTAGCCGAATTGTCGAGCATCAGTAAATTTGAATCTCCTGCTCCTCGCGGAGCCGTGAAATTGGTAGATGAAGTCGATCAATTGGTTCAATTATTACACAACGAGGCAAAAGTTATCTAATCCTTAAAAAGAAATTATCATGGCAATTTTAGTATATATCGAAAATACAGACGGAACCTTAAAAAAATCGGCTTTTGAAGCAGCATCCTATGCTAAAGCAATCGCTGATCAATTAGGGGATTCGGTAACCGCACTTTCCATTGGAAACGTGGATGCTGCGGAATTGGAAAAATTAGGGAAATATGGGGTTAGCAAGGTATTGAACGCTAATCAAGAGAACCTAAAGAATTTTGTGAACAAAGCCTATGCATCGATCATCGCATCAGCTGCACAGCAAGAATCATCGAAAGTGGTGGTTTTGTCGAATTCCTTCAGTGGAAAAGGCTTGGCACCACGTGTAGCGGCTAAATTGGATGCTGGATTGGCGGATGGCGCTATCAATCTTCCAAGCTTCCAAGGCGATAGCATGGAGATTAAAAAGACCGCTTTTTCCAATAAGGCTTTTGCGACTGAAGTTATCAAATCGGCGGTTAAAGTTATTGCGGTCAATCCTAATGCATTTGAGGTCAAGGAAGTTGGAGGTTCGGCCGAAATCGTGGATTTCACGCCAAACATCGAAGCAACAGATTTCAATGTATTAGTGAAGGATATCGTTCGCGCAACGGATAAAGTGACGCTTCCGGAAGCAGAGATCGTTGTTTCTGCAGGAAGAGGAATGAAAGGACCAGAAAACTGGGGCATGATCGAGGAATTGGCGGATGTATTGGGTGCTGCTACGGCATGTTCGAAGCCCGTTTCTGATGCCGGTTGGAGACCTCATTCCGAACACGTAGGCCAAACAGGTATCGTGGTAAGCCCGAACCTTTACATCGCTATCGGTATTTCCGGTGCTATCCAGCACTTGGCCGGGGTGAGTTCATCGAAAACCATCGTGGTGATCAACAAAGATCCGGAGGCACCATTCTTCAAGGTTGCCGATTATGGAATCGTTGGAGATGCCTTTGAAATCGTCCCTAAATTGACTCAGGCGATCAAAAACTTGAAAAACAACTAAAACAAACTAAACAATGAACGAGTGGCCTTGCTCAAAAAAACGCAAGGTCACTTTTTTTTTGCTTTTAATATTAGCATCTTTGTATTTCCGTTAACGCGTTATTAATGAAGAAAATCAAGTTAGATATTGTCGGTCTCTCCTATAGCCAGACGCAGTCTGGGGCCTATGCATTGGTTTTGGGAGAAGTAGGAGGAAACAGAAGGTTACCGGTTATCATTGGCGGATTCGAGGCGCAATCCATCGCGGTGGAGATCGAAAAAATGACGCCCAGCAGGCCGCTGACACATGATCTGTTCAAAACATTTGCCGAGACCTTTAAAATCAAACTGGAAGAAGTGCTCATCTATAACCTGATCGACGGGATATTCTTTGCCAAATTGATCTGTTCGGATGGTACTACCACGACGGAGATCGATGCACGTACTTCGGATGCCGTAGCATTGGCCGTCCGTTTTGAATGTCCGATCTTTACCTACGATTTTATCATGAACAGTGCTGGAATCGTGATCGAAGGCAATGATTTCGCTTTTTTGGAGAATATCGAAAATGTAGGCAACTACAAACAGGATGAGCCAGCTAAAGCAGAAAAGGACCCTGAGCCTCCTGCAGCTGCCGAACCCATCAAAAACAAACCATCCCCTTATGCTTCCCTTACCTTGGAGCAATTGGAAAATACCCTGGAAAAAGCCATCGAAAACGAACAGTACGAAACGGCGGCCAAGATCAGGGACGAAATAGAAAAACGAAAATCATAATCTTTTCGATAACCTAATATCATCTACCGATATGTCTATCAAACATAGGTTGACCATTATGAACTTCCTGCAATTCTTTGTTTGGGGAGCATGGTTAATCACTATTGCCAATTATTGGTTTGGCACCAAAAACTGGGACGGAACTGAATTTGGAGCCATTTTCTCCACTATGGGGATTGCCTCCTTGTTCATGCCTACCATCATCGGGATTATTGCCGATCGATGGGTAAACGCCGAGAAACTCTACATTATCCTGCATTTCTTGTATGCCATTTGTTTGATTTCCCTGGCGCATGTTCCCGATCCGGACAGCTTTTTCACCGTGATCTTATTGGCGATGTGCTGCTATATGCCAACCTTGGCACTATCCAATTCCATTGCCTATACCGCATTGAATCAAGCCAACTACGACCTGATCAAGGCCTTCCCTCCTATCCGGGTATGGGGAACGATCGGATTTATTGTGGCTATGTGGCTAACCAACCTAACGGGTAGCAAAGCCACGGAAGGACAGTTCTATATTGCGGCGGGCGGATCCATCTTATTGGCGGTATATTCCATTTTTAATCTACCAAAATGTCCTCCACAGCATCATATCCGGGAGAATGCTTCCTGGACCCAAATGTTGGGACTGGAATCCTTCAAGCTTTTTGCCAATTATAAAATGGCCTTGTTCTTTATCTTCTCCATGTTCTTGGGTGCTGCCCTGCAGCTGACCAATGCTTATGGAGATGTATTCCTGGACGAATTCAAGTACTTCCCCAAATATGTGGACTCTTTTGTGATCAAATATTCAACGATCATCATGTCCATTTCCCAGATATCTGAAACGGTATTTATCCTGGCTATACCTTTCTTCTTGAAGAAATTCGGGATCAAGCAGGTGATGTTGATTGCGATGTTTGCCTGGGTGCTTCGTTTTGGCTTGTTCGCTTATGGAAACCCTTCTTCCGGCCTTTGGATGATCGTTCTGTCCTGTATCGTTTATGGTATGGCTTTCGATTTTTTCAATATCTCGGGTTCTCTTTTTGTGGAGACCAATACGGATAATAAGATCCGTTCATCGGCGCAGGGTTTGTTCATGATGATGACGAACGGTTTTGGGGCGATTCTAGGCTCTCGCGTTTCCGGATGGGCCATTGATAAGTATTATACAAAATCTTTTAATGACAGCGCTAGTTTAGCTTCATTTTTGGATACTACACCTGATAACCCTTCCCTGCTAAATGTGATCAAGGAAAAAGGGGTTGAGGTTTCTAATGGGATTTTTAATCAGGTTATCCAATTGAAGGATTGGCAGAATATCTGGATCGCTTTTGCGATTTATACTTTGATTGTTGCGATATTATTTGCGGTTTTGTTTAGGCATAAGCATGAGGTGGAAAGTGCAGCCGAGGAATTCAAAGGGCATTAAGGGTTTTAAGAATCTTTATTATTTTATAGATATAAAAAAAGAAGGTGTCTAAAAAGGCACCTTCTTCTGTTTTATAGCTTTCTGGAGCTCCATTATAATTTCATGAGCAATATTAGGCTGCAAGTCGATGTTTTGTACTTTTCAGCATGTTGATGGCTTGATTTATCGCAAATAGGGAGTTTTTGCCACCTGGTTTACCGATAAAAGCTTTGTCTTTCCACTTTTTTGCCCATTTTCTGAGGTTATGGGCAATGGCCATCAAACCGAATTCCACAGCGACTTTATCCAGTCCTTTCATTGTGAACCGGGTAAACCTGTTGTTGCTTTTCATCTGACCAAATACAGCTTCCACTTCTATGGGTCGCTTGCTCCGATGGTACATTCCCTCTTCCGACAGCAGTCTTTCCCGGGCTTTATCCTTGAGCTTATTGAGCCTGTGGTTCACTTCAATGAGCCGATCGCCTTTAGCTTTATGGCACCCACTGCGCATCGGGCAGCCCTCACATCGCCGAGCCTGGTAACAGCTGACCTGGGCAGTGTATCCGTTGGCACTGACTCTGGTTGCATGACCGATAAAGCTGAGCTTCTGTCCTGCCGGACACACATAAAAGTCCTCCTGCTGGTTGTAATATAGGTTCTGTACCGAAAAAGGATCCTGTTTATCCTTGCGCTTCTGTTCCATATGGAAGTAATTGTACTTCACAAAAGCGGTTATACCCTGTCCTTCCATCAGCTCGTAGTTCTGCTCGCTACCATATCCGGCATCTGCGACGATGGATTCACTCTGTTTTCCGTAATGGGACTCAAAGCCTTCCAGGTGTTCGGGCAGGGTTGTGGTATCTGCGGCCGTTTGATGGATGCTATAATGGGTGATGAACTGCTCTTCGGTGCTGATCTGGGTATTGTAGGCCGGTTTAAGCTGGCCATTTTTCATGTGGTCCTCTTTCATCCGCATAAACACGGCATCGGTATCGGTCTTGCTATAACTATTGCGATCTCCCAGTACTTCCAGTTGCTCCTCATATTTCTCCAGTCGGGGCAGATAGTCGTCTTCAAGCTTCCTCAGCTGCCTATCGGTAGATCTATCCACTCCTTTGAGCTTGGCATTGATCGATTTGATCTTTTCCCTCAGCTGGGCACTATCGATGGCCTTGCTGACCTGCTGATCCCCTAATGAAGATTGGTCCCGGCTGATCTGTGCATCGATATCCGAAAGGACCGAAGCGATGTTCGCCTCCAGCTTTATCTTGTTCTTCTCGATCGATTTCTTCCAAACGAAGGTATAACGACCGGCGGCCGATTCGATCTTGGTACCATCTACATACTGGACTTTCAGGCTGACATACTCCATATCATGCAGCATCCGAACGATACTGGCAAACAGCTCCTGTATCTGTCCCTTAAGACGCTTTCCCCTGAAATAATTGATCGTACGGTAATCCGGTGTACTGTTGCCCGAAAGCCACATGAAATGGATGTTCTCGTGCAGGGCGCGCTCGATCTTGCGGCAAGAATAGATATTGCTCAGATACGCGTAGAACAGTACCTTAATGAGCATCCTGGGATGGAAACTGGTCGTTCCCCCTCCTTTATACTGACGGATGATATGTTCCAGATCCAACTGGTCAACAACCTGGCTCACCAACCGAACAGGATGGTGCAAGGGGATACGGTCTAAAATATTCTCAGGAAAAAGACTAGGACTATTGGATGGAAGCGCTTTGAATTGTATGTTTGCCATATTGTTTTTTGGTTGCACCTTAAGATACAAAATCTTGAGGACAAAAAACAGAAAAACCCCGCCATTTTTTAATGACGGGGTTCTCTTTTAAGAGACCTTTTTAGACAGCCTCTTTTTTATGCGATATTATTTTCGTCTTCTTAGAAATTGTAAGAATATCCTACAGTGAATGTTCTTCCTGGAGCTCTAAATAAAAACTCCTTATCAGCAGATCCATAGGACTCATAGATACTTTTCTTCTCAGCTCCTAAGATATTTTCTGCACTTACTCTTAGGACGTTTCTTTGAGCTTGACCTAGTTTTTTCGACAAATTGAAATTCAGACTGTGAAACGGTTGAACATATACATCGGAGTTCTTTCCAAAACCAACCACTTCTAATGTCTTTCCTTGAACATTGTAAAAGATTCCAGTTTCCAAACCTAATGTGGTGCTGTTGTAGTTCAATCCAGCATTGATCAAATATGGAGACTGTCCTTGCAATACGCGGCTATCTTCGATGGTTTCACCTTCTCTAGCAAATTGTTGCCTTGATTGGTATTCACCGCCTTCAACCTTGCTCATATCAATTTTAGATTTGATGATAGATACGTTCGCATTTAAGCTTAGGCCTGTAAGGTCTTCAGAAATAAATCCAAAGTTTTTTCTAGCTTCAAATTCCAAACCATATACTTCTGCACTAGGAGCATTTCTTGGTGTAAAGTTTTCTGGAGACTCGAATGAATAAGCCACTAATTCAATAGGATCTTTGAACTTTTTGTAGAATGCACTTACGGCAAACATCTGTGCGGCATTCCCAAACATCTCATATCTTAAATCCAAATTGTTGATATAAGTAGGAACTAAATTGATGTTACCTAAAAACATAACTCCTGTTAATAAATCTGGGATCTGTACAACAGAAAGTTCTTTGAATGAAGGACGAGCGGTTGTTCTAGAGTAAGAAACCCTTAGGTTTTGGTTCTCTTGAACCCCATAAATCAAGTTAACAGATGGAAATAAATCAAGTTTATCAATGGTTTTTTTATTATCATAAACTTCAGAAGCCATGCTGTTTGTACCATTAAATAAGGTCAAATATTTTTCACCTCTTAAACCTACAATGGCTCTTAATTTTTCCATTGGTTTGAATTCAGATGACACATAAGCCGCTAACGTATGTTGCGTAGCATCAAACTGGTTTTGTGGTTGTGACCTTCCACTAAAATAGTATCCTGAATTAGAATCCACGGTCCAGATATTCTCTGGTGTTAAGATTTGGTTTGGATCTCCATTCAAATCCCTGGTGTTCACATTCAGATTCATGATCTGGTAGGTAGGGATACTATAATCTCTTTTCTTAAAGCTATATAATCCACCAAATTTCAATTGGGCAGCATTATCGAACAGTTGATGTTTTTTGATAAAATCAACTTTGTTGACAAGATTTACTTCTTTTAGGTTTCTCCAAATTCTATTAGGCAATCCAGCATCCGTATTGATGGACATGGAACCATCTGAATTTTTCACAAAAGTAGTCGAACGAATATCTTTGTCATTCACATGTGAGATGGTTGGAGAAACTTTCCATTCCGTTAAAAAGCTAGCATCTTCATTACTATGCTTTCCACTCAACAACAAATTCGTAACGTTTCTTTGGGTATATTCCAAATTCTGCTTTTGTGTATTGATCACATTAGAAATTCTAGTTTCTTGGTCAAAAACCGCGGCACTTGATTGTCCATTGGTAATGCTCAAAAGGTTAAGGGAATATTTAGATTTTTCCGTTTTATAAGTTAATCCCAGTAATCCAGATAATAAAACATTATTAGAACCTAAATTACCGAATTGCGTTCTATCAGGTAAGATCTCGAACTCTGTACGTTCTTGAGGTTTTTGATAGATTCCATTCCTAAAATTTTGATAGAATTCCGTAGAGTTACGATAATCGATAGAAGCAATTAAACCCAACTTGTTTTCACCTACCTGGTATTGGTTTCCAAAATAGTAACCTAATGAAAAATTAGGTAAGCTAGTACTTGTTTTTGGGGCCATTAAAGGATTAAAGGTTTTTGTAATAGCTTCAATACCACTATTATCTGCTGAAGTTGGTCTTGGAAGATCTTCTTTTGGGTTTACATGTAGTTTTCTATTACCATCATCAAAACCTAGAAAATCAGTTTTACCACCTTTGTAATTTAAGTAATTATCATTAAAACTCATATCAGGGTTGACTCCTAGCGAGAAGCTAACTCCCATTTGTTTTTGTGATGGAAAATCTTTTGTTACAATATCTACTACCCCACCTGTAAAATCAGCAGGTAGCTCAGCAGAAGCTGATTTATAAACGATAACATTTTCCAAAATATTAGTAGGGAAGATATCCATTTGAACTGTGTTCTTATCTGGATCCAATCCTGGAATATCTACACCATTTAGAATGGATTTTGAATATCGATCTCCTAACCCCCTAACAAAGACGTATTTGCCATCTTGAACAGATACTCCTGGAACAGCCTTAACTGCCGCAGCAATATCTGAAGAACCACTTCTTTTGATAGATTGTGAAGAAAGACCGTCCATTAAGACTCCAGCGTTTTTCTGCATATTTAATACCGATGCTTCCGTATTTTTACGAGCAGACACAGTTACTACAACCTCACTGATCGCATTGGATTCACCGGATAAGGTTACATCCACTTGCACGACTTGACCTTGTTTTACAACAACATCTTTAATTTCTTTTGGGGCATACCCAAGATATTTTACCGTTAAGGTATGATTTCCAGCTGGTAATTCTAACGTATAATCACCTTCGAAATCAGAATTGGTGGATGATAGGTTTGGTACCGAAATCGTAGCATTTGCTAAAGGGGCATTACCAGCATCATCTCTAATTGTTCCGCTTACTTTTCCAGATTGGGCATGTGCTGCTGCCGCAATGAAAATAAAGAATGATATTAAAAAAGTAAGTTTAGTAACTTTAAACATTTGAATGATTAAAAAAAGGATTTTAAAAAAATCCGCTTTCAGAAGAGAAAGCGGATATGTAATTTTTTATTAGGGTATTAGAATGCGTTTTTTGATTTGGCGTAAGTCCAACCAAATACGGAAACATTAGCTCCAGTTTTAGCGTCTGCAACTGCAGTGATGGCTTTAGCGTTAGAAACAAATTTAGCTTCTTCACCATTTGCACCATCGATAAATTTATCAAGTGTTAACCCTTGAGGTAAAACTGCTTCCCAGTTAGAGAAAGTAATTCTTCCAGCTTTCAATTCAGCTTGAGAATCTGCTCCATTTACTTTTACTGTAGAACCAGTACCAATATTATAAACAAGGATATTTTTAAGGTTAGCAATTAACCCGTCTCTTAAATCAGCGATCTTGCTAGTATTATTGTTATTATTGATAGTGATATTTTCCATGGTAAAGCCTTTTTCTGTAGCTTTAGAACCTTCTGGACCATCTAACTCTAACGCTGAATCGCTATCTTTACCTTTAATTACTAAGGCATTTTTGATAGTACCTGAGTAAGATTGGTCAACGTCTAAACCGTCATCACCAGCTGCCCAAGTCAACAAGTTAGTTGCGTTTACAGATCCACCGAACCACTCGATACCATCATCTTGGTTACCAACAATCTCGATATTTTCGATTACAGTTCCTGAACCTACTCCTCCAAGAGTTAAACCATTGATTTCGTTATCTTGTCCGATAGTGATACCACCGTGACGGATAGAGATATATTTTAATGAACCAGAGTTATCAGCTGCATTTGTACCACCATATTGGCCATAAGATTCGTTTGCAGGGATACCTTCGATTTGTTTAGTTTTCACATCACCCGCTACAGAAATAGGCGCATTACCTAAAACAATTACACCACCCCAAAGACCAGTGTTCGCTTCTGTAAGGTTAGTTCCAGCTTTTTGACCAACTTTGATGTTATCATCAATCGATGTAAAGATGATTGGCTTGTCAGCAGTACCATTTGCAATTAATTTTGCGCCTTGGTCAACTACTAATGCAGATGCGTTAGCTTCAGTACCTTGAGCACCTTTAATAATTGTTCCTGGCTCAATTGTTAATGTAGTTCCTTCTGCTACAACTACTTTTCCTTTTAAGATATAGATATTCCCAGCAGTCCAAGTCTCATTTGCTGTAAGCAATCCACTTTTTTCTACATCTTTCCCAGGTTCAGGTTTTGGAGTTGGATCATCACTTGTTGAACAGCTTAATGTTACTCCTAATGAAACAATTGCTAGAGCAAAAAATAATTTCTTTTTCATTTATCTCAAATTTATGTTTTTTGTTGGGGCAAATATTGAGACAAAGTGTTACAACACAGTTAAGGATATATTATCTTATTATTAACAAGAGATTTGTTTACGGTAATAAGGTCGTTAAAGCTAAAAAATTGTTAAAAACACATTACATCGATTAACCTTTATATAGCTTTTGTAACAAGAAGCAGCAAATTGCCAACAATAATATTAATTCGCTTAAAAAGAGTAGAATTGTTAAATTGCAACAAAGTTTATTTTATGAGCGAAATCGTCCTACAAACTGCTGATCTTTCCTTTTCCTATCCAAAAGGAGCAAATCTTGCCTTTGAAGATCTGCAGATTTCCAATCAGCAACATACTTTAATCCTTGGCGAATCCGGTTCCGGTAAATCAACTCTTTTGAATCTTATCGGAGGATTTTCTTATCCAAGCACCGGTTCTGTAACAATTAAAGGTCAAAACCTCTATCAACTTTCTGAAAGTAGCTTGGATAGATTCCGGGCGAAGCATCTCGGATTTATTTTTCAGGAAGCTCATCTGCTGAAAAATCTTACCGTGATGGAGAACATCAAGCTTGCCCAATCGCTAGCAGGAGAAAAAGTAGATGAACATGCGATCATGTTGTTATTGGATAAACTTCAATTAGGATCATTTTCAACCAGGCTGCCAAATGAATTAAGTCGAGGACAGGTGCAAAGAGTGGCGATTGCACGGGCACTGATCAATAAACCGGCTATCCTTTTGGCCGATGAACCCACCGCATCCTTGGACGATAAAAACACCTATTTGGTCATCGAGCTCTTGAAAGCTTTGGCTTCTGAGCAGGGAAGTACTTTATTGATATCCACGCATGACAAAAGATTAAAAGACGAATTCCAACATAATTATTTATTAGCAGCCCAATAAGATGAACACATTACAATTAGTCTGGAAAAACATTTCCCAACAATGGGGCTCCACTTTGTTAAGTATCATCCTAACAGCTTTTGGAGTTGCGATTCTTTGCAGTATATATATTACCAGTGATACGTTCGAAAAGCAATTGGACAATAACAGTAAACAGGTCGACCTGGTTGTGGGCGCAAAAGGGAGTCCATTGCAATTGATTCTATCTGCACTTTACCATATTGACAATCCAACCGGCAATATCCTTTTATCCGAAGCAGAAAAACTAAAGGATAACCCGATGATTGATATGGCGGTGCCCATCTCCCTTGGAGATAATTTCAAGGGCCACCGAATAGTCGGTACAGACACCAGTTTTATGACCATGTATGAGCTTTCCATCGCAGAAGGAAAAATCTGGAGCAAAAGCTATGAGGTGGTCATCGGAAGTGAAACTGCCCGAAAGAACAAACTTAAAATCGGCGATCAAATTCATGGCGCACATGGATTGGCGGAAAATGCACATATTCATGATGAGCATCCCTTTACGATTGTAGGGATCTTGAAACCTTCAGGATCGATAGTAGATAATTTATTATTATCCAACCTGGAAAGTGTATGGGATGTTCACGGCATAAAACATGATGATCATGACCATGACCACGAACATCATGACCATGAAGGACATAATCATGATGCAGACAATCATGAAGGACACGATCATGCGGAACATGACCATGCACATAGGGAAGAAGATCATGACCACGACCACGCAGCACATAGCCATGAGGATCACGACCATGCAGCAGATAGTCATGAAGGACATGACCACGCAGACCATAACCACACATCTGAAGCAACTCAATCCGCTCCAGCAGACGATAGCATCGTTTCTGAAAGACCTAGGCCGAATGTCTTCGTAAAAAGCATCGCAGATGATGTAGTGAAAGATTCAGGATTAGAGATCACTGCGCTATTGGTCAAATACCGCACGCCAGCCGCAATCGGCGTGATCCCTAAAATGATCAACCAATCCACCAGTATGCAGGCAGCATCTCCTGCATTGGAAACCGCGCGATTGTTCTCCCTTTTAGGCGTAGGAATAGATTCTTTGGAAATCCTAGCCTATGTCATCATGATCATTGCCGGTCTTAGCGTCTTTATCAGTTTGTACAATGCGTTGAAAGACCGTAAATACGACCTAGCCATCATGCGTGCCATGGGAGCAAGTAAAATTAAACTATTCACCTTATTGATTGTCGAAGGCTTAGTGATTACCGCGATTGGAGGCTTGCTGGGCTTGATCTTAGGTCATCTCGGACTATATTTCATCAGTACGCAGACCAGTCAAAGTGCTGATTTTATCCAGGCTTTCCAGATTTATAGCAAAGAATGGTTAATTTTGTTGACAGCCTGTCTGATTGGTGTAGTTGCATCGATCATTCCAGCTATCAAGGCGTATGGTACCACCATATCAAGTATTTTAGGAAGTAAATAACATGAAAAAAATCATATTGAGTTTCTTGTTGCTGACCATAACAGTAACATTCGCAAAAGCACAGATCGGAAATTTTGGTGGGGAACAGATCCCTGACCATACCCCGATGATGAACAAAACCTGGGAAGCAATCGATAAAATGATGTATAAGGTATCCACCCAAGGTAATAAAAAGGTGTATACCCCAACCTACCCACCGGTATTGAAGAAACTGGAAAACACCATTGTCGATCTTCCGGGCTATATCGTTCCCTTGGTTTCAGGTAGAAACCATAGCACCTTCATGCTTTCGGTCTTACCGATCACCCAATGCCAATTCTGTGGAACTAATGGTATTCCGCCAATGGTGGAGATCTTCATGAAAAAAGGAACAGTGAAGTTCACGGATGAACCGATCAAAATAAAAGGAAAAATGGTCTTCAATCCGGAACCATTAAAAGGAAATGCAGAAATCCAGATCGTGGATGCTGTGTTAGTCAACTAGAAAAGACAAGAAAAAGAACCTACGGTTGAGGAATTAACCCCGGTTCAGGAGCGCGATCTCCGTACAAGCATATAAGGCAGCCGTTTCTGTGCGTAATCGGGCTTCTCCAAGAGAAACCGGAACAAAACCTACAGAAAGGGCTGTTTCTATTTCAGATGGCGAGAAATCGCCCTCAGGACCAATCAAAATCAAGTAATCTTTTCCGGCAGGAAATTCCTGATTCAGGTATTTCTTCGCCTCATCCTCCTCACAGTGTGCTATAGCTTTAAAAAGGCCCTCTACAGCCCCCATCTTCCTTACAAACACATCAAAGGCTACAGACTCGTTTATCAAAGGCAAATAAGCCTTTTGCGACTGCTTCATGGCGGATACCAATACTTTGTTCAAGCGATCTATCTTGACGTCCTTCCGCTCGGAATGCTCCGAGATCAATGGCGTAATTTCCTGGATGCCGATCTCTCCGGCCTTCTCCAAGAACCATTCGATACGATCGATGTTCTTCGTTGGTCCTACAGCAATATGCAGATGATAAGCAGGTTTCTGGAAATCTCCTGTATAAGAAAGAATGGTTAATAACGTTCGTTTTGGATGTGCGTCTAAAATTTCGGCAAGGAACAAACCGCCCCTACCATCTACCAATTGCACCTGATCTCCAACCTGCATACGAAGCACCCGAACAGCATGCTTACTTTCTTCCTCAGAAAGCTGATACTGCTTTTGATCAGTTTGTATATCTGCGGTGTAAAATAAATGCACGGGTATTCAATTAATCTTCTTCGTCGTCGTTGGCCGTCTCGATCAGATCCAACTTCACAAATTCAATATTCTGTTGGGTCTTTTTGATGATGGTAAATCGGTAACCCAATTCTTCCGTACTATCGCCCACATCAGGGATCTTTTCGAACAGATGGCTCACCAATCCCGCAACCGTGTCATAATCCGAGCTTTCGGGAAGTTCCAAAGGCAAATAGCCATTCGCATCATGAACACTGGAACCGGCATCCACCATGAATTCCGTTTCAGAGATCTGCTCCACAACTGGAGTCTCCTCATCGTATTCATCCTGGATCTCACCTACCAACTCTTCCACAATATCCTCCAATGTCACCATTCCGGCTGTACCACCAAATTCATCCAATACAAAAGCGATCTGGATACGCTTCAACTGGAACTCGGTCATCAAATCATTGATCTTCTTGGTCTCCGGGATGAAATAAGGTTTCCGCATGATGTTACGCAGCACCACTTCCTTGCCTTTCACGACCAAGGGCAGAATGTCCTTGGTGTGGACAACTCCAATGATCTGATCAATATTATCGTCATAGATCGGAATACGGGAATAGCCCTCTTCCGTCACGGTATTGATAAAGTCCTCTGCCGTATCATGCTGTTCAACAGCGATGATCTTCGTTCTGGGAACCATAATGTTCTTTACGATACGTTCGTTGAAATCAAATACATTCTTGATCAACTCGTGCTCAGAAAAATTCAACGCACCACTTTCCTTACCCTTCTCCAATAAATATTGTAACTCTTCGGAGGAATGGCTTGATTCATGGCCACTGACCTGTATACCGATCAGGCGTAACAGGAAGTTGGCAAAACCATTCAGACACCAAATGATCGGGCGGAAGATATAATAGAAGAATTGCAAAGGAAGGGCAATCTTCATCGTGGTGGCCACAGGTTTCTGGATCGCGATCGACTTAGGAGCCAATTCACCAAAAACAATATGTAAAAAGGTAATGATACTAAATGCCAATACGTGGCCAAGGTTAGTCGCTAATTTACCGGATAGTTCCACATTAAAGAACCCAAAGATCTGGTTAACGATCTGGGTCATCACTGCTTCACCGACCCAACCCAGGGCTAGGGAAGCCAAGGTAATACCCAATTGCGTAGCAGCCAGGTAACCATCAAGATGTTCGGTGATATTCTTGGCGATCTGAGCCACTTTAGAGCCCGATTTAGCCTGTAACTCGATCTGGGAGGCACGAACCTTTACAATAGCGAATTCGGCGGCAACGAAGAATCCGTTAGCCAGCACAAGAAAAATAGTCCAAAATATATCAATTGCCATGATGAGGTTTTATTTGACCAAATTCTTTCTTATATAATTCTAAACTCTCTAAGATAATAGTTTGTGCGGAGTCTCGCCCACTTATTTTTTCGATTTTTACGGTTTTTCCTTCCAAGGTTTTATAGTTCTGAAAGAAATGAACAATTTCCTTCATGGTTTGTTCTGGTAAATCTTTGATATCCTTGTAATGGTTTACAGCGGCATCATGTTTGGCGACAGCAATAATCTTGTCGTCCTGATCACCAGAATCGGTCATTCGCATCACGCCGATTACCTGTGCATCCACCAAACTGGCAGGCTGTAATCCTTCGGAGCAGATCACCAAAATATCCAATGGATCCTTATCGCCACAGTAAGATTGCGGGATAAATCCATAATTGGTGGGGTATACCATGCTTGTCTTCAATATTCGATCAAGCTTTAACATCCCCGATTCTTTATCAATCTCATATTTCGTTTTGCTTCCCTGTTTGATCTCGATCACAGCGGTTACAGAACGAGGAACATCCTTGCCAGGAGAAACCCTGTGCCAAGGATGTTGCTGAATATCTGTAATCCCAACACTATTTGACAATACTAGGCATATAGACCAAAGTAGGTTAAGATTCATAAAAATATTATTTGTTTCTAATCTCGGTATTGTAAAGTTCTACGCTCTCCATGATTACTTTTTGAGCATATGAACGTCCGTAAAGATTTTCAATCGATACGTTTTTACCTTCCAAAGCTTTGTAATCTTGGAAGAAACGAACAATCTCCTTCATGGTATGCGGAGGAAGTTCAGAAAGATCGTTGATGTGGTTTACCGACATATCGTGTTTCGCAACAGCGATGATCTTATCGTCTTGTTCACCATTATCGATCATGTGCATAACACCAACCACTTTCGCTTCGATCAAGCTCATTGGATAAACATCTACCGAACATAACACCAAGATATCCAATGGATCCTTGTCATCACAATACGTTTGAGGAATGAATCCATAGTTTGCTGGATACATCACGGATGAAAATAGAACGCGGTCCAATTTGATTAAACCACTGTCTTTATCGATTTCGTATTTCGCTTTTGAACCTTTTGGGATTTCAATAATGGCATTAACGGAATTTGGTAAGTCCTCACCAGGAGACACTTGATGCCAAGGATGTTGTGTACTCATTTAATTTTCTACTGTTTGTTTATTTCGTCTTTCGTTTTTCGATTCTTCAACCATTTCTTCAATAGGGCGATCGCAATCGGTAAAAATGCAATAGCAATCAATCCTACGATGATATATTCCACATAATTAATGATGGAAGGGAATTCTATTCCTAAATAATAACCTGTCAATGTCAATAAGGATACCCATAAAAGCGCCCCTAATACATTATAGATTACGAATTTTTTGAAGTTAAGTTGCACTACTCCAGCAAATATCGGGGCAAATGTACGAATAATAGGTACAAAACGACCTATGATTAATGCAGTTCCGCCATATTTCTGGAAAAACTCCTCGGCCATGATCACATATTTGCGCTTGAACAAGAAGCTATCCTTTCGTTTAAATAGCATGGGCCCCGTTCGATGACCGAACCAATAGCCCGTGAAATTACCGAGTATCCCCGCCCCCAGGATACCAAAATAAAGGGTTACGATGTCAACATCAATTTTATTCAGGGCACAGAATAGGCCCGCTAGGAACAGGAGGTAATCACCAGGTAGGAAGAATCCAAAAAAGAGTCCAGTCTCAGCAAATACAATAAGGCAAACGATGTAAAATCCACCGTGGCTTAATAAATATTCAGCATCTAGTAATTGTTGAAAAGACAACAAGTATTCTTGCATATGTTTTTAGTTAAGCAGGATTTGTGATGGAAGAGATTGATTCACGAATCTTCTCAGCGATATCCGACATCAATTGATCTTCCAGTTTCAACTTGGGTTTTTCAAAGTTCATGTCATGAACATTGTTCAAAGGGATCAGATGGATGTGCGCATGTGCCACTTCCAATCCTACTACCGCTACCCCGACTTTCTTACATGGAAAGGCATTCTTGATTCCTTGGGCAACGATCTTAGCAAAAACCCACATACCCATATATTCTTCATCCGCGATATCGAATATATAATCTGTTTCCTTTTTCGGTATCACTAGCACATGACCTTCGGCCAATGGATTAACATCTAAAAAGGCTAGGTAATCATTACTTTCGGCAACCTTATGCGCTGGGATCTCCCCAGCTATAATTTTTGAAAATATTGTAGACATAAACTACTCGTTTTTCGTGAGTAACAAAGATAAGAATTTTCTCTACATCTCGACTGCCTTTTTGACCGCTAAAAAAAATGCCTCCAAGATTTGGAGGCATTCTCATAAATTACATACGGTTATGGCAAACCGCACATAACCTGAATAAATTTATCGGGAAATCTCTAAGACTTCCAATTCCATTTGACCAGCAGGCACATCCACCTTCGCGACGTCACCTACCTGCAGGCCTAAAAGACCCTGTGCAATTGGCGACTTCACCGAAATACGCCCTGCCTTCAGGTCAGCCTCCGTTTCGGAAACCAACTGATAGGACATCACCGCCCCGGTCTTCTTGTTTTTAATCTTTACGAAAGATAGAGCAAGCACCTTCGACGTGTCCAGATTGGACTCATCGATGATTCGTGCAGAGGCCAAAACCTCTTCCAATTTCGCGATCTTCGCCTCGTGAAGCCCTTGAGCTTCTTTTGCAGCATCATACTCTGCATTTTCCGACAAATCTCCCTTATCACGAGCTTCTGCAATTGCCTTCGCAATATTTGCTCTTCCTTCTGTTTTTAAGTATTGAAGTTCTTCCTTTAATTTGGTCAAACCTTCTTCGGTGTAATACGTTACTTCTGCCATAATATTAACCCTTTACGCGATCTTTAATGAATAATTTTAATTAACAAAAAAAAGACAAGACCACACTATCCAAATAAGGACAACATGGTCTTGCTCTTCTGACGAAGATATATAAAATATTTTAATAAAACAAATTTTTAGGCGGTTTCCTCGCCCTCGTCGTTGATAAATTTATATCCTAATCCACGCACCGTCTGTAGGTAGAATGGTTTGTCCGGATTGGTCTCGATTTTCTTACGCAAACGCACCACGTGCATATCTAAGGTCCTGGTATTCACATTGGAACTATAGCCCCATACCACTTCCATTAATTCTTCCCTCGTGATATCACGGCCCTTATTCTGAAGGAAATGAAGTAGGATACGGTTCTCTAAGATGGTCAACTCAATCTTCTTGCCATCCCTGATCAGGGAATGCACATTCGGATGGTGCTCGGTATTGCCAAAGTGGTATACTTCATTCTGCGATTTCGGCACGAAAAAGCGTACCTTATTCTCGATCATGGCAACCAGCACGTCCATGTTGAAAGGTTTCGTGATGTAGTCGGTAACTCCGAAGCTGTAGGCATCAATCTTATCAATGTCCTGTGATTTTGCCGTCATCATGATGATGATGTTCTCAAACCCTGCCTTCCTAACCGATTCACACACATCAATACCTTCCTTCCCCGGCAACATCCAATCCAACAGAACGATGTCTGGACGCTCATCCAAGATGATCTTCTCGGCTTCTATACCATTATTTGATTGAATAACCTGAAAATTCTCTGTCTGGAGGCGATGACTTACCAAGAAGCGTAAGTTATCATCATCTTCAACAACTGCAATTTTTATATCTTTATTCATAGTTTGCTTCGAATTATTTTGGAAAAACCAGGGTAAATGTCGTTCCTTCACCTTTTACACTGCTTACCTTGATCTCTCCACCCATAAATTCAGTAATCTCTTTACAAAATGCCAAGCCTAATCCAACACTGCCACCCTGATTAAATTGATTCTTTACTCTGTAAAACTTTTTAAATATATTCTTTAATTCTTGTTTTTCAATCCCGATTCCTTTGTCGGCAAACACGATCACAAAATTACTTTTGATTTGCTCAACACTAATATCAATAAATTTTCTCGAAACTTCGGAATATTTATAAGCATTATCGATTAAATTCTGAAACACGGAATTCAATAAAACTGGATCGGTATACATTTGATTCACCACCTGAATTCGATAACTCAGGTTTAAATCGGGATACTTCAAACGTGTTGCATCAAATATTTCCTCGCAAAAACTGTTCAAATCCACGTATTCTCCCTTAAATTTTAAGGATTTATTTTCTATCTGCGTGAAAGACAGTAGTTTATTCATCAAATTATTTAACTTATCCGCTTCCTGATCCAAGATCCTTCCATACATATTCCTTTCCTGATCGGATATTTTCTCCGCACTTTTGATATTATTCCCTGCAATCTTGATCACGCTCACCGGGGTCTTGAACTCATGCGTCAGGTTATTGATGAAGTCGTACTGCAGCTGAAACAGCCTGCTGTTGATGGATATATTACGGTAAATCAAGTAAATTATTAACAATAAAATAAAATAAACTAAAGATATCCCTAACACTACAGGGAAAAATCGGCGGTTGATCTCGCCCCGGAGATGTTGTTCGGAGGAGTCAAACTGCAGTTTATAATCCGATAAGGCGTTTGGCAAGGGCATATCGGTAGTAAGATAAGAGGGTTCTTCGGTCAGGTTTGGATTGGCGATCGGCAGAATCCTTACCTTCTCGTACAAGCGCTCTTGGGTATTGACGATTTTTATCTTCTGCGGATTTACCTTGTACACAAAGAAATCCTGGTCATAAGCTTGGGAGATGTTGCTGGTATCCTCCATCAAACCCTTATAGGCACGGAGGGCATTTACCCGAGGGATGTTCAAAAAGGTGATCTTCCCGGGCATCGTATTATAAAAAATCCGATAGATATCATTTTCGGAAAGGGAAGTTGAATCATCCAAAACCTCCAAAAAATTCACCATTTTGATGGCCATATTGTTGAAATCATCCGAAGATGGCCTGTTTGTGCTTTCGGTCAGACTGTTCTTGATCAATTTGTTCTCTTCATTCAGGTGGAAGGAAAAGATAGATCGAGGATAGATCAATAGGTTCTGAAACCGCACACCACGTACCCCTTCATTTAAATTACTGAACAACACATCATAGAAGACCACTTCCTCCAGGAAAGGGGTTTTTCTTAAGATTTTTTCAGCATAGGTGATGGCATGTACAGAGTCTAGGTAACCTTGGTAGTTGGAGACTTCCGGAATATCGTTATTGAAGAAATTATTATAGGCTTTTAGGCTGCTATCAAAGACATCGGCCTTTCTATTAAAGAATTCAGATTCCACGAAATTCGTCATGGTCCGTCGCGCCACAAAGACCGAAACGATGTATAGGATCGTCAGAAAGGAGAAAAAGGTTATCAATAAACCTAAGTTCTTACGATATTTACTGGTCCTATTGATCATGTTAAGTTAATTAACGCAAATTCTCAGCCAAAAAACGCTCTATTTCCTGGTAGTATTCCACTACGTTCTCCTCGTTTCTAAAGCGTTTCCCTTCATCCTTCTTGAAAACATAGCGTACAGGCACATTGTTGGCTTTCAACTTGCCCACAAATTGGTTCGCATCGGTCACGGAGCTGTATTTATCTTTTCCGCCTTGGAAAAACAGGACCGGCATTCTTACTTTATCCGCATGGAAAACAGGTGAGATCGCCTGGAAGAGTTCGGATTCCTTTTCCGGATTTCCGATGATCCGATAATACAACTGCACATAATGCTGTAAATGGGCTGGGATTTCCCTAAAATAGGTAAATAGATTACTGTATCCGGAGGATGAAATCGCACATTTATACAATCCTGGATTGAAGGCTGCAGCGTAGAGCGCCGAATAACCCCCAAAACCGGAGCCCATAATGGCAATACGGTTCTTATCGGCAATCCCCTGATGGATCAACCAGGTTACCCCTTCGGAGATATCCGATTGGATCTTACCACCCCATTCCTTAAAACCAGCGGTCCAGAATTCCTTACCGTAACCCATAGAACCTCTATAATTGATCTGGAAGACTGCATATCCCCTATTGGTCAAAAATTGCACCTCCTGGTCAAAGCCCCAATCGCTGCGTCGGTTCGGTCCATCATGGACCAATACCACAACAGGTACATCTTTCGTTTTATTCCCTGGATAGGTAATGTAGGCATGGATGGTTTTATTATCACGGGTCTGATAAACCAGTTCCTCCATTTTATTGAAGTCTTTATCCTTCAATTTCGGATTATCCTCTGTCAATAATTTGTAGGTTTTGGACAAGCGGTTATAATAGTAGATCTCCCCTGGATGGATGTCGCTATAAACACGTACAATGAAACCTTCCAGTTTCTGATCTGCATCCACAAAACCAATTTCCGAATCATCGAATTTCTTTTTCAGGTCTTTATACACATCTTCGTACACGGGATTGAAGAAGCGCTTTTCATATTTATTGGTAAAAGAAGAGGTGAAAGCCATTTCTTGAACCTGATGGGAATATCCTTCGGAGGATAGATCTCCCTTTTCTTCCATGAACAGTAATTTATCCTCTTTTCCTTGACTTGCATCAAATTCGACCAAAGCAAGTTTATCTCTGTTCTGATTGGATAGGGCATATACGGTTTCCATAGCGCCTTTCTTGAAACCCAATGGAATGAAGATCGTTTCAAAATTGTTCTGCATGACCTCCTTAAAAGCTGCGCTTTCGGAGGCACGGTATAGCACGGATTCCTGTACGCTGTCACTGGTCATTGCCAATCTCACCACCCCATCCGGCGAGCCGATCCAAGAAACAATATTGCCCGGATTTTTGTAGACCAATTCCTCTTTACGACCATCAAAATAGATTTTATAGAGATCGAAAAGAGAAGAATCCCGTTTGTTCATCGCCACAGTAACAGCACCATTATTCACTTTGATGGGATTGATCCATCTTAACCTTGACTTCTGGGGCGATAATAATGGGGACCGTTTTTCGGTCTTCACATCAATATAGAACAATCGGAGGCTATCTGCCGCTGATTGGGTATTGGAAAAGACAATCTGTTTGTTATCCAGCCAAAAGAAGCTCTGCACATTCAGGTCGGCCTGATAGGTCAGTTGCTTGGATGAATCGGGGTTTTGTAGATCCAGGATAAAAATATTCTTACAATGGTCATGTACATCCAGATAGCCAATTTTGCTGCCATCAGGTGATAATTTGAAAGATCCCTTATCGGGTTTTACAAAGAAATCTTCCACGGGGATAATCGGTTGATTTCTGTCCGATTGCTTACAAGAAATAAACATCCCAAGCAAGATTATTACAAAAATCAAAGCATTCCCTTTCATATACTATTTTATCCCTTTCTCAAATATTAAAAAAAAATACGGAAAAGTTACTTTTGCAACCTTAATTTTACAGCAGATATCAAAATCATATTTTATGTTTCTATATAACATTTCCATCATTATGGAGGACAGCGTTCATCATGATCTGCTGGTTTGGATCAGGACTCAATTGAAGGCGCATGAAGGCAAGAACATCAAATTTTTGAAGATGTTGAATTCGCCGCATGAAGGCCAGACTTATTGTATGCAGGTGACGTTGAATAGCGAAAAAGAGATTGTGGAGTTTCAAGAGGAGGTTTTGCAGGAAATTCAAGCTGTTATTGGTGCGCAGTTTCCGGATAAGGCGTTTATTTTTGATAGTACGATGCAGTATATTAATCATGAGTAGGATTAAAATTAGGAGTAGGTAAGTTTCCCTGTCATTGCGAGGCTCTGCGTCATTGCGAGGAATCATTCCGTCATTGCGAGGAGGTACGACGAAGCAATCTTTAAATTAATCAAAAGATTGCTTCGTTCCTCGCAATGACGGGGGGCGGCCCATGACGCGCCCCCCCTAACAAAGTTACTTCTCCAACCCTTCCGTCATCTTAAACCCAGACTTCTCCGAAGGTGTTCTGTATTTCTTGTACCAAAGAATTCCCATACCAGCGGCAAAAAGAAATGGCATCGCCAATAGGAACAATATCCCCGCATTCAATCCCTTCCCTTGCGTATTGCCATCCTTTGTACTGTTCTCTGCATTTAATGAACACATCGCACATTGCGCCGAACTAACCGTAGGCACAGAAACAAAAGACAAACAAAGCATCAAAGCAATTAGACTCAACTTCAGGGCTCTTAAATATTTCATGGTATAAAGTTACGTATAAATCTTAACTAATATCAAACATCCACAGGAGACCAACGATCAGATCTTAGCAGACCAACAATCAGATATCCTCCTTCAACAAAACATTGAATTTCTCCCAGAAACCATCCTTCGGCAATGGTGCCTTCACGATCATTTCCTCCTCCTTCACCGGATGCTTGAACGCCAAAGACCTCGAATGCAAACAAATAGTCCTTAACTGGCTTCCGCGAGGATACCCATACTTATTATCCCCCACGATCGGACAGCCCATAAAAGAAAGCTGGCTCCGGATCTGATGTGTCCTTCCAGTCAACGGATTGATCTTCAACAGATAAAACCCATCCAAAGCTCCCACTACCTCATAATCCAACTCCGCATAACTCCCGTTCTTCACTTCCCGATCATAGGCTTTGGTCACCATCTTCTTCCTGTCCCGCAACAACCAGTTTTTCAAAGTCCCTTTCATCGACTTAGGCTTTTCGCGAACAACAGCTAAATAAGTTTTACTGACCTTACGATCATGGAACAGCCGATTCATTCGATCCAAACCCTTGCTGGTCTTGGCAAATAAAATCATCCCACTTACCGGACGATCCAAGCGGTGGATCACCCCAACAAATGCATCATTGGGCTTATTATATTTTTTCGCCAGGAAAACCTTCAGCATATCCTCCATCGAAGGATCACCTGAATTATCTACCTGAACAATATCACCACCTTGTTTATTAATGGCAATAAGATGGTTATCCTCAAAAAGGATATCATTTTCTGTAATCATCTAAGCTTAATTTTTTAAGCTATCTACGCCTGCTTCAGCTTCTTCTTTCGCCTTTTTCTTGAAGAATCCACGCAATAAGAAGTTACTCTGAAGAGCTTCCATATTTTCATCCAACTTCGCCGAACCCATGTTCAGGTTCCGTAGGATCTGCTTGATCTCATTGGCAGCCTCTGGATCGTTGGTCAACACACCGATCGCATTATCCTTATCGTTCAATCGAGCGGTTGTTTCATTCAGGTTGGCCATCAAAGCAGATGCCGTTTGAGTTACTCCCTGCAATTGTGCTGCAGATTGTCTCAAACTCGCAAAAACCTCTTTATCGGTGGTTAAATCATGAATCAATCCTTCGTTGTTGTTCAATTTCTGAGATAAGGTCAATAAATTATTTACCGCTGCATTAGCTGTAGTCATGGTTCCATTCAAGGAAACAACGGTTTTCTTCAGGTTATTGGCAATCTCATCATCCGTCATCAGCGCACCTACTGTTCCTTTTCCATCCAAAATCTGTTTAGATAACAAGGCAAAGTTCTTGGTGATTTCCAATAGGTTTTCATTGTTAACCTGTAGGGTTGCCAACATGGCATCCATACCACCAGAAACTCCGGATTTGATGACATCATTGTCCTCAATCTGTGGGAAAGCTTCGGAACCACCCACCAAACTGATGATCGCATTACCGATCAAACCATCTGAACTTAAGGTCGCAATAACATCCTTGCGGATAAATTGACTCGATTTTTCCTCTACATTCAGAACCACCTTCACATTCTCTACACTCTCAAAACTGATCTCCTTGATAATCCCAACCTTTACACCGGAAAACCAAACATTGTTTCCAACTTTCAGTCCTTTAACATCCTTGAAATAGGTCGTAACTGTTAAATTCTTACTGAATTTATTCTGTTGAGTACCCAAAACCAAGATACCAGCCACTAAAATGATTAATCCAATAAAGGTGAACAAACCAACGATTATGGATCGTTTTCTATCTGTTGTTGCCATAAACTCTGTTATACAATAAAATTATAATCATAGAAAGGTTTCACCCTTTCATCTTCTGTATCAAATATTTCCGAAAATTTACCTACTCGTTCAAAACGTCCGTCCAATAACATGGCCACTCGGTCACCGACCATTTTTGCACAGGCCAAGTCATGGGTAATGATAATGGATGATGTTTTATACCGTTCCTGAACCTCATTGATCAGGGAATTGATATCCAAACAGGTAATCGGGTCAAGTCCCGCCGTTGGTTCATCATACATCATGATATCGGGTCTTAAAATCAAGGTACGCGCAATACCGATCCTTTTTCGTTGTCCACCGGACAGTTCGGATGGCATTTGGTTGATCGTGCGCAATAGCCCAACGCCATCTAATACATCTTCCACTTCTTTGTTGATCTCTGCCCTGGTTAGGTTTCTTTTGTTTCTCACCAAAGGAAACTCTAGGTTCTCCCTAACCGTCATACTATCATACAAGGCACTATTCTGAAAGGAGAATCCAATCCGCAATCGAAGTTCCCTTAATTCTTTTTCTTTTAGATGATTGACCACCTCGCCCAAAACATGGATATCTCCAGCATCTGGTTTCAACAATCCGGAGATCAATTTGATCAATACGGATTTACCGGTACCAGAACGCCCAAGAACAACCAGGTTCTCGCGGTTGTACAATTTCAGGTCGACATCACGCAGTACATGCAGGTCTCCAAATGATTTGCTCACATGGTCTACATGAATCACGGCATCATTATAATCGATCTCTACGTTCTTTTTCTGTTCCATGTTATCCTATTAAGGCTAGAATCTGTACGATCAGCAATTCTTCAATAAATACAATGAACATGGAGGCAACAACCGCCGCATTGGCCGCTTTACCCACACCTTCAGTACCTTTTGTAGAATAATAACCTACATATGTACTTACAAATCCAATCGTAAAACCAAATACCACTGCTCTGAACACCATCGCAAATACATCTTTCGCGGTGATGGATTCAAAGACTTGTGTAATAAAACTCAATATACTTAACTGATCCTTAGAGATGATACTTAAATAACCACCTGCTAAACCAATACCTGCCACATAAAAACACAAAACAGGAATCATCAAGGTGGTAGCAAGGATCCTGCTGGCAATCAAAAATTTGAAAGGATTGGTACCAGAAACTTCCATCGCATCGATCTGCTCCGTTACGTTCATGGAACTTAATTCGGCACCGATCTGCGACCCCACCTTACCCGATGCGATCAAGGCGGTTACCAAAGGTGCCAATGCCCTCACGATGGCAATGGAGATCAGGTTCGGAAGCCAGGATGTGGCCCCAAAATCCTCCAAAGAAGGTCGGGATTGTTTTGTAAATACAAAGCCCACAATAAATCCGGTTAAACTAATCAAGGGAAATGACTTCCATCCGATTTCATAACACTGACGGATAATTTCCTTAAACTCAAATGGGGGACTTACCACTTCGCGGAAGAAGCGCATCAAGAATCGATGGATCTTCGCAAATTCAAGGAGTAAGGTCTCTATCTTTTTTGCCATTAATGAATGATTATGTTACTCTTCCTGTTTTCCAGCATTGGTAATATTCGTTGGCAAATGTACAAATTTATTTTTTCCCAAAATTTCTCAAAGCCATTATTCCTTAATACAGCAATTGAGCCAAAAAAGTTTGACAAAAAAATTATACTATTAAACCTTTCCTTCTCGTTTAAGGTCATACTTACAAAATAAGCGAAAACTTAATTTGGTTGGCATATGAAAAATTTAAACACTTCGCCAATTTTTGCAGGAATTTTATTCATGCTATTTGCTGTTTTTTCTGCAAAAAATGCAGCCGCCCAAGGTTATTATGAGGATGATTTGGAATTTGATGACTTCTATCATGAATTAAGCCCCTATGGCGACTGGGATAGAGACCCAGAATATGGTGATGTTTGGTATCCTAATGAAGGACGCGATTTTCGTCCTTATGGAACCAATGGCTATTGGACCATGACCGAATATGGTAACACATGGGTTTCTAATTACGACTGGGGATGGGCTCCATTCCACTATGGTCGTTGGATTCACCGTAACCATCGTGGCTGGGCCTGGATCCCTGGATATGAATGGGGACCGGCTTGGGTAAATTGGCGTAATGGTGGTGGATACTACGGTTGGGCTCCAATGTCGCCTGGTATTTCTGTAACCGTTAATATTGGTTTACCGATTAATCTTTGGTTATTCCTACCTACCGGTCGTATCTATGATAACCACATGTCTCGTTACTGGTCTTACGGAAACCGTAATATCTATAACAGAACTACGATTATCAACAACACCTATATCGTTAATAACAACCATTACTATGGTGGACCATCACGTCGTGATATCGAACGTGGACTTGGTAGACGTGTAGATGTAAGAAATGTGAATTTTAGCCGCGACCGTTCTATAACTCGTGTTGGAAGAAACTCGGTAGATATGTACCGTCCGGATAGAAACTCTGCTAGAGCTAACCGTTCAGCAAGAATAGGTAGCCCTTCAAACAATAGAGGTACCATCTCTAGATCAGAAGGTAATAGAAGCTCAAGTTCTCGCTCAGAAAGTAATAGAGGTACTATCTCTCGTTCAGAAGGTAATAGAGGTTCAAGTTCTCGTTCATCTTCAAGAAGTGGAAACTATAATATTACTAAGGATGAAAACGGTCAACGTGTGATGCGTATTGGCAACTCTAACAACGCTAATAATAGAACTGAACGTTCTCAAGGAAATAGAACCGAGCGTTCTCAAGGAAACACAAGAAGTACAACGACTCGTCCCACTGAACAGTCAAGAAGAAGCGAATCGATGAGCAGAAGTCAACAAAGACAGACTGCTCCGAGACAAGAAACTGCTAGACAATCAGCACCGAGACAAGAAACTGCAAGGCAGTCTGCTCCAAGACAATCATCTCCAAGGCAAGCAGCTCCACGTCAGGAAAGTCGTCCGCAGCGTTCTCAACAAATGGAACGTTCAAGCAGACCACAAACGCAGAACCGTGTTTTCCAAACGAGTAATCAATCTCAGTCAAGAGGTTCTCAAAGTAGACCAACTGTGGAAAGAAGCTCAAGCCGTTCTAGCCAACCTGCCGCAAGATCTAATGGCGGTGGTAATTCTGGCCGTTCGGAACGAGGAAATTCAGGAAGAAGATAATACATACATTTAGTCGAAATAAATTTTAAAGAGGTCGTATACACATCAGTATACGGCCTTTTTTTGTATGGTTGGAGAGATAAGGATCTTGGTAAATTCAACCGAATTTTTCACCATTTGGAATCGCGCTGCAAGTGAGATCTAAGTGAGGTGTAAGTGACTTGGAAGTGACTTTATACACTTACACCTCACTTGCAAATTACTTACAACCTGCTTAAGCCTCGAGGGTAACTCGATTTCATAATTCGGAAATATGCTGCTAAAAACCCGAAATTCTTCTATTTTTACTAAATTGTAAGGAACAGAAAAGCATAAATCACACCTAATGGCAAAACTAAAATCCATTTTAGACAACGATTTCTATAAATTCACGATGCAATACGCTGTCGTTAAGTTGTTTCCAAAAGCAAAAGCGAGATACCAGTTCATCAATCGTGGTAAACATAAATTTCCGGAAGGATTTGCAGCGAAATTCAGAGAGGCAGTGGATAAGATGGCCGATTTGAAATTAACCAAAGCCGAGAAAACCTTTTTTTCAAAAACATGTCCCTACATCGATCCTACCTATTTTGATTTTCTCCAAGGTTACCAGTACGACCCGGATGAGGTGAAGATTACCCAAAAGGGAGATGATCTGATCGTCAAGATCGAGGGATATTGGTACAGGACCATTCTTTGGGAGGTGCCTTTGATGGCCCTGATCTGCGAATTGTATTATGAAATGACCGGCATGCAAAGGGTGGACGATGAAGAGGTCATGAAGATCGTAAATGATAAGATGGACAAATACGATAAGCTGAACATCACCATTGCCGATTTTGGAACACGACGTAGACATTCTTCCGCCGTGCATGATTTGGTGATCAAAGCATTGAAATCCCATAAATCCAATACCTTCATCGGTACCAGCAATGTTCATTTTGCCATGAAATATGAAACAAAACCGATCGGCACGCATGCCCATGAATGGTTTATGTTCCATGCTGCGAAATATGGTTATAAAATGGCGAACCTGCTTGGGCTGGAGAACTGGTCCAACGTGTATCGAGGGGATTTGGGGATCGCCTTATCTGATACCTATACCACCGAAGTATTCTTCAAACAGTTTGATAAAAAACTGTCCAAATTATTTGATGGGGTAAGGCATGATAGTGGTGACCCTATTGAGTTTGCACAAAAGACCATCGATCATTATAAAAGCAGAGGGATCAACCCTTTGACCAAGACCATAATCTTTTCCGATGGATTGGATTATGAAAAGGTGGTGAAGATCGTGAAATTCAGCCAGGATAAAATCGGCCATTCCTTTGGTATCGGAACAGATTTCACCAATGATGTGGGACTACCGCGGATGAATATCGTGCTGAAAATGACGGAAGCCTATCCTGATGAAGGGGAATGGACACCGGTTATCAAACTTTCTGACGAGCCGAATAAACACACCGGTGATCCAGAAGAAATAAAAATGGCGAAGCGATTCTTAAATATCCAGGAACATGAGTAGAGATGTATATGGCGATGCCTTATTTGATTATAAGGAAAAGGGTGAACTGAGCCATCCCCTATTGTTGCATAGCAGTTATGGCGATATCGAGGAAATGCCTGTGGAGGTTTTTTACAGGCAAGATGAGGATATCCCGGAATTGGAATTTATCGCCTTGTCGTTATGTGATGGTAAGGTGTTGGATGTGGGGGCAGGAACAGGTGTTCATGCTTTATACCTTCAGGAAAAAGGATTTGATGTGACGGCATTGGAGATTTCAGAGATCGCTTGTAATATCATGCGGGAAAGAGGTGTTGGGAAAGTGGTGCATGGGGATTTTTTCCAATATGGGGGTGAAGAAAAGTATGATACTTTGTTATTCTTGATGAACGGAATCGGGATTGCTGGGACTTTGGAGGGATTTCGGAAGGTGCTTCAACATGCCAAAACATTGATGTCGGATAGAGGGCAGTTGCTGTTTGATAGCTCGGATATTTCTTATTTATATGAAGAATATAAGATCAAAAGGCCGGAGCATTATTTTGGGGAGATCAATTTTCAATATGAGTATAAGGAACAGAAGGGGGATCTGTTTAAGTGGTTGTATATTGATCAGCAGACTTTGATCAAAATAGCGCGGGAAGAGGGATGGGTGGTTCAGATCCTTTTTGAGGATGAGAATGATCAGTATTTGGTGAGGATGGAGCCTTTTAAAGAGATAATAGATGAGAGATATTAGATGATAGACTTTCCGTCATTGCGAGGAGGTACGTCATTGCGAGGAGGTATGACGAAGCAATCTTTGGATTAGTGTAAAGATTGCTTCGTTCCTCGCAATGACGGGTAAAGTTCCTTGCAATGACGCAAAGCCTCGCAATGACGCAGAGCCACGCAATGACGGGTAAAATCCCTTAATCAATATACTCAAAGCCTACATAAGGCACCAATACATCCGGAATCTTAATCCCTTTATCAGTTTGGTTATTCTCCAATAGCGTCGCTACAATTCTTGGTAAAGCCAATGCAGAACCATTCAATGTATGCGCTAAAGTAGTTTTCCCGTCTTCATTCTTAAATCTTACCTTCAACCTATTCGATTGATAAGTCTCAAAATTAGAAACAGAAGAAACCTCCAACCAACGTTGCTGCGCAGCAGAATAAGTCTCCATATCATAGGTCATCGCAGAGGCAAAACTCATATCTCCACCACACAACCTCAACACACGATAAGGCAATCCCAACTTCTGCAATAAAGACTGTACATACGTACTCATTTCCTCCAAGGTCTCATAAGATTTCTCTGGGTGAACAATCTGAACCAATTCCACCTTATCAAACTGGTGCAACCTATTCAAACCACGCACATGCGCGCCATAAGATCCTGCCTCACGACGGAAACAAGGCGTATATCCACAATGTCTGATCGGAAAATCTTCCGCTTTAACAATAACATCACGGTAAATATTGGTGATCGGCACCTCAGCCGTTGGGATCATGTATAGCTCATCTTGCGTTACATGGTACATCTGCCCTTCTTTATCCGGCAATTGTCCCGTTGCATAGGCCGAAGCTTCATTCACAACGATCGGAACCTGCACCTCACCATAGCCCATCTTGGTCGCTTCATCCAAAAAGAAATTGATCAATCCTCTTTGCAATCTAGCACCTTTTCCTTTATACACCGGAAAGCCGGCTCCTGTAATCTTGGTTCCTAACTCAAAATCAATGATATCGTATTTCGCGGCCAACTCCCAGTGTGGAAGTGCATCAGTACCCAATGCTGGAATTTCTCCATTGGTCAATACCACTTCATTATCTTCCGGGGTCAATCCTTTTGGTACCATATGGTATGGTAAATTAGGTAATTGCACGAGTTTAGACTGCAAATCCTGCTCTACCTGCTCCAAGGTATCCTGTAAGTTTTTAATCTGTTCTTTATATGCTGCGGAACGCGATTTGATAGCTTCGGCTTCTTCTTTCTTACCTTGGCGCATCAAATCTCCAATTTGCTTTGCAGAGGAGTTGGCTTCAGCTGCGATGGAGTCCGATTCATTTTGAACCTTACGACGTTGCTCGTCTAAGGCAATGATCTGATCTACCAATTCTGCATCGTTGAAATTCTTTACAGCAAGTCTTTCAACTACTTCATTCCTGTTCTCACGGATGTAATTTAACTGCAACATATAATTTTGCTTTTATTTAATAATGTCTGCAAAGATAAGAAGATTCCTATCTATTTTGTATCATTGCATCATGAAAAACAGCTGGATAATCTGCTTGATACTAGCAATGGCTATGATTTTTCCGTTCACTGGTACGGCTCAACAAGCAAGTATTAATGATTTCATGGTGAAAGAAAATCTTTCTCAGAATGGAAAACTCGCTATTATTGCCACGGATTCACTTGAAAAAACCAATAATCAGGTGAACGGTGATTACAAGTTCACGATCAATGGTTTCCAGCAAGATCTGCGTTTTACAGATGGAGTGGCTGTTACAAGCAACCCCATCGAATCCTCGACATTTGTTTTTTTCAAGCATAAATCGGGAAGTAAGGAAATCGGGAAATTATTTTTTCTTCGGGTAACCGAAAAAGGGATAAGCCCTTACAAGATCTCTGGTTTTCTGCTGATCGTCGTTCCATTGCTGGTCTTATTCATCGCATATAAATTAAAGCGATTCCTGATCACCCTTTTGATTATTGCCTTGGTGTACTTCTATTTGAATTATAGCAAAGGATTAGATGTAAAACAGCTGATCGAAAGTACCATACTTGGTTTGAAAGATCTGATTTAAACGATCTTCGCAAGGCTTACCATCGTTTAAAAAGGCATTCCAACACCAAAATTATATTGGATAAAATTATAGCGGTCTGGGCGGTTGCTCAGTGCATATTGGTTTTTGAAATCCTTGGAATCAAACAGATGCCTGATGACCCATTGTTCTTTACCACGGAACTGCGGATCTTTGACCTTCAAACCCGCATCTAAGCGGATGGTAAAATAATCCATATCCACACGCAATCCAAAACCGGTACCTATGGCCATTTGGGATAGGAACTTACTTCCGACAAATTCCCCATCGATATTGAAATCGTCCTTACGCAATCGCCAAATATTTCCGGCATCGATAAAAGTAGCTCCATTAAGTTTGGCGCCGAAGAAGTTATTCAACATCCGGAAGCGATATTCCGCATTGGTTTCGATCTTTACCTCCCCCAGCTGATCCAGGTTGCGGAGGTTCAATCGGATATTCTCCGGTTTGGTGGAGCGGTTATACCCCCCTGGCCCCAATGTTCTGGCCTGCCAAGCACGGATACCGTTCATACCGCCTGAAAAGAAACTCTTTTCAAAGATGATCAAGGTAGAATTGTTACCATAAGGCACAATCACCCCCGAATTAAAGCGAAATACAAATTGTTTATTACCGCCCAGGAATTTATACCAACGGTAATCGACTTCGCCCTTCACATATTGCAGATAAGGAACGCCGAACAATAACTTCTCGCCCTTATCATTGGTCCGCAGGTTGAGGGTATTGGACAATAGCCCCAAAAGGTTACCACTGATATCCGCTGCGCCACGGAAATAGCTGAAGCTTTCTTTGGAAGTCAATTTTGGCGCATTATAGGTGTAGGCATATTGTGAACCCAATCCAAAATATCGACGATTGTTACTACGCACATACAGCTCGTAACCCTGTTCGATCAGGTTATTCATAAAGGATTCGTTCAATCGGCCATCACGGTATTCTATCACTACAGGCGTGAAACTATGCATCTTGTTGGTCGCTTCGTACCATTGGTAGTTCAAGCTGTTGATAAAATAACGGTTGGCATAAGTCTGATCCTGGAAAAACAACTGCAGACTGGAGGATATCGTGGTTCTTGGAAGTCCAAAACGTCCAACACTGCGAACGCGGAAAGGCGCCAATATGCGTGGAAAGGACAGGTTGACCCCGATCTGGAAATCATTGTTGAAGATCTTGTCCGACAAACTTCCCGGTAGTCTGGAATCAAAAAGTACCCCGTAGCGCATGCGCACCTCGATGGTTTCCGAACCACCGAACACATTTCGGTGGGCAAAGGTATTTCCCACGTTGAAACCGCTCATCCCCGAACTGAAAGTAAATTCTCCTTCCATCTGATTGCTCATGGCCGCACGAGGAATGAGGTTATAATAAACATCCAACAACGCGGAATCCTTTTTTTGGTAGTTGATCTTGACCGACCGGAAACCATTCATCTCATAGAGCCTATCGTAAGACAGTTCCTCGTTTTCGCTATTGTATTTCTGTCCTCTACGTAAGAACGCATAGCGGGATAAAGGCGATAAGCGAAACTTACCGGTCTCATCTAGATAAACGATCTTACGAAGGGTATCTAGGTAAGCTTCTTCATTTTTCCGCAGGGATGGATCGGCAGCTTCCACTCGGAAATACACCGAATCGATGTGGTAGATCTGATGTGCTGAAGAATCACTTGGGTTGGAAACCTGAATGGAAAGATCGGTTTTATGTTGAAGACCTATGGTATCCACACCAACACGCATATACTGCCGTAGGTAATCATAGTACCCACGCTCACGCATACTGGTATATAATTTTTCCCTTTCCAGATAAAGATCGGCAGCATCATATCGCTTGCCAACTTTCACGAGGCTGCCAGGAACGACCTCCTCTTGATAGATCCGATCCACTTCTGGATCCTGCACCTCCCGGTTGATAGCATTGACCAGGTAACCTTGGCCAGGTTCCGTATTGAATTCAATTCTCGCTTTTTTGTTTTTGATCAAAACCTGGGGTTTCACCTGGGCATTGAAATATCCCTTGGTCTGCAGGAAACGTTGGATCTGGTTGGCGGAAAGTTCCACCAGGGCAGAATCCAAAATCCGTGGGGCTTCACCTACGTTTTTAATTCCATCCGTTTTATAGGCTCCATCACGGGTATTGAAAATATTGTAAATGGTTAAATATAAGGGGGAATTAGGGCGAATATCATTGGCCACGTATTGACCGGCACTTTCCTTCAATTGTTGATTGACACCGTTGATATCTACATCCGTCACCAAGGCTTGGTCTTCTTCCAAGTACTTCGCTGAACGACATGCTGCAAAAAATAGCAACAAAAACGTTATACTTGCAAAAATAAACAAACTTCTTTTTTTAGTCATTCGTCCCATGTTGTCAAAAGCACAAATCAGTTTAATTACGTCATTGCAGCATAAAAAATTTCGTACCCAGCATCAATTATTTGTAGTGGAAGGAATTAAGTCCGTAATGGAATTTGTTGGCTCATCCTACAAGATACAAAAAATATGGGCGACGGCAGATGCCGCTGCAAAATTGGGGAAAATCCCTCAAAATATAAAACTGGAAGAAGTCACTGTAGCGGAATTTGGAAAAATCAGTAGCCTTAAGAATCCACAAGGGGCATTGGCGACGGTGGAAATCCCTGCGGAGGACGATCTAGACCCTGCTATCCTTGCAAACAAACACAGCTTGATCTTGGATGATGTGCAAGATCCAGGCAACTTAGGTACAATCATCCGCACCGCAGAATGGTTCGGCATCGAGCACCTGATCTGCTCCCAAGGAACGGTGGATGCCTACAATCCCAAGGTAGTACAGGCAACCATGGGTTCCCTTTCCAGGATCAAGATCCATTACCTGGATATCGAATCCTTTTTGGAAGAAAACCAGTTGCCCACCTTCGGTGCCTTATTGGATGGCGATTCCATCTATGATACTGATTTTGGTAAGCAAGGCTTGATCATCATGGGCAATGAAGGGAATGGCATTCGGAAGAATCTGATCCCGAAAATCCAGAAAAAGGTGACCATTCCACGGGTCGGTGCTGCCGAATCATTGAATGTTGCTGTGGCGACTACCATATTCTGTTCAGAATTAACAAGACAAAAACTAAGATAATATGATGGAGAATGCTGCGGAGGAAGATCAAAGGCCCTTATATACCTTACAATTTGGGTTACTTTGCCTGAGTTCCTTGCTTTTTTCAGCAAGCTTCAACATGATCATCCCCGAACTGCCCAACTATTTAAGTTCCTTGGGCGGAGCGGAACATAAAGGCCTGATCATTGGATTATTCACTTTGACAGCCGGAATTTCCAGACCTTTCAGTGGTCGTTTGACCGATAAATGGGGTCGTGTTCCCGTGATGGCGATCGGATCCATCGTATGTGTGCTCTGTGGATTCCTCTACCCTATCTTGACCAGTGTGGCCGGATTCTTTCTTCTCCGATTGGTGCATGGATTCTCCACCGGTTTCAAACCTACGGCAACTTCTGCCTATATAGCCGATATTATTCCTTCTACACGTTGGGGCGAAGCATTGGGCATGCATGGGCTATGCTTTAGTATTGGGGGCGCGGTTGGACCTGCCATCGGAAGTTATATTGCCATGGTTGCCGACCTGAACACCATGTTCTACAGCTCTTCTGCTTTCGCCTTCCTGTCCATCATCATCGTCATGAACATGAAGGAGACCTTAAAGGATAAGCAAAAATTCCATCGGCGAATGCTGAAGATCTCGCGGAGGGACATCATCGAACTTCGGGTCATCCCGGCGGGGATAGTGACTCTGTTCTCTTATACCGCTTATGGCGTTATCCTGACCCTTATTCCCGATTGGAGTGAACATTTGGGGATACAGAACAAAGGCCTCTTCTTCACGGCCTATACCGTTGCGTCCGTCGCCATACGGATGGTATCCGGGAAAGTGGCAGACCGTTATGGTCGGATTTCCGTGATGAAAGTAGGTTTATTGATTGTTACAATCTCCGTCCTATACATCGGTTTTAGCGACAGTATTCTGCACCTGATCATTGGTGCCTGTATCTATGGGATAGGTACGGGGATATTTTCGCCTGCCGTGAATGCCTGGACCATCGATCTTTCCCTTCCGCAATACCGCGGTAAGGCCATGGCAACCATGTATATTGCCTTAGAGGCCGGTATCGGTGGTGGCGCAGTATTTGCAGGATATATTTATCACGATCAGATATCGCGAATCCCAGGAATCATGTATGGAAATGCCATCGTTATTTTCTTTGCATTTTTATATGTTTTATATTGGGAAAGGAAAAACAAAAAATTGCCTAACACGTTATAAAGACCATATGGAAAAAAATCAGACCAAAAGACCCTATGCCATGGAGCTTTCTGCAAGCTTATTGGCGATGGTATTAATCATAGCTTTGATGTATTTTACGCAAAGTGTTTTATTACCACTATTATTCTCCATCCTTATCTCCATTTCTCTCTATCCCTTGGCAAGGTTCTTCGACCGCCTGCATCTAGGGAAAGCATTTTCGTCCATTCTAGCAGTTCTGGTCGCTATCGCGGTCATTTCTGGGCTTTTTTGGTTTATTGTGCATGAAAGTATCATCATCGGAAAAGATGCTTCGGCGATAACGGACAAAGTGCTATCGGTTCTGGAGCGCGGCCAGGAATGGATCAGTAGTCAGTTTGGTGTTGAGAAGACAGAGGTGATGGAAAAACTCCGCGAGCAGGGAAATAAATCCATGGAGAATATGGCCGGGACATTAACCTCCACTTTTGGCTCCATCGGTAACCTACTGGGTAGTGCCATCTTGGTTCCGTTATTCAGTTTCTTCTTATTGTACTACCGTGATTTCTTTCGGGAATTTTTCTTCAAGGCCTTCAAATCTACACCTCAACACAAGGTGAATGAGGTATTGAACAAAATATATGAGGTTGTACAGAGTTACCTGGTCGGTCTGATCACCGTAATGGGGATCGTAGCGGTGCTGAATACCGTAGGTTTAATGGCCATGGGCATTGACTATGCTTGGTTCTTTGGGTCCTTGGCATCCTTGTTAATGCTATTGCCTTATATTGGTATTGCCATTGGGTCCATCCTGCCCGCCTTATTTGCCTTGGCTACCAAGGATAGTGCTTGGTATGCATTAGGTGTGGTCGCTTGGTTCCAGGTGGTGCAATTTTTGGAAGGAAACATCATCACCCCTAATATAGTAGGCAGTAAAGTAAGCATCAATCCGTTGATGGCCATTATAGGTATTTTATTGGGTGGTATGCTATTCGGATTGGCCGGATTGATCCTTGCCCTACCGTTGATTGCTACCTTGAAGGTTATTTTCGATGCCTCTCCTGGTATGCAGGCGATTGGTTTCTTGATCGGTGAACCTGAAAAACTGCACCTCAAAAAGAACTCCACCCAGGAGTTGTTGATGAAATGGGGAATTGTCAGAACGCCTAAGAACAAAAAGAAAATTGAAATGGATGTGAAGGTAACTACCGATGAGCAAGGCAATCAAACGAAGGAAGAAGTTGTTTACAAAGAGGTCCATGAGGCGGAGGAAAACCCGTATGAAGATTTGAAGAATATCAACGAAGAGAAAAAGGAAAAACCTAATAAGGATAAGCCTGATCAAGAATAAGATTTTAACGTCATCAAAGGAATAAGGATAACTTAACATAAAATAAAGATTTAGGTAATCCAATCAGGTTATCTTTATTCCCATAATAGTTTGTTGATGATTATAGTATATATACTGGTTGTTCTGATTATTGTAGTCTTATTGATTTTCAAAAAACTAAGACGAAAATTAACCCTGGTAGAATTAACGCCAGATGAAGACAAAGACGGCCAACTTTCAAAAGGCAATATTAAGGTGCTGACCTATAATATTGCCGGATTACCCCAAGGCATCTCAGCCGCAAAAACCCCTAGAAGAGTCAGTATCACGGAGATTGGTGAAAAGGTGGAGGAATTTGACATCGTGAATGTACAGGAAGACTTCAATTACAATTCGGCCTTCTATTCCCTGAACAAACATCCCTACCGCACGGTGCATAAAGGAAAAATCCCTTTGGGTGATGGCTTGAATACCCTATCCAAATATCCGATTGTAGAATACCGTCGTATTCCTTGGCGGCATTGTAGTGGTCCGGATTGTTGGACCGTGAAGGGATTCACTTTTGCCAAAATCCAATTGGATCAGCATGTGTTTATCGATGTTTATAATGTGCATGCCAATTCCAGTGATGTAGCGCGTGCGGCAAAAGCAAGAAGAGAAAACATCCGTCAATTAGCGGCCTATATCCAAGAACATTCTGTCGGAAAACCCTTGATCGTAATGGGGGATTTCAACGCCCATTATGCTTATAAACGCGATAATCTCCATGAATTTTTAGTGAATACCGGATTGTCGGATGGATGGGTGACCCATCTCCGCAACGGTACATTTCCGGAGATCATCCCGAAATTCATTGCCCAGCACATGCTCTCCCTGACAAATGACACCGAAAGTCTGGACAAGATCTTTTTTAGAAATGGGGATAAGCTGACTTTGATCCCTAAGACCTATGAGGTGGAGATTTCCCATTTTACCAATCAGGCCGGGGCTGCCCTATCCGACCATTTGGCGGTTTCCATGTCCTTCGATTGGGAGTGGAAAGAACTTCCTGCTTAATAGTTAGTCTGAATAATTACAATTTATTTATAAGGTTATCTATCAATTTGTTATACTTTATTTTACTAATATTTTTAGCAAAATAAAGCTATATTTCGTAATCTTGTAACATGTATTTGAATTGTAAGACCTGGTTCAGCTTCCATTATGGAACATTTTCGCCCAAAGATCTACTGGAGCAAGCTTCAGGTATGGGCATCACTGCCATGGCGCTTACCAATATCAATTCTACCGCCGATTGCTGGGATTTTGTCCTAAAATGCCAAGAAAAGGGCATTAAGCCCATCGTCGGTACAGAGGTCAGAAATGATAATCAGCTTTGTTATATCCTATTGGCGAAGAACAACCAAGGGCTTACGCAGATCCATCATTTTCTTTCCCATCATAAAGTGAAAAAACTGGATTTTCCCGATCGACCGACTTTTGATCTGCAAGACATATGGGTAATCTATCCATTTGAACGTCATCCGGAAATCGAAGAGCTCCATCCCCAGGAACTGATCGGTCTGGGGATGGAAGATCTCCATAAACTGAATTGGCAGGAAGCGCTAGCCGCAGATTGCTGGGTAGTCCTTCATCCGGTCACCTATCAGGACAAAGCCCATTACAATGTGCATCGGATCTTAAGGGCGATCGCTAAGAATACCCTACTCTCCAAATTGACCCCAGCGGATTATGCCGGCCCGAATGAAACCCTCGTGGAGGAAGAGGTGCTGGTCGCTGCCTTTGCCCGCTTTCCAAGTGTGATCAGTAAGACCATGCAGGTGATCAAGAGCTGCAACATCAGCATGGAATTCCATGTGGATAAGAACAAAAAGTATTTCACGGCCTCGGAGGAAGGGGACCAGGAATTGTTGCGGAAATTGGCGGTAGAGGGTTGCAAGACCCGTTATGGGATCAAGAATCGGCAGGCCATGGCGCGGGTGGAAAAAGAACTCAGCATCATCTACAAATCCAATTTCTGCTCTTATTTCCTGATTGTTTGGGATATGCTCCGTTATGCCAACGAGCAGAAATTCTACCATGTGGGGCGTGGTAGTGGTGCCAATTCGGTGGTCGCCTATTGCCTACGCATCACCGATGTGGACCCTATACAGTTGAACCTATATTTCGAACGTTTTCTGAACCCCAGCCGTACCTCCCCACCGGATTTTGATATCGATTTTAGTTGGAAGGACCGGGATTCTATTTTTGAATACCTCTTTTTACGCTATGGAAAACAGCATGTATCCCTGTTAGGGATGTATACCACTTTTCAGCGTAGGGCGATCGTTCGGGAATTGGGAAAGGTATTTGGTTTGCCGAAGGAAGAGATCGATGAGCTGGTGCACAAAAGAGAATGGAGCCCAGAGGATAAGATACAGCGTTGGATCCAGAAATACGGTGCGCTATTGGTCAATTTCCCCAGCAATGTGAGTGTGCATGCGGCGGGCGTGCTCATCAGTGAGGAGCCCCTTGCCAATTACGGGGTGCTGGAGCTTCCGCCCAAGGGTTTTAAGACCTTGCACATGGATATGTTCGAAGCGGACCGAATCGGGCTGTTCAAGTTTGACATCTTGAGCCAACGGGGACTGGGGCATATCAAGGATGCGCTGGAACTGGTGCAGCAGAACAAGGGCAAGCATATCGACATCCATGATGTGGACCGTTTTTTCAAGGATCCTAAATTGGCCCACATGATCCGGAACGCGGATACCATTGGTTGTTTCTATATCGAGAGTCCGGCGATGCGCCAATTGTTGGGTAAGCTAAAATGTTCCGATTACATCACCTTGGTGGCGGCAAGCTCCATCATCCGCCCGGGGGTCGCCCAATCGGGGATGATGAAGCAATATATTGAACGATACCACGATCGCGACAAGGTGGAGTACCTGCATCCTAAAATGAAGGAACTGCTGGAGGAAACTTTCGGTGTGATGGTGTATCAGGAGGATGTGATCAAGGTGGCCCATCATTTTGGAGGGATTTCCCTGGAAGAAGCGGATATCCTTCGTCGCGCGATGAGCGGAAAATACCGCTCGGAGAACAAGTTTGAGCTGATGCGTGAGAAGTTCTTTGTGAACTGTAAAGCGCAGGGGCACGATGAGGCCGTCAGTGCGGAAATATGGCGACAGATGGAAAGTTTTGGTGGCTACTCCTTTGCCAAAGGCCACTCGGCATCCTTTGCCGTGGAAAGCTATCAGAGTCTCTTCCTCAAGACGTATTATCCCTGCGAATTCTATGTGGCGGTGATCAATAACTTTGGAGGGTTCTACCGTACGGAATTCTATTTCCATGAACTCCGAAGAAATGGCGGGATCATCGAACTCCCCTGCTTGAACCAGAGTGATTACCTCACCAATATCCGTGGACAACAGGTGTATGTGGGTTTCATCCACCTACAGGGGCTGGAACAGGAACTGGGTCATCGCATCGTCGAAGAAAGGGTCGCTAATGGCCCCTACCTAGACCTGCATGATATCCTACAGCGCCTACAACCTGCTCCGGAGCAATTGAACATCCTGATCCGGATCGGAGCACTACGGTTTACCGGTCTGGACAAGAAGACCTTGCTCTGGGAGGCCAATTTTCGGAGCAAAAGGGTGGAAAAGGAAGTGCTGGTCAACCTCTTCGAAAGCGAGGAACTGCAATTTACCCTGCCCAAATTTGATGAAGACCGCATGGAAGACCTCAAGGACGAACTGGATCTCTTGGGTTTTGTAGTGGGGGATTTCTACGAGCTTCTTGACCCTATGCATCTACAAGGAACGGTATGTGCGGAACGGCTGCAGGATTACCTGGGCCAACAGATCAAGGTGATCGGCAGGTTAGTGACCATCAAAGAAACCCGAACCATCAAAGGAGAAAGGATGTGCTTTGGCACTTTTCTGGATGTGGATGGGAATTGGTTGGATACGGTTCACTTCCCGCCCGTGCTCAAGCAATACCCTTTTCTGGGAAGTGGATTCTATGAATTGCACGGCCGCGTGATGGAAGAATTCGAAGTATATAGCCTGGAAATCCTAGGTATGCGGAAATTAGGTTATAAACTCTAATTCAGGGACCAGGCCATTTTCAAGGAGATGGCACAATGATCGGAAAGCGGTTTTCCTTCCTCATTGCTGAACAACTCATGTTCGATCTTGTAGGAACTCGGGCTAAAGCGCAACTTCTCACTATCCCTAAAATAGATCTTATCAATACTTTCACATACTTCGGTAACCTGAAGTGCATGGATCGCCTTAAAATCAGGCACCAAGGCTGGGTGTATTCCTTTGTTCTGAACCATGACCCAACTGTCCTGAACCGCAGTTTCTTTCTGGAAATCGTGTAAATTATCTTCTGAAAAGGCGTAATGGGCATTAAAATCCCCCATGATCAAGATCGCTTCTCCAGCAGATTTCTCCTTGATGTATTCGGCCAATTGCAGGAGGTTCTTTCTTCTTGCCAGGACTGCCGAAGGGTTATCCTGCGCAGTAGCATGGACATTATAAACATCAATAAACACCTCTTTGGCCAATTGTACCCGGTGATAGCTGAAGCCCTTCGGGGTTAAGCAATCCGAACCACTGCAATCCTCCCAGGCAATGCGTTCGGTCTCCAAGATAGGATACTTGGACAGCGTACTCAAGCCATCTCCGAACGGAACCCCGCCCATGTTTTCCGTACGGTAGGGATGCGTGTTCTTCGCATAGAGCTGTCGGTTATAATTGAAATCTTCTTGGGCATTCACCAGATCGAATTTATTCATCTGCCGACCGATCTCCTGGATGCTGATCGCTCGGTCTGTTTCCGCACTGGAAATGATCTGCGGCAATCCCGCCACATTATAGGTCAACAACGAAAGCTCACCCGACCTGGCATCCTCCATCACCGGGAAAACGGTCTCGGAGATCTCTTTGGCTGTATTTCCTCGTTTGAAACTTAATTGAAAACCTGTGATAAGCAGTAGAGAAAGTAGACTGATCAAACCGAGATGTTTTGATTTTCGTCTTTTAGGATAGGTAAGCTGAATGAGCATAGCGGCAAATTCCTTGATCTGAAACAAAACTAATTCAGCAATATAACCCCAGTTTTTAGAGATTATTAAATGTTTGTTTTCAAACTATTTACTCCATATTAAAATTGGGAATTATGACCTTTATTGTTCATAATTAATTAATAATCAGTTATCATTAACTACAAACTCCGGAAGTATTTTTATTAATACAGACAATTTTATTTCTACATGAAGAAAGTTGCATTTTTTTCGGAGATCCTGATCGAGGATTTTGACGGGGCATCCAGAACAATGTATCAGATTATCAATCGGATAGACCCGAATTCCTTTTCCTATTTATTTGTATATGGCCGTGGGCCCAGTGAGATTGAAGGCGGTCAAAGCTACCAGGTTCCTACCTTCCGAATTCCCATGAACGATGATTATTCCTTTGCGGTGCCGCAATTGGCCAAATGGCGTTTGGAGGAAACCTTGGATGCCTTCCAACCGGATGTCATCCACATCGCCACGCCATCGCTATTGGGTTTCTACGCCTTGGGATACGCTAAGAGAAAGGGCATTCCGGTCATCAGTATCTACCATACGCATTTCATTTCCTATATCGCCTATTATTTCCGCAACTTCAGCAGCTTGATCCGACCGGTGGAAAACTGGATCCGCAGGCGGATGCGCAGTTTTTACAACAACTGCGAAAAGGTGTATGTTCCGGCGCATAGCATCATCCGAGAGTTGGAGGAGATCGGGATACAGGGCGAACGGTTGACCCTATGGCAACGTGGGATTGATGTGAAGCTGTTCAACCCGAACAAACGTTGCGAGGCCTACATCCGAGCAATCAGCAAAAACGACAAGCCCAATATCCTGTTTGCGAGCCGATTGGTCTGGGAGAAGAATATACAGACCCTGATCGGTATTTATCAGCAATTGGAACAGGAAGGCATGCCTTACAACCTGATCATTGCGGGGGATGGAACCGCCAAGGAGGAGGCCATGCAGTTGATGCCCAAGGCGGTCTTTTTGGGAAAATTGGATCATCTGGAGCTTTCCAGGCTATACGCTTCGGCGGATGCCTTCGTGTTCACTTCCCTTTCGGAAACCTACGGAAACGTGGTGATCGAGGCGATGGCATCGGGTTTACCGAGTGTCATTGCGAATGCGGGTGGCAGTGCCAGTTTGGTGGAACATGGCCAAACAGGCTATAAATGCTCGCCGAACAACCCGAAAGAATATCTTTTTTTCCTTCATAAGATCCTTCAGAATGAGAAGCTCAAGGAAGATTTACGCCATGCCGGACTGCAGTACATCAAACAATTGGATTGGGCAAAATTGACCGATACCTATTTTGATGATGTACAGGAACTGGCGCGTGAACCGCAAAGGGCTTTTGCCTTGGCCGGACAATAATTGGGCAGGTGGATCTTTTGGAATAGCAGTCAATGGGCAGGTCGATTAAAATAACTAAAAAGCGGGTCAAGCAATTATTGCTGATCAGTATTGTCGTATTCATCGGGATTTTCCTTTGGAATACGGATTTCCAGTCGGTCTGGAAAGAACTTAGCGGCATTGGATTCCGTTTTCTGTACCTGCTGGGGATCACCTATTTGGCTTATCTGATCGGCACCTGGTCTTGGCATGTTTGTTTGGGGAAGGAAAGATCGAAGATTTCTGTTTTTCGATTATTCTCTTTGCGTCAGGTCGGGGAAACAGTTGGGCTCTATAATCCCACCAGCATTATTGGTGGTGATATGCTGAAGGCCGAACTGTTGAAACCTTATGGCATCTCCAAATCGGTGGCCATCAATTCGGTAGCCAGCTCCCGTGTGACTGCCGTATTATCCCAAATATTACTTTTTTTGGGGGCCTGTGTTTGGTTGATCAGCAATCCGGCTGGTATGCAGGCCATACAACGTTTCGGTTGGGTGTTTTACCTGATTTTTGTTGTGTTGCTTGTTGCCAAAATAGGTTTGTTCATCTGGTTATCGAAGAGCGGTAAGAAGCATACTTCCTCGCTAAAAAAGCCCCGGAATTTCTTGGAAAAAATATACTATAACATCCTGAACCTCTTAAACGATATTCGCAGCTTTTATCAGGAAAACACCCGTACTTTCTGGTTTTCCTATGCCTTAGCTACGCTCCACTGGATCGTAGGTAGCTTGGAATTCTATTTCATCCTCCTTTTTCTTGGATTCGATGTGCTGCCCATGCACGGCCTATTGCTGGACATGAGCGTCATTGTATTCAAAAGCTTGGGCGCTTTTGTTCCTGGGCAGTTGGGGGTAGAAGAACTGGGGAATAAACTGATGTTGGCCGCCATTGGTATTACCGGTGCATCCGTTTGGATCACGGTATCCATCCTGCGTAGGGCAAGACAGCTCAGCTGGATCGTCATCGGGTTCATCCTTTACCTTTTCATCAAAAAAGAAATCAATCATGTCGCAACAGCCACTTCCTGAAATATTATTTGTTAGCCATAAATATCCTCCAGCAACCGGAGGCATGGAAAAGCAGTCCTACGAACTGATCCAAGGTTCTGCCCGGTATGCCAAAATTCACAAACTGGTGTTCCGAAAGGATAAGGAAAGCCTTTTGACCTTCTTTTTCCTGCTCAACCATCGGATACTGTCCCTGTTGAAAACGCATCCCCAGATCCAGGTGATCCATTTCAATGATGGGTTGATTGCCTCCTTCGCCCTATCGCATAAAGGTTATGGCCATCTCCGGAAAATGGTTACCCTGCATGGATTGGATATTGTATTCCCTTGGGCATTCTTTCAGAAAAGGATCATCCCTAAATTGGCCGCTCATTATGATAAGATCATCACGGTGAGCCAAGCAACAGCCGATGCGGCTATCCGTAGAGGTATTCCTCGTGAAAAAGTTTATGTTATTCCCAATGGGGTGGATACGGAAGGGATGGATCGCGGGAACCTGGAAAGGTCGGATCTCCAGCGTCGTTTTCCCGCTATTTCTCCGGAGCAAAAGTATCTCATTACCCTGGGCAGATCCGTGCAGCGCAAGGGTTTCTCCTGGCTATTGGAAGAGGTGGTTCCGCAGCTTCCCGCGGATGTTAAGCTCTTTATGGTCGGTCCTTTTCAGAAAAAAACGGGGCTTACCGAACGTTTGTTGTATGCTTTGCCCAAGAAGTTCAGGTCGCTGCTTTTTCTTTTTCTAGGCTATCCCAGCGACCAAGCAGCCATCCGCAGGCTCCTGAAAAAAAGGGAGATCAAAGATCGGGTGATACATTTTGGAAAAGTACCCTTTTCCGACCTGAAGCTTTTATTGGCCAATGCTTCTGCATTTCTCATGCCCAACATCCGGGTAGATGGGGATATGGAAGGTTTCGGATTGGTCTGCTTAGAGGCTTCCCTGGCCGGAACCTTGGTGATCGCCTCGGAGATCGACGGGATCACCGACGCCATCAAACAAAATAAAAACGGGATTCTTCTGCCATCCAACGATGCAAAGGCCTGGGTGGCACAATTACAGGAGCTTTTTTTCAATGAGGACCATTTTGGGATGGCTGCCCTGCGCTATCAGGAATATTCCAGAAATAATTATGGATGGGATAAGATGTGCAGGAAATATGTGGAGCTTATGCTCGAAAGGCGTCTCGTTTCTGAGCCGGTTTTGGAGGTGTAGAAATAGCCCTTTTGATCGCTTCATCTCCAAATCGCGCGCGCATAGCGTCCATGGCTTGGTATAAACGAACGGCCTCTTCGGTATCTTCAAACAGGTTGATCTGTTGGGAACCCTGCACCAAATGGCTGAAGCGAACCCCGATCAGGCGTACCAGCATCCGCCGGTCAAACAACTTACCGAAGAGTTCCTTCACTTTCTTGAGCAATACCGCATCGGAAGCCGTATAGGAAATAACCATTTGCTTGCTTACCGTATCGAAATTGGCATAACGCAGTTTTACCGTCACACAGCCGGTGAGCCGTTCTTGTTTTCGGAGCTGAAAAGTCAGTTTCTCCGTCATCCGGATCAATTCAGCGTTCAGGAAATTCATATCGATGGTATCCTGATGGAAGGTTTCTTCCGTTCCCATGCTCTTCTGTTCCGAATAGGGAATAATGGGTGATGGATCGATGCCATTGGCCTTTCGGGAAAGGTCGATGCCGTTCTTCCCCAGGAGATTCTGCATCATCGGCAGAGGGATCTCGCTCAATATCTTGATGGTCCGTACGCCCATCTGTTGCAGTAAGGTCCCTGTTTTCTGTCCTATACCGGGCATCCGCTCGATCTTCAACGGAGCCAGGTAATCCTTTTCCAGACCATGGAGGATCTCTTTTTTGCCATCGGGTTTTGCATCATCCGTAGCCACCTTGCTCACCAGTTTGTTCGATGCCAGGGCATAGCTGATCGGCAAGCCACTCTCCTTCCGGATCTTATCCTTCAGCTCGCTCATGAATTGGCTGCATCCAAAAAATCGATCCACACCCGTCAGGTCCACATAGAACTCATCCACGCTCGCCTTTTCCATCACCGGAACGGTCTCCCGCACCACATCCGTCACCACCCGGGAATAATAACTGTAACTGTCCATATCACCACGCACCACGATCGCATGCGGGCATAATCGCAAAGCCAATTTCATCGGCATGGCACTGTGTACACCAAATTTTCGGGTTTCATAACTACAGGCAGATACCACCGCACGATCACTCATACCCCCCACGATCAAAGGCTTGCCAATGAACTGACTGTTCTTGAGCCTTTCTACACTTACAAAAAAGGTATCCAAATCCAAATGCGCAACAAAACGCTTACTATCAAACAGTTCCATAGCTAAATATTAAAATAGTATTTCAAAAATACTAAAAATATTAGCAAACAATAGCGCTTTTAGAAATTTTATCGGGATAAGGTAATCCTATTTTGACCAGTTTTGGATCTCTTTCCACAAAAGAGGCAAACCCGGATAAACCATATTATGGTCATAGCCATCAAGTTCGATCAGTTTTACCTGTTGGTGGCCCACAATTTTCAACATCCGGGCGAGGTAGGCATTCTCTTCGTAACGGCCCACCATCTCGAGTTCGCGATCGCCCGTGATCAAGGTGATCGGGGAAGCTTCCTTCCGTACCCAGAATAAAGGTGCCAACGCATCAATCACCGGCTGGTTGATATCGACTTTCTGCTCCGCTCGTGCAGTAAAATGGGTAATACATTGGGGGCTGAAAGGTACGATGCCCAGAATCGCCTGTTCAGGAACAGCAACTTCTTTCAGGTACCTCGGATTTAAGGCCAACATCAGGTTAAGGTATCCCCCGGCAGAATGCCCGGAAAGTACCAGTTTGTTTTTATTGCCCCCATAAGTTTCCAGGTGTTGATATGCCCATTGTACGGCTTTGGCAGCATCTTGTATGATATCTTCGACCTTAGCCTTTGGCGAAAGGCGATAACCGACGCCGATGACGGCAATTCCCTTGTCTTTTAGAAAGGCCGGGATTTCCTTATTTCCTCCGGTTAGTCCACCGCCATGAAACCATAAAACGGTCACAAAATCTTTTTTGCCCGTAGGGAAATAAAGATCTAATACACAGCGCTCTTGGCTATAGGCATCGGCCTCTTTTCCAGCATAAGAAATATTTTCTTTCAACTGGTAGGCAGCCTGTTGGGCCTGGGCAACTAACAATAAACAACTGAATAAAACACTTAACAGAAAATTCTTCATAATGCGTGATGAGGTATGCGGATATAAACCTAAAAATAAAATGAATTTTGTATTTTTACAAGGTTTGCAGTATTCGAATCTGCCAAACCCGAAAAACTTACAAACAGTAAATGAGCGACGAAATTAACAACATCGACGAAAACAACGAACAAAGCCCATCACAAGACCAACAAAGCAATACGATTCCCCTTTCGGGACTGTATGAGAACTGGTTTCTAGATTATGCATCCTACGTTATTCTAGACCGTGCTGTTCCACATATCAACGATGGTTTCAAACCGGTTCAGCGACGCATCCTGCACTCGTTGAAAGAGATGGATGATGGAAGATACAACAAAGCAGCCAATGTCATCGGAAATACCATGCAGTTCCACCCGCATGGAGATGCCTCTATTGGGGATGCGATGGTCCAATTGGGACAAAAGAACCTGTTGATCGATTGTCAGGGAAACTGGGGAGATCCGATCACTGGCGATTCTGCCGCTGCGGCACGTTATATCGAAGGTCGTTTGTCGAAATTTGCGCTGGAAGTGGTCTTCAATCCGGATACCACCGAGTGGCAGTTGAGTTATGATGGTCGAAAGAAAGAACCGATCACCCTACCGGTAAAATTCCCTTTGTTGTTGACACAAGGTGCGGAAGGTATTGCTGTAGGTTTGGCGACCAAGATCATGCCCCATAACTTCATCGAGCTGATCGATGGATCCATCCAGGTCCTTCAAGGGGAAAGACCAAGTATCTATCCCGATTTCCCGACAGGCGGTATGGCCGATGTTACGGGTTATAACGAAGGGCAGCGTGGTGGAAAAATACGCGTACGAGCGAAGATCGAGGAACGCGATAAAAAGACCTTGGCGATCACGGAAATCCCTTTTGGCACTACGACGGGCAGTTTGATCGATAGTATCGTTACTGCCAATGAAAAGGGTAAAATAAAAATCAAGAAAATCGAGGATAATACAGCAGAATTCGTGGAGATTTTGGTGCATTTGGCACCTGGGATCTCCCCTCATGTAACGATCGATGCCTTATATGCTTTTACAGGTTGCGAAACATCCATTTCGCCAAATACCTGTGTGATCAAGAATAACAAACCTCATTTCATGAGTGTGAATGATATTCTAATCGAGAATACCAAGCAGACCAAAAGCCTCCTGAAACAGGAGTTGGAGATCCGCTTGAATGAATTGATGGAGAAGATCTTCTTCAGTAATCTTTTGAAGATCTTTATCCAAGAAGGGATGTACAAACATCCTGACTATGAAAATTCTGGAGATTTTGAAACGGTGGTCGAGGTATTGAACCGCTTGTTTGAACCTTTCTTCGAGCAGTTCTACCGCCCTATCCTTCCGGAGGATTATAAACGCTTGATCGATAAACCGATGAGTAGCATCACGCGATTTGATGTGAAAAAGGCGGATGAGATGATGAAGGCTTTGGAGGATGAAATCAAGGAGGTGAAGAAGAACCTTCGGAACCTGACGGAATTCACCATCAAATGGTTCGAATACCTGCGCGGAAAGTACAGCAAAGGCCGCGAACGCAAAACAGAGCTTCGCGTATTTGACAAGGTGGAGGCGACGCAGGTTGCCCTTGCCAATGCAAAATTATATGTCAATCGTGAAGAGGGATTCATCGGGACCAACATGCGTAAGGATGAACTGGTGGGCGATTGCTCGGATATCGATGATATCATTGTGTTCCGTGCGGATGGTAAATATTCCATTGTAAAAATTCAGGATAAGGTGTTTGTGGGCAAGGATATCATCCATGTGGCGGTATTCAAGAAAGGTGATGAGCGGACGATTTACAATGCGATTTATAAGGATGGAGCGACTGGAACGAGTTATATTAAACGTTTTGCGGTAACCGGGGTGACGCGTGATAAGGATTATGATATCGGGAAAGGAAGCAAGGGTACCAAAATATTGTATTTTACTGCGAATTCGAATGGGGAGGCAGAGATTGTCAACGTGCAATTGAAGCCACATACGAAGCTTCGGAAACTGAATTTTGATATGGATTTTGCAGAAGTGGCCATTAAAGGCCGGGGTTCTCAGGGAAATATCGTGAGTAAGTATCCGGTTAAGAAAATCATTTTCAAAAGTGCGGGGATATCCACTCTTGCGGGCAGGAAGATCTGGTATGATGATATCTTGAAGCGTTTGAATGCTGATGATCGTGGGAAGTTCTTGGGTGAATTTGATGGTGATGATAAGATATTAATGGCTTTGGGCGATGGTTCTTATGAACTGAGCACCTTTGATCTGAATAACCATTTTGATGAGAAGATGATCAGATTGGAAAAATTTATTCCGGAGCAGGTTTATACAGCGATTCACCAGGATAGTAAAGGAACTTATTTTGTGAAGAGGTTTAATTTTGATGATAATCCGGTTGGAAAGCGTGTGAAATTTATTGGCGAGGATAGCAAATTGATCTTGTTGACCAATAATGATCAACCTGTTGTTCATCTTGATTTGTTAAAAGGGAAATCGCAGACGGAAGAGAATTTGGATCAGGATTTAACAGAAATCGTGGATGTGAAGGGTATGAAGGCGCAAGGGAATAGGTTATCTTTCCATACCGTGAAAAAAATCAAGTTGTTGACGGAGGAGAAGGATTTGGCAGAGGTAGTGGAAGTTGGTGGTTTGGAAGTTGGTGGTAGTTTGGATGGTAATGGTGTTGGTTTGGAAGGTGATAACGGAGGAATGGAAGAAGTAGATTTTAAAGCGGAAAATCCAAAGATGGGGAATGTGGAGGATGTTAAGAAGGAAGAGGACGTTCAGAAAGCAGTTAATGTTCCGAAGAAGGAAGACGTTCAGAAAAAACTGGATGTTGAGAAGAATGAAGAGGTGGTTCCGAAAGCAGATGAGATTTCATTTGAAATTACCAATCCAGATGATATTCAGATTGATGATAACGGTCAATTAGGCCTTTTCGGAGGTACTGATAAAGACTAAAACCGTCATTGCGAGGTAACACGTCATCGTGAGGAATCACGTCATTGCGAGGAACGAAGCAATCTTTAAACTAATCCAAAGATTGCTTCGTCGTACCTCCTCGCAATGACGGTATGAACTCCTCGCTATGACGAAATAGTCTCCTCGCAAGGACGGTAAAACCTCCCCACGAGGAAAGAATCTTACGGCTTATCCCACCACACCCTACTATTCAAATTATCCTCGCCACCATATGGAAGCGCAGAAACCGCAGCTTCATAATTCGCTTTATTATTTGCGGCCTCACTTAGCGGATAACCATCTCTCCTAGGCATCTTACCACCATTAATATCCGAAGCCAGTGTCAGCACAGGATAACCTGTCCTTCTCCATTCTGCCCAACCTTCATACCCATACGGAAACACATGAATATACCGTTGCGTAGCAATCTGCTCCAAGGCCTTCGCTGGCGAATAAACAATAGCCGGTTTTGCCAAATATCCAGCTGCTGAAGCATCCGAACCGGTCCATTGCTTGATCGATTCTTTTATCCCCGTTTCATAATACGTTTTCGCCTGCGCATCTCCACCAGCAATCCATCCCAACTTCGCGGCTTCCGCTTTTGCAAACTGCAATTGAGCATAAGTAACCAATGGCACCGGTGAATCTTGATTCCTGATCCCAGCTCCTAACAAGGAAACCTTAGGGATATCCACATCCGGATTCGGAACCGCTTTTCCAAAAGCCAATCCAGCGTATCCACCTGCTGCATTCTTATCGCCATAAATCGCCAATCGAGGATCCTCCTGCGGCAACATCAGGTTTACCAAAGCCTCCGACAAAGCATACCAGTTTCTTTTCAATACCGTAAAGGAATTGTACCAGAAGTTCTGATGGGCAGCCTGCGCCAAATGAGGATAGGATAAATTATCCGCATTTGCGGTCATATCCCCAGCCTGCATGGCCTTTTCAAACTCCGCCTTCCCTAAGGTAGGATTCACTTTGGATAAGCGTAAGGCCATCAACATATGGATGGAATTCCCTAACTTCTTCCACTTGGACATATCCCCCTTATAAATAATATCGTTCTTGATCGTTCCGTTCGTCAATACAATAGCGGCATTCGCTTCATCCAATAAAGTAAATAAAGCTTTATAGATATCCTCCTGCTTATCGTATTTAGGATTTGGAAGAGCAGTTCCCCGGAAAGCTTCCGTATACGGCACATCCCCCCATCTATCCGTCACATTCCACATAAAGAATGCTTTTAAGATCTTGGCTACGGCAACCTGATTGGCAACCGGCCCTTCATTAGCATCCAATGCTTCCTGCTTGCTCAGCACATCCTCCAAGTTCATCAACGGACCCACATACCAGGTCTCAAAATCAAAGTTCTGCGCAATAAAACGGGTATTATCTGTATAGGTTGTTAAACTCAGGTATTGCGGATAATGCACACCATACGCGCTAGAGCTTAAATTTGGCAGGAAAAACTGTGCATTCGCAATCAATTGCGTTCCTGAGGCCTTACTTGGCTTATTGGGGTTCTCATAGTACGAATCATCGAAATTAGTACAGGAAGCAACCGCAATAGGCGTAAGGGCAAATAATATATATTTTAATAAATGCTTTTTCATGATGTTAATGGTTAAAATTTAACACTTAAATTAAATCCATAGGAACGAACGGTCTGCAATTCTCCCTTTTCGATCCAGCTGATCGAAGCACTTCCAGCAGATAATTCTGAAGGATCAAGTCCTTTTGGTGCTTTTTGCCAAATCATCCAAGGATTCCTTGCAATAACGGCTACTCGGATAGATTTGAATGGAGAGCTTCCTAATTGATTCTGGTTAAAGGTATAGCCTAAACTTACCTCTCTCAGTTTGATGTACGAAGCATCGTACAACCATTCTTCGTAGATACGGGTACCAATGTTGTTTCTAAAATAAGTTCTTGCATCTACAAATGCATTCACTTCTTGACCAGTAGCTTCTGAAATACCATTTATTTCATAACCTCCACCATCTGCCAATGGATCACGAACATTCTTGCCATTGCTGTTCATCGCAGCAGTTTCCTCCGCCTGACCAGATTTAACGGCCAACATTTTCGACCAGCTGAAGAATTGACCTCCTGCTTGGAAATCAATCATGGCATTAAGGTCCACATTCTTATACCGGAAGGAATTGATGAATCCTCCTGTAAAATCAGGCAGAACGGATCCGAAGTCCTTGTTCATCTGCTGAATAGGCATATTGCTATTGTCCAATAGAATTTTTCCGGTTGCTTCATCCGTTTTATAGCCCGGTCCTACCAAAGATCCGAATGCCATTCCTTTATTGGCATACAAATACACCGTTTGGCTCGAATAGGTATTGGAACCCAACTCGTAGGAATCAATTCCAGGGATCAGTTCATGGATTTTGCTGTTGTTTTTAGCACCGTTCAAGGTGGTTGTCCACGTGAAATTCTCCGTTTGAACAGGCGTTGCATTAATCGACACCTCAATACCGTTATTTTCGATATCTCCGGCATTGACTGTTGCACGAGAGAAACCAGTTCCTGAAGAAGTGGAAAGACTGATCACCTGATCCTTATTACGTTGTTGGTAATAAGTCACATCCAATCCTAAGCGGTTCTGGAAGAACTTCAAATCGGCACCAATTTCATAAGAATGTGCGAAAGAAGGCTTCAGGTTTGGATTGTTCAAGATATCAGGAATAGAAAGTGTATTAATGGTAGAATTTGAAGTCGCATACACACTTCCGATATTGTAATTGGTCAAGATATCGAATGGATCCACATCCGCACCTGCTACCGCATAAGAAGCTCTCAACTTACCAAAACTCAAAGCAGAAGGTCCGATCAGGTTACTGAACACAAAGGCACCAGATACCGAAGGGTACCAATAGGAATTATTGTCTTTAGGCAAGGTGGATGAAATATCCCGACGGATGGAGGCATCCAAGAAATAGGTGTCCTTGTAACCAATAGAAGCCATGGTATAGAAAGAACGTATCTGTTTTTTCAATTTATAAGATTCATTCAATGGTCTATCAATCGAACCCTCGATATTAAAGAAGGCTGGAGAACTCAATCCACCCTGTGTTTTTTGGGTTAGGTAGTCATAATTCCGTTGATAGATATTACCACCCATATTGGCATTCAATGAAAAATCATCCCATACCTTATCATAGGTTGCCAAGAACTCATAGTTCGTTTCATCATTTTGGAATTTCCCTACCGAATATCCTGTATTGGATAAGAAAGATCCTGCTCCGGATTCCGAACGTCCACCGATCGATAGTTTACGACTGGTGTTTTGGGTAAATAAATCCTTGCGCACGAAAGCCGATAGTTTCAATTCCGGCAATACCTTATAGGTTAATCCCGCATCACCAAAAACACGATCACGGTTATCATTGTTCAGGTTTTCATAAGCATCAAAGAAAGGGTTGTTCCAATCCGATGGCGTATTATTGATCATCAATTCCTGCGTGGTATTCGGATTCACGTTCCAGTTCATGATCGTACCATCGGCATAGCGATAGTTTCTCAATCTATTAATATCGATATTACGTTGGAACCATTGTGTTGCACCTGTAAAAGAACCTTGGTAACCCATTACCGGACGTTGACCATTGTTGTTTGCATAATTGATGTTCGCAGAAGCCGTCAGGTTATCGGTTAGATCCAAAGAACCGTTCAAAGCAAAGTTATTACGCTTCAACCAGGTATTCGGGTAAGTTCCTTTGATGTAGGTATTGTTGTACGAGAAACGAACCGCGGAATTCTCTGCACCTCCAGCGATCGTAATACCATTATTGGTATTCATTCCTGTCTGGAAGAAATCCTTGATATTATTTGGTTGTGGGGAGAAAGGTGTTGCCTTTCCATAATCTTCATCCTGTTTATAGAAACTATAATACATCCTTACAGGCGTACCATCCATCTTTGGACCCCAGGATTCATCATTTCCGTTCACATAAAATTCGCCGGAGGCCAATTTCAGGAAGGTCTGGTTATTACCCACCCCATAAATATTCTGCAATGGCATAAAATTCCCGACCTGTTCAAAAGATGTAGCGGAGTTAACATCGACAGATATGGATTTCGGACCCTTTTTACCTTTTTTAGTGGTGATCATAATGACCCCATACTGACCTCTCAAACCGTATAAGGCTGAGGCTGTAGGGCCTTTCAGCACGTTGATGGATTCAATATCCTCAGGATTGATATCCTGTCCCACGTTTCCAAGATCTACACCATTACCGGTACTGCTACTGAAATTGGCATTGGAAATAGGTGTTCCATCGATTACCATTAAGGGTTGGCCACCACCAGTTACGGAGTTGATACCCCTGATCTTGATCTTTTGGGTACCACCTAAACTCGCTCCCGAAGAACCGGTCACTTGTGCCCCAGCTACTTTTCCTGCCAAAGATCCAAGGACATTGGTTTCTTTTGTAAAAGTCAAATCATCCCCATCGATCTTCTGGGTCGAATATCCAAGTGATTTTTCGCTTCTTTGGATGCCTAGGGCGGTTACTACGACCTCATCGATCGCTCCCTCCTCCTGATCCAATTGAACTTGGATGCTCGTCCGGCCATTTACGGCGACTTCCTTGGGTGCATATCCTACCGCCGTGATCCGAAGAACAGCATTATTAGGAGCATTGATCGAAAATAATCCGCTTTCATTGCTGGCAGTACCCTGTTGGGTACCTTTTATAAATACCGAGGCTCCTTCTATGGGCTCTCCTTTCGTATTTGTAATCTTTCCAGCTATAGATTGTTGTTGTGCGGCCAACATTTGCATAGAGCAAACGGATGCTACCGCAAGTGAAATAATTGAAGGTAGTTTCATCTTTAGCTTGATTGGTTATTAAGACAAAACTAAGATAGCTGAATGATGTCAAATCTGATAGGAAATTTGCAAAAAAATGCAATTTAGATTGATTATTTGTTAGTATTTGGGAAATAAAAAAGAAAAATAGCCAAATAATGTTGCATAAAATTGCAATTTTATTGCTCATAAAATAAAAAAACAATCAATTTTTTAGGTTGATTGTTTTTTTAATAGCTCTGCTAAGAAATTAATAGCAATATTATTTCAATTTTATACCAATTCCGGGGCGATCCGGTAAAATACATTTCCCATTCTCCACACGCATGCCATCATAAAGATCATTATCAATCAAAAGTGCTCCGTCCAAATCCGCCCAATCCACTAAAGGCGCTAATTGAGCGGCCGCAGAAATGGCACAGGAAGTCTCCGTCATACAGCCTAACATCACTTTCATGTTTAATGCCCTGGCCAATTCGGTCATTTGTTTGGCCTCTCGCATACCGGTACACTTCATCAATTTGATGTTGATACCTGTATAGACACCTTGCAATCCTGGTACATCAACCAGGCGTTGGCAACCTTCATCTGCAATAGTGGGTATTGGTGAATGCTCAGTGAGCCAAGCATTCTCATCAATCATTTCCTTTGGCATCGGCTGTTCCAGAAAGACCACATTGCGTTCCTTTAACCAATGGGCCATTTCCAAAGCTTCTTCCTTATTTTTCCATCCCTGATTCACATCTGCACATAAAGGCACATCCGTCACGGAACGAATGGTTTCTATAATCATTTTATCGGTATCCAATCCTAATTTCACTTTTAGGATCTTGAACTGTTCCGCTTCCTGCACTTTCTTTCTGATCATGTCTTCCGTGTCGATACCGATGGTATAGGAAGTTGCAGGGATCAGTTCCGGATTCAGACCCCAGATCTTATAAAAAGGCTGGTTCATCAATTTCCCTAAAAGATCATGCAAGGCGATATCCAGCGCCGCTTTTGCAGCAGTGTTTTTCGCTTCTAAGGCATCTACCGTATGCAGGATTTCCTCCGTTTGGAAAGGGGAATCGAAAGAGGAAAGATCGATCTTGCTTAAAAATGCCATCACACTTTCCTGCGATTCGCCCAAATAAGGAGGCATACTTGCTTCGCCATATCCTACTACCCCTTCATACTCCAGCTCCGTTAATACCACAGGTGTGGTCGAACGGCTGAAAGAGGCAACGGTAAAAACATGTCTTAAGGTTAGGGTATATGGTTTGAACCTCAGGGTAAATTTCCCCATTTTTTTACTTACCCATTCTTGTTGATCCATCTCTATTATGGTTTATAATATGCGTTGTTCTGAACTTTTTGGATTTGGGCATCCTCCGCCCCGATATACCTGCGCGCTGCTACAACGGTCCTGGTCTGGAAATCATCATAATTACTAGCGTTCTTCAACATGGAATTGATTCGCACGGTACCAGCAGCATGAATAAATTCACCATTTCCGATATACAATGCCACATGGGTTACCCGAGCATTCGGGTTACTGTTTTTGCCGGAAGCAAAGAACAATAGATCTGCAGGTTTCAGGTTCTTTAAAGCCTTTTCCGCATCAAAATGCCCGTCTTTATCCAATATATCAATTTTATCGCCGGCCAATACCTGTTGGGAAGCATCCCTCGGAATCACATAACCATTCATGTAATAGGCTGTTTTGGTGAAACCCGAACAGTCTACCCCTTTTACCGAAGTACCACCCCATAGGTAGGGTAATCCCATCATGGTCTTTGCACTAGACAGCACATTCTCCGAAGTCAATTGGCGGGTGGCTAGCCATTGGTCAAAACTTAAGGCTTCGCTTTTAGGGATAAAAGCAATCCGTTTATCGGGATAACGCACTTGATAAAAATCACCAGATTCTGCTGTTAGGGCAAGAATATCTCCATATACTAAATCCGATACGCGAATACTCGCCGGATCAGCTTTCGAATAGGATTTTCCAAATTCCTGCGTATAGATTACTTTTTTACTGTTTTTCCATTCTGCGATTTCCTTGGCATTCATCGGCACCAACGAAGAAGCAGGGATATAGGAAATATAGCCTTCCGGAGTTCTGACACGGAATTCCCCTCGGTCCTTCTGTAGAATATCCACCTGGGTACCCAACAATGCTTGGGTTGCCATTTCAGAGGCATTGCCCGGTTGGGTCCTTAAATTGGCAACAGAAAGGTTGATCACCCCATATATTTTCTCCCCAATAGAAGTATCCGGCAGGGATTTGATGGATATTTTACCTGGTAATCCTTTTATCTTGGACTGTAGGAAGGTATTTGCTTCCTTCTCAGTAGATTCGATCACATAGGTATTCTTCTTTGCATCCGCTTGTACCAATGCAACAATTTTAGTACGTTTATCTGGCGCATATTTTTGCTTAGCTTCCAAGACCAGCCCCTCCACTTTTTTATACAGCGTGGAATCTGTCTGGGCATGGGCTAATTGATTTATTCCGAGAATAAAACAAAATAATGCGGTAAATTTAAAGTTCATGTTCACTGTTTATGAGTCCTAAATAGGTAAATATGCAATTCTATTACTAATATTGCAAATACTATGCATTCACGAAGAAAATTTATCAAACAAAGTATTGTCGGGGCGGCGAGCCTTTCGGCAGTAGCTACCGCCATCTCTTGCGATAATAATAGCAATGCAGCCAAAGGCCAAGGAAAAAAACCGATTGTTATTTCTACGTGGGATTTCGGCGTTGCAGCCAATAAAGCAGCTTGGGAGGTATTAGGAAATAATGGTCGTGCATTGGATGCCGTGGAGCAAGGGGTTAAAGTAGCCGAAGCAGACCTGGAAAATCAAACCGTAGGTAAAGGCGGATTCCCTGATCGGGATGGCCATGTGACCTTGGATGCCTGCATCATGGATGAACTAGGCAATTGTGGTTCTGTGGCAGCTTTGGAAAACATTGCCCATCCTATTTCCGTTGCCCGCTTGGTGATGGAAAGAACACCACATGTGATGCTCGTTGGCCAAGGCGCTAAACAATTTGCTTTGGAAAATGGATTTCAAGAAGAAAACCTGTTGACCGAAGCTTCTGAAAAGGCATGGAAAGAATGGTTGAAGGAAAAGAACTATAAGCCGGTAATGAATATTGAGAACAAAGCTTTTGCGACTGAAAAACTACCTGGAAATAAATACAACCACGATACCATCGGTATGTTGGCCTTAGATGCGAATGGGAATCTATCCGGTGCCTGTACCACCAGCGGCATGGCCTTCAAAATGCATGGAAGAGTTGGCGACAGCCCCATCATTGGCGCAGGATTATATGTAGACAATGAAATCGGGGGTGCAACTTCAACCGGTGTTGGAGAGGAAGTCATCCGTACAGTGGGAAGTTTTCTGGTGGTAGAATTAATGCGTCAAGGCTATTCTCCCGAAGATGCCTGCAAAGAAGCCGTGATGCGGATCGTGAAAAAGAAACCCGATATCGCCAAGGATATCCAAGTTGGGTTCCTTGCTTTAAATAAAAACGGAGAATACGGTTCTTATGCTTTGCAGGATGGATTCACCTTTGCCGTATGCGATAATGAGAAACAAGACCTCATCGAAAAAGGAAAGTACCATTACAATCCGAAGAAAAGCTAAAAAGAATTCTTCGTAAATTTGTATAAACAAACAACAAGATATGATTGCAACATTCGGTGGAGGTTGCTTCTGGTGTACAGAGGTCATCTTCCAACATACAAAAGGTGTAAAGGAAGTCCTTCCAGGTTATATGGGCGGACAACGTGAGAACCCAACCTACGAACAGGTATGTTCAGGCGCTACGGGGCATGTAGAGGTCATTCAGATCGATTTTGATGAAAGCCAAGTTTCCTTTCAGGATCTATTGGAAGTTTTCTTTAAAACCCACGATCCTACTACTTTAAATAGGCAAGGAGCGGATGTGGGAACCCAATATCGATCGGTGGTATTCTACCATGACGACAAACAGAAGCAGGAAGCAGAAGCGTTTATCCAAGCATTGGAAGAGGCTAAGGTTTATGATAGTCCAATCGTAACAGCAGTAGAACCAGCAGTAACCTTTTGGGAAGCCGAAGATTATCACCATGATTACTTCAACCAGAATCCCCAAAACCAATTCTGTCAAGTAGTCATTACTCCCAAACTACAGAAATTCCTAAAGTTATATCAGCAATAACGATAAAAAAACAGAGTCCTATTGGACTCTGTTTTTTAATGCTGGCAATTCTGCCAAAGGTTTTGATAGATCTATCAAATAACCGTTCAATATCGCATATTTAAGGTTTCCAGCTGAATCACCGATGTAGAAATTGGCTGTTCCCCCTAAATCTATAAAGCTAGTTGTCGCAAAATTAGGCTTATTATAGATATGTATAGGCAAATTATGCAGACTTCCCACTTGAGAAGGTGTCAGCCCCTTAACTTGGATCCCCATATAACCCTTTTTCAACAGATCATAAGCCATTTCTTTGCTGATGTTCTTCAAGGAATCCACCGGTGTTGCTGCTAATTTACCAACCACCAATTTCATTCCTTTAGCCTCTACTTCATCATATCCATAAGACTCTGGAAGATCACCGATATCCTCTACCCTACCTCGGATAAAATAATCTCTTCCAACCGTAGTTTCACCACGACGGATGGCAATATCGCTCACCAAAGAAATAGAATCTGATCCAAATTCCAATCCTCGAATCATCACATCGTGCATCTGGCTGGCATTGAATGGAATATCCTCATACCCTTTAGCATCATATTGGCCATAACTACCTTCGGCAATTTCCAATAGAGCGTTCAGGATAATGATAAAATTCAATTTACGGATCTGTTGTTTTTCCGGGTCTCCTTTTAATCCACCCGATTCGATCAATACCGTGCTGGCATCCCAAGATTGGAAATTATCCCCAAATCCACGTGGTGTATAGGTATCATCGTATTTCGCCACCGCATCAGGAATGTACTGTTGCAAAATGGTATTCATCCCGACAATGATCTGCATGGCTCCCTTTCGGATATCGTTGATATCCCTTTCCTGATTAAATGCCGGTGCCAATAAAGAAATGGTCACTGGATTCTTTGTATCGGGCACATTGTAATAAATATTCTGATCATGAAGGTTGAAACCGTACCTCGGATTAACCGCCTTGGCACGCGCTTTTAATAAAGCTCCTTCTACCGTTTGACCTGCTCGGGCATCCCGATTAAGGTCTATGCTCTGCGCATTCCTACGCATAAAACGTTCTGCTCCATCCGGATTGAGCATCGGAATAAAATGAAGCTCCAAATTGGATTGGAGTATATTTCTGATGGAATCAAAACCATCGTTCTTTCCGGAAAGAAAATTAAAGATATCAAACAAGGCCATCGTAGCAGTAGGCTCATCACCATGCATTTGTGACCATAGCATCACCTTTTTATCGCCTTTACCATAGCTTAGCTCATAAATCGCTCGTCCTTCCACAGATTTCCCAATTTGAGAAACTGCAAACAGTGAATTTCCTTGATGAACTTTAACCAAAGAATCAATATCCTGATGTTTGAAACGTCGATGGAAAAGCGCTTTTTCCTTATATTTAGCATGCATCTCATTCCATTGACTGCTGTCGATCTGAAGCCCCTTTCCTGAAGAGGAATTCGAAGAAAATGGATTGCCGCATGTCGTTGCAGCGAGTAAACCGATGGAAACAAGAAATAACTTCATACTATACTAACGCTTTTTCAAGAAACTCTATTGTGCCTTTACTGGCATCGATCCTTGCTTTCACCCCTACCGGCAATAAGAACTGATCAGAAACATGACCAATCACTGCTCCGGAATAGGAAGGAATGTTCAAAGGTTTGATATAGTCCCGTAAGATCTGATCTAGGTTCAACGATCCATAACCAGCAGATGGGCTACAATCAGTACATTTCCCAAAAACAAAACCTTTGATCTGGGATAATATCCCTGCATTCATCAGTTGGCAGAACATCCTATCCACTTTTTCTGGAGATTCGTTGATCTCTTCCAAAAAGAGGATACTATCCTTAAAATCCGGAAGATAAGGAGAACCACAAAGACCCGAAATCAAGGTGAGGTTTCCGCCCAAGAACTTCCCTTCTACAACACCTGGATTAATGGTTGTAATCCTATCTTTATACTGGACCACATTATCTCCTTTTTTATCCGGATTACTATAGGTTACCAGTTTGTTTTCCATTAACTGTTCAGTAAAGCCCTTAGCTACATAATTACTCCATGTACTGGTTCCTACCGGGCCATGGAAAGTAACCAAACCAATTTTTGCTTGAAAAGCCATGATCAAGGCCGTGATATCACTATAACCGATCAATGCCTTCGGGTTTTTGGCAATCATATCGTAATCGATCTTATGCAGCAGCCTGGATGCTCCAGCACCTCCACGGATACAAAGAATACCTGCTACCTCTTTATCACGAAACATCGCATGCAAATCTTCCAACCGCTGCGCATCTGTTCCGGCCAGATTACCATAACGTTCGCGGATATATTTTCCTTCCTTCACCTTGAAACCAAAATAAGCCATAACATCCTTACAGATGGTAATGGACTCTTCATCCGGCAATGCAGAGGCAGGGGTTATCAGGCCAATGGTATCACCGGCTTTAAGCACCTTTCCTTTTAATAAATTCTTCAATTGTGCGGCTGTGGCCATGGCTTCCGAATTCCCGAAAAATGGCACACTTGCCAAACCAAGTCCAATGGCTTTTATAAATGAACGTTTATCCATAATTAACGATTAAAGAGTAAGCGATGTCCAGAACCTACTTCTACAATCTTCCCTGCCGTATAGGCAAGATTTCCTGACACCAGGGTATGCTCAATGGTAGAAGAGAACGTGTGGTTTTCAAAAGGTGACCAACCACACTTCGATAAAATATTGTTTTTGTTCACCGTATAAGGTTTGTTCAGATCGACCAATACCAGATCCGCCCAATAGCCTTCACGAATAAACCCGCGTTGTTCAATCTGAAAAAGCGTAGCCGTATTATGCGCAGTCTTTTGAACCAATTGTTCCAAGGTCATTTTTCCTTGTTTTACCAAGTCCAAAAGTGCCTGTAGCGCATGTTGCACCAAAGGTCCACCAGATGGTGCTTGAAGATAAGGTTGTTCCTTTTCTTCGATGGTATGTGGCGCATGGTCGGTTGCAATCACATCAATATGGCCATCCAGAACAGCTTTCAGGATAGCATCTCTATCGTTGGCTGTTTTTACGGCTGGGTTCCATTTGATGTAATTTCCTTTGGTCTTGTAATCTTCATCCGAAAACCAAAGATGGTGGATACAGGCTTCAGCCGTAATCCTTTTCTGTTCCAAAGGAATATCATTTTGGAACAAGGCTGTTTCCCTGGCCGTTGAAATATGCAGAATATGTAAACGGGTATTGTTCCTTTTGGCAAGTTCCACCGCTTTGGAAGAAGATAGGTAGCAAGCCTCCGCCGATCGGATCAAGGGATGCATCTCTATGCTTACCTGCTCGCCATATTTTTCCTTATAGGTAGCCAGATTGGCCTGAATAGTTGCTTCATCCTCGCAATGGGTAGCGATCAAGGTGGGTGCTTGGCTAAAAATAGCTTCTAATGATCTTTCATTATCTACCAACATATTACCGGTTGATGAACCCATAAAAATCTTGATACCACAAACGTCCCTCGGGTTGGTTTTTAAAACCTCATCCAGGTTATCATTTGCTGCCCCCATGAAAAAGGAATAATTGGCTAAGGAGCTATCTTGGGCAATATCGTATTTATCTTGGAGCAGTTTCTGCGTCAAGGTATTAGGCACCGTATTGGGCATTTCCATAAATGAAGTGGTACCTCCGGCTACCGCAGCCCTGCTTTCGCTGTAGATATTGGCTTTATGGGTCAGCCCAGGTTCACGAAAGTGAACCTGATCATCGATCAGCCCAGGAAAAAGATGTAATCCTTCCGCATTGATTTCCTGATCTGCTTTCAGATCCAAGGTACTCCCGATTTTCGCAATCCTTCCATCTTTGATATAAATATCCAGCGCGCGTTGCTCCCCTTCATTTACCACCAAAGCATGTTTGATTAATATAGTAGACATGTAATTTTTTTTTATAACAAATATAGAAAATATGCCTCCTTTACATAGGCTTTATTCAGATTTCCCGTCAAATGTTCCGTCAGGCACATAGAACATCTCTAAATCCTCTTTCTTTTCGATCCTACGGCATCCCCCATTTTCCAACAACATCAATTGATTGCTGATGTCCAACACATTCATATAATCGTGATCCGAGATCAGGATTCCTTTTCGACGGCTGGAATCCACGATGTGTTCCTGAATCTTTTCCTTCAGGAAAGGAGAAAGACCTGTAAAGGGCTCATCGAGTAGTATAAAAGTGGCCGGTTGATGGAGTAAGAGCAGGATCTCTAAATACCTCAACTCGCCTCCCGAAATCTCAGCAATTTTATTTTTAAGGATAGGTTTTAACACTTCGTTCTCATATAATCCCTCTCGAAAAGTTTCATCGCTTATCATAAAGTCGATCATATGCTTCACCAAGGAAGATGTAGGCAGAAAGCTATCCTGTGGCAGGTAGCATACCTCTTTCGTTTCAAAAGCCCGATTCACTTTCTTCCCATTGATTCGTATATAGGCGTAATGGGCGCGGACAATACCAAATACAATTTTCATCAGGGTTGATTTCCCTGTTCCATTTCTGCCAAGCAATCCGATAATATCGCCTACCTTCAACCTTAGATAACCACCGGTCAACAGCGTACGCATGCTGGAATAACTGAATTCCACCGAATCTACATGAAGTTCTTTTTCATTTCCGGACATAGTACAAGATTAAAGCAATGAACAAGCCTGTTATAAAGTTCCAGAGGAAGGATAGCATAAGTAATCTTCTTCTGGAGTAACCGAGGTTATAATAGACGAGGTTTCCTGATTTATCAAAGAAGAGCACAAAAGCACAAATGGGTATAAAAGTCAGCAAAGAAAAGGCCGCCAGATAAAAGCCTGGACCAAGTTTGATATAAAACAAAGATGCAAGTAAGTTGAATATTAAAATCGGCCTAAAAAAACGCCAGATATATTTGTTCATAATTGGCATAACTAAAGCTACGAATAATTATGGTTATATTTAGTAAAACACAATTTATAGATCACACTACATAAGAAACATGATAGCAGACGTATTCGATTTTCTGACGGAAGCTGGGCTTCGGGAAGAATTGGAAGAGAAAGGGGTTCATCTGAAGATGCCAGTTGGTAAAATAGTGGTAGAGCCCAACAAGTATATCAAGGTCATTCCCCTGGTAATCAAAGGAACAGTCAAGGTGATCAGACAAACAGAGAATGGCAATGAGCTGTTCATCTATTATATACAAGCCGGAGAATCCTGTGCCGTTTCCCTTTCTACCACACTGATGGATAAATTGTCCAACATCAAGGCTATTGTAGAAGAAGATGTGGAATTAATTGCTGTTACATCCTCATTATCCAGAGAATGGTTTGAAAAATATGCCAGTTGGCGAATGTTCGTTTTAAAGACGATGGACCACCGTTATGATGAAATCATCAATGCGTTGGATAATGTAGCCTTCAAGAAGATTGAAGAAAGACTGCTCGAACATTTGAAATCCAAGGCGGAGATTATGCAAACGACCACCTTGATTTTGACTCATCAAGAAATCGCGATGGAATTATCCACTTCAAGGGAAGTGGTCTCCAGGCTGTTAAAGGCTTTTGAACAACGCGGCTTAATCAGACTTTCCCGCAATAAGATTGACATCCTGTAATTTTAACCAGCTCTGTGATAAATGTCACTTACTTAGCCGAATTTGTGTTGCAACTTTGTAGTATCACACAAAAATACAGTGCTATGAAAAAGAACATGGGAACCGCGGATAAAATCATCCGCATATCAATCGCATTCATTATTGCCATATTATATTATCTGGACATCATTTCAGGAACACTAGCTATCATATTACTACTTATTGCGGGGATTTTTATCCTGACCAGCGCAGTAGGCGTATGCCCGATCTACAGTTTATTCGGCATTTCAACGAGGAAAAACAAAGAAATCAAGGGAAGCCAGGAATTCTAATTTTCTTTAATAAGGTAATTAATGCTATCTTAGAGCTAACCTATTACCAAAGAAATGAATTCATTTATCGCTAAGATTTCCATGATGATTTGTACCATCATCTGTTTCCATACGGTTCATGCGCAAAAGAATAAAGCAAAACCCAATGTCATCCTGATTTATGCGGATGATCTTGGATATGGGGATGTGAGCGCCTATGGTGCCACTAAAATTCAAACGCCTAATTTGGATGCCTTGGCAAAATCTGGAACACGGTTTACCAATGCCCACAGTACTTCAGCTACCTGTACCCCATCCCGTTTTGCCCTCATGACCGGTAATTATCCATGGCGCCAAAAAGGAACCGGTGTTTTGCCCGGAGATGCCAAACTGATCGTTCCGACGGACAAGGCAAGTTTGCCAAAGGTCTTTAAACAAGCTGGATACCAAACGGCGGTGGTTGGAAAATGGCATTTAGGTTTAGGCAATCAAGTGGAAAAGAACTGGAATGAGGATATCAAACCTGGACCTAATGAGGTCGGATTTGATTATTCCTTTATCTTCCCCGCGACCGCGGATCGCGTGCCTACGGTCTTCATGGAAAACCATCGGGTGGTTGGATTGGACCCTAAAGATCCCATCCGCGTCAATTACCAGGAAAAAATTGGAAACGAACCAACAGGTAAAGAAAATCCCGAGTTGTTAAAGATGAAGGCATCTCCCAACCATGGGCATAATAACACCATTGTAAACGGCATTGGAAGGATCGGTTTTATGGAAGGCGGAACAAAAGCCCGTTGGGTGGATGAAGAAGTCTCGACCACCTTTCTCCAGGTCGCACAGGATTTCATCAAAAAGAATAAGCAACAACCTTTCTTCTTGTTCTTTTCCCTTACGGAACCGCATGTACCTCGGATGCCAGCCACTTTCTTTAAAGGGAAAAGTGAACTTGGATACCGTGGAGATGCCATTTTGCAATTGGATTGGACAGTTGGCCAGATCATGGAACAATTGGAACTGCTGGGCCTGAGGGATAATACCATAATTGTGTTTTCTAGCGACAACGGCCCGGTAATCGACGATGGATATGAAGATGAATCTGTAGAGAAGAGTCATGGGCATCAAGCTGCCGGACCTTTCCGAGGCGGAAAATACAGCAACTTTGAAGGTGGAACACGAGTTCCGTTTATTGTGGCGGGAAAAGGCATCAAAAAGAATCATGTATCCGACGCCTTGTACAGTCAGATCGATCTGATTGCCTCGTTTGCAGAAATGTTGGGTCAGGACAAACCACAGGATGCAAAAGATAGTGAGATGCTTTTTTCTACTTTACAGGGAAAGGATAAAAATGGCCGTTCTATCTATGTTCAGCATGCGCAATCATTGGCGATCGTAAAGGATAATTGGAAATATATAGTGCCTAATAATGGCCGGGCCATCAATAAACAAACGAATACCGAATTAGGGAATTCGCAAGTTTCCCAATTGTATAATTTGGCTGAGGATCAAGGGGAAAGGGTTAACCTTGCAGAAAAATATCCGGAGAAAGTAAAAGAACTTCAGGACTTATTGGAAAAAGAAAAGAACAAATAGCTATTCCCTTCAGGAATAGCTAATGATCAATCTATCTCCTTTTCTAAGGATTATTTCTTCGGCAAACTCCATTGTTTTCTTATTGTCGGAGCCCCCTTGTTTGGATGTCTCCAATGGGTGTCCATTCAATGAGACCGTTAAGGATCTATTTTGGTGGGATGCAAAGCCATCCCCCAAACTCAACCTTTTAAGGGTTAAAGTTCCATAACGCATGAATATATCGGCCATTGGCCCCTCTTTCAGGTTTAGTCGTTGGGAAAATGTTCCCCAACCTTCTGCCGCAGTAAATGCTGCCCTAAATTCTTCCGGGTTAATTTTTGGATCAAATCCTAAGCTTTTTTGTGGACCATGATACGTAAATCCGCAGGCATTGATGAAACTGCCATAGCTCGCCATCGCGCGGGCATAATGGTCACTACATTCGATTTCATTGAAAGGATTTCGCTTTGAACCATGATATCGATCGTGGATTTTTCTGGTCAGGATCAACCCTTCATCCAGCATCCCTTCGGCTATCATATGAGCGGCTACTTGATGTTCAAAGCCACTCATGCACTCATGGAAATAACCAAGTTGCCAGGTCACATTTTCGCCATATGGCTTATCCTCATTTTTAGGATTGGTATTCATGACCATGCCCCCATCTCCTGCCAACGCGTATGGCCTCCCATTTAAATGCGTTTTGATATAGGGACCAACATCATTGGTAAAATTATATTTCCATAAAGCTTGTAGGGCAGATAAGGTTTTCTTTTTATCATTGATGCGTGGCAGGTTCAATTGATGCGTCCATGCCTGTCCGTAAACCTGATCGATATGGCAGGTATTATAAGATCCCAATTTCTTCCGGCCAAAGTCCTTGTTAGGTCTATGAATATAATATTCTCCATTGAACAATTCTTCATCCATATGCTTGGAACCTTTTAGAACATAGGTTTCACAGGTTTTTTGGAATTCAGTATCAGCAACTTCTTCCGCCATTTTTGCTCCTGCCTGTACGGCTGCCAAACATAAACCTACTATCCAGGCAATCTCTCCTTCCCATACAGCATCCAATGTATTTTCCATGGGCGTGTCGGTCATCCCATCCCCATTTTTATCCTGATCCAAAACAAATTGGATGGCCTTTTTCAAATTACTCCAGTTCCGTTTTAAAAAAGCATCATCCTTACTCATCTGATGATCCCTATAAAACCTTAAAATAACGCCTGCCTGTCCGTCGATTGCCGGTCGGGATTCATATTCTGCCCGAAAGATGATAGCTCCGGTATCGGGTTTAAAACCGACACCTAAATCTGTTGTTTCCCGGAGATTCCGCTCCAGTTCAGGAAATATCCGACCCATAGATTGGCCATATTGCCAAACATGGGTGCAAGTTCCGGCACAAGCTCCGATACCTTCCCAGCCCCAGAACCGTCCTGTAGCAAAACGCATGGTATTTGCGGTTGCCAAGGTTCCTATGTTGAGGAATGTCCTGTCCAAAAACCAGTATGGCAAGCTGCTGTCGTTCCAGGTATCTACCCAATCCAGCGTCTCGGTAGTAAGCTTGGTTTTATTTTCCAGGTAATAAGCTAATACTGCGGCAGCATCCATAAATTTTGTTCCATACCAATAGCCATCCTTTGCATCCTTAATTTTTGCCTTTAATTTTGGATGTGGATGGTTAAAATGCCAAGCAATTGCGAAACGAGCAGCAATCGATTTCTTAGGAGCCAACTTCTTGGAGATTTGAATCGCACCGATCTGTGATTCTTGGAAATCCACGGCTTTAATATTTTCATCATTCGCCTTCCTATTGAATAAATCCTTCAGCTTATAATTCACATGGTATATGGCATTAGCATCTTCACAGGTGATCCCCATAGTCCCATGGTCACCCGCAAGCTGGAATTCTTCAGGCACATCCTTGCATGAAAATTGGATTAACTTACCTCCATCTTTCGTTTCATGGAGTTGAGCTACCTTCTTTACCTGTCCAAAATCGGTTCTCCCATGATGTACCCCATTTTCCAAATAACCAATCACTTGGATATCAAGGCATTTATTGGTCTTATTCACAACATCGATATGAAAACAGGATAAGGGCAGAGAGGAATTTTCTGCATCTAATGGAATGTATGGCGTAAATGCAATGAGGGTAATATCCACCGGAAAATCCTGACTCGTATAGGTAATCTTACAGGATGGATAGGTAGGTTCAAAAATTACTTCATCCCACAATGCTGCATCCAAATCTTTAAGCTGTATTTTCTTCCCATCCAATACCTGTATTTGGAAACCTTGTGTAAACTTCTGAAGATCTTTGGCAATTGGCGGTTCAACATAGGCTGCCCCATCCCTTGGCCTTACCTTAACCATTTCTTTCCCATTGTGCCATTGAATGACTTTGTTCTCCACCCCTTCATTCATACCATCGTAAGAATCATTGAATACTTGCCATAGCCATAGTTTCCCATCGCCCCCAATATATACGGTACCTGTATGCAAACCGCCAATGGGCATGCCTATGTATTTCAGTTCATCCTTCGATTTTCGATAAGCAATCTTATCGCCTTTTAGGTACAAGGATTTTATCCATGCTGGATTAATCCCTTTGTTTTCTGGAATGTTATGGATTGGGTTTTCCCAAGCAAACACACTCTTTCCCCATACCGGAAATTGAGTTAGTAAGGTTGCAAAGCCCAGGAGGCTGGAATTTTTTAAAAAATGGCGTCTATTCATGTTTAAATTGGAATTCCCTTGCGTATTTGCTTATACCTTAGGGATCTGTTTATAGTTGATTTTACAATCTTACTTAATTTAGCGATAATTAAGCTATAAATGAATCAGTATGAACAATTTGTTACAATACGGAACGTTTATTGTTAGGATTAGGATGATTAATGGCGACCATGAAATTAACTTATGAAAACACGTACCGCGTTACTGCTTTTTCTGCTTCCATTGCTTTTCTTTGCGAGCTGTAATCAAACTTCAAAATCCCAAAACCAAGTTCAAAAAAGTAAAAATGAGATCTGGGAAGTACGGGAAAAGAATTATTCCTTAGACATTGAATTTATTGATTCCATTCAATTTTATGTGGAGAAATCCAAGACAAAACCTGCAGATTCCATCCAAAAGATCACGGATTTTGCCACGGCAAAAAAGATGTTGGCAGGGGTTGTGGAATTCCGTGAACATCAGGAATATAAAGGCTTAAGGCGGATTTTATTCCGAAACGGAGGTATCTATAATAGCCCATACGATGAAGAGGGTTTTGTGGCCTATTATCCTTCGGAAGATATTATTCTGTTTGAGGGTGGTCATTCTTCGGATGTAAGTTTTGATCTTAAGGACGGTAGAGAAACGGAAATTGCAGGTAATCCCGATTTGATGTATAATTCACCTCAGAAAACCGTTCGATTAAATGGTTATTATCCTGGACAGGAATGTGACACGTATTATATCCAAAAAAAGATTAAAGGAAGGTTTGAAAATATCATTCCCTTATCGGAAGTTTTTGAAAAAAGGGAAAAGACTTTCTTATGCCATATCCCCGAAGCCTTCTGGCAAGACGAAGAGGTACTTTACATGAAGGAAGTCATGTATTGGGAGGAAAATAAACATGTAACCAAATATTATAAAATAACCCTTATCAATACCAATTTTGAGCCGGTGAAAGAGGCTGTTTGGAGATCTAAAAATCCGTTTGATTTTATTCCAGAGGGATATAAACTATTTAAGGACGAATATCCGGCGGAGGGACAGGAAGATGGGCTGATCAAAGGGGATTTGAATAAGGATGGATTGGAAGATGTGATCATGCTGATCAAGGGAACTGATACGAGTATGGTGGTTAAGAATACGCATGGGAAAATGGTGGACAGAAATAGAAGGGGGATCATTATTCTGTTCAATAAAAAGGATCATTATGAGTTGGGATTGAAAAATTACACCTGTTTTACCTCTGAAAATGAGGAAGGCGGTGTATATTTTCCACCTGACTTAGGAATTATGGTGGAGCGAGGAAATCTGAAGATTCATTATGCACATGGTAGATATGGGCATTGGGCCTATACGTTTACTTATAGGAATCGGGATTTTGAAATGATTGGATACGATGAGAGTTCGAATCATGGGCCTGTTGTTTTAAGCGAAACAAGTATAAACTTTCTGACCAAAAAGAAACTGACAAGGAAGAATATTAACCAATTGGAGGATGATGGTGGTGAGGAGGTTTTTGAAGATACCTGGGAGGATATAAGTGTGGAGGAATTAACAAGGTTATCGGAGATTAGGAATTTTGAAGAGTTTGATGTTTCAGAAGCTTATAGTAAGCCATAAAGGGTGTCATCCTGAGCAAACTTAATGTCATCCTGAGCAAACTTAATGTCATCCTGAGCGTAGTCGAAGGATCTGTACGGTTGCTTACGAACAGATGCTTCGACGATGCTCAGCATGACATGGTGCTCAGCATGACATGGTCCTGCCTTTATCAAATTTCTCAATACCCATCACCGAATATCTCAACTTATCCCTATCTTAGTGTTGAAAACCAAAATTATTAACACAACCAATGAAAAGAATCTTTCTAAGTATCGCCCTATTGCTTTCTATAGGAGCTTATGCACAGGCCCAAAGTGGCTTTGGAATAAGAGGAGGTTTAAACCTAGCCCAAGAATTTTCAAGGACAGATGATATGACCGCCATCACTAAGATTGCACCGCATTATCATTTAACAGCCTACTATGATGCCCAGATAAAACCTACATTTTCCATACAGCCCGGATTATCCTTAGAAAGAAAAGGGGGAGCCTATGAAGATGGCGGCAGAAAATACACAGATAAATTTCTTTACCTCCAATTACCTGTCAATTTTTTAGGTAGAATCCCTACCCGAAAAGGCGACTTTTTTATTGGCGGTGGATTTTATCTAGCATACGGAATAAGTGCAAAATTATCCTCTGGAGGAGTTTCCGTAGATTTAGAGATGGGAGAACAAGAGAACCAGATTAAGCCATTCGATGCTGGTTTGGGAACCCTGGCTGGCTTTAGACTGAATAATGGATTGGTCTTCCACCTAGCCTCCGCGGCAGGATTTGTAAATATGTCAAATCAATCACAATCAAAATTTTTTAACAGAACAAGTTCTATAGGTATTGGATATGAATTTAATAAGAGATAAAAAGTCTGATTAAAAATTGTTTTTCAATCCTGCTAAGGTTATCAAATATTTATCGATATATAGGTCTTTGTCTTTGGATTTATATTGCTGGACATATCGGGGATGTTCAAGAGCCATCATTTTTTTGAAAAGCTGTTCTTCCCTATTGATGATTTCCAGGAATTTTAAATTTTTCTTACCAAGGACAAAGACTTCTGAAGTATCCAGGCCAAGTTCGATATGTCTTTTCAAGGAGGTAATCATAAAAGGTTTCACATCTTGAAATAAAGCCATATCATCATAATAATTGGCATTGGTCCATTGTCTGTTCTTTCCCTGGCGGATGATCGCCAAAGGAAAGGGGGAATTGACATAAAATTGGGAATAGAATCGTTCGGGCCCTCCAAACGCCCTAACCATATCATAGAAAAAAACGGATGACACTTCGTGGGTATGGGCAGATTGCATTTCAATTCCGCACTCGGTTTTCAAGCGTTTAGTATCGGTAAATGGAACGCCCGTAACCCCAGCACCATGCCGACTAGGGTTAATGCCTATTATAAATTTTCGCTTATTGTTGTCGTTATAGTATTTATGGTAGAATTGTGCCATCATTTCCAATGTTTCCGGATTATCAAGAAATGGATTCATTACCCTGAAATTTGGGGGTAAATTCCCTTGATAATGCAGGCTTTTGTTAAAGCTGATGATTTTATCTGCTAAGGTAGTTGACATTCAATCAGGATTTGATGGCTGATTATTAATTGATGACCGATTGTTCCATTTCGGTTGGTTTCATTTTTATTCCCAATAATGCCCCAATAATTACACCCAAGACCAAGCTGGACACGAAATAGCCGGTTAGGCTAATTCCTCTATCAATATCCGCCATGATCCCTACTGACGTTTCCAAAACAAATCCAATAATAGAGAAGGTAATTAGATTTTTGATAAGGTTACCTTTTACGTTATAATACGAGATTAAAAAAGATCCTAAAAGGTATATAAAACCAAAAATAAGACCATTTGAAATGATTTCTAAATTATTAAAGATTCGGGTAGAAGACGCTAATAATTCCGTTGCAAAACCAAAGATCAACAGCAATAAAATGGACGGTTTAGCCAACAACGATTTTAAACTGATATGACCTACGTTTTTTAGGCTAAAGATAATACTGAGAGCTCCTAAACCCAGACTCACTCCCAATAAATAGAGACTAAACTCGACATAATCATTATCAAATTTATAGATTGGATATCTCAAAGCATCTATCATTTGAAAATTCAGTTGCCTTGGAATGAAAATCGTCATAGCCAATGGAATAAAAGCCAATAACACTGTTTTAATCGGATTAATATCCACTTGTCTTTCCAAAAAGCGGGAGATGTTATGCTTTTTCTTTACAAGATAGAAAATCAACACTATTAAGGCAATATGGAATAGAACAACCATTACAGAAGAAACAGCCGATGTATGATAATTTTTGAAAACAAGTAGGTAAAAACCTCCTCCTAATAGTCGTAGAAAAGTCCATCCTACTGCCAATAATGCTACACCCAAAAACAAATAAGCCCATAGCTTATTGGTTTGGACACTTGGATTTACCTTACTATATTCATTTGTCAATATTTCCGTATCGCCTAAGCGGTGGCGGGCAACCATAAATGCTTCTTCGGGATTTAATCCATTGGATTTCAATTCTTCGAAGGCATCATACAAATGCGCCTTTAATTCAGCGAGATCTGAATCGGTGGTATTTCCCTTTTGCTGAATGAGCAGGATATGATTGGCAATTGCCTGATCTAAATTGAAATCGGTTTTTCCCATAATTGATGTATTAAATCATTGATAAAATTCCATTGTTCATATTGATTGTCTAGTTCTTTTCTACCCTTCTCGGTCAATTGGTAATATCTTCTTGGTCGACCGGAATCTAAATTCTTCCATTCGCCAAGGATCCATTCCTTTGACTCCATTTTTTTTAACACAGGGTATAACGTGCCTTCAGCCACAGAAAGTTCTGATCCTGTTTTTTCCTTCAAAAGTTGGATGATTTGATATCCATAGCTTTCTTGTCTTTTCAAAATCAGCAGGACGAGTGGTGCCAAGGCACTTGCCATTAATTCTTTACTAAGTTCTTTCACAGAACAATTATACTTAGAAGTTCTAAGTATTCAAAATAATTTTGGAATAATAATGAATAACCGCCCCAGAATTAAATCTTTTTATATGTTGAAGAGTAAAATCCGTCCTACTATTAATATTCTCAAATAATTGTAAGCCGGATCCTGCAATGATGGGAAAAATGCAGAGTTGGAATTCGTCAATTAAATTTAAGTTGAGCAATTGTATGATCAAACTTCGGCTACCGACCAAAATAACCTCGCTACCTTGTTCTTTTAGATTGATAACTTGATCGTACAATGTAGTATTTGCTAATTTCGCGGAATCCCAGCCAGTTGACAACATGGTATTGGAAAAAACTATTTTTGGAATTTTATCGATGGATTCAGCAAAATCATTTCTAGATTTAACATCTGAAGGCTCATCAATCAAATTTTGCCAATATTTCATAAGTTCAAATGTCTTTCTGCCATAAAGGATTACATCTGCACGCTTTAATAGATCAGCATAATGCTCGTGTACTTCTTGATCCGGATTAGGGATTCTATGATCACAATTTCCATCAATGGTCATATTGAATGCAGCAATGATTTTTCCCATATTCTTTTTTATTTCTAATGTAGGTATGTATTAAGGAATTCGGATTGCCATATGGCAAGAAATATTCCTGCGAAATAAGCTGATCGGTTACATTAAAGCTGATTCTTAATTATTTCAAAAATTCGATCCTCGGGTATAAGGAAATCAGCATCCGTGCATGGGATATGCTGATCTATCCTCAGCCCCTTTTTCTGGGTTTGATCATTGTTGGGATAAAAAATGGCATTTCCTGTAAATTCCAATTGATATCCTCCAGGAAGCATCAACCTTTTGATATCACCATCTGCTCCCGCTGTTTGTTGACCTATCGTAATCGATTGAGGAAAAATATGCTGTAGATTCATCGTGTTCCATTCGCTGGCACTTAATGTTTCTTCATTGACCAAGATGAATATTTTTCCTTTATATTGGTGCGATTTGAGTTTTTGATTGGCAGGGAAATAGGTGTCGGGGTTTTGAACATAGGAAAAAGTGCCAATATTGCCCAAATTCTGTTGGTAGTATTTCCCAAAATAATTGCTTTTTTGACCGAAATACTTGTATACATAGGTATATACAAATCCTCCCCAATCAGGATAGGCTCGCATATCAAAAACAATGGCTTTTTTTGATGCTGCATTCGTGAAAAGGCTGTCCATCGTTGAATCGATTTTATTATCCTCGACATCTTCAATAAAGGAAAAGGTCTGGTCAATTCTGAAATAGGAAATATCAGGATGATTTAATTTCCGATTGTTTTTTAATTGTATTTTCCCCCTTAGATAGGAAAGAATAACCTCCAATTCTGCCTTATTAGCTGGATTTACAAGAGCCAATTGAGTCTGAATGATCTCTGAATGCCCTGCCTTTTGAACTGTGAGGTTTTTAATGGTATCATCATCCATCCACAGCAGATTTTGCTGATAATCCGATAAACGGAATAACAAACCTGCCCTATTGGATGTAGAAAGTAATTTGCTCTTTTCCAGGATGATTTCAGGGATTGACTGGCCATTTATTGCCTTTATTCTGTCCCCAACAGCAATATTTGCTTTTGCACAGATTTCAGAGATGATAATGTGGGTGACCAAAACATAATCATCTAGGATTTGATAATCAAAGGGTGCAAAATATGAAGTGTGGTAGATTTCCTTTTTATGATGAAGCTGGTTATAGAATTTATAGGAATGGGTATCTTCCAAAAGTGCTACCGCTTTAGCAAGGACAGTTTCAAATGCTTTTCTAGAATCTGCAATTAGGGATTCATCAATTAAACTCTTCAATGTTTCAGTAGAATGCTCATCCATTAAATATTTATGTGGATATAGATAATCTATTGCTCCAATTATCTTAGCTAACGCCAGTAGTCTGAATTTCAAGGGAAGATTCTCCTCTTTAGAAAAATTATAAGCCTTTTCATGAGGGATTTCAAGGGTAAAACCATCTTTCGGAACATAGTAATGTTGTTCTCCGTTAAATCTTTTTCTATGAATATTTTGAAGGATTTTTTTATTCTTAGTAGTGATGTTAGAATTCTTTTCAAACCAATCAAAATTATGATTATCATCAATTACATCCGATGGTGAATTACTCTTTTTTGTAGAATTAACATTATTATTCAATCCTTTTGTTAGCAAAGAAATAGTCTGGTTGATATTTAAATTTTTGCTTTCAATATGGTTTAAGAAAAGGCTGTCAGCATCCAGCTTACCACTTGCCAAATCAGGATGATAATATTTAAGGAAATTCCAAACTTTTATAAAATCAAAAATCGGATTTTCTTTCGCGTGTAATTGTTGAAGGAAGAATAGGCATATAATTAGGAAGATTTTTCTCATTGTTTATTGGCTAGTGCTTGAAAGTAACCTAAAAATACGTGATAAATTATTAGGGAACAATTTAAAGTGTTTTAATATAATAGTTAGGTCTAAATAGTTCCTTGAATTTTATAAATTGAATTCGAAATGTACTAGAGATGGAAATAATGTATAGAGAAAAAACGGGGTTTGGAAAGTCCCTCTATTAGGACTCTTTTGGGTATAGTTCGCTTCGGAGTAAAAGCATACTGAAAGTATACTAAAAGTATGTAAAATGTATGCTTTACATACTTACTTTATACTTTGATCCTGCTTTAAACATACTTAAGGCACGATTACAGCCCTAAAACAAACATATTTTGAATGGAAAGGTTAGATACTGTTTAGAGAAAATGGATAATAAATGTTAAAGATGAATAGAAGCCGACCATTTTTGTCGAGTGCGGCAAATGTGGTTTTGGATTTATTGTGCTCTGCAACCAACGTTGTCTTTACCGAACCATTTTATCGTTGGGAATCATGTGTTAAGGGACATGAAGTTCCCTAAGCTCAATATCTTGCATCCAATATGATTTGGTGAATATATGGAAAAATGGGCCTAAAAGCCACCTCGTTTTTGACTACTGTCACGAAATTCCGCTTACGAAATTGCTCACATCTTGATTGATATTTTTTGGGCTTTAATATGATCCCTAATAAACACCCCCAAACTATCGGTATGATCCATAAATTGGTTGATAAGGAAAAAGAAATTGTTTTAAAGCTCGCTGAAATTCCTAATCGGGTCAATGTAAAACATCATTATGGGATTGACCTGAAATCCACGCCTGTCATTATTGTCATGATAGTATTGTCGGTCATTATTTCATTGGGCATAGGCACACTATACGAAAAAAGTAGACAACTGGATGATAGAAAGTCATACGAAATGCGCTACCGTATGATGGAATTGGAGTTACCAAATATTACATCGCATTTTGACTCCACATACACACTTGATCCCAATAAATTCCATGATCTAGTAATTAAAAGAGAAGAGGAAAATAAATTATTAAACAGCATAGACCGAAAACGTCGGGAGATTAAGAACTTAAACAATTCTGAATAACGGTCCGCGGCTTGACGATAGTGCGGGATAAATTGGACGGAAGGTTCAATTTAGCACGGACGTGAGCCAATGCTGTGAGCCGTTGGCTAAATTAAGAAAAAAAGTCAATGCTCACAGCATTGGCGGCTAAAAAGCACAGATGTTCAGTTTTGCACTTCTGCCCGCATTTCGCCAAACCGATGTTATAGGGCGTTTTTCTTTCACATTTCATTTGGTTAAAGGTTTTTTCGTTGGTTTTATAGATCCTGGAATTCCGACTCCTGTTCTTGTATAGTATGTCTCGATTTCGTCTTTATAGTTTACAATGTGGATTAATTCATCCTCTTTTTCTTGTCCTAAGGGAAACCTGTTTTCAAAATAAAAACCAAGAATATCAATCTCGTCCATAAACTCAATGTCATTTCTATCATACAATGCTATCCTGTGAGTGAGATATTCTTTAAATTCATCTTCACTTTGTATTAAGTCTGCAAAAATCATAAGGTCGTAGAGCGATACAATCCAAGTCCATTTAAAATCAGGACTTAATACTCCTGAATTGATTAAATATTTCAGATTTGCAGAGATTGAGGAAAAGTGCTCAAAAGTTACAGAGATTTTAAAATATGATTTGATTTTGCTTTTGTCTATTGACATTGTTTTTCTTGTTCCACCTTCAACATATTCAAAGGTCGGATTAGGATTATCCTGAATATATTTTAATGCTCTGTGGCATTGGTAAGAACCTTCATTGATTGTTTCTTCAAGTCTATCTTTAAGACCTTTAATAGCTCCACGTCTGTGTTTTGTATTTAATTCTCCTGCTTTAACTTCAATAATATAAACCGTGTCATTAGAAACTCCGAGAATATCTAATTCTGTTTTTTTGTTTTGACCATTTTCAACAACATGATATTCTAATGAATGAAAGAATTGAGCTGTTGGCAAGAGTTTCTCAAACTGTTTCTTAGTTTTTTGCTCAATATAATTATCACGTGAGTTAGAGTTACTATTCCCTTTAAAAGAATTGTCGTAAAAGACAGCATCAGCTGATTTAATTAATTCTTCTGTTATTTTGAAAATATTTCTAAACGCTAAATTCATAGAAAAATGATAATATTTATCATTCTCCTTTAATAGCGGTTTAAGATTTATTAGCGTATCGTTTAGTGGAAAACCTTTAAATTTTGGAGGTTGAAAGAAAACGTCATTATCACCAAACTGAATAGATAGTTTATTGAAAATCAGTTGTTCTTTTGCGGTTTGGGGAATGACCCAAAAAACTTTTTCATAACTTTCTACTCTGTTAAGATGATGGGATACAACACTGTCGGGTGCTTGATCATCGTATAAATCTGGATTCGCTTCTGTGAATTGTCTGATGAAATGCTTACCTGTTTTCATCATTGTTTCCATTATTAATTCTTCTCCAACTTCTTCCATCCATTCTGTCAATCGCTTGTGCGATTGTGTCGCTCCAAATGGATTGCCAACTTTTGAATAAACTAAGGTGTCTAGTTTTAATATTGTGTTGTAAATGTCTTTAGAATCAAATCCATAATACTGTTGAAGAAAACCGTCAAATGGCTGAAATATTTCCTGATAAAGTTCTTGAATATGAATATGATAACCATCTCCACGGACGTTTATAGTGTCCTGCATTATATTGGTTCTGAGCCAATGGTCAAATTCGTTCCCACCAACTGGATTTTCAGCAGATAGTTCCCAAAAATTGATATTGGATTTAATTTTAGAAAGCTGTTGATAAATTTCTTCTATGTCATCTTGCGTTGGGATAACTCCTTTATTTGAATTCGGTGTTGCTGTGGCAAGGTTCATAACATACTCCAAAAGAATTTCTATTTCGTCATCTTCATTAATAAGTTCATCTTCTTGGATTTCGTGCTTGTCAGGACCATTATAAGTAGCTAAGAATTGATTGTAAAAGGTAGGAGTTGATTTGATAAGTCTTGCCCCAAGTCCGCCTATTACACATATTTTGTCGAATTGGTTAATAAGGTTGATGGCTGTTTCGATTTCATTCTTTATCCAATCGAAATAGCGAGGTCTGTCTTCTCTTGCTTTTTCAATAGCATATCTGTATTGTTCTTTTATGTCGTCTGGAATGTTGATTGTATGCATTGTCGTCCTTTAAAATGCCCTATAACGAGCCGCGGCTTGGCGAAGTGCGGGCTTGAATTGAGCGAAAGTTCAATTCGGACCAATACGTAGCCAAAGCTGTGAGCCTTTTGGTAAATTTAATAAAAAAACAAAAGCAAACAGCTTTTGGCGGATGAAAAGGCGAGAAGTTCAATTTTGCACTTAATCCCGCATTTTGCCAAGCCGATGTTGAACTAAACCTCCGGTAGCCTTTCTATCGTCTATAAATCATAGCTTTATAGGTGAATTAAATATACTATTATGGTAACAAAAAAAAGAACCGGAGGATTTACGGTACAATAAATTTCTCCATCGCGCCTGTCGTGAAGTTACAGGATTCGAATCACTGTTGCAACGATTTGAGCGTAATATTTCAGTCTTAGGCCGTAGTAAACGTACCTTCGAATGCTATAGCCGTCATGTGGCTGCGATGGCATTACATTTTGGATGTCTTCCCACTGAGATAGATGCTGAACAAGTTCAAGACTACCTTTATCACTTGCAGCAAAGAAGCAAAAGTCCATCTCAAACGTATTTTAAGCACACTGTCTATGGTCTTCGATTTCTATTAAAAACCGAAAATCTTCCGTACGACCATCTTCATCTCCCGTCTATTTCCAAAGAGAAAAAGCTTCCTGTTATCTTGAGTCGGGAAGAGATTTGGCGTATGCTTCAACAAGCGGATTTACTTAAACATCGTTTATTGATTGGATTAATTTATGGCTGTGGTCTGCGTTGTATGGAAGTACGTAATCTAGCCTTAAAACATCTTGATTTTGATCGTAAGCTCCTTCATATTGTTCAAAGTAAAGGCAAAAAAGACCGCTATGTTCCACTTTCTGAGCACCTTATTAGAGGGTTAAAAAGTTATATTTCAGCAGAACATCCTACTACCTTTTTATTCACAGGCAATAGCAAAGAAGGCAAAGGTTTTGATTCGCGTTATAGCCAGCGTGGCGTTCAATGGGTTGTCAAAACCGTTTGTAAAAAGGCCGGCATCCTCAAGGAGGTACATACCCATACGCTACGGCACAGCTATGCTACGCATTTGTTAGAAGATGGTGTGAATATTCTACAAGTTCAAAAGCTTCTGGGGCATGAACGGGTGGAGAGTACGATGGAATACCTTCATGTTTGTCAGTTAGCCCAACAAAAAGTCCATAGTCCTCTTGATATCGTTTTTTCTTTATGCAGCCGCACTGGGAAGTAGCCGATGTGCTAGGAAAAGTAGATTTATCCCATCAAAACTTTACGGTTCACCAAGAGAAAACACTAAGAGCTTTAACATTATGTAGAACAGCCGCTTTGGGAGGTCATGTTGATGCATGTGATTCTTGTGGGAACATAAGTATTAGTTACAACAGTTGTCGAAATCGTCATTGTCCGAAATGTCAAGGTCATAAACGTGAAGAATGGATTCAAGCTCGAGAGCAAGATTTATTGCCTTGTTCGTACTATCATTTGGTTTTCACTTTGCCCGATACGCTTAATGGTTTGGCCATCTCACATCCGCATATCATTTACCGCCTGTTGTTTGAAACCACTTGGTCTACCTTATCACAGTTTGGTAAAACCAAAGGATTACAATCGGGTATGATTTCCATTCTGCACACTTGGGGACAAAATCTGAGTTTACATCCGCATTTGCACTGTATTGTTCCAGGTGGAGGTATCGATGAAAATGGGAAGTGGAGAGGTAAAATTAAAGCTGATAAATATATGTTTTCAGTGCTAGCATTGAGTAAAGTCTTTCGGGCTAAATATGTGGCGTTATTGCGTAAAGAGAAACTCACCAACTCTGCTATTAACCAGAGTTTGTTTGAAAAGAATTGGGTAGTGTATGCTAAACGACCATTTGGTGGCCCCAAGCAAGTGATAGAATACTTAGGACGGTATACACATAAGGTAGCTATCAGTAATCATCGGATAAAAAGCGTAAGCCATCAAGAAGTTACGATTAACTACAAAGACTATAAAGATGGAAGTAAAACCAAGGAACTGAAGTTGAAACATGAAGAATTTGCCCGACGATTTAGCTTGCACATTTTGCCGCGCAGATTTGTTCGTATTCGTCATTACGGTATTTTAAGTAGCCGCTGGAAACGAGGTAAGCTTCAGCAATTACAAGATACGTTAAAAATTACTAGACCCGAAAAAGCAGCCAAAATGCAAAATCTTAAATGTCGCTGTTGTCATGAAGGAAACTTGGTTACGATATTGATTTTTGGAAAGAGAGGTCCACCAAAAGATTACCTTCTTGACCATAAACTTGTCCCTGTAAATTAGCTTTTATGGGTAAGGGAACTTGTGTTCAGAAGTGATGGTAATCAGTATAATGAACTGATTACTAATAGTTAAAACCATAAAAAACAAAAAAGCAGGCCTCCACCTGCTTAAATATCTTCTAACCTAAAAATGAAAACTCCATAAAGATAGGTATCCAGTAACCGGTTCCGTTCAACGGGCTTTCATCTCGAGCCCTACGGGCAAGACGAAAGCTTAGTTATTAACTGCAGTATTTATTTCATTATTTCAATTAATCGTTCCAATTTTGAGGTATTAATTTTCAACTTTAAAAGGTTATTTAAAGGAATATCTATTATTTGAATACCAAATGCGTAAGAAGATACTTGATATTGATTGAATATAATACTTAAGCTATCGCGCGACATAATAACATTATTAAAATTTTCCCATTTTAAGTCTAAACTACCTTCCCAAAATATAGATTTATCTTGCAGTTTAATTTCTTCTTCGGAAATTTCTAAACCTTCATTGTAAATTTTTCTCAATTCTTCATAACAAAAATCTGATATAAATTGCAATACAATTTCGGTATCATCAAATTCAAACAAGTTTTCAATGTTTAGTTGATATGAAGGTGATAAAAAATAATTATGACCAATTACACCTGCATTACCGTGTGCTCCACCAGTATATGAATATACATTTTCAATAAAACTTAATATTGATGTATTTAGAAAATGAATTGAAAAATGATTAGAATAATACCAATTATACATTTCACCGCCTTCGTCACTTTCTAAAAAATGGCTAATATCATTATCAAAAATAAAGGAACGACCAAGTAAGATTCCTTCTGAAGCTTTGCCTGCAACTAATTTATTTATTTCACTAAGTGATTGGTTTTCATTATCAACAAATTGAAAGTAACTACTCTCAATATTTATACTTAGACTTTTTTTTTATATAAAAATTCATCTGAAACCTCTTTCGTTTCGAACGTACGATGTTTATTAACTTGTTTTTGTTGGTAATCTAAATACTTATTTTGTTGAATAGTAAGTGCTTGAAGAATAGAATCAAAAGAATTGTTTTCAAATTCAATCCATTGGAAACTAGATAATAGTGTAACCCTCCCTATTTTCGGACTGGCATCCAGGCGAGTTTTCAAATTTAAAAATAGTTGTTATCAATAGGTCAATCTTTTTTAAAGTTGACCTATTGATAACATGCCGCCGGCAGGGCATCGTATTCCATTGGTGTCTTTCCTCCCAATGACTCATGTGGTCTTTTGTAGTTGTAATCCTGAATCCATTCTTCTGCAAGTATCTGTACTTGCTGTGTATCTTCAAAGAGGTAGGCATCCAGGATACTTTCCCGAAATGTGCGGTTGAAACGTTCAATGTAACCGTTTTGCATCGGCCTGCCTGGTTGAATGTACTGTATCTCTATTTCTTTGCCAGCACACCAATCTCGAAATTCCCTACTGATAAATTCAGGGCCGTTATCCGTACGGAAACGTGAAGGTTTTCCCTGCTCTTTTATGATGCGATCCAATAGATAGGTTACGTTGTTTGCTGGCATACTGTGCGCAACTTCAATAGCGATGGCCCGCCTGTTAAAGTCATCAATGATGTTCAGGGTCCTGAACTTGCGCTTATTGGTCAGTACGTCGCTCATAAAGTCCAGAGACCATGTTTTAAGCGGCCTTTCTGGAATCGATAACGGTTGCTTTACCCGGGCTGGAAGTCGTCTCCTGGTCTTTCTGCGACGGTTCATCCCCAAGAGTTGATACACCCTGCGGATTCGTTTGTAGTTCCACTTCAGTCCCTCATGTCGAATACGTGAATAGTAAAGGTCCTGTCCTTCGGTTGGATACCGATCGGCCAGCTCTCGGAGCTTCGCTATCGTTTCGCTGTCGTCCTTCCTGTTCCTGTAATAATACATCGACTTCGGCAGGTTGACAACCTTGCAGGCCCTGCTGATGCTGATCTGGTGCATAGAAATAACATAAGCAGCCATATCCTTGCGCTGGCAGGGCCTTAGAACTTTTTTGATAGTACGTCCTTGAGGATCTTGTGGTCCAGGGCGAGGTCCGCATACATCTGCTTGAGACGGCGGTTCTCTTCCTCCAGTTCCTTCATACGGCGCAGCTCTTGGCTGTCCATCCCGGAATACTTCTTCTTCCAAGTGTAAAAGGTTGCTTGGTGGACACCCAACTCCCTGCAGATGTCCGAAGTGCTTTTACCCGATTCATGTTGCTTGATCGCAGAAACAATCTGGCTCTCGCTGATTCTTGTCTTTTTCATTGTACTGTTCTAAGTTACGAATTTTCGCGTTTCAGACAGTCCGAATTTTCGGGAGGGTTACAATAGGTCAGGAACATCACATTTGTTTATTTTAATTGGTATTAAATAAATATCATCTTCCAATTTTTCTTCATAATACTTTAATGCAATTTTAAACTCTCTTTGTACATAACCTCTTTTTTGTACAGAGTTGTCTGATAATAATAAAATTACGTAATTGGCATCTCGTAAACCTTTTTTAATTTCAAAATCCCATTCTTGACCAGGAAGTAAATTTTTTTTATCTAGCCAAGGTTTAAAATTATTCTCTGCTAAAAAATCATATAATTTTTCAGCAAATACATAATCTTCTTTAGCATAGCTTATAAATACTTTATCAAACATTTTTATCCGTAAGTTTTTTTAATATTGCAGTTAACATATTCTTTAGCGAAGCTAATATACAAAAATTTCGCCAATCCGCCTCTATAGACGCACTTCGCCTTACAGACCCAAAGACGATATAACAGACTATATTTTAACACATTGACACAACATTAAATACCGTAAAGCGAAACAATTGATATGAATAAATCGTTATCTCTATATGGATAACGAAACTATACTGAAAACATTTGAAAAAAAGCTGACTACGCAAAGATATGCTAACAATACAGTTAAAGCATATAAAGATTATGCCCGTTTATTTCTCAAATATGTTGATAATTATCCCTCTTTAGAATCTATACCAATTACTATTATAGAATCCTTTATAAATGAAAAAGTTCAAAAAGAAAAAATCAGTATTTCCTATCAAAAAGGTTTAGTTGGAGCTATTAAGAAAATTTATGAATTGATACTGAATGAAAAAATTAAACTTGATTACTTATACCCTAAAAGACATTTAAACAAACTGCCAAAATTCTTTTCCAAAGAAGAGATCAGAATACTATTAGATAATACGGAAAACATTAAACATAAGGCCATATTAACAACTATATATAGCTGCGGACTACGCCTTAGTGAGTTACTAAACCTCAAAATAAAAGATATCCGATCATCTGATAAGATGATACGTATCAACCAAAGCAAAGGAAACAAAGACCGAATTGTTTCATTACCTGATAAGTTGCTAGATATTTTACGCGAATATTATCTAATTTATAAACCTAGCGACTATCTTTTTGAAGGAGAAAGAGGAAATCGATATAGTGAAAGAAGTGTTCAGCTTATTTTAAAAAAATCATTATCAATGGCTAAAATCAAAACCGAAGGTACAGTCCATACTTTACGACATTCGTATGCTACACATTTAATTCAGTCCGGTATTGATATTCGAATTGTTCAGGAATTACTAGGTCATGAGAATATCAAGACTACCATGATCTACACACATATCACAGATATTGATAAGAAAAAGACCCCAAGCCCACTAGATTTTTTATAATTTCTAAGATAAACACTATATGAGACTACCCTAATCTAGACTTACCTATCTTAATATTAAGTTGAAAAATAAGTGATTTTTGTCCGAAATATGTCCGAAAATAGAAAAAGCCACTGAATATCAGTGGCTTTTGTCGGGGTGGCAGGACGAATCTGCGCACACTCAAATATCTATATGTCAATATGTTGACTTTCTTTAAAAAGAACTACTCACCGTTTAACTCACATATAATTTGTGATTCAATGTTGCAAATTTAATCATTTAATTTGATTGAGCAATACAATTTGGTGATTTTTGATTTAAACCTCAAAATCACTAAAGCGATTTTTCTGGCTCATTTTTTCAAATAAAAAGATTAACAAGGTTCAAAGTTATATAATAAAGCAATCAGACTTAAAGTCTCTTTATATCCGTTAAATTTGCGTTTACTAAAGGGGCTTTTCAAAGTCATTTCATACTGAATATTTATAAAATAATCTCCACAGTTGGGTGAGATTTATGACAAAAATCTTCCCACAGGTGGGGTGAACTTGGGTAAAGGTATCACTTAATATAATGATGTTTGTGTATTAATTAGGGATAAACTGAATTTTGAAATTCGCTATTGATCACAAAAATTATGGGCTATGCAGCATTCTTTACACACCATTATTTTAGAGATACATAATAAGGAAGATAAGATTTTATCACAGAGCAAAAGGTTGATTGATGAGGCTTATGAAATGACCTTGTATCTACAAGACCTGTTATTTGAGGTCAAGAAATATATTGCTAAAAAGGGCTTTCAAAATGATGGGGAAGAAATAAAATTCTTCCGAACCATCAAACCCCAAATACTTGGAAAACTCATCTACTACAATAAAATTTACCGGATTGAAACGACCTGTCCGGTCAGCAACGGCAAAATGTATTACAGTTACTTTTCGACTCAATTAGCCAATCTTAAAAGAGAGTACATTGAGCATATCTGCAATTCAGATTTTTATAGGTACTATCGTTCGGGGCGTACGGACCGTGACGACACCTATTTCAAAAGAGGCAACATAAATTACCACGACGGTCTGAACAGTATCGTCTTTGAAATTGATCCCGAATTTTCTACTTTCTACGATTACAAGACCGCAAGGATTATCGCCAACGAATTGCTTTATACCTATCTGCTGACGAAAATCAATCCAGATGAAAATCCCGATGCTATTTTACAAAAGCCGGAAAACGCCAAAGATATTTTTTGGACAGAAAGCAAAAACGCACTTGTCGAATTGATATATGCCCTGTATGCTTCGGCAGCAGTTTCGCACGGTAAAACCGGTGTCCGAAAAATCAGTTTGATGTTCCAGATACTTTTTGGCATTACGCTCGGTGACCTGCACCACGCATTCCACAGAATGAAAACCCGAAGCGGTTCCCGAACGGCATTCTTGGACCAGCTTAAAACTTCATTGGAAGAATATATGGATAAAGACCTTTAACCCAATGCAGGTCTTTTGTTCAGGGCAGTGCATTGTTGTGTACTGCTTTTTTGTTTATACCATAAGCCAATGTATGTCAATTGGCAAATGATGGTATAAACCATCTCCTAAATACTCGAAATTCTTTTTAAGCCCTACCAAACAAGGGTTTCTCCCAATTGCAAAAATTTTCAAAAAACAGCCAAACCAATTGGCAGGGCTTGGCTGATAAACACTGCCACGCTTCCCAATTTTGCATGGTGAACATTAAAACTTATCGACTATGAATATTGACAGAATGGAATTTATAGCGTGGATGGAACGCATCATGGACAGGTTTGATATGTTGGGCGACAATATTGACGATTTAAAAAAGAAACGCAATAGCATAGACGGAGAAGAACTGCTCGATAACCAGGACCTGCTGCAAATGTTGAAAATCAGTAACCGTTCCCTGCAACGCTACCGCTCCATAGGTAAACTACCTTACTATACCATTAGCGGAAAACTGTATTACAAGCTATCCGATGTGCACCAGTTTATCAGGGAGAGTTTTAACAAGTAAAACGCCAATGCGTGCCAAATACTGCCTTTGACTGCCACTTCGGGCGATGCAGTAACTGCTTCATTTACTTTCGGCAATAAAACTTTAAACTTTTCAGATTATGAGTGAAGAAAAAGAAACAGAAAACCAACAGGTTGCTTCCGAACAGTTATCGGATATACTTTTAGTGCTGGATAAAGAAAAAATGAAAATCCAAGCTGTAAAAAGTATTGACAAAAGCGGAAAAATGGAAACGGTTGACCCTACGAAGAAGAACCAAAGCGAGTTCATGCGGGTGGATAAACACGGTGATTTCGTGACCAATTTCCTTTCCAATTTTTGGAGGCAGTTAAAAGACCCTACCAAATTTGCTCTTTTCAAAGTTTCGGCTGACGAAGCCGTAGAGAAAGCAAAAGAATTTCAGAATCAGATAAACAATCCAACTGCCGAAGGCAAAAAGAAAATGGAAAAGCATGAAGTGAAAAATGAACCCGAACAAGAGCAAAAACAAGAAAATAAAAATGATATGACAAAAACAGAGACAACCCCGGAAACAAGCGAGTACCGCTTCCAGCCGGAACAGATTGATTGGGAAACAATGAACAATCTCGGATTAAGCAAGGAATACCTTGAGAAAAAGAACCTCCTTGACCCACTATTGAGGGGTTACAAGACCAATGAGCTTGTACCTATAAGCGTTAATCTTGGCGGTGCGGTCGTCCGTACAGATGCCCGCTTGTCTTTACAGTCCACCCCGGAGGGGGACGTTGTGGCAGCGGTACACGGTATCAGGCGTGAACCCAACTTAAACTTTGAGTTTTTCGGACACAAGTTCTCAGACGAGGACAAACAGAACTTACGTCAAACAGGCAATATGGGGCGTGTGGTCGATCTGATAAACTCCAAAACAGGCGAATTGATGCCGTCCATCATTAGTGTGGACCGGCTTACCAATGAGCTGATTGCTTTGAAAACAGATTTCATCAAAATCCCCGATGAGGTTAAAGGTATAAAACTAAATGACGAACAAAAACAAACCTTAGTGGAGGGCAAACCCCTGTTCATTGAGGGAATGATTTCTACAAAAGGTACTCCCTTTGATGCAAACGTACAGTTCAATGCGGATAAACGGTATGTGGAATTTCTGTTTGACCGAAGCAACAATAACAGGCAAACCCAAAACAGCCAACAGGACAATCAGCAAAGCAGGTCGCAGGAAGCCCCGAAAACCTTTAGGGGAAAGGAACTGGAGGATGACCAATACAACAAGTTCAAAGACGGTCAAACAGTTTACATTCCGAATTTGGTCGATAAGAAAGGGCAAACTTATAACGGCTATATCACATTCAACAAGGAAACAGGAAAAACCAACTTTGAGTTTCCCAACCAATACAAGGAACGGATAAAACCTACAGAAGCCCATAAAACGCAGATTGCCGTCAATTCCGAGGGCAAGACCAACGAAGCGACCAAGAATATCAAAGAGCCTCTACAGAAAGGGCAGCAAAGACCGAAAAACGAAAAGCAACAGGAGCAACAGAACAAACCCAAAGCACCTGCAAAATCAAAGGGTAGGAAAGTGAGTTAGGTATGAAAACAATTATCGCAGAAAAACCAAGCGTAGCAAGGGAAATAGCCAGCTTGTTGGGTGTTTCCGAAAAAAAGGACGGTTATCTAACGGGCAATGGCTATTTCGTTACGTGGGCATTCGGACACCTTATCGGTTTGGGAATGCCCGAAGATTATGGGATTTCGGGATTTGACAAGGCTTCCTTGCCGATACTCCCGAATCCGTTTATTTTGACTGTTCGTAAGGTCAAAAAAGACAAAGGTTATACAGTCGATACTGGAGCATTAAAGCAACTGAAAGTCATCAAGGAGCTATTCCATAAAAGCAACAGTATTATCGTAGCTACCGATGCAGGTCGTGAGGGTGAACTTATCTTTCGGTACATTTATGAATATCTGAAATGCCGTAAGCCCTTTCAGCGGCTTTGGATAAGCTCGCTTACTGAAAAAGCAATCAAGCAAGGGTTTGACAGCCTGAAAGACGGTAAAGAATTTGACGGCTTATTTCAGGCTGCACAAGGCAGAAGCCGTGCCGATTGGCTGATCGGCATCAATGCGACACAGGCATTGAGTATAGCCGCTGGCAACGGCATTTATTCGCTGGGCAGGGTGCAAACACCTACATTGGCTTTGATTTGTAAACGCTATCTGGAAAATAAAAATTTCGCTATTAAAAAGTATTGGCAAATTCAGCTATTGCACCGCAAAGAGGATATTGATTTTAAGAGTATCTCAAAAACCAAATGGAACGAACAAAAGCTTGCGGAAGATACATTACGACTGGTCCAAAGACACGGAACCGCAACGGTCATATCTGTGGAAAACAAAAACACCACGGAGCAACCCCCCTTGCTTTTTGATCTCACAGGCTTGCAAAAAGAAGCCAATAAAAAGCTGAACCTGTCGGCAGAGCAAACACTCAATATTGCCCAGAACCTTTATGAAAAGAAATTTATTACCTATCCACGTACCGGAAGCAAATATATACCCGAAGATATGTGGAGTGAGATACCTAATCTTGTAAGAGCGTTACAGGACAATGATAACTTTAAGCAAGCTATTTCTAAATTAAAATGGGGTCGCTTCAATAAACGTGTCGTGAATGACCTGCGTGTAACAGACCACCACGGAATACTCATCACGGACAAAGTGCCGTCTGCACTCAATGCCGACGAAACAAAGGTTTATGATATGATTGCCTTTCGACTGCTCGAAGCTATCTCTCAGCCTTGCATTAAAGAAATAACGGATATAGCATTGGAAGTATCACACTACGATTTTATGCTAAAAGGCTGTAAAGTTTTGGAAGCGGGCTGGCGTTCGATCAAAGGAACATTTTCGGACGAAGATACCGAACCGATACAGGATTTGCCCGAACTGAAAAAAGGCGGTGAATTGAAAATCAAAGAAGCCTCCTGTTTGGAAAAGAAAACAAAACCACCTGTGCTGTTTACCGAAGCCGGACTATTGTCGGCAATGGAAAATGCCGGAAAGGAAATAGCGATTGAAGATGAGCGTAAAGCCTTGCAAGGCATTGGCATTGGAACACCCGCTACAAGAGCGGCAATAATCGAAACGCTTTTTAAGCGGGATTATATCAAGCGTGAAAAGAAATCCCTTGTTCCTACCGAAAAAGGATTGCAGGTTTATGATGCTGTAAAGGACAAAAGAATTGCCGATGTAGCTATGACCGCCGAATGGGAAATGGCTTTGCAGAAGATTGAAAACAACGAGGCAGATGCTATGGATTTTCACCAATCCATGGAAGCCTACGCCTCGGCCGTTACGCAGGAACTGTTGAGCATCAGCATTGCGGGCGAAAAGCAGCACGAACTGACCTGCCAAAAGTGCAAAGCCCATAAACTGCTCATCAGGGATAAGGTGGTCAAATGTCCCGATGAAGCGTGCAACTGGCTTTTGTTCCGCAATATCTGCGGGGTACGGTTGAGCCTTAACGAAGTGGAGAACCTCGTAAACAAAGGAACGACCAGCCTTATCAAAGGGATGAAAAGCAAAGCAGGCAAAAAGTTTGATGCCCGTATCGTACTGAAAGATACCTATGAAACATCGTTTGAATTTGACAACAGCACATATAAAAAGAGATGAACAGCAACGCAATCATAAGCCGAAAGGAAATAGAAAACCTTATCTACACAATACGGGGCAAACAGGTTATGTTGGACAGCGACCTTGCCAAGTTGTACCAGGTCGAAACAAAAAACCTTAACAAAGCCGTAAAAAGAAACATAGAGCGGTTTCCCCAATCATTCTGCTTTCAATTAACAGAAGAAGAAGCTGAAAACTTGAGGTTCCAAATTGGAACCTCAAGTTTAAATTACGGCGGCAGGCGTTACCTGCCCTATGTTTTTGGCGAGCAAGGGGTCGCCATGCTGTCCGCCGTTTTGCGCAGCGAGATAGCTGTAAAGGTCAGCATCGAGATTATGAATGCCTTTGTGGAAATGCGCAGATTGTTAATCGGAAATGCCGCATTGTTCTCCCGGATGGATAAAATCGAACTCAAACAGATTGAAGCGGACGGCAAATTTGAGGAAATCTTTAAGGCTTTGGAAAGCGGGAAGCTGCACAGTGATAAAGGTATTTTCTATGACGGGCAGATATTTGATGCCTATACCTTTGTCGCCGATATTATACGGAGCGCACAAAGGTCAATTATCCTTATAGACAACTATGTGGATGATACGGTGCTAACGCTACTCGGAAAGCGTGGGCAATCCGTATCTGCCACTATTTACACCAAAAATATCAGTAATCAATTACAACTCGATTTACAACGCTACAACAGTCAATATCCGGCTATCAATGTACACGCATTTGCCCATGCCCATGACCGTTTCCTCATTATTGACGGTACGGAACTATACCACATCGGCGCATCACTAAAGGATTTGGGTAGGAAATGGTTTGCCTTTTCCAAAATGAGCGCAGAGGCAAGTAAGATGATTAGTTTACTAAATGGCATATTGCGTGAGGGATAGCAGCGACATCCTTTTGTGGTCCTTTAAGATCCGCAAAAGATATAGCGGATAGCCCGACCCGGTTGCATTTTTGGGTCGTCCTCTGTGCGGTGGTTAAATGCAGACGGTGGCACGCCCCGGTACACTTTCTTTCCCACTTGCTTCAATTGTTTGAAAAAAAATTTTACCCAAGTTCTACCCAACTTGGGTTTTTTATTCATTTGAATGGTTCAGATTTGTATAGCCTATATCAAATTCCATCCGTTTGATTACAGGAACCCCTTACCGTAAAAGTGGAATTGAAGTAAGAGGGCGGAATTTATTAAGGCATCCGATAGGAGAATAAATTACCGCCTATGGAAATACCTTATATCCTAAAAATAGAAAGCGAATTTAAAAGGTGGATAGCCAATCCCAACGACCTCCCGGAGTGGAGCAAATACCCATTACCTTTCGCTGTCCAAAGGCAGGGCTTTACGCTGCCGTATTATGAACTATTGAGCCAGCAAATTAAAAACAGTCCTTTTTTTATAGATTTAGTGCAGCTTAATGTAAGCAACCCTGTTTATATTCCTTTCGACATTCAAGAGCGGCAACTGTACCTTTATTTTATGCTCAAAGGCACATTGTTGTATATGACTGAAAGCCGTAAGCCGATTATAAAAACGCAGCCTAACAGCTTCCTCATGTCCTATTACGATTCGGGCAGGTATTTCGCCTATGCCCAAAAAGGCATGCATATCTGTCTCGTGGTAAGTATTTTGCCTGAATGGATAGAAAGCATGTACCATAACTACCCTAATATCCAAAACGTCCTGCATCGTTTTAATCACGATAACCGCACCTACGACACCATGTACCAATGCAGGATGGACAGGAAGATACACCGATGGCTGTATAAAATATACAGTTATTCACAGACCAATATCGGGGCATTGGATGGCAATCTCCGCAAGTATATCAGCTACCTTCTGGAGCATTACGACACAATGTTAGAAGACCAAAAAGCCGACCTTGCTTATAAAATCAAAGCCTATATCCAGGAACATTATTGTGATAATGCGCTTACCATAAAATTCCTTTCAGAATACTTTTTCGTTACGGAACGTACTTTGCTCAATATCTTCAAACGCCAGTACCACATAAGCGTACAGGATTTTATTACCGAATTGCGCATTTCTCACGCCTTGTTCCTCATCGAAAAACAAGGGAAAGCTATAAAAGACGTATATATGGAAGTTGGCTACACCAATGAACGTCCATTTCGTACTGCTTTAGAGCAATACCTGAAACGCAGGTAACGGAATTTCCCCGAAATTGATAAAATCGGAAAATTTCTTACACAAAGTTGCTCAATATTTACCGATTTTGTCTTTCACACGCTTACGGCTTTGATGAACTTTGTATCAAAGGATGGTGATAACCATCATTAAGATACAAAGACAATGGAAACAGCAGCTACATATCAAAACCAAATCAAAAGAAAACGGATAACACTCAATGTCGTTATTATTCTTTTGCTGCTTCTTTGGATACCCGTAGGCATCGATAAAATAACAGACTTTACAGCGTTTAAAGGAGGCATTCTCCGCCAACCTTTTTCAGATAGCATAGGATATATCCTAATATACTCGCTCCCGGCATTGGAGTTAATAACAGTGCTGGCATTGGTAATGGAAAAGTATCGCAAAGCAGGTCTAATACTATCTACCGTATTAATGACCGCTTTTACAGCATATATCGCTGTGGCTCTTATGGGTGCATGGGAAAAATTACCATGCGGGTGTGGTTCGGTGATAAGTGGTATGAACTGGACACAGCATTTTTTCTTTAATCTCTTTTTCCTTTCCCTAAGCATTTTGGGGCTTTACTTATGGCATAAATTACGAGGTAGCAACGCCGGAGGCGAAGCTACCGAGGGCGCGTCTGCCAAAAGACATATAAAAAAGTATTTTTTAACATCAAAATTTTAAAGCGATGAAAAAATTAAAAATGAACCTATTTGCTGTAGTAGCAATAGCCATTGCAGCTGTAACCATGTCGTTTACCGTGATGAAAAACGCCAGTTTTGCAGGAGAAAAATGGTTTGAGTACACTGATGAAACCGGAGATGGAAATCCCAACAATCCTGAAAATTATATACTCACGCCAAGTGATGGCGCTAATCCGCCTACGTGTCCTGAAGGAAGTGACGAAATCTGTGCGGTTAAGGCTCAACCTGTGATGATTGGTGGTGAAGAACATCCCAATTTAGGTACTGTTATTGACGACAGAGAAAGAAAGCTGCAATAGCTTTTTCAGTAAATAATTTGAAAGAGTGTGAACAAGGATTATCCCATGTTCACACTCTATTTAGAGAATACTTTCGTTAATTAGATTTAATCATCCAAAGGAAAAGACCATTTCTTCAACCTCAAAATTTTAAAATGATGAAAAAAATAAAAAATAACCTATTTGCACTGGCAGCGGTAACCATTGCATCTGTAACAATGTCCTTTTCGGTAATGAAAAACGCCAGTCTTGCTGGAGAAAAATGGTTTGCCTATACAGATGAAACGGGAGATGGTAACATCTCCAACCCAGAAAATTTCGCACTTGTTAATGAAAATGGTAGTACAGCACCTCCGTGTATAACGGGAAATGATATATTGTGTGCTATTAAGGCAAAACCACTCATTGGAGATACTGAACACCCTGATATGAATACAGTTATTTCGTCTATATATACAAGGATAGAATAATAATTATTAGCGGTATTATGCTGAACCTTGTTACCGCTCGTTTTGTTGCATACCGTTGTTAAGTATCACACTATTGGGTATGGGAAAGACATACTTTGGACTGTTTGGCTCTAATGTATAAATCTTTCCATCAATATTTCTTGTTATCGTTTTTGAAAAACGGCTGTCCTTGTTCAATCGTCTTAAATCCGACCACCGTAATCCCCGCCATATTAATTCCTTTCTTCGCTCATCCAAGATAAACCTTAATACAGTTTCATCATTGTCCGAACTGAATGGAATAAATGTGCTGTTATAGCGATTTTTTAATAGTTCGTTTACGGTCTGTAAAGCCGTGGTAATATTTCCTGCTCTTGCTTCACATTCAGCTTTTATCAGATAGATTTCGTTGGTAGAAATTCCGGCAAACCACATTCCTGAATTGCCATCGTAATTTCCCCTAAAGGAATAATAGCCCGCTCTGTTTCTAAAGAAAGCTGTTTTTCTAATATCGTTCGATTCATAAGACTTATATAGGTTGCTATCAATTCTTCCATAGGTAATGCTCATCACCATACGCCCAAAATCGTTAGCATGAAAAATTATTTCTTCATTATAGCGAGGTATCGGGAATGAGGTTGCCGACCCCATTGTTAATGTATTGTAATCAAGTAAAGCATCTGAATAGCTTAAACAAGTGTCTGCGTAAGATAGTGCTTTATCATAGTCTTCCATTGATAAGTATATGCGGGCTAACAGTCCATAGACAGCCTGCTTCGTTGGTGTTGTTTTATATGGGCTATTGACGGATAAAAGTATAACAGCCCTGTTCAAGTCATTGGTAATTTTAGTATAAGTTTCTTCAACCGATGACCTTATAGATTTCTCACCAATATCAGATTTTAACCTTAGTGGAATACCTAAGTCTGTTTGTGCCGTATTTTTCTCATAAGGTTTTGCCCAAAGCTGGGCAACATTGTAAAATGCAAAGGAGCGGAAAAACAAAGCCTCTCCCTCAATTTGGTTTTTTTCTACCGGAACAGGTTCAATTTTCTCCAACTGCTCCAAAATCAAATTGCATGAGTAGATTGCTGCATACATCATCGACCATTCGTTGGTTTCATCATCGTTAAATACATCATCATTCCATGTATAGATGTTTTTTGCTGTTAATGAAGTGAATCTATTCAAATTTTCTGTTTGTACAAATTGATTATCCGTAGCACCATCCTGAATTGAGGGATACCAGCTATTCATTCTCGATGTGTTATACAATAATGCTCTAAGGTCTGCAACCGTGGTCGGTACGACAAGCGATTTATCCGGTTTAACGTCCAAATATTTTTCACATCCTGAAAATGTGATTATTGTAATCAGTAATATTATTATATATCGTGTCATAGTTTCTAAATTTTAAAAGCCTGCTCTTAAACCAAATGAAAAAGTTCTTAGTGGTGATAAATCTCCAAATTCCGGGTCGACGTTATGTTTATCCGCTTTCCATATCGTCCCTAAATTGGTAGCGTACATCAATACCTCCAATCTTTTCAGTTTCCATTTGTTTTCCAATGATTTAATTTGGTAACTAAGGTTGATGTCCTGTAAGCGTATATTGTCTCCCTTTGAAATCAGCACTTCGGCACGTGGATAAAAATAGCCATCCCGATTGTTATTATTCGGATAGACCATTGACGGAATCTGTGTGGTGACTTCATCACCCGGCTTTTGCCATCTTAGACTAAAATCCGAATGCGAACCTGTGCCATTGAATATTGCGTTATAGAACACGCTGTTTCTCCTGAAATAGAACCCTAATTTATAGCTGATATTGAATGAAAGACTTAACCCTTTCCATGAGAACGTATTTCTTAAAGCACCGAAATGTGTAGGAGTGGCGGAGCCATAATAAATCAGTTCTTCTGGTGTGGTTTCGTTGCGGATGGCTGCATAATCTTTGCTTACTTCGCCATGAAGGTAGCCCATAGGGTCGCCTGTTTCGGGGTCAAGACCAGCCCATCGAAATGCAAAAATAGAATAGGCGGGTTTTCCAATGATGGGCGAAATAACCAATCCGCTATTAAGATAATTATTGAGGTCTCTTGTCTCGGCAAGATATTCCGTTATTTTAGTTTTTACGGTACTGTACAGCAAGTCTGTCCGCCATTCAAATGCTTTACGGATATTGACACTATGCAATTGTATATCTATTCCGTTTCCGGTCATGGAAGCCGAATTTCCAAGATAAGTGAACCCTCGGCTACTTAAGGAACCTATTGCACCTGTGGTTTGGTCGATAGGCATATAACCAATAAGGTCGGTATTTTTCTTGTGATAGTATTCAAATGTACCGCTTAAACGTTGTTTTAAAACAGCAAAGTCAAACCCTACATTGAACTGCCCGTTCTTTTCCCAACGAAGATTTTCGTTCGGTGGATTAACTAATACACCATAAGGCGTATTTATTAAATTTCCACCATTGTAATAACGCATTGTGGGCAGAGCCGAAACATTGCGATTGAGGTTACCGCTATAACCGAAAGTCGTCCTTAGCTTCAACAGGTCAAGCCATGTAATATTGATAAACCGTTCATTCGTCAGATGCCAGCTACCACCAACCGACCAAAGTGGGGTAAACCGTTGATTGCTCCTTACTCCAAACAGATTTGAGCCATCTTGTCTTGCACTAATGTTAAGATTATAGCGGTTATCAAACGTATAAGCCCAATTGGTAAAAAAGGATATAAACCTATCGTTAGTTTCGGATGTAAAATATGGATTTGGAATTTTTGCAATTCCACCTGTGGGACTGTACAAAGTATAATCAGTATCGTAATTAACTGCGATAGTCGTCAAAATATGGGGATTATAACCATATTGTGTAGACTGTGTTAGAGTGGTGTTTGCCTGACGAGCCTCTGCTCCAGCAAGACCTGTTAGCTGGTGTTTATCCCAAGTTTTGGAGTAATTCAGTTGTAAACGGAGAGATTGCGACGTGAAGCTGTTTGTTGATTCATTTAAGATATCGCCCAAAGGTATTGGGCGGAATAACGCTCCATCCGTACCAACCTGTGTATAGGTATTTATCCTATCACGGGTATAATAGGATGCCATGCTCCGTATATCTTTTCCTGCTCCCTGTGCGTTTTCATATTGGTATTTGATTTCTACAATCAGCCCTTTGCCAATGTCATAATTCAGCCCTGTATTCAATATCAGGCTGTTTGTTTTCTGCTTATTGTTGATGAGGTTTATTTCGTCCAATGGACGATACGTCCAATCTAATAATCCATTTTGTTTTGTTTCCTGAATATAGTTTGACCGATAATATCGGTCTATTGGTAAAGCGTTTCCATTTTCGTCCGCAATACGGGCATAAGGTAACGAAGAAAAATTGGTAGGTCTTCCTGCGTTTGTGAAGGTATGGGTAAAAAACAAGGCGGCATCCCAACTCAATTTTTTGGAAAGTCGAAACGTATTGTCAGAACGTAGATTATACCGTTTATAACCTCCATCGGTGGTGCTGGTATTGTCATCATAGCCACCAGAAAGATAATAGCTTACATTTTCGCTCTGCCCACTCACGTTTAGGGAATATTGCTGGTTTAGCCCTTTCCTGTAAACGTATTTATTCAATTCCCGACGTATATCGTATTGCGCTAATTCGTTCAGCCCTTGTTGCAATGCGGCATCGGTTAGTAACCCGTGTTTATTTTTATACATTAATTCCACTGCGGGGGATAATGGCACGTAGCCTAACTGCTCATTGGCATCGTAAAAGTTATTGTCAAAAAGCATTTTTTCGACACCTATATAATCCGCAGAAGACATATAAGGCAGTTGCATCATATCCGGCTTTTGAATAAGAGTCATATTGCTGTTAAACGATATGGCAGGCGGCTGGTTCCGTTTGGCTTTCTTGGTCGTTATAACGATTACACCGTTTCCGGCTCTTACGCCCCATATAGAGGCTGCGGTTGCATCCTTTAGAATGGTAATATCTTCCACATCGTTCGGGTTAATATCATTTATATTGCCCTCGTAGGGAAAATTATTCAGTATGATTAATGGTTTCGTATTGGAAAAAATAGTGCTTAGACCTCGTATGCTCAAATTGTTACTGCCTACACCGGGTCTGTTATCAAACATTGCTGAACTGGCAATACCGTCCAACCTGCTCAATACATCGGTAGAGATTTGACGATTAAACAATTCGTTGTCGATATGGTCAAATGACCCTGTGGCTCTTTCTTTGGGTATTTTTTGAATACCCGTGGATACCACTACTTCGCTTAAAGTATTGCTTGCCGGATTTAGGTGCACCGTCAATGGGTTTTGTGGAGCAGCAGAAAGGACAAATGTCGTATCTGCTAATCCAATGTAACTAACACTAACTGCTAAAGGGAATGCTTTATTTGTAAATTCAAAATTTCCGTCTTCATCAGTTTGTACGGTGTTATTCTGACTGCGGTTCAACAATTTGACCGTAGCACCTGCTACGGGCTGACCATTTTCATTATTGACTACCTTACCCCGAATGTTGGATATGTTTTGGGCAATGGTATTGGTAACTGAAAAAAGTATGAGTAAAAAAGTAATTGTTCGTTTCATTGAGTAGTTTGGTTTATAGTTCAGAAATGACAAAAAAATCCAGCACTCTTTCATCTTCCACGATGGCAATACCGAATGGTTTAAGTTGCCTGTTAACAGCTTCCACATCCTCAATAGCATGTGCTATTTTTGGGATGGCTATTTTTTGGTCAGTAAAATCATTTACAACAGGAATATGCTGTATATCTTTATTGGTCTTGTTTACCCAAGCCGAAAGGTATTGTAAGCCGTCTTCGGGTTTATTGGGGATTATTGTCGTTTTCCCTATAATCTTAATGGTATAGCATTTTGTATTACGTTTTTCCATACGCCCATTTATGCCAAAGTGATAATTGAGGTCAGCCTGTACTTTTTGGGGAAAGTGCTTCAATACTGACAATGGGGCAATCCATTCGTAGCAATACTTATCCTGTAAAAACCTTTTCTCCGAAACAGAAAATGGTTCCTTCAACTCCAGCTTTGTCCGGTTAGGTGGCATTGTTAGCAATTCTCTAAATGCAAGTTCGTACATACGGCGGATGTCAGCATTGGTAGATAGTACCCGAAAGGTGCTCTCTTTTTCGTTCACTTTTGGTAGAGCATTTGAACGAGGAATGCCTTCTATGGCTAACGTAATAATACTTCTGCTAACAAAAAAATCCCCGTCAGCACCATTATTATTAAGCAGTAATGGACGTGTGTCATCATAGGTAAGGTTGTCCTTTTTCTGTGCAATGCTATTTGCATTGCCTTTCAATGCCGAAGTAATATTTTCCTTTGTTACATCAGATGAGTGTGTAATAGCTTGTACTTCGCCGGATTTGCTAATCCATACCTCATGCGGCAACATGGTGTAAGGGAAATGGAATTTATATGTATTGTCATCGGTAACTGAAAACAAGTTTAATCGGGAAAGTACTCGATTCTTCTTTAAGAATGCTTTTATTTCGTTGGCTTTCTGGTCTGTCATCGGTAAAATGATAACATCGTCTTTAAACTCCTTTTCCAGTTCGTGAAGTCTTGGCAATGCAGCTACACAAGTACCGCACCACGTACTCCAAAAATCCAATATTATCAGCTTGCCTTTGTAATCGGCAAGGGTGATGTTTTTTTTGTCCTGCGGGTGGTTCACCACCTGCAAAGGTGTGTTCCAAAGAGCATCAGGGATTTGGTCGCCGATGTTTAAAGCGGTGATGTTTTGGTTGTTTGCAGTCCCGACTTCTCGGGACTGCGGACGGGCTATGCCGACACCAAACAACATGAAACAAATTAGAATTAGGAAGTGCCTGCCGCCCGTTACCAGTTCCGGGTTATGGCAGGCTATAAAAATCGTTATCCTATTACGAATAAGTTTATTCGCCATTGGGTTTATAAATTATGGTTATTGGGAAATGATTAATTGCTCCGAGTATGGTTGCAAGACGTGCTAATCCGGGCTTTTGATGATGCAGCGGAGGCTGAATTTCTTTGAGAAGAACAAAACATCGCTTTTTATCCCTCCCGTTGGGGAAAGGAAGTAATATTGTTTATAATTGTTTGTCAATCTTCTCACTATTAGTTATTTGTTCCAAATAACGTTGAAATGGAGATTTTTTTGAAGTAATTTTGGTTGTCTATTATGCTTTTTTGGTTGTCTTTTATTATATTTACGCTATCAAATGACAATGAAATATGCAAGAGGAAGACAAAGTACACGTTTTGGAAACGCTGGAAGAAAACCATCAGGGCAGAAATGCGCAGCGTATCCGTATTTACTTGGGCATTAAGCAAGAAGTGCTTGCTAATGAATTGGGTATGAGCCAGCCACAAATTTCTGCCATAGAACGGGAAGCTGTTTTAGAGCCGGAAATGTTGGAACGATTTGCTTTTGCATTAGGCGTAACCCCTGACCTCATTAAGAAATTTGATGTGGAACGAGCTATTTATAATATCAACAGTTATAAAGATAGTACTGTTCAACATGGTGAGAATAGTACGCAGAATATTAATCCGTTAGATAAAGTAGTCGAGTTATACGAACGGTTGTTGCAAAGTGAGCGGGAGAAACTGGAATTATTTATAAACCAAAAAAATCATTCGTAAAATAACAATGGAAAAAGAAAAAGAAACCGTGTATTTGGAGGGGAAAAACCACATGGGTATAAAAATTGGCAGTGCAAGGCGATTGGTAGGTATTACGCAAAAGGATTTGGCAGAGCGTATGGGTGTGACCAAGCAAGCTGTATCTAAATTGGAACAAACCGAGAACGTGGATGACGAACGATTGGAAAAAGTAGCTATTGCGCTTGGCGTAAGCGTAGAGGGTTTGAAGAAATTTGATGTGGGGCAGGTTCTTTACCATACTAATAATTTTTACGAAAAGGTTGAACCGACAAATGGTGCTATGGTTGGTACAGTAAGAATTGAAAATAATCATCAGTTTTCAATTGAGCAGGCAACCAAGCTGTTTGAAGAATTATTGAGAATGGAACGGGAACATTTTCAGAAAGCAAAAGATAAGAAATAACTAAAGTATCTTTTAAAGCATAACGATAGATTCAGGCTTCCCTCGTAACCAAGAAGCGAAGAATTTTAAAAGAAACGGCGGATCTGCAAGTCCGCCGTTTCTCTTTCTATCGCTGTCATTATTTTTCCTCCTGCTCATCCATTTTCTTAATAAGGTTATCCCGCAGTGCATCAAGGAATTTGGTACGGTTTCGTTTCCGGTTGCGTATTTCGAGATAGGTATGGTAAAAGTTTCCCAAATCAATATTAAAGGCATTTTCAAAATATTCCGCTATCAACCTAATATCCGTATTGCCATTATCGAGAACGCTTTGGTAGTATAGGGAGTAAATGAGTTCTGTCAAAGCAGCTTTACTACCTGTCCAGTTCAGCCCCGAAATAGCAGTTCGTTTTATAAACAAACGCTTGTAGGTGCAGTAAAGCTGGTCTTCGAGATACACCTGTATCAAATCATTCGCCATTATCTTGGCTACCTTATAATCGTGGGAAGTAGAAAAAGATTGGTCGGACTGAAAATAATAGGTATCCAGCCACAGTTTTATATCGTGCTTGCCCCGAACAAACATTTTCTCGTCAAGAAACGAGTTGTTGCTTCGGTAATATTTATAAAAATCAATGTTATTGTCGAAAAACCTTTTTAGCTTCTTCAATTCTTTTTTAAGATATTTTCTAATGCGCTTAGCCCCGTAGGGCTTCCTCGTCTCGATTTTGTAAATGGCATTATAATAAATCAATTTTGAAACAATGACTGGCTTTTGATATTTAAAAAATCGGATTTCTTCATCAACATTTGTAAATCCTCGTTTCAAAACATAATCTTTAATTTCGGACAGACATTCCACAATCCGGTATATAATGGCTTCTGTCCGTTGTACCGGGTTATCGTTTTCAATCTCCAGTTCTTGGATTTCTGTTTCCAATTTAAGATATGTTTCATTGTAAAATTTATCCATTCGTTTCATTTTGATAAATATGATACTGATTAATATAGAAATGCTAATACTGCTCGTATTAGCCCATGCAACTACATGAAAGAACAACCAGTATGATGCTGGTGGTGGAACTGTTGTATTGTCTGATGGGTTGTAGTATGATGCAGGTTAATCCAAACGAATTATACCCCGCATCACCCACTGTATTTTGCCGTAATTTTACGGTTTGCAGTTTACAACCATCCGGTATTTTATTTTAATATGTCAATGCAAGCCCTACACCAAATCCCATATCACTATCATAGTGGGTACGTATACCTATATTTTTATTGATGATATACCTAAGCTCCCCCATATATTCTAAGTCGGTATTTACCATGAAGCCACCTCTTAATCTTTTTGAAATTGGAATATCTTCGCGCATTAACTGCAATCTTACAATTCCATCGTGATATACTTCTGCCTGGAAATTGACCAGCATAGGTAACGTATACATAAACCCTAAACTGAACGCCTTGCGGGTGTCTTTCTTGTTGGTTTGTCCAAATATGTTCTTTTCGTGCTCATCTTCTCCCATTTTCCGGTAACGAAAATCAAAACCTACAAAGGGCATGAACCATTGCATCTTTCCAATGTATCTACCTAAGTGAGTTTCTACTTCATACCCGTGCATACTATTATAGCCTAAGCGCCATTCTGTTCCTAATTGATAGCGTGCATTCATTAGCATAGCTTCTCCATCATTACCATTGGTTGCAAAATCGTTTTGTGCCATAAAATGGGGCATATTACTTTCTCTTTGCAATTCTTTATAGGCTTTTGCCTTGTCAGGTAAATAGGGGTTATTGTAGTCTCCAACTTCAAACACCCTGTTCATTCCCGCCATCATGTGATATAATATATGGCAATGAAAGAACCAATCACCTTCCTCATTTGCTAAAAACTCAATGGTATCCGTTTCCATAGGCATGATATCCAACACATTTTTAAGCGGCGATTTTTCGCCTTTTCCGTTTATCACCCTAAAATCAAATCCGTGAAGATGCATTGGATGCCGCATCATCGAATTATTATAAATGGTAATCCGTAGGATTTCTCCTTTTTTTACAGGTATTTTGTCCGTTTCCGAAAGTATTTTATTATCCATGCTCCATACATAGCGGTTCATGTTGCCAGTAAGTGTGAACTTCAACTCTTTTACAGGCGCATCTTTTGGAAGGGAGGTGTTGTAAGGCGATTGCAACATAGCATAATTTAATGTTTTGATGTCTCCCAAGGCATTAGCGTTGTAACGGTTAGGGTCGTCATCCATGTTCATACCTTCATGCTTGCTGTGGTCTGATTTCTTTGCTGCATCTCCGGTAATTTCGGGATACATCACTACATTCATGTCCATTTGGTTCAGGCTCATCTTCATGCCCATATCGTCCAAATCGCCATTCATTTTCATCATATCGTTCATCATCTTCATCCCCTCGAAATACTTCAATCGTGGGAGCGGGGAAATAAGCTGTTTGACCCCATCACCTATAAAGTAGCTTGCTGATTGTGTTCTGTCCTCGGTTGTTGCTAAAAACTCATATGCTAACCCATCTTGAGGGATAGTCACTACAATATCGTAAGTTTCAGAAACTGCAATGATTAATCTATCCACTTCTACAGGCTCAACATCATTTCCATCATTCGCTACTACTGTAATTTTCCCTCCAGCATATCTTAGCCAGAAATACGAAGACGCCCCGCCATTGGAAACGCGTAATCTGACTTTGTCACCTGCTTTTAGCTTTTTACCACCAATTGTTTTCAAATCGGTGCTATGGCTACCATTTATTAGGATTTTATCATAGTAAACATCACTGACATCCATCGCCAGCATCCGTTTCCACTCATTTTTTACCTTTACGCCTAATTTTCCCTCCTTAATAGCTTCAACGTACGATTGCGTAGCACCTTTCTTAATGGCCGCCCAATCATTTGCATTGTGTAGCATACGGTTGATGTTATCCGGGTTAAGATTTGTCCACTCACTTAATATAATCGGGACGGTCGGCAAATCGTCAATTCCTTTTCTAAAGGTTTTATCGTCGCCTCTTTTTTTCATGATAAAACTACCGTACATGCCTATCTGCTCCTGCAAGCCTGAGTGCGAATGATACCAGTGCGTGCCATGCTGGATAATCGGAAAACGGTAGGTGTAGGTTGTACCCGGTGCGATGGGCTTTTGCGTAAGCCAGGGCACACCGTCTTCTTTATTGGGCAGGAACACACCATGCCAGTGCAGTGATGTGCTTTCTTTCAATTGGTTGTGTACCACTATTTCGGCAGTGTCGCCCTCGGTAAAGGTAAGGGTGGGCATGGGGATTTGCCCGTTTACGGCAATCGCCCTTTTTTGCTTACCTGCATAGTTGACAAGTGTATCTTTTACATACAGCTCGTAATGCACTACTCTCTGTGCAAACAGCGTTTGCGTGCAAAGCAGCATCAGCACTGTTTGCAATATTCTTATGGGTATTTTTTTATATCTGTTCATTCGTTGAAAAATTTTATTTAATGCTGTCTTCCATTGTGCCAAACCACGCTATCAAAACCTGCTTATCCTCCGGTGACAATACTGCATTACGATGAATTAGCGTATATGACGACAATGGCATTTCCCCGTCCTTAACCTGCCCGGCCATAGCCCTGAACTTGTTTCGCTGCCTGCGGACAGAATAGTCGCCAAATTCGCTAAAGTTGAGTTCCTCTTTCCCCTTTTTTATATGCTCTGCCATGTACCATGCGCCGGGCTGGATACGGCTGTACCACGGATAATGGGTATTGTTGCTATGGCAGTCATAACAGGACTGAACAAGGATAGCCTTTACATTTTGGGGTACGGTGTACACCCTTTCGATATGGGTGGCTGGCACTTCAACCGCCTGGTTCCGTAAGGGCTGAAAGAACTGTATGGCAATCAGGACGACAGCCAGCCCCAATATGATTTTCTTCTTTATGGTCATAATTATTTTATTGTGGCTTCATCTTTTTGTGTCTACTGTTTTTTCACATACTTGGCATAATTCTCCTTGTTTTCAAAATAAGAAACTTCACCGTTATTTCCTGTCACAGCAATCACCGCATTAGCTTTGTCTACCTGCTTATGGGAATAGGGGTCTATCGCCATCCGCACGGTCGCATCTTTTGGAATACGTTCCTTACACATTTCGCAACATCCGTAATAGGTTTTACCATCAAATTTTACGTCAAACTGCCTTTTGCCCATATAGGCATCGTTGACCATGCAGACTTCATCCGATGGAACCAATTCACCTATTTGGGTAGTATGTCCGTTGCTTTCCGGAGTTGCCTGCGAATGCTGCTGTTCCGCTTCATCCTTATTTGACCCCGCCTGACCGCAAGCGGTGAATAGCAGGGTTAATAAGGAAATAAAGCCAATTATTATTTTGTTCATGTCCAAACTTGTTTTTTTAAATTTTATTATTTACTTTCTTCAAACTCTTTTAGCTTGCGCTTCATTAGTTCAATTTCTTCCGCTTGGGTTTTAAGTATATTTTTTTGCAGCTCTATCAGTTCCGGGTCGGTCAGGTGTGCCTTTTCGGACATCAATATGGCTGCTGCGTGATGGGGTATCATACCCTTTGCAAACTGCTTGTCCCCGACATTGATTTGTTCCCTGATACCAAACCATGAAAAGATGCCAACAGCAACCGAGATGATGGCTATCGCCCAATTCATCTTCCTGTTGGGGTACATTACTTTCATTATCGCTAATTCGATAAGCAGCATTGCCGAGGTCATCAGCAGGGTCATGTACAAATTGTTGATATTGGGTATCAGGTTCTGCCACCCGTCAATCATGGCGTACATGATAAAATACATCACTGCGAACATGGCTACAGCCATCACCGCAAAGCGTTTGTACATGGCCGAAGCATGTTTTGTATTGTGCGTGCCATGCTCCGAGGAATGACCCGCATGGTGACTGTTTTGCATATTTTCCATAACCCTGAATTTTATTTGCTGTTAATTGTTTTTTCCACCTTACCGCAGGTCAGCATTTTAGAACCGTAGTAAGGGTTTTTGATTTCCTTGTTTTCGCTGAACCAAACAGCACCCTTACCGTCATTGAACATCGGGCAATGGTCCTGATACAATGTTTGCGATGTACCGAACAAATCAATCAGGTCTTTCAAATCTTCGCCAAGCGAGGCCAAATGTTCCCGCTGGTGGTGGATGTTGCCGACATTTTCCCCGATATGTTCTGCGTGTTCTTTAGCATCGTCCGCTATGTCCATGTACTTTTTGTGCTTATCGGCAGGAACGGCTTTCATGTCCACTTTATTCAGGGTAGCTAACAGCTTTTTCCCTGAACTGGCGGCAGCTTTGTCATCGTCCGAAACAAGGGCGTTCTTTAAGGACAGATAATCGGTAACTATGGGCGCAATAGAAAAGTTTTTTGCTTCTTCTTTTCCTGTTGCTTTTGCTTCCTGACCGCTCGGAGTTTCACTCACAACGGGCGCAGCTACCGTATCATCCTCTTTTGGTTGGGAAGCTGACTGTTCTTGTGATACAACAGCAGTATCACTTGAAGACTGCTCGTTTTTGTTGGATGCCTGATTGCATGATACTGTTACAAATGCCATGATAACAGCAATGATTGATAATGTTAGATTTTTCATTTTTATTTATTTTTTGATTTTTAAAAAACTTGCGTTAATAGCCACTACAATGGTGCTTACACTCATCAGCACAGCACCCATAGCGGGACTTAAAACAAAATTCGGATAGAGTACGCCTGCCGCAAGGGGTATTGCCACCACGTTGTAGCCAACCGCCCATATCAGGTTCTGTACCATCTTTTTGTAGGTAAGTTTGCCGAAGTCAATCAGTTTGACCACATCCCTCGGGTCGCTGTCTACCAATATGATATCCGCTGTTTCGGCAGCCACGTCCGTACCGGAACCCACGGCAATGCCCACATCTGCCTGTGCCAGTGCAGGTGCATCATTTACACCATCACCAGTCATTGCTACGATTTCGCCTTTTGCCTGAAACTCCTTTACTTTCTCCTGCTTGTTGTGCGGAAGCACATTAGCCAAATACCCGTCCATACCCAATTTTCCGGCTACGGCAGCAGCAATCCTGTCGTTGTCCCCGGTGAGCAGAAAGGACTTGATGCCCATTTTTTTGAGTTCCTCAATCGCCTGTGCCGACCCCTCACGGATGCTGTCTGCCAAAGTAATGATGCCGATTACCCGGTCATCAATGAGGACAAAGTTGACCGTTTCGGCTTCCTGATTGATTTCGCTTGGTATTTCCGGCAGGGAAAGGTGGTTTTCGGTGAAATAATTCGGGCCGCCAGCTACGACATTTTTCCCGTTCACAACACCTTTAACACCTATGCCCTGCATATAGCTGAAGTTTTCAGACTTCCATAAGGCAAGGCTCTTTTCTTTCAATGTAGCCATAATGCCTTTGGCGATATGGTGTTCCGAATTTTGCTGTACTGCGGCAGCATACTGGATAACCTCATCGGCATTATATTCGTCTGTTAACGGTATAACCTTTTCTACGGCATGGGAACCTTTGGTGAGCGTTCCGGTCTTATCAAAAATGACGGTGGAAAGTTTTCGGGTGGTTTCAAATGCCGTACGGTTGCGGATGAGCAGGCCATTGGTCGCCGAAAGCGTTGTGGAAATGGCGACCACCAACGGGATAGCCACGCCCAATGCGTGCGGGCAGGCCGTTACCATTACCGTCACCATTCTTTCAAGCGCAAAGGCAATATCTCCACTGCTTGCATACCAATAGGCAAATGTGCCTATGCCCACGGCAATGGCAATAAAGGTGAGCCATTTGGCAACTTTGTCCGCAAGGTTCTGTGTATTAGACTTAGTAGCCTGCGCTTCCTGCACAAGATTGATAACCCTGTTCAGGTAGCTGTCTTTTCCCACGGCTGTTACCTTAACTTTCAGCGCACCATCGCCATTGATAGAGCCTGCGATGACCTTTCCGTCCTTTTCCTTTTTTACGGGAACACTTTCCCCGGTAAGCATACTCTCGTTGATATACGAAAGCCCCTCCAGTACCAATCCATCGGCTGGAATTTTTTCTCCCGGTTTTATGATAGCCGTTTCACCGCTTTGCAGGTCTTCGAGCTTTATCTTTACAGCTTCTCCGCCACGTTCCACGGTAACATCGTTGGGCAGCAAAGCCACCAATGACTGTAATGCCCGTGAAGCAGCCATTTGGGAACGCATTTCCAGCCAATGCCCTAACAGCATGATGTCAATTAGGGTTGCCAGTTCCCAAAAGAAGTCCATACCCTGCAAGCCAAATACAACGGCTACGGAATAAACATAGGCTACGGATATGGCAATGGCAACAAGTGTCATCATCCCTATGGCTTTGGCTTTCACCTCGCCAATCATTCCCTTTAGGAACGGTAAGCCTCCATAGCAATAAATCACCGTACCCAATGCCAACAGCACATATTTATCGCCATTGAAAGCAAGGGAGAAACCCAACCATTGCTGTATCATGTGCGACAGGAGCAGGATAGGGATTGTAATGACAAGGCTTATCCAAAAACGTGTGAGGAAATCGCCTGTATTATGCCCCTCATGTTTATCAAAGTTTTCGTCATCATGGCCATGTTGAGAATGCCCGGAATGCTCATGTTCTGGCGTGTGTTCATGAGAAGCTGACGTACCGCCACCGGGAACCAATGCCATGCCACAAAGAGGGCATTTGCCCGGTTCGTCTTTTAGCACCTGCGGGTGCATGGGACACGTGTATTTTTTCATAACAAGGGATTTTAAAAGTTATGTTGCATTTAATTTTTTTACCATCTCATGGGTCATTTCTTCAGCATAAGTACCATAGGCATCAACAAGTACCCCTTTGCTCTTACCGTCATTGGACGATATGGCATAAATCACGGCATTGTTATCAGGACTGCTGTCGAGGCTTTCAAACCTATGAGTTTCCGTAACCGTAAAATCCTCCGGTTTTAGTTTCAGGCTCTTTGACGCACAGTAAAGGCAGTCCGGCAACAGACTAAAATCAATACTGTACCCACGTTGTCTTAGGTCTTTAAGAGCCTGCACCATATCACTATACTGTTCCATAGCTTTCCGACCTGTTATTTAATGGTTTCGACCGTACTGCCGCAGGTAAGCATCTGTGAGCCGTAATATGGGTTTTTAATGGCATTCTCTTTACTTAGCCAATTGGCCCCCTTACCTCCATTGTACATAGGACAGTGCTGGTAATAAACTGGTGTATCCTGTTTAGACACTTTAGCCAGTATGTAGATGCTTCCCGAAAGTGCCGCAAAAGCACTTCTTTGTTTTGCAACGTCTTTTGATTTTGAAATGCTTTCCGCATTAGCTGTCAAGTCCTGCATTACTTTCATCCAAGCCGTATGTTCCTCTGCCGAAAGCTTGTTCATATCGACTGCTTTAAGGGATGCAGCCAATTCAGCGGCTTTGGCAGATGCAGTTGCCTCATCGGTTTTTATCAAAGCATCTTTCACTGAAAAGTAGTTGTCAAACACAGCTTTTAGCTGTGATTGATTTTGAGCTGCATCCTTGTTAGCGGGTGCTGCCATTTCACCGTGGTTGTGATTGCCATGTCCGACTTTCATGTCCATTGCCGCCCCTTTGTTTTGGGCAATTGTCTTCAAAGGTCTATCGTACTGGCAGCATTCAGCCAGTTTCGCATATACGTCATCCGGCGCACGGAACTTCTCACTATCATAACCCGCCAAAGCGATACGTTTCAGGATTTCATCCTGATTTGTTTTCTCGCTGTCATACGTGAGCGTAGCCATCTTGGTATCTTTGTTCCAGTCCACGTTGGCTACCTTTTTTATGTTACCTGCTTTTTCGATGGTGGTTTTACACATACCACAATTGCCGTAAATCTTTACGGTTTCTGTTTTCGCATTTTTGATTTGTGCGAAACCATTCATTGAGGATAGTAATACGGCGATTACCATCACTATTTTTGATAATGATTTCATAATAATTACTTTTTAGAAATGAAGTATTGAAAGCCCATTTCTGTTTTAAACTTTAAATAAATGATACAAATAAGGGATTTGCAAAAAGCCGAAGCGGCTTCTGACAGGACATACCTATGGCTGGCAGGCCATAAATTTAGCTTATTTTAGGCGGTAGCCAAATGGAAAAAAAGCCCGAAGAATAATAGGCTTCTTTGAAAGCGAATTTTTGCTTTTTAGCTGCTGCTAAGTGATCTTTTGCCTTTAATTCGATTACGGTTGGGACATTTAGGGAAGTGGTTGAAGCACCGCACCTGCAAGAGCTGTGGGAACAACCGCCCCCGCATTTGTCACTTTTGCATTTTTTACAGGATTTGCTCTTGCAACCTTTTGTATGTTCTGATTTTTTGGATTTCTCCTTTGAGCAGGAAGACTGCTCGGTCTTTGTTGAATTTTTGGAACAGGCATAGCTCTGACTTGGTATCATAAAGAAAACCAAACAGAACAATGTCAAAATGCCTATATGTATTCTATAATTTTTCAACGCAACAAAGTTACAAATTAGATTGGTTTTTTATATCGTTTTACGTTTTTTTTGCTATATGGAAAAATAATGCCATATACGCAATAACCTATCGCCTTTTTTCAGAATTGATAAAATGCCCTTTTTCATCAACCCAACCTCATGGAAATTCGGTCGGAAAAAGGGCATTTCAAAAAGTTGCTGGCTTAGGCATCCAAAGGTTCTATTTTGAAGCCTGCCTTTTGCACGGTCGATATTACTTCATGCTCGGTAATGCCCTCGGACTTCACGGTAAGTACTTTGTCCTTGTTGGCCGTGTCCACTTCCCAATGGCAGATGCCCTCTGCCTTGTCCAAGTGCGGCTTTACAGATGCGATACAGCCGCCGCAATTGATGTTCGTCTTGAATTGAAATTGTTTATTTTCCATTGTTTACAAATTTTAGAGTTATCTGATAATGCAAATTTCCGTACTATTCAGTTAGTTATTGTTGTGTAATTTCTTGTTTGATTTGTGAGATTTACTGTTTTATTTCTTCCACTTCAACCGCAGGCTGTTACTGACCACGCTCACGCTGCTCAATGCCATTGCCGCACCCGCAATCATCGGGTTGAGCAGGAAGCCGTTAACAGGGTAAAGGATGCCTGCCGCTACCGGAATGCCGATTACGTTGTAGATAAACGCCCAGAACAGGTTTTGCTTGATGGTGGCTACGGTCTGTTTGGACAAGCGTATTGCCTGCGGTATCTTGGTCAGGTCGGACGAAATGATGGTCATCTTGGCTACGTCCATTGCGATGTCGCTGCCTTTGCCCATTGCGATACTTACATCGGCTGTTGCCAATGCGGTGCTGTCGTTGATACCATCGCCCACCATTGCCACTACCTTTCCTTTACTTTGCAGTTCTTTCACAAAGTCGGCTTTGTGCTGTGGCAAAACTTCGGCTTTGTAATGCTTGATGCCTGTCTGCTCCGCAATGGCTTTTGCAGTAGCTTCATTATCTCCGGTCAGCATATACAGGTCAATGCCCATTTCCTGCATTTCCCGGATAGCCCGCACCGATGTTTCCTTAATCTTATCGGCGATAGCGATTACAGCAAGAGCCTTTTTGCTGTTTGCAAACCAGATAACGGTTTTAGACTGTTTGCCCCATTCTTCGGCCTGGTCTTGTAATTCGCCGGCAATGGCAATGTTGTTTTCTGCCAATAGCTTTTTGTTGCCTACATAATAGGTTTCGTTGTCATGGTCTGCTTTTGCGCCTTTGCCCGTAATGCTGTCGAACATGGATAAAGAGGTGGTCGCTACATCGCCAAGATGCTTCACTACGGCTTCTGCCAATGGATGCTCGGATTGCTTTTCGATGCTCAAAAGGATTTCTTTTGCAGTGTCCTCATTGTTCAGCCATTTAATGCCCGTTACCTGTGGTCTTCCCTCGGTGATGGTTCCGGTTTTGTCCAAAACGATGGCATTTACTTTTTTGGCCAGTTCCAAACTTTCGGCATCCTTTATCAAAATGCCATTTTCAGCACCTTTACCAACGCCTACCATAATAGCGGTGGGTGTCGCTAAGCCTAAAGCACAGGGGCAGGCAATGACCAATACCGTAACGGCTGCCAACAGACCTTGAACAACCCCGTTTTCGCCTCCCAAAATCAACCATAGCGTAAATGTCAGGATGGCAATACCTATCACTGTGGGAACAAAGATGCCCGCAATCCTATCGACCAGTTTCTGTACGGGTGCTTTGCTTCCCTGTGCATCCTGCACCATTTTGATGATGTGGGCAAGCATGGTTTCTTTGCCCACTTTTACCGCCCTGAACCGGAAGCTGCCTTTTTGGTTAATCGTTCCTGCAAATACTTTTTCTTTTTCTTTTTTCAATACAGGTACAGGCTCACCGCTTAACATGCTTTCGTCCACATACGAATTGCCCGATATGACCATGCCGTCTACCGCAATCTTTTCACCGGGCTTTACGAGTATCACATCGCCTGCGCTTACGTCTTCGATAGCGGTCTGCTTTTCCGTTCCGTCCGCATGTACCACGATGACCGTTTTTGGCTGCAAGCCCATCAGCTTCTTAATGGCTGAAGAGGTGTTGCCTTTGGCTCTTTCTTCCAGCAGTTTTCCCAAGAGGATGAATGCGATAATAACGGCAGCCGCTTCAAAATATACGTGAGCATGCAGTCCCCGTTGATGCCAAAAGTCGGCAAACAGCATATTGAAAACACTGAACAGGTAGGCAATACCTGTACTCAATGCCACCAGCGTATCCATATTGGCGGAACGGTGCTTTGCCTGCTTCCAAGCGTTTACAAAAAAATCCCTGCCCAACCATATTACAACGGGCGTGGAAAAGAGCCACATTATCGGGTCTGCATAGGGCATATCCATAAAGAACATTCCTATGATTACCACGGGCAGGGAAAGGATAATTGCCCAAATGGTCTTGTTTTTCAAGGTTCGGAATTTCTTTTCGTGGATGGCTTCGAGCGTTTCCTGCTGCTTGGTTTTGTCTTCAATCAATAGGTCGTAACCTACTCCCTGAACCGCTTTTTGCAGGGTGGAGGCATCGGTCATATTGGGCAGATATTCCACGGTAAGATTGCCCGTTGCAAAGTTCACGGAAGCATTAACTACTCCCGGTTGGTATTTAACAATGCTTTCGGCACTGCCCGCACAGGATGCACAGGTCATGCCCAATACCGGAAAAGCACTTTTAACCGTAGGAACTCCGTAACCTAAATCTTTAATTGCCTTAACAGCTTCGCCTACGGTTTCATTGCTATCTACTGTAATCGCTGCCCTGCGGTTGTTCAGCTCTACTTTATGGGTTTCTACGCCTTTTACCTGTGCCAATCCCTTTTCAACGATTAATGCACAGTGTTCGCTTTCTACATCCTCCAACGGTATGTATATATTTTCTCTGTTTGTCGCCATATTTGCCTGCTTTAATTTACAATGCAAAATTGGCTATTATAATTATGGGTACTGTTGTGAAATTTTGGATTTGATTTGTAAGATTTATTGAAATCCTGTATAGGTGAGCCACTTCATCAGATGGTTATCGCCATAAAGCCAGTTTTAGATGGTCTTTAAAACCACAAAGCATTGCGAAAGATAATCGCAATGCTTTATTGTTTGCTTAAAAAGCTGTGGTCTTAAAATACTGACGGATGCCCGGTCTTCTTCTTGGTGCGGGGTTTATTCAACTTTAGAATTAAATTGAATATCTACGTCAGTTGATGACTTAGGGTCATTAATCAAGTCCGTTTCAATCTTTCCTCCCTGTGGATAATGGCGCAGCACAACCCTGACCGTACCAGTGGAAGCGGTCGTGGTTGTCCAAACGCTTTCCAGCCCTAACGTAACGTTGTTGTCATCCTTATCCAAATTTGTGATTTGTATATTTGATGTGGAAGATGGCACGTAATAAATACGGTGGTCTATATTTTCCTCACTTACTTCTTCGGTAATGTCTTCACCATTTACCTCGTCAAGAAAGGATACGCTGACATCATAGGACTTACCCGGTTGCAGTGCAATCTGGTCTATGACCGGGGCGTTTCCTCCGGCTCCGTCAGCACCTTTCCAAGCATAAAGAAGTTCGTTCGTGGTTCCCTGTTCCTTAAAACGTAGCTGTACCGTAGTGATTACCTCGTTGTCGTTTTCTTCGGGGATAGGGTCATCGTCTTTGCTGCATGAGGTTGCGAATAGTACGATTGCCGCTACGGCAATCGAAGAAAAATGTTTGAATTTTTGTGTCATTGTTATATAAATTTAATTGTTGAAAAACGTGTTTGTCAGAAAACGTACTTTAATCTAACGGAGATGTTTCTGCCCATTTCGTCCGTAAAATACCTGAAGCTGTTCAGGTAGTTTCTGTACCGGGTATTGAACAGGTTGCTCACTGCAAGATTGATGTTCAGTGACCTGCCCAAGACACTGACCACTGTACCAGCGGATATATTTGTCAGGAGATAACCATCAGGGGGCAGCTTATAATCCTGCTGGCCGTGTATGTTTTCATCAGGTACTCTTGTCTGTTTTAAGACCAGCGGAATTTCCATCCCGATATAGGATTTTTGGAAAGACCTTATATCGGGCAGTTCGTAATTGAACCCCAATGAAAACCTGTCCGATGGCATGGAAATCAGCCAGTCGTTTATCGTTTTATTGTACGCCCTTAGCAAAGATGCCTTTCCTATGATGTCCAGTTTCTGTACAGGCTTGTAATTGATTAATAAATCCGTTCCCGTGAGATAGGCATCAGCCTGTTGATAGACGAATTTGGGAAATGCACCTGCAATGGTCAATACAGGCTCTCCCGGGCGGGGCTGTAAATAGATAAAGTTGTTGATGGAATTGTAGAATACAGACCAGTCTATATTTACTGATTTTTCTTCATTGCTATATGAAAGCCCCAAGACCGTGTTTACAGCCTGCTCTATTTTCAGGTTTACGTCCCCAAGTTCATAGGTGGCAGTACCTTGATGTATGCCGTCAATGAGCAGTTCGTTAACGTGGGGAGCCCTATTGGCAAGGCTGACCATTCCGTTTATCCTGATATGGTCTGAAAGATGGTAGATGGTATTGAATGATGCCCCGATTGTTGAAAAATCAAAGTCATGCTCCACAGGCTGGTTATTGTAAGGGTATCGTACCGTACTGATTTGCTTAAAATCATACCTGATACCGCCCTGAAGCTCCCATTTGTTCTTCTTCCATTTTTCAATCCAGTATGCACCGTATGTTTGGGAATTGTAGGCAGGGATGAGATACCGACCTTTGTAGGTATTGTCCTGCTGCATAGCGGATATGCCGATACTTCCGTTAAAGTTTTTGAATGTGGGATGCTCCCAAGAAATTTCTTCGGAAATCGTGCTGACATTCAAAGTCATTTGAGGCGTTGTAATTTCGCTGTTCCTGACTATATCAAATTCTTCCCTGTTGTTGAATTGTGCGGCAATCTGTATGTTCAGTTACCCGGCTTTCTCTCCGGCAAATATCTCCGGGTACTGGATAGGTTAATGGAAGAAGATTTAGTCCACAAAGTGGTAAACGTTGACGGGGGTGTAGGATATGCAAGTTGCCATAACTGTGAAGTAGTCCACAATCATAACCACTTGCATTTCAGTTGTCAAAAATGTAAATCGGTAACTTGTATAGAGGATGTGCAACCGTTATTTAAGTTGCCTAAAGGATATAAAATAAGTGAAGTCAATTTTACGGTGTCAGGGCTTTGCCCGCAGTGTTCCTGAATAGCGTAGCCGTTCCTATACTTTATCCAACGGCTTTCTCTTATCTTCCCGGACTTGTTTGAAATAGCTCGGGGTAAGCCCCGTTACTTTCTTGAACTGGTTGCTCAAATAGGCTACGCTTGAATAGTTGAGGCGCATGGCAATCTCACTTAACGACAGTTCATCATACACCAGCAGTTCTTTTACCTTTTCCACCTTTTGGGCGATAAAGTATTTTTCAATAGTTGTACCCTCTACTTCTGAAAACAGATTGGACAAGTAATTGTAATCGTGGTGCAGTTTATCGCTCAATACATCGGAAAGGTTGGTTTTTACATCACTATCCTGATGATGTACCAGGTCAATGATAATGTTCTTTATCTTTTCTATTATCCTGCCTTTTTTATCATCAATTACTTCAAACCCCAATGGCTCTAAAGTCTTGACCAAAGCCTCTTTCTCCGTAGGTGTAATTTCTTTGGTAAGGGTAACTTCGCCCAGCTTTACATTTTTAGCATCTAAACCAAGTTTATCCAATTCGTTTTGCACCACCATAATACAGCGGTCGCATACCATATTTTTAATAAAGAGTGTATTCATATCTTACTAACTGCTATATTAAGCACAATAAACAAATTTACGATTTAAGTCGAACTACGCTCGTTGCTTCCTGTCTAAATCAAGTTATCTGATTGCATTGTCTGCATAGGCGCTTTTAATTTGGGTTTTTGTTAACCTGAAGCCTCGGCCCAGGCTTCTAATTTAGTTAATTGAAACCTTGCGAAAGTTGTATTCCGCAAGGTTTTAAAACAGTGATACATCTGCCTTTGCTAATGGTCTGCATTCACCCTACAATATTAAATTATAGCAAATACTGGTACAGTTCGGCTATTGCATCGTTGTACTCTTTCTCCGCCTGCAAATAATTATTGGTAGCGGTATAAAAGTAACTTGCCTCCAAAAAATATTGGATAGTGGTTATCTCTCCGAATGATAACGCTTTATCCAATAGTTTAATACTGTTGATACTGCTTAATACTTTCTCATATTCTGCTACCGTCTTTTGCAGGTTGATATACTTTTCATACAGTTGCTTCAAATGATAATAATGTTCGTTCTTGTGCCGTGCTACCTGTACTTCTGCCACCGATAATTCAGCCTGCTTTTGCTTCACCCGATTTTTGTTTTCACACAAAGGAATGCTCACGCCTACTTTTGCACCGTAAAACTGCTGCCCTAAAATACCCTGATAATGAAAACCCACTTCAAATTTTGGCAGGGTCAATGCCTTAGTAACTTCAATATCCTTTTGGGCTACTACGGTCTGTTGTGTCAAATATTTTCTTACCGGGTCTTTGTATTCAATTGTTTCTTCCAATTCTTCAAATGCAGGAACGGGCTTATATTCAGGGTATATGGTATCGTTAAAGACTATCTCTATACCGCCGTTAAGTTCCGTCAGTTTTTGATGAAGTTGGTTGATAGCGGAAATGTTCAACTGATAATCTTTATTAATCTCAATCAATTGAAGTTTAGCCTTATTCACGTCCAGCACATTACCTTCGCCCTTATCCAGTTTGGTCTGAAAGTCGGTCAGGAACTTTTCGGTTTTTGTTTTCCGTTCTATAATTCTTTCCTGAAGTTTATTGCGGTATATCAGTTCAATGCAAATCTTTTTCGCTCCCAATAATATTTCCTGCCTGTTGGCTGTTAGCGAAAAATCTGCCTGCTTACTCTGCTCGCCAGCCAATGCTTTCTTTTTACTGTAAACCGTGGGAAAGTCGAAACGCTGCAAGACGTTAATGTCCGTTTGGTTGCCCGCAATGGCATAGGGTGAGCCACGCATAAAATCGTAGCTGACCACAGGGTCGTACAGCGTATTGCCCGTATGGTACAATAACTTCTGCGCATCCCAATATTTGCTTTGGGTTTGCAGCGTTTTATTGTTCTTGGCAACATCAGACAAGACGGTTTCCAATCCTGACTGTGCCTGCAATTGTATGGTAAAAACGCACATACAGATTGCCGTTAAAAATTTTATGTTCATGCTTTAGCTGCTTTTTTGTTAGATAAATAGTACACCGCCGGAACAATAAAAATGTTGAGCAATGTAGAAGTAAGCAAGCCGCCCAATATCACTTTTGCCATAGGACTTTGTATCTCGTTGCCGGGCAAATCGCCCGCAATAGCAAGCGGTATCAATGCCAGCCCTGCGGTAAGTGCCGTCATCAGGATGGGGCTTAACCTGTTCTTTGAGCCTTGTATAACCGTATCGTACAAATCCAACCCCTCATCACACAATGTATTGTAATGCGATACGAGCAGGATGCCGTTACGGGTAGCCACACCAAACAAGGTGATAAAACCGATAATGGCAGGAATGCTCAAAATGCCACTGGTAAAATAGATGCTGAACACACCGCCAATCAATGCCAAAGACAGGTTGATTAAAATGATGGCGGCTAACTTTACCGTTTTGAACTCCCGGAACAGTATCAGGAAAATAATCAGAATGGAAAGCAGGGAGGTCGCAATCAAGGTCTGCGATGCTTCTGCCTCCGCTTCAAATTGCCCACCGTATTCAATGTGGTAATCTTCGGGCAGCTTTATTTTTTCGCCCACTATCTGTTGGATTTCCTCAACGGCACTAACGATATTGGTTAAGCGAAAACAAAATGTAACCGCAACAATCTACACCAAAGCAATCAGCAATCAGCTACAATTGGACATAAAACGGTACAACAGCCAATACCTCCCGATTGAAATTAAGGTTTTCTCCGATACCCACGACCGATTTTTGATAATAGACCAAGCGGAGCTTTACCATATAGGGGCTTCGCTCAAAGACCTGGGCAAAAAATGGTTTGCATTTTCCCGAATGGATATTGAGGTGGGCAGGATGCTTCACATCTTGAACAAACAATAAACGCTCCGGATTCAGAGGGTTTAATTTTAGTTTCTTGACAATTCTAAAATCCCGCTAAGTTATTTACATCAACTTAGTATAGTTTCTTCTTCAACCATAAACTTGCCCTTACCAATAGTATCAGTACAGGCACTTCGACCAATGGTCCGATAACGCCAACAAATGCCTGTGGAGAATGAATACCAAAAACCGCAATGGCTACGGCTATGGCCAATTCAAAATTGTTCCCGGTGGCTGTAAATGCTATGGACGCGTTCCTGTCATAAGGAACATTCAGGGATTTGCTTATAAAAAAGCTCACGAAAAACATCAATACAAAATAGATGATTAGCGGTATGGCTATCTTAATCACGTCCACTGGCAACTCCAATATCTTGTCGCCTTTCAAACTGAACATCAGTACAATGGTAAACAATAATGCGTAAAGTGTAATAGGTGATACTGCCGGTATGTATTTTCTATTGTACCATTCAATGCCTTTTGATTTTATAAGAACATATCGGCTCACGAAACCTGTAAAAAAAGGAATACCCAAGTATATCAACACGCTTTCGGTAACGTCTTTCATTGATACATTTACATTGAAATTGGCTAATCCTAATTTACTCGGCAATACGTTGATAAAAAGCCAAACCAAAAAACTGTAACTCAATATCTGAAAGACACTGTTCAACGCTACCAATAGTGCCGTATATTCCCTGTTGGCTTTTGCCAGGTCGCTCCATACAATTACCATTGCGATACATCTTGCCAATCCTATCAAAATCAATCCCGTCATATAATCGGGTTCATTCCTTAAAAACAGAACGGCTAACCCGAACATCATTACCGTACCGATTACCCAATTGAGGAATAAAGATATTCCAATTACTTTTTTATCCTTAAACGCTTTGGGCAATACTGTATAATCCACCTTTGCCAATGGCGGGTACATCATCAGTATCAAACCTATTGCCAGCGGGATATTAATGGTTCCTACGGACAAGCTGTCTGTTACGTTAGAAATGTTGGGAAAGAAATATCCTAATCCTACGCCAAATGCCATAGCAAGGAATATCCATAGGGTAAGGTAACGGTCAAGAAATTTTAGTTTTGGTTGCATTGGTTATTTTTTAATCATTGAAAAAACATAGAACATTTCAGTTGCTATCTCCAAACTCCTTTCCGCATATATCTTTGTCTGCTCTGTTGTGCCGTCTGAAATCTTCGGGTCTTCAAATGTGATAGGTATTCTCTTTTCTGCACCTGCAATAAAAGGACAGCCATCGTCTGCCTGTGAACAGGTCATAATGGCAGTGAATGCCGATACAGGATTGAAAGGGCTATCGTACTTTTTTGAAAAACCGATAATCGGCAAAGCATTTTCACTGTACTTAATAGCATAAACAGGATTGTCCGCTTCCGAAATTTTGAAAGCAGAAAAACCCTGTTCATTCAATGTTTCCACTACTTTCGGAAATAATGCCGTTTCTTCCGTACCGCCCGAATAGCAATATACATTCGGGATATGGTAATATACACTTGCCACCTGTGCCCAAACCTGCGATAAATGGCTTCTTCGTGAATTGTGTGTACAGATGAAATTGAGATTTATTACCTGTCCGTTGCTTACTTTTTGTTGTACGAAGTCTATCAAGGGTTGCAATATGGTTTTACGTTCTTCGCTTACGGTCTGAACATCAGATATTCCCTTTATGGTTTCAGCTAAATTCTTGTACATTACGATTGGTTTATAGGGTTTAACAACAGTCCGAATTAGGCGAACAGCAAGCACTGTTCAGCTCTGATAATTCTACTTTTTGTTTTTCGGCAGGAATACCGCAGGCATCACTTGCCAAACAAGCGGTTTGTTTGTTTTTCAGTACAAAATGGTTTCCGTTAAAATCCAGATTGTATTTGCCAATGGTTTCGCTTTGGTATTCCACTTCTATTTCGGCATCTTGAATATCCAATTTTTCTTCGGACAGTTTGATGATGTTCAATAGTTTGGTCGGCTTTAGCCTGTGTTCAAAATCGTTGGCGTTCCACAACTGGAAGTTGACGACCTTTTCATTTCTGATCGTTCCGCCACAATCAATAAAATGTTTTGTAACAATACCTACCTCCGTAACGTGGAAATGTTTGGGGACAAATGTTCCGTCCGCTAATTGAAATTCAACATTGTCCAATGTTGGTAAGATTTCTTTGATGTTTGATAGTTTCATTGTTTTTGAATTTTGAAATGATTTATTAAAATATTGTATCGTAATATAGCGATGTTAAATATTAAAAAAACACGGCTAACAGCACTTGTTTACCTTTACTTCCTGATCAAAGAATGAATTAAAATCTGCTTGGATTTTTTTCCAAACATTTTTATCGATGCAATAACAAACAGATTTAACCTCGATTGTGCCTTGAATGATGCCGATACTCTTTAACTCCTTTAAATGCTGAGAAATCGTAGCCTGTGCCAATCCCAATTCCTCGACCAGATCATTACAGATACAGGCTTTCTGGTTAATGATATATTGAAGTATGGCAACCCTTGCAGGGTGTGCCAGAACCTTAAATAGAGAAGCTAATCTGTTTTGCTCGTCCGTGAATATTTCTGATTTAGTAAGTCCCATGCTTTGTTTTTTATATATCGCAATATTACGATAATAAATTTAGATATAATATGGTTTGTAAAAAAACAATCAATTCTTTTAATAATCTTATGTGTGGTAAAACCCTACCTCTCAAAGCCAAACTCTGCCACTTTCAGTCGACCTTTTCTTCTCGCTGATACCTTAGCCGTTGCAAGAAAAAAAAACGAACAGGAACAATGATTGGGTTTTTATTGGAATGGGATATATTACACGGGCAAATGCAGAAATCGTCCTACTGTTCACAAAGGGAAAACCTCTTGAAAGACATGCAAGAGATGTTCCACAGGTGCTTATATCTCCCCGTGGAAGACAATCCGAAAAACCTGACAAAATCAGAAAGCGTATTGTTCGGCTTTTTGGGCAAGTTGACAGACTGGAGCTTTTTACAAGACAAAGTTCCCAAAACGATGATGATGATTTTGATGGGTCGGACGTATATGTCAATGAAGTGGACAACTCTATAACGATATCTGAATAAACACTGTTCTGCCAAATCCTGCCTCCCGAAGCCAAACCCTGCCACTTCTTCAAAGGCTCTTGCTCCCTGCTCTAATTTTAGGTTTTACGCAAAATTCTAAACAAAATTTAATTATGAGTACACAGCAAAAAGACCTGTCGTATTTCCGTTTACGACTACAGGAACTCCTGAACAGTAGTTTCCCTGAAAAAGCCAGCAACCAAAAATTTATTGACCAGCGTTCCTCGTGGGCTGCCAATGCCTATGAGGATGCGTTCCGTTCCGGCAATGCCATTGAGCAATGTAATGAGATAGCGAATTACATACTCTTTGAGGGTTTGCACTTCTCCAAGTTTGATATGGTTTTTCAGGTAGTATGCAATGAGTTCGATACCCTAATGGCAGACGAGGAACTGCGGCGGTTCGCTCTGAAAATGTTCCCTGTTTGCGAGAATGTTTTCGCCCAATATGAACTAGCCGATGATTTTGCCTACGGTTATGAGTTTGACCTGCTCTATACCGAGATAACCGGAACCATCGCAATATGGATTGAGGAAAATGGGCTTCAGTAAACGGCAGCATCTCTTGGACAATATCGAAGCCCTGCGGATTGCCTTTACATTGGAAAAAGAGCAACGAAACGCTACCGTGGGTGAAAGACTGTCAATGAAACAATACAGCGGATTTGGCGGTCTTAAATTCGTATTGAACCCCATAGCAAATGAAATAGATATCAACCATTGGAGGAAAACCGAACACGATTTATTCCCCATTACGCTGGAACTCCACAAACTGCTCAAAGAAAAGTCCGAAGACGATAAGCAATACCGCCGATACGTGGACAGTATGAAAAGCTCCGTGCTGACGGCTTTTTATACACCTCCACAGGTAATTGATGCAATTTCCGAAACCCTGCGGGAAAGCGATGTAAATATTCAGAAATTCCTTGAACCCTCCGCAGGTATCGGCTCGTTTATACAATCCTTTTCCGAAAACCAACAAACCAAAGTAACTGCCTATGAAAAAGATTTGCTGACAGGCAAAATCCTAAAACACCTCTATCCCGAAAGCAATATCCGTGTGAGCGGTTTTGAGGAAATCCCCGAAAAGGAACAAAATAGCTATGATGTTGTTGCAAGCAACATTCCGTTTGGCGATACTTCCGTGTTCGATCTTACGTTTTCCCGAAGCAAAGACCCCGCAAAAATACAGGCTGCCCGTAGCATACACAATTATTTCTTTTTGAAAGGAAACGATATGCTCCGTGAGGGTGGTTTGCAGGTATTTATTACTTCGCAAGGAATTTTAAACAGCCCCAACAATGAGCCGATACGTAGGGCGTTAATGAAAAGCAACCATCTGGTGTCGGTTGTCCGATTGCCAAACAACCTGTTCACGGAATATGCAGGTACAGAAGTCGGAAGCGACCTGATTATCCTGCAAAAGAATACGGCAAAACAACCTCTGAGCGAATTGGAAGAGCTGTTTTGCCAAAGCAGGCAGACCAAATACGATACTTCAAGCAATGCTTTTTTCCGTGACGGTACGAGGGTCATACATACCGACCGTAAGATAGATACCGACCCATACGGAAAACCTGCAATTATCTATACGCATAAAGACGGTGTTGCGGGGATTGCCAAAGATTTGAAGCAAATGCTTTCCGAAGATTTTGGAAAGCACCTGAATTTTGATTTGTACAAAGGCGAAAGCAACGATGAACCTATCGTACAAATTCCGATTACGCCAACGCCGGCACCTCCGGCTACTGAACCCGAAATCATACAACCCGAACGACCGCGTTTTACTGCACCAGCCATTGTACAGGAAAGCCAGCAGGAATTAAAACAGCTAAGCATTTTCGACCTGTTTGAAAATGTAAATGAAACCGTAGCGGTTATTACCCCGCCAAAGAAAACCACCCAAGCCAAAAGACAAACGACAAAAAGAAAACGTACCCCAAGAGGTCGGCAAACCGACCTCTTTAGCGGAGCGATGCAACAGTCCTATACATCTCCAGCATCAAACGGCACGGTCAATAAAACCTTACAAACCAATGGCACAAAACAGAAAACAATCGGCGATTTATTTTCACAGGCAAACAGTAATGGCCAAGCCGATAAGTCAGCCGGTACCGTACCTGCTACTGTTCCCGAACCTGCTCCGTACAGTGACGAACTCCAACAGTTTCACCGTAACGATTGCCTTGTCGTAGATAACGGTTGGGTCGGCTATTTGCAGGAAGTGGATAAAAGTGATGCAAGGGCAATATTCCACCCGTTGCAGTTACCGTCTTTGCAAAAAGCAAGAGCCGAAGCATATATCCAAGTTCGTGATACCTATATCGACCTCTACCAAAAAGAAGCCGAGAAACATTCAGAACACAAGGAAGAAAGGGAAAACCTTAACCGCTTATACGATGCTTTTGTCAAAAGGTACGGAAATCTCAACAGTGCGGACAATATCAAGCTCATCAAAACAGACAGTGTAGGCAAAGAAATGCCCTATCTGGAGCGTGTCGTTGGTGGTGTAATCCATAAGGCAGATATATTCAGCCGTCCTGTAAGTTTTTCTACCGCAACCATTGCAACGGACAATCCCGAAGAAGCGTTATCGGCTTCGCTGAACAAATACGGAAGCGTGGATTTGGACTTTATGTCCGAAATCAGCGGTATGCCTGCTGATGCTTTGAAAGAAGCCTTACACGGTCTCATCTACTACAATCCATTGCAAAAGGAATATGAAATATTCGAACGCTGGGTTGCGGGCAATGTAGTGGAGAAAGCCAACGAAATAAGAGATTACCTCGAAAGCAATCCCGATGATACCCAAGCTAAAGAAAGCCTTACCGTTTTGGAAGAAGCCCGACCAAGACGTATCGAATTTGAGGAACTCGATTTTAATCTGGGCGAACGCTGGATACCCACTGGCATCTACGCCCGATTTGCATCGCATCTGTTCGACGCAGATGTGAAAATCCACTATTCGGACAGTGCCGATGATTTTTCCGTCACCTGCAAACAGAAAAATGTCCATATATGGGATAAATATGCGGTCAAAGCCCAAAGCCGGACGTATGACGGGATTGCCCTGCTCAAGCACGCCCTTGTCAATACCACACCCGATATTTCCAAAACGGTACAGGTTGACGGAAAGAATGTCAAGGTACGGGATATGGAAGCCATACAAATGGCGAATACCAAGATTGACGAAATCCGAACCTCCTTTAACGATTGGCTCCACGCCCAAAACGATGAGTTCAAGATAAGGATGACTGACCAATACAACGACACCTTTAACTGTTTTGTCCGACCGCACTACGACGGTTCCCATCAGGTGTTTCCGGAATTGGACCGAAAAGCATTGGGTATTGAAGACCTGTATTCAAGCCAAAAGGATGCTGTCTGGATAATAAAGCTCAATAACGGTGCTATCTGCGACCATGAAGTAGGTGCCGGAAAGACGTTGATAATGTGCACGGGTGCACAGGAAATGAAGCGTTTGGGACTGGCTCACAAACCGATGATTATCGGGTTGAAAGCGAATATACCTGAAATTGCCGAAGCCTACCGCACCGCCTATCCGCACGCTAAAATACTCTATCCGGGCATTGATGATTTTACGCCCCAAAAACGACTGCGGATTTTCGGAGATATTAAGAACAACGAGTGGGATTGTGTGATATTGACCCACGACCAGTTCGGAATGATACCCCAATCGCCCGAAATACAAAAGGAAATCCTGCAATCCGAACTGGACAGTGTGGAGGAAAATCTTGACGTTTTGCGAAGTCAGGGCGATGAAGTAACCCGGGGTATGCTCGCCGGAGCAGAGAAACAGAAAGAAAACCTCGAAGTCAAGCTGAAAACCCTGCAACACGACATTGAAAACCGCAAAGATGATATTGTGGACTTCAAGATGATGGGTATCGACCATTTATTTGTAGACGAAAGCCACCAATTCAAAAACCTGATTTTCAACACAAGGCATTCAAGGGTTGCAGGATTGGGCAATCAACAGGGAAGCCTAAAGGCACTGAATCTTTTGTTTGCTATACGGACTATACAGGAACGTACCGATGCGGATATGGGGGCAACTTTCCTTTCGGGTACGACTATCAGCAATTCACTGACCGAATTGTACCTGTTGTTCAAATACCTGCGACCAAGGGCTTTGGCAAAACAGGGCATTAACTCGTTTGATGCGTGGGCGGCAATCTACGCAAAGAAAACAACCGATTATGAGTTTTCGGTCGCCAATAATATCGTGGCAAAAGAGCGTTTCCGCTACTTTATCAAAGTGCCGGAACTCGCTCAATTCTACTCCGAAATCACGGATTACCGTACCGCCGAAATGATTGGAATAGACCGTCCCGAAAAGAACGAGATATTTTACAACATACCTCCAACTCCAGACCAGGAGAAGTTTATTGAAAAGCTGATGGAGTTTGCCAAATCAGGCAAAGGGGAATTACTTGGCAGAAAACCGCTATCTAAAAAAGAAGAAAAAGCAAAAATGCTTATCGCTACGGACTACGCTCGAAAGATGTCTTTGGATATGCGAATGGTAAGCCCCCATTACCAAGACCACGCCGATAACAAAGCTTCCCATTGTGCAGATAATATTGCTAAATATTACAATAAATTCAATGCACAGAAAGGCACGCAGTTCATCTTCTCGGATTTGGGAACATACAAGCCAAATCAGTGGAATATCTACTCCGAAATCAAACGTAAGCTCGTGGAAGACCACGACATACCTGCACACGAAATCCGCTTTATACAGGAAGCGAAGAATGACAAGCAACGAAAAGAGCTAATCAAAGGAATGAACGAGGGCAAAATCCGTGTCCTTTTCGGTTCTACGAGTATGCTCGGTACAGGTGTGAACGCACAGAAAAGAGCCGTTGCCGTACACCATTTAGATACGCCGTGGCGACCGTCCGACCTTGCGCAAAGGGACGGTAGGGCTATCCGCAAAGGCAATGAGATTGCCAAGCATTTTAACGACAATAAAGTGGATGTAATCATCTATGCCGTTGAAAAATCGCTGGATAGTTATAAGTTCAACCTGCTGCACAACAAACAGCTATTTATTGACCAATTAAAATCCAACAATCTTGGTAAACGGACGATTGACGAAGGTGGTATGGATGAAAAGTCGGGTATGAATTTCTCGGAATATGTAGCTATCCTTATGGGCAATACCGACCTTTTGGACAAAGCTAAAATAGAGAAACAGATTGCCGGATTGGAAAGCGAAAGGCAATCGTTCAATCGTTCAAAATCAAGTGCCAAGTACAAACTGGAAGATTATGAGGCAGAACTTGGAAAAGCCCAATCCCGCTATGACCGTATGAGCCTTGATTGGAATAATTTGCAGGGACGTATCCAAAAAAACACTGACGGTTCCGTTGCCAACCTTATTAAATTAGACGTTTTGTCGCCCAATGCGGATATAAAACAAATCGGTGCAAAGCTCAATCAGCTTGCCGACAAATCCCGAACGGGTGGGGATTATGAAGAAATCGGTAATCTGTATGGCTTTCAACTTTTGGTAAAAACGGAAATGTCACAAAAAGAGGGGGTGGATATTCGTGTAAACCGTTTTTTTATTCAAGGTGAGGGTACTATCAAATATACATTCAACAATGGTGTAATGGCAAAAGATCCCGAAACAGCTTCACTAAATTTTATTAAAGCATTGGAAAAGCTGCCCACCTATATCAGAAAAGAACAGGAGAATATGGCAGATTTCCAAAAAAACATTCCAATACTTAAGGAAGTAATCAATGGTACGTGGACAAAAGAAAACCGACTTAGCGAACTCAAAACGGAGTTGGCGGCAATTGAGCGGAAAATACAGTTATCTAACACTCCGGAACCAATAGAAAATTCTACAGAACAAGTCGAAAAGCAGCAAGAAAATCCAAAGGCTATGGAAAGCGTAGTACCGACAAAAAGTATTTATATGTCACGGGGAGTATTGTAAAAACATTTACCCATTCATACATTTTCCTAATCACAACATCTCAGGTTCGTTCAATTTATTTCTGGACTGTGATTCATTTCAAAATTGATGAATAAATAGTAGCATAAACCACTACATTACAGAAATAATCTTACACCCACATATCTTATCTGTAGCTCGTTTTGAATCCAAAAAATCAAACAAATTGAATTGTATGTTGTTCTGTCTATGTGTTCTATCAAAAAAAGTCTTTAACATTTCATTATTAAAAGAGAAAAGGAAATTGATAATAATAATATACATCTATGAAATTAGCGATAAAAATAATGGCAATAGCAGGAATACTGTTATTTATCCAAGCGTGCGATAAGGACGATATCAACAAAATCAAAATCCAGAATCACGATGACAATGAAATGATGACTATCATGCACAACATGATGGATGAGATGATGGCCATGCAAATGCCCCCCGACCCTGATAATGCTTTTGCTCTGATGATGCGAATGCATCATCAGGGAGCGATCGACATGGCAAATAAGGAACTGCAATCCGGCGATGATGCGCAAATGAGGGAGATGGCCCAGAAAATAATTAAAGACCAGAAGGCTGAGATTCAAGAATTAACCACATTTCTCAATGGTCACGTACCGCATCTAAATGTTCCCGAATTTGTTACAGAGCAGATGAAAAATATGGAACGCTCAGGCAGAGTGACAGATCTCCAAATCATTAATGGAGACACGGATCACGATTTTGCCATGTTGATGATTCAGCATCATCAAAATGCAATTGGAAACGCAAAATTGGAACTTATTTACGGACACGAAAGTGCTATGCAGACAATGGCAAAAAATATTATTGAAAAACAGGATCAGGAAATCTCGGAGATTCAAACCTGGTTATTAGCTAATAAGAATAGATAAATAATTTCTCACTTTAAACAATAAAATTATGTCACATCAACAATTTCAAAAATGTATTGACGAATGCTACGCCTGTGCTGTAGCTTGTAACCATTGTGCAGCTTCTTGCTTGCAAGAGGACAATGTAAAAATGATGGCTCGATGTATCCAGCTTGATCTGGAATGTGCAGCCATATGTAGAGCCGCAGCCGAACTCATGAGTTTGGGAAGCCAATATAGCCGTCACCTTTGCAAGCTATGTGCGGAGATTTGTAGAGCGTGTGGAGATGAATGTGCTAAGCATGATATGCAACATTGCAAAGAGTGTGCGGATGCTTGCTACAAATGCGCAGAAGCTTGTGAGCAAATGGCAACGGCGGTATAATCTCATTATTGGTAGAAGTCTAAAAACCTCCAATGAATTCAAACTGGGTAAAGAATTTCAGGACCGTTTCCATTTGTAAACGATAGTTAGGGAAAGAGGAAAATGGACTGGCTCCTTCGCCGAATAATGATCGACGGGAGTGTAAAATAAACTGTGTCAATGGTTGAATTACCGCCCCGCGGGGCGGTAATTCAACCATTTTTCTTATTGCAAATCTAACACCATTCTTCCCGGAAACCAAATTGCTAATTTCTGTGCTGTTGTTCCCCAATTGGCTAGTGGCATCGTCCATTTCTTCTTAATGTTGTTATGTGCTAAATAAATCAATTTCAATAACGCTATATCGGAGGTGAATGCACCTTTAGTTTTGGTGACCTTACGCACTTGGCGATGAAATCCTTCGATCGTGTTAGTCGTGTATATCAACTTTCGGATGGATTTATCGTATCGGAAATAGGTGGCCAGACGATCCCAGTTGCGTCGCCAGGATTCAATGACCACAGGATACTTTTCACCCCATTTATCCTGAAGTTCATCCATCCGAAGCTCGGCTAGATCCAACGTATCGGCCCTATATACGGGTTTTAGATCGTTCATGAACTCCTTTTGATCCTTACTGGCTACATACTTTAGGCTGTTTCGGATTTGATGTACTACACAGGTCTGTACTTCGGTGTCGGGAAAAACACTCTGTATCGCTTCGGAAAACCCTTTTAAATTATCGATACAAGCAATTAAGATATCCTCTACGCCTCGATTTTGTAAATCAGTCAATACGCTCAACCAAAAGTTAGCTCCCTCATTCTCCGAAACATACATCCCTATCAGATGCTTATGTCCATTTCGATCAATGCCAAGAATATTGTATACTGCCCGCGAAACAAACCGATGGTCTTCTTTTACTTTGTAGTGCATGGCGTCCATCCAAACAATCGTATAAAGCGAGTCTAGACTTCTTGATTGCCACTCCTTGACCTGGGGAATGATCTTATCGGTAATCGAAGAAAGCTAAAATCGTCTCACGTTTCTTAATAAGCTGGGGTTCGAAGTTAGACCGACGGTCACGCGGAGTATCGATCTCGATAGTGCCATCTGAGGTGCGAATCTGCTTGCTGGACTTGCCGTTACGACGATTACCACAAGAGCGTTCAGCTTCATCCAGATGGCTCTCAATCTCAGCTTCTAGCGCTGCTTCTAAAAACTTTTTCATTAAAGGAGCAAAAGCTCCGTTCTTGCCATAAAGTGATTCACCACTACGTAACTGTTCTAGGGCCAGGTCCTTCATGGACTCAAAATCAAAATCGCTTTCCTTAATACTCATAATTACTATGTCAAAAATAATACTTCTGTTTATTATCCTTGACACAGTTTATTTTACAGTCTCTGATCGACAAAATCGTCTTTTGATTTTATATTTCGTCCTGTTCTTCCATTTTTTTAATCAAAGCATCACGTAAGCTGTCAAGGAATTTCGTTCGGTTCAGCTTTCTTGCTTTGAGTTCCAAAAATGTATGGTAAAAATCGCCCAAATCAACATTAAAACTGTTTTCAAAAAATCTGACTATGGTTATAATATCTGTATTCCCATTATTGAAGACGGCTTGAGAATGCAGTCCGTAAATCAATTCCGTTAAAGCCGCTTTGCTTCCCGTCCAACTTAATGTTGGTAGGTCTATTGATTTATCTTTATAGATTATGTTGTGAAGTTGGTCTTCAAGATAAACTTGAATCAGGTCATTGGCAATTATTTTTGCCGCCTTATAATCGTGGGATGTAGAAAACCGGTGGTCGGTTTCAAAATAAACCGTGTCCAAACTTAACTTTATATCGTGTTTGCCCCGAACAAATAACTTTTCATCTACAAATGAACTGCCTGTTCGGTAATATTTATAGAATTCAAGGTTACTCTCAAAATACCGTTTGAGTTTCCTTAGCTCACCATTAATGTATTTCCTAATAGCTTTTATATCATTAGGTTTTTTTGTCTCTATTTTATAGATAGCGTTATAGTAAATGAGTTTTGAAACAATGACTGGTTTTTGATATTTGAAAAAGTGGATCTCTTCATTTATACTATCAAAGCCATTTTTTAGTGTATATTCCTTTATTTCGGAAAGTCTCGATAATATCAACTCGATAATAACATCATACAAAGCTATGGAACCATCCAGTTCAAGAGACACCTCTTTTATTTCATCTTCTAGTTTCTTTATTATTTCCTCGTAATAATTGCTCATTAAGTAACATTTTTAATTCATCAAAAGAGGTCGGATTCTAAATCCGACCTCATAGAAAGTCAAACTTAATAGGACAAATTCAATCCGAACCCCCAGCCCATATCGCTGTCATAATGGGTAGTAGCGGCAATGTTTCTGGTCAAAATGTATTTTAGACCACCCATATACTCTTTGTCTGTGCCATTTTTGTACTTCTCATTTTTGCAGTTTCACCTACAGGAATATCTATAACAACGTGCGTGGAACCCGCCGCTGCTTTTTTTGAGAGTACCGAAGCAATTAGCTGTCCCTCGCTATCTATATCGAGGGCTTTTTCGATTTTTATCAGCAGATCATCTGCCGGGCTTAACTGGGCTGTTCCACCCCAAACGATACACCCCCCTTCCTTATGAACCACTTCTTTTATTTTTTCAGGGGAAAGCGTTACATTGGTAAATACTTCCATGGTATCTGCAGTACCGGCAGGCGAGGTAATGGCACGGGAAGACGTTTTGGGCATTGTAAGGCCAAAGGCAGTAACAATGGCAACTACCAACGGTGTTGTTCTATTGCCTGGTAACCCTCCGATGCAATGCTTATCAACAACAATCTCCTTGTTCCAGTGCAATTGCATACCAGAAGCAATCATGGCTTTTGTAAGATAGGTGATTTCATCAAGATCCATTCTATTTCCGGCACAGGCGGTGATAAATGCTGTGAGGTCGATATTGGAATAATTGCCCTGAACTATATCCGTAATGATTTCATTGTACGCCAAGTAATCCAGTTTCTGATTGTAGATTTTTGCCCGTACGTGGCTTAAAGATTTAATAGGTTCCAAATGTGAAACATACAAAGTTTCATTTGGGGAAACATTCAGTTTTTTTGCTGCGGCGTCCGATAACCCAATTTCATCAGTCAATAGAAGATTGGATGAAATTACATTAAGACTTGCTACGATTGAGTCCGTTGCAGTGGATATTCTAATTCGGGTAAGTGCCTCAAAGCCTTCTGAAGCACAAACGTGGCAGTTTTCATGCATATATACTACATTCTCGTTTTGAGTGTAGATTCCGAGATGTTTGTATTTTTATTAGATTGGTTTTCCACTTTTCCTGTTATTAAAATTTACGTTTTGAGTCTATTTCCGAAGGAACCGTCTGTACTATTAACACTCTAAACTTATTTCATTATCCATCAACGAGTTAAAGTATTCAACTAACAGCTTCTTATCTTCCATGCTTAGACGAGCACCCCCATGCATCCACGTATATGAACTCAACGGCATTTTACCTTTCTCGATTTGCTCAATAATCTGGCTAAACTTTGAGTTTATCCTTCTCGGGCTGTAATTTGGCAAATCATCAAAGTTCAATTTCTCTTTTCCTTCGGTTATATGATCTGCCATGAACCAACCCAAAGGCTGAACATTAGTGTACCAAGGGTATTGGGTATTATTGCTATGGCAGTCATAGCATGATACCGACAGGATTGCATTAACTTTTGCATCGACCTTAAATGAATCAACAAAAACCTGGCCCGCAGGAACCGGGGATAGGTTCCTTTGGGGGGTTATAAATTGCATTAACACAAACACACTTAACAGAACTGTTAAAATTACTTTGTATGCTTTCGTTCGTTTTCCGTTTTTTTTCATGATCTAATATTAATCAAGTACCATTATCCCCGGTCATAGAGACAGCAACTCGGTAAGTCGTCATAAACCGCCTTGGGAGCCTTGTCCAGCTCTGTATCGTGACCAACATTAGCAATAGCTTTGCTTATGGCACTTTTTGAGGTTACTTTTGAATCGAAATCCAAATGGATAACTTTGGCATTAACATCCCAGTTTGCGGAAATCACCCCCTTGACACTTTTGGCCGCTTTCTCAATCCGGCTTTTGCACATTTCACAATTTCCTGATACTTTCAACATATCATGGGTCTTATTGACATTGGTTTGAGCATCGCCATGCTGATGTCCGGCAGCCGATGCTGCGCCATCGTTATTCATCATACTGATTTTACCTTCCAGCTGGGCACTTGCATCAACGGTGAAAGCTCCCTTGGTCACGATTTCCTCGCCATTTTCCAGCCCCGACATAACAACATATTGGTCGCCCAATGAGGGGCCCAAGACGATCTCCCGAAGTTTAAAAGCAGGCGTGGATGTATTTGGCTGTTTTACGTAAACTATGGAGCGCTTCCCTGTCCATAAAACCGCCGACTTGGGAATGACCAACTCATCGTTGTAGCCCTTTAAAGGAGCAGTGATCCTTGCTGTTGCATACATTTCAGGTTTGAGATTGCGATCCCGGTTATCGGCTTCGACCCTGATTTTTGCCGTTCTTGAATTGGCATCAAGGATAGGGTTAATAAAGGCAATCCGCCCATTATAGACTTTTCCGGGCAAACTCCGTAATGTATATTCCAGCTGATCTCCCACCTTTAGAAATGGCAGATCTGTTTCATACGCATCAAAAACCGCCCATAACTTGGAAAGGTTTGAAATGGTGTACAAGACGCTCCCTTGGCCGATATAATCGCCCGGGTTTACATTTTTTGCTATGACAACACCACTTGTATTCGCATATATATTGACGTAGGGTGAAACTTCGTTGGATGTCAATATTTTGCTTATCTGATCCTCTGACACCTTCCATAAACTCAGCTTCTCTTTCGCGGCATCCAATAGGAGGGGCTGCATATCCTGCAATTTTGCAGCTTCGAGCAATTCTTGCTGCGCCGTCAATAAATCAGGCGAATAGATTTTGGCTATCAGTTGTCCTTCTCTTACCGACTCGCCAGTAAAGGTTACGTAAAGATTTTCAATACGGCCATTGACATGCGATGTTTGGGATTGTTGTAAACGTTCGTCCACCTGAATAGTCCCATACAGTTGGACATCTTTAACAGCGTCTTGGTGGCCGACAATCGAAGTCTGGATATTCGCCAATGCTATGGCTTCTTCTGACATCTGGATGGCGTCATCGTCAATTACATCATCACCTCCCCCGGATGATTTCAAGGGAATTAGATCCATTGCACATATCGGGCATTTCCCCGGTTTATCCATTCTGATCTGGGGGTGCATGGAGCAAGTCCATACTGTTTCCCCGTCCTCGGTCACTTCCATTTCAAGGTCATGGCTGTGATCATGGGACGAATTCCCGCCAAATATCGCCCAGCCAAGCAGTAGTCCGGACAATAATATAACCCCGTAAGTTACCGCCTTATTTCTAAAAATATTTTTCAGTTTATTCATTGCTAAGAATTTCAAAATAATTGCATTATTTATGGTCTGCTAATAATTTTTTTATTGACACAACCATCGTATTATAGTTGGCAAGGGCCTCAGCTTTCCTAAGCTGATAATCCAATAATTGCCGCTGCACCTGAATAACGTTGGTCAAGTCACTTTTGCCTGTAACGAACTCTTTTACGATCAGGTTATATGTCGTTTGGGCGAGCGTAGTTTGTTTTTCGTACAGCTCGATGGCACGCTGAGCATCATCCAGTTGGCTTTTGAGACTGTAAAACTCGCTTTTCAAAGTGTTGAAGGTGTTTTTAAAGTTCTCTTCGCTTGATTTTCGCCATAGCCTGCTTTCGTTTTGCTGGGCATTGTATTTTTTACGGAAGAGTGGCAGGCTCACTGAAACCATAGGCATGACCATATCCTTACCGTTCATCCCGTCCATGGCCAGCATTGAATTATTCGTCCTTCCCACAACCATGTATTCCACACCGATACCAATCATGGGATAACTCATTTTCCGATCCATTTCCGCTTTTGCCTTAAATGCCAAGCCTTCTTCGGCAATCATTTCAAGCATGGGGTTGTTTGCCTCAATAACCCTTAGTGCCTCTTCCTCGCTATATAAAAAATTCAGCTTGTGGATCTCTTGTCCCAGCATGACCTTTTCAGTTGCTTCCCGATTCAACAATGCATTGAATTTTGCTTTTTCGGCTTTAATCTGAGCATGTAAACTTTCAATGTTATTTTCAATTTCGACAATTTCCAATTGGATACGAAGCACCTCTGACATACCCGATCCGGAGCCACCTTCCATTGCTCCCATGCCACCACCGGACGGCATACTCATATTCTGATTAGTAGCAGGAGCTGAATTGCCTCCTCCCATACTCATCCCTCCCATACCCGATGAAGCACTAGATCTGGTTGGTGAGGAAGGCGTATTACTGCTTACGACGGGTGCTACACTTGATTGTGAGGTGCTTGAGGGCGCAGAGAATTTCCGTATTGCCAATTGTTCCAATTGTTTTAGAAACACTTGGTTTTCCTGATTATTCTTGAGTTGCTCGTTCAATTTTTGCATCGTGTACCACTGTGTGCTGACCTGAAGGATCAGATTATTTATGGCTTCCCGATACTGTTGATCTTGCATATTGGCCATATGTGTAGCCTCTGTGCGAGCTGCTTTTCTCGTGCCGAACCATGGAAACATTTGCATCAAGCTCACATTTCCAATAGAACGCCCTCCTATAATTTCCATAGGCATCGTATATGCTTCCATGGACAATTCGGGGTCTTGGTATGCTCCGGCTTGCGGAATTTTTTCAAGGTATGCCTCATGCGCATACTTTTGTGATTTTACACCCGGATTATTTTCGATTGCGACTTGTATATAATAGGACAGCGAATCGGTGGGGTAGTCTTGGGCTAAAGCTTGCGAAAAAATGCTTAAGCTTGTTAATACAGCCACGGTTATATACCGATTTATCTTATTCGTTTTCATTCGCTATATTTTTATTATTTTTTCTATTTTCTTTTTTAGTGGCAGATTCCCTCCACCAGCACTGGAATACTGGAACCACAAACATGGTCATGGATTGGATCAGCATGCCGCCGAAAGTCGGGATGGCCATTGGTACCATGATTTCCGCACCTTTACCGGTAGAGGTCAGGACAGGCAGTAAGGCGATCAGTGCTGTAGCAGTGGTCATCGCTGCCGGTCTGACACGCTTTAAGCCTGCGTATATGACTGCTTCCCGTATTTCATCTTTTGTTCTGGGGTTCCGTGCTTCAAATGTATCGTGGATGTATGTTCCCATTAATACACCATCACTCGTCGCCAGTCCGAACAGGGCGATAAATCCTACCCAAACGGCAATGCTGAGATTGATGCTGTGCATCTGGAACAGATCCCTCATATTTGTCCCTCCGACAGAGAAATCCATAAACCAAGGCTGTCCGTAAAGCCACAACAAAATAAAACCTCCTGCAAGAGCTACAAAAACACCGGAAAAATGAATTAACGATGCTGTAACCGTTCGGAACTGAAAGTAGAGAATTACTAAAATGGCTAACAAACTCAGTGGTATAATAAGCATTAGCCTTTTTGCGGCACGTTCTTGCTGTTCATAATTTCCGGCAAACTTATACGTCACCCCGTTGGGTAAATCCAGTTCTCCAGACGCTATTTTTTCCTTTAGGAGTTGATCCGCTTCGTATACTACGTCGACTTCCGCTATGCCACTTTTTTTATCAAAGATTACATAACCCAACAAAAAGGTATTTTCACTTTGGATCATCTGAGCGCCCTTGGCATATTCAACATCCACCACATCCCCCAATGGAATCTGAGCTCCTGTAGCTGTCGGAATGATTATTTTTCGCAACGCATCCGGGTCATCCCGTAATTCTCGTGGGTAGCGCAGGCGAACGGGAAACCGTTCCCGGCCTTCGACTGTAGTGGTCAACGTCATACCGCCGACTGCCGCACTGATTACTTCCTGAAGCTCGGCAACGGTAATACCGTATCTGGCCATTCTATCCCGGTTCAGATGGATTTCGATATAGGGTGCGCCAACAGCCCTGTCGTAGAAAACGGTCGATGGCATAACAGATGGAACATCCTTTAAGGCTGCTTCCAAGGCCTTGCCACCGATTTCAATCGACTCCAGATCCGGACCCGAAACCTTTAGCCCCATCGGAGCCCTCATTCCCGTAGAAAGCATTACCATTCTCGCTTCTATCGGTTGCAACTTAGGAGCGGAAGTCAATCCGGGCAGATGGGAAACATTGACGATCTCTTGCCATATATCGTCGGCCTTTTTAATTTCAGGACGCCATCTGCGGAAAAATTTTCCGCTTTTATCTTCAATCAGACTGTCCCGTGGTATGGAACGGAAACCATCGGAAACAGCATAGGTCTTGTCACCTTTCAACACGAATTCTCCGGAACTGTTTACCTTGAACCTTTCACGATGCCCGTCTTCATCCAGATAAAATTCCGGGATATAATTGATCGTATTTTCAAACATCTGTGTAGGAGCCGGATCAAGTGCAGAATTCACACGGCCCCATTTTCCTACGATAAGTTCGACTTCCGGTATGTTTTGAATACGTTTATCAAGTGTTCTGATCAATTGCAGGTTTTGTTCAATCCCAGTATGCGGCATACTGGTGGGCATCAAAAGGAAAGAACCTTCATTGAGGCTTGGCATAAATTCCTCCCCGATACCGGGAAATGTTTCGGTGGATTTTTGCCAGAAGGCAGTCTCCCGAAATGATTTCCAACCTGTCTTTTCGAAGCCATTTGCAACAAAACCAAAACTCTTCTCTACGCCCATCCATGCTAACATTCCGAATAATAAAGTAATGATAGGGATGGCCATGAATTTCCACCGGTTGGAAAGTGACCATCGAAGAATCTGTTCATAATAGATCACCAATGCCCATAACATTCCCAGGATGGAACCAATGGCAAAGAATACGAACACAAAGTTAAGTGTGGTGCTTGCCTGCGTGCCGAGTGGCAGCCACTCAACCGTCAGGTAATACATCGCTACAAAAAGTGTGATAGCAACATTAACGTAGTTGGCAATTTTTTCTCCTTTCCATCTTGGTGTAAACAGGTTGTTGACTCCGATCAAAGTCAATGCGAACGCGACAAAAACACCTGTATAGATCCAAAGAGCGATACCGGCAACTACCAAAACGTAGTTGGCTATCCGGCGAACTTTACTCCCATTGATACGGATTGAAAATATATAATAAGCCAGTGTTGGCAAGATAATAATGCCTAACACAAAGGCTGAAACCAAAGCAAAGGTTTTGGTGTATGCCAAGGGACCGAACAACTTACCTTCTTGTGCTTCCATCATAAAAACAGGTAAAAAGCTGATGATCGTGGTGAGCATCGCCGTTGACAAAGCACCCGACACTTCCGCAACAGCGGTGGAAATCAAGTTTACAAAGGCTTTCCCCCGACTCTCAACACCCTTGGCTTTTTCTTCATCCATATGGCGTAGTATGCTTTCGATAAAGACAATCCCCACATCCACCATGACCCCAATGGCAATGGCGATTCCCGAAAGGGCAACGATATTCGCCTCGACCCCCATTTGTTTCATGATTATGAAGGTCGCCAGTACGCCAATGGGCAAGATACTGGATATAAGAATCGATGCTCGCAGGTTGATCACCAGCACGATCACAACGATAATACAGATCAGGATTTCGTGTGCTAAAGCATTTTCCAGCGTCCCGATGGTTTCCTGGATTAAACCCGAGCGGTCATAAAACGGAACGACGGTGACTTTTGAAATAGTCCCATCCTCTAATGTTTTTTGAGGGAAACCTGCCTCCATTTCTTTGATCTTCGCCTTGACATTATTGATGACTTCCATGGGGTTGGTTCCATGCCGGGCAACTACTACACCGCCAACTGCTTCCACGCCTTCCTTATCCAATCCACCGCGTCGTGTGGAGGGTCCCAAATTGACAAACCCAACGTCTTTTATCTTTACGGGAACATTATTGCGCACAGCCACTACGGCATCTTCAAGATCCTGGACACTTTTAAGGTAGCCCAATCCACGCACCAGATATTCCGCTTTGTTTATTTCGATCGTCTCTGCACCGATATCCAGGTTGCTGTTTTGGATAGCCGACATGATATCCATTACGGATACATTGTATGCGCGCATCGCATCTGGATTGATATCGACTTGGTATTCTTTTACGAAACCTCCGATGGAAGCCACTTCGGAAACCCCTTCCGATGCTGCCAAATTATATTTGGCATAGAAATCCTGAATCGTGCGCAGCTCATCGGGGTCCCAGCCTCCTGTAGGTTTTCCGGTTTCGGGATTGCGTCCCTCCAGTGTATACCAAAAGACCTGCCCCAAAGCAGTGGCATCCGGCCCGAGCGTGGGCGTTACATCGGATGGTAATGTGCCGGCAGGCAATGAATTCAGTTTTTCCAGAATACGGGAACGGCTCCAATAAAACTCAACATCCTCTTCAAAAATGACATAGAGGAAGGACATGCCGAACATCGAACTGCTCCGGATTGTTTTTACGCCGGGGATGCCCAGTAAGGAGGTCGTGAGTGGATAGGTAATCTGCTCCTGTATATCTTTGGGAGACCTCCCCATCCATTCGGTCGCAACAATTTGCTGGTTCTCCCCAATGTTCGGAATCGCATCGACCGGCACAGGATCGCTCGGCAACGCATTTTGATGCCAATTAAAGGGCGCTGTAATCAGCCCCCATATAAGGACAACCACAAGTAATAACAGTGTTATTACTCGGTTCTCCAAAAAATATTTGATAATTTTTTTAAGCATAACATATACATTGTTTACATTTTAATATCAGATACCAGCCTACAGAAATCGACCGGTACCTGATATTTGAATTTCAAATCTTAATCAGCGTTTTTACTTCAGTTCTTCCTGAACTTCACCACATGTTAGCATATCTTCACCATAGTAAGGGTTTTTGACCTCTTTGCTATCGCTTAACCAATATGCTCCTTTGTTGTCATCGTACATCGAGCAAAAAATCTTGTACATGGGCTTTTCGGTGCCGAATTCTTTTGTTATATCATAAAAATCCTTGCTCAAGATCACTAAATGTTCTCTTTGATGAGCGATATTGCCTATGTTATCACCTATGTGCTCCGAATGTTCCTGAATATCAGCAGCGATGTCATCGAAGGTGCTTTTCTGTTCTGCACTAAAGCCCTCGGTATTAATCTTGGGGAGTGCTTCCAGCATGCCTTTAGCTGCATTTGCGGCTTCTTTATCATTATCGGAAGACAAAGCAAAAGTCAGGTGCTGGTAATGGGAAAAAAGTTCCGAAAAAGTTCCCTGGTCGCTTGCAGCGTTGCTTTCGTTGGATACCGTTGTTTCAGTATGGACGTCGCTTTCTGATTTTTTTTCAGAAGCGCCATTGCATGCTGCCAAGGTCAATACGGATGAGGCTAGTAAGCCTACAAATAAATGTTTCATTGTCATGATTTCTGTTTTTAATAATTAAAATTGATTTATGTAATTTGTATATGTAGTATTATTTTCAAAATATGATACTTCCCCGTTGTTGCCGGTAATTGCTATTATAGCAGTCGCTTTATCTATCTGCTTTTTGGAAAATGGATCTATGGCAACGCGTGTAGAAGGATCTTTTGGAATACGTTCTTTACACATCTGGCAACATCCGTAATATATTTTTCCTTCAAAATTTACCTCAAATTGTTTTTTGCCCATGTATTCATTGTTGACCATGCATACCTCTTCCGACGGAACTACATCGCCCATTTCAAAGGCATTGTGGTCACGGGTATTTGTATTTGAGCTTTTTGAAGTATATGTATTGTCTTGCACCTTTAGTGTAGGGTTATTGTTGCATGAACTAAATATGACTACAATAGAAGTAACGATCCCAATCAATAGACATCTCATAATGGCTGACTAATTTAATTTTTCAATAGTACTACCGCAGGTCAGCATTTTTGAACCGTAATACGGGTTTTTGATATCCGTACTTTTACTTAACCAAGTTGCACCTTTGCCATCGTTGTACATCGGGCAGTTTTGGTAGTACATAGTTGTTTTTTGCTTTGATGCGTTTGCCAATTCATAGACATTCTTAGAAAGTAGGGCAAATGCCCTCCGTTGCTTTACGACGTCTTTCGATTTCGAGATGTTTTCTGTGTTTAAAGACAGTTCCTTCATGACCTTCATCCATACGGTATGCTCTTTGGGAGAAAGTTCACCCATATCCACTGTTTTAATAACTGTGGCTAATTCAGTAGCATTTGAAGATGCTATATTTACATCTGCGTTTACCAAAGCATCTTTTATGGAAAAATACTTGTCAAATACGGCATGTAATTGTGATAAATTTTGTGATGGAATATTCTTTGCTTGAGCTGTTCCACCATGGTTGTGATGTTGCTCGTTCTGGTTTTGCGCAAAGCTGTTTGCTGCGGATAGTAATACGGTGATTACCATCAATATTTTTGATATTGATTTCATTTGGAACCTTATTAAGTATTAAAAATGGTAAATAATCAAAAGCCAGATCTGGCTTTTAATAAAACATGTATTGCGGATAGGTGCAAAATCAACCGATTTCGCACACCTATGGATATACAGTACTAATTTAACTTATTTTAGGCGGTTGCCAAATGGAAGATTCCCCTGTAGAATAAAAGGGTTCTTTGTATAAAGGGTATGATTTTTTACTTTTAGAAAAAACAGGATTTTGAGCGTTCCTAAAAAATGGGGGTGTTGCAGAAAAACTATTAGAAGAGCTGTGGCAGGACGTAGGTCCACAATTTCCAGAGCATTCATTGCTCGTGTCATCCTTAGACTTACAGCAGTCTTTCTCACATTGATCTTCTGAATGATGCTGCTTGTTGGCACTGCAACATGACTTCTCCTTGATAACAATTTCTTTGGAATGCGATTTACACGCATAGGATTGCATTGGGATTATAAAAAAGCCCAATAAGCATATAATCATTAATATGTTTATCCTTTTTAACATGTAAAAAACAAAAAAACTATTGCAAAGATAATGGTATTTTTCAAACCGGTTCGTTTTTTTTGAAATAAATGGCAGATAAGTTTCTCTTATCCGCCATTTATTTTTATTCCATGAGCATTATAGTGTCAGTTACATTTCCTGCTAGCGTTCTTTTAAATCTTTCACTCAATAATATCGAATCAGAAATTCATTATTAATTTAACACTGATATTTCGTCCCATATTGAATACACCCATACGCCCGGTTACGGGGTTTTCAGAAGCATACTTCAACCTACTTAAATGGTTCTTACATCAACAAGGTTGTCGTCACTGATGTCCAAAGACATTAAGTCGCTTCGGTTGAATACCTTTATATATTTCTTTTTGCGTATTTTCTGTTTTCTTTTCAATACTTATAAATTGACGTCCTTTAAAATTTCATCCGCTGTATTCGTACCGCATTAAGAATAGCCAATAACGCCACGCCCACATCAGCAAAAACGGCTTCCCACATTGTAGCCAATCCACCTGCACCAAGCACCAATACAATTCCTTTTACCACAAATGCCAATGTGATATTTTGCCAAACGATTTTCTTTGTCTTTTTTCCAATATTGATTGCCATTGGGATTTTGCTCGGCTTATCGTCTTGTATGACCACATCTGCCGTTTCAATAGTGGCATCGCTTCCCAAACCGCCCATTGCGATACCTACGTCGCTCAACGCCACAACGGGAGCATCGTTCACGCCGTCGCCGACGAAAGCAACGCTTTCGCCTTTGGCTTTAATTTCTTTAACCCTGTTTACTTTATCTTCGGGCAATAAATCCCCAAAAGCATTATCTATCCCCAACTGCTCCGCTACATACTTTACCACTGTACTTTTATCTCCGCTAAGCATAGTTGCTTTCACATTGAGTTTATGCAATAAACGGATGGTTTTCTCTGCATCTTCTTTGATACTGTCGGCAATCGTAATGTAACCGACAAATTTGTTATCGTAAGCAACGGCAATGGTCGTATAAACGATGCTGTTCGGATCTAAGTCGTATTGTATTCCAAACTTGTTCATCAGCTTGAAATTTCCAACCAACAAGTCTTTACCATTTACGGTTGATTTCAGCCCGTGTCCAGCAATTTCCTCTGTATTTTCTAAGCGGATTGTATTATCCAGTTCCCCCACGTATTCGTGAATAGCTGTCGCTACGGGGTGCGTACTGTGGCTTTCCAATACATTGACCAATTGCAAAATTTCATCTTGATTGAACGCTTTGTCAAATACCACTTCTTGAACCTTGAAAACACCCTCTGTCATTGTACCCGTTTTATCCATTACCACATTTTGGATATTGGAAAGGCTATCTAAAAAGTTACTTCCTTTGAACAGTATTCCGTTTTTGCTCGCTGCTCCAATGCCACCGAAATAACCCAATGGAATACTGATTACTAAGGCACAAGGACAAGAAATAACTAAGAATACCAAAGCCCTGTACAACCAATCCCTAAACTCATAATCAGCTACGAAAAAGTAAGGCAGCACACAGATAGCGACCGCTAACAGTACCACTATAGGGGTATATATTTTCGCAAACTTGCGGATAAATAATTCCGTTGGTGCTTTTTGTGAAGTAGCATTTTGTACCAATTCCAAAATTTTACTCAACTTACTATCCATATATGCGGTTGTGACCTGCACTTGTGCAACGGTATTAAGGTTTATCATACCTGCCAAAACCGTTTCGCCTTTGGCTTTGGTGTCGGGTTTGCTTTCGCCTGTGAGTGCTGAGGTGTTGAACGATGCCGTTTCAGACAATAATTCTCCGTCCAAACCTAATTTTTCTCCCGGTTTCAATTGTATTATTTCGCCGATATTCACGGTTTCCGCCTTTACAGTTAGGGGTTGGTCGTTTCTTAAAACCGTTACCTCATCAGGTCTTTGGTCGAGCAATGATTTGATATTTGCTTTGGCTCTGGAAACCGCCATTGTCTGAAAAACTTCTCCAACAGCATAAAACAACATCACGGCAACGCCCTCGGGATATTCGCCAATGGCAAATGCCCCGATGGTGGCAATGCCCATTAAAAAGAACTCTGAAAAGATTTCCCCTTTTCTGATGCTTTTCACGGCATCTGTCAATACAGGAAACCCAACGGGAGCATACGCAACCACATACCAAATAATCCTTACCCAACCCGTAAACCATTGCTGTGGAAGCCAATGATCAAATGCTATGGCAGCAAGCAACAATACCAATGATATTATACTCGGCAAAAACATTTTAATTGGACTACTCTCACTATGACTGTGGTCGTGTCCTTCATCATCGCCGTGGTCGTGTTGATGCTTTTCATTTACCAGCTCTTTTGCACCTGCTTCGGTGTAAATTTTTTCTTCCAGCGTGCAACAAGTCATTTTGCCTTGTGCATCATACGTATGCTTATGATTTTTGTCTGTATTTGTCATAGCCTTTAATTTTTTAGGTTCGTTACACTTTTATTTCTTATTATTTCTACGTTATTATTCATTATATACCTCACGATATACTGAAAAACAAATCGCTTTAACGCATTTAGCTTTTGCTGATGCTTAGAATAAAATTCATCGGGTGTATCAAAAACGCCAAAGTCCTGATTGATGCCCTTATCCTGAATAAACGTATTGTTGAGGTTCCATTCAATCGGTGGGTTCTCAAAATTATCGGTATAAACCCCGAAACCACAAAATGTGGTTTTGCAATCGCTGTTCTGCTCCTGCAATTTGGTGAGATAGGGTTTATCCAAAATCACACCTTCTAAAAAATACCACTGTTCATTTACCCATACTTCTACCCAGCTATGTAAGATGTTTTGAGGCGAAAGTTTGTACCAAATACCCGTAATAGCTCCTTTTTGCAAGGCTTTGTCAATGGTAAAACCGTGAATGCGGTTAGGTATTCCCGTTGCTCTTAATAACGTCATTAGCAAAGTCGCTTTGGTATTGCACTGTCCATAGCCATCCTGCAATATTTCTGATGCAGGTATATCGTCCGAAACATTGTAGCCAAATTTTATTTCATCCCTGACAAAATTGTAAATGGCTTTAACTCTTGAAACATTGCCCAAATCTTTCCACCCTCTTTGTTCCAATAGCTCTTGTATAGAAACGTTTGAGTAGTCAAGGATTTTTGTTTCTTTAAGATAGTTATCCATAACACATTTATATTTATGACAAAGATACACAGGAAGAGCCTGCAATGCTATTGCAAACTCTCCTTTAAACAGTTCTCGCAAATACCTTTACCAAATAGTTTTATTTCGTCAATACGGTAATTTTGGTTTCCATTCTGCGGTATTATAAAATCCTCCTTACAGGTTGTCTGTTTACAGATTTTACAATAGAAATGTAAGTGCCAATCTTTGTGTGTTTCTTCATCACACCCATCGTGACACAAAATATACTTAACGGTAGTGTTCTCCTGAATACTGTGTACAATGCCTTTTTCCTCGAAAGTTTTCAAAGTCCTGTAAATCGTAACCCTGTCTGCTTTATAGAAATGACTTTCGATTTCAGATAAGGACATCGCTGTCTGCTGTTGCTCCAAGAAATCATATACCAATATCCGCATACTGGTCGGATTGGTGTTCTTTGACAACAGCTTTTGTTCAATGCTTTTTTTCATTATATACCATTTTAGTGAGCGTGACCGTGTTCTCCGGTATCATTCATTTTTGCATTCACAAAAAACGCACCTTTTATCACGATATGTGTACCGTGTGGAATTTCATTTACAGGCGTTATCGCCGTGTAACCCAATTGAGAAGCACCTTTAACGACCTCCATTCTTGTAAATTGAGTTCCATTTTCCGAACCGTGGTCGTGAGCCTCATCTTCTTTATGGTCGTGCGGTTCTTCTTCCTGCTCCTTGACCAAAAAGATGTAATATTTCCCGTCTGCATTGACAACCGCTTCGTTGGGTACAGCCGTACTTAATACATCATCTAAACTTACATTTCCGGTTATGCTCATTCCGTCAATCAATCCTGTTTTATCTCCGGTAATTCTGCTGTGAACGGCAATGGTTTTGCTCTCTCCGCTAAAAGATGAACCTATACTATAAACTTCGGCAGAATGGGTCTTATTGGGGTTGTTGGTTACGACAAAATCTATTTTCTGACCTATTTTGATTAGGGGAATATCTTTTTCATAAACCTGTAAGTCCAAGTGCAATGCTGTGTTCTCTATTATTTCGGCAATAGGCGAAGACACATCTACATAGCTTCCGATTTTGGCAAAAACGTTACTTACCGTACCGCCTATCGGACTTGTAACGACCAACGAGGATTTAAGGCTGGAATTTGACAGGGAAGCCGGATTAATGCCCATCATTTGGATTTGTTGTTGTAACGATGCTTTTCGTGTTCTCAACGTGTTCAATTCAGATGTGGCACTTTGCAGGTTTTTCTTTGCACCTGCATTTCCCTCGTTCAGCTCTCTTTGTCTTGCAACTTCCTGCTCTGCAAATTCTATCCTGCTATTGATGCTTAGGTATTCTTCCTGTAATTGTATGAATTCCGGATTGGAAATAGTGGCGATGACCTGACCTTTTTTTACGAAATCGCCTATCTCCACATTGAGGGATTTGATAACGCCGCCAAACATTGAAGTTGCATTTGCCTTGTTGCTGTTGGGTACTCTCAATCCACCGTTGGCTTTCAATGTTGCGGACAATTGTTTCTGTTCAATCATCCCGATTTCGATACCTACAGCTTTTATCTGTTCATCGGTCAGTACCGCAACGTTTTCTTCTTCGTGTTCGTCCGTTGTTGCTGCTGCTTCGCTACCGTGATTATGTCCGTCGTCCTCCGTATGTTTATTTGTACAGGCGTTCAAAGCAAAGATTGCTACGAGGACAAAAACGCTGAAAACTATATTATTGATGATACGTTTCATATTTTGTATTATTTGCTGATTAATGAATGAATAAGCGTTACAGCCTCATTGATTTGCTGTATGCTCTTTAGATAATTAAGCTGAATATCGGTTGTTGTCTGCAAGGCAAAGAGGTACTCCACATAAGAAATATCTCCGGTACTGTACCCTAACTTTGCCGCATTGATGATTTCATCAGCATTCGGAAGTGCCTGCTCCTTGAAATAGGTAAACTGTGAAACATTCTGTTCATATTGTTTCAGGGCATTTGCCAACTCCGTTTTTAGCTGCTGTTGTTGCCATTGGGCATTCAGTTCCAATGATTGTTTTTGATAATCAAGGGAACGGATTTTCGCTCTGGTCGTAGTAAAGAGTGGAATGGTTATGCCTACATCAACAAAACTGAACCGCTGTCCTCTGCCGTAAAATTGTTCCACGCCGTTTCTACTGTGCATTCCTATCAGCGATATATTATTATAACCGAACGTAAAATCAGGCAGGCTGTTTGCCCGTTCCAACTTCTTGTTCTGTTCAGCGATTTTAGCCTCCTGATACAATAGCTGGATGCTTGGGTGGTTTTCAATAGCTGAACTGTCTATGAAAGAAGTCAAAAGTAATGGTTCATAGTCTGATTTGGGTTCAATGGCAAAATCTTCCTTTGTCTGCATCAGGTTTTTAAGATTCTGATAGGCATTTTGCCTGAAGACCTCATTTTGCTGGAGCAATATATTGATTTCCCCCTTTTTGGTAACAGCCGTACTGACTTCTATCCGCCCTATATCTCCTGTTTTATAACGCAGCTCCGCCACACGGATAAAGTCTGCATAAATACTATCCAAATACTTCAATACCGAAGCATTATGTTCCAGATACGCTAACTGATAATAATATGTTCTTACCTGCTTTCTTAGCTCATTTTCTGTCAGAGCCTTTGACCATTCCTGCCCTTTGACTTGCTCTTTGACAAGGTTTTTCTTTACCCCAAAAAGTGTTGGAAAGGGTATAGTCTGCGAAATTTGGAAACCGTCATTGTACTCAAATCCATCTGTATTCCCATATTGGAAATTTAAATCGGTTTTCGGTAGCTCATATGCTGTCTTACTCAAACTTTGGGTAGATTGAATCTCCAATTTTTTGGAACGGAGCTGAGGGTTATTTTCCATAGCTATTTCGATAGCTCTATCTACGTTTACAGGATTTTGTGCATTACTGGTTTGAGAAAAGCCTAAGAACGTAAACAGTAACAATATAGGTGTTATGGCTTTCATTTTATTATTTTTTGTAGGCTTATGATTTCTCATAAATACGAGGTATAGTAAAGGCAGTACGAATAACGTCAATGCCGTTGCTGACATCAATCCGCCGATAACGACCGTTGCCAACGGTTTTTGTACTTCTGCACCCGCACTTGTACTCAATGCCATCGGTAAGAAACCTAAACTTGCTACCGACGCTGTCATTAATACGGGTCTTAGTCTTGTTTTAGCCCCCTCGATAATTCTCGGGATAATCTCGTTCCAACCCTCTTTTTCCAATCTGTTGAATGTGGAAATCAGTACAATCCCGTTCAGAACAGCAACACCAAACAAAGCGATAAACCCTACACCTGCTGATATGCTGAATGGCATATCCCTCAACAATAGGGCAAACACACCTCCAATAGCACTCATCGGGATAGCTGTATAGACCAAAACGGCTTCCTTGAACGAATGAAACGTGAAGTACAATAAGATAAAAATCAAAAGCAGGGCGATAGGTACTGCAATCAGTAATCTGTCAGTAGCTTTTTGGAGGTTCTCAAACTGACCGCCATAGGTAAAATAATATCCTGTCGGTAGCTTAACCTGTTCAGCCAACTTATCCTGAATTTCTTCTACAACACTTGCTACATCCCGCCCTTGTACATTAAATCCGACATATATCCTTCGTTTTCCTCCTTCACGGCTGATTTGTGCAGGACCTAATTTATAGTCAATGTTGGCAACCTGCGAAAGTGGAACCTGCTCTCCGTTTGGAAGTGGAATAAACAGATTGCTCACATCCTCAATAGAACTGCGGTGTTCTTCATCAAGCCGTACCACCAAATCAAATCTACGCTCATTTTCATAAACCACGCCTGCTGATTTACCTGCAAACGCAGTACTGACAATATCGTTTATCTCCTGTACATTCAAGCCATAGTTGGCTATTCGGGTACGGTCGTATTCGATATTAATCTGTGGAAGACCTGCTATCCGTTCTACCTGCGGAGCGGTTGCACCCTCTACCGTTTGAATAATGGCATTGGCTTTATTGGCATAAATCAACAAACTGTCGAGGTTCTCTCCGAATATTTTCACAGCTACATCTTGCCTGATACCCGTCATCAGTTCATTAAACCTCATCTGTATCGGCTGGTTGGCTTCAAAGAATACACCGGGAATAACTTCGAGTTTCTCCATCATTTCATTGGAAAGTTCGTCATACGATTTCTTTGTTTTCCATTCGTCCTGTGGTTTAAGAATAATCATCAGGTCGGTCGCTTCGGGCGGCATCGGGTCTGTCGGTACTTCGGCAGCCCCCGTTTTTCCTACAACCATTTTTACTTCGTCAAACTCCTTGATTATCTTAGATGCCTGCATAGAGGTTTCCAGACTTTGGCTTAAGGATGTTCCTTGCGGCAAAATACAATGGAAAGCAAAATCGCCCTCGCCCAATGTTGGCAGGAACTCTCCGCCCATCCGTGAAAAAAGGAATATACTAATGGTAAAAAGTCCGACGGCAACCGCAATAATCACATATTTTATCCGAATGGCTTTTTCTAACAAAGGCTTATAAACCCCTTGAAGATAGTCCATCATTTTGTCTGAAAAATTCCTTTTGGTAATCGGTTTTTTAGACAGACACAAGGCACTCATCATCGGGATATAGGTAAAGGACAAAATCAAAGCTCCCAAAATGGCGAAACTTACGGTCTGCGCCATTGGCGTAAACATTTTTCCTTCTATGCCGACCAAAGTAAGGATAGGAATATAAACAATGAGGATAATGATTTCTCCAAATGCTGCACTCGTACGGATTTTTCTTGCAGATTCATACACCTCCTCGTCCATTTCTGCCTGCGTAAGTTTTTGAGTGGATTTCCGTAAGCCCAAATGGTGCATTGTGGCTTCAACAACGATCAGCGAACCGTCCACTATCAATCCGAAATCAATAGCTCCCAAACTCATCAGGTTGGCACTTACGCCAAATAACCTCATCATTCCCAATGCAAAAAGCATTGATAACGGTATAGCTGATGCGACGATTAAACCTGCCCTGAAATTCCCTAAGAAGATAATCAATACAAATATTACGATTAATGCACCTTCAATTAGGTTTTTTTCGACAGTACTTATCGCTCTATCTACCAGGTTCATTCTATCCAAATAAGGTTCTATGACCACATCATCGGGTAGAGATTGTTGGATAACCGGTATTTTTTCTTTGATGTTTTTTACGACCGTAGCAGTGTTTTCTCCCTTGAGCATCATTACAATACCTCCCACAGCATCTACTTCGCCGTTATAGGTCATTGCTCCGTATCGGGTAGCGTGACCAAATTGTACTTTTGCTACATCTTTGATGAATACCGGAACACTTTCCGTATTTTTAACAACAATATTACCTACATCTTCCAGTGAAGTGACTAAACCAATTCCCCGAATGAAGTATGCATTGGGTTTCTTATCAATATAAGCGCCTCCGGTATTTTGGTTGTTGTTTTCGAGTGCAGTAAAAATATCGGAGATACTGACGTCCATCGCTTTGATGCGGTTAGGGTCAACGGATACCTCGTATTGTTTGAGCAGACCGCCGAAACTATTAACTTCTGCAATTCCCGGAGTACCGTAAAGTTGTCTGGCGACAATCCAATCCTGCATTGTCCGTAAATCCATTGCAGAATATTTATCTTCGCTTCCTTGTTTGGGATGGAGAATGTATTGGTACACTTCGCCAAGACCTGTACTGACAGGAGCAAGTTCAGGCGTTCCAACTCCATCAGGTATCTGGTCTTGTGCTTCTTTCAGCTGTTGGCTTACCAACTGTCTTGCAAAATAAATATCGACATTGTCTTGAAACACTACGGTTACAACAGATAGTCCAAACCTCGAAACACTTCTTATTTCTTCTACTTTGGGAAGATTGACGATACTTTGCTCTACAGGAAATGTAACCAGTTGCTCCACCTCCTGTCCTGCTAATGTTGGTGACAGGGTAATAATCTGAACCTGATTGTTTGTAATGTCAGGTTGGGCATCAATGGGGATTTTCGTGGCACTCCATACCCCCCAAATGATGAGTAATAAGGTCATTAATCCTATAATGAACTTATTCTTTATAGAGAATTTTATAATGTTATTTAACACTTTTTGTGATGATTAATGATGGATAAATAATGATAAAATCATAATGATTATGTTTTTAGGGAATATAAATACCCTAAAAACCAAGCTAACGCTGTTAGCATTAAGCTGTAATCATTTAAACATTAAAAATTATGCATTAATCTTTGGCGGTTGCCAAATTTCTCCCAGATAGAGGGATATAAAGATAGATTTATAGTAAACTTTGGCCTTAGACAAGTCAAAGGTCTTCTTAACTAAGTTATATACATTCCATTGAAGCACTATGCCCGACACCATTCCACAACAACCGCATAAACAAAACGGACTGCACATATCAGGTTTTTCCTGATGGTCGTGGCTTGCTTTATGGGCTAATTCTTCTGAATGGTTATGGTTTTGAAAACTCTCCTTTTCATACATATCGGTACAAGGCATTAAAAATACCGCCATCATATAAATTGCCAATATGGAAAAAAAGACTTTCATATTCTTTTGCAAAGTTAGTAAAAAAGTAATGCAATGGCATTGCATTGTTTTGAATAATTACTATTTTATATAATATCCTTTTTCATTCTGAATATTTGTTTTACATACTGTTCAAAACAATATTGGCGACACTCCATACTAAATTTAAGAAGAAGTATCGCCAATATTTTTTAGTCTATACTAAAAATTTCCACTTGTACCTTTATTACTCTTGCTGTATCAAATGCTGTAAGTTCGGGTCATTCTTAATCCGTTCCATTTCACTTTCGACGATATGCAGAATATCTGATTTTATCTGACGGTAATTGCTTTCAATTTCCTGCTTCATTTTATCCTCGCCTTGCTCATCTACAAAGGATAGGATTTGCGGTATCTTTTGATAGGCTTTTGTTTCGGCGGCTACCTTTTCATTATCGACCACGATTTCTGCGTGAAATATCTTTTGTTCGATACGATCGTCAAAATTATCCGATACAGAACCGACAAACATACCCTGCGTTAAGGTTGAAATTTTGGAAGCCGGAATAAGGCTGTCTAATTGTGTAGAAATAGAAGTTGATTTATCATTACGGTTTATCGTCATACTTTGACGTTTCTGTAATACTTTTCCAAAACGTTCCGAAAGGCTTTTTGCCGTTTCTCCTACAACCTGTCCACTGAATACATTACCTACGGTGTTTTGAATAACTTTAGCTTCTTTATCGCCGTAATCACGTATCAACTGCGAAAAGTCCTGAAAGCCCAAGCACACAGCCACCTTATTACTTCTCGCCGTTGCGATAAGATTGTCCAACCCTCTAAAATAAATCGTGGGCAACTCATCTATAATAACCGAACTCTTTAATTGTCCTTTCTTATTGATGAGCTTGACAATTCGGGAGTTGTACAAGCCCAAAGCTGCGGAGTAGATATTTTGACGGTCGGGATTGTTACCCACGCACAAAATCTTCGGCTCGTTCGGGTTGTTGATGTCCAATGAAAAATCATCGCCTGTCATAACCCAATACAACTGCGGTGATATCATTCGTGACAAAGGGATTTTAGCCGATGCAATTTGTCCCTGCAACTGGTCTTGTGCTCCGCCTTGCCAAGCATCCATAAATGGTGAAAGATAGTTTTCCAAATCAGGATACGAAGTTAAAATGGTAAATACATCCGAATACTTTTTATTCAGCAATTCAATGGCGTGTGGAAAGGTGCAATACTTACCATTCTCGTAAATTTTTAAAAACCAGATGATAGCCGCTAAAAGAATAATTGGAGATTCGACAAAGAAATCTCCTTGTTTTTGTATCCAGCTTCTGTTGAGGTTCAACATAATCGTGTAAGCGGCTTCGTAAGCATCGGATATGTCAGTCATAAAATCTGGATTGAGCGGATTGCAACGATGGCTCTTGCGTGGATCGTCAAAGTTGATGACGTAGAACTTTGGTTTTATTTCGTACTTATCCTGATGTTTCAATAAATGATTATAAGCAATAGTAGAAAGGTCGTCAAACTTGAAATCGTAGATATACATCGAAAAACCTTTTTCAATTTGTTGCTTGATATAATTGTTAACGACGGCATACGATTTACCAGAACCCGGAGTCCCCAAAACAATCGTTGCTCTGAAAGGATTTACGATATTGATCCAGCCCTTGTGTTCCTTTTTATTGTACCAAAATTTAGTAGGCAGGTTTACGGAATATTCATTTTCCATCAATTTGGTTTCCTGCATAAAACTTTCGTTCTCCATATTGAAAACATCATCCATCAGGTTGTTTTTCAATAACCTGCTTATCCAAACCCCAGCCATCAGCAAAGCAATATAACCTAGTCCGATAGTCAGTATATAAAAGAATGTGCCAATGATGGGCGACAACTTTAACAGTGGTGTATTCAGAAAGAACAGCAAAAAACCAATTCCCAAAGCCACGTAAATCTTTGACCAGGTTATCTTCTCGTTCTTCACGCCTTTGGTTCCCAAACAGCTTAAAGCCAATAACACGATTGCAAATACTTTGGTATATAAAGTATGCGAAAACAAACCGGCTGTTCGGTCAAAATTCCCTAATATTTTATTGATTACTTCTAGTGTCCAGCCACGTTCCATAAAGAAACCATAACAAAACCAATAAAGATGCATCAGTACTAATAGAATACTAACTGCTCTCATAAAAGCCATTATTTTGGCTAAACCTCTTAAATCGTCTTCTCCTTGCATTATTTTTAATTTTAATGTTCGGGCGTGAATTTAAAGACTATAAAGATTGGCTTTGGAAAAGTGGTAGTGGATGGCGGTGAGTGGCAGGGTTCGGCTGGGTCTAAGAGGTATAGCTTCTATACCCCTTTTATATAGTAATATTTATAGGTAGTAAAATAAAAATACTTTAGTTATATCGACCTTCTTTTGTTTTATACCCGTTAGCAACATTTTTTGTTTTGCTGAATAGGTGGACAAGGAACATTTCCATAACTACAATAAACACAACAGTCGCCTTGCTTTGGTTTAAGAACATGTTTGCACTTTTCACATTCGTAAAAATATTGGCAAGCATCTGTCGGCATTGTTTCTTCTTTCTTGTGTCCGCAGTTGGGGCAAGTGATTATTGATTGCAATTTGATTTCCATTTTAATTTTAATTTTTCGCGGTTACAGAATACCCTGTTGAGTTTATTGCTTTTTCAATTTCAGAAATATTTGTTTTCGAGTTGTCAAACTCTACGATTGTATTTCCATTTTCATAAGAAGCTTTTAGATTGACAATCCCTATCAATTTATTCACTTCGTGATTTATGTGTTCTTCACAACTTGCACAAGTCATTCCGCTAATCGTAAATTCTACTTTTTCAATATTGGATTTGTCCACTATTATGATTTGCTTTTCTGTCTTTGGGTAGAAAACACTTGAATAATATGGAAAAGCAAGCATTACTATTGCAAATGATGTTACAATTCCTAAAAACGTTTTCGACTGAATGAATTTTGGTTTTTCTGCTGTTTCACAATTGCAATCAATTTGCTTTTTAGGCTTTAACTTTTGATACCAAGCAAAACCAAGAACCAAAATTGTCAAACCGATAAAATACGGTCTGAAAGATTCAAGCCAAGAAAAAGTGGAGGCAAGTCCGCTTGTTCCTGCAATGAGAGCCAAAACTGGTGTAACGCAACAAAGTGAAGCTGCAATTGCAGTCAAAAGTCCTGCGCCGATAAGTTTGTTGTTTGTTTTCATATTGCTTCTATGACTTTGTTTTCATCAAGTATTTTAAAAAACGGTTTTAGCAATTTTTCATATTCCTTGGTCAATGAATAAAAAATAGTTTGGGCCTCCCTGTCTGTTTCTACTAGATTACGGTCTTTAAGTTTTCGTAAATGTTGTGAAACTGCCGAGATTGTCATTCCAAGAACGTCGCTTATATCGCAAACACAAAGTCGTTTTTCTTCGTAAAGTAGGAAGAGAATTTTAAGTCTTACGGTATTTCCTGCCAATTCAAGCCCATTCGATAAATAATCAAACGAATCGTTAAGCTCTAAAACCCGGTCTTTACAGCGGTTTATTTGTTCAATGTCTGCTTGTTGACGTATACAAGAATTATTACCCATAGTGCAAATATAGTTAATTCGTTTATTTAAGCAAATGCTAAAATACAATTTAACAAATCGTTTTAAAAGCAGATTTTAATTCCAAAAGATGACTTACTATAGTCTTCTTTTCTTTTTCTTCATCCTATTAGCAAAATCCTGTTCCTCGTAATCTTCCCCCTGTGCTTCAGGTATGAGCAAACCTCCAAAGGCTTCTATCAAACCGTCTTCGTGTTTTTCAGTATTTAAGAAGTCGAACAAATGATGTGGTTCTTCCGCAGGTAAATCCTCCGTATCAGTCGGTTTGGACAATTTTGGTAGGGGTGCAACTGGCTCTTTAATCTCCGCTTTGATATTATTGTTCCAATAATCATTAAAGGTATTGGCAGAAAGTTCTTTTGCCAATCGTGAACCGTTCCAAACGCTTTTAGAGTTGTGGTCAATGAACGACATACCGTAAATTCGTCCGGTATCGTTTCTGCGTATCACTACATTGATACCTTGCTCGCCTAACTGTTTTTTAAAGCTCAATTCGTCAACCGTTGATTGCAGGGCAATGGTAACGGCTGATTTTAAAGTCTGTTTGGTTGCGGTATCTTTCAGGGTTGTTTTGCATTTCGCAAAATGCAATTCCAAAGCCGGAAGCCCTGCGTTCTTTCCGAAAAACGAAGCCTTGAACGGATGTCCTGCTTTTTCGCCTTTCTCATTCAATGGAATGTACAATAAACCCTGCTGTGCCTTTCCGTGTAATTCTCCCTCCACTTTCTCGGTGGTAATATTGAACAGGGAAAGCAAAGCATTGTATTCTCCCAAAGTTTGGTATTGATAATAGTTCGGCAAGTGGCGAATGACCGAAGCAATCTGACTTTTTATATCACTTGCCCGATAATCCACCGGACGAAAAACCTTATCATTGTGATTACGTTCTTTGTCCGTTGCGGGTATCAGACCGTGTTTTCTTTCCAGTTCACGGCATACACTCATAGACCGCATTTTCTCAAAACTATCCGAAATTTTCACGCCCTGTTCGTCCACGCAGACCGATACGATATGGATATGACTACGGTCAATATCGGTATGTTTGAAGACCACAAAAGGCTGTTCGCCGTAACCCATTTCACGCATATATTCTTCCGCCATTTCCCTAAACTTATCATCATCTACATTATCCTTGGGATCAGGATTGAGCGAAATATGCAACGTATGTTTCTCGGTATTGCGGTTGGCGATGAGATAAGGAGCAAAAGATTGGGCTAATTGTGCTACGGAATAATGTCCGTTAGCAGTTTCAATTATCTTATTGGCGAACAAAATTTGTCCATTTTCGTTCTCCACTTTGAGCTGATTATATGCCAAGGCTCCGTATAAATTTGCGATTCTACCAATTTTCGCAATCATTTCTGCTGTTATTTTTTCAGATATTTTACATCAAATTCTTCCGTTATCTGGACAATTTCTTTAAACAAGGCGGTCATTTCAGCCGTATGTTTTTCCAATTTATAGAGATATGCTGCTGCCTTTTTCTCCGAAAAGTTCTTATACAATAGCTTTACGACCTGATTATAATTCACGCCAATAGATCGAAATTGACTGTGAAACGAAGTCAATCGCATATAAAAATCAATTGTTCCTTTGTCTATTTTAACAGATTTTATCGTCTTATCGAAGATGCAAGAGGTTATAAAATGTGCCTTAACCTGCATACCGGACTTTTCAAATAAGTCAAGAAAACGGGCATGCTCTTCCTCATTAAAGGAAATCGTGTACCGGATTTTAGCGGGATCGTTTTTTAGAGGACGCCCGCCCTTTTTTAACTGCTTTCTGCTGTTTTCATTCATCACTAATCCATTTTTAATTCATACAAAACGCCGACTTCGGAGGACGTTTTCTGCCCCCGGCAGGGCAAGTTGTTTTGAGCATCGGAAATCTTTTCGAGATGCTCAAAACACAACTTGCCGTGTTCTGGTGAACACAAAAATCCGCCCTTCGGGACGGATTAAATGTAGCAGGGATAAACGGCTTGATGCCGTTCTGCTTTTGTCCAGTTCCTCAAGATGCCTTTGCATAAATCTGTTAATAAAATTCTATATACAAAGTAAGACACTACTTATGAGAGCATCACAATCAGACACATAGCCAAACACTGCCTTTGGGTGCCAAAGACTACCACCCATCAATAACGAGCCGATTCAATCGCTTTATTTGCCGTATAGTTTTAGTGCAGGTAATAAAAAATGTAATGAGGATAAAAAATAAATTGGGTTTTAGTACAGAAATTTTGGAATAAAAGCATAGGATTTTAAAAACATAAAACTGTAAAAGCATAAAAGCGGTAAAGCAATTTACAAGTTGTAAGGTTTTCCAGTTGCTAAAAATGATTACCCACCAAGCGGTAATAAAAGCAAATAACAATCAAGAAAATTTCCAAAAGGGGAATACAGGCATATAGGAAATAGGTACTATTTAAATAAACCAATATTCAAACCTGCCAAACAAATAAAATGTGTAACAATAAATCTTTAAATAATGGAAACAAAAAAGAAAACTTTAAAAATTAGTTTTTCAACGCCTAAAGGCGGTGTTGGAAAATCTACTATGACCGCATTACTTTCAAGTGTATTGCATTATCGTTTAGCTTTTAATGTCCTTGTAATGGATTGTGATTTCCCACAACACAGCTTAGCCAATATGAGGGAAAGGGATTTGAAAACTATTATGCAGAATGATTACCACAAAAGAGCTGCAATGAAGTTGTATCAAAGTATCAATAAAAAAGCATATCCGATTATCAGTTGTAAACCGGAGGATGCCTTGTCAAAGGCTTTAGAATACGTAAATCAATCTGCAATAGAGCCTGATATAACTTTTTTTGATCTTCCCGGAACAGCTAATACAAAAGGTGTGCTCACGACCTTAAGAACAATGGATTTTATTTTTTCTCCAATTAGTGCTGACCGTCTAGTTATGGAAAGTACACTGAGCTTTACTAAAGCATTCCTTGGCTTGCCCGAAACGGAGGAGAGTAATGAAGATCAGAAAATGTGGATGTTTTGGAATCAGGTAGATGGTCGAGAGAAAACAGGAATATACGAGGCTTATCAAAGCGTTATTAACGAACTCGATTTATCTGTGATGAATTCTCGGATAATGGATAGTAAACGTTTCAGAAAAGAGACGGACGATACACCGAACAGTGTATTTCGGTCAAGTCTGTTACCTGCCGAACCTCAACTAATGAAAGTAACGAGACTGGATTTATTTATTGAAGAATTTTTAAAAATTGTTAATCTCTAAAATAGTTAAGTATGTCAACAGATAAGAGAAGAAAAGATTTTGATAAGCCCGATGTTGATGAAGAATTAATCATGAATATCATGAGTGGTAATCAATCTGTTACTATACCCGAAGTTATTCAACAACAGAAAATACAGAAGGAAACAAAACCAAAAGCCCGCAATAGCTCCCTAAAGAAGGTGGATTATGAGGAGACATTTCTGGTCAATCGTTTTCCTTCAGGTCGAAACGGAAAGGTCGTTTACATTCGTCCAGAATATCACGAAAGGTTGTTACGTATAGTACAATTAACAAGAGAAGAAAAGACTACACTCTATTCTTATATCGACAACATTCTTGAACACCATTTTAGAGAGTACGGGGACGATATTACAGATTATTTCAACGAACGTTTTAAACCAATTTTATAGTTATGGAAATTGTAATAGTAATATGCCTGCTGATCGTCATTGTCCTGCTTTTGCAGGATAAGATTATCATTAAGAAAAGGTCAAAACAAAAACCTCCGCAAAAGAAAGTCAATCCGGATCTGCCCGATATTATGGGACAGCCCAAACCCGTAGAACGCCTTTCAGTGCCAAACACTGCCAATGAACGCCAGATTGAGGAACCAGAGGTAAATCCCGATAATTTAGACATTGAATACGACGAAAATGAAAACAGGAGTATTCAGATTCCGCAGGAAGAGCTGGATGAAGTTTTTAGCAATCAACCTGATTTTGAAGAAGAGGAAGAAGAATGGAACAGGTACGGAATATCTGGTGGCGATAATGGTTTTGCCCAAGGGGTTACCTTTGAAGAACTAAGCTCCGTGGGGATGTTGCTTCAGCAAGAAAAACTGGAGTCATCTCAAAAGGAAACAGCGATAGCAATCGTTCAGAAAATACAGGGAACCGAATTATTTAGTCTGCTGGAAAATTCTATAGCGGGTGCATCCAGTAAAATTGCCAAGCTATTGGATAGCTCACTCTCATCTGAAACGGAAATCAGTTCTTCCACTTTGCGGAACAATGATTTAGATGATTTTGATATTGGGGAGTTTGTCTGAAACGGAATTATTTTAATTGAGCCTGAAAAACTAAATTTCAGGCTCAACTTATTTTTACATTTACTTTGCCAACTTCAATATTCTGTAAGCCCCTCTTGCTACAATTACAAATACAATAGCTCCAATAATCAAATCTGGATAACTTGAATTGAGCCAATTAACTAAAAGACCAGCAACAATAACTCCCGAATTGATAATGACATCATTTGATGTGAATATCATCGAAGCCTGCATATGCGCTTCTTTACTTTTGTTCTTTTGTAAAAGATAAAGGCAAAATACGTTTGCAATCAATGCTAAAACTGAAACGACAATCATTGTCTTGAAATCGGGCATAGCTTCAATTCCCATACAACGTCTGATTACTTCAACGAAACCTATAATAGCCAGTAAGACTTGGAAGTATCCTGCAAATCTGGCGATGTTGTTTTTTAAAGCGATTGTTCCACCCACGGCGATTAATGCCAATGCGTAAACGACACTGTCGGCAAGCATATCCAAACTATCGGCTACCAACCCCATTGAGCCTGAAAAAACACCGAATAACATTTCCAATCCAAAGAACAGGAAGTTGATAATCAATACGATCCAAAGTAATTTCCGTTGCTTGTTGCTTGTATCTGTTTCAACAACGAAATTACTTTTTTCGGTTGAAACCAATGTCGTATTTAGATTCAGTGTTCCCAGAGCCAAAAAAATTGGCTCTGGGTTTCCATCGTGATAAACGTCTAATTTTCTATTGGCTATATCGAATTCCAATCCTTTTACCGTATCAAAGTCTTGCAGTTTCATACGGATTAATTGCTCCTCGCTTGGGCAATCCATTTTAGTTATATTGAATATGGTTTTTTCCATTTATTTTAAAGCTTAAATTTTATTCCTCCGTTAATCACAAATCCGTCCAAAGGTGCATAATTGTCTTTAAAAACTGGATTGGTTATTGTTCCTGTATAAATGCTGTCAAAGCGTGTTTGTCGGGTGTCGAGGAAGTTTTCAAAGTTGATGTACAGAGAAAATCTTTCCCAAATCTTTTCAGCCATAAATCCAGTAATAAAGTAATCTTTGCCCGTAGTTCCATTATTCAGTTTTTGGCGACTGAAATAATAGGCTTCCAGACCAATTTTCCATTTGTCTTCTATTTCATACATCAGGATGGAATTAATGCGGTGTTTTGGTGTTAAAGGGCTTTCTACAGTCGTTCCATTATGGTGTAATCGGGCATCTGTATAGGTATAACCCAAAAACAATTTCAGGTCATCATAACCAATTTTAATATTGGTTTCTGTTCCTTTGGTATGGATGTAGCCAGGAGAATTAACAAACTGATACAGATTTGCCGAGGAGTTTTCAAGTAACAAGGGATTATCCAAATAGGTGTAAAAGAACAATTGATTTATGCTAAATGACCAATCTTCCCCAATGTAGGTGCGGTAATTGATGTCTGCATTTGCTCCATAACTTTTTTCCAATTTATTGGTCTTGTCGTCAATGGGCATTACATTTTGATATTGTAGGCGTTCGCTTTCTTCCGTAAAAATGGTAGGTGTTTTATAGCCAAATCCACCACCAACTCGTGAAGTTAAGCCCTCGGCAATGTGGAATAGAGCCGAAACTCTCGGTAAGAATACCACCCCATAATCCACAACATAATCCGTTCTAAAACCTGTTTCCAATTGAAACCAATCCGTAGCATTAAAAGAATTTTGTACAAAAGCACCGAATGTAGTCTGATTATAATCTCTCAACGGAGATGCCATAATCTGCTTTTCTTTGAAATTATCCGTCCAAATATTAATACCTGTGACCCATTCCGATTTTTCAGTACTGTTGGTGTAGTTGGCTTCGGTAAAACTTGCTGTTTGTGTTCCCTCAAACTTATAGTTTGGAATGGTAGTATTTCGGTTAAAATAACTTACACTATTTTTGACTTGAACAGTACTGTTTTCATTGATGATATGGTCGAAAATAAATTGTGTGGAATAGCGTTGTGTTTTATTTTCCTCAAAATATTGGTTTGTATTATCTCCATTTCCTTTGATGTAAAGCATATCACCTCCCAAACGGCTCTCGATCGTTGTGTTGATACCGAAGTTCAGTTTCGTCTTTTCATTGAAATAAACGAAGAGCTTCGGATTCAGTACATAGCGTTCGAATTGTGGAATAGCGGATAGTCCGTTCTTAGCAGGATCATAAGCTGCGTTACGGTTATGGGAAGCAAATATAGTTGTTCCAATTTTATTAAACCTTTGTCCATAAAAGCCGTTTATATCCAAACCCCTGCCGGATGTTCCATTGAGGTGAAAACCTAAATCTCTCTCATAGGTCGGCGTTTTGGAAATCAGATTGACCAGTCCAGCTATTGATCCGCCTCCATATAGTGTAGATGTAGAGCCTTTGATGACTTCTACTTGTTTGAGGTCAAGTGGTGGTATCTGTAACAAACCCAATCCACTTGAAGCACCTGAATAAATGGGGAAACCGTCTTTCAGGATTTGTGTATATCTTCCATCAAGTCCCTGAATACGAATACTTGCATTGGCACTGGTAGGCGAAGTGGTTTGTACGTGAATACCTGTGCTTTCCGCTAAAAGCATACGAATATCTCCCGGTTTCATGTTCCCTTTTTCGCCCAGTTCTTCACTTCCAATAAATTCAATACGGGTAGGGATATTTTGTATACTCCTTGTGCTTCTTGTGGATGAAATGACAACTTCCTCTAACTCCTCTGAACTTTCTTTGAGTAAGATTTCAATAGGACTGTTGTCAGCTAATGGAAATTCCAATGTATCTATATAGTCGTTAAAACCGATATAGCTAAAATGTATTTCCTGTATCCCATCAGGAATATTTTCTATTATGATGAGACCGTTTTCGTTTGATGTAGCGGCAAGCGAGGTTCCTTTTATAGATGCTGTCACTCCAATCAAAAGATTTTTGTTTTCACTGTTTCTAATAACAGCATTTAAAATGTTTTGTGCAAATACACAGAGATTTAGTGTCATAAAAAATGACACAAAGACTATTTTTTTCATTGTATAAAAAAACATTAATGTTTGAAAAATGAGAATTGACGGTTTGTAGCACCGTAATCTGTTATTGTGCCGAAGACACTAAAAACATTAATTAATCTTAGGGGGTTGCCAAATGGAAGAGAGGAAGTCTGAAACAGCTGACGCTGTTATTACACCTAATTTCTTTTTAGGTTGTTGGACATAATTGGATGTTAAAGCATAAAAGGAAGTAATTACAAATCCAGTACAGGTATTGCATTTAGAAAAAGGCGAGCAACATTCCATACCGCAATCGTCGCTATCTTGTTCTTGACTATTTGTTGTTTGATTCACTAGGTCAAAACATTTATCTTCCATAAAGCTTGGCAAGGTCGATAAGACCAAAACCATTAATGCTAATATGTACGACAAGGATTTCATTTTACGAAGATAGTAAAAACCTCTCTCTTCCTGTCAACACCTCTCTATTTTCTTTAGCAATTCAGCCACCCACAGCCAAACAATTCCTCTCACTGCCACTTTGTTATCACGCCTTGATTTCTAAAACACCTTTGTCCCGAAAGTCCGCAAGGTGCGGGATAACAGTAACAAATTAATGTGTTTCAATTATGAAAAAACAAAGTAAAAAAGTTTTGCTGGCAGCCGTAGCAATGCTGTCAGGAATGGGTGCGTTCGCACAGGGAAACGGGTCGGCAGGTATCAACGAGGCTACCCAAATGGTAACGTCTTATTTCGACCCTGCCACCCAACTCATTTATGCGATTGGGGCGGTTGTCGGCTTAATCGGAGGTGTTAAGGTGTACAACAAATTCAGCTCGGGCGACCCCGACACATCGAAGACGGCGGCTTCGTGGTTCGGTGCGTGTATCTTCCTGATTGTTGCGGCTACTATCCTGCGTTCATTCTTCCTGTAAACCTCTGCCTTATGAACAGTTATAACATTAACAAAGGCATTGGCAGGACAGTGGAATTTAAAGGGCTGAAAGCCCAATACCTGTTCATATTCGCTGGTGGTCTGCTCGGTACGCTCATCTTCGTGATGATATTGTATATGGCTGGCGTAAGTAATTACGTCTGCCTGTTTCTCGGAGCTGGCGGTGCTTCGCTCATTGTATGGCAGACCTTTTCGCTGAACCGAAAGTACAGAGAACACGGACTAATGAAAGTAGGTGCGAGAAAACGACACCCTCGCTACATTATTTGTCGTAAGCCTGTACGCAGGTATTTAAAATTCACTCCTAAACCGAAAGCCGTATGAGAAATGTAGCCAAAACAACCACATTGGAACATAAGTTTCCACTCTTGGCAGTAGAAAACAACTGTATCCTGTCCAAAGATGCGGACATAACCGCCTGTTTTGAAGTACGATTGCCTGAGCTGTTTACGGTAGCATCGGCTGAATACGAAGCTATTCACTCCGCCTGGCATAAGGCGATTAAGACATTACCCGATTTTACAGTCATTCACAAGCAAGATTGGTATATCAAAGAAAGCTACACTCCCGATTTGGCACAGGAAGACCAGAGTTTTCTTTCCAAAAGCTATCAACGGCATTTCAACGAACGACCATTCCTGAACCATTATTGCTACCTGTTCCTGACAAAAACGACCAAGAACAGAATGCGTATGCAAAGCAATTTCAGTTCGCTTTGCAAGGGTACGCTTATTCCAAAGGAAATCAATAAGGAAACGATACATCAATTTATGGAAGCGGTCGCACAGTTTGAACGTATCGTGAATGATAGCGGTTTTGTAAACCTGCGACGTTTGACCGAAGACGACATCATCGGAACAGACGAAAAACAGGGATTGCTGGAACAATACCTTACACTTTCGAGAGAAGCCGGAACACCAATGCAGGACATCGCATTAGGAGCGGAAGAAGTGCGTATCGGCAACAAAAGGCTGTCTTTGCACACCTTGTCCGATACGGACGACCTGCCTGCAACTGTTTCGGCTGATACCCGCTTTGAAAAGCTATCTACCGACCGGAGCGACTGCCGTTTGTCGTTTGCTGCACCCGTAGGGTTGTTATTGAGCTGTAACCACATTTACAATCAGTACCTATTCTTGGATAACAGCGAGGACAACCTGCAAAAGTTTGAGAAATCTGCCCGTAATATGCACTCTTTAGCCCGTTATAGTCGGGCGAACCAAATCAATAAGGAGTGGATTGAGAAGTATCTGAACGAAGCACACAGCTTCGGGCTATCTTCTGTAAGAGCACACTTCAATATTATGGCTTGGTCGGAAGACCCTGCGGAACTCAAACAGCTAAAGAACGATTGCGGTAGTGCGTTGGCACTAATGGAGTGTAAGCCCCGCCACAACACGACAGACGTTGCCACATTGTATTGGGCTGCAATGCCAGGCAATGCTGGCGATTTTCCGAGTGAGGAAAGTTTCTATACGTTTATAGAACCTGCCTTGTGCTTCTTTGCAGAAGAAACGAATTACCACAATTCGCCCTCTCCGTTCGGTATCAAAATGGCGGACAGGCTTACAGGAAAACCAATCCATTTGGATATTTCCGATTTGCCGATGAAACGTGGGATTATCACGAACAGAAACAAGTTCATACTTGGTCCGTCAGGTTCGGGAAAATCTTTCTTCACTAACCATATGGTACGCCAATATCACGAACAGGGTGCTCACGTTCTACTCGTAGATACGGGTAACAGTTATCAGGGATTATGCGAACTCATCAAAGGAAAAACCAAAGGCGAAGACGGTGTTTACTTCACGTACACCGAAGATAACCCGATTGCGTTCAATCCCTTTTATACCGATGACGGCGTGTTCGACATCGAAAAGCGGGAAAGTATCAAAACTCTGATACTCACTCTTTGGAAACGGGACGATGAACCGCCGACAAGGTCGGAAGAAGTAGCATTGTCCAATGCTGTTTCCGGTTACATCGAACGTATCAAACAAGATGATACTTATCCGTCATTTAACGGCTTCTATGAGTATGTAAAAGACGACTACCGCAAAGTATTGGAGGAGAAACAAGTCAGGGAAAAAGATTTTGACATTGCCAATTTCCTGAATGTTCTCGAACCCTATTACAAAGGAGGAGAATACGATTATTTGCTCAACTCCGATAAGCAGTTAGACCTTCTTTCCAAACGCTTTATCGTGTTTGAAATTGATGCGATAAAAGACCACAAAATCCTCTTTCCCATAGTCACGATTATCATTATGGAGGTGTTCATTAACAAAATGCGCCGACTGAAAGGTATTCGCAAACTTATCCTGATTGAAGAGGCTTGGAAAGCGATTGCAAAAGAGGGAATGGCAGAATACATCAAGTATTTGTTCAAAACCGTGCGTAAGTTTTTCGGAGAAGCCATTGTCGTAACACAGGAGGTCGATGATATCATCCAGTCGCCCATTGTGAAAGAAAGTATCATCAATAACTCCGACTGTAAAATCCTTTTAGACCAACGCAAGTATATGAACAAGTTTGATGATATACAGGCAATGTTGGGGCTTACCGACAAAGAAAAAGGTCAGGTACTTTCCATCAATATGAACAACGATGCAAGCCGCTTGTACAAAGAGGTTTGGATTGGTTTAGGTGGTACGCACTCGGCAGTCTATGCCACCGAAGTTAGTTTGGAGGAATACCTCGCCTACACCACAGAGGAAACCGAAAAGATGGAAGTGATGCAGCTTGCTGCGGAACTCGATGGTAACGTAGAACTCGCTATTAAGCATATCGCAATGCAACGGCGGGACAATTCAAATCAATAGTCATTAACAATTTAAAAAATCAGAACAATGAAAAAAGTAATGTATCTGGTGTGTACGGCACTGATGCTCGCCGTAGCACCGTCAGCAAAAGCCCAATGGGTTGTAACCGACCCCGCTAATTTGGCTTCAGGGATTATCAACAGTGCGAATGAAATCATACAGACTTCTTCCACCGTGAGTAATGTGATAAAGAACTTCAACGAAGTAAAGAAAGTGTACGACCAGGGCAAGGAGTATTACGACAAGCTGAAAGCTATCAACAACCTTGTAAAAGATGCCCGTAAGGTGCAGCAAACCGTACTCTTGGTGGGCGATGTGTCCGAAATGTACGTGCAGAACTTCGGCAAGATGATGAACGACCCCAATTTTTCGCCACAGGAATTGGTCGCTATTGGCAACGGTTATTCGGCACTGCTCAATGAAAGTACCGAACTGCTGAAAGAACTAAAGCAGATTGTAACCTCTTCAAGCCTTTCGCTGAATGACAAAGAGCGTATGGACATTATTGACCGTGTGTACAAAGAGGTAAAGGATTACCACAGCCTTGTACGCTACTACACCACTAAGAACATTTCTGTGAGCTACCTAAGAGCGAAAAAGAAAAACGATGCCCAAAGAGTGCTTGAACTCTACGGAACTGCTAACCAAAAATACTGGTAAACTATGGAATGGGATAATCTTCACGAACTCCTGCGATCGCTTTATGACGATATGATGCCGCTTGCAGGCGATATGGCGGCAGTAGCTAAGGGTTTGGCGGGATTGGGAGCATTGTTCTATGTAGCATTAAAGGTTTGGCAGGCTTTAAGCCGTGCCGAACCTATTGATATGTTCCCTCTGCTGCGCCCGTTCGCTTTGGGGCTGTGCATTATGTTCTTCCCGACTATCGTACTGGGAACCATCAATGCAGTGTTAAGCCCGGTGGTTGTAGGAACCCACCAAATACTCGAAGACCAGGTGATTGACCTGAACAAGCTGCAACAGCAGAAAGACCAGTTGGAATATGAGGCAATGGTCAGAAATCCTGAAACTGCCTATATGGTATCAGACGAAGAGTTTGATAAGAAACTGGACGAACTGGGTTGGTCGCCGTCCGACATTGGTACAATGGCGGGTATGTATATGGACAGGCAAGCCTACAAGATTGAAAAGGCGATAAAGGACTGGTTTCGCAATCTATTGGAAATACTCTTTCAGGCGGCGGCTTTGGTCATTGATACCATACGAACGTTTTTCCTGATAGTCCTCTCCATACTCGGACCAATAGCCTTTGCTATTTCCGTATGGGACGGCTTTCAGTCCACGCTCACGCAATGGCTCACGAGGTATGTAAGCGTTTACCTGTGGCTTCCCGTTTCGGATTTGTTCAGCTCAATGTTGGCAAGAATACAATCCCTCATTTTAGAACGGGATATAGCAATGCTTGCCGACCCCACCTACATTCCTGATACGAGCAATACCGTGTACATCATTTTTATGATTATCGGCATCATCGGGTACTTCACTATACCGACAGTAACAGGTTGGGTAATCCAAGCCGGAGGCGCAGGGAACTTTACCCGCAATGTAAACTCCACGGCAATGAAAGCCGGAAATATCGCCGGAGCAGGCGCAGGTTCGACAGTTGGAAACATCGGCGGTAAACTGATGAATAAATAAACAATTAATCATTCTAAAAAATGGAATTTAAAACGCTAAGAAATATCGAAAACAGCTTTAGGCAGATAAGGTTATATGCCATTGTGTTTGCGGTTCTCTGCACCAGTGTGGTAGGATACGCCGTATGGCGTTCCTACCGCTTTGCAGAAGAACAACGCCAAAAAATCTATGTACTGGATAATGGTAAATCCCTGATGCTTGCCTTGTCGCAGGATGCAAGCATCAACCGCCCGGTTGAAGCAAGGGAACACGTCAGACGTTTCCACGAACTGTTCTTTACGCTTGCCCCCGACAAGAATGCTATTGAAAGCAATATGAGCAGGGCATTCAACCTTGCCGATAAAAGTGCTTTTGATTACTACAAAGACTTATCGGAAAAGGGCTATTACAGCAGGATTATTTCGGGGAACGTGCAACAACGCATAGAGGTAGATAGTGTCGTGTGCAACTTCGACAACTACCCGTATGCAGTGCGCACCTATGCCAAACAGTTCATCATCCGGTCAAGCAATGTAACCAGACGTAACCTGATTACTTCCTGCTATCTCGTTAACTCCGTTCGCTCTGACAACAACCCGCAAGGTTTCAATATTGAAAAATTTGCAGTCGTGGAAAACAGGGATATCGAAGTCATCGAACGCTAAAAACAATCTTATGGAAGCATTATCAGATTTAAAAACGTTCGCAAAAATCCTTACAGACAAAGGATATAACGGCTATTTCCATACGCAGGGTGCGTATGCCAGAAAGCTGAAAGACAGTATCAGCGAATTCCTCAAAAGCTGCCAAAAAGGTGCAGACAATTTACCTAAACAGGATTTATTTCTGACAGGCTACCTACAATGGTCGGGTGATGACAAGCCCCGTGTAGAATGCAGTATGTGGGTAAAATACCTGAATGGCAAATTTTCGCTTAGCCGTATGGAAATAGCCAAGAAAGACGGCTTCGGGCAGTTGCTTAAAAAATCAGAACTGGCAAACCTGTCCGTCATATCTGCACCCAAATTAACGGAAGCGGTCGCACTGGTCAACGATGAGCCAAAGCAACAGGCGGGTAAAAGTCCTAAGCGTTTCAAGCTGTAACAACAAATAGTAAGGCTATGAAAAAATTAAGAGCAAATATGGACAGGTACTTTGACCGGCTCGATGAACGTTGGCGGGCGTTGCCTTTGCGCAAACAGCGCCAATATACGCTGTACTTCTTTGTGGTTTACCTACTGCTCACCGTAGTGGTCATTGGCAAAGTGATGTACGACACCTCAAAGTCAGGTAACAATATGGTCATTAAACATATTGAGAACCCTGTCCTTAAAAATGGAAATCCTGCAAGGTTGCCGGATAGTGTATCAACAATTTTAAAAAATCAGATTTATGAAAGAAAATGAGAACAAAAAATCGGTTGTTCGGGTAACGGAGGGGAACCCGAATGAAACTGCTGATGTGTTGCAAGACGGCGCACAGAACAAAGCCGACAAACTCAAAAAGCCACTTATATTCCTTTTAATGGGAGTGGTATTTCTCGGCTGTATGTACCTGATATTTAAACCGTCGAAAGACAAAAAGGCGGTGGAGAACATCGGATTAAACGATGCCGTACCACAGGCTACCGGGGCAGGAATGCCTGCCGATAAAGGCAAGGCGTATGAACAGGAAATGCTCGAACGCAAAGAGCAGGAAAAGCGCAATGCACTGACCACGCTTTCTGATTATTGGAATACTGAAGACAGTGCATCTGCTGACAATGAAGAAGGTTTACCTGAACAAGATGAAGAAAGCAACGGCTTTGGCGGTGGCGGCAGAAATTCGGGAAGAAACGGTAATCATGGATTGAACAGCTACAGAAATATGCAAAGCACATTGGGTTCATTCTATCAGGATAATAATTCTGAAACAATGGAACTCCGCAGGCAACTGGACGAAATGAAAGAAAAGCTGGCCGAGAAAGATGTGCCACCTGTGGCCACCGTTGACGACCAACTCAAATTAATGGAGAAATCCTATGAAATGGCTGCAAAGTATCTTCCGCAAAATGCTAACACCGGAAATGCTGCTCCTGCCAACGGTGCAACTACTGGGGCTGCGGGTGCTAACCAAAAAGAGCAATTTGTATCGTTCACACCAACAAGAAAGAACATTGTATCAGCCTTGTACCGTGAACCGTCGGACAGTGCCTTTGCAGCCGATTGGAGCCAAACAAAAAGCCGCGGGTTCTATACCGCAGGTTCTACTGAAGAGGTAGTACAGCCTAAAAACAGCATCAAAGCCTGTGTAAACGAAGCCCAGACAGTAGTTGGCGAAACGGGTGTGCGCTTACGACTATTAGAGCCTGCTAAAACCCCGCAACGTACCATTCCCAAAGGAACAATTGTAACGGCTAATGCAAAATTTCAGAATGGCAGGCTACAATTAAAAGTTACCTCCGTAGAACTGGAGGGCAACATCATTCCGGTAGATATAATCATTTACGATTTGGACGGGCAGCAAGGCTTGTACGTTCCGTATTCGCCGGAAATGAATGCACTTACCGAAATGGCGGCCAATATGAGCCAGACAGGGGGAACAAGCGTAATGCTCACGCAGAATGCCGGACAGCAGGTAGCGGCTGATTTAAGCCGTGGCGTGGTACAGGGTATCTCAGGCTATTTCGCCAAGAAAGTAAGAACGCCAAAGGTTACACTGAAAGCGGGCTATCAGGTCTTTCTTGTATCTAAAAAATAATGTTGAACTCAAATAAATAAAACAATGAAAAATCATTTAAAAACCTTTTGGGCTTTTGCCCTGATACTCGGCTTTGCCGTAAACTCTTACGCACAGGACACCATCAGAACGCCGCTTGCCCTGGGCAAGATAGAACCGTACCGTATGGAAGTAACTTACGATAAAACTTCGCACTTGATTTTCCCGACCGCCATTCGTTATGTGGACTTGGGCAGCGAATACCTGATAGCAGGAAAAGCCGAAGATGCAGAAAACGTGTTGCGTGTGAAAGCATCTGTAAGGGACTTTGAGCCTGAAACCAATTTTTCCGTTATCACGAATGACGGTCGTTTTTACAACTTCAACGTGTATTACAGTTCCTACCCGGCGGCAATGAGCTATGACCTGCTCACGATGCAGAAAGCGGTAGATAAAGCCAATGGTAACGATGTGCTTTTTGAAGAATTGGGCAACAATTCGCCCTCGCTGGCAGGCTTGCTACTGGAAACCATTTACAAGAAAGACAAACGCATTGTAAAGCATATTGGAGCTAAGAGCTTCGGCATTCAGTTTATGCTCAAAGGCATTTACATCCACAACGGCAAATACTATTTGCATACGGAATTGAGAAACCGTACCAATGTGCCATTTCAGATTGATTTTGTGAATTTCAAGGTAGTGGATAAAAAGGTAGCCAAACGTACCGTAGTACAGGAACGTCCGATGATACCGCTACGCACTTACAAACCATTGGACGAGATCGGTGGAAAAACCATCGAGCAAAACGTGTTCATGTTAGACCAATTTACCATTGCTGATGACAAGGTATTACTGATTGAGATTTTCGAGAAAAACGGTGGCAGGCATCAAACACTTCAGATAGAAAACTCTGATTTAATCAAGGCTCGTTTGATTAACGATATGCACCTGAAATTTTAATAACCCTTTAAATAAGATAGCAATAAAATGAAAAAGTATATCTATACCGTGATGCTTGTTTTAATGGGCATCACAATGGCACAGGCACAACGAATGCTGCCTAAACAGAAAGGCTTGGAAATAAGCACAGGCGTATTATCCAATGATAAGATTGGCAATGATTATTACATCAGTGTAGCGATGACTGTAAATGGTAAAAACGGCAATTACCAGCTTTGGGCATTGGAATATACACACCAATACCACGACTATAAAGACCTGCGCATACCGCAGGAAAGTTATAGTGCCGAAGGCGGTTACAGTTTCTACTTGTTGGGCGATGCCCGAAAAAACATCACGCTGAATTTAGGAATAACAGGCGTAGTCGGTTATGAAAGCATTAACCGGGGCGAAGCTATGTTGTATGACGGATCGAAGATACTGAGCGAGGACAATTTTATCTACGGAGCTGGTGGACGGCTCACATTTGAAACGTACCTGTCCGACCGATTTGTATTAGTCCTGCAAGGGCGTACAAAAGTCCTTTGGGGTAAAGACTTAGAACAGTTCCGACCGTCCGTAGGTATGGGATTAAGGTTTAACTTTTAAAACAGAAAACAATGATAGCAATATTCAATAATTTCAGAATAGGATTACTGCCGATATATGTATTCCTGGCAATCCTCACAGCTTCGGTTACGTTGGTATCTTGTAGCAAAGATGATGAACTCGAAATACAAAAGGACTTTCCTTTTGAGGTCAAAGTGATGCCAGTGCCTAAATATGTTGCCAACGGCCAGACGGTAGAGATCCGCATTACAATACAGCGAACTGGAAATTATAGCAGCACGCAATATTTCCTTCGCTACTTCCAGTTTGACGGAAAGGGCACACTTAGGTATTACGATGAGCCGCCGTACCTACCTAATGATCTGTATGAGTTACCAACCGAGCAGTTCCGTTTGTACTATACTTCGGCATCTGCAGTATCTCAATCCTTTGAGGTTTGGATTTCGGATAACTTCGGGAACGAAAAGCAGATAACTTTTCAGTTTAACAGTAGTGATTAATACAGCATGTCAATTCATAAAAAACGGCTTATTGGATTGGTAAGCCGTTTTTGTATTGAATACGCATCGTTCAGGGGCTAAACAAATATTTTTTTGTAAATTCAAATAGTGGAAATAAACTATGGTTGCATCACTCGTTATAGGTATCATATTTTTGGTTGCAGGCTTGGTACTTCGTTACTGGATTAACCGTAGAAAGTTTTACAGGCGCAGCTCTATGGGAACTGAGGGGTTCTCATCTTATGAAAGTTCGATTTTCATTAAATTGATTGAAAAGGTTGGCAAATGGATAGCTTATGCGTTGATTATATTTGGGCTGTTGTCGTTATGGGTTTATTCCCTTGAAAAAAAGGAAAAACAGCAGCCTGACGTAACAACCGAACAACCTGCCCAACGCAGATAATTATTACAGAATTTTAAAAGCAAATCGGATAGCCCAAAAGGTTATCCGATTTTTTATGACTACAAATCCGTACAAATAAAAGAAGAGAGCCTTAACGGCAAATATATTTCATCTGGGCTATGTTTTATATAATCTTCTTTAACATCATCCCACATAAAGCCTGGTCTAACTAGCGTAAAGTCATTTATTTTATTTACTGATTGAACATAGCTGTAACCCCACGGAGATTTGTAAATAATTTGACCTTGAACTGCCAGTGTATCGAAGTTTTTTTCTGCAAGTTGCTTCATAACTTTTTTAAATGCTGGACAAACTTTGTAATAAAACACCATCAGATTCTGTTCAAGTCCTTTGGTTCGCTGTTTTAGGTCAGAAATTCTAAGATTGATTTTAATTTGCAAATCATCAAAATTATTTTCAAAATCATCAATATTTTTCCACCCTAAATAATGAAGCGTGTTTAGAAGCATTGAAAAAAAGTAATGCATCTCGCCATCTTTCCAATAATTGTTTATCAGGCAAACAATCGTGTTTACAAGTGCATCGGCTTTTAATTCCTCAACTTTCTTTTTTGTATAATCAAATTCGTATTCTTTAAAGCCTGTTCTTGCCAACATTAAAAAGTCGCCTATTAAGTTTAAACAACAACCTTTCACATTATTGTTGTCATAATTGTTGCTAAACGGAAGATAGCTAAAGAAATGTTGCTTTTCTTGCTCGTCGTATTTTTCTGTTTTGCCTCCATATTCAAGTATCAGCTCAAGCGTTATCAAATATTTGGTTAAGTCTGTTAATGTGGGTTTATAGTTTTGGGGTCTATTGTTACCATAAAGAAGTTCTTGCTGATTATAATACAGATTATCAAAATAGCTTGTCAATTTTCTTTTTTCAGACTTTAGCAACGCAAAAGAAAGATTACGAACTATTTTTACTTCGTTTTTCTCATTGCCATCAATGTTACCTAAATTTTCTTCCTGTTCATCAATGCTAATATCAATCTGTCTGTTTATGGACAGAGATTTTGAGTGAATGAATTTTAAAACATCTAAAACCCGAAGCGAAAGAGAAGAAAGCAAAAGACTTTTCTCATACGCAGAATGCTCAATTGGTTTGTAAGAAGAAAGGTCATACAGCTTTTCGGGCTCGTTGTTTCCGTCTCTTTTTGCATCTGTAGTTTTACGGCTATTCAGAATACTTGCACTTTCTTCGTTTTCCGTTTCATCAATTATCGCATAATGCAACAAGTCGAGAACTTTGCTTAGTTCTCCATTTTGGATTTCGCTGTAAATCCTTTCTATGTCTTCAGTTTTAGGATTTGGATGGGTTTTGGCAAGATGAAAATAATCAGACACCAAAAGTTTGTTTGATACAAATTCATCCTCCATATTAGCCAATTGAACTGTAACCCTCCCTATTTTCGGACTGGCATCCAGGCGAGTTTTCAAATTTAAAAATAGTTGTTATCAATAGGTCAATCTTTTTTAAAGTTGACCTATTGATAACATGCCGCCGGCAGGGCATCGTATTCCATTGGTGTCTTTCCTCCCAATGACTCATGTGGTCTTTTGTAGTTGTAATCCTGAATCCATTCTTCTGCAAGTATCTGTACTTGCTGTGTATCTTCAAAGAGGTAGGCATCCAGGATACTTTCCCGAAATGTGCGGTTGAAACGTTCAATGTAACCGTTTTGCATCGGCCTGCCTGGTTGAATGTACTGTATCTCTATTTCTTTGCCAGCACACCAATCTCGAAATTCCCTACTGATAAATTCAGGGCCGTTATCCGTACGGAAACGTGAAGGTTTTCCCTGCTCTTTTATGATGCGATCCAATAGATAGGTTACGTTGTTTGCTGGCATACTGTGCGCAACTTCAATAGCGATGGCCCGCCTGTTAAAGTCATCAATGATGTTCAGGGTCCTGAACTTGCGCTTATTGGTCAGTACGTCGCTCATAAAGTCCAGAGACCATGTTTTAAGCGGCCTTTCTGGAATCGATAACGGTTGCTTTACCCGGGCTGGAAGTCGTCTCCTGGTCTTTCTGCGACGGTTCATCCCCAAGAGTTGATACACCCTGCGGATTCGTTTGTAGTTCCACTTCAGTCCCTCATGTCGAATACGTGAATAGTAAAGGTCCTGTCCTTCGGTTGGATACCGATCGGCCAGCTCTCGGAGCTTCGCTATCGTTTCGCTGTCGTCCTTCCTGTTCCTGTAATAATACATCGACTTCGGCAGGTTGACAACCTTGCAGGCCCTGCTGATGCTGATCTGGTGCATAGAAATAACATAAGCAGCCATATCCTTGCGCTGGCAGGGCCTTAGAACTTTTTTGATAGTACGTCCTTGAGGATCTTGTGGTCCAGGGCGAGGTCCGCATACATCTGCTTGAGACGGCGGTTCTCTTCCTCCAGTTCCTTCATACGGCGCAGCTCTTGGCTGTCCATCCCGGAATACTTCTTCTTCCAAGTGTAAAAGGTTGCTTGGTGGACACCCAACTCCCTGCAGATGTCCGAAGTGCTTTTACCCGATTCATGTTGCTTGATCGCAGAAACAATCTGGCTCTCGCTGATTCTTGTCTTTTTCATTGTACTGTTCTAAGTTACGAATTTTCGCGTTTCAGACAGTCCGAATTTTCGGGAGGGTTACATGACGCACAAGGTTTCGGGGCTTGGCGTCAGTGGCGGAAATTGAACCGAAAAGTTTCAATTTAGCGACACTGTAAGCAAAAGCCAATTAATTGAATAAATTTAAGAAAAAAGTCAATATAATTGGCTTTTTGCGGAATAAAATGCCGAAACTATAATTTTAGCTTTAACCCGCCATTGCGCCAAACCCATGTTATGTGCTTGCATTATTGTAGAGCTAAGTCCCAACATCTAATTAAAGCTTGATGACATAGATGTAAATCTGTTTCAAATTGTTCTTGCGTGATGTTTTCTCCAACGTGTTTCGCTAATTGCTTTTTCTTCTTTCCTGTAATTATTTTATCTCCATTTGCATTAGTAGCGTCTAAATCAGCTTGAGTTTTTCTCCAATTTGTATATGTAGGACAAACTTGGTCAGGATAAATTTGTTCAATATCCCTATGTGATAATATATGAAGTTGAGTATTCTCGACTAAATGTCTATAAGTTTGTTTAAAATGGTTTACGCCACCTTCTGTTTGTGCAGAGGGACAATCTAATAATAACACTACACGATTTTGATATATGCTTGAACCTAATGGAATAAATAATTTTTCAATTGCATTTATTGTTCTTTCAGCTTGGTCAATGTCACCGTTTGCTTTTATAATTTGAATAGCAGGTTGATCAGCATAAAATCTTCTAATTACTCTCGTTAACAATTCAAATTCAGTTAATCCTTCAACAATTAGGAAATTTTTGGGTAGAAGTAAATCAGATGGACTTCCTCCTAACAGTTCAAAAATAATATAGGGTTTTTCAAACTCGTTTACGACTTCAATTTCAGTTTCACCACTATTTTTCTCAACTTTCATAATTGACTGATTTGGATAATTATCCGCTACAAAAACAGATGAATGTGTATTTATAAAAACTTGGTCTGTTTCTTGTGAAAGAGCGTGGAGCACATTTTTAAGTTTTCTTTGTGCAGTTGGATGAAGATGTAACTCTGCCTCATCTATAAAAAATAGGAATGACTTTCCAACATCTTCGTTTTGTTTTCTATAGTCTGCATAAGCTTGTATAATAGCAAGCATTAAAGCTCGTTGCATTCCATCTCCTTTTTCTTCTGCAGATGTTTCTACACCATCGTCAATTGATGTTGAAAAACTTTTAAGTAAATCATCAAATTGAGGTGGAGTAACTTCAAACTTAACTTTTGTTGTATCAGGAAATTGCTTTTCTAAATGAATTTTTACACTATTACCGATATTTACGAATTCTTGTTTAATTGCAGAATCATCATCTTCAAATAGTTCAGCAAATTTAGCCTGAAATGCTTGATATTGTAGATTTCCTTGTAGAATAGTATTTAAAACTCCAGAAAGCATAATGCCTATAGGTGTAGTCTTTGAATATTTTGCTACAGCATCATAATATTGTTTGGTGCTTATATACTCAAATTTTGGAAGAAAATCGTTTAATGCAGCATCGAATCCTGTCCCAGGTTGTACCTCATTGCCATTAACAAACATCTTTCTTTTATTAGGAATATTGCTTGTTCTTTGAAAAACTACAACATCTGAGCCATTTAGTGCATTTTCAATTTTTGTCTTATTTGCTTGATTTTGCATTAATGAAGCGCCGTTTTGTGCTTCTATAAATTCTATTTCAACAAGAATTTCATTGTGAGAATTTCTTTTATACTTAAGTTCGTTAATGTTTGAACCTCTTCCTAAGCCATTAAAGAAGAATTCTATTGCTTCAAAAAAATTTGTTTTACCACAATTGTTTTGTCCTACAAAAATATTGAAATCTGTTGTTGTGAATTCAGTTTCTTTAATTGAACGAAAGTTTTCAATTTTAATTCGACTTATTTTCATTGGTTAATGAGTTTTTTGGGAAATGCTTGCACATAACGGAAAGGGGCTTTGCGAGGTGCGGGCTACTGCAACCGAGATTTCAAGAGGTGACCGAATGCTAGCAAAAACCATTTTCATTTTTTCAAATTTACAAAAAAAAATGAAATGGTTTTTTGCGGGTACTGCCTACAAATTTTCTGAGATTATATTCAACCCCGCATCTTGCAAAACCCATGTTGAACTAAACCTCCGGTAGCCTTTCTATCGTCTATAAATCATAGCTTTATAGGTGAATTAAATATACTATTATGGTAACAAAAAAAAGAACCGGAGGATTTACGGTACAATAAATTTCTCCATCGCGCCTGTCGTGAAGTTACAGGATTCGAATCACTGTTGCAACGATTTGAGCGTAATATTTCAGTCTTAGGCCGTAGTAAACGTACCTTCGAATGCTATAGCCGTCATGTGGCTGCGATGGCATTACATTTTGGATGTCTTCCCACTGAGATAGATGCTGAACAAGTTCAAGACTACCTTTATCACTTGCAGCAAAGAAGCAAAAGTCCATCTCAAACGTATTTTAAGCACACTGTCTATGGTCTTCGATTTCTATTAAAAACCGAAAATCTTCCGTACGACCATCTTCATCTCCCGTCTATTTCCAAAGAGAAAAAGCTTCCTGTTATCTTGAGTCGGGAAGAGATTTGGCGTATGCTTCAACAAGCGGATTTACTTAAACATCGTTTATTGATTGGATTAATTTATGGCTGTGGTCTGCGTTGTATGGAAGTACGTAATCTAGCCTTAAAACATCTTGATTTTGATCGTAAGCTCCTTCATATTGTTCAAAGTAAAGGCAAAAAAGACCGCTATGTTCCACTTTCTGAGCACCTTATTAGAGGGTTAAAAAGTTATATTTCAGCAGAACATCCTACTACCTTTTTATTCACAGGCAATAGCAAAGAAGGCAAAGGTTTTGATTCGCGTTATAGCCAGCGTGGCGTTCAATGGGTTGTCAAAACCGTTTGTAAAAAGGCCGGCATCCTCAAGGAGGTACATACCCATACGCTACGGCACAGCTATGCTACGCATTTGTTAGAAGATGGTGTGAATATTCTACAAGTTCAAAAGCTTCTGGGGCATGAACGGGTGGAGAGTACGATGGAATACCTTCATGTTTGTCAGTTAGCCCAACAAAAAGTCCATAGTCCTCTTGATATCGTTTTTTCTTTATGCAGCCGCACTGGGAAGTAGCCGATGTGCTAGGAAAAGTAGATTTATCCCATCAAAACTTTACGGTTCACCAAGAGAAAACACTAAGAGCTTTAACATTATGTAGAACAGCCGCTTTGGGAGGTCATGTTGATGCATGTGATTCTTGTGGGAACATAAGTATTAGTTACAACAGTTGTCGAAATCGTCATTGTCCGAAATGTCAAGGTCATAAACGTGAAGAATGGATTCAAGCTCGAGAGCAAGATTTATTGCCTTGTTCGTACTATCATTTGGTTTTCACTTTGCCCGATACGCTTAATGGTTTGGCCATCTCACATCCGCATATCATTTACCGCCTGTTGTTTGAAACCACTTGGTCTACCTTATCACAGTTTGGTAAAACCAAAGGATTACAATCGGGTATGATTTCCATTCTGCACACTTGGGGACAAAATCTGAGTTTACATCCGCATTTGCACTGTATTGTTCCAGGTGGAGGTATCGATGAAAATGGGAAGTGGAGAGGTAAAATTAAAGCTGATAAATATATGTTTTCAGTGCTAGCATTGAGTAAAGTCTTTCGGGCTAAATATGTGGCGTTATTGCGTAAAGAGAAACTCACCAACTCTGCTATTAACCAGAGTTTGTTTGAAAAGAATTGGGTAGTGTATGCTAAACGACCATTTGGTGGCCCCAAGCAAGTGATAGAATACTTAGGACGGTATACACATAAGGTAGCTATCAGTAATCATCGGATAAAAAGCGTAAGCCATCAAGAAGTTACGATTAACTACAAAGACTATAAAGATGGAAGTAAAACCAAGGAACTGAAGTTGAAACATGAAGAATTTGCCCGACGATTTAGCTTGCACATTTTGCCGCGCAGATTTGTTCGTATTCGTCATTACGGTATTTTAAGTAGCCGCTGGAAACGAGGTAAGCTTCAGCAATTACAAGATACGTTAAAAATTACTAGACCCGAAAAAGCAGCCAAAATGCAAAATCTTAAATGTCGCTGTTGTCATGAAGGAAACTTGGTTACGATATTGATTTTTGGAAAGAGAGGTCCACCAAAAGATTACCTTCTTGACCATAAACTTGTCCCTGTAAATTAGCTTTTATGGGTAAGGGAACTTGTGTTCAGAAGTGATGGTAATCAGTATAATGAACTGATTACTAATAGTTAAAACCATAAAAAACAAAAAAGCAGGCCTCCACCTGCTTAAATATCTTCTAACCTAAAAATGAAAACTCCATAAAGATAGGTATCCAGTAACCGGTTCCGTTCAACGGGCTTTCATCTCGAGCCCTACGGGCAAGACGAAAGCTTAGTTATTACCTGCAGTCGTTTTTTTATTGTTAATTTATATTTCAAGTAAATTATCTAAAATTAATTCTATATCATCTTGAAAATCTGATATTTCTCCGTAAACATATTTTAGATTTCCATTTTTATCTAGAATTAGATTTGTTGGGTATGAAGAGTATTTCAGATTGTCAATTTCTTTCTTTGAATTTGTTATATGTTGGAAATTGATATTTTTTTTCTTCAAAAAATCATCTACTGATTTTTTATTTTCATATGTTATTGCTATAAAGTTAACTTTATCTCCATACTTTTCTTTTAAGTTATTCATCATTGGTATTTCTTCAATACAAGGTAAACACCTTGTGAACCAAAAATTAATGAATGTTGGCTTTCCTTTTAGGTAATTTTTAGAAAATTGTTTTTGTTTGGAATTTTTGAAGTTTTCAATTGGGAAATGCTTTCCAATTAATTTCTTTGGTTCTGAATAAGGGTCAAAATAATTGTTTTTATCATCACGCATTAATATCGTTATTCTTGTGGTGTTAATTATGGAGTCGTTTTTTATTTCGCGTTTTAAAATAATTTCCTCAACCTTTCCATTTTTTGAAGCATTTTGTTTTACAGTAGAATATTGTTCTTCTGTCAAAATTTTGCCATTTTTCATTTTGTAATAATTTGTTTGAGCAAAATTTTTTGAATAAATCAAAACTAATAATGTAGTTAATAAAAATTTTAAATAATTCATATTCATCAATTTATAATTGTTTTTGCGGTTTTTTTGGATACGATTGCAGGTAACATTTCTTTTTCACGAAACTAATATACAAAAATATTCGCTAATCCATCTCTATAGACGAATTGCGTGTCACAAGCATTAAATATAATACAATACGCTATTATTTAACCGTTTAATTAATTTAAAAATCATAAATAGCGAAACAAATCTTATTATTTCATAGTTATTGTAAATATGGAAAGCGAAGTTATATTGAAAACATTTCAAACAAAATTGAATACACAGAGATATGCCAAGAATACTATTAAGTCATATATGGACTATGCTAGCCTATTTTTGAAGCATCTCAATGAATATCCATCCTTAAAAGATGTGCCTGTGAGAGCTATAGAATCTTTCATCAATGAAAAAGTTCAAAAAGAGCAGATCAGTGTTTCCTATCAGAAAGGTTTAGTTGGGGCTATTAAGAAGCTATACGAATTGACACTTAACCAAAAGGTTCAGCTCGATTACTTATATCCCAAAAGATCGTTTTCTAAACTGCCCAAATTCTTTTCCAAAGAAGAAATTCGACAATTAATAGATAGTACCAACAATATTAAGCATAGAGCGATATTAATGACCATTTATAGCTGTGGCTTACGCCTAAGCGAATTGCTGAACCTCAAGATAGAAGATATACGATCTTCTGAAAAGATTATCCGAATCAACCAAAGCAAAGGCAACAAAGACCGGATTGTATCCTTACCAGATAAATTACTGGATATTTTAAGAGATTATTATTTGGTTTATAAGCCTACAAACTACCTTTTTGAAGGAGAAAAAGGAAATCGATACAGTGAACGTAGCGTGCAACTTGTATTGAAAAAATCATTAGCTAACGCGAAAATAAAAACCGAAGGCACAGTACATACATTACGTCATTCGTACGCTACACATTTAATTCAATCTGGTATTGATGTCCGAATTGTTCAGGAACTGCTCGGTCATGAAAACATAAAAACAACCATGATCTATACACACATTACCGATATTGATAAAAAGCGCACCCCTAGTCCACTTGATTTTTTATAAATTCTCCAAAAAAGCTTGACACGCATGATTTTATACAACCTATTCTGTCTTAATATTGAGCTGAGAAACAAATATATTCTGTCCGAAATAAGTCCGAAAATAGCAAAAGCCACTGATTATCAGTGGCTTTTGTCGGGGTGGCAGGATTCGAACCTACGACCTCCACATCCCAAATGTGGCGCGATACCGGGCTACGCTACACCCCGAAAAGGTATCACCTTTGTTTTGTGTGGCACAAATATACGGGGATTTTTATTCTTGTCAAGGCTTTTTTATAAAATTTTTATAACAAGCTCATTTATTGATTTTTAATTTTAACGGAGATCAATTTCCAATTCTCCATCCAATTATTTTAAATTACCTATAAAAATTGCCATAAAAATCCTTACTTTTGCATCCATTGAATAAAAAGGAAAATATTTTAAAAAAGTATTTCCATATATAAAAATAAAGCTGTAATATTGCATTCCGATTTTTACAGGTTAAATATCGTTATTAATTACTCAGAATCATGGATTTAGTAAAATTTGTAGAAGAACAAGCGGTAGTAAAAAATGAAAATCCCGCTTTCAAAGCAGGAGATACCATCAGCGTTCATTATAAAATTCGCGAAGGAAATAAAGAGCGTGTTCAGGTTTACCAAGGTGTGGTAATTCAGTTAAACAGTGAAGGTGTTAATTCAACATTTACCGTGCGTAAAATCTCAAACGGTGTGGGTGTTGAGCGTATTTTCCCTGTTAACTCTCCTAACATTGAAAAAATTGAAGTAAACAGCATTGGTAAAGTTCGTCGTGCGAAGTTATTCTATCTTCGTGGATTGACTGGAAAAGCTGCTCGTATCAAATCAAAAAGATAATCGAGAAAATTTCTTCAAAAAAGATATTTTAGGGCTTGGCATTTGCGAAGCCCTAATTTTTTATTTCTGAGCATGATCGTTTAACTTCTGATCAGGATTAATTCCTGATCACGATGGGTTTGGTCCCCATAATCTCATCGATCTTTTCTTTCACTTCCGCTGTCATTAGAGGCAACACCTCCAAAGCTTTCAGATTCTCGATCAATTGATCAACTTTCGTTGCTCCCAATATGGCGGTGGTAACATTTGGATTAGAAATACACCAAGCAATGGAAAGGGTTGGCAAGGAAACACCCAGTTCCTGCGCGAACTTTTCCAAATCCCGAACCCTAGCGATTTTCTCTTCGACCAGCGCCCGATCCTTCAGCCATTCATAATCATTTAGTGACATCCTTGAGCCTTCCGGAATACCGTTATTGTATTTACCGGTCAGGATGCCCGAAGCCAAAGGACTCCAGATGGTGGTTCCCATTCCCACATTCCGGAATATAGGCGCATAATCCACCTCGATTTTTCGTCTATTGAATAGATTATACTCCGGTTGTTCTACAGCAGGACCTTCAAGCCCCAGATCCTTGGCCACCATATGTGCTTCCATAATTTCTGCAGCTGTCCATTCACTGGTCCCCCAATAGAAAATCTTTCCCTGCTGGATCAAGGTGTTCATCGTACGCACTACCTCCTCAATAGGTACAGTAGGATCTGCACGGTGGCAATAATAAAGGTCCAAGTATTCCGTCTGCAACCTTTGCAAAGCCTCATCACAGGCTTCCATCAGGTGCTTGCGACTCAAACCATGTTGGTTAGGTTTCTTGCCCTCCCCTTTCCATCCAAAAAAAGCTTTACTGGACAACACATAAGAACTGCGATCCCAATTCAATTTCTTCAATACCCTGCCCATCATCTCCTCCGACTGCCCTGCAGCATACACTTCTGCATTATCAAAGAAATTGACGCCTGCCTCATAAGCTTGCGCCATAAGTCGCTCATTGATATCATCATCTGTTTGTCGGGCAAAAGTTACCCAGGATCCAAAGGAAAGCACACTTAATTGCAATCCTGATTTTCCCATTCTTCTATATTCCATAAATACAATTTGAGAAATAAAGTTAAATGAAATCTCGTGAAAAATAATAAAAAATTCGTACCTTTGTATCCCGTACATAGAGCAGATGACCCGACGTAAAAAGGGTCAGAAAATCTTTAGAAATCCATTTTTGCTATGACTAAATACATCTTTGTTACGGGCGGCGTAACTTCGTCGTTGGGGAAAGGTATTATTGCAGCTTCCCTAGCCAAGCTTCTCCAAGCGCGTGGTTTAAAAGCAACCATCCAGAAATTTGACCCGTACATCAACATCGATCCAGGAACATTAAATCCATACGAACATGGCGAATGCTATGTGACGGAGGATGGGGCTGAGACTGACCTTGACTTAGGTCACTATGAGCGGTTCCTGAACGTTCCAACCTCCCAGGCGAACAACGTTACTACTGGCCGTATCTACAGCCACGTGATCGAGCAAGAACGTGCCGGTGCTTACCTTGGTAAAACCGTGCAGGTCGTTCCACACATCACCGACGAAATCAAACGTCGGATGTTACTTCTTGGTGAAACTGGTGAATACGATATCGTGATCACCGAACTTGGAGGTACTGTGGGTGATATTGAGTCATTACCATTTATCGAAGCGGTAAGACAATTACGTTGGGAGTTGGGCAATAACGACTCACTGGTAATCCACCTTACTTTGGTTCCTTATCTGGCAGCAGCTGGTGAGTTGAAAACCAAGCCTACACAACATTCTGTAAAGACCTTATTGGAATATGGTGTTCAACCGGATATCCTGGTTTGTCGTACCGAACACAAACTGAATAATGATATCCGCAAGAAATTAGCCTTATTCTGCAATGTGAACATCAATGCGGTGATCGAATCCATCGATGCACCTACCATTTACGATGTTCCATTGAATATGCTGAAAGAGCAATTGGACAAAACGGTATTGGCCAAATTGAAACTTTCGACCAAAAATGAACCGGATTTAGAGAACTGGAAAGCATTTTTAGGAAGACTTAAAAACCCAACCGACGAGGTAAACATCGGATTGGTGGGTAAATATGTGGAATTACCTGATGCCTATAAATCCATCGCGGAAGCATTCATCCACGCTGGCGCAACCAATGAAACGAAAGTAAAAGTAAAATATATCGCTGCAGAAAGCGTGAACCAAGAAAATGTAGCCGAAAAACTGAAAGGTCTTGATGGTGTTTTGGTAGCTCCTGGATTCGGCGAACGCGGGCTGGAAGGAAAATTGGAAACCATCCGTTACGTTCGTGAAAACAAGATCCCTTTCTTTGGTATCTGTTTGGGAATGCAATGTTCCGTAATCGAGTTTGGAAGAAACGTATTGGGATTGAAGGGGGCGAACAGTTACGAAATGGACGAAAGCACTCCTCATCCGGTGATCAACTTGATGGAAGAGCAGAAAAACATCACCAACATGGGCGGAACCATGCGTTTGGGTGCTTATGATTGTGAGATCAAAAAAGGAACAAAAGCGTATGGCATCTATGGAAAGACCAAAATTTCCGAGAGACACCGTCATCGTTACGAGTTCAACAACGAATACCTAAAAGATTACGAAAAGGCAGGCATGATCGCTTCAGGGTTCAATCCAGAGTCTGGATTGGTGGAAATCGTGGAGTTGAAAGACCATCCTTTTTTCGTTGCTGGACAATTTCACCCAGAATTAAAGTCAACAGTTGTAAATCCTCACCCACTTTTTGTTAGCTTTGTAGCCGCTGCTTTGGCGCACAAGAAAAACAGTTAGTGCAGGATGCCAAGTGTGAATAGTAAACAATAAACAATGGATAGAAATAACATTCTAGGATTTATCTTAATTTTTGCCATCCTTGCCGGGTCCTTCTATTTTCTGAAGCCCTCCCAGGATGAGATCAAAAAGGAGCAACAGCTTCAGGATTCCATCAGTCGTGCAAAGAATGGTCAACAACCACTTGCCGATTCGTTGAAGATCGCTCAAGCTATCCCAACTGTTCCTGATTCTGTATTATTAACCCAACCTTTCGGAGCTTCCTCTGTAGGTACAGAACAAAACATCGTTTTGGAAAACGAACGTTTGATCGTACAGTTGAGTTCAAAAGGTGGTCGCGTAAAGAAGGTCGAGCTTAAGGGCGAAACCAACTTTGACGGATCTAAATTGGTTTTATTTGATGGAGACAACAACCGTTTTGGTTTGGAATTCAATGTTCCAGGGAAAGCGGTAAAAACAAACGATTTATATTTCCAACCGCAAGGGCAAGGCTTTACAGTCGCTGGCTCTGATGCCAAATCGGTAACCCTTCGTTTGAACTATGCTGCCGACAAGTATATTGATTATATCTATACCTTGGCCGGCAATGATTACAACCTGAAATTGGATGTAAAAGCGGTAGGCATGAAAGATGTGATGGACGTGAAATCACAGAGCATGTTGCTGAACTGGCAGACCACACTTTTACAGAAAGAACGGGACGTAAAATCGGAAAGAGAAAAATCAGCGTTATACTATAGGGATGTAGAAGGTGATGTTGACCATCTGTCAGAAACAAGTGATGATGATGAGAAGATGGAAAAAAGCTTGAACTGGATTGCCTTTAAACAGCATTTCTTTTCTTCCGTATTGACCAGCAAAGAAGGCTTGAACAATGCCAATCTGAAATCTACTTTTATGACGGAAGATGGCTATGTGAAGACTTACCAAGCTACTGCGGAATTACCATTAGCAACTGCTGCTGATTCCCAATATGGTTTCAGTTTCTTCTTCGGACCGAACAAATACAAAACCTTAAAAGCTGAAGGAAACGGATTCGACAAGATCATCAATATGGGATGGGGACCAATGAGCTGGATCAATAAGTTCATTACCGTTCCGATCTTTGATTTCTTGGATGGATTCAACATGAACTATGGTATCGTGATCCTGATCTTGACCTTATTCTTGAAATTGATCATGTTCCCATTGACCTACAAATCTTACCAATCGATGGGTAAAATGCGTGTGTTGAAACCACAATTGGACGAGATCAAGGCAAAAGTTGGTGATGACAACCCGATGTTATTACAACAGGAGCAAATGAAGCTGTATAAACAAGCAGGTGTTAATCCATTAGGTGGATGTTTACCGTTGTTATTACAGATGCCATTTACCTTGGCCTTCTTTTTCTTCTTCCCGAACTTATTTGAATTGCGTGGGGAAAGCTTCCTATGGGTGAAAGACCTTTCTACTTATGATGCGCCGATCACCTTCCCTTCTTTGTTCGGATTTATCGACCATATCTCTTTAATGTGTGTATTGATGACGATCACTACCTTATTAACGACTTGGTACAATAATGCAACTACCGCTGGAGCAAATAACCAAATGAAATATATTGGATATTTCATGCCGTTGATTTTCTTCTTTGTATTGAACAGCTTCCCTGCAGGTTTGAACTACTACTATTTCTTATCCGCAGTGCTTACCTTCTTAACACAAGTATTGATTCGTCAATTTGTGAATGATGATAAGATCTTAGCTAAAATCGAAGAGAAGAAAAAGAAACCAGCTTCTGATAAGAAATCATCTTTCCAAACTAAAATGGAAGAAATGATGCGTGCTCAACAAGCAGCTCAACAAAATAAAAACAAGAAATAAGGATACTTATTGGTATTATATAGATAAGGCGTTCCCTTTGGAACGCCTTTTTTTATCACTTTTAATTTTCAGTCTTCGCTTTTGAAATTTATTTTTTCAGTAGGTTTAATCTTATACAGAAATGCTGGAAGAAATTCATTACTGTTTTTTAAAAGATAATCTTCAACAATTTTATAATATTCAGTTTTTGTTGTTAGAAATTTCTCCGTATTGGAAAGAACTGGATCAATATAATTGTAGGCCATTCGCGATCCGTCATCCTTCCATTTTTTCTCTTGAAAAAAATGAACAAAATGCTCCCTATTGTTTTGTATGAATTTAACATTCTCCATATAGGCGCTTTTTATTTCAACAATTCCATTAGGGTATTTAACAGTAAATTTTCGCTTAAAATTTTCATTCTTTTTTGAATTTAATTCATAAATCAGGGATTCCTCGTATTTAATTTTTGAATTAAGCATATCTGATAAAACCTTTTCTGCATTAATCTTTTGACTTAGTGCCTGATTGGCAATGCATAAAATCATTGACAATATCATTATTAATTCTCTTTTCATAATTTAGTTTGTTTATAGGATGAATTAAAGAGCACGAAAACAAACCAATTTAATAAAAATAATTTTAAATAAATCGAAAAACAGATATCGCAACATTTACGAATTAAACGAAAGCACTAAACCCTGTGATTGATCTTCCCACTATTAAGGAATTGATCTCTTTTGTTCCTTCATAAGAATAAATCGCCTCGGCATCAGCCAGGAATCTGGCCACATTATACTCCAATAAGATACCATTTCCACCCATTACTTCCCTTGCCCTTGAAACGATATCACGCATCCGCATCGTACAGAACACTTTTGCCAAGGACGCATGTTCATCCCTTAGTTTTTCGTCATCCTGTAATTCCGATAATCGGAAAACCAATGTTTGCATGGCCGTTAAATTGGATAACATTTCCACCAAATGATTCTGGATCAATTGAAATGAGGCAATTGGCTTTCCAAACTGTTCTCTTTTGATCGTATAATCCAAAGCGTTCTCGTATGCTCCTCTTGCACAACCTACCGCCATCCAAGCCACACCTGCGCGAGTCATTTGGAGCACTTTTGCCGTATCCTTAAAGGAATTGGCAAACGGCATCCGGTCTGATTCTGGAACACGACAATCGGTTAAGGTGATCAATCCATTCTGAACGATACGCAAAGCCATCTTATCCCGAATTTTCTCGACCGAGAAGCCAGGGTTTTCCTTCCGCACAATAAATCCCTTTACTTGTTGGTCATCGAGATCCCTAGCCCATATGATGGTGATATCGGAAAAAGTAGAATTTCCGATCCATTTCTTCTGTCCGTTCAGTATCCAGGTATCCCCTTCTCTTCTACAGGTGGTTGTCAAACCTCCGGCTGTAGCAGACCCTACCAACGGTTCTGTCAATCCAAATGCACCAATTTTCTTCAATTGTTGCATGGCTGGAAGCCATTCATTCTTTTGCTCTTCCGATCCGCACATATAAATTGATCCCATCGCCAAACCACTTTGTACACCTAAAAATGTAGCAATGGATGGATCCACCCGACCAAATTCACTTGCAATGATGCCATCCATGAGCGAAGTACCGCCAGCACAGCCATAACCTTCATAGACATATCCACAGACATTAAGTTCTGCCAACTTCGGAATAACTTCGAATGGAAATTCATCATGTAACCAATATCTGTTTACAATAGGTTTGATTTCAGTTTCCAAAAACTGGCGAACTTTCATCTGCAACGCCCTATCTTCTTCCGATAACTTTGCAGATACATCATAAAAATCGGCATTGATGGGCGGCGCTTCTCTTTTTTTCTTGCTTCCGGTCAACATTTTCATCGCCATTTTGAGCTGATTCTCGTCCATTTTTGATACAGAGCCCAAAACTTCTGCTAAATCTATCTTTTTAGAAATCTTTTCTAATTGCTCCAAATCCACTGATTTAAAGAGCTTTATCGCGTTTTTTATCTTATTGAACATATATCGTTTTTAAAAAAATAACAAAATTTTAACAAAATTTATAATTAATTGTTGCAAATCAGTAAAACAGTAGTATATTTGCGCTGCCCAAAGCAAAAGACTTCAAATTAATGGCTTGTATATCAGCAGATTTGAAAAACTTTTAAAATAAATATTTTTTTTGGGTTACCTTTTAAAGGTTACTGGTATTAAGGATAAAATAAACAAATTTGTTTCAACTAAATAAAAAATTAAAAATGAAAAATGTATTAAAATTCGGATTCTTAGGTTTAGCTTTAACTGTAGCTGTTGCTTCTTGTAACAACGCTGAAACTAAAACTGAAGCTGCTGCTGATTCAGCTGCTAACGCTATCGATTCAACTGCTAACGCTGTTGCTGATTCTATCACTAACACTGCTGATTCAGCTGTTAACGCTATCGATTCAGCTGCTAACCAAGCTGTTGATTCAGTTAAAAACGTTCAATAATCCGAACAACACAAAAATACTTCAAAAGCCCGTTTTTAACGGGCTTTTGTTGTTTTGGCCCTAATTCCCTATTTTTGCGTCAAAATAAATTTATCTCATGACATTATCCCCTCTAACCGCAGTTACGCCTATTGATGGCAGGTACCATAATAACACAAAAGATCTTTCGAATTACTTTTCAGAATTTGCGCTGATCAAATACCGGGTATTGGTGGAGGTTGAATATTTTATTGCCCTATGCAATTCCGGTATCCCTCAGTTAAGTCATTTTGACGGAAGCCTCAATGAAAAGCTGCGTGACATTTACCGTAATTTTAATCTGGAGAATGCACAATGGATCAAGGACACCGAAAAGGTGACCAACCATGATGTGAAAGCTGTAGAATATTTCTTAAAAAATGAATTTGAGAAACTTGGATTGAACGATTCCCTGGAATTTATCCATTTTGGATTAACTTCTCAGGACATCAATAATACGGCTATCCCTTATTCTTGGAAAGCAGCATTAGAAGAGGTTTACCAACCCGCAATCCAGGAATTATTGACCGAACTAAAAGGCTTATCATCAAGCTGGGAAAAAGTGCCTATGCTTGCCCGTACACATGGACAACCAGCATCCCCTACTCGTTTGGGAAAAGAAATCAAGGTTTTCATTGAGCGTTTGGAAAAGCAGATCCAATTGTTGAAGCAAGTTCCTTTTTCAGCCAAATTTGGTGGAGCTACAGGAAATTTCAATGCCCATCATGTTGCCTATCCTAATCAGGACTGGGTTACCTTTGGAAATCAATTCGTAAATGAAGTTTTGGGATTGGATCGCTCGCAGACTACGACACAGATTGAGCATTATGATAATTTCGCGGCAAGCTGTGATGGTTTAAAACGGATCAATACTATTTTGATCGACCTTTGCCGAGATATCTGGACCTATATTTCCATGGATTATTTCAAACAGAAGATTACTGCAGGACAGATCGGTTCTTCTGCTATGCCACATAAAGTCAATCCTATTGATTTTGAAAACGCAGAAGGTAATCTTGGCTTGGCAAATGCTGTATTTGAACACTTAGCCGCAAAATTACCGATCTCTAGGTTACAACGCGACTTAACGGATTCTACAGTTTTACGGAATGTAGGTGTACCAATTGCGCATACGATGATCGCCATCAAATCTACTTTGCGCGGTTTGCGAAAACTGATCTTAAATGAGACTGCTTTTCAAGAGGACCTGGAAAATAACTGGGCAGTTGTAGCCGAGGCTATCCAAACCATTTTACGCCGAGAAGGGTATCCAAAACCTTATGAAGCGTTGAAAGACTTGACCAGAACAAATACTCATGTAACCCAAGAAACAATTGCTGAATTTGTGGAAGGTTTACAGGTTTCGGAGGAAGTTAAAGCGGAAATCAAAGCCATCTCCCCTAGCAATTATACAGGAGTTCAATTATAAGCTTTGACGAATACATGACCACCACTGAGGTGGAAAAATATATCTTTGTTAAATATTTTAGAAAGAGAAATAATGGCAACAATAAACGTATATACAGAAAGTACTCCAAATCCAGCGACCATGAAATTCTTGGTCAACAAATTGTTGATCAATGGAAGTTTGGATTATCCTGATAGAGAAAAGGCACAGGAATCTGCTTTTGCAAAAGAATTGTTCAAATTCAATTTTGTAAATGGTGTTTTCTTCGCTAGCAATTTCGTAACCATAACAAAGACAGATGATGCGGAATGGTCTGATATCGAAGCTTTGTTGAAAGAATTTGTTAAAGGTGCGGTGGAATCAGAATTAGCGGTAAAACCGATCGAGCATTCTGAAGAGGTGGTTTTCGAAGGTTCGGAAGTGGAAGTGAAAATCCAACAGGTCCTTCATGACTATGTTCGCCCAGCGGTTGAACAGGATGGAGGAGCAATTGCATATAAATCATTTGATGATGGTATCGTAACGGTTGAACTTCGCGGTTCTTGTTCTGGATGTCCTTCATCAACCATTACCTTAAAAGCAGGAATCGAAGGTTTATTAAAACGCATGGTTCCTGAAGTTAATGAGGTAGTAGCGAATGCGATGTAAACCTTTTTAATCATAAAAATACTTAAAAGGATTGTCGAAAGGCAATCCTTTTTTTTGTTAACAATTTGATTACCAATTGATTTTTATGAATTATTATATTAATTAGGATATTTATTTCTTAAGGAGGAAAAAGAAATGTTCAATACAAAACTTAAAAACATCTGGGATACCAATATAGTTAAAGAATATGAACGACTAGAAGGTCGTAAGGAAGGAAGTAATGAAGGCCTTAAGGAAGGCCGTAAAGAAGGAAGTAAAGAAACAAAAACTACCATCGCCAAAAAACTTAAAAAATTGGAAGTAACTCCTGAAGTTATTTCCGAAGCAACGGGTTTGACCTTAAAAGAAATCGAAGAACTGAAATAAAATTAAACTTTAGCCTAGAAAGAAGACCTAAACAAAAAAATCATTATTTTCTCTTGCATTTACCTTATAATAATTCAGGTTTATAAGGAGCACTACATTAAAAATCATTAACTTTATCCGCAAATTATCGAAATATTATAATTAAGATGAGTGCAGACATAAACAAACTTGAACAAGTTGCTTCACAAGTAAGAAGAGACATCGTTCGTATGGTACATGCATGTCAATCAGGTCATCCAGGAGGTTCCTTGGGTTGTACTGATTATTTTGTGGCATTGTACTTCCATGCTATGAAGCATGACCCTTCTTTTAACATGGATGGTGTAGGCGAAGATTTATTCTTCTTATCAAATGGCCACATTTCTCCAGTTTTCTACAGTACATTAGCAAGAGCTGGATACTTTCCAATAAGCGAATTGGCTACTTTCAGAAAAATCAACTCCCGTTTACAAGGACACCCAACTACGCACGAGCACCTTCCAGGTATCCGTGTAGCGTCAGGTTCTTTGGGTCAAGGGCTTTCTGTAGCCATCGGTGCAGCTCAAGCCAAGAAATTAAACAAAGACAATAGCCTTGTTTATGTATTAATGGGTGATGGAGAATTGCAGGAAGGTCAAGTTTGGGAAGCTGCGATGTATGCTCCTCATAACAAAATGGATAATATTATCGCTGCAGTTGATTATAACAATGCACAAATCGATGGTTCCACCGAAGATGTACTTTCCTTAGGTAATTTACGCGCTAAATGGGAAGCTTTCGGATGGGACGTGTTAGAAGTTGCTCAAGGTAATGATATGGCACAGGTAATCGCTGGATTGGACGAAGCAAAATCTCGTACCGGAAAAGGAAAACCAGTGATCATTTTATTACATACTGAAATGGGTAAAGGTGTAGATTTCATGATGGGATCACACAAATGGCACGGTGTAGCTCCAAATGATGAACAATTGGAGACGGCATTGAACCAAATTCCTAGAACAATTGGTGATTATTAATTGTTAGAAGTAGCTTAACATGAAAAAATATACTTATACAGAATCTAAAGATACTCGTTCAGGATTTGGCGCCGGATTACTGGAAGCCGGAAAACAGAACGAAAATGTAGTGGCACTTTGTGCTGACCTTATCGGTTCATTGAAAATGAACGATTTTATCAAAGCATACCCAGAGCGTTTCTTTCAAATCGGAATCGCTGAAGCAAATATGATGGGTATTGCAGCGGGATTAACTATTGGTGGTAAAATCCCTTTCACCGGTACCTTTGCCAATTTCTCTACCGGACGTGTTTATGACCAGATCCGTCAATCTATTGCTTATTCTGGTAAAAATGTAAAAATCTGTGCTTCACATGCCGGATTGACCTTAGGTGAAGATGGTGCAACCCACCAAATTCTAGAGGACATTGGTTTGATGAAGATGTTGCCAGGAATGACCGTGATCAATCCTTGTGATTTTAACCAAACAAAAGCAGCTACTTTAGCGTTAGTTAACCACGAAGGCCCAGCGTATTTACGTTTTGGCCGTCCTGTGGTTCCTAATTTCACTCCTGCCGATCAAACTTTCGAGATTGGTAAAGCAGTGATGTTGAATGAAGGAACGGATGTGACCATCATCGCTACAGGACATCTGGTTTGGGAAGCTATCCAAGCGGGTGAAGAGTTGGAGAAATTAGGCATCAGTGCTGAAATCATCAATATCCACACCATTAAACCATTGGATGACGATGCTATCCTAAAATCAGTAACAAAAACTGGATGTGTGGTAACAGCCGAAGAACATAACCGTTTAGGTGGATTAGGAGATAGTGTTGCGCAGTTATTGGCTCAGCGCCTTCCAACTCCACAAGAATACGTTGCTGTAAATGATAGCTTCGGCGAATCAGGTACTCCAGCACAATTAATGGAAAAATATGGATTAGACGCAGCGCATATCGTAAATGCCGTGCGTAAGGTCATCAGCAGAAAATAATACTCTATGGAAGATTCTCTGATAATAGCAAAGTTCGCTGACGAAAGTACTCGTGAAGAGGCTTTCCGATTATTGCTAAAAAAATATCAGCAAAAAATATATTGGCATGTTCGACGGATGGTGATTGACCATGACGACGCTGACGATGTTGTACAGGATATTTTTATTAAGGTATGGCGCAACTTGGAGAAGTTCAGGGAAGACTCGCAATTATATACTTGGTTATATCGTATTGCGACCAATGAATGTATTACTTTTCTGAATAAGAAAAAACAAAAGCAGAGTGTTTCATTGGATGATGAAAGCTCTGCTTACTTATCCGACTCTTTGGCCGATGGATCCTATTTCAATGGCGATAAAGCCCAATTGAAATTACAACAAGCCATTTTAACTTTGCCAGACAAACAAAGGCTGGTTTTTAACATGAAATACTTTGAAGATATGAAGTATGAAGAGATATCTGAAGTATTGGGAACCAGTGTTGGGGCTTTAAAAGCCTCCTACCATCTTGCAGTTAAAAAGATAGAGAACTTTTTTGCCGCTCACGATTAAACCTTTTGGCCTCTAAACCATCTATTAGTGTACCATGAAAGAAAACAACACATATCACGAAAACACGGGAAGCAACAACTTACCTAATTCGTTGCGTGTCAACCCTTTCATTGTACCTGATAACTACTTCAATGAATTTCCATCTCGCATCCTTTTCCAAGTAAAACTGGAAGAAATAAAAGGAAAGGACACAGCCGGATTCAGCACACCTGAAGGTTATTTCGATACATTGGAATCGCAACTGATCAGCAACATTAAAATCGACGGATTAAGGGAGGGTGAAGGCTTCCAAGTGCCCCAGGGGTACTTTGATAAGCTAGATGATCAGGTGATGGCTCAAGTGAAAATCGATCAGCTCCAGGATGGATTGACCGAAGTTCCACAAGGTTATTTTGAAAATTTGGCTGATAGAATTATGGCCAAAGTAGACCAAGTGGAATTACCTATTGCGAAACAAGAAGATGGCTTTGCTGTTCCTGAAGGCTATTTTGCCGAATCAGAAGACAGTATTATGGCCAGCATTGCCGTAGAAAAACTGAAAGCTACCGTTGGTGATGATGGCTTTGGAGTTCCTGCAGGATACTTCAATACATTGGAAAACGCAATCTTGGATCAGGTAAATGAACCGAAAGTCATTCAAATGCCTGCCGCCAAAAAAGATGCGAACCAAGGTGGTGGTTTTAGAAAATATGCTTGGATAAGTGCAGTTGCTGCAGCTTGTGTCAGTATTTTTGTAGCTGTTAATACCTTTAATGCGGATCCTAATAACGAAAGCAAGGAGAATTCCTTAGCTTTGAATGAGATCCCGGAAGAGGAAATCTTAAACTACCTTTCCAGCTACAGTGATGCATCCGACATTAGTGAATTCGCTGAGTATATTTATGAGCCTCAGGATGAATCCACAACCGTTGGAAGTGGAATTGATGCTGAAGATTTGAAAGAATACTTAAATTATACATTATAATGGTTCGTTTAAAACAGGTTATTACAACGATTTGTCTGATTTGGTTTGCTTGCTTTGTGGCTCAGGGACAGTCTCGTCAGGAACGTTTTGAAGCGATCGAGAAACAAAAATCAGCCTATATCACCAAACAACTGAAATTAACTCCAGCAGAAGCACAGCGCTTCTTCCCTTTGTACAATCAATATACCAAGGAGATCATGGATGTTAAATCGCAGAAAAATAAGCGTGCAGCAGATGCTGGAAATTCTCCAAGATCAAATAATTTTAGGGGAGGCCAGGATATCATCGAGTATGACGCCAAAGAAGTTGAAATAAAAAAGAAATATCGAGGTAAATTTGCAGAGGTGCTCGATCAGACCAGGGCCTCGCGGTTTTTTGCCATCGAACAAGAGTTTATCAAGCTACTCTACAAAGAACTTGATAGCCGTAATAAAAATGATTAAAGCTCCTCCCCATAGGAGCTTTTACTTTTTAGTATATTTATCCCCATGATTAGTAATAGAGAGTTATTCTTAAAAAATACTGCCCAAACATCCAATTCCCCACGATTAATAGAAATAGAACGCGCAGAAGGCATATATCTGTATGGTCCGGATGGACAGCGGTATATGGATCTGGTTTCTGGATTCAACGTAAGCAATATCGGACATAGACATCCAAAAGTTTTGGCCGCCATCCATCAACAATTGGAAAAATTCATGCATGTAACGGTCTACGGTGAATTTGTACAAGCACCACAGGTGGAATTGGCAACAGCCCTATTGGACGTGTTACCAGCAGCATATGGTTCGGTCTATTTCACCAATTCTGGAGCGGAGGCGGTGGAAGGTTCCATGAAAGTAGCCAAAAAATATTCAGGCAGAAGAGAAATCATTGCCGCAAAAAAAGCGTATCATGGTAGCACCCAAGGCGCTTTAAGTTTGATTGGCAATGAGGATTATCGCACAGCTTATGCTCCCCTACTTCCGGAGGTTTCCTTTATAGATTATAATGATCTTTCCGATCTTGAAAAGATCAGCGAAAGTACCGCAGCGGTCATCGTGGAAGCCATTCAAGGCGAAGCGGGCGTGCGGGTACCATCAAAAGAATACATGCAAGCCTTGCGAAAAAGATGTGATGAAACGGGCGCTCTTTTGATTTTTGATGAGATTCAAACGGGTTTTGGAAGAACCGGTAAATTGTTTGCATTTGAGCATTTTGATATCGTTCCTGATATCCTGATGCTGGCGAAAGGTATCGGTGGAGGAATGCCTTTAGGAGCCTTTATCGCTCCAAAAGAAGTGATGGATGTGATCAAGGATAATCCCATGTTGGGTCATATCACCACCTTTGGTGGACATCCGGTGAGTTGTGCGGCAGCTAAAGCCTCTCTAAAAGTCATTCAAGAGGAAAACCTTTTAGATCATGTAAAAGAAAAGGCCAATCTATTTCGTACTGAATTGGATATACCACAGATCAAGGAAATCCGAGGCTTGGGACTCATGATGTGCCTTCAATTGGAAAACTTCGATCAGGTATATGCAGTAAGTAACTATTGTGTCGAAAAAGGGATAATTATCGATTGGTATTTACATTGTGAAACGGCCTTACGTATCGCACCTCCTTTGACCATTTCTATGGATGAAATTCAGGAAGCCTGTAAAATAATCCGGGAAGCCATTGTCAAATTCTGTTAGTTTGCTTAAATTGCTGTAACAATATCAACCTATCACAAACATCATGAATAACAGAAGAGACTTTTTAAGAAAAGGTTTGTTAGGCATTGCTGCAACAGCAGTAGGGTCTTCTTTGGTCAAAGCGGAGGATTTTTCTTCAGCTAAAGCAGGTAAAATTCGAGTTTCCCCAAATGATATTATTTTATTCCAGGGAGATTCCATTACCGATGCCGGCCGCAATCGGAACAACGGCAATGCCAATGAAGGAAATGCTTTCGGAAATGGTTACGCCATGTTGGCGGCCAGCACCTTATTAAGCAAGCATGCTGCAAAAAATCTTAAAATCTATAATCGTGGAATATCCGGTAATAGGGTTCCTGATCTGATCGGACGTTGGGACCAAGACGCTATTGCGCTTAAACCAACTATCTTGAGTATAATGATCGGGGTAAATGATTATTGGCGTACAAAGGATAGCGGAGCATCTAATACCCCAGAACAATATAAAGCCCAATATAAACAGTTATTGGATAAGACCATGAAAGAACTTCCGGGGGTAAAATTAATTATCTGTGAACCATTTGCGGTAAATAATGTGAAACATGTGAATGACTCTTGGTTCCCCGATTTCACCAAATACCAACAGGCATGTAGGGAAGTAGCCCAGGAATATAAGGCGGTTTTCTTACCCTTTCAGCAGGTTTTTGATAAAGGGCTGAAAGCTAATAATGGCGCATACTGGACTACAGACGGAGTTCACACCACGATGGCTGGTGCAAACCTAATGGCAGAAGCTTGGTTGGGATTGTTGAAGTAGTTCTTTCTTATACTACTCTAACCAACAATCCCTTCAAATACTCTCCTTCAGGAAAGGATGCCCGCACAGGATGGTCTTCCGGTTGGCAATATTGATAAATAAATTGGATCTCTTTTCCTGCATCCAGCGCAGCCCAGGCAATCACCTGTTTAAAGGTGTCGATGTCCATGGCTCCGGAGCAGGAATAGGTTGCCAATAACCCGCCACTGTTCAACAACATCAAACCCCTTCTATTTAAGTCTTTATACGCTCGGGAAGCTTTATCCAACGTTGAACGAGATGGAGCATATTTTGGCGGATCTAAAATAATCAGATCGAATTTCTCCCCCTGTTCACCCAGTTCCCTCAAATATTTATTGACATCCGATTGCACCGCATGATGCTTATTTTCATCAAAACCATTCTTCCTGACATTGTTTTTCAAGGTTTCTATCGCAAGAGCAGAACTATCTACCGATGTTACGGAAACGGCGCCTTCACGAAAAGCATTCAAGGTAAACCCTCCCGAATAACAGAAACAATCCAATACCTTTTTGCCTTTAGCGTATCGGGCTGTAATTGCCCTATTCTCTCGTTGATCGCAATAAAATCCTGATTTCTGACCTTCCACAATATTCACCTGGTAATGGATACCATTCTCCAATATATCGACGAAGGTTGGTGGAACCTCACCATAGAGAAGACCATTTAGGTCCAGCAAACCTTCATGTTCCCTCGCCTTTAGATCAGATCGTTCATACACCCCTTTTGGTGATAATTGATTCACCAACTCATCAACAATTATATGTTTCACCACTTCCGTCCCGGCTGCATGCACCTGAATGGAAATATAATCCCCATATTTATCTGCTATGAGACCAGGAATAAAATCCGCTTCAGCGAAGATCAATCTTAGGGTGTTATTATCTTCCTGTAATAATCCTTTACGGTTTTTCACGGCGCGCGCTACCCTATTCCTCCACCACTGCTCATTGATTTCCTGTTGAGGATCCCATTCCAACAAACGAACGGCTACCCTTGAATTACCATTATACATCCCATAAGCAATGAATTCATCATCATGGTTGAAAACAGAAACGATGTCTCCATTTTGAGGACTTCCAAGTGCTCTTGCAATCGCTCCAGAGAATATCCACGGATGTAACTGCCAAGCTGCCTTATCTTTCCCTTTGTTCAGGATTATTTTTTTCATGGCTACAAAAATAAAACAATTGGATAGAACGATGGGTTCTTTTTTGTGTTTTTTCACTTACACCTCACTAACAGACCGATTTAAGTAAGACAAAACTAATGGCAGATAATGAATTAAAAAATTAAACTGTATATTAGTATACTATAACCAATGGCCACTAATGAACCGCAGCATGAACAACTATTTATCACTATTAATCTGTGTTTTCTCCTTTTTGATTTTAAAGGGAAACGCCCAGGAAGTAAACATTCATATAAAATCAGAAATTCTTGGTGACCCAGAAGTCTATATCAATCCGCCAGTCGATGGCCAACATTTTCACTTTGCAAAAATAGATACGAGCATCAATAAGGCTGGTGTGCTGGATTTTAAGAAGACGGTGAAATTTCCTGGATTTTATAGCATTGGTCATGCCGGCGATGGAAAAATACTTTACCTGAAACCTGGTGATGAAGTTTGGCTGACCTATACGATGAAGCCCGATGCAACAGTAGAAGTGATGTTGAAGGGGTCCAATGAAGTCGGTCAAAACCTTTACGACACCTACAAAAGGCCTTTTTTTCAAAGTGTTGCAGAAGGTTATCTCAAAAAATACAAAAGTATAGCCTCAGCGCAAGAGGCTGTAGACAGAAAGAGGGATAAAGAATTGTACCAAATGGATTCTTTATTTAAAATAAAAGCGATAGATCGTGCATTTAAGGATGGTATTACTGCAGAAATAAATACTTACTATCTTTCTGTAAACAGTTATGTTCTACAAGATTCGATTTACAGGTTGAAACTCATCGAAGATAGCGTGATTTTGGCAGAACAAACAGTTAAATATTTCTTAGACAATTGGAAAAACTTAGTAAAGGATTATGACTTTAATAATCCTTTGAACAAAAGTCGAAATTCGTTTTTTGATCTGTTACAGACTCGGGCTAGCATTGAGAAATATTATTTTGATATAAACACCTACAAACAACAACCCATCCCAAAAATTACAGGATCTTATGCGGAGATTGAGTACAATCTAGCGCTTTTAGTTCCTGATCCTGCTAATGAGGAATATGCTATGGCTCAGGGCATTGAATTGGGCATCATACAGGAAAATTATGATTCCTTTCTGATCGGAAAGTATGAAACCTTGGCGGCAAAATATCCAAATAGTGCTATTTTACCTTATTTGAAGCCAGAGATCGATAAGATTAAACATTATCAAAGTGCTATCAAAAAGGATTTTTCCGATAAAATAAAATTTGTTGATAATTATGGTAAGATAAGCAATTTTAGTGAGGTAGAATCCTTTTTCAAAGACCAATTGGTCTATGTAGATCTTTGGGCAACATGGTGTGGACCATGTAAAAGAGAGTTTGCTTATAATGATGGTCTAAAAGCATTTGCGGATAAGAATGGAATTACAAAACTGTACATATCTGTGGATATTGATGAATCGGATAATAAATGGAAGGAAATGATCAAGTACTATAATTTGGAAGGGTATCATATGCGGGCATCTAAAGCGTTATCGGATCAACTTCGGGAAAAGTTTTCCCAAGATTTTGGGGGAAGAAGAGGTTTTGGAATTCCTTATTATTTAATTATTAAAAACGGGGAGATTGTTCAAATGAATGCAAAAAGACCGAGTAATAAGGAAAGTTTATATGAACAGCTGCAAAGTTTTAAAACTAAGAATTAAGGATATTTTCGAATTGATATAAAAAAATCTATACACAAACTATGAAAAAGGTATTATCACTAGGCATTTTGCTCCCGATGTTAATGGTGTGGAGTGGAAATGCATCAACATCAGTAAAAAAGAATGAGGCTTATGCTGCGCTTGTTTCCTTACAAGATTCAGCTAAACATGAAGTTTCAGAGAAAATAAAGTTTATTCCTGCTTATGAAAAGATCAATGATATTAAAGAGATTCAGGAGTTTTTCAAAGATAAGGTGGTTTATGTAGATTTTTGGGCGACTTGGTGCGGACCTTGTGTTCAACAATTTAAATATAATGATTTGTTGAAGGAGTTTACTGATAAGCATCATATTGAGAAACTGTATGTATCCATTGATAAACCGGAAGATGATGGAACTTGGAAGGAGATGATCAAAAGCCATAACCTGGAAGGATATCATATGCGTCCTAATAATACACTGAAAAAGCAATTGGTGGAGATGTTTGGAAGGAATATGGGGGAAAGGAAAAGCCTGTTGATTCCTAGGTATTTGATTATTAAAAATGGGGAGATTGTGGTAAAGGATGCGAAAAGACCAAGCTCTAAGGAAGTTTTATTTGAGCAGTTGAAACAGTTTGTAGGGGAATAAGAAACGTTATTGCGAGGAACTTTGCCTAACCTTGCGAGAAACTTTACACGTCATTGCGAGGAGGTACGAGGAAGCAATCTTCCCCATGTCATCCTGAGCGAAGTCGAAGGATCTGTAAATGGGTACCACGAACAGATGCTTCGACGATGCTCAGCATGACATGAACAGAGTACAGCATGACATGAACAGGTTATAGTATGACATGAACAGGGTATAGCATGACTAAAGATTGCTTCGTGCCTCGCAATGACGGGGCAAGTGTAACAAATAACTCCGAAAATCCTCATAATTAACATCCAATTCCGTTACCTGTTTTTCCTTTCCAGCCCAATCCTCTGCACCTTTAGGAAATCTCACCGCCTGATAAACCTCCTCCGCAATCGCTTCAGGAAACTTACAAGGATGCGCAGTGGAAAGAAATACCGAAGCATATTCTCCAGGCTTTTCTTTTCGATAAGCCTTAGCCGCTAGATACGCAATTGCAGTATGCGGACAGGCCACATACTTAAACTCATCATACAATTCCTGCATGCCAGCTTTTGTTTCCTCATCATCAAAAGCGTAGGAACTCAACAATTCTTTCAAAGATTCCCTATCTTCCCCAAACATATCCAAAATCCTAACCCAATTGCTCGGATCCCCTACATCCATGGCATTCGAAATGGTCTGTTTAGAAGATCTCGGATCATACTCACCCGTCTCCAAAAAACGTGGAACTGTATCATTGACATTCGTTCCTGCTACAAAATGATGAACCGGCAAGCCCATCTTATAAGCCAACAATCCAGCCCCAATATTCCCAAAATTGCCACTTGGCACCGCAAATACCACCTCCTTCATTCCCTGTGCCCGCAACTGTGCATAAGCCCAAAAATAATAGAAGGTCTGAGGTAACAATCGAGCAATGTTTATGGAATTGGCAGATGTCAACCGCAGCTCCTTATTCAATAAAGGATCATTGAAAGCCTGTTTTACCAAGGCCTGGCAATCGTCAAAGCTACCATTCACCTCCAATGCCCTAATATTGTTTCCGTTTTTGGTCAACTGATCTTCCTGCACCTTAGAAACCTTCCCTTTCGGATATAGGATAGTAACACGCGTACCTTCCACCCCCAAGAACCCCAATGCAACCGCGCCACCCGTATCACCAGAAGTTGCCACCAACACATCCAATAATTGATCGCCCTCTTTGGAGAAATAGCCCATGATCCGACTCATGAACCTGGCGCCAAAATCCTTGAAAGCAAAGGATGGTCCATGGAATAATTCCAAAACCGCAGCTTCAGGGCTCAAGAATTTAACAGGAGCATCAAAATTTATAGCCTCGAAAACAATCCTCTTTAGGTCGTTCTCTGGAATATCTGTACCTATTACGGATTTCGCAATCGTAAAAGCGATCTCCTGAAAAGAATATTGTTGGATATTTCGAATGAAATAGGGATCCAGTTGCGGGATACTCTCTGGCATATATAAGCCTTTATCCTGAGGTAAGGAATGGAAAACAGCATCCTGAAAAGATACCCTTAAATCGCTATTGTTTGTACTGTAATATTTCATGTTCAATAAAATTAGGATTGGGATAATACTTTAGGGCCTTCCACATTCACTTTGGAAACAAATTGAAGGCTCTCAATACCTTGTTCATTCAAATGTTGCTGAATAGCATCCACCGCCTTCTGGGCAGCCTCATGGCCTTTGGAAATTGCCACAACGGAAGGTCCAGAACCGGAGATACCGAAACTCAAAACGCCTGCTTCCTCCGCGATGCGTTTCATTTCATAGAATTCTGGAATCAGAATGGCCCGGGTTGGTTCGATCAGTACATCCTTCATGGACCGGGCAATCAAGTCATAATCTGACATGAAAATACCGGAAACCAATCCTGCTATATTTCCCCATTGGATTACGGCATCTTTCAACGCCACTTTTTCTTTGATCAGTTGCCTGGCATCCCGAGTGGGCACATCGACCTGTGGAAATACGATTCCCGCCACCAATTCTTGCGGGACAGGCAATTTGATGATATCCAATCCCTCCCCACCGCGTATAAGGGTAATGCCCCCCATTAATGCTGGCGCTACATTATCGGCATGCCCATGGCCACAAGCCAAACGCTCGCCTTCTATACAGAAAGGCATCAATTCTTCTTTGCTCAATGGGTTCCCCATTAAGGTATTGATGGCAAATAATCCAGCCACCGTACTTGCTGAGCTTGAACCTAAGCCACTCCCGATTGGCATATGCTTGATCAGGTCGATCTCCACACCCACTTCTTTCTCAAGATCAAGATGTGCTAAATACATTTTTACGCAGGCCGAAACCGTATTCTTATCTGGATCTAAAGGCAATCGCCCATCATCTCCTTCAATTGATCGGATGACCACCCCTGGGTTTTCCGTTCTTTTCATGAATACTTCATCTCCAGGACTATCCACCGCAAAACCCAAGATATCATAACCGCAGATCATATTGGCTACTGTTGCCGGTGCAAAAACACGAACTTCTTTTTTTATTAATTGAGACATTTTTTTCTTTTTAATTTTCAATGATTACGCACCAACATTCACCAGATCAGCAAAAACGCCTGCTGCTGTTACTTCTGCTCCTGCCCCAGGGCCTTTTACGACCAAAGGTCTATCCTTATATCGTTCTGTAGTGAAGGAAATAATATTATCAGATCCAGAAAGCGCATAAAATGGATGCTTATCATCCAACATCTGCAGATTGATGGCTACTTCACCATTTTCCAATGTTCCAATATAGCGAATCACTTTATTCTGCTTGGCAGCTTCCGATTTCATTTTATTGAAAAATTCATCCGCCTTTAATAGCTCCGCATAAAACTCATCTACAGAACTGGCCTGAAGGCAACTTTCCGGCAGGATATTCCCTAGTTTTACGGATTCCGATTCTATCACATGACCTGCATCCCTTGCAAGGATGAGCATTTTCCGCATAAAATCTATTCCACCCAGGTCATCTCTTGGATCCGGTTCGGTATAGCCCAGTTCCTGTGCTTTTTTCACCACCTCATAAAAAGAAGCATCCCCTTTAAAATTATTGAAAATATAGGAGATGGTGCCCGATAGGATCGCTTCAATCTTGATGATGCGGTCGCCACTCATCATAAGATCTTTCAATACACGCACTATCGGCAATCCTGCGCCAACATTGGTTTCGTAAAAGAAATCCACACCATGTTTTCTCGCGGTATCATGTAATAGTCTATATTGGGCATAATCGCCTGAATTTGCAATCTTATTACAGGTGACAACGGAAATATTTGATCTGAAGATCTCCTCATAATAAGTGGAAGGCAATTTACTGGCTGTATTATCAATAAAAACACAGTTCGGTAAATTAAGGGCTTTCATTTGGCCGATAAATGTGCCCAGGTCAGCGACCTCCCCCTGGTTTTCCAATTCTTCCTGCCAATTCCCCAAATCAAACCCTTCCGGATTAAAGCCCATTTTCCTGGAATTGGAAATGCCGACCACTTTGATTTCAATATCATTTTGATCCAATAAAAAATCATGTTGTTCATGTAGCTGTTTAAAGAGCGTGGAACCAATGTTTCCCGTTCCAATATTGAACACATGCAAGGTCTTTTTCAATTCAGCAAAAAAAGCATCATGTACTGCATTTAAAGCCTTGGATAGGTCTTCATTATTGATAATTACCGAGATGTTGAATTCGGAAGAACCCTGGGCGATTGCCCGCACATTGATCCCGTTCCTACCTAAAGCATGAAAAAGCCGGCCGGACATGCCAGGCGTACGTTTCATGTTTTCTCCAACAATAGCGAGGATGGAAAGTCCATCTTCCAGTACCGGGACACTCAATTTATTCGCCATTAATTCCAGTTCAAATTCGTTTTTGATCAGGTTAACAGACTTTCTTGCATCATTGGGATGGACCGCAAAAGTGATACTGTGTTCGCTGGAAGACTGGGTAATCAGAATGACATTGATCTGTTCTCTTGCCAACAGCGTAAATAAACGCCCACTGAATCCGGATTTCCCTACCATTCCACTCCCGGTTAGATTGATCACGGATACATCAGCAATAGAGGAAATTCCCTTTATAGGAAAATTGGACTTTCCACTTTCAAATTGAATGACCGTGCCTGGAAATTCCGGTTGAAAAGTATTGCGGATAACGATGGGTATCTTTTTCATAAAGGCAGGCACCATGGTAGGTGGATAGATTACCTTCGCCCCAAAATAAGAAAGTTCCATAGCCTCTGTATAAGAGAGAATCGGTAAGGAGAAGGCCTTTTTTACAATTCTTGGGTCTGCTGTTAGCATACCATTTACATCGGTCCAGATTTCGATGGCCGTAGCGTTCAACACCGATCCGAAAATGGCAGCGGTATAGTCTGAACCACCTCGACCTAAAGTAGTGATCCTACCTTTGTCGTTGGAACCGATAAAACCAGTTACAAACAACAATTTATCAGCGTGGGTTAATGCTAAAGCTTGGATGAGCTGATGGCTCAATGCTTCATTCAAATGTGCATTTCCAAAATTATCATCTGTTTTTATGTAATGGGAAGCATTGATATACGTGGAAACCGGTATTTCTTGTTCCATGATCTTGGCCACCAGAAAATTGCTGCAACGTTCGCCAAAGGAAACAATGAGATCCTTACTTTGATCACTCAACTCTTTTAATACAGCAATACCCTGGAGAAGATCTTCCAGTTCATTGATCAAGAGCTTAAGTTTGGTGAGGACCGGGTTTTGGTATTTTACAGCGATCAATTTTTTGACGACTTCAAAATGACGGTCTTCCATTAGTTTAAGATCGTCTTGAAAAGGTTTCCCTTCTGCCGCATCTTCAGCCATTTTGGTCAATAGATTAGTGATCCCTGACATGGCCGATAATACAACTAAAGGCTTTTCGCCAGCATCATAAGATTTCTTTACGATCTGAAGTACGGCTTGAATACTTTCTACGGAACCTACGGATGTTCCGCCAAATTTTAAAACTTTCATTCTTTTGGGTTTATTTTTACTGTTTAGCATTGATACACAACAAAAAAGCCTTCCTGGATGAGGAAGGCTTCTTATATCTGTACTAATTACTATACAATAGAATCATTCCTCCGCTAGATTTCTCCCGGTGGTAATAATAATTGTAATAATAATAGTGCTGTTATACATCAATTTATTGTTTGTTTTTTCAAATATATTATAAATATTATTACATACAAGAGGATTTGTTAAAATATTTTTAAAATACTGGTTTAAACAATTGAGAGATGATTTTATTCAAACCTGCCTAAATAAATTTGATTTTGTCAAAAGTTATCCACAAAGAGGAAGTGTTAAATATGTTAAAACTTTGTTAAAAGAATCAAAAAATGTTTTGAATTCTATACAGTATGTCTTACATTTGCTTCAGCTCGTTTGAAAAATGTCAACAATTTTGGACGATTCGAGGAGCTAAAAGGTTGTATATAAAAGCGATTTAATGAAAACAAAGAAACTAGTGGCAGTGATGCTCTTCATAGGCTTATGTCTATTCTCGCAGGCTCAAACTAACCAAAGATCCTCAGACCCGGATAATCTAGCAAAAGAATACTTCTCCCAAATCATGGGTGTTGCGGTAAACGCGACGACAAATACCAAACTTTATCAATTTGTTTACGAGTGGTTAGGCACTCCTTACCGTCTTGGAGGTGATTCCAAAAGAGGTATCGATTGTTCTAAATTCTCTTTGGCGGTGTATGAAAATGTATTCAACACGACCATTGGCTACAATAGCCGTAATCAATACGATAATGTAACGCCTATCCGTAAGAATGAATTACAGGCAGGAGACTTGGTATTCTTCAAGATCAGAAGTAGAAATATAACGCATGTAGGTGTTTATTTAGGAGACGATAAATTCGCGCATGCCTCTTCTTCGAAAGGCGTAATGGTGAGTAATCTAAATGAAGCTTATTGGAAACGCTATTATTACAACGGTGGTCGTCCGAAATTGGATAACGCTAGAATGATGACTGCTGATGCTAATAACAACGAAAAAGGAAATTTGAATTAGTTCCATTTTTAATATATAATATTTAAAAAATAAAGTCCGAAGGTGTTTACTTTCGGACTTTATTTTTTTATATAGCTAATAGATAATTTCATTCTTTCTCCGTCATTGCGAGGAGGCACGACGAAGCAATCTTCCCGCCTTAATCTTAACCTTTATTATCCATTTTCTTGCAACGGCTTCCAAGCTAGGTCTTCAAAATATGTTTTATTTAAGGTTAGAATCGTGGTTTAAGTAGGGTTAAAGCAGGGTTAAACCAACAAGAAAGTATGTAAAGCATACATTTTACATACTTTCAGTATCCTTTCAGTATGGTTTTACTGCGAAGCCAACCATAAAACATCCTTTACAAATTTATTTCTGGTCCCCCAATATACGACCTAGAAGTTTCAATATCCCAAAATAACAACATTACATTAGAGATGATGGGGATTTCTATAAAGTTTTATTAAATTTACCGCTGAACAAAAAAGGTAGCATGTCGTCTAAGAAAACACTTATTTTAAACAAAGATCAAATCCTTCAGAAGTCTAAACGTATCGCTTATCAGATCATCGAAGACAACTTTGATGAACCTGCCATTGTTTTAGTGGGTATTGCAGATCGTGGGTATGTTTTTGCTCAGCGTCTTCAGAAGCTATTGTTGGAGATTGCTCCGGATAAATCCATTGAGTTGATCAAGGTGAATATACAGAAGACCAAACGTTCTTTGGAGTCGACTACGGATGTTCCTTTGGAAACTGCGAAAAATAAGGTGGTTATTCTTATTGATGATGTTTTGAATAGTGGTAGGACTTTGGCGTATGGCTTGGGAGTGTTTATTAATGTTCCGTTGAAAAGAATGCGTACTGCTGTTTTAATTGACCGCAGTCATCATCAGTTCCCTGTTTTTAGTGATTATTATGGATTGAAACTTTCTACTATTCTTAAGGAGCATGTGGAAGTTCAATTGGAGGAATATGATAATACGGAGGATGCGGCTTATTTGTCGTAATACTTAGGTTATTGCGAGGAGATATATTCGTCATTGCGAGGAGGTACATTCGTCATTGCGAGGAGGTACGACGAAGCAATCTTTGAACTAATCGAAAGATTGCTTCGTTCCTCGCAATGACGATTAAAGGGTCGCAATGACGCGAAAAATCCTCTTAAATTTAACTATTTCCTTTATAAACCTTCAGCTTCTGGCCAATCCTTAAATTAGAGCCTCTAAGGTTATTATCCGACTTCAATCTACTTACCGTTGCCCCGCGATACTTCTGTGCGATATCCGACAACGTATCCCCCTTCCTAACCGTATGAGTAACATAACTTAATACCGTATTCGGTTTTGTCTTAACATTCGACTTCTTCGCTGCAGCAATATTTTTAGAGAATTTAGCATCAACCGCATATTCTTGTTTTATTTCCGGAACTACAATCTGGTTATTCAATGCAGCATATATCAATGAATCAGAAAAGTTTGCCTGATAAGGTAAAACCAATCTTCTTGGTTTTTCATTAGAAGCATACACTGTTCCTTTCTTATAAGCAGGATTAAACTCCTTCAACACCTCCAAAGACAAGCCCAAACTCCCAGCAAGCTTATCCAAGCTGATGGATTTGTTCAACATCATCACCTTATTATCCGCTAACAGATTTGTCTTCTGCGGCTGCAAACCATATAATTCTGCATGGTTCAAAACATAAGTCATGGCCACATATTTAGGAATGTAATTTTGGGTCTCCTTAGGTAAGAATGGAGATAATTCCCAATAGCTCGGACTGGAGAGTCCCGACCTTTGTATAGCACGCCTTACACAGCCCCTACCACAATTATAGGAGGCTAATGCCAACAACCAATCATTAAATTCGTCGTAAGCTTCCTTTAGATAAGTTGTAACAGCATAGGACGAAGAATAAACGTCCTTTCGTTCATCATAACTACCATCCATGGCTAAGTTATAGATCTTGGCTGTTCCATAGATAAACTGCCAAGGACCAACTGCACCAGAAGTAGAAACGGTATGTGGATTCAGGGAAGATTCCACAACGGAAAGATACTTCACCTCTTCAGGTATCCCCTGCTCTTCAAAGATCTTATCATATATCGGGAAGTAATATTGGCCTAAACCCAATAGCTTCTCCATATAAGGCTTATAATTTCTGGAGATATATTTATCCAGATAAGCCTTCACCCGTTCATTGTATTCCAAGGGAATTGTTTTCTGGATGCGCTGAATGCGCTGTGCGATGAGTATATCCTCATTACTGAACTCGATGGCATGTCCATTTACGGATTTAATGGAATCCAGCTGTTGCATGATTTCCTCTTTTCCCTTTTCAACCTGGACAATAAATGCCTGTTGAATATTATCCGAAAATGCAGATCCTTCTGTGGTTATTTCTTGGGCTTGGCCTAGATTTAGAAAAACACCTAGGCCTAAAGTGACTAGGAAACTAATCTTTTTGTTCATACGCAGTAAAGTACTGTTAAACTTAATTTTAGTTCTTCGTTTAAAAACAAAAAGGTTCTATAAAACAATTTCTGTTTTATAGAACCTTTATTACATGTGGTCAACTAGCACAATTAAGCTTGTGTTTTGTTGGTATTATTTTCTGTTGATTCTTCATCTTTAGCGTTTGGATTTTCCTTTTGGCCATCTTTGAATTCTTTCACGCCACGACCCAATCCACGCATCAACTCAGGAATTTTCTTCCCCCCAAATAACAATAACACTACGACCACGATGATGATAATCTCGTTTGTACCTAAAAATAATAATCCTGATGTGTACATATTTTTAATAATTAACTAATTCTTCCTTAATGTAAATCTAACAAATATAGCGATAAAATCACAAAATCCCTGTAACTATCTTGCTATCCATTGTGACGGATTTACAGGGGTTTGTCCCTTGTAAATACTCAAATCCATGAAGGAATAACCTTCGTCTGGATCTGAATCCGCGGAACCAATTACCGTACCTGTAGAAACCTTCTGTCCTTTACGAACAGATGCTGATTTTAGGTTGGAGTATGCGGTAAAATACTCACCATGTTGGATGACAACCGCGGTTCCACCCATATTCAACACCTGGATAACGGTTCCTTCAAAAACGGCCTTAACCGGAGCTCCTTCTGATGTTCGGATACGGATATAATCATAGAAGTCATGAACGTTCCGTTCTACCACTACATTTCCATAATTACGAACAATATTACCTTGTGAAACTGGCCAAGGAAGTCTACCTCTGTTCGAAGAGAATCCAGCAGATAATTTAGCTGCTTCTGGCGTATTGTTCAAGACTGACGATCCTGTTTTCTTTTCGATTTTCTTTTCGGCTTCTGCTACCGTTGTACCGGATTTCTTAGCTTCTGCTTCTGCGGCTCTTCTACGACGCTCCTCTTCCAATTTACGAGCGGCTTCAACCTCACGGGCGATCGCTGCCTTCATGGCTGCATCAATACGTTTTCTTTCTTGTTGCTTTTTGGTCAGCTGTCCGCGGAAACCACGTTCTTCGCGTGCCAATTTGTTCAACTCTGAAGAATGGGCTGCCCTATCCTTCGCGATAATATCTCTTTCCTTTTGTTGTTCCTTTAATAGGTTCTGTTGGGTCTGTTTATCACGCTGAAGTTGCGCCAACTTTAACTCAATCTCCTTTTTATGTCCTTCGATTTCTGACACTTTAATCTTCCGGGCATCGGTAAATTGTTGAAGGTACTTAATACGTTTAAAAGCTTGGTTAAAATCTTTTGATGCGAATATGAACATCATCTTATTGTATCCGTTCTTATTTCTGAAAGCGAACAAGATCATCTTTTCATAATCCTGCCTCATTTTCTCGAGCTCTTCTTTCAGTTTATCAACGATCTTATTATTGGATGCAATATTATTGTTGATGATTCGAAGTTCACTATTGATGGTTCCGATTTTATTTTCGCGAAGGTCCAATTGTTTACTTAGCGCGGCAACTTCACGTTGTGAAAGTAACTTTTCGGCAGTTTTGGCTGTCAATACTTTCTGAAGTTGGGCAATCTCTCTGTCTATTCTTTCCCGCTGTTTCTTCAACTCCACACTACTTTGACCGTAGGAAAGGCTAATTAAAAAAAACAGGGAAAATATGCTTAATACAATCTTTTTAAAATCCATGAACCGCTAAATTCTATCTTGTCGTTTTGTTAAAACTTCCAAAAATAAGGATATACACAATACGAAAACAAAAAAAACTATAATTTCTTTATTAAATGAGGTTTATAATTAATTGATAACCTTATATTTTGATGGTACGTTAAAGGGCATTTCGTTCGCAATATTGAATTCAGCCCTATTATAAGCCATATCTGCTGAAACCTTTGCACCAGATCCCTCCACATTTAACGTGAAACGCTGCGGAAAATTGTAGGCTCCGATCATGGCATAGTCTGAATAATTGGCTTCCAGTTTATTTGTCTTCCCCAATTCCATTAAATTAAAATTAAATGGTCGATTCTGCGCATTTACCCCATAATGGAAAGTCAATCCTTCTTTCACACCGATGATCTGTATATCATCCGTAGAAGTTGCAACCTGCAATTGATCGGTCCTCAACATCTCCACCGATATATTACCCACGAGTATATCTTCCAACATCCTGTAGGAGATCCCTGGGTTGGTGTATTTATAGATATAGGAGAATGGTTTCTTAATATACTCCCCTTGCAATTTATTCATGATCTTAACGCTATCTGGTGTGATCATCACCCGGGCAGCCTCGATGCCTAATAAGGCCGTAACAGAAATCCATATGGCTTTACCCCTATCGATCCGAATATTCAAGGTCACATTTTGATCTTCTTTGCCCATCACGACTTTTGCTTTTGCACGACCGTTGAAGGTGTGGAAATCAAGATTACTCAATTCAAAATTTCGGAGCAATTCTTCATTATTGCTTGCCTTTGGCAAGGTAGGGTCTGTTTTTACCGTTTGTTTCTTGCTTCCACAGGCATTCATCAGCACCGCCAATACCAAAAGGAGGCTGATTTTATTCAATATATTTCTTCTCACTAATCTTCTGTTTTATTTTTTCTTTATCTACGGAACTATTGTCGCTCATGGTCAACGCTTTTTCCCATTGTTTTATTGCTTCCTTATTACGGCCTAGTTTCATGAGGATATCCCCATAGTGTTCGAACAGAACGGCAGATCCTTCGGAATTCTTAACCGCCTGCTCTATCCAGTACAAGGCTTCCTTGAATTTTTCCTGCTGGAACAACACCCATGCATAGGTATCCTGGAAAGTGCCTGATTTTTGGTTGAGGTCATTGGCTTTGGCAGCATGTTTAGCCGCAACATCCAAGTTGGATTTACGGAGTGCTAAGTAATAAGCATAGTTATTCATAGCTCCTACGTTGGTAGAATCCAATTTGATTGCTTCCTCATAAGCGACATCCGAGGCTGAGGTCATTTTCAATTCGTGGTAAAGATCACCTAGGGATGTGTAGATGGTAGACTGTATAAAGGCGTTTTCATTTTCGCTCTGGTTCAAAGCCGTTTCTAAATATTTTCTTGCATTCTCAAAATCCTTCTTCACCAGATTAGCGACACCAATATAGTAGGTCAGCATGACATTTCCTGGATTTAATTTAAGACCTTCTTGTCCATCTCGGATGGCTTGATCCGTATCTCCCGAAGAAATATTCAATTCCACCAACTTTCGCCATGCGTCTATTAACTGCGGTTGCATGGAGACTGCGGTAAGGTATAGGGATTTCGCCTGGTCCAGCTCTCCCTTTTGCCATAACACATCCCCTTTGAACATGTGGGTATCTGCTACGCGTGGATGCTTTAGCACCAGGATATTGGCCAATTCTTGCTTTTGATCCAGATTGAGGTTTTGGTTGATGGACATGACATTGTACATCACCCGATGTTTATCAAAATAACCGATGGAACTTGATTGAAAACCTGTTTTGAGGGCGTCATAGGCAAGTTTTTCCTTTTTTAGATCTACATAGGCGTCGGCAAGATCAAAGTAAAGCAGATCATCCTTTGTATTTTCCAAGCCTTCCATCAGGATCTTAACAGATTCATTTGGTTTATTATTTTCTAGGTTCAGAAAACTTAATGCACTATAAACTTGTCTAATGGGGGATTTCTTCTGCCTCCATTTTCCCAAGAGCGTTGCTGCTTCCCCATCTTTATCCATATCCATCAGAATCTCCGCTTTTAATACATCCAGGGTATCCGATTCTCCGAATTTAGCATTGCTCAGTTCAATAACCTCCAAGGCTTCATCTGATCGTTTTGCGGCATGCAATAGCATCACTTTTTCCCTGTAAATGGCAGAGGACTTATCGTTATTTTCAAGAACTTCGTCTATCAATCCAACAGCGGAATCCAGATCCCCACTACTTTTGTACAGTTCTAACAGGTGATTTCTATAAATGAGATTTTCTGGATCGTTGTTCACGGCCTGTTGAGCAGCAGGAATGGCCACATCAAAATTCCTAGCCTGGGCATACAATAATGATTTGGCATAGAACATCTCCGCACCTTTAGGGTATTTCTGAAGAACCTCTTCAATTCCGGCCAAAGCTGCGGGGATATCACCACTCTTTAATTTAGCTTCAATGGCTTGAAGCTTTTCTTTGTATTCTTTATTATCTTTCAAATCTTGAGCAAACACGAATGTCCCCAGCAACAACATGATACCCACCATCCAAAGCCTGCGCAAAAATATTTTCTCCATTAGTTATATTCCATTAAGGGTTTCAGCTTATAAAAGACAAAACTACCAAAAACAAGGTAGGAATTTATTTTGGAAATTGAAAACAAATATCTTACCTTTGCAGACCTTATTGTAGTGATTACAGAAGGATTAGAAAAATATTAATTAATTAAATAAAAGCAAGTGAATACGTTAAGTTACAAAACTGTCTCTGCTAACAAGAACACCGTTAACAAAGAGTGGATCGTTGTTGACGCTGAAGGCGAGATTTTGGGGCGCTTGGCAAGCGAGATCGCGAAAGTGATCCGTGGAAAACACAAGCCTTCATTCACCCCACACGTAGACTGTGGAGATAACGTGATTGTTATCAATGCAGACAAAATTAGATTGACTGGAAACAAGTTGGGCGACAAAGTATATGTTCGCTACACAGGCTACCCAGGTGGTCAACGTTTCGTTTCTCCAAAAGAGTTAATGGCAAAACACCCTGAGCGCATCATCGAGAAAGCGGTACGCGGGATGTTACCTAAGAATCGTTTAGGACGTCAATTATTCAAGAATCTTTATGTTTATGCTGGAACTGAGCACAAGCATGAGGCACAGAATCCAAAACCAGTTAAATTTTAAGGAGAACGACTATGTCAACAACTAACACTTCAGGAAGAAGAAAAACTGCTGTTGCCCGCATCTACTTAACAGCTGGCAACGGGAATATCACTGTAAACGGTAAAGATTACAAAGTATATTTCCCAACATTACCATTGCAGTACATTGTTACCCAATCTTTATTGGTAGCAGAGTCTCTTGCAAATTTTGACATCAACGTTAATGTTCAAGGTGGTGGAGTTAAAGGTCAAGCAGAAGCTGTACGTTTAGCAATTGCTAAAGCGTTAGTAGAGCTTAACCCAGAAGTAAAACCTGCATTACGCGCTAAAGGTTTGATGACACGTGATGACCGTATGGTTGAGCGTAAGAAACCAGGACGTCGTAAAGCACGTAGAAGATTCCAATTCAGTAAACGTTAATATCAGGAGGATCAAAAAATGGCAAGAACAACATATCAAGAATTATTGGATGCAGGTGTTCACTTTGGTCACCTTACTCGTAAGTGGGATCCGAAAATGGCTAAGTACATTTTCATGGAACGCAACGGTATCCACATTATTGACTTGAACAAAACTCTTACGAAATTGGATGAGGCTGCTTCAGCTATCAAACAAATCGTAAAATCAGGTCGTAAAGTATTATTTGTAGCAACAAAGAAACAAGCAAAAGAAATTATCGCTGAGCAAGCAAAAGCAGTTAACATGCCTTTCGTAACAGAACGTTGGTTAGGTGGTATGCTTACAAACTTCGCGACAGTACGTAAATCAATCAAGAAAATGTCAAACATTGATAAGATGCAAAAAGATGGCACTTACGATGTATTGTCTAAAAAAGAGAAATTGATGATTCAACGTGAGCGTATCAAGTTAGAGAACCTTTTAGGAGGTATCGCAGACTTGAACCGTTTGCCAGCAGCTTTGTTCATCATCGACGTTAAGAAAGAGCATATTGCTGTTGCTGAAGCGATGAAATTGAACATCCCTACTTTTGCAATGGTTGATACAAACTCTGACCCTACCAACATTGACTTCCCAATTCCTGCGAATGATGATGCGACAAAATCCATCAGCTTAATCGCTAGTGTAATCGGAAAAGCAATCACAGAAGGTTTAGAAGAGCGCAAGCGCGATAAAGAAGAGGACGCGGAAAAAGAAGCTGCAGCATCAAAAGCAGCAGTTGACAATGGTGAAGCTACAGAAGCTACTCCAGGAAAACGCACTCGTAAAGCAAAAGACGTAGAATAATATATTCTATTAGATAAGCCGGATAGACAAGTGTTGGTTTCTGGAAGATGAGCTTCCTTTTACCTCCCCTGTCTGTCCGGTTTTTTTTAAATTAACATACTGTTATTCTTTCAAGAACGGAATGTTAACACTTCAATCGTAATTTTAAAAAAAAATATACTATGTCAGTACAAATTTCTGCATCAGATGTAAACAAATTGCGTCAACAAACTGGCGCTGGTATGATGGATTGTAAAAAAGCTTTGATCGAAGCAAATGGAGACTTCGAAGCAGCAGTAGATTACCTTCGTAAAAAAGGTGCTAAAGTTGCAGCTAGCCGTCAAGACCGTGACTCTAACGAAGGAGTAATCATTGCTAAAGCAGCAGCTGATGGTAAATCAGGTATCGTTGTTGAAGTAAACTGTGAGACTGACTTCGTAGCTAAAAATGCTGACTTCATCGCTTTCGCTGAATCAATTGCTGATGTTGCATTAAACAACGCACCTGCTTCATTGGAAGACCTAAAAGCATTAGAAATCGGTGGAACTAAAATCGCTGATTTATTGATCGACCAAACTGGTAAAATCGGAGAGAAAATCGAAGTATCTAAATACGAAGCTGTAAATGCTGAGAAAGTTGTTGCTTATATCCACGGTAACTACCGTTTAGGTGTATTGGTAGGACTTTCTGCTGATGCTGATGGTGTTGAAGAGGCTGGAAAAGACGTAGCTATGCAAATCGCTGCTATGAACCCAGTTGCTATCGATAAAGATGGTGTTGATTCAAAAACTATCGAGCGTGAATTAGAGATCGCTAAAGATCAAATCCGTGCGGAAGGTAAACCAGAAGAAATGGTTGAGAAAATCGCTGCAGGTAAATTGAACAAATTCTACAAAGATTCTACTTTATTGAACCAAGAGTTCGTAAAAGATTCTTCTAAAAATATTGCTCAATTCTTAGATACCGTAGCTAAAGGATTAACAGTTACAGCTTTCAAACGCGTTCAATTAGGCGCATAAGCTTAATCTTATACAGAAGAGCTCCATCTTTTTGAGATGGAGCTCTTTTTTTATACAAAAGATTCTTCTTGGCAAGAATTCCTTAAGATTTGCTTAAATTGCTTAGGAAATCGCGCAATATGAGAATCAAGCAAATCAACAACAATTCCATCAACCAGATCATGTTAATATTGATTATTATCCTGATCGGTATCATTATTTTCAAGAACCTTTTTTACTACTTGCCAGGATTTCTTGGTGCCATCACCTTATATATTTTATTTAGAAAGAACTTTTTTTACCTAACGGAAGTTCGGAGAGGCAACAAAACGCTGACCAGCATTATGTTCATTCTCTTATCCATTGTTTTTATTGTTTTGCCGATATGGGCGATCGTAGATTACCTGATTCCTCAGATCACGTCTTTTTTAGGGAATACGGACCAGATCGTTTCTCAATTCAACCTGTTGAAAGAATACATGGCAGACAAGCCTTTTCTAAAGGATATAGACATGTCTGATGAGGCTTTATTGGCCATGTTGCAACGGTTTACGAAATATGTGCCCAGCATATTGAATTCCGTGGCTGAGGTTGGTGTTAATATATTGGTGACCTTCTTTGTACTGTATTTTATGCAGGTCCATGGTCGCAAGATGGAAGAATATATCATTAAAGCTATTCCCTTTTCTCCAAGGAGTAAGGATGAGATCTGGCATGAGGTAGATTCCATGGTGAGATCGAATGCGATCGGTATTCCAATCCTAGGGGCATGTCAAGGGGTAGTTGCTATGCTGGGGTATTGGATCTTTGATGTGGATAATTTCATTTTGATGGGCATCTTAACAGGAGTAGCATCCATTGTACCGGTATTAGGTACCATGACCATCTATATTCCTTTAGGCATCATTACTCTGGCTTCTGGACAGACTGGAAATGGCATTGGTATATTACTTTATGGTCTAATCCTAATTGGAAGTATCGATAATATCCTCCGATTTACCATCCTGAAGACCTTAGGCAATGTTCCTCCATTGATAACTGTATTTGGGGTGTTATTGGGATTAAAAATGTTCGGCATGTTGGGTTTGATTTTTGGTCCTTTGATCCTTTCTTCGGTAGGTGTTTTGATCAAGGTTTATAGCAATGAATATGGAAGAGGGTCGGCTATTATTCTGGATGACGGTTCAACAGATTTTCCGCGAAAGGATTTATCAAATTAATGTAAGCTTGTTTGGTATTCTTCCTTGGAAAGTCATAATCATTCTTCGTAGTGATTTTGATCACAGTTTCCTAAATATTAGTTGCTTAAATTAGGAATATAAAGAAAGCAATACTTATGAAACAACTTGAAAACAAAGTAGCCATCGTAACTGGGGGAGCCTCAGGTATTGGAAAAGCCATTGTAGAATTATTTGTTAAAGAAGGTGCCAAAGTGGTGATATCGGATCTCAATGATAAATTGGGCAATGAACTGATCAACAATTTAGGAGAAGGAAATGTGATCTTCATCAAAGCAGATTCTGCCTCTCCGGAAGACAATAAGAAAATTGTGGAAGCTGCCATCGAAAATTTTGGCGCATTACATATCGCAGTGAACAATGCAGGAATCGGTGGAGATGCCGCAGCAGTTGCTGACCTATCGATTGAAGGTTGGAAAAAAGTTATCGACATCAACCTGAATGGTGTATTCTACGGTATGCATTATCAGATTCCTGAAATTGAAAAAGTAGGTGGTAGCATTATCAATATGGCATCCATTTTAGGATCTGTTGGCTTTGCCAACTCTTCGGCCTATGTAGCTGCAAAGCATGGTGTTGTTGGATTGACCAAGGCCGCAGGATGGGAATATGCCACCAAAGGGGTTCGTATCAATGCCATAGGCCCTGGATTTATTTCTACCCCATTGGTTGATAATGCGATGGATGAGGCTAGTTTGAAATTTTTAGAAACCCAACATGCCTTCCAACGCTTAGGTAAACCAGAGGAAGTAGCCGAGTTGACCTTATGGTTGGCATCAGAAAAATCATCCTTTGTTACAGCATCTTACTACCCAGTGGATGGTGGATACTTGGCTAAATAAGTTTTTAGCTAAACATTTAGCAAGAATCGGATTTTATAATTGTGGGAAAGGTTGGAAATTTGAGTATGGAAAGAACACAACAAGAGATTAATTATAATCGGATTGCAAAAGCTATCCAATATTTACAAGATAATTTCCAACAGAAACCCAGTTTGGAGGATCTGGCCGAACATGTACATTTAAGTCCCTATCATTTTCAGCGGCTTTTTAGTGAATGGGCAGGCACAAGTCCGAAAAAATTCCTTCAATACTTACAATTGGATTATGCTAAAAAATTATTGCGAGGAAAAGAACACAATCTTTTTGACACCCATATCCTAACCGGTGTAAGCAGTACCAGTCGGTTACACGATCTTTTTGTACAGATTGAAGGTATGAGTCCGGCTACTTTCAAGAACGATGGCCAAGGATTGCTGATCAAGTACAGCTACCAGCCTAGTCCATTTGGGATGTGCCTGTTGGGTTCAACCGAAAAAGGGCTTTGCTATATGGCCTTTGTATCGGAAGGTGAAGATGGTTTGCTAGAGCTTAAATCGAGATTTAAGCAGGCGGATTTCAAGGAAATGGAAACATCCTTCCACAGCGATGCGATGCAGATTTTCAATGGTGAGGAAGCTTCGCTTTCCAACATCAAATTGCATCTGAAAGGCACTCCTTTCCAATTAAAGGTTTGGCAAGCGTTATTGGAGATCCCTTCTGGGGAGTTAAGGACCTATCAGTCTATTGCCGATAAGATCAACCATCCAAAAGCATCGAGAGCAGTAGGAACAGCCATTGGACAAAATCCGATAGCATTTCTGATCCCCTGTCATCGGGTGATCCAAGGTTCTGGTAAGTTGGGTGGATATCGATGGGAACCGATCCGGAAATCTGCCATCATTGGATGGGAACAAGCGCAATTATATCCAGAAAATCAACCTTCGGTTTAAGATATGATGTTATTCAATTTCGCAGATCCTGAGAAGAATTTGTTGCCCTATGAAGGTACGGTGCATTATTATGGCGTTATTACAGATAAACAGCGCTATTTTTATGATGCGTTATGGCATGAAATTGCTTGGAAGCCTGATCAGGCGGTGATTTTTGGAAAGCATATCGAAACGAAAAGAAAGGTTGCCTGGTATGGAGATCGGCGCTTTGAATATACCTATTCAGGCATTCAAAAAGTTGCCCTGCCTTGGAATGATGTTTTATTGGACCTTAAGCAGCTGGTTGAAAAAGCATCAGGAGAGACTTTTAATTCTTGTCTTTTGAATCTCTATCACGATGGATCGGAAGGTATGGCTTGGCATAGTGATGGCGAAAAAGATCTCAAAAAAAATGGTGCTATTGCTTCCCTTACTTTTGGGGCGGAAAGGAAGTTCTGCTTCAAGCATAAAGAAAGCAAGGAAAAAATTGATATCAACCTTGAAAATGGCAGTTTATTGATCATGAAAGACCAGACGCAGACTCATTGGTTACATCGGCTCCCTCCTACCAAAGTTCCGCATGGTCCTCGGATAAACTTGACTTTCCGAACGATAGAGAACTTATAGACATTCAGGACGATGGAAAACTGATATTCTGAAGGTTACTGATTCCGCTTTTACCAGTCGCTCTTACAGATTCCTTAACATGTATGTAAATAAAAATAGTCCATTAGTCAAAAATATACAATGTCAAAGTGTTTTCTATTAAATATAGGGACTCAACATTTTAAAGAAATTGCCATATAAATAAAATTGTTAATCCTATTTGCACAATTAACAAAACATTGTTTATTGGCACCTTACTTCTTGCAAAAACAATTATTGAAAATACAGATAAGGCTATCAAAACCAATTCGAAATAAGAAAAAGGAATAAATTTTTTAAAAAAACTAACTTAATCCTCATATAAATCATATTTATTAAACGCATAAATCCATAAGCCTAAGTAGCATACGTTAAGCAGAATTGCAACATAAGAAACAATAAATGGAGATATTTTTTTCATTATTAATAGATACTTAGTTTTTATTATTTATTGCAAAAATCCTCCTTTTTACAACCCCATAAGCAATACCAATAATCGCAACATACACAAACTATTTCATGCACTAAACAAATATTATCCCTGAAATAACAGCATCCCTCAATATTTTAGACTACTAATAATGATGTTAGAGTAATTTTATATCTTCTCATAATTTATTGGTTATAAATTTATTAATATTTAAGTATAAAAAACATCCATATATTTTTATATTACATTTTATTAGTTCTCATCCTAATATACTACGACTATTAATTTTGGACTTTCTTCTATAACCTCGTCGCAGTTTCTATTCTTGGTATCGTGCTTTTTCTGTAGTTGGGTTTTCATTTGCCCAGCATGTTCCTCGGATAAACTTGACTTTCCGAACGATAGAGAATGCTTGGACCTTCGGGATGATTGATAACGCCTAAATCTGAGGGTTTTCAGATTTTAAATTAAATAGCTACCTTTGTAGCACACGAAATAATTCCATATGTAATAAATAAATCTTTCCGCATTTGATTCCGTTAGCTCTTTAGCGAGCTCTCATTTCATTATTTCACCCCTTAGCGAAAAGATTTATGTTTATATTACAACAAGCAACTTATATACATCCAAATAAAGATGTTCTGTTCGAGAACATCAATTTCATTATCAATAAAAATGATAAGATTGCCCTTATCGGGAACAATGGTGCAGGAAAATCCAGTATCCTAAAGATTATTGCTGGTAAACTTCCCTTGTCCTCAGGAATGATAAGCTGTTCTTCAAAACCGTACTACATTCCGCAGACCCATGATGAATACCATGAACTAAGTATTGCTGAGGCATTGGGTATTTCTGGTAAATTGCGCGCTTTACATGCTATCCTGCAGGGAGAGGCGACAGCGGAAAACATGGAACTTCTTCAAGATGATTGGACTTTGGAAGATCGCTGTGAACAAGCTTTAGAAAAATGGGGGTTATCTGGACTGGATCTTGAGCGAAAATTAGCCAGTCTGAGCGGAGGCCAAAAGACCAAGGTTTTTTTGGCGGGTATAGAAATCCAGGAGCCGGAATTTATTCTGATGGATGAGCCAAGTAATCATTTAGATCAAGATGGCCGCAAATTACTCTATGATTTTGTCGAAAAAACCAACAAAACCCTTTTGATCGTCAGCCATGATAGGCAATTATTGGAATTGATCCCACAAATAGCAGAGTTAAGCCGTGATGGAATCCGCTTATACGGCGGCAATTACAGTTTTTTTGCCGAGCAAAAGGGAATTGCATTGGATGCGCTGAACCATCAGGTACAATCACAACAAAAGGAACTCCGCAAGGCTAAGGAAAAAGAAAAAGAAGCGATAGAAAGGCAGAATAAATTGAATGCACGGGGCAAAAAGAAACAGGAAGGTGCTGGAATGCCAAAGATCATGATGAATACCCTTCGCAATAAAGCTGAAGGCAGTTCCTCGAAACTGAAATCGGTACATGAAGAAAAAATATCGGGTATCCAAAGCCAATTAACCAGTTTAAGAAGTATTCTCCCTGAAATAGATCAAATGCAATTCGGGTTTGAAAACTCTGATAGTTATCGTGGTAAATTACTTTTAGAAGCCCAGGAAATTAATTATAAGATTCCTTCAATTGATGCAATAAATGATTCTGAAGCCAGTAACAGCGGAAGATTTCTTTGGAAGGAAGATCTTTCTTTTCAGATCCGGCATGGTGAAAGAATTGCTATTAAAGGATTAAATGGCTCCGGTAAAACTACCTTGATCAAGATTTTGTTAGGTATTTTGGAACCATCCAAGGGAAAGCTCCTTTCCAATAGTAAAAGATACGTCTATGTAGACCAGGAATATTCTCTTATCAGGGCCAATCAATCCATCTACGAAATGGCACAACGATTTAATCATGCTGGCCTTCAGGAACATGAGGTGAAAATTAGGTTGAATCGTTTTCTTTTTGATAAGGAAACTTGGGAGAAATCCTGCCTGTCCTTAAGTGGAGGCGAAAGGATGCGATTGTTATTGTGCTGTCTGAATATTTCCAATCAAGCACCAGATATCATGGTCTTGGATGAACCAACCAACAACATAGATCTTCAGAATATCCTTATCCTTACAGAAGCCATTAAGCAATTTCAGGGAACTTTACTACTGGTTTCACATGATGAGGTGTTTTTGCAAGAGATAGGAATTGAAAGGGAATTGATCTTATAAAATGAGCTAATAGATTGACCTTATAGATTCGGATGGTAATCTCTATCAATTTGATCTTTTAGTTCTGGATGCTTTTGGACATACTTCGCAACAAAGGGACAATACACCATGACTTTTTTACCCCTCGCCTTGGCAAATGCAAATGCTTGCTCTGCCAAGGCAGAAGCTACTCCTTTTCCCTTCATGCTATCCGGAACTACCGTATGCATCAAAGCAATATCTTTTTTATAAAAGCGATATTCCAATCGTGCGATCTCACCACCTTCCCTATATTCGAATTGTAGGTTAGTTTCATTGTTTATTATTTCCATAGCATTTGGTTTTTAATAATATTACCAAAAATTTAACAACTCAACAGTAAATTGGTTGTTAAATTTTAAAATGCACTAGCATATTAAATTTTTATATGCTTGAGAATATAGGCTGTGGGTGAGATTCCCTGTATTTGTCTAAAATTATTACGAAATGAGGATTTTGATCTAAATCCAGATTCGTAAGCTAAAGCCATAATATTTAATTCACCTGCATTTATCCGGTCAATTTGAGAAATAAAGTATTCTATCCGAAGCTGGTTAATATATTCATAAATCGAACCTTGAAAATGTAGTTTCAAGGCCTTTTCTAAATGATAAAGGGAGGTATCCAGGCTATCTGCTAATTTTGTCAATGTAAAATCCATATCTAAGTATGGTTTCTCTTGTATCAAGTGGGCTATAATCTGCTCGTTTAATTCCAGATATTTCACAATTCAAATATTAAGTCCGTATTTAATTACCCAATATTACTTATTTTGAATTAATTTATCTTTAAAAGAATTATAATATATTGTTTATTAATTTATTAAATGATTATATCGATATGCTGTAAAAAATTCAGCAGTCATAGTTCTGAACACGAAATCCTTAATAATTAACTAATGCCAGGTCTAAGAGATGTTCGATTTAAGAGAAATGAATTTTATCTATTTTTTCCGAAAGGAAAAAACTTCTTTCTTACTTGATTTTTTTATATTTAGTTAACTAACTAAATAAACCTTATGCCATATCGAGAGGAAAATGCCGTATGCCTAAATTGCCAATTTAATTTCAAAGGAAATTATTGCCCCCATTGTGGACAATCCGCACATGAACACCGAATCGATGCGCATTATTTCCTACATGATATCCCGCATTCCGTTTTCCATGTGGATAAAGGCTTTTTCTATACTTTAAAGTGCCTTTTCACAAAGCCGGGCGTAATGATTAAGGATTACCTTGATGGAAAACGTGTACCCTATTTTCGGCCATTCGCATTTGTCTTGATCATGACGACCATTTGTTCCTTGATCATTAAAGGTATACACTTATGGATCGATAAAATTCAACCTGCTGCGCATGCTGATCAACTCATCGGACACGGATTCCTAGGGAAATATTTTAGTGTTCTCATTTTTCTTATGATTCCCATTACCAGTCTGATAACCTGGATTACTTTTTATAAACATAAATACAATTATTGGGAACATTTCCTTGCCAACACCTATATCGCTGCGCAACTCAATATTATCCTCTTGTTGATAAATGTATTGAACCTATTCATGGTGGTTTTCCAAATTAACTTTTCTAAGGATGGGGTCAATCTGTTTCTTACATTTTTTATGATCCCCTTTTTATTTTTATTTGGCAGCATCTTCGGTTTTCTAATGATGCATGAGAAACGGTCCAGATTGTGGATTGTAATCGCCAAGATTATTGGGATGAATTTTGTGCTGGCATCCCTGTATATCTCCCTCATGAATTATTTTGATATCATCAATCTATAAGTCAACTACTTTTGCTAATAGCTGACGATGTTTTACAATCATCCAAATGAACACTTAATTAAAATGCGTCCATTTTTTTATTAAAAATGGACATATCATAATAATATGTCCATTTTATTTCTTTATTTTGTACATGTGTCCAGTATCAGTCTAAAATTGAACATATATGGCATACGATAGAACAAAACCTTTCAATGATCTTCCGCTCCTGCCTCCGCAGAACATTGCTGATGACGTAGATATTCTGAAAAAACTGGTCACGGCATCTCGAGCATTGGCAAGCGTAAATAGTAATGTACAACGGCTGCCCAATCCCTATATGCTGGTCAATACGATTGCCCTCCAAGAGGCCAAAGCATCATCTGCTATAGAAAATATCTTTACAACAGAAGACGAACTTTATAAAGCAGTATCGGATACCGTCCAGGAAAAAAATGCGAACCCTGCTACAAAAGAAGTTTTGAGGTATAGGGAAGCGCTTTGGGAGGGATATCAACGTGTAAAGAAAAAAAACAATATCGATCTTGAAAGTATAATTGCTATTTTCCAACAAATCAAAAATACATCTGGCAGCATACGCCCAGCACATTCCCTAACGGTCATTCAACGTGGACAAAGCGAATTTAGATCAGGAGAGATTATATACACTCCTCCAAGAGGTGTCGGCCTTGTAGAACAACTAATGGGAAATCTATTGGACTACCTGAATGATGAAAAGCTGTCCGACACGGATCCATTACTTAAAATGTGTATTGCACACTATCAATTTGAAGCCATACACCCATTTCCAGCCGGAAACGGTCGTACTGGCCGGATTTTAAATTTACTTTACTTGGTCAATAAAGGTTTATTGGAGCAACCTGTACTGTATCTTTCTAAGTACATTATTGTCCATAAAGATGATTATTATTATAATTTAGGTGCCGTAACTCAGCGTGGGAGCTGGAAACCATGGGTACTCTTTATGCTGGATGCTGTAGAAAAAACTGCACTTTTAACCAATCAACTCATCAACGGTATACTGGATCAGATGGAAACTACATTGGAATACGGCAAATCGAATATCAAATGGTATAATAAAGAAGTAAATGAACTGCTGTTTAGTCAACCATATATCAAACCAAAGTTGATCGGCGACATACTCCAGGTATCCTCCAGAACAACTTTGACAAAATATGTCAATGAACTTGTTGGAGCGAGAATACTCACTCCGTCAAAAGAAGGACGAGAAGTTTTTTATATCAATAATGATTTGATACATATTTTAGAAGGTCAATAATGACCTGCCGAAAAGCACCCCAACAAAAAAAGGAAAGCCTTTTGGACTTTCCTTTATCTTGTAGCGGGGAGCAGGATCGAACTGCCGACCTCAGGGTTATGAATCCTGCGCTCTAACCATCTGAGCTACCCCGCCGTTTTTCGGTATGCAAAGATAGTAATAAGCAACAACTTTCAAAGAAAATTTCAATAAAATTATCCCTAAAAATAAACTTTCAACCCCCTAAAACTCTAAACCTCTTTATAATCAAAAAGATAGCAAAAATCCACCTCCCCTACTCTTAAACCCACATTACCCCCTTATTACTTTAGGCATAATTGTTGAAAAGCCACTTACTGTTAAAAAAAAGATGTGCACTATTTTTTTAATAAGCGATTAATTGATTATACTTACAAAAAGTAGGATAGCATTGGGGGCCTACTTTTTTTACTAACAACATTTATAAAACGAACTACTGAGAACAAATTATGTCAGAAAAAACTAAACTACACCTTGAATATGTGTTGAATTCATCACCTAGAATTCTATTCCCATATCTACAGGAGCCGAATGAACTGGCACAATGGTTTGCTGATGATGTAAACTACCACGATGGAATTTACGAGTTCGTTTGGGATAATGAATCCCACCGTGCGAAACTGGTATCCGTCAAAGAAAACAAAAGCGTAAAATTTAAATGGTTGGATGACGAACCTTATTTCTTCGAAATCGAAATCATACAGGACGAATTGACCAATGATGTAGCTATCGCAGTTACGGACTACGTAAAAGAAGACAATATGGAAGACAGAAAACAAATCTGGAACAATTCCATTGGTTATCTACAAAGCGTCATCGGCGCATAACTATATCCAAACAAAGCCTGAAATGAAAACCTATTCCTTTCAGGCTTTTTCATATCTTATCCCTATTAACTTTTTCCTAACAAAAATACGTTCATAAAAAATGTATCTTTGCAGAAATCCATGGGTCAGACTTAGCAAAGATGCCCCATATCAAGGATTATTAGCAACATGAAGAAGATTCACTCCCTCATATTACAAGCATTCATCAAACCATTTATGGTTACTTTCTTCATTGTGATGTTTGTACTATTGATGCTGTTTCTTTTTAAGTACATCGATGACCTGATCGGAAAAGGTTTCCAATGGTATGTAATCCTTGAACTATTAAGTTATCAGGCGGCCGTGCAGTTAACCATGGCACTCCCACTTTCCATGTTGTTATCCTCGATCATGACCTTTGGAAATCTGGGCGAAAGTTACGAATTGGTGGCTATCAAAGCTGCTGGGGTTTCTCTCCGCAAAGCCATGACCCCACTATTCATTGTAGTAGGACTTTTCAGCGCCGGCTCTTTTATCTTCTCCGATTACATCCTTCCCGTGGTCAACCTAAAAATGGGTTCCCTACTGTACGATGTCCGTAAGAAAAAAGCCGATTTCCTGATCAAACCGGGCGTATTCAACAATACGATCCCTGGTTATTCCATTCGCGCAAAAAGTAAAAATGAGGAAGGTACCGTCCTTTACGACCTCATGATCTATGAACACGCCACAGGTGGTTCGGCCAATAATGTGATCTTCGCGAAAGAAGGCTATATACAGAATTCTGCCGACAATAAATACATGTTATTGGAATTGAAAGATGGTGTTCGTTATGAAGACAGCAATGTAAAAGACGCGAAACGATACGACCCCCGTCAGCAATTTACCCGATTCAGATTCAAGGAAACGACCCAAAAATTCGATATGGAAAGTTTCCAGATGGGGAATACGGATAAAGAACTCTTCAAGGATCATCATCAGATGCTTAACCTCAGACAATTGAGGCATTATTCGGATTCCAACAGGGTATCCTTGGATAGTGTGGCGAAGATTAACTCCGTGGAAAGCAAACGGTACATTAACTTCTTTGCCAATTACTATCAGGAAAATAAACCGAAAACGATCAATACCAAGATAAAATTAGCAGATATTGAACAGGAGAACATGCGTCGTTCGGCCATCAGCAATGCCCTGTCGCAAGCGAGACAGATCAAAGAGAATGCTGATCTAAGGATGAATGACTACCAGTTCTTTGCCGAGAAGGATATCCGATACGATATCGAATGGCACCGAAAATTCACTTTGGCCGTGTCCTGTTTACTGTTATTTGGTATTGGAGCACCATTGGGTGCCATCATCCGAAAAGGTGGTCTTGGATTGCCTGTAGTCATGGCGATTATTTTCTTCCTGATCTATCACGTTATTGCAACCATATCAGAGAAAGCAGCGAAAGATGCCAGCCTGACCCCAATGTGGGGCATGTGGATGGCCATCATCGTCCTTACGCCATTGGCTATATTCCTAACGTATAAATCCACCTCCGATTCGGCCTTGTTCGATGCGGAACAATATAAGAACAAAGCGGAGGCCATCTGGAAAAAAGTTGTAGGCCTCTTTAATAAAAAGAAAGACAAAGCGACCCTTTCCTCTTAGGAAGGTCGCTTTTGTAAAATAAAAACACCTTAACTTCCCCCTATTACCCTTTTCATCTCACCGGTTTCCGACCCTGATCTTCGTTCCTTTGTAAAATCTTTTCCGATCTTAAATGTTGCGGAAAGAATAAAAGTCCTGGAATCCAGATTAAAGTGCTGATTCATGCGAACAGCCCCAACCTCTGAAGTTGTCCTGTACCGCATCGTTTTGAAAACGTCATTTCCGCTCAATTTTAAGGTCAGATTTTCGCGCAACAACTTCTTCTGAACGCCTATGGATACGGATCCCATCGACTTTCTTCTATAAACTCCGTCCGATTCGGGCGATAAATATTGCCCATTGATCTCTAATTGCCAAGCTTTCGGCAATTTAAAGGAATTGTTGGATTGATAATTTAAAGACCAGCCTTTATTATCGATAACTTCCTTATTGAACGCTCCAAAATAATGGTTTTGATAGATCAGCACATTATTGATGCTGGTCCAGAAGTTCAATGGTTGATAACTATGATTGATATTCGTGCCTATATTACGGAAGCCTTCAATATTAGCAACCGAACGGATGGTCATATTCTTTTCAGGGATTTGTGTCAGCACCGAAGTCATCACCTCTGCTACATCGGTATAAAAAAAGGAAATATTTAGATTACGACCATAGCCATAATTCAGTTCAAATGCATGTGCTTTTTCGGGTTGCAACAATGGATTTCCTTCATAAAAAACAAAAGCATCTACATAATATCGAAATGGATTGAGGTCATAATAATCGGGCCTATTGATCCTTCTGCTATACGATAGTTGGGTTTGATGTAGGGCACTCCATTGCCTTGCTAATGTCGCGCTTGGAAACCAGTTCAGGTAAGACCGCTTATGTTGCACAGAAGTAGTTAATAACAAGCCATCAGCCAAGGTTTTTTCAGCTCGAAGACCGGCCTGCAAACTCCATCCCTCCTTCTTCCACTGGTAGTTCAGATATCCGGCATGGATCTGTTCCTTGTACAGGAAATGATTACTGGTACCCAGATCCCTGATCCAAGATGCTCCTTTTAATGTATCATTGATCGCATTATTGTCTGCTTCCATCACGCTACTCTTCCATCCTATCTCTACCTTCTGGTTTACGGTTAATTGGTGAAGATAATCGACCTTGGCTACAGCAAGCTTGGTAACAGAAGGCGTTTGGTTTTTCCGTTTGGAGATAAAGGGTTGTTGAAATGTGGTCCGTTGAAAATCAGAAATCAATAATTGATCGGCATCATAGGCTGCATGGAGAAAATCAAGATCAGCCGTTATTTCATGTCCCCTTTCTCCTATCCGATGTACATAACCCAAACTCACATTATGATTGTTCCAGGTACTGATGTTTGAATTATCCGTCAAAGAATTAGAAATCAATTCCCCATTTTCAAATAAAATGTTGTTATATCCCTGGTTCAGGTTCTTATAAGTTCCAAAATTTCCAGTCCAGTTCAAACTGATGAGTTGGCTAGATGAAGGAATATAATCCACCCCAAACTTAGCGTTGTGGGTATTCAGCGGTTCTTCCGTCACGGAATATTGCTTGGATACCCTTGCTTGAATCTCAGCAGGAAGCTTCTCAAAGAACCGGTCAAATTGCCTATACTCTTCCTCCCCACGAAAGGCATAATCATAGGCCGAATACAGGTTCCATTTATCCCGTTGAACATTCAGGTTAATCCCACTGCCATTCCTTAATTTTCTTCCAGCACCAGCAAAGGCATTGATCGTAGCATTGAACCCTTTCTTACGTTGATTTTTCATAACGATATTGATCAATCCGCCCATTCCTTGCGCATCAAATTTTGCCGAAGGATTGGTGATCAACTCTATGCTTTTAACGGAAGAAGAGGAAGTTCCTCTCAATAGGCTAGTCAATTCCTTTTGGGATAAATAGGATAACTTTCCATTGATCATCACCGCGACATCTTTCTTACCCCGCATCTGGATCTCCCCATCATCACTCACTTTTACTCCAGGAGCTCTTTCCAATATTTCCAAGGCCGTCATTCCATCAGATAGTACGGAGTTCTCGATGTTCATTACCATTCGATCAGCACGTTGTTCTATAAATCTGGGGCTAGCCTTTAAGGTGATGGCTTCTATTTTCTGGGATGCGGAAAATAGAAATAAGGTATCAAGGTCTACAAAGCCTTTCTCAACTAGCACTTGGTCAATATATAAAGTTTCATACCCCTGATGGCTTATCTGTAAATGGTATTTTCCAGGACCGATGGTTTGTGAAAAACTTCCGTTTTCTGTACTGTAACTTTCCTTTTCTAGCTGTTGCAAAGCATTTTTGAACAAGATGCTCACTTGGCTTAAGGGTTGTCCTTCCTTATCAGAAATTACACCTTTGATACCAGTCTGAGCATTCGAGAACAGCGTGAAGAAAATCAGAAAGCTTGTTAATTTTAAATTTAATTACATATTGATACGTATTAGCATAATAAAATTTCTATTCCCCAAGGTGATGTAATTTTCAGAAAATTATTTAGAATAATTATAAATAACACCACAAAAGTATTAGATTTGTTTACCCATCAATAACAAAAAAGGGATAATAATACGGATGGAGGCAAGTAAGGATACCAGGAATTTGAAATGTTCAAACATCGATTTGAAAATAATCAAAGAAATAAAAACATACTTAGAGGAAAATAGCCATGAAGATATACATATTGTTACTCTTGTTCGTCAATTTGGGATCAATGAATTCAAACTTAAAACGATTTTCAAACAGGTTTATGGCATAACCGTGATGCGCTATTTACGCAAATGCCGGATGGATCGTGCGCAGGATATGTTGGTGAATACGGATTTGGAGATCAAGGAAATCGCTTTCCTCATAGGTTTCAAATATGCCCATCATTTCAGTAAGGTTTATCAGGCCCATTTCCATGTACTCCCGAAAGACGCCCGAGGGCATATTTATGACAACTTACTTATAAATAAGTCCTAATTAACCGTTACCTTTGTACACTTATTTAAAACTAATGGATATTAAATTAAACACGATTGAAGAAGCAATCGAGGATATCAGAGCTGGAAAAGTCATTATCGTAGTAGACGATGAAGACCGTGAGAATGAAGGCGATTTTGTTACTGCTGCACGCAATGCTACCCCTGAAGTGATCAATTTTATGGCTACCCATGGTAGAGGATTGGTATGTGCACCTTTAACCGAAGAACGTTGTCGTGAGCTTAATCTGGGTTTAATGGTTAACCAAAATACTGCCGTTTATGAAACCAACTTTACGGTTTCTGTGGATCTTCAAGGTTACGGCTGTACGACAGGTATCTCTGCATCCGACCGTTCGAAAACCATAAAAGCATTGATCGATCCTAATATTCGTCCGGAAGAATTAGGTCGTCCAGGCCATATCTTCCCGCTGATCGCGAAGGATGGCGGTGTATTGCGTAGAACTGGTCATACCGAAGCTTCCGTGGATTTAGCGCGTTTAGCTGGTTTTGAACCTGCAGGGGTATTGGTTGAAATCCTAAAGGATGATGGCGAAATGGCAAGGCTACCTGATTTGATCAAAGTAGCGGAGCGTTTTGACCTGAAGATCATCTCGATTGAGGATCTGATCGAATATCGTTTAAAACATGATACGTTAATCCAGGAAGAGGTTTCTGTTGAGATGCCAACCGAATGGGGGGATTTCAAAATGAAGGCCTTTACTCAGAAGAATACTGGTGAGCAGCACTTAGCTCTTTATAAAGGCGAATGGGCAGAAGATGAACCGATCTTGGTTCGTGTTCATAGCTCTTGTGTTACTGGGGATATCTTCGGTTCTTGCCGTTGCGATTGTGGACCACAACTTCACAAATCCATGGAGATGATCCAAAAAGAAGGTAAGGGAATTATTGTTTATATGAACCAGGAAGGTAGAGGAATCGGCCTGATCAATAAGCTGCACGCCTATAAACTTCAAGAAGAAGGCGTGGATACGGTGGATGCAAACCTGCAGTTAGGTTTTAAAGCTGATCTTAGGGATTATGGAGTTGGTGCACAGATATTGCGTTATATGGGAGTAACCAAAATGCGTTTAATGTCTAATAATCCTACCAAACGTGCCGGATTGATTGGCTATGGTTTGGAGATTGTGGATAATGTGCCGATCGAAATCGAACCGAATCCTTATAATACGGAATACCTGAAAACAAAAAGAGACCGTATGGGTCATACGTTGAGTAATCTGTAATTTTAGATGATAGATGTTAGATAATAGATGTTAGACCTTGGGCGCCTTACAGTTGTCTATTATCTATAATCTATTATCTAATGTCTAAGGAGGGCGTATAATTTGTTGATTAACAAATTTATACGCCCTCCTTTTTTACGTTTATTATCCATTTTCTCGAGGTTGTTTCTAACCTATGACTTCAAAATATGTTTGAATTTGGGTAAGAATCGTAGTTTAAGTAGGTTTAAAGCAGGGTTAAAGTAGGCGGAAAGTAGGTAAAGCATACATTTTACATACTTTAGGTATACTTTCAGTATGGTTTAACTCCGAAGCGAACTATAATAAAAAGTTTCCTTCACATCGTTTGTAATTGATCTATAATATTACTTTTTTGCAACATGTAGGTCGAAACAAAACTTTACCTTCACTGTTCCATAAATCATACCAAGAATCCAGAAATTATAGGGTTATTTATAATTTTCAGCAAGAATTCATAAAACAAAGCATCATGAAGAATTCACTTTTTATCGAAAAAGCTTATCATAACGGTTCCTTTTTATCTTCCGAAAAGACATTTGAAGTAATCAATCCAGCAACTTTAAAACCCATCGGCTCGTTGCCGGATCTTACGGTAAAAGACTGTCAGAAATTCATTAAAACAGCAGACAAGGCTTGGAAAAGCTGGAAATCAACGCCTGTAGGCGAAAGATCAAAGTTGGTTAGAAGGCTTTTTGAATTGATCAATGAACATCGGGATGAGATAGCGGAAATCATGACCTTGGAAAGTGGAAAGCCCATCAATGAATCTCAAACAGAAGTGGATTATGCCAATTCTTTTATGGAATGGTTTGCTGAGGAAGGGAAACGTGCTTACGGGGAAACTATTCCTTCCCTAGCTGGTAATACCAGGCTTCAGACGATCAAACAGGGTATTGGTGTGGTGGCCGCCATTACGCCTTGGAACTTTCCGCTTGCTATGATTACGAGGAAAGTGGCTCCGGCATTGGTGGCAGGATGTACTGTGGTTCTTAAACCGGCATCTCAAACCCCTTTTTCGGCCATTGCTTTGGCTAAGCTGGCGGATATGGCAGGATTTCCAAAAGGTGTGCTCAATGTGATCACTTCGAAGGATAGTAAAGGGATTGGAAAAGAATTGGCGACTAGTGAATTGGTAAGAAAAATATCTTTTACGGGATCTACGGAGGTTGGTCGGACTTTGATGGAGCAGGCTGCGAGCACCATCAAAAGAATCTCTTTGGAATTGGGAGGGAATGCGCCATTCTTGGTTTTTAATGATGCGGATATTGATCTGGCGGTTAAGGGAGCTATAGCTGGGAAGTTTCGTAATACGGGGCAGACCTGTGTTTCCATAAATAGGTTTTATGTGCAGGAGGATGTTTATGGAGAATTTTGCAAGAAGTTGACAGCCGCGGTTAAGAATTTGGTGGTTGGAAATGGATTGAAGAAAACGACGCAGGTTGGTCCATTGATCAATAAGTCTGGGTTGGAAAAAGTGGAGCATCATGTGGCGGATGCGTTGGCCAAAGGGGCGAAGATTGAAACCGGTGGAAAAGTGATCAAGGATTTGTTTTATGAACCTACCGTGCTTTCTAATGTAAGTCCGGAAAGCTTGATTGCAAGTGAGGAAACCTTTGGTCCTGTATGTGCGCTATTTAAATTTAAAACGGAAGATGAGGGGGTAAAAATGGCAAATGATACGCCTTTTGGTTTGGCATCTTATTTTTACAGTGAAAATGTGAAGCAATGTTTTAGGGTTGCGGAGCAATTGGAAGCTGGGATGGTAGGAATTAATGCAGGCTTGATTTCGAATGCTTCGGCTCCTTTTGGCGGGGTGAAACAGAGTGGATTGGGAAGGGAAGGCTCGAAATATGGGTTGGAGGAGTATATGGAAATTAAGTATTTGTGTTTCGGAGAGTAGGAACTTTCCCCGTCATTGCGAGGAACGAAGCAATCTTTCGGTTAGTGTAAAGATTGCTTCGTCGTACCTCCTCGCAATGACGTTACCAAATATGATACCTCACCCCTATCATCACATAATTGGGATCTATCGCTTCCGAAGCAAATTGATACTTCAACTTATACCCTGTATAAATCGATAAATCAACTGAGGGAAAATAATAACTCACACCCACTTGTCCAATCGCATTCGTATAATTCTCTTTTCTTCTAATAGGTCCTTCCACATCCCCATCGATCGTAAAATCATAGGTATAAAAATCCTGACTAATCCCCGGACCTAAAAAAATATTGAAATTAGATTTTTCCTTGTTAAACACATTCACCAAATAATCTGCACCTACGGCAATATATCCACCTCTACCATAAACCTGGGCCTGTAAAGCTTGATAATTTGTCAGATCATACTTTCCTTGCACACCAAAACTCCCATCATAAGTTGGACTTTCCATCTGCACATCGCCATAAAATCCAAAAGCCCATTTATGCTCCTGTGCCTGACTGCTTCCAATAAATAATACCCCACAAAATAATATGGTCAATAGCTTTTTCATAATTATAATTTTAGTCTCTTTTGTATAATTTTAGTCTTTGGTGCAGAGTTCTAGCCTACGTTTTATAGTCCTAATCTACGTTTTCTCCTTTAGATTTTCGATAGCGCTTATAAAGCTTTACCAGCACCATCAACAAAACACCTAATCCGATAATTCCTGTTACTCCAAATACCCAACCTATCGTTGATTTCAATACCACCAAAAATACAATCGCAAATAAGATAATGGTAGAAACTTCATTCCAAAGACGCAACTGGGTTGATGTCCAGGTTGAATTCCCATCCCTCAGCTTAAACATGATCCTTTGAGAAATAAAATGGTAGATTACTAATCCGAGTACAAAGGCCAGTTTCATATGCATCCAACCCATGGATAATAATCCGGGGTTGACATATAACATGACGAGGGCCGAGGCGATTACTAAGTACATGGAGGGAGTTGTAATTACCCACCATAACCGGCTTTCCATGATGTTAAATTGCTTATGAAGCACTTGGTATTCGATATCTGATTTTTGTTTTGCTTCGGTGTGGTAAACAAAAAGGCGTGGCATGTAGAACAGGCCCGCCATCCAGCAAACTACAAAAATGATATGAATAGACTTGGCGTATAGATAAAGCATTTTTAAGTATTTATTACAAAGGTACGAAAAGAAAAAACTTCATAATGAGGGACGTTATCCGTCATTGTGAGGAACACAACGTCATTGCGAGGAACCTCACACGTCATTGCGAGCAACCTCACACGTCATTGCGAGGAACGAAGCAATCTTTAACCATGTCATGGTGAGCGTAGTCGAACCATCTGTTCGTATACTACCGTACAGATCCTTCGACTACGCTCAGGACGACATACATGGCTAAAGATTGCTTCGTCGTACCTCCTCGCAATGACGGGAAAGCTTCCTCGCAATGACGGGAAAACCTACTCGCAATGACGGAGTAAACCTCCTCGCAATGTCAATTAATCTCCCGAGGAGAAAGCCTAATACCTAAAATCCTTGATAACCTCTACCGCGTATTTCACGTTATCAAAAGGGATATCCGGCATAATACCATGCCCGAGGTTAAAAATAAAACCATCTTCCCCTCTCATCCTTTCAAAAAGATCCAAGATCTTCTTCTTGATCACCGGTTTATCCGCATACAATACAAAAGGATCCAAGTTTCCTTGTACCGCCATTCCAGCAGGTAAAGATTTCTTGATATTCAACAGATCCGCATTCCAATCCACCGAAACCACGTCCGGCTTTGCTTCTGCCATAATAGGCGCAAATACCGAACTTCCTTTACAGAAAGAGATCACTGGAATATCCTTACGATTAATATTATCCAAAATATATTTATTGTATTTATGGCCAAACTCTTGGTAATCGTTCCAAGAAAGCGCCAATGCCCAGCTATCGAACAATTGAAGGGCATTTACACCCGCCTCCACCTGCATGTTCAAATAACCTATCGTCACATCAGCAATTTTTTGAAGGATATAATGCGCCAATTCCGGCTCATTATTCAGTAAAGTCTTCGTACGTTTAAAATCCTTGGACGAAGCGCCCTCTACCAAATAACTCAAGATCGTAAAAGGTGCACCTGCAAATCCGATCAAAGGCACTTTTCCATCCAAACGTTGTTGGATCACCTTGATCGCATCAGCCACATATTGCAATTTGTCCAAACAATCTACATTCAGGTTTTCTGCATCTTGAAGGTTTCTAACCGGGTTTGAGAAACGCGGCCCTACACCCTGCTCGAAGGAAAGGTCACCTCCCATAGCCTCTGGCGTAACCAAAATATCCGAAAACAAAATGGCAGCATCAACCCCCAATAGATCGATCGGCAACATCGTTACATCCGCCGCAATCTCTGGAGTTTTGCACATCTCCAAGAAAGAATATTTGTTCTTAATTTCCCAATATTCCTTCATGAACCGTCCTGCTTGACGCATCATCCATACAGGAGGTCGTTCCGTAGGCTGCGATAAGGCAGTACGGATCAATAGATCATTCTTTAAATTGTTGTTCACTATATATGTTTATTTACTTCGTTTCTGATTTTTTCTATGATGGAAACCTGGCGCGCCGTTAGCTTAAGCTTTTCGGCCAGGTCCAAATAGGTAGTCACCCGTTCGTATTCTTTTTTTCTCAGGTTGATATTTGCCAGATTGATCAATACCATGCCCTTTTCATTATCTTTTCGCCATGGCAAACGGGATGCCATTTGGAAGTGGTATTCCGCCTCATCTACCCGCTCCTCTTTCAAAGCGATGTTTCCCATCATGAATTCATAGAAATTACGACGACCTTTGCGCAATTGATCGGGATTCTTGATCTCCGCCAATAAAGCTTTGGTTCGTTCGTAATCCTGTTTATGGAATGCTTGAGTAGCTAAATAGACCGTACCTTCCTTAAAATAACTCCAGGTCAGGTAGGCGATCCCACCAAATATGTAAACCGCAATATTATAATGCTTGGCATATATGGCATACAATAGAAAAGCAACCGCAATAGCGATTACTATTTTACGTGCATTATTGGTCATCTGCTAATTTAATTCTGGTTGTCCGTGAATTTATAGCCCACACCACGGATGGAATGGAAATAAATAGGATGTTTCTGATCAGGTTCAAAATATTTACGGAAAGTCAGGATGAAATTGTCGATGGTACGTGTAGATGGATAAACATCATAGTTCCAGACAGTTTCCAGGATCTGTTCACGTGAAACAGCCTCATTCCTGCGTTCGATCAATAATTTCAACAACATCGTTTCCTTTTTGGTCAAGGAAGAGATGCTGCCATCTGCATGGTGCAATTCGAAGGAATTGAAATAGATGGTCTTATCACCAATGGTGTAGGAATTAAGTTCTTTCAGGTCATCCCCTTTCATTCCACGACGGATCAGGTTGGAAACACGTAGAATAAGTTCTTCCAGGTTGAAAGGCTTCACCAAATAATCATCAGCTCCTTTTTTCAAACCGGTGATCCGATCTTCGGAACTGTTCTTGGCGGTCAAGAACATGATTGGAACTTCAGAGTTTTGCAGACGAATGGTTTCAGCAACCTGAAATCCATCGATCTCTGGAATCATCACATCCAATATGATCAAATTGAAGCGTTCTTCCTTAAATAGTTTCAAGGCCTTTTTACCGTCCGTAGCTGTAGTCACCCGATAGCCTTCCAGCTCCAGGTTCAATTTGATAGCTTCCAATAAATGTTCTTCGTCTTCAACCAGAAGTATACGTTGTTTAGCTTGCATAGTTTTCAAATGTTACTTCAAAAATACTTCCTGAGGGTTTATTGTCCTTTACCCGAATGGAAGCATTGTGTTTTTGTAATACTGTTTTTACGATATATAACCCCAAACCGGTTCCTTTGGTTTTGCGGGTAGCTTCGCTGCCGACGCGATAAAACTTATTAAATATAAGTTTTTTTTCGTCATCGGGAATTCCTTCCCCATGATCGGCAACAGAAAATAACAGGTTTTGTCCTTGTTTATTCAGATTGACGGAGACCGTGGCGCAGGGTGGTGAATATTTCACCGCGTTCTCCACCAGGTTGGTGATTACGTTCGTAATCGCAAATTTATCCGCTTTGATTTCAATATCCTCATCCAATTCTGCTTTGATGACCTGGGATTTACAGGCATTCTTCTGCAATCGATCGATCACCTGCTCGACCAACTCCGTCATGTTGAACACTTCTTTTGGCAATTGGTAAGCCCTATTCTCCAACTTGGTGGTAAGTAACACATTCTCCACTAAGTCGTCCAAACGTTCGATATCTTTTAAAGAGTTAGAGAGGAAAACCTTTTGCTGTTCCCTGTCCAGATCGCGTTTTAGAATGGTTTGGATGTAGAGTTTTACAGATGCCAAAGGCGATTTCAGCTCATGGGTAATGGCCAAAAGGAAGTTCTGCTGCTGTTGGTTATTTTCATGTTCTCTTCTAACATGTTTTTTGAGGCGAAAAGCACCCCAGATAAAGATCAAAAAGAAGATCAAGCCTTCACCAATGATCATACCCTTCCGGTCTGGTTCAAATTTGATCAAGATGAATCCCCACCAAAGCAATTGCGTGATCGCATAAAAAAACAAGAAATAAAAAAGAAATAATGCCTTCCTCATAATGAAATTCCAACCGCAAAGGTACTTAAATACGGATGTAATCGAAAACGCGCAAAAGAATATGACAGTAGGCTTAGAAACAGGTTTGACTGCCCTTTGGAAAGCCTGTATATTTGTACATGTTCAAAGATAAAAAGCATCTGTTTTTCGACCTGGATCATACTATCTGGGATTTTGATAGAAACGCCGAAGAGACCTTACATGATCTCTATTATAAATTTAATTTCCACGATCTTTTTCAGCGACAGAATTCGGATGAATTTATTGAGACGTATACCGTGAATAACCATCGGTTATGGGACCTGTACCATCATGGCAAGATCGATAAGGCGACCTTAAGAAAATTGAGGTTTGCTGATACGTTTAGTCAGTTGGGTGTGGATCCTGGGTTGTTTCCTGTGGCTTTTGAGGAGGAGTATTTGGCGATTTGCCCGACCAAGACGAATTTATTTCCCCATGCGCATGAAACTCTTGCTTATTTGCAGGGAAAGTATCGGTTGCATCTGATTTCAAATGGTTTTAAAGAGGCCTGTGAAAAGAAATTGGAGCATAGTAAGTTGTACCCTTATTTTGAGACGATCGTGATTTCGGAGATTGTTGGGATTAATAAGCCGGATCCTAGGATTTTTAAGCATGCTTTGGATAATGGGAAAGCGGAGAAGGAACATGCGGTAATGATCGGGGATAATTTGGATGCGGATGTTCGCGGAGCGAAGAACGCTGGTTTGGAAGCGATATTTTTTAATCCAGGGGATAAGGATAAGCCGGAGGATGTGGAGTATATGATTGTGGATCTGAAGGAATTGCAGGATATTTTTTAGGGGTGGCAGCATAGCGCGGGGGCGTCATTGCGAGGTTGCCCGTCATTGCGAGGAACGAAGCAATCTTTCCAAATGTCATGCTGAGCGTAGTCGAAGCATCTGTTCGGATATATGCGTACAGATCCTTCGACTACGCTCAGGATGACAAGCTAAAGATTGCTTCGTCGTGCCTCCTCGCAATGACGAAGGGCCGCCCAATGACGCAAGGCGGCCCAATGACGTAAAAATCCTCGCAATGACGCAGGGCGGACTAATACCTGTCACATTAATTCAAAACCATTATCTCAAAACCTTCCTCAACAACTCCTTATAAGCCTTAGCGATCTTCTCCATCCCAATATCATTCGGATGCGCATAATCAACCGTATTATCAATATCCAGCCCAATATCCTCACTACTCAACCAATACAAATTCTTCACCCCTTTTTTCTTCAAACCATCTATCGTCTCTCTACCAATCCTCGAGCTCTCCTTAAAATTATCATTGGGCTTCCCGTTCAAGATCCCCGGCACCTCGCTCGAACTATGCTCCGCCATAATGATCGGCGTAGTGGGATGATCTTTCCGCAAAAACTCCACGGCATGCTCAATCAAAGCCTTTAACTTCGCCGCATCCCTATCCTTCGTCAATCCCAAATTCGGAATACAATCCAAAATATAAACGGATGCATCCACCTTATTGATCAGATCAAGAATAGGTTGCTCCAACCTTCCATTTCCTGAAAAAGCCAGATTGATCACTTCCTGCTCAAAATTCCTTCCCAATATATTCGTCCAGCCCAATCCTGGCCTGGTCGCACAAGCACCTTGTGCAATACTGGTCCCATAAACCACAATAGGCTTACCCTCCGATTTCAAAAAAGAAATCGGCTCTGCACTTGAAGTTCCTATTTCCATCCATTCCACCTTATTGTACATAGGCAGGTACAATCGATACTCATAACTAGGATGCGAACCTAAGTTCTTAAAAGTATAAGTAATCGTATCCTTAAAACTATAGCCCCCATGCGCCCATTTCCAGGAATTATCCTGAGGATCCTTCGCATACAAATCCAATCCACTCACCCCCGTACTCGGCATATGCGGCATGTTCAATGCTCCCTTAACCTGATACTTCACCGTAATCTCTTCCGCGGCAGTTTTAAAATCAATATAAACCCCTGCAGATTGATTACCCAAATTCCAGACTGGTTCTCTTACCGACTCCTTCAAAGCCAAAGGCAGACGTGCAAAACCATCCGATTCCAACACTTCTTTCGATCTCCCCTGGATCACCTTTTCTGTCAATGGATTTCGCCAGGTCAGCTCTTGCGCCTGAAGCATAAAAATTCCTATACAAAAAAGAGAGCTTAATAGGCTCTCTTTCATAAACTTGAATTTCTTCAACATTACAATACTTTTACGGTAACATTTTTCAACCAGATATCATCGCCATGATCTTGGAATCCGATCACACCTGATTTCGTTTTGCCACCTACATTATTTAACAATTCGAACGCCAATGGCCATTTTGCCTGCGAAAACTTACTCGCTTGCAACAATGCTGTCCATTCTGGAGTCCATAACGTATATTCAACGACCTTCTCGTCATTTTGAAAATGTGTTACTTTTCCTTTGTTCACTACAATTTTCGCTCGGTTCCATTCGCCCGCAGGGAATGAATTCTGAGGTTTTGCAGGGATCATATCGTATAAGGAAGCCGATTTACGGTTGCCATCAACCCCCTGCTTCGCATCAGGATGGTTTTGGTTATCCAACAATTGGTATTCCGGACTCGATACATAGATTGGTTGTCCTTTCACTTCTTTTGCTAGGAAAAATACGCCCGAGTTTCCAGCATGAGAAATTTTCCATTCAAATTCCAATTCGAAGTTTTTAAAGTCGTGGGCAAAGATAATATCTCCACCTTCAGCCTTATCAACCCCTTTTGGAGTTTTCGAGAATTTTAAGGTACCATCCTCAATACCCCATTTATTAGGGACATGATTCTTGTTGTAACCTCTCCAGCCATTTAAAGAAGATCCATCAAACAAAACATAAGCACCTGCGGAGTTCTTTTTGAAATCCTTGATGTTTACTTTTGGAAGATTCTCTAATTCATACGCTGGTCCTGTTTGGTTTGTTACTGTTGAACTTTTGCTTGCACAGGCAGCAAAGGTAAGCCCAATCGCGCCTATCAAAATGAACACAAAGTTTCTCTTCATAGTTATAGTTGATTTATTTGAAGGACTAAATTTAATTAAACAAATCGTAAAAACAAGAATTAAAATTGTTGTCCGCCCATATCATCCATATCCCCATTTTCTTCACGCTTCTTTTTGCTCATGTCCTGAATTCCGAAACGGTAGGAGAAAGATAGGGTGAACATTCTACGCATCCAACGGTGTGAAAAGTTGATTTTTTTATCCGGAAGGTAGTTCTCCATTTCAAAACGACGGCTGTTGAACACGTCCCTTACATTGAACATGATATTCGCTTTGTTGTTGAATAAATCCTTGCGTAATGCCACATCAACGCCGGTCATTGGCTTCATTTCTCCCTGAAGGGTTTTCATTCCACTACGATAATCTCCACGCACCTGAGCCGAGAATGTCGGTGTGAATTTCACATTGGTCGTCAGGTTACCATGGTAGTTGAAACTAGAGGACGAACGAACATCAAATCCTGATTTCGGCTCTATATTCATGTAGAATAAGTTGGCATTGGCCGTAAGATCCCACCATTTGAATACATTGATCTTGGAGATCAACTCGAATCCCATGGAATTATTGTTCGCTACATTTTCCCATTTTGAATAGGTGATGTTACTACGATCACCAACAATGTCCTGGATCAAGGAATCTGGATAGATGAAAGGTTGGAACATATCGTTTACTCGACGGTAATAGGCCGATGAAACAAAGTTCCAGTTATCATAGAATTTTGAGAAACTCAATTCTACCGCATGGATATCCTGTGGCATTAGATTCGGGTTACCTTGGCGATAGTTCTGCTCATCAGAGATATCCAGAAAAGGATTCACTTGCCAGCCACGAGGACGCTCTACCCTACGTGTATAGCTCAATTGTACTTTATCGCTGTTTCCTTCACCCACATCATAACTCAAGAACAAGCTTGGGTAAAGACGGAAGTAATCCAGCTTCCCATCAGTAGCTCGTTGATTTTCTGGAATAGATGGATCCAAAGAATAATAGGTAGAGTTTAAATAGGCTTGTTCTGCCCTTAAACCGATCTGTGCACCAAATTTGGAGGTTAATTTCTTTTGATAATTGGCGTATAAGGCATGAACGGTACTGTTCATGTCAAAATCATTGCTTACGTTATAGTCCGGCAGGAAGCTATTGCTCAGGGTATCCATCAACTCCGAATACTGGTGGTCTTGAGAGGTACGGATAATCGAGCGGTAACCAGCTTCCAGTTTATGGTCTTCAGCAAATGGCAATGTATAATCCAATTGGAAGTTCCAGTTCTGTCCTCTTTCGGAGGTGGTATTCTGGCGGACCAGGTCTTTTCTATTGCTGGCATATGTCTGATGGAAATCGTTCGTACCATCCTCCTCATCATTACCAAAGGATATATTTGCCAACAATTCCTCGCCCTCACGTTTGAATTCCTGTTTAAAATCAAACATCAGGTCTACACCAAAATCCTTTTCTGCCTGTGCAGATTTACGGAAACTGCTGGAACCATAGTCTGGAATATTCCAGTAGGTATAATTAATATCTTGTGTCCTATCATTATCACGGAAACTCAGGTTTCCTGCTAAACTTAAGGTTGTTTTATCCGACGCATAATAATCTGTTCCTAAACGTACGGTATGATTATAGCCCAATCGTTTACTTTCATCCGTTGAATAGGTCCTCGGACTTGCATCTGTGATCTGTCCGTTGATATAATCGGTGTTATCGGTATATCCTCCACCGACCATGTTTCTACGGCTAAAATTATAGCTTCCGAAATAATTTACTTTTCCAGGTCTGTAATTCAGGGTAAGACCCGCATTGGCATTCTCGTAGGATCCAATGGAAGCATTAACCGAACCGTTCAAACCTGTGCGGATATTTTTCTTTAGGATGATGTTTACAATTCCGGATTGCCCTTCCGCATCGTGTTTCGCAGATGGGTTCGTCATGATCTCTACCTTGGAGATCGCATCTGCAGGTAAAGATTGCAAGAAGGCATTGATATCAGAACCGGCCATGGCAGATTCCTTACCATCCACCAGGATACGAACATTGGATGAGCCTCTTAAACTGATGGATCCATCGGATTGCACCTGTAAAGTAGGCACATTGCCCAATAGATCTTGTGCAGAACCTCCTACACTGACCATACTCTGGGAAACATCAAATACTTTTTTATCGATTCCGATCTGTAGATCGGGTGTCCTTCCCTGTACAACGACTTCGGAGATCAATTCACCTTGTTCTTGTAGGGATATCTTACCCAAGTTGATATCTTCATTGGCTTTTACCACGAAGTTCTCACGGGTATAAGTTTGGTACCCTTGAAAGGTAATCTGGAGATGATAGGTCCCTGGATCGACCTGTTGGATACTGAATCTACCGTTTTCGCCAGCTTGTTGTCCACGGATATAAGCACGATTTACGGTGGATAATAAGCTTACGCTTGCCCCAACCGCCGGACTTACACTATCCTGTTTGACTACAGAACCCTGGATGGTAACTTGTTGTGCGAATAAGATTACGGGAAATAAAAAAAGGATCGAAATAGAAAGTTTTCTAAATAGCATATAGATGTAACGTTGTGATTTACATCCGCAAAAATGCATATTATAATATGAACCAAGCCTATCGTAACTGCATTATTACGCTGCTTTCTATACAAGATTACGCTGTTTTCTATTCAATCGACACAGTCAATCCTTCAGATTTAAGGACTTTTCGGTAAACTTCCATCTCGGTGTAGGAACCTTCCAGAATGGCACATTTTCCTTTGGTATGAACGGTCCAGGCAATCCGGGCACTTTCCTCTTCAGAGTACTGCAAATAATGCATCAGACAATAAATGACATGATCAAAAGTATTGATGTCATCGTTCCAAAGGATCAGTTTATTGGATTCCTTGGTTCCGGCCAATATCTCTTCTAGAGTAAATGTTTCCTGTTCAACCTCTACGCTCATAAGGCAAAAATAGCTTATTTTTCAAATAATTCTTTATTTTAGCTGAATTGTTTACTTAAAATAACCCTATGTTTCAGTCAAAGATTGCTGGTTTGGGATACTACGTCCCAAAAAACGTATATACAAATAATGATCTCACTAGATTTATGGAAACTAGTGATGAGTGGATCCAAGAGCGTACCGGGATAAAGGAACGCCGTTATGCGGATCGTATTGGTGAAACAACAACCAGCATGGCTGTGGAAGCCTCCAAGATTGCCATTGAACGTGCGAATACTACAGCAGAAGAGATCGATTTCGTGATTTTTGCGACCTTATCGCCGGATTATTACTTTCCGGGATGTGGGGTGTTGTTGCAACGGGAAATGGGGATGAAAGAAATTGGCGCTTTGGATGTTAGGAATCAATGTTCGGGTTTTGTCTATGCTCTTTCTATCGCCGATCAGTTCATTAAAACCGGAATGTATAAGAACATCCTGGTAGTGGGATCGGAGAAACATTCCTTTGCGTTGGATTTCTCGACACGAGGAAGAGCCGTTTCGGTCATCTTTGGTGATGGTGCCGGTGCTGTGGTGCTACAGCCAACAACGGAGGAAGGGAAAGGAATTTTGAGTACCCACCTGCATTCGGATGGTGCTGATGCCGAGAAATTGGCGATGTACTTTCCAGGAGCATCCGCAGGTTATTATTTAGAGGAGATGCCGAAATGGCCGGATGTGGAATTGGGAGAGATGTTGATGACCAAAGAGATGTTGGAGGATGGATCTGCATTTCCTTATATGGATGGTCAGGCGGTTTTCAAAAAGGCGGTAGTGAAGTTTCCGGAGGTGATTGGCGAGGCTTTGGCAAAGAATAATTTGAAATCTACGGATATTGATATGTTGATCCCGCATCAGGCGAATTTGCGGATCTCGCAATTTGTACAGAAGACGTTAGGATTGGGAGATGATCAGGTTTTTAATAATATTCAAAAATATGGGAATACGACGGCTGCATCTGTGCCGATTGCATTATGTGAAGCCTGGGAACAAGGAAAGATAAAGGATGGGGATTTGGTTTGTTTAGCAGCCTTTGGCGCTGGCTTTACGTGGGGATCGGCGTTGATTCGCTGGTAAGGGTTTCTCGACGAACCATCGTCATTGCGAGGAGGCACGAGGAAGCAATCTTTTCATCGTTAATGCGAGGAGGCACAACGAAGCAAAATTTTCTTCGTCATTGCGAGGAACGAAGCAACCTTCCGATATGTGTAAAGATTGCTTCGTTCCTCGCAATGACGGATAAAGTTCCTCGCAATGACGGGTAAAGTTCCCCTACTTCCCTCTCCCCCTCTTAAACCCAGAGCCAAAAATCACATCCCAAATCATCGAACTCACACCAAATCCCCTATCCGGTTCTGCATAATGATGCAACATATGATGATCTTTAATCTTCTTAAACAACCCCGATTTAAAATTCGCATGGTGCATGGCATAATGGCACTCATCATAAATCAAATACCCCATCAAAAAACCACCAAAAAATGCTCCCAAAGTATACTCTCCAAAAAATAAACTGAAAAGAAAATAAATAATTGCAGCCATTGGAATACTTGCCGACAATGGCATTACCAACCTCAACCTATCCTTCGGAAAATCGTGATGCACACCATGAAAGATAAAATGTATCCGTTGTCCCCATTTAGAACTCGGTTCATAATGAAAAACCCACCTGTGCAGTACATATTCCGCCAAGGTCCAAAAGGCTAATCCAAACAGGTAATACCCGATTACAGTTCCCACAGAAAGATCTCCAGGTACCAAAGCCCTCCAAACAAAGAACACAATAACCGGGATCCAAAAGATCAAAGGAACCGACCAATGCACCTTGGTTAGCGACTCCAGAAAGTCATTTTTAAACATCCGACTGGACTCTGTAGAATTGGATACATATAATTTCTTGGCCATAACAACAATAAATAAATCTAAAAAAAGCTGGTCTATCACATTGAACCAACTAAAAAAGAATTCGTTTGCTTTTGAGTTAAAAACAAAAATAGCCAATATGCCTAGAAATAAAAGAAAAAACTATTTTTTTGACAAAAGAAGGATAATGGTCAGAAATTGAGAAGGGGAGAGAATATCGGAAATGCATTTGATGCTTCTCTGAAATAAAAAAAGCCATGAATAAATCATGGCTTTTCCTTATAGAATTTAATTGTTTTATTATCCGTTGGATAGCGCTGCAGCACCGGAAACAATCTCTGTTAACTCGGTTGTAATAGCAGCCTGACGTGCTTGGTTGTACGACAATTTCAATTGACGCAATAAATCACCCGCATTCTCTGTCGCTTTATCCATTGCAGTCATACGCGCACCATGTTCCGAAGCATTCGAATCCAATACTGCTTTGTACAACTGGATCTTGATCGCTTTTGGAATAAGCTCTTCAATGATCTTTTCTTTCGATGGCTCGATGATATAATCCAATTCAGCTACATCTTCATTTTTCTCTTCTGGCAATAGAGGTAAGATTTGCTCGGAAGTCAAAATCTGAACAGCAGCATTACGGAATTGGTTATAAACCACCTCAACACGGTCAATATTTCCTTCTTTGAACTGCTCCATGGCATATTCAGTAACCTTAGAAACATTTTCAAAATCTAGATTATTGAAAAGTTCATTATGGTTACCAATAACATTGAAGCTACGTCTAGTGAAGAAATCATGACCTCTTTTACCGATAGCAATAATGCTCACATCGCCTCTGGCAAATTGATCTGCATATTTATTCGCGATCAAGTTGTTTGCCGTTTTGATAGCATTCGCATTAAAAGCCCCCGCCAAACCCCTATTGGAAGTCACCACGATGATCAACACCTTCGTAGGGATACGATCTTGGGTAAAAGGCGAGTTATTGCCCTCTACAGATGCTGAAACTTGCGCTAAAATCTCTCTCAATTTAGTCGCATAAGGACGCAATTGAACGATTGCATTCGTCGCACGTTTCAACTTCGCTGCAGATACCATTTTCATCGCTTTGGTAATCTGTTGCGTAGAGGATACGGAGGTAATCCGGTTTCTAACTTCTTTTAAATTTGCCATATATGTTTTATAGTAGATGTTAGATATTAGACGGTAGATATTAGATGTAAGGTCTCTTATCTATAATCTAACATCTATTATCTATCATCTATTATCTAAATCCCACTTAAGGACTAATTAATATTTAGATGCTAATTCCTTAGCTACTTTTTCTAATACGTCAGTTAACTCATCAGAGAACTTACCAGCTTTCAACGCTGACAATACTTCTGGATGACGTTGCTCTAATTGCGTCAAGTATTCGTTTTCGAATTCTCTTACTTTAGCAACTGGAACATTACGTAGTAAACCTTTTGTACCTGCGTAGATGATCGCTACTTGCTTCTCTACAGATACTGGTGAATATTGACCTTGTTTAAGGATCTCCACGTTACGGATACCTTTATCTAATACTGCTTTTGTAGCCGCATCTAGGTCAGAACCGAATTTAGCAAAAGCTTCCAATTCACGGAACTGTGCTTGATCTAATTTCAAGGTACCAGCAACTTTCTTCATTGATTTGATCTGCGCGTTACCACCTACACGGGATACCGAGATACCTACGTTGATCGCTGGACGGATACCTGCGTTGAACAAGTTCGATTCCAAGAAGATCTGACCGTCAGTAATGGAAATTACGTTGGTAGGGATATAAGCCGATACGTCACCCGCTTGAGTTTCGATGATCGGAAGTGCTGTTAATGAACCACCACCTTTAACCAAGTGCTTGATAGACTCAGGAAGGTCGTTCATGTTACGTGCGATATCATCAGAAGTGTTGATTTTCGCAGCACGCTCCAATAAACGGGAGTGAAGGTAGAATACGTCTCCTGGGTATGCCTCACGGCCTGGAGGACGTTTCAATAATAAAGACACCTCACGGTATGCTACCGCTTGTTTTGACAAGTCATCATAAACGATCAATGCCGGACGTCCTGTATCACGGAAGTACTCTCCGATAGCAGCACCCGCCATTGGCGCGTAGAATTGCATAGGTGCAGGATCCGCAGCAGAAGCAGAAACAACTACCGTATAAGGTAATGCGCCTCTTTCTTCCAACACGCGAACGATGTTAGCTACAGTAGAGTTTTTCTGACCTACAGCAACATATATACAGAATACAGGTTGACCTGCATCGTAAAATTCTTTTTGGTTAAGGATCGTGTCGATACAAACAGCTGTTTTACCTGTCTGACGGTCACCGATCACTAGCTCACGCTGTCCACGACCTACAGGGATCATCGCGTCGATCGCTTTGATACCAGTCTGTAATGGCTCAGTTACTGGCTGACGATAGATTACTCCAGGAGCTTTACGTTCAATCGGCATCTCGTAAGTATCACCAGCAATAGGTCCTTTACCATCGATTGGCTGACCTAAAGTGTTTACCACACGGCCCAACATACCTTCACCTACTTTAATAGATGCGATACGGTTAGTACGTTTGATGGTGTCTCCTTCTTTGATGGAATCCGAAGAACCCAAAAGTACAACACCCACGTTGTCTTCTTCTAAGTTCATCACAATACCTTGTAATCCGTTAGGGAACTCAACCAACTCTCCTGATTGAACTTTTGTTAAGCCGTAAATACGAGCGATACCATCACCTACTTGAAGGACAGTACCTACTTCTTCTAATTCGGCCGCTGACTTAAAGCCTGACAATTGCTCTCTAAGAATTGCCGAAACTTCATCTGGTCTTACCTCTATCATTGTTAAATTCGTATAAGGGGTTTTTTATTCTATTTTATCTTTAAGCTATTCCTTGGGTTATACACCAAGATTAGCAAAATGTCTTTCTAACTTATTCAATTTACCTTGAATACTTTCATCCAATTGTCTGTCGCCAACCTTCACGATGAAACCACCGATCAACGATTCGTCAACTTTATTGGTCAATACAACCTGTGCATTGATCTGCTCACCGATAGCCTTTTTCAACTCTTCGATATTGGCATCAGAAAGTTTGGCAGCCGAGATCACCTCAGCCTTCACAATTCCTTTTACCTCATTGTATTCACGGATAAATTCTTGTGCCGTTGCATAGATCAATTCCGCACGACCTTTTTTGGCCATGATATTGAAAAATCCAATGATCTCCGGCTTTACTTTATCTGCAAAAAGTGCGTTCAATACCGCTACTTTTTTATCTGTTTTGATGATTGGGTTGTTCAAAACCGCTTGTAGTTCCGTGCTTGTCTTGATCACAGAAACCACACTGTCCATATCGGTCTTCACCTCGTCCAAGTTGTTGTGCTCTTGGGCAAGATCGATAAGGGACTTGGCGTATCTTGAAGCTACTTTAAAAACTGACATAGTTTAATTTTAATCTGTTAACCAATTAGTTTAATTTAACATCTTTCAACAAATCAGAAACTAAAGCTTCTTGTTTGTTTTGGTCTTCAAATTCTTTGGTCAATACTTTGCGAGCGATCTCTAAAGATAAAGTAGACACTTGGTTTTTAACCTCTGCCAATGCTTTAAGCTTTTGATCTTCGATTTCACGTTTTGCATTTTCGATCATCTTAGCACCTTCTACTTGAGAAGCAGCTTTAGCGTCTGCAATCAATTTATCGCTTAATTGCTTCGCCTCTTTCAAAATGATATCACGCTCTTCACGTGCTTCTTTCAATAACTGTTCGTTTTCATTCGTCAAACGAGCCATTTCCAATTTTGCTTTTTCCGCAGAAGCCAAAGCATCAGCAATGCCCTTTTCACGGTCTTCTAAAGCGTCTACAATCGGTCTCCAAGCAAACTTACCTAATAATACGATTACGATTAATAGGATGATGGTTTGCCAAAAAACCAACCCTAATGAAAAATCTTGAATTAAAGCGTCCATTTATTTTCGATATAAGTATATGTATATTTTATAATTTTTTGTCTTTGATAAACATAACTTGCAACCAACCGTTGCAAGTTACGTCTATTGTTTTTTTGATAAGCCTGAGCTTATTTACCTAAGATTAAAGCACCGAATGCTAAACCTTCTACTAGGGCTCCGATGATGATCATCGCAGTTTGGATTTTAGATGCTGCTTCTGGTTGACGAGCGATAGCTTCCATTGCTGAACCACCGATTTTACCTAAACCTAAACCAGCTCCGATAACGATCAAACCTGCTCCTACTAAATTTGGAATCATAACAATTTTATATTTAAAAATTTAACAAAAAATTCGAATTAATGATGTGCGTGCTCTTCTACCGCCATACCAATAAATAGGGATGACAACATGGTAAAGATAAACGCCTGTAAAAATGCAACCAAAAGCTCCAAGAAGAACAATACCAAGGTCAATAACATCGATACACCGATACTACCACCAACGGTCAATTCTTGCTGAAACAAATAGACGATGGCGATCAAACCAAATACTACCGAGTGACCTGCAGTGATGTTCGCAAATAAACGAAGCATCAAGGAGAATGGTTTGGTCAACATACCCAACACCTCAATTGGTGCTAAGATAAATTTGAAAGGAACCGGAACACCTGGCATCCAGAAAATATGTTTCCAGTAATCTTTGTTTGCTTTGAATGTGGTAATAAAGAAAGTAAACAAAGCCAAAACCAAGGTTACTGTAATATTACCTGTTACGTTGAACCCTAGTGGGGTCAATCCTAAAATGTTCAACAAGAAGATCAAGAAAAATACCGATAACAAGTATGGCATGAATTCTTTATAACGGTGGCCGATATTTGGAACCGCCATTTCATCACGTACGTAAAGCACCAAAGGTTCTAAAACACGTCCTACTCCTTTTGGAATAGCATTAGCGCCATTCTTATAGGTTTTCGCTAAGCTCATGAAGCCTATGAAAAGTAATAAAGCCGCCAACATTAAACCTACCACGTTTTTAGTTATGGAGAAATCCAATGGTTTCGCATTGGTAGGATGCTGGTGGTCATCATAAGTGATGGTACCTGCCGCGTCGGTTTTGTAGATTTTGCTGTGGTATAATTTGTAATAATTACCGTCTTTTTCCACTACTTTTTTCCCATGGTCAAATTCTGCAGCAGAGAAGATCTTCAATCCATTATCGATTAAGATAACTGGCAATGGGAATCCATAACTGTGACCAGTTTTGGAATTGGTAGCGAAGTTAAAGTAATAATCGTCCTTTAAGTGGTGTTGGATGTGAGCATTGATCTCTTCTGGAGAGGATACTTCCCCTGTTGAAGGTGCGACCTCAGCAGCTGATCTGAATGGGTTTGCAGTGAATAAAATCACCGTCAATAATAAAAGTACTTTCTTAAGACTCACCATTTTAAATAATGTTGAATTATGACAAATTTTGCGCAAAAATACAATTTTATTTTGCATTAGTCCACAAATGTTTAAACTTTTTGAAAATTTACTTTTTAGGCTCTGGTTCATGCTGATTTACAAGGTAATACGCAACGAAGGCATCATACCCTAAATAAATGAAAAACACCACCATAAAATTGAGTTCGATAAAATCGTTCTCCAACAAGTTTATACCCTCGTGGATATAAAAATAACTGGCCGCAGCCTTGATCGTCATCCCGATCAAAAAAGCAAATCCAGTTTGGGTCGGCATCGAGTAATCCACCCCTACATAAACCATTGCCATCACCAAAGAAGCAATCGCGCAGAAAGCATACATGCCCAACAGACTATATCCACTCCCGATCCACCAATGGTCGAGATCGTTATACTGTAAAACAGCGTAATGGATACCAAAACTGATCCCAGTAACGGCAATTAAAACGAGTATTAACAAAAGGAATTTATTCATTTTTATTGATATAGTTTACTTGTCTAATCATTTGGTACATGGATGCCAACACCCCCACGATTGTCAACCCCTTCATCCACCATTCCCCTTCGACCTCAAACTTGCGGTCCAAAAGGGTCCCGATCCAATAAAAAAGGTAAATTGTCGCCCCTATCTGAAAGGGCATGGATGTAAAAACGATCCATTTATTTACTTTTTTCGATTTCGGTTTTTCGTTTTCCAAGGGTATGATGTCGTTAGCTTATCCCGCAAATATAATTAAATAACATGAGGATTAGCATCCTGCTCCTTGCTAATTTCAAGATGCTTTTGGGCAACCTTAATGGCAGGATAATCCACTTTTAGATCCATCAATTGACGGATTTCGCTGGAGGAAGCATCGGGATGTTTCTCCAAAACCGCAATAATTTCCTGTAGCGTCTGTTCATCCAAGAGATCGGTGGCTTCAACATCCTGACCAATAAAATGGATCAGATGCCCATAGATGGTCCCCGCCACCATGCTTCTTTTTTCTGCAATTTCTTCGATATCCATGCCCTCCAGGTACATATCCAAAGAAATCTGTTTCGTGTCTTTTTCCTTTTCATCATCCCCACTCTTCAGTTGGTCGTCCTTTGGTCGTTCCCAATTCAACAGCTCTTCCGAAAGGTCGGCATCCGATTTGGTCAATTCTTCCGCAATGGTCTGACTATGTTTCAGTTGCTCAAACTTCCGCTTGAAATCCAACAATAATTCCTTCAGGGAACTGATATATTTTTTCGTACGCTTTTTTACTTTCCATTCATCGATATGTTTCTCCAAAGGTTCCAAACAGTCCTTCTGAAAATTAGGGATAAACCAATTGACCGCAGCTTTGGATCTTTCACAGATTTTCTCGTAATCGGTATCCTCCTTTTGGGCCAATAACTGATACAATTGGGTAATGAACTTATTGGCAACCTGCTCCTGGCCTTTCACCTTGTCCAACATCTGCTTCAGCAGCTCCAATGCTTCCTCTTTCTGTTCGATTTTTTTCCCTTCCAGGTCTTCCACCAAGAGGTTCAGGGATTCGCTCAGGCTGTTCCAACGAAAGCTATGCAATAAGATCTGCCCCAAGTATCGGCGGCGGCTTTCCTGCAGAATAGGCGCCAAATCACCAATGGCTTCCATCTGGTTCATGAAATTCACCACCTGAAAATCGGTACGGATGGCATGGCTAGGGATCTTTGAACGCAGCACCAAACCTTCCAGTCCGGTCAAACGGCTGAGCGCCACATAGACCTGCCCCGCTGCAAAGGAAGTTCCAGCATCAATAATAGCCTTTTCAAAAGTAAGACCCTGGCTTTTGTGGATGGTGATCGCCCAGGCCAATCGTAAGGGAAATTGCGAAAAGGTACCGAGAACCTCCTCTTCTATCTTATCTTCCCCTTTATTGTAGGAATATCGGATGTTCTCCCAGGTCTCCCGTTTCACTTCCACATCCTCCTCCCCATTCGGAAAGGTCACTATCACTTTATGTTTATCAATATTGATCTCTTTAACGGTTCCAATTTTACCATTGTAGTACCTTCTATCCTCGCCCACATCATTCTTGATGAACATCACCTGCGCCCCTTCCCGAAGGCTCAACATCTCATCCACCGGATACATACTGTTCTGGAAATCATCCGTAATAATGGATTTGATCTGGTAGAGTTTGGAATCCAAACTATCCAACTGCTCCTGGTTGATCTTATCGGCCAAGCGGTTGTGTGAGGTCAGCGTGATATACTGTTCGTCCCTGGGTGCAACAAAGTCTTCTTTATAATGGCTGTTCAGGTCCTCCAGATCATCATTCGTCGTCTGGTTGTTCCTGATTTTATTCAATATACCGATAAAACGGTCGTCCTGCTGCCTGTAAATCTTTTTCAATTCGATCAAGATAGGCGGCTGTTGCTTGAAAACCTTGGCCTCAAAGAAGAACGGGCTTTTGTAGTAATCCCGAAGTACCTGCCATTCCCGATCTTGTACCACGGGAGGCAACTGGTAGAGATCCCCGATGAACAAGAGCTGCACACCACCAAATGGTCGCATGTCCCTTCGAACACTCTTCAGAATGACATCAATGGCATCCAAAGTGTCCGCACGGACCATGGAAACCTCATCGATGACCAACAATTCCAACTCCTGAAGGATAGCCCTTCTGTTCTTGGTCAGTTTGATAGTACTGAAAAGCCGATGTTTATTATAGATGTTTTGGTCCTGATCGCCCCATTGAATCGGATAATCTTCGATAAAGGTGCCGAATGGCAACCAGAATAGCGCATGCAATGTCGTTCCACCGGCATTCATCGCCGCCACACCAGTAGGCGCGGTGATCGCCATTTTCTTATAGCTATTCTCCCGGATATACTTCAGGAAAGTAGTCTTTCCAGTTCCTGCCTTTCCTGTCAGGAAGATAGGCTGTTGGGTCTGGTTTACAAAGGCTACGGCTTGTGCGAATATATCGTTTTGATGATCTAATGGTAATGACATAAGGCTTCTTCTAGAATTACAAATATACGGTAAATAGGCTTATTCAATTGGTTCAGCCCTTGTTTTAATACAAAAGTTATATTATCTTCACGAAAGAAAACTTAATAACCATGACATATATTGATAAGAGCGATTTATTCCAGGAAATTGAAACAAAGTTGACTGATAAAGGCTTCAAGATTGAAAGCATCGATCAGAACAGACCCTGGGGCGGATTTTTTGTGATCAATGAAGAGCAAGCGCAGGAGTTTGCGAACGCCTACTTTGAAGGGTTGGATGTGCAGGATTTGAAGATATCCGGGAAGTTAAGCCCAAAAGTATTGGTGGTTGGTCCTAACAAGCGTTTATCATGGCAGTACCACCATCGCAGAGCGGAAATCTGGAGAGTGATCCGTGGTGAGGTGGGTGTTGTAACAAGCCCTGATGATGAAGAACACGAATTGAAGATCTTGAAAGAAGGCGATACTATTCGTTTGAGTCAAGGAGAGAGACACCGTTTGGTAGGAATGGGAAATTATGGTGTGGTGGCTGAGATTTGGCAACATACCGATGGATCTAATCCTTCTGATGAAAGTGATATCGTAAGGGTTCAGGACGATTTCGGAAGATAGGTTTTTTTAGCTATCCCCGTCATCGCGAGGCTTTCCGTCATTGCAAGCCCTACCGTCATTGCGAGGAGGCACGACGAAGCAATCTTTCTCTTTGTCATACTATCTTACCCTTTGTCATCCTGAGCGCAGTCGAAGGATCTGTACGGTTGTACACGAACAGATGGTTCGACTACGCTCACCATGACAGAGACGGAAAGATTGCTTCGTTCCTCGCAATGACGCTTTTTTTGTCTTATTCCTTACCCCTACACCTCCCACCACCTCCCATCACCAATCCCATCACCAATCCCACCACCTCCTTCCACCATCCCCCAACACCTCCCTTCTCCATTCCCTCCATCCCCTACACCTCCCCTTTCCCCGCTTGACCTTCGAGTCAAAACCATACTGAAAGTAACCTAAAAGTATGCTTTTCCTATGCAAACCATACAAAAACCCTACTAACACCCTATTAAACCCATACTTTCAGCTCGAAGCATAGGAACAAGTCCTACCACTTCATCAACCATAACAAAATGACCCAAAAAATTTTATATTTTTGCGAAGGTTCATAAATCAACCAAGAAGAATATTCCAGCAAACTCAAAACAAGACAACAAATGACAGCATATAACGAAGATAGTATACGTTCGCTAGATTGGAAAGAACATATCCGCCTAAGACCGGGTATGTATATTGGAAAATTGGGTGATGGTTCTGCCTATGATGATGGTATCTATGTCCTTTTAAAGGAAGTGGTAGACAATTCCATCGATGAATTTGTTATGGGTGCTGGAAAAACCATCGATATCACCGTCAATGAGAACCGGGTAACCGTTCGGGATTACGGGCGCGGAATTCCGATCGGTTCTGTGGTTGATGTGGTTTCAAAAATAAATACCGGAGGTAAATACGACAGTAAGGCCTTCCAAAAATCCGTGGGATTAAACGGGGTGGGTACCAAGGCTGTCAATGCCCTGTCCAATCAATTCACGGTACAATCCTACCGCCAAGGTGTCACCCGTATTGCCCAATTCAGCAAAGGCGAGCTGTTGGCCGATGAGCAAAAAGACACTACCCAACGAAATGGAACATCCGTCACCTTCTACCCAGACGATTCCATTTTCAGAAACTATAAATACCGTTCCGAATTTGTGGAGAACATGATCTGGAATTATGTTTTTCTAAATTCCGGGCTCACCATCAATTTCAATGGCCAGAAGTTCATTTCCGAAAATGGATTAAAGGATTTGTTGGAAAGAAATGTAGACACGGAAAGCATGCGCTATCCAATCATCCACTTGAAAGGGGAAGATATCGAAATAGCGATGACCCACGGCCAGGGATATGGAGAAGAGTATTATTCCTTTGTGAATGGTCAACATACCACCCAAGGTGGTACCCATCAGGCGGCATATCGCGAAGCGGTGGTAAAAACCATCCGTGAATTCTATAAGAAAGAGTTTGATGCTTCCGACATCCGTTCATCCATCATTGGGGCCATTGCCATCAAGGTACAGGAGCCGGTATTCGAATCCCAAACAAAAACAAAATTAGGATCCCAGAGTGTAGGCCCTGATGGACCAACCGTTCGTACCTTCATCAACGATTTTGTGAAGAAGGCTTTGGACGACTACCTGCACAAGAACCCTGCAACGGCTGAAGCCCTGCAAAAGCGTATCCTTCAATCGGAAAGAGAACGCAAGGATATCGCGGGGATCAAGAAATTGGCCAACGAAAGGGCTAAAAAAGCCTCTCTACATAATCGTAAGCTCCGGGACTGCAAGATTCATTTCAGCGATAAACACGAGCGTAATTTAGAAACTACCCTATTCATCACCGAGGGTGATTCGGCGAGTGGATCCATCACCAAATCCAGGGATGTACAAACACAAGCCGTATTCAGTCTGAAAGGGAAACCGTTGAACTCCTTCGGATTGACCAAAAAGATCGTGTATGAAAATGAGGAATTCAACCTTCTTCAACATGCCTTGAACATCGAAGATGGTATCGAAGGGCTACGTTATAACAACATCGTGATTGCAACAGATGCCGATGTGGATGGTATGCACATCCGTTTGCTGATCATGACCTTCTTCCTTCAGTTCTTCCCCGATCTGGTAAAAGCCGGACATGTGTCCATCCTTCAGACCCCATTATTCCGGGTTAGGAACAAGAAAGAAACCATTTATTGCTATTCCGACGAAGAAAGAATCCGGGCCATCAACAAATTAGGCGCAAAACCAGAAATTACCCGATTCAAAGGACTTGGTGAAATCTCGCCGAGTGAATTCGGACTGTTCATAGGTGGCGACATGCGTTTGGAACCGGTAATCCTGTCCAAGGACAATAGATTGAGCCAGTTGTTGGAGTATTACATGGGCAAGAACACACCGGATAGACAGCATCATATCGTCAATAACCTGCGTGTGGAATTGGATACCGAAGAAGAAATGACCAAGGAAGCGGTTGTGTGATGAAGATCACTTTTCCTTCCTAATTATCATTACTTTTTAATCCAGGATTTCTTTGCTATTTGCGTCAGTTTAAAATTACATGACGCATTCATTCCATATCCCTGTTTTAGGTTTAGCTTTTTCCGTAGATACGGCCATTAAGGTCGCCCAATTTGGTATTTCATCCGTGGTATCCATTGTGGATGATGAATTACTGGAGCGACTTCGCGCCTACTATTCCAACGAAAACCAGCTTGAATACGAAGCCATTGGGGAACACATGGAAGATGCTCGGGCAAGAAGAATAACCGCCTACTTGGATATGATCCAGGTATTGGTGGACAAGCAACTTGTACACTTAAAAAGCTGTGATTGGTTGCAGGATGAAACCGCCATCAAATATTTTTCGCTGCTACCGGAGCAACATCCTTCCAGAAACCTTTTTCAGCAATGGCGGGATACCAATTCTTCAGGCGAAAAGGAAAGATTAAAAACAGCGATCTGCGAGGCCATGCTACCGGGCGATATTGATGTCAACATCATGTCCAAGGTAGATAAGATCAATTATTCCAAAGATGGCGAGATGCTTTCGGAATATTATTCCGATGCTACAGCAGCCGTTCGAGGTTTTGCCAACAGCAGCTTACGATCTTCCGTTGTGCTATCGGCCGGAATGAACCCGCGATTATATGGTCAACTCCAGGAATTCCCCCAATTCTTCCCAGACGAGCATGGGAATTTCACCAAAAAAATAACCTTAAAAGTGTCTGATTACCGATCAGCGCTGATCCAAGCGAAATATTTAGCAAAACGAGGTATTTGGATTTCCGAATACCGGATAGAATCGGGCCTTAATTGCGGAGGTCATGCGTTTGCCACCGATGGTTTCTTATTAGGGCCGATTCTTGAAGAATTCAAAATAAATAAAGCTGCCCTGTCGGAAGAGATTTTTCCGTTGTACCAGGCAGCATTAAGCGAAATAGGTCGAGAAATTGAACATGTTCCTGGCATTCGGCTTACCGTTCAGGGTGGCGTGGGAACTACCCAGGAACATCAATTTCTTTTAGACTATTATGGGTTTGATGCCGTAGGATGGGGTTCCCCTTTCCTATTGGTGCCCGAAGCAACGACCGTTGATGAGGAAACCCTGAACAACTTAGCGAATGCCGCTCCGGAGGACTTCTATATCAGCAATGCCTCCCCATTGGGTGTTCCGTTCAATAATTTCCGGAAAAGTACGGCCGAACAATCGCGTTTATCCCGAATAGCCAAAGGTCGCCCGGGATTCCCTTGTACCAAGAAATACCTGGTCTCGGATAGCACCTATTCCGATGAACCCCAATGTACCGCTAGTCGTGTATATCAGGTGAACAAGATCAAGGATTTAGATCAGGCGGGATTGAATGCCCAGGAATACGAAAAAGCCTATCAGAAGATTGTAGAGAAACAATGTCTATGTGAAGGGCTGGCCACACCAGCCTACCTGAAGTACCAGATTCTCAAACCAAGGGAAAGATCGGCGGTGGCCATCTGCCCAGGACCTAATACGGCATATTTCAACAAGACCTATTCCCTTCAGGAAATGGTAGACCATATCTATGGCAGAATCAATGTACTTCAAGGGGTCAAAAGACCGTCCATGTTCATTAATGAACTGGAATTATACGTCAACCACCTAAGTAACTACATACAGGAAAACCTGTTGGATCTGGATGTAAAAAAGAAAAAGTATATCTATAAATTTCAAAATCAATTGGTCGAAGGCATTGCCTATTACAGGTCCTTACAGGATCGGGTGAGCCAGGTTTTTGGAGAGTCTAAGGCAGCTTTTCAGGAACAATTGGCCAATTATGAAAATCAGCTTAAACCGCTCATTGTGTAATTTAATTGCCTACTGTGAAAAATGGAAAGCAGCCGTCGTGATGATGGCTGCTTTTATTTTTTAAGGTATATAAAGCTGTTTATTTAGCGAATTTGCGGAATTTTCCGAATACGCCTAAAGGAAGTTTAGGACCAGCAGTTGCCTGCAGATAAAGTTCGCCGATTTCCAGGTTCTCCACCTTCGGAAAAGAGGTCTTGATCAGGTTTTCCACGATCACCGATGAGAAACCTAACGAATAGGTATTCAGAATCAGGAAGTGTTCCTTTGGATCCAATAGTTTGACGACATCCTGCATCATTTCCATGATATGGTCTTCCAACTTCCACTTCTCCCCTTTTGGACCATGTCCATAAGCCGGCGGATCCAGGATGATCCCATTATAGGTATTGCCCCTTTTCAGCTCCCTTTTCACAAATTTCAAGGCATCTTCTACCACCCAGCGGATATCGCTTATGCCGGAGATCTCCTGGTTTTCATTCGCCCAGGTTACCACCTGTTTGATCGAATCCACATGCGTCGTATCCGCCCCTGCTGCTTTAGCAATCAAGGAAGCCCCACCCGTATAGGCAAATAAATTCAATACTTTTGGATTAGGGGTTTTGAATCCTTTCACAGATTCTGAAATATAATCCCAGTTCACGGCCTGCTCCGGAAAAATCCCTACATGCTTGAAGGAGGTCAATCCCAATCGGAATTTAATGGCTACATCCTTGTTTTTGTACTGGATATGCCACCTATCTGGTGATTTAGGGTTCTTTTTCAACCATTCTCCACTTGTTGCAGAACGACCTTTGAATTTGATGTGGTAGCGTTTGTTCCATTCGGCATCGCCTAAAGCTTTCGGCCATACAGCCTGTGGCTCCGGACGGATCAGAATCAGCTCGCCGAATCGTTCCAATTTTTCAAAATCACCACAATCGATCAGTTCATAATCTTTCCAGTGCTGTGGTGTCAGTAATTGTATGGGAGAATTTGTATTCAAAACAGTAAATTTTGGCAAAGATAGCAAATAAGGAATAATATCCTCTATGTACGCAGGTTCTACTCCCTCAGGTTCTACTTCTTCATGGTATCGCGAGCTGCTTTCATCAAAGGACTCGCAAATACAAATTCGTTCAGCTCCTTATTGTCCGATTTCAGCATATCCTGGTTAGAACCTTCCCAATATTTCTTCCCTTTGTACAGGAACATGATATATTGTCCGATCCCCATCACGGAGTTCATATCATGGGTTACCACTACGGTGGTGGAATTGTATTCTTCGGTCAGTTCTTGGATCAGTTCATCAATGAGGATGGAGGTGGCTGGGTCTAATCCGGAATTGGGCTCATCACAAAAAAGGTATTTTGGGTTCATGGCGATCGCCCTGGCAATACCCACCCGTTTTTTCATACCTCCGGATAATTCCGCTGGGAACAATTTGTTCTTTCCAGCAAGATTCACCCGCTCCAAACAGAAATTTGCACGATCCAACTTTTCAGATTTGCTCATCTCCGAGAACATATCCAAGGTAAAAACGATGTTCTGTTCTACGGTCATGGAGTCGAAAAGCGCTGAGTTCTGGAAAAGCATACCTATTTCCTTACGGATTGGCACCTTTTCCTCAAAGTCCATCTTGGAAAATTCCTTACCATCAAAAAACACCTTTCCCTTGTCTGGTTGATGCAGGCCGACGATACATTTCAGCACCGTACTTTTTCCAGATCCAGAACCTCCAATAATGAGGCTGACCTTTCCTGGTTCAAAAGTAGCACTGATCCCGTCCAATACGAGGTTATCCCCAAAAGATTTATGAATATCTTGAATTTCAATCATTTACATTACAACATTAAAGCAGTTATCAAATAGTCACAGGCAAGAATGGTAATACAACCAATCACAACTGCTCTGGTACCTGCTTGTCCAACTTCCAAAGCCCCACCACGTACATTAAAACCTTTGTATGCCGGCACCGAAGTGATGATAAAACCAAATACAAAAGCTTTTACCATAGCTACAGCTACCGTAAAACCATTGAATCCGGATCGGATACCTTCATTATAATCATCCACGGTCACAGCTCCGGAGAGCGACCCGCCAATAAGACCACCTACGATAGCACAAAAGATAGCCACTGTTACCAAAACAGGCACCATGATGACCCCAGCTATGATCTTCGGAAGGATGAGGTATCCCGCCGCGTTTATCCCCATGATTTCCAGTGCATCGATCTGCTCGGTTACCCGCATGGAACCAATCTGGGAAGAAATGGAGGACCCCACCTTTCCCATCAAAACCAAGGCAGAGATGGTAGGTCCAAGTTCCAAAATATTAGAGTCACGGTTGATCGAACCGATAACCGAGGTTGGGATCAGGTCGGAAACCAATTGAAAGGCAATCTGCATGGTCATTACCGCCCCGATAAAGGTGGAAATAATCAGGATCAAGCCCAAAGAACCCACACCAATATCACTCATCTCATGGAGGACTTCCTTCCAGTAAATTTTCCATTTTTCGGGTTTCCGAAAAACCTTCTTCAACAACAATATGTAGTCGCCGATATAGTAGAATATCATATCAATATATTTAGCATCCGTTCAAGATAACAATTCTGTGGAATTATTTCACCGACAAATCTAATTCATTTACCGAAAATTTAGGCAACATAGCCTATTTTCAGTTAATTAATTTGTATAATCGTACTAGTTTTGACGACAACAAAACAAATAAACAATGAACAACAAAATAGCAACAGGCATCTGGCTAGTCTTTATTGGACTGGTTGTCCTCCTTCATAACCTGCATGTCATCGACTTTAACTTTATTGGTGCCATTAAATATTGGCCTTTATTGTTGGTATCCATTGGTATAGGTTTTTTATTGCAGAACCGCAAGAATACCGCCTGGATCCTTGCTGCCTGTAACATCATCATCTGTTCCTTTATCTTTTATCAGGGCGTAACGTCAAAAGACACCATCTTTGATTCGTTTACAGCAGTTAGTGATGATGCCGAATTTATTCCTGCCAACTCGATAGGTAAATCTTCGGAAGGAATCGCTGAACGTATTACCCTTAAATTTAATGGTGGGGCAGCTAAGTACATCATGAATACCGACATCAGTACGGATTCCCTTTTCCGTGCAAGCACCGATAGCCCTAACTCTTCCCTTTCGTTGAGCAATACGGATGAAATCAATAACTTCACGATAAATACGCAGATCAAGTCCAGCAAATACGCCAAGAACAAGATTTTTGTAGGTTTGAACCCGAATCATATCTGGGATCTGGAATACAATATCGGTGCGGCCAGCATCAGTGCTGATTTCAAGAAACTGAAATTGGGATCCTTGAGCATCAATTCGGGTGCGACCAGTTTGGACATGTACCTTCCTGTTCCGATCGAGGGCGATCATTTAATCGATATCAACACCGCTGCTTCCAGCATCAAGTTATTTTTGCCGAAGGGAGCCGATTGTAGCGTTGAAACCGACTCTTTTCTGTCCAGCAATAAATTTGAAGATGTGGATTTCAGCGATGATAAGATCCGAAAAACTTCGGGATACGATAAATCCAACAGCCGCTATACGATCAAAGTGGATGGCGCAGCAAATTCATTGACCATTTTACGCTATTAACTTTTAAAAATAGCTAACTTTGTGCGGTATGGACAGCTTGAAATCATCAGAATTAGCAGGGGGATATTGTAATTCAAAAACAACGTATAGTCGGTTTTTGACGAGAGAAGTACAGATTGGGGATATTCCCATGGGTGGAAATCAACCTATCCGCATCCAGAGTATGACGACAGTGGACACCATGGATACCATGGGTTCGGTGGAACAGACCATCAAGATGGTGGATGCAGGATGTGAGTATGTCCGCATTACGGCTCCTAGCATCAAGGAAGCCGAAAATCTAGCAAACATCAAGAAAGAATTACGCTACAGAGGTTATCAAGTCCCTTTGGTGGCGGATATACATTTCACGCCGAATGCTGCGGAAGTAGCGGCGAGGATCGTGGAAAAAGTGCGCGTGAATCCAGGTAATTATGCCGATAAGAAGAAGTTCGACCAGATCGATTATACCGATGCCGCTTATCAAGCAGAGTTGGATAGGATCTATAAGAAATTCGCGCCATTGGTGGGTATCTGTAAGGAATATGGTACTGCCATGCGTATCGGAACCAACCATGGTTCTTTGTCGGACCGCATCATGAGCCGTTATGGAGATACCCCAGAAGGCATGGTGGAGTCGGCCTTGGAATTCATCCGAATCTGTGAGGATCTGAATTACTACAACTTGGTGGTTTCCATGAAATCTTCCAATCCACAGGTGATGGTGCAGGCTTATCGCTTGTTGGTCGAGAAAATGGTTGCCGAGAACATGAATTATCCTTTGCATCTTGGCGTTACGGAAGCTGGTGATGGCGAGGATGGCCGGATTAAATCGGCAGTGGGGATCGGGACCTTGTTGGAGGATGGACTTGGCGATACCGTGCGTGTTTCTTTGACGGAAGAACCGGAGAAGGAAGCTCCAGTAGCCATTGCTTTGGTAAACCGCTACAGCAATCGGAAAGCAGCCATTGAATCTGAACCCAAACGGGAAATCCTGCAATTGCCATCGGTATCAAGAGAGACCAAAAGATATGAGTCTTCGGAGGTAAACGCCTTTATTGGGGGTTCTTTGGTGCCGAGGATTGTGGTGGATATCACACAGAAAAACCTAAAAGATCCTTTTATCCTTACGGAAGTAGGCTATAAATACGATGCGGTGTTGGATAAATACCATATGGGCGACCAATCGGTAGATTTTGTTTACCTGGGCGATCAATTGCCTTCGTTTACTATGCCTGGCAACCTGAAACAGCTATATAATTATAAAACCTGGTTGGGTTTAAGCAATAAGGCAAACATGCATCCGATCTATTCTTTGGAGGAATTTAATGAAGCCAAGGAAAAGGATGCTGCCATGAACCTGATCTATATCAGCAATGATGAGCTGCAATCCGAAGCTTTTGCGCAATTGGCCATCGATAAAACTGTGGTTTTTATCTTGGAGACCGATCATCTGCATGGTATGGCGGATCAGCGTCAGTTTTTTGCGAACCTCCAGGAAATCGGAATTGATAATCCGGTGATTTTGAAGAGAAGTTATGCGGTGGAAGAATTTTCGGGACCAATGGGAGACATTATGGATCCGGAGGAACCGATCTCGAAGATACAGCTCTATGCTGCGACTGATTTTGGTGCGTTATTGATCGATGGATTGGGGTCTGGGATTTGGTTGGATAGCCCAGCGACTCCAACTGATAAGATTGCTTCGGTATCTTTTGGGATTTTGCAAGCTACAAGGTCTAGGATCTCTAAAACGGAATATATTTCTTGCCCGAGTTGTGGTAGGACTTTGTTTGATCTGCAGGAAACTACGCAGATGATAAGAAGTAGGACTAACCACTTGAAAGGATTGAAAATTGGGATTATGGGTTGTATTGTGAATGGACCGGGTGAGATGGCTGATGCGGATTATGGGTATGTAGGTGCTGGCCCGGATAAGATAACGTTGTATAGAGGGAAGCAGGTGGTGAAGAAAAATGTTTCTTCAGCGAATGCATTGGATGAGTTGATTGAGATTATTAAGTCTGATGGACTTTGGGTGGAGATGGAAGGGTAGAAAGTAGAAGTTATTGGGAGTAGGCTTTGCGTCATTGCGAGGAGGCTTGGCGTAATCGCGAGGAACTGTACGTCATTGCGAGGAACGAAGCAATCTTTACCCATGTCATGGTGAGCGCAGTCGAACCATCTGTTCGTTTACCAGCGTACAGATCCTTCGACTACGCTCAGGATGACATGGAAAGAAAGTCTAGCTTATCCTAATCGAAAGATTGCTTCGTCGTACCTCCTCGCAATGACGCCAAGCCTCCCAGCAACGATAATTACTTCCTCTTAAACCTCATCACCGCAATATCGCCAATTATCAACGTCATTGCATCCCCGTTCACACTCATCACATTCACTTTCTCCAACGTTGAAAAATACAAAGGCTCTCCATCACCCTTGCAAGCCATCTTCGTAGAAAAAATCCCACTGAAATTCACTTTCCTACCATCCAAGCTCATATTACTTCCATAATTATTACATCCCCCATTTCCTGAAACCTTCGAAGATCCAGCCTGAATCACCATAGTCGGCTTCTTCCCTGGAAACAATTCATTGAAAGGTTTATTTGATCCAGCGATATAATCCAACTCCCAAGTCCCAGCAACGGAAACATCTGAAGAAATCTCCTTAAATCGCGCCAAAGGAGCTTTACGACCTTGATTTAAAGACAACACCCCATCTGCAAACGTATAATTATCCGCCTGTTGCAAGGATTGCCCCAAGCCCCTTTCAATCTCCATATTCTCGCAGGCCATCATCGTTGATATCCCTCTCGTAAAATATATTTTATTGTTCTTTGCGAATTGAAATTCCCCATTCAGTGTATTACAACCCCCATTGGCCGAATAACGTCCAGCCTCATGCAAAAACTCCAAATAAGGCATCTTACCATTCACCTCAGCGGCTACTGGTTTCCCACCCAATTCCACTAATTGCCATTTCTTACCGGTGATTTTAGCGATGTCAGCTGATTCATCTGCTGTAACTTGTTTGGATGTACTACAGCTTGAAAAGATCAAGCTGGCTACAGCTAGCATACTAAAAATTGTTTTTTTCATAGTGATTTTCTTATTTCTTTTATTAATACTCTCCTAAAGACGAAATGTTTGAACGAAGTGCTACTAAATTACCCTAAATAATATCTACTAAACTAGTATATTTTATAATATTTTTGAGGTAATTCGTACGTTTTCCGTATGTTTGTCCTTAATTAAGAATTAATCTAAAAAGAAGATTGAGTTCCCTTTTTATCCATATCCTTACCCCAGTCGCAATATTCCTTTTTATTGCTTTATTCACGCTTTTTGCAGTATATGCGGAGCGTAAGATTGCAGGTTTTGTACAGGATCGATTAGGGCCAATGGAAACCGGTAAATTTGGATTGCTCCAAACCTTTGCGGATATCCTCAAACTCCTTCAAAAAGAATTTATTTCTCCAGCAGCAGCGGATAGAATCCTCTTTGCCGTTGCCCCTATCCTGATTTTTGTGGCGGTTTTTGTTGGTTTCTCGGTCGTTCCTTGGGCTGCCGATTTTGTTCCAGCAAATACACACACCGGTTTATTTTTTATTATGGCGGTGGTTTCCATCGATGCTATTGGTATTCTGATGGCCGGATGGGGCTCAAACAACAAATATTCCCTTTTGGGATCAATTCGTGCCATCGCGCAGATGATATCCTATGAATTACCGGTAGGATTATCTTTGATTGCTGCGGTGATGATCACCCAAACCCTTAATCTGAACGAAATTGCCCTCAATCAAGGGATTTATAGTGAACAAGACCTGTTTTTCTTAGGCATCTGGAATGTGAAGGATATAGGGGGTATCTTATCCTGGAATGTTTTCCAGGCACCGCATCTCTTGGTGAGCTATGTCATCTTTTTCATTGCTTCCCTTGCAGAATGCAATAGAGCACCTTTTGATATCCCTGAGGCGGAAAGTGAACTGATCGGAGGTTTCCATACCGAATATGGTGGTATCCGTTTTGCCTTTATTTTCCTGGCGGAATACGCCATGATGTTCTTGGTCGCGATGCTGGGCGTGGTGATCTTCTTGGGCGCATGGAACAGTCCCCTTCCCAATATTGGGAATGTACGTTTGGCCGATTGGACCACTGGACTTTATTGGGGTATTTTCTGGACTTTGATCAAATCGTTGTTCATTGTAGCCGTGCAGATATGGATCCGCTGGACCCTTCCGAGGTTCCGTGCTGATCAACTTATGGTCTTATGTTGGAAGATCTTAATCCCAGTAGCCTTTCTTTGCATGGCCATTTCCGGGATTTGGCGAATTACAGTGATGGTTTAAAATATTGATAGGTTAACATGATTATCAAATCTACACTAAAAGGATTGGCTACGGCCATAAAGGGACTCAGCTTAACGGTGGCCCACCTTTTTAGTGCCCGAAAATCAAGAACCTCCCTGGACATTAAACAGGAAAATTATTTCGAAAAACAAGAAGGTGTGACCACCGTTCAATTTCCTTCGGAAAAAATGCCGATCCCCGATGTGGCCAGGTATCAATTGGATGTAGAAATAGACGATTGCATTGTCTGTGATTTATGTGCCAAGGCATGTCCGGTGGATTGTATTGCCATAGAATCCATCAAATCCCCAGAAGCCATTGGAAAAACCTCCGATGGAAGCGTAAAGAGACTTTATGCAGCCAAATTCGAGATCGATATGGCAAAATGTATGTATTGCGGATTATGTACAGTGGTTTGTCCTACGGAATGCATCGTTATGACGGATAATTACGACCGCAGCACCACAAATCTGGCGGATCTAACCTATACTTTTTCTGACATGTCGGATGCGGAAGTGCAAAAACGCAAGGAAGAATGGACCCGTTTTCAAGCTGAAAAGGAGGCAGCAAAGGCTAAATAATGGAATTAGTATTGTTCTATGCTTTTGCCGTGTTGGCGATCGGTTCTGCCCTGCTGGTAGTTAGCCTGAAAAATACAGCACGCGCCTTATTTCTTTTCTTCGTGGTGTTGTTCGGTATGGCCGGATTGTTCCTGTTTGCCTTAGCTGATTTTGTCGCCATTACCCAGATCATGGTCTATGTGGGTGGCGTATTGATCCTAATGATCTTTGCCTTTATGCTCTCCAATAAGGAGCTGCTTGCGGATCTCCAAAACACATCCTCCAGATTCCTATCCATGCCCAACTGGCAATCTCTTCTCTTAACGTTGGGATTTCTTGCCGTGATGATCTATGGCATCATCGAATGGCAACAACATACCCCGAATTGGATCACCCAAAATATACATAAAGGGCAGGTTATTTTACCATCCGACAATAATATCAATCAATTGGGCATCAAATTCATGACCCATTATCTACTTCCCTTTGAAGTGATATCCATCTTTTTATTGATGGCACTGATCGGGGCGGCCCATCTATCCAGAAAGGAGGATAAACAATGATTACTTTAACTCATTTCTTGGTAGTATCCGCTTGTCTATTTTGTATAGGATTATATGCGGTATTGGCCAAAAGGAACGCCATCATGATCTTGGTAGGAATCGAATTCATCATCAATGCCGCCATTTTGAATCTGGTAGCATTCGGCAGGTATGATAAGATCAATTATGGCGGACAGGTGTTTGCTCTTTTTGCCATAGTGCTGGCTGCTGCAGCTGTTGCTGTCGGATTGGCCATCATTTTGAATGTGTATAGAAAATACAAATCCATTAACCCGGATAATATTACGGACCTAAGAGATTAATGTGCAAATGATGAACCTATCGCCAATCGTTGCCAGCCTACTGGTCGTTATATTACCCTTCCTTGCTTTCCTGATCCAAGCGATGCTCGGCAGGAGATCACAACAGGGAACCATCTCGCTCCTGGCGATATTATTGAGCTGTTTGATCAGTGCGACCATGGTCTTTCCAAAAATATGGAACCAGGACACGCAGCATCAAGCCCTTACTTGGTTCAGTATTGGTACCAAAGATTTTCAGATCGGTTTCCTATTGAACAACCTGACTAGCCTGATGCAATTGATCGTTTGTTTGGTGGCTTTGCCCGTTCATATCTACTCGAGAGCCTATATGAAAGGGGATCCAGGCATACACCGGTATTGGATGTACCTCAGCCTATTCTGTTTTGCGATGCTTTTGTTAACCATGGCAGACAATCTCTTATTGATGTATATTGCCTGGGAATTGGTGGGATTTGCCTCCTATTTATTGATCGGGTTCTGGTTTCATAAAGAATCGGCAGTTCAGGCCAATAAAAAGGCCTTTATCATCAATAGAATTGGGGATTTAGGTTTTCTTTTAGGTATAGCCAGTTTGTACAGCATCTATGGGACCTTAAATCTGGTAGATTTATTTGGAGAGCATGGTTTTCTCAATACGGTTCCTCCGGATTCAAGCGGATGGATGACCTTTGCCGGCTGTTGTTTCTTTTTAGGGGCCATGGCCAAATCGGCACAATTCCCGCTACATGTTTGGCTTCCGGACGCCATGGAAGGACCAACGTCAGTTTCTTCCCTGATCCATGCCGCTACGATGGTTGCAGCCGGGGTATTCCTGTTGAGCACGGTATTTCCTTTGTTTAATACCACTGTCTTGCTTATTATTGCCATTATTGGATGCATCACCGCATTTATAGCTGCATATTTCGCCCTAGCGCAACAGGATATCAAACGCATATTGGCTTTCTCCACCATTTCCCAATTGGGTTTCATGATGGTTGCCATTGGTATTGGGGCTTGGGATGCTGCGATGTTCCATCTTGTTACCCATGCGTTTTTCAAATGTTTATTGTTCCTAGCAGCAGGGGCTATTATCCATGAAATGGCACACCTTAAAGCAAAACATCAGCTAGATTTCGATCCACAGGATATCCATAACATGGGTGGACTTAGGAAATATATGCCCAAGACTTTCATCCTTATGGCAATTGCATCGCTTGCATTAGCCGGATTTCCTCTAACTTCTGGGTTTTTATCCAAGGATGCGATCTTGATCAATGCCTTGGAATGGGGCATGCAGCAAGGTGGTCTCTGGCTCTTGATCCCGATTGCCCTGATCATTGTAAGTTTTATGACCGCCTTTTATATTGGCAGGTTGATGTTCAAAGTGTTTTTTGGGAAATTGAGGATTAACGTGGAAAATCCAGGCATACATGAAGCTCCAGGACAGATGTTAGGTCCTATGGTTTTTCTAGGAATCTGTTCGCTTTTTGTGGTTTTTAGTTTAAACCCTTTATCTTACCAACAAGCTTTTGTGCTGAAGGGATTTGAATTTGATCGGGATTATACCGAACTGCATATTTTGCATACGGTCGTTCCTTTGCTGATGAGTATTGGAAGTATTTTGATCTGGATCTGGGCATACAGATGGTATGCGCAAGGAGAGGCTGGGGGATCCTTCGACAAGCTCAGGATGACAGAAAGCAAGCTCAGGATGACATTCCCACTTCTTCAATTATCCTTAAATCAAGGCTATCTGAATGAGTTTTATCAAAAGGCTTTTGTAAACAGCACCGTGCAATTCAGTAATGGATTATATTGGTTCGACAGACACATCATCGATGGATTGGTCAACCTAGCGGGTTCATTAGTTCGCGCTATTTCCCGCATATCGGCTTGGACCGATCGTTATATCGTCGATGGATTGGTGAATACCATCGCTGGAAGTACGTATTACTTGGGTCATCTATTACGATGGGTTCAGAATGGAAGGTTACAGAACTATTTGGGTTTTGCCTTCACGGTTTTATTAATTGGAATAATTTATTTGATATTCAAATAAGATGGGACTACTTTCCTTACTTATATTTTTACCCCTGCTAGCTGTTCTAGCGATCTTGGTTCTTCCAAATCGCAGCAATGGTTCGTTCAAATACATTTCATTGGCAGCGACATTGATCCAATTTGGACTGTCCGGTTATCTTTACGCCAACTTCCAACCAAGCGAATCTGCATTCAATGCTGTTTCGGCCTACCAATACGTCGAACAAATGCCTTGGATACGCATGCAGCTAGGCTCATTGGGTACATTGGAAATCGATTATTTCCTCGGGGTGGACGGATTTTCCCTTCCGCTATTGGTTTTGAGTGCCTTTGTGATGCTGATGGCCATTGGAGCCTCATGGCGTATTGAAAAGAGCAAAAAAGGATACTTTGCCCTATTGATGCTGCTGAACACCGCCGTGATGGGCATCTTTTGTGCTTTGGACTTCTTCCTCTTCTATGTATTCTATGAGGTGATGCTGTTGCCTTTGTATTTCCTAATTGGCATCTGGGGTGGTGCAAGACGGGAATATGCTGCCATCAAGTTCTTTATCTATACCCTGTTTGGGTCCGTTTTTATGCTGCTGGTCATCGTAGGATTATATTTTTCGGTCCAAAACCCAAATACCGGCGCGCATACCTTCAACATGCTATACATGATGGATCCGACGAATTATGTCCCAGGTTCCTTCTTTGAAGCCTTAGGAAACAGCCAAGAGATCTTGGGAATCCCGGCAAGAATGGTCGGATTTATCGTCCTATTTGTGGCATTCGCTATTAAAATCCCAATTGTACCTTTACATACCTGGTTACCCGATGCACACGTGGAAGCACCAACACCGGTTTCTATTATTTTAGCTGGTATCCTATTAAAAATTGGGGGATATGGTGTTATCCGGATCTGTTTGGGCATATTTCCAGATGCCGCCGTAGACGCGAATTGGTGGCTAGGTCTTATCGGTATTATATCCATTCTTTATGGAGCATTCAATGCTTTGGCCCAGACTGATCTGAAGCGATTGATCGCTTATTCATCGGTATCCCATATGGGATTCGTCTTATTGGGAATCGCATCCCTGACTGCGGAAGGTATTTCCGGAGCCGTTTTCCAGATGTTGAGCCACGGCTTTCTTTCGGCCGCCCTCTTCTTCCTGGTTGGGGTTCTTTACGACCGCGTTCATGATCGTTATATCTATAATTTCAGAGGGCTTGCCTCTTTGATGCCAAAATATACCGCATACGTGGCCATTGCATTCTTTGCCTCCCTAGGATTACCTGGGTTCTCGGCATTTATTGGGGAAGCATTTGTCATTATCGGAACGTTTAATGCAGAAAGCCTATCAACAGGAATTCCTCGTTGGATGGCGATATTTGGTTCCCTGGGTATCCTTTTGAGTGCGGCCTATTTCTTATGGACGCTCCAACGGATGTTCTTCGGGGAGACCCGACTAAAAGGTGGGGAAACTTGGGCAAACAGTCTTACTGACCTTTCCGTACGGGAACAGATCATTCTTTTTCCAACCTTGGCATTGGCACTGCTTTTAGGAGTTATGCCATCCTTGGTTTTTGGCGTACTTAACCAATCCGTTTTGAGCCTATTGAATTTAGTTAATCCTTATTTATAATTCTGTGATGGATTTTAGCTACCAAGTATCGGAAAATATAGATCATATCATTGCTTCTCTACCTCTAATCAAGGTGGAATTGGCGCTGGCATTCGGATTTCTATTGACGATTGCGGCTACCCTATTCTTGGATAAGACCTGGAAACAAAGCTCCTTTTATATCAGCATCATTACCTGCTTAGGGGCATTCGTGATCCTTCTATCCCAGTACAACCTCCAAAGTTCAGGTTTCTATCAGATGTTGATTTTGGATAAGATGAGCTTCTTTGCTCGGTCTTTTATCCTTGTCAGTCTTCTGATCGCCTGCATCTATTTCCAACAATATTTCAAGGATAAGATCTTCAATAAACGTAAAGGAGATATCTACAGCATTTTATTGGCAGCAGGCATTGGTTTACATATCCTCACTATGACCAGCAATTGGTTAATGGCTTTTATAGCCATTGAGATGGTTTCGATTTCATCCTATGTGCTAGTCGGTTATTTCTCTGAGAACAAGAAACAGGCAGAAGCTGCGATGAAATACGCCTTGTTTGGATCAGCCTGTGCGGCGGTGATGCTGTATGGCCTTTCTTTGGTCTACGGTTTTACAGGAGATCTTGATTTTTCAAGCCAACAACACATTCAAGGATTGATCGATGCGCCAAAAGTGATGGTCAGCATCGCCTTTCTGTTTGTATTCACCGGCATCGGATTCAAACTAAGTTTTGTTCCTTTTCACCTGTGGGCACCGGATGTTTATGAAGGCTCTCCTACCCCAGTAACGGCTTTTCTGTCTACCATTCCGAAGATTGCCGCTATTGTGCTGTTTGGCCGAATTGCCAGTGCCTGGATCAGTACCCAATTCTATTTCAGCGATCTTACGTTCTTGTTCATAGCAGTGGTGGCTATGGTGACCATGCTCATCGGAAATTTAATCGCCTTAAGGCAGCAGGATGTAAAAAGGATGATGGCCTACTCGTCGATCGGGCATACCGGATTTTTGCTGATGGCCATTATCGGCTATAGCAATGGACATCAGGATATCCTGTTGTTCTATATCCTGGCTTACACCCTGATGAACTTAGCGATTTTTGCTTTCATCAGCATCTTGGAAAAACAAGAAGGAAGCACCTTGCTTTCCTCCTATACTGGATTGGGCAAAACTTACCCCATCCTATTCACCTGCTTTTCCTTCATCGGAATTGCCTTGGTAGGATTACCTCCTACCGCTGGATTTGTCGGAAAATTATTGGTGTTCAGCAGTATTTTCGAGTTGTACCAATCCTCCGAAGATCCCATCTTCTTAGCCCTTTTGATCATCGGAGCCCTAACCTCAGTCATCTCCTTGTTCTATTACTTCAAGATCCCTTTATACGCGTTCTTAAAAAACTCCGCGTCATCGGAAGAAACCCCCGTGGCATCAGAAGAAATACCCGCGTCATTGCGAGGAGGTACGACGAAGCAATCTTCCCTTTCTTCCCCTTCTTACCCTCCTTCCAGCCCACCTCCCCCTTTCAATATCCTCTACCTTATCGGTATCCTACTCACCATCTTAGTCCTTTTATTAGGAATTTTCCCATCTCTTGCGCTAAATATCTTTAGCATCAACAGCTAAATGTTATATTTGTGTATGATTAGTGGAACAGCAAATAAAATCTTTCAGCAAGTAATTCAAGATTACCATGTACATGATCAGATCGACCATCCGATCAGCAATCCCTACGATAGCCAAACACTTGAGCATCTGCTTTATCTGAAATGCTGGATCGACACTGCGCAATGGCATATGGAAGATGTCGTTCGCAATCCAGATATCGATCCTCGCGAAGGATTGTATTGGAAGCGCCGCATTGACCGCCAAAATCAAGAAAGAACAGATACCGTCGAATACATCGACAGCTATTATTTGTCAAAGTTCAAAGATATCCAGCCATTAACAGACGCCAAGATCAATTCTGAAAGTCCAGCATGGGCAATCGATCGATTATCCATCCTCGCACTGAAAATATTCCACATGGAACAGGAAACCCTAAGAACAGATGTTTCCAATGCCCATATTCAAGCTTGTACAGAAAAACTTAACGTGCTATTGGAGCAGCGTAAAGATCTTTCCCAAAGCATCGATGAATTATTAAGCGACATTGAAAGCGGAAAAAAATACATGAAAGTCTATAAACAGATGAAAATGTACAATGATCCGAATCTTAATCCTGTTTTATACGGCACCCAAAAATAATCAAGCATGAAACGCGTCCTGGTGATGAGGTTTTCGGCAATGGGCGATGTCGCCATGGTTGCCTCTGTTTTGAAGGAATTTCAACAACAGCATCAGGATACGGAAATCATCATGGTATCCAGACCATTGTTCTCTGCCTTCTTTCAGGACATCCCGCGCTTAACCTTTCATGCCATCCAACCGAAGGGCAGGCATAAAGGAGTCTTTGGGCTGTTGAGCCTTTTCAATGAATTGAAGAGTTACAAACCTTATGCAGTAGCCGATTTACATAATAACATCCGATCCAGGTTTTTGGATATGCTGTTTAAAGGGATCGGAAAACGGGTTGCCATTTTGGATAAAGGCAGGGCTGAAAAAAAAGCACTGACCCGTCCTGAAAACAAAATCAAAAAACAACTCCAACTCACTACAGAGCGCTATGCCGATGTCTTCCGAAACATTGGATTTCCGATATCGCTCAGCCATCAATTGGAAAAAGATTTTCGACTCATTCCTCCCGGCATGATGCCTATCCTGGCCGGAACCAAGAAAAAAATAGGCATATCCCCATTTGCCCAACACAGTTACAAGGTATTTCCTTTGGAAAAAATGGAAATAGTCGTGCAGCAACTGGCGGAAAAAGGCTATGAAGTCCTTTTATTCGGCGGAGGAGCAGAAGAACAGAAGATAACTGAAGCCTGGGCAAACAAATACCGAGGAGTACATTCCCTAGTCGGAAAGTATAAATTGCAGCAAGAATTGGATATCATCTCCCACTTGGATCTCATGGTCAGTATGGATAGTTCGGGAATGCACATGGCATCCCTTGTTGGCACCCGCTGCATTTCTGTTTGGGGAGCTACGCATCCTTTTGCAGGTTTTTTAGGCTTTGGGCAATCCATGGATGATTGTGTCCAAGTCGAACATCCCAACCGCCCAAGTTCCGTTTATGGCAATAAACCCTGCCCCTGCGATGGTACGGAAGCGATCGATTTAATTAGTCCAGAAATGCTATTGGAAAAAATAATATCTTTATAGCGCAATAGGGATTAATAAAGCTTATCAATCGGGATTAATGAAGCTTATCATAGGCTATGATGCCAAACGATATTTTTTGAACAGAACAGGTCTTGGAAATTACAGCCGAGATCTGATTCGTATTTTGGAAGACCATTATCCTGAAAATCGCTATATCAAATACAGCCCGAAGTTCGAAGGGTTCTGGTTCGGTTCTGAAGAATTTAACCAGACCAACAAACTACCCCAAGGATTTATCAACAATCTTTTTCCCAGCCTTTGGCGCAATAGACGCATTGTGGAAGATCTGAAACGCGACCAGGTCCAAGTATTTCATGGTCTATCCGGAGAGATTCCTATTGGCCTCAAAGAAGCCAAGATCAAATCCGTAGTCACCATCCACGACCTGATCTTCCTTCGGTATCCCGAGCTTTATAAGCCATTGGATCGATGGATCTACCATCGTAAAGCGAAATATGCCATCGAACATGCAGACCGCATCATTGCTATCAGCGAACAGACCAAAAGAGATATCCTGCAATTCTACCAAGTCGATGAACAGAAGATCGAAGTGATCTATCAGGTCTGTCATCCGGCGTTCAAGGAAACTATATCCGAGGATATTCAAAATAGGCTACGCCAAGAAAACAATCTACCTGAACGGTTTATCCTGAATGTGGGATCTATTGAGCCCCGTAAGAATGCCTTTCAGATCGTAAAAGCCATAGAGAATACGGGTATTCCGCTTCTCATTCTTGGCAAGGAAACTCCTTATGCTGATGAAATAAAAGCCTATATCAAAGAGAAAGGCATGGAAAAACAGGTCATTTTTCTAAAAGGTTTCACGATGGAAGAGCTGGCAGCGATTTACAGCATGGCAAGTGTTTTTGTCTATCCATCCAAGTTCGAAGGATTTGGAATCCCTATTATTGAGGCGCTATATACCGGAACCCCAGTGATAACTAACCGATCCGGTGTATTCCCTGAAGCAGCTGGACCAGATTCCCTGTACATCGATCCGGAGAACATCCAAGAAATGAAGGAAAAAATAGTTGGTTTATGGAACAACCCTGAAAAAAGACAGGAAATGAGCGAAAAAGGAAAACGCTATGTCCAACGATTCAATGATGAAAAAATAGCAGCCCAAATCATGAACTGCTATAACACGCTTTAACTATCTTCTTTTACAACGGTAATCCGTTTCTGCAACTTCTTCCAATGGTTTTTACGATCTCTATAGATCAATAATTTTCCCAATTTATATTTGAACTGCATGAGGCCTTTATAATCAGGCTCCACCACGCGATAGGCAACGGAAGGATTTTCCTTAATTTCATCCTGTATGGCGCGAGTATAAACAGATGGACCAGTCGTTTTATGCACATCATGCGGATAGGTTTTCTGTTCGATGTTCTCCACGGCATAATCCAAGGTCCTTTTCAGGAAGGGATGCCCCTTATCAAAGACCAATGCCCATTGGGCAAAGTATTCTGGATGGTTTTTCTCCGGACTGATCACCGCGACATCGCTCGCTTGAAGATGTTTGTCTAAAGACACCAATAAATCAGAATCCAGATCCAGATAAACCCCACCATTTATATACAATACCGCATAGCGAAAGAAATCGGCTTTGGCAGCCCCGATCTGCAGTCGGCTATAAGCCTTATACACCCTTTCTTCAAAATTCTCCTGTATAAACCGATCAACCGCTGCATCATCAAAAAACACATAAGCGTAGTCTGGATTCTTCTGCCTGAAAATCCAGATGTAAAATTTGGTCAACCAAGGAATATCCTTGCTTTTGAACGTTTGGTATATGGTTTTTGGAATTGCCATCAGAATATTTTTAACAAAGGTTTGTGATTCAAAGATAATAAAATCTGAACTCCCTTTAGGTTTTTTGATGGGCATTAACCACCATATCCATAAAGTCTTCCCACTGCGCGATAACAAGGGAGTCCTTATACGCTTTCATCTGCTCATGAGCCTCTTTTCCTAACCTATCACGAAGCTGCCTATCCCCCATCAACATACCTAAATAAGCTTTGAATTCCTGCCCATCTGCTGCTAGAAAACACGATTTTTCATGCTGAATTAATTCGTTCACACCAGAGCAGTCTTTTAAGCCGATAGCAGGTAATCCAACAGTCATTGCCTCGCCAAGCGCTAAGCCAAAGCCTTCGTATTTACTCGGAAAAACAAAAATATCCGCCTCTTGAAGCTTTTCCATAGGTTTGTCTGTAAAGCCTGTCAAAAACACCCTATCCTTTAATTTCAAGGAAGCTATCCTTTCCTCCAAATATGCTTTATCTACACCCTCTCCCCATAACCATAAATCCCAGTTCGGGAATTGTTCAGCCAATTCTGAAAATGCTTGGATAGCCAATTCCTGTTGTTTTCCAGCATTGATCAAGGATCCAATATGGATAATCTTATAGCGCTCTTTGGTCTGAAGGTGACCGACGATTTCCATGTCATCCATCTGTGGAATGGGATTTGGAATCGCTCTCGCCAACCCTTTAAAATTATCCGGCAGGAAAGTTTTATATTTATCAAAAAATACCTGAACCGCATCCAGTTTTGAATAACTTTCCTTCAGGAGTTTCATCTCCTGTTCGCTTCGGTACCATAAAATATCGGTATAATCATAATCTGGCCTTCCATGTACGGTATTGATGATCGGAAATGCTACAGCATCCGAATACGTTATCTCCAATAAAGTAGCAATGGACATGCTGAGGATAATGTCGGGCTTTTCTTGTTCGAAAAAGGGTTTCCAGACCTTAGATCTGCGCTGCAGGTTATGCAAAAACACCTCATCCCTATTTTTCAACCCGCGCTTGCGCATTAGAGAAGCATTTCGCCATTTTTGGCCCTTCTTCTTCGCCTTAAAATAAATCCAACGGAAAGGATTTCGGCCTTTATAAGTATAAGGTTGTTCTAGTTCAATGGTATCCATACCTTCATGAAAAAGATTGACAAGCCTAACTTTCTGATCCAAAGGGAAAATAGGTTTTCCATCCTTTGGATCATTCGTGGCAATAACGACCTCATGTCCTAGTTTCGAGAAACTATTCGCATAAAAGCTGGCCATCTTTTCAGTTCCACCCTGACTGTTCAAAAAGCCTTGGTTTTGTAGGATCAGAATTTTCATCAATCGTATTTCTTCTTCATCTTTGCCCGAAAACTTTTCTTCCATTTTCGGCTGGGCAACAGTTTACTGACTAAATATAAAGCTTTTACTTTAGCTCTGTTCCTTAATTTTCTTGCTTGATACCAAGCATCAAATTCTTCTGCTGATCGCGCTTGTAAAAAACCGATAAATGCTGCTGAAAGTACGTTCCTATCTTTTTCTGTTAGTCTTGGAAGCACTTTACTATACATAAAGTCCCGGATCATTTGGAAAAGATGCTGTTTTTGTTCTTGCTGAAAGGGCATGGCCATATATCGGAACTCAAAAGGCTCATGTTCGATAAATCGAGCCAGATGAAGGGCTTTTTTATCCCAAAGATTATAGCTTTCATAAAATCCCTCCAATTCCTTCAACCAGATGGGGATTACTTGGAGGACTTTATCAGTCTGTTTTTTTATTTGAGAAGTATTCTGGCCTTCATGCTCCCGGTAAAAATAGGTCGTGTTCAGGTTTATCCCTATTTTATCGGTCAATGCCAATAGTTCATGAGAGAACACACCATCCTCCCCTGGCTGAATACCTTTTAGAAATTGAACATCCGGATGCAGGTCTAAAAAGGATTTTTTCATAAAAAGTGCACAGGTTTGAAGAGCCATTACCTGAGGAAATCTATCTAAAAAATAAGCTCCACAAACTAGTAAATCGAACTTCTTTTCCGTAGCCATTGCATAGCTGGACGACAAAAAACCTTGACCAAGGATATCATCTGAATCCAGAAAATAGAGATATTCTCCTTTCGCCATAGCCATTCCTTTGTTCCTGGCAACAGAAACCCCTTGGTTTTCCTGTTCCATATAAATTACTCTATGGTATTTTGCTTGGTACTCTTTGGCTACAACCGCAGATTGATCAGTACTTCCATCATTGACGATAATGATCTCGATTTCGGTCAGGTCCTGTGCTAGAACACTTTCAACAGCTTCCCCCAAAAATTCTTGTCGGTTATAAACCGGTATAACAACAGAAACTTTGATATTCTTATAGTTCTCCTTCATGCAATTCCCTTCTAAAAAGCGTCTTCAATTTTTTCGGTATCTACTTTAATTTTGGCAAACTTAAATTGACCATCCTTCGAGCCTAAAATCAATCCAAATTCTATATGATGGTTATTTTTATCCATGGCAAAAATTGTAGATCGGTAGGCTTTCTCCTTCACGATAGGCGCGCCTTCAACCAAAAAATTAATTCCATCTTTGGAATATGCCAAGTATAAAAGATCCGAAGTGTATTTTTTGACATCCCCCACCGCCAATAACATAAAATAATACCCATCCTGATAAGTAACGTCCAAATGCCATACCGAATTGTTGGGATTTAATGTTAGCCATGGCTCATTCAAGAAGTTTACAGCCTTACTAGCCCTGTAATTACTGAAATCCAATCCATTTAATGAGGATCTGTTGATTACCAATGTCAAATCATCAGATTTAAATCTATTCTGTGTTTTGTTGAACTCTACTTCATAGCTTTTAATATTTCCATCGACCTCTACAAAGGAAGGCGAAAGAATGTGATTATCTTTAGAAGTAGCAGGTGCATTGCTCGTGTAAACAACTTCTAAAGGTTCCCAATTAATCCCATCCACTGAGGTTTGCCTCACAATAGTTCGAAGCGCATTCTCCATTAATTTATGGCGATTATTTTGGTTATTTACCCCTCTTTTTTTCAAGGCTGTAGCTTTGATAAAACTTCCCCTGTAATAAAGTTCGAAACGGTTGTTCCTAAACATCCAATCGACATCCGACCAGAACCCCTGCACCAATTCCCCTTTTTTCTCCAAAAAGCTCTCTTTAAAGGATGCTGTTTTTTGGATAGGATTGGAAATTCCTTCCGGCTCTACCCAATTGATACCATCATTGGAAACAACCACGGTCGGGTTCTCATAGCGCCTGGCATAGAAATCATAGCCCACACTTCCAAAATAAGGTGTGAAAACCATCCAAAATTTATAGCCTCGAAATCCGTTTGGGAAATATTGTACATCGGGATGGCAATAACCGTCTTGAAAAAAGCCCAGATCCCTTAAAAATTGGCTAGTATGCAAGCCTGGATAATTTCCATTGGCAATCGTCTGGATTTGAATCAGGATAGGTTGAACTAAAAAATCATCTTTAAGGGGATTCACTTTTCTAAATCCAGCCTTCTTCTCTTCCAAAGGCTCCAATTCTTCCAAAGTTTGCTTACATCCGCTCCATAAGAAAACTACGGATGCAAAAAGGATAAAATGCTTCCAATACATTGGTTTGTAAATAATTATTGTCAGTTTTTCGATGGAACGAAAAATCCGTGGGCAAAGCTACTGAGTATTTATCAAAATTTGTATTTATCATTTCTTTTTACAGACAATCTTTAACAATTTCCTAATCTTAAAAGCGTTTATAATAATTATATTGTATGCTTTAACAACAGAAAAGAGGATATGAAAAAAGTATATTTAGTGCGTCATGCCAAAGCAGAAGAACATGGGTTTGCCAAAAGTGATTTTTATAGGGATCTACAGGATAAAGGTAGAGAGCGTGCGAACAGGATTGCACAAGAATTGGCGGACAAGCTAACGGTTGACGAAAATACCTTGGTCATTTCTTCTGCAGCCAATAGAGCATTTCAAACGGCAGAGATTTTCTGCCCGATCATTGGTTATCCCATTCAGGATATCCAAACTACGGAGAAGATCTACGAGGCGCATTTCATGGAAATACTTCAAGTGATCAATGATGTCGATGATCAATACGATCAGGTATTGGTATTCGGTCATAACCCTGGCTTATCCAACCTGTGCAATTACCTGAGCCATTCGGAGGTCGAATTGGCAACTTCCAATGTCGCTGTTCTCCAACTGGAGGAAGGAATCAACTTCTCCATGCTTGCTGGCGGCACCGCATCGCTCATCGAATTTTTAAAGTAAAATTTTTACCTTAGTAAGGTATGGGAAACAAATTACAGGCAGAACACTCCCCTTATTTAAAACAACATGCACATAATCCGGTGCATTGGTATCCTTGGGGAGAAGAAGCGCTCCAAAAGGCAAAATCAGAAAACAAGTTGATCATCGTGAGCATAGGCTATTCCGCCTGCCACTGGTGTCATGTGATGGAACGGGAAAGTTTCGAGAATGAAGCGATCGCTGAGACCATGAACAAGTTCTTTGTCTCCATCAAGATTGATAGAGAAGAAAGACCAGATATCGACCAGATCTATATGATCGCGGTTCAGTTGATGACCAATGCCGGTGGATGGCCGTTGAACTGCATCTGTCTACCCGACGGCAGACCAATCTACGGAGGGACCTATTTTAAACCTCATGATTGGCAACAGGTCTTGCTTCAGATTGCCCAGATGTGGGAAGAAAAACCAGAAGTAGCCTTGGATTATGCGAACCGATTGACGGAAGGCATTCAAAATGCCGAAAAGCTTCCTATACAGGAAATTCCAGAACAATATACATTCGAAGATATCAAACAGGTGGTCGAACCTTGGAAAAACCATTTTGATGATCAAGATGGCGGTTATCGAAGAGCGCCAAAATTCCCATTGCCCAATAACTGGTTATTCTTTTTGCGTTACGGACATTTGGCAAAAGATCAAGCTGTTTTGGATTACGTGCATTTTACGCTTAAAAAAATGGCCAATGGCGGGATCTACGATCAGATAGCAGGTGGTTTTGCCCGTTATTCCGTAGATGGACAATGGCATGTGCCTCATTTCGAGAAAATGCTATATGACAATGCCCAGCTGATCAGCCTGTACAGTGAGGCTTACCAGGAAAGGCCCATGCCGCTCTATAAAACCTTGGTCGAAGAGACCATCAATTGGGCGGTGAGGGAAATGCTGGATGCCAACGGCGGATTCTACAGTGCGCTGGATGCGGATAGCGAAGGGGTGGAAGGTAAATTCTATACCTTTGATTACGATGAATTTGATATCCTAGGTGCCGATGCGGAGTTGGCAAGACAATATTACAATATCGTTAAAAGTGGGAATTGGACGGAAGAACAGACCAATATCCCATTTGTAAGACCAGATGATGAGGATCTTATCCGTGAAGTAGGATTTGAGACCGCACAATGGGATGAATACTTGGGCGAGCTCAAGAAAAAACTGCTGGAATATCGGAGCAATCGGGTCAGACCTGGTTTGGACCACAAGCAATTGACTACTTGGAATGCCCTGATGTTAAAAGGACTTTTAGATGCCTACCGTGTATTTAATAAGGAAAAATATTTAAGCCTAGCCTTGGATACCGCCAAATTCCTGGAGCAATATGCCATGCATGATGGCGAAATGCTTCATCAGCCAGCCGATCAGAACAGGGCAATCCCAGGATTTCTGGACGATTATGCTTTTACGATAGAAGCTTTCATAGCGCTATATGAAACCACCTTTGAGGAAGAATGGTTAGAAAAAGCAAAAAACCTCATGGATAAGGCCATATCTTTCTTCTTCGATGCCAGTCAGGGAACTTTTTACTATACCGGCAACCAAGCAGAAGAATTGATTGCCCGTAAAAGCGAGATCATGGACAATGTTATTCCTGCCTCTACTTCAACGATCGTTCGCCAACTGTTCAAATTGGCACTTTTATTTGATAATAATGTTTACCAAAGCATCGCGGAACAGGTATTTGCGAATGTCTATCCACATATTAAATCTTATGGATCGGCCTATTCCAATTGGGCGATCCAGTTGTTGGAACTGCACTATGGTGTGTGGGAAGTGGCATTGACCGGATCGGACGCACTCGAATGGCGGAAAGAACTCGACGAGCATTATATTCCGAATAAAATTACCCTTGGGGGAACAAAAAGTAAACTTCCTTTGTTAGAGCATAAAGAAGGTTTGGATTCAAAAGCCTACCTTTGTCAACGAAAAACTTGCAGTCTACCTCAATCGTCGATTGCAGATATCATAGAACTTATAAATAATAAACAGGGATAAGATCCCATAAATCAATTAGAATGGCAGTAGAAAACAACAACGTAGTTACGTTAAACTATGTTCTTCATACAATTGAAGAGAATGGTGAAAAAACATTTGTGGAGCAGACAACCACGGAAAACCCGTTAACTTTCTTATATGGTGTTGGTATGATGCTTCCAAAATTTGAAGAGAATATTGCCGGATTGAACGCAGGTGATAAATTATCCTTCGAATTAGAAGCAGCAGATGCATACGGTGAGCGTGATGATCGTGCAATGGCACAATTACCAGCAGATATGTTCCAAGAAATCGGTCTTCCTCCAGTTGGAGAGGTTATTCCTTTGCAGGACAACCAAGGAAATCAATTCCGTGCAGTAGTGGTAGAAGTTACTCCTGAAGCTGTAGTTGCAGATTTGAACCACCCAATGGCTGGAAAAAAATTGAATTTTGACATTGAAATCCTGGATACCAGAGAAGCTACTCCAGAGGAATTATCTCACGGACATGCACATGGTGCTGACGGAACTGAAGGTCACGAATAAAAATTAGATTTTAATCTAAAAGCTATATAAAACGGTAGTAAAGCAAATGCTTTACTACCGTTTTTTTTTCGATTTAAAGACTTAGTGCAAGTGAGATCTAAGTGTAGTGTAAGTGAGTTGTAAGTGCTAAAAGGTACTTACAACTCACTTACACTACACTTACATTATGCTTACACCTCGAAGCATTTGCTGTTTTATCTTTCTGTATCCGCTTCTACTTTTTTTTAATATTTTTAAAGAACCAAATTTAAATCCATGAGAAACCGCCGATACCAGATGTTATTCTTTTTATTTTTTCCAGCGTTTTTGTTTGCCCAACAGAAAGCAACTCGAGTGGATAAAAAAGACCTTCCCAATGTGATCTTGATCTTCATGGATGATATGGGATATGGCGACCTGGGCGTAACGGGAGCATTGGATTACCAAACCTCCATATTAGATCAGATGGCCAATCATGGGATTCGATTCACGAATTTCTTGGTCCCTCAAGCGGTATGTTCGGCTTCTCGCGCTGCTTTATTGACCGGCAATTATCCAAATCGGATGGGAGTGCATGGGGCATACATGCCCAATGCGAAAGCAGGTTTGAAATCCTCGGAAATAACCATCGCTGAAATGCTCAAGAGCAAAGGCTATCAATCTTATATGGTCGGTAAATGGCATCTTGGCAATGAACCGGAATTTCTTCCTACCAAACAAGGATTCGATGGTTATGTGGGTCTACCCTATTCCAATGATATGTGGCCGGTGGAATTTGATGGCTCCCCTGCCAAAAAAGGCGGTCGAGTTGCGCATTATCCCAAATTACCACTTCTACAGAGTAAAGTTGGTCAGGAAATTCCGGATACCATCGGCATCATCAAGGATTTAAAAGATCAGGCAACCCTTACCCAACGGTATACCAAGGAAGCGGTTGATTACATCAAAAAGCATAAAAAGGATCGTTTTTTCTTATATCTAGCGCATAATATGACCCATGCGCCGATTGCTGCTTCCGAAAAATTTATAGGGAAGACAAAACAGGGACTGTATGGAGATGTGATGGCGGAAATTGATTGGTCGATGGGTACTATCCTACAAGCATTGAAGGATGCCAAGATCGAGGACAATACCATCGTGATATTTACCAGTGATAATGGTCCTTGGTTGAATTTTGGAAATCAAAATGGTTCTTCCGGTGGATTCCGGGAGGGAAAAGGTACGAGCTGGGAAGGTGGACAACGAGTGCCATGTATAATCCAATGGCCGAAGGTGATCAAGCAGGGAAGGATTGAGAATAACCTCAGCAGCAGTATGGATATCTTTGCCACTTTAGCGGATATTGTAAATTATCAAGAACATCCTTTTCAGATAGATGGGCTCAGTTTTTTGCCCAATCTGAAAGATGCGGAGGCCAAACCCCATCGGGATAGGATGTATTATTATTACAACAAGAATGATCTGGAGGCTGTCCGGTTGGAGAATTGGAAGTTGGTATTCCCGCATCGCTATCGCTCTTACGAGGATATCTTGCCGGGGAATGATGGAAATGGCGGAAAATACAATAGTAAAACAGTGGATAGTCTAATGCTATTCGATTTGCGTAGGGATCCAGCAGAAAGGTATAATGTGATTGAGCAACATCCTGATGTAAAAGAAAAATTGTTACAGATGGCAGAAGAGGCTAGAGCTGATCTGGGGGATGATTTAACCAAAAGAAAGGGAGCGAATAGAAGAGATTAAAATTGTGTTTTAACAATTTGATAATAGTGCATTTGTAATCAGCTAATCGATTTTTCTTAGCATTGAATAAGATTTATTTAGGTCGAATCAGAAAAAATCGCACTAATATTAGCTTCATTTATGATGAAAACAAATTCATTTTATTCTTGCCATAAAAATCCTCAATCTAAAGTTTCTAAGGTTCTTTATACTTCGATATTTTTAATATTCTTTACTTTTTTTGGTTTACCACAGCTAACTTTTGCAAATGAACAAGACTCATTAAAGAACTGGACTTACATATGCCATTCAAAAAATTTGCTTTTTAATTCTATAGACACTATTTATCAATTCGATTCTTATGTAATCAGGTTTCCTAATAAGACTACATTCCAGCAAGATGTAACTGTAGCTGAAGAATTAGATATCATTAAGGATACCATTTTTCAAAAATTATGGAGAATTGAAGTCATTGACACCGCAAAAAATAGCTTGTATGTTTATACCGCTGATTTAATCAACCCAAAACTATCAGAAAAAAAAGCTTTAGACTACTCAAAATTGGTTGATTTTAATATTTTCCAATTGAAAAATTTACCAGAAAAAATCAAGTCAAAAAATCTCAAGTTGGGATTTATCAAAGAAAAGATTTATAACGACAAAAAATGTATAGAAATCCAATTTAAATCCCAAGAGGAAATCTATAATTTAGTTATAGATCCGTCTATTCAAACTCCATTTAACCTTGAATTTGATTTGGATGAAAAGAACGAAATTCAGGGAGCATAGGTTGAAATAAAATTTAGTGAAGAAAATAAAGAAAAATTTGTCAATAACTTTTTTACAAAAACAGCATTTCTACGGAAAAGACTTTATTTATCAAAAAATTATTAAAGTTAATTTAGTTATAGCTTCGTAGCTCTAAGCATTTCTCTTTTGCCGGGAGCACCTGCTGCCTTTTCAATGCTGAACCCTAAAGCTTTCATGGCTCTTTTTAGATTTCCGGTAATGGCGTAAGTTACAAAGACACCACCTGGGTTCAGGAACTGAACCACATGAGACAATGTTTCCGCGGTCCACATCTCCGGCTGATGGATTTCGGCAAAAGCATCGAAATAGATAACATCAAACATTTGATCGGTCTGAAAGTCCATCACTTTTTGAACCGCAATTTTTAGAAGTATATGTTCGATAATTTGGGTTTTTCCTTGTTGCGCTGTTTCATATTCTTTAATAAAGGAAGTCCAAAGTTCATTTGCTATATAACTATCATAACCGGACTGAACCAAGAGATCCTTTTCCAAGGGATAGGCCTCAATACCCACATAATCCAAGCCCACCTTATTTTTCATCGCCCAATCTGCACTAAGCAAAAAATTCAAACCTGTTCCAAATCCGATCTCCAGAATGGCAGCAGCCTGTTTATTTTCCTTTTCCAACCAATATTGTAGGCCGGTCTTTAAGAAAACATGGATGCTTTCCTGATAGGCACCATGCTTGGAATGGTAGTGCTCGCCCACTTCTTCATGATATAATGTTTTGGATCCATCGCCGGTATTTACAAATTCCATGTTGCTTATTTTCTGCAAATCTACAAGATTCTCAAAAAAACAATTAATTTAGCCTTAACAAATTACTTAAATGAACAACCTTTTAAAAAATTACGGAAGTATTATCTTACTTCTGTTAGGGATAAGCATCGGTAGTCTAATTGGGCTATTTGCGCCACAATTGGTTGATATCCTGAAACCTATCGGAGATATCTTTCTGAACTTATTGTTCGTTTCTGTAATCCCCTTATTGTTTTTTGCGATTTCTTCATCCATTGCCAATATTGAAGACAGCAAGAAATTGGGGCGAACCATCGTCATCATGACCATCGTGTTCGTTTTGACCATCGTTATTGCCGCTGTTGCTACCATTGCTGGTTTATGGGCCTTTCCTGTTACAGCGATCAAGGATGCTTCAGCTGTATTGGAACCTATTACCGGGAATGCGAATGAAACCTGGGGCGACCGCATCGTACGATTCTTAACCGTAGATGAATTTGCGAATCTCCTTTCTCGTAAAAGTATATTAGCCTTTGTGATCTTCGCCCTACTGGTAGGAGTGGCCACTCGAAAATCGGGAGAAGCAGGAAGGCAGTTCACCGCTTTCCTGAATGCAGGTAATAAAGTCATGGAAAACCTCTTGACCTTGATCATGAAAGTTGGGCCCATTGGTTTGGGAGCTTATTTTGCCTACCAAGTCAAAACATTGGGACCGGATCTGTTCGGATTCTATGCCAAACCGCTAGGATTCTATTATGGTTTTGGATTGGTGTTTTTTATCCTGGCCTTTAGTTTTTATGCCTTTGTATCACGTGGAACAAAGGGTGTAGGTTCCTATTGGAAACATAATATCTCGCCATCGTTAACAGCATTGAGTACCTGTAGCAGCTTGGCAACATTGCCTGCCAACCTATTGGCGGCCAATAAAATGGGTATCCCGAAGGAAATCGCCAGTATTGTGGTGCCTATCGGAAATACCTTATATAAAAATGGGTCGGCAATCTCTTCCATTTTGAAGATCTATGTAGCCTTTTCTATTTTAGGATGGAACTTTTTTGAACCTGCGACCTTGATCACCGCTGTGGGAATAACCGTATTGGTATCGATGGTTGCTGGCGGAATTCCGAATGGCGGTTTTATCGGGGAAATGTTGATGATCTCCATCTATGGCATTCCGAATGAGGCTGTTCCAGCAATTTTGATCATCGGAGCCTTGGTGGACCCTTTAGCAACAGTATTGAATGCGACAGGTGATACCGTGGCGGGTCTGCTGGTGACCAAGTTTTCGGGGGAAAAATTTGAAGAAGACAGTTTGGAAGCCTAGATTAGAACAATTCTAAATAACTGCAAAAATTTGCTATTTTCATTCCTTAGCTTCCTATTTCGTAAATTTGCAGTTGGATAATAGTTTATTGTAGAAAATGAAGAAAAGTTCAATCATTTTAATTGGAATCATTGCGATCGCGATTGCGATGATTTTGGTCATTTACACCGATTCCAGCACTTATTCTACCTTTAGCGAAGCAAAGGAAAAACAGACAGAATTGTACGTGGTTGGGGTGTTGAATAAAGACAAGGAGTTGATGTACGATCCGGTAAAGGATGCCAATCACTTCTCTTTTTACATGTATGATAACGACAGCACGGAATGTCAGGTGGTATTCAATGGTTCCAAACCGCAGGATATCGAACGTTCGGAGCAGATCGTATTGACTGGCAAAATGGAAGGTAATACGTTCCATGCGAGTAAAATCTTGATGAAATGTCCTTCGAAATACAATCAAGATCAAATGGAGGTTATCGAAACGACAGCGGAGCCTAAAACAGCATTCGTTAACTAAGCGACCCCCAATAACAGCAATCGTAAATAAATCAGTCATAACAACACATGGACGTTAAATTCGTAGGAGAAAATCTGCTACCAGGACAGATCGGGCAATTCTTTGTCATCCTTTCCTTTGGTGCAGCCCTATTTTCCCTTATATCCTATTTCTTTGCCGCAAAAAACCCTGAAGAGACTTCATGGAAAAAATTAGGGCGAATCGGCTTCTGGCTAAATGCCCTTTCCATTTTTGTGATCGGAGCAACCCTTTTCTACATCATCTACAATCATTTATTCGAATATCATTACGCCTGGGCACATTCATCCACTACCCTGCCTACCCACTATATCATTTCGGCATTCTGGGAAGGTCAAGAAGGTAGTTTTTGGTTATGGATGTTCTGGCAGGTGATCCTGGGTATCGTTTTGGTCTTTAAATCCAAATCCTGGGAAGCACCAGTAATGACCTTTGTAATGCTCTGCCAATTGTTTTTATCCTCCATGCTTATTGGTGTTGAAATATTCGGCAGCAGGATCGGTAGTTCGCCTTTTATTCTGTTGCGCGAAGCCATGACCTGGCCTATCCTGAACGACCCTAACTACTTGAGCATGATCAAGGATGGTCGCGGACTGAACCCTTTACTACAAAACTATTGGATGGTCATCCACCCGCCTACCCTTTTCTTGGGTTTTGCGTCGATGATCGTTCCTTTTACCTATGCCGCAGCTGGTTTATGGCAAAAAAGATATAAAGAATGGATCAACCCTGGGTTGCCTTGGGCATTATTTGCCGTGATGATCCTGGGAGCTGGAATTATTATGGGTTCTTTCTGGGCTTATGAAGCCTTGAACTTTGGTGGTTTCTGGGCTTGGGATCCGGTAGAAAACGTTTCTATCATTCCTTGGTTCACGCTGATTGCCGCGGTCCATGTAATGATCGCATTCAAGAATTCTGGCCATGCTTATTTTACCTCGGCATTTCTATGTCTGATCAGTTTTGTATTGGTAATTTATGCCTCCTATTTGACGAGAAGTGGAATCCTTGGTGAAACCTCGGTACACTCCTTCACCAGTTTAGGGATGTCTGGCCAATTGATCATCTTCAACCTGACTTTCCTGGGCTTAATGATCTTCTTCTTGGTAACCCGCAAAAAAGGAATGCCGAGCACTCAGAAAGAGGAAGAAATCTATTCCAGAGAGTTCTGGTTGTTCATCGGTGCCTTGGTGCTTACAGTTGCCTGTGTGCAGATGATCGCCACGACTTCCATTCCGGTATTCAATGCTTTGTTCGGTACCAAAGTAGCGCCTCCAATCGACCCTATCCCGCATTATAACAAATGGCAAGGGGCATTTGCGGTCGTGGTGATGCTTTTGACTGCCTTTACCCAATTCCTGAAATACAAACGTTCGGACTCGAAAAAATTCTGGGCAGCCACCCTGGCTTCCTTTGTTTTCGCGATCCTGATATCTGCGGTGATCATCTATTTTACCCATGTATATACCAATGTGATGTATATCTTGATTACTTTCTCTGCAGTTTTCTGTATCCTGGCAAACCTAAGGATCTTGGGCGATGCCTTTAAAGGAAAATGGAGATTGGCCGGATCTGCGGTATCACACATCGGATTTGGATTGTTATTGATCGGTGCCCTTATTGCGGCAGCGACCAATGAGGTGATCTCGGTGAACCAGGAAAACTACATCGCGGTAGCAGGTTTCGATAAAGTGGAAAAGCCAGGCGAAAACCTGTTCCTGACCGAAGGCGAGCCTGTACAGATGGGTGAATACAAGATCACCTACGTGGGAGATTCCGTAGCGGCTCCAAATGTGTTCTACAAGATCAAGTACGAAAAAATCGATGAGGAAACCGGGCAGATGTTGGAATCCTTTATCCTAACACCATTTGCACAGAACAACCCGCAAATGGGTGGATTGATCGGTACTCCAGGTACCAAACATTTCCTGACCCATGATATCTATACCTTGATCACGGCTGCAGCATCGGATTCGCAGGCGGCTGCCACTCCGAAGCAAGAAGGCGAAGGAACCAATTTAGAAGAATACGATGAACCGGCGACCTATAAGGTGGCGGTAGGAGATACCTTACGTTACAGAAATGGTTACTATGTGATTGAAAGCCTAGACCATAATGCAACGGTAGAGAACATGTCCAAGGGCGAGAATGACCTGATGGTCAAAATGAAGATCAAAGTGGTTTCTGCGGAAGGAAAAGAATATCCTGTAGAACCAGTTTTTGTACTGAAAAACAACAATTACTTCGATTTCCCGAAAACGGTGGAAGAGCAAGGATTAATGTTCCGGTTTACGAAGGTATTGCCGGCTGATAAAAAATTGGAATTAATGGCCTACCAAAAACCATTGCCTCAGAAAAAATGGGTGGTATTCAAAGCCATCAAATTCCCATATATCAATTTCTTCTGGTGTGGTACCATCGTCATGACCATTGGATTCTGTATGGCGATCTATCGCCGTGTTAAGGACGGAAGAAACAAACAAAACCGCGAGGAACTGGTGTCATGAAAATCGTTCTGATAGGCAGCGGAAATATAGCAACCCATTTGGGGAAAGCCATTTTTGCTACAGGACATCATGAAATCATGCAAGTATACAGTAGAACATTAGCCAATGCTGCCGCATTGGCTAATGTATTATCTGCCCAGGCAATTTCAGATCTTTCGGAGATTAGTAAAGATGCCAATCTTTATCTGTTGGCCGTGAGTGATTCGGCCATTCCTGAGATCGTTGAGCAGCTTAGCCCGGCATGGAACGGTGTTTTCGTGCATTGTTCAGGTGCTACGGATATGCAGGTGTTGCATACCTTGGAAAGATATGGCGTGATCTATCCGGTGCAGAGTTTTTCAAAAGAAGTAGACCTTGACCTTTCTGCTGTACCCTTCGGAATAGAAGGATCAACAGCCGAAATACAGCAGCAATTAATGGATTTTGTTACAGAAATATCTGCTAAGGTATTTCCTTGTAGTAGCGAACAGCGCTTGGCGATCCATGTTTCGGCGGTCTTTGCGAACAACTTTTCCAATGCCTTATTTCAGGTGGCCTATGAGCTTTTAGCAAGCCATCAATTACCTTTCGATCTGATCCGTCCCATCATATCAGAAACCGCTGCGAAGGTCCAAAATCACCTTCCTGAGCAGGTTCAGACGGGCCCTGCCATCCGAAATGACAAAACTACGATGCAGAAGCATTTGCAGTTTATCAGCAGCAATCCTGATTGGCAACTTATTTACCAAAAAATATCCGACCTTATTACAAAAACAAGAGCGAAGGACGGAGAAAATTAATAATTCACTAAATCTTCTCGGACGGGATTAATTCTTTTTTTATCAGCAAGTAAATCCTAATTTTGCATCTTAATTAAAGAATTAAAATAAGCAAAATTATAAGCATCATGCCTGTAAGAAATCTCATTCTCGGTATCATGATCGTCATCAATTTGATTATCATCTCTTTTGGTCTAATCTTTACACCAAGATGGTTCTGGTTGTTACTGATCCCAATGCCTTTATTGATCGTCGCGGTATATCACAGCTTTCAAACAAGCCACGCGATTTTGCGCAATTACCCGTTGGTTGGTTATTTCCGTTATTTCTTGGAGTCTATCCGTCCGGAATTACGTCAGTATTTCTGGGAATCGGATACCGATGGTCGTCCATTCAACAGACGCCAAAGAAGTATCGTTTACCAACGTGCGAAGAACCAACGTGAAACCGTTGCTTTCGGTATGCAGACCGACCCACAAACCATCGGAAACGAATGGGCAGCGCACAGTATCTTCCCGGTACATATCGATGACCATAACCTTCGTACCATGGTGGGGAACAGTGCCTGTAAACAACCATATAGTTTAAGTGTATTCAACATCTCAGCGATGAGTTACGGTGCATTGAGCCGCACGGCCATCACCGCATTGAATAAGGGTGCTGCCCTACAGAACTTTGCCCATAATACAGGTGAAGGGGGTATCAGCCAATACCACATCAGTGGTGGAGATCTGATCTGGCAAGTAGGTACAGGTTATTTCGGATGTAGGGATGAGAATGGTTATTTTGAACCAAACCTATTCCGCGAAAAATCTACTCGTCCATATGTGAAGATGATCGAATTGAAGCTTTCCCAAGGTGCAAAACCTGGTCATGGAGGTATTCTTCCAGCGGCTAAGAACACCCCAGAGGTTGCTGCTATTCGTCACGTTGTACCTGGAACGGATGTAATGTCCCCTCCTGCGCACTCCGCATTCAATTCTGCCGTAGGCATGATGAACTTCATCCAACAATTACGTGATCTATCGGATGGTAAACCGGTTGGTTTCAAACTATGTATCGGAGATAAACAAGAGTTTATTGATATCTGTCAGGCGATGCAAGAAACGCAGATCATGCCAGACTTTATCTCGGTGGATGGTTCGGAAGGTGGTACCGGTGCGGCACCATTGGAGTTTACCGATAACCTAGGTATGCCATTGTATGATGCATTAGCCTTTGTAACCACGACCTTGATCAACTTTGGATTGAAGAAACACATCAAGATCATTGTATCCAGCCGTATCGTTACAGGATTTGATATCCTGAAAGTTATTGCTTTGGGTGCTGATGCTTGTTACTCTGCACGTGGAATGATGTTCGCATTGGGATGTATCCAAGCCCTGAAATGTAATGAGGACGTTTGTCCGGTTGGGGTGGCAACACAACAGCCTCACCTTTACAAAGGATTGAACGTGGATGATAAATATGTACGTGTTGCCCAATTCCATAGAAACACCCTACGCGCAACTGTAGAAATTATGGAAGCATGTGGTTTCAAAACATTGGAGGATGTTTCTGCAGAGAAATTCTTCCGTAAAGTGGATAACCAGACGACCTTGAGTTTCCAGGATATTTACTTTAAATCTACCGGAAAATTAGTGAATAGCCGTAGCGACTTCGCTCCGGAAGTATTCGACTAACATCATATTGCTGATTACTTCAGATTGTTAAAAACTATCTCTAAGAGTTCTTGAGCCTGTTGCATCGATTTCTTATCGACACCAGACATCGCCTCAGAGATAGTTTTTTCTGCTTGTAGCATACACTTATCTTTGATCTTATGGCCCAATGCAGTTAAATAAATCTGGTTGGTCCGCTTATCTCCACTGCTGTTCACCCTTACCAGGATCTTCTGTTTTTCAAGGTTAGAGATCAACCTGGATACGGAAGGTTTATCCCTAAAGGTAAGACGCGCAATTTCCTGTTGGCTCAATCCCTCTGCATCCCATAGAAAATAGAGGATACTCCATTGTTCTGCAGTAATGTTTAATCCGCTCTCCTTGAAGTTACGTTGTAATCTTCGGCCAATTGCTGTTGATACTCTACCCGTTAGAAAGGAATAGAATTCATCAGCATACAGTGTATTGCTAATCATTGTGAAAAAAGGTTAATAAGGTAACAAGTTAACATTGCAATAATAAAATAAAAATAGGTAAAAGCAAATTTTTTTATGGACAACAATGGATTAGCATTCAAAAATGAGTATATTTAGCCTATGGAGAATCCTTTTGGTATAGTTCTATTGGTGGTTGCCGGTATCATTTATAAGATTTATCAGTCTTATAAAGAGGAACAAGCAAAAGCAAAAAAACGTTTGGAAGAGTTAAAGCGAAAGCATCAGACTGTAACAGATTATCCTGAATTCGAACAAAAAAAGCAGCCAGAACGACGTCCTGCACCAGTTATCAGAGAGGAAAGGAGACCTGCACCAGTTATCAGAGAGGAAAGAAGACCTGCACCAGTTATTAGGGAAGAAAGAAAGCCTGAACCAGCATCAGAACTTCCTGATGAAGTAAAAAGGCTGCAAACCCAAAACCAACAGCGCAGGAATGAAAACCTAAAAGGCAAATTGAAAAGATTAGAACCTGTTCAGGTCGAGGAATTGGACAAGAACGAACACTTCGATCTTAGACAGGCTGTTATTCAACAAGCTATCCTAAACCGCCCTTACCAGGATTAAACTATAATAATTTAAATTCATCTTGATCGTCCAAGAATGGAAAGCTATTTCTGTTTTCTTCGAGATCCTTTGGATTTAACGTAAAGGTATAGAGGTCTTCATCCTCTGGCTTATAATAGACCACATCCCCATTTGGAGAAATACACATGGAACCACCGGAGTAATAGACTTCCTTCCCATCATGTCCTACCCTATTCACACCGATCACAAAGGCCTGATTCTCGATAGCACGCGCAGGAATCAATGCTCTCCAATGTGCAGAACGTTTGTCTGGCCAGCTAGCTGTGTAAACCAATAGATCATAAGAAGCGCCTTGATTTCTCGACCAGGTTGGGAATCGCAGGTCGTAACAGATCATCGGACAGATTTTCCAACCCTTCAATTGGAAGATAATTCGAGAATCACCAGCCGTAAAGACTTTATCTTCATTGGCCATGCTGAATAGATGCCTTTTATCGTAATGTACAAAACTGCCATCCGGCGACATCCATACAAAGCGGTTATAATATTTTCCACCTTCTTCAATAATCAATGAACCAGCCACTACACACTGGAACTTCTGAGAGGTCTCAAAAAGCCAATGCATGGTTTTTCCGGACATCGTTTCTGCGCATTTCTCCACATTGGTGGTGAAACCCGTATTGAACATCTCCGGAAGTATGATCAAATCTGTCTTTTCGCGCAACGCAGACAACCTTAAGCCAAGATTCTGCAGGTTCTTATCCACGTTCTCCCAAAAAAGATAGGCTTGAAATATGGTTATTTTTAAAGGCTCCATTTATATACAATCCACTTATATTACCAAAATATAAAAAACTACACAAAAAACATAATTTACTTCGCTCTATGCATGAGAATATCCGCCAGAACAAACATCTCCTGCTTGCTTTCCGGATCAATATCTAATGATTCGAGTTGAGCATAAGCTAAATGCATATAACGCTGTTTTACCTCTTCTGCGTATTGATCAATGTTATATTTTGCATATAAGTTTTTCATCCGCCCCACCTTCTCTTCCTTCGTGATTTCTTGGGCAGAAACTAAGTCATTGAATTCCAATAAATCAGCCCCTTCCGATAGATGTTGCGTACGAATATGAAGGATTGTTTTTTTATCGCTTAGAATATCTCCCCCAACCTGTTTTCCAAAGCTGGATGGATCTCCATAGACATCTAAATAGTCATCCTGCAATTGAAAAGCAATGCCCAGGTTTACTCCAAAGTCATAGATTTTTTGCTGTTGTTCCTTGGATGCTGAAGCCAGGATCGCCCCCATCTGCAAAGCGCCTCCCAGTAGCACGGAGGTCTTCAGCTTGATCATCTGTATGTATTCCTCTTCCCTAACGGAGGATCTTTTCTCAAAATCCATGTCCATCTGTTGGCCTTCGCAAACCTCCAACGCCACTTTGTTGAATACCTCCAACAAAGCTGGGATCTTGTCGGCAGGCGATTTCCCCAATTCCTGATAGGCTTTGACCAACAAGGCATCCCCAGATAGAATAGCCACATTATCGTTCCATTTCTGATGAACCGTATCCTTACCCCTTCTCAATGGCGCCTTGTCCATGATATCATCGTGGATCAAGGAGAAATTATGGAAATATTCAATGGCGGCCGACGCTGGCAAGGAAAGCTCTAAATCCTTGAATCCGAACATATTGGATGACATCAGTACCAACATCGGACGAATTCGTTTTCCGGCTAGGGAAAGGATATATCGGATGGGGTCGTAGAGGTCTGCTGGATCTGCCGGAAATTCGGCGCGTTGAATATAACTGGAGATGAGTTTGCTGTAGGGATTCTGTTCAAACATACTTATTAAAAAATTGTTACAAAGATAAGCAATTAACATGAATAGCGTGGAATAGCCTATTTGAATATTCAGCTTAGTCTATGTAAATTGCGTAAATTATATCCACAGGATGCGAATCTTAATTATTCATAACGAATATCAACATATTGGTGGCGAGGATTTCGTTGTAAAGCAGGAAATAGAAGCATTGCTCCAAAAGCATGAAGTTGAACTTTTTACAGTGAAGAATGTAAAGAGTTTAGCAGGTTATCTGCAGTACTTGAGCTATCCATTAAATTGGAAAGAAGCTAACCGCTTGGAAACACGCATCAAACATTTCAGACCAGATATCATTCATATTCATAATATGCACTATGCCTTGGGGCCATTGTTCATATTGCATATCAAAAAATTAGGAATCCCGATGGTCATGACCCTGCATAACTTTAGGTTGTTATGTCCATCAGCTACGCTTTTCCATGATGGAAACCTCTTTTTGGATTCCATTACCCAAAAATTCCCTTGGCAAGCTGTTCGGAAAAAAGCCTTGGAGAACTCCTATATCAAAACCTTTTGGACGGCGTTTACCTATTGGATTCATCGGAAACGAGGAACTTTCAAGAAAGTAGATCGTTTTATCGCCTTATCGGAATTCGCTAAAAATCTATTTCATCGATCTACCTTTGAGGTTCCCATCAAGAATTTCGTGGTGAAACCAAATTTTGTAAAGGAAGTCGCTCCTACCGAGATTATCCAAAGTCAGGCTTTTGTTTATGTAGGAAGATTATCCGAAGAAAAAGGGATCTTACCCTTATTACATGCCTGGACCGCATCCAACCATGAATTAAAGATCTTTGGGACAGGCCCCTTGCAGGAAGAGGTAGAAAAAATAGCGAATAGCCATACGAATATCCATTATTTTGGATTTCAGGATAAGCAGGTGATTAGTAACCATATGGCTGTCGCATCAGCTGTGATCGTACCGTCGGTATGTTATGAATCCATGCCTTTGGCAGTCCTGGAAGCTTATGCCCTTGGCGTGCCTGTTCTGGCCAGCAATATTGGCATATTAAATGAAATGGTTGTACCTTTGTATACAGGAATGTTATTCGATCCGCATAATCATCCTCAGATCATCCAGACCTTAGCAGAGTGGCAAGCTATTCCGGCTGATAAAAAGGAGATCATGAAGATGAACTGCAGGGATACCTTCCTGAAACATTATGAACAGACGCTGGTGATGAACCAATTGGAACATATATACCAAGAGGTAATTAAAGAGCAGCGCACGAAAATTTAAAGAAATCAACATGAATATCATCGTAATGGATAGATTGGGGCTTGCCCCACAGATAGAAGAGGCATTGGCAACAGTATACGACCCGGAATTGAAACCGGCAAATATCCTGGACTTAGGATTGGTATACGAGATTATTACGAAGGAGAATAAGCATGCTAAAATTGTTATGACGCTTACAGCTCCCGGATGTCCTGTAGCGGGGGAATTGATGAATGAGGTTCAACAAAAGGTGGCAGCGATCGAAGGAATTGAAGAAGCTATTGTAGAACTTACTTTTGATCCACCTTGGACCAAGGATATGATGAGCGAAGAGGCTAAATTAGAACTGGGGTTCTTATAATTCGCCAACTATAATTTAGGCTCAGGAATTATTAATGTGCTGAAAAATATTGACGAAGTGCTTGTATCTGTTTTAGGTTAAGCACTTTTTTTAGTTCCTCGTCCGTCGCTTCTTTTATTTTCTTTACAGAGCGGAAGCTGGTCAACAATTTCTGAACCGTCACTTTTCCTATACCGGGAATATTGTCCAATTCCGAAACAAAGGTCTTCCGACTTCGTTGGTTTCTATGGAAGGTAATACCGAAACGATGCGCCTCGTCCCGTAAGTGCTGTATGATCTTCAAGGTTTCGGACTTCTTATCCAGATAAAGAGGATATTGGTCGCCAGGGTAATACAATTCTTCCAATCGTTTGGCAATCCCGATTACAGTCACTTTCTTCTCGATCCCAAGAAGCTTTAGACTCTTCAATGCGGCACCCAACTGCCCCTTGCCACCATCAATAATAATCAATTGAGGTAAGCTCTGGTCTTCATCCAACAACCTCCTGTAGCGACGGAAAACAGCCTCCTCCATCGTTGCAAAGTCATTCGGACCTTCCACCGTTTTCACGTTGAAATGGCGGTAATCTTTTTTGGAAGGTTTCGCATCCTTGAACACCACAATAGCAGAAACAGGATAGTTTCCTTGTATGTTCGAGTTATCAAAACATTCGATATGCCGCGGGAGAACCGGCAAGCGAAGGTCCTTCTGCATTTGGGTCAATACCCTTTCAACTTTTACCTCAGGATTGAGTTTTTCGTATTGAAGTAATCTTTCTTTCTTGAAATAGGCTACGTTTTTAAGGGACAGATCCAATAATTTCCGTTTCTCACCCAATTTTGGAACCACAAACTTGATCTGTTCATTGCCTTCGATATCCAATTCAAATGGCACAATGATCTCTCGGGAGAGACTACTATACCTGGACCTGATCTCCGGAATGGCAATCGCCAATAATTCCGCATCGGTCTCATCGAGTCTCTTTTTCAGCTCCACGGTTTGGGTCTGAATGATTACTCCATTAACCACCCTTAAGAAATTGACAAAAGCATAATTACTTTCTGATGCGATGCTGAACACATCCACATTGCTGATGGAAGAATTGACAACGGTCGATTTACTCTGGTAATTGTCGAGCTTATCGAGTTTGATCTTCAGTTTATGCGCCCTTTCGAAATCCATGCCCTGCACGGCCTCCTGCATCTGCTCCTTAAGACGGTTGGTCACCATACTGATCTTCCCGTTCAGGATATCCTTGATATCAGAAAGGTTCTGATCATAATCCTCTTCGGATTGATAGCCTTCGCATGGTCCCTTACAATTTCCGATCTGGTATTCCAAACAGACCTTGAACTTGCCTTTGGCAATGTTCTCTTCGGTCAGGCTGAGGTTACAGGTGCGAAGGGGAAAGAGCTCCTGGATCATATCCAATACGATGTGCATCATGCCCACAGAGGCATAAGGCCCAAAATACCTGGAACCATCCTTGATGTACCTTCTGGTCCAGAAAACACGGGGAAATCGTTCGTTCTTGATGACAATCCAAGGGTAAGTCTTATCATCCTTCAGCATGACATTGTACCGAGGCTGATGCTTTTTGATGAGGTTATTTTCCAATAACCAGGCATCGATCTCCGTATCTACAATGGTAAAGGCGATCCGATTGATTTTTCGGACTAGAACTTTGGTTTTGCTATTGAGTTGTTGGGTGTTGACAAAATAAGAACTGACCCTATTCCTAAGGTCCTTGGCCTTACCAACATAAATCAGGGTGTCTTCCTTATCAAAATACTGGTAGACACCTGGTTTATGGGGGATTTTTCCTAATTCTTTCTTATAATCAAACTCCATTAAGGATATGCCTAAAATCCTAACCGATCGTCATCCATCAGTTCTGTACTGCCGTTCGATTGGTTTGGATCACGTCCATAATATTGGGAAAAGTTAGAACAATTCATTTCAAATCTGGTGATTCCACCTGCTGGAGGCGGGAAATCTTCCTGGGTATAGTTTAACCCTTTATCGGCATAAACTTTCCGCATGTACAAGCCGAATACCGGCATCGCTGCTGCCGCACCCTGACCATATTGCATACTGCTGAAACTGATACCACGATCCTCAGCACCTGTCCAAACACCGGTCACCAATTCTGGCGTGATACCGATGAACCAAGCATCCGAGTTATCGTTCGTTGTACCCGTTTTACCACCAATTGGATTCTTCAATCCACCGAAGTTTGGATCCCAACGTAATCGACTACCTGTACCACCATCCACTACACCTTTCAACATATCCACCATGGCGTAAGCCGTTTCACTGTTCAATGCTTTGGATACTTTAGGTGCCTTTTCATAGATCGGAGCTCCGTTTTTATCCTCAATTCGTAAAATCATCGTTGGTTCTACCCAAGTACCTTGATTTACGAAAGCAGAATAGGCTCCTACCATGTCAAATAAGGATGCATCATAAGATCCCAATGCAATGGAAAGGTTATTCGGAATATTGGAGTTCACACCCATTCTTTTTGTCAGATCGGCTACAGATGATGCTCCCACTTCGGAGATCAAATAAGCAGACGCATAGTTTTGGGAATATTTGATCGCATTTTTTAAGGTAATAGGATCACCTCCCTGTACGGTTCCCTTTGGTGTCCAATCGCCATAAGTTCTCATGTGGTTCGGAATGGAAACACATGGACCATAACCATTATCGATGGCGTAAGCATAGACAAATGGTTTTGCCGTAGATCCTACCTGACGGGTACCAAGGCGTACCTGATCGTATTTGAAATGTTCAAAATTGATACCTCCTACCCAAGCTTTGATGTAGCCGGTATGAGGCTCCATGGACATCATCGCATTCCGCAAGAACAATTTTGTGTACTTGATGGAGTCCATCGGCGTCATCATGGTATCAATATTTCCCCTCCAGGTAAAGAGGTTCATCTTTACTTTCTTGTCAAATTCCTTACGGATATCCTTTTCCGACATCCCTTCTGATTTCAAGGTATGCCATCTATCCGAACGCTTCATCCCGGTAACCAAAAGGTTGGCATTCTTTCCGGTGAAGGCATTACGACGGCGCCATTGCTTATCAAATTCATTCTGCAGCTTCTTCATCCACTCTTTCTGCGCCTCTTCCGCATACTGCTGCATTTTATAGTTGATCGGTGTATAGATTTTCAATCCATCGCGATCCAGGTCATATGGTGTTCCATCAGGTTTGGTAATCGCCAAACGTTGGAATTCTTTTTTGATCTCTTCCTTCAATACCGCACGGAAATATGGAGCCAATCCATCACCATAATTGGCTTTGGTCAACTTGATACCCAAAGGCTTTTCCTTGCTCTTCTCGAACTCCTCACTGCTGATGAAATTCTGATCGCGCATATTCTGTAAAACCAGATTACGACGTGCTAAAGCCTTTTCTGGATTCGATACTGGCGAATACATGGAAGTACCCTTTAACATCTGCACCAAGACCGCAGCTTGATCTGCCGTTAATTTATCTGGAGTCGTATTGAAATAGGTTCTTGCTCCCGATTTGATACCATAGGTATTGTAAGCTCCGAAATCTACTGTATTGAAATACATCATGATGATCTCTTCCTTGGTATAGTTACGTTCCAAGCGTACAGCGGTAATCCATTCCTGCAACTTCTGCATAATACGTTTGATCGGATTGCGTGCTCTGGATTCGCCGAATAGGTTCAGCGCCAACTGTTGGGTTATGGTACTACCCCCCTGCTTATTTCCGCCAAGGGTTAAAAGTACCGTTGAAAAAGTCCTGGAATAGTCAATACCTGAGTGTTCGTAGAAACGTTTATCTTCAGTGGATACCAAAGCCTCCACGAGGAAGGGTGATAATTCACTGTATTTGACGTTAGACCGGTTATGGACATAATAGGTTCCCAAAACGCGGTTATCATCAGTAATAATTTCGGAAGCAAGGTTACTTTTGGGATTTTCAAGATCCTTGAATGTTGGCAATTTACCAAACAAACCGACCCTTACACTCACTAAAAACAACGCTACAAAAGCGATCATTCCCAACAGAAATTTCCAATAATTCCTTGTATATCTTTTTACATCCTCTTCGGTAAGTTTGCTACTTTGTGATTCTCTCTTCATTTGTTATAGTAATGAATAATCAATTACCCACTTAAACTGGATAACCATGAAATGCATAATATCAGTAAGTGTGCCAATTGTTTGTTGAACGCTACAAAAATACCATAATTTTCTTTTACCTTAGTATATATGCCCAACAATAAATCACAAGCTGGCTTACTATTCATTTTCATAACCGTAGTTTTAGATTCGATAGGATTGGGTATCATCATTCCAGTGATGCCAGCATTGATCAAAGAATTGATACATGGCGACTTAAGCCAGGCATCTTCGTATGGGGGTTGGCTGACTTTCTGTTATGCCTTCATGCAATTTTTCTTTGCGGCGATCCTTGGAAATTTGAGTGATCATTTTGGCCGAAGACCAGTCCTGCTCTGCTCCTTGTTCGGTTTCGCTGTGAACTACCTATTGATCGGCTGGGCTCCTAGTATTTTCTGGTTATTTGTTGGACGAATTGTTGCCGGTATTACCGGCGCTAGCCATACGGTTGCTGCGGCGTACATTGCCGATGTGAGCACAAAGGAGAACAAAGCCCAGAATTTCGGGCTCTTGGGTGCCGCTTTTGGATTAGGATTTATCATTGGGCCTGTCCTGGGAGGTATTCTGGGGCATTATGGACCTCGCGTACCTTTCTTTGCCGCTGCTGGTCTATCCTTCCTGAATTTTGTATACGGGTATTTTGTAGTACCAGAATCCTTAAATAAAGAAAACCGACGGAACTTCAGATGGATCAATGCCAATCCAATCGGGAGTTTCCGGCATATCGGAAAATATCCGCAGATCCAGACCTTGGTAATCTGCATCTTTCTGATCAACGTAGCGGCGCATGCCGTACAGAGTACCTGGTCTTATTTTACGATGGAGAAATTCCAATGGAACGAACGTATGGTAGGCTATTCTTTGGGATTTATTGGGGTGTTGCTTACGATCGTGCAAGCCGGATTGATCCGGATCATCATCCCCAAATTAGGGATTGCCAAGAGCATCATCATCGGATTGCTTCTGAATGCAGGATCATTGATCGCGATGGGTTTAGCCCCTACCTCCGCTTGGCTGTATGTGGCCAGTTTCTTTTATGTATTTGCAGGGATTGCCGGACCGGCCATACAGAGTTCCATCTCGAACCAGACACCGGCCAATGAGCAGGGCCAGATTCAAGGTGGATTGACCTGTGTGATCAGTCTAACGGCCATAATTGGCCCTATCCTGATGACCAGCCTCTTCTCCTTTTTTACAAAAAAGAACGCCTCGGTGTATCTCCCAGGCGCTCCATTTTATCTTGGTGGATTATTGGCATTGATTGCCGTCATCCTTGTTATCAATTATTTTTCCAAAAGGCAGACTGCATAAGCAACCACGCCCTCTTCACGGCCAATAAATCCCATCTTCTCATTAGTAGTAGCTTTAATAGAGATATCCTCTACTGTAATACCCGCAGCTTCCGCAATGTTCTTTTTCATTTCTGGAATATAAGGCTTGATCTTCGGTGCCTCTAAACATAACATCGCATCAATATTTCCCAAAGAATACCCTTTGTCCTTGATCAATTGAATACAATGGCGTAAAAGGTCCAAACTATTCGCACCTTTCCATTTATCATCGGTATTCGGGAAATGATAGCCAATATCCTCTAGATTTGCAGCACCCAAAATAGCGTCGCAGATCGCATGAGCCAACACATCCGCATCCGAATGCCCAAATGCCCCTGCATGATGATCCAACGTCACTCCTCCTACCACAAATGGATGTCCTTCTTTCATTTGGTGTACATCAAACCCAAAACCTACGCGTATCATGGTTTAGTATTTAGTATTTAGTAGTTAGTATTAAGACTCTGTATAGTTTGTTAGCATTATGACTCTGTATAGTTTGAATATGTCGCATTAAAGATAAAAAGAGATTTTTAATCTAAACAAAAGGATATTGCATTAAAAAAGTATTTAATAAATAGACCTATACTTGCTTTTGATAGCCCGCATAGGTCTAAATACTAAATACTCAATACTTTATACTCAACTAAGCTGAGACTTCTTCGTTTACAAACTCGTCATATAATTCGCCGAATGCTTCGTAATCTTCATCAGAAGTCGGTTCGAATGTACGAATATTATGTTCTTGGATGTACGCGGTAATTTCAGGGTTGATGTCAGCATCGCATTTGATAGCGACATCCGTGAAAGAAAGCGCGCCTTTGCAGATATCCACGTAAGATCCGGATGCGTAATCTTTCACTTGATCAGCGGCGATATCTGATTGGCTAGCCATTTCAGCATACTTCGTTCCAAGGCTTGCGTTCTCAAAATCTTCCTTGTAAAGGGAATAGAAAACCTTAGCATCCTTGAAGGTAGGATCGTTTTGGTATACAGTTTTTAGGTAAGCCGGTACCATCGCGGTAAACCATCCGTGGCAATGTACCACATCCGGTGACCAACCTAATTTCTTGACAGTTTCCAAAGCTCCTTTACAGAAGAACAAGGAACGTTCGTTATTGTCATCAAAGAATTTCCCTTGCTCATCACGAAAAACCTTCTTCCGCTGAAAGTACTCCTCATTATCTAAGAAGTAAACCTGCATTCTTGCTGCCGGCAAGGATGCTACCTTAATAATTAGCGGATTATCATTATTGTCCACCACAATGTTCATTCCCGACAACCTTATCACTTCATGAAGACGATTTCTGCGCTCATTAATGTTACCAAAACGAGGCATTAGAATCCGAATTTCGAATCCTTTTTCCTGCATTGCATGTGGTAACTGGCGTGTTATTTCAGAAATTTTACTTAATTCAAGGAAAGGCGACATTTCATGGGTAATAAACAAGATTTTCGTTTTTGCCATCTCCAACTGTTTTTTTATTTATTGAATAGTAAAATCGGTCTACAAAGATACACATAATTTATCAATTTTACAATTGATTAAAAATCATCGTTTTATAATTTAAAGATTATTCCTCATTTTTGCACCTAATTTTAAATTTCCGCCGTGAAAATATTTCGTACAAAGGGGGAGTTGCAAGCTGCTTTGCAAGATATCCGCCAAGAAGAAAAAACAAAAACATTGGTACCCACCATGGGCGCCTTGCATGAAGGTCATTTATCCCTCATCGAATACGCAAAACCAAGGACAGATATCATCGTTTGTAGCATTTTTGTGAATCCAACCCAATTCAATGACCCAAAGGACCTGGAAAATTATCCGCGCCCTATTGAAAAGGACATCGCTTTATTGGAGTCGGTAGATTGTGATATCCTCTTCCTTCCATCGGTGGAAGAGATGTATCCTGAAAACGATCCGGAGTGGCATATTGATCTTGGCAATCTGGATAAGATCTGGGAAGGGGAGCATAGGCCTGGGCATTTCCAAGGTGTTACACAAATAGTCTACAAGTTGTTTTCTTTGGTAGAACCTGACCAGGCTTGTTTTGGACAAAAAGACTTCCAGCAGGTGATGGTGATCCAGCGGATGATCGATATTAAAGAGCTACCTATCCATTTGTTGATCTGCCCTACGGTGCGTAGTGAAGAAGGTTTGGCATTAAGCTCTAGAAATGCAAGATTGTCGGAACAAGGGAAAGCGGATGCATTGACTTTGTCTAAGGTATTGCGATTTATCAAGGCGAATATCAAGAAGCGATCAGTAGCGGAATTATTGGCGGAGAGCAAGGATATGATTGCGGAGAACCCGGCTGTTACGTTGGAGTATTTGGCGATCTGTGAATCCAGTAGCTTGGAACCGGTATCGGAAATTGAAGCCGGAAAAGAGTATGTTGCCTTGATTACGGCCTGGGTGGAAAATGTGCGTTTGATTGATAATATTATTTTAGCGTAGAATATTTGTTGATTAGCACTTGATTAATTTACAAAGCTATTACATGGGAAAACCCTAACTTTGCATTATGTTTATTGAAGTAATGAAATCGAAAATTCACCGCGCTCGTGTTACACAAGCGGAGTTGAATTATGTTGGAAGCATCACCATTGATGAAGATTTGATTGATGCGGCAGACTTGATCGTTGGAGAAAAAGTACAAATTGTAAATAATAATAACGGCGCCAGATTGGAAACCTATGTCATTCCTGGCGAACGTGGATCCGGAATTCTTTGTTTGAATGGCGCTGCAGCTCGTTTGGTGCAGGTTGGTGATATTGTGATCGTGATTTCTTATGCGACGATTGATCGCGAAGAAGCCAAAACCTTTAAACCAACTGTTATTTTCCCGGATGAGAATAATAAGTTGGTGTAAGGGTTAGGAGTCATTGACAATATTGCGTCATTGGCAACATTGCGTCATGACAACAACGCGTCATTGCGAGGAGGCACGACGAAGCAATCTTTCTTTAAGTGTCATCCTTTCTTTAAGTGTCATCCTGAGCATCGTCGAAGGATCTGTTCGGGTACCATACGTAGATGCTTCGACTTCGCTCAGCATGACATGCGGGAAGATTGCTTCGTTCCTCGCAATGACGTAAAAAAAACTCCCAATGACGTAAAACACCTCGCAATGACGTAAAACACCTCGCAATGACGCAAAAATCTCCCAATCACGGAAAAAAATCCCTAAATTTATCCCAGATTTCACATCTGCATGCATAAAATACATCCATACCGCCTAATAATCGCCCATTTCCTCCTCTTCTGGATCTGCGGCATAATCATCAGCGGAATTGTCTTTATGCACAAAGAGGTCACCTCCACCGGAGAGATCGTCACCCACATCCACCCTTACGATCTTGGCGAAAAAAAACATCACCAACACCACTCCGATGATGAAATCAAATACCTGGACATTGTTTTTCAGGGCAGTTACTTAAACTGGGAGTCGCAAACTTACACCGCTCCTATCCAACAAACCCTTACAGAAATCCATTTCGCGGAGAAAACCTTCGCGGAAATCAAACAATACATCTCTTTCAACACCGGAAGAGACCCTCCTACCCATTTAGCATAATCTTATTCCAACCATGAAATCAAATTTCATGGTCCTTATTGTATTTGTATGTCGCCTGCTTAATCCCAGGCCATACCTTATTGATCATTGCTAAATTTTACTATGAAATCTATTTTTTTCAGGTTAAACCTGATAATAGCCCTATGTTATGTGGGCCAAACAAACCTATATGCACAAATTCGTGGAACTATCAGTAATCCCAAAGATGAACCCATTGCCAATGCTACCGTACAGGTAGATGGATCCAACCAAGGAACATCCACCGATAGCTTAGGACAGTTCATCCTGGAAGAAGGAAAAACGCCCATAAAAAGCATCAGTATCCGCGCCATCGGTTTTCAATCCATCAAAAAACAACTGACCGCAGCCGATAGGAACAATCCCTTGAACATCACCCTGCAGGAAGACAACCTCAACCTGAGTGAGGTCGTGGTAAGTGCCTCCCGATACGGCATGGAACGCAAGAAAGCACCGGTGATTGTCAATGTGCTGAGCCCCAAATTATTCAATGCCACCCAGTCGGTCGCGATGTCTGAAACGCTGAACTACCAACCCGGAGTTCGCGTGGAGAACAACTGCCAGAACTGTGGATTTACCCAAGTTCGATTGAACGGCATGGAAGGCGCCTACTCCCAGATCCTGATCAATAGCCGCGCCGTTTTCAGTGCCCTGAACAGTGTCTATGGCCTGGATCAGATCCCTACGAGCATGATCGACCGCATCGAGGTGGTCCGTTCAGGAGGTTCTGCCCTATTTGGCGCGAATGCCATTGCCGGAACCATTAACATCATCACCAAAGACCCGGTAGAAAACGATTGGCAACTGAAAACCACCAATTCCTTGATCGGGGGAAAAGCCTGGGACCATAGTTTGGATTTCAACAGCTCCTACGTAGATAATGACCTGCAAACAGGCGTCACCTTCTATGGGATGCATAGAAACCGGGAAGCCTATGATGCCAATAACGATGGTTTCTCCGAAATGACCAAATTGAAGAACCTCACCTTCGGCTCCAAGGCTTTTTACAAACCCACCGATTTCGACCGGATCACCTTGGACCTCAGCGTGCTCAATGAGTTCAGACGTGGTGGCGACCGATTGGATCTTGCGCCCCATTTTACGGATGTAACCGAACAATTGCGCACAAATTCCTTTATCGGCGGATTGACCTATGACCATTATTCCAAAGATTACAAACATAAAATCTCACTTTATTCTTCTGCGCAATTCACCAACCGGGAAAGCTTTTACGGTGGTTTAGGTGGCGGCAGAACCAAACAGGATAGCCTTTTGGCCTCCAATTCCTATGGAGATACGGATGATTTTGCCATGGTAGCCGGCTCGCAGTATACCTATACCTTCGAAAAGGATGTTTTGACTGCCGGTGTCGAATTCAATAGCAACCGCACCAAAGATAATATTCCCGGTTACCAACGTCTGATCGATCAGAAGACCCATGGCCTAGGTAGCTATGTGCAGTACGAATGGAACATCTTGGATAATCTGAAATCCCTATTGGGTGCCCGGTACGATTATACCGATGTAGATGGAAACTATGAATTGGCAGGTCATCAACGAAACTCCTCCGAAAGCTTTGGCACTTTCAGCCCAAGGGTGACCTTATTGTACGACATTACCGATTACCTGCAATTCCGAGGAGGTTTTGCCCGCGGATTCCGTGCTCCACAAGCTTTCAATGAAGATATGCATGTCACCTCGGTCGGCGGACAACAGGTATTCGTGCTGATCGGTGAGAACTTGGAAACCGAATATTCCAACGCTTATACCGGATCCTTGAATTTCACGAAGAACTTCGGAACTACCCAGACCAGCCTCTTGGTAGAAGGATTCCTCACCCAATTGAACAATCCATTCACCACTATTATGACTTCTGAAGAAGAGAACCTAATCATCGAAGAGATGCGAAATGGAACAGGAGCGCGTGTCTATGGATCCAACCTGGAGCTGAATATTGCCCCTTCTTCGAGGTACAGCTTTCAGGCGGGAGGAACAATTCAACGTTCAGAATTTAAGGAAGCACAGCTTTTGTTCGAGGGACCAACTGCCAATGAAAATGTAAGCAGTAAGCGGTTCGTCCGCACACCCAATATCTATGGTTACCTAAATGCCAACTGGAAACCATTAGAAGCATTGAGTTTAGACCTCACTTCCGTATATACCGGAAAAATGATCGTTCCGCACCTGGTTGAGCCCGAAAAGATGCTATTGAAGGAGGCGAATGATTTTTATGAGATCAATACCCGGATTGGCTATACATTTTCCGTGAAGAAAGAATTCAGTATCGAACTTTTTGGTGGGGTCCAGAATATTTTCAACGCTTTCCAAAAGGATTTTGATACCGGCGCACTCCGTGACTCCCAATATATCTATGGACCATCCCGTCCAAGGACATTTACATTTGGAATCAAATTAGGACATTTTCACTAATGAAACTGTTACAAATAGGCATATTATTTATCGGGTTGATTTCTTGGGAAATTAAGGCGCAGCCTTTGAACAAAGAAGCCATCAACTGGATTCCTTTCGAGCAGATCAGCGATTCGCTCGAAAGGAACCCTAAACCGGTATTTTTATTTTTCCATACGGAATGGTGCAGCTATTGCAAAAAAATGCAAAGGGAAACGTTTAAGGATCCGAAAGTGATTCAAAATCTCAATGAACACTATTATGCAGTAGAAATGGATGCCGAATCTCTGGACAGTATTTACTTCGATGGAGTACTTTATACAAACCCCCAAACCGTAAAAAAAACAGGTCAATACCATCAGTTGTTTCGTTTATTGATGCAGGATTCGAAAAAGCCTACATTCCCAACCAGTCTCTTTTTAGACCGTGATTTCAAGGTCACCCAAAGAAAATTTAACTATATAAGTATAAAGCAAATGTTAAATATTTTATAATTTTAACAGATTAGGTGTAGCACATTGATACAATTATGCGTTATCTCCTTTAATATTCACAATACTTATAACATTTTATGAAAAACTTTAGACTATTAATCATTGCTTTGTTGGGAGTTATCAGTATCACTTCATGTATGAAGAATGATACCATTGATGATGGTTGGGATTATGCAAAAGAAAAAGCTCGTTACGATTCCACAATGAATAAACAAAAGCCGATCCTAGCAGCTTATGCAGCGGAAAATTATTCAGACAATCGTTATTTCAATGATTCAGTAGGCATGTATTTGGATATCCTTACGCCAGCAACAGACGAATCGTATGAATATGTACTTCAAGGCTCCTCTTTCATCTCTCCTCAGATCACGGTAAAATACAAAGGTAAATTATTATTGACTGGTGAAGTGTTTGAAGATGCTACAGGTACTGCTCAACAATTCTATTTGAATCCAAACTCCAATATCAATGTTACTCAAGCTTGGATCAGAGCATTCCTTCCAAGAAACGTAACGATCAATGGAACAGATATTTTATACGGACTGGTTCCTAATGGAATCAAAAAAGGAACTAAATTCAAGTTTATTGCTCCTTCTCCAATTGTATATGACAATAGAGAAAGAAAAGATGGTTCGGGTAAAGTGATTGTTCCTAAAGATTCTCCAGTAGAATACGAGGTCGAAGTAATCGATATCAAAAACATATAAGCTCAACAATTCATACTTATATAGTATAAGGCGGTACCTATTCCCTTGGGTGCCGCCTTATTTTTTTAAAATTTATGTTTAATTTTACCTTAAACACATACATATGAAGATTGCATTAGCTCAACTAAACTATCATATCGGTAATTTCGAACAGAACACAAAAAAAATAGTAAAGGCTATAACGGATGCCAAGGAACAAGGGGCAGAACTGATCGTCTTTGCAGAATTGGCAATTGGGGGATATCCAGCCAAAGATCTACTACGAAATACCGCCTTCCTTAAGGCTTGTTATGCCAGCGTGGATGAAATCGCAAAATATTGTGAAGGCATTGCCTGTATCATTGGAGCACCAGTTCCCAACAAGGATGCCGAAGGAAAACCTTTGTTCAATGCTGCCCTTTTATTGGCAGATGGTGAGGTGAAGCAAGTAGTCAGGAAAAGTCTATTGCCGGATTACGACGTCTTTGATGAATACCGTTATTTCGAGCCTAATCCGTCAAGTAATTGCATCAAGTTCAAGGATCTCACGATTGCATTAACCGTCTGTGAGGATCTTTGGGATGATGATGGACCAAACTCCTATGTTGGCGACCTGATGCAGGACCTTGCTAAGGAACATCCCGACTTGATCATCAATATTGCGGCATCCCCTTTTTCCTATACCCATTTCGAAAATCGGAAAAACGTATTGAGCAGGAATGTCATCAAAGGGAATGCCCCGCTGATTTATGTGAATCAGGTGGGCGCCCATACGGATATTATTTTCGATGGCCGTTCTTTGGCCCTCAACAGAAAAGGTGAATTGGTAAGCGAAATGAAAAGCTTTGAAGAAGACCTACAATTTGTGGAATTAAAAGGCAATGATCTGCACAGTGAGCAGGCGCATCAATCCGTAGAACATCAGGAAATTGCATTGATCCATGATGCGATCATCCTGGGTTTAAGGGATTATTTCCAGAAATCAGGATTTCAGAAAGCCGTTCTAGGGCTTTCCGGAGGTTTGGATTCTGCCTTGGTAGCCGCTCTTGCCTGTGAAGCCTTGGGCGCAGAAAACGTGCTGTCGGTCTTGATGCCTTCCATTTACTCCAGCGACCATTCCTTGAAGGATGCCTTGGATTTAGTGGAAAACACCGGATGCCAAAAGCTCATCCTTCCGATAAAAGACATTGCAGCGGCTTTTGAGGCAACATTGGCTCCAGCATTTGAAGGTCGGAACCCTGATACCACCGAAGAGAACATCCAGGCTCGCACGCGTGGAACCTTATTGATGGCACTGTCCAACAAATTCGGAAACATCTTATTGAACACATCCAATAAAAGTGAGGCTGCTGTGGGATACGGAACCTTGTATGGCGATATGGCGGGTTCCTTATCCGTGATCGGTGATGTGTACAAAACCCAGGCCTATCAATTGGCTAAATACATCAATAGGGATCGGGAGATCATCCCATTGAACACCATCGTGAAACCGCCTTCCGCAGAACTTCGCCCTGGTCAAAAGGATTCGGATTCACTTCCGGAATACGACATCTTGGATAGCATACTTTACCAATTGATCGAAAAGGAAAAACCATATACCGAAGTGATTGCCTTGGGCTTTGATGAAGCAACGGTTCTACGGGTCAATAAGTTATTGAACAATGCAGAGTTCAAGCGCTTCCAAGCGCCACCAATTTTGAGGGTTAGTCCGAAAGCATTTGGTCCCGGAAGGGCCATGCCATTGGTCGCAAAATTTTCTTTCTAGCCATTAAACGTTTAGCAACCCATGTAGTCTAATTAAAAAAATGAGAATTATGAAGACGCTTAGGACTTTTTTCATGGCAGGAATCGTTTTATTCCTGGCATCCTGTGCCTCGTACAATTATAACATGACGAGGGTGCAGCAATTAGACTTTTCACAATATAAAACATATGGATGGTTACCGCCTGTAGATTCCTTGTCGAAAAACTATTTCAACAATGATATTGCGCGAGAGAACATCCTTTCTGCAGCGAATCGGGAATTAGCAGCCCGTGGTATGCAATACAGCAAGAACGATCCGGATATCTTATTTCGCTATGTGACCATCGTCAATAACAAGAGCCGTATGGTCTATGGCCACATGGGTGGCTGGGGCGGCTGGGGATGGTACCGTCCTTGGGGCTATTACATGAGCCCTTCCTATCCTATCGGAAAGGAAAAATATCGGTATTCGCATTTGATCATAGAAGCGGTGGATAGAAGAACAAATTCCGTGGTTTGGCAAGCTCGTGGATCGGGAGAGATCAAAGCTCCAGAAAAAGCGATCAATAAATTACCGGAAGTGGTTCAAGGTATTTTCAAGGAATATCCAATTAAATAGTAGAAAGTCCGAATTTTATATCATATAAATTAAGCCAAGCGGTATGCTTGGCTTTTTTTATATTCTCTCGTCATTGCGAGGAGGCTATCTCGTCATTGCGAGGAGGTACGACGAAGCAATCTTTCGATTAGTGTAAAGATTGCTTCGTTCCTCGCAATAACGCTGTATGTCGCAATGACGCTGTTCCTCGCAATGACGCTGTTCCTTCCAATGTCGAAGTAGCTTCGATTTTCATTCGCTATGTATGTAAATTCTAAGCAGGATGTAAGCAAGGTATAAGTGCATAAAGTCACTTACAACTCACTTACACCTCACTTACACACCACTTGCAGTAAGTAGCCAGTACGAAACAAACTTAGCCTAAAATCCTCTTGAAGTGGTTGTTCAGATGTTTCCGAATAGCATTCCGGTAAGCATCTGCATCACGCGTTTTCAATACTTCCACCAATTCCTTATGGGAAACAAAATCTCCCGTCACCACCTCACTCGATAATAGGCCACTTTCATGAACATAATTGAAAATCGGCATCAGCATCACCTGTAGCTCCAACAGGATCCTATTTTTAGAAATCTTATACAATTTGCTATGGAATCTGATCTCATCTTCCACCTGCCAGGTCTGCGCCGTATCACCCGACCCTACCTGATTTGCAATATCTTCTAGTTCCTTGATATCCTCATCAGTGATATTCTTTACGATGAAATCAGCCATCCCGACCTCTAATCCCAATCGAAGTTCGAACATATCCTTCAGGGTAGCATCATCCAAAATAGATGGATGGAATACTTTACGTAATGATCCCAATACATCCGGATTGCGCAATACTGCACCCTTATGTTTTTTGGACTCCACCAACCCGATAGTCTTCAGGCGTAAAAGAGCTTCCCGGATGACGGTCCGACTTACCCCTAGATTAAGCGCAAGATCCAACTCCTTGGGCAATACATCACCAATGACCATTTTGTTCTCTTGGATATATTGAACAATACGTTCCTCTGCTTTGTCGACTAAACTGGAGGTGTCAATGGTGCCTATTTTCCCCATATTCTCATTCGGATACTCCATATGTGCATTTAAATAGTTAATGTTAAAAGGTACAATTATATCAAAAAAAAATTTGGAAGTAAAACATTAAGTCTTACATTTGAAATCATTATATGTATGACATAATATAATTTATAAAATATATTCGATTATTAAACATGTATAAGGTATAAAAATTACAGACCAGAACCATTTAGGCAAAAATATGTTTGTAATCAAATATTAATCAATTAGAACAAAAGGTAACATTTACCCTGAGAAAATTTCAGAACCCATGCTTAATAAAAAAATTGAAGGATTAATCGCTGCCCCTTTTACCCCATTCGACGAACAAGGCGAATTGAACCTAGAACTCATCCCTTCCTACTATGATTCTTTAAAAAAGAACCAGATTAAAGGAGCATTCATCTGCGGATCTACGGGTGAGGGTGTATCCCTAACCTTCCAGGAAAAAGTAGCCACCTTAAAAGCATGGACTGCCCTGACCAAAAGCGATGATGATTTTGCGTTGATGATGTTTCTTGGAGGAACAAATGTGAAAGAATGCCAAGAATTGGCAAGAATAGCGGAACAGGAAGGTGCAGATGCCATTTCCTTTACCTCCCCCTATTATTTCAAACCGGCCAACGTAAAACAATTGGCCAAATGCTGCCAGGAAATTGCTTCTGCTGCGCCAAAGACTGCTTTCTACTATTACCATATCCCGATTTTGACGGGTGGAAACTTCAACATGATCGACCTCTTGCAAGAAATCGATGAACAGATTCCAACCTTCAAAGGCATAAAATATACCCATGAAGATTTTATGGATTTCCTTTCCTGTTTAAATTTTAAGGGCAGAAAATATGATATGTTATGGGGAAGAGATGAAAACATGCTATCTTCCCTTATCCTTGGATCTAAAGGTGCAGTGGGCAGTACGTATAATTACGCCGCCCCGCTTTACTTGGACCTTATGGAAGCCTATGAAAATTCTGATTTCGAGAACGCCAATGCCCTTCAGCAAAAATCGATCGATATGATCCGGTTATTGGGCAAATATGGAGGTATTGCAACCGGAAAGGCCTATATGAAATTAATAGGTTTGGATTGTGGAACATTCCGCTTACCTATTGCCAATATGACAGAGGAGCAGTTTGCCTTATTCCAAGCAGATGTGGCTGACCTCGGTTTTGAACATTTTAAATCAATTCGTTGATGCGAAACATCGGGTTTATGATCATGACCATACTATTAACGGGATGTGAACCGAAAAACACATCCTTAGCAGTACAATGGCTACCTTCGGCAAACCTGCCTATGCAGGAAGAAAAGGCGCATCTGGGTCTTGCAGGTTCTGTTACAGGTATCCTACAGGGTAAGTTACTTATTGCTGGCGGCGCAAATTTTCCCGATGGAATGCCTTGGGAGGGTGGTAAAAAGAATTATCAGCACTCCGTTTATATCTATGATATCGTAGGAAAGGAATTGCAGTTCAAAGAAGAAATTGCTTTGGATAGGGAAATTGCCTACGCGGCCAATGTGGTTATAGATGATAAGCTTTATAGTGCTGGTGGAGAAGACTCTACTGGAGCTATAAAGAACTTCCAAGCCTATTCGATCTCGGAAAATAAGGAGCTGAAAACGGAAGAACTATCCGAGTTGCCCTTAGCGTTGACCAACGCTGGGCTTGTGCATCTTTCGGACAAACTTTATTTCGTTGGTGGGGAAAATGCCGAATTGGTTTCCAATAAGATATATTGCTATCAAATCGATCAAGATAGTAAGGGCTGGCAAGAATTCCTGACCCTGCCCTACCCGATTTCCAATGCTGTAGTGTTGGCCGACGGAAAAGAAAAGATATATATCGTTGGGGGTAGAAAGAAGAATGTAAATGCCAAGAGCGATATCTACGACCAGGTCCTTGAAGTGAATATAGGCAGCAAGGAAATAAAAGCAATCAGTAGATTAGCAAAGCCGATGGCTGCAGGAACCGGTGTATTATATAAAAACCATCTCCTATTGTTTTCAGGAGATGATGCCCGTACTTTCCATCAGGTAGAACAGGCCATCGCCAACATCAACTTAAATAGCGATCCTTCTAAAAAGGATAGCCTTATTACCGCCAAAAACAATATCTTGGTGAACCATCCTGGTTTTGAACGCCAGGCATTGGCGTTAAACCTAAGTGATTTGACCTGGAAAACATTAGCCGCATTACCATCAGCAGGAACAGTAACGACAACTGCCTTATTACATCAAGATTTATTGATTATTCCTTCGGGGGAGATCAAAGCCGGCGTAAGAACAGATCAGATCTTATTGGGGCAATTAAAATAATTTTTTACTACCATGAAAAATAGCAGAAAATATCCTTGGGTGATTGTCGGATTATTATGGTTTGTGGCTCTTTTGAACTACATGGATAGGCAAATTCTATCGACCATGCGACCAGCGATGGCCCTGGATATTTCTGAATTGGAGAGTGCCGCCGTATTTGGCAACCTCATGGCTATCTTTTTATGGATCTATGGATTTATGAGCCCGGTAGCGGGTATTGTAGCCGACAAATGGAACAGAAAATGGTTGATCGTGGGGAGTCTGTTTGTATGGTCGGCCGTAACCATGGCTATGGGCTATGCAGATACCTACGAACAATTATATGCCCTGCGGGCTATTATGGGCGTTAGTGAAGCCCTATACATCCCTGCAGGTTTATCCTTAATCGCCGATTACCATTCCGACAACACCAGATCGCTAGCCATAGGTATACACATGACCGGGTTTTATTTTGGGCAGGCCTTAGGGGGATTTGGTGCAACCGTCGCTGCCTCCTATTCCTGGCATTATACCTTTATCCTCTTCGGACTGATCGGGATTATATATTCCTTTATATTAATCTTCTTCCTTCAAGAGGCTCCGCACCGCAGCGAAACCAACACCCTAGTAAAGGAAAAAGTTCCTGTATGGAAAGGCTTATCGGTGCTATTTTCCAATATTGCGTTTTGGGTGATCCTATTATATTTTGCCATCCCCAGTCTGCCGGGATGGGCAACGAAGAATTGGCTACCAACCCTTTTCTCTGAAAACCTGCATATCCCGATGGAACAAGCAGGGCCTTTGGCCACCATTACCATTGCGCTATCCTCCTTCTTTGGGGTCATCCTGGGGGGAATATTATCCGACCGTTGGATACAGAAAAACATTAAAGGACGGATCTATACCAGTGCCATTGGCTTGGCATTGACCATCCCTGCCGTAATCCTGATGGGATTTGGCGACAATGTATATGCAATCGTCGCAGCAGGATTGATGTTCGGGTTTGGATTTGGCATGTTCGACGCCAATAATATGCCGATCCTATGTCAGTTTGTATCTTCCAAATACAGAGCAACCGCTTATGGGATCATGAATATGGTCGGTGTTTTTGCTGGTGCATACATTACGAAAATCTTAGGTGCATCTGCCGATGAAGGCCGTTTGGGAAGTGATTTTGCCCTTTTGGCAGGTATCGTGCTCTTGGTGCTGATCATTCAATTAGCCGTTTTAAGACCAAAGTCACATGAAGCGATATCTTAGTGCCATTCTTATATTCCTCTTTTCCATTCAGCTACTTCTTGCCCAACAAAAAAAGAAGGTGGCCTGTATCGGAGATTCGGTTACCAAAGGCTATGGATTGGCCAAGGGAAAATCCTATCCAGACCAACTTCAGTCCTTATTGGGTGAAGATTATATCGTTGAAAATTTTGGGAGAAATGGGGCTACCTTGCTCCAGCATGGACATAACCCCTATTTAAAATCTGAAGAATTAAAAGCAGCGTTGGAGTTCCAGCCTGATATCGTGGTTATCGCGCTTGGATTGAATGATACCGATCCGCGGAATTGGCCTAATTATCAGCTGGAATTCAGAAAAGATTATCATCAACTATTATCACTTTTCTGGCAGAACAATCCCGCCGTGGAATTCTATATCTGTAAGATGACGCCGATTTTCAGTGGTCATGCTCGTTTCTTATCGGGGACTCGGGATTGGTATGATGAGATACAGAAAGAGATTGTAGCTATTGCCAAGCAGCATGATATCCCATTGATCGATAATCATCAATCCTTTGCCAGTCGGATGGATCTGTTCAACGATTTCCTCCATCCCTCGGAAGCAGGTGCAGCAATGATCGCCAATCACGTGCATGGACATTTGGTTCCGAAGGAACAAGAACTTTCGGTAGAGTATCCTTTTGGTTCCCATATGGTGTTGCAACGGGATAGGAAGAATGTGTTAAAAGGAAAATCGAATGCATTTTCGGAAATCAGTGTGCAACTTAAAGGTAGAACCTACCAAACACAAGCAGATCATTTGGGAAATTGGAAAGTAGATCTTCCGCCCACTCCGGCCTCAGGCCCAACGGATATCGTCATTCAAGCACAGGGGGAAAACCTAACTTTAGAAGATATATTGTTTGGGGATGTATATTTAGCTTCGGGCCAATCCAACATGGCCTTTCCTTTAAAACATGCCCTGCAATCGAAAGAGTGGATCGAAAAGACCAGCAAAAATCCTAACATCAGGTTGTTCAAGCATAAAGCGATTGCAGAGACCAATAACCAGGCTTGGACTGCGGAAGTCCTGCAACAAGTAAACGACTTAGCCTACTTTAATGGTACATGGGAAAAGCCGACGAAGGTACATGTGGCTGATTTCTCGGCCGTCGCCCTTTCTTTTGCCCAGGATATACAATTGAAATCAGGGGTACCAGTAGGGATAATTGAATTGGCTGTGGGTGGATCGAATACGGAATCCTGGATTCCGAGGAAAGCTCTGGAGGATGATGACCTGTTAGCCTCTTATATACATTCTTGGAAAACTGCTGATTTCATTCAGGATTTCTGTCGGGAGAGAGCATCCGTAAACTTAAAGAATTCCACGCTCAAGAACCAAAGACATCCTTATGAACCTGCCTACAATTATGAGGCTGGCATGGCTTTATGGAAGGATGTAGAGTTTAGGGCTATTCTATGGTATCAAGGGGAAAGCAATGCCCATAACCTGGAATTACATGAACATCTTTTTGGAACCTTGGTTCAATCATGGCGGGAGGAACTGCAGCAGCATGTTCCATTTTATGTCGTTCAACTATCTAGTCTGAACCGTCCATCTTGGCCAAGATTTCGGGAGAGTCAACTCCTGTTAAGCCAAAAGCTGCCAAACGTACATATGGCCGTTTCCTCGGATCTTGGAGACTCGACGGATGTTCATCCAAGGGATAAAATTCCGGTGGGTTTGAGGCTATCGGCCCTGGTCCAACAACATGAATTCAAGAAGCCAATAAATGCTGATGCACCTTTTGCCGTAGGCTATGAGCTAAAAGGAAGCAACAAGTATGTGCTTAAATTCAATAACTGCAAAAGCCTTTCCACGAAAGGAAATCAACCCTTAAAAGGCTTCCAGATCATGGATATCTATGGAAAAATAGTGGATCCTGAAGCCGTTCAAATCGAAGAAAACAACATTATCATAACCACCGCGGAGAAACCGACCCGAATACTATATGCCTATGAGCCTTTTACCAGGGCAAATCTGCAGAATGAGATGGGTACTCCCGCATCGACCTTTTCTATAGCTATAAAATAACACCATGTATACGACCCAGGAACTTGCCGAACTTGCCGATTTTTATAAGAACCAATTGTTGAACGATACGATCCCTTTTTGGTTTCCAAGGTCTTTTGATGAGGAATTCGGAGGATACCTGCTGATGCGTGATGCGGATGGCAGTTTGATCGATACGGATAAGGCGGTATGGATTCAAGGCCGGGCATGCTGGCTATTGGCAACCCTGTACAATACGGTGGAGCAGAAAGAAGAGTGGTTGAAAGGTGCCCAACTGGGATACGCCTTCCTGAAGGAAAAATGTTTCAACGCGGAAGGAAAAATGTATTTCCACGTGGATAGAGCTGGCAACCCGATCCGGATGCGTCGCTATTTTTTCTCGGAGACCTTTGCGGTGATCGCCTTCGCTGCTTATGCGAAAGCATCGGGCGATGAAGAGGCTGCGGAATTGGCGCGGAAAATCTTTGGTACTTGTATGCAATATGCAGTTGGAAGCCTTAAAATGGATCCGAAGTTTGAGGATACGAGACCATCCAAGGGTATTGGCATACCGATGATCATGATCAACACCGCCCAACAGTTGCGGGAAAGCATCGGAGATCCCCGTTGTGATGAGGCAATTGCCAACTGGATAAAAGAAATCGAAAGCAATTTTGTGAAGGATGATATCCGTTGTGTGATGGAACAGGTGGCACTGGATGGAAGTATCATTGACCACATCGATGGTAGGACCTTGAATCCGGGACATGCGATTGAAGGGGCTTGGTTTATCCTGCACGAAGCCCGATATAGAAATAACGATCCAGCGATGATCGATTTAGGTTGTAGGATGTTGGATTATATGTGGGAAAGAGGTTGGGATAAAGAACATGGCGGAATATTATATTACCGGGATGTTTATGATAAACCAGTTCAGGAATATTGGCAGGACATGAAATTCTGGTGGCCTCAGAATGAGGCGATCATCGCTTGCCTTCTGGCCTTTCTGATGACCAATGACGAGAAATATGCCGAAATGCATAAACAGATCCATGACTATGCCTATGCCCATTTTCATGATAAGGAAAATGGCGAATGGTTTGGCTACCTGCATCGAGATGGCCGGATCGCCCAGACTGCCAAAGGGAATCTGTTCAAAGGACCATTCCATCTTCCAAGACAAGAATGGTATTGTTTTCAGATCATACAGCAATTCTTGGCCGATAAATCCATAAACTCTTAATCGTTGGAATGATGAAACTAAAATTTACTTATTTTCTTTTATTGATCCTGTTGCTGCGTATTCCTACGAGCCTATTTGCCCAACAGGCACTCATCCCCCTTCCTCAAGAGCTGAGCTGGAAGAAAGGTACACTGAATTTGGATAAAGGGATTTTTATCCCTAATTATCTTTTTTTCAAGAATGAGATGGGCCTTGTTAAACAGTTTTTTGAACAGAATAATATAAAGGATTTTGAAGAAGGGAAAATAAAGCCTCTTTTTACTTTACAATTATTGACCAAGACCGGATTAGGAAACGAAGGTTATAATTTAGAGATCAATGCGAAGGGGATTACGATTGGAGCTGAGCACGAGACTGGCTTATTCTATGCCCTCAAAACATTGGAGCAATTGTTACTGGAGAACAAAAGGCTTCCTTTTGTTAAAATAAGGGATATTCCCGCTTTTTCCTTTCGGGGATTTTTACTGGATGTAGGCCGAAATTATCAGCCCATGGCTATGCTCAAGGAGCAGATCGATGTGATGGCGAAGTATAAATTGAATGTGCTGCATTTTCATTTCACGGAGGACATCGCTTGGCGATTGGAGAGCAAAAAATATCCGGGCTTAACGGCCAGCAAAAATATGACCCGTTGGCCTGGAAAGTATTATACCGAAAAGGAATTTAAGGAACTGATCGATTATTGTAAAAAAAGGCATATTCTTTTCTTGCCCGAAATCGATATGCCCGGCCATAGTGCTGCCTTCGAAAGGTACTTTGGGCATAATATGCAGTCGGATTCGGGGATGTACTATATCAAATCCCTATTAAAGGAGTTTAAGGAAACCTATCCTTCCTTGACCCATCTGCATATTGGGGGCGATGAAGTTAAAATCAGCAATAAGAATTTCATGCCTGAAATCACGCGATTTGTGGAGGAACTGGGTTTCAAAACCTATGGTTGGGATCCTGGAAGTAACTTGGAAGCGAGTACCGTTCGGCAGTTATGGATGGGTGGTCCTAAAGCCATCGATAAGGCTAGTCAGTTTGAATTCATCGATTCCAAACACCTCTACATTAACCATATGGACCCCTTGGAAACTGTAACCACCCTTTTCTTCCGGCAGTTTGCCGAGCAAAAGCAGGAAAGTGAACAGTTGAAAGGTGCTATATTATGTTCATGGCCTGATCGCGCGGTAGCCCATCCGGAAGATATGTTCCTACAAAGTGCCATTTACCCAGGTTTGCTAACCTTTGCAGAACGGGCTTGGCGCGGCAATGGAGAAGCGGAATGGAAAGCCAATTTACCGCAGGAAGGAACAGCTTCGTTCGAGGCATTTTCGGAATTTGAAACGAGATTATTGCAGCATAAAGAACGATTTTTTGAAGGCATGCCTTTTCCCTATGTGCAGCAGACGAAACTAAAATGGGAACTGATTGGTCCTTTTGACAATGGAGGCGATCTTCAAAAGCGTTTTGACATTGAGCAAGCTCCTTTTTCGGATCATTTGAATGTGGCCAAAACACAGGTTGGTGCCACGGTGATCTTAAGACACTGGTGGGCCGATGTTGTCATAGGCGCGCTTGATGATCCAAAACCGAATAGCACCTGGTATGCAAGAACAAAAATATGGAGTGACCAGGAGGAAGTTCGTTCCTTTTGGATCGGATTTGGAAACCTTTCCCGATCTTATGCGAGCGATACACCCAAGGATGGGACTTGGGATGACCTTTCGAGCCAGGTTTTTGTAAATGGCTCGGCTATCCCTGCTCCTTCTTGGCGTTTTCCAGGCCGAAAGGGTAGCTTGGAAGTTCCTTTAATCGATGAAGGGTATTCTTTCCGGATGCCAACAAAAATAAAATTAAAAAAAGGCTGGAATGAGGTGCTGATCAAGGTTCCTGTGGGTAAATTTGCAGGAAAAGATTGGCAGAATCCAGTGAAATGGATGTATACCTTTACACCGATACCGTAAATCAACAAAAACATCATATATGAAAAAATTACTTTTATCCTTACTTACTGCTTGCTTAATTTCGGGCACACAGGCCCAGGAAACCGTTGTTTTCCGTTCTGGAGAAGATGGCTATGCCAGTTACCGCATCCCGGCTTTGATCAAAAACAAAAACGGTGACCTGATTGCCTTTGCGGAAGGACGGGTTGACCATGCTGGAGATTATGGGAATGTGGATATTGTGTATAAGATCAGTGAGGACAATGGGAAAACTTGGGGAAAATTGGCGATTGCTGCTGATTATGATAAGTTGCAGGCGGGTAATATGGCACCAGTGGTGGACTTGACGGATCCGCAATATCCTAAAGGAAGAATATTTTTGTTCTATAATACGGGTAATAACCATGAGGGCGAGGTGAGAAAAGGAAAAGGGCTTCGTGAGGTATGGTACATTACTTCGGTGGATGGTGCGAAGACCTGGTCGGAACCGGTAAATATTACTACGCAGACCCATCGTCCGAAGCAACCGCAGTTGAACCCTTCTTATAATTTTTCAGAAGATTGGAGAACATATGCGAATACGCCTGGCCATGCTTTTCAATTTGTTTCCGGACCGAAGAAAGGAAGAATCTATGTGGCGGCAAACCATAGTGCCGGCGACCCTGCCCCTGCCGGAAAGGATTGGAATGCACATGCATTTTATTCCGATGATCACGGAAAGACTTTTCAGTTGAGTGATAATGTGCCTTTTAAGGGATCTAATGAGTCTTTGGCAGCACAGATCGGGGATAATGAGGTGTATATGAGTTCGAGAAATCAACAGATCCAACCGAAGCAACGGATTATTTCTATTTCTCATGATGGGGGTGAATCTTGGGTTTCTTCAGCACCAGATCCGAATCTTCCGGATCCGATCAACCAGGGAGCTGTGCTTTCTTGGAAGAAGGGTAAGGGTTTTATCTTGGCGCATATTAATGCTGCGGATCAGAATAACAGGGATAATTTGACATTGAGGTTGTCGAAGGATAAGGGAAAAACCTGGTATTTTAATAAGGTGATTGCGAAAAGCCCGGCCGGGTATAAAGGATCGTATTCTGCGTATTCGGATATTGTGTTGATCAAACCGAAATTGATGGGTATTGTGTATGAAAAGGATAATTATAAAGAGATTGTTTTCTTAACGGAGAAATTGAAGTAAGGGGGCTCGTCATTGCGAGGAAAGAAGCAATCTTTATCCGTCATTGCGAGGAACGAAGCAATCCACCCGTCATTGCGAGGAACGAAGCAATCCACCCGTCATTGCGAGGAAAGAAGCAATCGACCCGTCATTGCGAGGAACGAAGCAATCTTTCGAATAGTTTAAAGATTGCTTCGTCGTACCTCCTCGCAATGACGGGAATTATAATATTACCCTTCCGACCTTATCACCCCCAATTCCAATCCCCTTAATTCCGCAAGACCTCTCAACCTACCAATCGCCGAATACCCCGGATTAGTCACCTTTTCCAAATCATCCAACATCTGATGGCCATGATCCGGACGAAAAGGCAAGGCCATTTCCCGCTTCTGATTCTCTTCCACCAGCGCCTTCATGATCAAATACATATCCACATCCCCATCCAAATGATCTGCCTCATAAAAACTTCCCAATGCATCCTTCTTCACATTCCTCAAATGCACAAAATTCACCCGATGCTTAACCTGGTCAAAGATCTTCGGAAGATCATTCGCCGGTCCTGCACCTAAAGAACCTGTACAAAAACAAATCCCATTAAATTCCTTTTCCTGACCATTGATCAAATACAACAGATCTTCCTCGTTACTCACCACCCTAGGAAGCCCTAAAATACCATATGGCGGATCATCCGGATGAATGGTCATCTTAATACCATTTGCTTCACAAACCTCCTCTATCCCCTCCAAAAACAACAATAGATTCTTTCTCAATCCATCCCTGCCAATACTCGCATAGGTCTCGATACTATTGCTCAAGGACTCCAGGGAAATATCCCCTTCACCAGGAATCCCCATCAACACATTATGCTGAAGGTTTAGCAAATCCTCTTTACTCATCTCCCCCAACCGATCTGCTGCTTGTTCCTGTATCTCCTGAGAATAATCATCCAATGCCCCTTCCCTTTTCAGGATATGGATATCAAAAATAGCCAGATCGATCCAATCAAAATACAAAGCTTTGGATCCATCCTGCATTTCCAAGTCCAATTGAGTTCTAGTCCAATCCAATACCGGCATGAAATTATAGCAAACGGTATAAATGCCACAATCAGCCAAGTTCTTTAAGGATTGCCTATAGTTCTCCAGATAAATACCGGCATCCTCAGCATTGGTCTTGATCGCCTCATGTACGGGAACAGATTCCACGACCGACCATCTCAAGCCAGCATCCTCAATCAGTTTTTTACGCGTTAAAATATCTTCCACCGGCCAAACATCGCCATGTGGGATATGATGTAGTGCTGTTACAATACCCGTTGCACCAGCTTGTTTTACATCGTTCAAGGAAACGGGGTCATTGGGACCATACCATCTCCAGGTTTGTTCTAAAAATTTCTTGTTCATCTTTTTTTATACGCCACACCAAGCATCAAAACCACCATCTACAAATATTGTTTCGCCCGTTACAAAGGCCGAAGCATCGCTCAATAGGTAAACCAAAGTTCCTTCCAGCTCAGAAGGATCTCCCAATCGTCTATAAGGTGTTCCATTAATAAACTTCTGTGCCCGATCGGTATAGCTACCATCTGGGTTGGTCAATAGGTTCCGGTTCTGCTCTGTTAAGAATACGCCCGGAGCGATCGCATTGACACGCACCTGATCGCCATAACGAAGGGCAAGTTCCGTAGCCATCCATTTGGTAAATCCATCTATTCCATGCTTCGCAACCGTATAGCCCAGCACCCTGGTTAAGGGTCTGCTCGCGGCTAGCGAAGATATATTAATGATGGAACCTTTTCCCTTGGAAGCAATGATCTCACCGAACACCATGCTTGGAATAATCGTTCCGTAAAGATTCAATTCGATGGCCTTAATGGTGTCTTGGATTTTATTATCAAAAATAGATTGTTGGTCGCCAATTGTTGCACCCGGGATATTACCCCCAACCGCATTGATCAAGCCATCAATGGTACCCCATTGCGCTAGGATTTCTGATTTCGCAGCTTGAACAGCCTGCTCATCCATCACATCAGCAATAATTCCAATGGCTTCTGCACCTAGGGCCTGCGCCTCCTTAATTCGTTCATCAATTTTTTCTTGGCTTCTACCGAGGATACAAATTGATGCGCCAGCTTCTGCTAATGCATGTACAAAGGCCTTCCCTAAAATGCCTGTACCGCCTGTAATAATAATTTTCTTGTTTCTTAAAGAGAACTTCTCTAGGATTCCCATAGTATGTGGTTAGATTTTAACCCAATAATAGTGAAAATCCTCAAGAAAAAGAATTAACTTGCTATCCAATTCAACCAATGAACACAATACTATCCTTCGGAGAAATCCTGATTCGTCAACAAAGTCTCGGCAGTCATTTTTTTGAGAGCCCCAACAATCTCTTGCGTATTTACCCTGGTGGAGCTGAAGCCAATGTAGCAGCCTCACTGGCCCAAATGGGAAATAAAGTGGAATATGTAAGTGCTTTCCCACAAAACAGCTTGAGCCAAGAAATCGTTCAGAAATTGAATGGGTTAGCTGTTGACACTCATAAGATCATTTGGTCTGGGGATCGATTGGGAAGCTATATCTTACTTTCAGCAAATGGATTGAGTTCGGGAGAGGTGATTTACGACCGTAAATATTCCAGTTTTAGCCAATTGAGCAAGGAAGATTTCCCTTTCGACAGTTTATTGGAGGATGTTATTTGGTTGCATTGGTCGGCATTAACACCTGCTTTGAATCAGGATATGGCAGACCTGATGGAAGTTCTCCTAAGGAAGGCTTCCGAGAAAGGGATTCAGATTTCGGTGGATCTCAATTACCGGAGTAAGCTCTGGCAATATGGTAAAGCCCCAATATCGGTTATGCCAGATTTGGTCAAATATTGTGATGTCATCATGGGCAACATCTGGGCATCCAATAAAATGCTAGGAACTGCTATTGATGAACAGCTAAATAGAAACAGTAGTAAGGAAACCTATTTCGAATTTGCTAAGCAGAATGCCCAAGAGATTCGAAGCTTATTTCCAAGGGTCAAAGTTATCGCAAATACTTTTAGGTTTATGGATCGGCCCTCGCATAACCTCTTTTATGGCACTTTACATACCGAAACGGAGAATGTGATCTCCGAGGTTTATGAAACCGAAGAGGTGATAGACCGAATAGGAAGTGGGGATGCATTTATGGCGGGATTGATACATGCGCTTTCCCATCAATGGGATGCCCAGAAAGTCGTTGATACTGCCACAGGCGCTGGTTATCAGAAATTATTTGTGGAAGGTGATTTTGGAAACGGTAAATTTTAACATGATGAAAAATCAAATCTTAGATACCATAGCAGCTTATCCGGTCATCCCGGTTTTTTACCATGATGATGTAGATATCTGTATAGATGTTTTAAAGGCCTGCTATGAAGGTGGAATTCGAGTTTTTGAATTTGTAAACCGAGGAGCTGCTGCTGTTGAGAATTTCAAGGCTTTAATGGCTTATAAAACGGTACATTTCCCTGATCTAAAATTAGGCATCGGAACCATTCTGGATACCGAAGCCGCTGAAGAATTCATCAAATTGGGAACAGAATTTCTCGTGAGTCCTATTTTCACGCAGGAGCTAGCTAAACTGGCTAAAGAAAAAAGTATGCTATGGATTCCTGGTTGTATGACACCATCTGAGATCGCAGCGGCCATGCATGCAGGATGTGGATTCATCAAATTGTTTCCTGGAGAAACCTTAGGTACAGGCTTTCTAAAAAGCATCGAACCTTTGTTCCCTACTGTTAAGTTTATGCCTACTGGAGGTGTGGATGTCACGCAGAGCAATATCCAGAACTGGTTTGAAGCCGGCGTATCGGCAGTTGGATTGGGTTCAAAATTATTTGTGAAAAACCAAACAGGATTTGATTATCAGGCAATCAGTCAAAATTGTGGAAACCTTTTAAGTTGGGTCAAAAAATAGCTGAGCATCAACCCCGCAAATAAGCTACACCCGATTTTAGCTTATATACTGATCTCAATGAGCTTTCTATTAGCCAAAATGGTCCTTTCGAATTTTCGGATATTTTCCTTGTTGATCAAAACGTCCAAAATTACAGTAAGTTCATCCTCGGTCATGGTGACTTTTTTCACCTTGAGCTGTTTGGTTAAGGGCTTAAGTTCCTTGATGAGTTCATCTTTCGCATCCAGGTCTTCACGGTCTAGGGTAATGGTTACCTGCCTTCCCACACTCTTAATGATATGTTTATTGATGAATTTTCCGGAACCAATAATAATAAAACAAGCGAACAGGAAGATTGCAGCTGTAAGGAATACCCCAAAGCCAATTGCCATTCCAATAGCTGCCGACATCCAAATGATACTTGCTGTGGTCAATCCATTCACATTAACACCATCCTTGAAGATTACACCTGCGCCCAAGAAACCAATCCCAGAAACCACGTAAGAGGCTATTCTGGTAGCATCTTCGGAATCCCCTGCCCCCAATTTATAGGATAACAAAGAAAATAGCGTACTCCCCAAACAGATGATAGAAATGGTCTTAAAACCGGCGGATTTGTCTTTCCATTCCCGTTCAAAACCTAGCACAAAGCCGGCAACAAGGGAAAGACATGCTTTCAGCAAGTCGTTCCATTCCCATACAAATTGATTGATGATGATATTCAGGTCCATTTCAAACATAGCTTAAAGCAAATAAACAAATTATGTAACAATTAGTTGGAATTTTATCCAAATTTCTATTTTTTGTAAAAACAAAATGGCCTGGATCCTTTCGAATCCAGACCATTTGTATATGTTTGCTCTGTTAGTCCTCAGACCAACATCGCTACCTATCAACGATTAATCTTCTTCTTTAGAAGCTAATAATTGATCGTATTCTTCACGAGAACCAACAATGATATTGCTGTACTGACGTAAACCTGTACCTGAAGGGATCAAGTGACCAACAATTACGTTTTCTTTCAATCCTAATAGGTTATCACGTTTACCAGCGATTGCTGCTTCGTTCAATACTTTGGTAGTTTCCTGGAAGGAAGCTGCTGAGATGAACGATTTCGTACCTAATGAAGCACGGGTAATACCTTGCAACAATGGACTTGAAGTCGCTGGGATAGCATCACGAACCTCTACCAATTTCATGTCTTGGCGTTTCAAGCTGGAGTTTTCCTCACGAAGCTTACGCATAGCCACGATCTGTCCTGGACGTAATGTTTTGGAATCGCCCGCATCAACAACAACTTTCTTGTCGTATAATGAATCGTTCTCTTCCATGAAATCCCATTTGTTCACCGCTTCTTTTTCTAAGAAACGTGTATCTCCTGGATCCTCGATATTCACTTTCTGCATCATTTGGTGAACGATGGTTTCGAAGTGTTTATCGTTGATTTTTACCCCTTGAAGGCGGTAAACCTCTTGGATACCATTTACGATATATTCTTGTACTGCTGAAGGGCCTTTGATCGATAAGATATCTGAAGGAGAGATCTGACCGTCTGACAATGGCATACCAGCTTTGATAAAGTCATTATCCTGTACCAAGATGTGTTTCGAAAGAGGTACTAAGTACTTCTTCACTTGACCATCACGAGACTCGATAGAGATCTCCCGGTTACCACGTTTAACACCACCTAATGATACAACACCATCGATTTCAGTTACAACCGCAGGGTTTGAAGGATTACGAGCCTCGAACAACTCCGTTACACGAGGAAGACCACCCGTAATATCTCGGGTCTTACCTGTAGAACGAGGGATCTTAACCAATACCGCACCTTCTTTCACTTTCTGACCATCAGATACAGAAACGTGAGCTCCTACTGGAATGTTATATGAACGGATGATTTCGCCTTTATTATCCAATACCTTAATGGTAGGGTTTTTCGTCTTATCACGCGTTTCGATGATCACTTTCTCTTTGTGGCCAGTCTGCTCATCAGACTCTTCACGGAAAGTAATACCTTCGATGATCGCATCAAATTCTACCTTACCCGCAAATTCAGAGATAATTACCGCATTATATGGATCCCAGTCTACTAACTTAGCTCCTTTTTCAACTTTCTCTCCTTCTTTAACGAATAAGTTCGAACCGTAAGGGATGATCTGTTGGTAAAGAACTTTTTTCTCGTCATTTACTACTTTGATCTCACCAGAACGACCTAATACGACTTGATATGGACCATCTTCGCCTTCTTTCTCCACTGTACGAACATTTTCGAATTCGATTTTACCATCGTATTTCGCGATGATCGAAGACTCTGCCGCAATGTTGGATGCCGTACCACCGACGTGGAACGTACGAAGTGTTAACTGCGTACCTGGCTCACCAATGGATTGTGCTGCGATTACACCGACAGCCTCACCCAATTGAACACGCTTACCAGATGCTAAGTTACGTCCGTAACAACAAGCACAAACTCCGCGTTTAGACTCACAGGTCAATACCGAACGAATCTCCACACCTTCGATACCAGCGTTTTCAATTGCTTCCGCAATCTCTTCCGTGATATCTTCGTTTGCCGCTACGATTACTTCCTCTGTCTCCGGATGTACCACATCATTCAATGGCGTACGTCCTAAGATACGGTCGTAAAGTGGTTCAACGATATCATCGTTGTCTTTCAATGCTGTTGTATAGATACCACGTAAACCGTTACAATCTTGTTCAACAACAATCATATCTTGAGCTACGTCATGTAAACGACGAGTTAAGTAACCCGCATCCGCCGTTTTCAACGCCGTATCCGCAAGACCTTTACGCGCACCGTGGGTAGAGATAAAGTACTCTAATACGGATAATCCTTCTTTAAAGTTCGATAAAATCGGGTTTTCGATAATCTCACCACCTGAAGTACCAGACTTCTGAGGTTTCGCCATCAAACCACGCATACCACATAACTGACGAATCTGCTCCTTAGAACCACGAGCTCCAGAATCCAACATCATGTAAACAGAGTTGAAACCTTGGTTATCGTTCGAAAGGATATCCATTACGTGTGCAGTCAATCGGTTATTGATACGAGTCCAGATATCGATGATTTGGTTGTAACGCTCGTTGTTGGTAATGAAACCCATGTTATAGTTGTTCATTACTTCTTCCACCTCGTTGGTAGCTTGAGCGATCAAATCAGCTTTTGCAGCCGGGATGTTCAAATCTTGCAAGTTGAAGGACAATCCTCCTTTAAATGCAGTTTGGAATCCTAACTCTTTCATATCATCCAAGAATTTCGCTGCGCGAGCCATACCGGTGTTCTTAACGATCTCACCGATAACATTACGCAAGGATTTCTTGGTCAACAATTCATTGATATAACCTACTTCTTCCGGAACGATCTGGTTAAAGATCACACGGCCTACCGTAGTTTCAATGATTGCTTGTTTGAATTCACCTTCTTTGGTTTTGATTTGTGTCTTAACCTTGATGAAAGAGTGAAGATCCAACTGTCCTTCGTTCAAAGCAATGATTACTTCTTCAGCAGAATAGAAGGTACTTCCCTCCCCTTTCATCTTACGGCTATCATCTGTTTTACGGCCTTTGGTAATGTAGTAAAGACCCAATACCATGTCTTGAGATGGTACTGTAACAGGAGAACCGTTTGCAGGGTTAAGAATATTGTGTGCTGCCAACATCAAGATTTGGGCTTCCAAAATTGCGGCATTACCTAAAGGTAAGTGAACTGCCATCTGGTCACCGTCGAAATCGGCGTTGAACGCTGTACACACTAATGGGTGCAATTGGATTGCCTTACCTTCTACCAAAGTAGGTTGGAAAGCCTGAATACCCAAACGGTGAAGCGTAGGAGCACGGTTTAATAATACAGGATGTCCTTTTAGAACATTCTCTAAGATATCCCATACTACCGGATCTTTACGATCAACGATTTTCTTAGCAGATTTTACGGTCTTCACAATTCCTCTTTCGATCATCTTACGGATGATGAATGGTTTGTAAAGTTCTGCTGCCATATCTTTTGGAAGACCACACTCGTGTAATTTCAAGTGAGGACCTACCACAATTACCGAACGAGCCGAGTAGTCAACACGTTTACCCAGTAAGTTCTGACGGAAACGTCCTTGCTTACCTTTAAGGATATCGGATAATGACTTCAACGCACGGTTACCTTCCGTTTTCACCGCATTTACTTTACGCGAGTTATCGAATAAAGAGTCAACGGCTTCTTGAAGCATACGTTTCTCGTTACGTAAGATTACTTCTGGAGCTTTGATCTCGATCAAACGTTTCAAACGGTTGTTACGGATGATCACACGACGGTATAAGTCGTTCAAATCCGAAGTCGCGAAACGACCACCATCCAAAGGCACAAGAGGACGCAATTCTGGTGGAATGATCGGAACGATCTTCACGATCATCCATTCCGGACGGTTCTCGATGTGATCATTGGCACCGCGGAAAGCTTCTACCACGTGAAGGCGTTTTAGGGCCTCGTTCTTACGTTGTTGAGAAGTTTCGTTAGCCGCTTGGTGACGAAGATCGTATGATAATTGGTCAAGGTCTAGACGTTTCAATAAATCTTCTAGCGCCTCAGCACCCATTTTCGCTACGAATTTCTGAGGATCTGTATCGTCAAGGTATTGGTTTTCTTTTGGAAGGGTATCCAAAATATCCAAATATTCCTCTTCTGTCAAGAAATCCATGTAGGAGATACCATCATCTTCTTTGATACCGGCTTGAATAACCACATATCTTTCGTAGTAGATGATCATATCCAATTTCTTGGTAGGAAGACCTAATAAATAACCGATTTTGTTTGGCAAAGAACGGAAGTACCAGATATGCGCTACAGGAACCACCAAGTTGATGTGTCCCATACGCTCACGACGTACTTTCTTCTCTGTAACCTCCACCCCACAACGGTCACAAACGATACCTTTATAACGGATACGTTTGTATTTACCACAGTGACATTCGTAATCTTTTACAGGGCCAAAAATACGCTCACAGAATAATCCGTCGCGCTCTGGTTTGTAAGTACGATAGTTGATGGTTTCTGGTTTAGTAACCTCACCACTTGAACGCTCCAAAATAGTCTCTGGAGATGCCAAGCTGATCGTGATCGATGTAAAGTTACTTTTGATTTTATTATCTTTTTTGTAAGACATACTTAGTAAAAAGTTAAAGCTGTATGTGAAAGCTTAAGAAGGATTTGACCCCTTCTTAAGCTCAATTTTGCTTGATTAATCCAATGTGATATCTAAACCTAGACCGCGAAGCTCATGTACCAATACGTTGAACGATTCTGGTACCGATGGCGTTGGAAGGTTATTACCTTTAACGATCGCTTCGTAAGTTTTCGCACGACCCACAACATCATCTGATTTCACCGTTAGGATCTCTTGAAGGATGTTCGATGCACCGAATGCCTCTAATGCCCAAACCTCCATCTCACCAAAACGCTGACCACCGAACTGTGCCTTACCACCTAATGGTTGTTGAGTAATCAACGAGTATGGACCGATTGAACGTGCGTGCATTTTGTCATCTACCATGTGTCCTAATTTCAACATGTAGATTACACCAACTGTTGTAGGTTGGTCAAAACGCTCTCCAGTTAAACCGTTGTACAAATAGGTACGACCTGATTTCGGTAATCCTGCTTTCTCTACCCATTCTTCTACCTGGTCCATTTCAGCACCATCGAAGATCGGCGTAGCAAACTTAACCCCTAATTTCTGTCCTGCCCATCCTAAAACAGTTTCATAGATCTGTCCAAGGTTCATACGAGATGGTACCCCTAGTGGATTCAATACGATATCTACCGGTGTTCCATCTTCCAAGAATGGCATATCCTCATCACGAACGATACGTGCAACGATACCTTTGTTACCGTGACGACCCGCCATCTTATCCCCTACTTTAAGCTTACGTTTCTTAGCCACATAAACTTTAGCCATTTGAACAATTCCTGATGGAAGCTCATCACCCACAGAGATAGCGAATTTCTCACGTTTGAATGCACCTAACTCCTCATTAACTTTAATGCCGTAGTTATGTAATGCATACTTGATCATTTCGTTTTTATCATCATCCGTAGTCCATCCAGTTGGGTTTACATTGTTGTAATCCAAATCCTGAAGGATCTTTTGGGTGAATTTAGCACCTTTAGCTACCAAAAGCTCTTTGTAAACACTGTAGATTCCTTGAGAGGTCTTACCATTTACAATAGTGAACAATTTATCCACTAAACGGTCTTTTAATGCTCTGATGTTTTTATCGTGTGCAACTTCTAATTTCTCTAAAGCTTTACGCTCTACTTCTTTAGACATTTTCTTCGCACGGGAGAACAATTTCGTGTCGATAACAACCCCTTTGATGGATGGAGGAGTCTTCAAGGAAGCATCCTTCACATCGCCGGCTTTGTCACCAAAGATGGCACGTAATAATTTCTCTTCTGGTGAAGGATCAGATTCTCCTTTTGGAGTGATCTTACCGATCAAGATATCGCCTTCGCCAACTTCCGCACCGATACGGATAATACCGTTCTCGTCTAAGTCTTTCGTAGCTTCTTCAGATACGTTCGGGATATCAGCTGTTAATTCCTCTTCACCACGTTTGGTATCACGAACTTCCAGTTCGAATTCCTCAATGTGCAATGAAGTGAACAAATCTTGAGACACAACGCGCTCAGAGATTACGATCGCATCCTCAAAGTTGTATCCTTGCCAAGGCATGAACGCTACTTTTAGGTTACGGCCCAATGCTAATTCACCGTCTTCTGTTGCATAACCCTCACACAATACCTGACCTTTGGATACCTCTTGTCCTTTGATGACGATCGGTTTCAAGTTGATACAAGTATTCTGGTTGGTTTTCTTGAATTTTGTTAATTTATAAACCTTAACATCCTCATCGAATGAAACCAATTTCTCGTTTTCATTACGGTTGTAGCGGATGTGGATTTCTTGTGCATCTACATATTCTACTACACCGTTTCCTTCAGCATTGATCAAGGTACGGGAATCTTTCGCTACGCGAGCTTCCAATCCTGTTCCTACAACCGGTGCTTGAGGACGTAATAAAGGCACAGCCTGGCGCTGCATGTTCGATCCCATCAATGCACGGTTGGCATCATCATGCTCCAAGAAAGGAATCAATGAAGCCGCAATAGAAGTGATCTGGTTAGGCGCAACGTCCATATAGTCTAATTTCTCAGGCTCGATAATCGGGAAGTCACCCTCGTATCTTGCTTTTACTTTCGCATCCAAGAAATTACCTTTATCATCGTACAATGCGTTCGCTTGTGCGATTGTTTTATCATCTTCATCTTCTGCCGACAAGTAAACAACTGGCTGATCAACCACTACCTTACCGTCTTCAACTTTACGGTATGGCGTTTCGATAAATCCTAGGTTGTTGATCTTCGCGTGTACAGATAGTGAAGAGATCAAACCGATGTTCGGACCCTCAGGCGTTTCGATCGTACAAAGACGGCCGTAGTGCGTGTAGTGAACGTCACGAACCTCGAAACCTGCGCGTTCACGAGAAAGACCACCTGGACCTAACGCTGATAAACGACGCTTATGTGTAATCTCCGCCAATGGATTCGTTTGGTCCATGAACTGAGATAACTGGTTTGTTCCGAAGAATGAATTGATTACTGATGATAATGTACGTGCATTGATCAAATCAGTAGGTGTGAACACTTCGTTGTCACGGATGTTCATACGTTCGCGGATAGTACGCGCCATACGAGCAAGACCCACACCGAACTGCGCGTATAATTGCTCACCTACCGTACGTACGCGACGGTTTGATAAGTGGTCAATATCATCCACCTCAGCTTTGGAGTTGATCAGGTTGATCAAGTATTTAACGATCGCGATAATGTCTTCGCGTGTCAATACTTTGGTATCTGAATCCGTTCCTAAGTTCAATTTACGGTTGATACGGTATCTACCTACATCCCCTAAATCATAACGTTTATCAGAGAAGAACAAACGATCGATGATACCACGAGCAGTTTCCTCATCAGGTGGTTCAGCGTTACGTAATTGACGGTAGATGTGCTCCACAGCCTCTTTCTCTGAGTTCGAAGTATCCTTCTGTAAAGTATTATATATAATCGAATAGTCCGCATTGTTGGATTCGTCTTCTTTGGTCAGGATAATAGATTTTACCCCTGCATCGATGATCAAATCAATGTGGTCCTCTTCTAAAACTGTTTCACGTTCAAGTATGATTTCGTTACGGTCGATAGATACCACTTCACCGGTATCCTCATCTACGAAATCCTCTGTCCATTTGTTCAATACCCTAGCCGCTAAACGACGACCAACGTATTTCTTCAGACCCGTTTTACTAACCTTTACTTCGTCTGCAAGGTCGAATAATTCTAAGATATCCTTATCAGAATCGAAACCAATAGCACGTAATAAGGTAGTAACTGGGAATTTTTTCTTACGATCGATGTAAGCATACATCACGTTGTTCACGTCTGTTGCGAATTCGATCCAAGACCCTTTAAAAGGAATTACCCTAGCAGAATAAAGTTTAGTACCATTTGTGTGTCTACTTTGACCAAAGAACACACCAGGAGAACGGTGCAATTGAGAAACGATTACACGCTCAGCACCATTGATCACAAAGGTACCTTTTGGAGTCATGTAAGGGATAGTTCCTAAATATACATCTTGTACAATGGTTTCAAAATCTTCGTGTTCTTCATCATTACAAGATAACTTCAATTTTGCCTTCAAAGGTACGCTATACGTCAAACCACGTTCGATACACTCTTGGATATCATAGCGCGGTGGATCAATGAAATAATCCAAAAACTCTAGCACAAAGATGTTTCTTGAATCAGAAATAGGGAAGTTTTCGGCGAAAACCTTGTAAAGCCCTTCCTGATGGCGATCGTCGGAAGTAGTCTCTAATTGAAAAAACTCCTTGAAAGACTCCAATTGTACGTCCAAGAAATCCGGATAATCAATTACCTTCTTACTGGTCGCAAAATTTACTCTTTCTTGTTGCATATTATTGTTTGCCAAGGGAATAAGAATTTAGTTTAAAAAAACTGAGCTAACATAGCTGATGTTGTCTTCCAATCTGGCCTCAGCGAAAGCGCAGATTCATATCATTTATTATAAACAGGAATAGACTCTGATAGATTTCACTATCAGAGTCTAATTTTTTGGTGCTTTATGCGAGATTACTTAATCTCAACTACAGCTCCAGCTTCTTCTAGTTGTTTTTTCAAAGCTTCAGCTTCGTCTTTAGAAACACCAGCTTTTAATTCTTTAGGTGCACCGTCAACTAAGTCTTTTGCTTCTTTCAAACCTAAACCAGCTAAATCTTTAACTAATTTAACTACAGCTAATTTCTGACCACCAGCTTCTTTCAAGATAACGTCAAATGAAGTTTTCTCTTCAGCAGCAGCAGCGCCGTCTCCAGCAGGAGCAGCAGCAACAGCTACAGCAGCAGCAGCAGGCTCAATACCGTATTCGTCTTTTAAGATATCAGCTAATTCTTTAACTTCTTTTACTGTTAAGTTCACTAACTGTTCAGCAAGTTGTTTTAAATCTGCCATTTTATTTTGATTTTTTGAATGTACTTTTTTAAAAAATAATTGTTAATTAAAATGCAACGAGTTTTTGTGAGTAGGTCTCGTTAACCTCTTTCTTCTAAAGCTTTTACTAAGCCGGAAATTGTATTGCCGCCTGATTGAAGAGCAGAAATAACATTTTTCGCTGGTGATTGAAGTAAAGCAATAACGTCTGCGATAAGTTCCTCTTTAGATTTAAGGTTCACTAATGCATCAAGTTGGTTGTCGCCTACGAAAGCAGTCTCTTGAATATATGCTGCTTTCAATACAGGCTTTTCACCTTCTTTACGTAATTGTTTGATCAATTTCGCAGGAGCGTTGCCGGTTTCGGCAAACATCATTGTAGATGCTCCTTTTAATACGCCAAAGATCTCTTCTGAATCAACACCTGCCTCTAATAAGGCTTTCTTGATCAAGGTGTTTTTTACCACTTGAATCTCGATACCTTGCTCGAAACATTTGCGACGAATGCCATTCACCTTCTCAACAGTTAAATCTGCCGTATCCGTAATGTAGAAATTACCGTAAGATTTAATCTGCTCAGCCAAGGCTTGAACAATTTCATGTTTAAGTTCTTTTCTCATGATTAAATTCCTACTACTGATTTAGTTTCTACATGAATACCTGGACTCATGGTTGATGAAATGTGAATACTCTTGAAGTACGTTCCTTTAGCTGCAGATGGTTTCAAACGTGCTAACGTTTGTAATACCTCTAATGCGTTATCATAGATTTTATCTGCATCGAAAGACACTTTACCAACTGAAGTGTGGATGATACCTGTTTTGTCAACTTTGAAATCGATCTTACCACCTTTAACCTCTGTTACAGCTTTACCAACTTCGGTAGTTACTGTACCAGTTTTAGGGTTAGGCATCAAGTTTCTTGGACCTAAAATACGACCCAATTTACCTACTTTCGCCATAACACTAGGCATAGTGATGATGATGTCAACGTCAGTCCAACCACCTTCGATTTTGCTGATGTAGTCGTCAAGACCTACGTAGTCCGCACCTGCTGCTTTAGCTTCTTCTTCCTTATCAGGAGTACATAAAACTAAAACACGAACTGTCTTACCAGTTCCGTGAGGTAATGTTGCGATACCACGAACCATTTGATTTGCTTTACGAGGATCTACGCCCAAACGAACGTCGATATCCACTGAAGCATCAAACTTGGTATTGGTGATTTCTTTAACTAAAGCCGAAGCTTCTTTTAAAGTATACGCCTTACCAGCTTCAATTTTGGATAGTGCCGCTTTTTGATTTTTTGTTAATCTAGCCACTTTCTTAAACTGATTTCGTTAATTAATTTTTCCAAGGAGCATCTCCAGATACTGTGATACCCATACTACGCGCTGTACCGGCAACCATTCTCATAGCTGACTCTACGGTAAATGCATTCAAATCTGGCATTTTATCTTCAGCGATTTGCTTTACTTGATCCCAAGTAATGCTAGCCACCTTCTTACGGTTAGGCTCGCCTGATCCACTTTTCAATTTAGCTGCGTCTTTTAACTGAACCGCTACTGGTGGAGTCTTGATGATAAAATCAAAAGATTTGTCGGCATATACAGTGATTACAACAGGTAATACTTGACCTGGTTTGTCTTGCGTACGAGCGTTGAATTGCTTACAAAAATCCATGATGTTCACACCTTTAGCACCTAATGCAGGTCCTACTGGTGGAGATGGGTTTGCAGCACCGCCCTTCACTTGTAATTTTACTAACGCACTGACTTCTTTTGCCATTTTTTTTGTGATTTAATTTGTTAAATGTTTGTTAGTAAGTTGGAAGCAATAACGTAACATTTACTTTTTCTCGTTCGACCTTAAACCTAAGTTTTGCAATCAAACGAGGTGCAAAGATATATATAAATTCTTTAAGATGAAAATATTTTTTACTTTTTATTTGAGGCGAAAGATTGCTATTTGTTATAGCAAGGAATTAAGATTAGCTTTGTATTTAAAATGATAGCAAGATGAATACAAATAATTCAAAGAAATCTTCCTCCTTACGAATTGAGAACATTCATGCTAATAAACCTAATAAGGAGACTAAGAAAGCAATTAAGGAAACCCTTGCTGAATCTAAAAAACTCAAAGGTTATACAAATATGAATGATCTAATCACATATTTATCCAAATAATCAGATCCAATATATACAGATACTAATTTTATCAAAAATAAAAAAACCGATATTTCTCAATATCGGTTTTTTTTGATAGACATTATTCCTGTCTCTATTTTATCTTCGATCCGGATTACTCCTTCTCCACTTGCATGTAGTTCAATTCAAGAGGAGTCTTTCTACCGAATACCTTAACCATTACGGTCAATTTCTTCTTATCCTCATGAACCTCTTCGATTTCACCTGTGAATCCATTGAATGGACCATCGCTTACTTTCACTGTTTCACCTACGTAGTAAGGAACGTTGATAGACTCGCCTTGCTCGGCCATCTCATCCACTTTACCTAGGATTCTGTTTACTTCTGCCGGACGCAAAGGGATTGCATTACCTGCTTTATCACCTAAAAATCCGATTACGCTATTTACGTTTTTGATCGCGTGCTCAATCTCTCCATCCAAAGCTGCTTCAATCAATACATATCCAGGGTAATAGTTACGCTCTTTCGCTACTTTCTTACCATCACGCATCTGGTAGTATTTCTCCATAGGGATCAATACCTGCGTTACTAAATGCTGTATTCCTAAACGATTGATTTCTGCCTCAAGATATTGCTTTACCTTCTTCTCTTTCCCACTAACAGCACGAACTACGTACCATTTTAAACTTTGATCTGCCATAGTCTTCTTTCGAATTAGAAAAATTAAGAAGCTGTATTGTACAACAACTCCATAATGTTGCTCGATGCTTTATCCATTACGAAAATCAACAATGCGATGATAATGGAAGCAACAAGTACAATAATAGCATGACTCTGCAATTGTGACCAAGTCGGCCAAGTCACTTTCTCGGTGATCTCTGTATAAGAGTCCTTAAAAAAATCAAGTACTTTTGCCATTTAATTGTTTTCTAAGTTTATTAAGCACGGGCACAAGGATTCGAACCCTGATCGAAGGTTTTGGAGACCTCTATTCTACCATTGAACTATGCCCGTGTATTTTTTATGATGTTGCAAATATAGCGTTTAAACCGCATTACAACAAATATTATTTCAATTTTAATGGAGTTTTTCGCAAGCTCCTTTGTTAGAAAAAATAAGCTAATCAGCCTGAGCCAATTAGCTTATTTTTTATGTTGTAATCGATAGATTATGCTAAGATTTCAGTTACCTGACCAGCACCTACTGTACGACCACCCTCACGGATAGCGAAACGTAGACCTTTTTCCATCGCGATAGCGTTGATCAACTTCACAGTGATCGTAACGTTATCACCTGGCATAACCATCTCTGTACCTTCTTCTAAAGTGATCTCTCCAGTAACGTCTGTCGTACGGAAGTAGAATTGAGGACGGTATTTGTTGAAGAATGGAGTATGACGACCACCTTCAGCTTTTGATAATACGTAAACCTCAGCTTTGAAGTCTGTGTGAGGAGTTACTGAACCTGGTTTACAGATAACCATACCACGACGGATATCAGTTTTCTCAATACCACGTAACAATAAACCTACGTTATCACCTGCTTCACCGTAATCTAAGATCTTACGGAACATCTCAACACCTGTTACGGTAGATTTCAAGTTCTCAGCACCCATACCTAAGATTTCTACTGGATCTCCAGAGTTGATTACACCTCTTTCGATACGACCAGTTGCAACAGTACCACGACCAGTGATCGAGAATACGTCTTCGATAGGCATCAAGAAAGGAAGTTCAGTCAAACGTGGAGGGATTGGAATGTAGTTATCTACAGCGTCCATCAATTCCATGATTGAATCAACCCATTGCTCTTCACCGTTCAAAGCACCTAATGCAGAACCTTTGATTACAGGAACATCGTCACCTGGGAATTCGTAGAATGATAATAATTCACGAACTTCCATTTCAACTAAGTCTAATAACTCAGCGTCATCAACTAAGTCAACTTTGTTCAAGAATACTACTAACGCAGGAACACCTACCTGACGAGCCAATAGGATGTGCTCGCGAGTTTGAGGCATAGGACCATCTGTAGCAGCAACTACGATGATAGCACCATCCATCTGTGCAGCACCAGTTACCATGTTCTTCACGTAATCCGCGTGTCCAGGACAATCTACGTGTGCATAGTGACGGTTAGCTGTTTGGTATTCTACGTGTGCCGTGTTAATTGTAATACCACGCTCTTTTTCTTCAGGAGCAGAGTCAATTGAATCAAATGAACGAGCTTCTGAAAAACCTTTATCAGCTAATACTTTAGTGATAGCAGCTGTTGTAGTTGTTTTACCGTGGTCAACGTGACCGATAGTACCAATGTTTAAGTGCGGTTTACTACGGTCAAATTTCTCTTTTGCCATGTTTATGCGAATTAGTAATTATAAAATATTTCCTTTAATTATCTTACAAAGTTAATAAAACTTATGTATTCGAGCCAAAGATGGGATTTGAACCCACGACCTCTTCCTTACCAAGGAAGTGCTCTACCCCTGAGCTACTTCGGCTTAAAACCTTTTTAACAGGTTAAAAACCCATTTACAAAGATAAGTCTCTACCCTTTTAATTTGTTCATTGAAAAGAAGAGAGACTTAGATTTGTTTTTATAAATTGAGCGGAAGACGAGGTTCGAACTCGCGACCTATAGCTTGGAAGGCTATCGCTCTACCAACTGAGCTACTTCCGCTTGTCGTTTCCCACTGTAGAAACCCCGAGAGGTAAGTGGAGAACTCCATTTTCATGGTGGAGGGAGAAGGATTCGAACCTTCGAAGCCGAAGCAACGGATTTACAGTCCGTCCCATTTGACCGCTCTGGAACCCCTCCAGACCAGCAACTTGCGTCGCTTTGAGCCTCCTATCGGAATCGAACCAATGACCTACTGATTACAAGTCAGTTGCTCTACCAGCTGAGCTAAGGAGGCGGATTTTAATTTAATAAAACTTTCTTTTTAAAGAACGGCTTTCCGGAGATAGCGAGTGCAAAAATCTAATATTTATCTGATATTCGCAAGTTTTATTTTTATTTTTTTTCACTTAAAGAACTTCCAAAACTTTTCGACCTATTGTCCCGTTTTGATGATGCAAAGATAGCTAACGCCAGAATATATCAAAAATATTTGCCGGTTTTTTTTGCCATTGAAAATCATATCGTTGATATGCAAGTAAATAATTTTCATTTTTCATGTCGACTTATCCCCTATATTTGTGCATGATTAAGCATTTTCACACGAAATTTTTCCGCATTCTTTTTACAGCAAGCGTCCTTTTCGCCGCAAATTGTAACAGTTCCCAAGCACAAGAACAGAAAAATATCATCCAAAAAATCATAAAAAAATTCATCTCCTCCGAAAAAGACTCCAGCCGATCCGCTAGTTTCATGGTCCTGCCTGCTGTGGGCTATGCCCAGGAGACCGGCTTTGAATATGGACTTGCCAGTACCTACAACTTCTATATGGATAAGGAAAACCTGGAAAGCCGCACTTCCAATATCACTCTGATCGGTACATTGACCACCAAAAAACAGAAGAACATCAAGTTGCTCTCCGATATCTGGACAAAGGAGAACGAATACCATATCCTTTCGGAACTCCGTTATCGCGATTGGCCCTTCAACTTCTATGGTATCGGAAATGATACCTGGAAGACCGATGAAGATTACCTGGAACAGAAACTCTATCGGGTAAAACTGGATGTGGAGAAGAAGATCATCTCCAACCTCTATGCTGGCGTCAATGTCAATTATGAACATTTCCAATTCCAGGATGTTGAAGCCGATGGCATTTTCACCTCCCCTGAAGTGTTGGGTAAGGATGGCGGGCAATATGCCGCGCTAGGAGCATCTGTACTATACGATACCCGTAACAACACCACCTATACCAGCCAGGGCTTCTACGGAAGGGTAAAATATGCCTATGCACCAAAATTCTTTCAGGATGATGATTTCACGGGAAGCCAAGCAGAGATCGATATCCGGGGATATTATCCATTAGCAAATAAATTGGTTTTGGCTGCCCAAGGGCTTTATCGCGGAACATACGGGAAGAATGTACCTTTTTATGTGATGAGGGATCTGGGTGGCGATATGACCATGCGAGGGTATTACCTGGGACGCTATAAGGATAAGAATTACCTAACCGCCCAAGCTGAGTTGAGGTACAGGTTCCATCCACGCGTAGGGGTTACCGGATTTCTTGGCACCGGAAGCACCTTCTCCGAAGAGCATAAAGCACGCTTCCTGCCCTCCTATGGCGGCGGATTGCGTTATTTCTTCAGTCTGGAACACAGCAGCAGTATCCGCTTCGATTATTCCTATGGCGAAAAAAGACCCGGAGAGAAACGCCAGTCTGGATTTTACCTGAGCATCAGCGAAGCCTTTTAGGATAGGTTGGAAAATTCAATCGCTTGGATCTATACCTGCCTCAACAGAAAGTCCTCTTTATGTTGAACGGGTCTATACAGCAATATGCCAAAATGGAACAGGTTGATACTTACGGTAACCTCTTTTTTCTGCAACAATCGCCTCCAAAGCGCTCTATTTTGGCGTGAATAAGGGTTTTTCACAAAAAGAGGTTTCCCTGACGTTAAGACCTCAAGCAAGACTTCATACTGTGCTGGCAATTTCTCCAGCCAGTACGCCTCAGCTTCCGCATCGTTCCAATCATCACCTAACTTCGCTATGCCCCAAAAAGAAAGGATATTCTTTATCAATTCCTTTTGGTGGGCCGGTATGCTAGCCGGAACAGCCACCTCCCCTTTCCTTTCATAATCCTTTCGGTAGATCACCTGATCTGCCAAAGCATAGACAAAAGGCGAATGCGTACCATGTCGGCTATTCGACATCAGGTAATGGTAAATGTAATCATACAGGTGGCGCATGAGGACAAAATTAAGGTAATAATCGGTATAGCTATATACGGACAGGACAAATTTGATTCGGAGTGAAAGCATGGTGAAAGTAACCTAAATGTATGTAAACAGTATGGTAAGCATATAAAAACACGCTTCTACCCTACTTAAACCTTGATTTCATAGCGAAATCTAGTCATTTACATACAGAAAACATCGATTTTTTAAAGTTAAGGAAATTGCAGGGTAAACGTACTGCCCTCGCCTCCCTTGCTATCCACGGCGAGGTTGCCATGGTGCATGAGCATGATCTGTTTGCTGAGGGTTAGACCAACCCCTGTACCCGTCTTTTTGGTCGTAAAAAATGGGGTAAAGATCTGGTCTTGGATCTCTGGAGACATCCCGATCCCATTATCCTTGATCCGGATCTGAATATTATCCTTTTGTTCAATAGCGGAAAGCGTGATGTAAGGTTCAGGCTGATCTTTAACTGCCTCAATGGCGTTCAATAGGATATTAATAATGACCTGTTCCAACAGGTTCACGTCTGCCTGAATAACCAGTCGGGTATTTTTGATCACGATATCCAGGTCAATGTTCTTCTGTAGAAGGGTGGGTTCCAAGAGTTGGTAAATGTTTTCGAACAATTGAACGACCTGTACATCGGCAAATTGTGGTTGGTCCACCTTATTGATCATCCGGTAGCTCTTGGCAAATTGCAGCAGCCCTTCCGATCTTCTTTTGATGGTAAAGATACCAACTTTCAGGTCTTCGAGATCCGATTCGGAAGTCCAGTTTTCCAGTCGATGGTGTAGGGTGTCGGCAAGTGAACTGATGGGGCCAATGGAATTCATGATCTCATGGGTCAGTACACGCAAGAGTTTATGCCATGCCTTGGTCTCCGTTTCATCAATAGCCTCATTGATGTTCTGGTAAACCACTACGCGGAATAAACCTTCCTGGGTTTCAAATTCGGAACTCTGCATGAACAGCTTGATCTTTCCCTTACTCGAATGTGCAGTTTCCATCTGGTGCTTACCCAACTTTAGGAGCATGGTTTTCTCATACAATTCCGCATGCCTTTTTTTCATGCCCGAAATATTGCCGAGGTGTGGAACCTGGAACAGTTCCTTAAAGGCATCGTTCAACCACATCACCTTTCCACTTTCCACATGGTAAAATAGGATCGCCGTATCCAGCATATTGATCACCTTGTTCAGGTATTGTTGCTGCAGGGCTTGATCTATACTGATGTTCTTATAGACCTCGTTGATCTGGTTGAATGCCTCAAATAACTTACCTTCGACGCTGTGCTTCCGTTTCACCACAAAACGACGGGTGAAATCCCGATACTTTACGGCTTCCGAAAATTCGCGCAACTGGGTATATAAAAAGCGATGGCCAGCGAATAGGCGGTAACCAAAAATGCTGAGCATCAAGAACGATAAGACCGCATAACCATAATACCCTTTGAAAATAAGCAGGGCTACCCCAACGGCAAGCGCCAAGAGGAAGAGCATTTTCAGGAAATCGAAAATAGCCAGGCGCATGGTATTAAATATTGTATTTTTCCAATCTTCTATAGAGTGCCGCTCGGGTCAGACCCAATTCTTTTGCAGCTTTTGAAATATTGCCGTTATATCTTTCAATGGCCGATTTGATGGCCTTTCTTTCCATTTCTTCCAGGTTATGGGATGCAAACTCCACGGGTTTGGGTTGCTCCAGCTGTTGTTCTATAGGTGAAAACAGGATGTCCTCCGCCCGTATGCTAGTACCATCCGACATGATCACCGCACGTTCAATACTGTACTGTAGCTCACGAACATTGCCCGGGAAATGGTATTGTTTTAATTTCTGAACAGCATCCTGCTCCAAGCCTTCGATATGTTTATGGTATTTCTTATTGTAGAAAGCCAGAAAATGCTGGGCAAGCAAAGGGATGTCTTCTACCCGTTCGCGAAGTGCGGGAACTTGGATCTCTAAGGTATTGATCCGATAGATCAAATCCTTTCGGAACCTGCTTTCATCCGCCAAGGTTTTCAAGGGCACATTCGTGGCGCTCAACAGGCGAATATCTACCGGTATGGGATGGCTACTTCCCAAGGGAACCACCGCCCTATTCTGGAGTACACTCAATAATTTGGCCTGTTGTGGCAGAGCGATATTGCCGATCTCATCCAGGAACAAGGTTCCACCATCTGCATGCTCAAACCTACCCTTCCTGTCTTCTCGAGCATCCGTAAAAGCCCCTTTCTTATAACCAAAAAGTTCACTTTCGAAAAGCGTTTCGGTCAATGCGCCTACGTCCACTTTAATATAGGCATTTTTACTCCTTAAAGAGCGTTGATGTAAAGCTGAGGCGATCAAATCCTTACCCGTACCATTCTCTCCCAAGATCAGGATGTTGGCTTCGGTCGGAGCTACCTTATCCATCTTGTATCGTAGATCCTCCATAATGGCGGATTTCCCGATTATACCATCGAATTCTTTATTGACAAAAACAGGATGTACTTTTTGGACCTGTTGGTTCTCCTCAAAAACATGGTTTATGGTATTCAGCAATTGTTCATTCTGCCAAGGTTTCACGATAAAATCTGCCGCCCCCTGTTTTAGGGATTTTACCGCCAGATCCACCGCACCATAAGCTGTGATCATTAAAACATGGATATGTGGGAATTGGGATTTGATCTTGGCGAGCCAGAACAGGCCTTCATTGCCGGTGTTGATGGCACTCTTAAAATTCATGTCCAAAAGCACCATATCCACTTTATTGCGCTCCAGGATATGGATCAATCGTTCGGGATTATGCTCTACCAGCACTTCCTTTACGTTTGGTCTCAATAATATTCGGGTAGCGGTTAATAAATCCTGATCGTCATCAACAACTAAAATGGTTGCCTTTTTCATACCTCGCTAAGTTAATTATAAATCCAATGAACCTGCGTAATAATCATTGATATATTTTTGCATCAACCATTCATATTCCTTGATGATCAATTGGCTTTTTACCGCATCCAATTTGTTCTTGGCTGTCAAAAAAAGTACAGAGTTACTATTTCCCGCTTCAAAATGAACCGTAGAAATCCGAAAAGCTTCCGTGTAGTTCAGTTCTTGTTCCCGAAGATTCTGCAGGTTTTCCTGGGTGATCGCGAGATCGAATACCGCTTGGGCGGTTTTGGATCTCAATTCATTTTTTAGGATTTCCCGATCCAATTCTGCACTTGCCAGATTGACCTCTGCCAAGCGAACCTGCGTCCTGGTCTGGAACTTATTGAAAATAGGGATACTCAGATTCAACCCGATACCTTTGTAAAGGTTATTTTTATATTGGCTGGAAAAGGATCCCCCTTCACAGCTATAATTGGTACTCATTCCTCCTGATAAGGATAATGATGGAAAATAATCTGCCTTTGCTAATTTCACACTCTCTTCCATTTCCTTGATCCGCCAATCCATCGCCTTATAATTTGGCATATTGAACAGGGATTTTTCGAACAGCTCTTTGGCAGATTGTGTTTGGGCTTTCGGAGCGGTATCTACAGCCCTTAATCCAGGCAAATCTTCCGGTGCGATGTTCAATAGGGCTGCAAGGGAAACCCGTGCATTGTTTAGGGACTGTTTGGTCTGTTCCAAGATATTCAATTCAGCACTATATTGCCCCTTGAGGTCATAAAAATCACCAGGATTGATATTCCCTTCCCTATGCATGATTTCAGATCGCTGCAACTGCTCCTTGGTAACGGTCAATTGCCCTTCAGTCTGTTTCAGCATATCCTGAGCGGTCAATACTTTGATATAGGCTTCAATAACATTCAATTTCAGCTCATTCAGTTGTCCCTCAAACTCCAGTTTTCCTGCATCCTTTGCATTCGAACGCATCCGGATATCATGGAGAATGGCAAAACCATTGAAAATGGGCAAGCTCAGGTTCAGGGATTGTCTCCCTGAACTGTTGCTCTTATCTATGTATTGATTGGTTGTCGGATCGATGGATCTACCTTGGGTAAGATCGTGGGAGATATTGCCGTTCAGATTTGGCAAACGGTTATATTTTGCCTGTTTATAATATAAATCCGCGCGGGAAACCTGTAGTTCCCCTTGCTTTAATGTAGGATTGTTCTTGATCGCCAGCGCAATGCAATCGGTCAAGGACAGGTCGCTCACCTGTCCTTTAACCGTGCAAACTAAACAACAAACAAAAATTATTAAAACTGTGGATATTTTTTTCATGAATTAATTTTCCAAGACATCCCACAGCCTGTGCCAAATATTTAGAAAGCTGAAAATCAATTACTTAAAAATAAAGGGTTAGAATGGTTGTCCATGAGCGAACAGGCAACTGTTCATTAACGAACAGTCACTTCCCTAATTGCTTATAACAATAGCTGATAATCAACTACTTACAAGTTTGGCACAACCTTGTCTATGCAAATAGCAAATACAAAGATTTATCAATGGACAGACCGATTGAACAGAAGACCTGGAACTCTAAAAGAATATTAACCCTTGTCGGGATTGTGGCAGTTGTGGCCTTAATTGGAGCAAGCTATTATTTCACGAGTGGCAATAGTAAACTGAATGTAGATGCGGAACGAATTTCCATCGTAGAGATAAAGGAAGGATCCTTCCAAGAATTCATTCCTATCAATGGAACGGTGCAGCCCATCAGTAGTATCTACCTGGATGCCTCTGTTGGTGGCCGTGTGGAAGAAAAATATGTAGAAGATGGTGCCCACCTGAGGAAGGGAGATCCCATCATGCGCTTATCCAATACAGATTTGGAACTATCGCTTATCCAACAGGAAACGCAGGTATTGAATCTATTGACCCAGGCACAGATTGCCCAGACCAATGCACAGCAGGTTTCCATCAGCAATAAAAACCAAATGGCGGATGTGGAACAGGCGTTAAAGGAAGCTGATCGGGTATATACCTTGAACAAAAAATTATTGGCCGAGAAGGCGATCGGATCGCAGGAATACCAAAAATCATTGAACGATTATAATTATCAAAAGGAAAGGGTAAACTTAACCAAACAGATCCTGAAGCAGGATGAAGTATCCAACAACCAGAAGGTGGCTCAGGATAGGGAGACCTATAAGAGAACCCAGAATGGTTTGGCCTTGATGCGCCAGAAAGTGGGTGATCTGATCCTCCGAGCACCAGTCGATGGACAATTGACTTCCTTTGATGTAGAGATCGGACAGAATAAATCAGCCGGAGAAAGGTTGGGCCAGATCGATGTACTGACCGGATTTAAGATCCGTGCGGATATCGACGAACACTATATCAACAGGATCTTCCCTGATCTACAGGGGCAATTTACCATTGGGGATAAAACCTATGATCTACGCATCAAGAAAGTGTATACCCAGGTTAAGGATGGTCGTTTCCAGGTTGATATGGAGTTTGTGGGGGAAAGACCGGAAAGTATCCGCCGTGGACAGACCCTATCCATTCGTTTGGCACTGAGTGATGAAACCAAAGCCTTATTATTGGCCAAGGGAGGATTCTATCAGCAGACTGCCGGAAATTGGATCTTCAAATTGGATAAAAATGGAACGACAGCCTATCGGGCAGATATCCAATTAGGCCGACAGAACCCACAGTTCTATGAGGTTCTGGGCGGTTTGAAAGTTGGGGATAAAGTGATCGTATCCAGCTATGAAAGCTATGATAAGATCCAGGAACTAAATATCAAAAAATAACCCTATAATAATTCATAAAAATAGTACACCTCCATAATTAGAGAAACATGATTAAAATAACCAATCTGCAAAAATTTTACCGCACCGAAGAGGTGGAAACCGTGGCCTTGAATGATGTGAACATTCATGTAAAGGAAGGGGAATTCGTGGCTGTTATGGGGCCATCGGGATGTGGTAAATCCACCTTATTGAATATCGTGGGATTATTGGATGATCTGGACGAGGGAAGTTACCTGTTCAATAATATAGAAGTAGCGAAATTTAAAGAAGGTAAGCGTTCCGATTTGCGGAAACATAATATCGGATTTGTATTCCAGAGTTTTAACCTGATCGATGAATTGACCGTTTTTGAAAATGTGGAGCTGCCATTGGTGTATACGAATGTGCCGGCTGCAGAACGGAAGAAACGGGTGGAAGAGGTGTTGGAGAAGGTGCAGATCATGCACCGTAGGAACCATTTTCCACAGCAGTTATCGGGTGGTCAGCAGCAAAGGGTTGCGGTTGCCCGGGCGGTGGTGAATAATCCTAAATTGATCTTGGCGGATGAGCCTACGGGAAACCTGGATTCGAGCAATGGTAATGAGGTGATGCACCTGTTGACGGAATTGAATGAATTAGGGACTACGATTGTGATGGTGACCCACTCGGAGCATGATGCAAAATTTGCTGATCGGGTGATTAGGATGCTGGATGGGCAGGTTATTTTGGAGACAGTAGGGGTTTAAGTTGATGGGTCATTGCGAGGAGGCACGACGAAGCAATCTTCCCGCATGTTCAAAGATTGCTTCGTTCCTCGCAATGACGGGGCGTTCCTCGCAATGACACGAAGCTGATACAAATAAAAAAATAAAACAATTAACTCATGAATAACAACATCAAACTTGCGTTCCGGAACCTTAAATCCAATAAGGGTTTTACAGCGATCAATATCATTGGCTTAGCCATCGGAATGGCGGCTTCGATGTTGATCTTACTATGGGTAAACCACCAGTTTTCCATCAATAACAATTTCCCAAAATCGGATCAGATCTATGCCGTTGGAACCAAAGAACCCACCGACAATGATATCGCCGTATGGTTTGGTACCCCGAAACCCCTCGTACCAGCACTGAAAACCGATGTGCCTGAAGTCAAATCAGCTTCCAGGTTAAATGGAACAAGAGGATTTCTATTCCAGGTTGGCGACAAAAAATTGGTAGCCGGAGTTGGTGCATTCGTGGATCCCAGCTTTCTTAGCATTTTCGATTTCCCTTTATACAGTGGAAATCCAGCAAATGTCCTCACTGCGCCCAATCAAATCGTCTTATCCGAAAAATTGGCAAAAGACATGTTTGGATCCGTGGATGTTGTAGGACAAACGGTGCATATTGATAGTACCGAAATATTATCCGTGAGTGCGGTGTTAAAGGCAGGGCGAGCAGACAATGGCTTTCAAGGATATGAATATTACCTGCCCTGGTCTTTAATGGAAAAACTAGGGCAATCGGATGAAAATTGGGGCAATAGTTCGGTCTATACCTATGTAGAGTTGGATAAGAACGCGAATGTCGATCAAATTAACAAGCAGTTCAACGCCCTACCTGCCAAACATTCCAAAACAGACGCACAATTTTTTCTGAAACCACTTTCAAAAGTTTTCCTGTACAATAAATATGAAAATGGCGAAGTAGTTGGTGGCAGGATCGAAATGGTGCGGATCTTTATCGTGATCGCGGTATTTATCCTATTGATCGCTTGCATCAATTTCATGAACCTCAGTACCGCGCAAAGTGAAAAGAGATCAAAGGAGGTAGGCATCCGAAAAGTGGTTGGCGCACAGAAATCAAGTTTGGTGTTCCAATTTTTATCGGAGTCGCTGCTGTTAGCAACCTTCTCCGGATTCCTGTCCTTATTATTGGTTTTCCTTTGTTTACCAAGCTTCAATGAATTGGTAGGTTTAAAGATGCAGATCCCGTTCCAAGAATTTGGTTTTTGGGTGCTATTCCTTGGATTTATTATCCTGACAGGCATCTTGGCAGGAATCTATCCAGCCTTCTTCCTATCCTCCTTCAATCCTATAAAAGTTTTAAAAGGACGTTTCAGGCATATACATTATAAACTCAATCCGAGAAAGATTTTGGTAGTCACGCAATTCGCTATTGCGATCTTGCTGATCATTAGTACCCTAGTGATTCGGAAACAGATCCAACATGCTCAGGATCGCGATTATGGCTATAAGCAGGAGAACCTGATTTTCCTACCTGAGTTTGGGAATATTTCTAAAAATGCGTCCTTAATTAAACAGGAATTGATCGCTGAGGGCATTGCACAATCAGTTACCCGGATGATGTCTCCACTCACGGAGCGTTGGAGTGGTTGGAATGGATTCACTTGGGAAGGAAAAGACCCGAATGCCATTATTCAATTCAACCGTCAGACAGCGGATGATAAGGTGGTGGAAACGGCAGGATTTGAATTGGTTGCCGGTCGCGACTTTGATTTGAGTAGTTATGCTACGGACTCCACTGCAGCTATCATTAATGAAACCGCAGCAAAAGCCATGGGGTTTAAAGATCCGATCGGGCAATATTTCATTGATGGATCGAGTAAATTCCAAATTATCGGGGTGATTAAGGATTTTATCCAAGAATCACCTTTTGAACCTGTTAAACCCTTGTTGATCGAAGGTGCTTCCAGTAATATGAACACCATGCATATTCGCTTCAATCCGCAATTAAGTAGCAAGGAAGCATTGGATAGAACAGAGAAGATTTTGAAAAAATATAATCCGGATTTTCCATTTGATTATAAATTTATTGATGAGGCTTATGCTCGGAAGTTTGAGGAAACGGAAAGGACTGGAAAATTGGCGACCTTATTTGCGGGCTTGACGATATTTATTTCCTGTTTGGGATTATTTGGTTTGGCGGCCTTTATGGCAGAAAGTAGGACTAAGGAGATTGGAATACGGAAGGTATTAGGGGCTTCGGTATTTTCAGTAACTCGTATGCTTTCAAAAGAATTTGTTGGCTTGGTGCTGGTTTCTTGTTTGATCGCATTTCCGATAGGGTATTGGGCAATGGATAAATTTTTATCTAATTATAGTTATCGCATTGAACTTCACTGGGGCGTGTTTTTAATAGCTGGAATCGGGGCGGTTTTGATTACGATTTTTACGGTGAGTTTTCAATCTATTAAGGCGGCAATTGCAAATCCGGTGAAGAGCTTGAGGGATGAGTAGGGAGATAGGGTCGGCCATTGCGAGAGCCAGCGTCATTGCGAGGGCCAGCGTCATTGCGAGGAACGAAGCAATCTTCCCGCATGTCCAAAGATTGCTTCGTCGTACCTCCTCGCAATGACGTAGAACTCCTCGCAATGACGCGATAGTTCTAACCAAAGAAAAAACAACATTTAATACTAACATAAAACCAAATAATGATACTCAATTACCTAAAAATAGCGCGGAGAAGCATCAAGAAAAACAAGTTTTTCAGTTTGCTTAACATCTTTGGTTTATCCATCAGTTTGGGGCTTGCCTTATTATTAATCGGCTATGCACTATACGAACTAAGCTATGATAAATTCTTCCCGAAGGGAGAACATATCTATCGAGTTAACATGCAGACTACTCCAGAATATGATAAGGAAATCTGGGTAAACTTACCCAATTCCGTTGGTCCAGCCATCAAAGAGGAAGTTCCAGGAGTTGTCAACTTCACCCGATTGGTAAAGAATGATTTCGGAACCCCTTCTTCCATCCTGGTAGGGGAAAAAACATTTGTCGAAAAAAACGTTTATCTCGCTGATGCTTCCCTATTCTCCATTTTTGATTTCCAATTTATTGAAGGGGATAAGAACACTGTTTTTAAAGATGTCAATAGCATTGCCATCTCCAAATCCAGAAAAGAACTCTTGTTTGGAGATGCATCTGCCATAGATCAATTGATCATCCTCAACCAAAGGGATACCCTAAAAGTATCGGCCGTTTATGAGGATCTACCTAAGAACAGTAGCTTGGATTGCCAAATGGTTTTTAACATTATGGATAGCTGGATGGGAAAAAACGTTTATTGGAGTAATGCCAGTTACGAAACCTATATTCAGATTCAGGAAACAGCAGATCCCCAAACCATTGCAGAACTCTCCACCGCATTGATCAACAAGCATGTCGAAAAATCCAATCAATATTTTACGGATTTTTATCTACAGCCCCTTCATAAGGTCCATCTTTATTCCAAATCGTTTCGAGAAGGAAACAGTCCTAAAAATGGTGATATCGATAGGGTAAAAAACTTACTTTATCTAGCGGGTCTGGTACTCTTGATTGCCTGCATCAATTACATGAATCTTGCTACGGCAAAAACAACTTTGTATGCCAAAGAGGTTGGTGTCAATAAAGTACTTGGAGCCTCTAAAAAACAACTTCGAACCCGATTTTTAATGGAGACCATGCTGCTAAGTGGCATATCCATCAGTATAGGGTTTATCCTCTGTTTGGTCGGCATTCCATTATTCAATAACATTACAGGGGCTGAACTCTCCTACCAGCATTTCCTTTCTATAGAAATCCTGTTGATCCTTCTTGCTTGTTTAATGATCACCACCCTGTTTGCGGGTAGTTTTCCAGCATTTTACCTATCGAGTATCAGTTCATTGAACCTTATGGGTAAAGGGAAAAGTAGAAACGCAGCTTTGGTAGAACCTGCGAGAAAAGGCTTGGTCGTTTTTCAGTTTGCCTCTTCCATCATCCTGATCATCTCTGTGATCATTATGATCCAACAAATGAAATACATTGCGGATAGAAATATTGGTTTTAATCCCGAAAAGTTGTTAGCGATCAATACCATATCGATAAAGACTACGAAGAGCTATGAAAGCTTGGTAAATGGATTGAACCAGATTCCAGGGACTACGGCAATTACAGGCACCCAAGCCATTCCTGGATTGGGCGAAAGTGGAAAAAACATTCATAAATCAGGCAATTCAGATCCTGCTGGCTTACCAGTATTTACGAATGTGGCTAATGGTCCTGTTGTAAAGACCCTTGGATTAAAGCTTTTGGCAGGACGTGACCTGCCTGGGTCGCTTTCTTTGGGGGATACGGTAAACTATGTATTGATCAATGAAGTGGCTTTGGCGTATTTGGGATACCAAAAACCGGAGGATGCAGTTGGTCAACTTTTAAACGCAGAAAGTGCTGGAAAATCGATAATCCAAGGGGTAGTTGCCAATTTTAATTTCAAGAGTTTAAAAGAAAATATTGGTGGATATTATTTCAATCGGATGAATGTTCCTTCGGAAGGGATCAGGTATTTAATGATCCGGTTCGAAGCGGAGCATACCCAGGATTATTTAGCCCAGGTAGAACAGGCATTTAAAACCCATATCCCAGAATCGGCATTTGATTATACGTTTGTGGACAATCATGTTGCTATGCAATATGAGGCTGAAAAGCGATCTAACCAGGTTTTAATTAGCTTTTCGATTCTTACGATCGGTATTGCCTGTTTAGGCTTGTTGGGATTGGCTGCCTTTACGGCAGAGCAAAGGAGTAAAGAGATAGGTATCCGGAAAGTACTTGGTGCTTCGGTGATTAACATCAGTAATTTGCTGACGGGAGGATATTTTAAATTGATATTGATCGCTTTTGTGATTGCTTCGCCAATTGCTTGGTATTTTATGAACCAGTGGTTGAATGATTTTGCGTATCGGATAGAGATTCCTTGGTGGGCATTTGTAATCGCTGCTGGGATAACGTTGTTGATCACGGCTTTGACCATTGGTTTTCAGACTTTGAAGGCGGCTATTGCGAATCCAGTGGATAGTTTGAGGGATGAGTAGGGTGAATTGGGTGAGTAGGGCGAATAGGATCGGCCATTGCGAGGGGTGCGGCGAGGCGAAGGGTGCGGCGAGGCGAGGACCAGCGTCATTGCGAGGACCAGCGTCATTGCGAGGAACGAAGCAATCTTCCCGCATGTCATGCTGAGCGCAGTCGAAGGATGACAAGGTGCAAAGATTGCTTCGTCGTACCTCCTCGCAATGACGGAGGGCGGACTAAAACACATAAAAAAATTAATAAAACAAAACACAAATAAATAACCATGAAATTAAACCACATCCTTCGGAAACTATGGAAAAACAAGTTTTTCACCATTTTGAATATCGTTGGTCTTGCCATCGGGATAAGTGCCTGTTGGATTGTATTTAAAATTGTGAGTTATGAATTCAGTTTTGATAAACCAAACCCTGCCCGCGATCAGATCTATAAAGTTTATTCTAAATACGAATACAACAATGAAGTCAACAGCTTCGATGGTACACCAGCTCCGCTATGGGATTATGTAAAGAACAATCTTTCACAGGTCGAACTGAGTATCCCGATGTTCAACCGTTATTTTGAAAAGATCACCATCAATTCCAACAGCAATGAAAAAGCTGAGTTCAATGAAAATGAAAGGATATACAGTACCCATCCAGATTACTTTAAGATGGTTAATTACCAATGGCTAGCAGGGAATGAAAAACAAGCCCTAAACTCCATTGATAAGGTTGTGCTTACAGAGTCAAGAGCAAAAATCTACTTCCCGAATCTCAAACCGAATGAAATTATCGGCAAACAAATCCTATATGACACGACCTTATATGCTGTTTCGGGAATTGTTGAAGACCTAAATTATCCAAGTACTTTTACCGCCAAGGAATTCCAGCTGGTCAAAGATTCAGAATGGAGAGATCAGTCCTGGGCATCTTCCAATTCCAACAATCATCTGTATATCAAAATCAATAATGAAAAAGATATTGCGCCTGTTCTCCTGCATTTAAAGAACAAACTCATGCAATTAACCGAAAAGGAATGGTCGGAGTATAACGTCAAGGGGGAATTTCAAATTGCAAAACTATCTGATGCCCATTTTAATACCATTCTTTCCAACAGCACCAATAAAAACGTGGTCTATGGCATGATCGGTATAGGGTTATTTCTATTGCTTTTGGCCAGTATTAATTATATCAACCTGAGTACGGCTTTAATCCCCCAAAGAGCCAAGGAAATCGGCATCAGAAAAACATTAGGTCAACAAGGTAAACAAGTAACTGTCAATTTCTTTTTAGAGACGTTGATGATTACCAGTGCCTCTCTCCTATTGTCTTGGCCGCTTACCAAGTTATTCGAACGGTTTTTCAGCCATTATTTGCCAAGTGACTTAGAAAATTTCAGCCATGCTGGATTGATCTTCCTCTTTTTGTTGGCCTTGCTGCTGCTGATCACCCTATTTTCCAGTATCTACCCAACCTATCTCATCAATAAAGTACAAATAATTGATGTTTTGAAGGTGAATAAAAATGCTAAACTTTCTTTTGGTAATATTTCTGTTCGAAAAGCATTAATCGTGTTCCAATTTATTATTGCACAAATATTTGTGATTGCAACCTTTATCATCGGCTTTCAGATGAAACATATGTTGAGCAGTGATCTTGGGTTCAATAAGAACGCTTTACTTACCTTGTCTTTACCTTATAAAGAGGAAGATGGCAAAAAAAATCCCATAATCTTTAAGGAAATACTCAACAAACATCCCGAAATCCAACAGGCTGCACTAGGTCATTTTCCCCTAAGTAATGATCATTGGGGAAATTTTGTCAACCGCTCTTCGGATACTGGATTAATGAAAGTTAATATGCCCTTTAAGCTAGTGGGTGATTCCTATTTTGATGTCTATGACATGAAATTGCTCGCTGGACGAGCACTTACGATCTCTGATACCAGTACAGGAATTATATTGAATGAAAAAGCCATCTATGATCTGGGCTATAAATCGCCGCAAGAAGCTATTGGACAGGAAGTAAATGCCTGGGATAAAGACCGAAAGATCACGGGGGTGGTTGGGAATTTCCATAGTAAAAGTATGCATGTGGCATTGGAGCCTGTATCCTTCCTTGCCTCCAATAAACGTGGTCAATTACAAAATATAGCCATCAAATTAAACAATGATCCTTCGACTTGGAAGTCTAGCATTGAAATCATTCAAAAGGAATGGGAAAAATACTATCCAGCAACTGCTTTTAGCTATGAGTTTTATGATGATCGGATCAAGGAGTTGTATGAAAAAGAGAATAGGTTTTCAAAGATCATCAATTTATCTTCTGGTATTACCATTTTGATCAGTTGTTTGGGATTGGTGGGCTTAGTGACCATAACTACTGCACAACGAACGAAAGAAATTGGTGTTCGGAAGGTTTTGGGTAGTACCGTTGGGGGAATTATTAGGCTACTATCAAAAGATTATATCAAGTTAATTTTGATTTCTATTGTTATTGCAACACCAATTGCTTGGTGGGCAATGAATCAATGGTTGACAGATTTTGCTTTTAAGATTGAATTGAGTTGGTGGATGTTCAGTATTCCGGCTATTGCAACTTTGCTGATTGCTTTTATTACCATGGGAGTTCAATCTTTGAAAGCCGCCAGAGCGAATCCGGTTGATAGTTTGAGGGATGAGTAATTGGGCATGGAGAGGGGCTATGTCATTGCGGGACTTTGCGTCATTGCGAGGAACGAAGCAATCGTCCCGCATGTCATGCTGAGCGCAGTCGAAGCATCTGTACGGTTACTTACGAACAGATCCTTCGACGATGCTCAGGATGACAAAGTCCAAAGATTGCTTCGTCGTACCTCCTCGCAATGACGTATGGCCTCGCAATGACGCAGAAAACGAAAAAAAAATAAACAATAAAACATTAAAACATCACACCATATGTTTAAAAACGCGATCAGACAATTAATTCGAAATAAGCTATTCAGCTTTTTGAATATATTAGGTCTAACCATAGGCATCAGTTCCTGCTGGGTGATATATAAATATGTGAGTTACGAACTATCCTTCGAAAAGGAACTTCCGAAGAAGGAAAACATCTATCGTATCATCAGTCATTTTAAGGCGGAAGGTAGGGACGACCTACATTCAGGTGTATCCAGACCGATCTATTTTTATTTGAAAGCCAATAATTTTGGATTGGATGAAGTTGTCCCTGTCTTCAGGTATTTTGTAGAAACTGTAACCATCCCAGCAACAAATGGTCAGGAGCAAAAACAGGAAGAACCCACATTTGAGGAGACAGCCACTATTGAAACAGACAAAGATTATTTCAACCTTATCGATTATAATTGGCTTGAAGGTAATAAAGAGACTGCACTTACCGCGCCCCATCAAGTTGTCCTGACCGAAAAAAGAGCAAAGCATTATTTCCCAAAATTGTCCAATGCGGAAATCCTAGGAAAAACCATTATCTACAATGACAGCCTAAAAAAAGAAGTTTCTGGAATTGTGGCTGACCTTTCCTATCCCACAGAATTCACTGGGCAGGAATTCATATTGATCAGGGAAACAGAACGGGATAAGAACCTAAGGACCTGGACACATACAAATGGCCAGCACAAACTCTATGTTTCTGCCAAATCTGAAGGAATTGTGCATCAAGCGGTCCAGAAAGTACAACAATTTTCGGATGCCAAATGGATAGAAATAAAAAACAAGGAATTACTTGATTATAACTTTACACGGACCTTAATCACTATGCCGCTCCTCGAATCCCATTTTTCAACAGCGATGATGGAAAGAGATGTTCCCAAAACAAGTAAGCGGATTATATATTCATTAATTGGTGTTGGCATATTTTTATTGGTATTGGCCTGTATCAACTATATCAACCTGAGCACAGCACAATTGCCTCAACGCCATAAAGAGATCGGAATTCGTAAAACATTAGGTGGTTCAAAACGGTCCTTTATTCTTCAGATGATGTGCGAAACTGCCCTTGTTGTCCTGATTGCAGCCTTTCTTTCCTTCTTTATTTCCCAATTAGGAATCTATCTTTTGGGAGATCTGATCAGTGAAAGCAACAAAGCCTATGCAGATCCTACATTATTTGTTGGAATAATGGGCGGCTTGTTAATTTTTACGATTTTGTTCGCTGGTCTTTATCCATCATGGATGATGGGCAAGGTAAATCCTATTGACATCTTTAGATCAAAAAATCTGCTTGCTGTAGGAAAAGAAAAAATAAACCTGCGTAAAGGCTTAATCATTTTTCAATTCATCATTGCACAAATATTTATCGTTGGGGCCATTATTATTGGCCAACAATTAAATTATGTGGTCAAAAAGGATTTTGGATTTGACAAGGACGCCGTGATTCTTGCCCAAGTCTCTTATAAAATCTATAAATCGAAAAATTTCCAAAGCAAGAAACACGCTTTATTGGATGAAATCAGAAAAGTGCCAGGAGTGACCAATGTAACTTTCGGTTCAGAGCCCTTTTCGGATAATTATGCCTCGGGAGAAATGCGGTATTATCCAACGGATAAATCAGCGCCTATCGCGAGGACAGTATACACAAAAACCATTGATACCGCTTACCTGAATTTCTATAAACTGGAATTGATTGCCGGTTCGAATCTTATTCCATCCGATACAACCAATGGGTTGTTGATCAATGAAACTGCAGTGCGGGCTTATGGATTCAAAACGCCTGAAGAAGCAATCGGAAAAGTTATAGGACAGACGAATAGGATGTATCCTATTGTTGGGGTAATCAAAGATTTTCATTCCCGTGATTTTTATACTCCAATAGAACCAACGGCTTTGGTTTATGATGAAAGGGATCTTCAAATGTATAACATCAAATTGGATAATCTTAAGAAATCGGATTGGCCGATTATTATTGAGAATATACAGCAGAGATGGAATAAGTTTTTCCCTTCGGAAGAGTTCAGTTATAAATTTTACGATGAGCTGGTGCTGGCGCTTTATAAAAAGGAACAGCAATTGGCAAAGATGACTAATATCAGTACCGGAATCGCGATCGTGATCAGTTGCTTAGGGCTTTTTGGATTGGCTACATTGAGTACTTTCCAACGGAGCAAGGAGATTGGAATTCGGAAAGTGTTAGGGGCTTCGGTTTCGGGGATAGTTGGGATGCTGTCTAAGGATTTCGTGAAATTGATTTTGCTGGCTTTTGTTATAGCAAGTCCGATTATTTATTGGGCTTGTAGCAAATGGTTAAATGATTTTGTCTATCGAATTGAGATTTCATGGATACCGTTTTTGTTGGGCGGGATGTTGGCGATTTTTGCGGCGATGTTGACGATAGGTTATCAAGCTGTTAAGGCCGCAAGGGCAAATCCGGTGGATAGTTTGAGGGATGAGTAGGATGCTGGCCTCGCAATGACAATGCCACTGGGAGGGCAGCGTCATTGGGAGACCAGCGTCATTGGGAGGGCTGCGTCATTGGGAGACCTGCGTCATTGGGAGACCTGCGTCATTGCGAGGAACGAAGCAATCTTCCCGCATGTCATCCTGAGCGTAGTCGAAGGATCTGTACACTGTTAAGTATACGAACAGATGGTTCGACTACGCTCACCATGACATGGCGAAAGATTGCTTCGTCGTACCTCCTCGCAATGACGAGATAGTCTCCTCGCAATGACGAGATAGTCTCCTCGCAATGACGTTATAGCGAGAATAAAAAAATAAAAAATTAACTAATAAAAACTTCATTATGCTTACTTCAGCCATAAGAACCATAAAAAAGAACAAATTGATGACCTTTATCAATGTCCTCAGTTTGGCGATAGGTATCAGCGCCACATTGGTTATCTTTCTCTTTGTGCAATACGATTATAGTTTTGATAAGCATGTTCCAGATAAAGAAAGAGTGTACCGCATTGTCACCGATGGAACATTTAAGATTTCAGGTCTAGTAGCCCCCCTAATTGAAACCATCGACCAAGAAGCTTCCAATAAGGAGTTCATAGCGCCTATCTTCAAATCATTCTTGGAAAAAATAAAAATCCCTGCCACTTCAAACAGCGAAGAGAAAGTATTTTTCAAGGACAATAAAATAGCCTTTGTTAATGAAAAATACTTCGAACTCTATCCACATACCTGGTTGGCAGGAAATGTTAAGGACCTAAATAAACCCAATAGCATTGTACTGACGGAACGCAACCTGGAAAGGTTCTTTCCAAAAGAAACCCCCGATGCAGTGCTTGGAAAAACGATCGTGTTTCTAGATTCGATCAATCTACAAGTAACCGGTGTGGTTAAAGAAATGACCGAAAACTCAGAATTTAAGTTCCAGTCATTTTTATCAACCGCTACTATTCCAAGCTACCCATCTCTCAACAAGATTTTTGCTTATGATTCCTGGAACAATTACAATGATAATACCAATGCATTGATAAAATTAAAACCAGGTGTGGACGCAGAAACTTTTGAAAAAACCATCATTGCCATCAATAGGAAAAATAAAAACCTTGAGGAAAACTTTGTTGATGATTTCAAATTACAACCCTTATCGGATGTACATTTCAACAGTGATTTCAATTATAATGCGACCAAAGCTGGCACACTAAGAAACATGATCATTTTGGCTATCTTCTTATTGGCCTTGGGAATCATCAATTTCATCAACTTGACAACTGCCCAATCTACAGAGAGAGCCAAAGAGATAGGTATTCGTAAAACACTTGGAAGTTCAAAGGCCAGATTGACCAGACAATTCCTAACAGAAACCTTTTTAATAGCTTTGACCGCCACCTTATTGTCCCTTCTTTTCACACCAATCCTGCTGAAAGCATTTGAAGGATTTATTCCCCCAGGTTTATCCTTGTCCGCTTTGGCAAGCCCATTGGCAATCGCTTTTTTGGTTGGACAATTATTGCTAGTAACCCTTTTGGCAGGTTTTTATCCGGCTTGGGTCTTAACAGGCTACTCTCCTATCCTTGCCCTCAAAAATCAAGTAAACCAGAACAGTAATCTTTCACGTAGTACCTGGGTGAGAAAGGTAATGACTGTTTTTCAATTTGCATTGGCACAGGTGTTTCTGATTGCGGTATTCCTGGTGGTTAAACAAACGACCTATATTTCCAATAAGGATCTGGGCTTTCAAAAAGAGGCCGTCCTGACATTAACAATTCCTGGGAATTATCAGAATTCCGCAAAAGGAAATATATTGAAAACAAGGTTGGGATCTATTCCTGAGATCCAAAGTATCAGTTTTGGTAATCAAGCGCCTATTTTGAATGGGGAAATGAAAACCAGTATTATGCTGGACAATTCCAGTACGGAAGAGTCCATTGATATGGATTTTAGAAGTGGGGATGACCAATACCTTCATGTTTATGGAATCCCATTGGTTGCTGGCCGGAATGTGATCATGCGGGATTCCCTGCAGGAGATCTTGATCAATGAAAAAGCATTGCAAAAGTTGAAGTTGGAATCTCCTCAGGAGGCTTTGGGATTAACCTTGAATAAAAAAAGTATGATGATTGTTGGGGTCATGAAGGATTTCGACATCACCAATGCTCGGGTTGAAAACCGAGCTATTCTATTTGCTGGGGATCGGGATGGGTATGTAATGCATATTAAATTGAATAAAGATCATCCTGAAACTTGGAAAGGGACAACGGATAAGATTGCTAAAGAATTTAATGCTGTTTTCCCTACGGATCTATTCGAATTTAAATTTGTTGATGAAACGATCCAAGGGTTATATACAAAGGAAATGCAATTATCGAAATTATTGACCTGGGCAGTTACGTTGTCTATTGTTATCGCTGGTTTGGGTCTTTTTGGATTGGGATTGTTTACAGCAAACCAACGTACGAAAGAGATCGGTATTAGAAAGGTTTTGGGTGCTTCCATCTCGCAGATCCTTATGATGCTATTGAAGGGTTTATTGAGTCTGGTGGCTATTGCATGTTTACTGGCATTCCCAATAGCATGGTATTTTGGTAATAAATGGTTGGAGGATTTCAATTATCGAACAGCTTTCAGCTGGTGGATTTTTCCGGTATCAGCAATGGGTTTGTTGTTGGTAGCAACGGTTATTTTATTATCCAAAACGTATTTGGCAGCAAGGGCGAATCCGGTGGATAGTTTGAGGGATGAGTAGGCAGGCGCGGGGGGCGAGGCAATGCCATTGGGAGGGTAATGTGAGGGCTGCGTCATTGCGAGGAACGAAGCAATCTTCCCGCGTCATTGCGAGGAACGAAGCAATCTTTACACTAATCGAAAGATTGCTTCGTCGTACCTCCTCGCAATGACGCAGAAAGCACCTCCTCGCAATGACGGGGAAAATACAATCATCAAACCGTTCAAATACGTACAAACACTGTTCATTATCGAACAATATCAACCCCAAAAAAAACAGCCAACAATCTAATAATCAACAACATACCCAACTGGCAAGGCAATTGTCTTAATACTAAATACTATATACTAAATACTAATTACTATATACTAAATACTACAACAATGTTGAACATAAAAACTGCTTGGAGGAGTATCCTAAAAACCAAATCACTAAGCATAATCCACATCTTGGGTTTAGCGATTGCTTTGGGATCGGCCATTATCCTTTTCTTAACGGCCAGGTTTGAGCTTTCCTACGATTCCTTCCACAAGGATGTTGATCGCATCGGATTATTATATAGTAAAAGCCAACCCGAACGCGGGGTGGAATACAACACCTCCATGCCGGCTCCATTAGGTCCATTGCTCAAAAAAGAACTTCCGAATATCGAAGCGGTGACCCGGATTGCTAATGGCAATGTGGTCATCCGAAATGGTAGCAAGGAAATTGAATCCTCCAATAAGTTTGTGGATGAAGAGTTTCTTTCCATCCTCAGTTTTCCCATCATCAAAGGAGACCAAAAGGCTTTGAACGACCTTGGCAATATCGTCATTGATGAATCCATGGCCGAAAGACTATTTGGAAGCTTGGATGCCACAGGAAAACAGGTAGAAGTATACATCCAAGGCACTTGGATTCCAAAAACAATATCAGCCATCGTTGAAACTCCCCCGAATAATTCCAGTTTAAAATTTACTAGTTTGATTCGCTTTGAGCAAAAGCCCAATTACCAGGACGATAAGGATCGATGGGATAATGTCAATCACGAAGTGATAGTTAAGCTAAAGGATGGAAAAATCAATGAACAGAAATTCGCAAAGGAAATCAGATCATTGACCCAGCAATATTACAAGAGCAATATTGAAAACCTGAAAAGGGATGGTGCAACAGCCGACAAAGATGGGCAATATTTTTCATTGCAGATCATACCGGTTGCGGATTTTCATCTGAGCAATTTAGGGATTGCCAATGGGCCTTCAGCATCCTTTCCTTGGATCCTGTTAACCATTGCCGGCTTGATCGTTTTCATTGCCTGTTCGAATTTCATCAATCTATCCCTTGCCAATTCCTTATTGCGAAGCAAGGAAATCGGAACCCGAAAAACATTGGGAGGAACTATTAAACACTTAGTGGTTCAGTTATGGACCGAGGCTTTTCTATTGTGCATTATTGCTCTAGTGTTCGGCGGCCTGCTTGCTTGGGCACTATTGCCAGAATATAATGCCAGCATGAATTACCGTTTGACTATCCTGGATATATTTTCGCCCACCAACCTCTTGATATTTCTTGGTATTTTCTTAGTTATTACCTTGATTGCTGGTGGTTACCCGGCATGGAAAATAGCCAATTCCAATATCATCCATTCCTTAAAAGGCGGGTCTTCGGTAAAATCTTCTAGAATCAGAAACACCTTAACCGTTTTGCAATTTGTAATAGCTATTTTATTGATCGTTTCGACCATAGTGATCAGTTCACAATTGAACTACATCAGTAATCGGCCATTGGGTTATAATAAATCCGAAGTGATCAGTATCCCTATTGGAAGTGGAATTGACCATGAAGATGCCTTGAACAGAATGCGGGTAGCCTTAGAAAAAGAATCATGGGTGAAAGCTGTCAGTGGATCGGACGTGAATATGGGTTTGGGAAATGATGGTACTTCCAGAAGAAGTGTGTTTGGTTTCAACCAAGACAACCGGGAGATCACGACCAATTATATGCGTATAGATTACGATTACCTAAAAACACTGGATATCAAGCTATTGGCCGGAAGAGATTTTGACAGAAGTTTTGCCACGGATACCAATTCGGTCATCCTCAATAAGAAAATGGCAGAACAGCTGGGTGGAATCGATAAAGTTTTAGGAACACAGATTAATTTGAATGGAAAATCCTTGGTGATCGGTGTAATTGATGATTTTAATTTTCAGGATCTACGCAAAAAAGTAGAATCTCTAACCTTATCTATCAATCCAAGTGTATTTTCAGTAGATTATATTTTTGTACGGGTAGAGACACAGAATTTATCGGAAACCCTGGCCAACGTAGAAAAAATTTGGAAAACAGTGAACCCTAAAGCAACAGTTGCTATTTCCTATCTGGATGAAAACACCCAGAATATGTATAAGGATGATCGTCGCTTCTCTGGCATTGTGATGGTAGGAACTGGTATCGCTATTGTTATCTCCTGCATGGGCTTATTTGCCTTGGCTTTATTGACCATCAATCGACGAGTAAAAGAAATCGGCATCCGGAAAGTATTGGGTTCCTCGATCGCCAGTTTGATTTTATTATTATCCAAAGATTTTATTAAACTGGTAGGGATAGCCTTTCTGATTGCAGCACCGATAGCTTTATGGATGATGAACAAATACTTGGAAATGTATGCCTTCAGAATCGGCATCCAATGGTGGATGTTTGCATTGGCCGCTTTAATAACCGTTTTTATAGCTTGGAGTACGATTGCTTGGCAAACCTTACGTGCCGCAAGAGCAAATCCTGTAGATAGTTTGCGCGATGAATAGACTGATATTTCGTAATATTTTAAAGAACGGGACTTTTACTTGGATCAATATCCTAGGTCTGTCTCTTGGTTTCTTGATCTGTTTGCTGATTTCCAGTGTTTATTTTGAGGAACAATCCTATGATAAATCTTGGACAAATTCCTCCCAATTATACCGTATTGTCACGATCGATTCTACCGCAGGTGTAGAAAATGAAAATGGTACTGCTTATGTAAATCTCGGTACCGAGCTGGAAAAATCTTTTCCGGAGATTGAGGCTGCCTCACACATGCGTCAAGGGCAGATCTATCTCAATTTACAGGGCGAGGCAGAACCTGCAATAAAAATTGAAGGTTTGGAGGCGGAGAACAATGTATTTGATCTACTGGATGTGCATATTCTTGAAGGAAGTGCCAAAAACCTAGTTGCAGGCAAGAAGAATCTGTTGATCAGCAAATCTTTTAAGGAACGCTATTTTAAAGGGGAAAATGTCATTGGAAAAACCATTTTATCTGCTGATTCCTATTCCGACAAAAAATCGGAATATGTGATCCTTGGTGTTATAGATAATATGCCTTATAATTCGGTTTTCCGAACCGAATTTATCTACCTGACAGGGAAGCCTAAAATCCCATTAAATCGGGAAGGATGGGGCTTTTTTAGTCAACAGATTTTGAAATTAAAAGTGGGTACCGATGCAGATGCTCTGGCGAAGAAAGCAAGCCAGTGGTATGCTAATTTCCTTGGACCGGAAATGGCTTACAAAACATCGTTCAGACTTCAGCCAATCACCGCGATGTATATGGAACCTATCGATGGGACGAACATCAGTGGGAATAAAAAAGCAAGCCAAATATTGATGGCTGTTGCAGCGCTGGTACTTTTGATTTCCTGCATCAATTATATCAATATTTTTGCTGCAAAAACCTTAAAAAGGGTCAAACAGATCAACCTACATAAAATATTAGGGGCAAAGCGAAGCAGCTTGATAGCCAATCTTTTAAAAGAAACTATTATGCTGTTTTTCATCGCTGCATGTATTTCGCTGATGTTCTATTTCCTTTCCCTCCCGCTGTTGCAAAAATTCTTAGGATATGAATTAGCTTATGTTAGAACCCAATTAATTCCTATGCTTGCCCTGTACTTTCCCACTATTTTGTTGCTGAGTGTGCTTGTCGGCATATATCCCGCGTTTATCATCTCTAGGGTGAATACCGCAGAGGCCTTACGAAATAAAATCAGTAAATCGCAGGTGATTGATGTATGGGTCAAGAAATCATTGATCATTACTCAATTTTCCATTTCATTGATCGTGATCATTGGCTTGATTACGATCAAATCTCAACTGAAATTGGTTCAGGAAAAATCTTTGGGAATCAATGTGGACCGTGTATTGGGGGTTGAACATTTTGGAGTTGGAGAGAAAAGTGCTGCTGTAAAGAACGAATTGGCAAATTTACCTGGCATAGAAACAGTTAGTGTATCTGGCTGGACACCAAGTAACGGGTCAGGAAATTTTTCAAAATTCATCTCAGACCCAGACAATGCGGAGCATAAAATTCAGGTAAACTATATTACTGGCGATGTGGATCTGGGTAAGCTTTTGAATATGGAGCTTTTGAAAGGTAGGTTTTTAAATGAGTCGGACTATGTGGAAATAGCAGACCCAGATGCTGTGGAAGGGGATGAAAATGATGGAATTAAGAAGGTATTGTTAACTGAAAGTACAGCTAAAAAGTTAAATATTACTGAATTGGGGCAGATATATCGTGACCTGAAGGTTATACCTGTTGGGATAGTAAAAGATTTTCATAGTGAGTCTTTCCATAAGAAAATAGGATTTACGGTAATTAGTGCACATCAATTAACTTCCTATGCAGGGATATTGCTCAAGGTAAAACCTGGGCAGGAAAGGTTGGCCATGGAAGGGGTACAGAAAGTGATGGATCAGTTCTATCCTGGAAGGTATTTAAACTATAATTGGGTGGATAAGCTGTATGAAAAAACATATGTGAAGGAAAGTAAACAGGCCCAGTTGTTTTTGTTGTTTGCAGGAATGGCGCTTTTTATTTCTGCTTTGGGTGTTTCTGGTTTAATATTGCAAAGTGTAGAACAGCGGACTAAAGAGATTGGGATAAGGAAGGTGCTTGGGGCGTCAATTATGAGTATTTCCAACTTGTTTAATAGGGATTATGTGCTGATTATATTTTTGGCGGTTTTGATTGCAAGTCCGATAGCTTGGTATTTATCGAATAAATGGCTGGAGGATTTTGCCTATAGGATAGAGATTTCGTGGTGGTTTTTCGGCTTGGCGGCTTTATTGGTTTTTGTGGTTACTTTAGTTACGGTGAATTTACAGACGATAAAGGCTGGGTTGCAAAACCCAGTGAAGACTTTGAGGGATTTGTAGGTGGTATTGGAAGGGTGTGGCGTTGTGTAGTGTGTATTGGAAGGGTTTGAGAGGTTTAGTGGGGTTGAGATCTTGCGAGCGGGCTCGTCATTGCGAGGAGTCGGGATCTTGCAAGGGGTTCGTCATTGCGAGGAGGCACGTCGAAGCAATCTTTCGCTTTTGTCATGCTGAGCGAAGTTGAAGCATCTGAACGTTTACCACCAACCGTACAGATCCTTCGACGATGCTCAGGATGACAGCGTTAGTTAGATTGCTTCGTACCTCGCAATGACGCGAAAGTACCAATGACGCGAGAGTGGCAATAACGAAAAAGTCGCAATACTCAACGAGAGGAACAAAAACCAAAATACAAAAAATTAACATTAAAATTTTAAATTTAAACATGATAAGATTAGAACATATTTTCAAATGGTACAGTGTAGCAGGCACCAAATCCTTCATCCTAAAGGACATCAACCTCACCATCCAAGAAGGTGATTTCGTTTCCATCATGGGGCCATCAGGTTCTGGAAAATCCACCTTACTCAATGTCATCGGGATGTTGGATGAACCTAATGAAGGAAAATACTTCTTCATGGATGAAGATGTTTTAACCATGAAACCGAAGAAACGGACCCAACTGTTCCAGTCCCATATGGGTTATGTTTTCCAATCCTATCACCTGATCGATGAACTAACAGTCTATGAAAACATCGAAACGCCATTGATCTACAAAAACATCTCCTCTTCTGAACGAAAAAGTATCGTCAGCGATCTCCTGGATCGGTTCAATATCGTAGGTAAAAAAGACCTATTCCCGGCCCAATTATCTGGGGGCCAACAACAGATCGTAGGAATAGCTCGGGCATTAGCAGGATCACCCAAACTATTGCTGGCGGATGAACCAACCGGAAATCTAAACTCCAAACAAGGGGAAGAGATCATGGAATTATTTAAACAATTAAATGATGATGGTGTCACCATCATCCAGGTTACCCACTCCGAAAAGAATGCCGAATATGGCAAAAGAATTATCCATATGTTGGATGGGCAGCTGAAATAATTTTTGAGTTGTGCCTTTATTTTCGTAATTTTCAATGTGAACGAAAAAGAAATAAAGGCACTAATTTATCTCTTGGACGATCCGGACACGGATATTTTCCGAGAAATCGAACACAAACTTATCACCTGTGGTCCTGAAGTTATTCCGCTCTTGGAAAGCTCTTGGGAATCCTCATTTGATCCCCTCTCACAGAGCAGAATCGAAAACATCGTTCATAAGATTCAATTTGATCAGGTCAAGAACGACCTACAGCTCTGGAAATTAAATAATGCAGAAGATCTTCTTGAAGGATTGTTGATCATCAACAGGTACCAATATCCAAATCTGAACGATGAACAGGTGTATGTGCAATTGGCCGAATTACGCCGGAATGCATGGTATCATCTGATGTACGATATGAGCCCGGTAGAAAAGGTGAAATTATTGAACAATATCATTTTTAGGGAATTTGGCCTATCAGGAAATACAACCAATTACCACGATCCACAGAATTCCTTTATTCATAAAGTCCTGGAGAGCAAAAAGGGGAATCCGATCAGCCTTGCCTGTATCTATGCCTTGGTAGCACAAAAATTGGATATCCCTATTTTTGGGGTAAATCTACCGAAGCATTTTGTTCTGGCCTATGCAGATGGAGATAATCAGGATAAGGTGCTCTTCTATATCAATGTGTTCAATCGCGGTCAGATTATGCGGGAGGAGGATATATTTGCTTTTCTTAGGCAGCTGAATCTCCCCTTATCGGATGAATACACATTGCCCTGTGATAACCTAGCGATTATCCGCAGAGTGCTTCGCAACCTGATTGCTGCATATGACCATGTGGACAATGCCGAGAAAAAACTAGAAGTGGAATTGATGCTGCAATTAATTTCGAGCGTCGAGGGATAAACTCACTGGATTCAATCCTGCTCTAGAAAATTGGGATTCAGGTGCTACATCCCCATCCGCTGATTTCAGAAATCGATACACTAAAGAAGAGCCCGGATCTGCCACATAAAAATATTTACTATCCTTTCTGAAGTCCAGGTCCACATCCGATGGTCTAACTAATTTTGTATTTGCTCCAGTGATGATTCTGGAAGGAGTAATTGTCTCTGAACCCTCCAGCAAGGAAGTAAAATTATCAAATATCAAGATCCTACCTGCTCCAGCTACCGAATTGTTATCCGGATAATCGGCTACTGCCATCATGTTGTTGACCGTATCGATCGAAATCCCCTGAATATTGGAAGTACCAACAATTTTCAAGCTTTTGGAAGGGCTTAGATTCGGGATCAATGGTTCTCTACGTGGAACAAGATTATCAAAAATGTCCAATCCACCATCCTTTCCTGTACGGCTAAGGATTAATTTTGAATTCACTATGGTGGCATCCCAGGCATTCAACTGACCGGCTAGCTCGATGGTCTGAGAAGGAATCACGACCTGGTTTATCCCACGTGGTCTATCAAAAACATACACATAGGAACTTCCTTCATTCACCTGAACAGTATATAATCGATCCAAATGAGGATGGAAAACCAACCCTCTTGGCTTCATCAGCAATTTGCTCATTATTTTCCGATTATTTGCTGGTGCACCGGTCTCTCCAATGGTCGCGGTATGGATAATGGTGTCCACAGCAGAAATATTCAAGGACGCATGGAATACCGTTCTCGCGGCCGGGTGGAAATAAATGGTAGACCCACCTGATGATGGGGTAAGGTAAAAGGACGTTGTCCTCGCATCTCCGAAATTGGTAGAATCGGCATTGGAAACAATCGCCATGTTATTGATCGGTGTCCCTTGTACATTCGGGTTCCAATTGGAATAGGAAATATACAACCTAGAAATGGACGTACTTTTAGCGGGTTCATCATCATCCATTTCACAGGAAGTAATCAATCCAAAACCTAACAGAATAAATAAAGCGTAAAGTAATCTTTGTTTCATCGGGAACCTATTATATTACAAATGTATAAAAATATCCCTTTCAGCAATCCTTGGCGCATGTGAAGAAGTGTTAATTTGATTAAATACTTGGTTTTTTGTACTATTGCAGAATAGTTTTGTCACATGGAGAAGAAAGAATTTGTAAGGGAGAAGCTAACGCTTCCGAATGAAGGCAAGAAATTATTGCTTCACTCCTGCTGTGCACCTTGTTCTGGCGAGGTAATGGAAGCATTGATTGATTCGAAAATAGACTTCACTATCTATTTCTATAATCCGAACATCCACCCAAGAAAAGAATATGATCTTCGGAAAGAGGAGAACATCCGCTTTGCAGAAAAACACAACATTCCATTCATAGATGCAGATTATGATGTGGACCATTGGTTTGAACTGGCCAAAGGGATGGAAAATGAACCTGAAAAAGGCATTCGTTGCACCATGTGCTTTGACATGCGTTTTGAAAAAACGGCAGAATATGCGGCAAACCATGGCTTTGACGTCATCTCTTCTTCCTTGGGTATCTCCCGTTGGAAAAACATGGACCAGATCAATGATTGCGGTGTGAGAGCGGCTTCCAGGTATCCGGATATGGATTACTGGACCTTCAACTGGCGTAAGAAAGGCGGCTCGGAAAGAATGCTGGAAATCAGCAAAAGAGAGCGTTTCTATATGCAGGAATATTGCGGTTGTGCTTATTCTTTGCGGGACACTAACAAATGGCGTATGGCCAACGATCGTCCAAAAATTGAACTTGGTAAAAATTATTACGAATAGCCTGTAGGATTTTTTAAAATAAATTTCATTTATGTTTAATTAATCGTTACTTTTGCAGGCTCAAATGCAAGATTGTGAAGTATCTAAAACAGTATAGAATACCTTTTTCAGGACTTTCGACAGGTAAACACAGCTTTGACTTTGAAATTGATGAGAAGTTCTTTGAATGTTACGAACATTCCCTAGTGAAAAAAGGCGACCTGAAAGTAGTGGTCGACTTGCAGAAGCAGGAGAATATGTTGATTGCAAATTTTGATATCCAAGGAAGTATTGAACTGACTTGTGATGTTTGCTTATCCACATTCGACTCCCCTGTTCACATCAAGGAACGTGCATTGGTCAAATTCAGTGAAGAAGATTGGAACGATGATACCGAAGAGGTGATCATGCTTTCCAAAAGTGATTACGAATTGGATATTGCGCCGTTGTTATATGAATATATCAATGTCGCGGTTCCACCATACACGAAATGTTCGGAACAAGGTATTGGCGTTTCCTGCGACCCAGAAATGTTGAGCAGGATCGAAAACGAAAATAACGAGGATGATTCATCAGGTGGCGACAATGAAAACATTGACCCACGTTGGGAAGCATTGAAAAAAATTAAAAATAACTAAAATTAAAATACGAAATGGCACATCCAAAACGTAAAATTTCTAAATCTAGAAGAGACAAGAGAAGAACGCATTATAAAGCAGAAGCTCCAGGGTTGACAGTTTGTAAAGAAACTGGCGCGGTTCACAGACCACACCACGCTTATACAGTAGACGGTAATTTATACTATAACGGTAAATTAATCGTTGAGACTACTGCTGCTGTCTAAAGACATCTTTCTAAGTAAACATCCCAAAAAAGTGTAATATTTTTATATTATTCACTTTCACTTGGGATGTTTTTTGCGTATTATTGAATATTATAAATAATAACGAATGAAGATTGGATTAGACGTGTTGGGGGGAGATTTCGCACCTGATTCGAACATTAAAGGCGCAATTGATGCGCAGAAAGTATTGGAAGAATCACAGCGAATTGTCCTGTTCGGAGATGAAGAGGCATGCAGAAAAGCGATTGAAGCGGCCGGTTCTGACCCCTCCAAATTTGACTACGTTCATGCACCTGAAGGGATTAGTATGCATGAACACCCTACTAAAGCGATCACACAAAAGCCAAATTCCTCCATTGCAAAGGGATTTGAACTTCTTAAAAACGGAGAGATCGACTCGTTCTCTTCGGCAGGTAACACAGGAGCTATGTTGGTCGGATCGATGTTCAGCGTCAAGACTGTACCAGGAGTACTGCGACCTGCCATTGCAACCAATGTTCCGAAGTTGAAAAGCGGTTTTGGAATCCTACTGGATGTTGGAGCCAATGCCGACTGTAAACCTGAAATGTTAAACCAATTTGCCATCCTTGGAAGCCTTTATGCCGAACATGTGTATGGTATTTCTTCTCCGAAAGTGGGACTACTCAATATTGGGGAAGAGGAAGAAAAAGGAAATAACCTAACTATTGCCTCATACGCTCTTCTTAAAGAAAACAACAACATTAATTTTATCGGAAATGCGGAAGGACGCGATCTTTTCAGCGACCATGCAGATGTATTTGTCTGTGATGGTTACACCGGTAATGTGGTGTTGAAACTGGCAGAGTCTTTCTATGTGGTAACCCTGAAAAAAGGGTTTAAGGATGAATTTTTCGATAGGTTTAACTATGAACGTTATGGGGGCAGCCCGATTTTGGGGGTAAATGCACCTGTAATCATTGGCCATGGAATTTCAACTCCGGAAGCCATTAAGAATATGGTTTTATTGTCTAGAGATATGATTGCATCCAACTTTGTGGATAGGATCAAATCTGCCTTTAATTAAGAAATATGTCAAAAATTCATGCAGCTATTACAGCTGTTAATGGTTATGTTCCTGATTATATCCTAACGAACAAAGAGTTGGAAACCATGGTGGATACCAACGACGAGTGGATCGTTACACGTACAGGTATCAGCGAAAGAAGAATCTTAAAAGACGAAGGAAAAGCAACATCAGACCTTGCCGTTCCAGCAGTAAAAGGATTATTGGAAAAAAGAGGAATCTCTGCAGAAGAGATTGAATTGATTATCTTCTGTACAAGTACGCCAGATATGTTGTTTCCAGCAACTGCCAATATCCTTGCCGATAAAATCGGCGCCAAAAACGCTTGGGGATACGATCTACAAGCCGCTTGTTCTGGATTTTTATTCGGATTAACTACCGGGGCTCAGTTCATTGAGTCGGGCAAACACAAAAAAGTATTGGTTGTAGGTGGCGATAAAATGTCAGCTGTAGTCAATTATAAAGATAGAAATACCTGTATCCTTTTTGGTGACGGTTGTGGAGCAGTTTTGCTGGAACCAAACGAAGAAGGAAATGGGGTAATCGATTCTATCTTAAAAACAGATGGATCTGGTGGACAATACCTGAACATCAAAGGTGGAGGTTCTATGTACCCTGCCTCACATGAATCAGTGGATGCTGGATTACATTATGCTTACCAAGAAGGTCGTACCGTGTTTAAATTTGCGGTTACCAATATGGCGGAAGTTGCGGCAGAAGTGATGGAAAGAAACAACTTGACCTCAGAAGATGTGGCCTGGTTGGTTCCACACCAAGCGAACAAACGCATTATTGATGCCACTGCAGAACGCGCTGGACTACCTGAGGAAAAGGTGATGGTGAACATCCAAAAATATGGAAATACAACCAGTGGAACTATTCCTTTATGTCTTTGGGAATGGGAAAACAAGCTGAAAAAAGGTGATAATTTGATATTAGCGGCTTTTGGAGGTGGATTTACCTGGGGCTCTATTTATTTGAAATGGGCATACTAATACAATAGATTTTATTACCTTTATAGCTAATCATTTTTACAATAATTAAACAAAACCTGCTAGCATATGAGTATGGATATCAAACAAATTCAGGATCTGATTAAGTTCGTTTCAAAATCAGGTGTGAATGAAGTATCAATCGAAGAAAAAGATTTCAAAATTACAATAAAAACAAATCAGGAGCCTACTTATGTAACTGCAACTGTTCCTGCCGCAGCACCTGCTGTTGCAGCACCACAAGCTGCTGCTGCTGCTCCTGCACCTGTTGCTGCTGCTCCGGCTGCTCCAGCTGCTGATGACAGCTCAAAATACATTACTGTGAAATCTCCTATCATCGGTACATTCTACCGTTCTCCAGGTCCAGACAAAGCTGTTTTTGTGAATGTTGGCGATGAAATCGCTCCTGGAAAAGTATTGTGTATTGTTGAAGCGATGAAATTATTCAACGAAATTGAGTCGGAAGTATCGGGTAAGATTGTGAAGATCTTAGTAAATGATGCGCAACCAGTTGAATACGATCAACCTTTATTCTTAGTAGATCCTAGCTAGAAATATGTTCAAAAAAATATTAATTGCCAATAGAGGGGAAATTGCGCTTCGTATCATCCGTACCTGTAAAGAGATGGGGATTCAGAGCGTGGCTGTATATTCTACAGCCGATCGCGACAGCTTGCACGTTCGTTTTGCGGACGAGGCAGTTTGTATCGGCCCTCCAGCAAGTAAAGATTCTTATTTAAATATTCCAAATATTATTGCTGCAGCGGAATTGACCAATGCAGATGCTATCCACCCAGGATATGGTTTCCTATCGGAGAACGCGAAATTCTCGGCAATCTGTGCAGAATATGGCATCAAGTTTATTGGTGCAACTGCGGAACAGATTGAACGCATGGGCGATAAGGCTTCAGCCAAAGAAACCATGAAGAATGCAGGAGTTCCTACTATCCCTGGTTCTGATGGTTTGGTTCCTGATGTTAAATCGGGGATCAAAATTGCCAATGAGATCGGATATCCTATCATCTTGAAAGCTACTGCCGGTGGTGGTGGCCGTGGTATGCGTATTGTTTGGAAAGATGAAGAATTTGAACCTGCTTGGGATTCTGCCCGTCAAGAGGCAGGTGCTGCATTCGGAAACGACGGCATCTACCTGGAGAAATTTGTAGAAGACCCTCGCCATATTGAAATCCAGGTAATCGGAGATCAATATGGAACAGTATGTCACCTTTCAGAGCGTGACTGTTCCATCCAAAGACGTCACCAGAAATTGGTTGAAGAAGCTCCTTCCCCATTCATTACATCTGAGCTTCGTGCGAAGATGGGTGAAGCGGCCATCAAAGGTGCGCAAGCGGTAAAATATGAAGGTGCAGGAACCATCGAGTTCTTGGTTGACAAACACCGTAACTTCTATTTTATGGAGATGAACACCCGTATCCAGGTAGAACACCCGGTTACAGAGGAAGTGATCAACTTCGATTTGATCAAAGAACAGATCAAAGTGGCAGCAGGCATTCCTATCTCAGGAAAAAGTTATGAGCCAACCATGCATGCGATCGAATGTCGTATCAATGCAGAGGATCCGTTCAACAACTTCCGTCCATCACCAGGAAAGATCACTAATTTCCATTCTCCAGGAGGACATGGGGTTCGTGTTGATACGCATGTTTATTCGGGCTATTCGATTCCACCAAACTACGATTCCATGATCGCGAAATTGATCTGTGTGGCTCAAACACGTGAGGAAGCAATCAACACAATGTCTCGTGCATTAAGCGAATTCGTGATCGAAGGTGTGAAGACAACCATCCCATTACACTTGCGTTTAATGAATGATCCGAACTTTAGAGCGGGTAATTTTACCACCAAATTCATGGAAACTTTCGATCTTACGGAGTATCCTGATGAGGAAAGTGTATAAAATTTACTTTACAAATACAAAAGATGCCATTCTTCTGCAGAAGAATGGTATTTTTGTTTATTACGACTTAAATTACGCGTAAAAAAATTACATGTCAAAGAATATCAAACTTATACAGGCGATCAAGGATAAAGGAAAGAATATTGAAGCAGAAATGTCTTTCTTCGACCACCTTGAAGTTCTGAGATGGCATATCATCCGATCGGTAATTGCTATTTCCATATTTGCGATAATTTCCTTTTCTTATTTCGAACAACTATTTGATACCATCATTATGGGGCCTAAAAAACCAGAATTCTGGACGTATCAAATGATGTGCAAGGTGGGCGATGCCCTAAACCTGGAAGGGTTCTGCGTTAAGAATTTAAATTTCAATTTAATTTCCACAGAGGTTGGATCCCAATTTATGCTTACTATTAACGGATCTTTATTAATTGCTTTGTTCTTGGGATTTCCTTATCTTCTCTTTGAAGTTTGGTTATTTATAAAACCAGCATTGACCAAAATTGAAAGAAAATCAGCACAAGGGTTCGTATTTTATGCCACTATATTATTTTTCTTAGGTGCATTGTTCGGATATTTCATTGTTGTACCGCTATCCATCAACTTCTTAGCAAACTATACCCTAAGTCCTGAGATCCATAACAACTTTACAACGGATAACTGGTTATCGACCATTGCAACCCTGACCTTAGGTTGTGGAATTATCTTCCTATTACCTATCCTGATATTCATCTTATCAAAGATTGGCATTATGACTCCAGAATTCATGCGTGCAAGCCGTCGATATGCGATCTTAATCATTTTAACTATCGCAGCAATCATTACGCCTACGGCAGATATCCTGACCTTACTGACTGTGAGTGCTCCAATGTTCATTCTGTATGAGGTGAGTATTATGGTTTCCGCAAATGTGAAGAAGCGAAAAGAACAAGAAGAAAAAGAGTTTTACAATTCATAAATTATAGAAATCCATAACTTATAGATTATGTCTAAAAAAATAGCAATTGGCAGTGATCATGCCGGTGTAGATTACAAAGCAGCCTTGATTCCATTTTTGGAAGAATTGGGATATACTGTTCAAGATTTTGGTCCGAGTACTGCAGATTCAGTAGACTATCCAGATTTTGCTCATCCTGTGGCAAGCAGTGTAGAGAACAAAGAGAACGATTTGGGTATCTTAATTTGTGGAAGTGCAAACGGGGTTGCCATTACGGCCAACAAACATCAGGGAATCCGTGCAGCAATCTGCTGGTTGGAAGAAATCTCCGCATTGGCTCGTCAGCATAACGATGCTAATATTGTATGTATCCCAGCTCGTTTTATCGATCTAGATCTAGCAAAACGTATTGTTCGTACATTCGTGATCACTGACTTTGAAGGTGGCCGCCACGCTAACCGCGTAAATAAGATTTCCTGTTCATAACCAATATAAAACCATATGAAAAAGTTCTTTTTTGTATCCTTGTTGATCCCTACGCTGTTCAGCTGTTCGGTCAATCAACATACCCTTCAAAAGAAGTATGCAGACCTTTTAACCGAAGAATCTGCAAAGTCACATCTTACCATTCTTGCTTCGAAAGAATTTGCCGGTCGTGGAACTGGGCAAGAAGGTGGTAAAAAGACCGTAGAATACATCGCCAAGGTATTCCAGGAACTGGGTTTAAAACCAGCAGTAAATGGTTCTTATTATCAGCCTGTGAACCTTGTTAAATCTTCATATGTGGTGGAGCAGTTCAACCTGAACAACCAAACCTTGGTCAATGCCAAAGATTTTTATGTTACAGGATCTAATGCTTTCAGAAACTTCAATGCTTCAGAGATTGTATTCGTTGGATATGGAATAAATACGCCTTCATATAGTGATTATGCAGGACAGAATTTAGCTGGTAAAGTCGTTTTGGTCATCAACGAAGGCGAACCTATGGATGCCTCCGGAAACTCATTGATCACTGGAACTTCCACCCTATCGGATTGGTCGACCAGTCGTTCTAAAAGACTTCAAGAAGTCATGAAACAAAACCCAGCCTTGATCTTGTCCGCTAACTCTCAAGCAGCGGAAATGATCAAACGTTTTGGATCAAGAATGACCAGCGGAAGTTACAGGTTGAAATCAACAGATAAAGAAACTACAAATAACAGCACCGCAGCTCCAGTAGTAAATATTACAGAAGCAACTGCTAACCAGATATTGGCTGCAAACAATACATCGATTAGTAAATTCAAGCAAACTGTTAGCTCGACAAAAAAACCTAATTCTTCAGTCCTGAAAGCATCCTTGAATGCGAGCATGGGTTCTAAAAAAGAAGATCTATTCGATCCGAATGTGTTAGGAGTTATCGAAGGAACAGACCTTAAGGATGAAGTATTGATCATCTCCGGTCACTATGATCATGATGGTGTATTGCCAGATGGCACTTTCTTTCCAGGAGCTGATGATAATGGATCTGGAACGGTAGGTGTGATGGAGGTTGCGAAAGCTTTTGCAGCGGCAAAGAAAGCAGGTAAAGGTCCTCGTAGAACCATCTTGTTCATGGCTTTTGCGGCAGAGGAAAAAGGCCTTCTTGGATCCGATTTCTATTCCCAAAACCCAGTTTACCCATTAGCAAATACGGTAGCCTGTTTGAATATGGACATGATCGGCCGTATCGACAATAAACATTTGGAAGGAAACCATAATTATATCCATGCCATCGGATCAGAAATGTTGAGCTCCGAATTGAAAGCGATCAATGAGAAAGCAAACCAGGATTTCACACAGATGGAATTGGATTATATGTACGATGATCCAAAGGATCCTATGCGCATCTATTACCGTTCAGACCAATACAATTTGGCTAAACACAATATTCCAGTGATTTTCTACTTCTCCGGATTACATCCAGATTACCATACGCCGAACGATACGGTAGATAAAATCAACTTCCCTATGATGGCAAAACGCGAGAAATTAGTGTTCCATACGGCATGGGAAATCGCTAACCGCGATAAAAAATTAGTGGTTGATAAAACCCCTCCTCCTGCTAGCGGAAGATAAAATATAAGATAATTTAGCCTTAAAGGCTTTTTGAGCTGTCCTGGAATGAAAATCTCCAGGACAGCTTTTTTTTAAATAATTCTTGGAAATTAAAAATCCTAGCTTATATTTGTAGTGTACTAACATACTAATACACTAAAACAATAAGCCTATGTTAACCGTCAATTCGGTATCCTATGGGTATACCAAAAAAAGAAAAATAATAAAAAATATCTCTTTAAATCTCCAACCTGGAACTATCTACGGATTATTGGGGTTGAACGGAGAAGGGAAAACCACCCTGATCAAATTGATGGAAGGTCTTCTTCTCCCCAAAGAAGGTGATATTAATTTCAGAGGGATAAATAGCAAGGAACGTTCAGGGAAATACTTCGACCAGGTATTTTATTTGGGAGACACGACCAATCTGCCTTATTTGTATGTCCATGATTTCGGTAGGATGTACGGAAATTTTTACAGCAATTTTAATTATACCGAATTTGAAAACTATTTACAGGAATTTCAAATTGATCCTAATAGTCACCTAAGCAGTCTTTCCTTAGGTCAAGGTAAAAAAGTACATCTGGCATTTGGATTAGCCTGTAATACGGCCGTTCTGTTGATGGATGAACCGACCAATGGATTAGATATCCCATCCAAAACTATATTCAGAAGGCTATTGGCCAATAGCCTTACTCCTGAAAAAACAGTGGTCATTGCCAGCCATCAAATCCGAGATATCGATCAGCTGCTCGATCACCTCTTGATCCTTCATCATGGTGAATTAATTTTAGATAAAAGCCTATCCGACATTAACGATCAATATGCCATTACTTCAGAAATCACTCCTGGAGATGAGATTATCTTTCAAACTGAAGAGGTGATCGGAAATAAATACCTGATCGTCAATAAGACGGAGGCAACCTCCAACATGGACATTGAATTTTTATTCAATGCATTTATTAATACTTCAAAAACTACAGTGAAATGAAAGCAGCTTTAAATTACGCCTTGCTCATCTTCAAAGGGAACAAATCCATCTTTACTTCGATTTTACTGGTTGCTTTTGCTGGCTTTGGCATCATATTTTACCTGACCAACAGCAATACCCTAAGTATACTATCCGAGAAAAATGGTTTTGATACAGCCAAGAATTATATTACTGCGGTACAGCTTGCAGAACGTACTTATTTTGAAAGCTCTCCAATACTTGCTATTCTATTCCCTATTCTTAATCTTATTATCCTTCAAAAAATCATCTACAATCCCATTGAATTTACTTTGCCATTAAGTACGAAAGATAGGTTTTTTGGAATTATAATCTTTTGTAGCTTAGTATTCCTTATTAATTTGATCTTTATTGTCCTATGCAATTATATTATCCAGTTCTATTTCCAGTTCAATTACCTTGATTTAGCGAAGGAAGGCTATGATAAATTAGGTTATCTGTACACAAAAATCCCAGAGAACAGTATCTTATATAATGCCAATATAAACTTAGATGTATTAAAATATAGCTTTATTTTCTTCCTATTTCTTCCAGTTTATCTTGTAGGTATTCTCTATTTCCGTAAATACAGTAGATTACTATCCATCCTAATTTTCATTGCATACGTTTATTTATCAAGTCTGGTAATGGAACATCTTTGGGCAGGTGGATTTACGCAATTCATCAATAATGAAGCTTATGTAAAAGCATATCCATATGTATTGGGTAGTATTGCAGCTATCTTCGCATACATAAGTTTTTACTACCTATTAAAAGAAAAGGAGGTACACTGATGAAATTCTCCAATGAAAAACCCATATATATTCAAATAATTGATTTGGTGATGGAAAAAATCCTAAAGGATGAATGGAAATTGGATGATAAGATCCCATCTGTACGCGAATTGGGATCACTGATCGAAGTGAATCCGAATACGGTTATGAGATCTTATGATAAGCTCCAACAAGATGAAATCATCTATAATAAAAGAGGTTTAGGGTTCTTTGTTTCTTTGGATGCGAAAGATAGAATTCTTCACGCTAGGCGATCAAATTTCCTTGTACATGAAGCGCCAAACTTCTTTCAGATGGCAAAACTTTTAGGCATCAGTAGAGAAGAATTAATTCAATTATATAATGATAATTAAGAAATCATGAAAAAGACCAACATATATATATTCCTAACGATGTTCATTTTATTCTTAGGTTTTATACTATTAGCTCCATTGAGCGGAAGAATCCGCATTGATCCCAACCAATCGTCCATGGATTTGAAGGCAGATCCGGTTACAACAGATCCTATATCCAAATTCATGCTCCATTTCAGCCATGATGTAACAGCAGACCCCATTTCTCTGGATGATATTGATGATATCGTGATTAATGGCAACGGCGACAAGGATTTGGTGTTATTGGAAATTAATGAAGATGATGAAAAGGCACGAGTAGAATGTATGTCACCCTATTATTTAATGGAGGTTGATCATCAAATAAAAAACAGACAATTAATCCTGAATTTACAAGGCAGTAAAATTAAGAAGATAGTAATTGGCCTCTCTGCACAAAAAATAAAATCACTGCTATTAAATAATCTTAATGGTCAGGTGGAATACAGCAGTAGGGATACAGTAACGACCTCCATTGAAAGTTTCACCGTAGCGAAAAATTCAACTATTGCATTTCATGAATATTATAGAGATCCCATAAAAATTGTATCCACGTTAAATGTGAATCTCAAAGACGAATCAAAGCTAAGCTTCAAAGGATATAATATCCATCGATTGAATGCAAACATCGAAAATTCATTGATTGATGTATCCAATGTCAGTAAAATAGATAGTTTAGATGCCCAATTATCAGGACTCAGCCATATCAGGGGATTAAAAAATAGCAAGGTGGTCAATCAGGTCGGATTAGGTGGAAACTTAGATTACTATAATAAGCATTAATATTTAAATCTCAAGTGACATGATAGCTCATATTATTATCAAACTCCTTAAAATTATCATACTATTTCTTTTTGGTCTAAGTATCTCCCACGCCCAAATCATAAATGGTAATTTTGAAAGTTTTAATACGGATGGAAAACCACAAGGATGGTATTTGAATAATCAAGATACTTTAAATAATATCCTAAGAATTACCACTTCCGATAAACATCAAGGTAAACACAGCCTACATTTTAACAAAAAGGAAGTAAAAGCCAAGTTAATGGCTTCCAATATTTTTTCGATTGAAATCAGTAAATTAACAAAGCTTCAAGTTTCCTCTAAAATAAAAACGGATAGCAAGCAGCTAGTGGCTAATTTTTTTATTCAGTTTTTTGATGAGAATAAAAAAAGAATTGGAGGAGAGGGAAGCCGAATAGTTGTTGATCCTTCCAAATCAGGTGAATGGCAAGATGTTAACTTCTCCATTTTGGTTCAACCAGAGGTCAAATCTATGATTCTTTTTGTTAATATGGGTGGACTTGGAAATCTATTTATAGATGAAGTAAAAACAGATTGGATTAATACTCCACCTGCTAAGGAAATCCTTGAATTTAGTGAAGAAATCAAATCAAAGATCCAACAAATGAGCATTGTTAATGATAGCTTAATTTGGAAAGATATCATCGCCCAAACACCTGCAGCATTAGCAGGTTTAACACTAGAAAATGGCGCACAACAAGTTGCCAATTTCTATTTAAATCATTTGAGAAAGGCAAAGGATTTTCATAGCAAATACTATAGTCCGGAAGCATATATTGCATATACCAGCAAACCCATAGAAGAAAATAAAACTAGGTCTCCTCTTGAATTACCCTCAGGAAAAATGCTCGATGAAAGAATTGCCTATGTCAATGTGCCTCGATTTGGGTCTACCTTTCCTGAAAGTCAGCAAGCATTTGCCGACCACCTAAATGATCTTGTTCTGTCCCTACAACAACAAAATCCAAAGGGATGGGTCATTGATTTAAGAACCAATTCGGGCGGAAATATGCATCCTATGATTGCTGGTCTAAATGCGCTTATTGCAGATGGAAATATTATAACATTTAAAACAAATCAAGGGGAGCAACCACTCTATTCATCAGCTGGAAAATTTGGAAGAATAACATTAAAAATTACGCCTAAAAGATTTAAGGTAAATAAAATTGCTGTTCTTACCAGTATTAAAACAGCAAGTAGTGGGGAGATGACCGCTATTTCTTTTATAGGTATGCCAAATGTAAAGTTGATTGGTGAAAATACAGCAGGACTAACAACAGCTAATCAGTTCTTTCCACTATCTAATGGTGGAGCGCTTAATTTAGCAAGTGCGGTAGTAAAAGACAGATTGGGAAAGGTCTATAAAGGGCAAATCATTCCCGATATATTAACAAAATCCCAAGATCCTCAAGAAACCTTAAACCAAGCAATAAAATGGATCCTAGAATAATTTAAGTTAGCAAAAAAAGAGCTATATGAACCAATGCCCACAGAAACGGTCAAATTTCTGTGGGCATCGGAAGTTCCTTTATTCAGGATTATCCGCGGTTGATTCCCTTGCCAATGTCACCTCATCCGGTGCACTTTCCAAGAATTTATCCAACGCAAACAACGATTCATCGGTGGCACGATCTCCACCTGCAATCTTCAGTTTATCGATCAACTGAAGTGCTAATTTCTCTTCTTCAATCTGCTCCTTCACAAACCACTGTGCAAAATTCCATGTCGCCCAATCCTTTTCATCCATCGATTGGTTCACCAGGTTATAAATAGCATTGGTATTATCTATTTCATGTTGAAGCACCATATTGAAGCATTCCGTCATGCTCTTTGGCATTGTCTTAGGTGCCTCAACAGCCTCCACCTTCGGAGTCCCTCCTCTTTCCAATATGTACATCATGATCTTGATCATGTGATTACGTTCTTCTTGTGCATGGCGGAACAAAAAATTAGAAACACCACCATATCCTTGTGTATCCGCCCAGATTCCTAATGCCAAGTAAATCTGTGAAGCCTGATTCTCCTTCGTCATCTGTTTGATTAGCGACGATTCCATCGCCTTTGAAAGTCTATTCGTATTCATCTTATTTCTTTTTATTAATCAACACTTGGCAACGCACATTGTTTTGGGATAATCATCTTTGCTTTCCCGATTTCAGGTCGTACATTTGGGTAGAGGGAGGATAAACAAAACCCCTCTTCCACTTGTTCTATTTTTAAATCAAATTATAAAATGGCGTTTTTAGACTATTATAAAGTACTCGGTTTAGATAAATCGGCGAGCCAGGATGACATCAAAAAAGCTTACCGCAAGCTGGCAAGAAAATTCCACCCCGATTTAAATCCAAACGATGAAGATGCAAAAAAAAGATTCCAGGAGATCAATGAAGCCAATGAAGTATTGACCGATCCTGAGAAGCGAAAGAAATACGATCAATACGGTGAAAATTGGAAGCATGGCGAAGAATATGAAAAAGCCCAGCAACAGTACCGTCAGCAACAAGGAGCACGACAGGGTGCAGGGGGAAATCCTTTTGAAGGTTTTGACTTCAACTATTCCGGAAATTATGATACCGGCGAATATTCCGACTTTTTTGAAGAATTATTCGGTTCCCGCTTTTCCGGAGGTCGGAGTTCGGGCAGAAGAGGAAGCTACAGGGGACAAGATTATGAGACATCTTTGGAATTAACCCTCCTTCAGGCGTCCCAATCCCACAAGCAAACCTTTACCGTAAATGGAAAGAACATCCGTATCACTATTCCTGCAGGAGTGGAAGATGGCCAAAAGATCAGATTGAAAGGTCAGGGTGCAGAAGGTGTAAACGGCGGACCGAAAGGCGATCTATATATCACGTTCCATATTAAACCAGATCCGAGATTCCAGCGCAAAGGGAATGACCTCTATACCCATATCGACATCGACCTACCTACTGCCCTTTTGGGCGGCGATAGCTTAGTCGAAACACTTAGCGGAAAAATCAACGTGAAGATTAAGCCCGAAACACAGAACGGCAGCAAGATCAGATTGAAGGGAAAAGGATTCCCGATCTATAAAAAGGAAGATGAACATGGCGATCTCTATGCAGAAATCCACGTGAAACTTCCCAAAAATTTAACAGAGGAACAAAAGAAAATTGTTCAACAATTAGCAGATTCAATGAAGTAGACTATGGAAAAGACATTATTTAGGGTAATCGATATCTGCCGATCCAACAATATCGAACAGGATTTCATCCAGGAACTTCATAACAATGGATTGATAGAGATTATTTACCAAGAAGAACAGGAATATATAGAAGAGGAACAGATCATTGTTTTGGAAAGATTTTCCACATGGCATTATGAACTGGAGATCAATGTACAGGGAATAGAGGTGGTCCAAAACCTGATCGACCGCATCGAGTCCCTACAGCAGGAAATCCGGGAGATCAAATCAGGGAGAAAATAAGTTAGCCAAATCGGAAATTTACAATGCAAATCGTAAAGGAAGTGCGTATTTTACTGCCACTTTTTCATTATTATGCACACCTGGCTTCCATTTGCTTTTTTTCGCAATTTCCTTTAATACACGTTTGTATTCCTCCCCCATGCCGTAGCCCATGTCCTTTACAATTTCGATATCGGTCAGTTCTCCAGTTTTAGAGATAACGAAAGTAGCCAACAAGGTGCCACTTGCCTTTGCTTTAATGGCTTCTTGAGTAGGTACAAAGAGATTGGCCACTTGATGGCGAAAAGCGTTCAAGCCAAATTCTGCTTCAGGAACTTGGTCTATTTTGTCTACATTCCGAGAAAGTTGTGGTGCTTTATCTTGTGCATAAGCACTTGTACCTAACAAAGTCACCAAGGAGAATATCAAATACTTTAATTTGTCCATAAAGTTCCTAATGAGTAGATATGGTAAATGGTATATTGTATCGAATGGATTTTGGTTGACCATCAACTGTTCCTGGCTTCCAGAGGTATTTCTTCGAAGAACTCCTTATTACACGCCTTAATTCTTCGCCTGTTCCATGGCCTAACTGTTGAACTATTTTAACATCAGTTAGTTTTCCCTCCTTTGTGATCACAAATGAACAGATTACCTTGCCGTTTACCCCATTGCTAATAGCTGAAGCAGGCAATCGATAATTGTTCAAAATCATTTTCCTAAAATTGGTCATTCCTTTTAACGGTTCTGCAGCAACAACACCCTCTCTTCCAAAATTCTCCAATGAGGTGCTATCATATACCGTATCCTGTTCAGCAGTTTTTGCTGGTAATACTTCCTGAGAAAACGATAAATTCACGAAAAGAAGTTGACTTACAACAAAAAGTGCAAAACTGGAAAGAATAATTGGTAATCTCATAATAATTGATTTTCACTTGGTTTTGTAAAAATACAAATAAAGTTAAATATTAATCAACATTCTTAGATTAAACTATATTCTTGGGTTTTAAAAATTAATGGGAAATTGTATCCCTTTTCTGAAGCGCTAAGTTCTTATCCAGGTATTCGAGAAAATAGGTTCCTGGCTCCAATTTTAAGCTTATTTCTGCAGGATCACCATGTTGCAACAATTGAAAATAAGCAATGACCTGGTCATCATTTATCTTTTCAAATACCTTTAGGAAAAGCTGTTTCTCTTTTTTCAAAAGCTCCAATGGAATAGTTGCTTTTACTGCGGTAGATCGGCTATCGGAAATCCCTTGGCTACGCCAGGCCATTTTATAGTCCTTTTCTTTGTTTAGAGCAAAAGCATTAATCTTTGCCAAGTAATCAAATAAAGCCAAAGGGTTTTTTCTGTCTTCCGCATGGCTTACATAACCTAAAAAACTCAAAGGATCTTTATTCGGAACTTCTATGTACACTTCCCGAATCTTAAACTTTTCGTGAGCGATATCTCTTTGATAGTAGGTTACGCCTTGATATTCCTGCCTTTCAAACTGCTTTAAGTTTTTTAGAGCCCGACGATGCTGTACAGCGATCATATTATAAAAAGGTTGAATCTCGGGCACCACACTAAATAAAATACGGTTCCCTCTTTTCAAGAGATTGGCCTTATTCAACAATTCCTCATCTGTGGGATAAAGTGATTGGAGGCGTAATCCTGATTGTCCCTGCTCTCGATGTTTAAAATTATAATATAACCAAACATTGATTTCTTCCTTAGGGTTGAAATAGCGGTCGATATCATTAAAGAAATGCCCTTCTTTAATAAACCTTGGCCCAGAACAGGAAACAAAGAGGATGAAAAAAAGGATGTAAAGAAACCTTAATTTCATTATTGAATAGAAAGATCCATTCTGACAGGAAATGAAAATTTTACTGGTACATTCTCATTTTTTGCCTTAGCAGGAATCCAAGTTTGCGTATTTTCTAAGGCTTTGAGAACTGCTTGATCTAAATCCGGTGATAACGATTTGTCCACTTTGATATCAGTCAAATTGCCATTAACATCAATTACAAAGGAAATTTGTACCGTTCCTTTCAATCCAGCATCTATGGCGCTTTGTGGAAAAACAATTTTTTCCTGTACTTCTTTTCTAAAAGCCATTAGTCCACCAGGATATTCCGCAGGTGAATCCACTTGATCAAAAGCCACCACTTTTTTATTTTGAGGCTTTATGGTGTCTAAAGCAGCTTTTTCTTGTGCCTGATTGATAGATCCTGTTTCTATTGGAATAGATGATTCCTTATTGGATTCCTGCTCAGTTAGTACTTGTGCATTTGCAACCAATTTGGTTGACCCAACTTCATTTGCCTCAACTTCATTCCTTCCAACCTGGCTTGATTCCATCACGGTTTTTTCCAATAAGGGCTGAATAACTTCTTCTTGATCTAATGTCTTAAAGCCTTGTGTTAAACCCATTAGTAACGCTAAAATCGGTAATACACTGAAATAGATCATTATTCTGTTTTTCTTCGTTTTTTCTTTAAATAACATGGTAATTCTTTCTTTTAGTAATGATTTATTGGAAAACTCATAACTCAACGCATACTGATTCGTGTTCAAGGCATAAGCCAACAAAAGCTCTGCATATTTTACTTTGGAATCGCCAAAATTGCTATCCACCAAATATTCATGTAGCAGTTTCATCTCCTTCCGGAATAGATAAACAACAGGGTTGAACCAATTTAGGATACAGATGATATCCATCAGCATGAGGTCATAGGAATGACCCTGTTTAACATGGATCTCTTCATGTTTGTTCATCAAGCTGTTATCCTTTACCTTTTCGCCCATACTGATGGTTCCAAAAAAGGAGAAACTCTCATTTTCTGCTGGATTGGCGATTCGTCGGTTGACTAGAAAAAATTGATAGACCAATCTTCCTATGCCTAATACGTTGCCTAAGCCGTAGATGATCATAGCGATCTGTGAAATGCTCCACTCCTGCTTTTCTTCCTGTAAAGGTGATGCTGCAGTATCTACATTTTCTATTCCGGCCTGGATAATTAGTTCAGGTATTTGGATGACCATTGCCTGTGGGACCTCATAGGAAATATATAATCCAATGGGCATCAGCATGGAAGAAATCAATCCCAATAGGATATAGAATCTATTCCATTTCAAAAAGGTCAACCTTTTTAAACCGTATCTATATAATAGATAAAATAATACCAGGGAAATATTGACAAGCAAAATATAGTTCATGGCAATCAAATAAGGTTTATGACTTATGTTTTTGAATCAGTTTTAGGATATCATCCAACTCTTGAACATCCAGCTTCTTATCTTCCAAGAAAAAAGACAACATGCTACTGGCGGAGTTTTCAAAATATCCCTGCAGGAGTTTTCCTGTAATTAACTTCTTATACTCTTCTTTTTGAATCAATGGGAAATACCGATGGCTTTTCCCAAAGGATTCATGGCCCACAAAACCCTTGGTCTCGAGGATCCTGATGATGGTTGATACCGTATTATATGCTGGCTTTGGAGCGGGTAATTGGTCGATGACATCTTTTACAAATCCACCTTCAAATTCCCATAGCACGTGCATGATCTGCTCCTCGGCTTTAGTAAGTTCTTTTAATTCGTCCATACTTGTGTTTATTAAAAAAGACAATATTGCCTATAATCGATTATAGTACTAAGGTATAACTAAGTTTTTAGTTTATCAACTAATTTTTTAGTTTTTATTTGTAAATTTTGTTTAATTAGTTGATTTATAGAGGATTATTTTTTCAGCGTCATTGCGAAGAATTACTCCCACGTCATTGCGAGGTACGAAGCAATCTTTCCGCATGTCATGCTGAGCGTAGTCGAAGCATCTAAATTTGGTACCCGTAGAGATCCTTCGACTCCGCTCAGGATGACATGGACCGCTCAGGATGACAAAAAAGTCCAAAGATTGCTTCGTCGTGCCTCCTCGCAATGACGACACCCCTACACCAATCACCCCCTACCCCACAATCCCTACTCCACAATCCTACGGATTATACCGCCAGTTCCGGTCCGATTTCTTAGCACCTTGCTTCTTTTTCCGATCCAACCTTTCCAACACCACACTCTTCGGAATCTTGGTCTTAATTCTTTTTTTCTCCACCTTCACCGCCTCTTCCATCACCTTCAAAAACCTTTCAACCACAATATCCTTATTCCTCAACTGGCTCCTATCCTCCGAAGAATCCATCAACAGCTCCCCATCCTTATTGATCCTATTCGCCAATTTCTCCAGAATAATTCCCTTCTTCTCCTCATCAAAAACCTTAGACTCCGTAACATTCCATATCAAAGTAACCTTGGAGGAAACTTTGTTCACATTCTGCCCCCCTTTACCACCAGATCTGGAAGTTCTAAAGGACAATTCATTCAATAACGCTTCTGGATTATAGTTCATTTGTAATAAAATTAGCATAAATATTAAACTGATAAAAATTTTGCACTACAATTAATAAAGCATCCTTATCTTTAAACCAACAAACATAAACGTATGAAAATAGGAATCGTATGCTATCCGACCTTTGGGGGAAGCGGTGTAGTGGCAACTGAACTCGGTAAAGCATTGGCTAACAACGGACATCAGGTACATTTCATCACCTATTCCCAACCTGCACGATTGGATTTCTTCTCCGAAAACTTATATTACCATGAAGTGGCGATCAACCAATACCCTTTATTTGATTTCCCTCCTTACGAAACCGCACTGGCCAGTAAGCTGGTGGATGTGGTCCGATTTGAAAATTTAGACCTTTTACATGTGCACTATGCCATCCCACATGCCTCTGTAGCCTTTTTGGCCAAACAGATCCTAGCAACCTACGGCATCAACATCCCAGTAGTCACCACCTTACACGGAACAGACATTACCCTAGTGGGTAAGGACAAAAGTTTTAGCCCGGTAGTCACCTTCTCGATCAACAAATCCGATGGGGTTACCACAGTTTCCGATAGCCTTAAAGAACAGACCCTAAGCTATTTCGATATCAGCAATCATATTGAAGTCATCCCTAATTTTATTGATCTTCATAGATTCCACAATAAAAACCATGAGCACTTCAAAAAGGCTATCGCGCCTAACCATGAACGGATCATTGTTCACACCTCCAACTTCCGTAAGGTAAAACGGGTAGACGATGTAGTCAAGATCTTCCATAAAATCATCCAGGAAGTTCCAAGTAAACTCTTAATGGTTGGGGATGGTCCGGAGCGTCGAAATGCCGAAGAGCAGGCTCGCGAATTGGGCATAACCGACTGTATCCGTTTCTTAGGAAAGCAGGATGCCATCGAGGAGATCCTTTCCATTGCCGATCTGTTCATTATGCCATCAGGATCAGAGAGTTTCGGTCTTGCTGCCCTTGAAGCCATGGCTTGTAAAGTGCCTGTGATTTCCTCCAATACAGGAGGTCTTCCAGAACTGAACGTGCAAGGATTCAGCGGATACCTGAGCGATGTGGGCGATGTGGATGATATGGCAAAAAATGCCATCCATATCTTGAAAGATTGCGAGGTGCTGAACCAATTTAAGGAGAATGCATTGACCCGAGCGAAGGAATTTGAACTCAGCAAAATCGTTCCACGATATGAGAAATTTTATGAAGAGGTGATCGAAAAGGTAAAAAAAGAGAATAAATCTAACTAATCGAAAGCAAAAAGTCATATCTTTGGCTTTTGGAAATATTCCAAAAATCAAATATGAAATACAAACGTATCCTCCTTAAACTCAGTGGTGAAGCTTTGATGGGTGAACAAAGCTACGGAATTGACATTAATCGTGTTCAACAATACGCAAACGACATTCAGGAACTTCATGCTTTAGGCATGGAAATCGCAATCGTAATTGGCGGTGGAAATATCTACCGTGGATTGAGTGCTGAAAAAGCTGGAATGGACCGTGTACAAGCGGATTATATGGGTATGTTGGCCACCGTGATCAACTCCATGGCTTTACAGGACGCATTGGAAAAAGCAGGTATGAAAACCCGCTTATTGACCGCCATCAAAATGGAACAGATCTGCGAACCTTTTATCCGCAGACGCGCTGTTCGCCACTTGGAAAAAGGTCGTATCGTGATCTTTGGTGCCGGAACCGGTAACCCTTATTTCACAACGGATACCGCTGCTTCTTTACGTGCTATCGAAATCAATGCCGATGCCGTATTGAAAGGAACACGTGTAGATGGTATCTATACTGCCGATCCAGAAAAAGATCCTAATGCGAAGAAATTCGATCATATCTCTTTCACGGATGTATATGAAAAAGGGCTGAACGTAATGGATATGACGGCATTTACCCTATGCCAAGAAAACAACCTACCTATCATTGTTTTCGACATGAACAAACCAGGAAACCTATTGAAATTGGCCAATGGCGAACATGTTGGAACCGTAGTTAGTTAACTGAATAATAACGATAATATACAATCAAGATATGAACGAATTTATATCACTTCAACTGGACGAATGCAAAGAAAGCATGACAAAGGCTGTTGCTCATACGGAGACTGAATTAACGAAGATCCGTGCGGGAAAAGCAAGCCCAGGTATGCTTGATGGAATTTATGTGGATTACTATGGTACTTCTACGCCTTTGGCGCAGGTAGCCAATGTAAATACACCTGATGCAAGAACAATCGTGATCCAACCTTGGGAAAAACCCATGTTATCTGTGATCGAAAAAGCAATCATGGATTCTAATATTGGTTTGAACCCACAGAACGATGGTTCAATCATCCGATTGGCTGTACCTCCTTTGACTGAGGAACGCCGTCGCGATCTAGTGAAAAAAGCAAAAGAAGAAACAGAAAAAGGTCGTGTTTCTATCCGTAATATCCGTAAGGATGCGAACGAAGCAATCAAGAAATTGAAGAACGATGGTGCATCGGAAGATGAGATCAAAACTGGTGAAGCTGAAGTTCAAAAATTAACGGATGCATATATCGCTAAAGTTGATCAATTAGCTGAATTGAAAGAAAAAGATATCATGACGGTATAAGTCAGATCAAATTTCGAACACATATGAAAGGATTCTATACTTAGAATCCTTTTTTTTTCGTTACTATTTCTAAATATTTTGGCTATATTCAATTAACAGATTAAAAACACTATGTTACAATCAAGAAGAAACTTCCTTAGGCTAGCAGGCTTAGGTATCGCAGGTGGATTAATTGCACCCCAATTTTTATCCTGTGATAACGCAAAACCAGGCTCTGATTCGCCACTCCACAATATCGGATTACAATTGTTCACTGTTAGGGATCTGCTCGCACAGAACCCCGAAGAAACGTTGAAAAATATCGCCAAGATCGGGTATAAACATGTAGAAACTTTTGGGGCAGATCCAAGTAATGGGAACCACTGGGGCATCAGTACGGATCAGCTCAAAAAATTCCTGAACGATAATGACTTGAAGACACATTCCGGTCATTATGATCTTCAGAAATATTTGGACAAGGATATTACGGATAAGGAAAACTTGGAGAAATATATTGAAGTTGCCCATAATCTAGGCCAGGAATTCATTGTAGTTCCCGTTCCTCCTATGCATAAGTTGAACCAATTGGATGTGGCCAGTTATCAATATATGGCGGAACAATTGAACAAGGCTGGGGAAATGTCGAAGAAGGCTGGGATTAAAATGGGATACCATAACCATTTCTGGGAATTTAAGGAATTTGGAAATGGAACGAAGGGATTGGATATTCTATTGGCATTTACAGAACCTGATCTGGTGAGTTTTGAGCTGGATTTGTTTTGGATCAATAAGGCGGGAGAAAGCCCGCAGACGTATTTTGATAAATATCCAGGTAGGTTCAGTCAGTGGCATATCAAGGATATGGATAGAGCGAATTCTGTTCCTTTGGATCAGAATAAGTTGGATCCGAAGACTGGAAAAAGGGATACGATCAATTTGGATGAGATAACTCGAACGACTAAGTATACGGAGGTAGGTACCGGAAGTATTAATTATATTAATATGGCTACTTTTGCGAATGAAAGTGGATTGAAATATGCGTATGTGGAGCAGGATGAGATTTATTCTGCGGATAAATATGCGAGTATTAAGAAAAGCTTTGATTATATGCAGAAGAATTTTAAATAAGGATTAGGCGGAATTGCATTCCTTTCGTCATTGCGAGGAACGAAGCAATCTTTACACCCGTCATTGCGAGGAGCCCGTCATTGCAAGGAACAAAGCAATCTTCCCGCATGTCATGCTGAGCGAAGTCGAAGCATCTGTTCGGTTGTATACGTACAGATCCTTCGACTTCGCTCAGGATGACAAAAACTACAATCAGGAAGACAAAGACTACTCTCAGGAGGACAAAGTCCAAAGATTGCTTCGTCGTAACTCCTCGCAATGACGCAGAGATTCGCAATGACGCAACCCCCCCAGCACCTAAAACCTTAATCTCTCCACTTCTTCCGCGGTCTCTTCCACCTTCTCCCTCAACTCATCTTTAAACCCCTGCACCGCAGCGACCAACTTATCATCTGCCGTAGCCAATATCTGCGCGGCCAAAATTCCAGCATTCTTTGCTGCATTTAAAGCTACCGTAGCCACCGGAATCCCATTAGGCATCTGCAGAATAGACAACACCGAATCCCATCCATCAATAGAATTAGACGACTTCACAGGAACACCTATCACCGGCAAGGTCGTAATCGAAGCCACCATCCCTGGCAGGTGCGCAGCACCCCCAGCTCCAGCAATAATCACTTTAATCCCTCTCCCAGCAGCCTGTTCTGCAAAATCGAACATACGCTTTGGCGTACGGTGTGCCGAAACGATGGTCACTTCACATTCAACACCTAAATATTTTAAAACTTCAATAGCATCCTGCATAACCGGAAGATCCGATTTACTTCCCATGATGACACTTACTTTTGGATTTTCCATCTTACTATATTCTGTTTTATGCTATAACTTTAATTAAAGATTGTATTTTTCGAGCATTCTCAATCGCTAAGGATCGATCTGGATTCACGATCGTAACATGACCCATTTTACGGAATGGTTTGGTATATTTCTTACCATACAAATGCACATATACACCATCCATGGCCAATGCCTCTTCCAGACCCTCGTATCTCGCCAGTCCTTCATACCCATCCTCACCCAACAGATTGATCATGATCGCATTGCTACGTGATTCCGTATTTCCTAATGGAAGATTGAAAATCGCACGTAGATGCTGCCCGAATTGCGAAGTATAATTGCCTTCAATGGTCTGATGACCACTGTTATGCGGCCTTGGAGCCAATTCATTCACCAAAATATCCCCATCTGCTGTTAGGAACATCTCTACGGCCAACAAACCCACGATCTGAAGATCATTTGCAATCTTCTTGGCAATACTTTCTGCTTTTGATTGGATATCGAAGGAATAGGTAGACGGTGCAATCAAGAACTCCACCAGATTTGCCTGCGGATTGAATTCCATTTCCACCATCGGAAAAGTACTCATTTCCCCACGATCGTTTCTGGCTACAATAACCGCTATCTCTTTCTCAAAATTCACCAGTTCCTCTACGATGCTCGGTTCATCAAAAGCATGCTCAAAATCAGCCTCCGTTGCTATTTTTTTAACCCCTTTACCATCGTATCCATCTTTTCTCATTTTTTGGATATAGGGCAGTTGAATATGGCAATTACCTAGCCCTTCCCTGTTGGAAACAAACTGAAAAGCTGAAGTTGGAATATCATTCTGTTTAAAGAATTGCTTTTGCAACCCTTTATCCTGAATCAACCGAATCACGCGGGATTGTGGGTACACAATAACACCCTCTTCCTCCAAAGCCTCCAGTGCATCCACATTTACCTTCTCAATTTCAATCGTGATCATATCCAGATCCTTACCGAAATTATAAACGGTATCATAATCCGATAGTGACCCTACTTCAAACTGATTACATAGTTTCTTGCAGGGCGCATTCGGATCAGGATCCAACACATGGATATTCACATTATAATTGATAGCTTCTTGGATCAACATCCTGCCCAATTGACCACCGCCTAGGATCCCTAATCGAAGGTCACCATAAAAATCTTTTGCCATATTGTATGCTATTGCTCTACTGTTGTGGGAAATATATCCCCCTGCAGTAAAGACTGTTTTTCTATTATTTTCTGTAATTCCAGGAACGCTCCGATCAATGCTTCTGGCCTAGGAGGACATCCCTGCACATACACATCCACCGGAATGATCTTATCCACTCCTTTTACCACATGATAACCGTGTTGCCAATAAGGACCACCACAGTTGGAACAGGAACCCATCGAAATCACATATTTCGGATCGGGCATCTGTTCGTATAATTTCTTGATCCGGTCGGCCATCTTAAAAGTCACCGTTCCAGCAATGATCATCACATCCGACTGCCTAGGGGAAGGCCTCGGGAATACCCCTAATCGATCCAGATCGTAAGTGGCAGCCATGGCGCCCATCATCTCGATTGCACAGCAGGCAATACCAAAACTAATTGGCCACATCGATGACAACCTTGCCCAATTCAGCAGATCGTCCATCTTGGCGATGATCACCCCATTATTTTGCTGAAAACGTTGATCTAGGCTCATGATTCGGAATTTGGTTTCTTAAATTTCGGCTTAAATCCCAATTTTACCGGAGCAGCTGCCTTTTCGGCAAGTACCTCTTCTATTTCCTTCTCTTTAAAATCTCGGACAGCATAGGTTGTTGCATTCAATTGATCATAGGCTGAAGGTGGAATACCGACCGAAACCGTAGGTTTCTGATTGGTGGGTTTTATCCAACTGATATCCCCACTTTTCCAAACATAGATCAAGCCTACAACCAGGATACCTAGGAAGATCCCCATTTCAATCAAGGTGAACCAACCCCAACGGGAATCAGCAGCAATAAAATCTGCATTCCCGAAAACGGTTGCCCAAGGAAATATAAACAACAGCTCCACATCAAATAATAAAAAAACCAAGGCAATGACATAAAACCTGGGATTAAATTGTACCCAGGAAGTCCCCTTGGATTCTTCACCGCACTCATAGGTGCTCAATTTGATGGGATTCGGATTTTTTGGAGAAAGGAATTTAGCTAATAACATGGTCCCAGCAACCAATAAGATACCAATGATAGCCATTAAAAGTATCTTACCGTATTCTGATATCTGACTGGGTTCGTCCATATTACAAAATTAACAATTAATTCAATGCTTCCCTTCTACTATTAAAAAGGTTTACCAGGCATTTTAGGCATATTACGCATCATTTTCGCAGCCATTCCTGGATTGGACATCTGCTTCATGACCTTACGCATATCCGAAAATTGCTTCATCAACTTGTTCACTTCATCCAGATTGGTACCTGAACCTTTTGCAATACGATTTCTACGACGTTGATCGATCGCATCCGGGTTCTCACGCTCAAATGGGGTCATGGAATCAATGATCGCTTCAATAGGCTTGAACGCGTTATCATCGATCTCCACATCTTTGATGGCCTTTCCAACTCCTGGAATCATACCCATCAAATCCTTCATATTACCCATTTTCTTGATCTGTTGGATCTGGGATTTGAAATCGTTGAAATCGAATTTATTTTTGCGGATTTTCTTCTGTAGCTCCGCCGCTTGTTTTTCGTCAAATTGCTGTTGCGCACGCTCAACCAAGGATACCACGTCACCCATACCCAAAATACGGGATGCCATACGATCAGGGTGAAAGACATCCAATGCCTCCATCTTCTCGCCGGTACCAATAAACTTGATCGGTTTGTTTACCACCGATTTAATGGAAAGAGCAGCACCACCACGGGTATCACCATCTAATTTGGTCAATACGACCCCGGTAAAATCCAGACGGTCGTTGAAGGTTTTCGCGGTATTCACGGCATCCTGTCCAGTCATGGAATCCACCACGAACAAGATCTCTTGAGGCTTGGTCGCTTCTTTCACCGCGGTAATCTCCTGCATCAATGGTTCATCGATGGCCAAACGACCAGCTGTATCGATAATGACTACATTGTTTCCGTTTCTTTTGGCTTCTTCCACACCCGCAACGGCAATGGCAATAGGATCAGTAGACGTTCTATCGGTATAAACCGGAACACCTACCTGCGAACCCAAAACTTCCAATTGGTCAATCGCAGCCGGACGGTAAACGTCGCCTGCTACCAATAATGGTTTTTTACCTTTAGATGCTTTCAAGAAATTGGCCAACTTACCCGAGAAGGTCGTTTTACCGGCACCGTTCAAACCAGCGATCAAAATTACAGTTGGGTTTTTGCCAATTTCCAATTCAGTAACCGTTCCACCCATCAACTCCGTTAATTCGTCGTTCATGATCTTGGTCAATAATTGACCTGGCGAAATACTGGTCAGTACATTCTGCCCTAAGGCTTTTTGTTTTACATCATCAGTAAAGGTCTTGGCTGTTTTGTAATTCACATCGGCATCCAACAATGCCTTGCGAATTTCCTTCATCGTCTCAGCGACGTTGATTTCCGTAATATTCCCCTGCCCTTTTAATACTTTAAAGGCTCTGTCTAATTTATCCTGTAGATTTGAAAACATCTTATAATCTCTTGAAAATTCTTGCTAAACCACAAAGTTAATAATTACTTGTTAATTAGCGAAAATCTACTTTTTACTGGACTTCTTTTGACCACCTTTTTCGGTATGTTTTTGGGCTCTCGCCGCAGAGTTTTGAAAAACAAGCACTGAAATTGTTCTCATCTTCATATTGAAGCTCTCTAGCGATTTCTTTTATACTTTTGGTACTATTGACTAAAAGGTGTTTACTTATTTTCAGCATACCGATGCTGATGAGTTCTTTCGGAGTCTTGCCGAACACTTTCTTGGTTACAGAAGTCAGCTTTCTTTGGCTTACACCCAACTGTTCTGTATAGAAAGGTATTTTTTTCTCCTGATGCACGTGCTTACTGATCAGGCAACGGAACTTATTCGACAATTCGATCTCTTCCCTCCGACCTTTCCTTTCCACCACTACAAAATCGTCCAAATAAATATTTCCGGTCAACAGGACCTGCTTGATCAGGGTCAAGCCAAATTCCTTATAAATAAGTTCATTGCTGTGTTGTTTCGCCAGTTCCATATGGAAAGCCATGAATTCATTATAGCCACTATATTTTTCCGGAATGATGACCGTCCGGTAAAAAAGATTTTCACCGCTGAAAATATGTGATTGTTGTAGGGGTTGAAAATCCATGACCATTCGGTCAAAAAAAGATTCTGAAAAATAAAGGAGAAAAAACGGCCTGGGTTCTCCCGCTACCGCCCTTAGCTGTATATCTTTGGGTATAAATACCAAACTGTAGGGCTTAAACTCAATCTCTTCTCCATGAATATCTATTTTCCCTCCGTGCTCAAAAATCATCACGACTTTTAAAATCGCACAATTCCAGGTATTCACTGAAAATAATTCTCCCAGTGAATTGCCTGAAACTTCTTTAAAATCAAATTCCATAGCATTAAATGATATCTTTCAATATCTAAGTTCTTCATTAGGTTAGGCCTCAAAATAGGTAAAAATTCCCAAATAAATGAAATATTTTCTTAATAAATAAAAAAGAAGGTGTCTAAAAAGGCACCTTCTTCTGTTTTATAGCTTTCTGGAGCTCCATTATAATTTCATGAGCAATATTAGGCTGCAAGTCGATGTTTTGTACTTTTCAGCATGTTGATGGCTTGATTTATCGCAAATAGGGAGTTTTTGCCACCTGGTTTACCGATAAAAGCTTTGTCTTTCCACTTTTTTGCCCATTTTCTGAGGTTATGGGCAATGGCCATCAAACCGAATTCCACAGCGACTTTATCCAGTCCTTTCATTGTGAACCGGGTAAACCTGTTGTTGCTTTTCATCTGACCAAATACAGCTTCCACTTCTATGGGTCGCTTGCTCCGATGGTACATTCCCTCTTCCGACAGCAGTCTTTCCCGGGCTTTATCCTTGAGCTTATTGAGCCTGTGGTTCACTTCAATGAGCCGATCGCCTTTAGCTTTATGGCACCCACTGCGCATCGGGCAGCCCTCACATCGCCGAGCCTGGTAACAGCTGACCTGGGCAGTGTATCCGTTGGCACTGACTCTGGTTGCATGACCGATAAAGCTGAGCTTCTGTCCTGCCGGACACACATAAAAGTCCTCCTGCTGGTTGTAATATAGGTTCTGTACCGAAAAAGGATCCTGTTTATTTTTAAGAGACCTTTTTAGATTCTGTGTTAATATACAAGTCAATTTTATCTTTTTTTTGTAATTTCGGGTTTTAGGCGGTCTATTGCCAGCCTGTTTAGGGTAGCCGTTTTTGGCCGCCCTAATTTGTATCTACTTTTTCGTTCTGATACTTTTGGAGATGGTATTGTGGATCATACCGCTGTTCGTTTTTATAAATTATAAACATCAGCTCTAGAAGTTTCCTTTGCACAGCTACTGCTGCTTTCATTTTGATGCCATTTCTTGAAACAAGCCTTGTAAATGTATTAGAATAATGTTCATCATGCCTTATGGCGGCCAATGCAGGTAAATGAAGGGATTTTCTCAGGTATCTGTTGCCCCGTTTGGATATGGTAGGTTTGCTCTGGATCGATGTTCCGGACTGTTTTTCCTTTATGTCCAGGCCGGCATAGCTTACCAGTTGCTTTTTATTTCGGATCATCTCAAATCCATTCGTTTCTGCCAATACTGTTACTGCTGTCAGCAGTCCAATTCCAGGGATTGTGGTCAGGTTATCTGTTTGTTTTTTGAGTAAGGAACTCTCCTTAACAATGAGCTTTAACTCGGTCATTATTTCCTTTTCCTGTCTTTGCAGTACTGCTATGCGTTCCTTTATCCGTCCTATAGAGTTTTCATTGGGTTCTGCCTCTGCCTGTTCTGCATGTAGCTGGTTCTTGACAGCAGTACGTTCCTGTACCAATTGGTCTCTCTCCCGGGTCAGCTGCTTCAAACGCTTATAGGTGGGGTCTGGCTTGCGCCACAACTCCAGGTTGCGCTCTAGGCCAAATAAGGTGATAGCTTCCGAGCAGGTACTATCCGTTATCGTCTTGATCTCTAAGGTACGGAAATAGTTGCTGATCTTGTTTGGCAGGACAATACTGATATTGCACCCCTTGCTTTCCAGAAAATAGGCTAGCTTTTCGTGATAAACGCCTGTAGCCTCCATGACAAAATGAAGAGGACTATCCTCACAGGTATGGGTCTGTACCCATTCGTAAAGCTTTATCAAACCTTTATCCGAGTTTCGGAAATTACCATATTGGCACAGCTTTTTATCCAGATTGGAAAAGATCTTGCCAAAGCATACGACCAGTTCCTTACTACCGACGTCAATGCCAACGACCTGCTTGAGTGTTTTCATGTTAATTTTTTGATGTGAAACTGAAAAATCAATAGTGAAACTTCCCTTGGACTTGTCTCCTTATGGATATTCAAGCTGGACTGTAATTCCGCCTTACATTCTGTTCTGTCTTAGGAAGCGAAAAAGAGGAAGGCCATCTCTAAAAATCAGTATGCTAAAAAAGCTACTAAGACAGCCCTAGGCTCTCCCTCTTTTCACTAAATACAGCAAATCTATAAAACAAAAAATGTCTCCTACATTTGCTTGACACAAACATAGGAGACAGCCCCTTGTGTATATCTTTGATTTTTTATTAGTCTCTTCTTCCGCCGAATAAAATGGAAGCATAGTACAACAACGTAACCAATGCGGATAATGCTGCTACCACATAAGTCATTGCCGCCCATTTTAAGGCATCTTTTGCACCATCGTGCTCTTCCGTACTATGGGTAATGTTTGCCGTATTCAACCAGGCCAATGCTCTATTGGATGCATCAAACTCTACCGGAAGGGTAATAAAACTGAACACCGTCGTTAGGAACAGAGCACCCACACCAATGGCCAATACATAAAAATTTCCTGAAGCCGCCATGATCACACCTAAGAGCAACACCCAAGACACGATCTTAGAAGCCACACTCACCATAGGAACCATGGACGAGCGGAACTGCAACCAAGAATAGGCTGTTGCATGCTGCACAGCGTGTCCACATTCGTGCGCTGCAACCGCCGCAGCAGCGACACTGCGACCGGCATATACATCCGGGCTCAAATTCACCGTTCTGTTCGCTGGGTTGTAATGGTCCGTCAATTGTCCTTCTACCGAAATCACCTGTACATCACTGATCCCATTATCACGCAACATTTTTTGTGCAATCTCTGCACCGGACATGCCCGATGATAAAGGCATTTCCGAGTATTTCTTAAATTTACTTTTAAAGCGCCACTGGACTATCCAGCTCACCAACATAATTCCAATAAAAATTATCCAATACATATCTTTAATATTTTTTTTCTTGTTTAATTACCTTTAACAAATCTGATTCCAAATCTTAATTCCCCCAAATAAATAAAAATATCCGACATTTTTGATGCATAAATTGGCAATTTTAGACAAATTGACATGGAAATTACGGATTTAGGGCATAAAAAAATGAAGGTGTCTAAAAAGGCACCTTCTTCTGTTTTATAGCTTTCTGGAGCTCCATTATAATTTCATGAGCAATATTAGGCTGCAAGTCGATGTTTTGTACTTTTCAGCATGTTGATGGCTTGATTTATCGCAAATAGGGAGTTTTTGCCACCTGGTTTACCGATAAAAGCTTTGTCTTTCCACTTTTTTGCCCATTTTCTGAGGTTATGGGCAATGGCCATCAATCCGAACTCCACAGCGACTTTATCCAGTCCTTTCATTGTGAACCGGGTAAACCTGTTGTTGCTTTTCATCTGACCGAAAACAGCTTCCACTTCTATGGGTCGCTTGCTCCGATGGTACATTCCCTCTTCCGATAGCAGTCTTTCCCGGGCTTTATCCTTGAGCTGATTGAGCCTGTGGTTCACTTCAATGAGCCGATCGCCTTTAGCTTTATGGCACCCACTGCGCATCGGGCAGCCCTCACATCGCCGAGCCTGGTAACAGCTGACCTGGGCAGTGTATCCGTTGGCACTGACTCTGGTTGCATGACCGATAAAGCTGAGCTTCTGTCCTGCCGGACACACATAAAAGTCCTCCTGCTGGTTGTAATATAGGTTCTGTACCGAAAAAGGATCCTGTTTATCCTTGCGCTTCTGTTCCATATGGAAGTAATTGTACTTCACAAAAGCGGTTATACCCTGTCCTTCCATCAGCTCGTAGTTCTGCTCGCTACCATATCCGGCATCTGCGACGATGGATTCACTCTGTTTTCCGTAATGGGACTCAAAGCCTTCCAGGTGTTCGGGCAGGGTTGTGGTATCTGCGGCCGTTTGATGGATGCTATAATGGGTGATGAACTGCTCTTCGGTGCTGATCTGGGTATTGTAGGCCGGTTTAAGCTGGCCATTTTTCATGTGGTCCTCTTTCATCCGCATAAACACGGCATCGGTATCGGTCTTGCTATAACTATTGCGATCTCCCAGTACTTCCAGTTGCTCCTCATATTTCTCCAGTCGGGGCAGATAGTCGTCTTCAAGCTTCCTCAGCTGCCTATCGGTGGATCTATCCACTCCTTTGAGCTTGGCATTGATCGATTTGATCTTTTCCCTCAGCTGGGCACTATCGATGGCCTTGCTGACCTGCTGATCCCCTAATGAAGATTGGTCCCGGCTGATCTGTGCATCGATATCCGAAAGGACCGAAGCGATGTTCGCCTCCAGCTTTATCTTGTTCTTCTCGATCGATTTCTTCCAAACGAAGGTATAACGACCGGCGGCCGATTCGATCTTGGTACCATCTACATACTGGACTTTCAGGCTGACATACTCCATATCATGCAGCATCCGAACGATACTGGCAAACAGCTCCTGTATCTGTCCCTTAAGACGCTTTCCCCTGAAATAATTGATCGTACGGTAATCCGGTGTACTGTTGCCCGAAAGCCACATGAAATGGATGTTCTCGTGCAGGGCGCGCTCGATCTTGCGGCAAGAATAGATATTGCTCAGATACGCGTAGAACAGTACCTTAATGAGCATCCTGGGATGGAAACTGGTCGTTCCCCCTCCTTTATACTGACGGATGATATGTTCCAGATCCAACTGGTCAACAACCTGGCTCACCAACCGAACAGGATGGTTCAAGGGGATACGGTCTAAAATATTCTCAGGAAAAAGAAGAGGACTATTGGATGGAAGCGCTTTGAATTGTATGTTTGCCATATTGTTTTTTGGTTGCACCTTAAGATACAAAATCTTGAGGACAAAAAACAGAAAAACCCCGCCATTTTTTAATGACGGGGTTCTCTTTTAAGAGACCTTTTTAGACAGCCTCATCCCCTATTTCGATTACTTAGTTCTATCCAAATTGAAATACCATATTATTCTCTTCGATCATTTTACGAAGATTGGTCAATGCATAACGCATCCTTCCTAAAGCGGTATTGATACTGACCTCGGTGATATCGGCGATATCCTTAAAACTCATTTCACAGAACAAACGCATGATAAGCACTTCTTTCTGATCGTCTGGTAAAAGTTGGATGATCTTTTTCAAATCAACGTCCCGCTGATCCTTTACCATTTTGGTTTCTACCGAATCGTCTGAAAATTGAAGGACCTCGAAAATATCAAACCCATCATTGTTCACAATGTTAGGGGTTCTTTTCTCCCGACGGAAATGGTCTATCACCATATTATGCGCAATACGCATTACCCATGGCAGGAATTTGCCCTCGTCATTATAACGGCCAGCTTTAAGTGTGTTGATTACTTTAATGAATGTCTCTTGGAAAATATCTTCGGCAAGGTATTGATCTTTCACCTGGTGATAGATCGACGAATAGATCTTCGTCTTATAACGCTCCAGTAATACCTGAAGGGCCTTCTCCTCGCCTTTTACGTACGCTTGTACCAATTGCTGTTCACTCTTCTTATTCAATAGTTTCATAATTATTCCTCCACAAATCTTGATAGAGTATTTCTATGTCTTTGTAATATTTTAGTTGTAGCGTAATCGTGTTCCTATAGGCGTTTTATTAAAATTTATATAATCAAAGAGAGTTAAAAATATCGGGTATTCAAAAATTAGGTTGCTATTTTAACATTTCTTCACAGTAATTACTAGTAACAAAAATAGCTCCAAATTATCTTTGGAGCTATTAATATTTTAAATTTTTAAGATTTATCTATTTATATAAAGGAAACTTAGCCATCATCTCTCTCACTTTTCCGTGGATTGCATTTAATGCAGCCTCATCAGCACGCTTTGTAATCGCTTCATCGATCAATTCACCGATCTGTACAATTTCGTTTTCCTTGATCCCACGAGTGGTGATCGCAGCCGTTCCGAAACGAACGCCTGATGTAACAAATGGAGAACGGGTATCAAATGGAACCATGTTTTTGTTGGTCGTAATGCCCGCCAATCCTAGAACAGCTTCCGCTTCTTTACCAGAAATATCCTTATTTCTTAAGTCTACCAACATCAAGTGGTTGTCTGTTCCTCCTGAAATAATGTTATAGTCTTTATCTACAAAGTACTGAGCCAATGCTTGTGCATTTTTCTGAACTTGTTTGATGTAGGTTAAATACTCATCAGACAATGCCTCGCCATAAGCGATCGCTTTCGCAGCAATCGTATGTTCCAAAGGACCACCTTGTGTACCTGGGAATACCGCAAGATCTAATAATTGTGTAATGGTACGAGTCTCTCCTTTTGGAGTTTTGATTCCCCATGGGTTTTCGAAATCTTTTCCTACCATGATCATACCACCACGAGGACCACGTAAAGTTTTGTGGGTAGTGGTTGTTACGATGTGACAATGAGGGATCGGATCATTCAATAATCCACGAGCGATCAATCCAGCTGGGTGAGAGATATCTGCAACCACCAAAGCACCGATCTGATCGGCTACTTTACGGATACGAGCATAATCCCAATCACGTGAATACGCTGAAGCTCCTACAATGATCACTTTTGGTTTCTCACGTAAAGCTGTTTCTTCCAATTGTTCGTAATCGATCAATCCGGTATCTTGTTTTACACCATAGAATAACGGTTGGTATAATTTTCCGGAGAAGTTTGCTGGAGAACCATGTGTTAAGTGGCCACCATGAGAAAGATCAAAACCTAAAATCTTATCGCCAGGTTTTAAGATCGCTAAGAAAACCGCAGCATTGGCCTGCGCTCCTGAGTGTGGTTGAACATTCACCCACTCCGCACCGAACAATTCCTTAGCACGGTCGATAGCGATCGTTTCGATTTGATCGACAACTTCACAACCACCGTAATAACGTTTTCCCGGTAATCCTTCCGCATATTTATTGGTCAGTACAGAACCAGCAGCTTCCATCACTTGTTTGCTTACGAAGTTCTCCGAAGCGATTAGCTCAATACCCTCTTCTTGGCGTTTAAGCTCGTCGGCAATTAGATTGAAAATGGATTGATCTCTTTCCATGTTGATTATTTTTATTGGGGAATTTAATAATTCGATTTTAAGCAGCAAATATAGAGATTTACAAAGAATTGGAAGAGTATTCTTCCAATTTTATGAAGGTATGGTTAGTTAGTATGTCATCCTGAGCGTAGTCGAAGGATCTCTACGGTTACTAGCGAACAGATGTTTCGACTACGCTCAACATGACATGGAGGGCGCTCAGTATGCCATGACATGTAGTACGCTCAACATTTAATGCCAAATATTAACATTTATCCATATAAAACGCACTTTCAAACCTTAAAATCTTGGTTTAAGCACACTTAAACCAAGAAAAAAGCATGTTTTTAAACCCATACCATACTAAATACATACTTTTACATTACTTTCACCCTACTTTCGCAGCGAAGCAAGTCGGCAAATTGTCATAAAACTCCCCCTATATCCAAATCCCTTTCAAAATGCTTAAATTTGCAACAATAAACAATAAGAAAAAGACATGTCAACAGAAAATATATCAACAGCAGCACCCGTAACCTTAACCGAAGGAGCTGTGAAAGAGCTAAAAAAACTGATTGATCAACAAGAAATTTCCGAAGACTTCGGGCTTCGTGTTGGTGTAGAAGGTGGTGGATGTTCCGGCATGAGCTATATGTTGGGCTTTGACCAAAAGAAAGAGGGAGATTCGGAATACCTGGTGAATGGCATCCGTTTGTTCATGAACAAAGCACATGGCCTTTACCTGGCCGGAATGGAAATCGATTTCAAATCTGGATTAGATGCCCGTGGCTTCACCTTCAATAACCCCAATGCCACCAGTACTTGTGGCTGCGGCAGTAGTTTCAGCGCATAAAAACACGAATAAAGAATATAAATGCTCCGATAGGGGCATTTTTTATGTGCTTTTAATTCATTAAATTAGCGACCTTAAAATTTAGAATAGGAATTTGATGTACAAGGAATATAAGCAGTTAAATCTATCAGAGATCGGCAAAGAAGTATTGAAACGTTGGGAAAACGAAAATATATTCGAAAAAAGTATTTCCAATCGCCCTGCCAGCAAACCATACACCTTTTATGAAGGCCCGCCTTCAGCAAATGGAATGCCCGGCATTCACCATGTGATGGCGCGTGCGATCAAGGATATTTTCTGTCGTTATAAAACCTTGAAAGGTTTCCAGGTAAAACGTAAAGGTGGTTGGGATACCCATGGTCTTCCGATCGAACTGGCGGTGGAAAAAACCTTGGGAATCACCAAAGAGGATATCGGCAAAAAGATCTCTGTGGAAGAGTACAACGATGCCTGTCGCAAGGAAGTCATGAAATACACCGATGTATGGAACGACCTTACCTTGAAAATGGGGTATTGGGTAGATCTGGAAAACCCGTACATCACCTACCAGAACGAATATATCGAGACCCTTTGGTTCTTATTGAAAGATCTGTACAAAAAAGGGCTTTTATACAAAGGCTATACCATCCAGCCGTATTCTCCGGCTGCAGGTACGGGCTTGAGTTCGCACGAACTTAACCAGCCTGGTACCTATAAGGATGTAAAGGATACCACGATCGTTGCGGAATTCAGATTGGATAAACAACAGATCCATCCGATGTTGGACAGCCTAGTGGAATCTCCAGAGGAAGATGTCGCATTCATTGCCTGGACCACCACGCCATGGACGCTACCAAGCAACACCGCATTGGTTGTTGGTAAGAACATCGATTATGTAAAAATCCGCACCTTCAACCAGTACACCGGTCTTCCAGTATCCGTAATTTTGGCGAAGGCATTGATCCCGAAACACTTCAAGGCCGAAGGCCAACAAGTATCCTTCCAGGACTACAGCCTAGGCGATAAAGTTATCCCTTGGGAAATCGCTGCAGAATTCAAAGGGGAAGAACTAGCGGGATTGCGATATCATCAATTATTGCCATACATCAGCTCCGAAGAATTGCTTGATAAAGCCTTCCGCGTGATCATTGGCGATTTTGTAACCACGGAAGATGGTACAGGTATCGTTCATGCTGCACCAACTTATGGTGCCGATGACTTTAGGGTAGCCCGCGAAAATGGGGTGCCTGCTATCATGGTGAAAGATGAGTTCGGAAAAGATGTTCCTACCGTAGACAAAACCGGTCGTTTTGTGAAGGAAGTAACTGATTTTGCTGGCCGATTCGTGAAAGAGGAATACTATTCGGCAGAAGAAAGAGCCGATAAGGATTTCCGCCCTACGGATGTACTGATCGCCATCAAACTGAAAGAAGACAACAAGGCATTTGATGTCAAAAAATATGAGCACACCTATCCTCACTGTTGGAGAACGGATAAACCGGTACTTTACTATCCTTTAGATAGCTGGTTCATCAAAACTACCGCACGTAAGGAAGAATTGGTGGCTTTGAACAAAACCATCAACTGGAAACCTGAAGCTACGGGTTCCGGACGTTTCGGAAACTGGTTGGAAAACCTGGTCGACTGGAACCTTTCCCGTTCTCGTTACTGGGGTACTCCTCTTCCGATCTGGAGAAGTGAGGACGAAAACGAAGAGATCTGCGTAGGCTCCATGCCGGAATTGAGATCTTTGTTGGAAGCTTCCCTATCGACTGATGTGCTTTCAGCAGATGAAAAAAGAGTGAACAAGGCCTATCTGGATAAATTCGGTACGGATGAATTGGATCTACACCGTCCTTATGTGGATGATATCATCCTGGTATCAGAAGGCGGTCAGAAATTATACCGTGAACCCGATTTGATCGATGTATGGTTTGATTCTGGAGCCATGCCGTATGCACAATGGGGATTAGACTACGATAAATTGGCGAAAGGTGATCCTCAGCCGTTCAAAGACGAATATTTCTCTGCTTTCCCGGCAGATTTTATTGCTGAGGGAGTAGATCAAACGCGTGGCTGGTTCTTTACCCTTCACGCGATATCGACCATGTTCAAGAATTCAGTAGCCTTCAAAAACGTCGTTTCGAACGGCTTGGTACTGGACAAAAATGGTAACAAAATGTCCAAACGCCTGGGTAATGGTGTGGATCCATTTGCGACCATCGAAAAATACTCTGCGGATGCAACCCGTTGGTACATGATCAGCAATGCTGCTCCATGGGACAACCTGAAATTCAATGAAGAAGGATTGGATGAAGTACGCCGTAAATTCTTCGGTACGCTTTACAACACCTATGCCTTCTTCGCCTTATATGCGAACATCGACAAATTCAGTTATGCTGAGCCGGATATCGCTATCCAGGATCGTCCGGAGATCGATAGATGGATCATCTCCTTATTGAACAGTTTGAGCAAAGAGGTGGATGAATTCTATGCCGATTACGAACCGACCAAAGCGGCACGTGCGATACAGACTTTCGTGGATGAGCATTTGAGTAACTGGTATGTACGTTTATGTCGTCGTCGTTTCTGGAAAGGGGAATATAGCCAGGATAAGATCTCGGCCTATCAGACCCTTTATACCTGTTTGGATACGATTGCCAAATTGATGGCACCTATATCGCCATTCTTTGCAGATCAACTGTATCTGGATCTAAACGCTGCTACGAAAAAAGAAAACTTCGAATCGGTACATTTAGCAGATTATCCTGCCTACCATGCTGATTTAGTTGATAAAGACCTGGAAGAGCGTATGGCTTTGGCGCAGGATATCTCTTCCTTGACCCTATCCCTACGTAAAAAGACGGGTATCAATGTTCGTCAACCTTTAGGAAAGATCATGGTTCCGGTATTGGACAACGCCTTCCAGGAAAAGGTGGAGAAAGTAAAAGATTTGATACTTTCCGAAACGAACATCAAAAACCTGGAGTTCATTACCGATACGACCGGCATCATCAAGAAAAAGGTAAAACCTAACTTTAAGGTTTTGGGTGCTAAAGTCGGAAAGGATATGAAAGCAGTAAGTGCAGCTATTCAGGCATTGGATGCCCAACAATTGAACGAACTGGAAATCCAAGGTCAAATCCAGCTTCCAGGTACTGCATACAGCATTACTACAGAGGATGTGGAAATTATTGCCGAAGATGTAGAAGGATGGCAAGTGGCCAATCTTGGTCGTTTAACGGTTGCTTTGGACATCCATATTAGCCAAGAATTAAAAGAGGAAGGTCTTGCTCGTGAGCTCATTAATCGTATCCAGAACTTAAGAAAAGACAAAGGTTTTGAAGTTACCGACCGCATAAATGTAACTATTAGTCAAAATACTGAAATTCAAGAAGCTGTACAAAATAATTTCTCGTATATTTGTACGGAAATTTTAGCCAACAGTCTTAAAATCGACGGTACACTGGCAAATGGAGACACCGTTGAGATTAATGGAGAGAATTTATTGCTACTAATAGAAAAAATTTAAAGTATGGGAAACACAGAGAAAACAAGGTACAGTGATGCTGAATTACAGGAGTTTAAAGCAATAATTCTTGAGAAGTTACGTATTGCCAAAGAGGAATTATCCTCGTTGACCAAATCATTGAGCAACAGCAATGCGAACGGCACTGATGATACAGCAGGTACTTACAAAACATTGGAAGATGGATCGGCAACTTTGGAAAAAGAGCAGATCAACCAACTGGCAGCACGTCAGAAAAAATTCATCGATAACCTAGAGGCGGCTTTAGTGCGCATCGAGAACAAAACCTACGGAATCTGTAGAGAGACTGGAAAGCTTATTCAAAAAGAAAGATTGAAAGCAGTACCTCATACTACCTTAAGTATCGAGGCAAAAAACAAACAATATTAAGCGAAAGATTAAAAACAAATGGTCTTTGTAATTGCGCAAAGACCATTTTTTATGTACTATGAAAGGATATACCAAGCCCGTATTACTCATTACCATCATTTTATTGATCGACCAGATTTCTAAATTCTGGGTAAAACTGAACATGACCATTAACCAACAATTCAAAGTGATTGGCGACAAGGTTTTGATTCATTTTATCGAAAACCCTGGAATGGCCTATGGCATGGAATTCGGTGGAGAATATGGCAAGTTATTTCTTAGCGTGTTTCGTATCATCGCTGTAATCGGTATCGGTTATGGCTTGCATTACATGATCAAGAATAAGTATAACCGTGGTTTTATCCTGAATGTAGCCCTGATATTTGCCGGTGCCATGGGAAATATCATCGATTCTGCATTTTATGGTATGATATTCAGCGAAAGTACCCCTTTCCAAAAAGCGGTATTATTTCCTGAAGGCGGTGGCTATGCTACCTTTTTACATGGCTATGTGGTCGATATGCTGCATTTTCCATTGATCAATGGCACCTTTCCGGATTGGTTCCCATTCTGGGGTGGCGAACGATTCCAGTTCTTCAGCCCGATCTTCAACGTCGCTGACTCCGCCATCACCGTGGGGGTTATCATGATCTTGATTTTCCAAAAACGCTATTTCAAAGAAGAGCATGTGGAAAATTCAAATGTGAATTCAGAGATCGTAGAAGATTAATTCGTTGCTACTAACCATATATTCATGGATTAGGACCTCCTTCCTTTTTTGGATTATGTATATTTGGTCATGATAAATTTCCGAAAGCCATTTGTTGTGGCATCCATTATCCTTAGCTGTTGCTTTGTTAGCCTTACACAGGCACAGGCACAGGCTCAAGTACAAGTAAAGAACCTTAAAAAACATATCGAATACCTTTCTGCCGATAAGATGAAAGGTCGGGAAACGGGTATGGAAGGATCTTTGAAAGCAGCCGATTATGTAGAGAAACATTTCAAAAAATATGGTCTGCTTCCCAAAGGCGAACAAGGATACCGGCAGCCCTTTCTTGCTAAAGTTACCCGTAAAAAAGTAGCAGACCCAGAAAGACCATCGGATAATATCATAGGCTTTATAGACAACCAATCTCCCTATACCATTGTTATTGGGGCGCATTACGACCATTTGGGTTATGGCCATATTGGCGGATCAAGAGATTCCTTGGGCGTAGGAAAAATCCATAATGGTGCAGATGATAATGCTTCCGGCGTTGCCGGTTTATTGGAGTTGGCAAGACATTATTCCAGCAATAACATTCAAGAGGCATTCAATTTTCTGTTCATAGGTTTTGGAGCGGAAGAACTGGGCTTATTGGGTTCGAAACATTTCACAGAAAAACCGACCATTCCATTGGAGAACATACATTGGATGTTGAACATGGATATGATCGGCCGATACCAACCGGAAAATGGATTGGCGGTTATCGGATATGGCACTAGCTCGGCCTTTCCTAAGATATTTGATGGCATCAGCAGTAGCATTAAATTCAACAAGAGCAAAGATGGGAATGGCGGATCCGATCAGACCTCCTTCTATCGTAAAAATATCCCTGTTTTATTCTTTCACACCGGTGGTCATGATGATTACCACAAACCAACGGATGATGCGGATAAAATAGATTACAAGGCTTTAGAAGCTATCCTAAAATTAGAAATCGATGTAATCGATAATTCGATGAAACAACCTAAAATGGATTTTATATGGACAAATTAGGGAATTCTTCTACTAGGGTGCTATTGACAGGTTCAAATGGTTTCTTGGGACAAAAGTGTTCGGATTTTATTCTTGAAAAAACAAATTATACGCTTTGTTGCACTTCTCAATCGCCCAATCGCAATCCGAACAATACAGGTTATACCTTTGTCCAACTGGACCTTCTGGATAAGGAGGGCTTAATAGAATTGATGGAGGAATTCCAACCGACCCATATCCTACATACTGCAGCGATGACCGCCGTGGAAGCCTGCGAACAGGATCCAGTAGGATGTCAAAAGCTGAATGTGGATGTGGTGGAGCTGCTATTGGAAGCTGCAGAAAAAAATAATATCCATTTAACCTTTCTATCCACGGATTTTGTATTTGATGGCAAAAATGGGCCTTATAAAGAGATCGATGAAACCAATCCCTGCAATGCCTATGGCGCGAGTAAAGTAGCGGCTGAGCAGATCATTTTGGCTTCTTCTGCCAAAGCGGCTATTCTTCGAACCATCTTGGTCTATGGCGTTATTGCCGATAAAAAAAGATCCAATCTGGTGTTATGGGCTAAATCAAAATTAGGAGCCAATGAGGCCATCAAGGTGGTTAATGACCAATGGCGGATGCCTACCTGGGTGGATGATTTAGCGGATGCCTGTATCTTGTGCATCGAAAAATCGGCAACCGGCATCTATCATATTTCCAGCGAAAAGATGTATTCGGTTTTAGAAGCCGTACAGGAGATCGCTGATTACTGGGGATATGATAAATCCCTGATCAGCCCGATCAGTGCGGGAGAAATTGGCCAATCGGAAAACCGTCCGCAAAAAACGGGGTTTATACTTGATAAAGCGAAGAAAGAACTGGGGTATCAACCTACTTCCTTTCGTGATTCGCTTCCTTTAATCGATCAACAGATCAAATTTTACATGAAATAATGATGCAAGAGAAATTTGCTAGAGAATCTTATACAGAAATGAACGAGTTGGTGCTACCCAACGATACCAATACCTTCGGCAATCTAATGGGTGGCCGCTTATTGTACTGGATGGATATCTGTTCGGCCATGGCGGCACAAAAACATTGTAATAATCAGGTTGTCACCGTTTCTGTGGATAATGTATCGTTTAAACGGTCCATCAAATTGGGTGAGGTGGTTACTATTCAGGCACAGGTAACCCGTGCCTTCAATACCTCTGTAGAGGTACGCATGGAAATCTTTGCACAGAACCTTCCACAAGGGACGAAAGTAAAGTCCAACGAGGCTTATTATACCTTTGTTTCCATCGATGAAGAGGGAAAGCCAAAGCCTATCCCTGCATTGATCTCGGAGACGGATACGGAAAAGATCCTGTTTGAGGAGGCGCAACAACGAAGAGAATTAAGACTTTTATTGGCTGGTAAACTAAAACCAGAGAATGCAACGAAGATCAAAAACCTGGTTAAGTTGTTTGCACCGAAAGATCCTGCATAAAGCTAACTGCTGAGTTGCTATTTCCGAGGTAGGAAAATAGCAACTTGAGTCGTGTACCCTGGCTCTTTATGTGCTTCATCAAATAATAGATGGGCAAGAGGCGTAGGATAATTCTCATTGATCATATGGATCCGTTCCTGTATTCCCTTGATCCCAAAGGAGGTGGATTTAAAAACATTCGGTTTGTTCGGTTTTTTATTTTGGAATCCTACGCCATTATCTAAGATCCAGATCATCACCTGATCTTCATCCACTTCCATACGAATCAGGATTTTGCCCTGTTTATCTTTAAGATGCCGTATCCCATGATGCACGGCATTCTCCACTAAAGGTTGGATCAGCATAGAAGGGATCTTAATCTCTTCATCTAATTCTTTTCCATAGACTATTTCAAAATCAAAAGCATGATTGAATCGATGCTGTTCCAATTCCAGGTACAAACGGACCAATTGGATCTCTGAATTGATGGAAACAATGGAATATTGGGAATTTTCCAGCACGATCCGGCTCAAGGATGAAAACTTCTGGATCAGATTACTGGCGTTCCTGCTATCATTTTCCACGACATAGGCCTCAATAGAATTCAGTACATTAAATATGAAATGCGGATTCATCTGCGAGCGTATGGCTTTCAGTTCACTTTCAAACAACTTCTGTTTGAAATCCTTTTCCATCTTATCCTGTTTTTCCCTTTCAATGTCGGCTGCCTGTATTTTTATCGTTTCTACCTTTAAGGCCAATTCCTCCTCTAACTTTTCATTGTAATTTGCCTGGATACGGTTTATTTTCTTTTGCTGATGGATACGATATGCGAAGAACAGGATTATGGCAGATAGGAAGAAAAGCGCCAGCAAGGTTTTAAACCAGCCCGTAGCATACCAAAAGGATTTCATCTGGATAGGGATTTCCAATACCTCGGAAGACCAATTACCAAACCTATCCCCTACTTTTACCGCAAATACATACTCTCCACCCTTGAGATTATTGTAATAGGCGGTCTGCTCAGTGTTGGCTACTACCCAGTCCTCATCCTGCCCCTTTAATTGATAGGCAAACTTCAACGGTTGGCCGGTGACCTGTTCGGGAATCGAAAAGGATAGGGAAAAATTGTTCTCTTTGGCGGCGAATACGAGTTTATCCTTTCTCAATCGGTAGGATTGATCCTGATGAGAGACCATAAGCCTACTCAGGATGGGGCTAAGGTTTTTCGGTTGCTGTTGGAAAGGTAGTGATCGAAGATCTCCAATTATCAATCCTTTATCGGTGCACCAAACCAAGGTTTGGCCTCGGAGGTAAACATCAAAGGTATGAATATGTTCCGCAGGATATATGCCCTTACCTGGCAAAAGTTGATGGAATTGTTTGTTCTTCTTATCAAAAACCATGGTACCATCAGATGTGCTCATCCAGATCAGTTTATTTCCATCCTCTAACATGCGCTTGGCATGCAACCATGGTAAAGCATGATCATCCCGATATTGTTTGAACTCGTAGGTGTTGCCCTGCTTGATGATTTCTCCTATCCCCGTTTGCAGATTGCTGAACCAAAACCGATCATCACTGTCGGTAAAGAATGAGAATATGGTATTCGATTCTAAAGCATTCTCCTTTTTTTCATTGAACCGGAACTGTTCAAAAGCCTTATCGGGGTGTTCCTTGTTCTTTAATAACAGCAGGCCAAAACCATCCATCCCAATCCAAATTTCACCCCGAGGATCTTTACCAATACTGATCACTTTCTGATTGGGCAATCCATTCTTTTCATGGTAAAGTTCCATGGTTTTGCTCGATAGATTATATTTATAGAGTCCTGAGCTCCAGGATCCGATCCAATAATGTGGGATTCCCTTGATGGTATCCACGATCAGTTTATTGCAATCGGCCTTTCCAAAGCCATGGGTATGGCCTATGATTTCCAAGGGTTCCAGTTTCTTTCTATCTTCCACGAAACGATAAACTCCTTTATCGTAAGTGGAGAACAATAGGCCTGAAGAGGTCGCATGGATGGCACTAATCTTTAAGCTATCCAAGGAAAAACTGCTCAGCCTTTGCTTAAAATCTGGGCTTATCTTGCCAAAAGTGGTTTGTGTAAAATACCAAGGATCTCCCCTCCAATTGCGGATATGTTGAATGGGATCTGTTGCATATTTGGGGTTAGAAATCAAGGTAGAAACAGTATTCAATGGATTGGCGTAGAAAAACAATCCCGATTCGCTACCGATCCAATAGCCTTGTTCAACCGGCAGAATCTCCTGTATCCGGGAAGGTTTGGGTAGTTCAGGCATCAGTTTATCCCAGGAGATACGTTCGATCTCACCGTTATGCCTATGAAGGATCTCCATACCCCAAACATTATGCCCAACTAGCAATTGATCTTCCTTCGGAAGGTAGGCCAAAGCACTGGCAAAATTATCATAGAAATCTTTATTCTTGTTCCAGTGCAACAATTGCGATTGAAATCGCTTCATGTCATAATCCAAGCGGATCACGTCATGATCATAATAACCTGCATAAACCGCATCCGGTGCAAGCGCAAAACTGGACACCGCATTCTCACCCGGATTTTCCAGGTTGAAGTATAACGTTTGTTTGGTTTTGGGATGATATTTCAGTAACCCATTATACCGGGTACCAATCCATATATTACCTTCCTGATCCTCCGCTAAGGAATAAACACTGGCAAAGGTATGGCGTGTTAATCCAGGGAAGTGAACCAAAGAAACCTCTCCAGTTTCCGGATTCAACACCTGAAGATTGGTTTCCTGCCCTCCAAAATAAACAAGACCAGACTTAGCAGCCAGCACATCGTACAGATCGGATTTGATCAGGTCACCATTGGAGACTTTTGCATAAAAAGACTTCACCGCCTGATCTGGCGGAAGCGACGGATCATAACAGAGTAGGCCACGATTATGGGTAGTGATCCATAAACGGTCTTTTTGGTCTATGGAAATTCGACCCAGGTTATTAGAAAAAGCTTCCTTGGCGTAATTGAGGTTGACATCTACAAACCGGAGTCCATCAAAATAGGATAAACCCCTCTTTGTACTGATCCAGAGCAGCCCTTTGCTATCTTTCGCCAACCCAGCAATCCGATCACTGGCAAGCCCTTCTTTTACCGTAAAATGCAGAAAATTATAGGTTCTTTCCTGCCCAATCGTAGAGTTAAACAGAAAGGTAAAAACAACCAAAAGGAATATCCTGCATGCCAAAACAGATTGTTTTAAGTGGAAAATAATCGTTCTATCAATAGGTTTTTCTTACTGGCGGAGACTTCAAGTTCTGAACCATCAATCATCTCCACTGTACCACCATCGCCTTTTTTGTATTTGATGATATAATCTAAATTTACGATTATACTTCGGTTTATCCGCAGGAAATTACCGGTTTCCAACTGAACCTCAAACTCTTTCAACGTTTTGGATACCATGATCTTAGAGAGGTTCGTGAGGTAGAAAACACTGTAATTGCTCATGGCTTCTACACGGAGGATATCTTCTCTTTTAATTAAATGTATCCCCTCGGAGGTCGGCAAAGCCATTTTTAAAGCAGGATTTGGTTTGGATTCGTGAAAATCCATTTTCCGGATCTTCTCTTTCAACTGGATTTTAGATTCCAGTTTGTCTATTGCCTTACTGAGCTCCTCCATATCCACAGGTTTGAGCAGGTAATCCAGCGCATTCGCCTTCAGCGCATCAAGTGTATAGATATTATAGGCGGTTACAAAGATGACTTCAAAATCAAACTGGCCAAGGCTTTCCAGGAATTCAAAGCCATTCATAATGGGCATTTCCACGTCCAGAAACACAACATCGACCTTGAGGTTTCTTATTTGTTGTAAAGCCTCCTGGGGATCGTTATAAACAGCGATCACTTCAATTACCTCCATGAAATCCTGAAGCTTATGTTGAAGCAAGGTGCTCCCACGGCTTTCATCATCCAAAATAACCGCTTTTATCATGGTAAAGCATATATTATTAGTCAATAAGGATGTATGGGCATTATGCCTGTCTGCATACATCCTTATTAAAGGTAAATTAAATATTTAGGAGATTAAAAAAGAATGAGTGAATAAGGCTATTCACTGTGTAAACATGGATATTGAATGAGCGACGCTATCCGATCTACTCGCCAGTACCCATAGCGACCAATCGATCGAATTCTTCTCTTTTCAAGGGCATCACCGATAATCGTCCCTGTCTGACCAGGGCAATATCCTGCAATTGTGGATCAGCTTTAATGGTTTCCAGGGTTACGGGAACCTTGAATGTTTCAACTGGTGCCAGATCCACCACTACCCAACGCTCATCCTCGGTCGTTGGATCTTGGTAAAATTCCTTGACCACCTTCGCCATACCTACAATTTCCTTCCCTTCATTGGAATGGTAGAATAGAACAAGATCACCCTTTTTCATGGCTTTCAGGTTGTTCCTCGCTTGATAATTACGAACACCGTCCCAGAAAGTTTCACCATCTTTATTAAACTGTTCCCAACTATACTTGAAGGGCTCTGACTTTACCAAAAAATAATTCATGTCCTTAATTGTTGTGTATAGTTGAAATTAATTCTGTTGTTCTAATATTTCCATTTTATCGGCATAATGTGCACAATAATCCCGAAGATCGGCAATTACTTTTTCGGCCATTGGATCACCTCCAGATGCTCTAAGGAAAGAATCGCCCAAGGTTTGCATAGTCTCGTAAAAGAATCTTTTCATTTCATCGTACGGCATATCCTTGGTCCAAAGATCAATACGCATGGAATTTTTATATTGGCTATCCCATAAAGCTAAAAACATAGCCTTTGCCGGCAATTCATCACTTGACTCGCCATCTGATGAACTCCATAGGATCTGCTCTGGAACATTCTTATCATCCAATTCTACTTGGAGCTTTATTTCTGCTTTTTTCATATCTAAAACTGTGTATTTATCAATATACTAATGATCCCCACTACGAGCACAAAGCCAATCTGCATCATCCATAATTTCTTGACATCCTTGGTCCATAATCGGAACAGGATATCCAGAATAATCAGGACAACAATCAACAAAATGAGCCATCCCCAGGAAAACAAGTGTTCCTTTGTATCGCCCATTTCAGAGATTGACCATACGATAATACAGGCCAATGTGATATTGAGGGGAGTTAATTTCATCTTCTTTTTCCAGGTTTTGAAGGCCCTTTCTTAGGTCCTTTCCCTTTTCCTGCGCCCTTTGCTCCCGGCCCCCGGCCAGACGACTTTCTGTTGTTCATCTTCATGGCATATTTCTTCTCATGGAAAGCACCTTTGAAATCAGGATCGTCCTTCTTTTTCTGGTTATCTATTTCACGGGCAATTGCTTGTTTTTCATCGAACGGTGTTTTCTCCAGTACCACTTCCGCTGGCATCTCCTTCACTGGAATGGTTTGCTTGATCAACTTTTCGATCTTCGCGACATAATATTCTTCAGCTGGATTACAGAAGGTAATCGCATCACCAGTATTATAGGCTCTTCCCGTACGGCCAATGCGATGTACATAATCTTCAATAACGATCGGTACATCAAAATTGATCACATGGCTTACCTGGGTCACATCCAATCCTCTAGCTGCCACATCCGTAGCGACCAAGATCCGTACTGATCCTTCTTTGAAGGAATTAATCGAATTGATCCTGGTATTTTGTCCTTTATTGGCGTGGATCACACGCACCGCTTCTGGTCCATATTTACGCTCCAGATAACCAAATATATTATCGGCCACGGTTTTTGTTTTACAGAAAACGATGACCCTTGTAAAAGCCTGATCATCCTTAAAGAAATGCTGTAATAAATTCAGCTTCGTCTTTAAATTAGGTACATGATATAGACTTTGTTCGACTGTTTTGGCGGGTGTAGCTTGTTCCGTCACCTCTATTACAGTTGGGAATTCCAAGAAATCTCCTGCAATCTTACGAACTAATTCGCTCATGGTGGCCGAGAACAGTAAGTTTTGACGCTTACGTGGCACGATTTCCAAAATCCGATGGATTTTACTGATGAATCCCATGTCCATCATCTTGTCTGCCTCATCCAACACCAAAAACTTCAGGCTTTTTGTATTGATCTCTCCTTCCAGGTAAAGATCCAAGAAGCGACCTGGTGTAGCGACAATAATATCACAGCCTTTTGCCAGTTTTTCTTTTTGGGTTTTAGGACCTAGACCACCGTATAATAATACGGTACGTAAATCCAGGTAGGTGGAGAACAAACGGATATTCTCTTCAATCTGCATAGCCAATTCCCGGGTAGGGCTTAAGATAAGCGCCCGAGGGTCATTGCCTTGTGCATATTTCAGCTTCATCAGCATGGGTAGTACATAAGCTGCAGTCTTTCCCGTTCCGGTTTGGGCAATTCCCATCACGTCCTGTCCTGCTAGAACAGGGGTGATTGCTTTTTCCTGAATTTCCGTTGGAATGGTATAGCCTGCTTCTGCAACCGCATTGAGAAGCTGCTTGTTGAGTTTAAAATCTTCAAATGATGCCATCCTTGCAAAGATAGCGAAACATTTTTCTAAATTTGTGATACTACAAAATAGGTTGATATGAAAAAACTGGTATTATTATGTGTGCTGACCCTAGTTAGCACCTTCTCGTTTGCGGACGAGGGTATGTGGTTCCTGATGTATCTGAAAAAGATGAATGAGGCCGACATGCAAAAAAAAGGGTTGAAGCTTTCTGCTGAAGAGATATACAGCATTAACAACTCCAGCCTAAAAGATGCGATCGTACAATTCAACGGTGGATGTACAGCAGAGATCGTATCTGGAAGCGGATTGGTGTTCACCAACCACCACTGTGGTTATGGCGCCATCGCTGAATTATCTACGCCTGAAAACGACCATTTAACCAATGGTTTCTGGGCAAAAAACCATAGCGAAGAGCTAAAACCTAAATCTTTATTCGTTCGTTTCTTCGTTCGTATGGATGATGTTTCCAAACGTATTTTAGGATTGGTAAATGATAAAATGACCGAGAAGGAAAGAGAGAAAATCATTAACCAAGAGATTGCAAAGATCCAGGCAGAGAATAGTGAAGGTGGTAAATATGTGGTTTCTGTACGTCCTTTCTTCAACGGAAATGAATATTATTATTTCGTTTACCAAGATTATACCGATGTACGTTTAGTAGGTACTCCTCCGAACAGCATTGGTAAATTTGGTGGAGATACCGATAACTGGGAATGGCCACGCCACACCGGTGACTTCTCGATCTTCCGTGTATATGGTGATAAGAACGGTAACCCGGCAGAATACTCCAAAGAGAATGTACCATTGAAACCAAAACATTTCCTTCCGATCAGCATCAAAGGAATCAAAGAAGGTGATTTCTCCATGATCTTAGGATACCCTGGCCGTACCAACCGTTGGATGAATGCAGCAGGTATCGATCAGAATGTGAAATTCGCTTACCCGGCTTGGGTGGAAGCTTCGAAAGTGGGTATGGATGCCATGAAAAAATACATGGATAAAGACCAATCTGTTAAGATCAATTATGCCTCTAAATATTCTGGTGTTGCTAACTACTGGAAAAACAGACAAGGGATGATCGATGCATTAACGAAGCACAAGACCGCAGCTACAAAAGCAAAACAAGAGAAGAAATTCAACAAATGGGCGAACAAAGCAGTTAATAAAGCAGAATACGGCGATGTGATCAGCACGATTAATGAATATTATGCAAAAACCAATGAAAAGGCTAGACATGATAACTATTTAACAGGCATGATGCGTTCTTCTACTTTTGCTTCCCTACCTTATTCATTAAGTTCTGCATTGCAACAATATGCTAGCTTAGACCAAGCAAAACGTGCAGAATTAGCAACACGTTTACAAGCGTTCATCAATGACAATTACGATAAGGCCTATATGCCGTTGGAAGTAGATGTGTTGGCAGATGAGTTGAATCTTTATGCTGCAAAAGCAGGAAACATTGCTCCATACATCCGCGAGATGGCAAACAAAAACAATGGTAATTTCCAAGCAGATGTTCAACAAGCATTTGATAACAGTATATTCGGTTCTAAAGCGAAATTGGAAGCTTATTTGAAAAATCCAGATGCATCGAAAGTTACAAACGATCCTTTGTTAAAAATTTCTAATGCATTGGTAGAAAAAAGTCGTGAGAGCAATCCGGAGTTGGCAACATTGACGGATAAGTTCCAAGCGGCTACCCGTAAGTACATTGCAGGTGTATTGGAAATGGATCCAAAAGGAAAATATTACCCAGATGCAAACTCAACCTTACGCTTAACTTATGGTACCATTCGTGCCCTTCCTAAGGATGCTCGCAACGACGCCAAAGTAAATAATTACACGACCTTGAAAGGTACGATCGCGAAATACAAAGCAGGTGATGAAGAGTTCGATCTTCCTAAACGTTTAATGGAACTATATGAAAATAAGGACTATGGACGTTATGCAGACAAAGCTGGATACATGCCGGTGAACTTCTTGAGCGATCAGGATATCACAGGTGGTAACTCAGGTTCCCCGGTATTGAATGGCAATGGCGAACTTATTGGCTTAGCTTTTGATGGTAACATCGAGGCAATGGCTGGTGATGTGATTTTCGATCCTAAATTGCAACGTACAATTTCAGTAGATATTCGATACGTATTGTTCATCATCGACAAGTTCGCTGGAGCAACAAACATCATCGACGAATTGAAAATTGTGGAGTAATTGCCTCAAAACGGTGTTTTGAAACATAAAAAAAGATTACAAAATTCGCTTTGTTTGTATTCCTTTTGTATATTTATGATATATTAGAGAATTAATTAAGAAAAACTAAAATTATATTAATTAAAAAATGGAAAACTACACTAAATTAAAAGAGCTAGTAGCTTCTATCGAAGCTGACGCAGAAAAATTCTTCAACAACGGTAACTCTGCTGCTGGAACACGCGTGCGTAAAGGTTTACAAGACATCAAAACATTAGCACAAGAAATTCGTAACGAAGTAACTTCTAAGAAAAACGAAGGTAAAAAATAAGCTTGCTTATTTTTGAAAATAAAAAAGCCCGATTCCATTGAATCGGGCTTTTTTAGCTATTGGCTCCTCGTCTATAGGAATAGACTGGCCATCATGAGATCAATCTGTTTATCGGTCATCCATTGTCCCATTACTTCTTTCATTTTAGCCTTGACCTCTCTGCGGGTATTGGGCTTATCTTTTTTCTTGAAGATATCGGTCTTAATGGTAGGCGCGGTCATTTCCACTTTGGTTGCGTAGATGTTGAAGTGCTGCTCCGGAACCACAAACCCTAAGATCATCCCTGGTAAACCATGGATACTTCCCGGTCCTCCTGAAGTAGGGATCTGATCGGTATAGAAAGCAACCACATATACAGAATCTAAGGTAATTCCATTCGCACGGCGGCAATCGTAGCCAGCAATGTTTCTGTATTCATTGGTAATCTTCCATTTTACGTCCGTTAAGCTATCCTGAACAACGATGGCAGAACCACCAAAATCCATCGCCATGGATACTTGTTCTTTTTCCAGGTTTTGATAGACTTTAGCCCCATTATCCAACATCATCAGCATTTGGGTAACCAATTGGTTCTGTTCACGAGGCATCGGTTCAAAATAGGTTTCATTGCCACGGAAGGATAACTTCCTTTCCAAAACAGCTGTCTCCGGAGATTTTGATACCATTTGTTCCATATACGTCCGCGACATATCCCCGTCCTTTAAACTGTTCATATAACGTCTCATCAAGTTCTTGATGTGGATGGTCTTTTCGTATGTAATTGCTCCCTCAGTTGGGAAATAGGCGTATTGTGCTTGCGCCGCTTGCAAACCTAGGCCTAGAAAAAATAAAACGGCTATATATAAATGCTTTTTCATGATTAATTTACTCCTATCATTTTAGTGAACTCCCAAGTTAACTTCAACATGTAATACCTGGAGATGGTGTTGTAGGTATTCTGTGTAATCGCTCCGTTGTACTGCGATCTGCTGAACCCTTTATTCTGATTGAACACATCATTTACATAAAAGTCTAAGATCAGACCTTCACTTTTCAAGAATTTCTTGGAAATCCCCGGTTTGAAAAGAATACGTTCAAAACGCTCAGGTAAAGCATCCGTAGGTGCTTCGTAGTCATAAGTACCCTCTCCATATAAGGTAATTTTCCAAGGAAGGTAAGCTTTCACCGTCAGATCACTGTTGAAGGTGAATCCGTCACTGTTACGTTCTGGGTTCAACGAAGTTTTCAAGGTACGGAACCCTGGTGTAAAGGTCCAGTTGAAATCTACTTTCTTCGTCGTGTTTCTTTCAAAACCGATGCTCAGTCCGTAATTAAAATTGTCATTTACGTTCTCCGCAAACTCATCAGAAGGATTCGCAATTGTTCTATCGTTAATATAATTATAGTATCTATTGTATGAGGCATTCAGATTGAAGTTGGATTTTAATTGCCATTTACGGATCAGGTCAAATCCGGCACCTCCATAAACCGATACATTGGTGGAGTTTTTATCCATATTCTCGTAATAAAGCTTCCTTAAACCTCCTTTTTCGATCACCACATTGGTCTGGATCGCATCGATGGTCTGTCCTGCATTTGCCCATAGGTAGATATATTTACCTTTCATCATATCCCAGGAGTTGAACCCTAACCCGAAGCTACTTGATTTGGAAGGAACCAGGTTTTCATTACCAAAATATTCGTTCATCTGGTCCGTATTCTGACGTAATGGTTGAATCTGGAACAGCGAAGGCAAACTATTGCGATAGCTATAATTTAAGTTAATACGTTTAGATTTTGAAATGTTGTATCGCAAATAAGCGTTCGGGTTATAGGTCAGATAATCCCTGCTCAGCCCTGTATTTGCATAATTGTTCATTTGGCTCAAGTCATCATGACGAAGCACATTATTCAGATACACATCGATCTTTTCCGTCTTATATCCAAAACCGATTCCTCCGGAATTGCGGGTGGTGTTAAAGTTGAAGTCATTACTGAATTCATCATCCAATACCGTATAGCCACCACTTGCATCCTTATTGAAGGAATTTACAATGGCATGGGTTTTAGAGGATGCAAACTCATAATTGAAGGAGGTTCTGAAAAGCTTGCCCAAAGGTTCTGTATACGTCACGGAAGAAACGATGTTATCCGAATTGGACGTCTTATTCTTCAATTGATCGATTACTTGGGAAGTTCCCAAAGCATAATTGTTGTTTTCAGATTCCAATAAAAGATCGCCTTCGTCTTCTGAATTATTACCTGCGAAACGCAAAGCCAATGAACGGCCTTCTTTCTTGAATTTACGAGTTAGATAGGCATCGTAGGAAACGTTTTGCGTTGTTGTCTCCCCACGTTGCTCACTACTGTTATCCGATACTTTTGTACCATCCTGGAAAGTCTCCCCATTTACCATTAAACTATTGGTATTCTTTTCTCTTGAGCCAGAAACCTTTAGCGTCAATGCCGTTAATGAATCGATCGCATAATCGTATTTGGTATTGAAACGATGTCTATTCGCATCTGTTTGATTATTGTTGGTGGTATTGCTGTTCAAATAGCCACCTTCGGTTGGCGTCTCGCGGATAAAATTATCCGAAAAATTATTTTCGATCTGACCATACTTATAGCTTAAGTTCAACTTATGCTTTTTGTCTTTCCAAGCATCCATATAAGATACCCCACCGGTCAAAGCCTTCGGTTGTCCCTTTCCATTCCAATTGCTGAAAGCATCACCACCGAAGCTGAAGTTTACCCCTCCATCTTCCATAACCTCTATTCCACCATCGCCCATTCCAAACTTCTCTTCATCTTCCCAACCTAAGCTGATGGTTCCATCATTGGCACCCACTCCAAAAGCGGAGATTTTAGTCGATCCTTTGAATCGGTTTAAGGCTAATTTTCCTAAGTAGAAACCATTATCACCATCGGTACCCCCTCCGGCTTCCGCTTTTCCGAACATACCGTTCTTCGCTTCTTCCTTCAATTTCACATTGATGGTTTGCACACGCGTTCCATCATCCACGCCTGTACGTTCAGCCGCTTCCGTTTTCTTCTCATATACCTGCACCTTATCCACCATATCCGAACGGATATTACGGGTCACTAAGGTAGGATCGTCTCCGAAGAATTCTTCTCCGTCAACCAATACCTTTTCTACAGTCTTACCCTGCGCGGTAATCTTTCCACTCGCATCGACCGAAATCCCTGGCAATACCTTTAAAAGATCCTCCACCTTCGCATTCTTTTCCGTTGCAAAGCTGGATGCGTCATATTCGACCGTATCCCCTTTGACCACGACCGGAATCTTTCCGGTCACCAAAACTTCTTCGATCAAACTGGCGGCGGATTGTAAACTGATCTGTCCCAATGCCAAATCACCAGTTCCTTTTTTGATGTTCTGGAAGTACTCACCAAATTTTGGATAGCTTACGATCAATAGGTAATCTGCCGTATCCGGATTGTTGATACTGAACTTACCATCTTGATTTACTCGGGCAAAATCCACCAAAATGGAATCTTTAGCCTGCAATAGCATCACGCTGGCATTGCTAAGTTTTGTTTTGTCGGTTTCTGAAAGAATCTCTCCAGTAATTTTTTTCTGGGCAAAAGTCTGCAAGGAGATCAAACCGAAAAAGAGGGTTAGAAAAACGCTTGTAAAAAATTTCATAGAATTAATAAAAAAGTTCAAAGGATTAAATGGTACGCAAAATTATCACAAAACTGAGAAATACGGTTAAAAGCATTTCGTTTTAACAAATAATTAACAGCAATCGGATAGCTAGCTGATCCATTCAATTCATTTCATTTGTCGACCCTGGGGGCAATTTGTTACAGCCTTACTAAAATATATTTCATTACATTTGTAAAAACCCATTAAAAATGCAAAATATCAAAGACTATGTAGAAGCAAATAAGGATCGCTTCTTAGAAGAATTATTTGAATTATTGCGCTTTCCGTCAGTAAGTGCAGACCCTCAATTTAAAGAAGGCGTATTGAACACCGCGGAATTTGTAGCACAAAAACTTAAAGATGCAGGAGCAGATAATGTAGAGATTTGTCCTACAGCAGGCTACCCAATTGTATACGGAGAAAAAATCTTCGACCCATCTTTACCTACTGTTTTGGTTTATGGACACTACGATGTGCAACCGGCAGATCCTATTGAACTATGGGAGACTCCACCATTTGAACCTACCGTACGTGATGGTAAAATCTATGCTCGTGGTGCAGCTGATGATAAAGGTCAGTTCTACATGCACGTGAAAGCTTTCGAATACATGATGAAGAACGATGCTTTGGCATGTAATGTTAAATTCATGATCGAAGGTGAAGAGGAAGTTGGTTCGGCCAACTTAGGTATTTTTGTAAGTGCCAATAAAGAACGTTTAAAAGCCGATGTGATTGTTATTTCGGATACTTCGATGATCAGCTTGGAAAGCCCATCGTTGGAAACAGGTCTTCGTGGACTATCTTACGTAGAGGTAGAGGTAACTGGTCCAAACCGCGACCTTCACTCTGGTGTTTACGGTGGAGCAGTTGGAAACCCAGCAACCATCCTGGCTAAAATGATCGCTTCTTTGCATGATGAAAACAACCACATCACCATCCCAGGATTTTATGATGATGTGTTAGAATTGACTGAAGCAGAAAGAAAAGCATTGAACGAAGCGCCATTTGATATCGAAACCTATGAAGAAGATTTAGGTGTTCAGGAATTATGGGGCGAGAAAGGATTCACAACGATCGAGCGTACCGGTATCCGTCCTACTTTGGAGGTAAATGGTATCTGGGGTGGATATATCGGTGAAGGTGCAAAAACAGTTTTACCTTCTAAAGCCTTCGCAAAAATCTCTATGCGTTTGGTTCCTAACCAAAACTCGGAGCGTATCACGAAATTATTCAAAGACCATTTTGAAGCCATCGCTCCAAAATCGGTAAAAGTAGAAGTAAAACCTCATCATGGTGGCGAGCCAGTGGTTACTCCTACCGATAGCATCGCCTATAAAGCAGCAGAGAAAGCACTTGAAGAAACATTCAACAAAAAACCTATACCTACTCGTGGTGGTGGCTCGATTCCAATCGTTGCCCTATTCGAGAAAGAATTAGGTATTAAAACCGTATTGTTAGGTTTCGGACTAGACAGCGACAACCTGCACTCCCCTAATGAAAAATATGGCATTGAAAACTACCTAAAAGGTATCGAAACAATTCCATTGTTCCATAAATACTATGCGGAAATGTGGCGATAGCTCAGCTATCGCTCGCTAGTATTTAGTATATAGTAGTTAGTATTTAGACCTATGTCTTCTAGAAGTAGTTAGTATATAGTAGTTAGTATTTAGACCTATGTCTTCTAGAGGTATTTAGTATATAGTAGTTAGTATTTAGACCTATGTTTGTTAAAAAAGATTTTGAATATTTAAATAATTTTAAAGTTTTAAATGAACTATTAAGCCGCCAGGGTCTAAATACTAAATACTTACTACTAAATACTCAAAACCGGTCTAAATACTAAATACTTACTACTAAATACTCCTCCATGCATAGGTTTTTCTATTTCGCTGCGGTACTATTTTTCTACATCCTCAGCTACCCTATTCTTTATTTTTTAGCGAAAAACCCGGAGAAGCATTACAACTCTATTGTATGGTTCCGTAAATGGATCAGTGTGACCAGTTTATACCTGGTGGGTATAAGGATTAAAGTGCATTATGAAGAACCGGTAGATTGGTCCCAAAATTACATCATCTGCCCGAACCATACATCTATACTGGACATTACGGCGTTGACCTACTTGTGTCCAAAACCTTTTTCTTTTATTGGAAAGATCGAATTGATGGACAATCCGGTTACCAGGATATTCTTCCGTACGATCGATATTCCTGTTAAGAGGGAAAGTAAGATATCCTCCTTTAAAGCATATAAGCGTGCGACCGAATTGCTACAACAGGGAAAAAACGTGGTTATTTTCCCGGAAGGAAAAATAGACGATGGTTATCCGCCGATACTTCATCCTTTTAAAGCCGGCGCCTTTAAAATGGCGGTAGAAAACAATATCCCCATCCTTCCTGTGGTGATCCACAATGCCTGGAAAATCATGTTTGATGATGGATCAACATATGGATCCAGACCCGGCGTAATTGAAATCACGGTATTAAAACCTATACAGACCGACCCGAAACTGCATGATAACGATAAGAGTTTTGAGCAGGAAGTCTACGAAAAAATGAATAAAGTCTGGACGGAATACAATAACCGTAAATAAATTTTTCATTTTAGAAATCTGATTATCTGATACATACACCCATTAACAAAGAATTAAAGGGAAATTTCTTGCATTAGTTAAATTAAATATTATTTTTGCGAAAAATGTAACTTAATTAAAGAGATATGTATTGGACACTTGAATTAGCTTCGCATTTAGAAGACGCTCCTTGGCCGGCTACCAAAGATGAATTGATTGATTATGCTATCCGTTCTGGCGCACCTGTTGAAGTGATTGAAAATCTTCAAGCGTTGGAAGACGATGGTGAACCATACGAGAACATCGAGGAAATCTGGCCGGATTATCCAACAAAAGATGATTTCTTTTTCAATGAAGATGAATATTAAATTCAAATAAAAAGCGCCTTTTTATCAAGAGGCGCTTTTTATTTAATCCTTTTATGTTTTTATTGGTCAAAGATTCTAAATAAATTAAACATGAAACCGGATTTACTGTATTTGATATTGTCCATCAGTCCTTTGATCTCTTTCGCACAGGCAAAACCTAATCAGGCTAAAATGGAGCATATGGAAAGCAAATCAAGCAAGGAAAATCTATCCTTGGTCAAGAATTTTATACATGACCTAGCAAACGAAGAGAATGCATTGGATGTGATCCTTAGTCAATATGTTACCGTAAATGACCCTTCCGATGAGATGTATGATTACCTGGAAGTTAGTCTTCAGGAAATCAGAATCAATTTGATGACCAAAAAACTGGAGAATATACAATATAAGACCTACAGTCAATTACCACGTAAGGAGGTTCGGGATATCGATCCAGAGGATATGGATGTGAATAACATGTACTTTCTATACCATAAGGACCGGTTGGTGACCAGCATTTATGTGGAAGAAGGAAAAATAGCTTCTTTTACCTTGGTTTCTAAAGGAGAAGAGATGGCTCATTTTGTTACCTATTAACAAAAAATCATTTTTTTAATTGATTTCTTGCAAATATCAAAACAATCGTTGATATTTGTTTCACTTACAATGAAAGCACAACAGTTCAATACAATTTGGTGGTGGCACAACAATTAATGTTGTGGCAATGACCTATTGAATGAATTAATGAACTCAAAAAATAGCGGGCTTGCCTTATAGGCAAGCCTTTTTTTATGCAATGATATGAAAGAAATTTTAGCCCATTTATTTGAATATAAGTCTTTTACAAGAAAAGAAGCTTACGATATCCTCACAAATATCGCGACCGGGAAATACGATTCGCATCAAATCGCGGCATTCATGACCATCTACGGCATGCGCAGCATCCGCGTAGAAGAATTGGGTGGTTTTCGCGATGCCATGTACGATTTATGTCATAAACTTGATTTCGATGGCTATGACCTGATCGATATGTGCGGTACAGGTGGAGATGGAAAAAACACCTTCAACATATCCACTTTATCCTCCTTTGTCGTGGCGGGTGCTGGCTATAAAGTAGCCAAACACGGTAATGTAGGGGTATCATCGGGCTGTGGATCTTCCAATGTGATGGAATCCTTAGGTTATACCTTTACCGCAGACAGCGATGCCTTAAAGAAACAGCTTGACGAAGCCAATATCTGTTTCCTACATGCCCCACTCTTCCACCCTGCCATGAAAACTGTGGCCCCAATCCGTCGGGCATTAGGGGTGAAGACCTTCTTCAATATGCTCGGCCCATTAACGAATCCTGCCAATCCCAAATTCCAATCGGTTGGGGTATTCAATCTAGAACTCGCAAGGCTATATGCTTACCTGTATCAGAACAGCAATAAACAATATAGCATCATCCATTCCATGGATGGATACGATGAAATATCCCTGACCGGCGATTTCAAAGTGATCAACAATGCGGGTGAGAATTATTATACAGTAGAGGAATTAGGTTTCCAACCTGTTGCAGCGGCAGATCTGGCCGGTGGAGATCAGGTAGAAGAATCGGCGAATACCTTCAAGAAGATCATTCAAGGTGAAGGCACAGATGTACAGAACAATGTAGTGATGAGCAATGCCGCCTTCGCCATCAAAACTTTCCATCCGGAAAAAAGCTTTGCCGATTGCTACTATGAAGCCGAAGCATCCTTATTGGGATTAAAAGCAGAAGAGAGCCTTAAAAAACTGATAAATGCCTAAGAGAAATATATTGATCAAGGTATGTGGCATGCGAGACCCTGAGAATATCAAGGAACTGGCCGGCTTACCTCTTGATTACATTGGCCACATTTTTTATCCGAAATCCGCTCGCTATGTGGGCAACCTGTCGACATTAGCAGATGCTCCAGGATTAAAGAAAACGGGCGTTTTTGTAAATGCCAGCCTATCGGAAATTACGTCGGCAATAAAACAATACGACCTGAAGGTCATCCAATTGCATGGCGATGAGTCACCGGCATTGGCAAAAGACCTTAAAGGGTTGGGAATGGAAGTCATCAAGGCATTTGGCATTGATGAGGATTTTGACTGGACTAAGGTATCCCCTTTTCTAGATCAGGTAGATTACCTCCTTTTCGACAGCAAGAGCGCAGCCTACGGCGGTACAGGCCATACCTTCAATTGGGAGAAATTAACATCTTATCCCTATCAAAAACCTTATTTCCTAAGTGGCGGACTTTCCTTAGAAAACCTTTCCGAGGCATTGGCATTTGATGATGCCAGATTAGTTGGCCTGGATCTAAACTCCAAATTCGAACTCGAGCCGGGATTAAAAGATATCGAAAAAATAAAAGAAGCATTGAAAACCATACACCATGAGTAAATATCAAGTAAACCAAAAAGGGTATTATGGCCCATTCGGAGGAGCATACATCCCCGAAATGCTGTATCCCAATGTAGAAGAATTACAACAACAATACCTTTCCATCATAGAAGACCCTTCGTTTAAGGAAGAGTTTGAACAATTATTACGGGATTATGTAGGCCGTCCATCCCCTTTGTATCCAGCAAAAAGGCTATCGGAAAAATACGGTACCAATATTTTCCTGAAGCGTGAAGACCTGAACCATACCGGAGCGCATAAGATCAACAATACCATCGGTCAGATTCTCTTGGCAGAAAAACTGGGCAAGAAACGGATCATTGCCGAAACCGGCGCTGGGCAGCATGGTGTGGCAACTGCGACAGTCTGTGCCCTGAAAGGTTTGGAATGTGTGGTGTATATGGGTGAGATCGACATTCAGCGTCAGGCGCCAAATGTTGCCCGGATGAAAATGATGGGAGCTACGGTCATTGCGGCCACTTCGGGCAGCAAAACATTAAAAGATGCGACCAATGAAGCCTTAAGAGATTGGATAAACAATCCGGTGGATACCCACTACATCATCGGTTCGGTGGTTGGACCACATCCCTATCCCGACATGGTGGCGCGCTTTCAGTCCATCATTTCTGAAGAAACCCGGAAGCAACTGTTGGAAAAAACCGGAAAAGCGACCCCAGACATCGTGATGGCCTGTGTAGGCGGAGGATCGAATGCAGCAGGGATGTTCTACCATTTTTTGGATGATGAGGATGTTCAGATCATAGCTGTGGAAGCAGCAGGTCATGGTGTTGACAGTGGCGAATCAGCTGCTACCACCCAATTGGGACAAGAAGGCGTGCTACATGGCAGTCGCTCCATCCTGATGCAGACCGAAGATGGCCAGGTGATTGAACCTTATTCCATTTCGGCCGGGCTCGATTACCCTGGTATTGGCCCACAACATGCCTGGTTGTTCAAATCTGGAAGAGGGACTTATGTCAGTGCTACCGATGAGGAAGCGATGAATGCGGGACTACTTCTGACCAAATTGGAGGGGATCATCCCAGCGATCGAAAGCTCCCACGCCTTAGCGCATTTGGAGAAGATGACTTTTAAAGGCGATGAAACCGTCGTGATCTGTCTTTCCGGACGTGGCGACAAGGATCTTGATAATTATATGAAATACTTTGGCTTTTAACCATGATGCAGATAAACAAACAAGCAAACGGATTGCTATCCATCTATTTTACCGCCGGTTATCCATCCTTGGACAGTACCTTGGATATTGCCGAGGCGCTCGAAAAAGCAGGTGCAGATTTTTTGGAAATCGGTTTCCCCTATTCCGACCCTGTGGCCGATGGACCAACTATACAGCATAGTTCGGAAGAAGCCCTAAAAAATGGCATGACCCTGAACATTCTTTTTGAACAATTAAAAGACCTCCGGATTAGGGTTTCCATTCCTGTCTATTTAATGGGTTATGTAAATCCCGTTATTCAATACGGGGTAGAGAATTTTTGTAATAAATGTAAGGAGGTCGGTGTAAACGGAACAATCATCCCTGATCTACCGATGTATGAATACGAGGAACTTTACCAGGATGTATTTAAAGAAAATGGAATCAGCAATATCTTTTTAGTAACTCCCCAGACTTCGGAAGCACGCATCCGTAAGATCGATGATCTTTCTACCAGCTTTATTTACCTGCTATCCTCCAATGCCACAACAGGAAAGCAATTGGCCATACAGGAGCAATCGGAAGCTTATTTCAAAAGAATTAAAGACATGGATTTGAAAAATCCGGTTGTAATTGGATTTGGTATCCATGATCGGGATACATTCCGAAAAGCAACGAGCTATGTGAATGGAGCCATTGTTGGGACAGCATTCGTAAAACTATTGGCAGCCGATAGTTATTTGGACAAGATTTCGGACTTTATTCAAGGCATAAAATAATCTTCTTTTAGTTCAGAAATACAATTTCCAAAATACGAACGCTGTACAAGTAAATTCCAAGTACTATGTAAGTGAGTTGTAAGTGCATAAAGTCACTTACAACTCACTTACACCTCACTTAAATCAAGACCAAAATCTATTTTTCAAAGGGCATAATTAAGCCTTCCAAAAAAAAGAGGCTGTATCATTTTTATGACACAGCCTCTTCATAAATTCCAATATTTACAGGATTGGAATTTATGGGCAGCATTTCCCGAGATTAATTTACTCTTCTTAAGATTTTGTTGAAAACGAAAAATACCAAGCCCGCAGCGCATGTTAAGCCTACAACGCCAACATACAGCAAGTTTGGATGTGCAGCTAAAGTTTCCATAAATTATTAGGTTTATTACATTAAGTTGAGTCCAATATAAAAACCAATTTTTTTACACGCAAGAATTAATTAAAATAATTTATCAACATTTTCCCATAACAATTGTTATATTTGGATAATCTATGCGAAAAATTATTGCCATATTACTCCTAATGATTTATTCTGTATGCAGTACGGGGGCAACAATTTATCTCCACTATTGTGGAAAATCGACATTTCTATCGCTAGATCAATCCACCAAAGTATCACATGAGAATTGTCCTAATTGTTCAAAATGCCAGGACAAAACTTCCCATAAACACGGTGATTCCTGTAAGAAAGGATGTTGTCAGGACAAGGAATTAAGCTTGAAATCGGACAGCGAACAATTACAGTCAAAATCCACCTTTACAGATTTAATCAATTTTGCGCCAGCAGTGGTTCTGATCCCTTGGATCATGGAACAATGGAAAATCTTTGTTGATGATCCTGACCAAGAGTACCACAGTTTGGCCTTTATTCCTATTCAGGATCTCGAACCCGTCTACATCTTAAACTGCACGTATAGAATTTAGTATCGAATTGACTCCAAATATTTAAACATTATTTGAATCAATTTTTTATTAAATTTTATGAATACCCTTAAAAATTATTTATTAATAACATTTATCCTATTGGGCAATCTGGCATTTGCGCAGACCAATACGGTAGAATTTGAAGTGGCCGGAAATTGCGGCATGTGTAAAAAACGAATTGAGAAGGCAGGAAAAGATGGCGGTGCAAGCAGCATCACCTGGGATCAGGCAACCCAAAAGGCCAAAGTAACCTTTGACAGCAAAAAAACCACAGTAGATAAAATAAAGAAATCCATTGCTGATGCTGGGCACGACACAAAAGAGTTCCGTGCTTCGCAAGAGGTATATGACAAATTGCATGAATGCTGTCTATATGAACGTATGGGTGCCGATGGTATCAAAAAAGAAGATGACCATGAAGGACATGATCACGATGACCATGAAGGTCACGATCATGCATCCCACGAAGGACACGACCATGATGAACATGAAGGCCATGACCATGCTAAGAAAGCGGATGACAAAGGTGGACATGACCATGATCACGACCATGAGGTGACCGGTGTAGTAGTTAATGAAAATGATCGTGGTGATCTGACCCCAATTTCTGATGTTACCGTTTATTGGAAAGAAGATCCTTCCAAAAAAATAAAGAGTAATGAGAATGGTGTGTTCAAGATCATGCACGTAAAACCATATCGTTACTTGGTAGTAACCCACGCCAGCATGAATTCGGATACGGTGGAGGTTAAGAACCTACATGATATCGTGATGATCCAGGCGAAGAACAATGTATTGAAGGAGATCGTTGTTTCGAGAAGACAGAAATCGAACTATATCAATAAGCTAAGTCCTGTGCGTGTGGAAACCATCACGGCAAAAGAGCTTTTCAAAGCTGCCTGTTGTGATCTTTCGGAAAGTTTTTCTACCAACGCATCAGTTGATGTGGTAAGTAGCGATGCGGTAACCGGAAGTAAACAGATCCAGATGTTGGGATTAAGTGGTATCTATACGCAGTTGACTGTAGAAAACCTACCAGGTCCGCGTGGTTTTGCCTCTCCCCTTGGTTTGAACAGTATCGCTGGTACTTGGATCGAAGCGATCAACATCAGTAAAGGTATCGGTTCTGTTGCCAATGGATTCGAGAACATGGCTGGACAGATCAATGTGGAATTGAAAAAACCACACAATACCGATAAATTATATTTCAATGCCTACGCCAATAATATGGGCCGTACGGATATCAACCTGAATGTTGCTACCCACCTGAACGAAAAATGGTCAGTAGGATTGTTGCTGCATGACAACTTCATGTACAATAAGAAGATGAACTTCAGCGACAATGGATTTAGGGATATGCCGGTTGGAAACCTATTCTCCGGTATCAATAGATGGCATTATGAAAATGGAAAAGGTGTCATTGCACAATTTGGGGTAAAATTCCTACATGATGACCGTGTTGGTGGACAGATCGATTTCAATGAAGACACCGACAAGTTTACGACCAACCAATATGGCTTGGGCTTCAAAAACGAGCGTATTGAAGGTTTTGGTAAACTAGGTTATGTATTCCCGACCAACAAACACCGTAGTATCGGTCTACAATTATCAGCAAGCCGCTATAAACAGGAAAGTTTCTTCGGATTGAATGCTTACGACAATGAGCAGAAATCCATGTATGCCAACTTATTGTTCCAGGATATCATTTCCGATGTGACCCATAAATACAAAGTGGGTGCATCCATCCAATATGATGATATGGATGAGCAGTTAAGCCGTGTGAACAGCACAAATGATTACGATTATAACTTCGGAAGAAAAGAATCGGTTGCGGGTGCATTCTTAGAATATACCTTTAGCCCTTCGGAGAAATTCGATGCGGTATTGGGTATCCGCCAGGATTACAATAACCTATATGGTTGGTTCACCACACCACGCGCGGTATTGCGTTATGAGCCTATCTTAGGAACCACTTTCCGTATCAGTTCAGGACGTGGACAACGTACAGCGAATGTTTTTGCAGAGAACTTAGGTGTTTTTGCATCCAGCCGTACTATTAAAGACTTGGCCCAATTGGTGTCTGGTGAAGCAGCTTATGGATTAAAACCAGAGGTTTCTTGGAATACAGGCTTTACATTTGACCAGAGTTTCCAATTGTTCGGTCGTGAGTCTGGCTTATCATTAGAATTGTTCCACAACAACTTCCAGAACCAGGTCGTGGTTGATTTCGAAAACCCACGAGAAGTAGCATTCTATAATCTCGATGGCAAATCCTATTCGAACAGTGTTCAGGCAGAATTCCGTTTCATGCCGGCACAGCACTTCGAAGCACGTTTTGCATACCGTATGTTGGATGTACAGACCGAATATACTTCCGGAAAATTACAGAAACCATTGACAGCAAAACACCGTGGATTCATGAACTTGGCCTACAACCTACATTCGGGATGGAGTTTTGATTATACCTTGAATGTGGTGGGCAAGAAACGTCTTCCAAGTACGGTAGGTAATCCAGAGGCGTATCAATTGGCAACGGAATCAGATGCTTATGTTACGATGAACGCTCAGGTGAGCAGAACATTTGGAAAGAACAAGAATTTTGATGTGTATGTTGGTGGTGAGAACCTGAGCAACTACTTCCAAAAAGATCCGATCTTGGCACATGACAACCCGTTTGGTGCTAATTTCGACACGAATTTAGTGTGGGGTCCGATAGTAGGTAGAATGTTCTATACCGGTATCAGATACCATATTAAGTAAAAAGGTAAAATATTTATTAAGTAATAGCATGAAGAGCCTCTGGTGTAAAAGCTGGGGGCTTTTTCTGTTTTAGCAGGGGATAAATAAAAGATATAGAAATATTTTTTTGTTAATATAAAATCTTATCCCTACCTTAGCACCGCTTATAGAGAAAGGCAGAGGGACTAGACCCGATGAAGCCTTAGCAACCTGTCCCTTGACAAGGTGCTACATTCTACCTCTAAAGAGGAACGATAAGCTGGACTCACTAATCCTTAGGAGCCTTCTCTTAGCAAACGACTTTAGTAAAAATTAATTAAGTAAAATACTTTATGTTATTAACGAACAATTTAGGTTACCCACGTGTGGGCGCGTTCCGCGAGCTAAAGAAAGCTAATGAAGCTTACTGGGCAAAAAAAATCAGCGCGGAAGAATTATTGCAAGCTGGACTGAAAATCCGTGAAGGCAATTGGAAGACTCAAAAAGATGCAGGCATCGATTTGATCCCTTCTAACGATTTCTCATTCTACGATCAAGTATTAGACCTATCCTTAACTGTAGGCGCTATCCCTGCTCGTTACAACTCCCTTTTGAACAAAATCGATCGCCAGTATAACTTAGACCTATACTTCGCGATGGCTCGTGGTTTCCAAGAAGGTGGTGTCGATGTGACCGCTATGGAAATGACCAAATGGTTCGATACAAACTACCACTATATCGTTCCTGAATTCGTTAAAAACCAAGAATTCAAATTGACTTCAGAGAAATTCCTAAGCGAATACAATGAGGCAAAACAACAAGGTATTGAAACTAAACCGGTGATCATCGGCCCAATCACTTACTTATTATTAGGTAAAGAAAAAGAAGCTGGATTCAACCGTATCGATCTTATCGATAGTTTATTACCTGTTTACGAAGAAATCTTAGCAAAATTGGCTGATGCTGGCGCTCAATACGTACAGATCGACGAGCCTTTCTTAGCTTTGGATATCGACGATGCTACCCGTGCGCTATACGCAAAAGTTTTCGAAAAACTTGCTGCAGCAGCTAAAGGCATCAAATTAATCGTTGCAACTTATTTCGAGGCATTACGTGATAACGAAGATACTGCTTTGGCACTTCCTGTACACGCGCTTCACCTGGATCTAGTTCGTGGTGAAGATCAACTCGACTCTATATTAGCGAAAGTTCCTGCTAACCTAACCCTTTCCTTAGGGGTGGTTGAAGGCCGTAACATTTGGAAAAATGATTACGAAAAATCCTTGACAAAAATCAACCAAGCAGTTGAGAAATTAGGAAAAGACCGTGTATGGGTTGCTCCTTCTTCTTCTCTATTGCACGTTCCTTTTGACTTGGACAACGAAAACAACGAAGAGTCTCTTCCTGCGGAAGTTAAAAACTGGTTAGCGTTCGCTAAACAGAAATTAGCTGAAGTAAAAGACTTAGCGGTATTGGCAGAAGGTGAAGTAGATGCAGCAACACAAAAACGTTTCGAAGCCAACAAAGCAGCAAACGAAAGCCGCCGTACTTCTCCATTGATCCACAAACCAGAAGTTAAAACCCGTGTAAACAACATCACTGATGAAGACGCTACACGTACTTCTAAATTCAATGATCGTAAAAAAGCGCAAAAAGCGAAGTTCAATCTTCCTGATTATGCAACTACGACTATCGGTTCCTTCCCACAAACCAAAGATGTTCGTAAATGGAGAGCTGATTTGAAAAAAGGTGCTATTTCCCAAGAACAATACGATAAAGAAATTGCTGAAGAAACAGAAAGAACCATCCGTTTACAAGAGCAATTGGATATCGATGTATTGGTACATGGTGAATTTGAGCGTAACGACATGGTGGAATACTTCGGTGAGCAATTAGCAGGTTATGCATTCACTCAAAACGGTTGGGTTCAATCATACGGTTCTCGTTGTGTGAAACCTCCGATTATTTATGGTGATGTTTACCGTCCTGAAGATATGACTGTTCGTTGGTCTGCTTATGCACAATCATTGACCAACCGTCCGGTAAAAGGAATGTTAACTGGTCCTGTTACTATTCTTCAATGGTCTTTCGTACGTAACGATCAACCTCGTTCAACCACGACTTACCAAATCGCATTAGCGATCCTTGATGAGGTTCAAGCTTTGGAAAAAGCAGGTATCAAAATCATTCAGATCGATGAGCCAGCTATCCGCGAAGGATTACCATTGCGTAAAGCTGATCAACAAGCGTATTTGGATTGGGCTGTACGTTCATTCCGTGTATCTTCTTCGAATGTGGATGATGATACGCAGATCCATACACACATGTGTTACTCTGAGTTCAATGATATCATCCAAGATATCGCAGCAATGGATGCTGACGTAATTACGATCGAGACTTCACGTTCTCAAATGGAATTATTGGATGCTTTCGCTGACTTCAAATATCCAAATGATATTGGTCCTGGTGTTTATGATATCCACTCGCCACGCGTTCCTAGCACAGAAGAGATGGTAGACCTATTGCGTAAAGCAAAAGCGGTTGTTCCTTCGGAGCAATTATGGGTTAACCCTGACTGTGGTTTGAAAACTCGTGCATGGCCGGAAACTAAAGCAGCATTGGAATCTATGGTAGAAGCTGCCAAGATTTTAAGAGCTGAATAAGCCTACGCATTTTTGATTATAAAATATAATTTGTTTTCAGGCCGAACGTTATGTTCGGCCTGATTTTTTTTGGTCAAACCTTTTCCATGCCTTATTGTTTATTAATAAAGACAATTGCACTATGAAAAGAATCAACGGAGTATTATTATTATTTTTAATGACGAATTTATTGACTGGATGTTCCGTTATTGAGGGGATATTTAAGGCAGGTCTATGGTCAGGGATCATCTTCGTCGTTGTTATTGTTGCCTTATTGATCTGGTTGATCACCCGTTTTATGGGTGGCGGTGGAAATAGACAATAGTTAACTTAAAATTCATCGCTTATTAATAAACGATTCTGTATTTTCATGTCAAATTAGAGACTGGAAATGAACAGATTGCTATTAATATGCCTACTTATTATAAATTGTCTTGTCTCTTTGGGGCAGGACAATTATCCTACCCCCACCCGCATGGATGGGGTTTTGTTTTATATACAGCATAACCGGGGGAAGAATACCTATATCTACAGTCTGAATTATAAATCGGATAAAACGATAAATAAGGATGAACCCATTCAGGTTTATCGCCAATTATTTGACAATGGTGGGGTTATAAGGCCATTGACGATCATTCAAAAGAATTTTGCGTATGGAATTGATTCGAAGCTTTTGAAGAATAATAGTTATGAGGCTTCTATTGTTTCCCTACCTGAACAAAAGTTATTTCTTCATTTTCCATCTAAGGGGAATCCTTATGTGAGTACCACGGTTGCTGGGACCAGTTTTATCCTCAAACGGATTTTTATTAGGCAGAAAGATGGGACGTCGGGATTGTCGACCAAGGTGGATTATATTCTGTTTTATGGGGTAAAGGATGGGAAGCCTTTGGTTAAAAAGCTGGTGTTGTAAATAATATTGCAATTATTCTTTTATATTTATTTTATTATTAACTTAATCTTCTATTAACATTATAAACCGTTCTTAGCACGAAATTTCATAAGGACACAATTTCTTTTAATTACCCTATTGTATGACAGAAAAAGAAGAATCAATTTCCTCTAATACAGGGGAGACAACATTCGAATCATTTTTTTATCAATATCATACTTTGCTTTATATTTATGCTTTAAATCATTTAAAGGATGAGGATATAGCTGCCGATGTCGTGCAAGAGGTTTTCATTAAAATCTGGAACAATTTTGACCAGTTGGATTTTGAAAACAATCCGAAAGCTTATTTATTTACCATTTGTAAGAACCAAGTGCATGATGAACTGAAAAAGAAGGCCAAATTCCAAGTCTATGCTTCGAACCAATTGAAGGTAAATAGCAATTTCTGCAATAACAATGAAGAAGAGCAGGAATACCGAGAATTAAAAAGGATCTATTCCGAAGCCATTGAACAATTACCTGAAAAAAGAAAACATATTTTCTGGTTAAGTAGAATGGAAAACTTGAGCAATACCCAAATTGCTCAACACCTAAATCTTTCCATCAACACCGTTAGAGATCAACTAGTTAAAGGAAATAAGACCATTAAGACTTATATATTAAAAAAACATGGTCCTATTCCGAAAAAAATATTTTTGATCAGCATCGTCTTTTCGCTGAGCATGTCAGTATATAATACAGAAGAACACCTGAAAACGGCATGGACAAGGAAAGATTTGAATATTTATATACCAAGTACCTTCAAGACAATTGCTCAGAAAATGAGTTAAAGGAATTCTATGAACTATACCAGTCATTAGAAGATCCTCAGCATTTACTCGACCTAGAAAGATTTGAGGAGAACTTTCCATTAGAAAAACAACTTTCTCCCGAAAAATCATCCGCTATATTAGCCCATATTCAACAGCCTAAAACTATTTCCAAACAGGCGAAGATCATCAAGCTGATCCCTATTGCCGCCGCTTTCCTTATCATTGGCTTTGCTGCATTATGGTTCATGAAATCCAACGAAAATTCCGAGGTTGATTATTTCCGCTATAGCAATACCAGCAAAAAGATAAAAGTATTGACCTTAGAAGACGGCACGAGAATCTTGTTGAAACCCAATAGCGAACTCGTTCAAAAAAGTGACTTTGCAAAAGCTTCAGAACGTATCATATCGTTCAAAGGAGAAGGTTTTTTTGATGTTAGTAAAAGATCAAATCAACCCTTTAAAATTGTATCCCAAAATCAAGCGGAAATTAAGGTTTATGGCACTAGGTTCAATTTAATATTCCATGGCGACCAGCAAGAAGCAGTTTTAACGGAAGGCTCAATTGCGATGAAATTGGGCACCGAGGAAGTGAAAATCAAACCATCGGAAAGGGTACTCATCGATAAGGGAGCAATAAGGACATCGGTGGTTGATACTATGCAATATATTTCATGGACCAATCATCAATTATATTTTAACGATAAGCCACTACAAGAAGTTATCAACCAATTACATACAGCATATCCGGATCAGAAAATCCAAATAAACAACCAAAATTCCAACCTCTACTTTACCGGCTATTTACCAACAGATGATTTTGAGGATTGTATCACCATCCTACAAAAAACTTTTAAAAATTATAACCTCGTTATTTCAATAGAAAAATGAAAAAACAAAAGCTAACCCTGGCATTAGCGCTGGCATTGAGCCTTGGCTTGCCAAACATTAACCATTCCTATGCGGGTAGTCTCTCCTCCTATCAGGATAAGAATATCACGGAATTAATTCAAAAATTGGAGAAAAAATTCAAGGTTAGGTTCAACTATGAATCTAAACTGAAAGATCTTAAGATTAAGAATAATTATGAAATTGGAAGCTTAAAGAAGTCCGAAATCGTAAATTTTCTTAGTGAGGTGAGCTTTCAACAGATTCAGATTGATAAAGTGGGCGATAATGCCTTTACTATGCGTCTAAAACCCAACAGTTCAAGCAATGGAACAACAGGTCAGAACCTACAGGGTTCAAGAGCATCATCTAATCTCCAAAATCAAATTACAGGAACTGTTTTAGATGGACAAACCAATGAGCCACTTGCGAATGTAACTGTACGAGTGAAAGGAACAGAGACCGCTGCACAAACTAATGAGCAAGGGAAATTCACGATCATGATTCCCAATGATAACAGCGTTCTGGTATTTTCCATAGTAGGATACAATAGTTTAGAATCTTCTGCAAGGAACAATGCTACCATTACCTTAATGCGTTCAGAAGAATCCATTGACGAAGTAGTTGTAACGGCTCTAGGTATCAAAAGAGAAACGAAAGCCTTAGGCTACGCGGTTCAGGACATTAAAGGTGATCAATTACAAAAAGTTAAAGGTGTAGACGTTGGTACAACATTAACCGGTAGGATTTCGGGATTACGTGTTTTCAACAGTACAGAATTCAACCGGATGCCTTCGATCTCCCTAAGAGGTATGTCGCCAATTTTGGTAATTGATGGGGTAGCTTATGAAAACCTTAACCTAAGGGATATTCCAGTAGATAACATTGAAAACATTTCGGTATTAAAAGGAGCAACTGCAACCGCCCTATACGGAAGCATGGGTGCAGGGGGTGCCATCATGGTCACCACTAAAAAAGGATTGGGTGAAATGGGTACCGAAATCTCGGTTAACAGCAATAACATGTTCTTCGCAGGCTATCTTGCACTTCCAGAGGTACAATCTTCCTATTCAGCTGGTGAAGGCGGAAAATACAATACAAATGATTATGTATGGGGGGATAAGTTAGATATTGGCAGACAATATAGTCAATGGAACCCGATCACTAAACAAATGGAAATGACCGAATTGACCTCAAGGGGCAAAAACAATTTCCAGAATTTCCTGGAACCTGGTGTAATTTCCAACAATTCGGTTAGTTTCACCAATCAAGGAGAATATGGAAGTATCCGTACTTCGATCAGCCATATCTATAATAAAGGTCAGTATCCAAATGCCACATTGAATATGACCAATATTTCCGTATCAGGCGAAACCAAGATTTCGAACAAAGTATCTTTAGAATCAAGATTTGGTTACAATAGAAGGAACGCTCCTAATGATTTTGGTGCTGGATATAATGCGCAAGGATATATTTATAATATTTTGGTATGGACCGGTCCAGAATATGACCTTATGCAATACAAGGATTACTGGCTAGCCAAAGATGAGAAACAAAACTGGCATTATAATGCATGGTACGACAACCCTTATTTATCGGCTTATGAAAAGATAAGTGCCGAATTGGTCAACAAATTGAATGCGGCTGTCACGTTGAATTATCAAGTGAATGATTGGGCTAAATTCATGTTGAGAACGGGCTATGATTATTATGGAAATACCCAAACGCAGACCAATCCAAAAGGAATCTACGGTACTCGTGGAGGATTTAGTGGTTACCATAGTAATGGTAAATACTGGACAAACAAAACGGATGGTTTTGGAACGAATAATGATTTGATTTTTACCGCAAAGAAATCTTTTAACGATTTTCAAATTGACGGTTTAGCAGGTGCTGGCGTATTCTATAGAAGGGATAATGGTTTAATTGCGTCTACGGTAAATGGAATTTCAATTCCTGGATTCTATTCCCTTAAAAATTCGATTGATCCCGTTTCAACTTCCGAATCGAAAAATAAAGAAATGATCAACAGTTTATATGGTCGAATTTCCTTATCCTGGAAAAACGCCATATTCTTAGAGGCGACAGGAAGAAATGACTGGTCTTCCGCTTTACCGGAAGAGACCAGATCCTATTTCTACCCATCAGTTTCTGGTAGTGTGGTTGTTTCTGATTTATTGCAGGATTATAAACCTTCTTGGCTGTCGATGTTGAAATTGAGAAGTTCTTGGGCGGTTACAAAATCTGTCCCAGCTCCTTATGAGATCAGACAGACCTATAGCGTTAGCTCCAATGTTTGGGAAGGTCTTTCTACCGCATCGTATCCAAGTTCTATCAAGGATTTTTCCATTTCTCCAACACAGAGAGACCTTTCCGAGTATGGTGCAGATATTTCCTTATTCAACAACAGATTATATGCGAATTATACCCGATACTATCGATTGCTGCATAATGTAACTACCTATGCAAGTATTTCACCATCCTCCGGATTCAGTTCTCGATTGATCAATACCGACCAACAATTGATGACCAAAGGCCATGAAATCACGGTTGGAGGTACAGCGATCAAAAAAGATGATTTCTCTTGGGATATCATGACCAACTTTTCGCAAAATCTGGAATATTATCATAAACTAGATCCTATCTATACAGCAGATGCCTTATACATCAAAAAGGGATTGCGTACTGACTTTTATGCTACTCGCGATTGGGAAAGAAGCCCTAATGGAGAAATTGTCCACAACTCTGCAGGTATGCCGGTTTCCGCAACACATGCGAACAGATTGTTTGGCTATACCGCGCCAAAATGGTTTTGGGGTTTGACGAATCAATTTGGATATAAGGATTTCTCTTTATCCTTTAGTTTAGATGGACGTATAAAAGGATTATCCTATTCCAATATGAATGCAAGGTTATGGCAAACAGGTGCCCATCCAGATGCAGCATCTCCTGAGCGTTATGAGGAAGTAGTTAATGGTAATAAAACCTATGTAGGAAATGGTGTTAAAATTACTTCAGGAACAGTGACCTATGATAAATATGGACAAATATTAACGGATACCCGTGAATTTGCACCTAATGAAACAGCTGTGTCGTTTGAAAACTATTGGAAAAGGGCTTATTCTGGCACCCACAACATTTGGGATGAAACGTTCATTAAATTAAGGGAAGTATCCATTAATTATAACCTCCCAATAGGTCTTGCACAAAAGATAAGTGCTAAAAAAGCGAGCATTGGAGCCACTGGCCAGAATCTATTTTTATGGACAAAGGAATATAAATTTTCAGATCCAGACACGGGATCAGAGGATTTGAATTCCCCATCCATGAGATATGTAGGGTTCAATCTTAACATCACTTTTTAATCCTTAATTTTTACACGAAAAAACATGAAAAAGCTATTCAAATATATATTAATTGGAGTAACTGGTTTTTCAGTACTATCCTGTTCCAAATTTGAGGAAGTGAATACCAATCCCGAAGCGACTGAGAAGGCAACATCGGCGATGATTGCTACTCGTATCATCTTGAATTTGGCAAACCAATCGACTCAAAAGAGTTTCATGATGCCCTATCTGCTTAACAAGAACGTCATTTGGACGGAATTTGTAGAAAGCTATCAATACAATGGATTTGGAACCAGTTCTGTTAGTATGACGGCGATCAATGACGCGGAGAACATGGTGAAATTTGCAGCTACGGAAAAACTTGCCAAATCCTACGAAGGATTGAAATATTTTGCAAGAGCAATAAAGTTTTATGAATCGACCATGGATTTGGGAGATATTCCTTATTCTGAAGCTTTAAAAGGAGAATCAGAAAAGAATTACTTCCCGAAATATGATACACAAAAAGAGGTGTTTTTGGGAATCTTAAATGAATTGGAATTAGCTGATAAGGCCTTTTCTGAAGGGGAGAAATTTTCTGGAGATCCAATCTATGCTGGAGATATCAACAAATGGCGGAAATTAGTGAATAGTTTCTCCCTTAACGTGTTGATGCAGTTAAGCAAAAAGGAATCCGATCCAGATTTGAATGTTAAAGGTAGGTTTCAGACCATCTTAACAAGCAAGCCCATTTTTGCATCCAATGCAGATAACTATGAGATTAAACGTTCCGATAAGAATGGTCAACAATATCCTTTCTATAAAGTTGGAAACAATTTTACGATCTATCCAACCATGTCAACAGAAATTGTTGATCGATTAAAGGATAAACAAGATCGTCGGTTATTTTATTATGGTAATCCAGCTGCTAAAAAATTATCAGAAGGTAAGACCCAATCTGATTTTGCTGCCTATGTAGGAATTGATCATTCCCAGTCTTTTGACGTGATTACAACGATCAAAAACAGTGGCGATTATTCTAAATTGAATGATCGTTATATGGAAATACCGACTGGTGAACCAACCCAACAATTATCTTATGCCCAAGTATGTTTTATCATTGCTGAGGCTGCTGCGAGAGGATGGGTTTCTGATCCTGCGGTTGAATGGTACAAAAAAGGTGTGGAAGCATCTATGAAATTCATTTATGCCAATACCCCAAATACGACCCAATTCCACCATAACATGCCTTTGGACGATACTTATATCAGTACGTATGTGGCTGGTTTAGGAACTTCTTTTCCAACCAATCTTGAAGCAAGGATAGAGGAGATTTTGGTACAGAAATATTTGGCAAGTTTTCTTCAATCCGAATTTGCTACTTATTATGATTACCGGAGAACGGGGTATCCAAAATGGAAAATCAATCCTGCAACGAGTTTGAATTCGGAAGCTCCAACAAAAATACCTGTGCGCTGGAAATATCCTACGGTGGAGTTCGATTATAACACCGAGAATGTTGATGCAGCTGTTCAAAGACAGTTCAATGGGGTGGATGATATTAACCAACTCATGTGGATATTAAAATAAATTGAATTGACCTATTTTATATGGAAGGTGTCTAAAAAGGCACCTTCTTCTGTTTTATAGCTTTCTGGAGCTCCATTATAATTTCATGAGCAATATTAGGCTGCAAGTCGATGTTTTGTACTTTTCAGCATGTTGATGGCTTGATTTATCGCAAATAGGGAGTTTTTGCCACCTGGTTTACCGATAAAAGCTTTGTCTTTCCACTTTTTTGCCCATTTTCTGAGGTTATGGGCAATGGCCATCAAACCGAATTCCACAGCGACTTTATCCAGTCCTTTCATTGTGAACCGGGTAAACCTGTTGTTGCTTTTCATCTGACCAAATACAGCTTCCACTTCTATGGGTCGCTTGCTCCGATGGTACATTCCCTCTTCCGACAGCAGTCTTTCCCGGGCTTTATCCTTGAGCTTATTGAGCCTGTGGTTCACTTCAATGAGCCGATCGCCTTTAGCTTTATGGCACCCACTGCGCATCGGGCAGCCCTCACATCGCCGAGCCTGGTAACAGCTGACCTGGGCAGTGTATCCGTTGGCACTGACTCTGGTTGCATGACCGATAAAGCTGAGCTTCTGTCCTGCCGGACACACATAAAAGTCCTCCTGCTGGTTGTAATATAGGTTCTGTACCGAAAAAGGATCCTGTTTATCCTTGCGCTTCTGTTCCATATGGAAGTAATTGTACTTCACAAAAGCGGTTATACCCTGTCCTTCCATCAGCTCGTAGTTCTGCTCGCTACCATATCCGGCATCTGCGACGATGGATTCACTCTGTTTTCCGTAATGGGACTCAAAGCCTTCCAGGTGTTCGGGCAGGGTTGTGGTATCTGCGGCCGTTTGATGGATGCTATAATGGGTGATGAACTGCTCTTCGGTGCTGATCTGGGTATTGTAGGCCGGTTTAAGCTGGCCATTTTTCATGTGGTCCTCTTTCATCCGCATAAACACGGCATCGGTATCGGTCTTGCTATAACTATTGCGATCTCCCAGTACTTCCAGTTGCTCCTCATATTTCTCCAGTCGGGGCAGATAGTCGTCTTCAAGCTTCCTCAGCTGCCTATCGGTGGATCTATCCACTCCTTTGAGCTTGGCATTGATCGATTTGATCTTTTCCCTCAGCTGGGCACTATCGATGGCCTTGCTGACCTGCTGATCCCCTAATGAAGATTGGTCCCGGCTGATCTGTGCATCGATATCCGAAAGGACCGAAGCGATGTTCGCCTCCAGCTTTATCTTGTTCTTCTCGATCGATTTCTTCCAAACGAAGGTATAACGACCGGCGGCCGATTCGATCTTGGTACCATCTACATACTGGACTTTCAGGCTGACATACTCCATATCATGCAGCATCCGAACGATACTGGCAAACAGCTCCTGTATCTGTCCCTTAAGACGCTTTCCCCTGAAATAATTGATCGTACGGTAATCCGGTGTACTGTTGCCCGAAAGCCACATGAAATGGATGTTCTCGTGCAGGGCGCGCTCGATCTTGCGGCAAGAATAGATATTGCTCAGATACGCGTAGAACAGTACCTTAATGAGCATCCTGGGATGGAAACTGGTCGTTCCCCCTCCTTTATACTGACGGATGATATGTTCCAGATCCAACTGGTCAACAACCTGGCTCACCAACCGAACAGGATGGTTCAAGGGGATACGGTCTAAAATATTCTCAGGAAAAAGAAGAGGACTATTGGATGGAAGCGCTTTGAATTGTATGTTTGCCATATTGTTTTTTGGTTGCACCTTAAGATACAAAATCTTGAGGACAAAAAACAGAAAAACCCCGCCATTTTTTAATGACGGGGTTCTCTTTTAAGAGACCTTTTTAGACAGCCTCTTTTTTTTATTCTTATCAATTTCTTAACCTTGAATCCATTAAAATTCACGATATTTCAACAATCAAATAGTTAACCAATATGAAAACAACCCTATTAATTTTTGTCTGTCTTTTGACATTCATGCAGTTCGGTACAGCACAAACCAAAGAGGCTAAAGTAACAGCTGCCATCACGAATGAACTTACACATGCTCGATCGGTAAAAGATTTAGCCGCAGTTTGGGAATTAAAAAAAATGGTAAGCCCAAATGGAGATACCATTAACACCAATTCGGTTGGATATTTGAAAATCTATCAGCAAGATCAATCCTTTCAAATCTTAAAACCTAGTAGAAAGGGGTTTTTCGTTGCCTTAACAGGTACTTATGAATTACCTTCAGAAGGGAGATTGGTTGAAAAAGTGATTAACAATTCAGGTATGCCTGGAACGGAAAACATAGAAAATAAAGAACCGATGAACTACAGTATTTCTGCCGATCGGAAATTCATGACTTTAAAATATAAATTCAAAACACCTTCAGGAGAAATGATTACCTCAACTGAAATATGGCAGCGGGTTACTCATGATGTGCCTACTGAATAGGTTCTGTTTTTCTGTATAGGTTCTATTTTTTCCCGGCGAACTTTTCTTCATAAGATTTTTCTAGGGCAAACATTTCGTCCCTTAGTTTGGCAGCTTCTAGGAATTCCATTTCTTTGGCTGCCTTTTCCATACGCTTACGAACAGTTTCGATGGCTTTTTTCATTTCCTTCTCGCTCATGTATTCGATAAGTGGATCGGCTGCAACAGCTGTACTTGCATCAGGTTCGATATAAGCTTTCGGTTCGCCTTTGAAGTCCGCAACGGAAGTCTGTTCCAAAATCTCTTCCCTTGTCTTTCCAACCGTACGTGGGGTTATTCCGTGCAGTTCATTGTATGCAACCTGCTTTTCTCTTCTTCGATTGGTTTCTTCTATGGTAACCTGCATGCTATCGGTCATCTTATCCGCATACATGATCACACGACCTTTATCATTACGGGCAGCACGTCCTATCGTCTGGATCAGAGATCGCTCTGAACGTAAAAACCCTTCCTTATCTGCATCCAATATCGCCACTAAGGTCACTTCTGGCAAGTCCAACCCTTCACGCAGGAGGTTCACCCCTACCAATACATCAAACTCCCCTAAACGCAGACCGCGAAGAATTTCTACACGTTCCAAGGTTTTTACTTCGGAGTGGATATAACGTACCTTAATATTCAATCGGGTCATATACTTGGTCAATTCCTCCGCCATACGCTTGGTTAAGGTGGTTGCCAACACTCGTCCACCTTCTTTGATGGTCTTATCTACCTCTTCCAAGAAATCATCCACCTGATTGATAGCAGGTTTTACTTCCACGACCGGATCCAATAAACCAGTAGGTCTAATCACTTGCTCTACTACCACGCCCTCCGTCTGTTGCAACTCATAGTCACCCGGTGTTGCTGAAACATAAATGGTCTGATTGGTCAAGGACTCGAATTCTGGGAAATTCAATGGACGGTTATCCAATGCCGCAGGCAATCGGAAACCATGTTCCACCAAAGATATCTTCCGCGAGCGATCTCCACCATACATCGCACGCAATTGTGGGATGGTTACATGGCTCTCATCAATCACCAAGAGATAATCTTCCGGGAAATAATCCAATAAACAGAACGGACGCATACCTGGTGTCCTTCCATCGAAGAACCTAGAATAGTTCTCGATTCCGGAACAATAGCCCAGTTCACGCATCATTTCCAGATCGTAGTTTACCCTTTCTTCCAAACGTTTTGCTTCCAGCATCTTGCCTTCACCTTCCAATTGGGCTTTCCGGCTTACCAATTCTTCCTGAATGGAAAATATGGATTGGGTGAATTTTTCTTTAGGGGTAACAAACAGATTGGCTGGGAATAAAGCCAAGCTTTCATGTTTCTCCAGGGTTCTTCCAGATACCGGATCGATCTCGCTCAATTCATCGATCTCATCCCCAAAGAATGAAATCCGATAAGCAGTATCCTGATATGCTGGATATACATCGATGGTATCCCCTTTCACTCGAAAGGTACCCCTTTTAAATTCTGCAGTAGTCCTGGCATACAAAATCTCTACCAGTTTATATAAAAAGGCATTTCTACTGATTGTCGTTCCTACGCCAAAGCGGAAGATGGAACGGGAAAAATCCTCTGGATTTCCCATACCATAAATACAGGAAACAGAAGAAACCACAATGACGTCCCTCCTACCTGACATCAAGGCCGAAGTGGTAGCCAAGCGCAGCTTTTCGATCTCTTCATTGATGGCAAGATCCTTCTCAATATAGGTGTTGGAGGAAGCAATGAATGCTTCCGGCTGATAATAGTCGTAGTAGGAAACAAAATAGTTGACCGCATTTTCTGGAAAGAATTGCTTGAATTCGCCATATAGTTGGGCGGCCAAGGTTTTGTTATGGCTTAAAATCAACGTCGGCTTCTGGGTCTGTTGGATCACATTGGCCACTGTAAATGTCTTACCGGAACCGGTGACCCCCAAAAGAGTTTGATAGGTTTCTCCTGTATCCACTCCTGCTACTAATTGCTCGATGGCGGTAGGTTGGTCTCCAGTTGGTTTATACTCAGATGTTAATTTAAATTTCATAGCATGCCTTTCACTCTTTAAAGTTATCAAATATTATTCCCTATCAAAACTATCTAGCTATTCATCGGTTAAATACCAATATTTATTAGTATTTTGGAGGATAAGAAGACTTTTTGTCATGGTAACGATTTTAACAAAACAGAACACGATTGCCAATCATTTTTTGGCAGAACTGAGAGATGTAAGGATTCAACAGGATAGGATGCGTTTTCGAAGAAATCTGGAACGCATTGGCGAAATCATGGCCTATGAGATCAGTAAGTCTTTCGAATATAAAGCTACCGAAGTGGAAACACCCTTGGGAGCTGCCAATACACACCTGATGAGCAACCAACCGGTGATTACGACCATAATCCGAGCAGGCCTACCTTTTCATCAAGGCTTTTTAAATTACTTCGACCGTGCGGATAGCGCCTTTATCGCCGCCTTCCGGCATACCAAGAAAAGCGGGGAATTTGAGATTCATAAGAAATACCAAAACACCCCGAATTTGGATGATAAGATCGTTATTGTGGCTGACCCGATGTTGGCAACAGGACGTAGTCTGGTGTTATGTTGTAAGGATCTATTGAGCGATTATAACATCAGAGAACTCCATATAGCCACTGTTATTGCCTCGGAAGAAGGGCTACAGCATGTGCAGGCTTTTTTACCTGAAGCACAGATCTGGGTGGGTGAAGTGGATAAGGAATTAACCTCCAAATCCTACATCGTTCCTGGATTGGGTGATGCAGGTGACCTGGCTTACGGAAACAAGGAATAGTAAAGCCTCGGTTGACCAGATTAACAAATAAACAATTAGCAATTACTTAATACACAATTAAAAGATAATGAATAAGATATCAGTAAATTTAATAAACAAATCTTCGCAATATGGAATGGCAAAAATACAATGGCGAGACATTAAAATTACCCATATGGTCCGCAGTTGAGGAAACAATCGTCCGGGAGAACCAAGCCGGAAATAAACTCAAGGTCTACATCGGAACCGATTCCCAGGTCAAACGTGGAACTGTTGAGTTTGCTACCGTCATCGTCTTTCTACGGGAGCACCGTGGTGGCTTCATGTTCATCAGAAAAGACCGCAAGAACCACAACATGTCCATTAAGGAGCGAATGCTTTTAGAAGTTCAGCATTCGATCGAAACAGCCTATGAACTTTGTCCGCTTCTAGAGCAATACCACATCGATCTAGAGGTACATGCCGACATCAATACAAACCCCAATTTTCAATCCAACACCGCACTTAAGGAAGCCATGGGCTACATCCTGGGGATGGGTTTTATTTTTAAGGCAAAACCAGAGTCTTTTGCAAGCACCAACTGCGCGAACAAACTCGTTCAGTAGACTTGTTTAGGCCTTTTTTACAGCTTGATGTAGATGTTTACAGCTTGATGAAAATATGGCTTAGAGGCTTTTCTTAGGTAATAAATGCTATCTTTAATTATCGAAATAATTGAAGAATGCAGGATTTACTCTCTCAACTTTTCCAACAATTTCTAGCAACAAGTCTGCTGGAGTGGATAGCTACCCTCTCCGGTTTCCTCTGTGTATACCTAGCAGCCAAACAAAATATCTGGAACTGGCCAATCAGTATCATCTCTGTTTTGACCTATTTTTATATATTCTACCATAGTAAGCTTTATGGGGATTCTGTTTTGCAAATTTATTTTCTTGGAACGGCCATTTACGGTTGGTATTATTGGAACAAGAGAGCGCATTCGGATGAGAAACCGATAAGTTCCTTCAATAGCAAGCAAATGATGATGACCATAGCAGTTATTGCTGTTCTGTCGTTATTATTGGGTTTCGCTTTAGATCATTGGACGAATTCTGATGTGCCCTATGCCGATGGTTTCTGTACGGCAACCAGTTTTGTTGCCCAATTTTTAATGACCAGGAAGGTGTTACAGAATTGGCTGATCTGGGTGTTTGTAGACATCTGCTATATTCCCTTATATTACCACAAAGATTTATTGTTGACGGCGGTGCTGTATTTCGCTTTCGCCATTATTGCCTGGAATGGATATCGGGATTGGCGGAAAACCTATCAGAATTTTCAGTAATATTGCCTTCATGCAAGAAAAAGAGATTGCCTACATGCAAGGAAACGAAAGTAAAACCCTAAAAATAGCTGTTGTTGGGCCTGAGTCCACCGGAAAATCCACTATGGCTAATTATTTGGCGGAAAAGCTGCATACTTTATGTGTTCCGGAATATGCACGCTTTTATTGCAAGAATCTAAATCGGGCCTATACGCTGCAAGATGAGGTCAATATGTTTTATGGACAAGTGGCTTTAGAGGAAGCTTTTCTGAACCGGAGTCCAGAGATCTTGGTCTGTGATACGACCATTTTGACCGTAAAAATCTGGTGTGACCATTTGTTTGGGTCGACTCCTGCGGAAGTGACGGATGAGATCGCTGTGCGGCAATATGATTTTTTCCTGTTGATGGATATCGATCTGCCTTGGGAGGATGATCCCTTACGGGATTTCCCAGAGCAAAGAGAGCATTTCCTTGACGTATGGAAAAAGGAATTAAAGGCCTTGAATGCGAACTATGAATTGATTTCTGGCCTTGGAGAGCAACGTTTGCAAAATGGTTTGGAAGCGGTTAAAAGAAATCTTTCTGAATATGAATAAACTTTTTTCTGGTCCAAAACAATAATAAATGCTCTCTTTTGAGGAGAGCCATATACTCACTTTTGTTTAATTCTCTTGTTTTGTTCCCCTTTGAAATTCTGATCCGACCAAGATCATTGGGGAAACAATTATGCCCAATAACTATCCTACTGGTACTTTTTGGAGGAAGTACAATACTTAATTCTTCTTTATTTATTTCCAAAACCTCAAGTTTTATTCCTTTTTGATGAAACGATAGTTCAGAATAACCTTCAGCTAATTCAGTAACAGGTAAATAATCTAAAGTCCATTTACTACTATATTCTACCGAATCTTTTAAAATGATAATACGTATTGGTTCGTCGAAAAAATTAATGATATAAATAGGCCAGGAAAAACTACATGATTGTAATAATAATACAAACGGTACAATTAATAGTAATTTTCCCTTTTTCATGATGATAAATCTTTAAAAAAGGGTGTCAATTACTTGACACCCTTTCATGAAATCATTTATTGAAAGATTAATACCTGTAAGCTTCTGGCTTGTATGGGCCTTCCACGGTTACACCGATATATTCAGCCTGTTCTGCTGTTAATTCTTCCAGTTCAACACCGATATGCGCTAAGTGCAAACGTGCTACTTTCTCATCCAGGTGTTTTGGAAGTGTATAAACTTGTTTTTCGTATTTATCTGTATTGGTCCAAAGTTCTAATTGTGCCAATGTTTGGTTTGTGAAGGAATTAGACATCACAAAAGAGGGGTGTCCTGTTGCACAACCTAGGTTTACCAAACGACCTTCAGCCAATAAGATAATATCTTTACCATCGATGGTATATTTATCAACCTGAGGTTTGATCTCGATCTTAGAATCGCCGTAATTGTCGTTCAACCAAGCCACATCGATTTCATTGTCGAAGTGTCCGATGTTACAAACTACTGTTTTATCTTTCATCGCTTTGAAGTGCTCAGGACGAACGATATCCTTATTACCTGTTGTGGTAACTACGATATTTGCTTCCACAATCGCATCCGCCATTTTCTTCACTTCAAATCCTTCCATTGCTGCTTGTAATGCACAGATTGGATCGATTTCAGTAACAATTACACGAACACCAGCTGAACGTAAAGATTCTGCAGAACCCTTACCTACATCACCATAGCCCGCAACAACCGCAACCTTACCTGCCAACATCAAATCGGTAGCACGACGGATCGCATCAACCAATGATTCACGACAGCCATATTTGTTGTCAAACTTGGATTTAGTAACCGAATCATTCACGTTGATTGCCGGTAAATGCAAGGTTCCGTTTTTCATACGTTCGTATAAACGGTGAACTCCAGTAGTTGTTTCTTCAGATAAACCTTTGATACCATCAATCAATTCTGGGAATTGATCAAATACCATATTGGTTAAATCTCCACCATCGTCCAGGATCATGTTCAATGGCTGGCGATCTTCGCCGAAGAATAACGTTTGTTCGATACACCAGTTGAATTCCTCTTCGTTCATCCCTTTCCAAGCATAAACCGGAATACCAGCAGCGGCAATTGCAGCAGCGGCATGATCTTGCGTAGAAAAGATGTTACATGATGACCAAGAAACATCTGCACCTAATTCCACAAGGGTTTCAATCAATACGGCAGTTTGAATGGTCATGTGCAAACATCCTGCAATACGGGCTCCTTTTAAAGGTTTAGACGCTCCAAATTCCGCACGCAAGGACATTAATCCAGGCATTTCCGCTTCTGCTAACTCTATTTCTTTACGGCCCCACTCTGCTAAAGAGATATCTTTTACTTTGTAAGGAACATAGGTAGTTTCTAATGATGACATATGTATTCTTTTTAGTTTTAGAGCCACAAAATTACTTGATAACCAAATCAATTCAAAATTTCATGTTGTTATTCGAGATAAATTGACATTATCTTGAGGATATAAACTTGGTTTGGGCGGCTTTTCAACTTATATTTGCATTAAACAAAAAAGGAAATAGTATGTATCCAGAATATTTAGTAGCACCAATGCGTCAAGAATTAGTTGATGCTGGTTTCGAAGAATTAAAATCAGTTGAGGAAGTTGATGCTGCCATCCCAACCAAGGGAACAGTATTCGTAGTGGTCAATTCAGTATGTGGTTGTGCGGCAGCAAATGCTCGCCCAGCGGCTAAAGCTGCCGTTAAAAACGAAAAACATCCTGACAAATTAGTAACTGTATTTGCAGGAATGGAAAAAGACGCTGTTGATAAAGCACGTCAATATATGTTACCTTACCCTCCATCTTCACCTGCAATGGCATTGTTCAAAGATGGTCAATTGGTACACATGATAGAAAGACATATGATTGAAGGCCGTCCGGCTCAAATGATTGCAGACAACTTAGTTGCTGCATTCGATGAGTACTGCTAACAATCATTGTATTTTGATTTTTGAATTCGAAAAAGCTTCTTTTTTTAGGAAAAGAAGCTTTTTCTGTTCTATAGAAATTTCAGCAATTTCTTAGTACATTTGTTCATAAGGCTTCCTAAATAATGAACAAGAGCATTACCAAACTTTTCTTCTTTTTACTATTAGGTTGTTTATTCGGTTGTACGACCAATAAGCAAATCGATCTTATTGTTTACAATGCTAAGGTATATACGGTCGATTCTGCCTTCACGACCATAGAGGCATTTGCCGTAAATAACGGTGTGTTCATTGAAACAGGATCTTCCCAGGATCTGTTGAATAAATACGAAGCCAAAGAAAAAATTGATGCCGGAGGGAAGTTCATCTATCCGGGCTTTTATGATGCCCATGGGCATTTCTTCATGCTGGCCGAGGCCATGGATGAGGTCAATCTGGTCGGAGCTGCCTCTTATAATGAAATCCTTGATCGTTTGAGAACATACATAGCTGCCAATCCGGATAAGAAATGGATTGTTGGTAATGGTTGGGACCAAAACCTATGGGAGGATAAGAATTTCCCTGTAAAGGACTCCTTGGACAAATATTTCCCAGATCTTCCAATCTATTTGACCCGCGTAGATTACCATGCAGCATTGGCAAGTGGAAAAGCACTTGAAATTGCAAGCCTGGATTCTGCTTATTTTGTAGATGGCGGATTGATTTCGGTGAATGAGGAAGGATTACCCGATGGGATTTTGGTAGATAATGCCATGCAATTGGTAAGCAAGCATATCCCCAAAAACCAGAACAGTGCATTGCTGAAAATGCTGAGAAGAGCTCAAGATTCATTGGTTTCCGTCGGTTTGACAAGTATTGTGGATGCTGGCCTTAATGAAAGCCAGATCGATGCCTTAAAAGTTTTTTATAATGAGGATTCTTTACAGATAAGGGATTATGCCATGGTGATGGCGACTCCTGAAAGTGTGAAAGAATTTCTGCGCGCCGGCACTTTCGAATCCGACCGATTAACGGTTAGATCTTTCAAGCTGATGGCCGATGGCGCTTTGGGATCACGAGGTGCTTGTTTGATACATGCTTATCATGATGCTCCAACAAATGGTTTTCTCCTACAAAGTCCAAAAGATTTTGATGATCTCATCCAACGATTGGCAAGGAGCAACTTCCAGGTCAATACACATGCTATCGGTGATTCAGCCAATAGGATCATCTTGGATAGCTATGGCAAATACTTAAAGGATGGAAAAGAACGTCGCTGGCGGATAGAACATGCACAGGTCATCCAGCCTAATGATTTCCATAAATTCAAAGATTTTCAGATCATTCCATCTGTCCAACCAACCCATGCTACTTCAGATATGTACTGGGCAGGTGAAAGATTGGGGGAAGAGCGCCTAAAAACTTCGTATGCCTACAAGCAGTTGTTGGATCAATATGGTTTATTGGCATTGGGCAGTGATTTTCCAGTGGAACATTATAATCCACTCTATGGTTTCCATGCCGCTGTTGCAAGAGTGGATAAAAACGGTTTTCCAAATGGAGGCTTCCAAATGGAGAATGCCATCAGTAGAGAACAAGCCTTACGCGGAATGACCATTTGGGCTGCCTATTCCTGCTTTCAAGAACGAAAACGAGGAAGCATTGAAAAAGGTAAAGACGCCGATTTTGTAATTCTTGAAGAGGATATCATGACCGCAAAAAATGAAACCCTTCGCGATATCAAAACCTTGAGAACCGTAATTGCTGGTGAGACCGTCTTTAAACGCTAAGATTTTTCCAATAACGCTCTACTAAATATAATGCAGCAAGAATGATCAGGATTCCCGGTATTCCGATGATCAGCAATGAGAACAGGAAAAATTTAAGGTAATAAGCAGATAGGTAATCTCTATCTACATCTTGTCCTTGGTAAATGTTTCCAAAACCACTTTTATAAAACTCGTGTGTCTGGCTCATTTTGGAAAACAGATCTTGCGCATTATTTCTGGGCATCCGTTCCAAATAACTGAATTGTCTTAGGTTCAGCCGTTTAAAATGGGAAAGCGAACTTTCAAGGAATTTATTTATAGACTCTTCATTGACTTCATCAGCAGCAAACATTTTACTGTAATCGAAAGCCATCCATCCACGCGCATAGGCCATGTAAGGTTCATCTTTTTGGAAAATCGGAACAAGGAATAAGGCTTCAATTTTCTTCTTCCCAAAATTGAACAATCCACTTAAAGGTACTTCCCTCGACACCGGTATCACCTGCATCCTATCGACATACCAATCTTCAGCATCCAGAAACAATGCTTTATCATAAGGTTTGAGATCGTAAATGGTCTTTAAGGTCCTTACTTCTCCAAAATTATATCTAAGGCTCTTTACCAATGGCTGAAATAATAGGGATACCAGAATAGGTAGCATGACACCTATGATGATCAAGCCCTTGCCAATCCGCTGTCTTGCCATGAATATAACAAATAAGGCAACAACAGCCGGAAAGATGATCATAGCCCAAACCGGCCAATTCCCGCTGGAACCAAATAGAAATAGGATATAAAGTATACTGGAAAGCGATAAACTTAGGAACAAGAGTATTACAATGGAAAGCACAGATTTTTTCAGGTTCATGATGAGCTGGTAAGTTTCCTAAAAATAAAAAAATCCTTAGAGATTTCGAGGGCACTGAAAAAGTCTCAACTTTTTAATGAGATTTAAAGAAATGACTGAGTACAGGATTTACCTTACTCGGTCATTTTTGTTTAAAGGATTTCTGAAAGTGTGTTTTTTAATGGCCTTATTGAAGGTTTAGCCGACTAGGCTTGCTGTTTGAGATTTTAGTATCCCAATTGCCCTGTTTTTGAGGTAATACCTTTCCTTTTTAGATCAATTTCAGGATTCTTTTCAAGTTTACCGTAAAGATGGCCATTGCACCCTGCATTTCCATGTTATGGATACCATAGGAATCGGCCCTGCCATAACCATGGACATTCTTGAGCTCACTATTCTTGGCCTCAATCTTATATCTTTCCCTGGACTTTCTCCGGTAATGATCGGTTTGCTGGAAAGCCATCTGCTCTTTATGGAGGTCGGATTTAATGGTTATCGAATAGGTCTTTGTTTTTGAGCCTTCCTTGTAACATCCTTCTCTAAGAGGGCAGACTTTACATTTTTCGACATCGAAGTAATATGTCTGCGTTTGATTTGTACCTTGTCCCTTCTTTCCCTGACGCGCCTTGCGGATGGCTAAATGTCCTGCAGGACAGACAAACATCCCTGCGTCCTTGTTAAAGTGGAAGTGTTCCCCTTCTTTCCTGCATCCCTGGCTAACTGCTGGATTCAATTTAGCGATGATATCAATGTTCTGTTCTTTTGCCAGTTGAAGGTTGTCCTTTCCAGAATATGCAGCATCACCTATTATAGTATCCACTTCCATTCCATTCTGCCTACTGATCTCCAATAACCGGGGCAGTTCCGGACCATCACCTTTTTCGCCCGTAGTAACGACCGCTGCTGTGATGATGCGTTCCTCGGTCATCGCCAAATGTGTTTTATAACCAAAGAAACTGCTGTCTACAGATTTATATCCAAGCCTGGCTTCATCGTCCTTAGAGAGCAGATAGTATTCCTTTGTGTCCTCGATGGTTTCCTTCAACAGGTTCAGCTTTTCCTTTACAGCCGGTATTTCACTGATGGATTGATCCTGATCCAGCACTCTCTGTAATTCCCTGCAGTAGGTAAGTTCTTGGTCCAGGTCGTTGGACTCGTTCTTTTGTGGCAGACGCCCTTTGTAGTCCTCATCTATCTGATATATCGCTTTCCTTAACAGCTTGGAACGCTCCTTGAGGACTTCCAATGCTGAATAGGGGTTAGATCTGGAATGGGTATGGGTCGCGTCTACGATGATGGACCTTGATTTTATAATACCCTTTTCGAGAGCGATCGTTACGGTCTTGTTGATTAACAGGTTCAATAGATCCATGTCCTTTAATCGTAGTTTACGGAATTTAGTGAGCGAACTTGGATTGATCACATCCTCCTCAGGAGCCATTTCAAGAAAATATTTAAAGGACATATCATATCTGGAGCGATCAACGACATCGACATCTGAAACGGTATAGATAGTCTTTAACAGAAGGTATTTGAACATCTTGATTGGACTTTCAGCGTTGCGTCCATTGGTCCGGCAATACTTCTCCAAAAGTTCGTCATGTATAAAACTGAAATCGATAAGATCGTTGATTTTGCGAAGTAGATTGTCTTTTGGGACAATGATATCGTACAATCCTGAATAGGAACTGAACTGTATTTTTTGTTGGGTAGAGAGCATCCTGATGTCCGTTAAACCCTACTTTAAGATACGAAAAAAGGAGCAGAAAACTGTTGTTTTCTACTCCTTTTTTTGCCCAATCTAAAAGAGGACTTTTTCAGTGCCCTACAGATTTCTAAGGATTTTTTCTTTAAAAACAAGGCTTCTTATTGCATATCAAACAAATGTTTTTCTGCATGGTAGGAAGAACGAACCAATGGTCCTGATTCTACATACTTGAATCCCATTTTTAAACCAATTTCTTTATATTTTTCAAATTGTTGCGGAGTAACCCATTCCACAACTGGATGATGTGCTTTGGTAGGCTGTAGGTACTGCCCAATGGTCAGGATATGAACCCCAGCATCATATAGATCTTGCATGGTTTCAACAACATCCTCTTCCGTTTCACCAAATCCCAACATAATTCCTGATTTTGTACGTAAGCCTGCTGCCGAAATACGCTTCAAACATTCCAAAGAACGATCATACTTCGCTTGAATACGAACTTCTCTGGTCAATCGACGAACGGTTTCAATATTATGGGAAACCACTTCTGGACGAACTTCCAAAAGACGCTCTAAATTATCCCATTGCCCTTTAAAGTCTGGAATCAATGTTTCCAATGTAGTTTCTGGACTTTCGCGGCGGATCGCATTAATGGTTTCTGCCCAGATGGTAGAACCGCCATCTTTTAAATCATCCCTATCTACAGAGGTAATCACACAGTGTTTTACCTGCATTAATTTCACCGAATTGGCCACCCTATTCGGCTCATCCGTATCCACTGCTAATGGTCTTCCTGTTGCTACTGCACAGAATGAACAGGAACGCGTACAGATATTACCCAATATCATAAAGGTAGCTGTTCCAGCTCCCCAACATTCTCCCATGTTCGGGCAGTTTCCACTTTCGCAAATGGTATGCAATTTATGCTCATCAACCAAACCGCGTACATGACGGTACTCCTTACCTACCGGTAATTTAACCCTTAACCAATCTGGTTTACGTTGCGTCTGATTTGCTGGAATGACAGGTAATTGAATCATGCTACAAATGTAAGCATATTTCTAAGATTTAAAATAAAGGTTATGTTTGCTTAATATCATAAATCTGCCGACCAAACAATTATGCGAAGGATGTGTTAAAATTTTAAGATATTTGCAGAAGAACAAACCCCTTATTAATAATATGAAGACCAAATTGTTCCACCTCTTGGTACTGTTATTAATTTCCAACCTGTCCCTATTTGCTCAGGACAAGGAAATTTCCCTTATCCCTAGACCCTCCAAAATGATTGTCATGGATGGGAAATTAAGTTTGGACCAGAATTTTCCATTATATTATACTGAGGAATTTGCGGCTGTCATCGATCTGCTCTATGAAATTCCATCACTAAAAATAAACAGCAATGAGCTGGTCAAGAAAATCAGGAAACAGCATCAACTTGGCGTTCGATTGTTTAAAGCCCAAGACCGAGATAAAATAGATCCCAACGGATATAGTTTAGAAATAGATGATTCGGGTATTCTACTGAAGGCCCATCAGGCATCAGGGATGATTTCTGGGATCTATACATTGGTTCAATTGAATCTACTGGAAGGTCCACATGCTTTATCCCATATCCAAATCCAGGACAAGCCACGATTCGGATACCGCGGATTACACATGGATGTTTCCAGACATTTTGTGCCTTTGAGCTTTATTAAAAAATATATCGACTTAATGGCTTTATATAAACTGAATAACTTCCATTGGCATCTTACTGATGCTGCAGGATGGCGATTGGAAATCAAAAAATACCCAGAATTGACGTCCAAAGCAGCTTGGCGATCGCATACTCTATGGAAGGATTGGTGGAATAATGGCCGACAATATGTAGAACAAGGAAATCCCAATGCCTATGGAGGTTATTATACCCAGGAACAGGCAAGGGAAATTGTTAATTATGCCAGCAAGCGAGGAATCAACGTCATTCCTGAAATAGAATTTCCTGGTCATTCCGAAGAGGTTCTTGCAGTTTATCCAGAACTATCCTGCACAGGAAAACCCTATACCCAAGGAGAATTCTGTCTGGGCAATGAAGACAGTTATCAATTCATGAGAAATGTACTGGATGAGGTGGTAAATATCTTTCCGTCTTCCTATATCCATATTGGTGGTGATGAAGCCGATAAGAAACATTGGAAAAGTTGTCCAAAATGCCAGGAGCTCATGAAAAAAGAAGGTTTAAAAACCGAAGAGGAACTTCAGAGTTATGCGGTAAAAAAAATCGGGGAACACCTACATACTAAAGGCAGAAAAATGATCGGATGGGATGAAATTTTACAAGGTGGTTTGCCTCCTGGAGCAACTGTTATGAGTTGGCGTGGAGAAGATGGCGGCATTAAAGCAGCCACCGCAGGTCAAGATGTGATCATGACACCAGGTGCTTATCTTTATTTCGACAGTTATCAATCCGATCCAAGAACCCAACCAGAGGCTATCGGTGGATACCTTCCTATTGAAAAAGTCTATAGTTATAACCCCGTTCCGGCTAAATTGCCAGAGGATAAAAAGAAACATATACTAGGCGCCCAAGCCAATCTTTGGGCAGAATACATCCCTACTTACCAGCATTTGGAATACATGGCCTTTCCTCGCGTTTTAGCCTTGGCAGAAATGGTCTGGACCGAGCAGGCAGATCGTAAGTGGGAAGATTTCAACAGACGCTTACAACAACATTATAAGATTCTTCAGGAGAAGGATGTTAATTATTACAGACCTTCTTTTTCCGTTTCCTCAAAGGTGAACTTTGATTCTTTAGCTTTGAAAAACACCGTGAGCCTTAGCTCGGAACAATACACCCCCTATATTCGCTACACAGTAGATGGTACAGAACCTAAAAGCAGCTCTACCCTATACAACCTTCCTATCGAACTTTCTAAGTCAGCTGTAATTAAAGCAGCCTCCTTTTTAGATTCTACACGGGTTAGTTCCGTGGAGACAGTAGAATTGGATGTGCATAAAGCCATTGGAAAAGATGTTATCTACAAAACCAAATGGGAAGGTTATCCTGCTCAAGGAGCTAAAACCTTAACTAATGGAATCAAAGGTACTTTAACCTATAATGATGGGCAATGGCAAGGCTTTACGAAAAACTTTGATGCCATTGTAGATTTTGAACGTCGAGAGGAAATCAAATCAGTGGCAGTTAATTTCATGCAGATTCCTGGTCCTGGTGTATATTTTCCTGGCGAATTCAAGGTCCTTGTTTCTGATAATGGTAAAAATTATAGAGAAATTGAGACCATAAAAAACCAAGTGGGCACAAAAGATCCAACCTTGAAATTCCAGAAATTCGAAATAAAATTGGAAAAACCGATCATGACGCGATTTGTACAAGTTGTGGCGAGCAATCCTATGAAAGGTTATCTTTTTGCTGATGAGATTGTGATATATTAATTCATGAAATTATTCATCGTTTTTAAAAATAATAATGTAACTTTGCACTCCGACAAAGCAGTCGGAAATCACCTCTCATTTAAGGCAAAATCTGTCTGCAACAGTCCACAGTATTTTTGTATTTAACTTTGAAATAGAAAATAATGCCTAGAAACACCTCCATTAATTCGGTATTAATCATTGGATCTGGACCTATCGTGATTGGTCAAGCCTGTGAATTTGACTACTCTGGATCACAAGCTGCCCTTTCCTTAAAAGAAGAAGGTATCTCTGTATCCATCATCAACTCAAACCCGGCTACCATCATGACTGACAATGTCGTAGCTGACCATGTTTACTTACTTCCATTGACCGTTGAAAGTATTGAGCAGATCCTTCAAGAACGTCAAATCGATGCTGTATTACCTACTATGGGTGGACAGACCGCTTTGAACCTTTGCATTGAAGCATCAAACCGTGGTATTTGGGATAAATACAATGTCAAAGTAATCGGTGTTGATGTTGCTGCGATCGAAAAAACGGAAAACCGTGAAGAATTCCGTCAGTTAATGATCGATATCGGCGTTGGGGTAGCAACCTCTAAAATTGCAAACTCATTCTTAGAAGGTAAAGAGGCGGCTCAGATCATTGGTTTTCCATTGGTAATCCGTCCTTCATATACCTTGGCAGGAACCGGAGGTGGTTTTGTGCACAAAAAAGAAGATTTTGATGCGGCATTGAATCGTGGTCTGCACGCTTCACCAACACATGAGGTATTGGTAGAACAAGCAGTTTTAGGATGGAAAGAATTTGAGTTGGAGCTTCTACGTGATACCAACGATAATGTGATCATCATCTGTACCATTGAAAACTTTGACCCTATGGGTATCCACACCGGTGACTCCATTACTGTTGCACCAGGTATGACCCTTTCAGATAAATGTTACCAAGATATGCGTAATCAGGCAATCAAGATGATGCGTTCTATCGGTAACTTTGCAGGTGGATGTAACGTTCAATTCTCGGTGAATCCAGAGAATGAAGAAATCATCGCTATCGAGATCAATCCACGTGTATCTCGTTCATCAGCTTTAGCATCTAAAGCAACTGGTTATCCAATTGCTAAGATTGCTGCCAAATTAGCGATCGGTTATAACCTGGATGAATTACAGAATCAAATTACAAAAACAACTTCAGCATATTTCGAACCTACATTGGATTATGTAATCGTGAAAGTTCCTCGTTTCAACTTTGATAAATTCAAAGGTGCAAACAAAGAATTGGGATTACAGATGAAAGCCGTTGGTGAGGTGATGTCCATCGGACGTACCTTCATCGAAGCACTTCAAAAAGCTGCGCAGTCTTTGGAAACTGGACGTGCAGGTTTAGGTGCGGATGGTCGTCAATCCAGAAACCTGGAAGAGATCATGCACAGCTTGGAGCATCCAAGTGCAGACCGTTTGTTCCACATCAAAGATGCTTTTGAGTTGGGTGTTCCTTTGGAATCCATCCGTAAAGCAACATTGATCGACAAATGGTTCTTGGTACAGATCCAAGAGCTTGTTCAACTGGAAGGCGAATTGCGCAGGTATCAATTGAGTAATATCCCACGCGACTTCTTCATGACCTTGAAACAAAAAGGTTATTCCGATTACCAAATCGCTTGGTTATTAGGAAACACAACCGAAGATGAGGTTTATGCACGCCGTAAAGAACTAGGTATCCACCGTGTTTATAAAATGGTAGATACTTGTGCAGCAGAATTCCCAGCACATACACCTTACTACTACTCTACTTTTGAAGATGAGAACGAGTCTGTGGTTTCTGATCGTAAAAAAATCATCGTATTGGGTTCTGGTCCTAACCGTATCGGACAAGGTATCGAATTTGATTATTCTTGTGTACACGGGCTTTTGGCTGCTAAAGAATGTGGTTATGAAGCCATCATGGTGAACTGTAACCCTGAGACGGTATCAACAGATTTCAACATGGCCGATAAACTGTATTTCGAGCCTGTTTTCTGGGAACATGTACGTGAAATCATCGAATTGGAAAAACCAGAAGGAGTTATCGTACAGTTGGGTGGTCAAACAGCCTTGAAGATGGCGGAACGCTTAGAAGCATTGGGTGTAAAAATCATCGGTACTTCCTTCGCGAACATGGACTTGGCAGAAGACCGCGGAAGTTTCTCCGACTTATTGAAAGAATTAGATATTCCTTATCCTAAATATGGTGTAGCTACTTCAGCTGAAGAAGCGATCAAAGTAGCAAACGAAGTTGGCTATCCAGTCTTGGTTCGTCCATCTTACGTATTAGGCGGACAAGGGATGAGTATTGTGATCAATGATGAGGACTTGGAAAAAGCGGTAGTGAACCTATTGAAAAACCTTCCGGGTAACCATATCCTGATCGACCATTTCTTGGACAGAGCGGAAGAGGCAGAATCGGATTCTATCTGTGACGGAGAAGATGTACACATCATCGGTATGATGGAGCATATTGAACCAGCGGGTATTCACTCAGGTGACTCTTCAGCGGTGTTACCTCCATTCAGCCTTTCTGAAAATGTGCAGCAAAAAATGGAAGAATACTCCATCAAATTGGCGAAAGCATTAAATGTATTGGGATTATTGAACATCCAATTCGCGATCAAAGATGAGAATGTATATGTGATCGAGGCAAACCCAAGAGCATCCCGTACGGTTCCATTTATCGCCAAAGCATACGATGTTCCTTACATCAATATCGCAACGAAAGTGATGTTGGGCGAGAATAAACTGAAAGACTTTACTATTGTTCGTAAGTTGGAAGGTTATGCAATCAAAGAGCCTGTATTCTCTTTCTCAAAATTCCCTGAGGTAGATAAACAATTAGGCCCTGAGATGAAATCTACTGGTGAGGCAATCCGTTTCATCAAGGACTTGAACGATCCACATTTCAGAGAATTATATTCTAAAAAATCAATGTTCTTGAACGCGCAATAATTTTGTGATATCAAGGATTAATAAAATAATAAAGGAGGGCAATCGCCCTCCTTTTTTTTGATCATTAACTTAATGTAATATAAACCACGTTCTATCAATAAAAACTTCTCTATTATTTGTTGATATCTGGATTATCAATAATTTCACGCAAAGGAATTGGAAAAATATATTCCGGATCCGTTGGTAGGATGCTTTTTGCTGCACCAACAGAAACGATAGGCATATTTCTCCGTTGTAAATCTGGGATTCGGAAACCTTCTCCTAACAACTCTATCCTTCTTTCCAATAAAATAGCTTCTACCAATTTAGCCCTACTGTCAAATGTTGGGAATACATAATTCGCATCCGAACGATGTCTAATCGCTTTTAATAAAGCCAATGCTCGCGTCTCATCCCCTTCTTCTGCTTCAGCCTCGGCTAGATTTAACAATACTTCAGCATAACGGATGGCCGGAACCCAATCCAAGTAAGTTTCCACATCTGTAAATTTCGTTAGATATCGAAAGGTGTTGGCATACAAATCCGTCAGATCTCTTTTTCTAGCATCCGTAGCTGGCCAATTCGGATTATTATAAATACCGGTACCTGAAGTATTAATATGATATTCCAAGTTTCCGATATTATAATAATAGGATAATTGATTTTGTGTACCTGGGACGTTGGTTAATTCAAATGGGAAACTCAAAATTCGTTCGGCACTGATCCGATCTGCATAAACCGTCGCTACTCGTCCAAGTAGTTCCTGATGAGTACCAGTTTTTGTTTTAAAAGGAGCAGTAGCGGTTACTAATTTATTTCCCTCTTCAATTACCTTAGGAAAATTCTTCATCGCTAAATAGATACGTGTTTTGAAGGCGATTACCGTGTTTTTATGTGCTCTTGTCGAAGTCCTATAACCATTGGAGTGACTCATTGGGACATCGATCTCCGATTCGTTCAGATCCTTTAGGATTTGATCATAAATTGCTTTTACTGTTGAACGTTGTATCGCATTATTTTCTGTCGTTTTTTCAGGTTTCAAACGCAGAGGAATACCTTTTGATGCACCATTATCAGCAACGTATGGCTTAGCAAACAATTGCACCAATGCATAATAGGCCATTGCCCTCACAAATTTCGCTTCCGCAATATATTCCTTCTTTTTGGCGTCCGTAATAATATTAGGACCTAATTTGGCCATTTCATCCAGGAAAATATTAACCCGATTGATGGTTAGATATCCTGCTACCCAAAAACCACCTACGTAACTGTCCGCAGGATCATTAGTAAACAAATAAACCGTAAAACCGGTTACCCCCCCATTTTGGGCTCTGTTTAAAAACTCATCGCCTCGGATGTCGTTATAAATCAGATACCGTCCTCCATATAAAGCACCACTTTTCAACGATGCATATAGACCATTTACTTGCCCTTCAATCCTGGTAGCTTCTGCACTGATTTGATCCTCCGGAATCTCCGTTTCTGAAGCTCGGTCAAGAAAATCCTTCCCACAGGAATTAACCATTAAATAAACGGCTAAAAACAGGAATCTTGCTAATATTTTTGTTGTTGATTTCATTTTTTTCATGTCTTGATAATTTATAGCCCTAGATTAATCCCAAATGTAAAAGTCCGACCGTTCGGAATCGAGTTCCGCTCTACACCAGAACTGAGGTTACTGTTACCATTCGAGGAAATTTCTGGATCCACACCGGTATATTTTGTAAGTAAGAAGGCATTATGCACAGAAACATAAAACCGAACAGAAGAAATCTGCGCACGTTGCAAGAAATCCGATGGTACTCGATAGCCAACTGTGGCCGTCTGAAGCCTTAAAAAATCTCCTTTTTCTACATTGGCCCCAATGGCATAAGAAGATCCATTGGAAACATTATCATTGTAGATGGCCAATGGAATTTTAGCATTTTTATTTTCTGGCGTCCAAGATTCCAAAATTTCAGTGGAGTTATTCCAGATCCGTTGATCCAATAAGCCCGCTCTTGTTCCATTGTAAATATAGTTCCCTCCCGAGTAGGTGAAATTCAACTGTACATCGAAATTGCGGAATTGGAAATCATTGTTGAAACCCCCATACCATGTTGGCAAGGTATTTCCCATGGCCACCGCCTGATCTGCAGCTGTAGGAGCTGTTCTACCGTCCAAATAGGTATATGCAGCCCCAGGTGCTGAAGGTTGAAATTGAACCTTTTCACCTTCTTTATTGATGAAGATCCTTCGTCCATTTTCCGGGTTTACCCCTGCGGTAGGAACGGCATAAATTTGCGCCGCAGACTTTCCTTCTTCCGTTATACTTGTTGTTTCCAACGTAGCCGTACTGGCAATTATCGGTCTACCATCGTAAAGTTTTGTCACCATATTTTCATTGGTTGCAAAATTCACATTTGTATTCCATTTAAAATTTTCTCTTCGTATAGCTTGAAAATTCAGAGAAAATTCCCATCCTTTATTATACATACTACCCACGTTCATCAGAATAGAACTGCCAGGGATACCTTTTGACAACGTTTGTGGAACAGCCAAAATCATATTATCGATATCCTTGTTGAACCAGTTCACTTCTGCCGTCAATCGATTATCCAACATGGTAAAATCCAATCCAATATTGGTTTGGCTGCTTGATTCCCACTTCAGGTCCTTTAAGCCCGCTTGTGCGAAAGCCACAATACCATCTTGCCCATAAACACCCGCTGTATATAGATTATTGGTGGCATACCAGTTTGTTAGATTTCCATTACCAACACGCCCCCAACTTCCTTTAAAACGCATGGAATTGAACAACTCACCCAATACCGAGGATTCAAAGAAATTTTCTTTTGAAATGGTCCAGCCTAAGGATGCACCTCCAAAATTACCCCAACGATTGGCCGCTGATAAAGCCGAATTACCATCTCTACGAATATTTGCGGTGATGAAATATTTCCCAGCAAAATCATAATTCAAAGAACTTAGGTACGACTCAAAGGCCTGTTCTCCAATCCCGTTTCCACTTGGTAGGTTATTTTTATACCCTCCTTGAAATTGGTTAAAGAATCGATCGGTGAGAGCTGTTCTTGTACCACCCCAAGTTTCCACCCGGTTCAATTGAGATTCATGACCAACCAAAAGCACGAAATTATGATCATTAATGGATTTTGAATACACCAGGTTATTCATGAAAATCCAGTTATTAGCCTTAGCCGTATTATTCGATGCAAAACCTTGGTAACTGAACCCATCTCCATTTATAGGATTCCAAAAAGTCTGGTTTCCGGTATTCCTCAAGTCCCAAGTATAACTAGAAGAGAATTTTAACCCTTCAATTATATTGGCCTCAAAATTTGCATTGGCAAATAAACGATTGGTTTCCGATGTGTTTTTATCCAAGTCAATGATCGGCATAGGGTTTGGATAATTTGGAGCAAGGACATTCTTACCTTTTCCAATAGAATTACCGGTAACACTATAACCACCATCTGGTAAATAAGGGGAAACATTCGGTGCTTGAACAATGGCAATCCGACCAAGCCCAGAAGTATTGAATGCTGCACCAGGAACTGATCCTGAATTGGGTGACTGGTTATGACTGTTCGTGTAACTAAAAGATCCGCCAAATTTAAATCTATCGGACAACCGATGATCTATATTCGCTCTAATTGCCTTTCTTTTAAAATTGTTCTTGACCAAGATCCCGCGTTGATCCGACATGTTGCCTGAAAAATAATAACTTGTCTTTTCGGTTCCGCCAGTAACACTTAAATTATGGTTATGGGATATTCCATTTTGATAAACTAAATCCGCCCAGTTGGTTTCCACAATACGGCCGTCTTCCAAGGTGTCTAGGAAAAAGCCTCCTGCCTGAGGAAAAGACCCCTGAGGTAATCTCGGATTCAAGGCTCTTGCATTAGCTATAGCTTTGTTTTTGTGGGTTACATATTGTTCTGCATTAAGGAGCTCAGGTAATCTGACCGCTTGGGAAGAACCCATCCAGCCATCATAGCTGAACTTGGCATCGCCTGTTTTTCCGCGTTTTGTCGTAATCACTAAAACCCCGGCTGCAGCTCTCGAACCATAAATCGCCGTAGAAGCTGCATCCTTTAAAATATTGATCGAAGCAATATCTTCAGGATTGATATCTCCTAGCGGGTTATTCGCCGAAGAGTTGGAAGATACGTCTCCTGTGGAGATCGGAATTCCATCCACTACGACCAACGGAAATGAACTTAAGGAAAGGGAACTTAGACCCCGAACCCGAACTACAGGAGGGTTGTTCAGCACCCCTGAAGGTTGAATAATATTCACACCAGATGCTTGTCCTGTCAAACCTTGACTAAAACTCTGTAAAGGCCGATTAGCAACTTTATCTCCAGCAATATTTGCCGATGATCCAGTAAAACTTTGTTTTCGTTGTACCAAATATCCTGTTACAACTACCTCATCCAACACCTCCCCAACAGCAAGGAGAGAAATATTGATAACCGTTCTTGAACCAACTTGGGCAGATTGATCCTGATAGCCTACATAAGAAAATAATAATTTCGCTTGTGAATTTGGAACGGTGATGGTGAACTGTCCATCTTGATTGGTTTGGGTGCCTAAAGTTGTTCCAGATACTAAAACTGAAACACCTGCCAAAGGTTTGGAATCGCTTGCTGAAGTAACTGTTCCAGTTACTTGTCGACTTTGTGCATACGCTTGTCCCATCATCATCCAGATGAGCAAACAAAAGAGTAAAATTTTTTGTTTCATACGTTTAATTAGTTTGTTGTTTGTTAATTGGGGCTTACACTGGCGCGTAAGCTGCTAAATAACTACCATGTTATTAATCATTAATTAAATATTCAAATTTAATTTTAATTACACAAATATTTTTTGAAAAATTAATACATTTCAATTCATTAATATTTTTAATAAAGATAATATTAGGTGTAGGAATTAATAAAAATTATGATTGATTAATGTTGTGGTATAAAAAAGAAAGTAAATAAAAATAAAAAGGAGGGCGAGTGCCCTCCTTGTCAGATTTGCTATTGAAAAATTCTATGAAATAACCCGCATTATAACCCCGCGCCATTGCGAAGAACGAAGCAATTTTTATCCCCACGTCATTGCGAGGAACGAAGCACCCCACGTCATTGCGAGGAACGAAGCAATCTTCCCCCATGTCATGCTGAGCGAAGTCGAAGCATCTAAATTTGGTACCCGTATAGATCCTTCGACGCTGCTCAGGATGACACTAATCTAAAGATTGCTTCGTCGTACCTCCTCGCAATGACGACGAGAACGCAATGACGCAAGAGTTTCTCGCGATGACGGAGAGCGTACCTAGGCAACAACACACCTAAATATCAACAACACACCTAAACCCTACATTATTAGTCGGCGAATTCACTTCCCCTTTCCCCCTACTCCCCGCCTTATACCTTTCACAATACTCATCATTACATAAAAAAGAACCACCGCGCTGCACCCTCTTCACTGCCCCAGGCTCCTGCGGATCATAAGAGTCCTTAGGTCCCTTTGGATTATCCTTAGCACTCTCCCCATAATAATCCGGTCGATAGAAATCCGAACACCATTCCCATACATTCCCCTCCATATCATACAACCCATAAGCATTTGCCGGATAAGATTTTACAGGAGCTGTCGTTTCATACCCATCCTCCTTCATATTCTTCAATGGAAACTTGCCCTGATAAATATTCGCCAACCATTTCCCATCCTCTAATTTCTCGTTCCCCCAATAATAGGTTTCATTCATATGCTTACCAGCTTTCGCCGCAAACTCCCATTCCGCCTCCGTAGGCAAACGCTTACCAGCCCATTTCGCATAGGCTTCTGCATCCTGATATGCCAACTGAGTAACCGGATGGTTTTCTTTTCCTACAATAGAACTCCCAAGACCCTCCGGTTGCCGCCAATTCGCATCAGGCACATACCTCCACCACTGCAGATGGTTCTGCAAGCCTTCCACATTAGCCGGCGCAGCAAAAACAGCCGATCCTGGCACCAACATAGCCGGATCAACCCCCGGAAACTCCTTAGGATCCAATGGGCGCTCAGCAACCGTCACATAACCCGTCGCCTTTACAAAAGCCGCATACTGCGCATTAGTCACCTCATGCGCATCCATATAAAATGGCGAAACCCTCACCTCATGAATAGGCTTAGCATCTTCAAAAGCATCAGAACCCATCCGAAACAAACCTCCTGGTATATAAACCATTTCCACTTCATCCTTACCTTGAATACGCTGCAAGGAATCGCCCTGGTTCACCAAAGAAGCAAAACGAGAAGGAATACTTCCATTATGGCATACCGCCGCAGAATCTGAAGGCAATAAAGAATTGGAATCTTGTTTTTTATTCGTTGACTCACAAGCCTGTAGAGCACAAGCCAGAAGGATCAATAGGTTGATTTTCTTCATGATAGAACGATGATAACAAAAAAAAGGTTGCTATCCAAAGAAAGCAACCTCTTATAAGGGGATTATTTTAAATTATACGTATTCGTTACACGTCCAATTGAATGTTCTTTCCGTTTACTTTCGCACGGATTTTCGTGTTTCCACCACCATTCAAGGTCATGTCGTGTGGCTTGTTGGTTTTCCAGTTACCTCTTGTAAAGTCAGGAACCTCTACTGTACGACTGTTTTTAGCAACAGACTGTACGCTCAAAGGAACTACAGCACTCCAAGATGCACCATCATATACCGACTGATCCAATGGCAAACCATTACGCAAACAGTCGATCATACGCCAGTCCATCATGAAGTCCATACCACCATGACCACCAACTTGCTTCGCTTGTTCACCAATGAACTTCACCAATTCTGGTGTGTATTTGTCATATAGACCTTTCAATTCTTCTGGTTTGATGTAGCTATGACCAAAAGCAATTCCTTCTTGCGGATACTTCTGTGCAAAACCTTTGGTACCACTCAATAAGTGAATACGGGAATAAGGTCTTGGCGAAGTTACATCATGTTGGATCATCATGGTTTTACCTTTCTCCGTCTTGATCAACGTAACGTCCATGTTTCCTCTGTATTTCTTGCCCACAAATTCTTGGTAGAAAGAATCCTTAGCAGCCAATTCCCTAGCCTTATCAGCCATTTGGAAATCATTGGATTGCATAGCCACTAAATGCGTCATTCTATCACCGGTGTTGATGTTCAAACATTGTGCGATCGGGCCAATACCATGTGTTGGGTACAGGTTACCATTCATCTTGATGTTCTCACGCAATCTCCACATATTGTCATACCCGTTCTTGTTGAAGTTCAGATCCAATAGATCGTGGATATAAGCGCCTTCCGCATGTACCAACTCCCCGAACATTCCCTGACGGGCCATATTCAAAGTCAACATTTCGAAGAAATCATAACAACAGTTCTCCAACATCATACAGTGCTTTTTGGTAGCTTCTGATGTTTTCACAACTTCCCAGATTTCGCTAATGGTCAATCCGATCGGAACTTCAGTAGCCGCATGAGCACCTGATTTCATAGCTTCGATCGCCATTGGCGCATGGTACTCCCAAGGTGTACAGATATATACTAGGTCTAAATCTTCATTCTTTAGCATGGTTTTCCAGCCATCTTCGCCAGAATACGCTTTAGCTTCTTTTAATCCTTTTTTGGTCAGGATGGTCTGTGCTTTCGTTACACGGTCAGCATGCTTATCGCATAAAGCAACAATCTCTGCACCTTCGATGTAAGAAATACGATCAACGGCACCAGGACCACGCATTCCTAATCCAATGATAGCAACTTTTACTTTATCAATTTTTGGAGCAGCAAATCCTGCCATGTTAAAGTTTGGAGCTGCAAAAACTTGGTTATTTAATGAAGGTAATGCAATTGCCGCTGACGACAATAAACCTGCCTTCTTCAAAAAATCTCTACGGTTGTTATTCATAGTATATAATAAATAAAGAAACTAAGTTACAAAATTATGGGGGACTAATAGCCCCCCAATAAATCACCTATTTTAAAACAAACTAAACAGTCGAATTTTGAAAACTATCAAATTATTGAATTTCATAATTTGGTTGAGGAGCTTGATAATCAAACCCCTAATACAAGTATAATACGTTTTTCAGTAATTCAAAAATGATTTGGAAATGCAAACGTTTGTTCAATTTACACAACCGATTGCTTTACTGTCATTTTCTTGAGACAATTACCTAAAGATCGATGTTCCCTATAATTTCCTTCAATTGCAACTCTGATAATTTAGCTTGTAAACGAGCGGAATTAAATCGAGATATCGCATTGATGAAGTTCTCCTGGGCATCCCTGAACTCCACTGCGCTGATTGTTCCGATCCTATATTTTTCGAGGGTGATATTCAAATTCTGACGGGCTATAGCCGCATTGTTATCTTCTAAACGTGCCAAAGACAAGTTGGTTTGGTACGTCTGAAAGGCGGTAGATATCGCTGTTCTAACCATTAGATCCTGTTGTTGGATTAATAGGTCCGCACTTTCTAATATTATCTTGGCATTTCTTTCATTCCTCCGTTGGTTAAAGCCATCGAACAGGTTAATCGATGCCGTAACACCATAATTCAATCCACGCGAATTGGAACTGGAAACGAATCCCAAGCTGGATTCGGATTCCGAAAGGTTATACCCAGTGGTCAAACGTACTACTGGATATCGCCCTGCCCTAACCCGTTTCACTTCCAGTTCGGCCATCCGTTTGTTCACTGCTATGATCTGCAGATCCGGGTTATGCGCCCTAGCTTTCTGCAATAAATCTTCGAAAATGAGGGTATCGTCATATTCCACATCCCTTTCCACATCAAAATCAATACTCAGCTCCCTTGCCATTAAACTGTTCAGATTGATCTTCAGATTCTTGACTACATCGGCCTGCCGCAACCGGCTAGATTCATCTTCGTTCAAATTCACCTGCACATTAAGCACTTCTAAGCGAGAGGCTTTTCCGATCGAAAACCTGTTTTCTGCTGTTTTCAACCTTTCCTTCGAGATATTGATACTGGAATCAATGGCCAACAACAAATTCTGCTGTTCCACTATGGTATAATAGGTAGAGATTACATCGGAAACCGTCGTCAATACCGTTTTTTTCAATTCAAACTCCCCTTGTTTCCGCAATTCCTTCAATTGGTCATAACGAGAGAACATACCAAAACCATCAAAAATCGTCCATCCTACACTCACCCCGACCGACATACTGTTGTTTTTGGCATTCCTTAAAGAACGTTCATCTCCATTGGACTGCGTCTGCCTGGAGTTCTGCACACTATTGCTCTGGGAGAAATTTCCCGTCACATTTGGTAGCATACCTGCATTACCGTAGGTCACATTTTCCTCGGCAATCCTTAAATCATTACTGGAAAGCTTGATTTCATAATTATTCTCCAAGGCTATTTCCACGGCCTCTTGCACCGTTAATAGCCCCTGAGCTTGAGAACCCGAACAAGCCAACATCAATAACCATATGATCCCTAAATTCTTCATGTTATTCTTCAATTTGCTCCAATTCTGGATTCTTATGTTTCTTTCTGGACATCATTAAATAAAAGGCAGGAATGACAAATAAGGTCAATACCAAGGCAAACATGGTTCCACCTACAATCACAACCCCCATACCGATCCTACTGGTGGATGCCGCACCTAAAGACATCGCAATAGGCAATGCCCCCAAAGCAATGGCCAAGGAAGTCATTAAAATAGGCCTCAACCTGGCTTCCGAAGCGGTTACCACTGCTTCGTATTTTTCCATTCCTTCTTCCCGCAACTGATTGGCAAATTCAACGATCAGAATACCGTTCTTGGTTACCAGACCAATCAACATGATCGTACCGATCTGACTGAAGATATTCCAGGATTGGCCAAATAACCACAGCGAGAACATAGCCCCTGCAACAGCCATCGGAACCGTGATGATGATGATGATCGGGTCGATAAAACTTTCAAATTGTGCTGCCAAGATCAAGAAGATCAAAAGAACAGCTAATCCGAACGCAAACATGGTATTCGATCCACTTTCCACGAAATCTCGGGATTCACCCCCCAAGTCCGTGGTAAAGGTATCATCCAACACCTTTTCCTTAATAGCTTCCATTGCTTCAATACCGTCGCCCATACTTTTACCTGGAGCAAGTCCCGCAGAAACCGTAGCCGACATGTAACGGTTGTTATGGTACAATTGCGGCGGACTACTCCGCTCCTCGATTTCTACAATATTATCCAACTGTATCAATTCTCCTTGACCATTCTTCGCATAGATAGATGCCAGATCCATTGGTGTAGAACGATCCTTCCGATCAAATTGTCCCATCACCTGATACTGCTTTCCATTCATCATGAAATATCCAAAGCGCTGGCCGGAAAGAGACATCTGTAAGGTCTGTGCCACATCCAATACCGATACGCCCATAGATTCTGCCTTTTCCCGATCAATCGTAACGTAGATCTCCGGCTTATTAAACTTCAGGTTCACGTCAGTAATGGAAAACGTCTTATCGTTTGCCAATTCTTCCATAAATAAAGGAATCTTTTCTTCCAATTTCTGGAAATTAGGGGCCTGGATAATATATTGAATAGGCATACCCCCACGTCGGTTCACCGAAATGGTGGGTTGTTGGGAAACTGCCACCCTGGCCTCAGAATATTGCCTGGTCAATTTCGAAAGATGATCGGCGATTTCAGCTTGCGATCTCTCCCGTTCATCTGGCTGAACCAATCCCAACCGAACAAATCCACTATTGGAAGACGCAGAACCGAATCCTGGAGAAGTGATCACTAAGCTCACTTTCTTTTCAGGCACCGAATCATTGATCAACATCGTGAGATCCGTCATAAAACGATCCATATAATCGTAGGAAACCCCTTCAGGTGCCGTTGCCCGTAAACTGATATAACTACGGTCATCATAAGGAGCAGTCTCCTTTGGTAATAATTGATAGAAAAGATAGATCAAACCAAAACAAAGGATAATCGTCGCAAAACTCAACCATTTATATTTCAGGAAACTTTTCAGTCCACTTGCATAATCCTTGTTCATCATCTCGAAATACTTCTCCGTTCGGATATAGAACTTGGAATGTTTCTGCTCGCCACCTTTCATTAAATAGGCATTCAACATCGGCGTTAAGGTCAGGGAAACAAAGGCCGAGATCAATACCGCCGCCCCGATGACGACCCCAAATTCTCGGAAAAGCCTTCCCACGAACCCTTCGAGGAAGATTACCGGCAGGAAAACCGCAGCTAGGGTAACAGAAATGGAGATAACTGCAAAGAAAATCTCATTGGAACCTTTGATGGCCGCTTCTATGGGCGACATCCCCTCTTCCACCTTCTTGAAAATATTCTCCGTAACTACAATACCATCATCCACCACCAATCCCGTTGCCAGTACGATAGCCAACAAGGTCAATACATTGATGGAAAACCCGCAGAGGTACATGATAAAGAAAGTAGCGATCAAAGAAACGGGTATATCGATCAAAGGTCGGAATGCAATGGACCAGTTTCTAAAGAATAGGTAAATAATCAGTACCACCAGGACAATCGCAATCCCTAAGGTCTCCACTACCTCCAGCACCGCCTTTTTAACAAAAAGGGTATTATCGATGGCAATATTGGTTTCAAACCCCTCAGGCAGTTCATTCTCTAACTTTTCATATTCCTTGTGGAATTGGTCTGCGATGTCCAGGTAATTCGTTCCTGGCTGTGGAATGATGGCCAAACTCACCATCGGAAAACCTGAATCCGACATTTTGGTTTCAAAATTCTCCGCCTCTAGCGCGGCTTTACCTACATCCGAAAACCGGATGATCCGGTTGTTGTCCGAACGGATGATGATATTGCTGAATTCCTCTTCTGTTGCCAGATTCCCTAAAGTCTTAATGGCGAGTTCCGTATTTGCTCCGGTCAGCTTTCCCGAAGGAAGCTCTACATTCTGTGTGTTCAGCGCATTCCGTACATCCATAACCGTCAAGCCATAGGAAGCCAGTTTTACCGGATCGATCCACAAGCGCATGGCATATTTTTTCTGCCCCCATATTTGAACTGAACTTACACCGGGAATGGTCTGCAATCGCTGTGCAATAACATTCTCCGCATAATCCGATAGCTCCAATACGTTTTTCGTGGCGCTCTGAATGGTCATGGTGATAATGGGCTCCGAATCGGCATCCGCTTTGGAAACTACCGGCGGGGCATCGATATCCTGAGGCAAGCTGCGTAATGCTTGGGAAACCTTATCCCGAACATCATTGGCTGCCTCTTCCAGGTTTTTGTCCAAGTTAAATTCAATACTGATGTTACTGGACCCTTGGTTACTGGAGGACGAAATATTCCGGATACCATCGATGGAATTAATGGCCTTTTCCAAAGGCTCTGTAATCTGGGATTCGATAATATCGGCATTCGCTCCGGCATAATTAGTCCTTACGGAAATCTGCGCCGGGTCAATGGAAGGGAATTCCCGGATCCCTAAAAAGGTATAGCCAATGATCCCGAACAGGATCAAGACTAGGTTCATCACAATCGTCAGAACCGGACGTTTTATACTTAAGGTAGATAAACTCATTTTTATTCGCTTATTAACGAAGTGTGACTTTCACTGCTGCACCATCACGCAAAGACATCACCCCTGATGTCAGCACGGTATCCCCAGCTACCAATCCCGATGTGATCAACACGTCCTCATCCGTACGTGCGCCCGTCTCCACCATAACCTCTTTTGCTTTACCGTTTCTCATCACAAAAATCTTCTTCCCATTCTGAATCGGGATTAATGCTTCTGCTGGGACCAATAGGCCATCCTCTACCGTTTCCAACGGAAAAATGATATTCGCAAAGGTACCTGGCATCAGTTTAGCATTGGGATTTGGTGTGACCGCTTTTACCAATAAGGTCCGGGTATTCAGTTCAACAGATGGTTCTGTTGCATAGATCTTGGCAGTAAACTCGCCTTCTACTCCTTGAACAGAAAACTTGATCTGATTGTTCACCCGTACTTTGTTGGCATATTTTTCCGGAATGGAAAAGGAAATCTTTACCCGATTGGTGTTCACCAACTGTGCCACATTGGTGGTCGGCGTGATATAACTTCCTTTGGAAATATTACGAAGACCGATCGTTCCCGAAAATGGCGCCTTAATTATGGTCTTGCTTAATTGCGCTCTTATTAATTGGATCTGTGACTGTGCCGTACGAAAATCTGCACTTGCAATATCATATTCTTCCTGGCTTATCGCCTCTTTCTCCAACAATAATTTTGCTCGGCGTTCATTTTCACCCGCCAGGTTATTGCGGGTCTGCGCCTGCGCCAATTGGGCCTGCAATTCGGCGTCGTTGATCTTCAGCAGCGTCTGCCCCTGTCCAACCCTACCACCTTCCGAAAAATTGATGGACTCCACCAGACCAGAAATCTCCGAATGGATCTCGATCTGTTCGTCGGCTTCAATAGAACCCGACAAGGAAAGGAAATCAGAAAATGGCTGACCCTGTATCACTTTTCCATAAACTTTAGAAGCCGCCCTTGGACCTCCAGGACCACTTTGCTTTTCCTCTTTCTCCTTATTGCTTATCACACGATAAACAATCAAGCCTACAACAATTGCTATCGCAATTCCTATCAAGATAATGGATCTCTTTTTCATTCAGTACATGCACTTTAGTGCGAATAAGGGTTTATTGCTAAATAAAACGAACTGAAAATTAGCGAAAAAAGGGATACGATTCTGTAATAATATTATTATACAGTGCTAGAGGGCTGTAATGGAGTAGGTAATAAGGCCTGTATACCGCCCTTTTTCTACATGGATGAGCTGATGGGCGGCTGTAGGGCGAATGGAGTAACGGATATTGTAGGAGCCATCGATGATGCCTTGCCCAGAATGAATTAAAACTTGTGGTTCAACACTTAATTCAGCAATTTGATTAATTCTCGAATCTTCAGAGGAAGGGCCAATAGAAATATTACTAACGGGGATTTCTGAGTCATTAAAATACAAACTGCTAAGATTAGATCTGACAGTAACTTGAAACGGAGCATTTTTACTTATAAGTACATGTCCTGCATAGTCCTTATGAACACCATGAAGATAATTCTCTGCAGAATTCAATTCAAGACTTACAGAACTCGTACCCAATTGAAATTCAGTCATTTCTGGAATTTCAATTTGTACATCCATTGTTTGATTCTGATTGATATTTACATCTGTTTCATCCTTAATTTGAATATTTATTTGTGTTTTATAAGTTCCTGGCTGTAAAAAAGATGATTGAAGATAATCTTCATTAATTTTGAATCCGTAATAAATTAAGCTACTGTTACCTATTGGTACATCTGATATTGCCCATAACCTTTTTGTTCCTGTACTAAGATCAGAATAAGTATTATTAACCATTGTTCCCCCATGGATTTGAAGTTTAGATACTTCAACATTTTTATTTTCATAATAGCTTGATCCAGAAGAGAATGTATAATCAAAACTTGGGTTTATAGAATTAAAATCAGCAACTATTGGCATAGAATGGAAGATTGATGTCGTAAATGGTACTTCAAATAAAAAACCACTTCTATAATAGGAAATTTGATCAATTGGAAGTTTTATTTCTCTATTCACATAATTTGGCTCAAGAACTTTAGGAATCACAAGGTCAAAACGGATTGGACTCGGCCTGACTTTAGTAGAAAGCGCCTCAGTTTTAGCTTTCAATTGTATTATCGTATGGTAAGTTGCAGCAGTCAATGCATATTGTTTTAAATTTAATATTTCGTATCGAATATTAAAATTACCATTTTTCAGTTGCGTACTTGAATTCTCATCAGTTAAAGCAGTTGATTCTGTTGATAACTGAATTTTTGGATATATTTTACTCTCTTGTTCTACTGATAGCCTTAAAAGACCCACTGGTAAATCAGATGTTAGAAATTCATCATGAAAATAACTGTATTCAGATAAAGCTAATACCTTATTAGTAGCTATCAAACCTCTGGTATATTGGTAGCCAGTATGTAATAATGAATGACTACCAACTTTAAGTTTTGCAAGGTCCAATTCCATCCTTACATTTTGCCCATAACCTAAAGATAGATTAATCAGAAACATTATTAATAACTTAAAGTTTAACATGAATTTTCTTTTCCCCTATATTCAATTCATAATTTTCGCCTAGATCTAAAAAAGAAACAAGTTTATAATTTCCTTCTTCAATTTCCTTAGGAAGTTTAATGGTTTGAAATTGTTTATCTAAAGGCATAATAGCGAAAGCCACGGGTTCTAACTTAAAATCTTTGCCTGTATCTATGTTGGTCAATTCAGTCCTTATTTGTCCATTTTTATGGATATAACCATTATTTTCAAAATCAATTCTCAACAATCTTACCTTAGATTCTTGCTGTTCTTGGTATGAAATATTGGTAAAAACTACTTCACCTTTTTTTGCTGTTATTGGTGTATGAAAAATTTGTACACCAAACTCGTAATTAATTTTAATACCTATGGACGGATGATTTGTTTCCTGCTCAATGCCATTAATCTGTGTTAAAAAAAGCATAGAATTACTGCTGCGTATTTCTTTGAGATCTAATGGAATCTCCATTTGAATAGGAATATTCAATACTTGATTTGGCAAAACTCTAATTATGGATTCATTCATCCTAATCCAATTTGCATTCGAAAAGGCCAATGTTCCAGGATCTCTATATTCCTTTCTCCCGATAGAATCCCTAGTCCAATCCCTTAAATTCACTTGAAATTCATATATCTTTTCACCATGATTCGTAATCTTTATAGTATTACTGGCCGAATGACCAGGCTCTGTACTAAAATGTAAAATGGAAGGAGAAATAGAAATATCTTGTCCCCAAGACAGCGAGGATACAATTAAAAGAAACTGGTATAAAATGGACAGAATAAACTTTTGAAAATTCATATTTAAAAAAACAGGGGATTTAGTATCCCCTGTTGAAAAACAATTATTTTGCAACAACAGTATATGTTAAAACGACATTATACTTTTCCTTAGGAGCTTCTACCAATAAAATATTGGGTTCAATTTCATATTTAAAATCAAAACCTTGGCCTAATGTTGGTACACCTCCGGTATAGATTATTTGATCTGCGGTCGTTGGAACAACTGCTGTTCCAAATGTGGTTGTTCCATTTAATGCAGTTGAGATTTTAATTATACTTAGAGGCAAAGTACTTGATGAGGTGGAAGAAGAAAAATTAGCTGTTTGAGCTTTAACATTAATCTCATAGTTTTTTGTACTCAATACACGCAACTGATCAGCCACCACTTTTGTTTGGGTTTGACGGTAATCTGCTTCCCCACTAAAATCGAAATCAATCTGATTCGAACCAGTAGCCGTACCGCCATCTCCAGTACCTCCACCACTAATAACATCTTTCAATTCAATATTTAATGTTATATCTCTACTTTGACCATGCACAACTTGAAAAATGCTCAAACAACCTAGTGTTGCAAACATTAAAATGGATTTCTTTATCATAAAATCTAATATTTAAAAATATGATACTAATTTAATTAATATATCTTATTAGTTAATAATAAATCTTATACATAAAGATGTGTCTAAAATTGGGAAATATTAATTTTTCTCGATGAGTTGACTATCTCAAATTCCAATCTAACTTCTTTTCCATCTTTTAATAAAACATTTTTCCCGTTTTCAATTACTTCTATAAAATCCTGTCTGGGAATAATTTCAACTTTATAATTACCATCAGGAAGAGAAATAAAAAAGCCACCATGGATATTGGACCTTGTTTGATAACTTACACCTAGTTCCGTACGAAATAATATTTGATAATCTGAAAAATCGATAATTTTGGGCTGAAATTCCTTTATTTTCTGAGTAATTATTCCTTTTACCATTGTCATTTTGACCAATGGAACCTCCAAATTATGGCTTCTTGTGATATTAATCTGCTTTAAGGCATTGTTGGCCATTATCCACCCACTATTACTTTGCAAATCAAAATTATATGTTTCACCTTTTATAAGTTTAAATCTAACCTTGCCTTCTTTATTAGATTGGGCCAACATTCCTTGAGTACTAACGATAATCCCGTTTAAATAAACCTCGTTCTCATCTTTTACACCATTTCCATTCTGATCATGAAAAAACAACAAATTTAAATTTGCAGCATCTTTATTACCTCGAAACGCCAAATCTTTGCTGACTCCCAATCGAATCTGCCGAGTTGATAATAAAGTTTGATCTCGCCTATTAAATACAATAGGATTTGGATCAACTCCTATTTCTGGATTATATAACATCAATCGTTGCATCCTATTGATACCAAAATAAAAATCTCCCCGTAATTGAACACCTTTTTGCATTTTAAATAAAATTTGTCCATTCCAAACATAGTTACTGTGTTTACTATCACCATGATAATAATACATCAATGAATTAGCAACATGAAGCTTTTTTTTCATGAAGTAACGGGCATACCTTGATTCAAAATTAAGTACGTGATATTTTCCGAACTCCAAATTAGCTAAGGCATCTGATAAAAAGTATGGATTATATTGATAGAAAACGTGCAAACTTAAATCTTTATGATTTACCATAGCATTCGCTCTAAAAGAATAGAATCTATCCATTTCCTTACCTTGAAATCTTTGATTAGATAGTCCATGGTCTAAAATCAAATTTATACCGTTTTTTTTATCGATATAGCTTAAAGATTTTCTAAATCTCAAAGATTCAGACATATTATGAACAATGTGATCTACATTTAATCTATCCATATATTGTTCTAAATAATATGGTCCAAAAACGATAGAGAAATTTTTAGATAATTTGTTTTTATAGTCTAAACTAACATTCATTTGAGAAATTCTCAAGAGATCTTTTAACACCTCCACATATTGCAGGTCATTTGTTTTGATTCTATTTTGATTAAAGGTCCAACCTAATTTGATACCTTGTGTAGATTTAGGATTATAGTCTAGCTTGAATTCTGATTGAATTACCCCTCTTCTATTTCCAGTAAAATTAGGATGACTGTAGTATTGCATAGTCTGTAAACCAACCTTTTCAAATTTTGCTGAATAATTTATACCCCCAGCAAAACCTAATTCATACTTTTTTCGTATATCACTATCATGATGAGCCATGCTTATTCCACTTTCCAGATTTAATAGATGAATATTATTTTCCCATAATTTATGCTCTAAATTTACCATGGAATTTTCTACCCTTAAATCTGGGCGATTGTTATAAACAGCCAATAATCTCGTGGTTTCTTTCGTTTTTAAACCCTTTAAATATTCCATACCTATATTATATCCCATTACTCTTCTATCTGTTTCATTGCCTAAGATCACCAAATCATTATCCATTAATAATGCCTTAAAAGTTCGATCATCGTTTCGATACGACATTTTAACCCCTTTACCATTCAAATTATAATTCAAGTTTTCATGTAAGGACCCAGCTGTAAACTGCCAATTTTTGTGCATGAAATTGATTTGGCTATTAAATAATTGAAATGTGCCATGGTCAATGAAATGATTAAATTGAAGGGAATATTCTAATTTATTATCCTTTGAAAAGTACATTTCAGAATTCGAATTCAATTGAATACTATTCATGTAATCACTTGTGAGGTAGTTTATTTCATTGAAATTATTATTGGGATTTTCTCCGGCATAAACATTTTGAGTTAAATCAAGTTGTCCAGTTAAATTTAATCCGCGTAGCTTATAACGCAATGGTTTATCATGTTTGTCTTGTTTGAGCTCTAATGTACAATGGAAATCCACCATTTTTCCATCTGCAATGGGATGTTTCATAACTAAAACTACTTCTTGTTTTGATCTGCCATCAATCCAAAAAAGTTTTGCGGGATTAATTATTTCATACCCTTTTGGTAAATCAATTAGTTTTAAGGAATACTTTTCTTGAAATAAACTAGGATTCGAAATGATGAAAACCAATTTAGTCTCATCATCATTTGGCAATAAATAAAATTCAGGTTGTTCCAGAAGAACCAAAAGTCGTTTTTTTGTTGGAAGGACGGTTATAAAACTCGGTTGACTTTCATTTACATGTCGACCTTTTTTATTTACCCGAATAAGAAATTTAAACTTTTGGTATTCTTCATTTATTAGGGCTTTAGAGGCTAAGAATTTTACTGGAAATTGAAGGGACCTAAAAGGTGCAATTTGGACTTCAGTGGGCAATTTTAGTAAGGCGTTATTCATATGATATCCTGAGATTTCAACATGAATTGAATCCATATGGAGATTCTGAATATTCAATCTATTTATAAAAGTTGCCCCTTCTGAAATCTCCACACTATCAGATTCAAAATATATTTTCAATTCAGACTCCTGACCCAAACTCAATAATGGAATTATTATTAGCAAGATGAATAGTGAAATCCGATTGAACGCCAATCTTCTCATATTAGATAAGATTAATCATAATTTAGGGCATATGTAATTTATAAAGCAATTGTCCCTTACTTTGAATATTTAGTTTCCGATAAATTTTCTTTACATAATCCCTTACTGCGTTAATAGAGATTTGATTTTGCTCAGCAATTTGCTTATAACTAAATCCTTCGATAAGACCATTTACAACTAATAATTCTTTAGGAGAAAAATTTCTCAAAATCTGACGTTTGTGCAGATATATTTGAAAAAATCTATCAGCCAGCAAGGGACTGATAAATATTCCTTCATTAAGTATTGCAGATATAGCAAAGAGCAATTCTGTTTCATGAACACCTTGTAGGATAAATCCTTTTGAACATAATTCCATAAACTTGGGCAATAGATCGACATTTTCAGGATCTGTATATAAGACTAACTTGGATTCACTTACTTTCAACAAGGTGTATTGCAATTTTTCAATGGTATTAATACCCAATTTGACATCTAGTATGCATAGATCTAATGAATTTGATAAAATAGTCTTATCTAAATTATTTATAGATTCCTCTCTAAGATTAAAAACAAGTAAATTGACTAATTCATATCCCAATAGGATATCTTTTACCCTTTGCTCCTCAAGTTGATCGCAGATGTACAAACCAATTCTAAAACTTTTCTTAGTCAACATCATTACACTAATAAATCGATCATATGGATTAACAATAAACAACTAATTAGAAATTGTACAGTTGAAATTAAAAATTATTAAATTTAATAGCTACTAAATTAATTATAATTTCTTATAAATTTATATTTTGTTTAAAATAAAATAATTATCTTAAATCCCACCTCAACAGTCATATACCTATTCTACTAAAAAAACTTCATTCCATTTAAAAAAGGACAATTAGCTCCGATTTGAAACCATGGTCAAAGCATACTGAAAGTATGTAAAATGTATGTTAGGCATACTTTTTACATACTATAACCTTGCTTCAAGCATACTTAGGGCCTGTTTTAACCCTATATCAAACATATTTTGAATAGCAAACCTAAAAACCATGGCAAGAAAAAGGATAATAATTGTAAAGAAAATTAATTAAGGATGCACAATATACGACTAATGTGATTGGAGAATAATATATAATTTTATCTCAAATACAACTCATTATGCACCAACAGTTTACAGAGATAATTTATTTAATTCAACAATCCCGAAATAAAGCGATTAAAGCAGTAAACGTTGAGTTGATCAATTTGTATTGGAACATTGGAGCTTACATCAAGCAAAAAATTTCAGTTGCTGAATGGGGAGATAAGACGGTTGATGAATTAGCCCAATTCATTCAAAAGAACAATCCTGAGCTAAAAGGCTTCAATCAACGTGGGTTATATAGAATGATACAGTTTTATGAAACTTATGCGAATGTTGAATTTGTCTCACCAGTGGTGAGACAAATTCAACACGCTGATAATCAGTGTGATAAAATTGTGTCACCACTGGTGACACAATTTGAATTTCTACCTCAAGATATAACAAAAACCATTTTAGTTCAACTAAGTTGGACAAATAATCTCATTATTTTTTCTCGTTGTAAAACCGAAGAAGAAAGAGAGTTTTATATCCGTTTAACCATTAAGGAAAAATAGGATCAAGCTGAATCCTTGGGGGGGAATACTAAAAATTTCTTAGTTTAGCATCTTTAAAACAGTTATCCCTTGCAAGAAGCCGAACGTAAATTACTATCCTTGTTGATGCCCGAAGGGCTTTTGGTATACTTTCAGATCATAGAAGTCGATCAGGTCGACAATCAGCTCCATATTTATTTAGATGAACTTAATATTGCTCCGACAGGCTATGAGAACAACAGGTTGGAGTCAAAGGGCTTCATGCCTTCCACCGAGATCTCGGACTTTCCCATTCGAGGCCAGAAAGTTACGCTACATATCCGTCGTCGTCGCTGGACGGTCCTGGATACCGGACAGATCATTACAAGAGATTGGAACCTTGTGCGTGAGGGTGCTCGAATGACTACGGAATTCGGGCTTTTTTTAAAGAAGATATTTGGATAACCATCCTGTAAGCACCCAATTGGTAGGATTATTCTTCCAAATGGACGGCAAGCAACTCCAGGATCAGTACAAGAACCACCTCAGTGATTTCCATGATTGGGACCAAAAACCTCATGCCGAGAGCTGGACATTGTTTCCTGAAAACATCTCGGAACATCTGAGCATAGATGAGACCAGCTTCAGCAATGGTGAGTTATATACCATTGTTAGCAGTAAATCGGCAAAGGGGCGTAAAGGAACGATCCTGGCAACTATTAAGGGCACTAAGGCTGAGGATATCATGGCTGTTCTTGATCGGATACCCTTGCGCTCACGGAACAGGGTAAAGGAGGTGACCATGGATATGGCCCCCAACATGGCCAAGGCTATCCGAAGGTGTTTCAGGAATGCCAGACGTGTGGTCGATCGGTTCCATGTCCAAAAACTGGCCTATGATGCAGTACAGGAACTCCGTATCAAATATCGTTGGGAAGTCCTGGATGCAGAAAGCAAGAAGATAATGGAGTCGCGAAAGAGAGGGATCCCATATGAACCCGAATTGTTGCCCAATGGTGATACGCTCAAACAGCTATTGGCCAGGTCGAGACACCTGCTGTTCAAACATCCAAGCAGATGGTCGGAAAGCCAGAAAAACCGAGCTGAACTGTTGTTCCTGCGGTTTCCCAAGCTAAAACAGGCTTATGATCTTGGAATTGCCCTGGGTGACATATTCAACAAATGCAGGGACAAAAAGATAGCTTTTACAAAGCTAGGTCTGTGGCACAATCAGGTTGAGAATGCGGGCATTGCTTCCTTTGAGAGCGTGGCAAGATCCATTGCAGCACATCACCAATATATACTACACTACTTCGATAACAGAAGCACCAATGCCTCGGCAGAATCTTTCAATGCAAAACTCAAAGCTTTTAGGAGTGTCTTTCGTGGCGTAAGGGACACAACATTCTTCCTGTACAGAGTGATGAAATTATATGCTTAAAAATCTTTACCCCCCAAACTTTCGGTATGATCCGAAAAATACAGCAAAAGAGAATTAGAGCGTCAAATTAATAGTGCCGTTTTTGAGCGTACGATAATTAGCAATTCTAAACTACCCGATACATTAAAAGGAATAAATGCAGGTTTTACTAATGCATTCAAAGACAGTTATATTTTTGATTTCTTAAACCTTCCTGAGCCATTTAACGAGAGCGATTTAAAAAAAGGCTTAATCCATCAAATGAAAAAGTTCATTTTAGAATTAGGTAAAGATTTTTTATTTATTGCTGAAGAGCACACGCTTCAAGTTGGGAATAGTGATTTCTATGTGGATTTATTGTTTTATCATCGTGGTTTGCAATGTTTGGTAGCTTTTGAGCTAAAAGCCCATAAATTCAAGCCAGAGCATTTAGGAAAACTCAATTTCTATCTCGAAGCTTTGGATCGCGATATGAAAAAAACCAATGAAAATCCGAGTATTGGTATATTACTTTGTAAAGACAAGGATAGTGAAGTGGTAAAATATGCTTTAAGTCGCAGTCTTTCACCAACAATGGTCGCAGAATATCAAACGCAACTACCTGATAAAAGGTTGCTCCAACAAAAACTACACGAGATGTTTGAAAATGAAAATTCTCCGATTTAAACACAATGAATAAAATGAAAGACAAGAAGTCTACCTACTAAATACTTATTACTTACTACTAACAAAAAAGGTTCCCATGTTACCATAGAAACCTTAGTAGTAGCGGGGACCAGACTCGAACTGATGACCTTCGGGTTATGAGCCCGACGAGCTACCAACTGCTCCACCCCGCAATGTATTTTAAATGTCTTTGGGCTAAACCTCGCGTTTAACCCTTTTAGTAGCGGGAACCAGACTCGAACTGATGACCTTCGGGTTATGAGCCCGACGAGCTACCAACTGCTCCATCCCGCATTATATTTTTAAAATCTTGCTCCCTATATCTATAAAAGCAGATTATATTACTTCCGAATTGGAGCACAAAGATATTATTTGTTTCTTTGTATTCCAAATAAATAATTAAAAATAATGTCACATAAAGCAGGGTTCGTAAGTATCATTGGTAAGCCAAACGCAGGTAAGTCTACGCTAATGAACGCTTTAGTAGGTGAAAAGATGTCAATCATCACTCCTAAAGCACAAACAACAAGACACCGAATTATCGGAATTGTCAATGATGAAGACCACCAAATCGTGTTTTCCGACACACCTGGGGTCATCAAACCCAACTATTCCCTGCAGGAATCCATGATGAATTTCGTAATGGGTTCTATTATCGATGCGGATATTCTTCTTTTTGTTACAGACATCAACGAAAAATACGACGAAAACGACGTTCTTGAAAAATTGAGAACAACCAAATCCCCAGTTGCTGTTATCATCAACAAGGTGGACAAATCCTCAGAAGAAGAAGTGAAAGCCAAAATCGAGTTCTGGAAAAACAAGATCAATCCGGACGTCATCTTCCCTATTTCGGCTCTTTTGGGTTATAATGTGGAATCGGTGATGCAATACATCAAGGATAAATTGCCTGAGCATCCTGCTTATTATGCAAAGGACGAGTTGACGGACAAGAACATGCGTTTCTTTGTGTCTGAGATCATCCGCGAAAAAGTATTCAAACTGTATGAAAAGGAAATCCCTTATAGCACAGAAATTATCATCACTTCTTTCAAAGAAGAGCCAAAACTGACCAGAATCGCGGCCGAAATCATCGTGGAACGTGATTCCCAAAAAAACATTATTATAGGTAAGGCAGGCGCCATGATCAAAAAGGTCGGGACCTATGCCAGACAGGATATCGAAGAATTTATCGGCGGAAAAGTCTTCTTGGAACTGTTCGTCAAGGTAATCCCCGATTGGAGAAGTAAAAAGAATTACCTGAAAAGATTCGGATACGACGATTAAGAGTCGGTCAAGGGAGCTTCTAGATCGCTAAGTTTCTTTCTTGGTTTTTTAGGAGCTGCCTCATGCCCTGCCAGTTTATTCCAGATGTTCCTAGACTCCTTAGTCAACAAAGGAGAAACAATGGACAGGATCAATACATAAACCACCACAAAAGACTGAATTACCGGCAACAACTTACCAGCCTTGCCGATGTTCGCCATAATGATGGAGAACTCTCCCCTCGCCGATAAGGTAAAACCGATATCGACAGAGTTTTTCGCCTTCAGGTTGGAGAACCTACTAGCGAAATAACCAGAAGCCACATTACAAACAACTGTAATGCCTGCGGCGAAACATGCCCATCCTACTGCGCCTCCAAGGGAGTACATATCAATGGATAATCCGAAACTAAAGAAGAACATCGCACCAAAGAAATCTTTGAACGGTAGTACCATGTTTTCAATCTTCTTCAGGTATTTGGAATCCGCGAATACCAAGCCTGCCATTAAGGCTCCAATAGCCTCTGCCACATGGATGGTTTCGGAAAAACCTGCGATACAGAACAACAAACTGAAGATGACCAAAATGAATAATTCGGATGATTTATCCTGTAATAACCGATCGATGAAGGGAACTAATTTCCTTCCCAGAATAAGGAAAGAGAGGATAAATCCCAATGCCAATAAAGAGGTTCCTGCAACTGTCCAGAAGGAACCACTCCCGGTAAGGATCAATCCGGAAAGGAAAGAAATATGCATGGCAATGAACAGGTCATCAAACATGATCATACCCATGATCACCTCTGTTTCCGGGTTGGCGGTTCGTTTCAGGTCGGTCAAAACCTTGGCAACGATCGCCGTGGATGAACTTGTCATGATCCCGCAAAGGACCATCATTTCTTTAAAAGGTAGATGCATCATCCATCCCACCAATAGGCCGGAGAAAAAATTCAACAATACATAGATCGTCCCCCCTGCTACAATGGATTTACCGGACTTGATGAGCCTTCCAACGGAAAATTCCAACCCTAGATAGAACAGCAGGAATAACACTCCCAAGCGCCCCATGAAATCAATGAAAGGTTTACTCTCGGTAAAGGTCAAAAACTTCCAAGTGGATTGCACCGCATGGGTAAAACCCTCATGGTTGACTTTTGCCAATAAATCACCTACAAAATCAGGGTAATTTTCATTTCCCAGCACCATGCCGATCACAATAAAAAAAGGAATTACCGAAAACCGAAGTCTATTGGCCAAAAGACCTACTAACGCAACTAATAAAACAGCGATTCCTATTTCTATAATAATGGTATTGTGCATAGAATTAAATTACAGTAAGATTTCTTTTAATAATTTGATGTTTTTTAGCTTTCCGGCAATAACCAGTGTAGTACCTGGGGTGATCACATAATCTGGTCCTGGATTAATAATGGTTTCTTCTTCCCGGATGGCCGCGATGATAGAAGCCCCCGTACGCTGACGAACCTCCAATTGTCCGATGCTTTTGTTCACACCATCGTTGCTTGGTTCTACCTTATACCATTCGATCCTTAAATCATCTAAGGCTACTTCTATCGTTTCTAATGCTTTTGGTTTATAGGATAAACCGCCAAGAATGCCGGCAACTTGTCTAGACTCCTCGTCAGAAAGGGTCATGACACAATGGGTTTCGTTATCTTCATCTTCGTGCCGGTATAATTCCCGACGACCATCATCATGGATAACGACAACCATGTTGTCTCCAGCCTCCGTCTCAATCTGGTATTTTTTGCCAATACCAATTAGGTCACTTTCTCTAACTATCGACATGATTAAACGTTATTTTTAAGTAAAAATTAAATAATTTGTAAAAACCTTCTTTATAAATATAATAATTTTTCGTGATTACTCCGCTGTAACAATCTTATAGGTCCCATCCGGCTTCTGCTCGGGCTTCCCTACGCTGATGTTCTTAGAATGATAGAACAGGTAAATCCAACCTGCTGGTGCACCCTCTGCCCAATATTGTGCACGAAGATCCCTCGCCCTGCGACCGTCATAATCGTATTTGGCAATGAAACTGCGGAAGATCTCTTCCGGTTCCGGCAACTCATCCCCGCCGAAAAAATAGTTCTTACCATCCGCCAACACATGAAATACCTGATGGTACTTACTATGCCCACTGGAAAGTTCGTAGCTGATCTCGGGCGTCAATTGCCCATCGCCATTCACAAAAAGAATGTTTCCACTGCGCTGTAACACATCAAAGACTTCGGTCTTATAAGATGATGATTCGGTACTGTAGGCATATTCCCACTCTTGCTCCTGGATCACATACTCCGCATTGGGAAATGCAAGGCGTTTTACGCCATCTTTAATATCCACCATGCCACCAGCATGATCCTTATGCAGATGCGACATCAATACATACCGCACATCGTTTGGCGAGAAGCCTAATTTTTTAATATTTTCATGGATGATCAATTCATCCTTTTCGTTTCTCAATCCTAAACCCGTATCCAATACGATCAGACCATCGGAAGTTTCGATAAGAAAAGGATGTACATGTACGAACAATGAACCCGGCCTGTCTTTCGGATCATCTTTTTTGGGATCAAATGGAATAAATTTTTTACTGGAATCGACAGAATAAGAACCCTCAAATAATGAATATGCTTTCGCCATTTATATATGTTTGTAGGTAAGTAGCGCTAGAAAATGTATATTTACACGTTATTTAGAGGCAAAGATATGCAAAAAAGGTGGGTCCTGAAACCAAAAAAGAATACAGATAAAACCGATAAGCTCCAACAAGAGCTTGGCATAAACCCCATCATAGCAGAACTCTTAATCAACAGAAACGTAGAGACTTTCGATCAGGCCAAAGAATTCTTCCGCCCTTCCCTTTCGCTCCTTCTTGACCCCTTTCTGATGAAGGATATGGACAAGGCTATAGAACGCATCGAAAGAGCTATCGGGAATAAGGAAAAAATATTGATCTATGGCGATTATGACGTGGATGGAACCACGGCCGTTTCGGTGGTGTACAGTTTCTTCCGGAATTTTAACTCCGGTATGGAATATTATATACCAGACCGTTATAGTGAAGGCTACGGTATTTCTACCCAAGGGATCGATTATGCCGAAGCCAATGGTTTCAGCTTGATCATCGCGCTGGACTGTGGTATCAAGGCAAACGACAAGATTGATTATGCCAATAATAAGGGCATTGATTTCATTATCGGGGACCACCATTTACCAGGTGATCAACTGCCGAATGCATTTGCCGTATTAGATCCTAAGCGGTCGGATTGCCCCTATCCCTATAAGGAATTATCCGGTTGTGGGATTGGTTTTAAGATCGTACAGGCGTTTATCCTCCAGAATAATATGGATATGGAACTTGCCTACCAAAACCTGGATCTCGTAGCGGTAAGTATTGCTTCGGATATCGTTCCGATCACAGGCGAAAACCGTCTCTTAACCCATTTTGGACTTAAAAAACTAAACAGCAACCCCTCTTTTGGGTTAAAAGCCTTAATTGATCTCTCCAGCAACAAAACCGGAACCTTCTCGGTGAACGATATTGTTTTCCAGATCGGACCTCGGATCAATGCTGCAGGACGGATCGACCACGCGAAGGATGCCGTTCAATTATTGATCTCTAAATCCTTGAAAGAAGCGAAGGAATTTTCACTCAATATTGATGATCAGAACAATGCCCGTAAGGAGTTTGATTTGAACATTACCGAGGAAGCGTTAAGATTATTGAACGACAATACCGTCCTTCAACAGCGCAAAACCACCGTGCTTTATAAAGAAGATTGGCATAAGGGCGTGATCGGCATAGTAGCTTCCAGATTAACGGAGAAATATTACCGACCGACCATTATCCTAACCCGAACGAATGGACATATCGCCGGATCTGCACGTTCCGTAGTTGGATTCGATCTATATGAAGCCTTGAGTGAGTGTGCTGACCTATTGGATCAATTTGGAGGACATAAATATGCCGCTGGATTGACCATGCCGACTGAAAATATTACCCTGTTTCAGGAACGCTTCGAACAGGTGGTTTCCAGAACCATTAAACCAGAAATGCTACAACAAGAAGTTTTAATTGAAAAAGAAATCAATTTTAACGATATTGATACGAAGTTTTTTAGATTGCTGCGCCAGTTTGAGCCTTATGGCCCACAGAATGAAGCACCAATCTTTTTGACGAAGCAGGTTACTTTTGCCTATCCCGCCTACATTGTAGGGGGGATACATTTGAAATTTTCCGTCAAACAATCCGATTCCATCACATACGATTGTATCGGTTTTGGCCTTGGCGAATTTGTGGATCAGATCAATTCCGGACAGCCATTCGATATCTGTTACTCAATCGAAGAAAATAATTGGCGCGGGAAGAAGAATTTGCAATTAAATGTAAAGGCAATAAAATTTTAAAAATATCTTTGCAGATAAAGGAATAACACATGATTCTTAGAGCAGAACATCTCATCAAAAAATACAAACAACGTACTGTTGTTAATGATGTTTCCTTCCACGTAGAACAAGGGGAGATTGTCGGTTTATTAGGCCCCAATGGAGCCGGTAAAACCACTTCTTTCTATATGATCGTGGGATTGATCAAGCCCAATGATGGGCATGTGTACTTAGATGATCTTGAAATCACACAAGATGCGATGTACAAACGTGCGCAACGCGGTATTGGTTATTTGGCTCAAGAGGCTTCCGTTTTCCGTAAGTTATCTGTGGAGAACAACATTATGGCGGTATTGGAAATCCATTACCCCAACAAAGCTGAACGCAAGGAAAAACTGGAAGAATTACTTACCGAATTCAGTTTGCACCGGGTTCGTAAGAACCGGGGCGATCTACTATCGGGTGGTGAAAGACGCCGGACGGAAATTGCTCGCGCTTTGGCCGCCAATCCGAGCTTTATTCTATTGGATGAGCCTTTTGCAGGGGTCGACCCGATCGCCGTGGAAGAGATTCAAACCATCGTCGCAAAATTAAAGACCAGAAACATCGGTATCCTTATTACTGACCACAACGTACAGGAAACTCTTTCCATTACGGACAGGGCATATCTCCTTACCGAAGGTAAGATCATGTTAACTGGAACACCCGAAGAAATCGCGAACAATGAACTTGCACGTAAATTCTATTTGGGTAGACATTTTGAATTGAGAAGAAAAAAATTCTAAATTTAGCTTTCGGCAATACACTATGGCTTTACTGAACTCACTTTTTACCTGGATCATGAAAAAACGCATTCATCAGATTGAGTTGTTCATGAAATATCCTCATGATGTACAGGATGAGTGGTTCCAGAGTTTGATATCAGCCGCAGAAGCTACAGAATGGGGTAAAAAATACGGCTATAATAGCATCTTTACGCCAGATGAATACAAAAGAAGGGTACCGATCCAGGATTATGATGACATCAAAGGTTATGTGGACCGGATGATCAAAGGCGAACAGAACATTCTTTGGCCATCAGACATCAAGTGGTTCGCGAAAAGCTCAGGCACTACTTCTGACCGCAGTAAATTTATTCCTGTAAGTATTGAGGCATTAGAAGAATGCCATTACCAAGGCGGAAAGGACATGCTTTCCATTTACTGCCATAATAAGCCAGAGAACAAAGTCTTCACCGGAAAATCCGTGGTTATCGGTGGATCCTCCCAAATCAACAATTTCAGCCCTGATTCCTATTATGGGGACTTATCCTCAATATTGATCCGAAATCTTCCCTTTTGGGCAGAGTTCAAAAGGACACCAACGCTTGAGGTGACCCTAAATCCGAATTTTGAGGAAAAGATTGCTCAGATTGCGGAGATCACCATCAAAGAAAATGTAACCTCATTGGCTGGAGTGCCTACCTGGAACATTGTCATGGCAAACCGCATCCTGGAGCTTACAGGGAAAGACAACCTCTTGGAAGTATGGCCAAACCTGGAATTCTATGGACATGGCGGCGTCAGTTTCAAGCCTTATAAGGAACAGTTCAAAAGATTGATCCCTTCGGATAGCATGTATTACCTGGAGAACTACAATGCTTCGGAAGGATATTTTGGAATCCAGGACCAGTCGGACTCCGACGACCTCTTATTGATGTTGGATTATGGAATCTATTATGAATTTCTTCCGATGGAGAATATCCACGAAGAGAATCCTAAAACTCTCGGTTTACATGAAGTAGAAATCGGGAAGAATTATGCCCTCATTATTTCTACCAATGCTGGTCTTTGGAGATATAAGATTGGTGATACAATTAAATTCACTTCGACCACACCTTATCGATTTCAGATCTCAGGAAGAACCAAACAGTACATCAATACTTTTGGAGAAGAAGTGATCGTGGATAATGTGGAACATGCCTTAGCAGCCGCTTGTATGGCCACCGATGCGAACATCAAAGATTATACAGCAGGGCCAGTTTATTTTAGGCAAGGGGAAGCTGGAGCACATGAGTGGGTCATCGAATTTGAAAAAGACCCAATAGACTTCGAAAGATTCTGTGATATTTTGGATAATACCCTTCGCGAGATAAATTCCGACTATGACGCTAAACGTCACAAGAATATGGCCTTGAATAAGCCGATCATACATCATGCTCCTCAAGAAACCTTCTACAAATGGATGAAAAGTAGGGGTAAATTAGGTGGACAAAATAAAGTCCCAAGATTAGCGAATAGTAGAGAATATCTTGATCCCCTGCTCGAATTAATGAAAAATAGTTAGTGAATGGTGGGTCGCTTGACCACCAATGATAGCCTATTATTAAGGACGAATCGCTGTTTTATATAGAAACACAAAAAAACCCAAGATGAATTTCCAACCACCTACTTCTTTTGTTTCGTAATTATTAAAATTTGTCAATTTCCTTTCCATAACCTGTTGTTTGTTAACAAAATATTGTTAGTTGCCGGTCGATAATCCAAATATTATACCGAACTGAATTTTCTCGGATTTTTCGGGTATTAATACTTAACTGTATAGCAAAGAGTATACAGTGCTGAATAGGAAAACATACAATGTATGGATTTTAATAATTTTGCCTAACTTGCAGAACGAAAACAATCAATTAAGATATGAGCGCGACAGAACAAATTTCATTTCGCGTAGAGCCAGTAACACAATCAAGACTCTCGCAGGTAGACTTTAACAATTTAAAATTCGGACAGATCATGTCTGATCACATGCTCGTAGCTAGCTACGACAATGGCAAATGGGAAGATGTAAGCATTGTGCCTTATGGAGACCTTTCTGTAAGCCCTTCCATGTCTGCACTGCACTATGGTCAAGCAATTTTTGAAGGTATCAAAGGATATAAGTTTGAAGATGGTACGGTAAGCATTTTCCGTCCGGATAAAAACTGGGAAAGATTCAATAAATCTGCTGCACGTTTGCAGATGCCAGAGGTGCCGGAAGAGATCTTCATGGATGGGTTAAAAAAATTATTGGATGTAGATAGAGATTGGGTTCCAGCAGTAGGTGGAACTTCCCTTTATATTCGACCTTTTATGTTTGCGACTGAAGCTGCATTGGGCGTACATCCATCAAAATCATACAAATTCATTATTATCACTTGTCCGGTAGGTGCGTATTACAGCAAACCGATCAGTTTAAAAGTGGAAACGCATTATACACGTGCTGCTGAAGGTGGTGTTGGTTTCTCTAAAAATGCTGGGAATTATGCGTTATCGTTATATCCTACGCAATTAGCGAACGATGAAGGCTATGATCAGATCATGTGGACGGATGCGCTTGAGCATAAGTACATTGAAGAAGCTGGTACAGCGAATTTGATCTTCCGAATTGGGGATACGATTATTACGCCTCATGGGGATACGATTCTTCATGGTGTGACGCGTAGGACGATTATGGAATTAGCTGAAAAATGGGGTTATAAGGCAGAGCAACGTAAGGTTTCTGTTCAGGAGCTGATCGATGGGATAAAAGAGGGTAAAGTTACGGAAGCTTTTGCGGCAGGTACTGCGGCGACCATTACGCATATTGATCGTATTGGATATGAAGGTGAGGATTATAGTCTTCCTCCGGTTGAAGGAAGAGAGTTTTCAAATAAGGTATTGAATTATTTGAATGATTTAAGATATGGTAGGATCGAAGATCCATATGGCTGGAATTTTATAGTGAAGTAGGGATAATGGTTGATTAGGGTTAATTCACGTCATTGCGAGGAACTTTATCGTCATTGCGAGGAACGAAGCAATCTTTACACTTTGTCATGCTGAGCATCGTCGAAGGATCTGTACGGTTACTAACGAACAGATGCTTCGACTACGCTCAGCATGACATGAGGGAAGATTGCTTCGTCGTACCTCCTCGCAATGACGTTTGAGTGAATTCCTTCAATCTATTCCAACCCCTAATCTATTCCAAGGTCCAAATCATTTCATCGGTCAACACATTAGCCCCAGCATCTTTACCCCCGGCAGATTTATCCCCAACTTTCCCTACTTTCCCAACAGCATCCCCCTTCGCTACAATCCTATTCTCACCTTTTTGAAGCTGAACCTGCTCTACCACCCAATGCTTATCATTCTCCCCTTTCACTGCCTTATAATCTTTCCCATTAACCGAAACAACCACATTACTTAAATTCGAAAATACCTGAATCTTTGTACTTGCATTTGTTCTTTTATTATCTCTCCTATTCGCCAAATAAATCATCGGCTCAGGATTCCAATTGGCCTTATACCAATAGAAAGAATCTTTTTTACGCTTGCGATCAAATGTAATCAGCCCTTTTAAGTTTCTTGCATTCACACCACCCCTATTCCAGGCAGGAACCGCAAATTCGAACATGTTCCACACATAAGAAGCCAAAATAATTGGATTCTGCTCAATCGCAGCCCATTGCTTAATATGGGTCTCCGTTTGATAATTCTCTGGAAATGATTTTCCAGAAACCACATCCTTAGGTTGTTCCAACAACTCTTGGCCAATATCTATATTTCCATCTGCCCCATATTCCGATAAAATAACCTTATAATCCGGGAAATTCTGCTGAACCTTTTCAGCCCATGGTTTCAGATCTTCAATCTTACCACCATACCATCCGAAATAATGGTTTATCCCCTGTACATCTGTACTCAGATTTTCCTGACGATCAACCACATTATACCCCGTAACTGCTACAGTATAACGATCTGGATCCAATGTCTTTGCGATATCATTCAATTCCCTAGACAACACCGGAACTTGTTCATCCGCAGTTTTAGAATATACTTCATTATGTACTCCCCAGATATAAATAGAAGGATGGTTGAAATTCTGTTTCACCAATTCATGCATCTGCTGCTTCGCATTATCATTCTCATAATACGACACCCTGTTCACAAAAGGAATCTCCGCCCAGGTCAGAAAACCTACAGTATCAGCCAAAGCATATACCTCCGGAGATTGCTGATAATGTGCCAAACGGAGCGTAGTAACCCCCATTTCCTTCATAAATTCGAAATCCTCCTTATGCTGTTCAAAACTTAATGCACTTCCAAATCCTTCCCGGTCCTGATGTCTACATACACCAAACATTGGATATTGCTTGCCATTTAAGAACACACCTTTACCCGCGATCAATTCTACTTTACGAACTCCCAACGGTTGTTTTACCGCATCCATCTCTTTCCCTTGCACCATTAATTTCGCGGTCAAGGAATAGAGGTATGGATCCCTAACGCCGTCCCACAATCTTGGCGATTTCATCTTGATATCCTGGGTTACATAGGTTACACCTTGTGGACTTATCTTAACCGCCTGTTTTTCCGTTTGCACCACCTTGCCTTCAAAATCCCGGATTTCAACAAGCAATTCTCCCGATTGGGTATGCTTTTCTTTGGTTTCCAGTTTTACTTCAACCGAAACATCTGCACTTTTGGAAGATACATTTTTCTGACGGATGTAAATACCGTCAGAAGCTTGGTCCGTAACTACAAATCCTGTTTTATTCGTTTGGATCAAATGCACAGGCCTGTAAATACCGCCATATACCGGAAATAAAAATTGGTTGATCGGAATAATATCACGTCTCGATTTATTGTCGGTTACAACAACCACAGTATTCTCTTTATCATAATCCACCGAATTGGTGATCTCAAAAACGAACATGCCATATCCGCCCTTATGTTCCCCAATATAATTTCCATTGATGAACAGTTGAGCGACTGCCCCTACTCCTTCAAATTTCAGAAAGCTCCTTTTTTCCTTATCCGAGGCTGTCATCTGGAATTTCTTTTGATAAACAGCTTTGCCTTCAAAGAAATTCCGGTCTTTCTGCATATCTTCCCTATTATAGGTATGAGGCAACTGAATATCCTCCCAAACTTCTAATTTGGTCCATTGACTTTGGCTTTCAAAATACTTAGTGCCATTATCAAAATCCGTAAAAAATGTGCTGTTGTTCGCTTTATAGAATTGCCAATTATCATTAAATGGTTTATCAACTCTTGATTGCGCATGAACGGACGAAAGGCCTAGGACCATCGAAAGCGTCAAATAAGGTAGTTTCTTGAAAATCATGATATGGGGTATTATAATTTGAGCGACAATATAAGAATTCTCTCCTTCTGAAATTGCTGTCAATCGATTGCGCAAATTGTAAACTTTGCCAACTCCCGGAAAATGAAATGAAATTTACCTGAAATCCGGTATTTTTTAAGGTTTTTCTTCTTCATACCTTTGAGACAGAAGTTCTATTCAATTGAAACTTACTATTAATAAAACGAATCTTATGAAAAAACGATCCATCTTGACAAGCCTTGTCCTTTTATGCAGTATCTGCTTCTTCCAAATTTCATGTTCAAAAGACAGTGATGATGATACCTCCTATAACCAAGAATTAAAAGATTACACTCCAGGAGAGATCCCTGGCCTTGGGGATAAAGAGGGAGAGTTGACAGGGATAAAATACACCCTACCTGAAGGGATTAGCCAAGAAGGTGAGATCACAGGCTTCTCGGGATACTATGGTAATTTCTCCAAGGTAAATACCGAAACACAACAAGGATTCAAAGCATCTATTTCCAAAAAAAGAGCTGCTCTGAAAGCAGATTTAGCTAATAATACCGCTGATTTCACAAGAGGAAGTGGGGAATATGTAAGGCTAGCACTTAATTTGAAGAACAGCACTTCTTCTGAAAAAAGATTTGAAATACCGGCAGGATTGGTCATTAAATCTAGGTCGGGACATTATCAGAATGGTGTACTACTAAAGAAAGTGACGATTACCATCCCTGCAAACAGCACGAAACTGTTGGATCTACATATGTACTGTGGAAATGCATCAAAATCAAGTTCATCAAGTTCTGAACAATATGATTTTGCGGTGGTTACCAATTCAAGAATCATTCATGACCTGATCAACAAGTTAAAGAATAAAAAAATAAACATTGAACAATACAACGTACAGGAAGATTACAGTAGCGATTATTGGGATATTGTTGATGAATTGCAGGATATTCTATGGACGCTAACCGATTCTTCTCAAGGTTTATCAGAGAGTGAATTGAAATACCTGGAAGAGCTGCCAAACGATTAAATCACATCTATTACATACACAAATGAATGCCCCTTGAAAGAGGGGCTATTTTTTTGGCAATTTTTCAGATAGAAAATCCAGAACGGCCTGCACATCGTTCGGTTCGAACCAATGGGTGTGGCCATATTTCTTGAACCAGGTAATTTGTCGTTTTGCGTAACGCCTAGAGTTCTGTTTGATACGCTCTATTGCCTCCTCCAAAGAGATTAGACCATCGAGGTAATCGAATAGTTCTGCATAACCAACCGTCAATAGCGCTGGCTTATTTTTATAGGAGGAAAGGGATTGTACTTCCGCTAAAAGACCTTGTTCCATCATGATGTCTACCCGACGATTGATTCGTTCGTACAACACCGCTCTATCGGTATTCAGCCCGATGCTGATGACATTAAATGGTCTTTTCACTGCCTCATTTTTCATAAAATGAGAAATAGGTTTCCCTGAAGCTTCAAAAACTTCCAATGCACGGATTACACGCTGCGGATTTTCTATATCAGCCTTGGCATAGTAAGTGGGATCAACCGCCTTTAATCTGTCTTGGAGGGGTTGCAAACCATGTTCCTTAAAGGATTGGTTCAAAGATTCACGGACTTCTTCCGGTGCCTTAGGTAAATCATCCAGTCCTTCTGTCAGCGCACGAACAAATAAACCAGATCCTCCAACAGCGATCACTACATCTGTAGTTTTGAATAATTCTTCCAAGCATTGGAGTGCTTCCCGTTCATAATCACCCGCCGTATAATCAGTGGCAATGGAATGGGAATCGATAAAATAATGTTTGGCTTCGGCAAGTTCCTCTTTCGTCGGTTTGGCTGTCCCTATACTCATTTCTTGATAGAATTGGCGGGAATCAGCCGATATAATGGATGTTTTGAAATATTTTGCCAAGGCGATGCCCATAGCCGTCTTGCCAACAGCAGTAGGTCCAACAACAACAATCAATGTTTTCTGACTTGACATAAGGGATATTTAAAAAAATAGATGATAGTTTGGCTATCATCTATTCCTATTCGAATCTAAAAAATCTTAATAATCTTCGTTTGATGAACTTTTATCTTCGCCTTCTCCTTCTTCCCCTTCTTCGTCATCGAACATATCATAATCATCCTCCTCATCTACACCGTACTCTTCGCCAACTTCTTCAACATAATCATCGTCATCATCCTCATCGCCTGTAACAGGGAAATTAGCCGCAGATACCACTTTTGGTGCTTCACCCACTTTTTTGAATACCGCAGGATATTCCTTCCCATCCTCTTCTTTAAGGATCTTGATCAGCTCAACATGAAAGTCGTATGGACGATCAAAATTATATACGTAGTAAAATTTCTGATGTGGATCATCGATGAATTTACTAAGTCGAACATCTTCTACCAATAATACACCTGCACTCTTCTTCCTTTCATTAGGTTGAAATGCGATTTCAGTGCCTTTTTTCCATTGGTCATTACTTACATAAAAAGAAGAAGATTTGTCCTGATCGTAACCCGTTGATTTATGGATCGTTTCATGCAGTTCTAAAAAAGTTGCTTTAGAAGGCATGTCAACCTCTCTGTACACATCCTCATAGTCTTCAAAGGTTACCCTAAATCTGTAAATTGCCATTTTATATTTCGTTAATAATGCGATATTTCGAGCATTAAAGTTACATATTTTTTAAAAAAATTAAACTTGACCTACCACTTCAAGGCCTAAGTTTTTACCTTTCTCCAACATAAATTGTAGGGCTTCCTTCCTTGCATTTGGAATTTCGCCTTCCAAAATAGCTTCACGGATAGCGTTTTTAATAATACCTACATGCCTTCCAGGTCCAATACCAAACATTTTCATGATATCATCACCATCAATTGGCGGCTGCCAATTCCGGATCTGATCCCGTTCCTCCACGTCTTTCAACTTCTGTTTGACCAGGTCGAAATTCTCGCGGTATTTCTTTTTCTTGAAATCATTCTTGGTCGTTACATCCGCATGGCATAACATCATCAAGGAATCAATATCATCTCCTGCTTCGAACAATAGTCTTCTAACTGCAGAATCTGTTACGATATCCTTTGCCAGCACAATAGGACGAAGATGCAAAGCCACTAGTTTCTGCACAAATTTCATCTTTTCATGGAGAGGCAACTTGAGCTCGGCAAATAGTTTCGGAACCATTTTAGCCCCTTTATCTTCATGGCCATGAAAGGTCCAACCTACCTTCTTATCAAATCTTTTGGTGGCCGGCTTGGCGATATCGTGCATGATCGCTGCCCATCTCAACCAGAGATCATCAGACATTTCCGCTACATTATCCAATACCTCCAAAGTATGATAGAAATTATCCTTATGCCCTTTTCCATCCACATAGTCTACACCATATAATTGATGCATCGCCGGAAATATCAACTCCAATAAGCCGGTATCAAACAAATACTTAAAACCGATGGATGGTTTCTTAGCAAGGATAATTTTATTCAGTTCATCGATTACCCGCTCTTTGGAGATGATCTTGATACGATCGGCATGTTCAGCAATAGCATTCAACGCTGCGGAATCAATTCGAAAGGTCAATTGGGTAGCGAAGCGGATGGCACGCATCATTCGCAAAGGATCGTCTGAAAAAGTTATTCCGGGTTCTAATGGGGTTTTTATCAGTTGGTTCTGGATATCAGCCACGCCATCAAAAGGATCGATCAACTCGCCATAATTCTCCTCATTTAAGGAGTAGGCCATTGCATTGATCGTAAAATCGCGCCGGTTCTGATCATCTTCTAATGTGCCATCTTCCACAATAGGTTTCCTCGATTCCCGACGATAGGACTCTTTGCGAGCTCCCACAAATTCGACCTGTAAACCTTGAAAATTGAGCATGGCGGTTCCGAAGGATTTATACACCGCTACATTCGTATGCAGCTTCTCCCCTAGTTTGGCAGCAAAATCAATCCCACTTCCCAACACTAATATATCGATATCATCTTTTAATGGCCTGCCCATGATCCGATCACGAACATAGCCGCCAATTACGAAACAAGATACCTGTTCTTCCTTCGCCAAATCTCGGATAATGGAAAATATTGGATGACTTAAATTTTCACTCATAGCAACAAAGTGCAAAAGTAATGAAATTTATAGATAACAGGGACCTGCTACCTGACTAAAAAACGGATAGATTAGTCTCTATCCTTGCTCAAACGACGGAATGCTAATGGATTTTCTGCCAATACAGCCTGCTCCCGACGCCTATTCACAATATGAACGGCCTCAAAGATCGCGGAAAGGAAGGAAGTATGCGACGCTTGATTCTTTCCTGCAATATCATAACCCGTTCCATGATCTGGGGAGGTCCTTACCACCGGTAAGCCCGCAGTAAAGTTAATCCCGTTTCGAGAAGCAATATGCTTGAAAGGGATCAGACCTTGATCGTGGTACATCGCTAATACCGCATCAAATTTGGTATAGGCATCTGCAGCAAAAAAACCATCTGCAGGATATGGTCCGAAACAAAATATCCCTTCATCGAAGGCTTTTTTGATCGCTGGAGCCACGATATCCTGATCCTCTGTACCGATAAGTCCATCATCGCCTGCATGAGGGTTTAATCCCAATACGGCAATTTTTGGTTTCTGAATCCAGAAATCCACTTTCAGACTGGTATTCATCATGCGCAATTTGTGTAGGATGGATTCTTCGGTAATCGCTTCGGATACTTCTTTAACTGGAATATGGCCTGTTACCACCCCTACCCGAAGATCTTCACTGACCATGAACATCAACACATCCTTAGCCCCGAAGAAATCCTGAAGATATTCCGTATGGCCAGGAAAATTAAATCCTTCTTGTTGGATATTATGTTTGTTGATGGGTGCAGTAACCAATGCATCGATCACACCGGCTTTTAAGTCCTCTGCTGCTTTTTGTAGGGAAATGAATGCGTATTTTCCGCCGATTTCGTTCTGCTCGCCCAAAGATATCTTCACATCTTCTTGCCAACAATTGATCATATTAGGACGCTTCGGATTGGCATCTGATGCGGCATTGATCACATTGAAACTGAAATCATTAACACCTATTGCTTTGCGATGAAAGGAAGCCACTTTGGTATTTCCGTATACAATTGGGGTAAAGAAATCCAGGATGCGAGGATCCATTAACGATTTGATAATTACCTCTAGTCCGATACCATTGATATCGCCGATTGAAATCCCAATTTTTAGCTTTTCACTCATCTTTTTTGCGCATTAGATAGTCAAAAATAGCAAAAAAAGATAAACAATCAGGTTATTTAAAAATAGTATCTTTGCATAATTTAAGCTTATGGGTTCAGTTCGTGCAAAGAAACATTTAGGCCAGCATTTTCTTAATGATAAAAATGCGGCACAACGTATAGTGGATGCTTTGACTCCTTCCTTGGGATTCAATCAGGTGTTGGAAGTAGGTCCTGGGATGGGTGTACTCTCCGATTTCCTCCTTCAGAACACTAACTACGAAACCTTTCTCATCGATGTAGATGATGAATCCATTGAATTTTTAGCTGATAAGTACCCCGAATTAGGAAATAGATTGATCCATGGAGATTTTCTGAACCTGGATTTTGGTCAATATTTTGGCGATAAAATGGCCGTGATCGGGAATTTCCCGTACAATATTTCCTCCCAGATTCTTTTCAAGATCTTAGAAGAAAGACAGCGCGTAGTTGAAATGGTGGGCATGTTCCAAAAGGAAGTTGCAGAACGTTGTGTGGCTAAGCCAGGGAACAAAGAGTACGGAATCTTATCCGTCTTTTTGCAGGCTTATTATGATGTTTCTTATCTATTCACGGTAAAAGCAGGTGCTTTTAATCCTCCGCCAAAGGTTTTATCGGGTGTGATGCGCATGGTGAGGAATGATAAGGAATCTTTGGATTGTGATGAGAAATTATTTTGGCGTGTAGTGAAAGCTGGATTTAACCAAAGACGGAAGACCTTAAGAAATGCACTTTCTGGCGTTATCCCAAAAGAACAGATGAGTGATAATCCCCTTTACGAACTTCGGGCGGAACGATTGGATGTAAACGATTTTGTTCAATTGACCAATGAAATCGCTAAGAAACCCTAATCAACATAAATAGTTGAAATTTAATTCCATTTTTCATGAGCATATTAATTGTCGATGATTTACATGAGGTTATTCTTGACCAGTTCAAGAAGGAGAACATTGCTTATGATTATCAACCTGATATCCAATGTGAAGAGGCAGAAAAAATAATAGGGAACTACTCAGGACTTATCATCCGATCAAAATTCCAAGTTGACCAGGCTTTCATCGATTTGGGGAATAAGCTGGAATTTATAGGCAGGGCTGGAGCTGGGATGGACAATATCGATGAAGAATATGCCGCTTCTAAAGGAATATTCCTCTTTTCTGCTAATGAAGGAAACCGCGATGCAGTGGGCGAACATATGATCGGCATGTTATTGAGCCTGATGAATAACTTGAATCGGGGGGATAAGGAAGTGAGAACGGGTTTCTGGAAAAGGGAAGAAAACAGAGGTTATGAGCTCAAAGGTCGGACTGTTGCATTGATCGGTTATGGGAATAACGGCCAGGCCATGGCCAAAAAGCTTTCCGGTTTTGAGGTTAAAGTTATTGCTTACGATAAATACAAAACTGGCTTTTCGGATCAATATGCGCGTGAGGTTTCCATGGAAGAAGTGGTAAAACAAGCCGATATATTAAGTTTTCACATCCCATTGACCCGCGAAACAAGAGGTATGGTGGATGAGGAATATCTTTTCCATTTCCGCAAACCCATCTTCTTTTTGATGGGTGCCCGAGGAGGAATCGCAAAAGTGCCTGCGGTCTTAAAGAATCTCGATAATGGAAAGATTCTTGGCGCAGCCTTCGATGTACTCCCTTTCGAGAAATTTCCAGCTTTAGCGGAACAGGAATGGTATGCAGATCTGATCAGCAGGGACAATGTTTTGTTGAGTCCGCATGTGGCCGGTTGGACCTTTGAAAGTTATGAGAAGCTTTCCTCCTTCCTTGGTGAAAAGATTATCGCCTTTTTAAAAAACAGATAAGATTATAACAAATTAGGCTAGGTATTACCTCCACGATAAGCAGATCCATACAATCAACCACTGTACGATCAAAGCTAAATCCAATAGGTAAACATGGTGGTAATGTTTTTTTGTTGTGAAAATAAGGGCTTTAAAAAGAAACAGTACAAGCAAACTGGTTAAAACCATCCCCATTTTAACAGGATCTGAATAAGGTGAAAAATAGATCAAGAGAATATGGATTACGCCCATAGCATAGGATAAACCTATCGCTTTCCTTTTACCCAATAGAATGGGCAAGGTTTTTAGGTTATATTGTACATCCTGCTCATAATCTCGGATATCAAAGGGCAAGGTACAGAGCAGCAGAAATAGAATCTTAACGATGCCCAAGTAATTGGCCATATACCAATCGATCGCCTCACCATTTGCATATAATTCAAGGACGGGCAATCCAACGCTGCTCAGCGACCATATTACCGCAATATAGAATACCTTTAAACCTGGAACCTGCCTCAAACCAAGTCTCTTACCTTTGAATTTGACGAGCGGAACAGCGTAAGCAATGCTGATCAACCCGATGACACCAAGAAATACCCAAGTGATAAGATGCAGTTGCCATAATGCAAACAGACAAACAATAAAGGCTAATAAACTTAATACCCAAAAAACAGGCATATTCCTTCCTATCCAGCGCGTTCGTATATAAGGTGATTTTTCGGTTTCTCGGGGTAAAGAGAGATACAAACTCAAATTGTACAACAATAAGGTGGTTGTTCCCTCGACAATTAAGATGGAAGGATTTATCGGGAGTTGAAGGATCATGTAAGTCAATGCGCATTGGGCTATTGCAGCCAAAGCAATGAGCAGGTTGGTATGCACCAAAAAATAATATATCCTCTTTAAAATTTCCACAATAAAACCTAAACAAAAATGCAATTTATTCAATCAAGACAGGAAAAATTAGTAAAACATATTAAAAAAAATTAAATTAGCTCTGCTGGGAGGCTATTTAACGGCATCTAATAACTAATTGACCGAATTAAATAATTTCCCTAGCAAATAAACATATAGACCTATAATTTTATTTTAGAAAGATGAGTTTTCAAATTAAATCTTTTGAGGAGTATCAAAAAGCTTACAAAGAGAGTGTAGAAAATCCGGAACAATTCTGGGGAGGCATTGCGGAGAATTTCTTTTGGAAAAGAAAATGGACCAATGTATTAAACTGGAATTTCAAAGAGCCGGATATTAAGTGGTTTGAAGGAGGTAAGCTGAACATTACCGAAAACTGTTTAGACCGTCATATTTACCAGTTGGGCGATAAGCCTGCTATTATTTGGGAGCCAAATGATCCACATGAGGCACATCGTGTGCTTTCCTATAAACAATTATTACAGAAGGTAGAACAATTCTCCAATGTATTAAAGAACAACAACATCCGGAAAGGCGACCGGGTTTGTATCTATTTACCGATGGTTCCTGAATTGGTGATTGCCGTTCTTGCCTGTGCTCGAATAGGCGCCATCCACTCGGTGGTGTTTGGTGGTTTCTCGGCGCAATCCATTGCAGACAGGATCAATGATGCGGAATGTAAATTGGTGATCACTTCGGATGGTGGTTTCCGAGGAAAGAAAATTCTGGAACTTAAAACCATTGTTGATGATGCCTTGATGCAATGTAAATCGGTAGAAAAAGTGATTGTACTTACCCGTACGCGTACGCCGATTTCCATGATCAAAGGTCGTGATGTTTGGTGGGAAGATGAGATCAAGAAAGTGGAGACTCAAGGAAATCCGGCTTGCCCAGCGGAAGAAATGGATGCCGAGGATACCTTATTTATCCTATATACCTCCGGTTCGACCGGAAAGCCGAAAGGTGTAGTGCACAGTACTGCCGGTTATATGGTCTATACCGGATATACCTTTGCCAATACTTTCCAATACCAACCTGGAGAAGTGTATTTCTGTACAGCTGATATTGGTTGGATTACTGGCCATAGTTACATCGTATATGGGCCATTATCTCAAGGAGCTACCTCTTTGATGTTTGAGGGAATTCCAACCTATCCTGATGCTAGCCGTTTCTGGGATATCGTAGAAAAATACAAAGTTAACATCTTATATACCGCTCCTACAGCGATCCGTTCGTTGATGGCTTTTGGAGATGAATATGTGGAGAATAAGGACCTTTCTTCTTTAAGAGTGTTAGGTACCGTGGGTGAGCCAATCAATGAGGAAGCTTGGAATTGGTACCACGATAAAGTGGGAAAAGGAAATTGTCCGATTGTGGATACCTGGTGGCAGACAGAAAATGGTGGTCATTTGATTACGCCGATTGCGGGTATTACACCGGAGATCCCGGGATATGCCATGTTACCATTGCCAGGCGTTCAACCTTGTTTGATGGATGAGAACGGAGAAGAGATTGAAGGAAACGATGTTTCTGGAAACCTTTGTATCAAATTCCCTTGGCCAGGTATGCTGCGTACAACTTGGGGAGACCATGAACGTTGTAGACAGACATATTTCTCTACGTATGAGGATATGTATTTTACAGGTGATGGTTGTTATAGAAGTCCGGAAGGTTATTACCGAATTACGGGCCGTGTTGATGATGTGTTGAATGTCTCTGGACACCGTATCGGAACTGCTGAAGTGGAAAATGCGATCAATATGCACGCAGATGTGGTGGAATCAGCTATTGTTGGTTATCCGCATCCTGTAAAAGGACAGGGCATCTATGCATATGTGATTGCGAACCATCATATTGATGCTGAAAAAACACGTCAGGATATTTTACAGACCGTGACTAGGATTATTGGTGCGATTGCTAAACCTGATATTATTCAGTTTGTGACTGAATTGCCTAAGACGAGGTCTGGGAAGATTATGCGTAGGATTTTGAGAAAAATCGCAGAAGGCGAATTGGGATCTTTAGGTGATACTTCAACCTTGCAGGACCCTACTGTTGTGGAAGCGATTATTGAAGGCTCCAAGGAAATGAAATAAGGACATTTACTCTTATTTCGGCTTTCTCCGTCATTGCGGTTTTCCCCGTCATTGCGAGGAACGAAGCAATCTTTCGACTAATGTAAAGATTGCTTCGTGCCTCGCAATGACGCAATACACACCTCGCAATGACGTTATTAACCCTTCGCAAGGACAGCATCTTCCCAAAAAAAAAGTTAAAACCTCCACCCCAAAGAAACCCCATTTTCAATTGGAATCACCTTTGGCCCATTCGAATATATCGAGTGAAAAGATCTTCTACTTACCCATCCTACATGATAATTCATCACCTCCACAGCCACACCTAGCGAATACCCCCACTCATCCCTTCTAAACGTATTTTCAAAATCCAAATCCGTATTCCCATTCTTACCATTAAAATGATATTTATAATACGGCCCCGCAGAAATAACCACATTACTTCCAAATTTAAGATTCATCGGAACCATCAATGAATTCCTCTCAAACCTTCCTTCTGCAGATCGACTTGCATTATTATTAAAATATCCTCCTAAATCAACCGCCCACAATTTCTTGAACCGATACTCCATTTGCAGACCAAGGCTAAAGCCAATATCCGATTTTGCATCATAAAACTCATCATCATACAGATGCTTTCCCGAATTCAACTGGAACATTCCTGCTAAAGTCACTGGTTTTCCAATACTTTTCGGATTTTCCTGCAACCTCTGCATCTTCTTGGTAGCAACAAGTTCCTCCTGCTGATTAGCCAGTGCTCCAACAAATCGAGCTGAAAAATCAGCAATTTCCTTCATCCCATCATAATCCAATAATTCCGCTTTATCCTCAGGCTTATGATAAGGAGATTTCAATCCCGTGAAAACATGGATAGCCGGAATTCCTACTGACCCAAAAGGTTCTGTATCCGTCCGCTCCTCAATTTTATCCGAAAGATTTAATAGGTTTAATCCTTTTGCTTCTTGTTCGGCCAATTCCACGCCATCTCCCAATGTCCGAACACCCTTTAACACCAAGCCCTTATTCTTACTCAACATTCCCACCATATCAAAACTGAACATTGCCTTAATTTTATTGCGCTCTTCAGCACTCAACTTATCAACAAAATGTTTCGCACCTAAAAGACCCGATTCCTCCGCATCAAAGGCAATAAACAAAATGCTTCGTTTCGATCTATTGACATCCTCTCCAAAATATTTCGCTAATTCAATTACCGTCGCTACACCAGAAACGTTATCATCAGCACCCGGATACCAAACTTTACGATCCTTTTTATAGCCAAGATGATCATAATGAGCTCCTAACACGATCATTTCTGATTTCAATTGAGGATCCGACCCTTCTACAAATCCTCATACATTATGCGCCTTAACCTTCGCAAGACTAAAAGTCAATTCAAAATCCTGTAAAAAACCCCCTTGATATGGCTGTAAACCTGCCGATCTGAACTGTTCTACTATAAATCTGGTCGCTTTATCCTTTCCGGCAGTGCCCAAACCTCTTCCCTCCAATTCTTCCGAAGCAAGATAATGTACATGTTTGGATAAACTATCTTTGGAAATATCCTGAGCAACTAATGATTGCAGGCTAACTAACGATAAAACGGCAAAAACAAATAAACGAGATAAAATTAATTTCTTCATAATATAGCTTGGTAAACCCAAAAGTATAAAAAGAACTACAATTCAAACTCAAATTCTTGATTTTTCTCTGTTTTATAAGCTAAAGATTGGGTAGCTGGCGATATTGCAAACAAAGGTGAAAAGGTTTTTACTTTCACAGTCTTTCCATCAGGCAAGAACTCCAGATACCTCAACCATCCATCGCCACCATTTCCATTAGGATTCAACAGATCATTTTGCTCCACCAGATCTCCTGTATATAACACAAACTGCGTGTTCAAGGAGTCTACATTTTCTTTTATCCAAGCAGTCATTAAATTGACCAGCGGAACATTGCGTTCAAATTTCACATAGGATTGCGGATCGGGAATCAAAACCAAAGACCAAGAGTCTTTGTTACTAAGTTTTGGTTTCACATAATCTTGTTGTGCTGAAGCCGTAAAATTATACATTAAAATCCCTAGAAATAGAGTCAAAATTAGGATAGGTTTTTTATTCATGTTGATTAGTAATTGATAAATAAAGCTAATTATAAAACCACACGAAAACTACATTTTTTTCAAGTTTAACCGTAATTTAACGACGAAAAATGCGAGTTTTTTATTATTTTTAGCCAATTCCCATAAATTTCTAATAATTAGTTCATGCTGTTTACTATACTTCTTGGTTTGTTTTCCGCCATTTTGCTTATCCCTTTCGGATCCAGGCTCAAATCCAAATGGAGTATTTTATTACCGCTTATCCCAACGGGAATCTTTGCCTATTACCTCGGATTTATCCCGAAAATTGCATCAGGAGCATCCTTTGTCCAACATATCGAATGGGTCCCAACACTAGGAGTTAATTTTGACTTCCGTTTGGATGGTCTCTCCATGTTGTTCATGTTACTGATTACCGGAATAGGGACCGGCATCTTCTTTTATGCGCGAACCTACCTCAAAGGACATCCTTATTTTGACCGGTTCTTCGGTTATTTATTCCTTTTCATGACCGCCATGATGGGATTGGTCCTTTCGGATAACATGCTGCTCTTATTTATTTTCTGGGAGTTGACCAGTATCAGTTCCTTTTTCCTGATCGGATTCAATAACGACAATAAGGATTCCAGGAAAAGCGCCATGACAGCGATGACCATCACCGGGATGGGTGGATTCTTTCTCTTAGCAGGTTTGGTATTGCTCGGAAATGTGGCTGGAACTTATCAGATTTCGGAATTGATCGAATATAAGGATAGGATTATTAACAGTGATTTCTATCCATTAATCCTCCTTTTTATATTCTTAGGAGCATTTACCAAATCCGCACAGTTCCCTTTCCATTTTTGGTTGCCTGGAGCGATGAAAGCCCCAACACCAGTTTCCGCTTATCTGCACTCCGCAACCATGGTAAAAGCGGGGATCTACCTGTTGGCGAGGTTCTTTCCTGCCTTAGGTGGCACCGACCTCTGGTCCTATCCACTCATGATCGTCGGGGGATTTACCATGCTATATGCGGCCATACATTCCCTGTTCCGGATCGATCTGAAATCTATATTAGCTTATACTACGATCTCGGCATTGGGAATTCTGGTCTTTCTTTTAGGCGTTGGAAGCCGGGAAGCTATTATAGCTGCTGCCGTATTTATTTTAGTCCATGCCCTTTATAAAGCAACATTGTTCTTAGTAACGGGGATCATCGATCATGAAACTGGTACAAGGGACATTACCAAGCTTGCCGGCTTAAGAAAGGTATTGATGCCGGTTGCCATCGCAGGTATACTGGCAGCTTTAAGTAGTGCCGGTTTACCAGGAACTTTTGGTTTCATCGGTAAGGACCTCATCTATGAAGCCACTTTACACAGCAAAGAAAACCTAATGCTGATTTTGACCATTCTGGCGGTTATTACCAATACCTGCCTAGTTGCGGCAGGATTTATGGCAGGATGGAAACCCTTTGCTGGCGAACTTCCGCGGGAATATAGCCAGCTGCACTTGCCCTATAAATCCATGTGGATTCCACCATTGATTTTAGGGACCCTAGGTCTTTTATTTGGTTTGTTTCCTAGTTTTATTGGGAAATGGATGAGCCTGGCAACTGCAAACAGCATATTCGGTGCTGAAACAGATTTGAAATTAGCCATCTGGCACGGTTCTTTTAATACCGTATTGATACTAAGCCTAGTAACCCTAGGATTAGGGATCCTACTCTATATATTCAATAAACCAAGTGAAAAAAAGGTCTCCTTTTTAGAAAAATTCCAATCCATATCTTCCCAAAGTATTTTAACAAGATACAGTAACGATATTATTCGTTTTTCCACTTGGTATACGGGCAAATTCCATAACGGCTATCTACGCTCTTACCACCTGAAGATCATTCTATTTGCTGAGGGATTGCTGATCTATAAATTATGGATGAGCGGGCCAATTCAAATTGATTTTGACAACCTGACTCCTTTAACAATCTATGAAGTAGCAGTGGTCGTCATCCTCCTTGGGGCATTATTGATCGTTGTTTCCACCCCTTCTCGCTTAACGGCAGTTGTTTCCATGAGTGTCATCGGTTACTGTATCTGTTTGATGTATGTGTTCTACAGTGCACCGGATCTGGCCATGACCCAATTTACTATTGATACCTTAAGTACCGTACTGTTTGTACTGGTTCTCTATAAACTTCCAGGCTTCCTTAATCTAGCCTCCGCCAAACAGCAATACCGCGATATCGTGGTTGCATTAGGCTTTGGAGCCATTTTGTCCATCATTGCATTGAAAGTATTATACGAACCTATCCAAACGCAAACCAGTGATTTCTATGGGGAAAATGCTTATATCCTTGCAAAAGGTAAGAACGTTGTCAACCTGATCCTTGCCGACTTCCGGGGTATAGATACCATGTTTGAAACGGTGGTTCTTGGAATAGCAGCCTTAGGCGTATATAGTTTGTTAAAATTAAGGTTGAAATCATCAGAAAAAGAATAGAAATATGCGCAGTATAATTTTACAGACCGCAACACGATATCTGTTGCCTATCCTACTCTTATTTTCCTTCTTTTTGCTCCTACGTGGCCATTATTATCCCGGAGGAGGATTTGTGGGCGGCTTGGTCGCATCCATCGCCTTCGTGCTCCATAGCTTTGCCAATGGTACCGAAGCAACCATGAAAATATTGAAAAGAAAACCATTGTCCTTGATACCCATAGGATTGGGCATTTCTGCCACAAGTGTAGTGCTTCCAACCTTTTTTGGCCTTCCACCAATGACCGGTCTTTGGTGGGAAGAAAAGATACCTGTAATTGGCATGATAGGCTCAGCCTTATTTTTTGACCTAGGCGTTTACTTGGTCGTAGTAGGCGTGGTCTTAACCATATTGTTCACCATCTCATTAACCAAGGACTAATCATATGGAATTATTACTTGTTGCTGTTTTGGGTTTATTGTATGCTGCGGGGGTCTATCTCATCCTGCGGCGAAGTATGGTCAAGCTCCTCTTGGGGATCATGCTCCTAGGAAATGGAACGAACATTTTAATTTTCCTTTTGGGTAGTATTACCAAAGGAAAACCACCAGTAATTGATGCTGACCATAATGTTTTTCAGGATATTTATGCTGATCCGATCCCGCAGGCCTTGATCCTCACCGCGATTGTTATCAGTTTCGCATTAACGGCATTTGCCATCGTATTATTGAAACGTGTCTACGCATTGGTCAATTCAGATGATTTGGATGATTTAAACACGCCGGAAGAAGAAGATATATGATCGATAACCATATTTTAGCCCCTGTTTTTATCCATTTGTTCACTGCCATCATTCAATTGATTGCTTGGCGGAAGACAATATCTCAGCGTTTTTTGAGTGTGGGTGGCGCGTTTATCGGACTTCTGATTGCCATCCGGTTGTTTGCTAAGGTCTATAACGAAGGGCCGCTCCATATGAATGCCTCCAATTGGGAAGCACCATTCGGAATCGTCTTTGTTGCCGACCTGCTCAGTGTAACCATGGTCCTGCTTACTTCCATTGCAGGTTTTGCGGTTTCTATCTTTTCTTCCATCGGTCTGAATAGGCAAAGGATGTTATATGGCTACTTTCCTATCTTCCATTTCCTTTTAATGGGATTGAACGGAGCCTTCCTTACTGGCGATATCTTCAACCTCTATGTCTGGTTTGAGGTCATCATCATTTCTTCCTTTGTTCTGATGACATTGGGTGGCCGAAAAGCACAATTGGAAGGTGCTGTAAAGTACATGGCAATGAATATTCTCGCCTCGACCTTCTTCCTCACTGGTATCGGGATTCTTTACGGTATTACCGGCTCCTTGAACATGGCAGACCTTTCCCTTAAGATCAGGGAATTTGATAATAAAGCTTTGGTCGGGATCACCTCGGTATTCTTTATCATGGGATTTGGTATCAAATCTGCCGTCTTCCCCTTATATTATTGGCTACCTTCCTCCTACCATACCCCACCTTCCGCAGTAGCAGCTACCTTTGGTGGTCTATTGACGAAAGTCGGTATCTATGCTATTCTACGTGTATTCAGTCTGATATTTATACCCGATGATTTTACCAGGAACCTGTTTATGGTCCTGGCTGTTTTGACAATCCTGACTGGAGCTTTTGGGGCATTGATCAAAACCAATATTAGAAGGTTGTTCTCCTATTTGATCGTCTGTCATATCGGATTTATGCTCGGTGGTATTGCCATGTTCAGCAAGATTGCGCTGATGGGAACCGTCCTCTACTTGATCCACGATATTATTGTTAAGACCAATATGTTCCTGATTGCAGGGATCATCCGACAGATCAGAGGAACGATGGATATGAATAAATTAGGAGGTCTTTATAAAAATTATCCCTTGATTTCCTTGATTATTGCCTTGGTCTTATTTTCACTGGTGGGTATTCCGCCATTATCAGGCTTTTGGCCAAAGATCTACCTTTTCCAGGAAGCTTTTATAGAAAAACAATATTTCTTCATCATTGCTTTAATTGTAGGAAGTTTAGTAACGATGTATGTCATAGCCAAAATGTGGGCTGATGTATTTTGGAAGGACACCCCTGAAGGCATAGAAGTTGATGATAAATTTGTGGATCTTCCACCATTCAAAAAGATCCTATTGGTACTACCTATCCTCCTCTTATGTGCTGTTACTTTGTACATTGGTCTGAATGTAGAAAACATCATCATATTGGTGGATAAGATAACGAACGAATTGTTGGACACCAGCCTGTATATCCGCACGGTATTGGGCGATAAAGTTTTTGAACAATGATCAAGTTTTTTCTAATGAACCTGTTGCTATCCTTTATTTGGGTAGCTCTTACGGGATCCATGCTCTATTCTAATTTTATCTTTGGATACCTCCTGGGATTTGGCGTGTTATGGATCATGAATCGGAACGAATCGGATGTCCGCTATTTCTATCGGGTGCCCAAGATCATCAGTTTCTTCTTTTTCTTCCTATACGAATTGATCAAAGCCAATGTCCAGGTAGCATACGATGTGATAACACCAAAATACTTTTTCAAACCCGGTATTGTTCGTTATCCGGTCAATGCGAACACCGATTTTGAAATCAACCTGTTATCCACTTTTATCTCCTTAACGCCAGGCACCTTGATCATTGATATCAGCGATGATAAAAAAGCTATTTATATCCATGTGATGTACCTGAAGGATGAAGAACAATTCATCCGGACATTAAAAACTGGAGTTGAACGTAAATTATTAGAGTTATTACGATGAGTTTAGAGGCCTATTTTGATTTTGTGATTCTTCCGATATTGACCATCTCGGTGCTCTTGGTTTTCATCCGATTATTCAAGGGACCAACTGTGGTGGATCGGGTAATCGCACTTGACCTGATCATTACCATCGGGATTGGGATCATCACCGTCTATAGCATCAGACAGGAACAGGATGTGCTATTGGATGTGGCGATCATATTGGCACTGATCGCTTTCTTAGGCACTATCGCCTTTTCTTATTACATTGAAAAACAACAAGATGATTGATATTATTCTAGCCATATTAAGCACCATAGGTGCATTGAGTATCCTATTCGCCTCCATCGGCGTTCTACGGATGCCTGATTTTTACCTACGGCTATCCGTCACGGTAAAAGCCTCCACCTTAGGAGTTGGGTTATTGTTGATTTGTGCAGCTATCATGTTCCCTGGTGATGTCTCGGTGACTACCAAATCCATCGCCATTATTTTCTTCCTGATCCTAACTGCCCCTATTGCGGCCCATATGATAGCCAAAGCAGCCTATTTTACTGGCACCCCTTTGTGGAAAGGCACGGTGGTCGATGAACTTAAAGGGATGTACAACAAGGAAACACATTGTTTAGAAAGTGATCCGGAGAAAGCACAACCCCATGCAAAAGAGAACATCGCGCATTCGGATGATGCCACAGATTAAAATATCAGGTTAAAATATCAAACAAACAGGTTTAAATGCATTGATGCGTTTGCCAGAATCCGTTAATAACCCTGTTTTTTTATCCCTTTTGAAGATTACCACTTCATTACTTATCTGGTTTCCAACCAGCACAAACTTTTCATCAGGTGAAAAATTAAAGTTTCTCGGCCCTTTGCCCAATACGGATTGTACCTGGATTTTCTCCAATGTTCCATCTCTAAGCACCTTAAAGCTGGCAATGCTATTCGCATCCACCCGATCCGTAGCATAAACAAATCGACCATCCTTGGAAACCTTGATATCCGCAGCTCCACTGTTTCCAGAAAAGCCTTCCGCATTCATGTTCAACCGTTGTTTTTCGACCCAAGTATCATTTTCCTTTTCATAGACCAGCACATCAGCTGTCATTTCCATAATGGCGTAAATTATCTTCTTCTTCGGATGAAAGGCAAGATGGCGTGGTCCAGCACCTGCAGGAGTTTTAATGATCGATGCTAAATTCAAGGCATGTTTTCCATCCTTCTTCTGTACCTGGAATTCATAGATCTGATCCGAACCTAAATCAGAAACATAGACATGATTATCTTTCCCAAAAAATGTGGAATGTATATGTGGTGCATCCTGGCGCTTTTTATTCGGTCCTGACCCTTCGAATTTTACATTTCCTTCATGACCTAATAAACCCTTTTGAGAATCAATACCATAGATATCCAATGTTCCGCCTAAATAGTTGGAGACAATGGCATATTTACCTTTGGGATCCAACAATACATGACAGGGAGCTGATCCTGTTGTGGGCAATTTATTGATGAATTTCAACTTGTCCCCTTCTATCTGAAAAGCCGATATCGATTGATTACCATCGGTCAATTCATTTACAGCCAGTAAAAGCTCATTTTTCCGTGCAATAAAGGATGGTGAAGGGGTTTCCGTCTCTGACAACAACGTTACATCTGCCGTTTCGGTATCAAAGGAAAAAGTATAAATCCCTTTACTCTCTTCTTTTTCCGTATAAGTTCCAACATATAATGGAATTTTTTGCGCTTTAATTTCTGTAACTACCACTGTCATAAGGATTAATGCAACTGAAAAATATCTTTTAATCATCTGTTAAATATGGTTAAATCGAGTTTATTGTAAGACTGTTTCGCTATTTTAGCGGAATTAAGAAGCGGTTGAAATAGATTATTATTTTATTTCATTCGTAAATGTATTAAAAAAGGCATAATATTTAATATTTTTGCCAAAAGACTATCGGAATAGCGCGTTAAAATAGAATGAAAAACCTTTCAAAGATTATTATATTAATACTTACGGTATGTTCCATACAGGTAAGTGCACAAGAAAAACTTATTGATCGCGTAGTGGCTACTGTTGGTTCGGGGGTAATCCTACAATCAGAGGTAGAAGCTCAATACGCCCAATACCTGCTTAATCGTGGGGAACCTGCTCCTGATATCAAATGTAGATTCTTACAGCAATTGATCATCACGAAGCTGTTGGCTCAACAAGCGGCCATTGACTCGGTAGAAGTAACCGAATCAGAAGTAGATGATGATCTAAACTCTCGTATGCGTGGAATGATTGCTCAAGGTGGTGGTCAGGAGCGTGTAGAGGCTTTCTTGAAACGTTCGCTCTTACAGTATAAGGAGGAAATGCGTCCAGTAGTTGCAGAACAATTAAAAGCACAAAAATTCCAACGTTCCTTGATCCAAAAGATCACGATCACTCCATTGGAAGTTAAAAAATATTTCGAATCCTTGGCAGAAAATGAAGTTCCAAACATCAGTACCCAGGTGGAAATTGGTGAGATCACCATTGAACCGGAATTGACCAAGGACGAGAAGAATGTATTTAAAGAGCGTGCAGAGAAATACCGCCAACAGGTATTGGATGGTACAGATTTCGGTACGGTAGCACGTTTTTATTCAGAAGATAAGGAATCTGCAAAAAGAGGTGGTGAATTGGGTTTTGCGCCTAGAACGAATTATGTGAAGGAGTTCTCCGCCATGGCTTTTAAATTAAAAGAGGGCGAGATCTCACCGGTATTTGAAACGGAATATGGATTCCACTTCTTGCAGGTATTACAACGCCGTGGAGAGGATGTTAATGTGCGCCATGTCTTGATCCTTACCCAGCCTACCCAGGCAAGTTTAGATCGCGCGAAAACCAAGTTAGATTCTGTTTTGAATTTGGTTAAAACTGGTAAGATGAGCTTTAGTGCGGCTGCATCTAGATATTCGGATAATAAAGAAACGAAGTTTACAGGAGGTATGGTTATCGATCCTAGATCGGAAAACCGTTCGACGATTATTGCCGTGGAGAATTTGGAGAAAGAGGTATTTGTCGCTATTGACCCGATCCAACCTGGAGAATATACAGAATCCTATCAATACCAGGATCCAAGAACTGGAAAGATAGGTTATAAATTCAATTATTTGAAGACTCGTATTCCGCCACACCGCGCAAGTTTAGAGCAGGATTTTGCAACTATTCAGTTTTATGCGCAAGAGGATAAAACCCGCCGTAAAATGAGTGAGTGGTTTGAGAAGAAAACAAAGACTACGTTTGTTCAGATAAATGAGGATTTTGGTTCTTGTGATGAACTGAAGATCTTTTCGAAGAGTAATTTAGAGGATGTAGCGGTGAACAGGAATTAGGTTGGGGATGATAAATATTAGATATTAGATTATAGACATTAGATAAAAACGCTTCATTGCGAGGACCTTTACCGCCATTGCGAGGAACGAAGCAATCTTTCAGTTTGTCATGCTGAGCGAAGTCGAAGTATCTACATTTGGAACCCCGTACAGATCCTTCGACTTCGCTCAGGATGACACTAATCCAAAGATTGCTTCGTCGTACCTCCTCGCAATGACGCTTTATAGCAATTACGTTTTATAGTTATCACATTTTATAGCTATCACGTTTTAAAGCACAACGCTTTAAAACAATCCAATTTCTACCTTTCCCACATCATTTCCAAAATAACCTTCCAATTGAAATCATCTTTCAATTGCCAGATCCGGATATAACTAAACTTAACCACCTTATCTTTCATCCCTACAGTAGCCGTTCCTAGCGTATAAGCAAACTCACCACTATAAGCACGTCCTACCTCCGTTGGTTCCGTATCGATCTCAATCCGGTCCTTTTTCAAAAAGTCAAGAACCTTATCCCTGCCTTCAATCTCATCCTTCCAAGGAAAATAAAAACGAGCATCATCCGCCAAGAATTCTTTATAACCCGTCCTAGTATCTGCTTTCAAGATGGTAGAGAATAACTCATCCGTTTGGAAAACGACTTCCTCACGCTGTTGTAATCTCTTCTCCGAGCGATGTTTCAGGAAATTCTTGCTATCCGGTTCGTAATATTCCAATCCTTCGGATTTTTTCTTTCCAAAGTTATCAACCTCTGTACGCAAATGGATCTTCCAGTTCCCTTTTTTATCCCTACGCCATACCGAAAGGTATTGACCAAATCTTTTTGGAGATCCAACTTTTTGAAATTCCATAGGGCCTGAGGTCACTCCCCAGTCCAAACTACGGGATACCAAAACCAGATTGGGTTCCCAGGTCAACAGATCGGGAATATTAGGTCTATTATCCAAATAATTAACGGCATTCACAGGAGAGGGCACATAAAAGGTAGACTGTTTATCTACCATATATTTGAATCCAGCATGTGGACCCTCCGATTTTGATATGTTTGCTGCGGTTTTATCCACATTCAACAATCCCCCAACCTTCTCAGGCATCTGGGCGAACGCAGAAACGGAAACCAAGGCAGCGGCTAGTATTGATAAGCCTTTTTTATAGATCATTCGATATAATTTCTGCTATCTAATCAAATCTTATTCCAAAGTGTTCCTTCCTTGCTGTCCTTGAGCTGAATACCTATTTCCGTAAGCTTCTCGCGGATACTATCCGAAGTCACAAAATCTTTGTTTTTCTTAGCTTCATTGCGGATTCCAATGAGGATCTGCATCAGACCATCCATATTGTCCACATCTCCAACCTGATCATCTTTCAAGCCTAAAATATCGAAAACAAAATCCGACACATAGCCTTTCAATGCTTCCAAGTCGGCTGCTGTGATCGTCAATTTGCCATCATACAGTGAATTGATGATACGAACCACCTCAAACAACTCTGCAATCAGTACAGGGCTATTGAAGTCATCGTCCATCGCGGCATAAGATCTTGCTTTGATTTCCTCCAGATTTCCAAAATTGGACTTTCCGGATACCGCAATCTTATCCAACAGCGCAATGGCAGACATCAATCGTTTATAGCCTTTATCTGCAGCATCCAAAGCTTCATTGGAGAAATCCAATGTACTCCTGTAATGGGCCTGCAGCATAAAGAACCTGACAGCCATTGGCGAGTATCCCCTATTCAATAAAGGATGATTCCCAGTGAACAATTCCCCAGGAAGAAAGCCATTCCCTGCAGATTTAGACATCCTTGCACCATTGACGGTCAACATATTGGTATGCATCCAATATTTGGCAGGTGTAGTATGGTTACACGCTTCAGATTGCGCAATTTCATTGGTATGATGGGTTGCGGCCAAATCCATTCCACCGCCGTGGATATCGAATTGATCACCCAGATACTTTCTGCTCATGGCCGAACATTCAATATGCCAGCCCGGAAAGCCTACACCCCATGGCGATGGCCAACGCATGATATGCTCTGGCTTAGCCTTGATCCATAGGGCGAAATCCAACCTACCCTTTTTCTCATCCTGCCCACCCAGTTCACGGGTATTGTTCAGCATGTCTTCCAGGTTACGGTTGGTCAAGATCGTATAGTTATATTCTTTAACGTATTTATCCACGTCAAAATATACCGTACCATTCACTTCATAGGCAAAGCCGTTCTTCATAATTTCCTGAACCATTTCTATCTGTTCTGAAATATGTCCAGTAGCCGTTGGCTCAATGCTTGGTGGTATGGTATTGAACATGCGGAGCACATCATGAAAACCCAAGGTATATTTTTGCACAATCTCCATGGGTTCCAATTTCTCCAATTTAGCCTTTTTAGCAAATTTATCATCCCCTTCGTCATTGTCTCCTTCCAGGTGACCGGCGTCGGTAATGTTGCGTACATAACGTACCTTATAGCCCAAATGGACCAAATAACGGAAGATCAAATCAAAGGAAACAAAAGTCCTACAATTCCCTAAGTGAACATCACTGTAAACAGTGGGCCCACAAACATACATACCAACCAAATTGGGATGAATAGGCACAAATTTCTCTTTCTTGCGCGTAAGGGTATTGTATAATACAAGATTATGCTCCATAATGAATTGTTGCTGCTATTATTTTTGTCTAAAGAATATTTGGATCGGCACACCGCTGAAATCAAAGTTCTCCCGCAATTTGTTTTCAATAAAACGTTTGTATGGATCTTTGATGTATTGCGGTAAGTTACAGAAGAAGGCAAACATAGGTGATCTGCCTGGCAACTGCGTTACATATTTAATCTTAATATATTTTCCTTTTGTTGCTGGAGGTGGATATTTTTCAATGATCTCCAACATCACATCATTCAATTTCGAAGTAGGGATTTTCTTGGTTTTGTTCTCATAGACTTCCATCGCTGTTTCCACCGCTTTGAAAATACGTTGTTTCTCCGTTACGGAAGTAAAGATGATCGGAACATCCGTGAAAGGTGCAATCTTGCTCTTGATGGTATCTTCAAATGCCTTTGCCGTTTTATGATCTTTCTCAACTGTGTCCCATTTATTCACTAAAAGTACAATACCCTTTTTGTTTTTTTCTGCCAAGTGGAAGATATTAATATCCTGCGCCTCAATACCATCCTTAGCGTCGATCATCAAGATTACGACATCGGAATCTTCCAAGGCTTTGATGGTACGCATCACCGAATAGAACTCGATATCTTCGTTGACCTTTGATTTACGGCGAAGACCTGCTGTATCTACCAATAGGAACTCATGTCCAAATTGGTTATAATGAATACGGATCGAATCGCGGGTTGTTCCGGCAATAGGGGTTACGATATTTCTCTCTTCACCCAATAAAGCATTGGTCAGGGAAGATTTACCCACATTCGGACGACCAACGATCGTGAATTTTGGCAATTCTTCTTCTTCCTCATCCTCTACATCGAGCTCTTTTACCAATTCATCCAATAACTCTCCAGTACCCGAACCGGTCATGGAGGAAATATTATAGACTTCACCCAATCCCAAAGAATAGAATTCGTGGGTATCGTGGGTTTGCTTTGCACTATCAACCTTATTGGCAACTACAAAAACAGGTTTGCTGCTCCGTCTCAATACATCGGCAATTTCATCATCCAAATCGGTGATTCCTGTTGTGGCATCCACCACAAATAAGATAGCGGAAGCTTCATCGATAGCGATCAATACCTGATCACGGATCGCTGCTTCGAACACATCGTCCGAGCCATGCACGAAACCACCCGTATCGATTACGGTGAACCGCTTTCCTACCCATTCCGCCTGGCCATAATGACGGTCGCGCGTAACGCCACTAAAGTCATCAACGATCGCCTTCCGACTCTCCGTCAAACGGTTATATAATGTGGATTTACCGACATTCGGTCTTCCAACAATTGCTACAATATTTGCCATATTTATTATTTGATTGTTACCTCACGGCAACATTTTTCAGGTACCATGTAAATTGCAAAGTTACGCAATAAGTTTAGTTTTTAGATAGGGATAGACAAAAACTGCTCCCAAAATAATGACTGCCCCAAAATAAAAGCCGGTGCTCATGGCTTCGCGTTGACCAAAAATCAACAAGGCAAGGATAATTCCATAAACCGGCTCCAAATTAGTGGTCAGAGCCACCGTAAAAGCAGACAGTTCCTTCATGACCGCAACGCCTAACACATAGGCAAAAGCCGTACATACCACGCCAAGAAGCAACAAATACATGAGATCTTTTTGACTCAGGATCATCTGGGAATCAAACTGGCCGGTATACAACAATAAACCGCTGACCACCAAAAACGCGCCGATCATTTCATAGAAGGTAATGATGCTTGGACTCGCTTTCTTTACCATCCGTGCATTCAATATCGAGAAAATACTGGCACAGAAGGCACAGGATAGCCCGAAGACAATCCCCCAGAAATATTTGAACTCAAATTTGAAGATAAGGTATATCCCGAATATGATCAACAGACCTACCAGCACATCCGAAATGGCGATCCGCTTTCGATTGATGATCGGCTCCAAAATCGCGGTAAATAAGGTTACTGAGGATAGCGTCACCAAGGTGACGGATACCGTTGAGATTTTGATGGCATGGAAAAAGAGCACCCAATGCAATCCAACAAGCACACCCACCCCAAGATACTGCCAGATTTGTTCTTTGGAAACCCGAATGGTTTTCTTTTTATAAAGGAAAAATACATAAAGGGAAATCGCCGCAATCAAAACCCGGTACCAAACCAGGTGCAGTGCAGAAACGGAGATCAATTCACCGAGAACCCCAGTAAAACCCCAGATAAGGACCGTAAAATGCAATATGAGAATATTGCGGTTAACAACAAGTTTCATGGTTTGGCCTATTTAGGCGCCTTCTTTAAAAGATAAAAACTGATGAACAAGAATATAACATTCGGTATCAATACGGAGATCAAGGGATCCAACCCTCCTTTGATGGAGAACATACTCGAAAACCTTTCCAATACGATATAGATACAGCTCAAGCCTATCCCTATACCCAAACTCAAACCAATACCTCCCCGGACTTTCTTGGAAGAAAGTGCCACTCCGATCACCGTTAGGATAAATGCAGAAAATGGATTGATGATACGTTTATATTTTTCCAGAAGCAGGTCGTTCATCATCCCTGTTCCTCGAATCTCTTCTTTACTGATTCGGGTTTCCAATTCTTCCTGACTCATGGTCGTGAAGATATTCTCATAGACCTCAAAATCCTGCGGACGCATATCCAAGGTGGTATCCCGTTGATCACCCGACTCCATTCTTTCGGCCAGACCATCGATATGGCGGGTGGTAAAAGAGGCAATACTCCATTTATTCTTGGTAGAATCCCAGGTTATCCGTTCGGCCATCATCTTCTCGATCATCTTGTCGCCATCGAACTTCTCCAAGGAAAAGTTATAGCCCACTTTGGCCTTATAATCAAAGGATCCCATATAAACATAGGTATTCGAATCAATCTGCATGTGCGTTGAGGTGGAAGTTCCTTCCACTTTATTCGGCTTCACATAGACATTTTCAAAATTTACCTTGACCTTGTTGGTAAAGGGGATCACGTAGATGTTGGAGACCAGGGTCATCGCACAGATCAATCCGGAACAGATCAGATATGGGCGAAGCATCCGGTTAAAGCTCATCCCTCCACTGAGGATAGGCACGACCTCAGTTTGATCGGCCATTTTGGAGGTAAAGAAGATCACCGCAATAAAGTTAAAGAGCGGCGTCAGCATATTGATGAAGAAAGGTAGACTTCCTAGCGCATAATACTGCAGGAAGACCTTCGACATCGGTGCTTTGTATTTATTGAAATCATCGATCTTCTCCGAAATATCAAATATGATGATAACCACACAGAAGATGGCTACCGTGAATATAAAAGTAGAAAGGTACTTTTTAATGATATAACGATCGATAATTTTCATACCAATTGGCTTATAATCTCTGGCCTAATTTCACGACCATTTTGTTCTTCCATTCATAAAACGTGCCATCAAGGATTCGCTCGCGGGCTTCGTTCACCAACCAAAGATAAAAATGTAAATTATGTAAGGAAGCAATCTGTGCCCCTAAAATTTCTTGGGATCTGATCAAGTGACGTAAATAGGCTTTGGTATGGATCTGATCCACCAAAAGATCACTCTCCGCCTCGATCGGCGTAAAATCATCCTTCCATTTCTCGTTCTTGATGTTGATGATTCCCTCGCGGGTAAACAACATCCCATTACGGGCATTCCTGGTCGGCATCACACAGTCGAACATATCGATTCCCAAGGCGATGTTTTCCAGAATATTCACAGGCGTACCAACGCCCATTAAATACCTCGGTTTTTCTTTTGGTAGGATATTGGTCACCACTTCGGTCATGGCATACATTTCCTCTGCTGGTTCTCCTACGGAAAGACCACCAATGGCATTACCTTCCCGCTCGAAAGAGGCGATCACTTCGGCCGATTTCTCACGTAGATCCTTATAAACCGAACCTTGAACAATAGGAAACAAGGTCTGCTCATAGCCGTATAATGGCTCGGTGCTATCAAATCTATCGCAACAACGCTTTAACCAACGGTGGGTCATATCCAAAGATCTTCTGGCATAGCGATAATCGCAAGGGTATGGCGTACATTCATCAAAAGCCATGATAATATCAGCGCCGATCACCCGTTGTGTATCCATTACATTCTCTGGAGTGAACAAATGTTTCGACCCATCGATATGCGAGCGGAAGGTCACCCCCTCTTCCTTGATTTTACGAACCTCGGTGAGGGAATACACCTGATAGCCTCCCGAATCGGTTAGGATCGGGCGGTCCCAATTGATGAATTTATGCAAGCCACCAGCTTTGTTCAATACCTCCAAACCTGGACGAAGGTACAGGTGGTAGGTATTTCCTAAGATGATCTGTGCTTGAATATCATTGACCAGTTCATGTTGATGTACCGCTTTTACGGTTCCTGCTGTACCAACAGGCATGAATATCGGGGTTTTTATGGTGCCGTGCGCGGTTTCGATCTCACCGGCTCTTGCTCTTGAATTTTTATCTTGTGCCTGAAGCGTGAATTTCATATTTATCCTTAATCGTCGGCAAAAATACTATAAAATTTCGAGCCTATGCTAATTCCGCTATTTAATTAGTATTTATTAACATCCCAAAGACATTTTAGGTCGAGAACCTGTATCTTTGACCCTAATTTATGCCATTTAATTTCGATATCTCCTTTAATTACTTCCATATTCCTTATGGACTGCTGTTATTGCTGTTGCTGTTCCAGCTATATTTTATCCTGTTTGTTTATGGGAGGCTCTCTAGGTATAAGGTAAAATCCTATCAGGAGGCGACTGAAAAACCTGCGGTCTCCGTGATTATATGTGCCCATAATGAGCAGGAAAATCTACAACAATATTTGGGAAGTATTCTGGAGCAGGAATATCCGGAATTTGAGGTCATTGTGGTCAACGATTGTTCCAGCGATGAGACCAAATGGGTATTGAAGGAATTCTCCAGCAGGTATGCCCATCTTCGGGTAGTGGAGATCAAGGAACATATCCAGCTGAAGCATAGCAAGAAATTTGCACTTACCATGGGGATCAAGGCCGCCAAGCATGGCCTTCTGCTGATGACAGATGCAGATTGTCAGCCGATGAGCAGGCAATGGTTGGCAGAAATGGCTGGAGCCTTGCAAGGAAAGAAAGAATTGGTGTTAGGTTATTCACCTTATTTCAAATATCCCGGTTTTCTGAATAAATTGATCCGATTTGAAACCACGCATACAGCGATGAGTTATTTGGCGTATGCATTGAAGGGTGATGCCTATATGGGTGTTGGTAGAAACCTGGCCTATAGCAAGGAATTGTTCTTCAAAGGAAAAGGGTTCAATGCACATATGCACATCAAATCGGGGGATGATGATCTTTTTGTGAATGCCAATGCCAATCGAAATAATGTGGAGATTGCCATTTATCCGGATGCCTTTGTGGAATCAGCACCAAAGACAACCTGGAAAAGCTATTATAAACAGAAGGCTAGGCATGCGGGTGCATCCGTATTGTACAAAGCCCGTCATAAAAGCATGTTGGGCATTCAATTGATCAGTGCTGTGCTATTCTATAGTTTATTGTTGGTCAGTGTTATTTTATTGCCTAGTTTCTGGTATGTGGCGTTGGCGGCTTACCTGATCCGATTGCTTTGCCAGCTTTTGGTCTTCCGGGCGATCTATAGAAAACTTCAGGTGTCTGACCTGTTGGTCTGGCTCCCTATATTAGATTTGTATTATTATTTTTATATCTGTTTTAATGGTTTATTCAATAGGAATAAGAAATTGAAGAGCTGGAAATAGATAGGTAATTCGTTTAAAATTAATTTGTTCATCGTGAATCCAACAGTAGATATTATTTACCAATACTTTCCGAAGCTTACGGAAAAACAGAAAGAGCAGTTTGCCAAATTGGCGGAGGTTTATCCATTCTGGAACGACCAGATCAATGTGGTTTCCCGCAAGGATATAGAGAGTCTTTATTTGAAGCATGTGCTACATTCGTTGGCGATCGGGAAATTCGTTGGGGAGTTGGCGCCGAAGACAAGGGTTTTGGATGTGGGTACTGGCGGAGGATTTCCGGGGATTCCTTTGGCGATTTTATTTCCGGAAGTGCAGTTCCATTTGGTGGATTCGATCGGTAAGAAGATCAAGGTGGTAAGGGAAGTAGCATCAGCTTTGGGATTAACGAATGTGGAAGCGGATCATATGAGAGCGGAGGAACTGGATTATAAGTATGATTTTGTGGTTTCTAGAGCGGTGACTAGATTGGGGGATTTTATCCCTTGGGTAAGGAATAAGTTTGAGAAAAAGGATAAGAATGGGATCCCGAATGGGATTTTATATTTGAAGGGCGGGGATTTGAAGGAGGAAATCAAGGAAGCAAGGGTTAAGGCAGAATTGCATAAGATCTCGGATTTCTTTAAAGAAGATTTCTTTGATACGAAGTATGTGATGTATGTGCAGATGTAGGAGCGTCATTGCATTGGCTCTGCGTCATTGAGGAACCAACAAGTCATTGCGTGCCCCCGCGTCATTTCGTGTACCCTGCGTCATTGCGAGGAGGCACGACGAAGCAATCTTTCGGTATGCGGCGCCCTATGTCATCCTGAGCGTAGTCGAAGGATCTGTACGCTGGTAAACGAACAGATGGTTCGACTACGCTCACCATGACATCGCTAAAGATTGCTTCGTTCCTCGCAATGACGCAAACCCTCGCAATGACGGGTAAAGTTCCTCGCAACGCAAACCCTCGCAATAACCTACCATACGACAAAGGCCTCTCAATCGAGAGGCCTTTGTTCGGAAATATATATTACTAATATTTTTAAAACTAAAAATTATCCATAAAAAATGGGTAAGCCCCCTTTATCGCACCGCTCAACCAAATACCCTTGCTTTGTTCCCAACCTGGGGGAGTCAATGGGAGCTGGTCGTAAAGGACTTACCCACGGCAAAATTAACAAATTTTTAATGTTTCCGAAAAGAAAATAGCATTATCCTGCTATCCACCTGAATCTCAGTCAAAAAATTACATCTTCTCTTCATGATATTCCCCTTTTAGCGCGAAATATCCAAAAACTCCCAGCCCAATACTAATAATTGGTGTAAGAATAAACAGAATAATAATCCCAAACACCACATCTTCCTGATGACCGGACATGATTTTTGGCAATCCAAATTTTGCGATACAGAAATAGGCGGTCAGCAAAGCCAGCCCGATCCACAACCATCCTAATATTTTTTTTAATCCTTCCATAATTAACTCAAATCTTTTGCAACCATATTTTTATTGATATAAAGCGCGCCGATGATGAAACTCACCGCCGAAATAATGATCGGGTACCACAGCCCTTCCAAATAAAAGGTTGGATCCCCAATGGTCTTGGCATTGGTCGCCAAATAGGTAGAAACTGCAGGCAACAATCCCCCGAAAATCCCATTCCCGATATGGTAAGGCAAGGACATGGACGTATAACGGATCTTAACCGGAAATATCTCCACCAAGAAAGCGGCGATAGGCCCATAAACCAGTGTGATATAGATGATCTGAATAAAGATCAACAAGATCAGTTTGATGTAATTCCCCCCATTGATATGTACTGTTGTTTTATCCAAGGCCTTTACCTCCCCCTGAACAGCTTTCCCATCTCTACTGATCAAACTTTTATGTTCCTCCTTTAAGGTAGTTCCATCTGAAAATACCTTATTGATGGTATGCACCTCATACACATCCTCCCCTTGATGGCTTTCCGAGTAATGTTCGGTTCTTGAAGCTACGACCTCTTCTTTTAGCACAGGGTTGGTAATGTTATACATGGCTTGGTAGATCGGTCTGTAGGTAAGCACTGCCAATAGCATCCCCAGCAACATCACCCATTTCCTGCCCAATCTATCCGACAACCTTCCAAATACCACAAAAAACGGGGTACCGAACAATAAGGCGATCCCCAGAATGGTATCCGCCTGGTTGGATTCCAGCATCATCACGGTTTTCATATAGCTCATGGAATAGAATTGTCCGGTATACCAGACCACCCCCTGCCCCATTGCAGCACCAAATAAGGCCAACAATACGAACTTCAGATTATATTTATTACCAAAACTTTCCTTCAATGGATTGGTAGAAGTCTTCCCTTCTGCCTTTGCCTTTTTAAATTCAGGCGATTCATCCATATTCTTCCGGATCAGGTAAGAAACATAGACCATCAGAATAGATAGCAGGAATGGAACACGCCAGCCCCATTGATCAAATTGGTTTTCCGTGAGGAAGAATTTGGTCAATAGGATCACCACCAATGAAATGAACAAGCCAAAGGTCGCGGTGGTCTGAATCCAGGAGGTCCAATAGCCACGTTCCCCTTTCGGCGCATGTTCTGCCACATAGGTTGCAGCACCTCCATATTCTCCTCCAAGTGCCAATCCCTGCAGCAAACGTAATATCAACACGATCAATGGCGCCATAAATCCAATCTGTTCATAACTTGGAATACATCCTATGAGGAATGTAGCGCCTCCCATCAACATCAGGGTGACCATAAAGGTATATTTTCGACCGATGAGATCGCCCAAACGGCCAAAGAATAATGCGCCGAAAGGTCTGACCACAAATCCCGCTGCAAAGGTGGCCAAAGTGGATAAAAATGCTGCAGTTGGATTATCTGCCGGGAAAAACTTGGTGGAGATAACGACAGACAGACTCCCGAAAATAAAGAAATCGTACCATTCGATCAGGGTTCCCAGCGAGGAAGCCCCGATCACTTTCCAGATCCCCTTCTTACTTACTTGTTCTTGCATAGATGTATTAGGTTTTAGGTAATTTATGTTATTCAGATTTTAGGTAATTTGTGTTATTTAAATTTAAGGTATTTTGAATTATTTAAATTTAAAGTAGTTTGTATATTTTTCCTGGTAAGGACTGTATGAGGCCTTTAAGCTCCAATTCCAACAGCACGATGGCGAGTTTGCTCTGCGGCCAATCGCAGTAATTTGCCAATTCATCGATCAATGCCTGTCCTGCATCCTTCAAGAAGCCAAATACTTTCTCTTCATCGGCATTCAAATCCTGGAGCATGCTTAATTGAACACCCGAATCCTTTTTTGGTTCAGATGGAATTTCCCAACGCATCAATTGCAAAAGATCCCTGGAACTTCGGATCAGATGTGCCTGGTGCATCTGAATAAGCTGGTTGCTTCCATTGGAATACGGTTGATCCACATTGCCTGGATAAGCACATACATCGCGGTTATAGCTATTGGCAATATCGGCTGTTATCAATGCGCCACCCTTATCGGCCGCCTCCACGACCACGGTTACATCGGCCAAACCTGCAATAATGCGGTTCCGCATGGGAAAATTGGTCTTATCAGGTTTCGTTCCGGAGGTAAACTCAGATAATAGACTGCCATTTTCCATGATCTTTAATGCCACCTCCCGATGTTCATAGGGATAGATCCGGTCCAATCCATGCCCCAATACCGCAACATTCGGAATGTTATGGCTATTCGCGGCTTTATGGGCAATAATATCGATCCCAAATAATCCACTGCATACCAATACCTCGGCCCTTCCGATTCCTCCCAGGAGCTCTTCGGTCAATTTTCGACCATAGTTCGTTGCATTTCTCGTCCCGACCACGCTGACCACTTTCTGTTTATTATAATCCACCTTGCCTTTGCTGAACAAGAGCAATGGTGCATCATCGCAATTACGGAGTCTACGGGGATAGCGTTCATCTTCGAACCATAAAACATCGATCCCATGTTTTTCAGCGAATCGGTATTCGGATTCCGCCTCATGCATATATTTCTTGGAAAGAATGGTTTCAACGACCTGTTTACTAATTCCCGGAATAGCGTTCAATTGCGATCTGGAACTTTGGAACAACGCATGTAGCGAGCCAAAATAGGCCAATAACAACTTGCAGGATTTAGGTCCGATTCCCTTTATTTTGGTAATCGCAATTTGCTCTATTGCATTCATTATTTCGGTTAGTTGGTATTAAATATAAGGATTCGATGTGCTTTCTGCAACATCTGTAAAACTTAAATGCTTAACTTTGCAGGGATAAATTCAGCGATTATGGAAATGCAAGAACCTTTTGATATAGAAATTAATGGTGTGGAATATTCGGTTTTCCCGGATGAAAAGGATACTTATACGATTTTTAAGGATGGGAAGGAGTATGTGCAGATTATTAAGGACACAGAGACTAGCTGGTTGAAATTAAATCCGGAGACTGGCTTGCCGATGTTTGGTATGGATGAAGAGGTAAATTTGATCGGCGCGGAGATATTGAAAGCGGAGTAGTTTTTTTAGAATTTTGATATTATCTGATACTTCTTACTATATCGTTTGAAGTTAAATAAGAAAATTAAGGCTTTTAGAAAGTGTTTTTGACAAACTAGTAGGATGTATTCTACAAGCAGATTTACGCCATGGACAATTGTATAAATTGAACTGTGTTTGTGTCCATGTAATCTGGATATTCAGATATTTTGTCAACTTTTCTTCTTCATTCTGGTCAATTCGTTAAATCAGCACCAAGCCTAAACGATACACCGCACGCACCTGGAATTTTTATTTATTTTTCTGTTGTTTCTTTATTGCTTTTTCATAAAACGGAGCAATTTCCAATATAATCTTTTCTCCATTTCGGAAAACCTGTATTATAGAATCTCCCTTTACTTTACTAATAGAATCTCCAACTTGCATCTTTCCCCAAAAATATGGATGAATTCCTCTACTCTTATTATCAACAAATTCAATCATAGAAGCATTGTGATTAAATTTATCATAATATCTCATTTCAATTTTTCCATTATAGGAATCTTCAATTTCTAAATTATAATTTTCTTTCATCAATGATAATATATCCTTTTTATAAATGAATTTAAAAACTAAAAAAAGACATAATCCTATCATAAAAACAAAAACTATCGGATGAACCTTTATTCCTCTTTGCTTTTCCATTTCAAAGTAACTATAGTTTTAAAACCTATATTATAGTAGAACTATCACAGCACCAGCAGATATTAACTTGTTGACTTCAAGTCTATACATACTTGCTTTTGGTCAAATACATTTTTATTATATAAAAATCAAATTCCATAAAATTCTGTCTTCTTTGGGTCTTTTATCTCTGAACCATTTTTTGCATTATTATTTGATGTTGTTGCGTCCCTTCTTGTGTCACCAACAATTTATTTTATTTCAACAAATTACCTTCAATGCGTAACGCACCTGCAACGCCTAGCCCATAAATTGACTTACCTTTTTTGTAGACTTTCCAACTAATTTGTTTGATTAAACTCTTTTAACATATCCTCATATCCTTCCGTCTGTAAATTTTGTAATACATCATTCTTAACTTTTTCTTTTCTTATATCTTTTTTCCTTACTATCTTAATATTTTCAATCATATTCAACTTACTTTGATGATGATAGTTACTGAAGATTACCCATGTCATCAAATCATACCACTCTCCCATTTTCACAGCTTTCTTTTCCACTATCGTCCAAATAGAAGACAATTCTTTAAAGACAACTCCATTTGTCAATACTTTTCCATCGGAAATATCTATTTCATCCGGCCATAGTTCTATTGATTCATCATAAAGTTTATTAAAATCCATATTTTATTAATTTCCAATTACAATACCATTTTGATCAAGCGTTGTACTTTCACCTGACTTTTTTGAATTTGGCCCAAAATCATTGGTTCCTTTAGGTCAAACTTTCCATTGAGTACCTTCATACTATTTTTTCCATATTTCTCCTCGCCACAATAACTGATTTCTGCCTTTAATATAAATCAACTCCTGATAGTAAGGTTCAAACTCAAAAAAGCATCTGTCAAAGTTTGGTAAAGTAATGGTAAGGTAATTGTACTTTTCCGTGTCAATACTTTCCTCAAAAATTTTAAACAATATCCTGCCGTTGTAAAGTTCTGTTCCCGATACATCAGCATTCAGGCTAAAGCCGATTTGATTTGCAGCGGTTCTTCTATTCCATAGATGCTTTGATTTGGGCAGTACCATATACGCCTTATCAGTTATGACGGACTTACTGTTATCGTGGTTAAACGTAAAGTCCAATTTTACAGAATGAAAATCAGTAGGAAAAATTACTTGGATATATAAACTGTCTTGCGAAAATTTATTCTGTTTTTTAATTTCATATTCAAAGCCTTTTTGCTTTGTGTAATAATCTTCGCTTGTAATCTCTAACACATTATATGCTATAACCGACCATTTACCCTTTGAAGCATAATCACATTGCTCTATTACAGGAGTAAATGATATTTCAGCGTTCCATAATGTATAGGTTCCATCCGACTTAAATTCCAATTTCTCTGAACTCTTTTGTCGCTGATATACACCTGTCGTATTTTGAACTTTTAATTTTTGACCTTTTGTTGAAATGCAGCCAATAAGTTGAAACGCAACTATTGATATAAATAAAAACTTTCTCAATTCTTCTTATCTTTTAATTTTTCGTAAACCGTTCTTCCATCCGAAGCTTTTATGTTCATTAACGTTATGCCGTTAATATCTTTCAATGAACTTGCTCCTGCAGGATATGAACCATCAAAAGAATATTGTGTCTGATAGAAAGCGTCATCTCTATAAATAGTCTTAGAGTGATCGTTTAACTAATTCTGGACAGCATATTCAAAATTAGATGTACCATTAGTCCAGTAATCTCTTGATCCGTAGAAATTGTAGTTTCCTTTATTGTGATTGTAATTTCCATAGTATCCTGTGGCACCTTCTCCAAAGTGATTCCCGTTTATGAAAATAACAACATTTCCATCAGGATCTATAGCATTTGTGGGATTATTCTGAACATATCCATAAACAGATTGCTCGAAATTTAACTCCGCCATTGGATCAATCACATTCCACCTCCCTATCTCCGCGTCATAGAACCTCGCACCGTAATCGTATTGCCTTCCGCAACTTTTCCGATGTTCTGCCGATTCCGTGGCACTTCCAGCACATACATCAGGGATGCAAAAGCCTTTATGCCATATAGCTTATAAACCAACACCGCCCAATCCGATAAAAGCTTGGGCGATAATTCTTCTGTAACAAGTTATTATTATACTTTACAACTCAAATTAAGAGCTCCCAAATTATTTTTAGCATTCCAACCTGCATTAAACCTATTCTCGTATCCCTCACCTATGTTACCTAACAAATTAGTTCCTTCTAGAACAATGTTATTAGTAAAAATCACCGGAGCGTTAAATTCACAGTCAAAAAAATTGAAAAAGTCAGTAAAAATATTCTCATCAAAAATCAGTGAAACGTCATTATGTCCTCCCATTTGATAATCAATATATCCATTAACAACACAACATCTTAATGTTAAACCTTTGACAAACCAGCAAGAATGTATATTAAACTCGTTTATAACACAATTTTCTATTATAATTTCAGTATCTAATTCAAAACATCCAGTAAGATCAATACATTTAATCATACAATTGCTCATTTTTACGTAATCATTTTGAGAAAAATACGTTTTATCAATTAATTCTATACTTTGATTCTTTATTTCCATAATATATCTCCAAATTTTATAATTCCTCCATCACTAATTCTAGTTGACACTCCTGGATACATATTAACAGACAAAATCTCACCATCTTTAACAAATGCCTTCAATGATTTTTGAATACCATTTATTGTGCCTATTAATGTATTATCACCAGGTTTCAGTATCGCTTTATTACTTTCAATAAGTTTAAAAGCATTTTCTACCAATGACTCTTCAGAAACGCCAAGATCATTATGTCACCCATTTGCAAGTGCATGCTTCTTGAATGCTTCTTTTACTCCCTGTCTAATCTTCAACCCTGTAACCACAACATCGTCTGCAGCGTACGACATCATTTTTGTTCCAAGCTTATATTTACTGAGATACCCCGCGGTGAACAATTCGGCCAAAGAAGTAGCAAAATTTATTGCAGCAAAGCCGGGACGACCGTCTGCTAGGTTGTTTCCACTCTCCGCAGCAGAGCCAAATATCGGCACATGATAAGTCCATGTTGGCCACCTAAAGTTATTTAATTTATTGCCCCAAACAGTAACCGTTTCAATTATACCTCCAAATATGGTAGAATCGGTTGCAGCCATCCCAGTAGGATCAATGTAGCTAATCGGATTGTTCATCCCGTACACATACGGTGATACGTTTTCAAAAGCCTCCGCCAGCGGATCCACCACGTTCCACCTGCCTATCTCACTGTCATAGAACCTTGCCCCGTAGTCCAGCTGTCCGCCCAGCTCCTGCTGTACCTCCTTGCCATTGGAAAGATAGCGATTGTTCCCTCCCGATACAAGTGACCGGGTCTTCCCGAAGGCATAGTCCTGACGGACGCCCACCGAGTTCACCGTCGATATCCGGGAGAGCTTGGTCCCCAGCGCATCGTATACATACGAAACGCTCGTGCCCGGCCTCGTGGCCGTTTCGGATAGGTCCAGGTGGTTGAAGCTGAGTACCGTAGACATCCTGTCCCGGTCACACGCCCGAAGGCATCATATATCGTATAGCTCCATTCCTTACTGGCCTTACTGCGCTGCACTGCATCCTGCGTTAAGACGACTTGGTCTGGTCAATTTCATCAGGCTGAAACATTGCTGGTAATCGCTCTAATTCTTCAAATATCCAATATTGAAGAGGGATTTTTTACGATCAAAAATTTGTTGGAGCAGTATTGATTGCGGATATCATTATAAACAACATTAAAAATCTCATAACGTTAATAGTTAATTTAATGGTATAGCAGCTATATTTCTTTTTGTATTTCATTTTTAATTTCATAAATTTTTGATAGTTCTGCAGTGAGTCTTTCTTCCAACTCAATTATTAAGGCGAGGGCTCTATTATTATCCGTCATTACGTTGTAATTAAAGTATATTGCTTCCAAATTCAAGTCTAAATTAGATTTATGTTGTTTTACAAGGATATCAAATATTTTAGCTATATCCTCTAACTCAAAAGAATCATATATCGATTCTGTCTCAGAAATCTGTAGTGCAGCTGTCATAATTAAAATTAATCTTATGTCGTTTAAATACTTTTGATCAACGTTATTCAAATAATTGAAGAAGGAGGTATCATTTTTAATTCTAAGCATTAAATCGTGAGAAATCACATTTATGTTTCTTTCATATTCTGCTAATCTCTCTATAAAGTTGTTTAGGTTTATCATCGTTTCGTTGTTTTTAGTTTGTCATGAATGCTTTCAGCTTGGTCTATTAATTTTTACATATCCTTAGCTATCTTGTCACCTTTTTCTTTGCCAGCTCAGTTAATTCTATTCTCGTTTTTTACCATATTTAGGATTATATGATTTGCCCTTTTTCAACCTTCCGCGACCTTCAATACCCCACTTCTTTCTGTCCGAACTACAATAATACCGTTTGATGAGTCAATTCTTGAAAAAAATCTTCCTCAACTAACCAAAAGCTTTGAGATAGGCCTCTATCTCCATCAACTAAAAAAAATTGATAATAATCTGTATCAAGATTTAACTCATTACTTCTATACAACATATTCATAAAACACGAACTTAAAATAAACTTGCAAAGCAGACAAACCTCTAATCCAATCATAATCTTCGAACACCTCTAGTCTTCTTAGGTTTCGCCTATCTTTATCCCGATCATAATGAAAGACTTTAAGTTTACCTCTCTCAAAAGCATTTAATGTATGCTCGTAAATGCTTTTTGTTAAAGATTTATATCATATGCCACCACCAACGCGAACGCCTTCCGTGCAGGTGGCCCCCAAGCTGGCCGATGTGCTCATCAGGGATTACAAGGTTAGGAAAACATATGCGCAATAAAACAATAGTGCCAACCTGTTTAAAGATTGGCACCACGATTTAGTATACTAGTATTCTGTATTATCGAAATTAAGGAGTGTATTGTTTTAAGACATTTACTTTCCTATCATTATTCATAGCTGGCCAAATAACTATACGATAAAAATCATCTCCTTCATCCCCCTCAACAGTCGTCAAACCTTTTGAATAAACCCGAACACTATACAATCCCGATGGCAACTCAACTTCTAGAACTACACTTGATGTAGGACAGTCCTGAACTTGTAAAACACCTGTCTCAATATCGATTTTACCTTCAACAACATGATCATACTCATCTAAGTTCCCAATATTAGATCCATCATTCTTTATCTCCAATCGTCCTTTTACCGGACCATAACATTCTGTTCCTACAGCTAAAAACCCTTTATCAGAGGCCATTCTTTGGTAAAAAGCTGTGTCTGTCCATAAAACGCCACCAGAATCTTCATCAGCCCCATCAGTCAAATAAAATTGACTATACTGGGTATAAAAATCTAAAGGGTATACATCCTCATTAATCATATTTTTACAAGAGCTAAGATTTAATAAAATCAATAAAACATACTACATATAACTATCCTTGGATATCAAACTCATAATTAATTCTAACTTCGTTTTATAAATATAATTTATAAAACCTACTTAAACATAAATTTTGGTTGATCAATATTGGCATCGCACTGAAAGCAAGGTGAAAGTATACCGAAAGTATGTAAAATGTATATCAATTATACTAACAACATACTTTCAAATTAGAAACACCTTTCATTCATAAAGTTTTAAACCAATACCCACTTCAAACCCTTTTAAACCTAGAATGGAATTTATTTTTAATGAATAATTGATGATCTTAAAAGGATAATATTTAGTAAATTTTCAATGGTTCAACTGTTGAATTTGAAAAAATCATATCGTATTACCGTGAAAACGATAAAAATTTAAAAGGTGCAGACCGAAATGACTAACAATCCCTTAATTTCATTAAAAATAAATGATAAATATAGCATTCTCATCTACAAAAGGCAATGACGCTTTGAATGGTCAAATAATAATTTGGTTATGAAAGATGATTATATTAACCATCTCAAAAAAATTTAATTTGTAGGAGTTTTATTCAACACCTTTTTATTGGCTTCAATATAATCCCAATGCCAACCTAAACGTTCTTTCACTTCTTTGAAAATCCGGGGATGAAGTAATTCAATTTCCTCACTCCCATTAATATCCTTTTGAGATTTAACAAATTTCATATCTAGCTGTCTCCGCAAAAAGATCACAGCGTTATATCCCCACTGAAGTTCGTCCGGAGAAACATGGTCATGATCTTCAATGACCTTCGATATTTCACCGTTTTTAATAAAAAACACAAAATTCGTCGTATTACCTCCCATCTTTGCGGATAAGTATTCTTCTTGTAGTGAATCAAGATCAATAAAATCAAAACCATCAATTATTGATTCTAATAGATTCGCCTTTAATTTGGATTGATAAAAAGAACCGGGAATTTCATCTATTTCTCTTATTTCAAATTTTTGATATAAATAATTGCCTTCATTATCTAGGGTGTATAATTCATCTGAGAGATCTTCAGGAGTAATTGATACAACGATTACTTTATCAAAACTTCTAATACTGTTTGAAACTTTTTCAACCTTTTTATATTTAAATACCTCATCATTAATTCCTATTGTTTGAAGCATCAAACTCTTTTCATCAAGGCCTTTTATTAACAACATTTGCCAATCCAGATTAACTATATCCCATACCTTAAGTGTGTCGCCATTAATTTTAAATTTCGTTTTGGAGCCAATCAACATAGGTATTCCATTATCTGAATTATTCCTATCAAAAAAACCAGGTTTATAATTACAAGAATCCCCATAGAAATAAAAGCCATTTGAAAAAACACCGAAAAGATTACGAGTTGGATATACATCGTGTGGTGAATTTTCCATGACCCGATCTAAACTATGGTTTTCAAATACCATATCGATTGCCCACCTTCCTTGTATATCCTCGCTGCTGAAGCCTTTCTTTTTTTGATGGCAAGACATGAGCACCAAAAGAGCTATTTGCATCAAAATAACTGTGTGGAGAAATTTCATATTATACAATTTAATAGTTGTATTGATCCAGTTTGCTCATAAACTCTATATTATACTACTTTTGATCTTGAATAATTAATATATGTTAACTCAACCAATATTATTTCAAGAAAAAAATATACTTAACACTTTATTTATTATAAAAATATGAAGTTTGTGTAACCCTCCCTATTTTCGGACTGGCATCCAGGCGAGTTTTCAAATTTAAAAATAGTTGTTATCAATAGGTCAATCTTTTTTAAAGTTGACCTATTGATAACATGCCGCCGGCAGGGCATCGTATTCCATTGGTGTCTTTCCTCCCAATGACTCATGTGGTCTTTTGTAGTTGTAATCCTGAATCCATTCTTCTGCAAGTATCTGTACTTGCTGTGTATCTTCAAAGAGGTAGGCATCCAGGATACTTTCCCGAAATGTGCGGTTGAAACGTTCAATGTAACCGTTTTGCATCGGCCTGCCTGGTTGAATGTACTGTATCTCTATTTCTTTGCCAGCACACCAATCTCGAAATTCCCTACTGATAAATTCAGGGCCGTTATCCGTACGGAAACGTGAAGGTTTTCCCTGCTCTTTTATGATGCGATCCAATAGATAGGTTACGTTGTTTGCTGGCATACTGTGCGCAACTTCAATAGCGATGGCCCGCCTGTTAAAGTCATCAATGATGTTCAGGGTCCTGAACTTGCGCTTATTGGTCAGTACGTCGCTCATAAAGTCCAGAGACCATGTTTTAAGCGGCCTTTCTGGAATCGATAACGGTTGCTTTACCCGGGCTGGAAGTCGTCTCCTGGTCTTTCTGCGACGGTTCATCCCCAAGAGTTGATACACCCTGCGGATTCGTTTGTAGTTCCACTTCAGTCCCTCATGTCGAATACGTGAATAGTAAAGGTCCTGTCCTTCGGTTGGATACCGATCGGCCAGCTCTCGGAGCTTCGCTATCGTTTCGCTGTCGTCCTTCCTGTTCCTGTAATAATACATCGACTTCGGCAGGTTGACAACCTTGCAGGCCCTGCTGATGCTGATCTGGTGCATAGAAATAACATAAGCAGCCATATCCTTGCGCTGGCAGGGCCTTAGAACTTTTTTGATAGTACGTCCTTGAGGATCTTGTGGTCCAGGGCGAGGTCCGCATACATCTGCTTGAGACGGCGGTTCTCTTCCTCCAGTTCCTTCATACGGCGCAGCTCTTGGCTGTCCATCCCGGAATACTTCTTCTTCCAAGTGTAAAAGGTTGCTTGGTGGACACCCAACTCCCTGCAGATGTCCGAAGTGCTTTTACCCGATTCATGTTGCTTGATCGCAGAAACAATCTGGCTCTCGCTGATTCTTGTCTTTTTCATTGTACTGTTCTAAGTTACGAATTTTCGCGTTTCAGACAGTCCGAATTTTCGGGAGGGTTACATTTGCTTATAAATATGAACGCCATTTTATGAAATGGAGTATAAAATATTACTGAAGTAAACACATCACATTGTAATTAAGATTACCATTCCAGATTCCTGCTGGGAAACAGTATCCAGCAATCCGCAAAGAATTCTAATCACATATTAGATATTTTTCGTTTATTTGTAATCCGAATTAACATGAATCTATGAGTTGGTTTAAAAGAAACAAAGCAGGAATACAAACTGCGACCGAACATAAAAAGGAGGCACCAGATGGGATGTGGAATAAATGTCCGAACTGTAAAAAACCACTTTTGAATGTTGAGCAGGTAGAAAATAAATACGTTTGTCATTATTGCGATTACCACATTAGAATTGGCTCGACGGCTTATTTTTCTGTATTATTTGACAATAACGAATACACCGAACTATTCCCTAACCTAAAAGCTGGAGACCCCTTAAATTTTATCGATAGCAAACCTTATAAGGATCGCTTGGTAGAAAGTCAGGCAAAAACAGGATTGAACGATGCTTTGCGCTCTGCTGTAGGGAAGCTAGATGGACAGGAAATTGTGATCGCTTGTATGGATTTCTCTTTCATTGGAGGTTCCATGGGTTCTGTTGTTGGTGAAAAAATAGCGAGATCAATCGATTATTGTATCGAACATAAACTGCCTTTTATGCTGATCTCCAAATCCGGAGGTGCACGTATGATGGAGGCCGCTTTTTCATTGATGCAAATGGCGAAAACATCGGCTAAACTCGCTCTTCTTGCGCAAGCAAAACTACCTTACGTCTGCTTATTAACAGATCCTACAACTGGAGGTGTTACGGCATCTTACGCGATGTTAGGTGATATTAATATCGCAGAACCAGGTGCGTTGATCGGTTTTGCAGGTCCTCGTGTAATTAAAGAAACCATCAAAAAAGATCTTCCAAAAGGATTCCAAACTTCGGAGTTTGTATTGGAGCATGGGTTCTTGGATTTTATCGTAGATAGAAGACAACTGAAAGATAAAGTAGCTACTTTCTTGAAATTAGTGAAGTAGGTATAAATATTATTTGTTTAAATACCATTAACAAAAAATTAGGCGATCAATATTGATCGCTTTTTTTGCTTTTATCCTACTTGCACAGTGAAGCTACTACAGAAAACTTTACTTTTTCAAATACTTCAGAAAACTAAAAGGCCGTCTCTTCTTAATATAATACAGGTTTTCCTCATTTTCAAAGGCTTCCCTTTCAAAGGAGATATGCACATAGGCTTGAAGAAAATTTCGGTACTGTACAAAGCGGAATAGAAATTCCAAAAGATAAAAGAAGTAAAAGGGCAGAATCAACAATTCCAATGCTTGCGAAAGGTGAATCCTCTCATGGTTGATCAAAACTTTATCTGATCGATTCGACAGTTCCCTCAAAAAGATAAATGGAAATATCGTGATGGCCTGCGCTTTTCCGGCTGAAAAAAAACGCGTCCAGAACTTACTCACTATAATTTTCCCTTTCATCGATCAGAATATACTTTTTATAGAATTTGTACAATAACTTTGTTTTTCGCTATAAAAATATAGCTTTTTTTTAATTTCAAAATTGATTGTATATTTGTTATAATCACCAAAAGCATTAATTCATGCCATATAAAGAACGCGAAATCAATAAATTGTACTATACAATGGGGGAAGTTACCGAAATGTTCGATGTAAATGCCTCACAAATCCGTTTTTATGAGCGTGAATTTGATATCCTGCAACCCAAGAAAAACAAAAAAGGAAATCGATTATTCACTCCAGATGATATCGCTAACCTAAAGATCATCTTTAATCTCGTCAAAGATAAAGGGTACACCCTTCAAGGCGCTCGAGACTTTCTTAGAAACAATAAAAATGAAGCTAAGGAAAATCAACGGGTCGTGGATTCCTTGGAAAAACTGAAAAGTTTCTTGCTGGAAGTAAGGGATAGTTTATAATAGGAATATAGTTTATAAACGGATATACCATTTATTTTCCATCACCATCTCGGGTTCAACTCGATCACTTCCAGGTTCTCTATCCGATCCTGATTGATCTCAAAACGCATTAGCGTTCTTTGCTTATGCCAACCCTGTTTTCCGGCTGCACCGGGATTTAAATGCAATAAACCCAATTTCTGATCAAACTGCACCTTCAAAATATGCGAATGCCCACAGATAAATAACTTTGGGGGATTCTTGCGGATCTCTTCCCGAACCAGGGGACTATATTTCCCGGGATATCCTCCAATATGCGTCATCCAAACATCCACTCCTTCACATTGAAAACGCAGATTCTCCGGATAGATCATCCGAATATCCTTTGCATCGATATTCCCAAACACCCCTTTTAGTGGTTTAAAAGCCTGCAACCTTTCAATAACCTCCAAGGAGCCAAAATCTCCAGCATGCCAAATCTCATCACAGTCTTTGAAATATTCAAAGACCGCATCGTCCAAATAACTATGCGTATCCGAAATCAGTCCGATTTTCATATTAAAAAGCTAAAAAGAAAGGTTCCAACAAATGATTATAGGCATCTGAATAAATCCCTCGGCCCTTATAGATAATAAATTCTTCTGTTTTTGGCTGATGGGCTTTACGGGCAAAACTGATGATGCAACGAAAACTATCCGAATCTTCAAAAGATCGGATATTGCATTGTCCGTTCCATTCCAGGCCATGCGCAATAGCCTCATCTTTTAAGAACTGTTCCATCTCAATGGGAACAATTAGCTGAATTTGCCCATCTGCCTTCAACCTTTCCGAAGCAAATTTGATCATCTCTTTGAAAAAGGTATCATCCGTGTGTTTTGCAACTTTTTTCCGTTGATCCGGATTATGGAGGGAATTTATATAGAATGGAGGATTGGACACAATCAAGTCGAAATGCAGTTCCGTTTGCCAGTGAAAGATATCGCCATGAACAAGCTGCATCCTGTCCTTGAAGGGCGATTGCTTAAAGTTCATGCCTGCGGTTTCAGCGGCCAGTTCATCAATTTCCACACCCCATACCTTCGCCTGTTCAAAACGTTGGGCAAGCATTAAAGCAATGACACCGGTACCTGTTCCGATATCCAAGATATTCATGGCTCCCGCATTAACTGCTGATCCATCAACAGCCTCTTCTTGATGAAATCCAGCCGTTGCGCCCAATAAGACCCCATCGGTATTGATCCGCATCGGTACATTATTCTGATCTACAGCAAATTGTTTGAATTGAAATACCTGTCCCATCCTATCCCAATATTAAATACGAGTTTCTAATTTAAACACGAAATACTAATTCTTTAGCAAACGTTGGATCTCATCCAATTTCATCAAGGCTTCCACAGGCGTTAGGGTATTCACGTCCAGGTTGTTCAGCATATCCCTGATCTTCTCCAGCACCGGATCATCAATAGCAAACATCTGCAATTGATAGGCCTGCTTTTGGATCTTCCGCATGCTATCCTTGATCTTTTCTCCGCCGGTGCGTTCCTGCTCCAAACGTTTCAGAATATCATTCGCACGACCGATCAACTTCGGCGGCATACCTGCCAATTTCGCGACATGTATACCAAAGCTATGTTCAGAGCCTCCGGGAACCAATTTCCTTAGGAAGATCACCTTATTATTCACCTCTTTCACACTAACATTATAATTCTTAATGCGGGGCATGGAATTACAGAGCTCATTTAATTCATGGTAATGGGTCGCAAAAAGCGTCTTTGCCTGACAGCTCGGATGCCCGTGCAAATATTCTGCAATAGCCCAGGCTATAGAAATACCATCATAGGTACTCGTTCCACGACCAATCTCATCCAAGAGGATCAAACTGCGGTCAGAAAGATTATTCATGATGCTTGCCGTTTCATTCATCTCCACCATAAAAGTCGATTCTCCAGAGGATAGATTATCCGAAGCCCCGACACGGGTAAAGATCTTGTCGACAATACCAATACTTGCCTCCTTCGCTGGAACAAAACTTCCGATCTGAGCCATCAATACAATCAGGCCCGTTTGACGAAGCAAGGCCGATTTACCCGCCATATTCGGACCGGTAATAATAATGATCTGTTGCGTTTCTGGATCCAAAAAGGTATCGTTCGTGATGTAATCCTCCCCAATCGGAAGTTTCTTTTCGATCACAGGATGTCTACCGCCTTTGATATCCAATACACGAGAATTATTGATCTCAGGTTTTATGTAATAGTTCTTTTCCGCGATCACCGCAAAGTTCAACAACACATCCAACTTGGCGATCAATTGCGCATTGAGCTGGATGGGCTTGATGTAAGCTGCGATATCCTGCAATAATTCGGCATAGATCCTATTTTCGATGACCTGGATTTTCTCCTCGGCACCTAAGATCTGTTCTTCGTATTCTTTAAGTTCTTCGGTGATGTAGCGTTCTGCATTGACCAAGGTCTGTTTGCGGATCCAACTATCCGGAACTTTATCTTTATGGGTATTGGTGACCTCTAAATAATAACCAAAGACATTATTGAAAGCTATTTTAAGCGATGGGATACCCGTAGCCTCCGATTCCCGACGTTGGATTTCCAAAAGGTAATCCTTTCCACCGAATGCCACCTTTCGCAGCTTATCCAGATCCACATCCACCCCATCTTCGATCACATTCCCTTTGTTCAATGCCACCGGAGGTTCGGCTTTAACCGTTTTTTCGATCTTTTCCCGAATAAGGAGACAAGGGTTCAACTGTTCGGCTATCATCCGTAGCGATTCCGTATCCGAAGCATTGGTCATCTCCTTCAGTTTTTCCACTGCATATAAGGCCCGCTTCAATTGGATGATCTCGCGAGGATTCGCCTTCTGAAGTCCGATTTTACTGATCAGGCGTTCCAGATCACCCACCTGCTTAATCTCATGGATAAGCTCGTCACGTACATCGCGGTGGTTATGGAAATATTCCACCACCTGTAGTCGCTCCTGAATAGCCTTTTCATCCTTCAAAGGCATGATGATCCAGCGTTTCAACAATCGTGCACCCATAGGCGAAGATGTTTCATCCAGGACATCCGAAAGAGTACTGGCATTTTCATTGGCAGAACCGATCAACTCCAGGTTACGGATCGTAAAACGATCCAACCACATGTAGCGATCTTCCTCGATTCGGGAAATATTGGAAATATGCTGCAGATTTCGGTGTTCGGTTTCATTCAGGTAATGCAGCGCCACACCAGCAGCAATGATGCCGATGTTCATGCGATCTACCCCAAAGCCTTTCATGGATTTCACCTCAAAATGCTTCAATAACTGTTCCTCGGCATAATCTCCAGAATATGGCCATTCATCCAGGGTATAGGTATAGTATCCGGAACCAAACTGTTCCAGAAACTCTTTATACTGCTTCTTGGGAAGAATGATCTCCGTTGGCTTGAAACCTTGCAACAATTTATCGATATAACCTACATTCCCTTGGGCGACCAAAAATTCGCCGGTTGAAATATCCAAGAAGGACACTCCAACGACCGATTTTTCGGTATAAAGGGAGGCAAGGTAATTGTTTGATTTTTGGTGAACGATGTTTTCATTGTAAGAAACACCTGGAGTTACCAATTCGGTCACCCCGCGTTTCACGATGGTTTTGGTCTGTTTGGGATCTTCCAATTGGTCGCATATCGCCACACGTTGTCCGGCACGCACCAGTTTTGGTAGATAAGTCTCTAAGGAATGGTGCGGAAATCCTGCCAATGCCGTTTCCGATTCGGTGCCATTACCGCGTTTTGTTAGAACAATCCCTAAAATTTTGGCGGCCTTCACCGCATCCTCCCCAAACGTCTCGTAAAAATCCCCCACTCTAAACAACAAAAGGGCACCAGGATATTTCGCCTTGATGGTATTATATTGCTGCATTAAAGGGGTTTGTTTCTTCTCTTTTGCCAAGATATGCCAATTTTGAATAAGATGTAAAAATAGCAGAATTATTAAAAAATACCTCTTATGTTTGCATAAAAATTCAAGGTTATGGCCATTAAGCGCAGTACCAAAAAGAATAAAGTCAAACAAAACAACAGCAAGGGAAAATCCACTTTGTGGAGGAAGGTGGGTTACTATGCATTAAGGGGACTTATTGCATTTTTTGTGCTATCTATTCTTTGGGTGATCGCCCTGCGTTTTATCAATCCTCCCATTACGTATCTGATGTTGACTAGGGGCTTTGAAAGGAAGGCTGCAGGGAAGGAATGGAAGATCGATAAGAAGTGGTTGGATTACGAGGATATCTCGGATAATTTGAAAAGAGCGGCCATTGCGGGTGAAGATGCTCATTTTTTGACGCATAATGGTTTTGATACGGAAGCGATCAAGCAGGCTTTTGAGAAGAATAAGGCGGGGAAAAAATTGAGGGGAGGGAGTACGATCAGTCAGCAAACGGCGAAGAATGTGTTTCTTTGGCCGGGAAGGTCTTGGTTCCGGAAAGGATTGGAGACTTATTTTACGTTGTTGATTGAGGGTTTATGGAGTAAGAAAAGGATATTGGAGGTGTATTTGAATGTGATAGAGATGGGACAAGGGGTTTATGGGGCGGAAGCGGCTTCACAATATTATTTCCATAAATCGGGGAAGAGTTTGACGAAGAAGGAAGCGGCATTGATTATTGCGGTGCTGCCTAGCCCGCAGAAATGGGACGCACGAAGGCCATCTAATTGGGTGAATAGACGGGCTAATGCTATTGTGAGGTATATGCATGTTTATGAGATACCGGAGTAGATAGATGATAGATGTTAGATGATAGACTTGGGCGTCATTGCGAGGAACGAAGCAATCTTTACCCATGTCATGCTGAGCGAAGTCGAAGCATCTACATTTGGTACCATTACAGATCCTTCGACGCTGCTCAGGATGACATTAATCGAAAGATTGCTTCGTCGTGCCTCCTCGCAATGACGCAGGGCCTCCTCGCAATGACGCATAAGTACGAAATGACGCAGTGACCTCAATGAATCAGTGCACGCAATAAGGCAGTGCATCCAATGACTGCAGCCCGGACGCAGCAAAAAAACTACTTATAAATTTCCACCTTTATCTCTCCATCCTCCGTTACAGTTCCGCGATACATACCTTCGGTATTAAAAGGCATGGCCACATTTCCATGAGCATCCAAAGCGATCATCCCCCCATCGCCGCCTAGCTTACCGATTTCATCGATTACCGCCTTACTTGCCGATGCCACATTTTCCTTTCCATATTTCATCCTTGCTGAAACATTAAAAGCTGCAGAGGTCCGAATATAAAACTCCCCCCATCCTGTACAAGAAATTGCTGCTGTTTCATTATTCGCATAATTCCCTGCGCCGATGATCGGAGAATCCCCTACCCTTCCAAATTTCTTGTTGGTCATGCCGCCGGTAGAGGTTCCTGCCGCTAGATTCCCAGCTTTATCCAAGGCCACGCAACCTACCGTTCCAAACTTTTCATCCTTAATAACAGGCGGCAAATTACTTTGCTGTCCATCATGATCCAATTCCATCCTTTCCTTATCGCGTTCCAATGCCCGCTGCAATCCATCCCATCGTTGCTGTGTCCAGAAATATTGGGGATCAACGATCTCCAAGCCCTGTTTTTTAGCAAATTCCTCCGCCCCCCTCGCAATCATCATCACATGCTCCGATTTATCCATTACCGCTCTTGCTGCCTTGATAGGGTTCTTAACAATGGTAATTCCTGCAACAGCACCAGCCTTCAAGGTTTTTCCATCCATAATGGAAGCATCCAATTCGTTCTTTCCTTGATTGGTAAATACCGCACCTTTTCCAGCATTGAACAAAGGCGAATTCTCCATGACTTCTATCGCGGCAATGACCGCATCCTGACTGGATTCACCGTTCTTTATCTTGGCATACCCCTTTTCCAAGGCTTCCGTTAAAGCAGCAATATAAGCCTTCTCCAAGGAATCAGTCATGTTCTTCTTCAGAATCGTTCCGGCACCCCCATGGATGGCCAACACATATTTCACTTCTTTTTTAGCCTGAGCCTGGCTATTATCCTGACTTCCCACCATCATTAAACAAGTTAGTAGCGTATATAGAATCTTTTTCATCATTAACTAATCATTTCCACAAATTAACCAAATATTGCCACAAAAAAAAGAGGCTGGATATCAAGTGATATCCAGCCTTTGGGTGCTTGTGTATTAATAGTTAGGTTATTTCTTTGTCACTGTCAATTTTGGTTTGGCATTGCCTTCCGATAGATCGACCACAAATTCATAGGTTGTATCCGCCGTCAAAGTCTTGCCAGCCAATAATCCTAAGTTACCCGGATCTCTACCGTTACTTCCATTTCCAACAAATACCACATCACTTGTCGTGGTCAATTCATTCTTGAATTCACCGCCCCATCCTTTTTGATGGAAGAATTTAAAGTTGATGTTATCCGTTTTGATGGATTTTCCAGCGATCACCGTTACACGGTATTTCTTGCCACCAATTGGCGCCATACAGATCGCATTATCTGGGTTCCAGCCTACTTCATTCGATGCTACCGTTGGTTTACCGATTCCTTCACCGATGATCCAAATAGCGCCGGTTCCGTCTGCATTTAAGCTCGCTAGGTTACTTCCGTTCATCGCTTCCGCGTAAATATATTCTTTATCGAAATTCGCATAGAAACGGTATTTACCGCTCATAGCGTTGAAGTAATATTTACCCCCATCCTCACGGATATAATCGGAACTGATGCCCCAAGCCGACAATCCTTCGATACCATCAATCGTAATCTCTTGTCCATTTTCAATCGTCAGATCAACACTGTACAGGTTGTCGTTTACCATTTTCATTCCCTCTCCATTGAACGCATAACCAATAATAAAAGGTGCTGCTTCATAAGTAAGGGTATTGAACGAAATGGTATAAACACCAGATACCGAATTGGAGAAAGGAATATTCTGTGTGATCCCTTGCGTTATCATATCATTTTCCCAACCAAATTGAATCGGGTTTCCTGCAGCTCCAAATGCTGGTGCCTCTAAATAACCGTTTACTTTGAATGGTAGGTTTTCTGTTAATTCATACTTATTCAGTGCTACCCTGTTCATTTTATAGGTCTTGGTAGGTGTCACCAAATTGATATGAGGAAAATCAGGTCTACTGATCGTGATGGACTGACTGGTATCGGATTTCACCAATTCCACGTTTTCCAAGGTAAATTTCAATTCTGCGGCACCATTTGGAATATCCTTAAGAAAAGGCACAAATAATTTTCCAGTATATTCGCCATAATCTTTCGTACGGATAATCTTCTCGGCAACCACTTCCCCACTGAATAAAAGCTGAGCTTTTAACGTGGACAAAGCGACACCTTGATCTTTAACATTGACCGAGAAAGCAAGACTATCTCCGAAGAAAGCTGTTTTTGGCAGATTCGTGATTTCCATGCTTGGTGACCCGCCACCAATTGGAACGATAAATTCATCCTCTTTACACGAGAACAGCAAGGTAAAAAGGCATAATATTGCGGTATAATTGATTAGTTTTTTCATTTTTTCCAAGTATAAGAAACTACCGAACTAGCAGGAACGGTATAGCCAAAATTGTTCTTACCATCCTCCAACACGATGAATGAATCAGCTCCAGAATGATTGGTAATCACGAAAGCATAGGATCCATCGGTGTTTTTAAATGCTGCATAGGTCAAATTACTGTCGGTATACCCTGTTGTACCAATACGAACAGCTCCTGGTTTAACCACCGAAGACATGTGGCCAATGATATAATAATGAGAATTTCTACGGATCGTTTTATAATCCGCTTTACTGATATCCACAGCTCCATAACAAGTTTGACATCCACCTTCACGGTTTGGTCCTTTGTCAGAATCCAACATCAAGTTCCAAACAATAACTGCTTTACTGAAATTATTTACGGTCCCTAGCGCCACTTCACGCATATCTTCGGTAAGACGTTTGCCCAATACATTGCCATCATTCCAGGTTCCAATGGATGTTTCTGTAAAAACGATATCCTTATTAGGTGCTTTGGCATGAATGTCCAATAATTCATCTTTGTTACCCCCATAATTATGGAAAGCTGAACCTGCAAAAAAGGCTGCCGCTGCAGGATCCTGGAAGATTTTTACCGGATAATCCTCTTGCTCTGGCATATCGTCGTAATTATAGTTATGGTCAAAAGCATAGATTTTAGTGGTCAAACCAGCAGCTTTGATTTTCGGACCTAATGCCGTTTTCACAAATGCCTGTTGTTCTGACCAGAACATCAACAAGGAAGCGGAGTTGCCCGCATTCAATGGCTCATTTTGAGGCGTAATGGAATAGATATTGATGCCTTGAGCGGCCATCGCCTGAATCCATTTTACGAAGTAGGTGGCATAATCCTGGTAATATTTAGGATTTAAGTGCCCCCCGGTCCAAGACTCATGCGGTTTAAGATCGGTCAAGTTGTTCACCTTCATCCAAGTTGGCGGCGTCCAAGGCGAACCCATGATCTTAATATCTGGATTGATCGCTAAAATCTCCTTTAAAACCGGAATTACATATTTCAATTCCTCTTCTTGAAGGGCAAAGTTTTCGATTCCTGGTTTATCTGCCAAGGTATATTCACTCAAAGAGAAATCGGAACAGCCGATAGCTATACGGATATAGCTCTGGCCCATCCCTTCGGTCGGAGAAAAGGTTTCCTTCAAAAACTTAGCACGATCTGTTTCACTCATCTTCAGCAGGTTGTAAGCTGTTGAACCAGTAATTGCAGAACCGAAACCATCCATGGTCTGAAAAGTCTTAGACTCGTCGATCTTGATGGTTTTTGGCGACATACTTGCCGTTTTATTGAAATTAACAAAAGTTCGCTCGAAATCCTGGCTCATGGAGGAGGTCGTTGTATAGATCTTTACATCGCCAGAAGTTGGATTGGTCGGCTTGATCGGATCGCCACCGTTAAAGTTGTCATTTCCACAGGCAATCATTCCTGTGGTCAGAACGCTAACAGCTAAAATATATTTCTTGAAATTCATCATGTTCTAAATTAATAACCTAAGTTTTGTTTGATATTTGGGTTCTGATCGATGATCGCCTGTGGAATTGGAAGTCTATACGAATTCTCATTAAACTGATAAACCTGTGCTTTTCTTCCTGAATCCTTGGCAAAAACGGCATTCATCACAGCTTCTACCTTATTGTTTCGCACTAAATCGAACCATCTTTGGCCTTCAAATGCCAATTCCAATCTTCTTTCTTTCATTAAAGCATCCAACATGGCATCCTTGCTCGCTTTGGTCGCGCTGCTTAGGCGAGGTAGTTTTACCCGCGTACGAACTTTATCGATGATATCTGCAGCAGCAGCTAGGTTTGGTCCATCCTTCTGGATCAATGCTTCAGCTTTGAGCAACAATAAATCCGCATATCTGAATTTAATGATATTGCTATATGCTGAACGGGTTTTATACATAAAAGGATAGTTATTGGATGGATAGTAATTACTCCATTTGGCTTCGTAATAAACAATCGATTCGGTATAACGGATCTGATCGGCCTCATTGGTAAAAGCTTTGATCAGATCACGTGATGGGGTTACCCATTTTGCCCAGTCAAAAGCATTGTTATAATTGGAAAGATCCCTACCGAACATCCAGGTTACCCAGTTACCATTCCCAACAAAGAATTGAGCCTCCAGAATACTTTCTTTCGAATTTCTTTTCTTCGCATCTGCGGTTCCTTCCACCACACCGAACAGATCGGTAAAATCAGCTTCCAGGTCAAACCCATCCGCTGCTAATTCATCCACATATTGGATGACTTTGTTATAGTCGCGTAAAGGTTTTTCGGCATATACTTTCGCCAATAACGCTTTCGCTACTGATTTACTGAACCTCGTTTTATTGGCATTATCATTTGCGGGTGCATCCACCAATGCGTCTAACAAATCCTTTTCAATCTGTTGATAGGCTTCTTTCTCCGTTTTTTGCTCAGGAAAATAGTCTTTGTAAACATCCTTGATGGTCTCAGCAGTGATATCACCCGCGATGGTAGTAACCACTGGAATATCACCAAATAAACGAACCATATCGAACATCACCATACCACGGAATATTTTCGCTTCTCCTTTCATTCTTCTACGAATTGCTTCCGTAAGCGTGTTGTCCTGTACAGAATCGATATATTGGATCAGGATATTCGCTCGTGCAATATCTTCCATGTACCTTTTCCAATCGCGTTCAACCACCGAGTTGGATCCTTCGATCGAATTGTTTTCAAAGGGTACCACTTCTGCTCCGGTAGTTCCGGCATAGGCATTATCCGAATGGGATTCGGCGATCAATAAAACATCCAGGTACCAATGTTCCTGACGGTCGCGCATTTGGTTATAGATGGTCAACATGTGGGATTCCACAGCTGCTCTATCTTTAAATACCACCTTTTCACCTGTCTCAGAAACACCTTCGGTTACATCGGAAAACGTATCGATTGGATCTTTATCTAAAGAACAACTACCCAACAATCCTATGATTGCCAGTGCTGCTAATTGATATATAAAATTTCTTTTCATTGCTTTCAATTTTTATTACCTAAAACTCCAAGTTCAGACCCACCACAAATGATTTGCTCTGTGGATATGTTCCCCAATCAATTCCTTGTACTGCTCCACTATTGCCAAACTGATTCACCTCGGGATCTAAACCTGTGTATTTTGTGAAAGTGAATAGATTAGAAGCGGAAACAAATGGCTGCAATCTGTTAATTCCGATGCGGTTCAACACCTCTCCTTTGATATTATAAGATAAGGATACATTCTTAACCCTTAAATAGCTACCATCCTCGATAAAGTAGGTAGAATTCAACATATTATATCCTGCTTTAGGCACTTCAGTGATCTGCCCTGGTACTCTCCAACGTTGCAACACGCGGGTAGATTGGTTTTTTCCATCATACATCCCTTCAGTTTCCATACGGGAGGCATTGAAAATATCATTCCCTTGTGAACCTTGTAAGAAGATACTCAGATTGAATCCTTTATAGGCAAAATTATTGGTCAAACCGAAGGTAAAGTTTGCATTTGGATCACCGATAAACGTACGGTCAGAAGATGAAATCCTGCCATCGCCATTGATATCCTGATAGATCATATCTCCAGTCTCAGGGTTTACGCCTTGGCTGATGTAGCCAAAGAAACTGCCCATAGGTTTGCCTGGCATGTTGCGAACCACATAATCGTTGACCACTTCTACCGTTCTGGCTGCTGGATAGATCTGTTGTAGATCCAAGCTTACCAATTTGTTTTTGTTGAACGAAATATTAAACGCTGTATTCCATTTGAATTCCCCAATTAAGTTTTCGCTAAGGATATTTGCCTCAAAACCTTTATTGCTCATTTCACCCTCATTACGCAGAATATTATTTGCAATTTGACCTTCCGGAATGGAAACATACATCAACATATCGTTGGTGGTCTTGTTATAATAATCCAAGTTCACAGTCAACCGTTGGTTAAAGCCAGTGAAATCCAAACCAACATTCACCTGTTTCATATTTTCCCAATGCAAATCAGGTGTCCTCAGGTTCGCAGGGGTCACAGTGACCAAGGCATTTTCTTTTGTCTCTTCAAACCACGGTTCTCTGGTGATATAATAGCGTTGTAGGTAAGCGTAATCGCCAATTCCATCTTGGTTACCGGTAAGACCCCAACCTCCACGCATTTTAAGATCGTTGATCCAGGCTACATCCTTCATAAAATCTTCTGAAGAAAGTCGCCAAGCTGCAGAGAAGGATGGGAAATAACCCCAACGGCTGTCAGGATGAAGCTTTGAAGATCCATCCGCACGCATATTACCGGTAATAATGTATTTACCATCAAAATTGTAGGTCAACCGGCCGAAGTAGGACATGATCGCCCAATCGGATGCACCAGAACCGGTTGCTGTCCAAGAAATTTTATTGGCAGCATTCAAGGTCTGGATCATGCCAGGTCTGTAATGAGAGGCATTGATATAACTATTGGTATAGTCTGATTTGGTATAAGATGATCCCAACATCGCTTCAAACCCATGCTTCTCCACATTCTTATTATAGGTCAACACATTATCGAATGTAGTCACCGTATTCATGTTTCTCGAATCGGCACCTTCACCAAATTGGTTTCTACCCCAAGAAGTAGTCAAAGGATCTAAGAAAGTAGTAGAGATGGCGTTTCTACGATCCAAAGCAAAAGTCGTACGCAGATTCAACTCTGGCATAAACTTGATGATCGCAGAACCAGAACCGATAAACCTGTTCTCTCTATTCTTATTATTGCTGGTACGGGCAATGTTTTCCAATGGGCTATTGATATTCACCCCATAGAAATTATTGTAATATTGTCCTGGCATGAACGGATCCCAAACAGGGGCATAGGTTGGGGTATTGATGGTCGACATGATTACCCCACCACGGTTAGCTCCCGTACCTTGGATAATGCCATTTCCAGCATAATCGGAGTAGGAAAGATTTGCATTGACGGTCAACCATTCGCGAATATTATTCTCGATATTTCCGCGGAAGTTATACCGCTTGAAAAATGCTTCATTAATAATCCCTTTGTTATTTACATATCCACCGGAAATCATATACTTCAATCGCTCGCTACCGTCCGAAACCGACACTTGATAATCCTGAATCACCCCTGTACGGAATGTTTCATCAAACCAGTTGGTCTGATCCGTCAAATTGCTTGGAAGATTGATCATGCCGATTTCGTCCTGTAGCTCTTTGTATTGAGCCGTATTTAATGGTGTGATCTTGTTTGTGATTTTGTTTTGGGTAGCCAACATGTTGAAGGTAATCTTCGGAGCACCCGTTTTACCTTTTTTGGTCGTAATCAAAATAACCCCATTGGCACCGCGTGAACCGTAGATGGCTGCCGAAGAAGCGTCTTTCATGATCTGAATATCGGCGATATCGGTTGGTGACAAAAAGTTGATGTTATCTACAGGTACATTATCAACGACGTATAAAGGGTTATTACTTCCATTAAAGGAGGTCGTACCACGAACACGAATCGATAACCCAGCGTCTGGTGCACCCGAAGTTTGGGTAACAGAAACCCCAGCCGCGCGACCTTGGATCGCTTGTTCAGCAGATACGATCGGCCTTTCGTTGATATCATCCAAAGAAACGGATGAAATCGCCGTCGTTACGTCTTTTCGCTTAACAGAACCATACCCGATCACCACGACATCCTCTAGGGTGTTGGTCGCACTCTTTAAGGAAACCGTCAGATCGGCCTTGGAAATGACCTCTTGGCTAACATAGCCGATAAATGAAATCCTCAGCTTGGAATTGGCAGGAACATTTGTCAATGTAAATGATCCCTCATTGTTAGTTGAGGTTGAATTGGATCCGCCAATTACGGAAACCGTAGCTCCAGCTATGGGTTCGTTTGTGGATTCATCGATTACTTTTCCGTTTACCGTTAGATTGGATTGGGCATATGACATGCTGAAAAAAACCGTAAAAAGAAAAAGTAATAGACCTTGCTTAACTTTAGTAAAAAGTTTCATGGGTGTATAACTAGTTTATAATTTAAAATAATTCAGGTAGAACCTTAATCCTTGTTACCAAAGTTAAGCAAGGAATAAGCTGATATTACGAAATGGTTAAGGCTAATTTTAAAAAAGTAAACGAAGTAAAGCAAAAACCACTATCAGTCAACAAAATAGATGTTTTTACAGAGAAAAAAAGTAACCCATTTTAAGGTTGAATCGTCATGTTTCCGATCTCTTTGATGCGTTCATCGAAGTCTTCTTTGGAACCAATGACCTTATTTTTCACTTTCACGCGGTAGTTGTAAACCGTTCTTAAGGAGTACCGGAGGAACTGGGCAATCTTGGTGGAATCAGAAATTCCCAAACGAATCAAGGCAAAGATCCGAAGCTCGGAATTCAACAATTCGTCAGGTTTGAGGATGATCTGTTCCTCAGATTTCAATAGTTTATTGAACTCTTGTATGAAGGTTGGATAAAGACTCAAAAAGATCACATCAAAATGATGGTAGAGGTCTTCCAGTTCCGTTTTGATGTTATCCTGGGATTTCAATTCTTTGGTCAGTTCATCGTATTGTTTACTGGAAAGCTTTTTGAGCATACTTTTCCGATTATAATCCAGTTTTTCAATATAGGAGGAGCACAGTTCAAAAAACTGCGCCATATATTCTTCCTTGACCAGGTTGGCTTCCTGAAGATCATCATTAACCTTCAATAACTCGGCATTCAGTAATTGGAGTTCGTTATTTACTTTATTCAGATCCTTTCGAGCTTCCTTTAAACGCTTCATCTGCAAATAAACAACAATCAGCACCAAAAGCAACAAGGCAGACATGATACTGATGGTATATAGGAAGGTAGTAAGCTGTTTTTTCCTAGCTTGTTCCTTTTCCTGAAAGGCCGAATTGATGATCGGATAAAAAGAGGAGTTTTCAATGGTTCGGTACCTCACATTACAGAACAGGGCATCTTCCATGGCCTCCTGAATAAATAGATAGGCCTTATCAATATCATTTTTTTCAAAATATACCAAAGCAAGACTCTGTAAAGAGGCATTATCCTTCACGGAATTCTTGATGTCGGTAATCGCTGAAAGCCCAAAATAATAGATCTGCTTTTCGCGATTTGAGCGCATCTTATGTACCAGCCCCAATAGATAGGCAATTACGGCCCTTTCATGTTGGGGTTCTTCATACTCACTCAGTAATTTTAGAAAAGTAGACTCTGCGCTATCCAGGTTATTGCGAAATAGATCCCTGGTCGCCATAATCAAGCGATGGTCCAAAGAGTTTTCAGGAATAACCGACAATAGGGAGTCCCGGTAGATCTCGCTTAAGGTGAAATAATGATTATAATTAGTACTCTGACCGTAATGGGAATAAAAGTCGGAATAGGTACGATAATAATCGGCCAACAATTCATCGGCTAATCCTTTCCGGTGGATCTGCTTCAGGATATCATTGGATTCAATAAACCGACCGGCCGATGAATAAAGCCCCGCCAATTGGATATGGGATTGGTTCTGTTTAAATACATCATTCAATTCATTGGCCAATTGCAGATTCTGATTGACATAATAGATCGCCGAATCCATCTGATAGGTAAGAAAAGCCTTATATAACTTCAAATGGAGGTCATAGCGGGTATTGATACTTTTGGTATTGCGCAAAGCCTCTTTGATCTGAAAGATATCCTTCAATTTAACGCGTTCAAATTCCATTTTCCGGGCAAGGGTATTCTGCAATTCCCTTTCCACCGAATCGGTAGATACGGATACGGCATTATCATCGGCAAACAATAGCTTGCCCATGGATAACATAACCCATAAAATGAATATTCGTAATAACATCAGGTAATAATTGTCTATTTATCTTCTTCTTCGTTTTCCCACCAATCACTTTTCAGGTCATCGATCTCCCGACGGTCTTTTTTGGTTGGTCGCCCAGTACCTCGATCTCTTTTCAGGACCGGTGCATGGAATACGGATTTGAAACCATAGGTTTCTTCCACCGGTGTGTGATCTTCGTAAAATTGAACCGCAGTCTTGGCATCTACCCTGCGCTCCAAAAGGCCGGTAACTAAGATAACCTTTCTTTCGATTCCTTTTTGTATGCTGTATTGATCGCCTACTTTCACCACCGCAGATGGTTTTACGTTCTGCCCTTTCAATTTGACACGTCCTGCTTTGCAGGCTTCCGTAGCCAAACTCCTGGTCTTAAATAAGCGAATTGCCCACAAATATTTATCTATTCGTAATTTCTCTTTCTCTTCCGCCATAATAACAAAAATAGGGATAGTTTCTTATATTTGTGCCTAATTATTATAAGTTCAGCAATCATTATGACAGAAATAAGCAACCTGAAAAAACTAGTTGAAGAAGCTTGGGAAAACAGACAATTATTAGAATATAAAGAATACTTTGAAGCGATCGCTTTTGTGATCCAAATGTTGGATGAAGGAGATTTACGTGTAGCGGAGCCTGTTGGTGAACGTTGGCATGTGAACGATTGGATCAAAAAAGCGGTAATCCTTTATTTTCCGATCCGTGCGATGAAAGAGATCAAGAACGATCCTTTTGTTTACCACGATAAAATGAAATTGAAAACCAATTACAAGGATCTTGGTGTTCGTGTAGTACCTGGTGCTTCGGCAAGATACGGTGCATTCTTGGCAAAAGGGGTAATCATGATGCCTTCTTATGTAAATATTGGTGCTTATGTAGATGAGGGGACAATGGTGGACACTTGGGCTACGGTAGGTTCCTGTGCCCAGATCGGTAAAAACGTACATCTAAGTGGTGGTGTTGGTATCGGTGGTGTTCTAGAACCTGTTCAAGCTGCTCCAGTAATCATAGAAGACAATGTGTTCGTTGGTTCTAGAGCTATTGTGGTAGAAGGTATCCGTGTGGAAGAGGAAGCAGTATTGGGTGCAAACGTGGTATTGACGGCATCTACTAAGATTATTGATGTTTCTGGTCCTGAGCCAGTAGAATATAAAGGTTATGTTCCTGCACGTTCAGTCGTGATTCCAGGTTCTTATACCAAGAAATTCCCTGCGGGAGAATATCAGGTACCTTGTGCCTTGATCATCGGACAACGTAAAGAATCTACAGATAAGAAAACCTCGTTGAACGATGCCTTACGTGAGCATAACGTAGCGGTTTAATTTATTCATGAACAGAGCATTTATCGATAGGGAGGATCTCCATCAGGCTTTAGAAACCTTAAAAGCTGGAGGGATCATCTTATATCCTACGGATACGATCTGGGGTTTAGGCTGTGATGCTACAAATCCGGAAGCGGTAGAAAAGATCTTTGCCTTAAAGGGCAGGGATAAGGGTAAGAGCATGATTGTATTGTTGGCCAATGATAATCAGTTGCAAAGTTATGTGAAAGAAGTTCCGGAAGTTGCTTATGAATTGATCGAGGCGAGCGATAAGCCATTGACGATCATCTATTCTGACGCAAAGAATCTGGCTGAAAATGTGATCGCAGAAGATGGGAGTATTGGTATACGTATCGTCAACCATCCCTTCTGTGAGCAGTTGATCCAACGGTTCCGAAAGCCTATCGTTTCTACCTCGGCTAATATCAGCGGACAACCATCTGCAGGAACTTTTGATGAAATTGACCCTGAAATTAGAAAAGCTGTCGATTATGTTGTTAAATTTGGACAAGACAACCATGCGGAAGGTAAAGCATCGACCATCATGAAGCTTGATCCAAGTGGTAAATTTGAATTTATTAGAAAATAATATGAAAAAATTACTAGCCATTTTTGTTGCTGTATTCGCGATGATCAGTATCAGCCAAGCGCAACAAGCCATTACACCTGCCAAAGTCGGTGTGAACTACGGAAAGAAAATCGATAAAAAAGGAGCTATTTCTGTAAAACAATTAGAGCAATCCTTTGCTAAGGCCGAATCTTTCAATGGAAAGATCGAAGGCGAAGTGGTTCAGGTATGTAAGAAAAAAGGATGTTTCCTGACCATCAAACGTGCTGGCGATCAAGAGCCGATCATGGTTCGTTTCACGGATTATTCTTATTTTGTACCTGAGGACTTGGTTGGAAAGACCGTAGTTGTTGAAGGGAAAGCAAAAGTTAAAGAAACAACGGTAGAGTGGCAAAAACACTATGCCGAAGATATGGGAAAAAGCAAGGAAGAGATTGCGAAGATTACTAAGCCACGTAAAGACATCTCTGTTGTTGCAGATGGTGTTTTAGTTGTAAAGTAAACCTAAAAACCTTATTTTGGAGGCTGTAAATGAAAATTTACAGCCTTATTTATTTTTAAAATCCCGGCATTAATGTCTATTTTCCAAACTTCTAGCTGTCAAACGATTCAGATCAATGGTCAATTGATGGATTTCAGTAGGCCCAAGATCATGGGGATATTGAATGTTACGCCAGATTCTTTTTTTGATGGCGGGAAGCATAATGGTTTAGATGAAGCTTTGCGACATACGGAGCGTTTGCTTTCCGAAGGTGCAGATATCATCGATCTAGGTGCGTATTCGAGCCGGCCTGGAGCAAAGGATATATCTGCGCAGGAAGAGATGGACAGGGCCATCCCTGTTATTGAGGGCATTAGGAGCGAATTTCCAGATGCGATTATTTCGGTGGATACCTTTCGGGCAGAAGTAGCAAGAGCTAGTGTACAAGCGGGAGGCCATATCATCAATGATATTGGCGGCGGGACCTTAGATCCCTTGATGTTTAAAACCGTAACGGAATTGCAGGTCCCTTATATTTTGATGCATATGCGTGGAACACCTTCCACCATGCAACAGCTAACGTCGTATGAAGATGTGGTCAATGATGTGGCAGTGCATTTGGGAAATGCGGTGGCTCAATTACGTGCGCTTGGTGTGAAAGATATTATTTTGGATCCAGGATATGGCTTTGCCAAAACCGTTGAACAGAATTATGAACTTTTGATGCGGGTGGACCAGCTTCATTATTTTGGTTTACCGATCTTAGGTGGTATTTCGAGGAAGTCCATGATCTATAAAAAATTGGACCTGAAACCGGAGGATGTATTACCAAGTACCATCGCATTGAATACCTTATTATTGGAAAGAGGCGTTCAACTCCTTCGTGTACACGATGTGAAAGAAGCTAAACAACTTATTGATTTATTTTTCTGAAGAACCTTTATTTGATTGATTATTTTTACTAAACCCCTATATTTTGAAAAGAACTAGAGACATTATCACCATTGGTTTTGCCTTATTTGCCATGTTTTTTGGCGCCGGAAATTTACTTTTGCCTCCCTATATCGGGCTTCAGATCGGAGATCATGTTGGGATAACGATATTAGCCTTTGGTTTGACCGGGATATTATTGCCTTTTTTTGGAATCCTTTCCATCGTAAATTCCGGTGAAGATTTTAATGACCTCGGTGGACGGGTGCATAAGAACTTGGCTCCTATCCTCGGATCAATCATCATGTTATGTATTGGTCCTATGATCGCTATTCCAAGAACTGCCGCCACTACTTTTGAAGTAGGGGTACTCCCCTCCTTTCCGAATGCACAACCCATCTGGACTTCCATCGCTTTTTTTGCCGTAACATGGCTATTGACCATTGCTCCCTCAAAAGTGGTTGATATCATCGGGAATTTCCTGACGCCTTTGTTATTGGTTTTGTTAATAGGTTTGATTGTAGTTGGTGTTATGAATCCAATAGCGGATTACAGCACTTCGGCATTGAGCACTGCCGAGTCGTTTACCCTAGGTTTTATTGATGGTTACCAGACCTTGGATGTATTGGCGTCTGTGATCTTTGCAGGAATAATAATCATGGCTTCTAAGGCAAAAGGTTATAAGGATATTAAATCGAAGAATTATGTGGTGATTGCTGCAGGTGCTTTGGCAGCTGTTTGCCTGTTCATTATCTATGGTGGATTGATCTACTTGGGTGCGACCTCTGGGATTTCGGATCCGGGCATCAAACGCTCTGAATTACTGATCTATATTTCTAGGTCGATATTGGGCGATTATGGCACCATTGCCATTGCGATTAGTATTGCCCTGGCCTGTTTGACCACTGCTATTGCCTTAACCTCGGCCATCGGAACCTTCTTTTCCGAATTAACAGGAAATAAATTGGGCTATAAATTGTTGGTGACCATATGTTGTGTGGTTTCCTGTGTCCTGTCTATTACCGGCGTGGATAATATCATCAGTTTTGCCTATCCGATATTGAGTTTTGTGTATCCAATTGTGATTACACTGGTAATTTATTATGTGTTTTTTGGAGCTTTTGTGAAGAGTAAATTGCCTTATAGGTTGGCATTGGCGGCATCAACGTTGATGGCTGTAATTGGTTTGCTGAAGCAATTTAACCTCTTGGGAGATGGGATAATCGATAAATTGAATCATATCCCGTTTTTTGCGTATGATCTGGGCTGGGTTGTCCCTTCTTTGATCGGTTTTGTGATTGGGATCTTGATAGCAGGCTTAGGAAATTCAGCTGATAGCGACTCCCCGTCATTGCAAGGAGGCAACCCGTCGTCGTAGGGAGGTTACCCGTCATTGCGAGGAGGCACGACGAAGCAATCTTAACATTACAATCTCAAACCTACAAGGCCCCATAAAAAATGTCATGCTGAGCGAAGTCGAAGCATCTGTACGCCATTAACGAACAGATGCTTCGACTTCCCTCAGCATGACAATACCCCCCCTATCTCACAATACTTCCAGCAGAAACCTCCGAAATTGGATTTACAAAATCCAATCTTCCATCCGCATCCTCTGCCATCAGAATCATCCCTTGGGATTGTATTCCTTTTATCTCTCTAGGCTCCAAATTCACCAAAATACTCACCTGTTTACCAACAATCTCCTCAGGCGTAAAGTGCTCCGCGATCCCAGATACCACCGTCCTCTTATCTATCCCCGTATCAATAGTCAACTTCAACAACTTCTTGGTCTTCGCCACCTTCTCAGCGGTCAAAATTCTTCCAACCCGAATATCCAATTTCCCAAAATCATCAAAACTGATATTTGGTTTTTGTGATGCCTTAGGAGCTGCTAAAGCATTTTGCGCTTTTGCATTCGCCAATTTCGTCAATTGAAACTCCACCTGCTCATCCATAATCTTCTCAAACAACAATTGTGTCTCTCCCAATAAATGACCATTGGCTAATAAATCCGCTTTACCTGCATCTTCCCAAGATTTTGCAGACAGGTTCAACATTTCAAAAACCTTTGTACTGGTAAAAGGTAAAAATGGCTGTCCCATCACCGCTAGGTTTCCAACAATCTGAGCAGCTACAAAAAGCACAGTCTTAACACGCTCTTCATCGGTTTTAATAACCTTCCAAGGCTCTTCATCAGCCAGGTATTTATTTCCTAAGCGGGCAGCATTCATAAAGGTTGCCAAGGCTTCACGGAAACGGTATTGCGATAGGGATTGTTTGATCTGCGCAGGAATTTTTGCCAACTCATCCAACACCTCCTGATCAGCTGCAGTCAATGAAGAACCCATTAAAACCTTACCATCAAAATATTTATGGGAAAGAACCATAACCCGGTTCACAAAGTTTCCAAAAATGGCTACCAATTCATTGTTCACACGTGCCTGGAAATCCTTCCATGTAAACTCACTATCGGAGGTTTCCGGAAGAATGGAAGTCAGCATATAACGCAGTTCATCCTGTTTGCCAGGGAACTCTTCTAAATATTCATGTAACCAAACCGCATGGTTTCTGGATGTCGATAATTTATCCCCTTCTAAATTCAGGAATTCATTGGCTGGAACATTCTCCGGTAAGATATATTCCCCATGGGCATGTAAAATCGCTGGGAAAATAATGCAGTGGAAAACGATATTATCCTTACCAATAAAATGGATCAAGGTGGAATCATCTTCTGGGTTACTTTGCTTTTTCCAGTAATCTTCCCAATTCTTACCTTCATCGATTGCCCATTGTTTGGTGGCAGAAATATAACCGATTGGTGCATCCAACCAAACATATAATTTCTTGCCTTCGGCTTCCTCCAAAGGAACATCAACCCCCCAATCCAAATCGCGTGTCATTGAACGTGGTTGCAATCCTGATTTCAACCAAGATTGGCATTGTCCAAACACATTGGATTTAAGTTCATTCTTCTTTCCTTCGATCAACCATTTCTCTAACCAAGGTTGGTATTTATCCAATGGAAGGTACCAATGCTTGGTTTCCTTCAATATAGGCGTTTTACCGCTTAGAGTAGACTTTGGATTGATCAGATCGGTTGGGTTCAAGGAAGTACCACATTTTTCACATTGGTCGCCATAGGCGCCTTCATTGTGGCAATGTGGACAGGTTCCCACGATATAGCGATCCGCCAAGAACTGATGAAATTCCTCATCATAATATTGCTCTGAGAAACGCTCAATAAATTCTCCTTTTTCATAAAGATTCAAGAAGAATTCCTGCGACAATTGATGGTGGATCGGCTCCGAAGTACGGTGATATATGTTGAAAGAGATCCCGAACTGCTCGAAACTCTCCTTGATCTGCAGGTTGTATTTATCAATGATCTCCTGTGGAGTAACGCCTTCTTTTTTGGCTTTGATGGTAATGGCTGCACCATGTTCATCAGAACCACAGACATAAACCACATCCTTTTGGTTCAAACGTAGAAAACGGACAAAAATATCTCCGGGAATGTATGCACCGGCCAAATGACCGATATGCAATGGACCATTAGCATAAGGTAATGCTGATGTTATGGTATAACGTTGTTTGCTAAATATATCCAAGGTTTGTGTGTTTTTAATGAATTCCAACAAAATTGTCGGCTAGCAAAGATACAGCAAATTGCCAAAAAAAATGTATATTGTTCTAACCAAAAAAGCACTAATACATATTATACATGCGAAATTCAAAGATAGATATCGGTTTACTAATTATCAGGTTAGTCATTGGGGCAAGCATGATCGCTTTCCACGGATTACCGAAATTAATGGGTGGTCCTGAACTATGGACTAAGATTGGAGGATCTATGAGCAACTTGGGCATTAATTTCATGCCTACCGTATTTGGGTTTTCAGCAGGCTTGGTGGAAAGTCTAGGCTCTGTCTTTTTGATGTTGGGACTATGGACCAAACCAGCGTCCATATTTTTGGCACTTACGATGTTGGTAGCCGCTCTAAATCATTTGGCGAAAGGGGATGGATTATCCGGCGCTTCCCATGCTTTGGAATTCATGGCCGTATATATTGCCTTTGCCATCATGGGGCCTGGAAAATTAAGTATCGATAAGAAATAAATAACCCCAACGTATATTATCAATTTTCTTGGGCTTGTTTCCCACCTATAACTTCAAAATATGTTTGAATTAAGGGTGCAATCGTGGTTTAAGTAAGCTTAAAGCAGGATTAAAGTACGAGGCAAGTATATAAAACATACATTTTACATACTTTTAGTATACTTTCAGTATGCTTTTACACCGAAGCAAAAAAAACAGAGGCATGCCAACTATCCTTTAATGGGACTTCCCATTTGCTGGAATAATCGTCTGCGGTTTGAATCAAGTTATTGAAAACGATGGTCTCCTGCCCTACTTCACCTTCCTTACACAAGGAATCAAAAACTTCACGTGAAACAAGTTGTATATTACCTTCTGTATCACGGTAGGAGATCAACATCCTATTGAATAGACCGATATTCAATTCCTCTTCCAATTCCTTCAATACCCGAACCGATTTATCAATGGAGCATCCGGTCACTTGCGCCATGGCCTCATCAACCGTAAAAACAATAAATAAATTGTATTTGATTTCCGCTTTCCCAGCTAATTGACTCCCATGGGCAGTCCATTCCTTCACAAATCTATCCAACTTCTCCTGTGCCAGTTCATGCTCAGGTTGGGTAAAGAAACGATCAGCTTGATAAATCCATATCTTTTTCATGTTATTCTCCTTAATGTGCGTAATAAGGGGATATCATCAGGTAAACAATAACACCTGTACCAGCTACATATAACCACATTGGATAGGTAATACGGGCTAATTTTTTATGGCGTTCATAGGCTCCTGCAATCCCTCTTACAAAGGTAAATAATACAAAAGGAATAATAACCACGGATAACACGATGTGTGTCACCAGAATGAAATAATAGATGTATCTAATAGTTCCCTCGCCGCCAAATTTGGTAGATTCTGAGGTCATATGGTAGGCCACATACATCACCAAGAATAAGGATGAAAAGACCATACATAATTTGATCAGGTTCTCGTGCAACTTGATGTTACCCCGTTTGATTGCAGAAACAGCAACCACCAAAGTAACTGCAGTAAGGCCGTTGATAGTGGCATAAATTGGAGGAAGGAATCCTAATGGTTTTACATCATAACCCATTTTTGGAAGGTTGATCCCAAACAGGGCAGCTACGGCAAGTGGGATAATGATGGACAAAGCCCAAATAATCCCTTTATATTTTTTTTCTTCTTCAGTCATTCCCATGATTACTTTCTTTCTACTTTTAATGGTGAGTTTCTGATTTCTTCTACCACCTGCACTTTTACCTCATCTTCTAAGCGATCTATTTCTGAGCGAAGGCTAATGTCGTAGATACCACGGATCCGTTTTTTAGAATCGATCAAGATGATCTGGTTGCTGATGACAAACTTGTTTGGATCCCCATCCACCCGCATAGCCTCCAATAACATCCGCTCTCGAGCATATTTAAAAATGTCGGTGTTGGGTTGGTTAACGACAAACCAATTGGGGTTTCTATCCTTGCTGTAAGGCGCAATTGCCTCCTCCATTACTTGTTGACTATCGGTAGAATCCACATCAATGGAAAACAGCTGAATCTTCGGATTGTACTTAAAACGGGTAGCAATGGTATTGACATCGTGCAGCAATTGCTTCGATAGTCCTTGATCCTTGCCATAGAATAGATGAGCTACGGTAATAATCGTATCAGATTCCAGAAACCTAACCGGTTTATTATCATAATTGATGAAATCCACTTCGGTAAGCTGATGGAAAACAGTATCGGGAATTTCACGACCCATCACCCTGTTCATCTTACCAGAAAGGTGTTTTTCACCGAATACTGGTAGCTTAATGTACTCATTGGAGCCCATTTTATTAACCAGTATATATAAAAATCCTGGCACAAATAGAACGAGTGCCAGGATAATTAATTTCGATATATTCTTCGAACGAGTATGTTTACTCATTTCAAATATGCTTATTAATGAGGGAAAATTGGTTGATGTGTGAAAGAGTCATTCAAGTGACCGCCTTCAATCAACATTAAGATAATGAAGTATATGATAAATAAGAATACAATACTACAAGTGATGATGAAACCTGATTTTTCAAATTTCAAGTGCATAAAGAAGGCAACAATGTAAAATGCTTTCACCAATGTTAAGATGATGTAGATTACATTCACCAAAGTTCCTTTTTGAAGGATACCCCAGTGGTGTACAAATCCTAATGCGATTAAGAACTCTAAAGCAGTTAAAGCTAATAGAACAAAGAATACGGACCAGATACGTTTTTTATCCATTCCTTCGCCATGCGCGTGCGCATCGTGGCTTGCTATATGATCGTGATGACTCATTTTCGTTAGTTTAAATGTTGAACCCTAAAATTAGATTAAGTAGAAGAAGGTAAATACGAATACCCATACTAGATCGACAAAGTGCCAATAAAGACCTACTTTCTCAACCATTAAATACGTTCCTCTTCTTTCGAAGGTATTGTTCAACGTCATAGAAAGAACGATGATGTTCAACAAGATACCAATCGATACGTGGAATCCGTGGAAACCTGTAATGGTAAAGAAAAGGTTAGAAAATTGAAGGGCTGCTGTATAAGAAACCTCTTTGGTAAAATAAGGGCTCAATGCTTGTACGATAGCATTATCGTCCGTTAATCCAGTAGCTGGGTTACGTCCGAACCAGAATCCTTGATGGTGCAAGTGGCTCCACTCGATAGCTTGACAGCCAACAAACATTAAACCTCCTAAAATAGTCCATAACATCCATTTTACCACCTCTTGTTTCGAGTTTCGGTGTCCAGCTTCTACGGCTAGTACCATGGTCACGGATGACATGATCAAGATAAAGGTCATGATACCTACGAAAACCAATGGTTGTCCTGATTCTGCGATACCTGGGATAGATTGGAAAATCTTATCGGCATCGATCCATGTAGGCTGTGCAAATTTCTGAGCACCATAATAAATCAAGAATGCAGAAAATGTAAAGGCATCTGATACCAGGAAAAACCACATCATGATCTTTCCATACTCTAAATTCCAAGGTGATTTACCTCCGCTCCAAGGTCCCTCTTTTACCTTATCCAATTGCGATACTGTTGTACTCATTGTTTACTGTTATTGATTCAAAAGTAAGAAAACATATATATAAATCCATAATAGGCCTAGAAAATGCCAGAAAATTGAGGCAATTTCCATCCGGAAAATATTGTTGCCAAGGGGGATATTTTTCATGGCCCCTATCAGACAACGCGTCAACACCAAAATTCCGGCTATGATGTGCGCTAAGTGGAAACCTGTAAAGACGTAAATAAACGACTGTGAGGCATTCGTATTGGTAAATGTGATCTCACGGCTGAATAAAACGCTCCAAGCTTCCAATTGAAGGAAAAAGAACACCACACCTAATAGGATAGTGGCAATCAAAAAGATTTTCTGTTTTCCAAGGTCATTGTTTTTTACTGCTTTAAAAGCTAGGTACATCGTTAAACTGCTGATGACGATAGCGGCAGTACTATAAATAAATACATAAGGAAGAATTGTTTTGATACCTTTATCCACCCCACTATTCGTATACACGATAAACCCACTTGAAAAAGCAGCAAACATCATGAACATACCGATCATGCCCAGGTAAAGATTGAATTTCTTCGCCTTTCTTGATTTCTGTAGTTCTTCGTTTAGCAATTCTTGCTTATCCATTGCAATATTTAATTCCATTGTTTTTAAAAAGGTTTAAAATCTAACAACAACAACAACTGTGTTATTGGTAAGTAAGCGAAAGAAGTAAACATGATCTTCTTTGCTGTACTCACTTCCATTTTAACCAAATGCTGATACCCATACCAGGTAAACAGCAATCCGCCCAATACGGAAACTGTAGTGAATACCCAGCCTCCAATCCCATAGTACATAGGCAATAGTCCTACAGGCACCATTAACAGCGCGGATATAAAAATAAACCAAGCTGATAACTTATCTTTTTTCGTTGTCGGTAATAACCGGAAACCTGCTCGCTTATAATCCTCATCAGAAACCCAAGCAATAGCCCAGAAATGTGGAAACTGCCAGAAAAACTGAATAGCGAATAAAACCAAAGGAGTGATTACGATAGCCTGCTCACTCACCTCTGCATAGGCCAATCCGAATCCCGCCGATTTAAACGCTGCATAATACCCAATTAATGGAGGTAAAGCTCCAGGAATTGCGCCTACCCATACCGCAATTGGCGATTTCTGTTTCAGTGGGGTATAAACAAATGCATACAGGAAAATGGAAAACACGGAAATCAGACCTGCGATAAAGTTAAGATTCACCAAAACCAAGGTTCCGAATATTCCCATGAACAAGCTTAAGATCAAGGCTTGTCCAGTAGTCATCCTTCCGGCAGGAAGTGGTCTATCCATGGTGCGTTTCATTAATTTATCCAGATCTTTTTCGATGATCTCGTTAAATCCATTTGCAGCACCAGTAACCAAGAATCCACCGAATGTAAGCAATGCCCAGTTATACCAGATGATATCTCCTTGTTGGGTAGCTCCTATCAAAAAGGAGATAGAGGCCGAAAAAACTACGGTCAGTGTAAGACGTAGCTTCACAAGTTTGTTAAAATCTGAAATAAACTCTTTCATAATCAAAATAATTCCCAACTAAGCACTGGCAAGCACGGGCTTTGGCTTACTCAATAATAACAAAAGATAATACTGAGCTCCGACGAACAGACTCGCCACCACTAAATGCGTTGTTTGTGCAAAAGCAGGAACATGAAACCTTGCTAATATAATCCCTGACAACATTTGAATACAAACCAATACCACTGCGATCAAGGCATAACGGTATTGAACCGTTTGGAATAAACCTGTGGATTTTATCTTAAAATACAGGTACAACGTAATGGCTAAGGTTATATAGCCCAAAATACGATGTATATGATAAGCAGATCCAATAGAATCTATCCAGTTCTCCCGTTGAATGGCTTGTTGGTTAAGATGATCGATGATCTCCCTAACATCGGTTCCAAAAACTACTTGTATTACCAACAGAATAATGGACACTAAAGCCCAGATTCTTAAACTTGGTTTTACATTTGCCTTTAGGATCGTTCCATCTCGTAATGTTTTCGCCCAAAAATAGGTGTGAATGGCAATACAGACAATCACTAGTGCAAGTAACATGTGGATGGTAATCACCCAAGGGGTTAAGTTAGTGGATACAACGATAGAGCCTAACCAGGCTTGTATCACAACGACAATAAGATTAAGAACGCTCCATATTGCTATGGCCTTTTTCTTTTTCCAATAGGTAAAGGAATAAATAGCGGTAAACAGCATGAAAAATCCGGCTGTTACACCTGCTAATCGATTAACGTATTCCGTCCAGGTCTTTGCGGCATTGAATTCTTCATGAACCAATATCGATTCATCATGACGAATCTGATCGGCCAATTCCTTGTATCCAAAGAATTCAATCATTTTGGCAAATCGTTCGTTCTTTTTAACCCTTCCTTCTACATAATGTTGCTCATAGCCTGCTGGCAATTGCGAAACATCGGTAGGTGGAATGATACGGTTAAAACACTTAGGCCAATCCGGACATCCCATGCCCGAACCTGTACTCCTAACGATTCCTCCTGCTGCAATAACAATGAAAAGAACGAAAATCGTGATCTTATTTATCCGAATAAAATGCTTTTCAGCTGATGGATACATGGATCTCTCCTATTACAAATTATAATCGAATAAAGAAGAGGTAGGTATGAACCTACCCTTCTATTTCTCTATCGTGCTCGCGGTTGTACGCTTTTTGAGCAGCTATACCCTCTTCGTTTCCTTCCCAATCATGTAGCAAGTTAGAGCTCATGGTTTGAGAGTGTGGAACTGTTTGAGGAATAAAGTCTTCATCATGACCTGGCTTAGAGTAGTCATATGGCCAACGGTACACTGAAGGGATTTCTCCTGGCCAGTTTCCGTGGATATGTTCTACCGGAGTAGTCCACTCTAAAGTATTGGATTTCCAAGGGTTTTGAGGCGCACGTTTTCCACACCAGATCGAAGCGAAGAAGTTCCATAAGAACGCTACTTGACCTACAGCAGAAACGATCGCTGCCCATGTAACCAATAAGTTTACAGATACCCATTTCTCCATGAAAGGGAATTCGGTAAATGCATAGTAACGACGAGGTACCCCATCGATACCCATAAAGTGCATTGGGAAGAATACCAAGTAAGCACCGATAAATGTTAACCAGAAGTGGAAATAACCTAAACGCTCATCCATCATTCTACCGAACATTTTCGGATACCAGTGGTAAACTCCAGAAAGCATACCGAAGATCGAAGCAGAACCCATTACCAAGTGGAAGTGGGCAACTACGAAATACGTATCGTGTAAGTTGATATCTAATGTTGCGTTACCTAAATACAATCCTGTCAAACCACCAGATACGAAGAATGATACCATACCGATAGCAAACATCATCGCTGGAGTGAAACGGATATTACCTCTCCATAGGGTTGCAATATAGTTGAACGCCTTTACCGCAGAAGGAACCGCAATGATCAACGTGGTGATCATGAAGACACCTCCCAAGAAAGGACTCATACCTGTAACGAACATGTGGTGACCCCATACGATAAAGGATAATACCGTAATACCAACTAAAGAGTAAACCATCGCATGGTAACCGAAGATCGGTTTACGAGCGTTTGTAGAGATTACCTCAGAAGTTAAACCTAATGCAGGCATAACTACGATATATACCTCAGGGTGACCTAAGAACCAAAATAAGTGTTGGAATAAGATTGGTGAACCACCTTCATTAGGAAGGATCGTACCACCTACTACTAAGTCTGATAGATAGAAAGATGTACCTACTGAACGGTCGAAGAATAATAATACTACCGCAGAAACTAATACTGGGAAGGATAATAAACCTACGATTGCCGTTAAGAAGAAAGACCAGATAGTCAAAGGCATCTTCCAAAGTTCCATACCTTTAGTACGCATGTTCAATACGGTACTGATGTAATTAACACCACCTAATACCTGTGAAGCGATGAACAAAGTCATACTCACTAACCACAAGGTCATACCAAGACCGGAACCAGCGATGGCGGTCGGTACGGCAGAGAGTGGCGGATAGATGGTCCAACCGGCAGACGCAGGCCCACTTTCGATAAAGAAAGAAGCAACCATGATAACACAAGCTACAAAGAAGAACCAGTATGATAACATGTTCATCAATGGAGATGCCATATCACGTGCACCTAATTGGTAAGGAATTAATAAGTTACTGAATGTTCCAGAAAGACCTGCTGTTAATACGAAGAATACCATCATGGTACCATGGATCGTTACTAACGATAGGAAGAAATCTGGTTTAATACGTCCACCTTCAGCCCATTTACCTAAGAATACTTCTAGAATAGGGAATTCTTTGTCAGGCCATGCTAGTTGGATACGAAATAAAATCGACAGTACCATGGCGAAAACGGCCATAATAATACCTGTGATCAAAAACTGCTTTGCAATCATCTTGTGATCTTGACTGAAGATATACTTCGTCAAGAACGTCTCATGATGGTGACCATGATCATCGTGATGAGCTGCGTCGTGCGATATAACTGTAGTTGACATATGCTATTTTATATTCTCTATTCTATTAATTGATTGAAGCAGCAATACGAGTTTCCTTCGTATCATCACCATGAAGTTCTGCAAACTCTTTCTGTACATCTTCTGTAAAGAATTTAGCCTGCTTGCTTAACCATTCACTATATTCAGCCTCGGTTACCACGCGAACGTTCTTCTGCATATTGTAGTGTGAAGCACCACAGATCTTAGCACAAAGCATCACGTAGTTGTATTGAGGATCATTCATCTTATCACGCATCTCTTCCGTAGTTACAGTTGGAGTAAACTGGAAGTAGTTCGTCATACCAGGTACAGCATTGATCTGTACGCGGAAATCAGGAATATAGAACGAGTGAATAATGTCTTTAGAAAGAATATGGAAACGAACTGGTCTGTTAACCGGAATTACGATCTCATCTCCTTTGATATCATCCCATGAGGATTTATCATTGAAATCGATACCATAACCGTTCAATGGAGTTGTCATTTTGAAATTACGTTTTCCGATTACTCCATCCGTTCCTGGGTAACGAATTGTCCATTGGAACTGCTCACCTAACACCTCTACCTGTAAAGCTGATTTCTTAAGCTCTTCAGGAATGTTGGTGATCTTACGCCAAGTAAAGAAACCGAACAATACCAAAACAGTCAATACAACTGCTGGTACAATCGTCCATAAACGCTCGATAGCATCGTTATGTGGATAGAAATAGGCTTTACGTTTAGCGCGCATTCTATAAAGGAATGCGAAACCTAATAATAGGATGTGAACCAATACCAAAACAACGGTAATAATTACAGTTGTGATGATGAACATGGTATCTACGTCTTTACCATGCTCGGTAACCGCTGGTCTCCAAGACCAATCTCCCCATACTGCATAACCATAGTAAACAAAACCTAAGAAAGCCACCAAGAAAACCAAGAATAAAACAGCTTGGATTGTATTGTTAGCTAAAGGATTGTAAGTACCATTTACGCGTTTTGTAAGGGTGTAGATAGAATGTACTTTACCAATTACAGCAAAAACTGCACAGATGACCAAGAAGAAAAGGATATAGTAAGTCAAGTTTTTGTAAACCTGAGGATCAATAACTTTTACTTCTTCTGGTGTAGTGGTTGCCGTAGGTGTAACGGAATTCGAAGGAGCAGCAGCCGCTACGGTATCAGTCGTAGTTGCTGTTGCTGTTGAATCTGTCGCTACAACCGCAGAGTCCGTTGCTACGGCAGTTTGCTCAACTGGAGCTGCCGCTGCAGTAGTATCTTGAACCGATGCTAAAGCAGGTGCTGCAAAGAAGAGATTAACTGCTAATAATCCAGCAAACAAGGACTTAAATCTTGTATTAATTTTAAACTTCATTTCTTATAAGACGTTTGAACGTAATTTCAAGTAATTCGCTATTATATCTGATGATGTAAACTCTCATCCAAGAACGGATGATGCTTAGGTGCCAGAGCATGTTTGCTCAATTTGGACATCACTAAGAAAGTAAACAATCCTACAAAACCAATGGCAGTACCGATCTCCACAATACCGAATCCACGGTGGTTTTCAACAGTACCTGGCATAATCATGATGTAATAATCTAACCAATGTCCTAACAATAACAAGATCGCTACGAACAACATCATGTTCAATCTACGTTTTGCGTCACGGTCTACCAATAATAATACAGGCGCCACAAAGTTAATGATAATGTTAATCCAAAACCAAGGCTTGTATTCAGGTTCCCAACGTTTGTAGAAATAAACTGTTTCCTCTGGAATGTTAGAATACCAAATCAACATAAACTGTGCAAACCAAACGTAAGTCCAGAAAATAGAGAAACCGAACAATAATTTACCTAAATCATGTAGGTGGTTCTCATTAACCCAGTTCATATAACCAGCTTTCTTCAATAATACTAAGATCACAATGATTACAGCTAGTCCACTTACCCACATTGCTGCGAAGTTGTACCAACCGAACATGGTCGAGAACCAGTGTGCCTCTAAGGACATGATGGTATCGAAAGACCAAATAGGTGTTGTGAAACCAAAGATTACTAAGAAAATAGCTGATAATTTAAAGCTTTTCTTATAAGATGTAAGTCCACCTTCTAAATCTTCATTGTATGACAATTTTGCTAAGATAAAGGCGAAGATCGCGTAGCTACCCATGAACAGGATCTGACGGATCAAGAATCCCGGAACGTTCAAGAAAGCGGCTTTACCGGCTACCAATTTATCATAGTGCGGGCTGTTAGGATCTGTTAATCCTTCAGCATGCCAGTGGTGGTAAAGGTTATGCGTTGTTAAGCCTAAGCCAACAATAACCAATAAGATGATTGAGGCGATTGGAAGTACGCTTGCCATAGCCTGAGGGATACGTAGTAAACCTGCAGACCAACCTGATTGAGTTACCATCTGTAATGCAACGAAGAATGCTCCTGCTGCACAAACACATGTAAAGTAATAACCCATCAATAATAAATTGGCATATGTACGCTCAACCATGATATGGTCACTGGATAGTAAGCCAAATGCAATAGCGGCTATTCCTACAACGATAGCAACCAAACTCAGGACCTTAGCGATCCCTGCGAATTGAAATTGCTCGCTGAAATTATAATCGTGATGATGATTGTGAGTTCCCATTTATATTATCGATGTTAGATTATTTTTTTTGTAATTCATGTACGTACATTACCACTCTCCAACGCTCATCTGGAGTCAATTGAGATGCGTGTGAACCCATCGCGTTATATCCATAAGTAATGGTGTGGAATATTTGACCATCCGAAAGGTCAGCCATAACCGTACCTCTAGTCGATTTAGCTCCAGCGGATCTGTGGAATGATGGTGGCGGAGGGAATTTCTCCAATTCACGCTCTCCACGAGAATCATTAACTTTTCTATCTTTTGTCAATTGACCATCTCCATTCCCATCTTTACCATGACATACTGCACAATAAGTTAAGAATAAAGCTTCTCCTTGTTTCAGATTTTCATCTGTCATCGCTAGAGGGCTTTTAACTTCTAAACCAGCTTGGGTATATCCTTCAGTGGTATTTGGATATTCAAAACGTACAAATCCGATAGGATCTGAACCTGTTGGTGGTAATTGAGCTGTCTTGTTATCTTTAAAATTCGGGTTTGGCTGATCCGGGTTGAAAGCAAGCGGTTCATACATATTGGGCGAGAATTCCCATCCGGCACTACGCGTTGTTCCATCCCCGCAAGCAGAAACGACCGCTGACAAAGCGACAGCTACACATACAGTTCCAAGAAAATTCTTCTTATTCATAACTAACATATTTTCTTTCATTGTATTTAACTTCTACTGCGCCAGCTTCTTTCAATAGGTTATCGATCAAACCATGGTCAGTATTCTCATTAGCATCAATTGCAATAATAAAACGGTCATCCGTTGCTCTTAAGTCCATAACACGTGGTGCGCGTCCTGGAAACAAATGGTTACGGAAAAAGAACGTAGCTACCATACCCAACGCACAGATCAAGATGGTAACCTCAAACGTTACGGGTACAAAGTTTGGCAACGGCATTGATGGTTTTCCACCAATGTTCATCGGCCAATCATAAGCCATTGTATAGAATAATAAACTAAATCCTAATATCGTTCCGGTGATACCGAAGATAAATGCTGCAATTGGTAAACGTGATGGCTTTACACCTAATTTAGCTTCAATACCGTGGATAGGCATTGGTGTGAAACAATCGTAAATGCTAATGTTATTCGCTTGCAACTTATCGATCCCGTGCATCATTTCATCAGGATCCGCAAAACTTCCTAGTATATATTTTGTATTGCTCATTGCTAAATTATTTTTTTCTTAATGCCTTAATGTCCTCTTCAGTTACTGTATCGTACTTTTCCAATGAGTTTCTGAAGTATTCCACTTGGTCCTCAGGGAATGCACCTTCTTGAACAAGTTTGGTTTTCTGTTGTAAACTCGCACTCTTCAACAACAACTTAACCTCTGCAATCGCAATACCTGGAAGGAAACGAAGGAAAAGTAAGAATAACGTGAAGAATAGACCGATGGATCCAACAAAGATACCCACGTCAACCCAAGTTGGGTAGAACATTGCCCATGATGATGGTAAGTAGTCACGGTGCAAAGAAGTAACGATAATTACAAAACGCTCAAACCACATACCGATGTTCACAATGATCGACAATACCCAAGAGATTGGAATACTTGTACGGATCTTTTTGAACCAGAATAACTGTGGAGAGATTACGTTACAGGTCATCATCGCCCAGTAAGCCCATGCATAAGGACCAGCAACACGGTTTGCGAATGCATACATCTCATATTCAGAACCAGAGTACCATGCAATGAATAACTCGGTCAAGTAAGCAATACCTACGATAGAACCTGTTACCATGATGATCTTGTTCATCGACTCGATGTGGAACATGGTAATGTAGTTCTCGAAGTTCATTACTTTACGTAAGATCAACAATAAGGTCTGTACCATGGCGAAACCCGAGAAGATCGCTCCAGCAACGAAGTATGGAGGGAAGATCGTGGTGTGCCATCCTGGAATTACAGAAGTTGCAAAGTCCATGGATACGATGGTGTGTACCGAAAGTACAAGTGGTGTGGAAATACCGGCTAAGATCAAGGATACGATCTCAAAACGTTGCCAAGTTTTCACTGATCCGTTCCATCCGAAAGAAAGGATAGAGTAGATTCTTTGTTTTAAACCCGTAGCACGGTCACGAACAGTTGCAATATCCGGTAATAAACCACAGTACCAGAATACTAAGGATACCGTGAAATAAGTGGAGATTGCAAAGGCATCCCATACTAATGGAGAGTTAAAGTTCACCCAAAGTGATCCGAATTGGTTAGGAAGTGGGAAAATCCAGTATGCTAACCAAGGGCGACCCATGTGAGCAACAACGTAAGTTGCGGCACAGATAACGGCAAAGATTGTCATCGCCTCAGCCGATCTGTTGATGGAGTTACGCCAGTTCTGACGGAATAATAATAATACTGCGGAGATCAACGTTCCGGCGTGACCAATACCTACCCACCATACGAAGTCGGTAATATCCCAGGCCCAGCCTACTGTTTTGTTCAATCCCCAAGCGCCGATACCTGTCCAAAACGTGTATCCAACACTCACTACCCATAACATTGCTCCTAATGCGGCAACCGTAAAACCGATCCACCAAGCTTTGTTGGGCTTATTCTCAACCGGAAGTAAGATATCATCTGTGATTTGTGCGTAGGTGATATCCTTGCCGGTAATTAATGGTTCTCTTAATATTGATTCGTTATGCGATGACATAGTTTTTTAATTTCAGTCTAGAAAAAAATTAAGCTTCAAATGTGTTTCTAACCTTCGTCATGTAACCAATATTTGGTTGAACGTTGATTTCTTCCAATACGTAATAAACACGTTCGTTACGTAATGCTTTAGAAACTTCTGACTCCGGATCGTTTGCATCTCCAAAGATGATAGCATTGGCAGAACATGCTGCTTGACAAGCCATCTTAATATCTCCGTCTTTTACTTTACGGTTTTCGATCTTCGCTTGTAATTTACCAGCTTGGATACGTTGGATACACATTGAACATTTCTCCATAACCCCACGAGAACGTGTAGTTACATCAGGATTCAATACCAATTGCGTGAATTCATTGTTCAGATAGTTATCAAAACGAGAATCATTCCAGTAGTTGAACCAGTTGAAACGACGTACTTTGTATGGACAGTTGTTCGCACAGTAACGTGTTCCGAAACAACGGTTATAAGCCATGTGGTTAAGACCTTCAGATGAGTGTACAGTAGCTAATACCGGACATACCGTCTCACAAGGTGCGTGCTCACAGTGTTGACATAGCATCGGCTGGTGAACAACGGTTACACTTTCGTAATCCATGCCGTCAGCTTTTGCAATCTCTTTCTCTTTTGTTAAAGAAGCTTCTCCATTTTCTAGGGTATAGTAACGGTCGATACGCAACCAGTGCATTTCACGACGACGGCGAACCTCATCGCGTCCTACTACTGGGATATTGTTTTCTACGTTACATGCCACGATACATGATCCACATCCTGTACAAGCGTTCAAGTCGATCGCCATCACCCAACGGTGACCCGGTTGTTCAAACTTGTTCCACAAGTCATAAGTTTGGTGCGTATCTGCGAAACGACCAGATTCTGAGTTAGGATCTTTCAAGTATTTAGCGAATGAAGTTTCGCGAACGATGTTACGTCCTTCAATCGTGTGGTGTGTTTGTGTTTGAGCTAATTCGTAGATGCCTGATGCTTTGGAAACTGTCGCTTTTGCAGACAATTGGATAGTTCCATTAACCAGACTAGCAAATGGATAAGCATTCACCCCTACCTCATTACCTGCTTTACCTACTTTCGTACGGCCGTAACCCACAGCTACTGAAACAGTACCTCTTGCTTGACCTGGTTGCAAGATCACAGGAAGATCTACTTTGTAGCCATTCGCTTCAACAGTAACTTTTCCTGTTTCTTTAACTCCTAATTCCTCCGCATCAACAGGGTTGATGGCAGCATAGTTGTCCCAAGTTACTTTGGATACCGGATCAGGCAATTCTTGTAAGTAAGCATTGTTTGCATAACGACCATCTCTTAAGGTAGTAGATTCGTATAATTTCAATTCTACACCGCCAGAAACGCGTTTGCTATCATTTACGATAGCTGCAGCAGCAGCATTTACATCAGCGTTTGAAGCATAAGCAGATCCTGTAGTTGATCCTTTGTAAACAAAACCTTGTTGTAATACATCTTTCCAAGCTTTTCCAGTACCTGCAAGGATAGTGGTTTCCCAAGTTTCTTTTACGAAATCATGAATGGATTTGTTCACACCTGCCCAAGTCAATAAAGATTGCTCTGCTTGGCGGGTGTTGAAAACTGGGTTGATCGTTGGTTGGATGATCGTGAATAATCCTTCTTTTGCTGATGCATCACCCCAAGCCTCTAAGAAAGTACAATTTGGAGCGATCGCTTTCAATTCTGATGCTGTTTCATCAGCTCTATCAGCGAAGGATACCGTATAATCTACTTTCGCAATTGCTGCTTTTGCATCTTCTGCTTTGAAGTAGTTATATACTGGGTTACTGTTTAAGAAGAAGGCCACTCCTACTTGTCCAGCTTTTGCTGCTGTCAAGAATTGTTGGAATGCGGCATCCGAACCTTGATATTGTTTAGAATAATTATCCAAATCAATAATTGATCCGTAAGCACCTAATGCCGAGTTGATCGCGTTGACCAATACTTGCGTATTGATATCGTTTGATCCTGCAACAACAACTGCAGCTCCTCTAGCTTTTACTAATTCAGCAGCAGCTAATTTAAGGATAGTGGTTGCTTTCGCATTAGTAGTACCTCCCGCGATGGAAGATCCTGTGATGGCATTGTACAAGCCGATCAATACTGCTCCTTCTTCAGAAGGTTTGATCGCTGCACGAACGTCAGCATTCGAACCAGTCATCGATAGACCAGATTCAAATTGGATATGGCGTGACATTTTACCACCTTTCAATGATTTATGGTCACGGTTTTTGATATAATCTTGAGTATGCTCCTCACCAGCTAACCAAGAACCCAAGAAATCTGCTGCAACGGATACAACAACTTGTGCATTGTCAAAATGGTAAGAAGGGATAACAGCTTTACCGAAAGAAGCTCTGTTTGCTTCGATGATACCGCTGTAAGAAACTGCATCAACCTGAACATGTTGTGTTGCAGGGTATTTAGCAGCAAGTGCAGCAATGGCAGCCAAAGTCGACGGACTGTTTACTGTATCCGAAACAATCGTGATCTGTTTTCCGGCAGCCTGTGCTTTATTCAATGCGTCTACAACCGCTTTATCCAATTGTGCCCAACTTACATCCTTGCCACCAATCTGTGGAGCCTGTAATTTAGACATGTCGTATAGATCAAGTACCGAAGCCGAAGTGCTCGCATCTGTACCTTGATTTAATCCAACAGCATTTGGGTTAGCTTCTAACGAGATAGGACGTCCTTCGCGTGTTCTAACGATTACACTCTGACCATTGAAGGATGAAGCGTAGAAGTTAGGAATACCTGGAGTGATTTCCTCTGGTTTGATCACATAAGGAACAGCCTTATGAATTGGCGTACGGTTACAAGCTGCTAATGTAACAGCTCCCAAACCGAAACCTAAAGCCTTTAAGAAATCACGACGAGGAGTCTTTGTACTTAAACCAGCTTCGTTTAACACATCTTCTACAGGAATAGACTCAGCAAACTCTCCCTTGCTTCCTTCAACAAAAGCAGGTGTTTGATTTAACTCTTCTAAGCCTTTCCAATATTTTTTATTGCTTTCCATTTAAGCTATATATAAGATTCTGTATTTCTAAATTAATTCATTAATAGTGACATTTACCACACTCTAATCCACCGATCATCGCTGCTGTCATCTTCTCACCTTTTTTCAATTTCTCGTGAGCTTCGATCAACTGGTCGTAATAAGCATTATCCTTATTAACCTCAGTCTCTTTGTGACAGTCAACACACCATTTCATGGTTAGTGGTGAGTATTGGTAAACTTCTTCCATATCCTGAATAGGACCGTGACATGTTTGACACTCAACACCCGCTACAACAACGTGCTGGGAGTGGTTGAAATACGCAAAATCAGGAAGGTTGTGAATTCTAACCCATTCGATCGGTCTAGTATTGGTACCGTAAGTTCTGGTTTCTTGATCCCAGTCTACCGCGCGGTATAGTTTCGCAATCTCAGGTGATGTTTGTCCATCGTAATGGTCAGATGCTGTTACCGTATTGTGACAGTTCATACAAACATTCGCAGATGGAATAGATGCATTTTTAGATTTGAATGCACCACCGTGACAATATTGACATTCGATTTGGTTTACCCCAGCGTGGATCTGGTGCGAGAATTTAATAGGCTGAACAGGTTTGTAACCTTGGTGAACACCTACGTTCCACATCGTGTTCCATCCTGCAGCTCCTAAAAGACCTACCACCATCAATACCACGAAGAATACCAATTTCTTATTCTTAAGGAATGCTTGAGCAAATTTAGCCGTATTGCTTTCGCCTGCCTCTTCATGTCTTGCCTGTGCCTCAGCAATAGCTGCTTGGTTGTTGGCAATAACACGCTCCAAAGTTTTGGTCACTCTGTTCAACGCGAAGATAACGGCAATGGCAACCACAAATAAGGCAACCAATCCGATGATCATCATGGTGTTTGCATCCGAACTTGCAGCAGCACCGGCAGCAGCAGGAGAATTTTTCTTCTCTTCAGCTTTAACCTTCTCCGCGTCCAAATAAGCTACCATGTCAGCGATATCTGATTCAGATAAACTCGCAAATGGAGTCATCACTGTTGGGTACTTCCCTTTCAACTCCAATGCAATTGGGTCTCCAGCATCGATCATACCTTGTGGGTTGTGAATCCATTTCACAATCCAGCCCATTTCACGACGTTCTGACAACCCTAACAAGTCAGGTCCAACGCCATTCCTTCCCAACGTGTGACATGACTGACATGCATTCGCTTTGAATAGCGCAGCACCATTCGCAGCATCCTGCGCTTGCGCAGCAGTAGTAACGGCAAATAACAATACCAAACTTACTGATATTGACTTCGCAAGTCTTCCTAAAACGGATGAGATATTTCTCATATTTAGCACTTTATACTATTTTATGTGTAATAATTAATTGTTGACTCTCTACTATAGGTACACAATACCGTACAAAACAATGCACAAAAGTATAACTTATTAAGCAATCACTGACAATTTGATGACTTAATTTATCAATTTATAATCATTCTAAATAGCTTTGCATTTGTTGTCCTACATGCCAATAATTAACACTAATCTGATTTTTTACTCCCAATTATTCCCTAACTTAGTGGTACTATGAGAATAATAATTTGCATTTTATTTTTATTTGTTTTTACCGGTTGTGCGCAGTCGCAACAGCCCAAAACCAAAATCGCTATGAACGACACAACAAAATACAACAAACTAACCCCTGAAGAAGAGTACGTCATCCTTCAAAAAGGTACCGAGAGACCTTTTACAGGAAAACTATTGGACAATAAAGCGAAAGGTACCTATGTGTGCAAACGCTGCGATGCCCCTTTGTACAAATCAGATGATAAGTTTGAATCCCACTGTGGATGGCCAAGTTTTGATGATGAAATCAAGGGTGCTGTGCGCAGGGAGGTCGATGCAGACGGAAGAAGAGTGGAGATTTTATGTGCGAAATGTGATGCCCACCTAGGCCATGTTTTTGAAGGAGAAGGATTCACCTCCAAAAACACGAGACATTGTGTGAATTCTATTTCTATGAAGTTTGTTCCAGCGCCTCCTCAGAAATAACGGAAGATCCGCGAACCAACAGTTCACTTGGAATGGTAATTTTCTGCAATTCCTTGTTCTTTCCTTTAATCTCATTCAAGAGTGTATGGATAAGTTCATTGGCAATGGTTGCAGTATCTTGGGTGACCACCGAAATTCCCGGCTCATATAAGCTGAAAAGAGTGTGGTCATCATAGGCGACCATATGGGGTAATTTCATTTTATATTCCTTGATGGCCTTCAACCCATGGATTGCCAGATAATTCGTGGCAAATAATACAGCATCCAGTTTATTGGATGCGATAAATTCGTGCAATTGTTCGATGGACGATGCCTCATCTTCATCAATCTTGATCTTTTTGATGTAGGCCTGCTGTTGGAAATCGTCAATGGCTTTCATATAACCTTCCAAACGGTCCCGCATCTGGGTCTGGTTCGAAAATAGGGAAACAAAACCGACCCGCTTGTTGGAAGGATTTTCCAACAGGTGCTTGGTGGCCGTAAAAGCTCCATTGAAATTATCCAATACCACATAATTTGTTTCCAAATTTGGGATGTAACGGTCAAATAAAACAACTGGGACGTTATTTTTTATCAGATTAGCCACTGTTTCTTCCAAACCCTCAGGCGGCGTAATGATATAACCATCTACTTGACGATCGTAAAATAGCTGTATAAGTTCTTTAGCCTTTGTTACATCATTGTCCATACTGCAATAAATGATGTGGTAGCCGTTATCATACGCTATCCTTTCGATATACTTAGCTACATTGGAGAAAAACGGATTGGAAATATCTTCTACGATCAATCCTAAAATCTTGGATTGGCCAGTCCGCAGACTCTGTGCTAATTGATTTGGTTTATACCCGACCTTTTTCACATAATCCAATACACGCTTGGTCAATCCTTCACTGATCCGCTTTTCCTTCGCTTTCCCATTCAGGATAAAGGATACGGTCGTAACGGATACGCCCAAGCTTTTGGCTATGTCTGAGATCAAAATACGCTTCTTCATGTTTGTAGGTTATTGTTGATGTTATACAAACCAAATATATAAAATCAGCTAAATTTTAGCAAATAAATGCTAAATTAATCGCTAAATAATTTGCTAAAAGGGTTTAAATTGATTTAAAAGCTTATATTTGAAAAGCTGTAAATCGAAATAAACTGCATTATGATCATATATTTTAAACGATTTTTACCACTGTTAACTGGCCTTTTATTGGGCACGTTGGGCCTAAAGGCTCAAGAGTTCAGCAAATACGTGGATCCTTTCATAGGTACCGGCGGCCATGGCCATACCTATCCCGGAGCGACCGTTCCATTCTCCTTGGTTCAGTTATCACCAGATAATGGTAAGAGCGGCTGGGACTGGGTGAGCGGTTACCATATTTCTGCCGATTCCATTGCGGGCTTCAGCCATATGCACCTCAGCGGAACAGGTATTGGTGATTGGTTGGATATCGCTATTATGCCCCTAACGAACCCTGTGGAACAGAACAGATTGGATACCCGGGTCAGATTCTCCCATCAGGATGAAATGGCAAGCCCCGGATTTTACCAAGTAAAACTAGAGAATGGCATCCTTGCTCAATTGACGGCCTCAGAACGAGTAGGTTTTCATCAATACCAATTTCCTGCCGGCAGTAGGCCAACCATCCGTTTGGATCTTGCCCATGCCTTTAACTGGGATAGACCTATGGATACCGAAATAAAGATCATTGATAAGCATACCATAATTGGAAAAAGATATTCCTATGGTTGGGCGAATAAACAACATATCTATTTCGCCATCCGATTTGAAAAGCCTTTCTCCACCTACTTATTAAATGGGGAAAAAACCAGCTCTTCCAGCGTCTCTCAAACCAACACAAGCACTTCTGGCCCCGTAAAAGCAGTAAATGCACAATTTACCTTTCCTAACCAAAACCAGGTTGCCCTAAAAGTTGCACTTTCCACGAGCAACGAAGAAAAAGCATTGGCTGCATTGAACGAAATACCCGATTGGGATTTCATTGCCGCTAAGACTTCAGCCCAAAACAAGTGGGAAAAAGAATTGTCCAAAATCCAAGTAGAATCGGCCGACGAAAAACTAAAAACCATCTTTTACACGGCCCTATACCATACCGCTCTATCTCCTACCTTATATTCGGATGCGGATGGTGCCTATAAAAATTATAAAGGAGAATCCCATAAAATGCCTAATGCTGGACAACGATATACCCTATTTTCCCTTTGGGATACTTTCCGAGCGTTAAAACCTTTATTTACCATTACGCAAGCGGAAAGATATACAGATATCCTCCAGAGTATGATGGCCTTTTACGAAGAGAATGGCCTTTTACCCGTTTGGGACTTGAGTACTTTTGAGACCAATACCATGACCGGCTACCACGCCATCCCTGTTATTGCCGATGCCATCCTCAAAGATTGGCCGGGGCTCGATCAGGAAAAAGCTTATCAGGCCATGTTGGCGAGTGCCTATCAAAAAATCCGTGAAGTTCCGGCCTATATCGAATATGGCTATGTCCCACAGGATGTGAACGGAGGTTCAGTAACCAAAACATTGGAATATGCTTTTGACGACTATTGTATTTCCTTGGTCGCCAAAAAATTGGGCAAACAAGAGGACTTTAAAACCTTCAGCAAGCGAGCAAAGAATTATATAAACCATTTTGACCCACAAACGGGTTTCATGCGCTCTAAACTGAAAAACGGCCAATTCTTTGAACCTTTTGATCCATTCTATTCGGAACACGATTTCGACAAAAGTCAATATATCGAAGGCAATGCTTGGCAACATTCATTTTTTGTGCCACATGATGTGAGAGGTTTAGCAAAATTATTCCCTAAAAAGAATGGATTGGAGCTGATGTTAGACACCCTTTTCAAAGCACCATCCATTATGACTGGTGAAAACCAATCTCCGGATGCTTCAGGATTTATTGGCCAATACGCTCATGGAAATGAACCTAGTCATCATATCGCTTATATGTATAGTTACATTGGAAAACCCTGGAAAACCCAGGAAAAAGTCCGCACGATCTTAGACTCCATGTACCATGACCGTCCAGATGGCTATGCCGGTAATGAAGATGCCGGACAAATGAGTGCCTGGGCCGTATGGTCCATGATGGGCTTATATCCCGCTTCACCAGTCAATGGAGAATATGTATTCGGAAGCCCGGTATTGGATAAGGCGAGCATACAAATGCCAAATGGAAAAACATTCCACATTATCGCAAAGGATAATTCTTCCAGGAACAGGTATATCCATTCCATCCGATTGAATGGTAAGAAATACGATAAGCTGTTTATCACTCATTCGGAAATTCTCAAGGGAGGCACCTTGGAATTCCAGATGTCGGAAAAACCGAACTTCAAATTCGGAACAAAAAGGAAATCCTGGCCTACTTCGATGGAAAACTAACCTTTTGTCATACCAAACCATTGGGTATGCAATTTGTTAAGTAAGGGAAAGGAGAAATTGAAAAATGACAGATTTTAACAACAACATCAACATTAAAGATATACAGGATAATAATCCACAGGATTTTTACAAAAACTTTAAAGAGAAATTGATTGATGTAGAGAAATTTCCTACGATCTACACCTTTAAATTTATAGTGAAAACAGATTCAGACAAAGCGGAGCAGGTGAAAGCGATTTTTACACATGCCAGCGCTAAGTTTTCCGAAAAAAGCTCTTCAGGCGGGAAATACACTTCCATCTCGATCGAGAACTATGTGAACAATGCAGATGAGGTTATCGATTATTACAAAAAGGTAGCAGAAATACCTGATGTAATGATGTTATAAAAAAGAGAGGGTGTCAAAATGACACCCTCTCTTTTTTATAACAGTAGTTAGTAGTTAGTATTTAGTAGTTAGACCTATATCGGAACGTCATTGCGAGGAGGCACGACGAAGCAATCTTTCAAAAACAACCTCTTACCTGTCCATTGTTTCCAAAGCTTGCTGCACGGCAGCTGGATTTCCAAAATCTATATTTCTTTCCTTCAAACCTATATACATATTACCTGGGATGATGACATAGCGAAATTGAATCTGTGAGCCCAACATCAACAATGCCCCGCCATCATATACATACCGATAAACCACAATTTCATTTTTCTTCAATTTAAAGGTGATGGTAGACATCCTACCTCCTGCCCTGCTTGTATAGGGCAACGGAAATGGACCACCACCATAATCCAAATACATCAATACAACTGCAGATGCCATCACGGTTTCCGTTAATTGGGGGGCATAAATGTGTGCAATCCGAGCGACGGTTCCATCCATGATAGAGTCCTTCATCCTTACACTAGTTTTCCAGCCAGAATACATCACTCTTGCATCTGCTTTTAAATTAGCGCCTACACCCCATCCTGTAGCTGTCTTTGGACCATAAAGCACCATCTGGGCAGTATTGAAATAGAAATCGCCTACTTTCCCTAAACCCGCATCGGGTATGACCGTACCTGATAAAAATTGTGACCCATCCTTTCCGTTCGTACCGTTCGTTCCATTTGTTCCGTTGGTACCATTCGTGCCATTAGCACCTTTCAGATTGGTGCCATTTCCCCAACCTGCTGCCGTTTTAGGGCCATATAACACCCCAGTTGCCGTCCTGAAATAGAAGTCGCCATTTTTACCAATGGCTGCAGTTGGAACATCTGCTCCACTAAATATCGTGGAACCATCAGCTCCCTTTATCCCCGTTACCCCTTGTATCCCCTGATCTCCCTTTTCACCTTGGGGACCCATCGGTCCAGTATCCCCTTTTTTACATGCGCCTATGCCAATAATGACGGCCAAGAGCATCATCAATAAATTCGTTTTCATAATGTTTCTCGTTTACTTATTGTTTATGATGTCGAAATTATTTGATTTTGCCGCACAAAAATCCATCGATGAGGGAAGGGGGTTCTTGAATGAGTGAATATTGGCTTTTAATGAGGGAAAACTTTTTTACGTAAAAAAAAAGAAGGTGTCTAAAAAGGCACCTTCTTCTGTTTTATAGCTTTCTGGAGCTCCATTATAATTTCATGAGCAATATTAGGCTGCAAGTCGATGTTTTGTACTTTTCAGCATGTTGATGGCTTGATTTATCGCAAATAGGGAGTTTTTGCCACCTGGTTTACCGATAAAAGCTTTGTCTTTCCACTTTTTTGCCCATTTTCTGAGGTTATGGGCAATGGCCATCAAACCGAATTCCACAGCGACTTTATCCAGTCCTTTCATTGTGAACCGGGTAAACCTGTTGTTGCTTTTCATCTGACCAAATACAGCTTCCACTTCTATGGGTCGCTTGCTCCGATGGTACATTCCCTCTTCCGACAGCAGTCTTTCCCGGGCTTTATCCTTGAGCTTATTGAGCCTGTGGTTCACTTCAATGAGCCGATCGCCTTTAGCTTTATGGCACCCACTGCGCATCGGGCAGCCCTCACATCGCCGAGCCTGGTAACAGCTGACCTGGGCAGTGTATCCGTTGGCACTGACTCTGGTTGCATGACCGATAAAGCTGAGCTTCTGTCCTGCCGGACACACATAAAAGTCCTCCTGCTGGTTGTAATATAGGTTCTGTACCGAAAAAGGATCCTGTTTATGACCTGCTGATCCCCTAATGAAGATTGGTCCCGGCTGATCTGTGCATCGATATCCGAAAGGACCGAAGCGATGTTCGCCTCCAGCTTTATCTTGTTCTTCTCGATCGATTTCTTCCAAACGAAGGTATAACGACCGGCGGCCGATTCGATCTTGGTACCATCTACATACTGGACTTTCAGGCTGACATACTCCATATCATGCAGCATCCGAACGATACTGGCAAACAGCTCCTGTATCTGTCCCTTAAGACGCTTTCCCCTGAAATAATTGATCGTACGGTAATCCGGTGTACTGTTGCCCGAAAGCCACATGAAATGGATGTTCTCGTGCAGGGCGCGCTCGATCTTGCGGCAAGAATAGATATTGCTCAGATACGCGTAGAACAGTACCTTAATGAGCATCCTGGGATGGAAACTGGTCGTTCCCCCTCCTTTATACTGACGGATGATATGTTCCAGATCCAACTGGTCAACAACCTGGCTCACCAACCGAACAGGATGGTTCAAGGGGATACGGTCTAAAATATTCTCAGGAAAAAGACTAGGACTATTGGATGGAAGCGCTTTGAATTGTATGTTTGCCATATTGTTTTTTGGTTGCACCTTAAGATACAAAATCTTGAGGACAAAAAACAGAAAAACCCCGCCATTTTTTAATGACGGGGTTCTCTTTTAAGAGACCTTTTTAGACAGCCTCTTCATTTATAGGTATTCGTTTATTAGTCCTCTTTTGGTTGATCCTTTGCAGGTTTGTCTTCCCTTGGAGGTCTTGGTAATAACGCTTTTCTAGAAAGCTTCAATTTACCTTGTTTGTCGATATCCAATAACTTAACAGTTACCATATCACCTTCTTTGAACACACCGTCCATGGTTTCAAGACGTTTCCAATCAATTTCAGAGATATGTAATAAACCGTCTTTACCTGGCATGATCTCTACGAAAGCTCCGAAAGGCATAATGGTTTTGACCTTACCTTCATATACTTCACCAATTTCTGGTTTTGCAGTGATCGCTTTGATTCTTGCCAAGGCAGCATCGATAGATTCTTTATTGTCAGCGAAGATCTGAACAACACCTTTATTATCCACTTCTTCAATGGAGATGGTTGCACCAGTTTCACGTTGCATTTCTTGGATGATCTTACCACCTGGGCCAATAACCGCACCGATAAATTCTTTATCGATAAGGATCTGGATGATGCGTGGAGCATGTGGTTTGTAATCTTCACGTGGCTCCGTGATGGTTTTCGCCATTTCACCAAGGATGTGTAAACGAGCTTCTTTCGCTTGATCCAAAGCTTGTGTCAATACTTCCCATTTCAGACCATTGATCTTTAAGTCCATTTGACAACCTACGATACCATTTGCTGTACCGGTTACTTTGAAGTCCATATCTCCTAAGTGATCCTCATCTCCTAAGATGTCGGATAAAATAGCGTATTTACCTGTTTTCTCATCAGAGATCAATCCCATCGCGATACCTGATACTGGCGCTTTGATTTTTACACCGGCATCCATCAACGCCAATGTTCCCGCACATACTGTTGCCATTGATGAAGAACCATTGGATTCCAGGATATCAGAAACAACACGGATGGTATATGGATTATCTTCCGTAGGAAGCACTTTTTTCAATGAACGCATGGCCAGGTTACCATGACCTACCTCACGACGACCAGGACCTCTGTTAGGTCTTACCTCACCAGTAGAGAAACCAGGGAAGTTGTAGTGAAGGATAAACTTATTGTATCCATGGAAGAATGCACCATCGATCATCTGCTCATCGTCTTTAGCACCTAAAGTTACCGATGTCAATGACTGAGTTTCACCACGTGTAAATACCGCAGAACCGTGTGCTGCCGGTAAGTAATCCACTTCAGTCCAGATCGGACGTACCTTACGAACATCACGGCCATCCAAACGGATACCTTCGTCCAATAAAAGATTACGAACCGCATCGTACTGTACATCGTGGTAATATTTCTTTAATAAGAATTTCGTATCATCATCGATCTCCTCACCCATTGTTTCGAAGAATGCCGCTCCGATAGCTGCGAACTTCTCTGTACGGTCATGTTTCGAAGAACCTGATTTGGCAACTTCATAAACTTGGCTATAAGTAGCATCGTAGATTGCTTCACGCAATGCTGGGTTGGAAGGTTCATGATCGAAACCTCTCTTATCGTGGGATCCAACCAAATTGGCCAATTCAACCTGTGCCGCCACTTGTTTTTTGATGGCATCATGTGCAAAAGCAATTGCTTCTACCATTTCAGCTTCAGAAATCTCATTGGCTTCACCTTCTACCATCACGATATCCTGTGCAGAACCTGCTACGATAAATTCCAATGTTGCTTTTTCCAAAGCCGATACCGTAGGGTTGATCACTAATTGACCATCTACCTTCGCTACACGCACTTCAGAGATTGGGCCATTGAAAGGAATATCAGAAACAGCGATTGCTGCAGAAGCTGCTAAACCTGCCAAAGCATCAGGCATGATCTCTTTATCTGCAGAGATCAAAGAAACCATTACTTGTGTATCTGCGTGGTAGGTATCAGGGAATAATGGACGTAAAGCCCTATCGATCAATCTTGAAATCAAAACCTCATAATCTGAAAGTCTTGCTTCACGACGTAAAAAACCACCTGGAATACGTCCTGTGGCTGCATATTTCTCTTGGTAATCTACCGATAAAGGAAGGAAATCTGTTCCCGCTTTTGGCTCCTTTGCAGAAACCACGGTCGCTAGCAACATCGTTGCTCCTTGCTTTAAAACTACTGATCCATCAGCCTGTTTAGCCAATTTCCCAGTCGACAATTCAATGGGAGCTAACCCGCCACCCATTTCAATTGTTACTTTCTTTTCGTTATAACTCATTGTTCGTTCGTTTTGATGCACTTGCGTCAATTTACATGCATCTATTTAATTTGACATTTTTAATCGCACAAAGGTAAATAATTTTTATTTCTATCACATCAATAAATGATACATAAGATTAATCCTTATCACAACAATAGAAAATGCCGTAGAAATGTTAAATATTAATTTTTTGTTACAAGCAGAAAGAATTCATATTAAATTTATACTAACTAAACATATTTCTTAAACCTTAAACCCCTTACACCTAGGTAGCAACAATTACCTAAAACCTTTTACCATTTGGTAACATATCCTTAATGGTATCAAAACATTCTAACCATTTCTTTGCAACTTTAAAAACATCCTAAAACTACCTACATGAAAAAGAGTTATGCTATTCTGCCTATCCTTTTAGGAATGTCTTTCTGTACATGGTCATCGGTACAAGCAGGTCGAAAACCTGCCTTTATTGACCATTTGGAAATCATTCAAGGCCAAAACCTTCTACGCGGTAAAATCACAAATGCCACAGGTGAGCCTATCACCGGAGTTTCTGTCCGCAATTTGAGCTCGTCCGCTTCTACCCAGACAAATGAAAATGGCGAATTCGAGATCGCTGGCTCCACAGGAAATCAATTACGTTTTTCTATGGTGGGTTATACTCCTCAAACCCTCAATATTCAAGAAGAGTATTCCCGAATTGTACTAGAATCTAGCAACGAGTCATTGGACGAAGTGGTTGTCGTGGGTTATGGTAAACAGAAAAAAGTAAATCTTACTGGAGCTGTGGCACAAATCGACTCCAAAATTTTAGAGGATCGTTCCGTATCCAATGCTACGCAAGCATTACAGGGTGCAGTTCCGAACTTAAACATCAATTTCTCGAATGGACGCCCGGGTGGTGAAGGTTCCATAAATATCCGTGGTTTCGCATCCATCAACTCCGCGAATGCGGCCCCATTGGTGTTAATTGATGGTGTACCGGGAAACATCAACAACATCAATCCGAGAGATATTGAATCCATTTCCGTATTGAAAGATGCTTCGGCTGCTGCTGTATATGGTGCTAGAGGCGCCTTTGGTGTTATGTTAGTGACCACCAAACGGGGCCAAGCTGGTAAAATGAACATTAGTTACAACAATAATTTTGCAACTTCCAACTTAACGGTAAGCACAGACTTTATGACGAGTGGCTATGATGCAGCCATTCTGAATGATGAGGCATTTGTTAGAGCAACAGGAAACCGCTATACCGGCTATACCGATGAGGATTATGCCGAACTATTAAAACGTAAAGAGGATCCTTCATTACCTGCAGTTGTTATTCAAAACAGAAATGGTAAGGACCAATATGTTTATTATGCCAATACCGACTGGTGGAATACTTTCTATCGCAAGAACATGAATTCTATGGAACATGCGCTGACCTTCTCGGGCGGTTCAGATAAGATCGATTATTACCTTTCTGGACGTATGTATGAAAAAGGCGGTTTGATGAAAGTGACCCAAGATAAATTCGATTCTTTTAACCTACGTTCAAGGATCAATGGGCAAGTTACTTCCTGGCTACGTGTCAGCAACAATTCCCAATTGAATTACCAAAGCTATACCTATCCGGGATGGAACTCCAGCGTAGATGCCAATAATAACTTTATTTCTACTACTGTCCATGCGCTTCCATCCTATGTCCCAGTGAACCCCGATGGAACGGCCACCTACAGAACTGAGCTGAACAACTACAACATCGGTGATGGTATTATGGCCGATCTATTATATGGAAAATCCAAAGGCGGAGAAAAGGATTACGAATTTGTAAACTTATTTGAAGCCGTATTCCAACCATTACCTGAACTTACGGTAACAGGTAATTATACTTTCACGTATAATCCTATTTCCCGCTTTAACAGACGCACGCAAGCACCATGGTCCATTTTTCCAGGAGTGATCAATTATTTAGGAAATGATCAATTAGTGGAATCCATCGCGTTGACCCGCAAGCATTCCATGAACTTATTTGCCAATTATATCAAAAACTTCGGAGACCATAATTTTGGAGCTACCCTTGGTTTTAACCAAGAACTGAACGTCTATAAGAACATGGGCGGAACCCAGACCAACTTATTATCCGAAGATCTGAATGACTTCAATTTGGGAACTGGTATTCCAATTTTGAATGGTGGAGCCAATACTTGGGCATTAATGGGTTTCTTTGGACGTATCAATTACGATTATAAAGGGAGATACCTATTAGAGGTAAATGGTCGTTACGATGGAACATCTAAATTCCCTACCGGACAACGTTATGGGTTTTTCCCTTCCTTTTCAGCTGGATGGCGTATTTCGGAGGAAAACTTTATGCAAAGTCTAAAACCAGTATTGAACGAAGCAAAGTTCAGGGTGTCTTATGGAGCTCTGGGTAATGCGCAGGAAGCTGGTGTTTATGGATACATTCCATTATTAAATGCTGGAACAAATACCTATATCATCAATGGTGCCCGGTCGCAATACCTAAGCATCCCTACCCCAATTTCTGCAGATCTTACCTGGGAAAGAACAAATACATTAAACTTTGGTACTGATCTGGAATTCTTCCAAAATAAGCTCGCCGTATCATTTGATTATTTTATCCGTGAAACATTGGATATGTTGATCCCTGGAAAAACCTTGCCTGCTGTTTATGGAGCCTCTTCACCAAGGACCAATGCCGGCGATTTGAGAAATACAGGATGGGAATTATCCATGACCTGGAGAGATCAGTTCTTGATCAATGAAAAACCATTTGGATACAATTTTGGGATTGGACTGTCTGATTCTAAAGCAAAGATCACCCGTTTTGATAACGAGAAAAAGCTGCTCAACAATTATTACGTGGGTCAAACATTAGGTGAAATCTGGGGCTATAAAACGGATGGATTTTTCCAATCCAACGAAGAAGCCAATGGTTGGACCATCAACCAGGACTATGTCGATAACCAACGTCTATCTGCACCAGGAAACTGGTCAAAACTGCAAGCGGGAGACTTAAAATTTGTGGACATTTCTGGACCAGACGGAACGCCAGACGGAATTGTAAATAATGGAAAAAACTCCGTATTTGAACCTGGAGATCAGGTTATCATCGGTAATTCCCGTGCGAGGTACAATTTTGGGATCAATATGGGAGCTAATTATCAAGGTTTTGATATTTCCCTATTCTTCCAAGGTATTGGCAAACAGAATTGGTGGCCTGGGAATAATTCCGACAAATTCTGGGGACCATATTCACGTCCATACTATTCGTTTATCCCGAAAGATTTTAATGATGATGTTTGGACACCAGAAAATCCTAATGCTTATTTCCCATTGTTAAGAGGATACATCGCCTTAAACAACCGAGGTTCATTGAACGTAAGAACGGATAGATATCTTCAGGACCTAGCTTACATACGCTTGAAGAATCTGACCCTAGGTTATGCTCTTCCAATCTCCATTGCCCAGAAAATGAAGTTAAGTAGGGCGAGAATATTCCTTTCTGGTGAAAATTTATGGACTGCAACAAAACTACGCTCCAAATACATCGACCCTGAACAGGCTGCCCAAGAAACCAACGGTAGAGCTTATCCTTATTCCAAAACTTTCTCATTCGGTCTTGACCTTACATTCTAAATCATGAAAAAATTAATTTATTTCGTCATAATCACAGCTTTTGGTCTTAGCAGCTGTTCCAAGGATTTCTTAGATAGAACTCCCGAGGCTAGCGTATCTCCCGATGCCTCTTTTAAAACAAAAAAAGACCTGGAACTTTATACCAATTCTTTCTACAACTATTTACCATCAGCCGAGGGCATCTATAATGAAGGTGTAGACAATATTGTGAAAACAACGTTGGAAGATAATATCTCCGGAAAAAGAATTGTCCCAACAACTGGTGGAGGATGGAGCTGGGGTGAACTCAGGAACATCAACTTCTTCCTGGAAAACTGCTTCAATAATCTCAGCGAAGCTGAAGCTGCCCCTTATGCTGGTGTAGCTAGATTTTTCAGAGCCTATTTTTATTTCGAAAAGCTAAAAAGGTTCGGCGATGTGCCATGGTACGGCAAAACTCTTTCGGAATCCGATGAAGAAGGATTGATGAAAAAAAGAGACCCCCGTACTTTGATCGTGGATTCCATTTTGGCCGATCTGGATTATGCCATTGAGAAAATCAAGGCAGACAAAAAATCGGATATCAGAATCACCCAATGGACAGCCTTGGCTTTAAAATCTAGGGTTGCTCTATTTGAAGGGACATTTAGAAAATATCATACGGAATTAGATCTTCAAGGTGCCGACAAACTTTTGGAAGCGGCGGCAGATGCATCCAAAAAATTGATCGACCAAAAACAATATGATATCTATGTGGGTGCAGGAATTGATTCCTATGCGGCATTGTTCCGTTCTGTAAACAGTATTGACCAAGAGGTGATCCTGACCAGAAAATTCTCGGATGCTTTACAGATCTGGCATAATGTCAATTATTATACCATTACCGCATCTTATGGTAAGCCGGGACTAGAAAAATCATTGGTGAATTCTTACCTCATGAAAGATGGATCCCGTTTTACGGACAAACCGAACTACGATAAATTGACCTTTCTGGAAGAAATGAAGGATAGAGATCCTCGATTATCCCAAACGATCCGATACCCAGGATATAAACGGATCGGTGGGGTTGCTCAATTAGCGCCAAACTTCGGAAATTCAGTAACCGGCTATCAATTGACCAAATTTGTTGGTGATCCGATGTATGATAATTATAATCGGTCGGAAAATGATATGCCTGTTATTCGTTATGCGGAAGTACTGTTAAACTATGCTGAAGCCCGTGCGGAGCTTGGGCTCTTGACGCAAGCAGATCTTGACCTCTCCATCAATAAAATCCGGGCAAGAATCCAAATGCCTGGTTTGAATAAAGATGCAGCGAACAGCAATCCAGATAAGATTCTAGCAACAGACTATCCGCTGGTATCAGGGAACAACAAAGGCGTCATTCTTGAAATTCGCAGGGAACGTCGGATTGAACTGGTGATGGAAACTTACCGTTGGGATGATATTTTACGCTGGAAAGCAGGACAATTAGTTACCCGTCAATTCAAGGGAATGTATTTCCCAAGTATTGGAAAATTTGATCTTGATGGTGATGGGAAAGAAGATGTCTGGATCTATGAAGGCACAAAACCGACAGCCTCTGGCATTCAATTATTGAAATTAGGATCCGAAATTTTATTGGAAAATGGAACCAGTGGAAATGTCATCGTCAATCCTCATATCAAAAAGGTATTTGATGAAACGAAGGATTACTTTTATCCATTGCCTACCCAAGAATTGGAACTGAACGAAAACCTGGAACAGAATCCATTCTGGAAATAAACCATATCACAAAAAGAAAGAGCCCCGAAATTCGGGGCTCCTCTGTTTTTTTACTAAAAGCTTATTTGATGATATCACGCAAGCCTAAGCCTTTGATGATCGCACGATATCTGTTGATATCTTTTTTGTACAGATAAGCTAATAAAGAACGACGTTTACCTACTAACATTTGTAGAGAACGTTGTGTGTTAAAATCTTTTCTGTTTTTTTTCAAATGCTCAGTTAAGTGAGCGATTCTTTTAGTGAATAAAGCTACTTGTCCTTCTGCAGAACCAGTGTTTTCTGCTGCACCTGCAAATTCTGCGAAGATATCAGCTTTGTACTCTTTACTTAAATACATTCTTGAATAATATTAAAGCGTTAAAAAATTTATTAATTGGCTGCAAAGATAATGTTTATCAGCAACTTTTTAAAATTATTATTCATTTACAGGGAATTACCCTATCCTTTATACCTTGATATAGATTTTCTTTTGGTCCAACCAGTAACAGATGGCCCACATAAAGGCCAGAAAACACAGGGAATACACAAAAGAACCTATCTCTGTAGGACCAGGAATCTGCGCACAAACATTTTTATAGAACCAGGCCAAAGGTGTGGTGAACAAGGCTTTTCCATCCTCCGCAAATCCGTTTGGAATTCGGATCAAAGCCAATGTTTTTGGTAATAACCCACTCAACACAAAAATGAACAACGGGTTTTTTCCGAACACATCGAAAAACTGGGTAAGCTTATTCTTGACTCCCTGTACCTCGATATACCAGATCATCGATCCGATCGTCATCACGCCCAATCCTGTTGTGTATAACACATAGGAACTGGTCCATATTTTTTTGTTGATGGGAAATCCTAAAGACCAGGTCCAAGCCAATACCAATAGAATAAACCCGGTCACAAACATCCCAGACAACAATTTGAAATGTGGTTCCTGACTCTGTGGAACCCGTGTCCAAAGCCAATCCACCTGTCCCTGTTTTTTGATAAATACCCCCGCCAGATAACCGAATACCACTTGGATTACCGCAGGCATGGCACTCACGAAACCTTCCGGATCAAAGGGAACCCCCTCACCTTTATACATATGGGCTACCCCCAGAATCTGTTTATCGATCGCTGTTCCAAACCAGCCTTCCAACGAATAGGGATCCCCCGTTCCTAAAAATGCGCTCAGGCCCCAATATCCCAAAAGGATAACGGCTGAAATATAAATTAGGGTCCGAGGTTTAAAATAATAGGCCAATACCGAAGCAAAAAAGTAGGCAATAGCAATACGCTGTAAAACCCCTAAAATCCGAACCCCTTTATCGGGATCCACACTGCTTACCCACTCTCGGAATTGCAGCGTTCCATCCACCCATTGTACAAAAGGAAACCAATTGAGCCCTAAACCGATCAGGAAAATCAAAACCGTTCGCTTAATGACTTTTTTCCAGAATACTCCATCCCCTGCCTCTTGAAGGCGCGGAATCACAAATGACATCGCATTTCCTACAGCAAACAGAAAAAATGGGAACACCAGATCGGTTGGCGTACAACCATGCCAAGGTGCATGTTTTAGCGGGGCAAACATCGATGACCAAGTACCTGGATTATTCACCATGATCATTAGCGCCACTGTAGCACCTCTGAACACATCCAAAGAGTAATAACGTTGCTTCATAATTTAATAATTCTAACTAAGGTACAATTATTATTGGGCATTCAAAGCTCAAATAATGCAACATTTAGTTTGAATTACTATAAAAACGCATAAACACGCATATATAATCTTAAACTTTGAGTAGGTTTTAAATAGTAGAACAGTACTTATTAAAAATTTTAAAAAGAATTTGTATGTTAAGAAATTTTTAACATAACTTTACAATAAGTTTAATAAAACGTATTAGCCGTGGATAACCTAAAATTGTCGATATTAAAAAGTTTATACTTTTCAAGTCCGCAATCGATTGCAGAGCTTAGCTCCTCTATTGGGAAGAGTGTGCCCAACATAACGAATTCTATCCATAAACTTCTTCAATCGGATTTGATTCAACAAGATGGGCTTGCTCCTTCAACAGGCGGAAGGCGGGCTGCTCAATTCATTCCAAACAGCCAACAGCTCCCATTAATCGTTTGTGTGGCAATCGATCAATTTTACACATCGGTCGTTATTACTGACTTCAAAAACGAATTTCAAACGGAAATCTCTACTCAACGAATTCCACTCAAAGGGGAAAACGCTTATGAAGAATTGGTTGCCTTTATCAGGCAAACCATGTTATTGGTTCAAGACAAACCGATCTTTGGCTTAGGGGTCAGTATTCCAGGATTTGTGGATAGCAAATCCGGAAAAAACAACTCTTTCACAGCTGAATCGCCATTTTATGATTTTCAAGCGAATTTAGGTAAAACGTTTAACCTCCCTGTTTTTATCGAAAATGATTCTTCAGCAATCGCTATAGCCGAACATTATTTTGGACAAGCCAAAGATGCCAGAAATGTCATGGTGGTAAACCTCAATTGGGGTGTAGGACTGGGAATGATCATTGATAACGAACTTTATCGTGGACATTCTGGGTATGCGGGAGAATTCAGCCATATTCCTTTATCTAATCAAAACAAGCTTTGTTCTTGTGGCAAAAAAGGTTGTCTGGAGGTGGAGGCATCGCTGATTGCAGCGATCGAATTTGCTACCGAGAAACTTTCAAAAGGTGAAGAGTCTTCTTTATTAAAGGATTATCAGCAGCAAAATAACCACATCACTGGCGATCAATTATTAACTGCGGCAAACGCAGGTGATCAATTGGCTATTGAAGCAATAAGTCGTATCGGGTATATGTTGGGCAAGGGGATAGCCACCCTAATCCACATAATCAATCCGGAAATGGTGGTGGTTTCAGGTCGTGGTGCGCAGGCGAAAACTATCCTGGCCCCTCAGATCAATTCCGCCCTTTTGGAATTTACCATCCAACGATTATCAAAAAACACCAAAATCAAATTTTCTAATACCAAACACATACAACTAATAGGATCTGCCTGCGTCTGCATTGGTAATTCAGACAAGAGCATTTACAAGAATTATTTAACAGAAATTTAATCAATTAAATCATCAACAAATGAGTAATCTTTACGCAAAAAGTTGCAGTATAATGTTGGTTATGCTATTGAGCATTACGACATTATTTGCACAGCAAACTGTTACGGGGCGAGTAACAGATGCTAATGGTCCATTGGCTGGTGTCAGTGTAACGGTGGTGGGTACCAACCGGGCTGCACAATCAGATCAAAATGGTAATTACAGCATCCAAGCTGATAATGGCCAAAAAATCCGCTTTTCAAGTATGGGCTATGCTTTCCAGGAAATCACTGTTTCTGGAGCTACCCATAATATAACCCTATCTGCCGACAATAGCAACATTGATGAGGTTGTAGTAACAGCAATGGGGGTTAAAAGAGAGCGCAGAGCGCTTGGATATTCTTTCCAAGAAGTAAAAGGAGAATCTTTAACAGATGCGCGTGAAAATAACGTAGCGAACGCTTTAGCTGGTAAGGTTTCTAACCTTCAGGTCGTTAAAGGTTCTGGAGGACCGGCTTCTTCATCCAAAATTATCTTAAGAGGTTTCAATTCATTAACTGGTGACAACCAGCCTTTGATCGTTGTGGATGGTGTGCCTATGGATAACTTTGTGGGTGCATCCAATAATGACTTCTGGAATCCTACTGCCGATATGGGTAGCGGTCTTGGCGATTTAAACCCAGAGGATATCGAAAGCATGTCCGTATTAAAAGGTGGTGCTGCATCAGCTTTATATGGTTCAAGAGCTTCCAATGGGGTTATCTTGATCACAACAAAATCAGGTAAAGCTAAAGATGGTGTAGGAATAAGTTATTCGACCATTACAGGTATTGAAAACATGTTTATGACACCTGAACTTCAAAGCACATTCTCACAAGGTGCTGGTGGTATTTATGGTCGTTTGGCGAGTACTTCTTGGGGAGCAAAGATTGCTGGCCAGGAAGTCGATATGTGGGATGGTTCTAAAGCCAATCTTTCCGCTTATGACAACATGTCCAACTTCTTTAAAACAGGTTTCAGTACAACACAGAACATCAACTTCCAACAGGCGATTTCTGACAAAGTAAACCTATACACTTCTGCCACTTACCTACATGATGATAGCAAAACGCCAGGGATGAAGTTGAACAGATTGAACTTGATCAACCGTGTAAACGCTAAATTTGGTGAAAGAAACCAATGGAGTACTGATGTAAAAGTACAATACATGAAAAACATGGCTTATAACAGAGCTGTAGGTGGTCATAACGATGGTAACTTCTACTCCCAGGTTCTATTGTTTCCACGTTCATTGGATATTACCCAATTCAAAACAGGGATGGATGAACTAGGGGTGAATCAAATCTGGTATACGGATCCAGCTGATGCACCGGTAAACCCATATTGGGCTGCTCATAATAAGTTGAGTACAGATACCCGCGACCGTTATTTAATGAACGCTACGGTAAAATACGATTTCAATGATTGGTTAAGTGCTGATGCACGTGTAGGTACTGATACCTACAGCACCAAATACGAATCCAAAACCTATACAGGGGCAAACTTGAACAACTCCTACTCTACTGGGGTGGATAAGTTCTATGAAAACAACTACATTGCTAGTATCCACGCGAGAAAAGATAATCTTTTTGGAAACTGGGGTGGTGCTTTGTCGCTTTATGGACAGATCATGGAGAGAAACAGAAATGGAATCAATTCTTCTGCAGGAAACCTACGTGTTCCAAATCTTTTCACATTAGGTAATAACATTGGAAACCCAAGTATTTCTGAAAGTATTTCCAGAAAACAGATCAACTCGGTTTACTCCAGCTTAGATATCAACTATAGTAATTTCTGGTTTATTACTTTGACGGCAAGAAATGACTGGACTTCTACTTTACATCCAGACAATAACAGTTACTTCTACCCTTCTGCAAGTACTTCATTGATCATCTCTGATCTTGTACGTGTAAATGGGGAAATGCCATCTTGGTTCTCTTTTGCAAAAATTAGAGCTTCTTATGCCGAAACTGGTCGTGATATGGACCCATACCAATTATACAACACGTATAATGTAGGTAATGACCCGAACAACGTAACGACAGCTTCCAAAGGAAATATCCTCTTCAATCCAGGTGTAGTGAATGAGTTGCAGAAAAGTTTTGAAGCAGGTTTTGAAACCAGGTTCTTGAATGATCGTATCGGAATCGACTTTGCGTATTACAAAACTAATTCGACCAATCAGTTGATCAATATCCCAATGAACAACCTATCAGGATACCAAGGGTTCAAAGCTAATGCTGGTAATATTCAAAACCAAGGTTTCGAGGTGGTTTTCAATGCGAACATCTTAAGAGATACCCCATTGAAATGGGATCTTAGAGCAAATGTATCCCACAACCAGAACAAAATCATCAAATTACATGATGACGTAAAACGTACGGAACTAGGCGGATATGATGATGTGAAAATCTTTGCTGAAGAAGGCAAGTATTATGGTGCCATCTACGGAACACGATTCTTAAGAGTTGAGGATGTAGAATCTGAGCATTATGGAAAGTTAATCTTGGCTTCCCAAACTGGGCTTCCACAAAAAGCTTCTGGTCCTACAACCATGTTGGGTGACCAAACAGCACGTGCATTAGTAGGTATAACCAACTCTTTTTCTTATAAAAACTTCGGATTGAGCTTCCAGGTCGATGGTCGTTTCGGTGGTAAATTCTTCGCAGGAACACACCGTGCTATACAGTTAAGTGGTTCTTCTGCAGAAACCGTAGTGAATGGTGACCGAGCTAATTTCGTAGTGGATGGAGTTATCTTAGATAAAGACACCTATGTACAGAACAACAAAGAAGTAAGTCCTGAAAATTATTGGGCAGCTGTTGCTGGCAATGGTAACTTGGGGATTACGGAACACAACCTATTGAATGCAACAAACATCCGTATCCGAAACTTAATGTTGAACTACAGCATCCCAAGTCAGGTGCTGAAGTCCTCAGCTGTAAAATCTGCAAAATTCGGAATCTCAGTGAACAATTTGGCGATGTTAAAAAGCTATGGAAAAGGGGTTGATCCAGAATCGACCTTTGCATTGAGCACCAATGCCGTAGGATTTGAATACTTATCTTTCCCAACTTCCAGATCTTTCTTCCTTAATATTTCTGTAGGCTTCTAATTAGACAATCATGAAAAATATCATATCAAAAATAACTTTCGCTTTGCTTATTGGAGGAATAACTGCTTCCTGTAGTAAATTCGAAGAATTAAATACCAGCCCAACAGCGGCGAATGAAAATCAGGTAAAACCTGAATATTTTCTAAACAACGCCATTATTGGCGCGCAGCAAGATCCACACATTGCAGAAAGGGTATATGTGTACTATTGGAAAACCGCAGCAAGACATCATTATTTCAATTACCTAAACATGGGTGTTGATGATGATACGTTTAATGGTGATTATTGGCGTTATATTTCCGAATGGTTGAACAATGCGAACGCAGCCATCGAGATAGCCGAAAAGCAAGCCGCCAATGGAACCGCAGCTGCACACAATGAAAACGTGAAACAAGTGGCTCGTATCTGGAGAGCTTATCTGATGAGTGAACTATCGGATAACTTTGGACCTGCCCCGATCGAATCGTTCAAAGGAACCAACCCAACTTTCAATACGGTTCAAGAGGTTTACAACTATCTTTTTGACGAGTTAAAAGATGCTACCAGCAAAATTGATGTAAGTGTTGCAAATGGTGATATCAAATCTTACGATGCGGCTTATGGTTTCAATTGGGAGAATTGGATCAGATTTGCCAATTCCATGAGGATGCGTTTCGCTATGCGCTTGTCTGAAGTAGATGCGGCGAAGGCAAAATCAGAATTTGAGGCTGCAGTTGCTACGAATAAATTCATCGAAACGAAAGAACAGAACTTTGGTGTTCAAGAAAAAGATGGTTGGGACCCAATTTCAGGCGTCATGTCCAGAAGCTGGAACACACAAATCCTTTCAGCTACCCTCAACAATATATTCATCGGTTTAGGAGGTATTAAAACAGCCGATCAATTTACCAATCAAGGCATAATAGAAAAGATCAAACCTGAGGATGATTTTGGAACACGATATCTTTCCAATTTCTCGGTAAAATCCAACGATCCTTCTCAAGGATATTATTTGGATGGTATGCCAAATAAAATGGACCCACGTGCTTATAAAGCCTTCTTCGTTCCTGGAAATAAAACGGATGGAGAATATTGGCCGGCAGCCAGCACCCAAGAAGCTTCAATCAAGGTTTCAGATACACGGACAGATATTTTAGATACAAAATACACATGGAATGCTTTCACTGGTGGAACATGGGGTGGTCTAGCATCTAACCTTGTATTTCGTGGTCAGAATGGTCGCCTACCTGGAATGATCAACAAGTTCAGAACGAGTACACAGAAAAGGTTGTTCTTTGCTTCTTGGGAATCCCATTTCCTAATGGCCGAAGCGGCATTGAGAGGTTGGTCAACCCCGATGTCGGATAAAGCCGCTTATGAAAAAGGTATTGAACAGAATTTTGAATATTGGGGTGTGAGTAGCCATTTAGCAGCATATAAAGCTTCTACCAACTATAACCGCGTGGGTACTTCTGTAAGTTATGACCATGTTACGGAACCACCTGCTTCTCATACCGTAAAATTCATTGATGCATACACTGGGGCACCTGGAACTGCGCAGATTCCGTATCCATCCAATACCATTTATAAAAATGGTACGGTGAAGAATGATAAACTAACAAAGATCATCACGCAGAAATACATTGCTACATTCCCTTATATGGCTTTGGAAGCATGGAGTGATCACCGAAGATTAGGTTTACCATTTTTCGAAAACCCTGCTGTAGAACAACCAATCCAAACCATGTTACAGTTGAATTCATCTAATTACACAAAAAATCAGGTGAATTTCTTCCCTCAACGTTTGAGATATCCTTCATCTTTCCGCTCTGCCGATCAGACTAATTACGACAAAGCTGTTACGCAGTTGGGTGGTGAAGACCAAATATTTACCCCGCTTTGGTGGGCTAAAAAGAACTAAAGGTTCAATTTTTAATATAATGGTTTCTCGTGGGGCGCCCTGCTCCACGAGATTTTTTTTAAACCCCTTTTTATTATCTTGTAAGCCACAATAAAACCAAATTTTATGAGATCAGCCATCTGTACTTTGTTTCTGATTTGCTACTGTTTATTAACTTCTGCCCAACAACCCAATAAAGCCCAATGGTTAGAGGACGAACGCTTCGGCATGTTCATTCATTGGGGGCTGTACAGTGCCACGGAAGGGATCTGGAAAGGCGAAAGACTTAGACACCCGAACAACTATGCCGAATGGATCCGATACCGGAACCGGATTGGGGAAGCCGAATACGGAGCGCTTGCCAAACGATTCGACTGGGATAAAATCAATCCAGAAGAATGGGTGTTACTGGCCAAAAAAGCCGGTATGAAATACATCATCATTACCTCTAAGCACCATGATGGTGTGGCCCTTTGGGATACAAAGGTAGGTGATTACTCCCTACCCAAATTAAGTGGAACCAATAGGGATGTGATCAAGGAAATTGCTGAAGCCTGTAAAAAACACAACATCAAACTCTGTTTCTATTATTCCCATTGGATCGATTGGCAACATCCATTTGCATGGAATCATAACCAGGAAATTACCGGAAGGGTTACAGATGCTCAATACAACCAATATTGGCAAGAAAAAGTGATCCCTCAGGTCAGGGAGTTGCTAAGTAATTATGGTGATATTGCGATGATGTGGTTTGACATGTGGATCCCCTACCAACAAAGCATCATCAAAAAAGAACAGTTGGACCAATTGGCCAACCTGATCCACGACCTGCAACCCAACTGCTTGATCAACTCCCGTTTGGGGCTACCTATAGAAAACGAACATGTGGACTTCGAAACATTGGGTGATAACCAATTTGGATCGGCTTATACCACCCATATCTGGGAAACCCCTGGCACGATCGCTCATTCCTGGGGATTCAATGCCTTGGAGAACGAATGGAAATCAACGAATCAACTGTTCCAATCTTTGATCAATAATGTGAGCCTGAATGGGTCTTATACCTTAAATATTGGCCCTAGAGCAGATGGATCGGTTCCGTATGAAGGAATTGAACGATTAGAGACCATGGGGAAATGGCTTGCTAACTATGGCGAATCGGTATATATGAACACCGGATTGGAAATTCGGTCTTCCCAACACGATTGGGGAAAGATCACCTTGAATAAAAAGACTGGTGCATTGTATCTGCATGTGTATAATTGGCCATTGGATAAAATTCTTCAGGTAACTGGGCTAAGCAGTAAGCCCAATAAGGTGGAACTATTGACTTCCTCCGGTCGCAAGGCATTGAAATTTGAGCAGAATGGCCCTTTATTGCATATACATTGTGCAGGGGATCAACCTGATCCTTATGTTTCGGTGATCAAGCTGACGATGGATAAGTTGGATATCAACAAGGAAATCGTAGGGGAATCTACATTTGGAGGATTTAGTTTGAATGCTACAAACACGATCAGTAAGGGACTGGAGTATAAGGGATTTGATGGAACTAGCCCGGATCATTTGAAGTTAAAACCGAATCAAAAAGTGAGCTGGAAAGTATATGTACCAAAATCAGGAAATTATCAATTAGAAGCTTCCTTACATAATCCTGCCAAAGAAGATATAGGGCTGACCATTACTGCGAATGGCAGAACTTGGAAGGCAGTGGCCAAGCCTAATGGAAAGATTACTGTGGAACCTAACCAGAATTGGTATGTGGAGGAGTTTTTGGATGTGGTATTGGGTGAATTTTCGATGGATAAGGCGCAGGAGATTCAGGTTGATTTTCAAGCAGAGAAAGAAGTGTTGTTTAATAGGATCTGGCTTTCGGAAAAATAGGATTAAATTTTGGAGAATTAGGATTTGACCTTAGGAGAATTAGGAATTGTTTTTTTTATAAACAGGATCTAAAGAAAAAGCTTCTTTTGGGGTGAGGTGCTTGCTTGCTTTTTTCTTTTTTCAAGTGAGGTGTAAGTCACTTACAACTCACTTACATGGTACATATATCTCACTTGAAAATTGAAGAAAAAATGACTCCTACTATGTCTTGAACTTTCCGCGTCATTGGGAGGCCAGCGTCATTGCGACTCCCACGTCATTGCGAGGAACGAAGCAATCTTCCCGCATGTCATGGTGAGCGGAGTCGAACCATCTGTTCGTATGCCTGCGTACAGATCCTTCGACTTCGCTACCAATGACATGTTGTATAACCTATTGTTAATCAGGTCAATGTATCTTCTCTAATTTCATATCGAACTCCAGTGCCAACCTGTTCAGGTACTTTTCCTTCTGCTTTTTCAATTGTGTTTCATAGGTCTGCACCCCTTGTTCCACATAGGTGGTCCCCTTTACCATCAGTCGCCAATACTGTGCTGCCAATTTGTTGGCCATGGCTTTGATGGCGATCATAGGCCCTTTTCTGGCCCGAAGCCTTCGTCCGAATTCCCCGATCGCTATTTTCTTGCTCTGTAGGAGTCCCTGTGCAATGACCCGGAATATCTGTCCGGTCAGCGGTTTCCCCTTCCGCTTGACCCTTCTGCTACTTGTGCCCGAGCTGTTCTGCCCCGGAGATAGCCCCAGCCAACTTGTGAAATGCTTCTCCGTGGCCCATCGTTCCAGATCGTTTCCCGTCTCGCTGTAGATCTGCATCCAGGTATAGTCCGTGATCCCGGGCAATATGGTGGCATCCCTGCCCTGGAAGAGGTCCAGCAGATGGGCGCCAAGGTCCCTGATGTCCGGCCTGTTGTGCCGTATCGGTTTCCTGGGCCCTGACTGGGTCCCTTTGCCGCCATCGCCGCCCTTCTGCAGCAGGGCTTCCAGCTTATGGTCACATTCGGCAATCTGCTTCATGTAGAACAGATAGGCCTCATGGGCGATCCTTAGGGCGAACACACCCCTTTCTGTATAGAAACCCTCCAGGGCGGCAAGGATCTCCTGGGACTTGGTCCTGCGCAGCCTGGTATGGCACAGGGACAGCAGGACACCAGGATCGCGCTCGCCCGACAGGATGGCACCGATGACGGCCATACGGTCCCTATCTGTTGTGGGCGCTGGAAGTTTGAGTGGATCTGACCTTAGTACGAGAGGACCGGGTTGGACGGACCGCTGGTGAACCTGTTATGCCGCCAGGTGTACGGCAGGGTAGCTACGTCCGGGATAGATAAGCGCTGAAAGCATCTAAGTGCGAAACTAGCCACGAGATGAGACTTCCTCATAAGGGCCGTCGAAGATGACGACGTTGATAGGCCACAGGTGTAAAGGTTGAGAGACCAAAGCCGAGTGGTACTAATAACCCGAAGCTTTCCAATGCGGATAGTACTGTTGTCCTCTCTCTTTTTTGATCCTTTCTTCCAATAACATGTCAATGACGGCTCCGCCGGCATTGACAGTATCAGGTAGTTAGTAGTCAGTATTTAGACCACTGCATGCGTGGTACGGTGTCAAGTAAATAAAAAGAACAATATCTCATAAAGATCTTCAGGTGCCTATATCGGCGGTGTCCACCTCTTCCCATTCCGAACAGAGAAGTTAAGCCCGCCAGAGCCGATGGTATTGCCGTAACAGGTGGGAGAGTAGGTCGGCGCCTAATTTTACAAAGGAGCCCCGTTATCGATAGATGACGGGGCTTTCTGTTTTTATGCGTTTTTTCGTATATTCGGAGGGCTTTGAAAACCGCCACGCGTCATTGCGAGGAACGAAGCAATCTTCCCGCATGTCATGCTGAGCGTAGTCGAAGCATCTACATGTGGCACCCGTACAGATCCTTCGACTGCGCTCAGGATGACAAAGATTCGATCACAGCATTACAAAGGGCGCCGCATATCCAAAGATTGCTTCCTCGTACCTCCTCGCAATGACGGAGGGCGCCATAGGTCTAACTACTAAATACTAATTACTAAATACTAATTACTAAATACTGATTACTAATTACTAAATAAAATGAAACACCTTTTCTTTTCCATGTTGGCAGTATGCTTTATCTCCATAACACATGCCCAACGTATTCCCTTAGCTGATTCCGCGGTAACTACCAAACACCAGATCACCGCTAATGGACAAAAATTTTCCTATACAGCCAAAGCAGGCACCCAACCCGTTTGGGATAATGCTGGAAAGGTCTTGGCAACTGTTCACTATACCTATTACTACCGCGATGATATTCAGGATCGCAATAAAAGACCCTTGGTAATTTCCTTCAATGGTGGTCCAGGTTCTGGCTCCGTATGGATGCACTTGGCCTATACCGGTCCACGGTTATTGAATATTGATGATGAAGGATATCCCTTACAGCCCTATGGCGTCAAGGAAAATCCTTATACTATTCTCGATGTAGCGGACATCGTATTCATCGATCCGGTAAATACCGGTTTCTCCAGAATACTGGATGAAAAGGCAGATCGATCATTATTCTTTGGTATTAATGCCGACATCCGATATCTAGCAGAATGGTTGAATACCTTTGTGACAAGGAACAATAGATGGGCCTCTCCGAAGTATTTGATCGGGGAGAGTTATGGTACCACCCGCGTATCCGGACTTGCCCATGAACTTCAGAACAACCAATGGATGTACCTCAATGGTGTGATCTTGGTATCTCCAACAGAATTGGGAATCAAAAGGGATGGTGCCTTGGAAAAAGCCTTACGTTGGCCCTATTATGCAGCAGCAGCCTGGTTCCATAAAAAATTACCTTCCGATCTGCAGAGCAAGGAATTGGAAGCGATGCTGCCCGAGGTGGAGCAGTTCACCATGGATGAATTGTTACCGGCTATAGCAAAAGGCTCTAGCTTAGATGCCAACAGTAAAGCAGCCATCATTAAAAAGATGGCCAGGTATTCCGGATTGTCGGAAACGGTCATTGCCCAGAACAACATGGATATCTCCACCAATCTGTATTGGAAAGAACTGTTGAGGGATCAAGGTATGACCATCGGTCGTCTGGATTCCCGCTATTTGGGAATCGACATGCGCGATGGCGGAGAACGCCCCGATTTTAATGCGGAACTGACTTCCTGGTTGCATTCCTTTACTCCAGCCATTAACTACTATTATGCCAATGAACTGAAGTATAAATCGGATGTGAAATACAATATGTTCGGCAATGTTCATCCTTGGGACAACAGCAATGATAATACTGGGTACAACTTAAGACAGGCCATGGCTGCCAATCCATTCCTACATGTTATGGTTCAGTCTGGTTATTACGATGGGGCATGTGATTATTTCAATGCAAAATATAATATGTGGCAGATGGATCCATCGGGTAAACTGGCTCCAAGAATGAGCTTCAAAGGGTACCGCAGTGGACATATGATGTACCTGCGAAAAGAAGACCTGATCAAGGCCAATGAGGACATCCGACAGTTCATCAAATTATCTACTCCGAAACCCGATCAAGCAGCGAAATATTAAATGAAAAAATACTTTTTTCTTCTTTTTCTTGCTGTATCATCTGTCCTGACCCTAAATGCGCAGGACCTATTGGACGATCTACAACAGATCCAAACCAAGCTGGAAAAAGAGATCACTCAGCAGCGCAAATCGTTGGAAGATCGGAAATCCGATCCGGCGAAGGTAATGAACCGCCTACTTGACCTTGGCGATTGGACTTATGTAAACACGAAATTACCCACGATTAAGAATCTATCCAGGGTCGATAAAATCGATGTTCAAGCAAAATATAATTGGCTGAACAATGAATTCAAGATGGTCGAAGAACTTTTGAGCGAATTGAACCAGAAGGAATCCAGCCATCTAAAAATCCAGAAATGGAAAGCGATCCTCTTGATCGAAGCTTGGCAATTGGAGGAGGCAGAGCAACTGATGAAAGCTATTCTGCCGCAAACAGCCAATGACCTGGATTATGCCATGGTATTGGGAAGGGCGCTGATGCTACAGAAGAAATATCCGGAAGCATTGCAACTTGCTAACGATCTGATCAAGCATTTCCCCGATCAGGCAGCAGGTTATTTCCTAAAGGCGGATGTATTTTTCTGGGACCAGAAACCTAAAGAAGCAGAGGAAGTGTTGGTTAAAGGCTTGAAGTTGGATCCGTTCCATGCCGATGCTAGATTCTATTGTGGATATGCCATTTGGAGACGAATTGACGCCACCCAACTGGATGCCATGGTTGGACAATGGGAAATCGCCCTAAAATTGAACCCATTGCATTTCCAATCGCATTGGCATCTCGGAAATGGACATACCAACCTGACTTACGCCGATTACCTGGATAAACAGGAAAAGGAAATTAGACAAGATCTTAATCAGGCGGATAGTCTGTTCACGGCCAATAAAATCAATGAATCCTATCAGGTCATCGATCGGATTAGTACAAAATATCCAAACTCTGTATTACCGGCTATGCATAAAGCATCGCTCCTATACAGCGATTTTGATGCATTAGATCGATTAGAAAGGTTAAGGAATTCGGAGAATCTATTTATCGAAATCCTACAAAAGAAAAAACATTATGGGCCGGCGCATAATGGATTAGCGGCTGTCATTAAATCCAAACGGATCCCATACTTGAAGACATATGATCGCATCATGCAATCCCTCCGGAATCCGAAGATTGATAACATGGAAGATTTCCTGGAAGTCTTTCCCGATGTGGCTTATTATCCTGGAAATGTAGCAAAAGGAATGGCCTGGAACCAGTTATATACATCAACGGTTTACTTTCCATTCCTCGTCAAACAGCACCGCTTATTTGTGATTCCACCATTGCACATTGATTTGGCCATTGCCATGAAAGCACCTTATTTCAGGTTCAATACTACGTTTGACAATAGGCAATGGATGGATATCAGAGGCGTGGGTTCAGGTGCTGCAGCCATTGAATATGTGGAACGTGGTGCTTTTGAGGAACGAAATGTATTGCTGCATGAATATGTACACCTGTTCCACGGCATGGTACTTACCGACGAGCAGAATAGAAAGATAAAATCGCTCTATTACAGCGCGATGGAAAACGGTAGGACCTTGGACTACTATTCACAGAACAATGAATCGGAGTATTTTGCACAGACCTATCCGGCTTACTTTGAAAAAGTGAAAGTGCATCCCTTGGATTTTAAATCCATGAATACCTTGGCCGACCTGCAGACAAAGGATCCGGAAATGTATGCCTTCCTTGATCAACTGATCAAAAAAGAAAAGGCATACCTGGCAGGGGATCACAAAGCGATGGCTTCCAATTGGTCTCAGGTTTATTTGAATCTGGCAAATTATAGCAGCAGGAATGACTTGGATGAGGCGATTAGATTGATCGATACGGCCTTACAATATGATGCGACCTATCTTCCGGCAATCCTTGCCCATGCGGAATTCCTTACCTCCCAAAAGAAATTTGAAGAGGCAAACCAAAAATTGAACCAAGCAAAAGCATTGGATGCTGATTATGCGCCAATCTATTTAGCAGAAGCGCGATTATTGGGGGCAAAGGATCCTGGAAACGTCGATGGCCTGGCGAGATTATACCAAAAAGCCTATGAACTGGAAACGGATTATATGGAACAGGCAAGGATCTCTGCCACGCTCCGTAATTTTTATTTCTATCGGGGAAGGTTAGTTGAAGCCCTTGAAACGGCGGATGAATATATCAAAAAAGGATCAGAGATTTCAACCTACCTGAGGGACAGGAAAGACGAGGCAAAAATCTTTGCTGCTTGGCAGCGGGCACTATTAGGCGATAAAGAACAGCTTAAGACTTTAGCGCACATCTCTGCGCAGAAACCACAGAATTATGGCATCCGGATGCAATACCTGGAAGCTTTATTGGCCAATCAGGAAGCTGATAAAGCTTTGGAGAATCTGGATAAGATCTACCCGACCTTACAAGCAACACAAGCTGGCCGAGCTGATTTTGAATTGCTGTATGCGGAAGCCTATGCGCAGAAAGGAGATCTTAAATCCCTGTCGGATTTCTTAGCAAAATTGATGGTGAGGGACGGTGATCCTTCCAGAACTTCGCCCGTAAATAACCTGAAAATCACTAGGCTGTTAATAGCGCAGAATAGGATAGCGGAAGCAGAGGCTTTCTTCAACAAAATGGAGGGAGAGCATTCTTCCCTATATTATGCATCTGAAGAATTGACTAAGGCGCTTTTCTCCATGAAAAAAGGGGGTAGCGAAGCCGCTTTCCTTCAGATCCAAAAAGCCTTGGATTTCTATCCTTATCAGATGGACGCCTTAAAGACCTTAAAAGAATGGTCGTCAAAGATGCCTGAGGCAAAAATTATATTGGATAATCATTTAAAAACCATGGAAATTCTTCCAAAATTATAGCATCTTTATCTTTTCAATTAACCATATGAATATATACGAACTTATTTCCATCACCATTTACATGCTGTTAATGGTCTCGATCGGATTTTATTCCTGGAAGAAATCCACATCCAATTCGGAAGAATTTCTGATCGGGGGTAGAAAAATGGGGGCGGCAGTTACTGCCTTATCTGCTGGTGCAGCGGATATGAGCGGTTGGCTTTTGATGGGATTGCCCGGTGCGATGTACCTTTCTGGACTATCCGCAGCATGGATCGCTATTGGTCTTACCATTGGAGCATTCTTCAATTATGTGATCGTAGCGCCTCGAATAAGGGTCTATACCGAAGTAGCTAAAAACGCCATTACCCTTCCGGTATTCTTTGAAAACCGTTTCCAGGATAAGACCCAGCTGCTGAAGTTGGTTTCATCCATCCTGATCTTGGTATTCTTTACCTTATATACCTCAGCGGGTATGGTTTCTGGTGGACGATTGTTTGAATCGGCCTTTAATATGGACTACTATACCGGTTTGTTCCTCACTGCGTCGGTGGTAGTGCTCTATACCTTCTTAGGAGGTTTCCTGGCAGTGAGTCTAACAGATTTTGTGCAAGGGACGATCATGGTGTTGGCTTTGGTGATTCTTCCCATCGTATTAATCTCCCAGTTGGGAGGGTTAGGAACGACCATGGATATCATCGAAAACAAGAACAGCAATTACCTCGATCTGTTTAAAGGAACCACTACGGTCTCCATTGTTTCGCTATTGGCTTGGGGTTTGGGCTATTTTGGACAACCACATATTTTGGTTCGTTTTATGGCGATTGACAGTGTGAAGGATATTCCGAAGGCCAGAAGAATTGGGATCACCTGGATGATATTTACCGTTGGGGGCGCCATGTTGGTTGGTCTTTTCGGTATTGCCTATCTCCAACAGTTCGACCAAGCTACCATGACCAAGTTTGATGGCTCGAAGGAAGCGTCAGAAACTATCTTTATCCATCTTTCCCGTGTATTGTTCCATCCATTGATCGGAGGATTTTTATTGTCCGCCATCTTGGCCGCCGTTATGAGTACGATTTCTTCCCAACTTTTGGTGACTTCCAGTTCCATGACCGAGGATATTTATAAGACTTTTTTCAATAAACAGGCTTCGGCAAAGAATATGCTTTTGGTGAGTAGGATTTCGGTATTGATTGTTGCTGTCATCGCTATTCTTTTGTCGCTGACACCTAAAGATAGTATCCTTAATCTGGTAGGTAATGCCTGGGCAGGTTTCGGTGCTGCATTTGGTCCGATCATTATTTTATCGTTGGTGTGGAAAAGAACAACCGCCATAGCAGGTCTTTTGGGCATGTTGGTTGGCGCAGCGACCGTATTGATCTGGGTTTATGTTCCTCATGATTATAAAGCGGTATATGAAATCATCCCTGGATTTTTATTGGGATTTTTGACTATTGTGCTTGTTTCGTTAATAACCAAACCAGCATCGAAAGAGGTACAGGAGGAGTTTGATAAGGTAAATTCGATCTTAAAAGAAGGTTAATAAGGGTTTAAATAAACAAGATTTTTTCAATCAGTTAAAGGCTTGCCGAATATTGGCAAGCCTTTTATTTTTAAATTAGGATAATTGCCATATCTTTGAGCCGCAACCATATACATTATATGTCTCAATTAACTATTATCGATCTGGCCGCAAAACTTGGACTTTCAAAGTCTACGGTATCCCGTGCTTTTCGGAATAGTAACGACATCAACCCGGAAACAAAGGCACGTATCTTGGCAATGGCTGAAGAAATTGGGTTCTCACCTAATCTTCATGCCAGTAACTTGCGGGTTAGCAAGAGCCAAACAATTGCGATTATCATTCCTGAATTTGGAAATAAATTCTTCAGTCAGGCGATCAAAGGAATAGAATTGGTAACACGATCCAAAGGATATCATACCTTGATTTATGTGACAGACCATCAGGTTCAGAACGAAGCATCCATTATCCGTTCCCTTTCCAATGGTAGGGTAGATGGTATTCTGATGTCGGCTTCGGGCGAAGGCAATGATCATAGCCATTTGAACCTGTTGAAGGATAATAATATTCCCATTGTCTTCTTTGATCGAAATTATGATGATATCAATACCGTCTATGTGACGGGTAATGATGAAGAGGCCAGTTTCCTAGCAACCGAACATCTGATAAAAAATGGTTGTAAACGAATTGCCTATTTGGTCATCAATCCCAATATTTCCATAGGTAAAGTCCGCATGGATGGTTACAAAAGGGCCTTAAAAAAATACAAGATTCCTGTAGATGATCAATTGGTATTGGATACTGTGAACCAAGCGGAACTGAATACGGAAGATATCCGTGAATTGTTGAGAGATGCAAAACCGGATGGCATCCTTGCCTCGGTAGAGCGTCTAGCCATTTCCACCTTACGTGTGGCGAAAGAGGAAGGAATTGCAGTGCCTGAAGATTTGAAGTTGATCTGTTTCTCTTGTTTGGATATTACCGATCTGTTGAACCCTTCACTTTCCGTGGTAAAACAACCTGCATTTGAAATGGGAAAAGTGGCGGCTACCTATTTATTTGAATCCCTTGCTAAACCGGTAAAATTAGAGGAACAGCAAACTATCATCCTGGATTCCAGTCTCATTTATCAAGATTCCAGTAAAAAAATATCATAAATTTCTTGCTTAATAAAAAATATCCTCTTATCTTCGATTAGTTTCGGGAACATTCCCAACTAAACATTGAAATCAATTAAAATTATAAACCTACTGCAATCCATCAATTGTCGTAGCAAAGATTAAATATTAAAATCATCTTATTTTTAGGCTTGAACACCAACATCTTGTTTTGGTTTTCCTGTTAGCTGAAGTATCCATGATTTTTTTGCACACATTCTGGGAACGTTCCCAAGGATGCCAAATCGTAAGCAAATGAGAAAGTTAATCATATTTCTTTTAATCGCTAATAGTTTATGGAGCTTTATGGCCTGTAAGAAGGCCGTGCCAACCGATGAACCCGATCCTATAGCAGTAAGTACAGAGGGTTTATTGTCGGTAGAGCAAGGCTTTCTCTATTGGAATGATCAAGCTACTTTGCTATTTGATCCTTCCAAAGGGAATGCAGAATTAAAAGGCGAAAACGGAGATTTATACCTGCATATGGGTCTGATCACAGCCGCCAGTGCTGGTGCGCAGGATTGGAAAAATGTAATCAGCTCCTGGACGAGCAATGATGCTTCCTTCAAAATGACCAAAAGAAATGATGGTAAATATGCTTTTACATTAAATCCAAGTGTTCTCTATAAACTTTCCAATGGAAATGATGTCAAGTACTTAGCCTTATTGGTAAGAAATGGAACAGGCACTAAAGTAGGTCGAAATAAAGATGGTTCAGATCTATATATTCCAATAGCAAAGAAGGAAGGATTAGCCATCCGATTCAATAAACCTGTTACCCAACCTACCTACCTGCTAAAAACGGAGCAGGAAAGTTATGCTGTTCAAGAAGAAGTTAGTTTTGAGATCATGGCTAACCAATCCGGGAAAATCAGCCTGAGTTTGGACGGTGTTCAGATCGGGGTTGAAGAAAACAGTAAAACCTTGAAAGCTAGCCATAAATTAACCAAGGTAGGTTTACATAATTTCTTGGCTAAGATTGAAGCTAATGGACAGCAAAGCACTCAGAATCTTGAAGTATTTGTTACCGGATCGTCCAATGTGGCAGAATTGCCAGCTGGTGTAAATCCAAATGGGGTAAGCATCGATAGAAGCAACAATACGGTCACCTTTGCACTGAGCGCTCCACAGAAACAATCGGTTTTTTTGTTGGGTGATTTCAATCAATATCAGGCTTCTGAAAAATATGTATTAAATAAAACCCCAGATGGGAAGACTTTTTGGATCAGGTTGACCGACCTTAATCTGAACCAGGATTATACTTATCAATTTATGGTAGATGGCAAGCTTCGGATTGCTGACCCGTATAGCCATTTGGTTTTAGATCCTGCCCATGATGCTGGAATTAAATCTTCCTATAGGTCAAGTTTGCCTAATTATCCTGCGCAAGCTCAGGGTATAGTATCTGTGTTGAATTTAAAGGCATCCTCCTACAACTGGAAGATCAGCCAATTCAACAAACCCAATCCATACGATCTGGTGATCTATGAAACTTTGGTCAGGGATTTTGTCCAAAGCCATGATTATACAACATTGAAGGATTCTATCAGCTATTTTGAAAAATTAGGAGTTAATGCCATAGAATTGATGCCTATCCAAGAGTCAGAAGGGAATTCCACCTGGGGTTATAACCCATCCTTCCATTTGGCTCTGGACAAATATTATGGAACGCAGGATGAGTTGAAAGCATTTGTTGATGCCTGCCACCAGAAGGGGATGGCCGTGATTTTGGATGTGGTCTTGAACCATGCCTTTGGACAATCGCCCATGGTGCAATTATACTTTGAGAATGGAGCCCCAACGGCTTCCAATCCTTGGTTCAATCCAATCGCGATGCATCCTTTTAATGTAGGTTATGATATGAACCATGAGAGCAATCTCAGCCAGACTTTTGTAAAAGACGTTTTAAAATATTGGTTAAGTGAATATAAGGTGGATGGGTTCCGTTTTGATTTATCAAAAGGGTTTACACAAAAGAACTCCGGCACTTCAGAATCAGCGGTCGGGGCATGGTCCGCCTATGATGCTAGCCGGGTTCAATTGTGGAAGATGTACAACAGTTACATCAAGACCATAGATCCTACTGCTTATGTGATCCTGGAACACTTCGCGGATGACCGAGAAGAGAAAGAATTGGCAGAAGCTGAGATGTTCCTCTGGAATAACCTGAACCAGGCATTCAATGAGGCCACCATGGGCTATAACAGCGATAATAAATCCGATCTCTCCCGCTTATTTGCACAGAATAGAGGCTTTTCTAATCCAAACCTCATCAGTTACATGGAATCCCATGACGAAGAACGGATCATGTTCAAAAACCTGCAGTATGGCAACACCTCCGGAAGTTATTCCATCAAGCAATTGCCTACCGCTATTGATCGAAATAGCATGGCAGCAAGCTTCCTACTGTTTGCACCAGGACCAAAAATGATCTGGCAATTCGGGGAATTGGGTTATGAAATCTCCATTGATCAAAATGGAAGGACAGGAGAGAAGCCAATCAAATGGGAATATTTCAACGATCCGATCCGGACCAAGCTCTTCAAGAACTATGCGAAAATGATCCGTTTGAAAAAGGCAAATTCTATTTTCCGAAACGCGACTTTGCAGGCATCTTCCTTGAATGCTGCCGTGAAATATTACCTATTGGAAAGTGCTGGACAGAAGGTCCTGATCATCGGCAATTTTGATGTAGTGCAACAGCAACTTAACATCAGTGCTGCCATGGCGGGTACTTGGCACGACAATTTAAATAACCAAAGCAAAACCTTAACAACACAAAGTGGAATACAACTGGCTCCTGGGGAGTACTTTGTATTGAGCAATAACAAACTAAATTACTAAACAACAAAACACACAATTATGAGCAAATTATTTACTCGTGCCATTTTAAGCATCGGATTACTGATGTTGATGAGCATGTCTGTATTTGCCCAGACTGCAAGTTTGACCGGACGTATCACCGACTCGGAAGGACAGGCAGTTTTAGGTGCTACAGTCCAGGTTCAGGGAACTCAAGCGGCAACAGCTTCAGGTCCTGAAGGAGCCTACAGTTTTCAGAACATTGCCGTAGGAAACCAGACCATTACGGTAACCGCCATGGGCTATAAAACAGCTTCAAAAGCAATCGCGATCAAAGCTGGAGAAAACGTGCTGGACATCGTGATCGAAAATACGGCTAGCGATCTAGATGAGATCGTGGTGATTGGTTATGGTGTAGCGAGAAAGAAACAGATTTCCGGATCGGTAGCCAGTGTAGGTCCAAAGGATTTCAATAAAGGGGTGGTTAGCTCGCCAGATCAATTATTGGCGGGTAAAGTAGCGGGTCTAACCGTAAACCGTTCGGGTGGTGATCCAACGGCGGGAGCTACGGTACAACTTCGTGGACCTTCTTCCTTAACAGCAAGTTCATCTCCTTTATATGTGATCGATGGGGTAGTGGGTGCCAATATTGAATTGGTAGCACCCGATGACATCGTTTCCATGGATGTGATGAAAGACGCTTCATCCACCGCTATCTACGGTTCCCGCGCAGCAAATGGGGTTATCTTCGTGACCACAAAAAGAGGTAAGGCCGGAACCCCAGTTTTAAGTTATAGTGGATACGCCGCAACCGAAAGAATCGCCAACCAAGTAAATGTCCTGAGCGCTGCTGAACATGCGGCCTTTGTAGAAGAGCATGGTTTGGCTGTTTCCCCATCGGAAGCTGGGCACACCACCGATTGGCAAGAAGCCATCACCAGAACTGGATTTTCACATAACCACAACCTGTCCATGACCGGCGGTTCTGAAGGAACACGTTATAATGCATCCATCAATTATTTCAGCAATCAAGGTATTGTGAAAAGAAATGATCTTGAGCGTATTGTAGCAAGGGTTGGTCTGGATCAGAATGCCTTTGATGACCGCTTGAAATTGGCTTTGAACTTAGCCAACAGCTTGAATAGATCCAACCATGTTGACTATGGAATATTCAATGGTGCAGCTCGCTTTGTGCCGACTTCTCCGATCATGAGTGATGATCCTACTTATGCACCTTATGGAGGTTATTTCCAAGTGCCGGGAAGAACAGGCTACATGAATCCTGTAGCGATGTTGAACCAACGCGATGAGAACAGAAACAATAATACCTTATTGGCAAGCTTAAAAGCTGATTTAACTTTATACAAAGGGTTGACTTGGACCAATGTGCTTTCCTACCAACAAAATCAATATGATCGCAAGTACTATATGCACCGTACGGATTTTGATTCCAATGCATTGGGACAAGGTTTTGCACAACGCACGAACCTGAAAAACATCGATCAGATCTTAGAGAGTTATCTGAACTATAACCTTACGAAAGATCAGCATGCTTTTGATGCGATGGTGGGTTATTCTTACCAAAAAACCAAAAACAATGATGGTGTAATAGCACGTTCAACCGGTTTCCTTTCGGATGACTTAGGAGCAAACAACCTGAACCTAGGTACTTTGCCAAATGGATATAATCCTTTCCAAGATTATCCATACATTCTGGAATCCTTATTGATTTCCTACTACGGTCGTGTGGGTTATACTTTTGCTGATAAATATATCTTAAGTGCAGCCGTTCGACGTGATGGATCTTCAAAATTTGGTGCGAACAACCGTTGGGCAACCTTTGGTTCCGTTTCTGGAGCTTGGCGAATCAGCGAAGAGGCGTTCATGAAAGACCAAACGATCTTTTCCGATTTGAAATTGAAGGCAGGTTATGGTGTTTCGGGTAACCAAAACATCGATCCTTACCGCCAGATCATCATTTTCGGTCCTCGTGATGGCCAATTCTATTACAACGGTGAATGGGTGAATGCCTACGGCGTAAACCAAAATGAAAACCCTGACCTGAAATGGGAAAGCACTTCCATGTTTAACGCAGGAATCGATTTTGAATTGCTAAAAGGAAGATTCTCTGGTTCCATTGAATATTACAACAAGGAAACCAAAGACCTCTTATACGAATATGATGTTCCTTCGCCTCCTTACCAATATAATAGATTATTGGCAAATGGTGCATCCATGACCAATAAAGGGGTAGAGGTGGTGTTGAATGCAGTAGTATATCGCAACGAGAACTTCTCTTACAATACCTCCGTAAATTTTGCCCGTAACATCAATAAGGTGGGAAGTTTAGCTTCCAATATCGAGAACATCGGGGTATCACAACGCTTTGAAGGTGGTATCGGATTGGAAGGATGGACGGGTCAAACAGCATCTATCGTATTGCCTGGACATGCTTTGGGAACTTTCTATGTTGCCAATTATATAGGTTATGATGAAGCAACCCAAAAAACAATTTACCAAAAACCTAATGGTGAGCTGGTGACCCAAGATCAGATCTCCGCACCGGATGACTATATGGTCATGGGACAGGCTTTACCAAAATTCACATACGGATGGAATAACAACTTCCAATTCAAAAACTGGGATTTCAACTTCTTCCTAAGAGGCATGTATGGTAACCAGATCTTTAATGCTACACGTGCAGATCTTTCCAGATTACAACAGGCAAATGTGACCAATATTTCCAAAGATGCTGTAGAAGAAGGAATCTTTGAAACACCATTGATTGCTTCTAGCAGGTTCTTGGAAGATGGGTCTTTCCTACGTCTTGACAATGCAACTTTAGGTTATACCTTCAAAACAGGAAACTTACGTCATCTCAAAAATGCACGTGTTTATCTAACAGCACAGAATTTATTTACGATTACGAATTATAGTGGAGTAGATCCAGAAGTAGGCTTAGGTGGTTTGGCACCAGGTATTGATAATAGAAATTATTATCCAAAAACTAGATCATTCTCTATGGGAGTAAACTTCACCTTTTAATCTGTAAGTCATGAAAAGAAATTATAGCAAACTCTATTTAATGGTAGCCCTAGGGCTAACCTTGGCGGGTCAATCTTGTACCAAATTTGATGACAAGATGTACTCGGCCTATACCGAAGATACTTTCCCGAAAACGCCTGAACAATTTGTGGCCGTTACGGGACCTGTTTATACCTCTGCCAGAGGATATTTCGACAATTATTTCAGTTTACAAACGGGAGGAGCAGACGAAGTGGTGGTGCCAACCCGTGGTGGTGACTGGTTTGATGGTGGAAAATGGCGCGATATGCATTTCCATACCTGGTCGTCTTCCCATGAGGTGGTGAGCAATACCTGGGATTGGGGTTTCAATGCCATCGGTACCTGTAACCGGGTATTGAGTATCCTGGAAAATGCACCGGATTCCGATACCAAAGCCCAAACTTTGGCTGAGATCAAAGTGATGCGTGCCTGGTATTATTACCTGATGATGGACGCCTATGGAAATCTACCTTTGGTTACTTCCTTTGATACGGGTACAGAATTGCCTAGTACCAAACCCCGTGCAGAAATCTATGATTTCATCGTAAAGGAATTGGAAGAGAACTTGGCGAATCTGAATGAGGAAAAATCGGAGGCTACCTATGCCAGACCGACGAAATGGTTTGCCCATGCTTTATTGGCAAAGGTATATTTGAATGCACAGGTTTATGCGGGGACTGCCCAATGGAATAAAGTTGTGGAGCATTCCAATGCGGTAATCAACTCAGGAAAATACAGCTTAGAGGCCGATTTTTTGGCTCAATTTAAGCCAGATAACGGTTCTTCCAGTACAGAACCTATATTCTCCATTCCATTTGATGCGACCCGCGCAGGCGGTAATACCCTTTTCTTGCGTGTATTACACTATGCCCACCGCCAAACCTTCGAGTTGAGTACCAACCCTTGGAATGGCTGGAGTACACAGCCTGCCTATTTCGACTATTTTGAAAACGATGATATCCGGAAGCAACAATGGTTATACGGCCAACAATATACTTCCACAGGCCAACCTTTGGTCTATGACAATGTCAACATTGTGATCGACCCTTACGGCTTTAACTTATTACCAGGATCAGATTTCGATATTGGTGGTGCAAATGATGGCGGTCGTTTGGCTGGAGCACGTTGTATCAAATACTACCCAGACAAAAACCAGTTGAACAATAATGCTGGAAATGATGTGGTGGTGATGCGTTTGGCAGATGTTTACCTGATGAAAGCCGAGGCTATTCTTCGTGGGGCAACCAACGGAAATGCGGGCGAAGCATTGACAGCAGCAAACATGGTTCGTGGAAGAGCATTCCCTAGCACGCCATCTAAACAATTCACTGCAAGTAGCTTGACCTTAGATGCCATCTATAGAGAGCGCGCGTTGGAATTTACTTTTGAGTTGACCCGTAGAACGGATATGATCCGTTTTGGAAGATGGGAGAATGCGCAATTGTTCAAACCAGCAAATGCTGCAGAAACCTATAAACGTCTTTTCCCTATTCCGGCAAAAGCCAGGGCGAACAATAACAACTTAACACAAAATCCAGGTTATACCAATTAACAGAAAGATCATGAAATTAAACATAAAGAATAGCTTATTGGCCATCGTTGGTCTCAGCATATTGTTCTTCGCTTCCTGTAAAAAAGTGGAGCATGGAATCGATGAACAGGTAGTCTCCATCAATCAGGGAACTACATCCATCATTCAGGTTGGAAAACCGCTAAAAGTAGGATTCATCAGTAATATGGTTTCTGATTTTGAATTCGCCGTGGTCAAGGACTCCAGCTCTTCGGAAGCCTTATTTACCGAACAGGTAAACCTGGAAGGGAATAAGATCGTTGAAAAGGAATTTGACCTGAAGTCGAACGATACTTGGGTGGGTGATGCCCTATTGAAGATCACTTACCAGGCAAATGGGCAAACGGTTAGCAAGTTCAAAGCGATCACCTTTACGGAAAGTAACCCTGTGATGTACATTGTAGGTGGTTCTATTGGTGCGGGATGGTCTCCAGAACTTTCCGTTGCCATGAAACTGCAAAATGCAGATAGCAAGACTAAATTTGAAATCTATGAATATATTGATGTGACCGGAGGTGGTTTTAAATTCCTACCAACCAACATCAATTGGGATGGTGCTTTTGGAAAGGGTGCTGCAGCAGGATCATTATTACAGGATGGCGGAGCAGGAAACCTAGAAGCTGCAAGCTCTGGTTTCTACCGTATCCGCATGGATGCAGAGGCACTTACCTATGAATTGCTGAAAACCAGTTGGGCTATCGTTGGAAGTGCAACACCAGGTGGTTGGGAAGCAGATACGGATATGTCTTTTTCGAACAGCAAAGGAACATATGTATGGAAAGTCAAGGCAAATCTAGCAGCCGGTGAATTGAAGTTCAGGGCAAATGATGCTTGGGATATCAACTTGGGTGGAAGTTTGACCGAGCTTACGCAAGATGGTCCAAACTTGGCCATTGCTGCTCCTGGGGTTTATGATATCGAATTGAGTCTACACCCATCTGGATATACCGCTAAGATTACTAAAAACTAAACGATAGGGAGCCCAGCTCCCTATTCTTACCTATTTAATATGAGAATCTATCTTTTGAGCAGCATATTTATGCTGTTGCAGACCCTTATTGTCTTTGGTCAGGAGAAAATCCAGCGCATAGAACCCATCAATTGGTGGGTAGGGATGAAGGATTCCAAGCTACAATTGATCCTTTATGGACAAGGTGTTGGGAAGTTGACGGCCAAATCGCCAAAGGCAGGATTTCGTCTATTGAAACAACATCAAGTAGAAAATCCCAACTACCTGTTCTTGGATATGGAAATTGCTGCAGACGCGAAATCGGGAGAATATCCTATCCAATTGTTCGATCGTGATAAACAAGTGTTCAGCTATGGCTATCAACTGATGGATAGAAACCAAGAGCAGGTAAAAGCACAAGGCGTAAATGCCTCCGATTTTATTTATCTCATCATGCCCGATCGCTTTGCAAATGGAAACCCAAAGAATGACCGAGTAAAAGGAATGCGGGAGATGGCGGTCAATAGAGATTCCATGTATTATCGACATGGCGGCGATCTGCAAGGACTCATCGGCAAACTCGATTACTTGAAGGACCTGGGAATTACAGCCGTATGGTTAACTCCAGTCTTAACTAATGATATGCCCCAAGCGTCTTACCATGGATATGCCAATACCGAAAATTATCAGGTAGACCCTCGTTTTGGAAGTAACCAAGATTACCAGAACCTGGGGGCTGAACTGCATAAAAGGGGGATGAAACTGGTTCATGATGTGGTTCCGAACCATGTTGGTATTTACCATTGGACGGTCATGGATAAACCGTTTTCCGATTGGCTACATGAATGGCCAACCTTTACCCAAACCACCTATAAGGATCAAACCATTTTTGACCCTTATGGAGCCAAGGAGGACAAAGAACTAATGGAAAAAGGATGGTTTGTGAAAACCATGCCGGATATGAATCAACAAAATCCCTTCGTCGTAAATTACATCACCCAGAGTCATATCTGGTGGATCGAATTTGCAGGTGTAGATGGGTTCCGAATTGATACCTATCCCTACAATGACCTGCAGTTCATGGCAAATTGGACGGATAGGATCCGAAAAGAATATCCAACCTTCAGTTTCTTTGGAGAAACCTGGGTACCAGGTATTGCCAACCAGGCTTATTTCCTGGGTGGACAACAAGTTGGTCAATCTGTGGACACTAAATTGGAAGGAGTTACGGACTTTCAGTTAAACTATGCCATTTCCGATGCCCTTAAAGAGCATAAGGATGGCGCCAATAGGTTATATAGTACCTTGGGCGCCGATTACCTTTATCCCAATCCCTATGCACATGTCCTGTTTTTGGATAATCATGATAAGGATCGCTTCTTTTCTGTTGTTGGTGAAAACGTGGAAAAATATAAATCAGCGATGAGTTGGTTGTTGACTTATAGGGGTATTCCACAGATCTATTATGGTGCTGAAATCCTGATGAAAAACTTTAATAATCCTGATGGGTTGTTAAGGGAAGATTTTAAAGGTGGGTTCCCAGGTGATAAAGTGGATAAGTTCCAACAGACTGGAAGAACAGCGCAGGAAGAAGACATATTTAGGCATATCCAAAAATTGGCCAATTTTAGAAAGAATAGTCCTGTCCTTCAAACTGGAAAACTCCAGCATTATGTCCCAATTGACAATATCTATGTTTATTTCCGATACAATGATTCCCAAAAGATCATGGTTATAATGAACCTCAATAGCGAAGCTAAAAGCATCTCCTTAGATCGTTTTGATCGCATGATTGGATCAAACAGCCTATTTGATTTGCTATCCGATAAAAAAGAAACTGGAGGTGACATTATTAGCCTGAAACCATTTGAAACAAAAATTTACAAGCTCCAAAATAAATAAATGAAGAAGATCACTGCATTATTAGAGAAAGCCGAAGCCGTCATATTTGATTTGGATGGAGTGTTGGTGGATACCGCCGTATTTCATTATCAGGCATGGAAACGATTAGCCGATGAGCTGGGAATCCCTTTCGATATTGAAAAAAATGAAGCATTGAAAGGTATCAGTAGGATGGACTCCTTAGACAAAATTTTAGCTTGGGGAGAGGTCCAAAAAACTGACGCAGAAAAACAACAATTGGCCGAACGGAAGAATGAATGGTATCTCGAATTGTTGGATACGATGAAAACCGGCGATGTACTTCCAGGGACGATTGCCTTGCTAAGTTGGTTAAAGGATAACCATAAGAAAATTGCATTAGGTTCTGCCAGTAAAAATGCACCTGCCATTTTAGAGAAAACCGGTATAATAGAATATTTCGATGCGGTTATTGATGGTAATTCCGTCAGTAGGTCGAAACCAGATCCTCAGGTTTTCCTCTTGGGAGCCGAAAAATTGGGCGCAGATCCAGCAAACTGTGTAGTCTTTGAAGATGCGCAATCGGGTATCGAGGCAGCTATAGCTGCCGGAATGCAAGTTGTGGCCGTGGATAAAGATGCGGTATTAAGAGATTATGATGAACGAGTTAATAGTTTAGTGGAGGCGATTTAAGTATTCCTACTTATGAAAGATTATATTATTAAAGACGCTTGGCAAATCATCGAAGATGAATTTAGACCGGCATATCAGGAAATTTCCGAGAGTCTATTTTCCATTGGAAATGGACGGATGGGACAGCGGGCGAATTTTGAAGAAGATTATTCGGGGAAATCCCTTCAAGGTTCTTATTTGGCAGGGGTATATTATCCGGATAAAACCCGTGTAGGATGGTGGAAGAATGGCTATCCAGAATATTTTGCCAAGGTGATCAATTCGGTCAATTGGATTGGTGTTCATGTGCTCATCGATGGGGAAAGATTGGATCTAGCCAAGGTAAAAGTGGATCGATTCGAACGGGTACTTGACATGAAGAATGGTCAGTTGATCCGAATCTTTGAAGCGGAGATGGAAAACGGGGCTAGAATCGAGGTTAAAAGTATTCGGATGTGTCATTTGTTCTTATCCGAAACGGCTTCACTGCATTATCAGATCAAGGCTTTAAACCGTGATATCGACATCAGTTTAAGTTCCTATCTTGATGGGAATGTGCTGAATAGGGATAGCAATTACGATGAGAAATTCTGGGATTACGAAGGTCATGAATTAGGAGGGAATTTCCAGCATTTAACGATGCGAACCAAAAAGACCGGATTCTTAGTGCGTACGGATCTTGCTTCGAAGTTCGAATACCAAGGGAAAGCAATCAATAAGAAAAAGAAAATTGATGCAGTGGCGAAAGTTGGTGAAAAGATCAACCAACATGTGGTGAAAGATGCTACCTTAAGCTTGGTAAAATATGTGGCGATTCATTCCAGCACGAACCACTCGGAAACAGATCTGGAATCTTTGGGGATAGAAAGATTGAGTTGGCTTTTTGAAAAGGATTTTTCAGTGCTCATGAAAATGCAGGAAGATGCCTGGTCAAAGATTTGGGAGGATGCGGATATTGAGATAGAAGGGGATGTATCGGCACAACAGGCCATCCGATTCAACATTTTCCAATTATACCAAACCTATACGGGCGAAGATGCCCGATTGAACATAGGTCCAAAGGGGTTCACGGGCGAAAAATATGGTGGGGTGACTTATTGGGACACGGAAGCCTATTGTTTGCCGTTCTACATGGCTACCAAGGGCGAGGATGTAGCTAAAAACCTGCTGATCTATCGCTACCACCACCTGGAAAAAGCCATTGAAAATGCAGAAAAGCTGGGCTTCAAAAATGGAGCAGCCCTTTATCCCATGGTGACCATCAATGGTGAGGAATGCCATAATGAATGGGAAATCACCTTTGAGGAAATCCACAGGAACGGCGCCATTGCTTTTGCCATATTTAATTACATCCGATACACGGATGATGTGGGCTATTTGGCATCCCACGGTTTGGAAGTATTGATCGGTATTGCTCGATTCTGGGCACAACGTATCAATTGGAGCGAGGATAAGAAAGTTTTCGTGATGCTGGGGGTTACAGGACCAAATGAATACGAGAACAATGTGAACAATAATTGGTATACCAATACCATGGCATCATGGTGCTTGGAATATACCTTGGAAAGTTTGCATATTGTTCAGGATCATGCGCCGGAGAAGTTCCATGAGATTTTCAAAAAGCTGAAATTAAAGGATGCTGAATTGGAAGAATGGAAATCCATCATCGAGAAGATGTATTATCCCTATGATGCTAAAAGAAAAGTATTCTTGCAACAAGATGGTTTTTTAGATAAGGAACTGATACCTGTGACGGAATTGGATCCTAAAGAAAGGCCACTGAACCAGAAATGGAGCTGGGATAGGATCTTAAGATCTTGCTATATCAAACAGGCAGATGTATTGCAGGGCCTGTATTTTCTAGAGGATAGGTATGATCTGGAAACCATTAAACGGAATTATGCGTTCTACGAACCCCTCACCGTACATGAGAGTTCTCTGTCGCCTTGTGTGCATGCCATCATTGCAGCGAAAATTGGAAATCCCGAGAAGGCCTATGAGTTCTATCTAAGGACAGCGCGGTTGGATCTGGATGATTATAACAACGATACGGAGGATGGGCTTCACATCACTTCGATGGCCGGAACCTGGATGTCGATCGTGGAAGGGTTTGCAGGTATGCGCGTTAAAAAAGGGATGTTATCTTTTCAACCATTTATTCCTAAAAACTGGAAGCGGTTTTCTTTCCATATCCAATTTCGGGAGGTACACCTTAAAATTACGGTTACACAGGGGAATTTTGAAGTTCAAAACAAATCTGGAAAGGAAATAAATATTATATTTAATGGCGATGTGATTAATATCGCTCCCCAACAATTAACCAAACAACGAACATGAAAAGTTCTCTAAGCAAACCTAGATTGTCCTTAGCGCAGATTATCCATATGAGCATAGGATTCATGGGAATACAGGCCGGATTCGCCCTTCAGAACGGAAATGCCTCACGCATCCTACAGGACTTTGGTGCAGATGTGGAACATCTTTCCCTATTTTGGTTGGCTGCGCCCATTACAGGAATGATTGTTCAGCCGATCATAGGCCATTACAGCGATAGAACGTGGAACGGTCTGGGGAGAAGGAGACCCTATATTCTTGTTGGTGCCATCCTAACGAGCATTGCCTTGTTGCTGATGCCCAATATTTCTTGGTTTACTGCCATCTTACCGCCATTGATGGTTGGAGCTGGTATGTTGATGATTATGGATGCCTCCATCAACGTGACTATGGAACCCTTCCGTGCTTTGGTCGGTGATAATCTTCCAAGTGAACAGCGAAGCTTGGGATTCTCCGTACAGACGTTTATCATAGGGCTTGGAGCTGTCATTGGATCGATGCTGCCTTATGCGCTTACCAATTATTTCGGCGTATCGGGGAAGGCCGTTGATGGTTCAGTCCCTTTAAATGTTATCTATTCCTTTTATTGCGGGGCAGCCTTATTGATCATAACCGTTTTGTGGACAGTTTTCAATACCAAAGAATATTCGCCAAAAGAATTGGCAAGTTTTGAAGGGGTAGCGGAAGTGCAGGAGGTGGAAACAGACAATAAGGGATTCTTTGCAAGTTTGAGGGAGGACTTCAAACAGATGCCGCTTACCATGAAAAAATTGGGCTGGGTACAGTTCTTCTCTTGGTTTGCTTTATTCACTATGTGGGTATATACCACACCGGCCATTGCAGAGCATGTCTTTTATTTGAAAGGAGCCGACAAGAAACAATTGTTTGCCGATGCAGGGAATTGGGTAGGCGTATTGTTTGCGGTTTATAACGCGGTATCTGCCATCTACTCGCTTTTCTTGGCAAAAATAGCATCCAAATTGGGACGGACGCATACCCATGCGCTGGGTTTGGCCATCGGTGGAATCTCGCTTGTATCCATGTTCTTTATTCGGTCGGAGTACTTATTGATCTTACCTATGATCGGAATCGGGATAGCTTGGGGAAGTATTCTTGCTATGCCTTATGCTATCCTAAGCGATAGCCTTCCGGCAAAAAAGATGGGTGTTTATATGGGGATTTTCAATTTCTTCATCACCTTCCCTCAGATTATTTCCGGATTTTTTGGAGGTATGATTATTAAGCACCTTTTAGGAAACCAACCTATTTTAGGCCTAGCATTGGCAGGAGCCTGCATGGTTATTGCCGCATGGATAGTAAAAAGAATTAAGGAGTAATTTAAAATTACTCCTCCGATTTTTCTAGAATAGTTAACTCTTTTTGTAATTCCTGCAATAAGGAATCTTTACTTATACCTTCTTGCGTTTCTAATTTTAAATTTAAATAAATATCATAAACCTGATACTTATCCTTTCCATAAATACTGTCAATCACTTCCGCTAAGGCATACTGTTTTATATCTAGTTTATAAATCCGATCGTTTTTACTAATCATATCAAATTTTTCAATAGAACGATCTCTGAAGTTGGATTCATTGACCTCCAATTGTATATGATTTTCATTTAATTTGATTAGTGGATTGTGGAGCTGGATGATAACCAATCCCAAAGAAAAAGCCATTAAATTCCATAGGGCATGCTGTAGAAAAGCCGCAAAAAAATTAATGCGAACGCGGATAAAACCCAAACTAATTCCGCCTATCAATTGGGAAAGGACGATGAATAGGGAAAGAAAATAAAATAAGAAATTATTATTATCAAAATTGCCTAAATGCACAAACCCGAAGAGGATTACGCTACTGTAAAAAATCCATCGGTAATACTTACGCCATGTATTTCGGGAAATAATAAAACCATAGAAACCTTTATACTTGATCAAAAATCGAAATAGGATCTCTTCAACTAATGGTACGAAAATAACACCCATCCAAAATACGTTCCAAGGTGTTTCAAATGTATTATCCATTGTACTTACCATGGGATTGATGTAATCAATCAACATGTAAATAGGAAAGATGAGGATTAAAATGGATACATCTAAAAGAAAGATGGTGAAAAAGACTTTAGTACGGGCAGATGGATGGATAGGCCATAATCTGCGATCTGAAGGGTTTTTTATAAAATGCCAATAGTGGCGAAGAATCTTTAGCATATAAATAATAACGAATTTAGCATAAAAAAAGGCAGTCCTAGTAGAACCGCCCTTTATTAAACAATTGTATTTAATCTAAAATCGGAGTTAATTTATACCCTTGTTTTTTCAACAATTCGATCATACCATTCTTGCCTACCAAATGCCCAGCACCTACAGCAAATAAATAAGCCTTTTCTTTCATCATATTTGGCATTTTTTCCATCCAGGTATGATTACGTTCATCTAGAAATTTCGCTTGTTCTTCTTCACTTAGATAACCAGATTTCAAAGTCAGGTTCTCGATTTCCTTTAGGTTCTCTGAAAAATAGGCCTGTACCAATTTCTTTGTCGATGCTTCCAATCCTCCCTCTATAGTTAGGTAATTGTAGAAATCCTCAGGCGAAAACAGGTTGTTCAAAAGGTTGAATTGGAATTCAACGGTTTCTAGTTCCGCAATAGGCTTACCATTAACTGCAGGTAAATTGCGGATCTCATTTTCCATCATCTTAACCGTTTTAAAGTCCGAACAGGCAAATGAACGCATGGAAAGGATAGATATCACTGCTGCAGGAGCCACCTGATCAAAAATAGCGGGAGGAATTTGATAGCTGGTCATGATGCTATCAATTACCTTCTTTTTTGCTGGGTCAAAATCTTTAAAGAATTCCAGGTTTGGTTTCATGAACTCCTGTACCTTGGTCATATTTTCAGGATTCGCCATATCGATTTCGAAGGCAATGGCTTCAGCTTTTTGAGCAACTTCCTTCACCTTATCTTCCATTTTAAAATCCTCGGCACATGCCATATGCAAGGTTCCGAATAGATAAGAATCCTTGGTCAATCCATTTCCTGAAATCTTCCATAGTAAAGTGTTCTCCTGTGCAAAAAGTGCCACAGAAAAAAGCAAAGCGAATGCGGTTGTGAATAATCTCTTTAAAGTTAGTCTCTTCATATCAATGTTGTTGTTTTTAATCATTAGTAGGTATTCGGCATGATTTGTTACAAAAATATATATCTAAAAATTATTTCAATACCGAGAAGTTGATTTTGCTCGGATGTTCCGGATCTACATACAGCCTATGGGTATTTTTAATATAATCAGTGGCCTTTGCCTGGTAGATATCCATAAACTGATTCGGATTCCGATCTGCTAAAGGAAACCAGGTATGTTGAATCTGAACCATGATTTTATGGCCTTTTTTAAAGGTATGGGCTACATCTGGCAGATTGACTTTCACATTCGTGATCTCATTCGGCGTGAATGGTTCTGGTTTGCTGAAACTGTTCCTGAACTTCCCACGAAGAATCTCCCCACGGACCAGCATCTGGTAGTTGGGCATCACGATATCTTTGCTCACAGGAGAAGTGGCCGTACTGGTATCTGGATAAACATCAATAACCTTTACAATAAAATCAGCATCGGTTCCTGTCATGGAAACATGAAGATCAGCGATGATGGAACCCGCCATGGTCAGGTCATTTTCCAGAACCTCCGTTTCAAAGACCAATACATCCGGCCGGTTCGATACAAAGCGTTGATCGGCAACCATATATTCCCGAGTTCTATTGCTGATGATGCCTTCCTGAAAAGGAACCGGTTTATTCGGGTCAGATTTGTATTCTAAAAAGGGATGGCTCTTTGCAGGTTGCTTAGGACTTAATTTCCCATCCGCCTGTAGGAATAAACTGGAGGTTGTGGTATTCTGGCTTGGCCAAGTATCAAAGGTTTTCCATTCATTGGAACCGGTGAAGAATACATTCGCCTCGGCAGCCTTAAAATCCCCCTTCCCCTTTAAGTAATACTCAAAGAAAGGCAATTCAAATGTATTTTGATAATGTGTACTGGTTTCTTCGCCAAACCGGATATCCCCAAAAGAATCTCCTTTTGATCGAACCCAGCCTCCATGGAACCAAGGTCCCATTACCAGAATGGAATTATTGTTCTTATTCCTCTTCTCGATCTGTTTATAAGTTTCAAAAGCGCCATAGGTATCCTCCGCATCGAAAGTTCCGCCAACGACCATAACCGCTGGTTTTACATCGTTTAAATGCTGGGTAATGGTCCTGGCCATCCAAAACGTATCCAAGGTGGAATGTTTCGCGAGGTTATCCCAAAATTTTACGGTATGGCTGAGGTATTTTTTCTTCAATCCTGAAAGCGTTGGGTTATCCATAAAGAATTTCGAGTAATCCTTTGATGCCAATTCAAAACCTTTCGGACCTTCCTTATCGGTGATCGGTTTTGGTCTTGGGGCATCAAAGACGTGCATGAATCGGAAAGCATCCATCAGAAATAAAGCTCCGCCATGATGGAAATCATCCCCGATAAACCAATCGGTTACTGGTGCCTGCGGCGAAACGGCTTTCAAAGAAGGGTGAGATCCGATCAGTCCTGCCGTTGCATAAAAACCCGGATAGGAGATCCCGTACATGCCCACCTTTCCATTATTGTTCTTCAGGTTTTTCACCAACCAATCGATCGTATCATAGGTGTCTGTACTTTCGTCGATCTGATGCTTATTCTCCTTGGTCCTTGTCGGGCGGATATCTTCAAAAGTACCCTCGCTCATCCATTTTCCACGAACATCCTGATACACGAAAATATAGCCAGCCTTCATCATGTCAGGGAAATTTCCCAGGCTGTTCTTATAGCTGTCCTTTCCATAAGGAGCTACGGTGTATGGAGTTCTATTTAAAAGGATGGGATATTTTTGGGATTGATCCTTCGGAACATAGATCGCGGTGAACAATTTGACGCCATCCCGCATCGTAATATATTGTTCAATTTTGTCATAATGTGTTTTTACGTAATAGGCATCGGTGGATTGTGCCCGGATTTGTAGCCCGAAGAAAGAAATCAGGATACAAAAGATCAGTAATCTTTTCATTTGCTTAGGTGTTTTAAAGAACAACAAGATAGGAATTTTCAAGGGATTTTGGTTAAATTCGTAAGAAACAAAAACAGCAAAATCATGAGCATTAAACAAGGCTTTTTAATTGAGATGGAACATGAAACCAATAATACCAAAAGGTTATTGGAGCGTGTATCGGATGAGCATTTATCCTACAAACCACATGAAAAATCAATGTCCTTAGGCGACTTATTGGGGCATATCGTAGAACTGCACAGCTGGGTAGCTGCGGGCCTAACCAAGGACAGCTTTAACTTAATGACGGATTATAGACCGTTCAAACCTACTTCTGTAGCAGAGATCAAAGAAAGATTGGAAGCAGATTATCAAAAGAACGTAGAAACCGTAAATGTTTTTGATGATGAGGAATGGTCAAAAAAATGGAAGCTGCATGTAGGTGATCATGTTATCTCGGAGGTTCCTAAGATCGGTGCTTTCAGGTTCATCATCCATAACCACCTGATCCACCATCGCGGACAGGCGACCGTTTATTTACGATTATTGGATATCCCAGTTCCTGGATTGTACGGTCCTTCGGCGGATGAACATAAAAAATAAGGCTAACCGCTGATAGAAAGCCAGAAATTTAACATTTCTGGCTTTTTTAATATATTGACTATTAGATTTTTATAATATTTTTTACTTTTTTTTCATTTTGGATGTAATAGATCGGACCTGTTGCCTGTCTTGATAGTAAATAAGCGATAAAACAATGAACCAAGAAACCTTTAAACATACGGTATTTGTCCATAAGGATAAGCTCTACCGCTTTGCGAATAGGTTTTTGGAACATCAAGAAGATGCTTTTGATCTGGTGCAGGAGGTGATGATGAAACTGTGGGAAATGAGGCAGCAATTATCGGGACTGCATTCCATTGAGGGCTATGCGATGAACATGGTCAGGAATATGGCCTACAATAAGATCGAAAGGTTGGGAAGGCAGGCGAAATACCTTGGACAATTGCAGGATGAAGTGCAGGTGGAAAAGTATCCGTCGCTAACGCAGGAATTGGTGCTCAAATACATCGATAGCCTACCAGAAAAGCAAAGGCTGGTGATGTACCTGAGGGATATTGAAGAATATGAGATTTCGGATATCGCTGATTTGACAAACCTGGAAGAGAATGCGGTTCGAGTAAACCTTTCCAGAGCAAGAAATACCGTTAAGGAACAATTAACAAAAGTTTTTGATTATGAGAAACGAAGAATTGGATCGATTAAAGGCTAAGTACTGGGCTGGGGAAACCAGCCTGCAAGAGGAACGCCGATTGAAGGAATTGGAGGGGGATGGGTATTTCCAATCTTTAAAGGATTCTCCAGAAACCATGGATTGGAACTTCGAAGATTTCTCGGAAAAGCTGGAGGAATCCGTAGTTCAACCGGAAGAGTTCGCTGAAAAAAACAGGGAAACGAACAGGCCAATAATAAAAAGACTTTTTCCTTTATTGGCTGTTGCTGCCAGTTTATTGATCGCCTTTTTTGTGGTGAACCGCTTCCAAGATCAGGAACAAGAAAATAGGGATAGGATTGCACAGGTGCCAACTACTGAAAAGGAAACAGTTCAACCCTTGGAAAGGGAAACAGTTCAGCCTATCGATAGTGAGCAGGTTCAACAAGTAGAAAAAGAAAGCACAATGCAATCTTCTCCAAAAGGAACAACCAAAGGCACCGATACCAGATTGGCAAACAAAGTAAAACAAATTGCCAAACCCAAAACACAAGCAGCTATTGAAGAAGCAACAGAAGAGGAAATGTATGTGGAGGTAAATGGTGTTCGGATCTATGACGAGGAAAAAGCCTTAGCCGTTACCGAAGCAGCCATTCAGTTGGCCACCACGAACCTGAAAGCTGGAATGAAAGGAATTGAAAAAGTAAAATACTTACATATTGAAATCTAAAATGAAAATGATGAAAACGTTAATGTTAGTGATGAGTCTCTTCTTGGCGACGATGGCTCAAGCCCAGATCTCTAAATTGGATAAGATCTTCGAGCAATATAAAGAACATAAGGGGGTTACATCCATCAAGATCGGCAAACCGATGTTCAAGATGTTGAACAAACTAAAGATCGATGACGCTGATGTGGAAGTGATCAAGCCCTTATTGGGAAAAATAAACTCCATTAAAATGTTGGTGCTGGAAGGGGAGAATAAAGGAATACAATCCGAAGTTTCCAATGCGATCAAGAACCTGAAATACGAAGAATTGATGGTGATCAATTCCGAAGGGAACCAGATCAAATTCCTGGCAGAAAATGTAGAAGGAGACTACCTGTCGAATCTATTGTTGAGCATTAACTCCGATGAGGATACCGTATTTATGATCTTGGATGGCTCCTTAAAATATGATGACCTGAATGCTTTAGTAAATAACGATAAATAATAAATCTAACCAACCATGAAACGTATAATAGGAATTTTAGTTGCCGCAGTTATTTTAATAGGAACACAGAGCTGTTTTGTAAAAAGAGGATCGAACATGGCTTTTGTAGATCGTTCGGATCTATCCAGGGATGCAGAAGTGGTGTCCATCAGTGTGCCAGGAATATTGATGAAAAGTTTTATCCGTGGGGAGATCAAGGAACTTAAAGAAGAAGATCCCATGTTGGCTCTCGCCTTGAAAAAGATCAAGAAGATTAAGTTCATGGCTGTAGAAGGAGGTCAGGATGGAGAACGGGTTTATAAGAATTTCAGCAAGTACCTGGCTCGGAATAATTATGAGGAAATGATGAGCATCCACAGTGATGGGGCCAGGATATCCATCAATACCTTGATGAAAGGGGATAAGATCAAGAAGATTTTATTGGGGATCAATGAAGATGGTGACCATGTGTTTGTAGACCTGAAAACCGATATCGACCTGAATGAATTGAACCAATTGGTTGAATACTACGAAACCAATAAAAAAGATATTTAAGGAAAATTTGTTTGTTGTTTAGTTTAATAAAAAAGTCCTTGCCGTAATAGCAAGGACTTTTCCATTTCTAATATGTTCGATTACTTCGCTAATTCTTCAGCGATAGCTTTTCCGATTTCAGCTGGAGATTCTACTACACGGATACCACACTCTCGCATGATCGCCATTTTCGCAGCAGCAGTATCATCTGCACCACCAACGATTGCACCAGCGTGACCCATACGACGTCCCGGAGGCGCTGTTTGGCCAGCGATGAAACCAACTACTGGTTTAGTACCATTTTCTTTGATCCAACGAGCAGCTTCCGCTTCCATACCACCGCCAATCTCACCGATCATGATGATACCTTTTGTTTCTGGATCGTTCATCAATAATTCTACCGCTTCTTTGGTTGTTGTACCAATGATCGGGTCACCACCGATACCGATAGCTGTAGTAATTCCTAATCCTGCTTTTACCGTTTGATCTACCGCTTCGTAAGTCAATGTTCCTGATTTGGAAACAACACCTACAGAACCTTTTTTGAAGATAAATCCTGGCATGATACCGATCTTCGCTTCTTCAGCAGTGATGATACCTGGACAGTTAGGACCGATTAAACGGGAGTTTTTGTCGCTCAAGTAAGATTTTACTTGAATCATATCTTTCGTAGGGATACCCTCTGTGATACATACAATTAAAGCGATTCCTGCAGCAGCAGCTTCCATGATCGCATCAGCAGCGAATGCTGGTGGAACAAAAATAATAGAAACATTTGCGCCAGTAGCATCTACAGCATCTTGTACCGTGTTGAATACCGGACGGTCTAAGTGACTTTGTCCGCCTTTGCCTGGTGTAACACCACCAACTACGTTTGTACCATACTCAATCATCTGAGATGCATGATAAGTACCTTCGTTTCCGGTAAAACCTTGAACGATTACTTTGGAATCTTTATTAACTAATACACTCATTTTGTCTTATTTTTTGCAACGCAAATCTACTATTTTGATATGACTTCTAAAAATTGTATGGCTAGGTATTTTGTTATTTTTTGATAAACTTTAATTTATTGATGAAATCCCAAAGCACGATGCCGATCGTTACGGAGACATTGAAAGAATGTTTGGTGCCAAATTGGGGGATTTCAATCGTGCCATCAGCCTGTTGAATCACTTCTTCCTCTACACCATGCACTTCATTTCCAAACACTAAGGCATATTTCTGTTGATCATTGGGTTCAAAGGTCTCCAAAGAAATACTATTGTCGGTCTGTTCTACCGCATATACCTGAAATCCTTCGGCTTTTAGTTGATTGACGGCGTCAATAGTTTCTTTGTAATATTCCCAAATCACCGATTGGGTTGCGCCTAAAGCTGTTTTTTCGATTTCCCGATGGGGAGGTGTCCCGGTGATCCCACATAGCAGGATGCGGTCGATCGCCAAAGCGTCTGCTGTCCTGAACGCCGATCCCACATTATGCATGCTGCGTACATTGTCTAAAATGATAGCTATTGGGTTTTTTTCCTGCGATTTAAAGGTGTCTACATCAACTCGATTCAGCTGATCCATGGATAATTTGTGCATGTGCAAAGATAACAATTTCGAAAAATTAAAAATGATTTTGAATATTAGATTATGAATGTTATTTTTGCAGTCCGAATTTAGTATAAAAGATTAATAATATTATATAGCTAAGAGAAATGGCAAATCATAAATCTTCGATTAAAAGAATTAGAGCAAACGCTGCGAAGCGTCTAAGAAACCGTTACCAAGCAAAAACTACTCGTAACGCCATCAAAAAATTACGTTTAACAACTTCAGCTGAAGAAGCTAAAGCTTTATTACCTCGCGTGGTATCGATGCTTGACCGTTTAGCAAAGAAAAATGTTATTCACAAGAAAAAAGCTTCTAACAACAAATCTAAGTTAACCAAGTTCGTTAACAAGTTAGCATAAGTTTAGGCTTTTTCCTCAAAGATATTTAGGGATGCAAACAGCATCCCTTTTCTTGTTGCTATACTATTTCTTTAGTAGCGCATCCACTACCTGTTTCAATTTCGTCTGATCTGCTTTATAAGGGCTTAGATCATACAGTTCTACTTTACGGAAGTCGATAGGATGGCTTTCACTCTGTAGATAGATGAATCCTTCCGACAATAATTTACCATCCGTTTTTTGTGCAGGATCGTAATTGATCACATTACTGCCTCCGATCTGCGGTTTGTTGTAGGAAAGAACCACTTGGTTATCCAGGATATGTTGGATAACAGAATCACCCAATACCAAAAACTCCGCTGTTACCCATTGATCACCATGATAGGTTTTGGAAGTGGAGCTCAAACAGTGTGGGGTAAACAATTTATCCTTGATCACTACATTGGTTCCAGGCGTACATAGGTTGGAGTTCGTACGTTCATTTTTACCATCACCGCCCAATAGTTGGCCCTCAATGGAAATCGGGAAATCCTGATCTTTCAACATAGTCTTCGGATCTTGGCCATGCAACATCGCACCACTGTTTCGCCATGCCCATCCTTCACCTCCTTTTGTCTGATCACCTACAAAACGGTATTCCACTTTTAACAGGTAATAGCTGTAAGGCTTTTTGTAGGCAAGGTGACCATACTGTTGATTAAAGTCTGAATAACCATCGTACCTAACCTTTAATAAGCCATCTTCTACCCGGAAAGTGTTGGCGTAGTTTTCGCCTACTTCATGCAATTTGATCTTTGGCGTCCAATCCTTGATGTCTTTACCATTAAACAATTGGATCGGCTTAGGCGTCTTTACGCCATTCTTCGCCACTTGTGAGTTGGCCGAACAGGCGCATAAAGAGGCAATTGCAATTGCAGCAATTAATTTGTTAAATTTCATGGGGTTTAAGTTATAATAGTAAATTTCTATTTTTCACGTATTCACTCGGACGAACACCGATTACTTTGTTGAAGGTATTGCTGAAAGTGGGTAGGCTATTGTATCCAACCCGAAGCGCCACCTCATTCACACTTAATTTATCATCCAATAACAATTTTAGGGAGGTCAACATCCGTAGGATCGTGAAATATTGGATATACGACATGCTCAGTTCCTTTTGGAATAACCGGGCAAGTGTTCGTTCAGAAATATCAAAGTGTTCTGCTAAGGTCTTAAAACTGATGTTTTCGGCAATGTTCTGCTCCAGGTAAGCAATGATGTGTTTGAGCTTATCATTTTTGGGATAGGGCAGAGCCAATGGAAGTTCTGTTTGGGAAATTTCCGGAAGGATTAATTTGAAGGCCTTTGCAATGGAATATTTAGGTTCTTCATCAGGAAAGATATTTCCGTTCCATCGATTGGTGAACATGATCAGTTCGATCAGTAGATCATTCACTGGATAGATATTCACTTTATCAAAAAAGTCCGTGTCGGTATCAAAAGGTGGAAAGTAGAGATTCCGCATCACCACTTCCGGGTTACTCGGATGAATGCTGTGCCTTACATCAGCAGGAATCCAGATATAATGCCTGGCCGGCAAAAAATAAGATTTCTCTGGGGTCTTCAAAAATACGACACCGCCTTCGGTGTATAAAAATTGACCTTTATGGTGCGAGTGTTCAACAACCATTCCTTCGCCCATTACGGCATGATGGCAATAGATACTGTTTTCATAGGTATCTATATCCGTCATATAATATTTGTCAAGGTATTCCTTTTGCATGCAGACTATGCTGTAAATGAACGATAAATTTCCTGTTTTTATTTGATAAAACCAAAATAGGAGTATATTTATGTGTTAAGCTAGCTATAGGGTTAATAAACACAGTAAGTAATCGGTTACTTTTTATTTTACCTCAAAAAGTAAGTGTCTAATTTTGATAATTTTTAATTTAAAATATTGATTAATATTGCCTCGCTCTTAGAAGGAGTGAATAATACCAAGCATATGATTGAAAGAATTCGTTTAGAGAAATTAAGAGATAAAGTCACCACAGCCGAGGAAGCTGTAAAATTAATTGAGAATGGTATGGTGGTTGGCTCGAGTGGATTCACCAAAGCCGGCGACAGTAAAGTAATTCTACCTGCTTTGGCAGAGCGCGCTAAAACTGAGGATATCAAGATTACCCTAATGACCGGTGCTTCCTTAGGCCATGGAACTGATGGTAAATTGGCCGAAGCGGGAGCCTTGAAAAAACGCATGCCTTTCCAAGTGGATCCGGTACTAAGAAAGAAGATCAATTCAGGGGAAGTATTATTCATTGACCAGCATTTGAGTGAAAGTGCGGAACTATTGCATAATAAAAATCTTCCGGATGTGGATATCGCTGTGCTGGAAGTCGCTTTTATCGATCGGGATGGAAGTATAGTGCCGACCACCTCCGTGGGTAACTCGGTTACTTTTGCCGCTTTGGCAAAGAAGGTGATCTTGGAGATCAATACCTCCGTTCACGAAGATGTATATGGCATCCATGATATCTACCAAGCAGAAAACTATCCGCATAGAAACGTGATTCCTATTGTGGCACCTTGGAATAAGATCGGAAGGAAGACGATTCCTTTAGATCCAGAGAAGGTAGCAGCGATTGTTTTTACCAATCAACACGATAGCCCGGCGGATATTGCGGAACCAGATGAGAAAACATCCAACATCGCCAAACACATCTTGGCATTCTTTGAAGAGGAAGTTCGATTAGGGCATTTGACCGATCGATTATTGCCTATCCAAGCTGGAATCGGAAAGGTGGCGAATGCGGTATTGACCGGTTTCAAACACAGTAATTTTTACGATCTGACGATGTTTTCGGAAGTATTGCAGGATTCTACCTTTGACTTGATGGATGCTGGAATCCTTTCCTTTGCATCTGCATCATCGGTGACGGTGTCTGCGGCATGTTATGATCGGGTGTTCAATAATTTACAACGTTATAGGGATAAATTTGTGCTGCGTCCGCAGAATATTTCCAATACACCAGGATTGATCCGTCGTTTAGGGATCATTGCTATTAATACAGCGATTGAATTTGATATCTATGGAAACGTGAATTCGACCCATATTGGTGGTACGAAGATTATGAATGGTATTGGTGGATCCGGGGATTTTGCAAGAAATGCTTACCTAAGTATTTTCGTTACGCAGGCGGCGTCGAAAGAGAATAAGATTTCGCATATTTTGCCAATGGTTTCGCATACGGATCATACGGAACATGATGTGGATATTTTGGTGACGGATATAGGCTTGGCGGATCTAAGGGGATTGGCGCCTAGAGAAAGAGCACAGAAAATTATTGATAATTGTGTGCATGAGGATTATAAGGAGGAATTGCAGTCTTATTTCGATAGGGCATGTGAAAGGGGAGGACATACGCCACATTTGTTGGAGGAGGCCTTTAGTTGGCATATCCGTTTCAATGAAACGGGATCGATGAAGAAGTAAACTATACGTCATTGCGAGGAAAATACGTCATTGCGAGGAGCCACCCGTCATTGCGAGGAACGAAGCAATCTTTCTACGAGTGTAAAGATTGCTTCGTCGTACCTCCTCGCAATGACGCAAAACTCCTCGCAATGACGCAAAGTTCCTCGCAATGACGTTCTATCTTCTTCCAGGAAGATAAATCTGGAATCCCAAACCAAATCCAATACCACTGGCCTTATCGCCTGTATTAATATTCGCTTTGGAATAATTATATCCAAAAGTTCCTTCCAACGCCACTGTCTGTGTAATAAAATGCGCATAACCCACATTCGCACCTACATTCAACCCAACTCCACTACCTGCAGAACTTCCCGCAATACCAATATCACCTTGTCCAAAGAAACGACCGGTCGCACTAGCACCTCCTGGGAAATAATAACGGATAAATGGTGAAATACCATATCCCCATTCATTATCCAAATCCTTAACAGCTTTTAAGTTTAGATTAGCCTGCGCACCAATGGCTATACCATCAGAAATAAAATATCCGGCTCTAGGCATCAAGGCAAAGTTGAACGTATTGGACTCAAAGGCATAACCAATATTACCAATCGATCCACCTACCATCCAATTGCCTTCTTTGATAGGCTTCATACCCACATCAGCAGAAGCTTGAGGGGTAGTGTTGATTTGTGCATTGGATATGCCGAACATACCTAATGCAACAGCAAGGGTAAGTAATGATTTTTTCATGATGTTATATGTTTTAATTTGTACTTATAAAACAAGCCATGAATCAAAATGTTTGGATTTTATCCTTGCCAGTAAATTACCAGTTAATATATGTAGAGGTTAAGCTTCTTTTTTTGATGTAGAAATCCAGGGCCTTCCAAGCTTCGAAAGGACGGTCGGTCGATAACACATCCGCACCTCTCTCCACCAATTCCGCATACCGTTGGAAACCCGATTTATCCGCAGCCTTATCCAAGTTGCCCATGGTGCCCAAAATCGATTTGATGCCGTGCTGGCGCAGCAGGCTGTACAAGGCAGAATCAGGTTCAGAAGTTCCTACAAAAGCGATCAAACGGTTGTCCGGAATCCCCAAATCGCTCAGTCTGGTAAGGTCATCCTGGTTCTTGATCGTGGCAGAGATCATCAAGTCAGGTGCCAATTTATTCACGGCCGAAGCCTGATTGGCCGAATAGGTAATGATGATGGAACTCGCTTCCGCTTTAGCCTCCCGGACCACTTCCAACACCTTTTCATAGGGAACAGATTTTTTGATGTCCAAGGTGAACAATACCTTTCCCTTTCCCCAATAGAGAATATCCTTTAAGGTAGGGATCACGTAGTCCGTGACCTGACCATCATTGTCCTTCAGTTTCAGCTCCTGCAATTGCGCAAAGGTTTTGTTAGACACTTTTCCTTTCCCGGTACTGGTTCTGTTCAACGTCTCATCATGCATCAGTACCAGTACAGAATCCTTGGTCATGGCGATATCGATTTCCATAATGGCGGGCATTTCACCTGCAACCTTTCCGATGGTGGTCAGGCAATTTTCAGGATAGCCATCATGAGGACCACCGCGATGGGCACTCACCAATGGAATAGAACCTTCCTCGTAGGTAAGAAATTCATACAGCTCATCCACCGTGTTTATATTGAACCAATTATGAACCTTAGGCGTTTCATCTGTCATTACAGGTCTTTCGCCACGAAAACAGCCAATCGTTAACCCGATAAACAAAACGGCAAATAGCCCTTTAAATATTAATTTCTTAGGATTCATTGGTGATCATAATTTTTTACCAAGGCTACCAGATCCTCCAAGGAGGTATTGATCTGATCCACCTGTATATGTGCGCGGTTATAGAACGGTTCCCGTTCTTCCAATTTTTCTTCGATAAAATGTAAGAGGTCTTCCCCTTGAAGCCCCTTTAATGCCGGACGTTTATGGACATCCGATTTGCTCAGCCTACTCCATAAGGATTTTGGGCTGTGCTTTAAGTACAATACAGTCCCATTATCCAACAGCCAATCCATATTGTCGAAATAGCAGGGGGTTCCGCCGCCTGTCGAGATAATCCCTTCCCGGTTTTGGCTGGCATGCAGGGTTTCCTGTTCCAATAAACGAAACTTAGCCTCCCCATGCAGGCTGAAATATTCAGGAATGGACATCCCTATTTTTTCCACCAGTTCATGGTCTAGATCGATAAAGGGAACATCCAATGCTTTCGCCAGTTTCTTCCCCCAAGTGGTTTTCCCACTACCCATAAAGCCAATAAGATAAACTGGTTTATTCATTATTCGGCTTTATCTAAATAGTTTTTGATGATCTCTTCCTTGCTCGGGAAATTGATGGACGACCATTTTTTGATCACCGTACCGTTCAGCATCAACATCACCCCAGGATTGGAGCGAACCATACTTTTCAATGGAACAGCATCCACATAGAAGGTCTCCAAAACAAGATCCATTTGATCGTTCAGGTAATTGACCTCATCGGTGGATGATGCCGTAGCCAAGATCGCGCGGATATTATAATCTTCCGAAAGATCACGAATGGTATTATTGATCTTATCCAACGCTTTCAGGTCTATAGGAGACATTTTAGAAACGTTCGTACTGGTAACAATAAAATTGTAATAAGGATTGTTGATGATCTCTTCCGTCAGGTCATTGCCATCCATATCCGAGATGATCAAGTCTGGAATTTTTACCTCATACCCTTTTTTGATCAAGGTAGTTTTTGGATCCCCAACGATTTCCCAGTTTTTATCCTCCCACATTTTCTGAGCAATATAATCCTTATCGTTTACCTTTTTGGTTTCATTGGTTGTCTTGTTTTTCATCTCATAGATATGCTCATACACATCCGGTTCAGCACCTTCAGGAATCTTCATCTGCTCTGGGATGTTATTCCCTTCTTTGTAAGGAAGAAAATCCACAAACGGCAAATAGTACAAGGTAAAAATCCCTATTCCAAAAGAAACGATGATGATGAAAAGCGTCAATAGGTTCCTTGTAAATAAACTTTTGATCGTTGGCTTGATCTGCCCTCTATAAATAAAGATGATGATGATCAGGGCCAAAAGCACCAGGTCTTTATAGAAAGATTGCCACGGCGTCAATGGAATCGCATCACCAAAACAGCCACAGGATTTTACAGCACCGGAATAGGCGGAATAAAAAGTCAGGAATGTGAAGAAAATAATCAGTAGGAGCAATCCCCAAGCCACTTTCCGTCCGGCTACACCGATCAATAACAGACCACCCAGGATGATTTCCAGTGCACATAGGAAAATAGCGATCCAGGAACTGTAATCATTGAGGAAACTCATGTTGAACACATGGAAATATTCCTGCAATTTATACCCGAAACCCATCGGGTCATTGGCCTTGATCAAGCCGGAGAAAATAAACAATAAACCCACAATGATGCGGGAAATCCATAACAGGATATTTGGTTTTGCATGTTTGCTCTGCGTGTAGGGCTGTGTAAAAGTCATTTGAAATCGTTATTTGGCCAATCCGAGTTTGATTAAAGCGAATACGGCGTAGTTTAACATATCTTGATAATTGGCTGCCAAGCCTTCCGAAACAAGGGTCTGTCCATTGTTGTCTTCGATCTGTTTGACACGTTGTAATTTCATCAGAATCAGGTCGGTCAAGGACGAAACCCGCATATCACGCCAAGCTTCTCCATAATCATGGTTCTTCGCCAGCATCAGGTCCCTGGTTTCCGTCACTTTCTCCTGGTACTTGCTGGCAACTTCCTCCACCGGAAGCTCCATCGGGTCTTCATCGGTCAGTTCCAACTGCATTAAGGCAATAAGACAATAATTCACGATCCCGATGTATTCATCGATGATCCCTTCACCAACTTTGGAAACTTTTTTCACCTCCAAGGTACGGATGCGTTGGGCTTTGATAAAGATCTGATCGGTTATGGATGAAGGACGCATGATACGCCAGGCAGTACCATAATCCTTGGTTTTTTTTAAAAATAATTCCTGACAGTGATGGATAATATGATTGTATTCCGTTGTGGTGTTCATAAAAATTATTGATAGCTCAATTTCACAAATATAGTTAGAATATACTAAATCCCTTACCTTTGGGATATGAAACATCCGCTTAATATGAAAAAACCAGAGATACGGGAGGTCAATATCATCCGATACATTCAGCCTTTTAGGGAAGGTGGATCCTTGCCGGGGTTGGTGGATGCCGATGATGGATTCAGTTATGTGATCAAGTTTCGTGGCGCGGGACAGGGAAAAAAAGCCTTAGTGGCCGAATTTATCGGAGGCGAATTGGCGAGGTTCCTGGGTCTTCGCGTGCCTGAAATGGTGTATGCCTGTTTGGATGAAGGCTTTGGAAGAACGGAGCCGGATGAAGAGATCCAGGACCTTTTGAAATTTTCGGTAGGAAAGAACCTTGGCGTGAGCTTCCTGAATGGCGCCATTACCTTTGATGCCAATGCGGATCAGATCAGTGCCGAAGAAGCTTCCAAGATAGTCTGGTTGGATGCCTTATTAATGAACGTAGACCGTACAGTCAAGAATACCAACATGCTGGTCTGGCATCAGGAGCTATGGCTGATAGACCATGGGGCTGCCCTGTATTTCCATCACAGCTGGGATAACTGGGAAGATCATATCGAAAAACCTTTTGTACAGATCAAAGATCATGTTCTCCTCAACTATGCTTCGGAGGTGGATCAGGTGGATGCAAACTATACATCACTTTTTACCAGAGAAAATATACAACCTATTTTGGATGCCATTCCTGATGAATGGTTGATCGACGAGGTTCGAGGACTGTCCGCTGATGATGTTCGAGAGGTCTATGTGGAGTTTTTAACCCGGAGAGCAGCGGCTTCCGCTGTCTTCGTAAACCAGATCCAGCATGCAAGATAGGACCTTATATGAATATGCCGTGGTACGTTTGGTACCTCGAGTAGAACGTGAAGAGTTCGTCAATATCGGTGTGCTGTTGTACTGTCGAAAGCAGAAATATGCCAAATTGTTGTTCCATATCGATGAAGAACGATGTAGGCTATTGCACAAAGAAATAGATTTTGAACAAATCTATGCCCATCTAAAAAGTATACAGCATATCTGTAAAGGAAATAAGGAGGGGGGAGCCTTGGCGATGTTGGATCAGACGGAAAGATTCCGCTGGATAACGGCTAAACGTAGTACCCTCATCCAATGTTCTGCTGTGCATCCCGGTTTTTGTCTCGATGCCGCAGAAACCCATCAGGAACTGATGGAAAAACTTGTTTACTCCTAAACCCAATTTTTTTTATGCAAGAATTTTACCAACATATCTTTCAAAAACAGCAAGCTGTTCAGGATATGCCAAGTAACAAAAGAATAGGCCAATGGGCCATTGCACTGCTGCATCTGTTGTTCCCCGAACGTAGTTCCAGCAACTTTTCGGCCGTAAAAGATGTAGAAGAAGCATTCAAACAGTCTGAACTCGATCTTTATGAACTCCTGTTGAAGACGAAGGCTTGTGGAACCTGCGATATCAAAAGGATTTCCCAAGAGTTTTTTGAGCAATTGCCGCATGTGTATGAAACCATGCTGACCGATGCACAATCGATCATGGACGGCGACCCGGCTGCCAAAAGCCTGAATGAGGTAATCCGTACGTATCCCGGGTTTTTTGCTATTGCGATCTACCGTTTGGCACATGAACTCCATAAACAGGAGATCCCTTTGATCCCAAGGATCCTGACGGAACATGCCCATTCCAAAACTGGGATTGATATCCATCCTGGGGCTAAAATAGATGAGTACCTGCATATCGATCATGGAACGGGAATCGTTATTGGGGAGACCACGGTTATTGGTAAGCACGTCAAGTTATATCAAGGGGTTACCCTTGGTGCCTTGAGTGTGGAGAAGAACCTGGCCAATACACAAAGGCATCCGATCATTGAAGATCATGTGATCATCTATGCAGGAGCGACCATTCTAGGTGGTGAGACCGTTGTTGGGCATCACTCGGTCATCGGTGGTAATGTATGGCTCACAGCAAGTATTGATCCGTATACCACAGTATATCATCAGGCAAATTCAAAATTTATAGACAGTAAACCCATCAAATAATACTAAACGTAAATAGCATGGCAGGAATAATAGAGACGATAGGAAATACGCCATTAGTGGAGATCACGAGATTCCATGACAACCCAAAAGTAAAGATCTTTGCTAAACTGGAAGGGAATAATCCCGGTGGATCGGTGAAGGATCGCGCGGCATTGAACATGATCCGTTCTGGCCTGGAGCGGGGAACCATTACAAAGGATAGTAAATTGATCGAGGCCACCAGCGGAAATACCGGTATTGCCTTGGCGATGATTGCGAGTATGTATGGACTGGAGATGGAACTGGTGATGCCTTCGACATCGACCAGGGAAAGAACCTTGACCATGGAAGCATTTGGTGCAAAGGTGACTTTGCTGGAGACGATGGAGATCTGTAGGGATTATGCGGAAGAAAAGGCGGCAACAGGGGAGTATGTGATTTTGAACCAGTTCGCTAATCCGGATAATTATGAAGCGCATATTAAGACAACTGGGCCGGAGATCTGGCGGGATACCAATGGGGGGATTACCCATTTTGTGAGTGCAATGGGAACAACGGGGACTATCATGGGTTGTTCGATGTTTTTGAAAGAGAAGAATCCGGAGGTGCAGATTGTGGGTTGTCAGCCTACGGAAGAGGCTAGTATTCCTGGGATCAGGCGTTGGCCAGAGGCTTATCTGCCGAAGATTTTTGACGCGAGTAGGGTGGATAGGGTGATTGATATTTCGCAGGAGGATGCTACGCAGAAGGCCAGGGAACTGGCAAGGAAAGAAGGGGTATTTGCGGGTATGAGCTCCGGTGGAGCTTTTCATGCTGCATTGAAGGTAGCGAATGAGATTGAGGAAGGGGTAATTGTTTTTATTGTTTGTGATAGAGGGGATAGGTATTTGAGCTCGGATTTGTTCGGGTAAAAACGTCATTGCGAGACCTACGTCGTTGGCCCATGCGTCATTGAGCCATGCGTCATTGCGAGGCCTACGTCATTGCGAGGAACGAAGCAATCTTTCAACCCATGTCATCCTGAGCGAAGTCGAAGGATCTACATTTGGTACCTGTACAGATCCTTCGACGCTGCTCAGGATGACACGACTCGAAAGATTGCTTCGTCGTGCCTCCTCGCAATGACGCGGGGGGCTTGCTTAACGGCCTTTCGTGCTACCGCTCCATGCCAACGGCCTTTCGGCCGCTAACCCCTTTACTTCCTCAATTCTATCCCATACTGCGTCTTATCCCTACTCCAAACCTCAAAAATCGGATCCCCTTTCGAACTCAGCCCACTATGGTTCCAGTTATTTCCTTCCACTTTCCCATCAAAACCCAACTTCGCGCCAACCCTTGAATTATCCCTGGAAAAAAACAAAATCTCCTCCGTATATTTCCCATCCTTAAACACATACTTTCCACCACCAGTACCATAAAAACCTTTCTCCGCTGGATTAATCGCTATCCATTGAAAATAACCATCCACCAAGATCTTGATCGTCTTCCTATCCCCAACCGGAATTTCCGAAACCTTATCGCCCTGCTTCCTACCAGTAATCCGCCATAATCCATCCAGGTCTTGTTTCCCTAAATTCATCCTATCCATCTTCACCGATCCCATTTCCAAAAACTTCGGCTTCCATACGGCATTTGTCTTTTTAACCGTCCCAATCTCCTCCGGCTTCAGATCATTATATTCCACCTTCACTTCAATCCCATCTGCTTTCATGGTAAATGGACCGCCCCAAGTCCCCAAATACTTATTATCCTCATATGTGATATACGAAGAATATCCATCACTCAAAAGCCAAAGGTGGTTAACATTTCCATCCTTCCGATGAAATGCCCCATTCATTTGTATCTCTCCCTGTGCAAAAGCTGTCACAGAAAACAACAGGATCATCATAATTGCATAGATTCTTTTCATAACGCTTTGTTTTTGATTATCAACTAAATATAATTAAAACCCTTAAAACCGCAAACAGTTTTAACCTAAGTATCAGAACAAGGTTTTTCTGTTTCCAAAAGTAAAGCCTAATTTTGTCGGCATATAATTCAATTCCCTTGCAGACAAAGAATTTCATCTTCCTCGTAATAAGCTTTCTTTTCCTTTCTATTGGTCAGGCAAATGCACAATTAGATTCCCTCAGATCCGATTCCTTAAAGATTCATAAAGATTCCCTAACGATCGATCTTAAACCGATCGTCAATTGGAAAGACAGCATAAAAACACCCCTGAACCCCGTTCGGGAAAAGAAATTCTGGCGGGCAGGTACGGAGTGGTTCCTGGCACAGGCTTTTCCAGCCTCCTTCAACCGTTTCATTACCAAAGATCCGTATTCCTATATCAGCTTTCAGAACTTCCTGGATCATCAACGCTTAAGTGCCTGGGACTGGGATGATAACCAATTCACCACCAACCAGATCGATCACCCCTTTCATGGGCAGATCTATTTCAATGCGTTTAGGAGCAACGGCTATAACTTTTACCAATCCAGTTTGGCCACTGTTGCGGGATCCTACATCTGGGAAACTGCAGGGGAGACCCAACATCCATCCATCAACGACCTGGTGAACACTACCTTTGGTGGGATTCTCCTCGGGGAAATGATGCATCGGGTTTCCAGAAACATTCTGGCAAGAAGTAGAAATGGGCATAATCGTATAGGCAATGAAATCGTGGCGACTTTGGTCAACCCGGTCAGCGGTTTGAACAGGTGGTTGGATGGTAAATGGGGAAAGAAGGTGGATGATTATTTCGTGGTGGATTCCTCCATCATATCTGCCGAAGTCGACGCCGGGATCCGTCGTTTTGATGCCAAAGACGGGGATTTCCTGAGCAAGGGCAAGAATGCTTTTTATGGGAGGCTACGGTTTAAATACAGCAACGGTGATCATAATTACAAAAGACCATTTGACCAGTTCAGCGTAAACCTGGAGTTGGGAAATGGGGATAGTTCCTTTATCAATGCCGTGAATGTTCATGCTTTATTGTACGGAGCCAAATTTTTCAAATCCCAACGTGGAAACCATTACGGCACATTGAACGCGCATTATGATTTTTATAATAACGATGCCTTTTTCTACGGGGCGCAAAGTCTGAACTACAATTGGCTATCCGAATTCCGATATAAGAAAGGAAACCGGTTGAATCTGAGTGTGGGGGCAGGGGCAGTGGTGCTAGCCGCAGTGCCGGATCCTTACCTGCTTTATGGTGCCAGCCGGAACTACAATTACGGTCCGGGGGCTTCTTATCGTTTCAAGGGCGAACTGATGCTGTTGAACACCTTTCTGCTGAGTGCAGATTATAACGGTGGGGTGTTCTTTACCATCTCCGGAACAGACTCTTATTATGTGCTCCATGGCTTGAATGTGGAAGGCAGCCTACGGTTATATAAACGTTGGTCCATCAACCTAAGTTCGGGTTATTTTAACCTTCAGGGGCATTTCCGGGATCAGCAGTATCCCGATTTCAACAGGGAATATCCTTACGGCAAGCTTTCCATCGGCTATAATATTTTCTTTTAGAAGACAGGTTACCTTCGGTGTAAAACCATACTGAAACTAATGTAAAAGTATGTAAAATGTATGCTTGATATAGTTTCCTTATACTTTAACCCTGCTTTAAGCCTACTTTAACCCTGATTCCTGCCCAAAATCAAACCTATTTTGAAGCAGTAGGTGGGAAGTCACCTGGAGAAAATGGATAATATATGTTCTCGAAAGAAAAACAATCTTGCTAAATAAAAATACAAAAAAAGAGCTGTACCAAATGAATGATACAGCCCTATTTCTATTTTATAACTAATTCGTAAAGCTTATTTGCTTTCTAATGCTTCGAATTTATCGAAATCAATCTTTTTAGATTTGATTTTGATGGTGTTTTTCAACTGATCGAACACTTTCAATGCTTTTACCTCTTCGAACAAACGGTTTGCTTGTTCTCTGTCTGCTAATAATTGCATAGCAAATTGTTGCAATTGCTCATCAGTAGGCTCTTCATTGATGTTGTACATCTTGATCTGTGCATAGATACGTTCTTTTGCTAAATCAACCACTTCGTCGTATTTCACTTCTAGGTTGTTTGCTGTAACGATGCGGTTCTCGATGATCGTCCATTTCAAGTTGCTCAAGAAATCAGCGAATCCTTCTTCGATTTCTTCTGGTTTCAAGTTAGGGTTAGTAGCTTGTAACCATTTTTTCAAGAACTCCTCAGGGAATTTAGCATCAACTTTCTCCATTCCGAATGTGTATAGATCGTTGCGAAGACGTTGTGCCGAGTTTTGTTTGAAAAGGTTTTCTACCTCTTCTTTAACTTTCTCGTTGAATTGCTCTTCGGTGGTTACTTCACCAGCAGGGAACAATTTATCGAAGAACTCTTGGTTCAGATCAGACTCTTCCAAACGGTTGATGTTCTTAACGGTCAACTCGAATTTTGTTTCGTCCAAGTTTTCTGCCTCCTCTTCGGTAACACCTAAGATACGTGCTAAATCAGCTACTTTGAACGCTTTCTTCACATCGATCTTTACGCTGTCATCTTTTTTCAAACCAACCAATGATTTTTTGATTTTAGCGTCTTCGATGATGTCCGTACGTACAGAAGTTGTTTTTTCGATACCATCTTCTTTATCTTGTTTCAAGGTAGCGTATAATACGTCACCTTCTTCAGATACTTCAGGATTGGTCATTTTACCGTAGCTACGACGTAGGTTTTTGATACGTTCTGTTAAAGTAGCTTCGTCTGCTTTGATATCGTATTCAGTGAATTCAGTTTCTGCGGAGAATGGAGTTTCAAATTCTGGAGCTAAACCAATTTCGTATTTGAAATTGAACGTATCCTTGAAATCCCAATTGTAAGAAGCATCTTTATCCTCATCTGTAGGAAGAGGTTGACCAAGAACTTCTAATTTTTGTTCGCCAATATACTCAGCAATTTTATCGTTGATGATTTTATTGATTTCGTCGAACAAAATTGATTTACCATACATACGTCTGATGTGACCAGTAGGTACCATTCCTGGGCGGAATCCAGGTAATTTAGCCTTTTTTGCTTGATCCTTGATTGCTTTATCAACTTGCGGGTTGTAATCCTCAGGAGCTATTTCCACTTGGATGTTAGCGTTGATGTCATCAATTTTCTGATGTGAAATATTCATATTCGTTCTTTAGCTTTTCGCAATTTAAAAAAAAATCCTCCTGATGGTTATTTTCAGGAGGATATCAAGTGCGGAAGAAGGGACTCGAACCCCCACGCCTTGCGGCGCCAGATCCTAAGTCTGGTGCGGCTACCAATTACGCCACTTCCGCAGTTAGGATTTTATTGAGCCACAAAGATAGAAACCTATCCAATATATGTCAAGTCTTTTTTTGCCTTTTTTTAACTATTTACTGTAAGTGGTTGTTTGTGAGCACGAAAATTTATATTCCTGAAAAAATATGAAAATAATATTTGAAAGATTCGATTATATTACCTTACTTTGAAACACAAAGTACTTTTATGAACCAGCAAGATTTAATAAAAGAAATAGGTCAGATCCGTTCGATGATGGAAAAATCATCGAAGTTCATGTCCATCAGTGGGCTCTCCGGTGTGTTGATCGGTTGTATCGCTTTACTAGGGGCAACTTTGGCCTACTTTACGGTTTATGGCACGATCTCCCAATTTGGATATCGCGATAATTATGTCCTGGAAGAGGATGTATTGTGGAAACTGATCTTGATTGCATTTGGCGTACTCTTACTTTCCATTATCCTGGGACTGAGCATGGCGAAGGCAAAGGCAAAGAAAGCGGGACAGACCATTTGGAACCCGACGAGCAAGGCGCTTTTGAAAGCTATGGCGATCCCCTTGATAGCTGGAGGCTTATTTACCTTGATCTTGATAAGTAAAGGCGTATTTTCTTTGGTCGCTTCTAGTTTGTTGATTTTTTATGGACTATCTTTGGCCGCGGCATCCGTTTTTACCTTTAGGGAGGTGCGTGTACTGGGGATCCTGGAAATCATTTTGGGGCTATTGGCGCTGGCATTTCCGGGTTATGGTATCTGGTTCTGGTCTTTGGGATTTGGTGTGTTGCACATCATCTATGGATTGATCGTTCATAAGAAATACGAAAAGTGAGTTTAGATTTAACGCTATATGATAAGGTTTTAGAAAATAGGATTAGGCTTCAGATCATGAGTATTCTGATGGCCAACGATTCCTATGATTTTAACTCCTTGAAAGAATTGCTTGATGTGACAGATGGGAATCTGGCTTCGAATCTGAAGAGTCTGGAGAAGGAGGCCTATATTACGGTGACCAAAACTTTTGTTGACCGTAAGCCGAATACGCGGTATAGTAAGACAGATAAAGGAGCGAAAGCCTTTGAAAATCACTTGATGGCCTTGGAGAATTTGATAAAACAACAGTATAAATAATTTTTTTTGTAGAACAACTTTGAAATACAAAGTACTTTTTAAAATATTGAAATAAAATGAGAGGACTTCGCTTAAAATTTATGCTTTGGCTGTACACGCATTCATCGAGGATTTATGCCCAGATCTTTAAAGCCAATAAAACGCCATGGGGGATTAAGAAAGAAGAGTTTTTGAATTATCCTGAGGGTTCTATTGGGTATCAATTGGGAGTATTCTATCAGGAGAAGGGATTTGATGTGATGCCTACCTTGGAGAACCATGATGTTTTTCATGTGCTGACCGGTACGGGAATAGATATTCAGGATGAGATTGCCATGCAATATTTATTGTTCGGCAATGGAAAGGTGAGTTTGTACCTGTTGGGGATGCTATTTGTGGGAACATTTGTTTTCCCGGAGCATTTTAGGTATTACAGGGAATCGTATCAGAAGGGCAAGTTTTATGGAAGGTTCTATGATGTGGAGTTTAAGGAGATGCTGCATTTTAATTTGATAGGTTATCGGTCCGTCATTGCGAGGAGGTACGAGGAAGCAATCCTCCCGCATGTCATGGTGAGCGGAGTCGAACCATCTGTTCGTAGGTAACTGTATAGATCCTTCGACTGCGCTCAGGATGACAAAGGCCAAAGATTGCTTCGTTCCTCGCAATGACGGGGAAAGATTGCTTCGTGCCTCGCAATGACGGGGGAAATAAAAAAACAAACAACTAATAAAACACATCAATTAATAAAACACAACAACTAAAAAATAAACGCATGGAAAGTTCAAATATCAACCCAGAAAACAGGCCAACACCAACGCCTTCGCTATTTGATCGAATTACGCAATCCGTAATTCTCAAAATATTCATCATCTTTTTTCTAACCCTCATCATGCTCATCCCTTTAAATATGATCAATGAATTGATCCAGGAAAGAAAAGGGCGGGAAGCAGTGGTTTCCCAGGAGATAGCCATGAAATGGGGGCAGGAACAGGTCATTTCGGGACCTATCCTAGCTGTACCATACGATATTACAAATGAAACAGTGGAAACAACATCCGACGGCACAAAAAGAACGGTTTACAATAACGTCACCAACTATGCCTTCTTAATGCCCAATCAGGTAAACATCCAAGCACAGGTAGAACCCGAATCCAGAAAAAGAGGGATCTATGAAACCGTTGTCTATACTACCCAAGTAAAGGTCAATGGCGACTTTGCGGGCTTTGATCTGACCACCTTAAAAATCGACCCCAATTTATTGAAATGGAAAGAAACAAAATTATTGGTCGGAATCGAAGATTTTAAAGGCTTATCCAAAAATCCGGTAATGACCTGGGGGAATGAATCCAAGGAAATGTTCAAGAACAACCTGGATCTAAAATTGTTCAATGGCAATCTTCAGATAGATCTTCCCTTGGAGAATGCGGAGGCTGCCAAACAAAAATTCAGTTTCCAATTGGATCTTCGAGGATCAAAATCCTTGAATTTCCTGCCGCTTGCCAAACAGACACAGATCAAAGCAGCTGGTAAATGGGCAAATCCAAGTTTCAACGGCAGTTACCTTCCCAATGTAAGGGAGGTGAAAGACAGTTTCACGGCTAGTTGGGATATCCCGGCATTCAACCGGAAATTACCTGCACAATGGCTGGGAGAACCCTTTACCATCTACCATTTTTCAGGTTTGGACCTCAATACGGAAGATCATACAGCCGCCTACCCACCGGGATCCTACATGGCCGAATCGGCAGTAGTTGCAGCTGCAGAAGCTGCCCATGCTGCAGGTTCCAACCTGGAGATTTCAAGTGATCTGGATATGGTACAGATCAATTTCCTACCATCGGTAAACAATTATAAAAAGACCGATCGGGTGGCTAAATATGGTGTTTTGGTGATCGCATTGACTTTTGTTTCCTTGGTTTTCATGGAAGTGATCAAGAAACAGCGGGTGCATCTCATCCAATATATCCTGATCGGATTTGCCATGGTGCTTTTCTATGGTTTATTATTGGCCATCTCCGAACACTTAGGATTTAATATAGCCTATTTAATAGCTTCCTTGGCGACCATGTTGCTGATTGCAAGCTTTATCAAAGCTATTACCAAGAATACCAAATCAGCACTGCTGTTTGGGGGCATCCTGTCGATTTTCTACCTATTTATCTTTGTGCTTTTACAGCTGCAGGATTACTCGTTAATCGTTGGAACAGTAGGTATCTTCCTTATTTTGGCTGTTCTTATGCGTTTGTCAACCAAGATTGATTGGTACCAATTTGAAAGAAAATGATAAGATTAGGCAAAGAATCGATCAGGATGTACCTGAGCAGTATCTGGTGCTTATGGTTCAGCCATAGGCGTTGATTTAATGGTTAATATTTCGCTTTGCCTGCCAACTTTAGTAAATTGGCAGGCAAAATGAAATCACTATGCGAAAGATAACCATTATTGGCGCATGCTTATTAATCAGTAATATGGCTATGGCACAACGAACCAAGGATCTTCCAGATAAGATGGATAGGCAGAAACTTGCTGTAAAAACAATGTATACCCCAGGATTGGAACCCTTATCGCCCAAAAAACTTTGGGAATTAGGTAGGGTGGCTGCAGAAGGCCTTTCAAAAGATGGAAAGACATTGGTTTATTCAGTTTCGAACTACCAATTTGATGAAAATAAATCCGAGAAGAACCTTTATACCATTCCGGTAAATGGAGGTGTCGCCAAGCAGTTCACTTCTGAAGCTGGATCAGAATCCGTTCTGAAAGTGGAAGATACTGGGGATGTGCTGTACACATTTAAAGGGCAGATCTGGAAAAAGAATATCGATGGTTCAGAAGCGAAACAGCTTACGAATATAGAAGGTGGTCTTGAAAATGTGAAGCTCTCTCCAGATGGGAAGAAGATCATGTTCAGCAAAGCGGTCTTGATCAAACCTTACCATTCCGTGGATAAATATAAGGACCTGCCAAAATCAGATGTATATATCTACGATAATTTGGATTACAGGCATTGGGACAGTTGGATGGATGGCCGTTTCAAGCATCCCTTTGTAGCCAGCTATGATAATGGACAGATTGGGGAAGCCAAGGATATCATGGAGGGGGAAGCTTTCTATTCGCCACAGATGCCATTTGGTGGTGCTGAAGATTTCGCTTGGGCTCCGGATAGCAAATCTGTTTTTTATGTGTGCAAGAAGAAATTCGGAACCGATTATGCCCAGAGTACCAATACGGATATCTATCAATATGACCTGGCTAGCGGAACAACCAAAAATTGGACCGAAGGCATGTTAGGCTATGATACCCATCCTGAATTCAATCCAGATGGTAGCGTGTTCTCCTGGTTGAGTATGAAGACTGATGGCTATGAAGCGGATAAAAACGATATCTATATCCTGGAACCTGGTTCCAACCGTAAGGTAAACCTGACGGCCCATTGGGATGGAACGGTGAATTCCTTTACATGGAGCAAAGATGGTAAGAAAATATTCTTTACCGCACCTGTGGGTGGTACTGTTCAGGTATTTGAATTGGGCGTGGAAAAAGGGGTATGGAATAAAATGCAGCCAAAGATCAACCAGATCACGAAAGGTGATTTTGATATTACAGGCATAGTAGGAGAGACCAAGGATGGTCTGGTATTGACATCTACCAAAATGACCCGTGCAACGGAGGTGTTTTTCTTCCCGTTCAAAGGCAAGGAATTGAGACAGATCACGACCGTGAATGATGCAGATTATAGCAAAATGGCGGCAACGAAGGTGGAAAGTAGGGTTACAAAGGCGAGCGATGGAAAGGATCTATTCTCTTGGGTGATCTATCCACCGGATTTCGACCCGAACAAGAAATACCCAACCTTGTTGTTTTGTCAGGGCGGACCTCAATCTGCGACTACACAATCGTATTCTTTCCGGTGGAACTTCCAATTATTGGCTTCTCAGGGTTATATTGTGATAGCACCAAACCGTAGGGGAATGCCAGGCTGGGGCGTGAAATGGAATGAGGATATTTCTAAGGATTGGGGTGGACAGGCTATTCGGGATTACCTATCGGCTATTGATGACCTTTCGAAAGAGAAATATGTGGATAAGGATCGTTTAGGTGCTATTGGCGCTAGTTATGGTGGTTATTCGGTGTTTATGTTGGCAGGTGTGCATGAAGGAAGGTTTAAGTCCTTTATTTCGCATTGTGGGTTGTTTGATATGGAGTCTTGGTATGGGACGACAGAGGAGTTGTTCTTTGCGAACCATGATTTGGGAGGACCCTATTGGGATAAGGCAAATGCAAAAACGTATACGGATTATAACCCGATGAGGCATGTGAATAAATGGGATACACCGATTTTGATTTTCCAGGGGGGTAAGGATTTTAGAGTGCCGATCGGGCAGGGACAGGAAGCTTTCCAAGCAGCGCAGTTGAAGGGGATTAAGAGTAGGTTTGTGTATTTACCGGAGGAAAACCATTGGGTGTTGTCTGGGCAGAATGCGCAGGTATGGCAACGTGAGTTTTTTGGCTGGTTAAGTGAAACTTTGAAGTAGAAGAGGGGAGAAGTACGCGTCATTGCGAGTGATTTTAGTCGTCATCGTAAGTTTGTAGGGAAGTTATAGGAATTAAAGAAACAGAATATAATTTTGTATTTCATTTAGGATACAGCGAGAGAGGGAGTAAGATTTTTAATCGTCATTGGTCCTTGAGAGACCCTTCGCAATGTTAATCCCCCTCTCTTATTCCTATCATAAACTTGGACAGTTCATTAGGCCAGGAGCCTGTTTTTACGATTGATAAGTTATGATAAGAGCTGCTGTAATCCACAAATATGATATACAAATATGGTAACAGGTATTGATTGTTCAAAGGATTATTTTGACATTTCTGTCCAATCGGGACAGAAAGAGGTTTTTAAGGGTCGTTTCAGTAACGACGAAGCGGGTTTTGTGGAGGCCCTGGGCCACATGCACGGCAGCCATATAGCGATGGAGGCCACCGGTCCCTATTACTTCCGGCTGGCAAAGTTCCTCTGGGAGAGGGATGAACGGGTCTCGGTCATCAACCCCCTTGTCATCAGGCGTTTTTCCCAGATGACCCTGGCCAGGACCAAGACCGACAGGAAGGATGCCCAGCTCATCGCCAAGTTCACCAGCATGACGGAACCTGCCCAATGGAGGCTGCCGGAGGAACATGTGCTGAGGATCAGGAACCTGGAAGGCTATATCAAGGGACAGAAGGAATGCAGGACCATGCTAACGAACAGGCTCCATGCATATGAACATGCGGGAACACTGGAACCCACGCTCAGGAAGACCATAGAGGAAGGGATCAAACGTTATGATCAGGACATCAATGAACATGAAAGGCAGGTCCAGCAGATCATCATGGAGAATTACGGGGAACTCAATGAAAACCTGCGGAGCATCCCGGGCATCGGCCCGCGCAGCGCAGCACTGCTTATCATCCTGACGGACGGTTTCAGTCGGTTCGAGGGGTACAGGCAGCTGATATCCTATTTCGGACTGGCGCCCAGGATATTCGAGTCCGGCAGCAGTGTAAGGGGAAAGGGACATATCTGCAAGATGGGGATGGGCCAGGTCAGAAAGGTGCTGTACATGGCGGCAATATCCGCCATCAGGAGCAACACCGCCTGCAGCGGGCTTTATGGGAGGTTGATGGAAAAGGGAAAACCCTACAAGGTCGCAATCATAGCAGTGGTGAACAAACTGATCAAACAGGCATTCGCCATCGCAAAATCTGGAAAGGGCTACATCGCAAAAGCGGCCTAATCAGAATATTATTTGGAGAAAATTTAATTTATTATTTGGATATATACACAGTTCATTGCGAGGAGGTACGACGAAGCAATCTTTGGACTAATCGAAAGATTGCTTCGTTCCTCGCAATGACGTAACCCTCGCAATGACGGTTACTTCGTATCCCTCTTTCCGAAAATCGAGATCTTAAGATATTTCCCTGGATTCTTCTTCAAATCCTCAATCAACTGATTCAAACTCTCCGAAGAATTCGCCAAATTATTATACAATTTCTCATCATTCAACAACAAGCTCAACGATCCTTCCCCACTATTGATCTTATCCGTTATCATCCGCACCTGCAACATCGCTTGATTCGCATTATCCACCGTTTCCTTAATTTCCGTTTTGGAAAGATCATCAGAAAGGTTATCAATATTAGCCAGAATCGAATTGATCTTACTGTTATGCTGCTTAAAATTACTGGTAATCGACTCTAAATTCGCCAAGATATTGGTCAAACGAGCTCGCTCGCTACCCACCATCCCATCAACATCGCCCGTAATCTTCTCCAAATTCTTTAAAGAAACTGAAATACTATGCACTGAACTTTTGAAATCACGTTGGAAATCGGCATCCAATACCGAGTTAACCCCCGTTAGCACCGAATCCAATTTAACCACCAAATTCTCGATCTTCTTCTGTAGCGGTTCTACTTTTTCCATTAGGTTCGCCTGTACATCCGATAGCAAAGGATCGCCATTTCGTGCCATGGTCGTGCTATTTCCCAATTCAAAAACAATGGCCTTACTACCCAATAAATCCGCAGACACAATCCGTGCTACCGTATTGGATGGAATATCCACCTTATCATCAATCTTGAATTCTGTTTTGATCTTGCCGTTCGGCTGAAGGGTCAATTTTGAAACCCGACCGATCTGGTAACCATTCACCAACACCGGTTTGGAAACAGCCAATCCATCCACATTATCATATTCAGTGTAAAAAATGTTTTCACTACTAAAGACATTATTGCCCTTTAGGAAGCTGTATCCAATAAACAACAAGGCTATGGCGATAATGGTAAGTGCGCCAACTTTAGTTTCATTAGAAATTTTCAAAATGATCCGATTTAAGAGTATCTATAAATATTTAACCACCAAGTTAAGAAAAAGTTTATCTTTCAAAAGCTTTTCGGTAGGTATTTATTGCATTAAACAAATCTGTGACAATGGCTTCCTGCCCAGCAGCAGAGTTCATGTAGCGTTCCTCTTCGGGATTACTGATGAATCCGATTTCCGTAAGTACCGCTGGCATACCCGCAGTGGCCAAAACAGCCAAGGACTGCTCTTTAACACCTCTATCAGTGCGGTTAGACCCTTTGAACTGGTCCTGCATATAGCTTGCTAATCGGATACTCTGCTCCCTATATTTCCTTTTGATCAAGGAGAAGATGATATAGGATGATGGATCCTTTGGGTCGAAACCACCATAGTTTTCCTTATAGTTTTCCTCCATCAGGATGGAAGCATTCTCTCGGATGGCCACATCCTGCTGACCTGTACGGCTAAAACCTAAAACCAAGGTCTCTGTTCCGGCAGCTGATGTGTTCAATGTTTTTCGTGTAACATATTTTCCTTTACTGTTTTTTACCCTTCTACTGGTAGTACCTCCAGAGTTACAGTGGATGGAAATAAAAAGATCGGCATTGTGCTTATTGGCAATAGCAGGTCTTTCGTATAGCTTCGGGTAAATATCCGTTTTGCGGGTATAAACCACTTTTACACCTGGCAGTTCCTGTTCTATACGTTTGCCTAATTTTAGGGCTACCTGCAGCGCGATATCTTTTTCCTTCGATACCCGACCGACAGCACCTGAATCATGACCACCATGTCCTGCATCAAGTACAATCGTCCGCATCTTTTTTACGGTACCACTTTGATTTGGATTTTGCGGGTCTTTAGGAGTAAAGGAAGCTAAGACGATGACTGATAAACAGATGGCCATACGTCCGGCTGCCTTAAAAATGTGTTTTTTCGTGTTTTTAAAAGTGTCCAATTTCAATGTATCTTAATGCTATAATCCAGAACTTGTTTTATAGCGTTTCACTGCATCAACAATGTTGCCAACAATTTCTTCCTGTCCTTTTGCGGATAACATGTAGTTTTCTTCATCGGGGTTGGAAATAAATCCAATTTCGGTTAAGGCAGAAGGCATACTCGCAAATGCCAGTACCGCTAAAGATAATTCCTGAACGCCACGATTTGGTCTGCCCTGCTTTACATATTCATTCTGGATATAAGAGGCAAATTTAATGCTCTTGTCCCGATAGGTTCTTTTCAATAAAGAGAAAATGATATAGGATGAAGGATCTTTCGGATCAAAACCACCATAGTTTTCCTGGTAATTTTCCTCCATCAAGATATCCGCGTTCTCTCTTACCGCTACGTTGGATTCCCCTTTCTGTAATCGGTTATAACCACATACAAAGGTTTCTGTTCCACTAACACTAGGTCTACGGATTACCCGACCTTTCGAATCATAATCGGCCGAGTTACAGTGAATGGATAAAAAGAGATCCGCCCGATTGCGGTTGGCAATGGCGGAACGCTCATGGAAAGGAACATCCACATCTGTTTCGCGTGTCAGCATCACCTTTACACCCGGTAATTCTTTTTCAATAGCATCTTTCAGTTTTTTTGATACTTGCAAAACGATATCCTTTTCGGCAGAAATCTTTCCTCTGGCGCCAGGAATTCTCCCGCCATGACCCGGATCGATAACGATCAATCGCATGGCTTTATTGCTAGAAACTTCGGTTGCAATGGGTTCCTTTGCGGAGTCGCCCTTACTGGTTCCGACGTAAATACTTAGAAATAAGATAGGTAGTGTAATGCCTAAAATGCTTAGGACTGATTTTGTTCTTTGATTAAGATTCATTTCCAACTTCTCCTTTTAAATATCCAACAAAATGCTTTTTAAAGTTATTTGTTAAATATGTTTAACTTTATCAAAATCCTAATTATTGTAATAGATTTTTGACTATTTTTGCCATCAAGAGTTTAAAATTAGCACAAAAATAACATTCATATTTCATTTTGAAGGCTTTAAGTTGTTTTTTCCTTACCCTTTTTCTTTTTTTTTGTGGGCTGTCTTTGGTAAAAGGGCAGGTGGAAACCAATTCCAGAGGGACAACTGTTACAAACGACACTTCCAAAAACGAACTCCAGGATACCAGTAAAAACAATTTCAAACAGGTTTCGGGACAAGATACGGTGCATATGCAAGATGATGGCGGTCTGGAAACTGTGGTCACCATTTCTGCCAATGATTCTTCATGGAACGAAGTCAGTAAAAACATCCTGCACCTATTCAAAGGTGCCAAAGTAAAATATGAAGGCTTCGAATTAGCAGCCGACTATATCCGTTTGGATAGAAATACCAATATCTTATTTGCTTCCGGTGTAATCGATCATAACGGAAAATATGTAGGTAGGCCAGTCGTGATTATGCCTGGAGAATCGCCGATTGCTGTCGATTCCCTGTTATATAATTACAAATCCCAAGTGCCGAAAACCTATGGCGTGATGACCGAGGTGGATGGGGGTTATATTCAAGCCCGGGAAGTACGTAAGAATATCTATGACGAGATGTCCTTGTACAAAGGATTGTACAGTACCTGTGATCTGCCTTATCCGCATACCCACTTTGGTATACAGATCAGCAAAGGGGTGATCACCCAAAAACAGATTATTGCCGGACCATCCTACCTGGTGGTTGAAAATATACCCTTAAAATTTATTGCTATTCCATTCGGATTTTTCCCTAAACAGGATAAGAAGAGTTCCGGATTTTTATTCCCATCCTTTGGTGAGGATGCCTCCCGTGGTTTTGCCATGCGTGATCTGGGATGGTACTTGACCTTCAATGATTATTGGGATTCGGAAATCAGAGGTAACCTGTATTCCAAAGGAACCTGGGAAGCTAGTGTAAGGACCCAATATTTGGTGAACTATAAATTCAGTGGTAACTTCAATATCCGTTATGGTTCCTTCGTGGAAGGGGTAGAAGGTACGCCAAGTTATGGACGTAGTAAGGATTTTAACTTTACCTGGAACCATACCCAAAGGCAGGAGGCTAATCCGGGGACTTCCTTTACGGCATCTGTAAACTTTGGTACCCGTTCTTATTTGCAGAATTCTGCTGCGGGTGGAACATACGACCCTCGCGCTTTGACCAATAACCGATTGAACTCTTCCATCGCTTATGGAAAAGTATTTGCAGATGGTAAGGTCAATTTTACGTCCAACCTTCGACATGAGCAGGACCTGACCACTGGTCGGGTAACCTTGGATCTACCGACCATCAGTTTGAACGTGGCCACCTTTAATCCTTTCGATAGTAAAGATCGTGTTGGGGAACAGAAATGGTACCAGAAACTAACGGTAGGTTATAGTATGCAGGCGCAGAATAAGATCGTTACGTTTGATACGCTTTTGTTTAGAAAAGAAACGCTACAAGACTTTACCAATGGGATGCAACATAATATTCCGCTTAGTTTAAGTTTAAATGTGCTGAAATATTTCCAGTTCAATACCTCCGCCAACTACACCGAACGCTGGTATTTGCAGTCCGTTCGTAATCGTGTAGCAAACGAGGTTTTTGGGTATAGCACAGTTAGGGATACCATCCAAGGATTCAAAAGAGCCTACGATTATAACCTTTCCAGTGGATTATCAACCAAGGTTTATGGTATGTATCCTAAAATGGGTAAGATAGAGGGGATACGTCACGTGATTACCCCATCGGTGAACTTGAATTATCGCCCAGATTTTGGAAGGGAAAGATATGGCTATTACCGTAATTTTATTGATGAAAATGGCGTGAACAGGAAGTATTCCATCTTTGATGGTGCACTCTATGGATCGCCAAGTGAAGGCCGTTCCTTAGGGATTGGATTCTCAGTAGATAATAATATTGAGGCGAAGATCAGGGATGATAATGATACCACAGGTAATGGATTCCGAAAGGTTCCTATTATCCAAGGTCTAACCTTCTCGGGTAACTATAACATGGCGGCAGACTCCCTGAAACTATCCACCATCAGTTTCTCCGGTCGTACCTCCTTATTCAAGGAAAAATTGAACCTGAATTTCAATGGTACATTTGATCCTTATTCGTATGATCCTTATACGGGAAGAACGGTTAATCGCTATGCGATCAAAGATGGTAAGCTTGCCCGTTTGACCAATTTCGGTCTTTCCTTTGATTATAGTTTTAACCCGGAGGCGAATAAAAGCAGGAATAACAATATGGATTCCCTGCGGAACAGCATGCCGAACCTAAGTCCGGAACAGGCGCAGGCACTATCGCGCATCAGTACCGATCCGAATGCCTTCGTGGATTTCAACATTCCATGGAATGTTGCGGCATCCGTTTCCTTTAATTATGCGCGGGTTTTTGATGACGAAGAGCAAAGAATGCGTAGTGTATTGACCAATACGGTCAATGTACATGGGGATTTCAATGTGACGCCGAAATGGAAGATTCAATACAATACCGGTTTCGATTTTGTGCAGATGAAGGCCAGTTTGACCAACATCAGTATTTATCGGGATCTCCATTGTTGGGATATGTCGGTCGGATGGGTTCCATTTGGGCAATACAAAAGTTATAACATAACCATCAGGGCAAAGGCATCGATCCTTCAGGATCTGAAGTTATCGAAACGCCAGAGTCATTTTACCTTTTAGAAAAACTTAAATCTTAAAAGCCATGAAAGCTGAGATTATTACCATTGGTGATGAAATCCTGCTGGGGCAAATCGTGGACACGAACTCGGCATGGCTAGGACAGCAATTGTTCGACCTACAGATTCATGTTCAACAGATAACCTCTATAACAGATAGTGAATCCCATATTCTTCAAGCTTTAACAGCCGCTCAAAGCAGGGCAGATGTGATCATCTGTACAGGTGGATTAGGCCCAACCAAAGACGATGTAACCAAAGCGACCGTCGCCAAGTTTTTCAATACCACTTTCGTCCATAATGAAGAAGTTATGGTTCATGTGAAGCAGATTTTTGAACGCTTTAACCGGACCATGCCGGCCATGAATTATGGTCAGGCTGATGTTTTGGCCAATGCGGAAGTCCTTTTCAATGATTGGGGAACAGCGCCTGGAATGTGGGTGGAGCATGAGGGGAAGGTGTTTATTTTCCTTCCGGGAGTACCTTTTGAAATGAAAAACCTGATGACCCATCGGGTTATTCCTAAACTGAAGAATTTTTACAGTGAGGAAAAGTTGGTGCTGCGCTATATATTAACCGTTGGAATAGGGGAGTCGCATTTAGCCGAAATGATCGCTGATATCGAGGATAGTTTTCCGGATCAGGTTCACCTTGCTTACCTTCCTAAGATCGGTATGGTCAGACTTCGTTTGACGGTTTCTGGCAAAGATGTGGAACAATTGAATCTTTTAGCGGATGAGTTGCAAGAACAATTGATTGAGAGAATCGGGAAGGCTGTTGTATCAACGGAAGATATCAGTTTTGAGGAGGTGCTCATCAAATCCTTTGTGGCGGATAACTGTGCCTTAGCCACCGCAGAGAGCTGTACAGGCGGAAATATCGCACGTGTGATTACGGAAGTTGCTGGAGCAAGTGAGATGTTCGAGGGAGGGATTGTTTCTTATTCCAATCAGGTGAAAGTGTCGCAGCTGGGTGTGTCGGAGTCGACCTTGGAGGCTTTTGGTGCGGTAAGTGAAGAAACGGCTGTGGAGATGGCGAAAGGGGCAAAGGAACGTCTCGGCACGAGTTATGCAGTGGCCACTACGGGAATTGCAGGGCCTGGAGGTGGCTCGCAGGAAAAGCCTGTAGGTACCGTGTGGATTGCTGTAGCGGGTAAGCAGGAAGTACAAACTAAATTGTTCCGTTTTCATGGGGATCGGCAGATCAATATTGAACGGGCAACCGCGCAAGCCTTGCTGATGTTATGGAATTTATATCGACAAGAGAAGGGCGATTAACAGAATTATATTTTTTATAGGTTTTTATTCAAACGATTATATTTTGTTTCCTTGAGTTTCAACTTTTAATAAGTAACTTAGTGGACTAACAATCCAAATAAAAAATAGATGGCTATATATAAACTTTTACTTCCTAAGATGGGAGAAAGCGTATCAGAAGCTACGTTGACAAAATGGGTGATTCAGGTTGGAGAGCGCATCGAGGAAGATGATGCTGTCGCTGAGATCGCTACGGATAAAGTGGATTCCGAAGTGCCATCTCCGGTTGCTGGTATCCTAAAGGAAAGATTGTTTGAAGAAAATCAGGTAATCCAGGTAGGCGATGTTATTGCATTGATCGAGGTTGATGGCGATGATGATGCTGAAAATTCAGGGAATGTTCAGGGTGAAAACTTGAATAATTCCGAGCAAAACATAGAAGAAAAACAAGCGGAACATACGGAAGAATCTGCTGATCATGAAGGAATGGATGATGCTCCTGAGGCATCGACAGAAATTCCTGGAATGGATCAGGTGGATAGCCGTGCTGCTGAAGATCATAACCAAGTTTCGGAAGCTGGGAATTCCGGTATTCGTTTTTATTCCCCATTGGTTAGGAATATTGCTCAACAGGAGGGTATTTCTCAACAGGAGCTGGATGGAATTACTGGTACTGGTGCAGAAGGCCGAGTGACGAAGCAAGATGTGTTGAACTATATCCATCAAAAGGACGGTAGTAATCATACGCCTAAATTGGATTCAACTTCTCCAACTATGGGGTCTTCAATTACTGAGTCTAGAAGCTCGGTAGCTTCATCATCTGCTGGTTCAGAAGTTAAAGCATCTTCTGGTACATCTAATGCAGGTCAAGCTGTGACGAGTCCGGCTCAGGTAGTGAAGAGCTCCGGATCCGACGAGATCATTGAAATGGATAGAATGCGTCGTTTGATCGCAGATCATATGGTGAGCAGTGTGAAGACTTCGCCACATGTATTTTCAGTGGTGGAAGCGGATGTAACGAATCTGGTGAACTGGAGAAATAAAATCAAGGACGCTTATAAAAAAGCAGAAGGGGAGAACATCACCTTTACACCATTGATCATTGAAGCGATCGCGAAAGCTATTAAAGATTTCCCGATGGTGAATGTTTCAGTAGATGGATATAATATTATTCGCAAGAAAAACATCAATATTGGTATGGCAGCGGCTTTGCCAAGTGGAAATCTGATTGTTCCTGTGATTAAAAATGTGGATCAGTTGAGTCTTTCGGGGATTTCAAAATCGGTAAATGATTTGGCAAATCGTGCGAGGGGTAATAAGCTGAAGCCAGATGATACACAGGGAGGTACTTTTACATTTACAAATATCGGTGCGTTCGGAAATATCTTGGGCATGCCTATTATCAACCAGCCACAGGCAGCGATCTTAGCTGTAGGAACTATTAAAAAGAAACCGGCTGTGTTGGAGACTGAATATGGTGATGTGATTGCTGTAAGGCATATGATGTATATCTCGATGTCTTATGACCATAGGGTAATTGATGGCGCTTTAGGTGGAAGTTTTATCCGTAGGGTGGCTGATTACTTAGAAAACTGGGACGCAGAAAGGACGGTGTAGCATCACGTCATTGCGAGGAACGAAGCAATCTTTCCGCATGTCATGCTGAGCAGCGTCGAAGCATCTGTTCGTTAGTACCCGTACAGATCCTTCGACTACGCTACCAATGACATGTTGTATAACCTATTGTTAATCAGGTCAATGTATCTTATCTAATTTCATATCGAACTCCAGTGCCAACCTGTTTAGGTACTTTTCCTTCTGCTTTTTCAATTGTGTTTCATAGGTCTGCACCCCTTGTTCCACATAGGTAGTCCCCTTTACCATCAGTCGCCAATACTGTGCTGCCAATTTGTTGGCCATGGCCTTGATGGCGATCATAGGCCCTTTTCTGGCCCGAAGCCGTCGTCCGAATTCCCCGATCGCTATTTTCTTGCTCTGTAGGAGTCCCTGTGCAATGACCCGGAATATCTGTCCGGTCAGCGGTTTCCCCTTCCGCTTGACCCTTCTGCTACTTGTGCCCGAGCTGTTCTGCCCCGGAGATAGCCCCAGCCAACTTGTGAAATGCTTCTCCGTGGCCCATCGTTCCAGATCGTTTCCCGTCTCGCTGTAGATCTGCATCCAGGTATAGTCCGTGATCCCGGGCAATATGGTGGCATCCCTGCCCTGGAAGAGGTCCAGCAGATGGGCGCCAAGGTCCCTGATGTCCGGCCTGTTGTGCCGTATCGGTTTCCTGGGCCCTGACTGGGTCCCTTTGCCGCCATCGCCGCCCTTCTGCAGCAGGGCTTCCAGCTTATGGTCACATTCGGCAATCTGCTTCATGTAGAACAGATAGGCCTCATGGGCGATCCTTAGGGCGAACACACCCCTTTCTGTATAGAAACCCTCCAGGGCGGCAAGGATCTCCTGGGACTTGGTCCTGCGCAGCCTGGTATGGCACAGGGACAGCAGGACACCAGGATCGCGCTCGCCCGACAGGATGGCACCGATGACGGCCATACCGCTTGCTCCATGGATCTGGCTCAGTACCTCGGGAAGCCTGATGTTCATTTCCACCAGGGCCTTCTGCATGTGGTTGACATGCATGGCGGCGTTCCGCAGCAGGTCCTCCCTCAGCCTCAGGTAGCTGCGGATCTCCTTTTGGTCCCCTTCGGCCACAAAGCAGCGGTTCAGCAGTCCATAGCTGTGCAGCTGCTGGATCCATTGGCAGTCCTTTACATCGGTCTTCCGTCCGGGGACCTGTTTGGTCTGGCGGCCGTCGACCAGCCAGACGTCAAGCCCTCCGGCGTGGAGGATATCGTAAAGGATGAACCAATAGGAACCCGTGGCCTCCATCGCAACGGTGTCCACACCATGGGAGAGCAGATAGTCCAGGGCTTCGCGAAAGTTACGGGTAAAAGTGGCGAAGGAAACGACCTCCTGCCCCTGGACGGAGATGAAGATTCTGCGTGAACCGATATCGATCCCCGCAGCATGATCGTGAATGATTTTCATGGCACATCAATTAAAATGTGAAACCATTAAGCCCATAGAGGAAAAATAAACGGCAGGCTACCATACGGACAATCTAAAAGATGTACCAAACTCCAATGCCTCAATCTATGGAACCAAGCTCAGGGACAGGCAAGATGCACTATACGATAGTCCGGTCAAACTGCAGAATGGTCAATGAACTAAGTTACTAAATGTCATCACCTTCCGATAAATTTAGTTCAAATTTTTAATTCTCAGGATGACAAAGACTCCGCTTAGGATGACAAAGTCCAAAGATTGCTTCGTCGTACCTCCTCGCAATGACGAAGTACCTTACAATGTCTTTAGGCACCCACCTCAATTAACTTCCTTTTCACCACATACTGATACCTCAAAAACAGCAAAACCGAAGAGGTCAGCAATCCCAATGTCAAGCCATACCAAATCCCTTTAACCCCTACATTCCAATAAATCCCTAGCAGATAAGCTACCGGTATACCCACCACCCAATACGCCACAAACGTTATAAAAGTAGGGATATTCACATCGCCCATACCCCGCAAAACACCCAATCCAACCACCTGCGTTCCATCAAATAATTGGAATCCACCTGCAATGATCAATAGAGGGCCAGCCAAAGCAATAACCGCCAGATCCGTTGAAATAATATACGGTAGATATTGATTAAACACCGCAAATATCAAGGCACAGATTATCATAAAGACAATCACCAAATGGTAGGAAACCGTTGCAAACTTCCTCAACCTGAAAAAGTTCTTGTTTCCAAAACTATTCCCAACCTTAATGGTGGCTGCTGAAGCAATTCCACTGGCCATCATATAAGTCATTGCCGCAAGCGTAATTGCGGTTTGATGTGCTGCCTGCTCCACTGCCCCGATCATCCCTGCGATCAAAGCCGCTGCAGCAAAAGCGCCAATCTCAAAAACATACTGCATAGCAACCGGAGCACCAATCTTCAGGATGTTTTTCATACGATCCACATCAATGAACTTTACCGAAAAATGCTGGATATACCTTTTGAAATTCGATGAATTCAAAACATACCAAGCCATTACGGCCATCATCAGGATACGGTCCACCAAGGTGGCAATACCCACACCGACAACGCCCATTGGCTTAATGCCAAACATCCCTTTCACCAGCACAATTGCCAAGAGCACGTTCAGTACATTTCCCCAAATGGTAATGTTCATGGCCTGCTTGGTAAAGCCCAATCCTTCGGCAAATTGCTTAAAGGTATTGAACAGCATCAAAGGTAATATGGATAAGCTCAGGATCAGAAGATAAGGTTTGGCAGTTTCTACCACCAGCGGATCTTGGTCAGCATGTTGCATGGCATACATCGATCCGAAATAAACCAACAGGAACAGCAGGATAGCCGAAATGATGTTCAACCAAAAACTGTTGGAGAGCAATTTGGCACATTCCTGATAGTTCCCGCGTCCATTTTCCTGCGCTATTAGCGGTGTTAATCCGAAGGCAATACCAAGGCCTATCACCAGGACGACCATAAAAACAGAATGCACCAGAGAAACAGCAGCTAATGAAATCGTACCGGAAAAATGGCCAACAATAATGGTATCCGCTGTTTGGACCAAGGTATGACCCAATTGGGAAATCACAACAGGTCCGGCTAATGCCATGCTGCTGAGGTAATACATTTTGTTGGATTTGTAATAATTGAACATATCAAATCGGGTTGGAGTGGGCAAATGTACAAAGTTTAACTTCAAACATTGTAGCAGGCTTGTTAACTTTTTGTGTCTAAATATTTACAGATAACAGTTGGCGAAAAAAAATAATACACTTACCTTAGCTCTATTAACAATTTTTAAAAGAAATGAATTTAGCGTTTTTGAATATAGGTACCCAAGAGATGGTGTTGATCCTGATTGTGGCGTTGTTGTTGTTCGGAGGGAAAAAACTACCTGAATTGGCGAGAGGATTGGGAAGAGGTATACGCGAATTTAAAGATGCTTCCGAAGGCATCAAAAGAGAGATTTCCGATCAGATCAATAACTTTGAAAAGGAAATTGATGATGTAAAAGCAAATATCGAAAGCGAACCTGAGCAGCAAAAAACATCTACGAATTACCAAAATGATGAGGCTTTAGCAAATCAAGGTACTGATCAGGCAGAAAAAGGAGAGGTAAAAGAAAAGAAAACTCCACATTTTTCTGCTCCTGCCGGGACATATACCCATCAACCTTATGCAACCCCAACACAGGATGATTATTACAGCTATGGTTATAACGACCATTTTGAAGATAATAAAGACGTAGACCAAACGGCAGCTACAGAAGATCAACCATCTGCTGACCAAACACAACATGATGAAGGTAAAACTTCATCAGATGAAAATCCATCTAAAAACGCCTAACAATATTTAAGCATAAATCATTAAGCTGTTGATGTTCTTCAACAGCTTATTTTTTCTATAACACTTGATTATGAGTACATCCCACGAGTTTATCGTATCGCAAGAGCTAGCGCTTAGCGAAAAGCAAGTAAACAGTACATTGGCCCTATTGGATGAAGGTGCTACCATTCCTTTTATTGCAAGATACCGTAAAGAGGTTACCGGAAGTTTGGATGAGGTGCAGATTGCGGCGATCAGAGATCACATTCAGCAATTACGCGATCTGGATAAACGCAAGGAAGCTGTCTTAAAATCCATTAGTGATCAAGGGAAATTGACCCCTGCTTTAGAGGAGCAGGTAAAAACAGCCGAGACCATGGCCATTCTGGAGGATATTTACCTTCCATACAAGCCAAAACGTCGTACACGGGCTTCCATGGCGCGCGAGAAGGGATTACAGCCATTGGCTGATATCCTATTAGCACAGGATAAGATCGATCTTGACGAAGCAGCTGCAGACTATATCGATGCGGAAAAAGGGGTGAACAACCTGGAAGAAGCTTTGGCAGGAGCAAGAGATATTCTAGCGGAACAGATTGCAGAGGATGCCGAAGTTCGATCTCATGCAAGAAAGATCCTGATGGAAAAAGGGAAGTTTGTTTCTAGGGTGGTGCCAGGAAAAGAGGAGGCAGCCCTTAAATACAAGGACTATTTCGAGTGGTCTGAATCCCTAAAAGATGCACCATCCCATCGGGTATTAGCGATGCGTAGGGGCGAAAAAGAAGAATTATTGTACCTGGATGTGGATGTGGAAGAGGATCAAGTGCTTCCGGGTATAGAAAAACAATATATCAAAGCCAAGAACAGTTCCAGCGAACAGGTTGAACTTGCGCTATTGGATAGCTATAAGCGTTTGTTGAAACCATCCATGGAAACAGAGGTTCGCGTATTGACTCGCCAACGTGCGGATGAAGAAGCGATCAAGGTTTTTGCAGATAATGTTCGCCAATTGCTATTGGCGGCACCACTTGGTCAGAAACGTCTATTGGCGATTGACCCAGGTTTCCGTACGGGATGTAAAACCGTGGTACTGGATGCGCAAGGGAATTTATTGGAGAACACGGCGATCTTCCCACACAATGGCGCCGGAGGAATGGCAGAGGCCGAGAAAACCATCAAGCATTTAGTTACTAAATACGATGTGGAAGCTATTGCAATTGGTAATGGTACAGCTGGCCGTGAAACAGAAGATTTTGTCCGCAAATTACAATTGTCGAATGTGACGGTGGTGATGGTGAACGAAAGTGGGGCTTCCATTTATTCTGCTTCAGAAACCGCAAGGGAAGAGTTCCCAGATTATGATGTTACCGTTCGTGGTGCAGTTTCCATCGGTAGAAGATTGATGGATCCTTTGGCCGAATTGGTGAAGATCGATCCAAAATCCATTGGAGTAGGTCAATATCAACATGATGTAGACCAAGGTAAATTACAGAATGCCTTGGATGATACCGTGATTTCCTGTGTGAATGCAGTTGGGGTAGAATTAAACACCGCTTCCAAACAGATTCTTGCCTATATCTCAGGATTAGGTCCAGCATTGGCTCAACAGATCGTCAATTATCGTAAAGAAAATGGACCGTTCAAATCCCGTCGGGAGTTGAAAAAAGTGCCTAGACTGGGCGATAAAGCCTTTGAACAGGCAGCTGGCTTCCTCCGTATCCGAAATGCAGCGCATCCTTTGGATGCCTCCGCAGTACACCCAGAGCGATATGCGTTGGTGGAACAGATGGCAAAAGATCTAAAGGTTTCTATCGAGGATCTGATGAAGGATGATAGCCTTAGAAAACAAGTTAACCTAAGAAACTATACCTCCGAGGAAGTGGGATTGCCAACCCTGAATGATATCATGGCCGAGTTGGCTAAACCAGGATTGGATCCACGGGAGAAATTTGAATCCTTTTCCTTTACGGAAGGTGTGAATAAAATCAGCGATTTGAAGGTGGGCATGAAACTGCCAGGAATCGTAACGAATATCACAAACTTTGGTGCTTTTGTGGATATAGGTGTTCACCAAGATGGATTAGTACATTTAAGTCAATTAGCGAATCATTATGTTTCCGATCCACATGAAGTGGTCAAAGTGCAACAACAGGTGATGGTGCAGGTGACGGAGGTAGATGAACGCCGGAACCGAATCAGCCTAAGCATGAAAACAGAAGATAAAGGGCAAAGAAAGCGTTCGGATTACCGGGAGACTGGAAAATCAGATCAAGGGAAACGAGATCAGGGTAACAGGTCGCATGGCAAGGGAAACCATGGAAGGAGAGAGGTTGAGCCCGAAACCGATATGGCTAGTAAACTTGCAGCCTTGGCAAGTAAATTTAAATAGACACAAAAGAAATGGCTAGTCCTCAAGGCTAGCCATTTTTTTATTAGTACTCGAAATAATTGATTAATTTCAACCATGACTATTCAAGAATTCAAAGCTTCGTTAAAAGAAAATCATCCCGATCCTTCCTGGTCCGTACATCTAAAATCCCTTTGGTATGATGCAAAAGGCGATTGGAAAACTGCCCATGACTTGGTCGATCAACTCACGGATTTACTTTCTGCACACCTACATGCTTATTTGCATCGGGTGGAGGGCGATCTATGGAATGCCAGGTATTGGTACAACCGGGCCAAGCAGCCTGAATTTACCGGTTCCCTTGATCAAGAATGGGAGTCCTTATTCCAATTATTTAATAAAAACTAAAGTATACTAGAAGAAAAACAAACGGATAGCCAACTAAAATGGATTAAGGTTATGCTTTACCGTATCCTGCCTTGGCAAAGAAAAAGGTTTGATACTATCCTGTTTTGTTTTGAAAGTCCACATCCGGCGCCAGAATTCTCCAAGGGTATTGAATTCCTGCCGATACACCAATCCTACCGCGTTGATATAATCATCCGTCGGTGTAAATAAAATATTCCTCGTATTTAAACGGTTGTAAGCCCGGAAAACTAAACTTCCATCCCTACGCACCCTATAGGTCAACTCCGCATCCGTAGCTACCTCATTGGAGAAAAAAGTCAGATCGGTGGTCTGTATATTCCTGCGGTCCACAATACCACCAGTCAATACCAAACGATCATTGAAGAACCTAAAGGAAGCTGAGGCATCATTGAAGGAACGGATATTAAAATCCAAGAAATTAATATTCAAGGATTGCGCTAAAATATTATTAAGCTGATTGAAGGCGATCTCTGTTCCGGCAGACAATAAGGTGTTGTTCACCTCCCGACCAACATCATTGGAAGAACTTGCTGTAAAACTTCTTCGGATAATCAGACTCAAGGCTTGTTGGTTTACATTGTTCGCATCGCTTAAATAGGCCTGCAGTTCATCCTTTACATACGGGTTTTGCGGGAAATTCAAGTCGAAAGTAACATCCGGTTGGCTTAGCGTACCTTTGATGTTCATATCAGCTTGTGCCAACACGCGTTCATCCTGCCCAGCTCGCCCGGCTGCATTATACAGATCGCCGATCGATGTTCGCTGTTGATAGAGTGCCACCAAGTTAATTGTTGCTCCAGACGGAGAGCCCGTCCAACGGATGGTTCCCCCTTGTTTGATGTCAAAGTATTTGTTGATAAAATCCTGCGCCGTAAAATGGAATTTTCCAGAACTTACGGTATAATCTCCAAACATCTCAAAATCCCCTAAACTCGATACCTTCAAGGTGATTTCCCCATTACCTGTCCCTTTCAAAGATCCAAGATCAGTCTGTAGGTTCACTTCCGCATCGGGGGTCAGCACCAGGTCCATATTCATGGTCATGCCCTTCAGGAAGTACCTGGAAGCATTCTCTTTATTTTCACTGGAATCCTTACTCACAAAATAGATGAAATCGCTGTCAGATACCGTCATCGCTGTGTTAAACGGTATACTGATGACTGTATTGGCCTCGGATCTTGCTTTGATATTGATGTCGATAGCAGAGGTCTGTCCTTTGAACAAAAAGTTCCCCGTAGCAAAGGCAGTCCCATAGTAAAGGTTATTGTCCTTGAAAGTGGTGTTCAATATCATCACATTATTGGTGGCCACATCCACATCAATATAAGGATTGTTTAATTTGTTCAGATCGATCTTCCCATTCGCTACCGCTTGATGCCCTTTGGTATCCGTGAAGGTCAAATTATCCAAAATAATGTTGTTCTTGTCTACCAATGCCGTCTGGTTACTGAAGTTATACGCCGTTTTCAGGTAATTCACATTGAACGATGCGTTCTGAATCTTGGCCGTTCCGTTGAACAATGGATTCTTCAGGGTGCCATTGATCTGGATATCAGCATTGATCCTACCTTCCAGATTAGAAGCCAGGTTGCGGACGAAAGGTTGCAGCAAAATCAATTCTGCTTCCTTAAGATCGCCCTTCAGATTTAATTCCTGATCACCCTCATCCACTTGATAGGTTCCTTTCAAAGTAAGCCCTCGGTTCAGTTCATCCAATAATTGGAGATCTAAATTGGCTACTTTGGATTCCGGTACATAATCCGCCAATAATTTCAAATGCCCGATGGGGATTTTATTATAAACTAAAGGGGTAGTACTTACATCCGCAGATAGATATGGTTTTCTGAAAATAGAATTCACTTCAATATTTCCGTTCAGCTCTCCACTTAACTGAATGCCCATAGGAGCAAGAATACTTTCCAAGGAATTTAGGTTGAAATGGTTGAAAGCCACATCCAATTTATCATCCTCATTGGACAATACCCCGTTAAAGGTCAACAATTGCTTGCCCTGGCTGGCCTTCAGGTTCTGCAGGTAAAATTTCCCCTTAGAAACACGCATTTCTGCATCTTTGTTGAATTCCCAAGGATCATTATTGACCACAATGGTCGATTCATTGAACTTGATGTATGCGGGTTTGTTATGCGCAAAATGGATATTCCCATTCAATCGCAGGTAATTTACATCGGTTTCATTTGCCGCATTGACCGAGAACATCAGGCTGTCTTTTGCCAGTACATTGTTGATCTCGATATTATTTACATATAGACTATCATTTAAAAACAGCCGATCTGCCTTGAGGTCAAGAGAAAAGGCCTCTTGATCCGCATTTTCCTGCAGATTTAGGTTTTGCAGGTTGATGCCTTTGTATTTGACCAAAGGACTAAAAGCATGGAATTTAGCGGTATAATCCTCCGAAGAAAAATGGGCTTCTAAATAAGCACCATCTTCTAAGGTCAGGTTGGGGTCCAAGAACGCAGACACAGGTTCAAAGGATTTAATGTTGAACTCCAGATCAAATATCTGGGGGTTATAAGGTTCCAGATCGAAGCCGATTGCTGGTGCATAACGCATCGCCAAGGCTTTAAAATAGGGAACAATGGTATTCAGATCGATCAAGCCGCGCATCTCCGCATCCGCCACATTGGACTTCAAACTGAAAAGCCTGTCCTTTTCATTACCCTGTGCCGAAAAATAAACATCATTGATGGAAAACTCGCCCTTACTGGTTTCCATATTGATCTGGTCGCTATAAAGGTCGCCCACCAGATTGTTCAGGTTGTTTCCTTTTAATTGAGTGTGGATGCTAGTATTATAGATCAGGATGCTGTCTTTTTTAACCAGCCCCATTTTCTTCAGGTTGACCTGTTCGATATCAGCGTAAATGTCGTAAGAAATTTGCGGTTGCTGAAGGTCTATAGAAGCATCGTAACTCAACCTGATCTGGGGATCTTTAATATCCCCAACTGCTTGGATAATGCTGTTCGCTAAGGTCGCATTGACGAATAGGCTATCATATTGGTAATTCTCAAACTGGAAGTTTTTTAAATCTCCTGCCAGATTCAGTTCCAATTGATCCAATTCCAGACCTTTACCTTGAAAATCGAAATCCATTCCGGTTTGTCTCAAGCTATTAGATCCCAAAAGTTTACCTAATTGAAAATCTGGGCTTTGGAGTTGACCTTGATATTGTATGCCTTGTTTAAGGTTGATGTTTGTCTTGGCAATGATATCGCCTAAGGCAGTTTGGAAGTTACCTTCCACATCAAACAGGTTGTAAAGCCCTTTGAAAGTTCCGGCAAACTGTAGATGTCCTAAGGCATGTAATTGTTCAGGTAGCTTGAAAGCGGAACGGTTGGCCAATTGGGGCACCAAGAGTTCCACATCCTTGGCTGAACTGTTCAGTTTTTCCAGGTCAAAATCAAAAATGGTCCTGTTGATATCGGGTAAGCCCTTGATACTGAAATCGCCCTTTAGTTCCGTTTCCTTTCCGGTTTTCAGATGGGCATCGCTGGCGTATAATTCCGCTACGGTTCCATCCACCTTGGCCTGGATGATATGGGTTTTGAACTTGACGAACTTCAGGTCAGGCGCAAAATATTCTATATCCCTGGAATCCACAAAAACATCTTCCAAGGTGCTTTCAATCTGCACTTTATTGATGAAATCGCCGAAATCAGCAAATTTGGAATAAGTGAATTTTAAATAGCGGCTTAAGGAGGAGTTGTTGCTGATGAGTTTCAGATCATCAAATTCCATGGAGGTGGAGCTGATCTTCGTCTGCGCAGTGAGTTCCTTCAGGTGAAAACCTGATTTTTCTTTCAGGGTTAATGCTCTTAAATTAGCCTCAAAACCTAGGGTATCAAATTTGATCTCATTGATCGCGCCAGAAAGGTTGATGATGTCCAGATCGGAAAAATCAACCCCTCGGTTATGGTGTTTGAATCGATGGTTGACCAGTTTGATCTGGTTGTTCTTGAGCACAATATTATCCAGTTGCAGTTGCAAAGGCTTGCTCTGTTTTCCTTCTTTCTTTTTCTTGGGGGCGAAATAATCGACCAAAAACTTAAAATTTGAACTGTCTTTATAGAAATGCAGGTTGGCTTTTGCTTCCTCGATACTGATTTCCTCAATGGTGATCTTGTTTTCCAAAATCTTGCGAAGCATGAGGTTGGCATGCAGTTCTTTGGCAGAAAGCAATGGCTTGCCCGATTGATCGGAAATCTGAAATCCAGTAAGGGTGAGTTCTGAAAATGGTCGGAAATATACACGTTCCACCTTAACATCAGCTTTTAACTCTTTGGACAGGTAATTGGCGACCTTATGGCTCACATAGGTCTGCACGGAAGAGAACTGAAGCGAGAATAACACGATCGACAGCAATGCAAGGATGCTGAGCAGGCAAATCAACGTTATTTTCAGTATTTTTTTGATACTTTTGTACTTTATTTAAATTACTCTCTCAAAATGGCCATCATACTCGGAATAGAATCTTCATGTGATGAAACTTCGGCCTCTATTTGTATAGACGGCGAAATTAAGGCAAATATTATAGCTGGTCAAGCAGTACATGCGAAATATGGTGGTGTGGTTCCGGAGTTAGCCTCCCGAGCACATCAGCAGAATATCATCCCTACGGTAGATCAAGCTATTGCTGAGGCAAAAATACATAAAAATGAGATAGATGCAGTAGCATTTACGCGTGGACCTGGACTTTTAGGCTCTTTATTGGTAGGAACCTCCTTTTCGAAGTCTTTTGCCTTGGCGATGAATATTCCTTTGATCGAGGTGAACCATATGCAGGCACATATTCTAGCGCATTTTATTGATGATCCTAAGCCTAATTTTCCGTTCTTATGTTTAACGGTTTCTGGTGGACATACGCAGATCGTGCTGGTAAAGGATTATTTTGAAATGGCATTGTTGGGGGAGACCCTGGATGATGCTGCTGGAGAAGCTTTTGATAAAACAGCGAAGATATTGGATCTGCCTTATCCTGGTGGACCATTGATCGATAAACATGCACAAAATGGAAATCCGGAGGCTTTTAAATTACCGGAGCCTCAGATTCCGGACTTGAATTTTAGTTTCTCGGGTCTGAAGACGGCGATACTTTATTTGGTTCAGGGAGAGTTGAAGAAGGATCCTCGTTTTTTGGAGGAGCGAATGGATGATCTATGTGCATCCGTGCAGAGTAGGATTGTTTCTATTTTGTTGAATAAATTGAAGAAGGCGGCGAAGGAAACAGGAGTGAAGGAGATTGCTATTGCGGGTGGTGTTTCTGCGAATTCGGGGTTGAGGAAGGGCTTGTTGGAAATGGGTGAGAAGTATGGTTGGAAGGTGTTTATTCCGAAGTTTGAGTATTGTACGGATAATGCAGCAATGATTGCGATAGCGGGTTATCAGAAGTTTTTGAAAAAGGATTTTGTAGGGCAGGATATAGCGCCATTGGCAAGGATGCATGTATAGGTTTTAATCTGGTTATCGTGAGGAACTATACGTCTTTGAACTTTACCCGTCATTGCGAGGAGGCACGACGAAGCAATCTTTCGATATGCGGCGCCCAATGTCATCCTTAGAGAAGTCGAAGGATCTGTACGGTAGTACACGAATAGATGGTTCGACTACGCTCACCATGACATGGCTAAAGATTGCTTCGTCGTGCCTCCTCGCAATGACGAAGTTCTCGCAATGACGCGAAAAGCTCTCGCAAAGTCTGCAAAAACTACCTAAACTCCACCTTAACCTCTACCTTCTTCCCATCATTACCCAAGCTCCAATCCGGGCCGTTCGAGATAATCTGAATAGCCCTCTGGTTCAACACCGCATTACTAGATTTCTTAACCTGTATTTCCACCGGCCTTCCCGCATTAGAAACATCAAACACCAAGGTCACAGCCCCTTTACCCAATAAAGATTGACCAGTCTGATCCTCTAGGTATTTCCTAAAAGCCGACCAACCCGCCAAAGGCTCTGATTTTGTTTTTCTCGCTCTACCACTTACTCCAACAACAACAACCTCATCCAAACTCTGATTCGATGGGGCCAGCTGTACCACCTTATTATTACTTGCGATTATACGCTTACTCTCATATCCTAAAGAAATCAATTCCAATTCTTGGCTATTTGCCGACAAAGGCATAATATATTGACCAGAAGAATCTGTAATGGCAATTTCATTCGTTTGAACATCCCTAACCGTCACATGATCCAATGGTCTCCCTGAAACCTGATCCAACACCAATCCCGTTACGATGGTCTTTTTGTCCTGGGCAGAACCAACCCGCGCAACAGCTCCAGTAATAGTTTCCTTCTTCGCTATACTATTGATTCCCCGGATAACAATTTGATTATCAGTTTGTACCCCCGAAACTTTTCCTGCAATCCTATTATCCACAATCATATCCTCATTCCGGAAATCATAAGACGTATCCCGCCATCTTCCAAAACCCATCCGATCTGCCTCTGTAGCCACTGGTGCATCTGGAAATCTCAATTTCGGCCGCTGAATTTCTACAACAGCATCTTTAGATGCCCGCCTTTGAGGCGCTTTCTTTTCCAGCATGGCTATTTCCTGTTCAGGCTCGAACAATTCATCCGCCAAACTATCTATCGGAGCTACATTCGTAGGGCTATCCATCGGTGCCGCCTGATCTGCCGCGGCAATGCTTTCCTCCATTGTTTCCTGCTCCACATCACGATTTAGATACCAGGTAAGACCAATCCCAAATGCCAATACCAAGGCAGCTGCGATAGATATCCAACGTATATAACCCATTTTTTGGATCTTCTTCGGATGCGTACGTTCATAAATAGCAGAATCAAGATCCTTTTTATCCAGCAATTCAGATTCGCCCAGTGCCTTCTCCTGCTCCAAACCAAGGATGATGTCCATCAAGAATTCATCCTGATGGGATGCCTTTTCAAGGGCATACATCTCCGAAGGACTCAGTTCCCCGTTTACATATTTCCTTAAATAAGCAATATCAAAATGATTATTCATTTCCACTCCTTTCCATGCAGTTCTTCAGATTGCGCTTCCCGTTCTGAATATAACTCTTTACATCATTCAAGCTATAGCCTGTTATTTCTGAAACCTCTTTATAGCACTTCTGTTCTATAAAGAAGAGTTGAATACTCTGTTTTTGTTTATCGATCAGCACCTCGATACAACGTTCCAATTGGGAAAGTTGCTCTTCCTTGTCCTGATAGTTTTCCTCCTGATGCAGGTTTACCCCAAATTCCACAAAACTGTCTGTAACAATTTCCATTTTATTTTTTGCAGAACGCAGGGCCATCAGGCAATGGTTCTTGCCAACAACATATAACCAACGTGGAAAATCTTGGATATCCTGTTTCTTTACCTTTTCGATCAGTTCTTCGAAAATCTGCATAACGGCGTCCCGGCTTCTTTCCGGTTCTTTGAAGTATCGGAGGCATACATAGTATAGCATTTCGCTGTGCCGTTGAAACAGCTCACCTAAATAGGTAAGTTCTCCAGCTTGCAGAAAGGCTTGGAGCAGTTCCTCATCGGTATGGATGGTCTGTTTCGACAAAATGCTACGGCTTTATAAAAGCTGAAAATTAATTTTTTTTTCTCGTTTATGGAAATTTGTTTTTTTCTGCATCCCTTGTCAAAAATCAACGCGCTATGAAAAGATTACTATATGTTTTCGCTTTGCTGTTTGCCCTAGGAGGTATGAGCCAAGCCATTGCAGCCGAAATTACCGGCTTTGTGAAGGATAATTCGAATAAACAGCCCATTGTTGGGGTGCAGATTATGGTACAAGGGAAAAACCTTGCCACTACCTCGGATAAGAACGGGTATTTTAAGATCCAGGCAGATAAAGGGGATGTATTGGAGTTTTCCTACCTAGGATTTGAAACCAAGACCGTAAAAATCGCCAAGAAATTGAATTTAGAGGTTTTTATGGATGCGAGTTCTATGCAGTTAGAGGAAGTAACAGTCATGGGATATGGGCAGGTGAAAGCGCAAAAACGTGTAGGGGCAGTTGTGGCATCCCACCATCCCGGGATGGTGGTTCGGGGTATTCCAAGTCCTGTGCAATCAGAATCCTATCAAAACATTGATGAGAATAAGTTTATTTCACCACTGAAAGAAGCTTTATCCACTTTTGCAGTAGATGTGGATGCCGCATCATACAGTAATGTACGTAGGATGATCAATTCGGGAACTCTGCCGCCGAAAGATGCGGTACGGGTAGAGGAGATGATCAACTATTTTCAATATAATCTGCCTGCCCCAACCAATGGGGATCCAGTAAAGATTTTTACCGAGTTGGCGACTTCGCCATGGAATAAAGAGCATAAACTGATGCGTATAGCACTTAAAGCTAAAAATATGCCTACAGAAAAGCTTCCAGCATCCAACTTTGTGTTCTTGATTGATGTGTCTGGTTCTATGTTTGGACATAATCGTTTGCCATTGGTGAAATCGTCCCTAAAATTATTGGTGGATCAATTAAGACCAGAGGATAAGGTAGCCATTGTAACCTACGCGGGTTCAGCTGGGTTGAAATTAAAAAGTACTGCTGGTGATCAGAAGATGACCATTAAAAATGCGATCGATGAATTGGAAGCTGGTGGTTCAACCGCTGGTGGCGCGGGAATTAAGATGGCCTATAATATAGCGCGGGAAAATTTTCTGAAGAATGGAAATAACCGTATTGTATTGGCAACTGATGGGGATTTCAATGTGGGTGCATCTTCGGATGAGGATATGGAAAGCCTGATCAGCAGAGAGCGGGAGAGTGGTGTGCATTTAACCGTTCTGGGCTATGGTATGGGAAACCTGAAGGATAGTAAGATGGAGATCTTGGCGAATAAAGGTCATGGTAACTATGCTTATATTGATAATATTGCGGAAGCCAGAAAAGCCATGGTCACTGAATTTGGTGGAACGATGTTCACGGTGGCGAAGGATGTGAAGATCCAAGTGGAATTCAATCCGGCTTATGTGCAGGCTTACCGATTGGTGGGGTATGAGAATAGGTTATTGGCCGCTGAAGATTTTAATAATGACCAGAAATTGGGAGGAGATATGGGAGTAGGGCATGCGGTCACTGCGATCTATGAGATTGTTCCGGTAGGGGTGAAGAGTTCGGCTATTGGAACGGTTGATCCCTTGAAATATCAGGAAAATGGAAAATCTAAAGCAGGTGCTTTGAATGGCGAATTGGCTACGGTGAAGTTCAGGTATAAGGATCCGAAAAGTGAGGTGAGCAAATTGCAGCAAGTGGTGGTGTCGGATAAGGCTGTTGGTATTGATGCAGCAAGTGAAGATTTTAGGTTTGCAACCGCAGTTGCGGAGTTTGGGATGTTGATTCGTAATTCAGAATTTAAACAAAAAGCGAGTTTTGCCAGTTTGATCGCTAGAGCAAAAGCTGCCAAAGGAAAAGATGATGAGGGATATAGGGCAGAGTTTATCAGGATGGCAGAGAATAGTAAGTCTTTGATGGATACTGGGGGGTAATCCCGTCATTGCGAGGGCCAGCGTCATTGCGAGGAACGAAGCAATCTTTCTCCTCTCGTCATTGCGAGGTACGAAGCAAACTTTCTCCCTTCGTCATTGCGAGGAGGTACGACGAAGCAATCTTCCCACATGTCATGCTGAGCGCAGTCGAAGCATCTCTTCGCTAGTACCCGTACAGATCCTTCGACGATGCTCAGGATGACAAAGGGCATTCAGGATGACAAAGTCCAAAGATTGCTTCGTCGTGCCTCCTCGCAATGACGTAAATCTTAGCAAACCCCCTTTTTACTTCTCGTGCTTCTGTTTTTCCTTCCATTGCTGCGCAAAGGATTTATCTGCAATCTTTGGCAGTTCCCTTTGATCTCCCCAAGCTTTCTTGAAAAAATTACGCACAAAGAAATTCTTCATCTTTCCACCAAAGAAATCAATCCATTTTCTTTTTTGGATCGCCCAGGTGAACATCTTCCAGCCTCTAACCTCCATCGGAGCAGCTAGGCCTTCCTGAACGGAATCCCTGCGGTTCAATAACAACATCTTTTGGATATCGATCCCTACCGGACAAACCTCTGTACACTTTCCACACAGCGAAGAAGCATAACTCAAATGCTTAAATTCCTTCATGCCGTTCAGGTGTGGAGAGATCAATGAACCAATAGGTCCCTGGTAGGTGGTTTCATAGGTATGGCCACCAATGTTCTGATAGATCGGACAAACATTCAAACATGCACCACAACGTATACAATATAAGCCTTGGCGCTGGTCTTTCTGCTCCAATACATTGGTCCTACCATTGTCCAAGAGGATCACATACATCTCCTCTGGTCCGTCTCTTTCGGTTCCTTTTTTAGGGCCTGATAATAAAGTATTATAAACGGTCAGGTTCTGACCAGTTCCATGGGATGCCAATAATGGCCAAAATAAATCAAGGTCATTGATGCTTGGTAATACCTTTTCAATTCCAACCACCGCAATATGAACTTTGGGAAAAGTGGTGGTCAACCTGGCATTTCCTTCATTCTCCGTAATCGCTATACTGCCGGTATCTGCCACTAAAAAGTTGGTACCTGAGATACCAATATCAGCGCTAGTATATTTCTCCCGCATGATCTCACGGGTTTTCATGGTCAATTCTTCTGCTGAAGATTCCAAGGACATATCAAATTTCTCGTGGTAGACCTTTGCAATATCTTCCAAACTAAGGTGCATCGCAGGGGTCACGAAGTGATAAGGTTTATGACCTAATTGTTGGATGATATACTCGCCTAGATCACTTTCAACCGTCTCGATCCCTTTTTTCTCCAAAAAATCATTCAGGTGGATTTCTTCGGTAGCCATCGATTTTGATTTGATGACCGATTGGGCATTATGGTATTCCATGATGCGCCAGATCTCCTCTTGGGCTTCCTTCACATCGTTTGCCCAGATTACCTTTCCACCATTTGCCGTGAAATTCGACTCAAAATCCAATAGGTATTTATCCAGATTTTCAATAGCTTTCCATTTGATCAGGTTAGCCTTTAATTTCGAATTCTCCAGATCAAAAAATTTGCTTTTCCCTTTTTCAAAGGCGGTATTATATTTATCAATTCCTGTATTGATAATCTGACGATGTTTCAGATCAAAGGATTTCTCCAAGCTATCTTTAAGGAATTTGTCAGCAATAGTTTGTGCCATAGGGGATGATTAAGCTTTCGTGCAAAAATAAAAGATGAAAGGTATGATGCCAATTTTAAATATAAAAAAAATCTGCTAATTTTCATGCAGCTAAAAAATCAAAAAGCCTAAATGGATTTTCCATTTAAGCTTTTTGAATAAGAAAGAAATATATTCTTTTACTATTTTATTCCCAAACCCAACTCGTCCAATTGCTCTTTCGCGATGGTAGCTGGCGCATCGATCATCACATCCCTTCCAGAATTGTTTTTCGGGAAAGCGATGAAATCACGGATCGTTTCTTGGCCACCAAGGATAGCTACCAAACGATCCAATCCAAAGGCCAATCCACCGTGTGGAGGAGCTCCGTATTGGAAAGCATTCATCAAGAAACCGAATTGGTCCTGTGCCTGCTCAGGCGTAAATCCTAAATGCTTGAACATCAAGGCTTGCATATCTTTATCATGGATACGGATCGACCCGCCTCCGATTTCATTTCCATTCAATACCAAGTCATAAGCATTTGCGCGTACTTTTCCAGGATCGGTATCCAACAAAGGCATGTCTTCTACCTTAGGTGAAGTAAATGGGTGATGCATGGCGTGATAGCGCTCGGTATCCTCATCCCATTCCAACAATGGGAAATCAATTACCCATAATGGTGCAAATTCATCTGGTTTGCGCAATCCTAAACGATTACCCAATTCCATACGCAAGGCACTCAACTGCGCTCTAACTTTATTCGCAGGACCAGATAATACCAGGATCAAATCTCCAGCTTTTGCGCCGGTCGCTTCTGCCCATTTAGCCAGATCCGATTGGTCGTAGAATTTATCAACGGAAGATTTAAATGTACCATCCGCTTCACATTTCACATAAACCATTCCCGAAGCACCAACCTGCGGACGTTTTACCCAATCGGTCAGTTCATCGATCTGTTTACGGGTATAAGATGCCGCTTCTGGAACAGCGATACCTACCACCAATTCCGCATTATTGAAAATGGCGAAATCCTTATGTTGTGCTACCGCATTCAATTCGCCGAATTTCATACCGAAACGAATATCTGGCTTGTCATTACCATAGGTACGCATGGCCTCATCAAAAGTCATACGTGGAAATTGCTCCAATTCGATCCCATGGATGTTCTTCAAAAGATGACGGGTCATTCCTTCAAATACATTCAGGATATCCTCTTGTTCCACAAATGACATTTCACAGTCTATCTGGGTAAACTCCGGCTGTCTGTCGGCACGAAGGTCCTCGTCACGGAAACATTTTACGATCTGGAAATATTTGTCCAATCCGCCCACCATCAATAATTGCTTGAATGTTTGCGGCGACTGTGGTAACGCGTAGAATTGTCCTGGGTTCATGCGGGAAGGAACAATAAAGTCCCTAGCACCCTCAGGGGTAGATTTGATTAAATAAGGAGTTTCCACCTCACAGAAATCCAAGGAAGAAAGGTAATTTCTTACTTCTTGCGCTACCTTATGACGGAATAACAAGGAATTCTTCACCGGGTTACGGCGGATGTCCAGATAACGGTATTTCATCCGGATATCTTCACCTCCATCGGTTTCATCCTCGATCGTGAAAGGAGGTAGCTTGGATTCGTTCAGGATTTCCAAATTGCTCACCTTTATTTCGATCTCTCCGGTAGGGATTTTGCTGTTCTTGCTGGAACGTTCAATTACAGTTCCTGTCACTTTGATCACATACTCACGGCCCAATTCGCGTGCTTGGCTACGTAAAGCCTCGTCGTCCTCACTGTTGAAGGTCAATTGGGTGATGCCATATCGATCACGAACATCGATAAAGGTCATTCCGCCCAAGTCACGAGATTTCTGTACCCACCCACTAAGGGTTACCGTTTTTCCCAAGTCTGTGATTCTTAATTCGCCACAGGTATGTGTTCTATGCATGTGTTCTGTATTATTTTTTTTGCGCTACAAAATTATCTGATTTATCCGAGAATAAAGAATTATAATAGGGTAGTTTTCTATGCTAAAACCGCATTTTCAAACTAGATTCGCCCTTAAAGCATGCTTAAAGCAGGGTTTTAGTATGTAAATCTATGTCGAACATACATTTTACATACTTTTAGGTTACTTTCACCTTGCTTTTATAGCGAAGGAAACCTCTCGAAAAGGCTTAAAAAATCTGCATTCTCAATAGTCCTCCACTTTGCCCCACATTACCTTTCATTTTGCCATTTTACTGCTTAATACCAAGCCATTTAACCCAAAAATACCCTAAAAAACATCCCTATGATACATTCATTAATTTATTGTGTTTCAATACAATCCCTTGTTTTTGACCTATTTAAGGCTGTTTTTGTAGGCGGATGCCTATGTGGAAAACTTTTTTGTGGGGCATTGTGGGGGATTGTGGGAGAAAGTGTATACTTTTACATTAAAATTACCGTAGAAGTCAAATAAATGAATCCATTAATCGGCGAGTTCGAATGTAAGCTAGACACCAAGGGAAGATTGGTGGTCCCTGCCGCGCTCAAAAGGCAATTGCCTGATGTAGAGCGTGAAGGGCTAGTGGTGAACCGTGGATTTGAGAAAAATTTAGTGATCTATACCAAGGAAGAATGGAACAAAAAGATGTTCCAGCTATCTAAACTGAACCAGTATAATGCGAAGAACAGAAACTTCATTCGTCAATTTATGCGGGGGGCTACGGAATTGACCTTGGACGCTGCCGGACGTGTCCTGTTGCCAAAATCATTGTTGGAATATGGAAACATTCATGGCGAAGTGTTCTTGCAATGTACGTTCGATAAGATCGAGGTTTGGGCAAAAGAGGAGTACGAGGCATTGATGGGAGATGCGGATGAAGCAGATTTCGCATCCTTGGCAGAAGAGGTAATGGGTGGATTTGATTTCGGAGGAAGTATCGATGAGTAATGAAATTGGATACCATGTACCTGTCATGTTGCAGGAGTGCATCGATGCATTGGCAATTGATCCGAACGGTACCTATGTAGATGTAACGTTTGGAGGCGGAGGCCACTCCAAAGAAATCTTGAAACATCTGGGCGAAAACGGTAGGTTGTACGCCTTTGATCAAGATCCTGATGCGGTTAAAAATGCGTTGGATGATCCAAGGTTCAAATTGATCCATCAGAACTTCAAGTTCTTAAAAAATTATCTACGCTTAGAAGGTGTTAAGCAGGTTGATGGCATTTTGGCCGATCTAGGTGTTTCATCGCATCAATTTGATGCGGCAGACCGTGGGTTCTCCATCCGTTTTGATGCGGATCTGGATATGCGCATGGATCAGGTTTCGGACCTGGATGCGAAAAAACTATTGAATACTTACCCGGAGGAAGAGTTACATCGGATTTTTGGGATGTATGGGGAGATCCAGAATGCAAAATCCCTGGCGAAGGTGATCGTCACAGCGAGGCTGAACCAAGAGATCCAAACGGTAGCGGAATTGAAGCAGGTGATCCAGAAGTTGGTTCCCAAAGGAAAAGAACATAAATACCATGCGCAGGTTTTTCAGGCCTTGCGTATTGAGGTGAATAAGGAGTTAGAGGCTTTGCAGGAGTTCTTATTACAGACAGAAGCTGTTTTGAAGCCAAATGGCAGATTGGTGGTCATGTCCTACCATTCCTTGGAAGACCGATTGGTGAAGAACTTCATGGCAAAAGGAAAATTCAAGGGGGAAGTAGAGAAGGATTTCTTCGGAAATGAGATCAAGCCATTCAAGGTGATCAGCCGCAAAGCGATCGTAGCGAATGCCGAAGAGCTGGCAAGAAATAACAGAGCACGGAGTGCAAAATTAAGAATTGCAGAAAAGATAGGATAGGGATGGCGAATAGGAATACCATAAAACAAAAGGAACTGAGCGAAGAAGTTCAGGAGGAGATGTCGGATGCTTTAGAAGAAAAAGTAGAAGAGACCGAAAATTTCCTCAAGAGCTTTTTTTCTACCCAAAGGTTGTCCACTTATCTCGTTGCCAAGAATTTGCCATTTGTGGCTTTTCTTGCTTTGTTAGGCCTGCTGTATATCACGAACAGGCATTTGGCAGAGAATACGGTTCGTCGGATCGATAAATTGGGGAGGGAAGTGAAGGAATTGAGTTGGGATTATAAATCATTGAATGCGGAGTTGATGAAATTGACCACGCAGACAGAAATAGCAAAGCGTGCGGATACCTTAGGGTTGAAAGAGCGTACCGAGCCACCAATAAAACTGGAGATAGTAAAAGAAGTTAAATAGTCACATTAGCAAGAAACATGAATATTAGGAAGACCATTTTGATGAGGGTATACCTGGCGTTCGGGCTGATGGTATTTGGTGCCCTTTTGGTTTTTGGAAAGTTGCTTCACCTGCAATATGTTGATGGTGATCAATGGCGTGAAATGGCGGATAGCTTGACCATACGCGAGCGTGTGGTAGAGGCTGCCCGTGGCAATATTTATTCTAATGATGGCAGTTTGCTGGCTACTTCGGTGCCAGAATATGATATTAGGTTTGATGCGATGGCCATTCCATCCGAGCATAACGATGTCTTCAATGCTCGGGTGGATTCTTTGGCCATTAACCTGGCGAAATACTTCGGAGATCGTTCTTCGAGACAGTACCTGACCCAACTTAAGGAGGCAAGGGCCAAAAAACAACGCTATGTGCTGATCAAGCGTGCGGTGTCGCATCAGCAGTTAAAGGACTTGAAGAAGTTTCCACTTTTCAAGAATTTCAAATCAGAGAAAAAACGCTTTTCAAGCAGTTTGATCGCGGTTCGTGAGAACAAGCGCATTTTGCCTTTTACTAATCTAGCGGCTCGTACCATCGGTTACAAAAACACCAAAGGCGATACGGTGAGGGTAGGTCTTGAGGGTGCTTATGGCGATTACATCGAAGGAAAAAGCGGGGTGCAATTGATGCAACGCATTGCGGGCGGTGTTTGGATCCCAGTGAACAGAGAGATGGAAATCGCTCCAACAGATGGTTCGGATATCATTGCAACCATCGATGTGAATATGCAGGATATGGCACAACGTGCCTTGGAAAAGCAATTGCAGATCAGCAATGCCGATAACGGTTGTGTGGTATTGATGGAGGTTCAGACCGGAGAGATTCGTGCCATTGCCAACTTTACCAAAGATGGCGAAGTTTATAGAGAAAAATTCAACTATGCCATTGCGCAAGGGGCTGACCCCGGTTCTACCTTTAAGGTAGCCTCTTACCTAGTAGCATTGGACGATAAAAAAGTGGACTTGAATACCGTGGTGGATGTGGGTAATGGAACGTATAAAGTTCCTTCGCATACCATCAAGGATTCGCATGCACCTAAAAAATCCCGCATGACGGTTTTGGAAGCCTTTGAAGAATCTTCCAACGTGGCGGTTGCCAAATTGATCAATCAACATTATGGTGCTAATCCGGAGAAATTCACTGGAAAATTGCATGAATGGGGGTTGAACCAACCATTAGGAATCCAAATCCCTGGGGAGGCGACGCCATGGGTGAAAATGCCAGATAGCCGTTCTTGGAGCAAATTATCCTTGGTGCAGATGGCCTATGGATATGAATTGAAACTTACTCCATTGCAGACATTGACCTTGTTCAATGCGGTTGCCAATAATGGTAAGATGGTCGCGCCTTTGTTCGTAAAGGAAATCCAACACCTGGGTCAACCGGTTAAGAAATTCGAAGCGAGGGTGATCAATAAGCAGATTGCCTCTCCGGAAGCAATCAAGTCTATGCAGACGATGATGAAAGGAGTGATGGACGAAGGTACAGGTAAGCGTTTGAAAAGCCCATTGTATACTTCAGCAGGTAAGACGGGTACTGCCCAAATGGCCGATGGTTCCAGAGGATATGGACAAAGAAGATATCAATCCTCTTTTGCTGGTTATTTCCCCGCAGAGAATCCAAAATATTCCATGATCGTGGTTATCCGTAACCCTAGGAATGGATACTATGGAGGTTCGGTAGCTGGACCGGTTTTCCGCGAACTGGCGGATATGGTCTATGCCAACGACCTTTCCCTGCACCATACGTTTGGCCAACGCCAAGTGAATGTGGCTGGAGAGAAGGTGCCTTATACCTTAAGAGGATCTAAAGAAGCGACTGCTAAGGTATATGAGAAGTTAGGGTTCAAAACGGTGAACTGGAATGCGATTGTTCGCTCGGAAAAAGATTCCGCAGGCACAGGCGTCACACCTACTTCATTTGCCACCAATGAGGTGAAAGAAGGGGTAGTTCCGAATGTAAAGGGAATGGGCCTGGTGGATGCCATCTTTGCGATGGAGAATGCAGGCTATAAAACCACGGTGCGTGGAAAAGGAAAAGTTATCAATCAATCATTAGCAGCGGGACAGCGATTGAAAGCTGGAACGCATGTACTTATAGAATTAAATTAAGATGTTGTTAAAAGAATTGTTGCACGGCATTCCGGTACAAGATTACCGCGGCACCCTGGAGACGGAGGTGAAAGCCATTTGTCTTGATTCGCGCAAAGCGGAATCGGGAAGTGCATTCATTGCAGTTCGAGGACATCAAACAGATGGGCATTTATTTATTGAAAAGGCCATCGCCTTAGGAGCAGGGGTTATTGTTGCGGAGGAGATGCCTGAACATATCCAAGATGATGTAGTATATGTACTGGTTTCAGATTCTGCCTATGCACTTGGTGTGATTGCAGGTAATTTTTACGGCAATCCTTCCCATAAACTAAAATTGGTAGGGGTAACCGGTACCAATGGTAAAACGACCATTGCGACCTTGCTTTTCAATCTTTTTGGAAAATTGGGTTACCATGTGGGTTTATTGTCGACAGTGCAGAACCAGATTGGGGATCGCATCATTGCCTCCACCCATACCACTCCGGATCCTATTTCCCTCAATGCTTTATTGCAGGAGATGTTGATGGATGGATGTGACTATTGTTTTATGGAGGTCAGCTCGCATGCGGTAGTTCAGCAGCGAATCGCAGGTCTGCGTTTTGCAGGTGGGATATTCAGCAATATTACCCACGATCATTTGGATTTCCACGGCACTTTCGCCAACTATATTAAAGCGAAGAAGAAATTCTTTGATGACTTAGACAGATTTGCATTTGCCTTGACCAATATCGATGATAAAAATGGTCAGGTGATGCTTCAGAATACTTTTGCGCACCGCAAAACATATGGCCTACACCAAATGGCGGATTTCAAAGCCAAGATTTTGGAAAGCCATTTTGATGGAATGCTGTTGCAGATCGATCAGCACGAACTGTGGGTGAAATTGGTAGGACATTTTAATGCCTATAATTTATTGGCGGTTTATGGTGCGGCTATCCTGTTGGAGCAGGAGACCATGAAAGTGTTGACCGCACTTTCGGAGATTGCGGGTGCCGAAGGTCGTTTTGAAACTTTGAAAGCTAAAAATGGCGTAGTGGCTATCGTGGATTATGCCCATACACCGGATGCAGTAGAGAATGTATTGGAAACCATCAATGAACTCCGTCAAGCTGGACAACAGGTTTTTACCGTGTTGGGATGTGGTGGTGATCGAGATAGGACCAAACGCCCGGAAATGGCTGAAGTGGCTTGTCGCCTTAGCGATAAGGTGATCCTAACCTCTGATAATCCAAGATCCGAAGATCCAGCAGCGATCATCAAGGAAATGGAAACCGGCGTGCCTACCGATAAAAAGAAAAATGTGTTTTCCATTACCGACCGTAGAGAAGCTATCCGTGCTGCTTTTCATTTGGCACAAGAAGGAGATGTGATTCTAGTGGCTGGTAAGGGACATGAGAAATACCAGGAAATCAATGGGGTAAAGAACCATTTTGATGATAAGGAAGAATTAATTAAAATTTTTAACGAACATAACTAAACGGATGTTATACTATTTATTCACTTGGCTTAATGAGCATATTCATATCCCTGGAGCTGGACTTTTCCAGTTTATCTCCTTCCGGACGGCCATGGCAGTTATTGTATCGTTAATTATCACCACCGTTTATGGTAGCCGTTTGATCCGCTTGTTGCATCAGAAACAAGTTGGCGAAACGATCCGTGATCTGGGTCTAGAAGGGGAAAAGAAAAAGCAAGGAACACCTACCATGGGTGGATTGATCATCATTGCAGGTATTCTAATTCCAACCTTGTTATTTGCCAAGTTGGATAATATCTATGTGCTTTTAATGATCATCACCACCGTATGGATGGGAGCTATCGGTTTCTTGGATGATTATATCAAGGTATTCCGTAAGAATAAAGAAGGATTGGCCGGTCGTTTCAAAGTGATTGGTCAAGTAGGTTTGGGCGTGTTGATCGCGGTGACGATGTATTTCCATCCGGATATCGTAGTTCGCCAAACGGTTTCCAACCCTTCGTCTTCAAGACCGGTGGAAGTGATCATCAATCCGTCAACAGGGGAGAAGACTTATGCCGAAAACGTAAAATCCACGAAGACCAATATTCCTTTGTATAAGAACAACGAGTTTGATTATGCCAAAGTGTTGGATGTGTTCGGACTGAATAATGTATGGATTACCTTCTGCCTGTTTTTGGTGGTTGTGGTCCTGATTGTTACGGCAGTTTCCAATGGGGCGAACCTAACTGATGGTATTGATGGGTTGGCTACAGGAACCTCCGCCATCATCGGGATTACCTTGGCGATCCTAGCCTACGTATCTGGTAACATCATCTTTTCGGATTACCTGAACATCATGTACATTCCGAATTCTGGAGAGCTGGTAATCTTTGCAGGCGCTTTTGTTGGAGCATGTACCGGTTTCTTGTGGTACAATGCCTATCCGGCACAGGTGTTCATGGGGGATACCGGTAGTTTGACCATCGGTGGTATTATTGCTGCCTTTGCCATCCTGATCCGTAAGGAATTATTGATCCCGGTTTTATGTGGAATTTTCTTGTTGGAAAGCTTGTCGGTTATCCTTCAGGTTTCCTATTTCAAATACACGAAAAAGAAATTCGGTGAAGGAAGACGCATCTTTTTGATGTCGCCTTTGCATCACCATTATCAGAAAAAAGGATATCATGAGTCCAAGATCGTTACCCGATTTTTAATCGTGTCGATCATCTTGGCCATTATTACGGTAGTAACCTTGAAAGTGAGATAAGCAGATGTCGAACATTGCACATACCTATTACCCACAGTCTGGACGCCTAGTGATTCTTGGCGCAGGAGAGAGCGGCGTGGGAGCTGCCATCCTTGGGAAGGATAAAGGCTTTGATGTCTTTGTTTCGGACATGGGTACTATTTCTGAGAAATACCTGAATATGCTTCAGGAAGAAGGGATCGCATTTGAGTCGGGTCAACATACCGAAGACCTGATCGTCAATGCAGACCTGATCGTCAAGAGCCCAGGTATTCCTGAAAAAGCGCCATTGATCAAGCAATTGCGTGGAATGGGAAAACCGATCATCTCGGAAATTGAATTCGCGGCACAGTATACCGATGCTAAATTATTCTGTATCACGGGTTCCAATGGTAAAACAACGACCACCTTATTAACCTATCATGTATTGAAGCAAGGAGGGTTGAACGTTGGGCTTGCGGGTAATATCGGGAACAGCTTTGCCTTACAGGTAGCAAGGGAACAACATGATAGCTATGTATTGGAGATCAGCAGTTTCATGTTGGACGATATGTACCATTTCCGCGCTGATGTAGCGGTTATATTGAACATTACGCCTGACCATTTGGACAGGTACGATTATAAGATGGAGAATTATGTGGCTTCTAAGTTCCGAATGGTTCAGAACCAACGAGCAGAAGATTATTTCATCTATTGCCAGGATGATGCAGAAACAGTTGCTGCCCTGGATAAACATCCCACAGCAGCGCAATACCTGCCTTTCACCCAAGAGGGGGAATTAAGCATAGGTGCCTTTGTGGATGCCGACAAGAACTTGAACATTTTAGTACCAAATAGAGAAGCTTTTACCATGAATATTGAAGAATTATCACTGCAGGGCAGACACAATGTTTACAACAACAGTGCCGCAGGTTTAGTAGCCAAAGTACAGGAACTCCGTAACCAGACGATGAAGGAAAGTATGGGTTCTTTTGTAAATGTAGAGCATCGCTTAGAGCATGTTGCCTGCATCGGTGGGGTCAATTACATCAATGATTCGAAAGCGACGAACGTGAATTCGGTTTGGTATGCTTTGGAAAGTTTCAGCACGGAGATCGTGTTGATCATGGGTGGAGTGGACAAAGGAAATGATTACGAAATGTTACGTGATTTGGTAAAATCCAAAGTGAAAGCGATCATCTGTATCGGTAAAGATACTGGTCGTATCCATGAGGCTTTTGAGGATGATACCGATGTGATCGTGAATTCAGCTTCTATGAGCGATGCGGTACAGATTGCTTCGCATCTAGCGAAAAAAGGAGATACGGTATTGTTATCGCCGGCATGTGCGAGCTTTGACTGGTTCAAGAATTATGAAGATCGCGGCGAACAATTTAAGGATGCAGTAATGCACTTATAAAATTAAGATTTATGATGGAACGCATTTTTTCAAAACTTAAAGGAGATAAATGGATCTGGATCATCGTGATCCTGTTATCCATTTGGTCGCTATTGGCTGTTTATAGCTCGGTAGGTCCTTTGGCATACAAAGAAGGAAAGGGTACGGAAATTTATTTGTTTAAGCACTTCTTTACAGTGGCCGCAGGTTTTGGTCTGATGTATCTATCCCATAAACTGGATTACCGCTATTATGCCGGTATTTCCAAATTATTGATGTTGATCACTATTCCATTGTTGTTATATACCTTATTATTCGGTAGTAAGGTCAATGATGCGAGCAGGTGGTTGACCATTCCGATCATCAACCAGACGTTCCAGACCTCGGATTTGGCGAAACTGGCCCTGATCACTTTTTTGGCAAGGATGTTATCCCGTAAGCAAGAGGAGATCAAAGATGTGAAGAAATCCTTTATTCCGATCATGGGTGCGGTTTGTGTAGTCTTTGTATTGATTGCCTTGGCCAACCTTTCAACCGCTTTGATGCTGTTTGGTGTGAGTGTGTTGTTGTTGATGATCGGTCGGATCAGTTTCAAGCAGATAGCCGTAGTATGTATGGGTGGTGCTGTGCTCTTGACCTTGGTCATGCTATTAGGACCACGTCGTGCAACCTATATCAGTCGAATACAAGGGTTCTTTCAAACGGAATCTGTACATGAAGGCAATACTTCTTTTCAGGATGATAAAAACTTCCAAGCGAATAATGCCAAGATTGCCATCGCAACAGGAGAGATGTTCGGAAAAGGCGTTGGTAACTCCGTTCAGCGGAATTCCTTACCACACCCTTATTCGGATTTTATTTTCGCGTTCATCATTGAAGAATATGGAACCGTTGGAGGCGCAGTACTCTTGTTCTTATACATAGCCTTGATGTACCGGATCATCCGGATTGTGACCATGAGTCCTCGGGCGTTCGGTGCTTTTCTGGCGGCAGGCCTAGGATTCAGTCTGACCATTCAAGCCTTGGCGAATATGGCGGTGGCCGTAGGTCTAGGACCGGTTACTGGGGTTCCTTTGCCATTGGTCAGTATGGGGGGTACTTCCATCTTGTTCACTTCGATCGCTTTGGGGATCATCTTGAGTGTGAGCCGAAATATTGAAGAGATCAAGAACAAGGAAGAATTGGAGCCCGCAAAGGTTAGGACACCAAAGAAAGTAGTAGTAGGTACAATTTAATAGCATAACAGATGGCGCATCGAATCATAATTAGTGGCGGAGGAACTGGGGGACATATTTTCCCGGCGATTGCCATCGCTAATGCGCTAAAAAATATAGCTCCGGATACCGAGATCCTTTTTGTAGGAGCAAATGGTAAGATGGAGATGGAGCGGGTTCCAGCAGCAGGATACGAAATCATCGGATTGGATATTGCTGGGATTAATAGACAATCGATGTTGAAAAACATCAGCCTTCCATTTAAGATGATCAAAAGTCTATGGAAAGCAAGGCAAGTTCTTAAAGATTTTAAAGCAGAGGCAGCTATCGGTGTTGGTGGCTATGCGTCGGGACCCTTGTTGATGATGGCCAATATGATGGGCCTTCCGACAGTGATCCAGGAGCAGAATTCATTTGCTGGGGTGACCAACAAAAAATTGGGAGCCAAGGCAAAACGCATCTGCGTGGCATACGAAGGGATGGATCGTTTCTTTCCTAAGGATAGGATCTTGTTGACAGGAAATCCGATCCGTAAGTCATCAGTGGCTATTGAGGGGAAAAAGGAGGAAGCCATGCATGCTTTCTTCTTGGATGCCAAGAAGAAAACCGTTTTGGTAACAGGGGGTAGTTTAGGCGCAAAGACGCTGAACGATTGCATCAAAGCAGGTATTCCTGCCTTCGTCGCACAGGATATTCAGGTGATCTGGCAATGTGGGAGCTACTATTATGAGAAGCTGCAAGCAGAATTTGGGGACTCCCTTCCGGAGAACATCAAATTGATGCCATTCCTGGAGCGCATGGATTATGCTTATGCAGCGGCGGATGTGATCGTGGCAAGAGCTGGTGCGGGGACCATATCTGAACTATGTGTGGTTGGTAAACCGGTTATCCTGGTTCCTTCGCCAAATGTTTCGGATGATCATCAGACCAAAAATGCTTTGGCCCTGGTGAACAAGGATGCGGCGGTGATGGTCAGGGATGCGCAAGCTGGTTCGGATTTGGTGGAAACCATCCTGAACCTATTGTTTGATCCTGAAAAGCAGGTCAAATTGAGCGAAGAGATCAAGAAATTGGCATTGGCGGATGCGGATGAAGTCATTGCAAAAGAAGTATTGGAATTAATAAAAAAATAAAGAAATGAATATCGACAAAATAAAAAGAGTTTACCTACTGGGCATCGGAGGAATCGGCATGAGCGGATTGGCTCGTTATTTTAGTCGTTTGGGATGCGAAGTGGCAGGGTATGACCGTACCTCTACCGAGTTGACCAGAACCTTGGAGGCAGAAGGATTAGATATCACGTATACCGATGATATCAATACCGTTCCGGCTGTTTTTAAGGAAGCGAATGAGGAGACGCTTTTGATCTATACCCCTGCTATTCCAAAGGATTTGGCGCTTAAAGCCTTCTTTATGGAGCAAGGTCATGAATTGTTCAAAAGATCTCAGGTATTAGGGTTTATTTCGGCAAGCCGGTTTACGATTGCCGTAGCTGGTACCCATGGGAAGACAACAACATCAACCATGGTTGCCCATATATTGAAAGATTCAGGTTATGATTGTTCAGCTTTCTTAGGCGGGATCAGTACCAACTACCAGAACAATGTATTGTTCGGTGATAATAATGTGGTTGTCGTGGAAGCCGATGAATACGATCGTTCTTTCTTGACTCTTCATCCGAATATTGCCATAGTTACTTCGGCGGATGCTGATCACTTGGATATCTATGGAGATCCTGAAGAATTGGTCACTTCCTTTAAACTATTCTTGGATAGGGTGGTGGAAGATGGCGATAAGATCGTGAAAAAAGGTTTGCCATTTTCAGGAAACATCACGTATGCCCGTGAGGAGAAATGTGATGCCTACGCAGAAAATGTACACGTGAGAGATGGGGAATTTTATTTTGATTACCATTCGGAGACTTTGATTTTAAAGGATGTGCACCTGGGTATCCCGGGATTACATAATGTAGAGAATGCCGTTGCTGCGATTACGGTAGCGAATCTGTTGGGTATCGAAGCGGATAAGATCCGTACGGCCTTATCGAATTTTGCAGGCGTTAAAAGACGTTTCGAATTTATCGTTAAGAATCCGTCACATATTTATATTGATGACTATGCGCATCATCCGGAGGAATTGAGGGCCTTTTTGACCTCGATGAAGAAGCTATATCCGAACAAGAAACTGACGGTGGTCTTCCAACCTCACCTGTTCACAAGAACACGTGATTTTGTAGATGGATTTGCGGAAGTTCTTGGGTTAGCCGATGAGTTGTTGTTAATGGAGATCTATCCGGCAAGGGAGCTGCCTATTGAAGGAGTGGATTCTTCTTGGTTATTGGACAAGATCAATCTGGAGAATAAAAGATTGGTAAGCCCAGAAGAGGTATTGGAAATCATTAAAGCAGAAAGCCCAGAATTAGTGGTTACTGTAGGAGCAGGCGATATTGATAAATTGGTTAAACCGATTAGCGAAGTATTACATGTTGGATAAAATAAGAAATATCAAATGGCGTCAGGTCGGCTACTTCTTCCTAAGCATTGTTGCGCTGGTAGGGGTGGGCATGTTGATGAGTCTGGTCAATAAAAAGGATCAGGTTCAGGTGTGCTCGGCCTTGAAAGTGATGGTCGAAGGAAAGGAGACTTTTATCGACCAGACGGATATTACTTCGATGATCCAGGAGAAATTCGGCCGTGTAGTGGGAAGACCATTGAACGAGATCCCTCTACAAAAGATCGAAACCGAGTTAAGGAGATCGCCATATGTGTCGGAAGCCGATGTACATATGGATATGGATGGAACCATGAAAGTACAGGTGATGCAACGGGAAGTTGTGCTACGCGTGATCAACCAGAATGGACAGGAATACTATGTGGATTCCAAGAATCAAAAGATTCCGGTAACCTTGAAGTATGTTCCGCATGTGATGGTTGCGAACGGGTTTATCGGCGAAGGCTATAAGAAATCCTTGGAACCGGTTCAGACAAAAGCTGTAAAGGATTTGATCAAAGTGGTGGAGCAAACGAAAAACGATGAATTATGGTCTAACCAGATTGTGCAGCTCTATGTGAACAATGAGCGGGATATCGAGATTGTGCCGCGTGTTGGAGACCAGCAGTTGGTAATAGGGAATGCCGATTCATTGAGTTATAAACTGGATAGGTTGACCAAGTTCTATACCCATATCCTTCCAAAAGTAGGTAATGATGCCTACAGTAAGGTGAATGTAAAGTATGGTGGTCAGATCATTTGTGAGCGAAAAGGAGAGTGGTTTATGGACAGCTTACAGATGAAAATAAATAAAGACAACTTAATGCGTTAAGCAGACAAACAAAGGAGAAAAAAAGGAATTATAATATACAGCATCAAACACAGCATATGAAACCTAGAATTACAGAAAATGAAAAAGAGAATCCAATCATTGTCGGATTGGATATCGGTACCACGAAGATCTGCGTAACGGTTGGTCGTCGTAGTGGTGCTAACAAGGTGGAATTATTGGGTGTAGGGAAAGCAGAATCTGCAGGAGTGAACCGTGGTGTCGTTGCCAACATCCAAAAAACGGTAACCAGCATCCGCGAAGCAGTGGCAGTGGCCGAAGGACAATCCAACGTTGACATCAAAGTGGTAAACGTAGGTATTGCCGGACAACACATCAAAAGTATTCAACACCGTGGTATCTTGACCAAGAACGACGATGATGAAATCGGACGGATCGACATCGAACGTTTGATTTCGGACATGTATAAATTGGTATTGCCTCCAGGAGAGGAGATCATCCATGTTTTACCACAGGAGTTCACCATCGACAATGAGCCTGGTATCAAAGAACCGATCGGTATGGCGGGAAGACGCGTAGAAGCAAACTTCCACATCATCTCGGGTCGTGTAACCGATATCAAGAACATCAAACGTTGTGTAGATAATTCTGACCTTGAGGTATCGGAACTGATCTTGGAACCATTGGCATCTTCAGAAGCTGTATTGGATGAAGAAGAAAAAACAGCTGGTGTGGTATTGGTGGATATCGGTGGAGGTACTACGGATGTAGCGATCTTCCATGAAGGTATCATCCGTCATACAGCGGTTATTCCTTTGGGAGGTAACATCGTAACGGAAGATATCCGTCAGGGATGTTCGGTATTACGTAATCAAGCGGAGCAATTGAAGGTTCGTTATGGTTCGGCTTTGGCAGATGAAAACAAGGATAACGAGGTGATCTGTGTACCTGGTATCCGTGGAAGAGAGCCAAAGGAGATTTCTGTTAAAAATTTAGCCTATATCATTCAGGCAAGAATGGAAGAGATCATCGAGCATGTATATTATGAAATCAAAGCTTCGGGCTATGAAGATAAATTGATCGCAGGTATTGTGATCACGGGTGGTGGTGCACAATTGAAACATTTGGTTCAGTTGGTGGAGTACATCACAGGTATCGATTGCCGTATCGGTTATCCGAACGAATACTTGGCAAAAACAGATATGTTGAACAAACAGGCATTCGATGAATTGAAGAGCCCATTGTATGCAACAGGTATCGGTTTATTGATCAAAGGTATTCAGTCTATCGAGGAAGAAGAGAAGCGCGACGAGGAGAGAACGACAAGAAAAACTCCGGTTGCAGGGAAAGAAAAATCCAAAGATGACGTTAAAGTTATAGCGGAAGGTCAAAGCAGAAAAGAAGGTTGGTTATCTCGTTTCTTAGGAGACTGGATCAAAGACGGGGCGGACATTGACGATGATACTTTCATTGGAAAAAAATAATTATCAACATCAGTATGTTTTTTCCACAATTTAACAAATGTGGATAACTATTGTTAATATATTGGTAATATTACATTAGAATTGTTGAGTCAAGTTGCGATAACGTAATAGATTGATGAAGAATTAAATAGGATAAATTATATGTCGATACAATTTGAAATGTTAAAGGAGAATTCATCAATTATCAAGGTAATTGGTGTAGGTGGAGGCGGCGGGAATGCTGTAAACCACATGTACAAGCAGGGAATTAGTGGTGTAGACTTCATCGTGTGTAACACGGATGCGCAAGCATTGGAGTTGAGTCCTATCCCGAACAAGGTACAATTAGGAGCAAGTTTAACGGAAGGAATGGGTGCTGGTGCCGATCCTGATGTGGGTGAGAACTCGGCTATCGAGAGTATTGAGGATATCAAACGTATGTTGGGTACCAATACGAAGATGCTTTTCATCACAGCAGGTATGGGTGGTGGAACCGGTACTGGAGCAAGTCCAGTATTGGCGAAAGCAGCAAAGGAATTGGGGATATTGACCGTTGCTATTGTGACTACTCCCTTTACTTTCGAAGGTAAGCGTCGTCGTATGCAAGCTGAAGATGGCTTGGAAGAACTACGTAAATACGTGGATTCCTATTTAGTGATTTCGAACGATCGCTTACGTGAGATCTTCGGAAACCTAACAATGACTGCTGCCTTTGCAAAAGCAGATGATATCTTAACGACTGCTGCAAAGGGTATTGCTGAAATTATTACTATTCCGGGTTATGTGAACGTCGATTTCAAGGATGTTCGTACCGTAATGAATGATAGCGGTGTTGCTATCATGGGTAATGCTGTGGCAAAAGGAGAACAACGCGCATTAGATGCTGTAACTGGCGCATTGGCCTCTCCATTATTAAAAGACAATGAAATTGAAGGTGCTCGTTACATCCTATTGAACATTACTTCCGGTACACGTGAGGTAACCATGGATGAGGTAGCTATCGTAACAGATTATATCCAAGAGAAGGCTGGTCTTTCGGCTGATCTGATCTGGGGTAACTGTATCGATGAGGACTACGACGAGGAGCTTTCTGTAACCATAATCGCGACTGGTTTTCAAACTGCGGAAGAGCGCGTGAAAGAAAAAGAGAAAGAGAAGATCGCTATTCCCTTAACACCCGAAGTTCAAACTTCGGCTTTCGTAAAACCAGTAGCAACCAATCAGTTTGTTGAGCGTACTGCACAGGAGCCATCGGCTTTTGTAAAGACTACACAACCGGCGGAGCCAACTGCTCCTCAAGGTCCACAAGCTGATCTGTTTTCCAATAAAGTAGCATCTGCTTCACAAGCAAATGCAGTGGAGAACAAAGAACCAAATTTGATTCGTCATACCTTGGAGCTTGAAGATAGTAATGATGTTGAAGAGGTAGAAGAAGATCCAAATCCACACGGGTTTGAATTGAAAACTTCACCATCGATCTTCGAATTCAAATTGCCAACGGTATTCGATGCGTATAAAACCAACGAAGAACCGGAGGAAGTTGCTCCACAGGCGCAAGCACCAATTCAGTCGCCATTGCAGGCAGAACCTCAGCCAAAAGCTGAAGTTGAACTGGAAGAGGCGATCAAAGAAGAGTCCAATTTTGAGGATCAATTGATGAAAACGAAAGAAAGAATCCTTCGTTTGAAAGAATTGAGCATGAAATTGAAGTCTTCGAACGGTCTTCAGGAATTGGAGAATGAGCCAGCATACAAGAGAAAACAAAAGACCTTGGATGATGTGCCACATTCTTCCCAATCACAAGTGAGCCGCTTTACCTTGTCGTTTGATGATGGTGAAACGGAGATCAGACCGAACAATTCGTTCTTGCACGACAATGTAGATTAATCTTATCCTATTTAATACTAAAGGGTGGTCTGTGAAGACCACCTTTTTTGTTTTTAGTTTTGTTTTTTGAAAAAAGATGTTAATTTAGAGGTAGTTACTAAAAAATTATCTCAATTAAATCTAACAATTATGGCAAGTATTGATAAATTCAAAGAACTTAAATCAGTTATCGATGGATTGGAAAATGATGCTGAAAAATTCTATTCAAAAGCAAATAGCGCTGCTGGAACACGCGTGAGAAAAGGTTTGCAGGATGTGAAAACATTGGCTCAATCTTTACGTTTAGGTATTCAGGATCTGAAAAACAAGAAATAGAAACCTGAGAAAACCTTGTTACAGTTTAAGCCCTATCAATGGGCTTTTTTTATGCGCAAATACTATTATATTTACAATATGAATAAACTTCAAAATCCTATCTGGCTGATGAGCTCGGCCTATGATCAATTGACTCAAGATGAATTGTTGGATGCGGCAAACGCGGCGGGTGCACAAGGGATAGATCTTTGTGTTTTCCGTAGGGATGGTGCCAGACAGGACCATACCGCGACCCATTTGGATTATGAATCCTTTGGACCGGAACAGGCTAAGGCATTGTTGGATAAATTCAATGCCAAAGGATTACGCTTGTCCTTAGGCGCCTTTGAGAATATGATAGGAGGCGAGGAAGACCAACGTGTAAAAAATCAGAACCATTTGTTGGCCTTGATCCGGATCGCGCATTTGTTGGGTGGTGATGAGAACGATGTGAAGGTAGGGACCTTTGTGGGGTATAACCATGAATTGGGTAATCAGATCGATGGATTCCAACGGAATCTGGAGGAATATAAAAAGGTTTTTGAACCGATCGTAAAATATGCGGAAGGTTTGGGCGTGACGATCGTCTATGAGAATTGCCCGATGGAGGGCTGGAGATCTTCCCGCTATAGCAGTACCTTTAATAATTTACCAGGAGTCCTAGCTGCCCGCAAATTGATGTATGCGATGATCCCTAGTGCTGCCCATGGCGAGATCTACGATCCTTCCCATGATATTTGGCAGAATACCGATCCGGTGGATGTCATTGATGAAATGGACATCAACAGGTTGAAACGTATCCATGTGAAAACAACACGTATGAACTACGGAAAAGCCTATACCGAATGGGGCGGAATGTATCCGATGCAATATGTATCGCCAGAATTGGCAGAATTGGCTGGGGTCAGTATCCCGCAGCATGATTGGGATAGACATCATTATACCGCTATGCTGCCTGGATTTGGTGGTACAGATCATATGGACTGGAATGCATTTGTAGAGATATTGCACGAGAGAGGCTTTTCTGGGCCGTTTGAGATCGAGAACGAGGCTAAGAACTCCAAAGATACCCATAATATGGGAGCGATCAACCAAGGGGCTAAAAACACGGTCAATTACCTTGCGCCTTTATTATGGAGCCTGGAGGATAATGGCTATACTTATACCGAACAACGTCCATTAAAGGGAATTGATAGAAAAGATATTCCGCTTCAAACAATGGATAGTTTGAAATAATACCAAAATTTTATTGTATAAAAGAAAAGGAATAACCAAGCGGTTATTCCTTTTCTGTATTCATTTTGAACAGGGAAATCAAATCGGGAATATTGGTTACCCCTAATTTTTCAAATATTCTGCTCTTATAGGTACTTACAGTAGAGGAACTCAGGTTCAATCGGTTGGAAACTTCAATGATTCCCAAACCTTCGATCAAGTGTCTGGCCACATCCATTTCCCGGTTCGATAATTTGAACAATGGGTTCAAGCTATCGACCTTTGATTTGCTGGTGGTCAACTTCTGCACATAGAGATCTTTAATGGCATCCGACATATATCTTCCTCTTTCGAAGATGCTGTTAATGGCATTGGTGAACTCAGTCATGCTGGTCGTTTTGTTCACATATCCTGCCGCTCCAGCTTCAATATACCTTAATGCATAGAGGCTCTCATCATAGGATGAGAACACCAGGATCTTCAAATCGGGCTGGATTTCCAATATCTCTTTAATGACCTTGATGTTATTTCCTCCGGGCATATTGATGTCCAAGAGCAATAAGTCGTACCTGTTATTTTTTAGCTCCCCAAAAACTTCATCATAGGTCTGGGCCTGGGTGATTTCAACAGCCTTAATGGTCTCCTTGATGGCGGTTGAAACACCTAGTCTTACTATGATGTGGTCGTCGGCAATTAAAATTTTCTTCATATTTACACGATCACTAACCGAGATTTCTGCTTTTTTGACTGTGTGATTTATCAATAGGCAGGGTTTATTTATTATTTATAGTAGTTAATTTATTTCTTCAAATATAAGATATTCGTGACAATTCACTTCACCTTAATTTTTTTTTGTTAAATGTAGTTCGTAGCCTACTAAATATAGACAAATATTTTCGGAATTATTTTATTATATCATTCTAAACCGTTTTTTTTGTCGATTATTTGTTTTAAATTTCAAATAGCAAATAAATTTTTCACAGTTAAGACTATTGAATAAAATGGGATTTTTAAAAGAGTTTAAAGAATTTGCCATGCGTGGCAGTGTCATCGATCTAGCGGTCGGTGTGGTTATTGGTGGTGCATTCGGTAAGATTGTAACATCTTTAGTGGATGATATCATCATGCCTCCGATCGGTTTTATCACAGGTGGAGTAGATTTCTCCAAGATGAAATATGTGATCAGCGAAGCGAATGAAGCTGCTGGTACCACAGAAGTAGCGATCAACTACGGTAACTTCATCAACGTGCTGATCCAGTTCTTGATCATTGCCTTCTGTATTTTCATCGTGATCAAAGGATTGAATTCATTGAAACGCGAAAAACCAGCTGAAGAAGCAGCTCCAGCTCCTCCAACAAAAGAAGAAGTTTTGTTGACAGAGATTCGCGATTTATTAAGAAATAAATAAGCCATTTCTGCGCTCAGAAAGCAAATTATGCAGGTGATCATGCCTAATTAATTTGCTTTTTTTTATTTATTATATCCTGAGTGTTGCGGAATTGTGAAATAAACTTTATTTTTGCATTCCTCTTTTGAGGGATAAATTGATTAAAAGTATAAAAACAAGCATAAAAGCGTCATGAAGAGAACATTTCAACCTTCGCAAAGAAAAAGAAGAAATAAACACGGATTCAGAGAGCGTATGAGCTCTGCAAATGGTAGAAGAGTATTAGCTTCTCGTAGAGCTAAAGGAAGAAAACGCCTTACAGTTTCTGACGAATACCGTCACAAAGGTTAATCCAAACATCGCCGGTGATACGTCGACCGAGCTAATTTAGCCGGCTCAATGCACATCGAGATGAAAAAATATACATTTACAAAAGAAGAACGATTATGTAGCAAAAGGTGGATCGACCATCTTTTCGATAATGGTTCTTCTTTTATTGTATATCCTTTCCGGATGGTCTATGCCCAGGCTCCTTCCGAACTCCCATACCCTGTACAAACCATCATTTCAGTTTCCAAGCGTAAGTTTAAGAAAGCGGTCGACCGCAATTATTTCAAGCGTCGGATGCGCGAAGCCTATCGTTTGGAAAAGCATAATCTTTACGATTTTTTGACTGAACATTCCCTACATTTGCTCTTGACCATACAATACGTGGGCAAAGAAGATCTGCCATTTGCCGAAATGCAGGCAAAAATGAAGCAAATGCTCTTAAAATTGAAAAATGAAATTGCTAAATCTGATCTGGGAGAAGGGAATTAAGCTTCCCATCAAATGGGTATTCCTTTTTATTATTAGGTTTTACCAGTTGTTCATATCGCCCTTTTTAGGTGCAAGTTGTCGGTATTCGCCAACCTGCTCCCAATATGGGAAGGAAGCCATCCTGAAATATGGCCCTTTCAAAGGCGGATGGATGACGGTAAAACGGATCGCTCGTTGTAACCCATGGGGTGGTCATGGTCATGATCCTGTTCCATAATTCTACTATGTCAAACTGCTATATCCTTTCCATTGAAACTGCAACACAGGTATGTTCGGTTTCCCTATCCAATAACGGTCGTTTAGTTGATTCCGTGTTCAGCAATGAACCCAATATGCATGCAACGGCATTGACGGTCTTTATCCAAGAGCTTTTGGATAAGACGGGGCTGACGTTTCAGGACCTGGCAGCAATATCTGTGAGCATGGGGCCGGGCTCTTATACCGGGTTGCGAATAGGGGTTTCTGCGGCAAAAGGATTGTGCTATGCAATGGATATCCCTTTGATCGGAATTAATAGCTTAGAAGCGATGTTAGGTGGGTATCTGATGAATCATGAGCATGTAGGGGAGAAGCTGATGCTATGTCCAATGATTGATGCACGGAGATTGGAAGTCTACACAGCATTTTTTGATGCTGATGGAACAACTTTAACGGAAACCCATGCCCTGATCGTGGATGAACAAACCTTTGATGCGTATTTGAAGGAAGGTTTCAAGGTCGTTTTATTTGGAGCTGGTGCAGATAAGTTCAAGGAGATGTTTGCCTCCAAAGAGGGGGTGACTATAGTAGAGGGCTTTGAATCCCATGCCTCTCAGCAAGGAAAGCAGGCCTATGATAAATTCAAACAACAGCAATTTGAGGATGTTGCTTATTTTGAACCGTATTACCTGAAGGATTTTGTGGTGACCAAGTCTAAAAAGAACCTACTTTCCTCTTAATCTTATAACCATCGTTTTCTTTTGAACCAGATATAGATCAGGGCAGAAAGCGCCATCATTACCCCAATAATGATCGGGTATCCATAGTACCATTCCAGTTCAGGCATGTATTTGAAATTCATGCCATAAACCCCTACGATAAACGTTAAAGGCATAAAAAATACGGAGATGATGGTCAGCGTACGCATGATCTCATTGGTATGGTTGGATTCGATGTTGAAATAGATGGACAGCAATTGTGCCGTGTTCTCACTGATATTGCGGTAAAGGGTATTCGTTCTGGAATAGATATCCCTTAAGTCTTGCGTATAGATGTTCTGGTACTCGGGCATATGGAAATAGTCCACGATATCCTTGTACAGGGTCAGAATGATCCGGATCAAGTCAACCTGTCTTTTCAAATAGTACACCTTTCGAAGGAAAGGTTTTCTGCGGCTATGCAGGAAAACAATCTCTTCATAATTATCCAGTTTCTCGGAAAGATCGGAAATGATCAAGGTTTCGAATGATTTTAGCGAAGAAGAAACCAGGGTATTCACCAGGCTTTTGCTGGATTTCAGTTTTTTATTGGTCTTATCCAGATCGATCAATTCGGAAAGGAAATTGATTTCATTCCGATGTACCGTGATGACAAAGTCCTGCCCGTAGAATAAGGAAATTCGATTGGTGATATCCGTTAAGGTATCGGAACTTTCCGGAAAACTCTCTGCAATATTCCTAAGGATGAGGAAATGGTATTCCTCAAATTCTTCAATTTTTGGCAAATGGCCGATTTCCAGGCAATCTTTGATGGAAGCATCCTTAATGTTGTACCTTTCTTTGAGATCTGTGAAATCATCGATAGAAGGGTTGAAGATGTCGAACCAGTCGAAACCATTGTCTTCCTTGCTGAGAATCTGTTTTACCATAGTAGCGTAATAATTACCGAAAATTAGGGAGATTTAAGGATATATCAAAAAAATGGCAGCCTGTATTTTCAGACTGCCATTTTTATATCTTAATGAAGAATTACCTCCTCCTGTGTATTATTTCTTTGAAGGAGTTTTATCCGCATATTCTTTGTTCAAAGCGTCGATCACTTCTTTGGTGATATCCATCTTTGGATCAGCATAAAGAACGGCAGGGTTGGTTTTTGAATAAGTCAATACCAATTTGTACCCTTTATCTTCAGCATGTTTCTGAAGGTATTCTGTTACTGCAGTATAAACTTTGGAGAATTCTGTCTGCTCTTCTTGACCAATGGATTGACCAGCATTCTGCTCCATACGTTGAAGGTCGCCTTGCAAACGAACCAAACGCTCTTCAGTTGCCTGGCGTTCCGTTGCGCTCATGCCTTGACCTTTTTGTTGGTATTCTGCTACTTCTCTTTGGTAAGCTTGTCCTTTTGCCTGGAAATCAGCTTGCGCTTTTTTGAATTTCGCTTCTAATCTAGCGCGTACATCTTTGTAGTACGTGTATTTTTCAGATAAAGAATCTGAATTTACATAAACGATCTTCTCTTCTTGGGCAGTGGTTGGGGTTGTTGTTGCTGCTGTAGTGGAAGCAGTAGTGTTATCTTTTTTTGCTTCTTGGTTACAGGAAACGATTGCTGCAGTGGCAACAAGACCTAAGGTCAATTTTACTAATTTATTCATTCTTTTCTTGTATTTCGATTTTCTGAAGAACAAACCTAAGATAAAAAAATGAAATTTTACCAAAAATGCATGAAAAGCTAGTAAATAATGGCTTGGATGAGGATGTTTTTGGGAGAGTACCCGAGCGTATTTTTAAGCGTTTTATGTTTGATTATTAAGGTAATTTTTCGTATTTTTGAAAGTTAATCAACAGTAATATTAATTCATTTTCATGAGCGAAGAAAACAAAAAACCTTCAACGTATTCAGCGGATAATATCCAGGTTTTAGAGGGATTAGAAGCGGTACGTAAGCGTCCATCTATGTATATTGGTGATACGGGAGTAAAGGGTCTGCATCACCTGGTTTATGAAGTAGTCGATAACTCAATTGACGAAGCTGTTGCCGGTTATTGCGATGACATCGTTGTAACTATCCAAAAAGACAACGCTGTTTCGGTAAAAGATAATGGTCGTGGTATCCCTACAGGTATCAACAAAAAAGAGAATAAATCGGCATTAGAGCTGGTTATGACGGTATTGCACGCCGGTGGTAAATTCGATAAGGATACGTATAAGGTATCTGGAGGTTTGCACGGTGTGGGGGTTTCCTGTGTGAATGCCCTGTCGACCTTATTGCGTGCAGAAGTTCATCGTGAGGGTAAGATCTTTGTGCAGGAGTATGCACAGGGTAAGCCGCAATTTGATGTAAAGGAGATTGGTGAGAGTGACAAAACAGGAACTATTGTAACATTCCATCCGGATCCGGAGATCTTTACAACAACCATCGTCTATAACTATGATACCTTAGCAAACCGTTTGAGAGAGCTTTCTTTCTTGAACAAAGGGATTCGATTGACATTGATCGATGAGCGTGAGGTATTGGAGGATGATTCTTTCCGCCAGAATATCTTTTTCTCAGAAGGTGGACTGCAAGAATTCGTGAAGTTCTTGGATGGCAATCGCCATGCCTTGATCCCTGAACCGATCTATGTAGAAGGAATCAAACAAGGTATTCCCGTAGAACTTGCTTTGCAATACAACGATACATATGCGGAGAATGTACATTCTTATGTAAATAACATCAATACCATCGAAGGTGGTTCTCACGTGGCTGGTTTCCGTAGAGGTTTGACCAGGACGTTGAAGAAATATGCCGATGATTCAGGTTTATTGAAGAACTTAAAAGTAGAGATTACAGGTGATGACTTCCGTGAGGGATTGACTGCGGTAATTTCTGTTAAAGTTGCTGAACCTCAGTTCGAGGGGCAGACAAAAACCAAATTGGGTAACTCTGAAGTAATGGGTGCGGTGGATGTTGCCGTTGGTGAGATCTTAAGTGCTTATTTGGAGGAGAATCCGAGAGAGGCAAAACAGATCGTACAGAAAGTGATCATTGCTGCCCAAGCACGTGCTGCGGCTCGTAAAGCCCGTGAGTTGGTTCAACGTAAAACGGTTATGGGAGGTTCTGGTTTACCAGGTAAACTGGCCGACTGTTCGGATAATGATCCAGCGAGCTGTGAGATTTTCTTCGTCGAGGGAGATTCTGCGGGTGGTACGGCTAAGCAAGGTCGCGACCGTAGAACGCAGGCGATCATGCCTTTGAGAGGTAAGATCCTAAACGTGGAAAAGGCTATGGAACATAAGATCTATGAAAACGAAGAGATCAAGAATATGTTCACAGCATTAGGGGTTAGTATTGGTACCGCCGAGGATTCCAAAGCATTGAATACCGACAAACTTCGTTACCACAAGATTATTATTATGACGGATGCCGATGTCGATGGATCGCACATTGCGACTTTATTGTTGACATTCTATTTCCGTTATATGAAGGAGTTGATTGAGCGTGGATATGTTTATATCGCTACTCCTCCTTTGTATTTAGTGAAGAAAGGTAAGGATTTCCAATATGCATGGACAGAAGATCAGCGTTTGGCCGCTATTCAGCGCTTAAAAGGTGCGGGTAAAGAGGATAGTGTTCATGTGCAAAGGTATAAAGGTCTTGGTGAGATGAACGCGGAACAATTATGGGATACTACGATGGATCCGGATAAGCGTACGTTGCGTCAGGTGACGATTGAAAATGCTGCGGAATGTGATCGTATTTTCTCGATGTTGATGGGCGATGAAGTTGCTCCTCGTAGGGAATTTATCGAAGCGAACGCGAGGTATGCGAAGATTGATATTTAATTGGTAGATATTAGATGATAGATATTAGACGATAGATATTAGCGTGAAATATTTGAGAAAGGCAGTTCATTTTGAACTGCCTTTTTATTTGGGTGGAATTTTAGCTTAGGGAGCCCGCGTCATTGCGAGGAGGTTATCTCGTCCTTGCGAGTCGGTACGCCCGCCGTCATTGCGAGGAGGTACGACGAAGCAATCTTTGGATTCATGTCATCCTGAGCAGCGTCGAAGGATCTGTACGGGTACCAAATGTAGATCCTTCGACTTCGCTCAGGATGACATGGTTTGAAAGATTGCTTCGTTCCTCGCAATGACGGAGGTGGCTTCTATTTGGCTTCTAGATGTAAGCATAGTTTAAAGAGCGTGTAAGTATTATGCAAGTGCCTTTTAGCACTTACACCTCACTTAGAAGTCACTTACACCTCACTTGAAGTCAGAAGCAAATCTTTGCTTAATAACAACCTAGTAACAAACAAATAACAACCCAATAACAACCCAATAACAACCCAATAACACCCAAATAATATCTTAATAACAACCTAATAACAACCCAATAATATCCCAATAATATATTTATAGCATATTGATTTTAAATATTTTACATAAATAAAAACATCAAATTATGCGTCGATATATCTTCTTTCTTTTTCTCCTCATAACCCTTTTCCCCAACCTCTCTAATGCCCAAACCGAAGAAAAAATCCTAGAAGAAATATCCTTATCCGCATCTGATCCTGATGTCTTCACCGAAGATCTTACCGCACAGCTCGAACTCCTAAAACCTCTCCAAAAAAATCCACTAAACCTCAATACCATCTCCGAAGAGGAACTCCAACAACTTTTCTTCCTCTCCGCCAACCAAATCAATCAATTCTTCCTACACCGACAAAAATCAGGACCCTTCCTTTCCGTTAATGAACTGCAAGTCATTCCAGGATTTACCAACGAAGTGATTACCCTTATGCTTCCTTATATCACTGTAAAACCAAGCAATACCTTTAAACTATCCGATCTCCGTAAAAAATCCCTCGATAACTCGGCCTGGTCCATGTTCACTTATTCCAGGACCCTACAACCCGCTAAGGGCTACCAAATAACAGATCCTGAACGGTCCAAATATCTGGGCAGTCCAGATCGTTTATTGGCCCGATTTCGATGGAGCCACCAGGATAAACTCCTCTTTACCCTAAACATGAAAAAAGATCCAGGAGAACCATTCTTCGCCGCTAAACAACGATATGGATTCGATTATTATGCAGGTTCTATATATTACCGAAACATTAAACAAGCAAATCATCTTATCCTCGGAGATTTTCATGTGCAGCTTGGGCAAGGGCTTATAGTCTGGACTGGCCCGCAATTTGGGAATCGCAATGCCATAGCTCCGATCCTCCAACAGCCCATAGGCATCAGACCTCATACCGGCATGACCGAAAGTCGTTTCTTCCGGGGAATTGCAGCCTCTTTTATAAAAAAGAATTTTCAATTCATCCCTTTCTTATCCTACAAAAAAGAAACTGCCACCTTAAACCACCTACCGGATTTCGGTTGGGTAGTGACCTCCATCAATTACAGTGGTCTCCATCGAACGCCTTCTGAACAAAGAAATCGACAGACTACAGGAATTTTCAACGCCGGAACTTCCATGCATTGGTCAAACCTGAACTGGAAATTAGGTCTGGGCTATCTGTACCATCAATTGCAATACCCTTTACAACCACGACCAACCTATTATAATCAATATCGATTCAGGGGAACCACCCTCCATCAGTTGAATGCCCATTATCAATACAGCTTTTATAATCTGCTGTTGTATGGAGAAACCGCCCATAGCTTATCTTCGGGTTGGGCAAATTATCACGGTCTAACAGCCAGTCTTGGTCGAAAGTTTTCCTTCAATATCCGATATCGACATTATCAACCCAATTATCAGCAATTCTTTGCACAATCTTTCCAAGCACAAAGTAATCTAGGAAATGAACAAGGAGCCTATTTGAGCTTAGCCTATCATCCTTCCCGAAAATTCGATTGGATATCCAGTTTCGATTATGTTCAATTCGAGAAACCAAGGTATCGCGTTAGATTACCTTCGGAAGGTTGGCTGTTCCAGTCCCAAATGAGCTATATCTGGTATAAAAAGGGATATTTAAGACTCCGATATCAGTATAAATGGTTCCAAGAGGATTTTCCAGCGGAAAGTAAACTGCAAAGTAGGATAGCTAACGTCTTGCGGCATCAATTAAGGTTGAATTTTCAATATAAACTGACAGACAGTTGGATGCTCAACAATCAAGTAGAAGGGAGGCATTTTGCCAAAGATGCCGCCTATCCTAAAAGAGGATTTTTAGCACTTCAAGATCTGATCTGGAAAAACCCTGGAAATCCGTTTTCTGCAAACCTCAGGTTGGCTTGGTTCAATGTGGATAGTTATGATGCAAGAATCTATACCTATGAAAGGGATGTTTTGTATGCATTTTCCTTTCCATCATTTTTCCGAAAAGGCATCAGAACTTATGCAAATATAAAATACCGTATTGGAAAGTCCTTGGAGTTCTGGGGAAAGGCTGCTCATACCCATTATTTTGGGATTGATGAAATGGGATCGGGATTAGATCTCATCGCGGGAAATCAACGGACAGACATCAGGTTCCAGATCCGGTATTCATGGAATTAGAGAAAATAGTATTAGGTAAATACATATTCGTATTCCTGTTCTTTTTCTTGGTTTTAGGATATGTAATAGCCCAGTACATAACTTGGTCCAGCCCTCTTGTCTTAATTTTATGGATAGCAGGTGCATTGGTTTTGATGATCTATCACAACCGAATAATCCAAAACCATTATAAAGCAAATGCCTGGATAATAGCTTTATTGCTCACTATTTTTTCCTTGTTGAACATGCATCAACATTTGCCAGCCACAAGGTTGAAAATGGGGAAAGATCAACAGGTTTTGGCGAAGTTAATTTCTGAACCTAAAATTACGAAGCGACAGATACGCATGGAAATAATGATCTTGGAAATTCAAGGGCAATCCATAAAACCTTCCAAAACCTTAGCCGTATTATGGAAAGATAGTCTTTCTAGTTTCCCTTTTCATTTAGGGGACCAAATAAGCTTTAAAGCGCATTTAAAATCCATAAAACCAGCCTATAATCCACATCAGTTTGATTATAAATCCTATTTAAAAAGCAAGGGGATCTATTTTCAAAGTGAGGGGAAGGCCGAAGAAGTAAAGCTCATAAAAAGATACTCAGGATGGAATTTTTCCTACTGGGCAAGAAAACAACAAAAGCATTTTGCTGATAAATTCAACACCTTGATGAAAGCTAAAGAAGCTTTTCAGATAGCTTCGGCCATTGTTTTTGGGTATCGAACAGATTTTTCGGAAGAGATTACCCAAACCTTCGCCAATACCGGAACAATCCATATCCTAAGTGTATCGGGCTATCATGTGATGCTGGTATTCTGGTTTTTAAATATCATCCTTAAAAAATTTGATACCTACCTAGGAGGTCCTGCTTGTAGGTATATACTGGTCTTGATCATCATATGGCTCTATGCAGCCATCTGTGGCTTCGCACCACCTATCCAACGGGCAGCTTTGATGATCAGTATTTTTATTATTGGCCAATGGCTGCATCGTTTCCAATTTTCTGTTAATTCCTTGGCGGCCTCCGCCTTTATATTGCTCTGCTTTGATCCACATATGCTCTTTGATATCGGTTTTCAACTGTCGTACTTGGCCGTGTTAGGATTGATCCTATTCACTCCCTTTTTTAAAAGTCTGATGAATCATGATAAAAGCATTTTTAAGAAAATGATTTCCTTGCTTGCCGTTTCCTTATCCGCACAATTGATCACTACTCCGCTTGCCTTATACTATTTCCATCAGTTTCCAACTTACTTTTTGCCGGCCAATGTGCTTTTTACACTTCCATCCAGCATGATGGTTATTGTTGGTGGTATCTTAATGATAAGTCCTTTCCAAGGCATCAATACCTACTTCGCCATAATTTTGGAAAATATCATCACGTACAGTTATTCCATGCTAACCTGGATGGATAACTTACCAGGTTCAAGTATAAAAGGGCTTCAAATGGATGGATATGCCTTAGTCATAAGTTATTCAATATTACTTTTATTAAGTGTCGCCTATTATTTCAGACATATAAAATCCCTGTTTCTTTGTCTCCTAATGTCTTGCTTGCTGGTTGGTTGGGGTGTTTGGAAGACCTTTTCCAAGCAACACTTTAACGGGATAAGATTATATAATGTCCAGAAGGAAATTGCTTTTGCCATTATAAATAATGGCCATGTTTCGTTGTTTAGCAGTATGGATTCCATACAGGACAAAAGATTGAAATATGCCGTTTGGCCAGACCTGGAAAAGTTTAAAGCCTTGAATGAGATTCAGTTTGTCCGATTAGAGAATTGGATGGAAGGAAGCATAAGCTTCCAGGGGGAGTTATGTTTAATCAGGAACAACAAACTTCCTAAACAGCTAAATGCTACTGAAACATGGATATTTGATGCATCCAATACGGAGCGTTTTATCCAGGAATCCATCGCTTTATTGGATGCCAAAAAGCAGCCCTACTATATTTTGAAGGATAATTTTGCGTATGTTTGGGAGAATAAGGCACATGGAAAAGACTAGTCTGGAAATATTAAAGCAGTATTGGGGATACGATCGGTTTCGGCCTTTGCAGGAAGCCATCATCCATGATGTATTATTAGGAAAGGACACCTTAGGCTTGATGCCAACCGGTGGAGGAAAGTCCCTTTGTTTTCAGGTTCCAAGCCTGCAGATGGAGGGTATATGTATCGTTATTTCTCCTTTGATCGCCCTAATGAAAGATCAAGTCGAGAACTTGCGTAAAAGAGATATTCCTGCCATAGCCATCTTCTCAGGAATGAGTTACCGTGAGGTGGACATTGCGTTGGACAACTGCATCTTTGGGAACATCAAATTCCTTTATCTAGCACCAGAAAGGCTCTATTTAGATCTTATACAGGAGCGGATCAGGCATATGAAGGTCAATCTCTTTGCCATCGATGAAGCACATTGTATTTCCCAATGGGGATACGACTTCAGGCCACCTTACCTTGAATTATCTAAACTCCGTGAACTCCAACCTAATGTTCCTTTCTTGGCATTAACGGCCACGGCCACACCCAAAGTGGTAGAGGATATCCAAGAAAAGCTAGGATTTCGAGAACGGAATGAATACCGGATGAGTTTCCGAAGGGAAAACCTAGGTTATATGGTTTTTGATGAGGAGAACAAGATGAACCGCATGTTGCGTGTCATCAAGAAGATGGGAGGCTCAGGGGTAATCTATGTAAGGAATAGGCGGGAAACACAGGAGGTAGCTAGGTTTTTGCTCAACCACGGGGTACCTGCTGATTTTTACCATGCTGGGCTTGATATGCCTAGCAGGATGAAGAAACAGGAAGCCTGGACAAATAACCAAGTACGGGTCATTGTTGCCACCAATGCCTTCGGCATGGGGATCGATAAGCCCGATGTTCGCTTCGTTGTCCATTTGGACTTACCGGATTCCTTGGAAGCCTATTATCAAGAAGCAGGAAGGGCCGGAAGGGATGGCAAAAAAGCATTCCCGGTATTGCTCTATCAACAAGCTGATAGGGATAACCTTTGGCTAAATATCGAAAATGATTTTCCGGATGTTAAATTTATCCAACAGGTATATCATTATCTTTGCAATTATTTCCAGATAGCCTATGGTGCTGGAAAAGGCCTGGTCTATGATTTTGACCTCGTTGAATTTGCTAAAAAATATAAACTGGAGGTTCTAAAGACCATCAGTGCCCTCAAATTTCTGGAAAGGGACCGATGGTTGAGTTTGAGTGAGTCGGTCTATATTCCTGCTCGATTTAAATTTGAAGTGGACTTTCAGGAACTCTATAAATTCCAAGTGCAAAGCGCCTTTTTCGACCCATTAATAAAAGCTATCCAACGTCTCTATGGAGGAGTTTATGATTATTTTGTGCCCATCAATGAGTTTGAATTGGCAAAGCTGATCAAAAAGCCTTATGAGGAAGTCGTTAAGATGCTGACCATGATGCAGACCCAGGAAATCGCGACTTATCTTCCCAAAACCGATGCGCCACAATTGGAATTCCTGCAGGCTAGGGTAGATTATAAAAACCTCTACATCGATACCCAGTTTATTGCGATGCGAAAGGCCTATAAACAGGAGCAGGTAAAGGCCATCTACCAATATCTGGACGAAAAGCATTGTCGAAGTTTGGCTATTCAACGCTATTTTGGCGAGGAAGGCGAAGAGGTATGTGGTGCCTGCGACCTCTGCCTTACCCGCGATTTCAAAACCAACGAGTCCGAAAAAATAGCCTTGGAAATCCAGCAACTTTTGATCGCAAAGCCCATGTATCTGTATGAATTGATCGAAGCCTTACAGATTGGCAAGGAGGAACTCCGCCTGCAGACCTTGCGCAGCCTACTGGACCAGCAGAAAGTCCTCCTTCAGGACGGGTTGTATTCCTGGAATGGTCTATTATACCGATAATCAATAAGTTATTTATACGGTGTTCTGGTTATTGCTTCTTTATTTGATAAAAAAAATGATAAATTAGTGATAACCAAATAAACTTTCTATGGAACAATTTATTATCTATTTACCAGCAGTCTTGGCTGTTTTGGGTCTACTCTTCATGCTGGTTAAGTCCGGATGGGTAAACAAACAGGATGCAGGCGATGGCCACATGCAAACCATTTCCAAGAGCATCAAAGAAGGAGCGATGGCTTTCCTAAAAGCAGAATATCGTATCCTATTGATCTTTGTTGTCATCGCATCCGTTGCGCTTTTCTTTGTATCCACCTTGGTGGAAACCACGCATTGGATCATTGTGGTCGCTTTTATTTTTGGTGCCTTTTTTTCTGCCCTTGCCGGAAATATCGGAATGCGGATCGCTACGAGCGCCAATGTAAGGACCACGCAGGCCGCTAGAACGAGCCTACCTCAGGCCTTAAAAGTTTCCTTTTCGGGAGGTACCGTAATGGGGTTGGGCGTTGCAGGATTGGCTGTTCTCGGTTTAAGTATTTTCTTTCTTTTGTTTCTAAAAATGTTTGTGACCAATGGTGGTGATTTCGTTCATGAAATGACCATTGTATTGGAAGCCTTGGCTGGATTTTCCCTAGGGGCGGAATCCATTGCCTTATTTGCACGTGTGGGAGGTGGTATTTACACCAAAGCAGCAGATGTGGGGGCAGACCTTGTGGGAAAGGTGGAGGCCGGTATTCCGGAGGATGATCCACGGAATCCAGCTACCATTGCTGATAACGTAGGCGATAATGTGGGCGATGTGGCCGGGATGGGAGCGGATCTATTTGGCTCTTATGTGGCAACGGTTCTAGCATCTATGGTGCTGGGAAATTATATTATCCGAGATATGTCGGAAGCTTCGGGCACTGCCTATACGGATGCTTTTAACGGAATGGGACCTATTTTATTACCAATTGTCATTGCAGGAGTTGGTATTTTGGCATCCATACTTGGAACCTTCCTGGTGAAGATTTCCAATAATGACGCTAAGGAGGCGCAGGTTCAGCGAGCCTTGAACATGGGGAACTGGACTTCCATTATTTTAACGGTGATATCCTGTTATTTCCTGATCCAATATATGCTTCCGGAAACCATTCAGATGAAGTTCTTCGGAGAAGGTTTTAAGGATATATCTCGCATGAATGTGTTCTATTCAACGATTGTTGGATTGGCTGTTGGGGGATTGATATCTTCCTTTACGGAATATTATACAGGTCTTGGTAAGAAACCGGTTCTGAATATTGTGCAGAACTCCTCCACAGGAGCCGCAACTAATATCATTGCTGGTTTAGCAACTGGGATGAAATCTACTTTTTCTTCCGTATTGTTATTTGCTTTGGCGATCTGGGGATCTTATACCTTGGCGGGTTTTTATGGGGTTGCGATTGCTGCATCTGCGATGATGGCGACGACGGCTATGCAACTGGCTATTGATGCATTTGGACCTATTGCGGATAATGCCGGTGGTATTGCAGAGATGAGCGAATTGCCAAAAGAAGTGCGCCAGCGTACCGATGTATTGGATTCGGTGGGGAATACCACAGCTGCGGTTGGTAAGGGTTTTGCTATTGCCTCGGCAGCTTTGACCGCATTGGCTTTGTTTGCAGCCTATGTGACTTTTACGGGTATCGATGGTATCAATATTTTTAAGGCGGATGTATTGGCAGCTTTATTCATTGGTGGAATGATTCCGGTGGTGTTTTCAGCTTTGGCAATGCAGTCTGTTGGTAAGGCAGCGATGGATATGGTGAATGAGGTAAGAAGGCAATTCCGGGAGATTCCAGGGATCTTGGAAGGTACTGGGAAGCCTGAATATGGGAAGTGTGTGGATATTTCTACAAAAGCGGCTTTAAGGGAGATGATGTTGCCTGGGGCGATTACGATTATTACACCGATTATTGTAGGGTTTGTGATGGGAGCGGAGGCGTTGGGCGCTTACATGGCTGGTGTTGCGGTATCAGGGGTGTTGTGGGCAATCTTTCAGAATAATGCAGGTGGAGCTTGGGATAACGCGAAGAAGTCTTTTGAAGCAGGGGTGATGATCAATGGGGAGATGACTTTTAAGGGTTCTGAGGCGCATAAAGCTGCGGTTACGGGGGATACGGTAGGGGATCCTTTTAAGGATACTTCTGGACCGTCTATGAATATTTTGATTAAGTTGACTTGTTTGGTGGGTTTGGTGATTGCGCCGATATTAGGTGGACATCATTTGAAGGAAATGAGTAAGAAGGAAAAGGCGGGGGATAAGCAGGAGATGGTTAGTAAGGTGGGTAAGCAGGAGTTGGTTAGTAGGGTGGGTAAGCAGGAATTGGTTAGTAAGGTGAGTAAATAACCCGTCATTGCGATAATCTACGTCATTGCGAGGAGGCACGACGAAGCAATCTTTGAACTCTGTCATCCTGAGCATCGTCGAAGGATCTGTACGCTGATAAACGAACAGATGGTTCGACTACGCTCACCATGACATATCGAAAGATTGCTTCGTACCTCGCAATGACGCGGTTTTATTAGCTTGCGTACCTCGCAATGACGTGGCTCCCGCAATGACGTGGCTCTCGCAATGACGCGGTTTCTACTTAAAGTTCTACTTAAAGTTCTACTTAACAATACTCATTTCCACATTCTCCGATCTTGCGTTAACCGTCGGATCATACATACATTCCAAGGTCGTGATCCCCGAATTAAACCTTCCCAGATTATTCGCCTTCACCTCATATTCATAAGTAAACTTCCCTTTACCCAATCGATCAAAGAAATAATTTGTCGAAGCATCCTTCATCGTAAAATAAAACCTCTCCCAATACCTATACCCCGAAGGCTGATACACAGGTTCCACGCCAGAAGGTCTACTATCCTTCAAATGCACATATTGCAAAGGCTTATCATTTATCACCGTAATTCTCACCTTAATCTTCTCACCAAGAACAGCCTGATTACTCACCACCCATTTTCCTTCCCTTTCCACCAAGTATTCCTTGCTCACCTTAATCTCGTTCGTACTGCTCTTTACATCCTCCATCGGCACAAAATATTGATGATAAATTCCACCAAAAATATTCCGAACATTATTGTTCTTCACCGAAAACCGGGTATCCTGTTTAAGTTCCTCCTTTGGAATTACCTTCGATGCCTGACCCAAAACCTTATCATCCATAGCCAGCTCATTTCCATTCATCCGCACCGACACCGTATTCTCCAACGAAAAGTCCTTCGGATTATTTGCCAATAATATCGCATAGATCGCATCCACCGTCATCCAGGTACTGTACCAATAATTCGTTTCCTTCTTATAAAAGAACCACTGACTGATCGGCATCAATTTGCTTGGATCATGCATTTTATAAGCTTCCAAAACATAAGCCTGCATGGAGATGCCATTGTAATATTTTTCATTACTCTCCCAATACATTCCTTTCAGTTCATCCAAGATCACCTCCTGCTGCAGCCTATTCCTGATCTCTGTCGATTCTTTACCTGTTCCGAACAATTGATTCACGATCCATGCTTTAGCCGCAACTCCTGCAGGTCTATTTGCTGTCAACAACGGCGCTATAGCCACTTTACTCTTCAATTTCGCTTTAATAGCCTCCGAAATAGGGAACTCAGCAGACCAATATCTCCTTGCATATAGATAATCCAAGGCCGTACTTTCAGTAGCCTTAGGTCCAAATACTGTACTTGTTGTATCCAAATAACTGGTCAGTTTTGGAAGGATGCCCTTCATATCTTTACTGATCAAGCTCTTGTCCAGGGTCAATGTTTTACCCATGATCTCCAGGATCCGGATGGAAATATAAGGATCCGCTTTGCCACCATCAAACCAAGGGAATCCACCTTCACGGGTCTGATTCTTGACGATCTTCTCCTCGATAGCCTTTAGCTCTGACGGAAAGTTCGAACGGAATAATTTTGCCAATTCCTGCAATTTCTTGCCATCATTTTCAATGGACTTCAACCAAGGCATTTCCTCCAGTTTGAAACTGTTCAACTCTGCATTGGATTCCATTTTACTTTGTTTTTCCTCCGTATTCAGTTTTCTGAAATAATCGGAAATTGCTGGATAGCTCTTGTCCACATATTGCAGTACTTTAAGGGCAAACCATTTGCTTGTCAATTGCTCTGTACATTCGTATGGATAATTCTTCAGGTAATCCAATGCCGAAATAATCTCCAGAATAGGATTGCTTTGGATCTGAACCTTAGCCTGTACATTTTCCTTACCAGCTATTTTGATGAGGTAATCTTTTTCTTGATCCGGTTTCAGCATGATCTTCTCCGAATCGGTTATCAGCACCTTATTGGTCAGGATCGGAACCTCGGATAGTTCACCATCCGAGAATTCATCTGTTCCTGCAATCACTTTGATCTGAACCGTTGGATAACCAGCAGGTATTTTTAAGGTCCATTCTATTAATCCATGCGTATTTTCCTGGGTTTCAAAACGGGTTATCGCTTTTTCACCAATAAATTTATTGCTGATCACCTCATTGTTTTCCGGGTTGATGATCTCGATCTTTGCCGTTCCTGAAAGTGCTTTCTTACTCAGGTTTTGGATCTGTGTTTTGATCACAATTTCATCCCCTTCCCGGAAGTAACGTGGTAGATTCGGTCGCACCATCAATTGTTTCTGGGTTTGGGTATAGAAGGTAGCAGATCCAGCATTCAATTCCTTGTCATGGGCAAATAACTGCAATTTCCATTTGGTCAATGCTTCCGGCGAATCAAATTCAAAGGAAACATTTCCCTCAGCATCCGTGTAAAGGGTAGGGAAGAAGAAGGCCGTTTCCTGAAGATTGGTTCGGGTCTTTACATCCGATAATTGCTCATTCGCCTGTTTCCCGAGCCTACTGGTTAAAATAATAACACCATTTGCCCCCTTTGATCCATACAGAGCAGTCGCTTCGGCATCTTTTAAGACCTTAAAATCCGCAATTTCATCCTTATTGAAACTATTGAACTCTTCTTGACTAACAATTTCGCCATCGATGACATATAGGGGATCATTAGTATTTAAAGAGGATGTTCCGCGGAGCATTAAACTTGGTGATGCATTCACTCCTGCTACTTTCCCAGCTGCAGTAACAGTAACTACTTCCTCGATGACTTGACGACGTGAGGATTCGTGAACTCCATCCGAGTAGGCGAAATCATAAACTTTATTTTCTCCCCAATATGGCGTAATCCAAAGACCATAATTTTTTATACTTGGGAATTCGGTGCCTTTTGTATTCCTTACTTTAAAGTTCCTAAATAGGGAGTAAGAACCACTCGATGCATAAAAATTGCCATACATATGGTGGTAATAATAGGGTTGGAAATATGGATATTGCTTGGAAAGGGATGAGCTGAAATAATTACCCTGGAAAACATCCAATGAAGCATCATACATACTGGCCAATACCTCCGCCTGCATCTTCTCCTCTTTTTTAGTGATGGTAAAACTCCATTTTTCTTTTTGTCCAGGCGTTATCTTATCCCGGAAAGTTTGGGTCTTGATCTCCACCGACTGGTTTTCCCTTTCAATTGGGATGTGGATAGGTAAGGACGACAATTTGTTGTCGAAGATCAACATAGCATGGAACTGCATATTATTGTTCAGCTGTTCTTCGGTAATCTTGAATTTATAGATAATTTTCCCATTATTCCAGGACAATACCTGCAAAGGAAGTTTTTTGTTTCCAATCTGGCTGAATAAATAAAGACGCTTTACTTCTTTTAGATCCGTAAATAGTTTCAGGGTCACTTCATCGCCCTCTTTATAACTCGGCTTATCCAAGGTATAGGTTAGGAATTCAGAATTAAGACTTTTTCCAGTCGCTTTATCAAATACACTTACCAGGGCTTGTGCTCGGATACTATCCCGGCCTTGAATGGATAAAGCTTTGATGAAATATCTTCCACGTCCAAATAGATTAGAATCTATTCTAACCAACGTGGTATCCCGAGTATCGAAAGAATAGCTTTTGATCAGTTCTGATTTTTGATCACCAATAAATACATCATCAAATATGGTCGGGAAATATTTTTTATATTCCGAATTGGAAAATAAATGAAAGTCTACATCCCTAAAATAACTCCGCATGTGTTCCGGAACCACAACAGTAGGGTCTTTTATTTTCAAGATCTGTACATCGCCAGCAAATTTCAGGGGTTGATTATTGTTATTTAAGGTGTGGACCTGGATGGAAGACCATTTATATTCTTCTACATTCCTTGGCGTTTGAATTTGTATCCGCCATGGTTTATCACTGTATTGATGACTGGAAGCTGCCGATTGCATTTCACCATTCTGATTGACTACCTCCACCTCATAATTCAGTCTGAAATCGGTAAATGTTTGGAAGGTGGAATCCATCAATGGAACTTTGATGGTAAATTTTCCAAGTTCATTGGTCGTCGTAGTCGAATCGACAAAAAGACCATTTTTATACTGCTTACCCCGAGCGCTATAGTTTACTTTATAATGTACACTTGCGCCGACCAAAGGCGCACCATTTAAAGACATGGCTTGACCTTGGAATATGGCCGTATCTTTTTTGGTATAGGTTTCTTTATTGGTTTCCAGCTTAACCTCAAAGGTAGGTCGTTTATACTCCTCTACCCGAAAGCTTATTTCGCCAATCTGCAGCTCCTTCTGTTGAAAGGATAATCTAAATCGACCAGCCAATATGGGGCTTGGTAGGTTGAATTCTCCATGAATGGATCCATAAGCATTGCTTGTCAGTTCCAATGAGTCAATTTTTCTGAAATTTACATCATGTAAATAGACCTTGATTTTCTGATCGGCCAATACCCTGCCTTTCAGATAGTGATCATTGTAAATGATTCCTTTGAAGTATAAAGGTTGGCCGGGTCTATAGATGCCGCGGTCTAACATGGCATTTATCCTGACTTCACCCTCAATTTCTTCTTTTTCTTGATCGTATCGGACATGATCAGCTGTTTCCGGAAACTCCGATAGATCTATAAATTGATTTTCATCAGCTAAATAAATATAATAATCATTAATATCCGTGATGTCTTTCTTTTCGTTTGTTTTGAAATGATAGAAACCTCTTTGGTCTGTTTTTATCTTCTGGATTAATTTCAGAGGATTTTTATCATAGAATTCGTAGAGGCTGAATGTTTTGTTTGCATAGGGTTGCCCGGTCCTTCTGTTGATGAATAAAGTATGATACTCTTCGTTGTTTTCATTTTCTTTTTCGAAGGTTGCCGAAAAGAAGAAATCAGTGATATAGAAATTATTGATACTTACCTTTTGGAATTTATCATCATCCTTAAAAGCTGCGTTATTGGAGATCAAGATGGTATAATGGCCATACGGAAGGGGATTAATTTTATAGATGGTGCGCTTAGATTCTCCAACTGCTAGGTCTTTTATGGGTATGACTTCCTCATAGGCCAGAGGTGCATCTAAGCTGTTCACGAAGGTCGTACTATCATATTTTACTGTAAATTTTTTCAGTTCCTTCGGATGGTTGGTTGTGCGATAGACTCGGATATAAAGGTTGTCTACATTCCTCAGTCTTAAACTAATCGGTAAATAGGAATTCTGCAACTGGAATTCCTTCATATCCATTCCTATTTCTACTCTTTTAATGTCCTCATTCAGGTTTTTTGCATTATTTAGCCAAGGAGAATTAGGGTAATTTTTTTCAGCTTCTTCAACCAAGGCTAAGGCTTCCTTCTTATTTCCCATATAAAAATGTTTATATGCCATCTGATAAAGCAAATAAGCATTATAATCACTTGGATAGGTTTTCATGATATCCCGTAAGGCTTGGAAGTAGAGGAGGTTGTTATTTGCTTTTATGGTTGGATTTTGGGAAGCAAAAAAAGTGGCGGAAATTTTATAGTCTTCGTTTTTATTTAAGGCCATGATTTCCTGATGAAGATTTTGATAAGCACTTTTATAGCTGACCATATCTTTTTTAAGAAAAGATAGGTAATTGATGCTTAGATAATGGAATAGGGTAGGTGTGAGTTGTATATTATTAAGATCCGAAAACATGGAACTCCATTTCTCTGTTTTTTCTTTTTTTAATCTGAGTTTGTTTGTTAAAGAGAGCTTATAAAGGGAATCGATTATATCCCATTTTTGATTATGGTCTGCCGCTACAAATTTATTGCTCGAATTGCTGAGGTACCTGTGTAGGTTGTTTTCGAGGAAGGAGGCATAAAAATTATAGAGTACATCTTTTACCAAGGGTTTGGCGGTGGAGATGTTATTCTGGAAAAGCTGGTCGATTTTTTCGAATTGGTTATCGTCGTTGGTATTAACAGTTGCGACTTGGGTTTCTGCCAAAAAGGCTCTTAACCAGAGGGCGTCATCTTTTCTTTTTATGGATTCAGCTTTTATTGTTGCGAGCAAGGGTAAGGCTTGTTCGTAATTTTTTATGCTGAATAGGCGATCTACTTCCAACCATGTTTTGGTAAGATCATTTGTTTGTGGAGAGATTTGTCCTATTGAAAATAAGGGGATGAAGAGGAGGAGAATCCAGAGTGCTTTTTTCATAATGGTGTTGGTAAGTTGATGAATGCCATATGTTTTTATTCATCTGATGCAAGATAATATAGATTTCCATAATGGTGGGGTAAAAAAATATTTTATTTTGTTTATTTCCACGTCATTGCGAGGAGGCACGAGGAAGCAATCTTTGGCCTTTGTCATCCTGAGTGGTCTCTGTCATCCTGAGAGGTCTCTGTCATCCTGAGCGAAGTCGAAGGATCTGTACGAGTACCACATGTAGATGCTTCGACTGCGCTCAGCATGACATGAAGGAAGATTGCTTCGTCGTGCCTCCTCGCAATGACGCCCCCCCAATCATGCAAACCTCCCATCAACCCCTTCACTTAATCATCTTCTTCACAATATCCAACAACAACCCCAACCCCGGGTTCCTATTCTCCTCGTTCCATACCAACGACAATGTCGTCCGTTGTGGAAGATGGCTCAAATCCAAAAAATCAACATGAGTATGATACCCCTTTTTCAAGGAAGATGGCACGATCGCCACGCCCAATCCCTGACTTACCAGATTAAAAATACTCAACGCATTCACCGTCTTCAACGTCACATGCGGCTCAAAACCATGATCATAAAAAATACTCATCACCAAATTATAATACGAACTACTATAATCCTTCGAAAAAAGTATAAAAGATTCCTTCTGATAATCCAAGATATCCACCTTTTTAATGTTCTTGTTCTTCGCATCCTTCGGAACCACCAAACTAAAATGATCCGTCAACACCGGAATCGATTTTAATGGCGGAAAAGCTTTTTCCATCCGAACAAAACCAAAATCCAATTCATTCTTCAGCAACATCTCCAATTGAAACTCATTGGACAACTCATTCAAGGTAATATCAATCAACGGTTGTTCATGCTTTAGGCTAACCAATAATTCCGGCAGCACAGTCTGCACCGCCGATCCGATAAATCCCAATTTCAAGGAAGTAAGCTTCCCCTCCTCGATCTTTTCCACCTGTTCCTTGATCTTCCCTAATTGGTTAAACAACAGATCCACCTCCATCTGCAGGTATTGGCCCGCAGGCGTTAGAGAAACCTTCCGCTTATCCCTTTCAAACAATTGAGCCTGATAATAATCCTCCAATTGCTTGATCTGCCTCGATAATCCAGGTTGCGCAATAAACAAACGTTCTGCTGCACGCCTAAAATGCAGTTCCTCCGCCAAAACCTTAAAATAATGCAGATGTCTCAGTTCTATTTGATAATTCATAGTTATCAATTGATGAAAAAATTGGTATTACTAATTATCAAATATAGCGGCTAAATTTGATAGACACAGATAATTATGATGAAAATATTTAAATACGGTGAAGATTTTTTGAGCAGTTCCCAAGCTGTCTCTATTGCAAAAGGAGATTTAAAAGGTGAATTGAGCGAGGAAAGCAAAGCAAAAGTAAACCAAAGTGCCCAATATGTACAAGATATTGTTGATGCCGGAAAAGTGGTTTATGGTATCAATACAGGATTTGGTCCATTGTGTACTACCCTGATTGGTGCTCAAGATACCCGTAAATTACAAGAGAACATCCTGATGAGCCATGCCGTAGGTGTGGGTGAGGCCATCGATAAAGAATTGAGTAAATTAATGTTAATCCTGAAAGTTCAAGCTTTGGCAAAAGGATTTTCAGGGGTTCAATACAGCACCATCGAAAGGATCATCTGGCACATCCAAGAGGATGTGATCCCTGTGGTTCCAAAACAAGGTTCAGTAGGTGCATCGGGCGATTTAGCGCCTTTGTCCCACTTGTTCCTTCCTTTGATCGGTTATGGAAAAGTATGGCAGGACGGAAAAGAGGTTTCTACCGCTGAGGTATTGAAGAAACATAATCTTACTCCTGTTGCCCTTGGCGCTAAAGAAGGATTGGCCTTGATCAATGGTACCCAGTTTATGGCTGCTCATGGCGTTAAAGCCGTGGTAGAAATGAACCGCCTGATGAACAATGCCGACCTGATCGCGACCCTGATGATCGAAGGATTGAATGGCTCCATCAAACCTTTCTATACTGAATTACATCAATTAAGACCGTATAAGGGAAATAGCTTTGTAGCTGCTACGGTTTTTAATCTCTTAAAAGGTTCCGATATTCTTGAATCACATAAAAATTGTTCCCGCGTTCAGGATCCATATTCCTTACGTTGTATCCCACAGGTTCATGGCGCATCCCGCAATGCCTGGTTACACTTCAAGGAGATCATTGAAACGGAGATCAATGCTGTAACAGATAATCCAATCATCATCAACAATGAATTGACCATTTCTGGAGGTTCTTTCCATGGTCAACCGATCGCTCTTCCGTTAGATTACGCGACCTTGGCCGTTTCTGAATTGGGAAATATCTCCGATCGTAGGGTTTATCTTTCTTTGGAAGGCGAGACCAATGGCGTTCCAAAATTATTGATGAAAAGCACTGGATTGAACTCTGGTTTTATGATCCTGCAATACAGTACAGCAGCAATCGCTTCTGAAAATAAAGGATTATGTTTCCCGGCAAGTGCCGATAGCATCCCAACTTCATTGGGGCAAGAGGACCACGTTAGCATGGGTTCGATTTCCGGAAGGAAATTATTACAGGTGTTGGATAATGTGGATAAGATATTAAGTATCGAGCTATTATGTGCTGCACAAGCGAAGGATTACCATGCACCGTTGAAATCTACGGCGGTAGTGGAAGCCATCCATCAGTATGTGCGTAAAAGCATCCCGCATATCGAAGAGGACCAACCTATGACCGATATCCTAGATGCGGCTTTAGCATTGGTGAAATCGGGTGAATTGGTTGAGTTGGCCAAAGAGGTTTCCGAGAAGGAAGGTGTGCCTTATTTCGGTACAGGTGTAGAATATTTCGAAAACTATTAAGCATGAACAAAGCACTCACGTTAATAGGACCCTTTAAGCAATTGGTCAGTATGGCCAACCTGCCGATGAAAGGGGCGTTAAAAGATAGCCAATTACAGATCCAGGAAAATGCAGGAATCCTGCTGGAAGGGGATAAAATAAAGGCTATTTCAAATTTCAATGATTTAAAGACCCAATATGGCCAGGAAGCAAACTTGATCCTTTTACAAGGTGACCAGGTGGTTCTTCCAGGTTATATCGATTGCCATACCCATATCGCTTTTGGCGGAAACCGCGCCAATGATTTTGCCATGCGTAATGCCGGTAGTTCTTACCTGGAAATAGCGGAAGCCGGCGGTGGGATTTGGAGCACGGTTAAACATACTAGGGCATTGTCGGAGGAAGAATTGACCGAGGTGATCCTTAAACACGCAGATGCTTTATTGGAGCAGGGGATTACCACCATCGAGGTGAAAAGTGGGTATGGATTGAATGTGGCAGAGGAATTGAAAACCCTCCGCGCTATCAAAAAGGCGAATGAAAGCAGTAAAGCAGAATTGATCAGTACCTGTTTGGCTGCACACATGTGTCCGAAGGATTATGAGGGAAGCCCGGAATCGTATCTGGAATGGATCGCAGAAGAATTATTCCCAGTCCTAAAAGCGGAAGGATTGACCAATAGGATAGATGCCTTCGTCGAAAAAAGTGCGTTTACCGCAGAACAGACCAAACCGTATTTCGAAAAGGCAAAAAGTATGGGCTTTGATATTACGGTACATGCCGATCAGTTCAGCACTTCCGGTTCGGCTTTGGCCGTTGAGGTAGATGCGGTTTCGGCTGATCACTTGGAAGCTTCCACTGCAGAAGAAATCCAAGCCTTGGCAAATTCCAATGTGGTGGCTGTTGCACTACCTGCGGCATCCTTGGGAATTGGGTGTGCATTTACACCTGCCCGAAAATTATTGGATGCCGGCGCATGTTTGGCCATCGCCACTGACTGGAATCCAGGTTCAGCACCGATGGGGAAATTGATCGAAAGTGCCAGCATTTTGGCATCCATGGAAAAACTGAGCAATACCGAAGTGTTTGCCGGTATAACTTTCCGCGCGGCCAAAGCATTGAACTTAAAAGATAGAGCCATCTTGAAAGCTGGAGCTTTAGCCGACTTTATCATCTATGAAACAGCTAATTATCAGAATATCACCTACCTGCAGGGTTCATTAAAACCTGCACGGGTATGGAAATCCGGAATGGAAGTATTCCGCAAAGGCGAAAACCTTTAATACTAAAGAACAATGAATTTTCAAGAAACCATTATACAAGGCATTCCGAAAGAATTGCCTGCAAAAACCAAACTAGATCCAAGTGTAAGCCATGCGCCCAAGCGCAAGGCCATATTAAATAAAGAAGAGGAGAAATTGGCGCTACGTAATGCACTGCGTTATTTTCCGAAAGAATGGCATGCCGAATTAGCAGCGGAGTTCTTGGAAGAACTTCGTGAATATGGACGAATCTATATGTATAGGTTCAGACCTACTTACGAAATGTATGCACGTGGTATTGAAGAATACCCTGCAAAAAGCCAACAGGCTGCAGCTATAATGCTGATGATCCAGAACAACCTGGATCCTGCCGTGGCACAACACCCGCATGAATTGATCACCTACGGTGGTAATGGTGCAGTGTTCCAGAACTGGGGACAATACTTAGTGACGATGAAATATCTTGCGGAAATGACCAATGAGCAGACCCTGCACATGTACAGTGGTCATCCGATGGGTTTATTCCCATCTTCCGCTCATGCGCCAAGAGTCGTGGTAACCAATGGGATGATGATCCCCAATTACTCCAAACCAGATGATTGGGAAAGGTTCAATGCCCTAGGGGTTACCCAATATGGGCAGATGACCGCAGGATCCTATATGTATATTGGTCCGCAGGGTATTGTGCATGGCACAACGATCACGGTCATGAATGCTTTTAGAAAACACCTGAAAGAAGGCGAAAGTATTGAAGGGAAAGTATTCCTTACATCAGGATTAGGCGGAATGAGTGGTGCTCAGCCGAAAGCAGGTAATATAGCAGGTTGTATTACGGTATGTGCTGAAGTAAACCCTGCCGCAGCGACCAAACGTCATGAACAAGGATGGGTAGATGTGTTGGTCGACAACATGCCTGATTTGATCGATCGCGTAAGAACAGCCATGAAAAACAAAGAATTGGTTTCCATTGCCTATATCGGCAACATCGTGGATGTATGGGAGCAATTCTATGAAGAAGATATTTTTATAACCGTGGGATCAGACCAGACCTCTTTGCACAACCCTTGGTCTGGCGGATACTATCCGGCAGATATCAGTTTTGAAGAGGCCAATGAACTGATTGCCCACCATCCGGAACGTTTTGCCCAAGAAGTACAAAAAACTTTGGTAAGGCATGCGAATGCAGTGAATAAACATTCCGCTCGCGGGACATATTTCTTTGACTATGGTAATGCCTTTTTATTGGAATGTAGTCGTGCCGGAGCTGATGTATTTGCTGCAGATGGGGTGAATTTTAAATATCCTTCCTATGTGCAGGATATCCTAGGCCCAATGTGTTTCGACTATGGTTTCGGACCGTTCCGTTGGGTTTGTACCTCCGGAAAGGCAGAAGACCTACGTTTAACAGATCAGATTGCTCTGGAAGTGATGAAAGAGATCCAAGTGGATGCACCTAAAGAGATCTACCAACAAATGGCAGATAACATCAAATGGATCGAAGAAGCGGAGAAAAACAGGTTGGTCGTAGGTTCTCAGGCGAGGATCCTCTATGCAGATGCTTTGGGAAGAATGCGCATTGCAGAAGCTTTTAATAAGGCTGTGGAAGAGGGTAGACTTTCCGCGCCTGTGGTTCTCGGCAGGGATCACCACGATGTGAGTGGTACGGATTCTCCATACCGCGAGACCAGCAATATCTATGACGGCAGTAAATTCACAGCCGATATGGCCATCCATAACGTGATTGGTGATAGCTTCCGTGGAGCAACCTGGGTATCTATACATAATGGTGGTGGCGTAGGTTGGGGCGAAGTAATCAATGGTGGTTTTGGGATGTTGTTGGATGGTAGCCAGGAAGCCGATCAGAAATTGAAACAGATGTTGTTCTTTGATGTGAACAATGGTATTGCCCGCAGAGCTTGGGCAAGGAACAAAGAAGCTCAACAAGCTATTGAAACCGAACTTAAACGTACTTCTACACTACAGGTAACACCTGCCATTTTAGTGGAAGAAGATATAATTTCTAACCTTTTAGACTGATAATATTATGGAGGCATTAGTACAAGTTTATTACCAACCCGTAGACAGAAATCTTTGGACAGGGAGAATTGATGGGACAGATGAATCATTTTTGCGTTGGCATCAGAAAATAGAACTAATAGATCTGAATGATCAACCTCCATTAAAAGGTAAAATTGTTTTTTTGGGTTTTGTCTGTGATGAGGGCGTTCATAGGAATCAAGGTCGGGTAGGGGCCAAGGAGGCTCCTGAAGCCCTACGGAAATCCATTGCCAATCTCCCGGTTCACTTTGATGGCAAGACCAAATTACTGGATGCCGGAAATGTAGTCTGTGTTGGAGAGGAGCTGGAAGAAGCTCAGCAGGAACTAGCAAACAGGGTAACACAGATCGTGAAAGCTGGTGGTTTTCCAATTTTATTGGGAGGAGGCCATGAGATCACCTATGGACATTTTAAAGGATTACAAGCTGCTAAATCAGGAAAGATTGGCATCATCAATATTGATGCTCATCTTGACATCCGTGCCACGGCAGATGGAAGAGCAAATTCAGGTACTGGATTTTACCAGATTGCAGAGGAAGCTAAACAGAACAATAGCGCATTCCGTTATATGGCCATCGGTATTCAGGATATCAGCAATACCAAAGCCCTGTTCGATTATGCAGATTCAATGGGTACTAAAATCGTGAAGGCAGAGAATATCCATCACGAACAGATCGATCCGATCATTCAGGAAATATTTGAATTTGCGAACGCTGTAGATCATGTCTATCTAACTATTGATATGGATGTATTCTCACCGGCATTTGCGCCCGGTGTGAGTGCATCCTCCTTTCAAGGAATCATGCCTACGCATGGCTTCTACCGCATTTTTGAAACCATCATGAACTTGGACAATCTCCGTAGTATGGATGTGGCAGAACTGAATCCTTTGTACGATATTGATAACCGTACAGCCCGTTTGGCAGCCAATCTTATTTTTAAAGCTGTTCAGAATCTATCTTCAAATGCTTAAATTAGTTAAGTATTTAAAAAAATAGGGAGAGACATGTCAAATATTGATTTCATAAAAGAAGAAACCGCTGCGGATATTGGGAATTTTATGGTGGGAAGGTTATTGCCTTTCCGTCAGAAAAGAAGTATTGGTCCTTTTGTATTTATTGATCATATGGGGCCAGCTTGTTTGGCAGACCATGAAAACCTGGATGTTGGTCCTCATCCGCATATCGGTTTATCCACGTTGACCTATCTTTTCGAAGGATCTATTTTTCATCGGGATAGCATTGGTTCGGCCATGGAGATCAAACCTGGTGCGGTAAACTGGATGACCGCTGGAAAAGGGGTAGTCCATTCGGAAAGAACGCCTGAGTATCTGCGAACCAAGGATAAGTTCTTGCATGGCTTGCAGATTTGGGTTGCTTTGCCGAAGGAATTGGAGTTTCAAGAACCGGAATTCCATCATGTGGAAGCGTCGGATATTCCTGCTTGGGAAGAGGATGGTGTAAGTTATAAATTGATTGCAGGGGAAGCTTTTGGGAAGAAATCGCCAGTTCCGGTACATAGTAAATTGTACATGATGGAGATCAAAGCGAGTAAGGATGCGTTGATTGATATCCGGGGTGAGCTTTATGGCGAGAGTGGTTTGTATATTTTGGAAGGGGAGATTTCCAGTAATGGCCATGATTATGCGCCTAAGCATATTTTGATTACGAAGGACGCGCATTTATGTTCTTTTGAGATGAAGGCTGGGACGACGGTGTATATTTTTGGTGGGGAGCCTTTTCCGGAGGAAAGATTTATTTATTGGAATTTTGTAGCGACTTCAAGGGAGATTATTGAAGAAGCGAAAGATAAATGGCGGAAGCATGAGTTTCCGAAAGTTCCTGGGGATGATGGATATGTTCCCTTGCCGGAAGCTAGGAAGTAGGGGGGTACTTGACATTGGGACGCCTTTTGGCGTCATTGCGAGGAGCTACTGCGTCATTGCGAGGCCTTCCGTCATTGCGAGGCACGAAGCAATCTTCCTTCATGTCATGCTGAGCGAAGTCGAAGAATCTACAATTGGTACCCGTACAGATCCTTCGACTGCGCTCAGGATGACAGAGACCTCAGGATGACAGAGACCACTCAGGATGACAAAGTCCAAAGATTGCTTCGTCGTACCTCCTCGCAATGACGTAGGTCTCGCAAGGACGGAAATATTACCGTTCTATCTGCGTATCCTCTCTCGCTCCCCATTCGCTCCAAGACCCATCATACACCGCCACATTCCTGCTCCCCAAATGATAAGCGGCCAAGGCCAATATCGCTGCCGATACCCCAGATCCACAAGTGAATATATTCCTATTTCCTAAAGGCTTATTTCCAATCGGCTTACTATCATCATCCAAAACATTTTCCGACATCAATTTCTCTTCTGAAACCATCTTCCCATCCGAAACCAACTTCCCTTCAAAAATCAGCTCCAACTCCTCATCCTCCTTATAATCAATCCCATCCAGCACCCGATCAAAAGGAATATTCTTAGACCCTGGAATATGCCCCGATTTTAAGCCCGCCCTTGGCTCCGGAGCAGTTCCATGAAACCTTCCCTCACTTCTCGCATCAACGATCATCTGACCATCCAATCCCAACCTCTCCATCAAATCCTCCGTTCCAATCATCCAATCCTTATCCTCCTTGGCCACAAAATCACCTTCCAAACCAGCAACCTCCCTATAAGCATCCACAATCGGCAATCCAGCAGCCTTCCAAGCTGGCAATCCTCCACGCAAGACATATACCTCTTCAACGCCCATCAATTTAAACATCCACCACGCCCTAGGACTGGAATAAATCCCCCAACGATCATAAACAATAACCTTATCCCCTTGATTTATCCCCAATTTCCTCGCTTCCCTTTCAAATACGGCAGCATCCACCATCGTATGCGGATAAACACTTCCATGATCAGAAAAACCTCCCTCAATATCAAAGAACAAACTCCCAGGAATCAGTTCCAACCGATCCCGATCCATTTTCTCATTAACCTTATCAATGGTCGCATCCAATAGCACCACCTGATCATCATTGATCATCTGCAAGGCAACATCCGTACTAATCAGCGGGCTTTCACGCATATCCATCTTTTCCATAATCATTCCTTAAAAACATTCAAATCCTACATTTCCTTTCATAAAGCTAAGGAAATATAAGGCATAAAAAAAGCCCCGAATCTTACATTCGGGGCTTTGGATTATGTTTTAAAATCTAATTATTTAGATTTTTTTTCATCATCTTCCATTTGCTCTTTCAATTGAGCTAGAACGTCAAGATCACCTAAAGTAGATTTCTCTACAGAATCTTTAACTTTCTTCACTGCTGCGTTAGCAGTTTTAGCTTCTTTTTTACGAGCATTGAATTCCTCGATACGAGCTTCAGCTTTAGCATCTTCCCAGATACGAGAGTGAGAAATCACTAGACGTTTGTTCTCTTTGTTGAATTCGATGATTTTGAATTCAGCAACTTCGTCAACTTTCAATGAAGAACCATCTTCTTTTACAGAATGTTTGTTAGGGCAGAAACCTTCAACACCATATTGTAAAGCTACGATATCTCCTTTGTCACCAACTTTGATTACAGTACCTTCGTGAACAGAACCTTCAGTGAAGATCGTTTCGAAAGTATCCCAAGGGTTTTCCTCTAATTGTTTGTGACCTAAAGAAAGCTTGCGGTTTTCTTCGTCTAATTCCAATACCACTACATCTAATTTCTCACCAACTTTAGTGAATTCATTAGGGTGGTTAACTTTCTTAGACCAAGAAAGATCAGAAATGTGGATCAAACCATCGATTCCGTCTTCTAACTCAACGAATACACCGAAGTTAGTCATGTTTTTAACAACAGCTGATTGTTTAGAACCTACTGGGTAACGCTCAGTGATGTTTTGCCATGGATCTGGAGTTAATTGTTTGATACCTAAGCTCATCTTACGATCGTCACGATCTAATGTTAAGATTTCCGCTTCGATTTCATCACCTACTTTCAAGAACTCTTGAGGAGAACGTAGGTTTTGAGACCAAGACATTTCAGAAACGTGGATTAATCCTTCAACACCAGGGATGATTTCTAAGAAAGCACCGTAGTCAGCTACAGTAACGATCTTACCTTTCACTTTAGAACCGATTTCTAATCCTTTGTCTAAAGATTCCCAAGGGTGCTCTGATAATTGTTTTAAGCCTAATGCAATACGTTTTTTCTCGTCATCAAAGTCAAGAACTACAACGTTGATAGTTTGGTCTAATGCCAATACCTCTTTTGGATGCTCGATACGGCCCCAAGAGATATCTGTAATGTGAAGTAATCCGTCAACACCACCCAAGTCGATGAACACACCGAAATCTGTAATGTTTTTAACAGTACCTTCCAATACTTGACCTTTTTCCAATTTCGCAACGATCTCTGATTTTTGGTTTTCCAAATCGTCTTCGATCAATACTTTATGCGATACGACTACGTTTTTGAATTCGTGGTTGATTTTTACCACTTTGAATTCCATCGTTTTACCTACGTATACATCGTAATCACGGATAGGTTTGATGTCAATTTGAGAACCTGGTAAGAATGCCTCAACACCTTTGATGTCTACGATCAAACCACCTTTAGTACGTGATTTAACGAAACCATCAATGATTTTGTCATTTTCCAATGCATTGTTGATCTCTTCCCAAGATTTTTGTGTTTTAGCACGTTTGCGGGATAATACCAATTGACCGTTTGCATCTTCTTGAGATTCAACGAATACATCAACAGTATCACCTACTTTTAAGTCAGGTAAGTCACGGAACTCAGATAATGCTACTAGACCGTCTGATTTGAAACCGATGTTTAAAACAACATCTTTGTTGTTGATTGATACAACAACACCTTCAATAATTTCACCTTGATTGATTTGGTTAAATGTTCCAGCATATTCCTCTTCCAATTTAACACGCTCAGCATCGCTATAGTTACCGAATGCTTTCTCATCAAGATCCCAGTCGAAGTCTCCTTGTGGAGTACTCCAAGTGTTCGATTTGATCTCATCGATCAAATTTGAATCTGCCTCAGACTCAATCTTTTCAGTGTCCTTCACAACTTTTGTGTCAGCACCTTGTAGCTCTGCGTTTTTCGCCGCTAACTCTTTTTCTGCTTCTTGTTTTTTTGCCATTAATTAATTTTCTCCTTTTCCCTACGTGGTAGGGACTGCAAAGATACGAAAAAAGTTTATTTACAAGAGTTTAGATGAAAAAAAGTTTAGCCCATCGGAAGTCCTTGGATTTTACTCCTGATCATCGAATATCGGATAGATGGTTTTCAGGATAATTTCCGTTAGTTTTTTCTCGTTGAACGGCTTGATCAATATACCGTCGAATCGAACGCCTCTTTCCTTTTCCAGTCGCTTAACTTGGTCATTATCAGAGGATGTGGCTATTATTTTCACGTGGTCAAAGGCCGGGTTGATGCGTAGTTTCAGGAGCAGTTCATCCCCCGTCATCACCGGCATATTGATGTCGGTAATGATCACATCTATCTTTTCGCGGTCCATGATCTCCACTGCTTCCTTACCGTTCGTTGCCGTAAATACTTGCTTATGTAACGAAAAGAACTGCCGTAAATAGAGCAGATTCAAAGCGTTATCATCAACAATCAGCCAGCTGATGTTTTTTGGTAGGTCGTTTACCCGATTGGCCTCGATATTGTTCTTCCGGCGGTACCTTGGTGCTGGAACAGGGATCTCCACAATAAATGTGGTACCCGCGCCAGAAGCAGTCTTGAACCCAATCTTGCCTTCCAGCATGTTCACGATATTTTTAGTGATGTAAAGGCCTAAGCCAACCCCACTATCCACCTTGGTGGATTTATTCACCGTATAGTATTTCTTGAAGATGTTCTTCTTCAGGTTATCGGGTATCCCTTGTCCCTGATCGGAAACTTTGATCAACAACATGCCATTATCATTAATGTAGATACTGGTCCGAACTACCCCTTTGGAAGAATATTTAATCGCATTGCTCACCAGGTTATGTAAGATCTGCCGAACCTTGACTTCATCGGTATAGATCACCGTAGGTGCTTCCGGCTGTACATGATAATCCAGGGTGATGTTCTTTAAAGCTGCCTGGTTCTGATGGCCTTCGATCACTTCCATAACCAATTCTTTGAAATCAAAGAAGCTCGGTTCTATCGCGTCATGCTGATCGATCTTGCTCAAGTTCAATATATCATTGATGGTTTTGGAAGTCATGGTGATATTGGAATAGGCCGATTCCAACAACAGGATATCCTTCGGCTGATAGAGGTCTTTTCTACTCTTCAACAGATCCACAATACCGATCAAGGAATTTAATGGAGTTCTGATCTCATGGGTGATCTCTGCGAGGATGTCTGTCTTCTGTTCTGCCAATTTGGAGGCGTACACTTTTTCTTCCATCAGCTTCCTTTCGTAGTAGGCTGAGAAAAATTGGTAGTAGATCAGAATACAGATAATGATGAATACAAAGGTTAGGGAGATGATGATCTGCCACCTGAACGTCTCTGTACTGGAAATCAAAGAGATCAGGTCACGATCGGTTTTTTCCTTTTGTATCTGAAAGCGTTCATTATGGATGATCCGAACCAATTGATTGGCACTTTGCAATAAGGTGAAATTATCCGCTAGCAAAGCCCTTTCATTCTTCCGCAACCGGTTCAGGGTTTCTTGCAGTTCATTTAATTTGGTTCGGGTAAAGGTATTGTTATCTTCCAGGATCTCGACCAAAGTCTCCTGCAGCTGCAAACGTTCTGTTTCGTAAGTTTCATAGGCCTCGACGTTGATAGTATCCTGTTTTTTCTGGAATATACGTTGCAATAGGGGTTTTCTATCCAAAAGGATCTGCCTATTGCTCAAGGTTTTCTCGCTACTGAAAATACTATCCTTCTCAATTTTCGGAAGCGGCAGATCAAACATGGAATCCTTGGATGTTTCCTGGTGGAAATTCCGTAGGGTCTCTGATGCCAGGATCATGGAGTCCAGTTTTGCGTTCAGGGATTTATATTTCGGAATGAGATCCAGCACCTCCCGATTGGATTTTGGTTGATCATCATACCATAGGTCGGTCAATTCCTTGATATTGATCAGGGAATCAACAGATTTCTTAAGGTGGACCAGCTTGTTCTTGTAGTTTTCATAATCCTCACTGCTATAGGTGATGGAGAACTCCCGGAAATCATGTTCCGCTTCGTTGAAAACATCCAATAAATCGGAGAAGTCATTTTTATCGCTATTGATGGAAACGTAAATGGATTTGATCCGGTTCTGAATGGATTTATATTGGATAAACGAAAATATAAATACGATAACGAAGGTGATGAAAAGGATGATGATGGAAAATAATAGGATATTACGGACATTTCTGTTCCGCTTAGAGCTCTTCAATAAAGTCTTATCTTCCATATTCGACACAAAGTTAATTAAAAAGCCAAATAAATTAACAAGATGGTATTTAAGTATTGTTTGGTTTAAAAGAGTTGTATACCCTTGGCTTTACAATTTTAATACTTTGTTTTGATAAAGCAATACTGGCATTCAATTCAAAGCCAATAATAAGTATTAATGCGTTAATATACATCCAGATCATCACTACGATCAATGTTCCGATTGATCCATACAGTTTGTTATAGGCCCCAAAGTTGTTGATGTAGAAGGTGAAAAGGGAGAAGGAAAGCATGGCCAAAAGGGTAGCTAAGGTAGCTCCCGGGGTGAAAAGTTTCCATTTTTTTGTAGAGGATGGTCCAAATTTATAGATTAAACTGACGGTAAAAAAGTAGATACTGAAGAGAATCAGCCACTGGGCGATCTTGATCAGGGTGGCCCAAAAATATTTCAGGTCGTAATCGATATGTGTTTTTAGGTAGTTGATGAAGTAGTTGGAACCCGCATATAGCGCTATGCCAACTACCAGGGCAAGGACGATAGCGAAAACCAAACCTAAAGCGATGACCCGTCGTTGTAGCCAGGTCCTCGATTCTTTGGAAAGCGCAGCTTTATTGAAGGTCATCATCAAGGTAGTCATCCCATTGGTGGAGAAGAAAGTGACCAATACAAATACCACCGACAATAACCCACTGTTCTGTCTTTTGATGATATCGATCAGTGTAGTCTGTAGGACCTCAAAGGCATTGTTCGGCAAAGCCAATTGGATCAGGTCCAACAATTGTTCCTGAAAATTATCAACCGGGATATAGGGAATCAAGGTGAACAGGAAGATAATCCCTGGAAATACCGCCAACATAAAGTTATAGGCGAGGGAAGAAGCTTTGTTCAGAATGGATTCCCGGGCTATTTCTTGGAAGAAAAATACAAGTACAGTGTAAAGTGGCAACTTCCCAAAACCAGGTAGGGTGGCCCCTTTAGACCATTCTATCAAACGGTCATACGGCCTTACACGAAGAAGTTGTTGGTGTACTTTTTTCATTATCCTCCAAAAAATGGAGCCATTTTATCAACGAAAACCTGTGGTGGTTTGCAGGGTCTACCTTTTTCCATATCAACAAATACCAATTGGGTGAATCCGGTGTTCAGCAATTCGCCCGCTTCGTTAAATAGCTCGTATTCAAATTTAATCCGAATACCTGGTTTTTCCCTAATATAAATATTTATTGTGATCAAATCATCATACTTGGCGGCCTTTAAGTATTTGCTGTTCAAGTCTGTAACAGGTAGCATGACGCCCATGTCCTCCAACTCCTTATAGGAAACACCGGTACTACGCAACATCTCCGTACGTGCCACTTCGTAATAGGAAGCATAGTTGCCATAATAAACATAACCCATTTGATCCGTTTCGGCATACCTGACCCGGATTTGATGTTGGTAAGAGAACATAACCTTATTTTTTGATATTTCTTTCGTCCAATGCTTTTTGGAATTTCCGTGCGTTCACCAAATGTTCTGCAACGGTTTCTGCAAATAAATGGTATCCGGAGAAATCATCTTTCGCACACATATAGATATAGTTATGATGGTCGTAGTTCAATACCCCATCAATAGAGGCGATACTTGGCATCATGATTGGCCCTGGAGGCAATCCCTTATACCGGTAAGTGTTGTATGGATTATCAATGGTTAAATGTCTGTTCAGCACCCTACGGATGGTAAAGTCGTTGTTTGCGAAGATTACCGTAGGATCGGCCTGCAATAACATTCCTTTCTTCAAACGATTAAGGTATAGCCCTGCAATCTTTGGCATTTCATCCACGTGAAGCGCTTCTCCTTTAACAATAGAAGCCAGCACACTAACTTCTTGCGTGGTCAGGTTCAATGCTGCTGCTTTGGCCTTACGGTCATCATTCCAGAATTTGGTGTACTCCTTTGCAAAACGATCGATGATCTCCTTAGGATCGGTGTTCCAGTAGATTTCATAGGTGTTCGGAATGAACATGCTGAAGAAGTTATCTTTCGTGAAACCGTATTTTGTTGCCAATTGCTCATCGTTCAATAGCTGAAGGAAGGCGGTGGAATCCGCTTCAAATTCTCTGCCCAATAAACCTGCGAAATTTTCTTTTAAACGGATGTTCTGAAACCTGAATTTAACGGCTTCCTGATATCCCCCACGAAGATTTCCAATGAATCTGCGGTTGGAAAGGTCTTTAGATAATTTGTATTTACCTGCTTTGATACCTGCGGATTTCAGGTCCATAAATTTTGCCGCATACTGAAACAATGCCGGATTACTGACTACCCCTTCACTTTCTATCCGCTTCATCACTTCCTCATAAGGCTCGTTGCTCTTTACATAAAAGTAAGGCTCATCGGTGGCGATGGATGGTGCCATGAAAGTGAAATAGGCAAAACCTGCAGCGGTTAATCCTATGATCAATACGATAATTCCAATAAATAAAGGAAGGCTCGATTTTTTTCTGTTCTCTGCCATGTTATGGGTTTAGCGGGGTTGGAGTTTCGGGTGCTACTTCTTTTGGTTTGGACATGATCACATGGATCGCTGAACCGATGGAAATAATTCTTGCGCTGGTGTCTGGACTTTGGCTTTCGATGATCGCATTCAGGGAGTCGTTGGATCCATCTGCGAATTTAACAGAACCCAGTACCAACCCTACGCCAGCCAAAGCAAATTTTGCTTCGATCAAAGGCAATCCGACCAGGTTAGGGATTTCTACCTCACTATCACCACGGCCATTTCCAAGAATCAAGGAGATCTTCGATCCCTTAGGAACCATTCTTCCAGCACGTAACGACTGTCCGGCAAATTTAACATCCAATACCAAATCTCTAGCAATATCATTGATATAGGTAGTGTCCGCAATTTTCAAGGAATGGTTTTTCAGGATAGCCGAAGCCTCGATATAGGTCTTGTCGATCACTTCTGGGAAAGCAATTTCCGGTGCAGATTGTGTAATGATCGTCAGATAGATGGTCCGACCGCCTTTAACATGCGATTTAGGATCAGGATCCTGATCGATGACCAAGCCTGGTTTTGCATCCATCTGATAGATGGAGTCTATTTCATATTCTAAGCCTGCCTTATCCAAGATACTTAAGGCTTCATTGATATGTAGGCCTTTCAGCACTGGAACCTCCTGGGAGTCCCCATGTTTGGTGTAAATTTTCAGTCCAAAATAAATAAGGATGAACAGGACAATCAAGAAGATTATAGACCCGATAAGGTTTTTCCTGAAAGTGGCTGTCCTCAGGTATAAAAAGAGTTTCGACATCGATCTGTTGCTTTTTTAGTGTTGCACTATCAATATTAATTCCATTTTTTAGAATTTTCGAATTATCGATAGAATATAAGGGCAAAAATATTCGTTTTTCCTCGTATCTCAAATTATATTTGTTTCTTCAATGAATAATATGAAAACTAAAGTAGCCTTAATTACGGGTGGGTATACCGGAGAAGCCGAAGTTTCCTTCAAAAGCTCCGCTTTTGTGTACTCCCAATTGGATAAAGAAAAATATGAAGTGTATCCTATTGCCATTAATTTGGATGGTTGGTATTATACCGATGATCAAGGAAACAGGCATGAGATAGATAGACAGGATTTTTCTTTGGACATTAACGGCAAGATCAATTTTGATGTGGCATTTATCATCTTGCACGGTACACCCGGAGAGGATGGAAGGATACAAGGTTATTTCGATATGATCGGATTACCTTATACCAGCTGCAGCGCATTGACCTCTGCTTTGACCATGAATAAAGGCTATACCAAAGCGATCATCCAGGATATCCCCCAATTATACGTAGCAAAATCGGTGTTGCTTTTTGAAGCGCATCGTTCAGATGCTTTTAATACCGTTAAGGAAAAATTAGTGCTGCCTTTATTTGTGAAGCCGAATGCTGGTGGTAGTAGTATCGGGATGAGCAAAGTGAAATCCTGGGATGCGCTCCAAGAAGCCTTGGATAATGCTTATGATGCGGAGAATACCGGAAAGCAGGTTCTTGTAGAAGAATTTGTGGTAGGGCGTGAGTTTTCCCAAGGCATTTACCGCAATGCACAAGGCGAACTGCAGGTGTTGCCGGCTACAGAAGTCCGAACCACCCGCGAGTTTTTTGATTTTGAGGCGAAATATACCCCAGGACTGACCGAGGAGATTACGCCAGCCGATCTGAATGCTGATCAGAAAAGCCGAGCTGATGAAATCATCAAGGAAATATATATCCGGTTGAACTGCAGTGGGATGGTAAGAGTGGATTTTTTCCTGGAGAATGAAACAGATAAATTCTTTTTTATTGAGATCAATACGGTTCCGGGTCAGACTCCGCAGAGCTTTATTCCGCAACAGGTAAGGGCATCTGGTAGAACGGAAACTGCTTTTTACGGCGAATTGATCGAAGCTGCGCTAAAATAGCGGAATTTAGCCGCCATATTTAAGAATTTTTAACCTTGCTTTAGGATTTATTTGGTTATTTTTGATGGTTAACCATTTAAAATGACTCGATTATTCTACCGGATAATTTACTTGTTTGTTATTTTCTGTTCCCAAGGATTTGTATTTGCCCAGGATAGTCTTATCCAACAGCCAATTCAAAGGGAGACCATTATGCAAGGGGGCTACAAAAACCTGATCAGTGTCGATTTTCGGGCGGCAAAAGTCATTCCTACCGCACCTTTTTACAAAGGGATGGACAACGATTACTCGCTCTCCGAAAAAGGGATTTCCGCTCACCTGCAATATGCATTTGGTCTGCCTGAAGGTTCCTTTGGGAATTGTATTTTCCCCCAGACCAGCCAGGGAATTGGCTTAGCTTATTTTAATTATGGAAATGGAAAGGAATTAGGGAATCCAATGGCGGGGTATATTTTCCAGAATGCGGAGATCCTACGGTTAAACCAATTACTGGGTCTGCATTATGAATGGAATTTTGGCCTATCCACGGGTTGGAAATATTTCGATACGCATGAAAACCCAAAAAACGTAATTATTGGTTCCAAGGAGAATGCCTATATCAATGCGGGTCTTTTTCTGCGCTGGTATTTGGGGAAACGCCTAGCTCTGAATACGGGCTTTGATTTCACCCATTTTTCCAATGGAAATACGGAATATCCCAATTCCGGATTTAATACCAGCAGCTTTCGGTTAGGCTTACAATATGATCTTTCGAAAAAACTTCCGAACGCGGAAAAATGGCGGATGAAGAAGCAAATCCCAGCCTTTGAAAGGCATTGGAGCTATGATGTGGTGGCTTTTGGATCTTGGCGTAGAAAAGGAGTTTATTTCATAGGTAATCAGATTGCTTCGCCACACCGTTACCCCGTTTTGGGGGCATATATTGCACCCATGTACAACTTTGGGTATCGCGTCCGAGCGGGAGCATCCCTGGACCTGATCCATGATGGTAGTGCTAATGTGTATACCAAAGACTATATTGTAGGAACGGAACAGCAATTCTTTAAGCCTTATTGGAAAGAACAGATTGCAGCGGGAGTGTCAGCAAGAGCAGATTATATCATGCCGATATTTACACTGAGTATAGGATTGGGAACACATTTCCTTAATCGTGAAGGGGATTTTAAGGGTACTTACCAAAGTTTTGCCCTGAAAACAGGCGTCAGCAAAAGTGCATTTCTGCATATTGGCTATTCCATCAAAGATTTTCATGAGCCTAATTACCTGATGTTAGGGCTGGGATACCGATTCAATAATAGAAGAAATTCCTTATTATCAATTGTCAAGTGATTAGGACCTGAGTCCCTTAAAATAGGATAAAATAGGTTTAAGTTCGTGGTTTAAGTAGGTTTAAACCAAGGTATAAGTAGGTGTTTAGGATGCTTGACATACATTTTACATACTTTCACATTGCTTTCACCTTGGTTTTAGGAAGAACCAAACCGGTCTTAATTCAGTTTCCATACTTTGTTTTGAATGTAAATTTAAAATTGAATTTCCCAATTTGGGAATTGATTTCTATCTTTTACTATGAATATGATAAAAATAGAAGGAAGCAAAATTTAGAAGGATGAAATTAAAACCAATTAAAACAGGAATTTTATTAGAAAAGTATGAAGATGAAAACTTCCCTATTGAACTTCTAAGCTCAATCAATAAAAAAGAAAATTATCTTTCATAAAAAGAGCTGCTAATTTTAAGATAGCAGCTCTTTTTATCATTAAAGGATTAAAAACCTATTGCAATTGGTTGAATAAGAATTTAAAAGTCCCGTGTGTTTGCGCCCTGAAGTTGATGTCATTACCAAAGGAAACCAATTTTCCTTTGCCAATATTCGTTTCAAAGGCCAGAACACCATCCTTCAGGTATTTTTCTCCCCAAGACCAACCTGATTTTAATACCTTTTCACTATCAAACCAGATCAACGGTGTAATATCCTTATTGGTGATCTTATACAGATTGTCATTGGAATAATAAAGATCGATCTGATCTCCATATCCCCAAGTGCTCGGCACACCCGAATTTACTTTGGCAGTCAATACAGAACCTGGAGTATAGAATTCCGTTCTTTTCAAAGGCACTTTGTTTTGATCGACCAATGCATCTTCCACGCCCAATTTAAGGTGTTCAGCAAGATCGGAACTGTTGCCTATCGTGATTACCTTGCCGCCTTTTTCCATAAATTCCTGCAAGACAGGGATGGATTTATCGGCGCTCAATCTGCCCCAACGATTCTTATACTCTGCCGGAATATGGTCAGGCATCGCCATTTCTCCTCTATTCCCAGGTCGAGTTGTTGTGGAAGTTCCAAATCTTGGGATCGCTCCGCCAGGGAAGATCAAGACATCAAACTTACTATTCAGATTGCCCTTGTCGATATCCGCAGGGAAGACCAGTTCGAAATTATAATGATGCTGTTCCAGATTGAACCTTAACCAGCCCGAAGCCATAGAACCTCCATAGGTATCCCATAAACCAATCCGAAGGGATTTTAATGGTTTTACACTTTTTGGAAGTGCATTGGCGCCTGCAGCATCAAAGGTAAGGGCCATATTTCCTTTGTTCTCGATATAGAAATCTCCTGAAACCTGATCACGCCAAACCTTACCTTTATTGTTCAGTTGTTGGTTGGCGATCTTATAGCTGTCATTGATCTCCGCTGGCAATTTAACGAATTTGCCAACCGGTTTTTTGCTGTTCAAAAGGGAGATCTGCTCACCGAGGATTAGGTCCTGGAATGGACCATTGAAATCTTCCAATATGCGATCGAACTTAATATCCATCAGGTAAGCCAAGGTCCATCCTGCTGCATCGTAAGGTGGGATCGGAGGGCCTCCTGGGTATTCGAAATCATCAGGGTGGTCCTGTGGTTCGAACATGTCCAGGATATGAGGACGGAAAGCCTGATTGGTTTTGATCACATAACTTCCGGCAGGGTAGGATGTGCCATTGACGGTAAAATCAGCCGTTGCCTGTTTAACTTCGATGCCGTTCTGGATTAAAGCATTCAGGAATTTTTTGGCCGTACTGAAGTCCTTTTGGTCGGACGGAAGAATATATCCCCTTGGATCCCGCAGGTTTTTATTTCCGAACAAGGTCTCCAAACTTCTTTTTTCGAAACCACGGGTCATTTCTCTGGTAGAGGAAATGTTGCTCCCTTTCATGGCCGAATCAATCAATGCTACTTTACTCGGTGATAATGGCCAGAAATCCTTGGATCCTCGTTCAATCGAGTTGCGACCCATCCGATAGATGTTATATAACACCTCATCCTTATAGCGAGCCGCATAGCCCATAACCGCATAGTTCAGCGAAACGGAGTAATCAATGGATTGTTGGAAATGCCATTTCTGTGGGATGACAGGGTTCTGGGTATCACTGGATGGAATTAACCTTTTGGACACCAATGGAATTTCATAAGGTGTGGGATTTCCGATGATTTCGGTCAATAAACCGATCATGTTGTGGAAATAGGTGGTTGTTCGCAGACCACCATTATACCAGGTGGAAAAGACGGAACCACCTTTTGCGGTATATCCCGGTTTATTTTCGGCGTTCAGCCTGGAGGACATGGCTGCCCCAAGGGCATCGATTCCCGACATCAGCAAAGGATCGAATACATAATTGAAAGGATCCCGATAGGGTGCTCCAGCCACCACTGCTCCAGCAGGCGCAGTTTGATGATGGTTGTACATGATCTGTGGGTTCCAATCGATGAACAATTGCCGTGCAATGTTCTGGCTTTCCTTAAGGTTGAGCATAAAGAAATCTCGATTGTTATCATGTCCAGCATATTTTTGATAGAGGACAGGAATCAGACTGGTGCTTCTTTTCTGCGGGTCAGTATGGCGCATATACCAATCGCCTACCAGTTCATGGCCATCGGGATTGGCATGTGTCATTAATATGATCGAATTATCCAAGATCCTTTTGGTCTCTTCATCGTTTGCAGATGCTAAGAGATAGGCCGTTTGGATCAACTGGTGGGTAGCCACCACTTCGGTGGAATGTAGTCCGCCATCAATCCACACCACGGATTTTCCCTCTTTCGCTAATTGCTTAGCGGCTTCTTCCGAGATCTTTGCCTTCGCTAAATCTGTAGCGATCTTCTGGTACTTCGCGAGTTCCTTCAGGTTCTCTGGGGAACTGATGATGAGCATGATCTGGTCTCTACCTTCTTCGGTTTTACCGATCACCTGGAGCTTTACCCGATTGGATTGCTGAGCCAGTTTTTTGAAATAGGCTTCTGTTTGGGTATAGTTCGTTAGTTGATAATCATCTCCGATATTAAATCCAAAATGCGATTTCGGATGGCTGACTTCCTGGGCCTGTACCGATTGGAATGCAAGTAAGGCTGCAGCGATCAACCAAAAAGGTTTTCGAAATTTTATCATAATTAGAAAGGGTTAAATAATCATCATAAAGATAGAAAAGGAATATGAAATGCCTCTTTTTTTATCCGTATAAAATGCACTTTCACGATAATATTACATTTCGTATATTTGGGTTTGATGAGAATTAAATAATATGATTTTAGTTGCAGATAGTGGTTCATCAAGATCCGATTGGATGCTCCATCTTCCAGATAGTAAACCCTTAAGTTTTAGTACCAAAGGCCTTAATCCATTTTTTGTGAGTGAAAAGGAAATCGCTAATACCCTTTCCGGTGTTCCCGAGATCATTCCCTATATCAATGAGATCAATGAAGTATATTTCTTTGGTGCGGGATGCTCTACTCCTGATCGTAGGGAGTTGGTATCCAATGCCTTGTCGGAGATTTTTCCCAGTTCCTATGTTGCAGTAGAAAGCGATCTGCTCGGCTCTGCCTATGCTACTTTTGGTTCGGGCAAAGGCCTGATCTCGAATTTAGGGACAGGGTCGGACATCAGCTATTTTGATGGTGAAGGTTTGTCCACAAGCATCCACGGGATCGGTTATGTGTTGGGGGATGAAGGTTCGGGTGCCTGGTTCGGTAAACAATTGATAACTGCTTACCTCTACGAATCCATGCCTAGGGATCTGATGCGTATTTTCCAGGAAGTGCATCCGATTACCAAGGATATCATTATCAAGAATGTCTACCAAAGGGATCGTCCGAATGCCTATTTGGCAAGTTTTGCGAAATTCATGGGGGATAACCGTTCGCATCCATTTATTGATAACCTGTTGAGGAATGGTTTTGATGAATTTGTGCGGACAAATATCATGACTTATCCTAATTTCTGGGAATATGAATGTCATTTTGTGGGTCAGATAGCCTATAATTTTGATATCCATTTGCGGGAGGTGTGTAATCTACATGGGGTTAAGATTGGCACGATTTTGAAGAATCCTATAGAGCAGCTTTTTCATTTTGTGGTGAATAGGGAGCTGAATGTTGAAATATAAAATTTAAAAAGATGATTTATTCGATATTAATGGTTTTTACCATGCTGTTCAATCAGCCGACGGTTTATGATTATAGCTTTAAGACCTTGGATGGGAAGAAAGTTTCCTTGTCTGAGTTCAAGGGCAAGCAGATTTTGATCGTTAATACGGCTTCAAAATGTGGTTTTACCAAGCAGTATAAGGAACTGCAGGAGTTATCTGATAAGTACGGAAAGGATTTGGTCGTAATTGGTTTTCCTTCGGATAATTTTAAAGGCCAGGAATTTGATAGTAATGAAGAAATTGCAGCCTTTTGTGAGGAGAATTATGGCGTGAAATTTTTGTTGTCGGAAAAGGTGGATGTGACGGGGGAGAAGATGATCCCGTTGTTCAAGTATCTGACGACTGCAAAGAACCCTGATTTTACCGGAGCAATCAATTGGAATTTTGAGAAGTTTTTGATTGGTAAGGATGGGAAATTAGCGCATAGATATAGATCGAAGGTAACGCCTTTGGATGAAAGTATTGTGAAGGAGTTGAAGTAACTCTACCGTCATTGCGAGGAAAGATACCGTCATTGCGAGGAACTCTACCGTCATTGCGAGGAACGAAGCAATCTTTCAACCCATGTCATCCTGAGCGAAGTCGAAGGATCTACATTTGGTACCCGTACAGATCCTTCGACGTTGCTCAGGATGACATGAATACAAAGATTGCTTCGTCGTACCTCCTCGCAATGACGTATAATACCTCGCAATGACGAATAATACCTCGCCTTGGCCTATCCAACCTAACAATCCTCATCTTCCAGTCCAAAATAACAGCCCCTGCACCTCGGCTCATATTTATCCTTCTCGCCAAGCAAAACCCTAGCATCATCCAATTGCGTCCGATAAGAATAATTCGCTGGCGCGCCACATTGCACACATACCGCATGCACCTTTGTCACATCCTCTGCTATCGCCATCAAATTTGGTATCGGGCCAAAGGGTTGTCCCAAATAATCCATATCCAAACCCGCTACAATAACCCTGATTCCACGATTCGCCAATTCCTCACAGACATTCGGTAATTCCTCATCAAAGAATTGAGCCTCATCAATCCCCACCACTTTCGTTTCATTACTCAACAACAATATCGCTGAAGAATGGGAAACCGGCGTAGAAGGAATCGCATTGCTATCGTGCGAAACCACTTCATTAGCGCCATATCTAATATCGATTTCCGGTTTGAAAATCTCCACCGGTAATTTGGCAAATTGAGCCCTTTTAAGCCTCCGAATCAACTCCTCCGTTTTTCCAGAAAACATCGATCCACAGATCACTTCGATACTGCCAATACAATCTCTTCTACGGTGGAAATTATGTTCAGAAAATAACATCATAGGACTTCGTTTTGCTTACGAATATCAGAATAAAATCCTATTTTTGATTGAGCATCATCGAATAAAAAATCAAACTTAGTCAAACTCAGTTGGTTTGTTTTTTGTTCATATAGAAGAACAAGATAGAATAATAAAGGATCAAAACAGCATTATGGCTTATAAAGAACAAGATATTTTAGGTAAAATCGGCGACTTATTGGTGGAGATCAATGAGCAGTACGCTTCATTGGATGGGAATCAGATTTCAGGACATCGGACAGAGATCCTTTTATTGGCCGCTCAGGCAAAATATTTGGCAGCACACCTAGATGTATTGGCCAACCTACAAGTAGAAAAGGAACCTCGATTATTGGCTGCTTCACCGGTTTCAAATGAACCTGTGCAAGGGGAGTCTACGAAAGACCAGTCTACAAAAGAGGATTCTTCGAATGTTGAATCTGCAAAAGAGGAAGATACTGTTTTTACACCGGCGGTTCAGGTGGATGAACATGAAGCGGATGATCAACCGGTCGTAAATGAGATTCAGGAAGTGGAGGCTGATGGAAATATTGAAGCAGAAACAGCAACAGAAAACCCAGATGCAGTAAAAACTGAAAAAGAAGAGGTATCGAATAATGATGCTCCTGTGATAGAGGAATACGACGAAGAGATTCCATTCTCCAGTACCTTTGGAGCGAAGAGCAACAAAGAAAATGATGCGGTAGTAGAGGAATATCAAGAGGAAGAAGAAAAAGAACAAACAACGGTGAAATCTGAGGAGGAGGCAAAGGATTCTGAGCAAGATTTAGAAAACCCTGAAGAAGATAATAAGCAGGAAGGGGAAACCGACGCTGATAAAGAAGAATTAGCGGAGGCAAGTACTTCCATAACGGATTCTCTACAATCTCCAGTACATACTTCAAGCTCCAATTACACTTCGGTAAGACCAGCTTATGAAGAAGAAGCTAAGGAAGACTCCAAAGTAGAAGCTAAGGAAGAATCCAAAGTAGAGCCAAAAGAAGAAACAACTCCTGAAAGATCTGCATCAATCTCCTCTGAACCGGTGGTAAACCAGGTTCGCATTGAGGAAAAAGAGGTAAGGATTGAGGAACCGGCGGAAAAAGAGGTGACGTTAAATGATCTTGCCAAACAAGCAGAGGCGAAACCAAGTAGGCCATTGACATTGAACGAACTCATCCAACAACAGAAACGTGCTGGATTGACAAATGTGCAGCAGTTCAATACGTCTGCTAGCCGAGGTTCAGAAACGGTAGTGGATCTTAAAACAGCGGTCAGCTTGAACGATAAGCTCATGTTCATCAAAGATCTTTTCAACGGTTATAGTTTAGCTTATTCCGAGGCGATCGAGCTACTGAACAGGTTTGATAATTTTGCGGAGGCAGATGCCTTTTTGCAGACCAATTATGCGCTTAAAAATAATTGGGCAACCAAACCGCAAACCGTAGAAAAATTATATTCCATCCTAAGAAAGAAGTTCGTTTAACAACGAAGGAAATAAGTTGATCCAATAAAAAGAGGTCGGTCGCCATCAAGCAACCGACCTCTTTTGGTTATTTAAGATGTTAAGTCCTTTGTTTATAGCCCGAATTTCATCCAGTGGTTACCTTCATGCCCATAGATGAAATATTTGGATTGCACGATCTCGGCAAGGATCTCTATATCCTGCAAATAATCTGATCGTTGGGAACCAAAAGCTGGCTTTTGGATAATGTATACCTGATTATTTTCAACAGCCTTGCTTCCTTGGTATTGGGCGCTCAACAAGGTAGGCAACTTACTCAAGAAATCAGGGCTTTCCTGAATGAAAATCAAAATATCAATTTCAGCAAGATCATTTTCCAAACCTGCTTTCCTTCCACCGGCAACAGCCAAGATCTCTTCCAGGTAATCCGGTTCGATCTGCGAAGTGGATAAGTTCTGAATAAGCACTACTGGTCTGCTTTCCATAGGGATGAATTTTAGCTTATGGATAAGGATATTGATCTCCTCTTCGAGGGTTTCGTGTGCTTGTGGGTTGGTAGATGCTAAGTTGTCCGCTAATGCGGTATAATGTTTTAAATGATCCATTCTTGGAAAAAATATTGTTGCTGCAAAGGTAAGCAAGCTCGGCAAAAGAACCTATAAAGATTGTCAAGAATCCTAAATTATTCGTATTTTGGATGTTTTAAAAGATAAAATCATATGTTCGATAAGTTATTTGAAGCGCAACAACGTGCAAAGGAGATTAAAGAGAGATTAGACCATATTTCCGTATCTGGAGATGCTGAGGGTGGTAAAATACGTGTCATTGCAACGGCAAATAAGGAGATCAAGGAAGTGAAGATCGATCCGGAGTTTTTGGCAGAGGCAGATCAGGAAGAATTGGAAGAATTGTTGATCGTAGCGATCAATAAGGCCTTAACCCAAGCTGAGAACATCAGTCAGTCGGAAATGCAGGCAGCTTCCCAAGATCTTTTAGGAGGATTGGGCGGATTAGGGAACTTGTTCGGAAATAAATAATTATTCAAAAGGATTTAAAATGAAATATACCTATTACGGACATGCCTGTTTTGAATTTGATTTCGATGGGACGAAAGTCCTTTTGGATCCTTTCATAACCTATAACCCCATTGCTAAAGAGGTGAAGGCAGAAGATTTGGCTCCAGATTATATTTTCCTAACGCATGGACATGAGGATCATGTGGCGGATATGGTGACCGTTCAGAAGAAGAAGAATGCGACCGTTGCGGCAATTGTGGAGACGGCTAATTGGGTAAAGAACCAAGGTGTGCATGCAGATAAAGTGATTGACTTTAATCTGGGCGGAACTCTTAATTTGCCATTTGGAAAGGTGAAGATGGTTTTTGCGGCGCATTCTAACAGTACGCCTGACGGAAGTTATGGTGGATTTCCTGTAGGATTTGTGTTTATTGTCAAAGGGAAGACTATATATGTATCTGGTGATACAGCTTTGACAATGGAGATGAAGTTATTGGAGAGGTATCAGGTGGATTATGCCTTTTTACCAATTGGCGGACATTATACCATGGATGCGGAAGATGCAGTGATCGCTGCACAGTTTATTAAGTGTAAACATGTGGTAGGAACGCATTTCAATTCTTTCCCACCAATAGAAATTGATGAAATTGCAGTTGAGAAGTTATTCAGTGAAGCTGATGTGGATTTGACTTTGCCAGAGATTGGCAAGAGTTATGAGTTGTAAATAAACGTCATTGCGTGGCACGAAGCAATCTAAAAACGTCATTGCGTGGCACGAAGCAATCTAAAAACGTCATTGCGAGGGACGAAGCAATCTTTCGATTAGTGTAAAGATTGCTTCGTCCCTCGCAATGACGTTTTCCTCGCAATGACGTTTTCCTCGCAATGACGTTTTCCTCGCAATGACGTTTTCCTCGCAATGACGTATATAAAGACTAAACTATGCTGCTTATTAAGCGATGCTTTTAGATCTATTGATATGGAATTGTACCAAATCATCAATAGGCGAGCGTAGGATCTTACCCACTTTCATCCCATATTGATCTGCTTTTTCTTCCAGAACATTTCTGAAATTATACCCAACCGAACCAATACAATTAAATGTATACGATTGGTAATCTGGATATTTACTCACCAAATTGTTAAAGAAAGCTTCAAACGCATCATCAACAATCTTACGTGTATATTGAATATTTACATTATTATCATAAACAAATTTACTGAAGCTTGCGCAGAAACGGTTTGCTAAAGGTTTCGTATAAACATTGTCCATAATCTCATCTGGAGTCAGTTTATAAGTTTCATAGAACACATCAGAAACATCCTTAGGCATAAGACCACGGATAAAATCTGTCAATAGTTTTTTTCCGATGTAGCTACCACTACCTTCATCTCCTAAAATATAAGCTGCAGAATCAATGTTATGGGTGATATCTTTACCGTCGTAAATACAAGTATTGGTACCGGTTCCTAAGATGGCCGCAAATCCGGCCTCTGTACCCAACAGCGCACGAGCAGCTGCCAATAAATCATGTCCTACTTCAACCTTTGCATTTGGAAACACCGCTTGAATGGCTTCTTCCACAATCTTCGCTTTCTCCTCGTTATGTACCCCCGCACCATAATAATTGACCTCGGTGATCTTATCGTATGGAATATCCTGTGGTAAACCTTTCTTTAGGGATGCAACAATGTAATCGCTATCTACAAAATATGGGTTGTAACCTTCGGTGTTGAAATAGATCTTTTTATTAGTATCATCTAACAAACACCAGTTTGTTTTTGTAGACCCTCCATCTGCAATTATTATCATTATTTAATAGTTTTAAAATTAAGTAACTTGTTTTTACGTTTTACAATGGTAATTTTTACTGTATTGTTCCCAAAATACGGGATTTATTACTAAAAATAAGAATTTTTATTGGATATAATCAAAAATTTTGAAGCCCTTTGACTGCTGATTTTAAGCAATAAGCTCATAATTTTTTGATTATGAGCTTATTAACAAAGTGTAAAATTAATATTTACTTAGTGTATATTTTACAATTAGATGGGCGATTAATGCCCAGCTTCTGCTTCAATCTCATCCATATTTATCCCTTGCTTGGTCAAGAAGTTTTTAACCAAGATCGCAAACAGGATAATATAGGCAAATCCAATAACCGGAATAATATAAGAGTTGTGGATACCAATGATATCGGAAAGTTTTCCTTGGATAGGAGGAATGATACCTCCACCTAAAATCATCATCACCAAGAATGCGGATCCCTGTTCGGTATATTTTCCCAATCCCTGAATGGACAGACTGAAAATCGATCCCCACATAATGGAACAAGCCAATCCACCTGCAAGGAATGAATAGATGGCAATCGTACCTGAAGTCATCAATCCAACCACCATCGCCACAAGACCGAATGTTCCAAAAATAATCAAGGTACGTACCGGTTTTTCCTTACTGATCAGGAAGGCAACGATCTGAATAGCGACACAAACGATATAATAATATAATACCGACATATCAAACCCTGCTAAGGCATTTACACCAATAATGACGCTAAATGCGATAAGAGGGACAATAATGGTCAGCATTTGTTTTTTGGATTTTGTCAGGTTGAATGCAGAAATCGCACCAGCCCAACGGCCGATCATCATTCCGCCCCAATACATCGATACATAAGGCGTGATCTGTGAAGATTGCAGACTTCCGAATTCTTCCAAAGTCAATAATTCCCCTAGATTACTTCCGATAGCCACTTCGATACCTACGTAGACAAACAATGCCAACATCCCCAATACCAATTGTGGGTATTTCATGGCACCCCATCCGGCCGGGTTTTTCTTAGCACTACCATAGGCGAACAATAAGCCCACAACCACGACCAATAGGGCTCCTAATAACCAGAACATGCGTTTCAGTTCCAAGGAATGTGATAGCATTTCCAATTCAAAAGCTGGGCCTGCATCCCGGCTGGTTTTCACCACTTCCTTTAGGTTCTCGATCTGCAGCGCTTCTGCTGAATTATAACTGGTGAATACAGGAATGAACGCACATAACAACAGAATGGTCATGATAACCAGCGTTGTTCTCGCCTTATTGGCGGCTTCCATCGGTTCCAGGTTATATCCTGCAGGTACTTTCTTGGAGAAATGGAATAGGCCAGCAGCTAATATGAACAATAGTCCTACTCCCACGTATAGATATACCACTTTATTCAAGGGTAAGCTGGCGATCTGGCTGTCTGAAACCGTCTCAAAGGTGCCAAATAATGCAAAACCTATGATCAAGGGACCGATTGTAGTACCGAGAGAATTGATACCACCACCAAGGTTCACCCGGGAAGCTCCCGTTTTAGGATCACCCAACAGAACGGCAAATGGGTTTGCAGCCGTTTGCTGAAGGGAAAAACCTAAGGCTACAATAAACAAACCGATCAACATTCCCACATATACATTGACCTCCACAGCCACGATCATGGCCGCTGCGCCCAAAGCCGAGAACAGCAACCCATAAACGATACTCCGTTTATAGCCCCATTTTCCGACAAGGTCCTTTCCGGAGATCGTACCGAAGATAAATAGGAGCAAGGCACCTATATAATAAGCCGTATAAAAGGCAAAGTCGATCAATTGGGATTGAAACTGATCGAGGTGGAAATAATTTTTACAAAAGGGGATGAAAACACTATTTCCGGCGGCTATAAAGCCCCAAAAAAAGAACACCACAATGAGGGTGTATAGTGCTGGGTAATTGGTGTTTGTTTGTTGGTTATTCATATCAAATAGCGTTGATTTATGATTATCTACCTACAAATAAAGAATTAATTTTTGATTTTTCTCAAAAATTTAACGGATGCTAAAACATTTTACTAAATGAATTTGTATTAGAAATTGGTAAAAGTGGGAAAAAAAACCTATTTTTCTTTTGAATTTACATTTTATCTTTTTTACTTTGTGGCGGTTCTAAAAATTGTCTTTCATCAGGGTAAAAGGAAAATCACTTAAAGGATCGTCAGTTACCTGACTTCAAGTCTTAGAATAGCGAAGTCCTGAAAGATAAATTTCAATAAAAATAAAAATCCTATAAATCATAGAATAAATTAATGGATATTAATGAATTGAATACGAAACTCGTGTCTGAATTGCGCGAGATCGCTAAAGTTCTTGGTATTGCCGATGCTGAAAAGCTTAGGAAGCAAGAATTGATTGATCGTATTAGTGTAATAGCCCAAGAGGCACAAAAAGGAACAGCTGAAGAAGCACCTGTTCATGAAGATGCGGATGTGGACGCAAGTGGTGAAAGACCTAGAAAGCGAATGCGCACGGTAAAGACGGCTGAACCAGTAGCCGTAGGTCGTAAGAAATCACCTGAAGAAGATCAACCGAAGATCGAATTCCCAACTACACCTTCCGAAAAAGAACCAGCTGAACCTCAGAAGCCATCAGTTCCGGAACAAACACAAAAACCAGCAGCAAACCCTACAGACTTCGACAATGTCATTGTTAATGAAGGTGTATTGGAAATCATGGCTGATGGATATGGTTTCCTAAGATCTTCTGATTATAACTACCTGACTTCACCAGACGATATCTATGTTTCCCAGTCGCAGATCAAATTATTCGGATTGAAAACTGGAGATAATGTACGTGGGTGTATCCGTCCGCCGAAAGAAGGCGAGAAATATTTCCCATTGGTACGTGTAGAAGCAATCAATGGTCAAGATCCGGCCGAAGTTCGCGATCGTGTACCGTTTGATTACTTAACACCACTTTTCCCGGATGAAAAATTGAATTTGGATTTAGGTCCAGGCAATTATTCTACCCGTATCATGGATCTTTTCACACCGATCGGTAAAGGTCAGCGTGGATTGATCGTAGCACAACCGAAAACAGGTAAAACCAACTTGTTGAAGGAAGTGGCAAATGCCATTGCTAAGAACCACCCAGAAGTTTATTTGATTATCCTTTTGATCGATGAGCGTCCGGAAGAGGTAACCGATATGGCGCGCAGCGTACGTGCGGAAGTGGTTTCATCAACTTTTGATGAACCGGCAGATCGCCATGTAAAGATTGCTAACATCGTATTGGAAAAAGCTAAACGTATGGTCGAGTGTGGACATGATGTGGTTATCCTATTGGATTCCATCACCCGCCTTGCCCGCGCATACAATACTGTGGCTCCTGCATCAGGAAAAATCCTATCAGGTGGTGTGGATGCTAACGCGCTCCACAAACCAAAACGTTTCTTCGGTGCTGCCCGTAACATTGAGAACGGTGGTTCATTGACGATCTTAGCTACCGCATTGACAGAAACTGGTTCTAAAATGGATGAGGTTATCTTTGAAGAATTTAAAGGTACAGGTAACATGGAACTTCAATTGGATCGTAAATTATCCAATAAACGTATCTTCCCAGCGATCGATCTTACAGCATCTAGTACAAGACGTGATGACTTATTGGTTGACCGTGAGGAACTACAACGTCTATGGGTATTGAGAAACCACTTAGCGGATATGAATTCTCAGGAAGCTATGGAGTTTTTATTGACCCAAATGCGTGGTACCAAATCGAATTCCGAATTTTTAATTAGTATGAATGGTTAAAAAACCATGAGAAATTGATATTTTTAAGCCATCTTTGTTACAAAGATGGCTTTTTTTATTTATGAAGAAATATATCCCCAATACCATAACGTCCCTCAATTTATTCTCCGGATGCATTGCTGTGCTGTTCGTTCTGAAAGGAGAATTTAATTATGCTTTTTATTGCGTATTGGCATCTGGGATATTTGATTTTTTCGATGGTATGGTGGCTCGCGCACTCCATGTAAAATCGCTGATAGGAAAGGAACTGGACTCTTTGGCAGATGTGATCAGTTTCGGGTTTGTACCGGGGGTGATTATGTATATGATGTTGAAAAACGCTACAGATCAAGAATACCTGCCCTATATTGGCTTTATTATTACAGTTTTCTCAGCTTTACGCCTGGCGAAATTTAATATTGATACCCGCCAAACGACCGATTTCATAGGCGTGAACACCCCAATGAACACCTTTGTGATCATCTCCCTTCCCTTTATTGCCCAACAATACCAAATACTGAACAACGCTTACCTATTGATAGGCATAGCGATCGTATCCAGCCTACTTTTGGTATCTGAAATTAAATTGTTCTCGATGAAACTGAATAGCTTGAAATGGTCTGTGAACAAATACAAATACCTATTTCTGATCGTTAGTGTGCTATTATTGGTTTGGTTAAGTTTTCTGGCCTTACCGTTAGTGTTGTTGATCTATATCCTCTTTTCCTTTATCCATTTTTCGTCGGAGAAAAATCAGGAAAGGGTAGAGGCATAATCTTCGAGCTCCTCCATGGCTTCCTTGAAGTCTCTTTCCATAATCGTGAAATGGCTTTTCAAGGCAGTGTAAGCCGCGCCTGATGTCACCAAGTTTTCCAATTCCTGGAACTGGTATCTTAGACTGCTTGCGCCAATGTATTCCATGGTCGGTTTGATATGATGGGCTTTGGATTTGATTCCCGCGAAATCCTTGTTTTCCACCAGCTTTTGAAGAGCCTTAAAATCCTCCTTACCCTGTCCCAAAAACATGGAAATCATTTGTTTTATCACTTCTGTATTATTCATCATATTGCTTTGAATAATATCAGCGTCGATAATATTATAGGTGTTCATGAATGTGTTTTTTAACTGTTAATGTGTCTTTAGACTCCAATAATAAGGTTTTGTTTATTTTCTTTAAAACCGGATGAAGATATTGTGGAGAAATTTCGACCAAAGGCACCAGGGTAAAATTGCGTTCTTGGATATAGGGATGTGGTAATTTCAGTCTTTCCGTATTAATTATTTCCTCGTTGAAATAGAGTAAATCGATGTCAATTACACGTGAGCCCCATTTTTTTAAGCGAACCCGACCTAGGTCACGCTCAATGTCCAAGGCGATGTCCAAACATTCCATGGCCGAATACGCAGTGGATACGGCTAATACCTGATTTAAAAATACAGGCTGATCAGTTACTCCCCAGGCCTCCGATTCATAAATGCTGGATTGAAGTTCAATGCTACCGATACGTTCCTCAATTTCCAGCCTTGCAGCAGCCAGTTGCTGCCAAGGATCACCTATGTTTGCACCCAACAAAATGTATACTCGATTCATGCGTTTAATATAGGAATAGTTATTAGGAAAGTTGGAATAATAACTTATTTTTACTGACGCTAAAGCATAACATGTATGAGATCATTTTTTAAGTATGTATTAGCCACGATCACCGGTATTATTATTAGTTCCATTATTTTATTTTTTATCGTTATTGGAATAATTGGCGCCATGGTGAGTTCTGTTGGCACAAAATCAGAAACTATTACCCCGAGCAATGCCGTGCTCATGATCAATCTGGATCATACCATAACCGAAAAAACGGAGCCCAATCCTTTCGAGGGGCTGGATGTTCCTGGTTATTCCGGTACGCGCAGCATTGGCTTGAATGATATCCTTTCCAGGATCAAAGCCGCTAAAGAAGATGCAAATATCAAAGGGATTTATTTGAATGTTGCAGGCGTTAATGCGGGGTTTCCTACTGCTAAAGCCATTCGAGAAGCCATTGTAGATTTTAAAGAATCAGGAAAATTTGTACTCGCGTTCAGTGATGTAATGAGCCAAAAAGGATATTACATGAACAGTGTAGCCGATGAAATCTACCTAAATCCGCAAGGAAGTTTGGATTTTCGCGGGCTAGCGACTTCGGTGATGTTCTTTAAGGAAGCCATGGAAAAGCTGGGTGTAGATATGCAGATCCTGAAGGTGGGAACTTATAAAAGTGCGGTGGAACCTTTTATGATGAACAGTATGAGCGAAGCGAATAAAGAACAGGTGAATTCCTACTTAGGAAGTATCTATAATACCTTTTTACAGGACATCTCCAACAGCAAAAAGATCACCGTGGATAGCTTGAAGCATATTGCTGACGGATATCTGATCCGTGAACCGGAGGATGCCAAGAAATATGGTTTTGTTAATGGTCTGTTATATAAAGATGAGGTCTTGGCAAAATTGCGTGGAAAATTAGGGATCGATGCGAAAAAGGATGTTCCTTATGTCTCGATCTTGGATTATAATAATAAAGCTGATGCAGGCGAAGCAGGTGCTAGCCGTGTGGCGGTATTGTATGCTTATGGCGAGATTGTAGATGGCGAAGGGATGGAAGGTCAGATTGGGGGAGATAAAATATCTCGAGAACTTCGGGATCTCCGCACGGATGATCGGGTTAAAGCGATCGTTTTGCGGGTAAATTCACCAGGTGGTTCGGCATTGGCATCAGAAAATATCTGGCGCGAAGTGGATCTGACCAAAAAGGTAAAACCTGTGATTGTTTCCATGGGTGATTATGCCGCATCGGGAGGGTATTATATTTCAGCAGCAGCAGATTCTATTTTTGCTGATCCGACGACTTTGACTGGCTCTATTGGGGTGTTCGGAATGATCCCGAATATGCAGAAGCTGTTCAATGATAAATTAGGGATCCATTTTGATGCGGTGAAGACAGCTAAATTCGCAGATATGGATGTCGATATGGATAGACCACTAACGGAAGAGGAAAAAAGTATCATTCAAGGTGGGGTGAACAAGATCTATCAGGTTTTTATGAAACGTGTGGCTGATGGTCGTAAAATAGATGTTGCCTATGTGGATAGTATCGGGCAGGGACGTGTATGGACTGGGGAACAGGCAGTTAAGTTAAAGCTGGTGGACCGCGTAGCTGGGTTGGATGAGGCTATTGAAGCCGCTGCAAAAAAGGCGAAACTGGATAATTACCGTGTTTCCGAATACCCTCGAGCGAAAGAACCATTTGCCAATCTATTATCCACCTCCAAAGAAAAAATCAAGATGTGGATGCTGGAGGATGAGATGGGTGATTATGTGAAATACCTCACGGAAATTAAAAAAATTACGAAGCGGTCTGGAATACAGGCACGAATACCTTATTTGGTAGAAATATATTAAACTAAAAAGGCGTTGACTATCGTTTTGGGTTCAACGCCTTTTTTATATCTTTAGACACGAAAATCAACCGGAAATAAAAAAATATCATGAAAACAGTAGACGATTTGAATTTTAAGGACAAGAAAGCATTGGTGAGAGTAGACTTCAATGTGCCTCTTGATGACGACTTTAATATTACAGATGATAACAGGATTCAAGGGGCATTGCCGACCATCAAGAAAATCTTAAAGGATGGTGGTTCTGTGATCTTGATGTCCCATTTAGGTAGACCAAAAGAAGGTCCTACCGATAAATATTCCTTGAAACATATTGTTAAGCACCTATCGGAAGTGTTGGGTGTAGAAGTTCAGTTTGCTGATGATTGCATTGGGGAGCAGGCAAAGGAAAAAGCTGCAGCATTAAAACCTGGAGAAGTGCTTTTGTTGGAAAACCTTCGTTTTCATAAGGAAGAGGAAAAAGGAGATAAGGATTTTGCTAAGAAATTAGCTGAACTTGGGGATGTGTATGTGAATGATGCTTTTGGAACTGCGCACCGTGCGCATGCTTCAACAGCTATTATTGCGGAGTATTTTCCAGGAAATAAATTTGTTGGATACCTGATGTCCAATGAAATCAATAATGCGGAGAAGGTAATGAACAAGCCTGAGCGTCCGTTTACAGCGATCATGGGTGGTGCGAAGGTTTCCGATAAATTGGAACTGATCGAAGCCTTGTTGGATAAAGTGGATAATTTGATCATTGGTGGTGGTATGGCTTATACCTTTATCAAGGCTCGTGGTGGTGAGATCGGTAAATCCATTGTAGAATTGGATAAGTTGGATCTGGCGAATGAATTGGTGAAGAAAGCGGATGAAAAAGGGGTGAATTTGGTGTTGCCAACAGATGCGCAGATTGCAGATCGTTTTGCGAATGATGCGAAGGTGTATGATGGTCCGATCGATGAGATTCCAGCTGATTTACAAGGATTGGATATTGGTAAGGAGTCTTCAGAACATTTCTTTGATGTGATTATGGCATCGAATACCTTGTTGTGGAATGGTCCAATGGGTGTTTTTGAGATGGAGACATTTGAGAAGGGAACACGTGCTGTGGCGAATGCGGTTGTAGCAGCTACAGAGCGTGGTGCTTTTTCTTTGATCGGTGGTGGTGATTCTGCTGCAGCGATATCGAAATTTGGGATGACGGAGCATGTGAGCTATGTAAGTACCGGTGGTGGTGCTTTATTGGAATATATGGAAGGGAAGACCTTGCCAGGTGTGAAGGCGATAATGGATTAGAAAGGTTTTTGGGAGGGGCTCTCTGGCATTGCGAGCTCCGCGTCATTGCGAGGAATTCCGGGTCATTGCGAGGAACTCCGCGTCATTGCGAGGAACTCCGCGTCATTGCGAGGAACGAAGCAATCTTCCCACATGCCATGCTGAGCGTAGTCGAAGCATCTGTTCGTATGTAACCGTACAGATCCTTCGACTGCGCTCAGGATGACAATAGTCCAAAGTCAAATTCCAAAGCAAAGTCCAAAGATTGCTTCGTCGTACCTCCTCGCAATGAACTGTGTATATATCCAAATAATAAATTAAATTTTCTCCAAATAATATTCTGATTAGGCCGCTTTTGCGATGTAGCCCTTTCCAGATTTTGCGATGGCGAATGCCTGTTTGATCAGTTTGTTCACCACTGCTATGATTGCGACCTTGTAGGGTTTTCCCTTTTCCATCAACCTCCCATAAAGCCCGCTGCAGGCGGTGTTGCTCCTGATGGCGGATATTGCCGCCATGTACAGCACCTTTCTGACCTGGCCCATCCCCATCTTGCAGATATGTCCCTTTCCCCTTACACTGCTGCCGGACTCGAATATCCTGGGCGCCAGTCCGAAATAGGATATCAGCTGCCTGTACCCCTCGAACCGACTGAAACCGTCCGTCAGGATGATAAGCAGTGCTGCGCTGCGCGGGCCGATGCCCGGGATGCTCCGCAGGTTTTCATTGAGTTCCCCGTAATTCTCCATGATGATCTGCTGGACCTGCCTTTCATGTTCATTGATGTCCTGATCATAACGTTTGATCCCTTCCTCTATGGTCTTCCTGAGCGTGGGTTCCAGTGTTCCCGCATGTTCATATGCATGGAGCCTGTTCGTTAGCATGGTCCTGCATTCCTTCTGTCCCTTGATATAGCCTTCCAGGTTCCTGATCCTCAGCACATGTTCCTCCGGCAGCCTCCATTGGGCAGGTTCCGTCATGCTGGTGAACTTGGCGATGAGCTGGGCATCCTTCCTGTCGGTCTTGGTCCTGGCCAGGGTCATCTGGGAAAAACGCCTGATGACAAGGGGGTTGATGACCGAGACCCGTTCATCCCTCTCCCAGAGGAACTTTGCCAGCCGGAAGTAATAGGGACCGGTGGCCTCCATCGCTATATGGCTGCCGTGCATGTGGCCCAGGGCCTCCACAAAACCCGCTTCGTCGTTACTGAAACGACCCTTAAAAACCTCTTTCTGTCCCGATTGGACAGAAATGTCAAAATAATCCTTTGAACAATCAATACCTGTTACCATCTTTGTATACCATTTTTGTGGATTACAGCAGCTCTTATCATAACTTATCAATCGTAAAAACAGGCTCCTGGCCTAATGAACTGTCCAAGTTTATGATAGGAATAAGAGAGGGGGATTAACATTGCGAAGGGTCTCTCAAGGACCAATGACGATTAAAAATCTTACTCCCTCTCTCGCTGTATCCTAAATGAAATACAAAATTATATTCTGTTTCTTTAATTCCTATAACTTCCCTACAAACTTACGATGACGCATCCTCTTCGCATTGACGTAGAGTTCGCAATGACGCGTGGCTCCCAAAATTCTTAATAACTATAACTAAAGCTAAAGCTCGGCACTACCTTTCCTCTGGCGCTTGGATGATTTATATAACTCAATTTCCCACCCAGCCCAAAATCCGGCAATTTATACCTCATCAAATTGAAATCCATAGAGAGTCCAACCCCATATGATGCCGGTGAAAACCCACTATCCTCCAAATTCTGATAATCCGTAAACAGATACCCATGGAATCTTTTGATATACCCCAAAGGGCCAATCGACCAATCCGGATAAGCAATCGGAAAACGATAATTCAACAACAAGGTATTATCCACCTTCTCGGATTTGAAATGAGCCCAGCCACCCACCATAGGGAGTTCATTCGAATTGGCAAACTGCCCATACCCATTCTGATAAGATAACCTGGCCTGAAAACCGTGGTTCCTAAAGAAACCAGGAAAGTAAAAATTACTCTTTAACACCCAGATATTACCCGTCATGCCGGATGTAAAAGGCACATGCCGATAAATTATATTGATATTCTGTCCCCATTTTGGGATCAGATCCATTTGGCTGCGGCGCCAATTGCGGTTCAAATAAACCTGATAATTTAATGGAAATGCAATTTCATACCTGAAATTCCTTAAATTATCCATGCTCAGATCATACCTTTTCTGATAGGAAGTTCCAAAATTCAACCCATAACTGTAAATCACATTGCCCCTGTATTTGACCATAGGGATCTGCATATCCAACATATACACATGTTCCCTATAATCAAAATTGATGGTTTGCGTGCCGTTATTTCCTACTTTCGCCTGACCTATCAGCCCTCTGTTTTCATAACTCACCGTAAATTTTGGATAATATTTCTGATAAGTAACCTCTGCTGAATAGCTGCTTTTTTCTCTTTCCAGATCATATTCATAACCCAATTTGACCTGGGAAGTATTCAGCAGATCATTGGCGATCCAGAATATACCAGGCCTATAATTATCAAAACTTTCAAAATTATTAGCGCTTATACTAAGGCTATGGAAGTTGAAAAGATGGCTTAAAGGATTGTATTTTTTGATCTGGTAGTCTTGATTTTGAGGTTGATTTTCCAAACTATAAATAGCATTAAGCTGCCGATCCATGATCGCCGGATTGTTTTCATCAATCTTCACCGGATGGAATTTTACAGAATCCAACCTAAGTTTTCCTACCTTTTGGCCATTAAATTTATAGCTGTTATAGTAAAGCGTATTCCCATCATAGCTGCTTGGTGAATAATTTCCCAAGCTCGAAAAGGTGACTTGCGAAACTGATCCATTACCAAGATCCAACCTGAAAATATTATCTTTTTGATCTTTTTGTGCCTTGAAAATAACGCTTTCACCGGCATAGATCGGGCGCTCAAACTCTTGGTTCGACCAAGCGAATAGGGGTTCCCAAGACTTGGATTCCAAATCTATTTCGATCAGATTATTGCCTTTTTGACTCAAGACAATGGCTACTATCTTGTTGTTTTTTGGATGAAGAGCAGGCTGTAATAACTGGAAATCCGCAGGCATTTGCACAACCTCTTGAACATCCAATGTCTCTAAATTGATTTTAACTAGGCTAGAAACGTTTGTTTGATCTACATGGACCACATACACATTTTCAGAATTTGAATCGATTACAGGGCTGTAAAAACGGCTGTTTTTGCTGAGGTCCTTCGTTTTTTTCGTCTTTATATCATAAATCCGGATAATATTATAGGTCTGTTTACCAAATCGGGCATCCCTTCTGATTTCGTCCCATACTATATGGTTATCGTTTAAGTGAAAATATGGACGGAGCTGATAACCGAGCTTAAACAGTTTTTTACTGCTATTCTGTTCGATTTTTGCCAGATGGGATACCTGATCTGGCGATTCCACCAAGGTGAAAATTTCTCCTGAACCATTGGTTTGAGGGAGGTAATAATGGCTGAAATATCGGTCGTTTTTTGGAGAAATAATATCCTCTTGTTCGGGTTTGATATGCATTTCCCAAGTGCCCTTATACGCCTTCATACTTTGCTTGTATAGCGCTTGACTGTTCATGTCTGTCTCTTTCTTCAAGGCAACATTAAAGTTGAAGGGGCGCAGTAGATTTTTCCTCATGTTGTCCATGATCTTCTCCTTCACCGGATATCCAAAATTGTTGCTGAGGTAGCTATTCATCAGATAACCGGTGAGGTAGTAAGAGGGGGTAATATCTTTGAAAGACCCAAGGATATTTTTATCGAATGAATAGTTTTTGCCGGCTACCATATTGGCTTTTAGGGGAACCATCCAGGCGCTGGATCTTCCTCGGCCACCATTGGAGAATTGGGTTTCGATAGAGACAGCATCCCCCTCAAAGTACCATGCCGGAAGATGAAGTCCGTACAAGGCTAAAGCCAATTGTTCGAAAAACGGACCTTTGATTTTACCTGTCAATTTGTCAAACTGTGCTACATGTCTAAGTTCGTGCTGGACGAGGTTTGGTAACCATTTGGTGTTGTCGCTAGCCGGCCCAGGTGTGGAGAATAGTTCCACTTTACGTGGAGCCAATTGAGCGAAACCATTCTGTTCGATATGGTTCTCTTGAACTATGATTGAAATTTTCCTTGGATTTATTCCTAGATCTTTACTGGCATTATCCAACATGCTGTTGATCTGAGAGGCGAGGAGAGGAGCTGCTTTTTCAAATTCTTGAGGGAATATCAATTGGAATCGGGCTTCATTTATCTGTCTCCATTTCGTCTTAGAAGAGGCTTGGTCGGAGTCAAAAAGTTGAGCTTTTACTTGTTGTGTATATATGGTTAATATAATACAAATTAAAATACTGATAAATATATATTTATATAATGATTTTTGTCTTAAAAACATGATATGCTAAAAATATTAGTACTAAATCTAAGATTTAATTTAAGTTAGTGTTTTATTAAAAAACTTTTAAATACTGAAATACAAGATTTTATATTGTTTTTGTGTTTAATCATAATTCACTAATTTTTGGTTGTTTTTTATGCTTTTTTGTGCGTTTTGGAATTGGTTGACTCCACTCATTCGGACAAATTATTGCTTGCTGTAAATGTATGTTTATTTATTAAATATTCCAAGAGATGAAGCTGGATGCTGTTCAACTCAAAATTTATGTCTATTACTTTGATAGATATTGTTCAATATCCTTTCGTTTTTTTGGATACGTTTTATAGATTGGAAATTCATTTTTCGAATTAGTGTTTTCGGAGCTCCTATGTTTGGGAATCTTCGGTTATGGGCGGGGCTTATTATTCCTATGCTAATGCTAAGGATTTAGCCTTTCTAATAAGACTATTCATTTATAAAAACATATGCCATAATGGCATATGTTTGTGCTGGCTTTAAAATTTCAACGTTTATCTTATTGCTTGTTTTCCGAGGTCAGTTCGGGATTTTCTTTCGTTTTTTTTGCCGCACTTTTGGCATTGTGATTTTTAGGATGGACTATTTATTCTGGGTGATTTTAGATTTTGTCGAGTGAACTTTTCTTAATTAGTTTTGGAATGAAAGCTTTCTTTTTTTTCTTCTTCATTTTTATCTCCTTTAGCACAAGATTTTTTTGGGAGGGTTTTGGATCGTTTTTTTTGTGGATGATAAAGGCTTGAATATTTCAAAGACTATTAGGGGGTAATTTGGTGTTCTGTAATATTAATATGATTATGCTGCAGTATTGAATAAATATAATCTATAAGTATAACATTTGATTCATGTATACTCATCCATTTGCCTTTCCAATGAACATCAAATAAAGGTGAGTTGAAAGTGGTTTTATTTGATGGTTTTTCGGGTTTCTATTTTAAGTGGGATCGGTTATTTTTGCTTCATTTATTCAAGCTATAAGTGGTGCAATTTTCCGCCTATTGTTTCTTTTTTTATTGTTCTATTTTCCATCAGATATTAAGGTATTGAAATGATTTTCTATACAAACTGATAACAGGATTAATTAACTTTAAAGAATATAAATAATGTAAAGAAGTAATATTGTTCTTCGTTAACTGTCAACCCTGTTTTATGAAGCTTTTTTCGAATATTTATATAGCTAAATTTAACTGATATATTTCTTTATCAGTTAAATTTGTTTAAGAACATAAATAATAGATAAATCGCCATATTTTTTCATTTTTATAATCTGATTCAAATATCCCTTCAAAAATGGGTCTTATCTATTTTTGATTTAACGGATTTTTAGGCTTCGTTTTTTTATTGTGAAAGATGTTGTTTTTCAATTTAAAAAAACGACTTTTGCACAAAAGAATTTTTAGGCACCAATGTAGGATCATATAAATAGAGGAGGCGTATGGAAGAATTAGCAATGCTTGTTTCGCATGTCGAACAACTTATTGAACATGGTGATAGAGCCGAGCTTGCAGATTATTTGAATGAACTGAACATTTCAGATGTGGAGGAGCTGATCGATGAGCTCCCAGAGCACGGTCCATTGTTCCTCGAGATCTTAAGTATCAAACGTGCGGTAAACGTATTCCGGATTTTGGACTTCCCAACCCAAGAACGGATTTTCAAGAAATTACCAAATTTTAAAATCAGAGAACTTCTTAACGAATTGCCACCCGATGACCGGACTTCCTTTTTTAGTGAGTTGTCTGGTGATGTGGTGAAACGCCTGATCATTCTATTGACTCCGGAGGAGCGTAAGGAAGCCTTGTCTTTATTGGGGTATCCAGAAGATTCGGTTGGTCGTTTGATGACCCCGGATTACATCACGGTCAAGGAGCATTGGACCATGCCGCGGGTACTTGACCATATCCGTCGATATGGATCGGCATCCGAGACGATCGATGTGCTTTATGTCATCGATTCGGAAGGAAAGTTGATAGACGATATTCGGATCAAGGATGTGCTGGTTGCCGAAGAAGATACCATTGTTGCGGATCTGATCGATAATCGGTTGATTTCCCTGCATGCCTACGATCCGGCCGAAGAGGCGGTGACCATCTTCCGGATGAACAACCGCGTGGCATTGCCTGTCGTAGATGATAAGGACATCATGCTAGGGATCATCACGATCGATGATATCCTTTGGGTAGCCAATGAAGAGTATACGGAAGATATGCAACGTATCGGGGGTACTGAAGCCCTTGATGAGCCTTACTTGGATGTATCTATCTTCCACTTGGTAAAGAAACGCGCAGGCTGGCTTATTGTGCTCTTCCTAGGGCAGTTGTTGACCGCCGTGGTGTTAGGGTATTACGAAAGCAAATTCGTGCCTGTATTGATCCTCTTGATGCCGGTGATCATGTCCAGTGGGGGTAACTCCGGTTCACAGGCCTCGACCCTGATCATCCAGGCGATGGCGATGGGAGAGGTGACCCTTCGGGACTGGTGGATGGTCATGAAAAGAGAATTGCTCTCCGGTTTGCTTTTAGGGGTGATTCTTGGTGCGCTTGGATTTATGCGGATCGGGATGGAGGAAGCCTTTAGGCAATCCTATGGTGATATCTGGTATCTGATTGCTATTGCGATCAGTCTTTCGCTGGTGGCTGTGGTGCTTTGGGGTTCGGTTATCGGTTCCATGCTTCCTTTTATTTTGCGTAGGCTGGGAGCGGATCCGGCAAGTTCATCCGCACCATTTGTATCCACTATTGTCGATGTAACAGGTTTGATCATCTATTTTACCTTTGCTACCTTGGTGTTGAAAGATGTGCTCTTTTAATTCATTGGAGCGGATTTAAAATTATTCTGATTGGTTCTGAATAACTTGCGAAAAAACGCATAAAAATATTTGCACTTGTCGGTATATCTTCCGATAATTGCATCACCAAAACGAAAGGGACGGGAAATTCCTGAATAGCTCAGTTGGTTAGAGCATCTGACTGTTAATCAGAGGGTCGCTGGTTCGAGCCCAGCTTCAGGAGCAAAAAAGGCTATCGCGAGATAGCCTTTTTTTATTTTCGCGTCGGTGAAAAAGGATAGTGAAAGGATAGTGAAAGTATGTAAAATGTATGCTTTACTTGAAGTAGCCTTAGTTTGACCCTGCTTTAAGCTTGCTTAGACCACGATTATAGCCCAAATTCAAACATATTTTGAATCTCTAGGTTGCATGCCATCCGAAGAAAATGGATAATACAGGTAAAGATTGCTACAAACTTTAAAGATTGCTTCGTCGTACCTCCTCGCAATGACGCGAGAATCAAAAAATGTTTTACAAAAAATTTGCGAATTAAAATCTAAAATTCTATTTTTGTACCACTTTGAAGATGACAGCGGGTCATTAGAAAGATTCCTGAATAGCTCAGTTGGTTAGAGCATCTGACTGTTAATCAGAGGGTCGCTGGTTCGAGCCCAGCTTCAGGAGCAGAAAAACAAAGTAAGCCGGCCTCGATGCCGGCATTTTTTTTATTTAAAGATTTTGTACATGAGTTTAGTTATTGTTGGTACCGTGGCTTTTGATGCTATAGAAACGCCATTTGGAAAAACAGATAAAATTGTTGGTGGAGCTGCTACATTCGCAGGATTGGCTGCTTCTTACCTTTATCCAAACGTGAAATTGGTTTCGGTAATCGGAGAGGACTTCGGCGAGGAGAACTTGAGCATCATGACCTCCAAAGGGATCGATGTAGAAGGGGTAGAGATCATTCCAGGAGGAAAATCATTCTTCTGGTCCGGAAAGTACCACAATGATATGAACAGCAGGGATACCCTGATCACGGAATTGAATGTATTGGCCGATTTTGATCCTAAAGTACCTTCTTCTTACCAAGATTGCGAATACCTATTATTGGGAAACCTTACTCCATCTGTACAGCTAGCGACCTTAGAGCGTTTAGAGAACAAACCTAAATTGGTGGTTCTGGATACGATGAACTTTTGGATGGACGTGGCCATGGATGGTCTTAAAGAAGTTCTTCAGAAGGTGGATGTATTGACGATCAATGATGCTGAAGCAAGACAATTGGCTGGAGAATATTCGTTGGTAAAGGCTGCGGATAAAATTTTGCAGATGGGACCAAAATACCTGATCATTAAAAAAGGCGAACACGGTGCGCTTTTATTTGGAGAAGGTCAGGTGTTTTCAGCACCAGCTCTTCCATTAGCTGATGTGTTTGATCCTACAGGTGCAGGTGATTCGTTTGCCGGTGGCTTTATTGGCTATTTGGCAAAACTACAATCCGTGAACTTCACGAACATGAAAAATGCGATCATCTTTGGTTCGGCATTGGCCTCTTTCTGTGTAGAGAAATTTGGTACGGAACGTTTGCAGAACCTGACTAAACAAGAGATTTCAGACCGTATTCAACAATTCGTTCAGCTATCAAAATTTGAGATCAGCGAATAATTAGCTGTACCAAGAAATAACGGCCATTCCTAAACGGCCAAAAAAAATCCTCTATAAAAAATATAGAGGATTTTTTTGTCTTCAAGGTTTGTATATTTCTTTAATCCATTTCAACGTTATACGCTGCCAAGGATTTCTTCATTGATTTTCTAGCCACATGGATCCTGGTCTTCACAGTACCAATAGGGATTTTTAGATGATCTGAAATTTCATGGTATTTATATCCTTCGAAATACATGGTAAAAGGGATATAATATTCATCTGATAATTTAGATAAGGCGTAATTGATGTCCTCCATTACAAATTTGTTTTCGCCTTTGTTCTTGGTCGCAGATACTACCAGGTTGGTTTGAGAGATTTCCTCTTCTTTCGTGATAAAAGAGTTCGTTTTTACGACACGACGGTAATTGTTGATGAATGTGTTCTTCATAATAGTGTACAACCATCCACGTAGATTAGTTCCGTCTCTAAAGTTCTTAAAATACGTTACGGCTTTTAGTAGCGTATCTTGCACTAAATCGTTTGCATCCTCAGCATCTCTAGTAAAGTTTCTTGCGTAACTTCTTAGCGATTCGGAATGTTGGACGACAAGTGTGTTAAAATCGAGCTTGTTCATACGATTAGTAGTTTATATAGTTAAATGATGCGATTTGACAGGAATTCCTGTAACTAAACGAGTATGTTCGTATCGTTTAGCTGTAAGGGTTATTGCAATAGTTGTGCGAGAAATTCCAGAAAGTGTGGAAATGTTGAGGATTTAGGGAGGGAAATTTCGTTTTAGGAAATCGCTTGTTTTACGATAATCGAGGTTTGAGGGCGCTCAGGATAGATTTGTTGAATTTTAATAAAAAAATATGTAATTACAGAAAATGTGGAAAACTTTTATAAGAGGTTGACTTCACGTTCCAATCTCACACCAAACCTGTTCAGTACATCGTCCACAATAGTAGACGATATTTGGAATATCTCATTTCCAGTGGCTTGCCCACAGTTCGTGATCACCAAAGCCTGATTTTTCCACACTTGCACTTCACCAACACGTTTTCCTTTCCAGCCACATTCCTCTATTAACCAGCCTGCTGCCAACTTCTCGGCGTCCTCATTAATAGGATAATGTACGATCGTTGGAAATTGTTTTCTCAATTCTTCAAATTGTGCGGTTGGGATGATGGGGTTTTTGAAAAAACTTCCCGCGTTTCCTACAGTAGAAGGATCCGGAAGTTTTTCGACGCGTATATAGGATACCACCTCGGCCACATCCTTTATGGTTGGGGAAGTAATCCCTCTATTATTTAATTCGGCCTCAATCGCCCCATAACTGGTATTGATCGTTCCGAACAAAGCTAATTCGTAGGTTACACTACAGATAATGAATCTGCCTTTAAATTCCTTCTTGAAAATGCTGTCGCGGTACGAGAATTCGCATTCTGCATTATTGAAGGTCCGGAATTCTCCGGTTTGCGTATCGAATGCTCGGCAGGAATAAAAGATATGCATGAGCTCCTGTCCATAGGCTCCAATGTTCTGAATAGGAGAGGCTCCTACTGTTCCCGGAATGAGCGCCATGTTTTCCATACCTGGAAAATCATGTTCGATGCAGTACCAGACCAGATCGTTCCAAACTTCTCCAGCTTCGGCCGTAACGAATACCTTATCATTCTGAATGAAATGTTGCTTTCCTTTATTGCACATATGTACAATAAGTCCTTCATAATTCTTGGTGAACAACACATTGGATCCGCCACCTAATACAAAGAAAGGTTGATTGAAGTGTCCGGCCTCATAAAGGCTGGTCAGGGTAAGTTCATCTTCCACCTTGATGTATTGTTCGGCTAATGCTTCTATCCCAAACGTATTAAACTGCTTTAAGGAGGTGTTTTGCTGGATCTCGTTTTTCATTTTTTGACCGAATCTATTAAAAGTTCGAAAAATTTAGTTAACTTTAGTTTAAGACGTAAATATAGGCAAAGCCTAAATCAATAACTAATTTAAATTGCTAATGGCGAAGAGTGCGGATGCAAAAAGGACAAAGATTTTAGAGGCTGCAAAGAAGCGGTTTGCTCATTATGGTCTTGCCAAAACAACGATGGCAGAGATCGCGCAGGACCTGTCTTTCTCCAAAGCATTATTATATTATTATTTTCCGGATAAGAACAGTTTGTTTGCTGCCGTAATGGAAGCTACGATTGATGAATTATTGGAAATAAGCACCGCTAAGATCAAGTCAGCAAAAACCGTCCAACACGCCATCGATGCATTTCTAGAAACCCGTTTGCATATCATCAAAGAGAATTATAACGTGTTTGAATTTACCTATTCCCTACGCAATGATATGCCGCCTGATCTAGAATGTGCCATGCCGGCGATGTTTGAACGCGAGATTGAACAGGTAAGGTCCATCCTGGAAATGGGAGTGGAGAATGGGGAGCTAAAACCTATCGATGATATGATGACGACCGCCAGGATCTTATTGATTTCCATGTTGGGCATGCGGTTAGGCATCCTGAAAGAATTCAAGAACCTGTTTTTTCCACCAACAAAGGAAGAGTTCGATTACATTCTGGATCTGCAACGAAAACTTTCCAAGATATTTATTGATGGCCTTCGCAAATAGCCTTCATGATCAAGCTGGCATGAATTCTTGAGTTTTCGATAAACCAAAGGTGGGTATTCAATCCTCCACAAACCACCCCTGCCAAGTACATCCCTTTGACATTGGTTTCCATCGTTTCCGGATTATGGACCGGGATGCAGGGTGCAATTTCCGGCACTTCAATGCCTAGTTTCAACAGAAAATTAAAGTTGGGTCTATATCCTGTCAGTGCTAACACAAAATCGTTTTCCAATATGATCTTTCCTTCAGGGGTTTCAATCTCGACTTCTTCTTCGGTGATAGCGGTTATATTGGAATTGAAATAGGCTTTCACTTCGCCAAAAGCAATGCGGTTTTCGATATCGGGCCTTACCCAATATTTTACCCTCGGGCTGATTTCGGGCCCCCTTACCACCAAGGTTACCTCTGCTCCTTTACGGAAGGTCTCCAGGGCGGCATCGATGGAAGAATTGCTTGCTCCAACGACAACAACCTTCTGGTTGGCATAATAATGAGGGTCATCGTAATAATGGCGTACCTTCTCCAGTTCTTCTCCCGGTACATTCAGGTAAATGGGGATGTCATAAAAACCGGTGGCAATAACCACATTTTTGGCTTGGTAATTCCCTTTGCTACTATTGACATGAAAAACGTGGTCTACCTTCCTTACACTTAAAACCTCTTCAAATAGCTTGCAGTTCAGGTCGAATTTTCGCTCCACCCGACGGTAATATTCCAGTGCTTCGGCACGCTTTGGTTTAGGATTCGTGGTAACAAATGGGGTATCTCCGATTTCTAACCTCTCGGAAGTAGAGAAAAAGGACATATTGATGGGATAATTGTACAGGGAATTGACCAGACAGCCTTTTTCAAGAATGATATGCTTGAGCTTGTTTTTCTTTGCTTCTATACCACAGGCAATTCCAATCGGTCCTGCCCCAATAATGAGGACATCATATATATTATCCATTTTTTGTTTCCAGTTTTTCAAGTTGAATGACGGATTCCTTTTCCATTACATCCACCGTAGATTTATATAAATCTGAGGAAATTTTATTTAAGAACTGTAATTGCTCGGTAATTAATTTAGATTCTTCCGGATCAAGCGTGTCATCTGTCAGCTCCGGAAAATCGCGTACAGGAGTAAATTCTTCCTCCTGCTCTACATGCAGGGTTTCAATGGATTTTTGGATATGGTTCAGGATTCTTTTGAGAATGGTCAAATGTTCCTTTGTATAATTCGTATCCGTTGCTTCCGTCAATTGGATCAGCAAGGTTGCCCCGTAAGAAGATAAAATATGGTTGAGGATGACGAATCTGTTGACATCCTTCGTGCTTTTCTGCCGCCATTTAGGCTCGGAAAGCATGCGTTGGAAGGTGGACCCCATATTGGCAGAGGAGATGTAAACCTGTTTTCGAGCGAGTTTATAATCGGTCACGCCGATGGTCTCCCCCGAAAGGATACGGACCGCCTGGGCAAGATAATTGTAATTGGCGATCAATAACTGCCGCATGTTCGTTTTGATCTGGAAACTTTCCCAATTGGGAAAGATGATATAACTCGAAATAAAGGCGATCATCCCGCCTAGAAATGTGTCAAATATCCGTTCTTTGGCCATCACAAAGGTGTTGACACCGGTGAAGCTCAGCATGATCATCACATAAGGGGTCATGAAGAGTACCGCCATAATGTAATTTACCCGGAATAGGCTATAGGCTGTCAGGAAGAAAAAGATCAAGAGGATGAACCGTATGATCTCTGAATGTATGGTCATGAGGATGATAGCACCGATAATACCGCCGATCACGGTTCCCATCAATCGTTGCACATTCCTTTCCTTGGTCAATCCAAAACCGGGCTTTAAGATCACCATGATGGTCAAAAGAACCCAGAAGCTGCCCATCTGTCCGATGTTGAAGAAGTTCAGGTTAAGGATCAGGTAAGTGAGGGACATGACAATGCCCATCCGTAGGGCATGCCTAAAGATGGAAGAGTTCAGGGAAAGGTTACTCTTAAATTTCTTCCAATCAATATGCTCCGTCTGTATGAATTTATTGGCTTCTTCAATCTCCTGTTTATGGACATTGTTAGGCCTGATAATGCTGTAATTGTAAATATTCTGGATGAACGCCGTAATGTTACGGATACTGATCAGGATCTTTTTTAAAGGAATGGTATTGACCTGTTCCTTTTTATCCAACTGGTCTATTTTATATAAGATCCGATCAAAATCATTGGCAAAGCTGTATTTTGCTTTTGGCGCTTTATTGGCGTTGAGTTGATAGGCCAGATGATCGAGTTCATTGGCAACCTTGATCAATAAAAGCCTGAATTCCTTCAGGATGCCCGTTTCGGAATACGACTTCCGGATCTGTTCATAATCATAATGGGTGGTCATGGACAGTTCGAAGAGGTCTACAATATCATTAAAAGTCAAGGTCAGGAATCGACCAATTTTGGTAGTATCCTTTATCGATCGCTTGCTTTGGAAAAGAAGATCTCGAACGTTTTCCTGGTGCTCATGAACTTCCACCTGTTTATCGATCAGTTTGCGGTAATTCTCGTCGAAGTCGGTTTTAGGGTCGTAAAAGTTAGCTCGCAGTCGAATAAAATCACCTACATGCCGGATGGATTCCGATAATTCCTGTTGAGCAAGCCGATAGGGGCGAACCTGCGTCATGGAAAAGCTGATCAGCATATACCATAGGCCACCGATGATGAAGTAAAGCAGAAATTCCAGCTCCTCGGTGATGTTCTTGACATCATCGATGTAGATCAGCATGATCAATACCCCCATGGAACCCACGGTAGCGGCCCGGGCATTGAAAACGGCGAACATGGAATAGAGAAAACAAAGAATGGCAATGAGGCCTGTCATGAGCCAGATATTGCTATTGACCAAGACCGTCAGGAATTGGGTGATCAAGCAGACGATAAAACTGGCAATCATCCCTGTTCTGCGATGGCTGGGCGCCCCAGGTGTATCAGAAAGCCCCACCAATAAAGCGCCTAAAGAGATGTAAGTGCCTAGCATGAACTGCCCTAAAAGGGCGCAAATGATGACCGGAACGATGCAGCCAATGGTGATTCGAAGTCCATCTGCAAAGTATTGGCTGTAGAAAAAGTTACTGATCTCTTTTGTTTTTATCATGGCTTGTCACACAAAGATACGCAAGGCTTGTTTACTAAGGTAAAGGATTAAAGGTTATTTTTCTTAAAAATGGGCATTTTAAAGCATTAAAACCAATTTTATTGATAAAATCATAATAAAATTATTTAGTTAGTGTAAAAAATACAATTAGTACCTTAAAAATATATAAAAATCATATATTTGTTTTAATTATTATCCTATCGTTTGGGAATAAACAAGATACTTATTTTAAACTATGAGATTAAGTCAGAAAAAAGCAGCTTTTCAGAATGAAGTCCTAACGCGGTTCGATTTATTCAAGAGTCTGTTTCTTACGCTTCCATTCCAACGTGTTCGACATACGGGAACCATATTACCTTTTTTCAATACCCATTGTGAGCAGGGTGTAGAACAACATCAGACACCCGAGACCATCATCGATAGTTTCTTCGGGCAGTATGAGCAGTATGTGCGGGAAGATGATCGATTGGATCTATTGTTCCGCATTGTCCAGTATATCGAAAGACAGGTGGTTTTATTTGATGCGGTGGAGGATTCGGCATTTAAGGCCGTAGGGAAAAGCGATGAAACGGGAGGATTGGATACTATTTTTGGTGCTGCCCAATCCAATCCGCAAACGCGTAAACAGATTGTGGAGCGGTTGAAGGAAATGTCGGTACGGTTGGTTTTGACGGCGCATCCGACCCAATTTTATCCTGGACCGGTGCTATCCATCATCAATGACTTGATCGAGGTTCTAAAAAAGAATGATATTCCTAAAATACACCTGTTGTTACAGCAGTTGGGAAAGACTCCATTCATCAATAAACAAAAGCCTACCCCTGTGGATGAAGCCATCAGTTTAGCTTGGTACCTGGAAAATGTATTCTATAAGGTTGCTTCTGATATTCAGGCAAGAATTGATGATGAACTTGAACTTTCTACGAAGGAATTAGATCACTTGATCGAGCTAGGCTTCTGGCCAGGAGGCGATCGTGACGGAAATCCGAATGTGACTTGGGAGAGTACCAAAAAGGTGGCTAACCTGTTGAGGACCATTCTTTTCAGGTGTTATTACCGGGATTTTAGGGTCGTAAAAAGACGCATCACCTTCCGTGGAGTAGAATCCTACATGGAAAACCTACAGGAATTATTCTATGAGAACAGTTTCAACCCCGTTGATAAACCGGTGGATGAAACCGATAAAATATTGGATAACCTCGAAAATATCATCCGTGTTCTTCGCGAAGACCACGATGGACTTTTTGTTGAAATCGTGGAAGATTTAAAACGTAAGGTACAGACCTTTGGCTGTTATTTCACCACCTTGGATATCCGTCAGGATAGCAGTATTCTGAGAAATACCTTTAATTGGTTGTTGGAGACCTATCCATCCGAAACCGGAATCCCTTTATCTGAGGTTGTCGATTCGGAGGAGGAAAAAGAAAAACAGATTACGCTTTCTGAAGCGGACCTGGATCTGGAAACAGCAGAAGATCCCTTGGTTCAGGATACCCTGCGTGTTATCCGCTTGATCAAGGATATCCAAAAATCGGGTAGTGAGCGTGCAGTTCAGCGGTTTATCATCAGTAATTGCCAGCAAGCCTCGGATATCTTAGGATTGATGCAGCTGTTTTTATGGCAGGGATGGAAGAAAGGGGATCTGACCATGGATTTTGTGCCTTTGTTCGAAACGGTTGATGATTTGAAACATGCCGCGGATGTGATGCGTAGGCTTTACTCAAATCCAGCTTATGCTGCCCATCTGAAGAAAAGAGGGAATAAGCAGACCATCATGTTGGGGTTTTCGGACAGTACGAAGGATGGGGGCTATTTGATGGCCAACTGGTCTATCTATAAAGCCAAGATCGAATTGACCGCCATTTCTCGTGAATACGATGTGGATTTGGTGTTCTTTGATGGTCGCGGTGGACCACCGGCACGTGGCGGTGGTAAAACCCAACGCTTCTATGCTTCGATGGGCAAAGAGATCGAGAATAACCATATTCAGGTAACCATTCAGGGGCAGACCATCAGTAGCCAATATGGTTCTTTGGATTCGGCAAGATACAATATCGAACAATTGATACAGGCTGGTCTGGTTTCAGATCTGCAACAAAAGGTGGGGGATACCCTGACACCAAAACAAAAGGATGTGATCGATCAGATGGCCGCAGAAAGTCATCAGAAGTTCTTGACCTTGCGCCATCATCCACAGTTCCTACAATACCTGGAAACCTTGAGTCCATTGAAGGCTTTGTCTTCGATCAATATTTCCAGTAGGCCGGTAAAGCGGAATTCCGATCGGGAATTGCGGTTGGAAGATCTTAGGGCGATCAGCTTCGTGACTTCCTGGAGTCAACTGAAACAAAATATTCCTGGATTTTTCGGGGTAGGGACGGCTCTGCAATGGGCAGAGGACAATAACCTCTGGTCCTATGTCAAGAACCTGTATGAAACTTCCGGTATGTTCAATACCGTGATCGATAATTGCATGATGTCGATGACCAAATCGAATTTCCACATCACCGCTTACATGAAGGATGACCCTCAGTTTGGTGGATTTTGGACGATGCTGAAAGAAGAATTCGATCTGACCAAAACCTATCTGCTAAAATTAACAGGAATGAAAGAGCTTATGGAGAATTATCCGGTAGAGCGGGCTTCTATTTTGGAAAGGGAGAAGATTATCCTTCCTTTATTGATTATCCAGCATTACGCTATCCGATTGCTTGATAAGCAGCAGGTTAAGGAAGAAAGGGCAGAAATCTACCGCAAATTAATCGGCAGAACCATTTATGGTGTGGTGAATGCAGGAAGAAATTTAGCGTAGATTGAATATGAATTAAACAGAAATAGGCATTAATAGGGATATTTTTATATTTTTGTGTGTTTTAAAAAATATAAAGCGATGAAATTAAATACATTATTTGTTGCGGCAGTTTTAGCAAGTACAACTTTATCTTCTTGCGTATTTGATACTGCAAGCGAAAATCAACTTAAATACACGCATACGACATTGGTAGATGGGGATGCATATGCATTTTTCAGATCCGTTGGAGCGATTGCGCCGTATGAGGTAGACTATGCGAAACATGTTGGTACGGTTGGAAATGCACAAGCGAAAGATGCAGCGAGCAAAGTATCCCAATTCTTTACAGAGATGCTTCCTCAAATGGACTCTTTGGCAACAAAATTCCATGTAGATTTCCCTATTTTAGGACAAGAGAAATATGCCACAGAAGCTGATCATGCAGCACATAGCGTAACCACTGCTACAGATTCTACCGCTGATTCTACCGCAGTCGCAGCAACAGCCCCAGCACCAGTAATGCATACGGCTCCTAGCCATGCTGCTTATACGGATGAAGCGTATTTACACCATGTTCAACATCAAGTAGGCTTGGTGAAGGAACAATTGAGAAGATTGTCTCGCAATACCAACAAAGAATTAAGAGATTTCGCTCAATCAAAAACAGAAGCTGTTGCTCAGTTGTTTACTGCTGTAGGTGGTAAAGAAGATGCCCACGCGCATCACTAAGCAAAAAACAGTTTAATGGTTAAAAAACAGATCGTTACAGGTATATTGTCGTATGGAATGTCCGGAAGGGTATTCCATGCGCCATTTATAGCTGTCAATCCCAACTTTGAATTTAGGGCAATCGTAGAACGCAGCCTTAAATCAGCCCAAGAGAAATATCCCGATGTCATCAGTTATGATTCCGTTCAGGAATTATTGGATAATCCGGAGATCGAATTGGTCATCATCAATACGCCAAATGATACGCATGTATCCTATGCGGAGCAGGCACTCCTGGCCGGTAAGCACGTATTGATCGAGAAACCATTCGCACCAACCTCCCAAGAAGCAGCCAAATTATATAAATTGGCGGAAGAACAGGGAAAACACATCCTTCCATTTCATAATAGACGATTTGATAGCGATTTCCTTACGCTCAAGAACATCGTGGAATCCGGTCTGGTAGGAAAGCCTATCGAGCTGCATCTCCGTTTCGATCGCTATAAATCGCAGATCGGCGTGAAGTTGTTCAAAGAAACCAAAAGAGCTGCCTCGGGGATTCTTTACGATCTGGGATCGCATCTGTTGGATCAGGCCATATCGCTGTTCGGTAAGCCAAAATCCATGAGCAAATTAAAGGGAACCTATAGGGCAAATAGTGTGGTGGACGATTATGCCCATCTGATGCTGAACTATGGCTCTGGCGTAAATGTTTTCATCACGACCAGCCTATTGGTCGCCGACCCCCAAGCCGCCTTCGTGCTACATGGCACAAAAGGGAGCTATGTGAAATATAGAACGGATGTGCAGGAGGCCCAACTCCTGGAAGGGTTGATGCCTGACCATGCAAGCTTCGGATTAGAGCCCTTAGGTAATGAAGGTGTACTGAGTATTGCCCTTCGGGATGATGTGATGGAAAGACAGCTTATAGCGCCTGTAAAAGGTGATTATATGGCTGTTTTTGATGCGGTTTATGCCACCATACGCGAGGATGCTCCCTATTTTGTGAGCAAAGAACAGATTATCTGGCAATTAGAAATCTTAGAACCGACGAAATAATCGGCTATTTAATATTATATTAATATTAATTTAATCTAAGATTTTTAATATTGTTAAACTTTTCAAATACACACTGTGAGATACGCCGCTATTGATATCGGTTCAAACGCTGTTCGTTTGCTGATTGCCGATATAATTGAAAGAGAAAACGAAATCATATTTAACAAGAACACACTTCTACGAGTGCCATTACGATTGGGTGATGATGCATTCATCAATAAACACATTTCTGAAGGAAAATTTGAGAACATGGTGAAAACCATGTCGGCATTCCGTAATCTGATGGATGTGTACAAGGTCAGTGATTATATGGCCTGTGCGACTTCTGCGATGCGCGATGCGGATAATGGCAAGGACGTTGTTGAGGCCTGTAAAAAGGTGGGTATCGATATTGAGATCATCGATGGTTCAGTGGAAGCCCAAATCATATACAATGTGCACAACCAAACCAACATGGATAAGAACAAGGTTTATCTTTATATCGATGTGGGTGGTGGTAGTACCGAGATTTCGCTTTTTGCCAATGGTGATCTAGTGGCATCCCGTTCCTTCAATTTAGGTACTATACGTATCCTGGATAACCAGGATGAACCGGAAACCTGGGACGACATGAAGTTATGGGTGAAGAATATCACCAAGAGTTATAAGAACATCTACGGGATTGGTTCTGGAGGTAATATCAATAAACTTTCGAGGATGGCGAATGAAAAGGCGGATAAGCCTATTTCCTACGCCAAATTGAAAGCCATGTATGTTTATCTGAGTTCGTATTCTTTGAAAGATAGGATCAATGTACTTGAATTGAAACAGGATAGGGCAGACGTGATTATCCCGGCTTCGGAGATCTTTTTAACGATCATGAAGGTGGGGCATCTGAAGAATATTATGGCGCCTAGGATCGGATTGGCGGATGGAATCATCCAGACCCTGATCAATAAAAATCTGAAGAAGGCTTAATCAAAATTCGTTGCAAATATCAAAATAAAGATTATTTTTGCGATGTGAAATGCCCAGGTGGCGAAATTGGTAGACGCACCATCTTGAGGGGGTGGCGCCTGAATGGGCGTGGCAGTTCGAATCTGCTCCTGGGCACCCCTTAAAATTCCTCTTATTCTTGTTTAAATTTTATTTGCCTTTACGGTAATCTCTGCGATATCCAGTACCTGGATTTCCTGTTCCTTGTCTTTTACTTTCACCCCATCCCTCAACATCGTCATACAGAAAGGACAAGCTGCGGCAACAATGGAGGCCTTGCTTTCGATCACATCCTCAATACGCTCTACATTCACATCCTTATTGCCCTTTTCAGGTTCTTTGAACATCTGAGCACCACCAGCTCCACAGCATAAACCATTGGATTTACAGCGTTTAAGTTCCACCAGGTCGGCATCCAAAACCTCCAAGGCTTTCCTTGGTGCCTCATAGACATCATTTGCCCTGCCTAGATAACAAGGGTCATGGTAAGTGATTCGCTTGCCCTTGAATTCATTTCCATCGGCAGGTTTCAATTTCCCTTCATCGATCAACGATTGGATCAATTGGGTGTGGTGGATCACTTCATAGTGGCCGCCTAAGCTCGGGTATTCATTTTTTATGGTATTGAAACAATGTGGGCAGGCGGTCACGATCTTTTTGATTTCATAACCATCCAATACCTGGATATTCATCATCGCCTGCATCTGGAACAGGAATTCATTTCCTGCCCGTTTTGCCGGATCTCCCGTACAGCTTTCTTCCGTGCCTAGGATGGCATATTTGATCCCTACATGTTGAAGGATCTTGCAGATGTCTTTGGTGATGCGCTGCGCACGTTCATCAAAACTACCGGCACATCCCACCCAAAACAATAGGTCTGGGCTTTCTCCTTTTGCTAATAACTCGGCTACTGTTGGTATATGAAGTTCGTTTTCCATGTTTTTTCTTTTTTATTGATTTGCCCAATTTGCACGATCTGCCTGTGCATATTTCCAAGGTGCACCGTTGTTTTCCAGGTTGGAGAACATGTTGTTCACACTTGCTGGTGCCTGCGATTCTTCCATCACCGCATATTGACGAAGACCAATGATGATCTCTAAAGGGTTGATGTTGACCGGGCATTGCTCCACACATGCATTACAGCTTGTACAAGCCCATATCTCCTCTCTGCTGATGTGTGTATCCAATAGCGATTTCCCATCATCTACAAACTCTCCGTTTTTATCAATGTTCAAGCCCACATCCGTTAAGCGATCGCGGGTATCCATCATGATTTTTCTTGGGGATAGTAACTTCCCGGTCATATTGGCCGGACAAGCAGCGGTACATCGCCCACATTCGGTACAGGTATAGGCATCCAACAGATTCTTCCAGGTAAGGTCCTGTACATCCTTCACCCCAAAACGGGTTGGTTCTCCGGTGGGTGGGGGTAAGGAAGGATCCAACATCACTTGAACCTCTGCCGTAACTGAAGGCATGTTCTCAAACTTGCCTTTAGGCTCCAGGTTGGAGAAATAGGTGTTCGGGAAGGCCAGTATAATATGTAAATGTTTTGAGATCGGTAAGTAATTCAAAAAGGCCAAAACGCCGATGATGTGGAACCACCATGCTCCGCGTTCGATCCCAATCAATGTACTCACCTGATCGGGAAGCCAAGACGCAATATATTGGGAGATCGGAAAGGATCCGACAGCATGATAATGGGCAGCACCCAATTGCTGAAGTTTATAATCTGCGGCATTCATAAGTAAGAAGGCAGCCATCAAAAGGATCTCCGCGGTCAGGATCAGGTTGGCATCTGTTTTCGGCCAATTGTCTAATTCAGATTGATTCAAACGCTTCAATTTAAGGATATTCCTGCGCACGGCAAATACCACACAGCCCATCAATACCAGGAAGGCTAAGATCTCAAAGGAAAAGATCAGGAAATCGTAAAAACCACCCATAAAGGAAAGTACGCGATGGGTACCGAAAAGGCCATCGATCACGATCTCCAACATCTCAATGTTGATGATACAGAACCCTACATAGACAAACAGGTGAAGGATTGCTGGGATGGGCTTCTTGAACATTTTCTTCTGTCCGAAAGCCACCAGCAACATCACCTTCAATCGTTCCGAAGGACGATCGCTGCGATCGAGGGATTTTCCTAAACGAATATTGCGATATATTTTACTGGCGTTTTTATAGAACAGGATGATGCCTGCGATCAGAAGTACGCCAAAAATCAATTGACCGATCATAGTTTACAAATTAGGTAAAACAAATATAATCAATCCTTAGATACTATGCAGGCATAATAAATTATTTAGACCGATTAAAAATAATTGTCTTAATGGGATAAGATAAATAAAAAAAGCCTCCCTAGGGAGGCTTTTATAATCTTTATAGATTTTTAATTATTTCTTTGGAGCTGCAGCTGCAGTTACACCTAATTTAGCTTGAACATCAGCTGTAAGGTCATCACCACCTGCTGAATAAACCACTGAACCAGATGCTAGATCCAGGATATAAGCATATCCTTTTTCTTTCGCTACTGCGTTGATAGCGGTCATGATCTTTGTTTGGATAGGAGCGAACAATTCAGCCTGTTTAGCTTCCATATCTTTTTCAGCTTGTTGTTGGCTTTCTTGGATCTTTCCTTCCATTTCGCGCATCTCCGTAGCGATCTTGTTCAATTCCACATCAACTGTTTCCTTGTTAGCTTCGCTTCTGTTTCTCGCTTTATCATTAAGATCTTTTTGTTTAGCTTGATACAAGGTAAACATATCTTGTAGTTCTTTGTCTTTGGTAGCACCAAGGCTTTGGATTTGTGTCTGCGCATTCTTGAAATCTGTAGTAGATTCCATAACTGTTCTAGAATTGATATGACCAACTTTTTGCTGTGCGCTTGCTGCGTTTGCTGCAAAAATAAGTCCTGATGCTAATACTACACTTTTCAATAAATTTTTCATGCTCATTCTGTTAGTCTTATAATTATATAAGTTTTTTCTGTTTTTTATATTTGTTAATTTTTTTAGATGCGCAAAATAATAAAAAAATCGTTAGTTGGCTAAACTTGGATTAGGTTTTAACCCCAATTTAACGATTACCTCATTGCTTTTATCCATTTTAGGGTTCGCGTAAAGGAAAGATACCTCGCTACGACGGTCTAAAATGAAATCCAATTGCTGTGCAGTAGCGATATCCTGAATGGCTTTAGAAACCCTATCTTGGATAGGTTTCATCAAGGTTTCACGTTGTTTAACGATCTCGCCATCGAATCCGAATTTACTGCGTTGTAATTCTTTAACCGCTTTCTCTTTGTTCACAATCTCATCTTCACGACGTCTGCGCATATCTGCGTTCAACTTCTGTTGGTCGTTCTGATAAGCCTGGTACATGCGCTCAATCTCTTCGTATTGTTTATCCACTTCTTGTTGCCATTGTTGGGACAAGGCATCCACTTTCTTCTGTGCGCTTGCAACTTCAGGAATATGTTTCATGATATACTCCGAATCTACATAAGCAATTTTTTGTGCAAAGGAGATGCCCACCATCATGGTTAGCATCAAGGCCGTAGTTATAATTTTTTTCATTGACATATCAATATTTTTTTAATTCTACTTTTTAAGACAATTAAAATTATAAAAAGTTTAATTACTAAAATCCGCCCATGTTCTGGATGATACTGAACGTGAAGTTCTGTTTCCACTGGCTCGAAGGCAATCCAGGGATAGGATCCATCGCATGACCGTAGTCAATACCCAACATACCGAAGATCGGTAGGAAGATACGTGCTCCAACACCCACTGAACGACGAACCTTGAATGGATTCACTTCAGAGAATTTGTTCCAGGTATTACCTGCTTCAGCAAATGCCAACGCAAATACCGTTGCCTGATCATTCAACAAGATTGGGTGACGAAGTTCGATCTGGTATTTCGCATAGATCGGGCTACCTGAGCTTGCCGCCGTATATTGCATGTTTGATCCGGTAGAAGCTGGGATAATATATCCATTGGCATAACCACGCATCGCGATGATCTCAGAACCTTGCAAGAAGTCGAAACCTTGCATACCATCACCCCCTAATTTGAAACGCTCAAATGGAGAGGTAGGTGTTTCATCACCGTAAGTACCTAGGTAACCAAATTGTGCTTGGGTTTTCAACACCAATTTACCTACGATTTTCGTGTACCATTGCGAATCGAATTTCCATTTATGGTATTCCGTCCATTTGTATTTTTCATTATCTGGAGCGGTTGCATAGTTGATGTTGTTCATCAAGGAATATGGAGGCGTCAATTGTACGCTGAACTTCAGGTGTGAACCAGAAGTAGGGTAGATCGGTGCATCAACAGAGTTACGACTAATCTCTTGGGTAAAGTTGATGTTGTATGCTTCACCGTCTGAGAAGATGAAATAACCTCTATAGTTTTCCAAATAATAACGTTGGTAAGATAGGGAGCTATTGATCTGGAAGTAGTTGTCTGGCCATTGAAGACGCTTACCTAAGGTCGCTGTAACCCCGTGCATTTGAATTTTAGGGTTGTTCGCATAGCCTTCGTAACGCTGCGTTTGCCAATTGTAATATTGTTGTTGTGAATTCGAAATGTAAGCACTCAATCCGAAATAGATAGGTTTCTTACCACCTAACCATGGCTCCGAGAAGGAGAAGCTATACGACTGATAACGCTTTCCGGAAGTCTGTCCACGGATACTTAATTTCTGACCATCTCCACGAGGAAGTGGTTTCCAAGCATCTTTCTTAAATAAGTTAGACGTCGAGAAGTTATTGAAGGTAAGACCTAAGGTACCGATTACCTGTCCTGCACCATAACCACCGGATAGTTCCACCTGATCTGAAGGCTTCTCTGCAACCGAGAATTCGATGTCTGTTGTTCCTTCTTCAAAGTTCAGGTTGATAGGGGCAGGTTGAACTTTCTGCTCATCAAACATCCCCAATTGGGAGATCTCACGAACACTTCTTACCAATAATTCCCTTGAATATTTCTGACCTGGTTTGGTGTAGATCGAACGTAGAACCACGCGGTCGTTCGTTACATCATTACCTTTCAAGATCACGTTGTTGATCGTGTACTGTTTACCTTCAGACATTTGGATCTCCAGGTCGATCGTATCGTTATAGATTCTTTTGATGATCGGTTGGATGTTGAATGTCAGGTAACCATCGTTCTGATAGATTGCCGCAATATCATCCGAGTTACGGGTAGGACCCATCAACTTCGAGTTCAATTTTTCCTCACTGTAGATATCGCTTTTCTGAATACCTAAAAAGATGTTCAGAATGGAATCCTTGAACTTCGCGTTTCCGGACCAGCTGATGTTACCCACATAGTAACGAGGACCTTCGTAAAGATCAATATCGATTCCAACTTCATTGTTGTCATAACGGTATACGGAATCCCTGATGATTTCTGCATCACGGTATCCTTTATCCTGCATCTTAGCGATCAGTTTTTCTTTCGCTTCTTCGTATTTATCTTCCTTGAATTTACCAGGACCAAATACACGGTACCACATTCTTGGTTTAACACCTTTAAGGTATTTTTGAAGCTGCTTATCCGTAAATTCTTCATTGCCTTCAAAATTCACATGATGAACTTTGATTTTCTTGTTTCTTTCGATATCCACCATAACAATTTCATTGTTCGGTTGGGTTGTATCTTTTGCGGTCTTGATCGTAATTTCCGGATATAGATAGGATTTCTCCCTCAAGAATTTCTCGATGGTCGTACGGGTGGTCAATAATAGGTTTTCATTGACAATTCGGCCAGCCGTAGTATTCAAACGCTTACGAACTTCTTCCGTTTGGGTCTTGCTCAAACCTTCAATATCCACACGGGTCAATCTTGGGCGTTCCTTTACTCGGATTTCCAAAAAGATCGTCTCGTCCTGTATTTTTGTAGCATATAACTGAACATCCTCGAATAGGTTCTGATCCATCAGATCCTTGATCACATTAGCTGTCTGCTCAGAAGGTACCTCGATGTAATTACCTACGACCAATTTGGAAATGGTAATCAATACATCGCTCTCTAAGTATTGTGCTCCTGTAACAGTCACTCCTCCAATGACATAATTCTTAGGGTTATTATAGTCAATTTCATCGGGGTCATTGACGTTTATGGGATTACCACCAAGGATTTGGGCATGCGAGAAATTGCAAATTAAGATGGTCAGAAAAATAGAAATTTTTAGTATATGCTTCATCTACTTTTTATTATGTCTGCTAAAGTACAGCAAAGTCTTGTTAATTTTTGTTAAAAGAAATATTGCGGATTTCGGGGATTAACCCATCCAAAATCAAAATGTTGCAAAAGTAAGTATTTCTTACAATTGTTCACTAGTTTTCCCAAATCTTCTTTCGCGATTTTGATATAAATAAATACACTCGAAGAGATGTTCTCTGGAAAACTCCGGCCACATAATGGGTAGGAAGAATAATTCAGAATAAGCGATCTGCCAAAGCATGTAGTTACTGATGCGTTCTTCACCGGATGTTCTGATCAGAATATCGGGATCCGGCATATCATAGGTATAAAGATGCTGGCTTATGGTTTCTTCATTAATATTCGAAGGATCAAGTTCATTGTTCTTCACCTTTTCCGCTATCCTTTTGGTGGCTTCCACAATCTCTTGTCTGGAACCATAGCTTAAGGCTAAAGTAAGGGTACAGCCTGTATTGTTCTTCGTCTGATCGATGGTACTTGCCAAGGTTACTTGACAATGATCTGGTAGGTCAGAAGTCTTTCCGATGGTATTTACCCGGATATTGTTGGCCTGGAAGGTAGGTAATTCCTGGTTGAGGGAATTCACTAAGAGTTCCATCAAGGCATTGACTTCAAATTCAGGTCGGTTCCAGTTTTCGGTGGAAAAAGCATATAAGGTGAGGTAGGAAACGCCGATTTCAACAGCAGCCTCCAAGGCCTCCCGAACAGCTGTAACACCGTTTTTGTGTCCAAATACACGCAGCTCACCCTGTTCCTTGGCCCATCGGCCATTGCCATCCATGATAATCGCAATATGCTTAGGAAGGTTAGTTTTGTCTATTTTATCTTTATAGTTCATTTGATTGTATACTGCGGTAAAGATACAGGTTTTCAGATAATCCTTTGATATTAAATAGTGTTAAATGAACTTTAAACCTTGATTAATAATTTCTGACGTCTATACCCCATAGTAATTTCTCCCGTAGGATACTGAAATACTGGTCATTCTGAAGCCTGATCAAGTTGATGTTGAAAGGCGCTTTGGAAATGGTTAAGGTTGTATTTGTCGATAGGGTATAACTTTTCGAATCGCAGCTCAAGATGTATTTTTCCGTGCGACTTTCGATCTCCAGGTGCAATTTCATGTTTTCACTGACGACGATAGGGCGTACGTTCAGGTTGTGGGGAGAGATAGGGGTAATCACGAAGTTGCCGCTTCCCGGCATCAGGATCGGCCCGCCACAGCTTAAGGAATAGGCTGTGGAGCCGGTTGGTGTCGCAATGATCAATCCATCGGCCCAATAGGAGTTCAAGAGCTCATTATCCAATACCGCATTTACTGTGATCATAGCGGAAGAATCCGAACGAAATACCGTTATGTCATTTAGCGCAATATTATCTCCGGCCACAAGGGTTCCATCTGAGGTTTCTACCTGCAACAGCCCACGCTTTTGGATCTGGTATTGGTTTGCCAAGATTTGGTCCAATGCCTCTTCGATCTTGTTTTTTGAAATGTTGGCTAAGAATCCCAAACGACCGAAGTTGATACCTGCGATCGGGATTCCGGAGTCCTTAATCAAGGTTGCTGCGGCCAGCATGGTTCCATCGCCACCAAGGCTCAGCATAAACGAAATATCCTTCGGGAGATCCTTATGAGATCTAAATTTTTTGAATTTGAAATCCACTTTGCATAGTTTCTTTAAAAAACTGTGGAAATCGTGGTAGATATATACCTGAACATTGCGTTCGCGGAGGTAACTGAACAGCTCAACAACGTAGCCGATAACCGATTGGTTAAATTCACGTCCATATACTGCGATGGCCAGTTCTTTCATGCTTTCTTTTAAAATTTAGTCAAAGATGGGAATTTCTGATAAATTATAGGTTCAAATAATTCATCAAAAGATTGTACCGCTCTTGTATGTCGTTCTGGTCAGATCCATCATTAAAAGTCGCTTTCACCACATAATCATGTCGCCAGAGGGATGCCAAAACCGAAGAAATATTGGTCTTGTTGAGTTTGATGGTCAGTTCCACTTTGGATGAATCCTCCATCACCTTAACGCCAGTCTGCAGGATCTTACAGTTTTCCGATTCGATGATATTCGCAATATGGGTCAAGGAATTGTCGCGCTCTTCCATTTCCAACACGATGATCGCCCCAATCTCCTGGTTGGATACGGTCTTGTTCAAGGCCAATAGCAGATCCTTTGGCGTGATCACACCCACATATTGGTTGTTCTTGTTCATGATGGGCAACATATCAAACTGATAAGTTTCCAGGTATTGCAGGGCATCAAAAATATGTTGGTAATCGAAAAGATAAATAAATGGAAAAGTGAACTTGAGTTCCTTGATGGTTTTCAGGTCATCATCTACGTTCAAGAGGTCTTCTTCGGTGATGATCCCCAGGTATTCCTTGCCTTTAACAACAGGGAGTTGTTGGAGATGGAGCTCATTGACCTTATCCAGGGTAGCAGCTACCGTGTCGTTTGGATGGACCTCGGTGTAGAGCGTAGATATGTTTTCGCCTATATACATGAAACCGTTTTATATATTAAACCCTTATTTTGAGAAAACGTTTAATTAGGAGTTTAATGATTCGTTGATGCTAAGGTAACGAAAATATATATTTTGAAATAAAATAAAAAGATGTTTAATGGTACTTTAAAGGAAATGTGTAATTTTACCCTACTTTAAAAAGAGCGGTAATTATATGGACTTACTAGAGCAAGAGAAGTTTATAAAGATTCGAGAAGTCATTCATAAGAAAAGTCCAAAATTAGCGAAGTGGATACCCAAACCATTAATTAGTTACTTAGAGCGTGTTATACACGAAGATGAGATCAACTATATCATGACCAGGTATTACGATGACCTAGGCTTGGATTTTGTGGATTCTTTATTGAAGGAGCTGGATGTAGAGGTTCATCTGGAGGGTGTGGAGAACATTCCTTTGGAGGATAGTGTGATCTTTGCTTCCAACCACCCACTTGGTGGACTGGATGGCGTGGCTTTTATGCAGGCTATCGGAAAATACCGGAAGGATGTGAAATTCCTGGTGAATGATATCCTATTGAACATCCGCAACCTGGAGCCTTTGTTCGTGCCTGTTAATAAGGTAGGCAATCAGAGTAAGGCAGGAATCGCGGCCATTGAAACCGCCTATGCCTCCGACCATGCCCTGTTGGTTTTCCCGGCCGGATTGGTTTCACGGAAAATAAAAGGCAAAATTGTTGACCTAGAATGGAAAAAAAGCTTTATCAATAAAGCAAAAAAATACAAAAAGGACATCGTTCCTGTCTACATTGAGGGTAGGAATTCTAATTTCTTCTATAATTTAGCGAGAATAAGAGCAAAACTAGGTTTAAAAGCTAACATTGAAATGTTATATTTACCTGATGAGTTGTTTTCCCAACGCGGGAAGAACATCAAAATCCGCATCGGTAAACGTATTCCATATACACATTTCGACCAAAGCAAAAACGAAAGAGCCTGGGCCGAAGATGTTAAACAGCAGGTTTATGCGATGGCCAACAGTAAATAATAATCTATGCAAGAAATAATTCAACCTGTTGATCGGGAATTAATTAAGAAAGAACTTACTAAAGAAGCTTTTGTCCGTTATACTAATAATGGCAACAATGAGGTTTATTTGGTAAACTATCATACGTCTCCGAATATCATGCGCGAGATTGGCCGACTGAGAGAGTTGAGTTTCCGCTCCGCGGGAGGTGGTACCGGGCAAGCACTGGATATTGATGAGAACGATATCAGTGAACATAACTACGACCAGCTGATCGCCTGGAACCCGGATGATGAAGAGATCATTGCGGGATACCGTGTGATCAAATGTGATAATGCCGTTTCAGAAGATGGGGAAGTCCATCTCTCCACAGCGCATTATTTTGATTTTTCAGAAGACTTTGTAAAGAACTATCTTCCCCAGACCTTGGAATTGGGAAGATCATGGGTACAACCCAAATACCAACCCGCAATTGATAACCGCAAAGGGATATTCTCTTTGGATAACCTTTGGGATGGGCTAGGGGCGGTGGTGTTGTTGAATCCAGATGTGAAGTATCTATTTGGAAAGGTGACCATGTACCCGCAATATAATGAAGAAGCCAGAGATCTGCTGATCTACTTCATGAACCATTATTTTCCGGATAAGGATAAATTAGTTACTCCATCTCCAGATTTGTTTTTGGGGTATAAGACTGATGTTTCCAAGTTTGAAGGCATTTTTGATGGCTTGGATTATAAAGAAGGTTATAAGGTGTTGAATACGCGTGTAAGAGAGTTGGGGGAGAATGTTCCGCCATTGATCAATACGTATATGAATTTGTCGCCAACCATGCGTGTTTTTGGTACCGCTAGGAACAATGAATTTGGCGAGGTGGAAGAGACTGGTATCATGATTACCTTGGATGATATCTATCCAGCGAAGAAAGAAAGACATATGTCGACTTTTGAACGGGATAGGCATTTCGGCGAAAGACCGGTGAAGGCAAGGTAGGTTTTCATTGCAGCCTTACGACATTGCGACCCTACGTCATTGCGACCCTACGTCATTGCGAGGGCGTTCGTCATTGCGAGGCACGAAGCAATCTTCCCACATGTCATGCTGAGCGTAGTCGAAGCATCTGTTCGATAGTACACGTACAGATCCTTCGACGCTGCTCAGGATGACAAAGTCCAAAGATTGCTTCGTCGTTCCTCCTCGCAATGACGTGGATTTTTCTTTACAATTCCCTAAAATCCCCAAAAAAATACCCATAAGAAACCACAATTTTCAAAATTAATCCTTCCCCAATTCAACCTCCTTTCTCAAGAAAATAAATTAACTAAAATGCGTTATCATGCGGTTTTTGACACCTTCCGCGCACCTTTATTTTTCTTAAATATTTCCTATGCAACCTTTTCTTTGCTTTTCTTTCCTTATAAAACACCAAAATTCATGTTAATTCTTATCAAATACTAAACAATTTCTTAACATAAAATTTATATATTGACTGTAGTTTTGTTCAACATAATCTAAAACCATGAAGAAAACAGCAATACTAACCAGCCTACTATTATTAGGAACAACCAGTTTATTCAGTCAAACCAATCAAGGAGTAATCACTTTGGACGAATTCCGTTTGCCATCCAAACGCGATATCATCCATATTCCCAATGTCAACGGTTTCCAGGTTCTAAAATGTGATTTCCACATGCATACCGTATTTACAGATGGCCATGTATGGCCTAACGTACGCGTGCAGGAAGCTTGGAAAGAAGGTTTGGATGCCATTTCCATTACCGAACATATGGAATACCAACCCCATAAAGATGATGTGAACACCGACCATAACCGCTCACATGACCTTGCCGTGGAATTGGCTAAAGAAAACAACTTGGTCCTGATCAAAGGAACAGAAGTTACCCGTAATACGCCTCCAGGACACTTCAATGCGCTTTTCATTACTGATGCCAACAAGTTCATCGATGTTCGCGACGAGGATAAAGACCAAGAATCCATTGACCGCGTGATCAACGATGGTGCCTTTGTGTTCTGGAACCATCCGGGATGGAAGGACAAACAGATTCCGGGATCATATGAATGGATTCCATTTGTAGAAAAACTCTACCAGGAAAAGAAAGTACATGGCATCGAAGTAGTGAACGGATTGGGCTTCCATTCCAAAGCCTTAGATTGGGCATTGGACAGAAACCTAACCATTATCGGAAATACCGATATGCATAACCTGATCGCCCATAGCTACGATCTGAACAAAGAAGGTGTACACCGCACGATGACCTTGATCATGAGCAAGGACCGCAGCGCTCAAGGTATCCGCGAAGCATTGAATAGCGGAAGGACTGTAGCTTGGTCAAGCAAATACTTATTTGGAAAAGAAGAACACGTAAAGGCTTTGTTCGATGCCTGTGTAGCGTTGAGCCCAGTTTTCCATAAAAAGACCAATAATAAAGGAGTAGTAACCAATTATTATGAGATCAAGAACAACAGTGATCTATATTTTGAGCTGGTATTAAAAGCAGGAAAAGGGACAAAAAAGATTGTACTTTACCCTGGATCTGCCCAAACATTAACTGCCGAAGCCAACCAACCTTCATTAACCTATGAGGTGGTTTCTACCTATATCCGAAGTGATAAACATTTGAACGTGGATATCCGCTTGAATTAAGAAAAACAAACAAAAACTGAAATTAATGAATCGATCGATCTTGAGGATTAGCCAAGGAAGCCTTATCCTATTGTTAGGGCTTTCCTGTATTTCGCAGGCATCAGGGCACGTCAGGTATGTGCCTTTGAAATCCTATGCTGCACAAGAATTGATCAATGTACGTATTACGGTACTTGATCAGAGTTCTGGGAACCCTTTAGAGGGCGTGAGTATTAGTGCAAACAACCGAGCAATAGGCCTTACAGGCAAAGACGGGGTGTTTAGTGGTTCTGTTGTGAAAGGGACGACATTGAGCCTAAGAATGATAGGTTATAACTCAACAACCGTAAAGGTGGAACAGGAAACCTATTCCATTAAGTTATCGGCTGTAGACGAATCGATCGAGGAAGTCGTAGTCACGGCTTTGGGAATCAAGCGTGAAGAACAGGCTTTGGGTTATTCGGCTACTACCGTTAAAGGCGAGCAGTTGACCGAAGCCTTATCCAATAACTGGATGGATGCTCTTTCCGGAAAAGTTGCCGGTGTGAACCTGATGCGGTCCAATGCAGGACCTGTTGGGACCACCAAGATCATCCTTCGTGGAGAAAACAACCTAACCGGAGAAAATGGTGCCCTGATCGTTGTCGATGGAGTCATCATGAACGGTGGTTCTGGTCGATCCTCGGCTCTAGGTTCTGATGGCGCCTATGGAACGGGTTCCGACAACATGCCGGTAGATTATGGTAACGGTATGGACGACATCAATCCGGAGGATATCGAAAGCATTACGGTACTAAAAGGTCCAGGTGCAGCAGCACTTTATGGTTCCCGTGGAGCCAATGGTGCGGTCATCATTACCACTAAATCGGGGTCCGCTAAAGGAAAAGGAATTGGTATTACCGTTAATTCCAATGCTGCCTTTGAAAGCATGAACCGTTCCCCAGATCTACAATACGAATATGGTCAGGGTTTGGACGGAGCTGCGCATTACTCCTTCGGTTCTTCCGTGGATGGAAGTAGCACCAGTGGAACCAGTTCTGCTTATGGCCCTAAATTCGATGGTCAAGAATTTTTCCAATATGATCCTATATTACAAAAGGTAGGTCCTACAAGAACACCTTGGCGTGCCTATGATGGCAAAAATGGCGTAAATGGTTTCTTTGATGTTGGTAGAACCTTTACCAATACGGTATCTATCGACGGAAGTACCGACAAGACAACTGCCAGATTCTCCGCCACCAATACCCAGAACAAATGGATCGTTCCGAATACCGGATATAAAAAGAATTCATTGGCACTGTCCGTGAGTTCCAAGATCACCGATAAACTGACCATCAATTCCAAAGTGAATTATACCAACCGCTGGTCAGACAATTTGCCGGGAACAGGTTATGGAAACCAATCCTTGATGTACTGGTATATTTTCTGGCAACCAAGCGCTGACCTGAATTGGTTGAGAAATTATTGGGTGAATGGTGAAGAAGATCGTAAAATTGCTTATCCATTCAGTACCTATCCAGAAAACCCATACGCGATCTCCTATGAGTTCATCAATGCCAACAACAGGCATACCATTACCGGGAATGCACAGGCCGTTTATCAGTTTTCCAAAGACCTGAAAGCCCATGTTCGCGCGGCAATGGATATGGGGATCGAGGATAGAAACCAGAATAGACCTTACGATGCCGGTTCTAAACTTCGGGAAGGATCATACCGTAGCCAATCTATTTTCTCGAAGGAAACCAATATCGATTTCTTGGTGACCTATAATAAAAAACTGAACGATAACTTTGATTTTTCAGTCAACTTAGGTGGTGCATCTGCCCGTATCGATTATGATCGGGATGAAATGACCTCTGATGGTTTGTTCTACCCAGGTGTTTACAACCACAACAATTCAAAATATGGGGTAAAAACCCGTCAGATCATCGAGCGATCCCAAACCAACAGTTTATATACTTTGGTAACTACTGGATATAAGGATTTCTTATTCCTGGATGCTACGTTCCGTAGGGACTGGGCAAGTACCTTGGCTACACGTTTGTATATCGATAAAGAATTAGGGTTCAATTATCCTTCTATCAACGGAAGTTTCGTGTTCTCTAAAATCTGGGATCTTCCAGAATTCATCAGCTTTGGTAAATTCCGTGCCTCTTATGCAGGTACCGGATCAGGTGTACAGAAACCTTTTCAAACAGAATTCAATTACGAAAATCCAAATTCCTTGTTGGGAGGGTCATTGGCTAATCCATCAACCCTGGCCAATCCGTTGATCAAGCCGCTTTCTACATCGTCGCTGGAATTCGGTACCGATATCCGCATGTTCAACAATAAAGTGAAATTGGATATTGCTTGGTATAAAGCAAATTCATCGAACCAACACCTTTACCGTTTCGTAGACCCTGCTTCGGGAGTAAGCCGTTTCTTGGTCAACTTTGGTGAAGTGGAAAACAAAGGTCTAGAAATCGCCTTGAACACTGATCAGATCAAAGCTAAAGACAATGGCTTTGGATGGTCATCCTATATTACCTATACCGGAAATAAAAACCTCATCAAACAGTTGACCGATAGCACCATCGTGCTTCAGCAGCGTTCAGTAGGATCTGGACAGATTGTAGGAATGGTCGGTGGAAGTTTAGGCGATCTTTATGGTATTGGCTATGAGCGTGCTCCTGATGGACAAGTCATCTATGATGAATCTACCGGATACGCGAAACTAACCAGTGAAATCCTGTATTTGGGAAATACCATTCCAAAAGGTAAAATGAGTTTCGGAAATAACTTCTCTTATAAAGGGTTGCGTATGAACCTCTTGTTCGATACCCAATGGGGAGCAGTTGGTCATTCCTTAACCCATTATAAATTAGCAGAGCAAGGAAAAACCAAAAATACCTTACCAGGACGCTACAGCAGTATCATCGGTAATGGGGTAATCCAGAATGCGGATGGTACCTACCGCCAAAATGATGTCATCGCCAAGAACGTTGATGAATATTACCGTTCTCATTTCGGGCAGGATAATGCCGAAGGAAGCACATTCCCTACCGATTTCATCAAATTTAGGGAAGCGCGTTTGGATTATAGCTTAAATAAGAACCTGGTTTCCCGTTTAGGCATTAACCGGGCGACCATTGGTGTTTATGGCCGTGATCTATTCATCTGGACCAAATGGCCGGCCTTCGATCCAGAATTCGGAACCTTGGATGGTGGGGATATCGTGAAAGGATTTGAGATTGCTCAATTCCCGTCAACCCGTACATTCGGATTTAACCTAATTGTTGGTTTCTAACTCGATTATCATGAAATTGAAAAATATACTATTTGGAAGTCTGTTAAGCATCTTAGCACTTTCATCTTGCGATAAAGGTTTTGTTGACCTGAATGTCGACCCGACCAAAACCACGGAAGCCTATCCGGAGCAGTTCATGGCAAATGCTTTGATCTCTTCCGTATCCGCCAATATGAACCGGAACAGGGGCTTCAACAATGAATTGATGCAGGTCACTGTTTCCATTGGAGATGGCGAATTCAAAGTCTTCCGATATGACTTTAGAAGAAGTTGGTCAGATTACCTTTGGAGCAACCACTTCCTGAATCTATCCAATTACAAGGATATGTACAGCAAGGCGCAGAATGAGTTGACCTTTAATACGTCCTATCAAGGGATCTCCATGATCCTTCAGGCATGGACCAACTCCATTCTAACGGATACGTATGGTGATATCCCTTATACACAGGCTACCTTGGGAAGAGACTCCTTGTTGTTCGAACCAAAATTTGATGCCCAGAAGGATATCTATACCAATCTGTTGATGAAATTGGATTCGGCGAATAACCTGCTGAAAGCCAATACCGCAATTGATCCATTACAGGATCCAGTATATGCTGGATCGGTAGCCAATTGGCGTAAGTTTGGAAACTCCTTATTCCTGAGGTTATTGATGCGTGTTGCCCATAAAGCCGAGGTAAAAGATTATGCAGAAGCAAAAATCAAAGAGATTTTGGAAACCAATAAATCTAATTATCCCATCATTGCCAATAATGAGGAGTCTGCCATTCTTCGTTGGACGGGAGAAGGGGTTTATGTATCCCCATTTATGTCGACAAGGGTACAGGATTTTAGAGCAACTGCGATTGCCGAATATTTCATTGATTTCTTGCGTGATACGAATGATCCACGATTGAACATTCCTGACTATGGGAAAGCAGGTGTAAACCGTTGGGGAATTGCGCCCGTGTCCGGAAACTTCGTAGGTGTTCCAAGTGGATATGCCCAAGGTTCGGAGGATTATTCAAAAATGTCCTATTTCTATTCGGCAGATCAGATCGTAGGGGGATACAGCATGCAGCATGAACCTATGACCGGAATGATCATGAATTTTGCGGAGGTGGAATTCATCAAGGCAGAAGCCATGCTGAAAGGCTATATCACTGGAGATCCTAGCGTGCCTTTCTATTCTGGCGCTTCCAATTCCATTACCCTATGGGTACCGACATGGACCGGAAATATCGAGGAACATCTGGCGGCCTCTGATAAGGCTTGGGATGCTGCGGCAACTTTCGACGAGAAAATGGAAATGATCCATCAGCAAAAGTATTTTGCGTTGTTCTTAGTAGATCTTCAACAATGGTTCGAGTATAGAAGAACAGGACATCCAATATTGCCAAAAGGAGCAGGTTTGAAGAACAATGGCGAAATGCCGGCGCGTATGCAATATCCAGTCTACGTGCAATCTTCTAACCCAGTAAGTTATAGAGAAGCGGTTGCCAGACAAGGGGCAGATGAAATCAATACAAAAATGTGGTGGCAAAAGCCTTAATCATGAAGGAGATGAAAAATATTTTTAAAAAATTATTCGGATTTGCAGTGCTCGCAGGTAGCTTGGCAAGTTGTGCGGATACCAATTATCCAGGAGGGGAGGTGAGTCCTTATATCGGTATATATGATATCCGTAATTTATATAAAGGTTCGGCGATTGATCTGAACCTGGAAACCATGGAAGGCTCCAATAGCCTTTCGGCTGTGGTGATTTCGGATCACTCGGGTAATAACCTGCCTGAAGGCATGTTGTTCGTGCAGGATGCCAGAAGGTTAAGTTTATTAAGAGGAGTGGCCATTCCACTAGGAGATCTCGCTAAAGAATATAAACCGGGAGATTCTGTGATCATCAATCTCGATGGTACTGTTTTAGACCGTGTTGATGGACTCTTGCAGATCAAGAATGTGGACCAGAATCGCATCACTAAAGTGGCTTCAGATAGACCGGTTTATGCGACTTTAACCAATACCGCAAAGATTGCCGCGAAACCTTATGATTTCGAAAGTACCTTGGTGGCCATTGTTAAGGGAGGTTATACTTACACTCCTGAGCCGGGTCAGGTGATTTCTGGCGATCAGACCATCAATGATGGATTTGGAACCATTACGGTTTCTACCGATGCGAATTCAACATTGGCCAACCTTCCACAGTATAAAATGGCCAATTACTATGGTATCGTATTTACCAAACAGGAGCAAGACAGTGTTATTGCTTATCAGAAAATGCGTACGCAACGAGATTTAGTGGAATTGAAATCGGTATATAAGGTTCCGAAAGCTATTATTACCGGTTGGAACAATGATCCAAAAGGTTCCGATAATAACCATGAGTATATGCAGTTTATGGCAACAGAGGATATCGATTTTGCTAAAACGCCGTTCTCGGTGGTTACCACCAATAATGCCAATGCTTCCACCCCAGTGGGTTTCCCACAAAAGGGCTGGGCAACAGGTGGCATGCGGACCTATAAGATCAATCTGACCAAAGGAACAGCCAAGAAAGGGACCTTCTTCTATGTAGGTGGAACCAATGGATTGATCCTCAGTTCGGGATCCACCAGTATCAAACATGCCAACTGGATTGCTACACATAATTATGGCACGACCGATGGGCAAGGTTTCGGAACAAAGACCACCAACCTATTGGCCAATAGCGGAAATACCTATGGAATTGCGATTTTTGAAGGTACGGATGTAACAGAGAAATCGATCCCAGAGGATGTGATGTTTGTGGCTTCTGGAGGTAGTGTGGTTGGTAATGGTTTTGGATACCGTGTAGCCAATAATGACTTCTATGATATCATTAACCCGATCACGTTGAACGAACAGCCGTTCTATCGTTCTGGGTCGAATACCAACAATATTCCTTATAATACACCTTCCGATGCGGGCTATTTCAATTATATGGGGGGAGAATATAACATGACCTTAGGTCGTTGGACCAAAGCACGTGTAAAATATGCGCCTTTATTGGAAAAGACTTCTGTATTGGAGGATATTGAAAATCCAGAATTTGCAACCAAGCTGGTCTATTAACCATTTGGTTCCTGATTAGCATCATCGTTAATATTATACAATAAAATGGGTTCCTAAAGGAGCCCGTTTTTTATGCTTGAATATGCTGGTAATAAGCCATCTCTAGATGGGGAATATCATCTTCGAGATACATATCACTCTCTGTCTTGAATCCCAGTTCATTATAGAATTTTTCCAGGTATTGCTGACCGGAAATCCGGATCGGAAAATCAGGATAATCCTCTACCAAGCTTTGTATCGCTTGTTCCATCAATAATTTTCCATAATCCAATTTTCTGAATTCAGGATGGACCAGGACCCTTCCGATAGAAGAAGATCCAGGGTAGGAGTAATCTGGTGGGATCAATCGCGCATAGGCGACACATTTGTCATCCTTCACCGCAAATAGATGCTTGGCAAACTGATCCTTATCATCACAATCCCTATAGATACAAGTCTGTTCCAGTACAAAAACCTCCTGTCTTACCTGCAGGATTTTGTACAGTTCCAACGAACTCAGCTCTTCAAAGGATTTATTGAACCATTCCATTAGCTCAATAACGCTTTAACAACTTCTGAAATTGTTCTACCATCTGCTTTACCCGCCAATTTTTGATTGGCAACACCCATCACCTTACCCATATCTTTTACCGACGTAGCGCCACTTTCTGCAATAACTCCTTTAACGATCTCTTCGATGGCTGCACGGTCCAATTGTTTCGGTAGATAAGCCTCAATCACTTCCTGTTCTTCCACTTCGATCTGATAAAGATCTTCACGGTTTTGCTGTTGGTAGATTTCTGCTGATTCCTTACGTTGTTTCACCAATTTCTGAAGTACCTTGATTTCCGCTTCTTCGGTCATCTCCTCGCTATGGCCCTTTTCGGTTTTTGCCAACAAAATAGCCGCCTTGATGGCACGAAGTCCACGCAATTTTGCATTATCCTTAGCGATCATTGCCGCTTTAATATCTTGGTTGATTTGTGTTTCTAATGACATTCTATTATAAATTAAACGTATATGAATAGATTAGTTGTTTCTGTTGATGATGGTGCCATTGGCCTGCACGGTTGGCATGACCAATAGATCATTGATATTAACATGTTTTGGTCTGGAAAGCACAAAAGATACGATCTCCGCAATATCCTGACCGTTCAACGGAGTCAGGCCATGGTAGACGGCCTTTGCTCTTTCCTTGTCGCCATGAAATCTTACTTCCGAAAATTCCGTTTCCACCATACCTGGATTGATGGCAGTTACCTTGATCCCTTTGCTCAGTAGGTCAATGCGCATTGCCTTATTCAAGGCATCCACAGCGTGTTTGGTTGCACAATACACATTGCCGTTCGGATAGACCTCCTTACCGGCAATGGATCCCAAATTGATGATGTGCGCTTGTTCGCTCCCCTCCATCATAGGGACCACGTATTTGGTCACGTATAGAAGTCCCTTTACATTGGTATCGATCATTCTGTCCCAATCACCTATGTCTCCATCTTGAATCGGATCCAATCCTTGGCTCAGACCAGCATTATTGATCAAAACATCCACTTTGCGCCATTCTGCAGGGAGGTTCCCTAAAGTGGTCTCCACTTCTTCGGCATTGCGGACATCCAATTTGAAGGTATGTACCTCACAATTCGGGTTCAATGTTTTGATTTTATTCGTTAATTCTTCCAGTTTTTCAATTCTCCTGGCGCATAATAGCAAGCGAAAGTTCTGCTCTTCCGCCAATTGCAATGCACAAGCTTCACCTATTCCTGAGCTTGCCCCTGTAATTAAAACTGTTCTCATTTATTTTTTAGTTATGACATTCGTAAATGGTACAGAAGCCAAAAGTCTGTGGTCTTACCCGACAGGATTTAAAGCCTACTGTTTTGGTGATGGCTGCAAACCGTTCGCCATCAGGAAATTTGGCTACCGATTCCGGCAGGTATTCATAAGCTCTATTGTCTTTAGAGATCATTTTGCCCATCGCTGGCGTTATCTTGTTGAAATAAAAATTAAATAGCTGCTTGATCGGGAAGGCGGTAGGATTGGAAAGCTCCAAAATAATTGCCTTTCCACCAGGTTTCAATACCCTGCGGATATCGCTCAGTCCCTGTTCCAGGTTCTCAAAGTTCCGAACCCCAAAAGCAACCGTCACAGCGTCAAAGGTCTGGTCTTCGAAGGGTAGTGCCTCCGAATCGCCCAAACAAACCTCAAACTGATTTTCTAAACCTTTTTTCTTGATCTTTTCTTTCGCCACATCCAACATCCCTTGGGAAATATCCACCCCAATGATCTTTTTGGGATTCAGGATACGGATGGCTTCAATAGCAAAATCACCAGTTCCCGTGGCGACATCTAGCATCATCTGTGGGTTTAAACTTTTCAAAGATTTGATGGCTTTTTTGCGCCAGATGGTATCAATCCCCATCGTCATAAAACGGTTCAATAGATCATAAGTTTTCGAAATGTTGTTGAACATATCCGCTACTTGCTCTTTTTTTCCGCCCTCGGGATTGTATGGTTTTACTGTTGAAGCATCATTTGACATAGGGACAAAGATACAACAAAGTAAACAGAAATTATCCTTTATCTCCCGAGCTTTTTCCATAGTTTAGATAATCCAAAAACCTTAACTCCCTGACTATGAATTTGAACTGCTTTTTAAGCCAACAAAGCCTTTCCGAGGCTTTCCTGCTAAAGGCTTATTAACAGTCTCCGATGTTATCCACATCGATTTAAATGATTGATAATGAGTGTTTAAATAGAGTTATTAAGGTTTTATCCACATTTGATGTGGAATACTAAGGCTTGTAATTCAACTACTATTGCATGATTGTTGAAGCACCTATTTTAGCTGTTCATAACTTTGGTTATAGAGGTATTTTATTTTCCTTACATTTGTTACCCTATCATTGAAAACTTTTGAACAAGCCGTAGATAAATTGTAATATGTCTTTAGAAAACGAACACACAAATAGCCAGTCGGGTCAGTCGAACCGTCCGAACTTCAAGCAGAAACGGACGAGTGTGAACAACTTGATTAGTGGTTTGGGTAAGATACCACCTCAAGCTTTGGATCTGGAAGAAGCAGTCCTTGGCGCACTCATGTTGGAAAAGAATGCATTGAGTGAGGTGATCGATATCCTAAAACCGGATTCGTTCTATAAAGAAGCACATCAACAGATCTTCCAGGCAATTTATAACCTGTTCCAAAAGACTTCGCCAATCGATCTACTGACCGTAATCGCCGAATTGCGCGGAATGGGCGCTTTGGAAATGGTTGGTGGAGCTTATTATATTACCCAATTGACGGATAGGGTAGTATCTGCAGCCAATATCGAATACCACGCACGTATCATCTCCCAAAAATATATCCAAAGAGAACTGATCAAGGTGTCCACAGAGATCATCAACGCTTCGTATGACGAAACCAGTGATATCTTTGATCTATTGGATCATGCGGAGAAATCTTTGTTCGATATCGCGCAGAATAACTTGAGAAGGGATTCACGTAAGATGGACGACATCATGCGCGAAGCCATCAATAACCTGGAGTTATTACGTGATCGGACAGACGGTTTAACGGGTATTCCTTCCGGGCTGACAGCGTTGGATCGGATGACTTCCGGTTGGCAACCATCGGATCTGGTGATTATTGCGGCTCGTCCGGCAATGGGTAAAACGGCCTTCGTATTATCTGTAGCACGGAATGCTGCGGTAGACCATCAGCGTGCTGTTGCGGTATTCTCCCTGGAGATGTCGTCAGTACAGTTGGTTAACCGTCTGATTGCTGGAGAAACGGAGATTGAACAGGAGAAATTGAAAAAAGGTAATCTGGCAGACCATGAATGGCAGCAACTGCATTCCAGAATTGGTCGATTGACAGAAGCACCTTTGATCATCGATGATACCCCAGCGCTGAACGTATTCGAGTTCCGCGCAAAATGTAGACGTCTAAAAGCACAATACGATATTCAGATGGTGATCGTCGATTACCTGCAGTTGATGCATGGTAAAGGTGATGGTAAAGGTGGCGGTGGTAACCGTGAGCAAGAGATCGGTAGTATTTCCCGCGCATTGAAATCTGTTGCCAAAGAATTGAATATCCCGGTACTGGCCTTATCACAGTTAAGTCGTGCCGTAGAATCAAGACCTGGTAACAGTAAGCGTCCAATGCTTTCCGACTTACGTGAATCGGGATCTATCGAGCAGGATGCGGATATGGTGTTGTTCTTATATCGTCCGGAATATTATGGGTTGATGGAAGATGAAGAAGGTCGATCCACGGTTGGGGTAGGTGAGGTTATTATTGCGAAGCACCGTAACGGTGAAACTGGTATTGTACCTTTACGCTTTGTGGGTAAATATGTGAAGTTCGTGGATCTGGAGGATGATTTCTCTGGTATGGGTGGCCCTGAAGGTGGAAGTTTCAACGACTTTGGCGGTGCAAGTAGTGCTATGCAGCCTTCCAGTGATTTCGGTGGATTTGGTGGGGGTATTACTATGCCATCGAGAATGAACGATATGCCGGATGATGCACCGTTTTAGGGGTATTTATTTGGTAGTATTTAGTAGTTAGTATTTAGTAGTTAGACTGTGTAGTTTGATGGGAGATGAGGGATTATAGATGATAGATGAGAGATTATAGATTTTTGATGGAGAGGGATTAGGTAAAGGATAAAAAAATAAGAAAAAAAGCCGTATCAGATTGGAATTTGATACGGCTTTTTTATGTTGTTGTAGGCTAGTTTCAAGTGTAGTGTAAGTGAGTTGTAAGTGAGTTGTAAGTGTGTATTTGCACTTACATGGTACTTGCAATATTCTTGGAAGATGCTTTCATGAATAATTAAAACCTAGCCTAATTTTGGGTAATAATGTTCAATAGGAATAGTTAATTGCTGATGCTCTGAGAGCCGACGAATTTGATGTCAACTCTTCTGTTTTTAGTGCGGCCTTCGGGATTGTCCTGTCCGTTGGGTAGTTCATTGTCAGCGATGGGGTCTTTTTCCCCTTTTCCGCTGGCTAAGAGCTTATTTTTTACACCGTTTTTTTCGAACCATTGTTTTACTGCTTCTGCACGTTGTAGGGACAATTTGTCGTTGTATTGGTCATTCCCTTTTGAATCGGTATGCCCAATGATCTGAACGGCATCGGCATTAACTTTTTTCAGTTGATCAGCAACTTTTTTAAGTTCTGGTTCTGCCTCAGGTTTTATGGTTGCCTTATTAAAATCGAAAAGGTTGTCTGCTGCTAGGCGGATGTCGACATTCAAGTTGCTGGATGATGCTGTCAAACTGCTTCCTGAAGTAATCAAGGTTCCATCGGATGTGTTTGAGGATGAGGTGTTTCGGTTGTCCGTTGCTGAAGTAGTTTGGTTTTCGCTTTCTGAGGCGGTTTGGTTGCCTGATCTTGATGCAGAAAATGATCCAGTATCTGCACCAAACCCTTGGGATTCTGCTCTTAGGGTATCTACTGGCTCATTGTTTATGGGTGCATAAACCGTATCCTTGCTGCCTTTTTGATTGCTGTTTTCAGCATTGCAACCCATAAGTAGCAATGCTGAGAACAGACTCATATTTATAAAAGTTATTCCTGAATTTCTCATATTCCAAATTTCTCTTATCTCATCTTTTCTGCAATTCCATCTTTTCTACAATTCTATCCTTTCTGAAATCTGCTTTCTGCAATTCTATATGGATTATTGGCGGGTGATAGGAAGTCCATCAAACGTTCCGTAATCTCCTAACGTTAAACTGATGGTTTTGCTTTCAGCAGGTGGAGCTGCAAATTTCAGGCTCATCAATACCATTTTATCCGATCCCAGATACCTCATTTTTTTGCCCTCTGAATTGGTTGGCGTAAGCATAACTTTTCCAGCATCATCTTTCAGTAAGCTGTTTTTCTTTGCCGTTGCATCATCGATGTAATAGATGTTATCTGCTGGGAAATTGATGTTGATTGCATTTTTCTCTGGATTGTCCAGCATCAGTTCAACAGTCATGATGCTTCCCAACACATTGACCTTAGTGACATTAATAGTCCCGTCACTAACTTGTTTACTGCTGATTGCATTGGTTGTGGCTGGTTGTGCCGGTTCTTCCACAACTCTTTCTTCCACAATTACGGGTGAAGCTGGTTGGTTGACCACAATAGTCGTGTCCTTATCTGTGTCCTGATCAGTTTTGGTAGTTGTCGTACATGCCGTGCATGCCAATAGGCCTAAACCTAATAAGATTTTTGTATTTGAGTTCATAGGTGGTTATTTATTTAACAATTTGTGTTCAACTTCAAATACTTCAATTACTGTACCAAGTTAGACGATAGGGGGGGATAGGTGGTAGATGATAGATATTAGACAATAGACAATAGAATTTATTTGTCTAATTATTTTATTCCATCTGGGTTTTTGCTGTATTGATAATCTTTTATTTTTTTGAATTTCTAGCCCTTTTTGGATTTTATGATTTTATTGATCTCCACTTGAGAAAGGCCAGTTATTTTGGAGATTTTTTCAATGGGGTCACCATAATGATGAAGAAGTAAGACAAACTCTTGATTTCTTTCTGCTCTTCCTTTTAATTCTCCTTCTTCCAACCACGTGTCTTTCATTAATTGGGCATCCCTTTTACGTTTTAGTTCCCTGTCGTACATTTCCTGCTCCTTTCTGTTTAGATTTGTATATTTTGCTATTTTAAATAGTTTTTTAAAAATAGGATCCTGAAGTGGATCTGGGATTTTTTGCATGACCGACATATGTTTTAAAGCAAAAAGCCATTTCTCCAGATCTCCCTGTATTTCAGGTTCTTTCTTGGTAAAGTTAATCAATTCTAAGAAAATTATTTTGCTTTTTTCGAGATATATTGTTCCTGTTTCCATACTGCAATAGCAGAGCGGGTGGATATAATTTTGATCCTTGTTTTCTATTTCTAGCGGAAAGCTGTCCATGAGCACAATAGTGTAAATTTCCGAAATTTCGTAATTCCATTTTTTCTGCTTTCCGATTTGACCTTGTTCGGAAATGAGAATGGATTGATAATATAGTATTCGACTTAAGAAATTCCGCTGATTATACCGCTGTACCTCGATGATAATATGTTCCCCGTTCTGACCGATACAATGGAGATCAAAAAATACTTTCCCATGCTCTTTGGTTTTGCCAATTCGTTCTGAATTACATTCATGTATATCTAAGATAATTTTTCGTCCCTGAAAAACCACATTTAGGAAGTTGATCAATAGATCTTTGTTAGCTGATGTGCCGAATATTTTTTTAAAACCAAAATCCGATAAAGGTTCAATGTAGGTTGGTTTTATCTGTCGGCTCATTGTGTTAATTGTCTGTTATAAAGATAATTAACGTAGGGAAATTAATTGTTTCCTTCTTTTTATCAAATGGTTAAAAAAGGATTCGGATGAAAGGTAATAGATGTTAGATTATAGATGATAGACGATAGATAATAGACGATGGATAGCCGAAATTCGTCATTGCGAGGAACGAAGCAATCTTTGGACTAATCGAAAGATTGCTTCGTTCCTCGCAATGACGGAGAAATTGGCCGTTATTTAATAGGGAAATTAAAATATTTATCCTTGAAAGGTTCGTTTTTCAGAGTATAGTGCCACCATTCTTCATCAAGTGCTTTGAAGCCATGTTTATCCATGAGAGTCCTTAATTTTTTGCGGTTGACTTTTTGGGTTTCTGTTAGATGCCGGTAATTGTGATGGGATTTTTCTCCGAAATAATCGAATGGACTGCCCATATCCAGTTCTTTTTTGTCTTTGAGGGTGATCAGGGTGAGGTCGATGGTGCTGCCTCGGCTATGTCCTGATCTTTCAGCAATGTATCCCAATTTGAAAAGGTTTCTTTTATCCACTTCGGGATAGAAAGTAGCTTTCGCCAAGGTATCTTTGATGTCCTTAGCCCAACGTTTGAAATGGTCGACCGCTTGTTGAGGTCGATAAGCATCAAAGACTTTGATCCCTAAGCCTTCTTTTTGGAGGTCCTTTTGCAATGCCTGAAGTGCGAATCCTGCTTCCAGGGTGGCATAGGCAACTTCACGTTTGTATCCATCCACTGGTCTACCCAGAAAATTATGGTTTCCATAATAGCTCAAGTCTATTTCTATTCCAGGTACGATTTTTTTCAGATCCACAAAGGTACCAGGCACTGGTTGTAAAACCGAACAAGAAGATAATATTAAGCAGAAAATCAGTAATATGCAGGAATTCAATAAAGTTCGAAAACAATGCTGGAGGTCTTTTTCTGTGGTCAATAAATTATTCATAGAATGGACTGTATTTCAGTTTTAATTGTATATAGAATTAAATGTATAAGGGTAGCTCTAATTTACGGAATGTTCTTGATAGATTAGATAATAGACGTTAGATAATAGATTATAGACCTTTCCCGACCTTGCGAGTTTTTTCGTCATTGCGAGGAACGAAGCAATCTTTCGATTAGTGTAAAGATTGCTTCGTCGTACCTCCTCGCAATGAACTGTGTATATATCCAAATAATAAATTAAATTTTCTCCAAATAATATTCTGATTAGGCCGCTTTTGCGATGTAGCCCTTTCCAGATTTTGCGATGGCGAATGCCTGTTTGATCAGTTTGTTCACCACTGCTATGATTGCGACCTTGTATGGCTTTCCTTTTTCCATCAACCTCCCATAAAGCTCACTGCAGGCGGTGTTGCTCCTGATGGCGGATATTGCCGCCATGTACAGCACCTTTCTGACCTGGCCCATCCCCATCTTGCAGATATGCCCCTTTCCCTTTACGCTGGTACCGGATTCGAATATCCTGGGCGCCAGTCCGAAATAGGATATCAGCTGCCTGTGCCCCTCGAACCGACTGAAACCGTCCGTCAGGATGATAAGCAGTGCTGCGCTGCGTGGCCCTATTCCCGGTATGCTCCGCAGGTTCGCGTTGAGTTCCCCGTAATTCTCCATGATGATCTGCTGGATCTGTCTTTCATGTTCATTGATGTTCTCATCAAAAACTTTGATCCCTTCCTCCATGGTCTTCCTGAGCGAGGGGTCCAGTGTCCCAGCATATTCATATGCATGGAGCTGGTTCCCTAGAAGGTTCCTGCATTCCTTCTGTCCCTTGATATAGCCCTCCAGGTTCCTGATCCTCAGCACATGTTCCTCCGGCAGCCTCCATTGGGCAGGTTCCGTCATGCTGGTGAACTTGGCGATGAGCTGGGCATCCTTCCTGTCGGTCTTGGTCCTGGCCAGGGTCATCTGGGAAAAACGCCTGATGACAAGGGGGTTGATGACCGAGACACGTTCATCCCTTTCCCAGAGGAACCTTGCCAGGCGGAAGTAATAGGGACCGGTGGCCTCCATCGCTATATGGCTGCCGTGCATGTGGCCCAGGGCCTCCACAAAACCCGCTTGGTCGTTACGGAAACGACCCTTGAAAACCTCTTTCTCTCCCGATTGGACAGAAATGTCAAAATAATCCTTTGAACAATCAATACCTGTTACCATATTTGTATATCATATTTGTGGATTACAGCAGCTCTTATCATAACTTATCAATCGTAAAAACAGGCTCCTGGCCTAATGAACTGTCCAAGTTTATGATAGGAATAAGAGAGGGGGATTAACATTGCGAAGGGTCTCTCAAGGACCAATGACGATTAAAAATCTTACTCCCTCTCTCGCTGTATCCTAAATGAAATACAAAATTATATTCTGTCTCTTTAATTCCTATAACTTACTTACAAACTTACGATGACGGGTCTATCGTCTATAGTCTATCATCTATAAACTCTCATCTAACGTCTCTCATCTATTGTCTACTCCATGTATTTTTCGTAATTTTGAGTCCCCATAAATAGAGGCAATAGATATTTAAACTTAGGAGCGAATTTTGGATTTTTTAGCAGGATTAAATCCTTCCCAGCGAGCGGCTGTCGAGCAGACTCAAGGTCCGGTGATGATTGTAGCAGGTGCAGGATCTGGAAAGACACGTGTGATAACCTATCGGGTGGCCCATTTGATTCAAAAGGGCGTTGATCCATTCAATATATTAGTATTAACCTTTACCAACAAGGCTGCGAAAGAGATGCGTGAGCGTATCATGAAGGTGGTTGGTCAAGAGGCGAAGAACATCTGGATGGGAACTTTCCACTCCGTTTTTGCCCGTATCCTACGGGTGGAGGCTGAACTGATCGGTTATCCCCGCAATTTTACTATTTACGATACAGACGATACCAAGAGCTTATTGCGCGCCATCTTGAAAGAGTTGAACCTGGATGATAAACTGTACAATGTAAACCATGTATATGGTCGGATTTCATCAGCAAAGAATAACCTGATCTCTCCGCAGGAATATAATAAGAACGAAGCCATTATGGCGGAGGATATCGCCAATGGAAGGGGACAATTGGGACAGATCTACATGACCTATGCGCAACGTTGTTACCGCGCCGGGGCCATGGATTTTGACGATCTATTGTTCAAGACCAATGTGCTGTTGAACAAACATCCCGATGTGCTGTACAAATACCAGCATCAGTTCAAATACCTGATGGTGGATGAGTATCAGGATACCAACTTTTCCCAGTACCTGATCGTGAAAAGACTGGCAGCAGTGAACGAGAATATCTGTGTGGTAGGGGATGATGCGCAAAGTATCTATGCATTCCGCGGTGCCAATATCCAGAACATCTTGAATTTCCAGAAGGATTATCCGGATGTGAAGGTCTATAAATTGGAACAGAACTACCGTTCGACCAAGATGATCGTCAATGCAGCGAACAGCATCATCGCCAACAATAAGAATCAATTAGAAAAGAATGTATTCTCCGACAATGAGGATGGAGAAAAAATAAAAGTTACACGTGCTTTTTCGGATAATGAAGAAGGAAAGATTGTTGCTGAGGCCATTTTGCAGGAAAAATCGCTTAAGACCTTAAACTTTAAGGATTTTGCAATCCTATATCGTACCAATGCGCAATCCAGATCCATGGAGGAAGCCCTTCGAAAGCTGGGAGTTCCCTATAAATTATATGGTGGAACCTCCTTCTACCAACGTAAGGAAATCAAGGACCTGATCGGGTATTTCCGATTGACCTTTAACCCGAATGATGAAGAAGCCTTAAAACGGGTGATCAATTATCCTCGACGCGGAATCGGTGATACCACCGTAGACCGTATCATGGTGGCTGCAGACCAGAACCAACTTAGACTCTGGGATGTGGTAGCCAATGCGCAGATGTTTTTGGACGGAAGGAGCGCGGGTTCAGTGACCAATTTTGGGATCATGATCCAAAGTTTCCAGGCAATGGCCAAAACCAATACGGCATTTGATACCGCCATGTATATCGCGCAACATTCCGGCATATTAAAGGATCTTTACGAGGATAAATCTGTTGAAGGCCTTGCTCGATACGAGAATATCCAGGAATTGCTGAATGGTATCAAGGAGTTTTCGGAGAGGGAGGACCTGGAGGAAAAAGGCCTGGATGTGTTCATGCAGGACATTGCTTTATTGACCAACGATGACAACGATAAGGATCCAAATGCAGATACGGTTTCTTTGATGACTATACATGCCTCTAAAGGATTGGAATTTCCGGTGGTATTCATCGTAGGATTGGAGGAGAATCTATTTCCATCGCAGTTGTCACTCAATTCCCGCTCGGAATTAGAAGAGGAACGCCGATTGTTCTATGTGGCAGTTACACGGGCAGAAAAGAAATTGCATCTTTCCTATGCCACCTCACGCTATCGTTGGGGAACCTTAAATAACTGTGAGCCAAGTAGATTCTTGGATGAATTGAACCCAAGTTGTTTGGATTTGGATTTCAAACCGCGAAGTTCTGCGGTTGGATCCGAGGATTTTCAATCAGAACGCGTATCTTGGCAGCGAAAAGAGACAGGCGATGTGTTTTCCAAACCGAAACCTAAGGTGGTGAAAACGACCTCGATATTGCCGAAGGCACATAAACCTACCGAAGGTTTTGCGCCATCGGATACATCCAACCTGCAAGTAGGGATGGAAGTGGAGCATGAAAGATTTGGTTTTGGGAAGGTGATCAACCTGGAGGGAAATAAACCGGATATTAAAGCAACTATTTTTTTCAAAGAGTTGGGACAGAAGCAATTGTTGCTTAAATTTGCCAAACTGAGAATCGTGGAATAATCCAAGAGTAATAAAATAAATTACCTGTACGGTAAAACAATAAATATGATTTTTGACTATAACAGTACCAGACCTAAACTTATCCTAGCTGAATATGGTAGGAATGTGCAGAACATGGTCGATTACATCTGTACCTTAACAGATCGCGAAGAACGTAATCGCCTAGCACAAGTGGTCATTGATATGATGGGTGTTCTGAACCCGCATCTACGCGATGTATCGGATTTCAAACATAAACTATGGGACCATCTTTACATCATTTCTGATTTTAAGATCGATGTAGATTCGCCATACCCGATCCCGACCAAAGAAAATATCCACCACAAACCGGATTCCCTTAAATATCCGAACCATAATATCCGTTTCAAACATTATGGCTATACCGTGGAAGAGATGATCCGCAAAGCAAAAGCAGTTTCCAATGAAGAGGCTAGACAGAAAATGACAGTTGGCATCGCCAATTTCATGAAGATGGCCTACCTGACCTGGAACAAGGATTCCGTATCGGACGAACAGATCCTGAATGATCTTTCTTTATTGTCCAACGGCGAACTGTCCCTACCAGCGGATACGGTATTGACCAAGGTTGATTTCAAAACGCCGCCTCCAGGAAACAGGATGAAGAGCACAGGCGGTAGTTCGAGTTCTGGTGCTAGTCAACAGAACAACAACCAACGCAAATACAACAACAATAATAATAACAATAACAACAACAATAAGAAGATGTCGAATTCCAAACGCCCGATGAACAATCCGGGTGGAAGGAAGAATAATTACCAAAAATAATTCATCGACTACGCTATATATCTTATGAATGCATTCGAAATTCATGGTGGAAAACCATTGAAAGGGGAGATTGTTCCTCAGGGCGCGAAAAATGAAGCCCTACAGATTATTTCAGCCGTATTATTGACGGAAGAAAAAATGACCATCAGCAACATCCCCGATATTAAGGATGTGAACAAATTGATCGATTTATTGGCTGCCTTAGGGGTGAAGGTCAATAGAGTAAATCAGGATACCTACGAATTCGAAGCCAAGGACATCAATATCGATTATTTCCAATCGGAAGAATTCAAACGCAAAGGTGGAAGCTTAAGAGGTTCCATCATGATCGTTGGTCCTTTGTTGGCGAGATTCGGTAAAGCGGCTATTCCTAAACCAGGAGGTGACAAGATTGGTCGCCGCCGTTTGGATACCCATTTCTTGGGATTCGAAAAATTAGGGGCTAAGTTTGTTTATGATGCAGAAAACCACTTTTTCAATGTAGATGCTACCCAGTTGAAAGGAACTTACATCCTATTGGATGAAGCTTCTGTAACAGGTACGGCAAACATTGTCATGGCTGCGGTTTTGGCAAAAGGAACAACTACGATCTACAATGCTGCTTGCGAGCCGTACCTACAGCAATTGTGTAAGATGTTGAACCGCATGGGGGCAAAAATCTCCGGAATCGGTTCTAATCTATTGACCATTGAAGGGGTAGAGCGTTTAGGTGGTACGGAGCATAGAATGTTGCCGGATATGATCGAAATCGGTTCTTTCATTGGTCTAGCGGCAATGACTGGATCCGAGATCACGATCAAGGATGTGTGTTTCCAGGAATTGGGTATTATCCCAACGGTATTTTCACGCTTAGGAATCAAATTTGAGCTTCGTGGCGACGATATATTCATTCCTGCGCAGGATCATTACGAAATCGACACCTTTATTGATGGGTCGATCCTGACAATTTCTGATGCTCCATGGCCAGGTTTTACGCCAGATTTGTTGAGTATCTGTTTGGTAACCGCTATCCAGGCGAAAGGAAATGTCTTGATCCACCAGAAGATGTTCGAAAGCCGTTTGTTCTTTGTGGATAAATTGATCGATATGGGTGCTCAGATCATTCTTTGTGATCCACACCGTGCAACCGTGATTGGATTGAACAAACAAACGAAATTACGTGGTATAGAAATGACCTCTCCGGATATTCGTGCCGGGGTTTCGCTATTGATCGCCGCATTGTCTGCTCAAGGAAAATCAACGATCTATAACATTGAACAGATCGAAAGAGGATACCAAAATATTGAGGAAAGGTTGAAAGCTTTAGGGGCGGATATCCGTCGTGTAGAAGCGCAACCTGCCGGACATTAATTATTTTTACATCGTAGTTTAAAAATACGATTGTCGGATTAATGTTAAAAAAAGTTCAAAGGGTTGCCCATATAAAAGGGCAACCCTATTTTTGTGCCATTAATTAAATGTTTCAACATATAAAAATGAGAAAAATCACATTATTATCAGCTATCGCTGCTCTTGTATTAGCATCTTGTGCTGGAAACCCTGAAGGTAAAAAAGCGGAAACCAAAGATTCAGTTGCCGTAGAAAACACTACTGCTGTTGCAGGATCGGTTTACAATGTAGACACTACTGCTTCTAAATTGGTTTGGAAAGGTACTAAAGTAACTGGTGCACACACAGGTACTGTAAACATCAAATCTGGATCGATCACTGTTGATGCTGGTAAATTAACTGGCGGAAACTTTGTATTGGATATGAACAGCATCAGCTCTACTGACTTGGAAGGTGAATACAAACAAAAATTGGATGGCCACTTGAAAGCTGATGATTTCTTCGCTGTTGCGACTCATCCGGAGGCTTCATTCACAATTACAGAGGTTAAAGCAGGTGCAACTGATCAAGATTTAGTGATTTCTGGAAACTTAGTGATCAAAGGAATCAGCAAAAACATCACTTTTGATGCTAAAGTAACAGAAGCAACAGAAACTGATGTTAAAGCAACAGCTAACTTCAATATTGAGCGTGCTCAATGGGGAGTGAACTATGCAGGTAAAGAAGATGATTTGATTTCTAAAGAGATCAACTTTGACGTTACTTTGGTAGCTAAAAAATAAATAGCTTTTAAGGGATTTTGAAAGGTAAGCTAATGCGCTTTTAATAATCTTGGTTAGGCTTTAGGAATATGAGGCAATCCTTTTCATAAAGGGTTGCCTTTTTTGTTTATTTTTGGGCTTGGGATGGTTGATGATGCAGTTGGATGGAAAGGGTGGAAATATATTTGATTTAATTTACTTAGAATGAAAATTACGTTGGTCTGTATTGGAAAGACAGATGATAGACATATTTTGGATGGAATTGAAGTGTATACTAAGCGCTTGAAACATTATTGTAATTTTCAATTGCAGGTGATTCCGGATTTGAAGAATGTGAAGAACTTGAGCCAGGAACAGCAGAAGGAAAAAGAGGGAGCTTTGTTATTGAAGAGCGTGAGCAATCAGGATTTCGTGATTTTATTGGATGAACGGGGGAAGGAATTGAGTTCTGTGGAGTTTTCGGCTTTTTTGGAGAAGCAGATGGTTTCCAGTGTGTCGAGTTTGGTGTTGTTGATCGGCGGGCCATATGGGTTTTCGGAGGAGGTTTACAATAGGGGGAATTATAAACTTTCTTTGTCACGGATGACCTTTTCGCACCAGATGATCAGGATGTTTTTTGTGGAGCAGTTGTATCGGGCTTATACGATCATGAGGGGGGAGCCATATCATCATGAGTAGATAGGTTGAAGGATTTTATTGAGGGGGATTGCTGGGTTTTGAGGAGAGAGATGATAGTTTTTGCATAAGGGGAATCTTGGTTGTTGGTAATTTTTGAAGAAATTTTGTGTAAATTAGGGTTTGATTGCATCTAAGAATTAAATCATTCAAGAATTAAATAAGAAAGGGAGTGTTATGGATTTAGATAAATTTAAAAGAGATTATAAGTATAAGAGTCAAGAAGGGGCACATGGTGGTGATGTCAATAAATGGATAATCATTATTGGTGGTGCTGTGGTAGTGGCTTTGGCTTATTTTTTTAGGTAGGAGTTTTTTTAAGTAAGAGCTCTTTCGGCTAGGACTCTCGTCCTGTCTACCATCTCGTCATTGCGACATTATCGTCATTGCGACATTTTCGTCATTGCGAGGAACGAAGCAATCTTTCGACTTAAATAAAGATTGCTTCGTTCCTCGCAATGACGTTTTTTTTCCTTTTAAGATATCTGCCATCAAAAAAACCTCACTACAACCTCACTACAACTTCAAAAATACCTCGAAAACACCTCAAAAAACTTCAAAAAAATAAGGCGATACGGGGAGTATCGCCTTAAAATCACACTAACTATTAATAAAACCCTATAGAACTAGGTGTTTTCAAAACATAAATCTTGAATTTGGATTCTCATCTCATCTCCAAGACCTACTGTAAAAGTAAAAACCTTTTGTTATAATATCAAATAAAAGTTGCAACATTTATATTATAATTTGATTTTATCTGCAACTTTTAAAAATTCTAACCAAGCAACTTGATCCGTTTTAAACGTAAAATCTTTCGCCTGTAATACCTTTAAAGGAATCAAACGAAAGGATTGTAACTTACCTTCAATAGACTCCTCCCGAAAATCAAAAACTTCCGTCCTAATCTTTAAATCTACCTCATTCAAACACCTCACCTGGTAGTAAATGGAAATTATCTGGCTCTCGTTAAAGCTCGATTTCTCCCAAAAATCGGTTGTATAGATGTGTCTCACCACTTCTATCTCCATCCCCGTCTCTTCCTGATACTCTCTTTTAAGGGCGTCTAACAGACCTTCCCCATATTCTAGTCCTCCACCAGGAAACTTCGTGAATGAAACGTTTTCGGTGCGCTCATCACTGATCAATACCTCTCCACGCTCATTCACCAGGATGCCATACACCCGGACATTGAATAAATACATATTATTATTAAATTTTTATTTGGACTATAAGGGTTGAAAACCCGATTCAACCGCTTCCGAATCTAATCCAACCAATGAATAATGTTTTGGTAGAAACCAGGAAATGGTATTCATCGCCTGCTGATATTCCCGCTCATTCGCAAAGTTCTTTGGCGTAAGATTCAGCACCAGATCCTGCGAAACTTTTTCTTCATCGGTATAATTCCTCGCGATCAACATGACCATCGGATTTCGAACGCCTGAATATTGTAGGAATTCACTCATATGTCGCCTCACATAGGCAGGTAGGATCTCCTCGGATGGTTGACCAACAAGGATCTCCTCATCGCTTCCGATTGCAAAATCACCCGTGTTCTTGGAAAATAGGCTCTCATCGGTGTAATATTCGCCATTCAATTCCAGGTTCAACAGATCCCCATAACTGAACATCCAATCCGGCTGCTCCTTATGGGTATTGATCGCCACCCCAAATCCGCTTTTTAATAAGGTCGAAAGTTTATTTTTTATCACATAGGCATGGAAATTCTCCCCATTGGCCACCGTTTTCAGGTTAAAGTAGGGGAAGCCCTCCGTACTCATAATGATCTCAGGTTCGGCTACCTGTAAATTCGCTTCGGAAATATTTTCAATAAAGGCTGCAATCCATTTCCCATCCCGTTCGGGCAAAGGGATCTCTAATAGGTTGTTGACAGCAATGGTTTTCTCTAGATCACCAAAATTTCCTGCGCCGTTGCTAGCATCAAAAAAATGGATATTACTCATGTTAAAATAAAAATACGGCTAAAAGTAGTGAATAAAGTCCTAATGTTAAGTGATTAATTCAAATTACATGGGATTAAACCTCTCTTCGGATTAAGATATACAGGTTTATTTTATTACTTTTGTTAAAACAGGAAACACTTTAATGTCAGATTTAAACGCGACAAGACCAGTGCAATTTAATTCAGAGAAAATTAGTTATGAGGAATTCCGCCAGGTCCTTATAGACGATTATAAACTAGCCGTTCAAAGCCGTATCGTAAGTTTGTTGGGAAGGAAAGAAGTGCTGACCGGGAAAGCAAAGTTTGGGATTTTTGGCGACGGAAAAGAATTAGCACAAATTGCTTTATCCAAGGTTTTCAAACCTGGAGATTGGCGTTCTGGGTATTACCGGGATCAAACCTTAGCATTTGCCTTAGGCATCAGCAGTATCTATCATTTCTTTTCCCAATTGTATTCCAATCCCGACCTTTCCGCTGATACTTCCTCCGGAGGTAGGCAGATGGTGGCCCATTTCTCCACGAAATTATTGGATGAGGATGGCGAATGGTTGGATCAGACCGCTCAGGTCAACTCCTTTTCGGATGTATCTACTACAGGTGGGCAGATGGCCAGAATTCTCGGCCTCGGCTTAGCCTCTAAACTATATCGTAACAATCCAGGGCTTTCACACAGTGAAAAGTTTACCAAAGATGGTCAGGAAGTAATCTTCTGTACCATTGGAAATGCATCTACCTCAGAAGGTGTGTTCTGGGAGACGGTGAATGCCGCTGGGGTAAAGCAGATTCCAGTCGTGATCTCCATTTGGGATGATGGCTATGGGATTTCGGTTCCTAATGAAATTCAAACAACCAAAGGGGATATTTCCAACGTGTTGAGGGGATTTCAGGAGGATGAGTCAGGACAAGGCTACCAGATCTTTAAGGTCAAAGGATGGGATTATGCCGGGCTTTGTGAGGTGTACGAAAAGGCTGCAGAATATGCTCGTGAGCATTGCAAACCATGTTTGGTGCATGTCTATGAAATGACCCAACCTCAGGGACACTCTTCCTCGGGTTCGCATGAAAGATATAAATCTCCCGAACGATTGACTTGGGAGACGGATTTTGATTGTAATGACCGCATGCGGGAATGGATGTTGAGTTCGGGTATTGCAGATGAAGAGGAATTAAAACAGATTGAATCAGAGGCCAAGGATTTTGTTCGACAAGAACAGAAACGTGCCTGGTCAGATTATAAAAAGACCTTACAGGTTGATCTAACGGAAGCCATTGAACTGCTTCAGGGGATCAATCACCACGCAGTGGAAATACCTTTGAAAACCTTATTGTCTATTACAGAGCCTTCTCTAAAGGAGGTTTATGTCAATGTTAGAAGGGTGATCAGGGAGTTGCGCGGTGTGGAGGTTGCTGGAAAAGAAGAGTTATTGGCTTGGTACAAAAAAAGTCAGGAGCTTAATAGTTTCCGCTTCAACGATAAGTTGTATTCTTCTACACAGCATTCTCCGCTAAAGGTGGAGGAGATTCCTGCAAACTATGATGCAGATGCGGCTATCGTAGATGGTAGGGAAGTTCTGAATGCCTGCTTCCGAGCTAATTTTGATAAGGATGCTCGTTTATTGGCATTTGGAGAAGATGTAGGGAAAATTGGAGATGTGAACCAAGGTTTTGCTGGACTACAGGAGGAATTTGGTGAACAACGTATATTTGATACTGGAATTCGGGAGACTGCCATTATTGGAAAGGGTATTGGGCTTGCGGTACGTGGTTTCAGACCGATTGCTGAGATCCAATACCTCGATTATCTGATCTACGCATTTCCTGTATTGAGTGATGATCTGGCAAGCTTGAGCTATCGGACTAAAGGTCAGCAGAAGGCGCCTTTGATCGTGAGAACGAGGGGGCACCGTTTAGAAGGGATCTGGCATTCGGGTTCTCCGATGTCAGTTTTATTGGGCGGGCTTCGCGGAGTGCATATCTGTGTACCAAGGAACATGACGCAAGCTGCTGGTATGTACAATACCTTATTAAAAGGGGATGAACCAGCATTGGTCATCGAATGCTTGAATGGGTACCGTTTGAAAGAAAAAATGCCTGCAAATATTGGTGATTTCACCGTGCCGATCGGCAAGGCAGAGCTGTTAAGGGAAGGATCTGATATCACGGTTGTTTCTTATGGCTCTACGTTAAGGATCGTTCAGGAGGCTGCATTGGAATTGGATAAGGTCGGAATTTCGATTGAAATTATCGACGCACAATGTCTACAACCTTTTGATAGGGAAGCTATTTCAGCAAAATCATTGGAGAAGACCAATAGATTATTGGTTGTCGATGAGGATTTTCCAGGAGGGGCATCAGCGTTCATTACCCATGAGATTTTAGAAAAACAAGGTGGTTATTACTTCCTGGATGCTAAACCTAGGACTTTGACCGCTAAAGCACATAGACCGCCATACGGATCAGATGGTGATTACTTCACTAAACCTGCTGTAGATGATGTGGTAGAAACTGCTTATCAGATCATGTCTGAAAGCAATCCAAAAAAATATCCTCCTTTGTTCTAAGGAGGATATTTTCCGATTTAAGATTTAATTACCTGATTTATTGTTCTTCGTTTGAAAATAGGGAAGCAGCACCAATAATGGCCGCATGTTCCTGGTATTTGCCTATAGAGATGTCCAAACCTTTCAAAAGGGATTTATCTTTAAAAATAAGATCCCATGCCTTTACGATATTTCCGCCGATTATCAAATGCTTACATTGATGCTTTTGGCTAAAGAAATGGAGGAAGCTGGCTAGGTTTTGACTATATTCTTTTAATAATTGATCAACTTCTGCGCCTTTGTTGTTCTCCAAAATCTCACGCAACCCTTTTTCTGATTTTCCGGTCAATTCCTCAAATCTTTTGGTGAACCAACGGGTTACCAAATATTCTTCATAGATGGAATCCTTATAGACTGTGTTCCATAGATCCGCATCGAATGCCTTTTCGCCATTCCGCCAAACAGCCGATCCCAATCCTGTTCCTAGAGTTACCCCCAGGACACAATCTTTATGTTCCAGTCTACCTCCGAAAACTTCACCCTGTAAAAATGCCGCAGCATCGTTGATGTAACGAATATGGAGGTTTTCATCTCCGATTCCCTCTATAATAGGATCTGTTACCGGAACTTTATAAATGCTATCGTATTTTGCCTGTCCCTTCATCAGCGGGATTCCCTTTTCATAATCAAAGGGACCGGGTGCTGCAATGCCGATTTGGGTCACTTGGGATTCCATTTTGGCCAAGCAGTTTTTCATGTTGGAGGTCCATTCTTGAAAAATCGATTTAGCATTTTGCAGCGAATTAACATGCGAACGCGTGATAGTTTTTTCAATAATTGTCCATGTCGACCTGTCGACAATAGCAGATGTAATATGTGACCCCCCGATATCGCAGGATAGTATATAGTCGCTAATAGGCATTATTTAAATAAGCATTATGTTTCAATAGGTGATCTGCAATCACCAATGCAGCCATCGCTTCCACGATGATCACAGCACGAGGTACCACGCAAGGATCATGACGTCCCTTGCCCGAGATTGTAGCCTCTTGGCCTTCCTCATTTATTGTTGCTTGATCACGCATGATGGTTGCCACAGGTTTAAATGCAGTTTTAAAGGTAATATCCATGCCGTTGGAAATGCCGCCTTGGATACCACCAGAAAAATTGGTTAATGTTTTTACTTTAGCATCTTCGTTGACAAATATATCATTATGTTCTGAACCTTTCATAAAGGAACCTTCAAAACCTGAACCATATTCAAAACCATGCACTGCATTGATCCCCATCATTGCCTTGGCAAGATCGGCATGCAGTTTGTCGAATACCGGCTCACCTAAACCCACTGGTACATTGCGGATTATGGTAGATATTCTTCCGCCAACGGTATCCCCATTTTTACGAATGCCATCGATGAATTCCGCCATTTCAGCTGCTGTTGCAGGGTCTGCGCAGCGAACAATATTTCCCTCTCTGATCTCCAATAGCGTAGAAAGGTTTGTAACATCGATATTTGGCGCTTCAATATGGCCAACACCAGAAACATGCGCGAATACTTCAATACCATGTTTCTTTAAGAATAGTTTTGCAATAGCTCCAGCGGCTACCCGAGCAGCAGTTTCGCGAGCAGATGAACGACCACCACCACGATAATCACGGATACCATACTTTTGTTGGTAGGTGTAATCGGCATGTGAAGGTCTGAATTTATCTTGGATATGCGAGTAATCTTTAGAGCGTTGATCCTCGTTGGGAATCACTATAGCAATCGGCGTTCCGGTAGATTTTCCTTCGAAAACTCCCGAAAGGATCTGAGCAGTATCGCTTTCCTTCCGTTGGGTAGTAATTTTAGATTGGCCTGGCCTACGCTTATCCAATTCCGATTGGATAAATTCCTCATCGATGTCGATTAATGATGGACAACCATCAATAATTACCCCGATAGCCTTCCCATGAGATTCACCAAAAGTGGTAATCTTAAAAATATCGCCAAAAGAATTTCCTGCCATAATGCTATAATGCCCGTAAATATATGAAAAATGATGTTAAATAATTTAGCCTATTAAATAAATAGCTTATTCTATAAAAATTGATTAGATCTTTGATCCTGATTCTTTAAAGATTGATTAGTCGTTGATCTCGAAACCTTGAGCCTTTAAATGCTTCCAGAATTCTGGGTAGGATTTTTCCACCACCATCGGTTCTTCGATGATCACCTCCGGAAATACCATGGCTAATGGTGCAAATGCCATCGCCATTCTATGGTCTTCATAGGTGCCAAAGGTTACTGTTTCGGGTGTAAATACAGCAGACGTTTTCAGGTGATAATCTTGTTGATCTTCCTCCAGCTGAGCGCCAAATTTGGCAATCTCTGTCTGTAAAGCCAAGATACGGTCTGTTTCTTTGATTTTTAAAGTTTCCAGGCCTGTAAAAGTAACATCCTTTTTCAAAGCAGCAGCAACTACAACAACAGTTTGCGCCAAATCGGGACATTCCTTAAAATCAAAATATGTCTTTTCAGAATCAAGCGTGGTTTTCCTTAAATGCAGGCCATCCTGCTCAAAACTAGACGACACACCGAAATGGCTCATGATCTCTACGATCGCCATATCACCTTGAAGGCTGTGTTCTTTTAGTCCAGGAAGGATGATATGCCCATTTTCGGATAAGGCGACGATAGCATACCAATAGGAGGCAGCGCTCCAATCAGGCTCTACATAGATGGTGGTTTCTTGGTAATCCTGCTTGGCGATATGGATCTGGTTTTCTGTAAACGAATAGTCTATCCCACATTCCTTCAACATTTCCAAGGTCATAGTTACATAAGGTCTTGAGGTCAGCTCCCCTTGGATATCTATTGTTAAACCTTTTTTGAGATTAGCAGCAATCAATAATAAGGATGAGATATATTGGCTGCTAACATTGCCTTGGATACTGATCTTTTCTTTTCCTTGGATCATTCCCCCTTCAATTTTTAAGGGCGGAAAGCCGCTCTTTTTTTGATAATGGATGTCAGCGCCCAAATCTTTCAAGGCATCAACCAAGATTCCGATCGGACGAAGTTGCATACGTTCAGTTCCAGTTAAGATAAAGTTTCCTTTTATCAGGTTCAGGTAGGAGGTAAGAAACCTCATCGCTGTACCAGCAGGGCCAATATCGATCAACGTTTCGTTGGAAGAAGATGCATTGGAAGCCAAGGTCAGAGCAGCATTCAAAGTTACTGTGTCAGCAGCTTCTGAAAGGTTTTCAACCTTCACCAAGCCCTTGCTCAATGCTTGGATAATAAGAGCACGGTTGCTCTCTGACTTTGAGCCAGTAAGTTGAACCGTGCCTTTTATATTTTTGGATGGGTGTTTTACAACAATGCTTTCCGCAGTCATTAGGCCTCCGTCACAGTTTTTGTGTTCATCACCTCATTTTGCTTACGGATAGATTCGTTGTGCAATAACTCTAGGTATTTCACGGTGAATTCCTCGCTCAGGTTCAATGCTTTTGCCAATTGAACACGTTTCTGAACAATCTCATCCCAACGGTTCACCTGAAGGATCGTTACGTTGTTATCTCTTTTAACTTCACCGATCTTCTCTGCAATCTTCATACGGTCGCCGATCTGTTTGATCAAAAGGTCATCGATCTTATCGATCTGCTTACGTAATTCAGCCAACTTATCCTCGAAAATAGGGTTGTTGGATTCTGGTTTACGAACAGAAAGATTGTCCAATAGTTCAGCTAAGCCTGCTGGCGTAACCTGTTGTTTGGCATCAGTCCAAGCTACCGAAGGATCGATATGTGATTCAATGATCAATCCTTGCATATCCATGTCCATCGCTTTTTGGGTCACGTAAGGAATCAGCTCACGGTTACCACAGATATGGCTAGGGTCGTTGATGATCGGAAGATCAGGAGCAATCGTTTTTAATTGGATGGCAAGATCCCACATCGGTTCATTACGGAAAGCTGTTTTCTCGTAAGAAGAGAATCCACGGTGGATCGCAGCCAATTTTTTGATACCCGCTCTGTTCACACGCTCAAGCGCACCGATCCATAGAGACAAATCAGGGTTTACCGGGTTTTTAACCAATACAGGAACATCTACACCTTGAAGCGCATCAGCGATTTCCTGAACAGTGAATGGGTTTGCCGTCGAACGGGCACCGATCCAAAGTACATCTACGCCAGCTGCCAAGGCTTCTTCCACGTGTTTTGCTGTAGCAACTTCAGTAGCCGTTAACAATCCGGTTTCTTCTTTAGCACGTTTCAACCATTCCAAACCGATGCTTCCGATACCTTCGAATTCTCCTGGACGCGTACGTGGTTTCCAGATTCCGGCACGTAATACATTCACTTTTCCAGTGTTGGCCAACAAATGTGCAGTGGATACCAATTGCTCTTCTGTCTCTGCACTACATGGTCCCGCGATGATTAATGGTTTATCCCCTGTGTCTAACCAAGATTTTAAAGGAAGGATGTCTAATGAATGTTTCATTGTATGTTGTCTTTAATTTTTACGTATTTAATTAGATTTAGATTTTTTCGTTTTTCACATATTCACCCATGATACTGAAGTTCACGGTATGTTTTAGGACCTTGCGGATGGCAGCATCATAATCCGACTGCTTTTTCCATTCCACATCCACATAAAAGTCGTATTCGTTCCTACGTCCAACCACTGGCATGGATTGGATCTTACTCAAGTTTACATTCTGCTCTGCAAAACATTGCAACACAGAGGCCAAGGCGCCAATCGCATGAGAAGTCTGGAAAGAAATAGATGCTTTGTTTGCATTTTTCTGTTCCTCCAAGTCGTTGGATAGAATCAAGAAACGGGTGGAGTTTTTCTTATTGGTTTCGATCCTTTTTTCCAGGATCTGTAAACCGTATAGTTTTGCAGCAGCTTCAGAAGCAATCGCTGCGGTGTTTGTCAACTTATCATCCAATATTTTTTTAGCACATGCAGCGGTATCCATTCCCTCTTTTATCGTCCATTCAGGATGCTCGGAAAGGAATTCATCACATTGGCGGATAGCGATAGGGTGGGACTCTACATAATGTATATCAGAAAGCTTAACCCCTGGAAGCGCCAATAAATGTTGCTGAATGTTCAGATGGACCTCACCAATAATATGGAATCGGTAATCCCTCAGGAGGTTGTAGTTTGGCAGGATGCTACCTGCAATCGAGTTTTCAATCGCCATTACCACGTAGTCTGCTTTTCCTTGTTTCAACATTTCGCAAGTCTGTTTGAAAGAGGTACATTCCAATGTTTCGATCTCCGTACCGAAATACTTGTATGCTGCTTCTTCGTGAAAGGATGCTTTAACTCCTTGGATGGCTATTCTTGTTTTCTCGCTCATTTTAAATTTTACTGTGTTGTTTATTGTTGAATGCTTTGCTGGATGCCAAAAAAAAGGTCCCAAACTTTACATTTGGGACCTCATATATCGCTTCCGATACCATATACTAGTCCCTGCTCTTATCATAAAAATAAAAGAACCAAAAGTTTGTATATGTGTATTGTTTGTGCATTCCCGTTTAATTTGAGTCAAATATAGAGCTAATCTCCATATCTGCAAAATATTTTTTCAAAAAAATTGATTTTTAGTCAAAAAATATGGATAAAAAACATGAATAAAATAGTATGAAAACAGTTAAAAATATCAATAAAAAATGATTAAAAATTCATTGAAAACATTGTAATTTATATATTTATAAATTGTTAAAATAATCATAATCCTCTATTTTATAATATTTTATGAAATATTTAAGTTTTAATATAACAAAAAAATATCTTTAAAAATTACTGTAAAAAACATTAAAAAAAACACCAAAAAATCATACTAAAAAAGAATAAAAATACTTGTTTAAAATAATTAAAATCATCAGCTTAATTACCATGATTTAATGTCATATTTCCATATATAAATGTTCGAAACCCTCAATTTCCAACCCCAACCCCCAACTGATAAATAAATAATTAGGATAAGCTTATATTTGCGGAGTCAAAATACATTATCCGTATGATCTATGTACTTTTAAGTGTACTCTGTTCCGTTACAGTAGCCGTTATCATCAAATTGGCGAAACAAAAAGGCGTCAATTACTTGCAGCTTCTGGTCTGGAACTATCCGATGGCACTCTTATTAACCTATTTGGTTTTAAAACCGGCAATCATCCCTTGGCAAAAAGAACTGCCTTGGCATTTATACCTTCCATTAGGCTTTTTATTACCCGCCATCTTCATTTGCATTGCTATGTCCATTCGCTATGGCGGAATTGTAAAAACAGAGGTCGCCCAACGTTTATCCCTTTTCATCCCCTTAATAGCCGCATTTTTATGGATGGGTGAGGAGGTCGTACCAACCAAATTGATCGGGATTTCAGTCGGTATTTTGGCCATTATCTTCTCCATCGGATGGAACAAAAAAGATAGCAGCCTAACAAGTAACACACAAAACAACTCCACAGATAACACCTGGATATTCCCTTTATCCGTCTTTTTCGGAATGGGGATCATCGATATCCTTTTCAAGCAAGTCGCCCAATCAGCAGAAATCACCTATATGTCCTCCCTTTGGATCGTATTTGTCCTGGCCTTGGGCTTTGCCATACTCTTTCTAACCTATCTGCTCCTTATTAAGAAACAAGCCTTGGATCTAAAATCCATAGCCTATGGATTAATACTCGGGATGTTCAACTTTGGCAATATCGTATTCTATATGAAGGCACATCGCGCCTTGCCAGACAACCCATCCATCGTATTTACGGGCATGAATATCGGGGTAATCTCCGTAGGCGCTTTGGTTGGTGTCCTTCTTTTCCGCGAGAAACTTAGCAATTCCAATAAAATTGGGGTATTTTTGGCTTTAATTTCCGTTTTATTAATTGCATTTCTGTGAGTTTATTTGAAGATACCTATCGGACCATTGAATCGCCCTCGGAAGGGATTTTCCGCGACAAGGGCTCCAAGTTCATTGCCTATGCCTATCCCTTCAGGGATGAATCCAGCCTGAAGGATATCATTGCCGATCTGAAAAGCCAGCACCCCAAAGCCAGGCATCATTGCTATGCCTATCGATTAACCCCCGACCGCAATGTCTTTCGCATCAACGACGATGGCGAACCTTCCGGTACAGCCGGAAGACCAATCCTGAACGTCCTGCTTTCCCAGGACATCACCAATGTGCTCGTGGTTGTTGTACGCTATTTTGGCGGAACCCTATTGGGTGTACCCGGTTTGATCAATGCCTACAAAACCGCTACCCAGGAAGCACTCCAGGTAGCAAACATTATAGAACTCACCGTAAATGATGTCTACGAGATCCAATTTGATTATGTACAGATGAATGATGTCATGCGGATCATGAAAGATGCAGATTTACAGTTATTAAACCAAGAATTTGATTTGAATTGCAAATTGCAGTTTGAAATTCGTAAATTACATGTGAACGAAGTCCTGGGGAAACTTGAAAAAGTAGCGGACTTAAAAATCACTTACTTACGAACGATATGATTAACGATTCTGAATTAATTCTTAATGCAGATGGCAGTATCTACCATCTTAACCTAAAACCAGAAGACATTGCCGATACCATCATCTTTGTAGGAGATCCCGACAGGGTGCCCGAAGTATCCAAATATTTTGATGATATCGAAATCCGAAAGGGAAAAAGGGAATTCATTACCCATACCGGTCATGTGAATGGTAAGCGATTGACTGTTATCTCCACCGGCATAGGAACAGATAATATCGATATCGTTTTGAATGAATTGGATGCCCTATTGAACTTTGATTTTGAAACCAGGAACCTGAAATCGGAGATTAAATCGCTCGACATTATCCGGATCGGAACATCCGGCTCCATACAAGGAAATATTGCCATGGGTACCATCTTGGCCAGCGAATATGCCATTGGTTTTGATACCCTCATGCAGTATTATCAAAAGCCGTATAACAGCAAGGAATTAGAAATCCAAGAGGCTGTCATCGAAAAATTCCATGACCTTACTTTTAAACCTTATGTAGCGCATGCCTCCGAAAGGCTCTTGAAGAAATTTGCGCATGATATTCCAAAGGGAGTAACCATGACCGCGCCGGGATTTTATGGGCCACAAGGAAGAAACCTACGTTCGCAAAATACCTATCCCCATCTCATCAAGCAGGCCAATACCTTCAAGGTCAATGGCTATCAAATTACCAATCTGGAGATGGAAACAGCGGGAATATATGCACTCAGCAATATGTTAGGACATCATGCGATCTCCATTAACGCCATCCTAGCCAGTCGGGTAAATGAAACCTTCGCCAGCAATCCCAAGGAGATTGTGGACAAGGCTATCCGAATGGTACTCGATAGGTTATAGCCCTTTTCTCGACGAGTCAAATCGAAGTAGAATAAACAATAAGATGGTGAATGACCATAGGGAAGAACCTCCATAGCTGATGAATGGTAATGGGATTCCGATTACAGGTACCAAACCTATGGTCATTCCTAGATTGATAAAGAAGTGGAAAAATAGGATAGAAGCCACCCCATAAGCATATATTCTAGCAAAGGCAGTCCTTTGCCTTTCAGCAATGTTTACTATGCGTAATAGTAGCGCCACATAGATCGAAATCAAGATAACCGAGCCCACAAAACCCCATTCTTCACCCACAGTACAAAAGATGAAATCGGTACTTTGCTCCGGTACAAAATTGTATTTCGTTTGGGTTCCTTGCAGATAGCCCTTTCCGAATAGTTGACCCGATCCAATTGCAATTTTCGATTGGTTTAGGTTATAGCCTTCCCCACGTAAATCCTCAATCTTTCCTAAAATAACATCAATACGGTTTCTTTGATGGGGTTTCAAGATCTGATTATAGGCAAAATCTACACTGAGGATATAGATGGATGAAAAGGCAAAAAATAAGGCTATATTGATTATATTCTTTCGCTTTTTACGCATCATAAAAGCAAAGAATCCACATATGAGGGCAATTATACCAATGAGAATCCATTGGTTGATCAATAAAGCCAGAACAAACAGCAGAATGGCCAATCCCCCGATAATCAAAACCGATGAACCGATATAACCCTCCCTATAAAAAACAAAGATCAAGGAAAAGAAAACCAAGGCTGAGCCGGTATCTTTCTGTAGCATAACCAAAGCGATCGGAAGAAATACAATTGCCGCACCAATCATCAAGGTTTTCATGTTGGGCGTTTTATTGGTTTGATTGCTGAGGTAATAGGCCAACAATAAACAGGTCGCCAACTTTCCGAATTCAGAAGGTTGTAACCTGAAGCTTCCCAATGGTATCCATGATTGATTTCCACCAACACTTCGTCCAACTACCAAGGTCGCTATGAGGAGCAATATCACCAGGATATAGATAATAGGAGCCGAAGAGATAAAGAACCGGGAATCAATAATTAAAATACAGATTCCGATGATCAGGGCAGTAAAAATATAGATTGATTGTTTTCCGTAATTCGTTGCCAAATTGAACAACCCCGGATTTTCTGCATCATAAACTGCCGCATGGATGTTGAACCATCCGATCAAGCATAGGGTCATCCATAGACCAATGGTAATCCAGTCAATCCGCCCAAAGAAACTCTTATTCTGTAAATTATTCATCTTACCTTCTTACCTGACTATGGTGTACTAAAATTGCCGATTCCTTCTTCTTTGGTTCAATGGCCGTGGTTCTTAATTTTATGCTGTCCTTTTTATTCTTCGTACTATCTTTTTTCAGTTTGGGATCTTCTTTTTCTACCTTAACTTTTGGTTTCGGTAGGAGGTTTCCATTGTAGATCCTGTCCTGAATATATTTCGGTAAGGTAATGGTATCCTTCAGGTATTTCTCCACCAGCATACTGGCAATAGGCGCCGCCCAGGTACCACCATATCCCGCATTCTCCACGAATACGGCAATAGCAATCTTAGGGTTCTCCCGAGGGGCAAAGGCAAAGAATACCGCATGGTTCTCCCCATGAGGGTTCTGAACCGTACCGGTCTTTCCGCACATTTCAATGCCTGCGATCCGAGATGCAGCACCTGTACCACCTTGATTGACCGCCTGGCTCATTCCCTCGATAACCGGTTCGTAGTATTTGGCATCCACACCTGCGAAGATCTTCTCCGTAAATTCTTCCTTCACGATCTGTTTTTCTCCGATGCCTTTGATCAGGTGCGGGCGATAGTAAAATCCACGGTTAGCCACAATGGCCATCACGTTCGCCATCTGAAGCGGGGTAATACCCAAGGCATCCTGCCCGATGGATAGGGAAATGTTATACCCAGATTTCCACTTGTCGCTTCCATAGCGTTTGCTATAAAAATTGGAAGTAGGAACCAAACCAGTTTTTTCTCCCGGCAGGTCGATCCCCAATTTACCGCCAAGACCAAATTTCAAAAGACCATCACGCCAAAGGTCATAAGCTTTATAGCTGGCCATTCCTCGACCATCGATCATCTTGGCATATACATAACCATAGTACGTATTACAGGACATCTTGATGGATTTCACCAAGCCTGTTGCTCCATCCACGTGGGTACAGCGCATAATCGCACGTCCACCACCATAACGGTAGCCTCCAGGACAATAAAATACCGTCTGTTCATTGATCACGCCCGCCTGTTGCGCTGTAAGGGCTGCCACGACCTTGAAGACAGATCCTGGGGGATAGGATGCTTGTATCGGCCGGATAAACATCGGATTGTTCGGATCCTCCAATAATTTCATGTAATTGTTTCCGCGTTCCCTGCCGACCATCAAATTAGGGTTATAACCCGGACTACTGACGAAGGTCAGGATTTCCCCAGTGGAAGGTTCGATAGCGACTACCGAGCCCAGTTTGTTCTTCATCATCTTCTCGGCCAAAACCTGGAGTTCCTTGTCCAAGGAAGAAACCAAGCCTTCTCCAGAAACAGCCGTAGTATCGTATTTACCGTCCATGAAAACCCCTTGTGGCCTGTTAAGGGCATCCACCATCCTGTTCTTTACACCACGTTTCCCACGTAACAAATCTTCATATGCACGTTCAACGCCCGATGCCCCAATATAATCTCCCGAACGATAGAAACCATTGGATTTTTTAATGTCATTTTCGTTTACCTCTTGGATATAACCCAAAAACTGCGGGGCTATGCTGTCTGGATAGTGCCTTACCGTTCTTTTCTGAACATAAAATCCTCGAAATTTATAGCGTTGTTCTTCAAAAGGAGCAAAAATCTGTATTGGTACCTGCTTCATAAAGGCAGATTGGCGATATGGCGACTCCGCTCTAGCTTTTTTCATGCGTTTATTGAAATCCGCTGTATCGATCTGCAAAAGTTCACAGAATAGGAGGGTGTCAATATCCTTAACCTCTCTTGGGGTCACCATAAGATCAAATACCATTTCGTTCTCCACCAACATCTTTCCGTTCCTATCCAAGATTACCCCGCGTGCAGGATAGATAATCTCCTTCCGCATCACATTATTGTTCGCAGAAAGCAAATACCGATCATCGATGATCTGTATATAGAACAATCTTATTACAATAACCAATGCGATGGCTATAAAAATCCCCTGAATAACGAACTTACGATTGAAGAAACTATTGTTCATGAAATGAACCCTTTACTATGTTAATTGCCTAATAATCTTGATTTCCGCCTATAAACCAGCAAGCTGATCAGCATGATTAACAAGATAGTGAAAATACTGCTCAGTAGAATGCTCAACAGCGTACTTAAGTAATTAGAAAAACTAAAATACTCCACATGGAAGAGTACGATATGATGTACCACGGTACCTATTGCGATGTATGATAAGAACCATTTGGATCCCATGTTGCCCAAGGCAGGCGTTTCAAAGGAATTCTGTGCATCCACGTCCAGGGTGATCTTATGGAAAAAGATCCTGAACCAGGCCAAAGCAACACATGCTGCCGCATGAACTCCGATGGAATCGTAAAAAGCATCTACTGTTAATCCAGTGGCGAAGGCCAACAAGAATAGTATAAAATTAGGAATATTGATTGGTAATAAAAAGATAATCAAGATATAAGGAAAGGGGGTTGCCAGGTTATAGTAACCCACATTCTTGAACAAGACCACCTGCAGAGCAATCAAGGCCACAAACCGAAACAGATTAAATAATACCACACTACCCATTGTTATCCTCCGTTTGAGTTTCTAACAAATTTTTCTCGTTCTCCAAAAGGTCCTTCACTACATAGACATGGTTCAGGTTACTGAAATTGGTGCGCAGCCTGATCTTCACATCCAAGAAACTCTCACCCGATACAATCCCTGTTTCTTCCACCGTGCCAATCTCGATCCCTTTCGGGAACAAAGAAAATCCGGAGGTATAGATCTTCATGCCTTTTTGCACTTTCACATGGTTCGGAATATCCCTAACCAACGCAAATCTAGGATCCACATTGTTTCCCCAAGCCAGCGAACCGAACACATTGGTGGTGTCCAAGGTCACGGAAACCCGGGTATCTGGATGCAATAAGGATTGAATCGTGCTGAAATGAGGAGAAACATTCAATACTACCCCAACAACTCCATTGGACGTGATAACGCCCAAGCCTTTTTCCACGCCTTCGGACGATCCCTTATTGATGGTGATGAAATTGCTCTTTTGATGTATACTGTTGTTCACCACCTCGGCGATGGTAAACCGATAACGGTTTTCTTCGATGGAATCAGCGATCTGGACAGAGTCCAAGGTATCGGCAAGAATGAATTTCTGCAATTGCTGTCTTAATTCAGCGTTCTCCTGTGCCAGGTTTTTGTTCGTCTCTTCCAATGCCAAATAGCTTTTCCAAGAGTTCAATTTGTCGTAGAAAGAACCTACGACCACATTAGAGGAATTGACGAATGCAGAACGTTGGTAGCGGTTGTTTTGGACAACCAATAAAAGAGATACGGTAAAGAACAACACAAACCAAAAAAAGGCATTGTATCTTACCAAGAAAAGCCAAAGGTTTTTCATTCTAAATCTCTTTTAATAGGTACGCGATATAACGTGCTGAGAGACATTATATCGCGTACGGAATAAGTATTGTTCATTAATTACTGCATCAAGAACTTGAAACGTCCAATGTTCTTTAATGCGATCCCTGTTCCGCGTACAACCGCACGTAGTGGGTCTTCAGCAACGTGAACAGGTAATTTTGTTTTTGCTTGGATACGTTTGTCCAATCCTCTCAATAAAGCACCACCTCCAGTTAGGTAGATACCTGTTTGGTAAATATCAGCTGATAATTCCGGAGGAGTGATCTCTAAGGCTTTAAGGATAGCTTCTTCGATCTTAGAGATGGATTTATCCAAACAATGTGCAATCTCGGTATAGGATACGGTAATCTGCTTAGGAATACCGGTCATCAAATCACGTCCTTGAACAGCAAAATCTTCTGGTGGATCGGTCAGCTCCGGAAGAGCAGCCCCCACTTCGATCTTGATCTTCTCTGCCGTACGGTCTCCGATCATGATGTTATGTTGACGACGGATGTACTGAACGATGTCCGAGTCAAAATTATCTCCCGCTACACGAATGGATTGGTCGCAGACGATACCCGATAAGGCGATAACCGCAATCTCGGTCGTACCACCACCGATATCGATGATCATGTTCCCTACAGGCTCTTCTACATCAATCCCGATACCCACAGCAGCTGCCATAGGTTCATGGATCAAGTAGACCTCTTTTGCTCCTGCAATCTCTGCAGAGTCGCGTACGGCACGTTTTTCCACCTCGGTGATACCAGAAGGAATACAAACTACCATACGTAAAGATGGGAAGAACCAGGATTTTCCTTTATTGATCAGTTTGACCATGCCTCTGATCAGGTGTTCTGCAGCTGTGAAATCCGCAATTACCCCATCGCGCAATGGTCTTACTGTTTTAATATTATCGTGTGTCTTACCCTCCATCTGCATGGCCTGCCGACCGATGGCAATTACCTTATTTGTCGTGCGGTCAAATGCTACGATAGATGGCTCGTCAACTACTACTTTGTCATTGTGAATGATCAGGGTGTTAGCTGTACCCAAGTCTATTGCAACTTCTTGCGTAAACCAATTAAAAAGCCCCATTTATTTGTGAAAGTATATTGTAAAATTTAAATGCAAACCTAATGAAAAAAAATGGTTTTTATATAAAGCCGCTTCCATAAAAATGTTCATTTTACGAAGAACTTTTTTATTTTTTCGATATCTGGTATTGCTAACGAAATCCACTGTCAATTATTGTGTGGTCACCCCGATATAATAATTGAAGGTATCCGCTTTTATGGTCTCCGTGGTCTGCCCTTCAAAACGGTGCGTAGACCATTTCGTAGTCGGTTTTATCAATACCTTTTTACCATCTTTATCGAAGATGTGGACCGGCATATGGAAGTTGTCGACCTCTGAATTCCAGCGGATTATAAAGGATCCCGGGCGACCAGCATTTCTGATCTCCAGCGTAGGGATGCTTTTTCGTTGCACATACTGTTCAAAGACCTTGCTCAGGTCTATGCCACTGTGTTCGGTCATGTATTTCAAAATGTCGTTGTAATCCACGGTCTGGTGGTAGAAGGTCTTGTTCATACCCCTCAAAATCGCTCGCCATTTCTCGTCATCATCGATCATCGTGCGGATCATATTGTGTAACACACCGCCTTTGTTGTACATGTCGCCAGATCCTTCCTTATTCACATGGTATGGACCTTGAATAGGTGTTTGATTGGTAATCCCTCTTCGGTTACCATTGACGTATGCCTGGCTGGCTTCTTTGCCATAGTAATAATCGATGAACAGGGCCTCCGAATAATTGGTGAAGCTTTCATGGATCCACATATCGGCCAGATCCTTTGCGGTGATGTTATTGCCGAACCATTCATGACCGGATTCATGCACCACGATGAAATCCCATTTCAATCCCCAACCTGTGCCTGATCCGTCGCCACCCAGGTAGCCATTCTTATATTTGTTACCATAGGCGATCGCACTTTGATGTTCCATACCCAAATGGGCGGTCTCTACCAGTTTATAGCCATCTTCATAAAATGGGTAGGGCCCGAACCAGTGTTCAAAGGCTTTCAGGGTTTCTTTGGCGTTCTTCTTCAGAAAATCGATCTTGTTCGCATTCTCTTTCAGCACATAATAATCCAGGTCCAGTTTCCCTTTTTCACCAGCATATACTTCCTTGAAATGGGCATAGTCACCAATGTTCAATGCCACATTGTAATTATTGATCGGGTTATCCACTTTCCAATGGTACTTGGTGTAATTTCCTTTCAGTTTTTCGGTTTTAACAAGCCTTCCGTTGGAAACATTCATGACGCCATTAGGTACTGCAACAGAGATCATCATGCCGTTTACCTCATCCGATTGATGATCTTTGTTTGGCCACCATACACTCGCGCCAAGCCCCTGAACAGCGGTCGCGACCCAAGGTTTGCCCTTGCTGTCTTTCTTCCAGTCAAACCCACCATCCCAAGGCGCTCTGGTGGCTTGTATCGGGTTCCCGGAATAGAAAACGGTAAACGAATCTTCCGTTCCTTTTTCCAGGTAGTTTGGGAAAGTGACAAATACCGCATTGTATTCCCTCGTAAAAGGCAGTTCCTTTCCTTTATAAACGACTTTGTCTACAGAGAGGTTATCGAACAGGTCGAACTGAAGTTTATTGAATCGATCTACTACCTTGAACTGGAATTCATTGCTGCCGCTGATGAATTTATTGTCTATATCCACCTTGATGTCCAAGTGGTAGTATTGGATATCATAGCAGGTTCTCAAAGGTGTCAATTCCCCTCGTAGGGAATCTGCCTTGGTATAGATTTCTTTGGCCTTCATCAATTGGGCATGTCCGGTCTGTGTGCCAGCCATCAGCATCAATCCCAATAAAAAAGATTTTCCGTTTAACTTCATGATCGATATGAGGATATTATTTTGGTTATTTCTTGTTGTTGGTAAAATAAGAAGATATTTCTGATAAACTAAATGCGTTCAAACATTTTTCTTTGGTCAGGCCGCCTTTACGTGCCACATAAACGCCAAATTCCATGTCCAGATGTCCTTCTTTTCGGTGCGCATCGGGATTGATGGAAAGGAGGACGCCTTTTTCCAAGGCATATTGCTGCCAGCGCCAATCAAGATCCAAGCGTAATGGATTGGCATTGATCTCAATGACCACCTGATTTGAGGCACAGGCATCGATGACTTTTTTATAGTCGATGGGGTATCCGGCGCGAGATAATAATAACCTTCCTGTCGGATGTCCAAGTATCGTGGTATAAGGGTTTTCAATAGCTTTGATTAACCTATTAGTTGCTTTTTCTTCCTCCATTTTCAGGTTGCCGTGAATCGATGCTACCACAAAATCGAATTTGGATAGGATCTCGGCTGGATAATCCAAAGAGCCATCGCCCAAAATATCCGACTCGATCCCTTTGAATATTTTGAAAGGAGCAAGCTCTTGGTTCAATTGGTCGATCTCTCGCCATTGTTCTTCCACGCGTTCAATAGAAAGCCCATTGGCATAGACTGCTGTTCGGGAATGGTCGCAAATACCCAGGTATTCCAGCCCCAGCTCGTTTTTGCAATAGTTGGCCATATCTGCCAAGCTATGCACACCATCGGAATAGGTGGAGTGGTTATGGAGACTTCCTTTCAGATCTTGATAGGTAATGAGGGTAGGTAGGCTATTGGTTTTCGCCAATTCGATTTCCTGATTGCCTTCGCGTAGTTCGGGTTCTATATAAGCTAATCCCAAGGATTGGTAGATTTCCTCTTCTGTTGGCAAGGATTTTAGCTCGCCAAGGTTTTCCAATTGCTGGATATGTAGGGGAGAACCGGTGGTTAAGAGAAGGTTCTTGGCGAAATCGGAAGCAGGAGTAGGGATGACCTCAAAGGCAAACCCATTCTCTTCCCGGAAGCTGATCCTGCCGCTTTCCTGGTTTATATCCATTTCAAATTCCAGCGATTTAACCAGTTGAAGGGCTTCTTCAGATGTTCCTTCGCACAGGATTTGTACCTGCTGTAAAACTTCCATCTTTCGACGGTAATCTCCTGTAAACGAGAGTTTATTGCTTGTTTTTTCTTGAAGGTTTTTGATTAGGTTTTCCGCAAAGGGCATTACCCTTGCATAGAGGAACCAACCTTGGTTGGCGATGGAAAACTCAATGGATTTCTTGATGTCTTCTTGGGTTTTTAAGCCGAACCCCTTGGCTTCGACCAAGCGGTTTTCATTACAGGCATAATACAGCTCGCCCACGGATTCGATCTCTAAATCCTTCCAGATGATCTGGATTTTCTTTGGACCGAGTCCCTTGATCTTTAACATTTCGATGATGCCCTCCGGGGTTTTCTCGATCAGTTTTTCTATTTCAGGGAACGTGCCGGTGGTTAAAACTTGTAGGATTTTCTCAGCGGTACTTTTCCCGATATTGGGTTGCTCGCTCAGTTCTTCCAGGTTGGAAGTGCTGGCCGCAAAAGGTAATTTATCTATTCGGAAGGAGGCGTTCGCCATAGCTTTGGTACGAAAGGAATTCTCATTGTGAAGCTCCATGAGTTGTCCACATAATTTGAAGACTTTAGCTATGTCTTTATTTGTCATGATTGTTTTTGTTTAATGAGGATGGTAAATATGCGAAGATAATCTATCTTTTAATAATATACTTCATTAAGAAAAGGCTAATGGTGAAAAAATATGTCATTGGGTTCGGCCTCCTCGCAATGACGGAGGCTCTCCCAATGACGGAGGCTCTCCAAATAACTAGAAAACTAACAAAAACAAAAAAATCCTGAGGTGGGGAACCTCAGGATTTTACCAAACCAATTATTAACCTAAATTATGAAATTTTTACTCTTTTGCTTTTCTTTAATACATAAACGCAAAGCATATGCCTATCGTATATCTCCCCCTCCATATTAACAAATTTTAACAAAACTTCCTTCGCACTGAAAGCATGTTCTAAGTGCCATGTAAGTGAGGTGTAAGTGCTAAAAGATACTTAAACCCTACTTACATCCCACTGACAATATACGTACATACCGAACCAAAAAGAGGCCGCATCTAACTCGAAAGTTTTGATACGGCCTCTTTAACCTTTATCTAGTTTGTTTTAATACGCTTTATTTTCAGCTTTTACTTTTGGTTCTGGCTTTGGTCTTTCGTACTTATGAATAATCAACCTGATACCCGAGTTCTTCGTTAAAAATTTGATGGTCCAGTTCACAAAAGTCACCACCCTGTTCCTAAATCCAAAGATAGATACCAAATGCACGAACATCCAGGTCATCCAGGCCAAAAAGCCTTTCATATGCAGGCTTCCCATATCCACAACCGCACGATTTCTTCCTACCGTAGCCATGGATCCCTTATCAAAATACTTAAAACCCTTACTTTCCTGTTTATTGAGCGCATTCATGATATGCTCTGCCACATATTTACCCTGTTGTTGCGCCACAGGAGCAACCCCTGGCAATCCACGAGGATTCTCCTCCGTGATCATAGCAGAAACATCGCCAATCGCATACACATCTTCCAACCCTTCAACTCGGCATTGCTCATCAATACGGATACGGTTTCCACGTTCAATGATTTCCGGACTTAAGCCTTCTGGCATCTGTCCCATAACTCCCGCTCCCCAGATCACCGTCTTAGTAGGAATCTGTTCGCCGGAAGATAAGGTGACCGTATTGCCATCATAGCCTGTAACTACCGTATTCAAGGTCACTTTCACACCCAATTCATTCAAATAACGCTCCGCATCACGGGATGATTTTTCCGAAAGGGCGCCCAAAATCTTTCCTGTACCTTCTACCAGATAGACCTTCATCTCATAGGTAGAAAGTTCTGGGTAATCCTTTTTCAGCATATGCTGTTGGTATTCTGCAATCGCACCAGAAAGTTCAACCCCCGTTGGTCCGCCACCCACAACCACAAAATTCAAATAACGCTCTCTATCGGAGGTATTCTTCCGAAGGACAGCCTCTTCCAGATTCTGGATCATGTAGGAACGGATATTCAAGGCTTCCACAATACTCTTCATCGGAAGGGAGTATTTTTCCACTTCCTTGTTGCCAAAGAAATTGCTGGTAGCTCCTGTTGCGATCACCAGGTAATCGTAATCGTAGTCGCCTACCGATGTATGCACTATTTTTTCAGCGGTATTGATCTGTTGGACCTCTGCCAATCGAAAACGAAAGTTCTGTTGGTTCTTGAACATTTTCCGAAGTGGAAAAGAGATGGAATCCGATGCTAGGGTTCCGGTTGCCACTTGGTACATCAAAGGTTGAAAAGTATGGTAATTGTTTCTGTCGATCAATAATACTTCAACTTCCTTGTTCTTCAGTCGGCGGGCAACTTCCACCCCTCCGAAGCCAGCACCTATAACGACAACTCTTGGAAAGTTTCTCTCAGAACGATTTAGCAACATCATATGTTTCTTTAAAAGAATTTTAAAATAAGGTACAAATATCTGACATTTTATTGCATTATCTATTAAATAATTGCATTAATTTTAGATTATGCCCCCTTTTCTTAATTAAACAATCTCCTATCTTATTTGTTCTCAAGGACTTAATTCCAACTAACTAAGTGTAAAAAGTACACTTATAATTTTTATTGCAAACTGCCCCTGATCTTAATATGCAGACCTTCATTTTCCGGATGCAATCGAATCTGGCATGCCAATCGGCTTTGCGAATCCGCATCAGGAAGGGTGTCGAGCATGTCCAGTTCCTGATCTTCAGGTTCTGAAAGGTTTTCTGCGCCGGCCAATACTTCTACATGGCAGGTGGCGCAGAGTGCCATTCCTCCACAGGTCGCTAGGATATCGTATTCTGAAGCCTTCAGGATTTCCATCAGGCTCAGGTTGACGTCGGTAGGTACTTGCACCTCTTGGGTGCTGCCATCGCGGTCTTCTACTTTTATGGTGATGATATCTTCCATGTTCTAAAATGCGTTTACTCCATTTACGGTGGTGTATTTAAAACTCAACTTCTGATCCGGATACACATATCTGAAGGCGCTTTGTGCCATCAAGGCAGCTTCATGGTACCCACAAAGAATCAGTTTCAATTTTCCGGGATAGGTATTGATATCGCCTATCGCAAAGATGCGTTCAATATTGGTGGAATAATCGAAGGTGTTTACTTCGATCGCGTTCTTGTCGATCTGCAATCCCCAATCTGCAATAGGTCCCAGTTTCGGGCTAAGGCCATACAGTGGGATAAAATGATCGGTATCCAACTGGATGGCCTCCTTGTTCTTATTGATCAAGGAAATGCTTTCCATATGGCCATTTCCGTTCAGACTTTGCAGGTTATGGGAGAGTAGCAGGTTGATCTTTCCTTCCTGCGCCAAGTGGTATACTTTTTCCGCAGAATCTGGAGCCCCTCTAAAACTATCGCTCCGGTGTACCAAGGTGACTTCTTTGGCTACATCACTCAGGAAAATAGTCCAGTCCAAGGCCGAATCACCCCCTCCAGCGATCACAATACGTTGGTCACGGAATCTTTCCGGATCCCTAACCATGTAGTGTACCTGTTTTCCTTCATAGTTTTCCAGGTTCAGGATCTCCGGCTTACGGGGCTCAAAACAACCCAATCCACCAGCGATCACCACTACCTGACAGTGGATCTGTGTTCCTTCAGATCCCAGCACGATATAGCTTCCATCATCTTGTTTCTGAAGCGCATCAACGCGTTCCCCCAAACTGAAGGTAGGATGGAAGGGCTCGATCTGTTTCAACTGATTGTCGATCAGCTCCTGTGCGGTAATGCTCGGATATCCAGGGATATCGTAAATGGGTTTATGGGGGTAGATCTCGGAAAGTTGTCCGCCGATCTGAGGCAAGGCATCGATTAGATGGCAACGCATCTTTAATAATCCAGCTTCAAAGACAGCGAATAGACCAACGGGTCCAGCTCCGATAATGCATATATCTGTTGTTATCATAGCTATGTTGTTTCTAGATTTGAATAGATCTTGTTTAATATTCTGGTAAAATGTTGGAAGTCCTCGTCTGTTAGGTTCTCCCAGGCTTTCATACGGAATTCCTTCACGAGCGGAGCAAGTTTTTCGACTTGTTGATTGCCCGTTGAGGTCAATTGAATATGCAGGCTACGACGATCGTTGGGGTTTTCCACCCGCATGACCAATCCTTTTTTCAACAAGAGATCAATGATCCTGGTCATGGTCGGCTGATCCTTACCACATTCATCTGCAATCTCTTTATGGGTAAGGTCCTTCGCTTCGTAAAGCGTTTTGATGACCGTCCATTGATCTACCGTTAGATCAATGCCATGGCTGGAAAAGGAGGTCTGGGCATACTGTTTTACCCGCCTGGCTGTCCGATCCAGGATGAATGAATATTGATTGAATTTTTCCTTTAGCATAACAATTATTAGTATGACAAGTAAATGTACGGAATGTTTAAATAGGATTGTTATTTTTAGTTGGATATTAATGGGATTTTTGGAAATTTCAACGATGGAATGACAAATCAACCCCCTAAAGATTTTTAAGGGGTTGAGGGGTTATTTTTAATAAAAAACCCGCCAATTTATTTGGCGGGTTATATTTTCTATAATTAAATTAAAAACTTAATAGATCCACTTAAAGTTATACTCTTTTTCTGGAATCTTGATTCGATCTGCTAATCGTAACAAACGATCAGGTAATTTCATGAGGTAATCCCTTGCTTTTTCGCCTTTTTCGTTCAAACCGCCTACTTGATCAATCTTCCATTCCGCGATAAGTTCTTTAAGGATATCCACGTAATCCACCGCAGTATAAACTCCTAAGCGTTGTGCCGCATCGGAGAAATGCGCAAAGGCATCTCCTTGTGGCTCTCCTGATTCACGTAGAAAATGCGCTGGCATCACGATCTTCTTTTTCATCATGTCTTCAAAAGCCAACATCACCTCGCTAGGATCAACCACCAGGGCATGGGAAATAAAGGACATATAGGCCTTGGCATGTCTTGCCTCATCTGCTGCAATAACACCACACATTTTAGCTAATAATTTATCTCCTGATTTTTTGGATAAACCTGCAACCCTTCTATGGGAAACATTTGTTGCCAATTCCTGAAAGGAAGTATAGATAAAGTTGCGGTAAGGATCGGCCCCTGTACCGATATCAAAACCATCCTTGATCAGGTACTGTAAGGAGATTTCGAATTGACGCATGTCAATACGACCGGAAAGGTAAAGGTATTTGTTCAATAGATCACCGTGGCGATTCTCTTCCGCTGTCCAAGCACGAACCCATCTCATCCAGCCGCCTTGCTCGTTCTTGTCTACGTCCTCAACCATAGTCAACCAAGATTCATAGGTCGGAAGCGCCTCTTCAGTCACCGTATCGCCGATTAAGACTGCGACAAGGTCGTAAGGAAGTTCTTTCGCACTTTCCTGCAGATCGCGTACTTCCTCAAAAAAAGTATCACGTGAAGAGTCTGGAAGAAAGTCGGCAGGTTGCCACATGTCTTCCACAGGTTTCAGGTAATCCGCCATTTCATTCAACATGAATGGTTCCAGATACGTCATCACCTCTTTCCTAGAGCCTTCTGGTATGTTCAAAGGTTGTTCTTGCATAATTAAACAAAGGTAATTAAACTTAATTTAATATATATCTAAATTTTGTTAATTGGATTTTGTTTTAAAGATGTTCAAATATTTTATTACGTTCATTTAACGGAATGTCTGCTCGATTGTTTTTAATATATATTAACTTTGTAGAACTTTTATCAAAACTGGAAAAATTGAACAATTTAGATATACAGGCGATACGCGCAGACTTTCCGATATTGAAACGTGAGGTGAATGGAAAGCCTTTGGTATACCTCGATAATGGAGCAACCACTCAAAAACCCCAAGCTGTAATCGATGCCATCATGGCTTATTATACCGATATGAACAGTAATGTGCACCGTGGTGTGCACTATCTGAGCCAAATATCAACTGATGCCTTTGAGGTTACACGTCGTAAGGTTCAGGAGTTCATACATGCGGAGCATGATTATGAGGTCATCATTACCAAAGGAACTACGGATAGTATCAACCTGGTAGCGACCTGTTATGGGCAAGAATTTGTGCATGAAGGGGATGAGATCATTATTTCGGCGATGGAGCATCATTCGAACATTGTGCCTTGGCAGATGTTGTGTGAGACTAAGAAAGCGGTTTTGAAGGTTATCCCGATGAACGAGGCTGGTGAATTGGATATGGACGCTTATGCTGCTATGTTGAATGATAAAACTAAATTGGTTTCTGTAAACTATGTCTCCAATGCCTTAGGAACGATAAATCCGATCAGGGAAATTATCCGTTTGGCTCATGCTAAAAATGTACCGGTTCTGTTGGATGCTGCACAAGCTGTACAGCATCTGAAAATTGATGTTCAGGAATTGGATGTGGACTTCTTGGTCTTTTCTGGACATAAAATGTACGGACCGACCGGAGTAGGGGTGTTGTATGGTAAAGAAAAATGGTTGAACGCCATGCCGCCTTACCAAGGTGGTGGTGATATGATCAAGGACGTTAGTTTTGAGAAGACCACCTATAATGAATTGCCTTTTAAATTTGAGGCTGGAACGCCAAATATCGAAGCTGGAATTACCTTGAATGCAGCGATCGATTATATCAATTCCCTCGGATTGGACAATATCAAAGCATATGAAGATGATTTGTTGGCCTATGCAACGGAGCGTCTGCAGGAAGTGGAAGGGATTCGCTTTATCGGAACTGCCAAAGAGAAATCCTCGGTGATCTCCTTCGTGGTAGATGGCACCCATCCATATGATATTGGGGTGATCTTAGATAAATTGGGAATTGCTGTTCGGACAGGGCATCACTGTGCTCAACCGGTCATGGAGCAATATGGAATTCCTGGAACAGTTAGGGCAAGTTTGGCGGTGTATAATACAAAAGAAGAGATAGATGCATTGGTTGCTGGCGTGAAACGCGCAGTTGCCATGTTGGTTTAAGCCTTTTCAGGTGATAAACCTTAAGGTGATAGGCCGAAATTAAATATAGATAATGACAATAAACGAAATACAGGACGAATTAATCGAGGATTTTGCTTTCTATTCCGATTGGATGGAGAAATATGAATATATTATTCAGTTGGGTAAAGAGCTTCCTTTGATTGATGAAGCCAATAAACAGGAGCAATATATTATAAAAGGCTGCCAATCCAAGGTTTGGTTATTTCCAGAGATGAAGGATGGTAAACTGTGGTTTACGGCGGATAGCGATGCGGTGATCACCAAAGGTTTGGTGAGTTTGATGGTGAAAGTGCTTTCCGGTCATACGCCAAAGGAAATTGCGGATGCAGACCTTTATTTTATTGAACAGATCGGATTGAAGGAGCATTTGTCGCCTACCAGAGCGAATGGCTTGTTGGCTATGGTGAAACAGATGAAATTATATGCATTGGCCTTACAGGCTAAGGTTTCTTAATTTTTATGGGCCTACAGGCTAAGGTTTCTTAGCTGCTGGATTCTCCTTCTGAAATTCTTTAAAACTTTTTTCAATATATACCCGAAGTTCGTATTCAGACATTTCAATTAATGTGGAGTAGGGAGGACGGTATATATTCTGAAAAATCTGGAGCCTATCTCCAGTTAATCCAGTTATTTCTGTGATCAGTTTCTTCGAGAAGACAAAATCTGCATTTTGGATATCCCTTTCCAACTCTTCCAATTGCTCTTCTTTTGATTTTTTAGGTTCTTTTTCTTTTTTGAACATGGAAATTACAGAAAGGACGTTGATGCTGAATAATTGGGCGGTACTACCATTGGCGAGAAATCCTGGCCTTGGCCCACCAGAAAGATCAACGCGATCTCCAAATATCTGCCTTAATTTTGATTTCTTTTTTTGCTCAATAAAAATGGGTTTTACTTTTGGTTGATCACTTCCGACCACTTTTCGCTCGATTACAATTTCTTCAATTTCCGTCACAATTTCTTCTAATGCAATCTGGATATTAGACCTGTAAATCCCATTTTTGTAGATCAATCGCTGGGTTTTATAACCTTTTAAGGAAAAGGTTAGACTGTCGTCGCGACCGTAAACCTGGATGGAGAATTTGCCTTGAGTGTCAGTGACTGTTTTGTTCTCTGCACTTTCCACTTTTACGCCTGATAATGGTTTTTTACTAGCCAAATCCCGGATTTGACCGATGATTGTCTGCGCGGATATTGGAATTAGGATGCCAAAAAAGAAAATAAAGGATATAAAAAATCTCATTAGGTACTAATTAGATGACCTAAATTAGGGATTATTGGAGGAGAATAGTTTTTGATTAACTTATTTTAACAGAGGAGATTTACTTTTAATAAGAGGAGGTTTTCCCTTTAATAACGAGGAGACTTTGCCCGTCATTGCGAGGAGGTTTTCCCTTTGATTGCGAGGAGACTTTGCCCGTCATTGCGAGGAGGTACGAGGAAGCAATCTTCCCGCATGTCATGGTGAGCGGAGTCGAACCATCTGTTCGTATGTAATCGTATAGATCCTTCGAAGTTGCACAGGATGACAAAGGCTGAAAGATTGCTTCGTTCCTCGCAATGACGGCTAGCCTCGCAATGACGAAGAGTTCCCAATATCTTCCAGCCTTGCACTAATTTACTGTAGTTTTAATTAAATGTTAATTACTGATTTTCAGTCGTTAATCTAAAATCATTTCAATAAATTTGATAATAAATAATTTAGCAATGCCTGAAGTAATAATTAAATATAAAAAATTTAAAACTTTTAAAATGTTAGCATTTTTAAGTGAATACTTGGAATTCTCCATAACATCCTTAAAAAAGAAAAAATCTAAAAAGATATATCATATTAATGGTGTTGCAATTGAAAAAGGTGATTCAAGTATAGATATTAAAGAATTGCAGAAAATATTCTCACATCAAAATTACACAGCCAAAAATTTACGTATATCATCTTGGAATCGAAAATGATAATCTGTGATACGGATGTTCTAATTGAATTACTTGATAATAAGAGGAACCGTCACAATTTTACAAAGGAGATAATAAATGAGGTTGGGATTGAAAATGTTTTATTAACAGCAATAAGTAGAATGGAGTTAATAAAAGGAGCGATTCATAAAAATGATAGTATACAGATTGCCAAAAAAATAAAGAAATTTGATACCATTTTAATCAATCCTGAAATTACTTTAAGATCTATAGATTTGATAAATAGTTATCATTTGAGTCATGGTTTAAATATTCCTGATGCTTTAATTGCAGCTACTTCAATTGAAGTAGAAATTGAATTATTCACTTTTAATATTAGAGATTTTAAATTTATTAAGCACCTGAATTTATTTAAATACTAAACCACCTTTATCACCTCCGATTCAATCTTTCTTCCAAAAAATAGCTCTGCTTTCAGGTTAAAATCCACCGGATCATCCGTGGTATAAAACTTCAACTCCCCAGATTTACTGCATTTTTCATCCACTTCCGGATGCCTTTTCAAATAATCTACTAAACTTTCCGCTACCAACTCACCCTGGGAAATAATATTGATTCCCTTAGGTACGAACTGTTCAATAATAGGAAGCAACAATGGATAATGCGTACAGGCTAACAAAATAGTATCCATATCAGGCGACATAGCCAATAACTCCTTCAGATCCTCCTGGACAAAAAACTGAGAACCCTCACTATCCATCTCGTTATTTTCAACAATGGGAACCCATAACGGACAAGCATGCTGAAAAACCTCGATTTCCGGATGGAACTTATTGATCTCAATAACATAGGAACCGGAATTTACGGTGCCCTGGGTTGCCAAGATCCCTACTTTATTCGTGTTTGTAAATTGGTCAACCACTTCTGATGTAGGCCGGATAACACCCAGAACTTTCTTGCCCGGAGGTAGGTCATTCTGCTGAATGCTTCTTAAAGCCTTAGCAGATGCCGTATTACATGCCAATATCACCAGGTTACAGCCTTCATCGAACAGTTTGAACACACATTGTTTGGTGAATTCATAGACAGTTTCAAAAGATCGGGTACCATAAGGTACACGGGCATTATCTCCCAGATAGATATAATCATACTTAGGTAGGGCTTTATAGATTTCCTTAAATACAGTCAACCCACCGTATCCAGAATCAAATATGCCGATAGGACCTGCGTGATAATTTGTGTTCTCCATGTTGTATTGCTATGCAAAGATGACTTTTCTTAGCTTAATTACCATAAGGTAGCCAATCATTTTTAAAATTCCCTGTTAAAATATGAAGTAGATACTTTGTATATACCCTCATTTCCCTGTTTAAATGCTAAAGAGCATGATTTATATAATTCCTATAGCCAACCCTTCTATACCGTCTAAGACTGGTTCTTTTTTTGTGTGCCAATTAGCAAGAAATAAAAATTATGAAAAGATTAGATTTAAAAAGCGCCGTATTGGCATTGAGCATGTTGATGATTATTTCTTCCTGTAGTAAGAAAGAGGTGGAACCCGTGACTCCTGATCCAGGAAATCCGGAAGTTCCCATAGATCCACCGACAACACCAACACCCAAGCCCCTTACGTTTTTCTATGCGGGTTATAAATATAATGCAGATTTTAAGACTGCAGATCGGAACGCGATCTTGAGCATTAACGATTCCCTGATCAATCTTTCGCCAAATACACGGTCTGATGCCTTGGCGATTGCAGCAGTGAACACTAAGGAAGCCCATGTAACAGGCTACCAAATGGCTGCAGGAGGAAAAAAACGCGTTGCTTATTGGAAGAATAACAGGATTTCCTATTTAACTGCTGCCGGAAATTTTAATAGTGGGACTTCGATCAATGTAATTGGTTCAAAAGTATATGTTGGAGGAACGAAAGACCATTCAGGCTACTATGGGTTATTTCTGTGGACAAATGGCGTAGAATCCAGAAAGGCTTGTTGTCTTGCCTCATCCACTTTGACTTCCATTACGGAATCGAACGGTAAACCAGTATTGGCAGGTCGATTTAATAGTAATGCCCACATGTTCAAAGATGGTTATGCGATTGCGCTTGCTGGTCCAAATACCTATGCCGATTATGTCCATGCAATTGGTTCGGATATCTATGTGATCGGTAAAGAAAACTTTGCTAAGGACGGCGATGCGGCCATGGTTTGGAAAAACGATGTGCAGGTTTTTAAAATGCTATTGGGTGGTTCTGCTACGGATGTCATTGGTACGATGTCTGGTCAGGATTATTATTATGTAGCCAATTTTTACAACAACAATAAGGGTACTGCGGTAGTCTATAAAAACAGAACAAAACTCTATCAATTGAATCCTAACCAAAGTCTTGCCGCAACGGCGATTCAAGTTGTTGCTGGCAAAGTGTATGTGCTAGGGAATTATTTGAACGGTACGAAATCCACTGCTGTCCTATGGACAAACGGACAACCTAAGGTGCTTTTTGCAGAATCAAAAAAGATCTACCTGAATGATTTTGTGATAAGAAATTAGTGAAAATAATTAACGGGGCTACTTTGCATCGGTTTTCAAGCAAAGTAGCCCCGTTAAATTAAATTATAGCTCAGCTTTAGCTGAAAAAACTTAACTCAACAATTGAGGTTTCTCCTTGTATAATTTCCATAGCAACTCACCAAACAGCGTATTTGTCCACGCAAACCAATGTCTGGTAAATTTCTTAGGGTCATCTTTATGGAAGGACTCATGCATAAATCCAGTTCCACCATGTGTTTTCTTTAAGGTCTGAACACAGGTTCGGATCTCTTCATCATTCGAAGAAGTGAAAGCACGCATGATAATGGACATCGGCCAGATCATATCACGACCAATATGCGGTCCGCCGATTCCTTCTGCAAATTTCCCCTTAAAGAAGAACGGGTTTTTGTCCGATAGTATATACGCTCTTGTGCGTTGGTAAACCTCATCATTCTTATCCACTGCCCCCAAATAAGGTAAAGCCAATAAACTAGGGACATTCGCGTCATCCATCATCAGGTAACTTCCGAAGCCATCCACCTCAAATGCATATACACGCCCATGCGTAGGATGGTCGATGATACCATATTTCTTCACGGCAGCATCCACTTCATTGGCCAAAGCTTCCATTTTGGCCGCCAAATCGGTATTGTTCTTTACTTTCCTTAAAATCTCTGCCGATTGCCTCAAACTGGTAACCGCAAAAAGATTTGAAGGGATCAGGAATGGGAAAATACTGCAGTCATCTGAAGGACGGAAACTGGAAACGATCAGACCAACGGGATTGACCGGATAGCCATATCCATCTACCTGAAGGGTATCTGAACCACGGGAAGTCGTCCGTTCAAAACGATAGGGGCCAAGATTCTCCTTCCGTTGCTGTTCGATAAAAGTCTGCAAGGTTTTTTCCTGTGCTTGCACCCATACTTCATCAAATGGGGTATTATCATTGGTTTCCTTCCAATAATGATAGGCCAATCTAATAGGGTAGCAGAGCGAATCTATTTCCCATTTACGTTCATGCAGACCGGGTTTCATGTCGGTATGATCCTTGAACCATTCTCCTTTTTTGGTCGGATCATTATAGAAAGCATTGGCGTAAGGGTCTATATTGATACATTCCGATTGCTTATTGATCAATCCCAGGATCAGATCCTTCAATTTCGGATCCTTTTTCATGAATTGAAGATAAGGCCAAACCTGCGCACTACTATCGCGCAACCACATGGCATCGATGTCTCCGGTGATTACATAAGTTCTCTTGCGGTTGTCCTTGGTTTCATCATAGATGGTGGTATCCAAGGTATTCGGCAAACAGTTGTTGAACATCCAGCCCAATTCCTTATCGGCTACATTCTTCTGGAATTCCTTGATCATATCTTCGATCGGCTTACTTCGGAAATGACGGTCTTTTTCCGCCACCCGCACCACCGGAAAATCGGCTGGAGGCATGGCAAAGCTGAATTTACTAGCCAGCATACCGGCGCCTAACGCGGCCGAATTTTGTAGAAAAGTTCTTCGCTTCATATTTAGTTTATAGGGGTTTCACGATGATTTATTACCGCAATATACAAATTGTACTGTAAAATAAGAAGTTTGAATTAACGTTTTAGCTACTTATTGAACTTAAAATAGGGGAAGCTTAATTATTAAAAGTAACTTGCGGGATATTTAGGAATAGAATTTGATAGAATAGCGCAAATAAACGGAAATTTATTTATGAAACAGTCATTAACCTATGTGTTTGCTGGATTGTTGGGCATGGCCTATTTCAATACCTCGCAGGCACAAGTAAAAAATCAACCATACTCGTACCAACATTACCAAAAATACGACGAAGAGTTATATTCCGTAGATACCCGATACCATACGTCTTCCAAGCCTTATTTGTTCAAAGGCCGATTATTGGAGAAAATGGATTCCATTCAATCCCTGCATCCTGTCAATTCGGATAATTGGTTCATGCGTAAGGTCTTTAATGAACATTTGATAGAGGTGGAAAAAGATGACCATACTTTTTACCTGGATGTTCTACCGGATTTTATGATCGGTAAGGAATTGATCAACGCCGATAAAAGAACAACCTGGTTGAATACCCGCGGTATACAAGCTGGAGTAAATATTAAAGATAAATTTACCTTTTATGGTAATTTCTTTGAAAACCAAGCCGTATTCCCGCATTATATCGATGAGTATGTGCAGAAATCCATGGTCGTACCTGGCCAAGCAGCTTCAAAGAACCACCTCGGCAAGGAAAAGGATTGGATGTATGCAACAGCCAACCTGACCTATGATTTCAGTGATTACCTGCAGGCGACATTGGCCTATGATAAGAACTTCATCGGTGATGGTTACCGTTCCGTGTTATTATCCGACTTTTCCTCCAATTATGCTCATCTGAAATTAACCGGTAAAGTAGGAAATGTCCAATATACCTCCATTTGGGCGTATATGAACGACCCTCGCAACCCAAGGATTGATTCCATGAACTCTGGAAACCGTTATGGTGATGGCATCAAATGGGGAGCATTTCAATATTTAGATTATAACGTGACCAACCGTTTATCCATTGGTTTTTTCCAATCGGTGGTTTGGGCGAATAAAACACAGGCTGGAAAAAGAGGTTTTGATTTTAATTACCTGAATCCGGTCATGTTCATTAGAGCCGTAGAAAACTCCAACCGATCCTCACCAGATAAAATGTTCCTAGGGCTGAATGCCAAATACAAGGTGCTTAATAATGCAACCGTATATGGACAGTTTTTATTGGGTGAATTCACCGCTAAGGAATTCTTTGCCAATAATGGCTATGTACATAATAAATGGGGTGCTCAGTTAGGAGCTAAAGCCTTCAACATCTTTGGCGTACAGAACCTGAATATCTTGGGTGAATACAATATGGTTCGTCCTTATACTTACCAGCACTTTGTGTCCATCTCCAATTATTCCAACAGGGGAGAGCCATTGGCACACCCTCGGGGTGCTAACTTCCGTGAGCTCCTTGGTTTAGTGAACTACTCTTGGAACCGTTTCGATTTCTCTGCCCAAGGCTTATATAGCCGTTACGGTACAGACCCAGCAGACGGTATGGGTGGTTTTGTAAATTATGGTGGAGATATCTTCCAGAGCTATCAAACCGCACCAAATACCTATGGCAACAAAATCGGTCAAGGTATACAGAACGATCTGTTCTATGCGGATATGAAAGTTGCCTATGTATTGAACCCGAAATATAATCTTCGTTTTGAAGTGGGCTATACCCAACGATACAATAGAATCGAAGGCGCAGCAACACAGAAATCAGGCGTGATCAATGTAGGTCTACGATCTAGTTTCCGTAACTTCTATGGAGATATGTAGGGATTATAGTATCTTTAGCGCTTAACATTATCTTTAGAGCATATCTTCAATTCATGAAAAAAATATTAATCCTCAATGGTCCAAACCTAAACTTGTTAGGTGTCCGTGAAAAAGGTATTTATGGCGATCAATCTTTTGAATCCTATCTGGAGGAATTAAAAGCGAAGTTTCCAGGTTTGGAGCTGAGCTATTTTCAGAGTAATTCCGAAGGTGCGATCATCGATAAATTACACGAAATCGGATTTAATTTTGATGGGGTGGTGTTGAATGCAGGAGCTTATACGCATACTTCTGTAGCAATAGCCGATGCCATTGCAGCCATCACTACGCCGGTCATTGAGGTGCATATTTCCAATGTACATCAACGCGAAACATTCCGCCATCATTCTTATCTTTCCAAGAACTGTAAAGGTATAATCGTTGGTTTCGGATTGGATGGATACCGATTGGCCTTAGCAAGTTTCTAGGCCAATTCTGTATTTGTTTTCACAAACCTTCTTACAAACAGGTGCAATACTAGGGAAGCCACGGCCCCAAATGCCATCACCGATAGCATAGGCCAGGCTGTACTGTTATGCAATAGGCTCACCACCGCCGAAGCCAATGCGCCAATAGCCATTTGAATACATCCCAATAGTGCCGATGCACTGCCTGCTAAACCTTTGAATGGGGATAACGCGATGGCAGAGGTATTCGGAAAGATAAATCCATACCCGAACAGAAACAAAAAGATCAGGATCAACAGGGTCGGAAAGGTCAGCAGATTCAAGCTTAAGGCGATGACCATACAGATGCCGATACATGCCTGCCAGATATTAGCAATCAAAGAAATCCTCGCAGAGCTGTGTTTTTTCAATAACCAGCGGTTGATCTGGGTGGCAATGATCATGGCCGAAGCAATGAACGCAAAGGCCAATCCATATTGACTTTTGCTCAGTCCGAACAAGGTTTGCATGATGAAGGAAGAGCCTGCCAAATAAGCGTATGTTCCTGCGGAGGATATGGATCCGATCAAACAATAGGAGATAAAGGTATTATTGGAAAGGACCTGCCAAAAGTTGGAAAGGATGGATTTTGGTTTGAGGGACAGCTCTTTGTTCCCGGCATAACTTTCCGGTAAAAGGAACTTGGTACCCAATAAGATCACTGCCGCCAAAATGGTCAGGAATATAAAGATATAATGCCAATCCAAGTGTTGAAGCATAAAAGCACCTATGCTGGGTGCTAGGATAGGCGATACCCCGATCACCAACATTAATAAACTGAATACCCGTGCTGCTTCTCTGCTGGAATAATAGTCCGCAACCATCGCTCTGGCACCAACCATCCCCCCGCAAGAACCCAATGCCTGCAGAAAACGTAATAAGATCAAGTGATTGATGTCTCGGGTAAAGGCACATAGAATGGATGCGACTACATAAATACCTAAACCCACCAATAAAGGCTTCTTCCGACCGTACTTATCCAATAAAGGACCATATATCATCTGTCCGAAGGCAATCCCGATGAAAAAGGAGGTCAGGGATAATTGTACATTTTCTACATTGGTATTAAAATCTTGCGCAATGATATCGAATGCCGGCAGGTAAAGATCGATGGAAAAAGGACCTATTGCAGATAGAAGCCCTAGAATCAATAATGTTGTTTTTCTGTTTTTCAAGGTGTAATGAGCTAAAAAAGCCCTGCCTAATGGCAGGGCGAAGATTATCTTTTATTCTGAACTTTTTGCGGTTCTTTTGGTGTTCTCAATAAAAAGTAGAACCCTAGTAGGATGAATGGAATACTTAACCATTGTCCCATGTTCAAGGCCATGCCTGCTTCAAAATCCACTTGGTCCAGTTTCACAAATTCAATCACAAAACGGGCGGTGAACAATAGAATCAACATCAGACCGAATAGTTTACCAGGTTTTGGATGTATGTTTTTCTTATAGATGCCCCATAGGATCAAGAAACTGATCACGTAAGCAAGTGCTTCGTATAATTGCGCCGGATGACGTGGAATATTATCCTCATGGCCAAAAACAACTGCCCAAGGAAGGTCGGTTGGATTTCCGATCATTTCCGAATTGAAGAAGTTCCCCAAACGGATAAACGCACAGGCAACCGGGATAACCAAGGAAAGGCGGTCGGCCACCCACATGAAATTCGTTTTACTTTTCCGGGCGAATAACCACATGGCGGTCAAAATCCCTACGGCACCACCATGACTTGCCAAACCCGTAAAACCGGTCAATTGCCAAGAGCCGTTCACTTTCTGCATGGGAATGAAGATCTCAATGAAATGATCCTTAAAATATGCCCAATCGTAAAAGAAACAGTGTCCTAAACGAGCACCAACCAAAGTACCTATAAAAATATAGATGGTCAATTGATCTAACAGGTCCTGGGATTTTCCTTCACGTTTGAAAACATTCAGCATCAAGAAGTAGGATGCCACAAAAGCCAACAACCAACAAAGCGAGTAATAACGTACGCCAAAGCTTCCTATGCTAAATATTTCGGGTTTAGGCTCCCAATGGATAAAACTTAACAGGTCAATCATGTTGAATAATAATATGCGGTAAAGATAAGGTTTCGGATTTATTTTTGCGAAAATTAAGGAAATACTTATTTTGTGCAGCATAAACGAATACAAATGGCAAAAAAGAAAGTATTAGAGGAAGAAAGACCAAGTGTGGTAACCGCCGAATCACTTCAGTTTTTTGAAAAATATATCAATAATCCTTCCCCAACAGGTTTCGAATGGGCTGGACAACGTATGTGGTTAGATTACCTAAAACCTTATGTGGATGAAACCTACATCGATAATTACGGTACTGCAGTGGGGATCATCAATCCGAAGGCAACTTATAAAGTGGTCATCGAGGCGCATGCGGATGAGATTTCCTGGTTTGTCAATTACATCTCCAAGGATGGGTTGATCTATGTGATCCGAAATGGTGGTTCTGACCATCAGATCGCTCCATCCAAAAGAGTGAACATCCATACCGATAAGGGCATTGTAAAAGCAGTCTTTGGCTGGCCGGCTATCCATACCCGTTCGGGTGAAAAAGAAGAATCTCCATCGTTGAAGAACATCTTCCTGGATTGCGGATGTACTTCCAAGGAAGAGGTGGAAGAATTGGGTATTCATGTGGGTTGTGTGATTACCTATGAAGATGAATTCATGGTATTGAACGATCGTTATTATGTTGGTCGCGCGATGGATAACCGTGCAGGCGGTTTTATGATTGCGGAGGTAGCTCGTTTATTGAAGGAGAACAAGAAGAAATTGCCTTTCGGATTGTACATAGTAAATTCTGTTCAGGAAGAGATCGGACTTCGTGGTGCGGAAATGATCTCCCAATACATCAAGCCGAATGTGGCGATCGTAACGGATGTTACGCATGATACCAATACCCCAATGATCAATAAGATTACACAAGGCGATCTTGCCTGTGGGAAAGGACCGGTGGTTTCCTATGCGCCGGCAGTGCAGATCAACCTGAACAGGCAACTGATCGAGGTGGCTCAGCAAAATAATATCCCCATCCAGCGCCAAGCTTCCTCCAGATGGACAGGAACGGATACCGATGCCTTTGCCTATTCCAATGGCGGGGTTCCTTCTGCGCTGATTTCCTTACCTTTGCGCTATATGCATACCACGGTGGAGATGATCCATAAGGAAGACGTAGACAATGTCATCCGATTGATTTATGAAATGGTACTTTCCATTAAAAAGGATCAGGATTTTAGAACATTCAGCAAATAATTATTAACGATTTATAAACATGGATAACAACAATCAGAACTTACCCGAAAACCCAGAGATCAGTATTGAACTAACCGAGGAGATGGCAGAAGGGGTATATTCAAATTTGGCGATCATTACGCATTCGAATACAGAGTTTGTATTGGATTTTATACGTTTGATGCCTGGAGTTCCTAAGGCTAAGGTAAAATCGCGGGTGATTTTGACACCAGAGCATGCCAAACAATTATTGAATGCATTGCAGGAAAATATACAACGTTTCGAAGGGCAGAATGGACCGATCAATTCCAAGGATTTTCCATTCCCATTGAACTTTGGAGGACCTAAAGGCGAAGCATAAGCAGCCTTCTTGGTTCGCCCTGAAAGTATGGTGAAAGTATACCTAAAGTATGTTTTTCGTATGTTAGGTATACTAAATCATGCTTTAAGTATGCTAAGGCCTTGATTTTACCCCGAAAACATAGGTTTAGCATACATTTCGATCAATATTCTGAAAAGCAGAATTATTAGCTGTTGTTTGGTTTTTTGGAATAGGATTTGTTTTAGAATAGTATTGCCGTTTTCAGGCATTGAAAGCAAATAATATATGGATATTAAAGTAAGGAACCTTAGTAAGAAAGATTACAAGGATTTAAAAAACTCTATGACCGAGGCATACCAAGGGTTAGGGGATGTGTGGACAAAAGAGAATATTGTTGATCTGGTGGATATTTTTCCGGATGGACAGATTGCGGTGGAAGTGGATGGAAAAGTGGTGGCCTGTGCCTTATCCATTCTTTTGGATTCGCAAAAAACCAATATATACGATAAATACTACGCGATAATCGATGATGGTACCTTTGAGAAACACGATAATGAAGGGGATACCCTTTACGGGATCGAGGTATTTGTGCATCCGGATTTCCGTTCGTTACGTTTAGGCCGTCGATTGTACGATGCGCGTAAGGAATTATGTGAGGCGATGAACCTTCAACGGATCATTGCAGGTGGTCGTATCCCGAATTACCATAACTATGCGGATAGCATGACCCCGCGTACCTATATCGAAAAGGTAAAACGCAAAGAAATCTATGATCCGACCTTGACCTTCCAGTTGTCGAATGATTTCCACGTGAAGAAGATTTTGAAGAATTATCTTCCGGAGGATTCGGAATCCATGGAGGTGGCTACCTTATTGGAATGGAATAACATTTACTATGAACCTTTGTCCAAATCGTTTTCGGCCTCTAAGCAGACGATACGTTTAGGATTGGTGCAGTGGCAGATGCGTTCTTTTAAGGATCTTCAGGAATTTTATGATCAGGTAGAGTTTTTCGTGGATACGGTGAGTGATTATAACACGGATTTCATCATGTTTCCGGAGTTTTTCAATACGCCGTTGATGAGTCCTTACAATGAGCTTCCGGAGCGTTTGGCGATGGAGAAGTTGGCAGAACATACCAAGGAGATCATTGAGCGGATCCAGCAGTTTGCGGTTTCGTATAATGTGAACATCATTGCGGGATCCATGCCGATCATGGAGCGCGGAAAGTTGTATAATATTTCTTACCTGTGCCATAGGAACGGTAGTTTGGATTCGTACAAGAAGATCCATATTACACCGAATGAGTTTAAGTATTATGGCTTGGTAGGTGGAAGTGAAGTAAAGGTGTTTGATACGGATTGTGGTAAGGTGGGTTTATTGATCTGTTATGATGTGGAATTTCCGGAGGTGAGCAGGATCTTGGCGGATCAAGGGATGCAGATTTTGTTTGTGCCTTATATGACAGATACGCAGAATGGATATATTCGGGTGAGGTCTTGTGCGCAGGCTAGGGCGATTGAGAATGAGTGTTATGTGGCGATAGCGGGATCTGTGGGGAATTTGCCACGGGTAAATAATATGGATATTCAATATTCGCAATCGGCTGTTTTTACGCCTTCTGATTTTGCGTTTCCGAATAATGCGATCAAGGCGGAAGCAACACCGAATACGGAGATGGTGTTGATTGCGGATGTGGATTTATCAGCGCTGAAGGATTTGCATGAGTATGGGACGGTGAAGATCTTGCAGGATAGAAGGAAGGATTTGTATTCAGTTAATTTGTTGAAGTAGGCTGGGGTAATTTTTTAAGGCTTAGCGTCATTGCGAGGAGGTTTTTGCGTCATTGCGAGGAACCACGTCATTGCGAGGAGGTTTTTGCGTCATTGCGAGGAACCACGTCATTGCGAGGAGGTACGACGAAGCAATCTTTGGCCTTTGTCACGTTGCGCACCCTTTGTCATCCTGAATGCCCTTTGTCATCCTGAATGCCCTTTGTCATCCTGAGCATCGTCGAAGGATCTGTACGGTTACTAACGAACAGATGCTTCGACTACGCTCAGCATGACATGATGGAAGATTGCTTCGTTCCTCGCAATGACGAGGGTCCCTTCATTCAATTCCCCTCCATTCAATTCCCATCACTTCAATTCTCTTATCCAAATATTTCTAAAGGAAACCAAATCCCCATGATCCTGTAAAGCAATTGGCCCCCTTCCATGGGCTACCATTTTTGGCATTCCAATATACTCCGTTGTTCCCTGCAGCTCCGTATTATTCTGCACCAAAACCCCATTATGCAAAACAGTAACCATCCCCCGCTTAATCAATCTCCCATTTTCATTAAACCTTGGCGCCGAATAAATAATATCATAACTATGCCAACCATTTTCCGGTTTCCTGACTTCCACCAATGGCGCACTCTGCTTATATAAACTTCCAGCCTGCCCATTCACATAGGTCTTATTATCATCATTATCCAATACCTGCACCTCATACTTCCCCTGCAGGAATACCCCAGAATTACCCCGTCCCTGGCCTTCACCCTTTATCACCTCCGGACTCCGCCATTCCAAATGCAATTGAAAATCCTCAAAATCCCTTTTGGTCCTAATCCCTCCGGTCTGCGGTTTTACCGTCAGCATCCCATTCGATATAGTCCAAGCCGCAGGCGATTTCCCATCTTTCTCACTTACCCATTCCCCCAAATCCTTCCCATCAAATAAAATTATCGCATCACTGGGCGCTTTATTGGCAAATGTTTTTACAACAGGAGGTACAGGGCTATAAAACTCCGTATCCTGTGGTTGGAATTTTGTTTGGGCCTGGCAGATCCCTGCCATTCCTAACATCGAAATGATTAACGTTTGTTTGAGCATAGGTTTTAGATTTATTTGTGTTAATATAAGAATATTGATTAATTTTAAGCTATCCATCATTAAAACTTTACAGAAATGGCCCAAATCATCCAGCAAGTTTCCCTAGAAGACGTTCGATTTTATTCTCCCATTGGATTTTACGAAGAAGAACAGATTTTAGGAAATGAGTTCTTTGTTACCGTCTCTGTAAGTTTCCCTTTTAAAAACCCCGACTCGGAAGTCCTCGAGAACACCATCAATTACGAGGAAATCTATCGGATATTGGTAGAAGTGATGAGTCCACGCCGTAAACTTTTGGAATCCGCAGCGGAAGATATCCTTAATAAATTGGTAGAAACCTATTCTTCTGTACAAAAGATAGATGTTCGGATCCGTAAGTCCAATCCTCCTTTCGGTGGTGATCTAGCGAATTCCGTTGTTTCCCTGCATTACAGCAAAGATTAGTTGATTCTCCTGCAATACTGCAAAGGATAACACCCTTATCCCTACGGCTTAATCTCCCTTAAAATGTCATTTTGTCTTTTATTGCAAAACAATATCTGTCAATTTGTCCTTTAAATAATGAAAATAACACTTGGTACGTTCATTGAACAAGAGCTAGTGTATTTGAATTAAAAAAAATAAAAACATTACATTATTAATAAGGAGGAATTAAAACATGGCATTAATTAAATTACCTGGAAAATCGTACAATACAGACGCTGTAAACCCATTCGTTAACAACGTATTCGACAACCTATTCAATGATTCATTCATCAGTGATCGTTTGGTTACCCGCGTTCCTGCGGTAAACATCACCGAATCACCAGAGGCATTCCAAATTGAATTGGCGGCTCCTGGATTGAAAAAAGAAGATTTTAAAATCAACGTAGATAAGAATATCATCAGTATTTCCGTTGAGAAGAAAGAGGAGAAAGTAGAAGATGGAAAAACCTATAGCAAAAAAGAATTTAGCTATACTTCATTCTCCCGTTCATTTACCTTACCAGAGGTAGTGGATTATGCGAATATCGATGCGTCTTACGAAGATGGCGTATTGGCAATCAAAATTGGTAAAAAAGAAGAAGCAATTGTTGTTAAAAGACTTATAGAGGTGAAGTAAGATTAGTTGTGGTTAGTTGATGAAGGGTAGCTTAGGCTACCCTTTTTTGTTACAATTAAATTCCCTCCAAACTCGGTAATCAAACCGCTTTTTACCCCTATAATCAGTCATTTTTTTTCAGTTTTTAATTTTTTTTAAAAAAAATGACTGATTCTTCTTAAAAACTTAACGGTGTTAAGTAGTTTTGTTCTGTATTCACTAACTCCATGAAAAAACAGAAACAAAAAGAAGATTTAAAGGTATTGATCCTTGAAGCAGCAAAAAAATTGTTTGTGCAACAAGGATATGAATCAACCTCCATCCGTAAGATCGCCCAAGAGATTGGTTTCAGTCCGACCACGATCTACCTCTATTATAAAGATAAAAATGATTTGATCTATGCACTGCATCAGGTGGGTTTCACCATGATGCGTGACCGTTTTATGCCCTTGGGAGTCGTGGAAGATCCATTTGAACGGTTAAAGGCCGTTGGTAAGAATTATATTGAATTTGCCTTGGACCATCCTGAATATTACGAAGTTATGTTTATGATGAAAGAGCCCATGGATTTCCTGGACCAGCAATGTGGTAGTGAACAATGGCAGGAGGGAGAACGCGTGCTGGAATTTCTGAAAATGACCGTTGCCCAATGCCAACAGCAGGGCTATTTTAAAGGGATGACTGTAGAGGCAGTCACTATGCAGGCCTGGGCGGCGGTCCACGGACTGGTTACCCTACATGTTACCCAACATCTGGAAAAGATCATTGATGTGGTGGGATTTCAAGAAGGCGTAAAGGACATGATGTATGCCTCCTTTGAGGCTTTTGTTCAAATGATGGGAAGCACGAAATAAAAAATTTGATCACTTACTTAACACTGTTAATAATGAAAACATGTTTTAAATGCTTAATTCTTTGCCTCTTTTTAGTGGGGATTTCGGGCAGTAGTAAAGCCCAGAATCCTATATTGGATAGGTATGTGAAATTGGGATTGGATAGTAACCTCACGTTGGTTTCCAAGAACCTATCCCTGAAAAGGGCCATGAATGGTTTGGAGGCTGCCCGGACGATGTATTTACCCGACATCTCTTTCGAATTAACCTATACACATGCAGATGGTGGTCGTTCCATTGACCTTCCGGTTGGGGATATGCTGAACCCGGTGTATACCACACTGAACCAGTTGACACAGAGCCAGGCTTTCCCGCAGATCGAAAACCAACAGATTAATTTCTTGCCCCAACATTATTACGATGCCAAGGTGAGGACTTCCGTGCCGATCATCAATACGGATATCAAACATAACCGACAAATACGGGAAACGATGGTGAAGATGAACAAGCAGGAGCTTGAACAATATAAAAGGGAATTGGTGAAGGATATAAAAATAGCTTATTTCAATTACCTCAGCGCCCTAGAAGCGAAAGCTATTTATGAGAATGCGGCAAGCTTGGCTAAAGAGGGAAGAAGGGTAAACCAGAAATTATTGGATGCGGGGAAAGGACTTCCGGCCTATGTGGTTCGAGCTGATGCGGAGATTGCCCAACAGGAGGCAAAGATCGCTGAAGCGGAGCAGCAGGTTAAAAATGCGCAATACTATTTCAATGCCTTATTGAATCGAGATGCCGAAGCGCCAATAACAGAAAGTGAAGGGAAATCGGAGGCGGTTCAGACTATGGGTCAGCCCCTTCAAGTGGATATTTCTGCCCGGGAGGAATTAAAGTCCCTACAGGATAATATCCAGATCCAGGAGACCATGTTGGATATGAATAAGCAGGTGTACATCCCGAAATTGAATGCTTTTCTTGATCTGGGTTCCCAGGCCGAAGGAATGAAAGTAAGTAGTCAATCGCAATATTATATGGTCGGTGCACAGTTGAGCTTTCCGATTTTTGCCGGAAACCGGAATAAACTGAAGATCCAGGAAAGCCAGATCGCTGTTGCCGAAGCCCAGAACCAATTGGTACAAGCGAAACAGCAATTGGAATTAGTGGCGAGGATGTCGAAGAATGAAATGCTGGCCATGCAAAAGAATTATGAGAGCTCCAAGGTACAGCTGGAAGCTGCCGCCACCTATCAACGATTGATCCTTCGGGGATTTCAGGAAGGGGTAAATACCTATATCGAGACCATCGATGCCCGCTCGCAGTACACCAATGCCCAATTGGCAAATAACATTGCCGCTTTTAAGCTCTTATCGGCTCTGGCAAAATTTGAACGTGAAAATGCTTCTTACCCTTTAAACTAAACGATATGAAAACCTTATATACAGCTCTTATAGCAAGTGCAAGTTTAATCTTTTTTGTGGGATGTGGACCTTCGGAGCGGAAATCTGCATTACCTGTACAGGATACCATTCCCGTTAAATTAATCAGTTTACAAGCCTCCGGTGGGGTCAATGAAATTGAAGCAACGGGCGTTTTCAGCACCGATGATGAGACCATTCTGGGTTTTAAGAATGGCGGGGTGATCTCCCGAATTCTGGTGAAAGAAGGAGATCCGGTCCGGAAAGGGCAGTTATTGGCCTCCGTTCATAGCTCGGAGGTGGATGCACGTGCAGGTCAGGTCAACCTGTCGGTCGAGAAGGCACGGCGGGATTATGAACGCGCCAGCAAATTATACCGTGATAGTGTCGCTACGTTGGAGCAATTACAGAACGCCAAAACAGCTTTGGATGTAGCCTTGCAGGATGTGAAATCGGTGGGTTTCAATCAACAATATTCCAATATCTATTCACCCGTTTCGGGCTATGTACTGGCAAAGCTGGCGAATGATGGGCAGGTTGTAGGTCCTGGAACACCGGTATTACAGGTCAATGGCGCTAGCAATGCCAATTGGAAACTGAAGGTAGGTGTAGGAGATCAACAATGGGCGCAGATCAAGATCGGGGATCAGGCAAAGATCAGTACCGATGCGATGCCCAATGATACCTTGGCGGCGGTGGTTTCCAAGAAATCCGAAGGATTGGATTCGCAATCCGGTACTTTCACCATCTTCTTGGAGCTGCGGGAAAAGCCTGCCTATAAATTGGCATCAGGGATATTTGGCCGTTCGGTTATTCAATCGGTTCAGCCTTCCAAAGAACCTTATTGGAGGATTCCATACAGCGCCCTACTGGATGCCGATGGGCAGGACGGCTATGTGTTTGTCACCTTTGATGGCAAAAAAGCAAAAAAGCAGCCAGTGAAGATCGCCAGAATGGAAAAGGATGAAGTGCTGATCAGTTCTGGACTTGAGGGAGCTCAAGGATTGATCGTTGCTGGGAGTGCTTATCTCCAGGACGGATCACCTATCCAAATTCGTAAATAATCAAAAGCAAAGATCATGAGTTTAATAAAATATCCGATTCGGAATTATCAATTCACCCTGATCATGGTTCTGATGATTATGGTGGTTGCGGTGAGTTCGATCCTGACCATGCCCCGGGCAGAGGACCCGGACATGAAAGCGGTTAGTTTTCCCATAATTGTTATCCATCCGGGAACCAATCCAAAGGATATGGAGCAATTGATTGTAAAACCTTTGGAAACGCGGTTCTATTCCTTGGACAATGTTAAGAATATCAAAACTTCGATTAGCAATTCTGTAGCTTCCTTTTTTGTGGAGTTTGAGTACGGGGAGGGCTATGATGAAAAGTACCAGGAATTGGTGCGGGAGTTGAATGCCGCTCGTCCAAGTCTGCCGGACAATATTTACAGTATGGAGGTGATGAAGATTGATCCTACGAATGTAAGTGTGGTGCAGATGGCCTTGATCTCCGAGAGTGCTTCCCTCAGCAAAATGAAGGAATTATCCGACAAGCTGAAGCAGGAACTCGAGAAGGTAAAAGCCTTAAAAAATGTGGAAGTTTCCGGATTAGCCGATCAACAGGTTCGAATCGATATCGATCAGGCTAAATTAGCGGAATTAAAGATCCCCTTGAACCGCGTGATTCAGGCGGTGCAGACGGAGAACCAGAATATTCCTGCCGGAAGTATAAAGGCCGGTACGCAAACCTATAGCGTAAAAACATCGGGAAATTACCAGGCTATAGAAGATATTTCCAATACGATCATTTCCAGTAATGGTGGCAAGAATATCATGCTGCGGGAAGTGGCAAATGTATATCCGACCTTCGCGAGTGCAAGCCATAAGACCCGTTTGAATGGGTTCCATTGTTTATTGATCAATGCGGCCCAAAAAGAAGGGATGAACATTTCCGACACCCAAAAGGAATATTTGGCTGTCCTGGCAAAATTCAAGGAGAGCCTACCGAAGGATGTGGATCTGCAACTGAATTTTGATCAGGCCGAGAATGTGAACAAACGGCTGAGCGGCTTGGGGATTGATTTTGCCATTGCCATTACCTTGGTATTGATCACCTTGCTTCCTTTAGGGATTAGGGCATCAGCAGTGGTTATGATTGCTATCCCGCTTTCTTTGGGGCTAGGGGTAATTGCCATGAATTCCTTTGGTTATTCCCTTAATCAATTGAGTATCGTAGGTTTTGTGGTAGCCTTGGGTCTGGTGGTGGATGATAGTATTGTGGTGGTGGAAAATATTGAACGATGGATGCGGGAAGGATATAGCCGATTTGAAGCCTCCATCAAAGGAACAGAACAGATTGCTTTGGCAGTTGTTGGCTGTACGGTGACCTTGGTGATTGCATTTATGCCATTGGTGTTCATGCCGGAAATGGCGGGGGAATTTATTCGGAGTATGCCTATTGCCGTGATTTCATCGGTGGTGGGTTCCATGTTGATCGCGTTATTGGTGGTGCCTTTCTTGGCGAGTAAACTTTTGAAACCGCATGAACATGAAGGAGGAAATGCTATCCTAAGGGGGATGCAGAACATTATCCATAAAAGCTATGGGGTTTTCCTAGACAAAGCCTTGAAGCATCCGGGACGCACAACCTTGATTGCTTTGGCGATTTTCCTGGGATCTTTGGCGCTGATACCGGTGGTAGGCTTTAGCCTCTTTCCGCCTTCGGAGAAACCGCAGTTCATGATCCACATCAATACGACTTTGCAGGCAAACATACAGCAAACGGATAGTATAACCAAGCAGATCGAGGCGGAATTGAAGCAGATCCCTTCGGTCAAGTATTTTACGAGTAACGTAGGGAAGGGGAATCCGCGGGTGTATTACAACATGCAACAAGGGAGTGAGGATCAGGCCTATGCGGATATTTTTGTTCAATTGCATGAGGATGTAAAGTATAAGGAAAAATTGGCGCTGATTGAATCTTTACGGGCTAAATGGACACCTTATTTGGATGCTAAGATCGAGGTGAGGGATTTCGAACAGGGAGTTCCGGTTATTTCTCCGGTGGAGGTACGGATATTTGGGGAAAACCTGGATACGCTTCAGGCCTTATCCTATCGGGTAGAGGAATTGTTGAAGAATACCGCGGGTTCGGAATATGTCAATAACCCGATCAAAAACAATAAAACGGATATTAGGGTTGATATCAATAAAGAGAAGGCGATGGCTTTAGGTGTGCCAACTTCTTCTATCGACCAGACCATCCGTATTGCATTGGCGGGGTATTCGGTTGGAACTTATACGGATCCTAATTCGGATGATAATGAGTATGATATTCTAGTGACGGTGCCTCGGGGTAAGGAAGCTGATTTAAGTACCTTGGAGCAGGTTTTTGTGGATAATGTAGCGGGTACTTCCATTCCTTTATCGCAGTTGGCAAGCTTTAGCTTTGAAGTATCCCCGGCCAATATTTACCACCAGGATAAGATTCGGATGGTCGCCGTGAATTCCTTTGTTGCAAAGGGTTTTGGAAATGATGAGGTGATCAACGATGTGATCAAGCAGATGGATGAGTTTCCTTTTCCAGCTGGGTACAGCTATGAAATGGGGGGTGAGGTGGAAAGCCGGGAAATGGCCTTCGGTGGATTTGGAACCATCATCATGATTACGGTTTTTATGTTTATTGCGGTGTTGATCTTGGAATTCAAAACGTTTAAAAGTACCTTGATTGTCTTGTCGGTGATTCCTTTGGGAATTGTTGGGGCGGTAATTGCCTTGTTGGTTACTGGAAATACCTTGTCTTTTGTGGCTACGATCGGAATAGTTGCCTTGGCCGGGATAGAGGTGAAGAATACCATTCTTTTGGTTGATTTTACTAATCAGTTGCGAAGGGAAGGGGTGGAGTTGAACGAGGCGATCGAAAAGGCAGGGGAGTTGAGGTTTTTGCCGATTATCTTGACATCGCTTACGGCTATTGGTGGATTGTTGCCCATTGCATGGTCTTCAAATCCGTTGATCTCGCCATTGGCTATTGTGATGATTGGTGGTTTGATCAGTTCGACCTTATTATCGCGGGTAGTGACTCCGGTGGTGTATAAATTGATTCCACCAAAGATTGATGTGGAATCCGAGAAAACAATTTAGGGGTTACTGTGTTCTATGGATAAGAAATCTTATTCTATGTTAAAGAATAAGAGGTAATTAAAGAAAAAAAAGATGAAGTTACTTAGTGTTTTAGGATTCGCTTTATTGATGATATCCTGTAATAATCAGAATAGACAAGAAACGGTTACTACGACAGATCCGGCGGGTAATGTGGAGACAAAACCTGTTAACAGCAATGCTTCAGCGATGGATAATGGAGAGATTCCTGATGCGGCTAAAAAATTTATTGAGCAGCATTTTGGGACAACAGCTATTAGCAAAACCGAAAAGAAAGGGGTAGCTGATGCAGATGGTACTTTATATGAGGTTAAGTTGGCCGATGGAACAGAATTGGATTTTGATGCGGATGGTAATTGGATGGAGATTAGCGTAGAGGATCAGAAGAATGTTCCTTTATCTGCAATACCGACAGCTATTCAGGATTATTTAAAGACTAATCATGGAAATGTAGCCGTGCATATGATTGATAAGGAACCGACTGGTTATGAATTGGAATTGGCGAATGATGTGGATCTTTATTTTGATTTGAATGGGAAGTTTGTTCGGGAAGAGAAGTAGGTTTTTGGAGGGATAAGAAATTAGATTGTTGAAAGAATTTAGATTTTTAAAAGAATAATTAGAATTTAGATTATTGAATAAATTTAGATTGTTGAAAGAATAAAAATTGGATAAGAATAATAGAAATAGCCTCAGTGTTTTGCTGAGGCTATTTTTTTGTTTGCATGTAATTGTTATACTCTGCGTCATTGCGAGGAGGTACGAGGAAGCAATCTTTGGACTTTGTCACTCTGATCATTCTTTGTCATTCTGATCGGTCTTTGCCATCCTGATCAGTCTTTGTCATCCTGATCGGTCTTTGTCATCCTGAGCGTAGTCGAAGGATCTGTACGGATACCATATTTAGATGCTTCGACTTCGCTCAGCATGACATGGGTGAAGATTGCTTCGTTCCTCGCAATGACGGTTGAAAGATTGCTTCGTTCCTCGCAATGACGCAGTCCTCGCTCACGAGCTCACGCATTGACGGGGTTTAATAACTACCTCACACTACCCCAAACTCGCCAAACTCTCTTCCAAGATCTTGATCTTCGCTATCGCGTCATCTTTCTTATTCTGCTCGTTCTGAACAACCTCAGGCTTCGCATTCTGAACAAATCGCTCATTAGAAAGCTTTTTCTCCACAGAAACCAAAAATCCTTTCAAATACTCAATTTCCTTCCCAATCCTTTCCTTTTCCGCATCCACATCAATATTATTCTCCAGGGCAATATAACACTCATCTTTTCCCGCCAAGAAGCTTACCGCTCCAGCAACCTTCTCCTTCACAAAAGTCAGCTCCTCAATATTCGCTAACTTCTTAATACTATCCTGGTACTTACTATAATCGATATTACTTGCATTGATCGCCAATGGAAGAGCCACTTTCGGCGAAATACCCTTAGAATTACGGATATTCCTCACCTCCGAAATAATCTGTTGAACCGTAGCAAACTCCTTGATCTGCTCCTCATCAAAACCCTGAGGTTCCGGGAACTCCGCAACAATAATACAATCCTTTTCTTCTCTAATTCCAAAGATCTCATCATGCCACAATTCCTCTGTTAAGAAAGGCATAAACGGATGTGCCAACTTAAGCACTTTTTGGAACAATCCTAATGCCGTATCCAAAGTCTCCCTTTCGATCGGCGATTGATAAGCCGGTTTGATCAGCTCCAAATACCAAGCACAGAAATCATCCCAGATCAATTTATAGGTTGCCATTAAGGCATCTGATAATCTATAGTTTGCAAAATGCTCATTGATCTCTACCAAGGCCTGGTTAAACCTGTTTTCAAACCAATCAGCAGACATTTTCTGCGCCTCAGTCGCAGGAGAATCCACAACTTCCCATCCTTTTACCAAACGGAACGCATTCCAAATCTTATTGGCAAAATTCCTTCCTTGCTCACAATAGGACACATCAAACATCAAGTCATTTCCTGCAGGAGAGGACAACAACATACCTACGCGAACCCCATCGGTACCATACTGCTCCATCAATTCGATCGGATCAGGTGAGTTACCTAAGGATTTGGACATCTTCCTACCCAATTTATCCCTTACGATACCCGTTAGATACACATTTCTGAAAGGAGGTTTCTGCGTATAATCATGGCCCATAATGATCATTCTCGCCACCCAGAAGAATAAGATTTCAGGCGCGGTTACCAAATCATTGGTTGGGTAATAATATTGGAATTCCGGATTCTCCGGATTACGGACACCATCAAAAACCGACAATGGCCATAAGCCTGACGAAAACCAGGTATCCAATACATCGTCTTCCTGCCGGATACCAACCGAAGTTTTTCCCTGTTGCTCGAATTCAGCAATTGCTTCTGCTTCGGTTTTTGCAACTACGAATTCATTCTTCTCATTGAACCATGCCGGGATACGTTGTCCCCACCATAATTGACGGGAGATACACCAATCCTTCACATTTTCCATCCAATGTTTATAGGAAGCAAAGAATTTCTCTGGAATCAATTTAATGGTTCCATCTTCCACATATTCTAGGGCAGGCTTCGAGAGCTCGTCCATTTTCAGGAACCATTGCATGGATAGCTTTGGTTCGATGGCGGCGTCTGTACGTTCCGAAAATCCTACCTGAGATTTGTAATCTTCAATCTTTTCAATCTGACCTGCTTCTTCCAACAGCACAGCCACTTTCTTACGAGCAGCAAAACGATCTTCACCGATCAGGATCTCTGCCTTTTCATTCAAAGTACCATCATCGTTCAAAATATCGATAACTGGCAGATTATGTTTTTGACCCAATTCGTAGTCATTCAGATCATGGGCAGGAGTAACCTTTAAACATCCTGTACCAAATTCCATTTCTACATATTCATCCTGGATGATCGGAATTTCCCGATTGATCAATGGAACCAATACGGATTTACCTTGAAGATGGGTATAACGCTCATCGTTCGGGTTGATACAAATAGCCGTATCGGCCATAATCGTTTCAGGACGTGTGGTCGCAATGATCACGTATTCCTTACTATCCTTGATGTTATAGCGGATATAATACAGTTTTTGGTTCACTTCCTTGCGGATAACTTCCTCATCAGAAAGGGCTGTTTTTCCTTGCGGATCCCAGTTTACCATTCGTACGCCACGATAGATATAGCCTTCCTTGTAGAACTTGATGAAAGTATCTAAAACCGCTTCAGAAAGGTCCGGATCCATGGTGAATTTGGTTCTTTCCCAATCGCAGGATGCACCTAACTTCTCCAGTTGCTTCAGGATGATGCCACCATACTTCTCTTTCCATTCCCAAGCATATTTCAAGAACTCCTCCCTGGAGATGGATTTCTTGTCGATGCCCTTTTCTTTCAACATAGCGACGACTTTAGCCTCCGTAGCGATGGATGCATGGTCAGTTCCAGGTACCCAGCAGGCATTTTTACCTTGCATGCGGGCACGACGGATCAACACATCCTGGATCGTATTATTCAACATGTGGCCCATATGCAATACTCCAGTCACATTCGGTGGAGGCATCACAATTGTATAAGGCTCACGATCGTCTGGTACCGAACGAAAAAATCCATTCGACATCCAGTAAGAATACCACTTCTCTTCGGCTTCTTTGGGACTGTAGGTCTTTGCTATGCTCATTACGTATTAAATAGATTCTAAAAGGATACAAAAATACGCAATAATCGCCGCTTTTCACATGCCTGAGGTATAATTTAATGCATGGAAAGCCTTCCAATTGTAAATTATTGTTAAGAAAGTGTTAGCTAAAGATTATTAAGTGTATTTTTGGCGGTCAAAATAGCAAGACTCATGCAAAGACTTGTCCATGAATTCAATATTTTACTGCGGTATTTTGCCTTTTGGTTAATCATCTGTTTTATCGACAGGGCGGTATTTATTGCTTCATTTTCGGAGAAGATCGGAGAAGGTGGGTTCATGGATGTATTGGAGATTTATTGGCATGGACTATCCCTAGATTTTTCCGTAGCGGCCTACATCTGCGCTATTCCCTTTCTTTTTTATTTCCTTTCCTATTTTATTCCCAAGATGAGATGGGGGCTGAAGCCATTACATGTATATACCATGTTGGTCTTAATTCTCTTTTTCCTGACCATGTTTATCAACGTGAATATCTACCGAGAGTGGGGGGATAAGATTTCTAAGCGTGCTGTTGATGCCGTTCTGGAAGATGCCATGGGCGCTTTAGCTTCTGCAGAATCGACGCCAATATTCATACCGATAATGGGGATAATTCTGGGAGTAGGACTTTCCTATTGGTTATATACAACGCTGTTCAAGAACTTGCGCTATCGTAATTTCCATAAACCAACCGCTGTTGTGTTGCTGTTTGTTCTTATAGCTGGATTGTTGTTCACTTTTATCCGCGGAGGATACGGAAGAGCACCACTAAACCCCAGCAGGGCCTATTTCTCCTCCGAAGCATTCTATAACCACGCTGCGGTGAATACCCAATATGCCTTGTTGAAAGAATATTTCAGCAGCAATAGAAGAAACCATTCTCCTTATCTCTATTTTGAACCGGAGGAAAGAAAGAAAATATTAAAACCTGTTTTTACCCAAGCCCAAGATTCCAGTCTTCAGATCTTGACCAATACCCGGCCAAACATTGTTTTATTGGTTCTGGAAAGCTTTACCGCAGATCTGGTTGAATCGCTTGGCGGGGAAAAAGGGGTAAGCCCTAACCTGGAGAAAATAATGCAGCAGGGTGTATTCTTCCAGCATATCTACGCCACTTCCGATCGTTCGGACAAAGGCATCATTGGTATATTCAGTGCTTTTCCGGGCCAAGGGCCAGAAAGTATTATCAAATACATCGACAAGCATGAGAACCTCCCAGGAATGGGGCAGGAATTGGATAGCTTAGGCTATCGGTCGGCTTTTTACCATGGTGGGCAATCCGAATTCTACAATATGAAATCCTACATGTTGGCCCATGGGGTGGAAGAGGTTATTGATAACCATAACTTCAATCCATTGGAAGAACGATCCTCTTGGGGAGTTTATGATCATGTGGTTTTCAATCGGATGTTGAAAGATATCCAAAAAGAAAAACAACCATTTTTCTATAGCTTGTTCACTTTGAACAACCATGAGCCATTCACCTTAAACAACGGCTATAAATTTGGTGATAAATCCAATGCCGACAAATTTCGGAGTACGGCTTATTATACCGATTCCGTTATCATGGACTTCTTGGAACAGGCCAAAAAAACAGCCTGGTATAAAAACACCTTATTTGTGCTGGTCGCTGATCATGGACACCGTTTGCCGAGTGAAAAATTTGATATTACCCACCCCAACAGGTTCCATATTCCGATGGTTTTCTTTGGAGAGGTGATCAAACCTGCCTACAGAGGGTTAAAAGTGGAGAAAATTGGTAACCAGAATGATTTGCTGGCCACACTGTTCAAGCAATTAGGAATACCTGCATATCGGTACAGATGGAGCCGAGATCTCCTGGATCCCCAAACGCCTTCTATCGCCTTCTACAATTCCAAAAATTCCTTTGGAATCATTCAGCAGGATCAAGAAATTTCCTACGATCAAGTAGGAAACTCCATCAATTATATGAAAAACAAGGACTATCCAAAATCGAAAACCGATAGTCTCTTGAATATTGCAAAAGCATATTACCAAGAAGTCTACCAAGACTTTATGAATTATTAACATGATTAAGTTAAACAGCTGGTTCGGACCCTATATCGCTATTACCCTACGAATTCTAGGGATGCTGATAATTTATGCCGTATTACGATTGGGATTCTACTGGATCAACCTCAGCCAATTTCCTGGGATAAGTACCAGTGAGCTGATGTACATGATGTTTGGGGGGATCCGTTTTGATATTGTGGCGCTTTTCTACATCAATATCCTTTATATTTTGATGTTCGCCTTGCCCATTCCGTTCAAATACCATCCAAAATATCAAAAGGTTGGCAAATGGCTATTTGTAGTCAGTAATTCCATCGGAATTGGATTGAACCTTATCGATTATGCCTATTACCCTTTTACCCTGAAAAGAACAACAGGGACCGTTTTTAGCCAGTTCGCTAACGAAGATAACCTCTTGAGGCTCACCATAGATTTTCTGATCGATTACTGGTACCTGCTGATCGTATTTGTCCTGATCGCCTGGTTGTTGGCGAAAGGTTATGACCTGATCAAATTACAGCGTCCCAAAAAACTGGCTTGGCCATTCTATGCGGTTCAAGCGGTAGGTCTACTGCTGGTTGCTTTTTTCTTTATTGGAGGCGTTAGGGGAGGATGGGCGCACAGTACACGACCAATTACCTTGAGTAATGCCGGAGACTATGTCAAATCTCCGGAGGAGATGAACATTGTGCTCAACACTCCTTTTTCCGTTCTGAAAACCCTTAAAGCAGTGACCTATAAGGAGAAAAATTATTTTTCCGAAAAAGACCTGGAAAACATTTATCCAGTTATCCATCAGCCCAAAGATTCCAGCAACTTCAATAAGCTGAATGTGGTTTTCCTGATCCTGGAAAGTTTTGGAAAGGAGCATATTGGTTTTTATAATAAACAATTGGATGGAGGAAACTATAAAGGCTATACCCCCTTTTTGGATTCCTTGATTACCCAATCGTATACCTTTAACCGTTCCTATGCCAATGGTCGCAAATCCATCGATGCACTACCTTCCGTTATTACCGGAATCCCGTCCATCGGAGAACCGTTTGTGCTCTCCATCTATTCGGGCAATAAAACAACCAGCATCGCCAAACTATTAGGCGATAAAGGCTATGAAACCGCTTTCTTTCATGGTGCACCAAACGGTAGCATGGGCTTTTCCGCTTACATGCAATTGGCGGGTATCAAAAAGTATTTCGGAAAAACGGAATACAACAACGATGCAGATTTTGATGGGATCTGGGGTATTTGGGATGAACCCTTTATGCAGTACATGGCCAATGAAATGGATCACCTAAAAGAACCTTTCTTCAGCAGTTTCTTTTCCCTATCCTCCCACCATCCCTTTAAAGTCCCTGAACAGTACGAAGGGAAATTTCCGAAAGGAACCTTGGCCCTTCATGAACCGATCGGCTATGCGGATCATTCCCTGAAACGTTTCTTTGAGACCGCAAAAACAAAGCCTTGGTACAAGAATACCCTGTTCGTGATCTGTGCAGACCATGCCAGTATGAGTTTTTTCGATGAATACCATACTTTACCCAATTCATTTTCCATTCCTATCATCTTTTATTATCCAGGAGGAGAGCTGAAAGGAATGTCGGATAAATTGGTGCAACAGATCGATATCATGCCTACCGTATTGAATTACCTGGGCTATGACCAGGCCTATTTTTCCTTTGGCTTTGATGCCTTTGCACCGGATACCAACAATTTCCTTATCAGTAATATTGGCGGTGGCTCCTATAATATTTTCAAAGGCGATTATTTCATGACCTATGACAATGATGAGGTGAAATCCCTATATAATCTGCGCCAGGATGCTTTATTGAAGAAGAACTTATTGGGTAAGGAAGCAGACGTACAGGAAGATATGAAGATTACGGTCCAGGCATTCATCCAACAATACAATTACCGGATGATCCATAATAAACTAACTGCCAAATAGGGGAAAAATTACCAATCCTTCCCGAATCGATACCGGAGGGTAAACTGTTGCTGGTTATCAAAGAAACCATCCGAAATATGGAAGGAAGCTGAAAACTTTCCTTCTATTCTATCCGTTTGGAAAGGGATCCAACCCAGATCCAATCGGTTATAGGTATCGCGATGGTAGAAAGGATCTCCCTGAGGTAGGTTTACCGCTTTCCCCAAATAGAGACTATTCGCCAGGAAAAACCGCTTATAGCCCAGGTAAAGATTAGCTATAAAACCCGGTGATTTCTGCATGTCATACACCGATCTTACGCGGTCGAATCCATAGGTAGCTCCAGCATCCAAAGTCAAGGAATCTAACAGCGTTTTGTCACTCAGATCCAGTCCTAACCTTAACATCACCACCGCATTGTCCTGGATATGTTCATCAATACTATCGTTGGATGTCAGGGCATTATGGTATAAGATTCCTTCATTCTGAACATAGAAAATACCGGTCTGGTATTTTCCGGATATCCCTGCAATAAACTGTTCCCGATGACTGTACCCCTGTTTGCTGGTCCAATCAATAAATACCGCCTGCTGGAAACCATTCTTCTTGTACTGAAAATACATCCCTTCCAGATTAGGCCGGTCGTATTGAAAAGTATCCGCTAGCACCATGCGATGAATATCCTTGGTTCGTTCATAGCGAGGGATAAATCCTAGCGCAAAATCAATATGTTCGGTTTTATAATTGTAATAAGCGATGGGGTTTATTCGGCTTTTGTTTTCCTTGTTTATTCCAAATTCCTGATTGAAATGCACCCCGCCATACAGTCGGTGGTTTTCCTCCAGTTGAAAATAGAGTTTGGGGGAGATGGTCGCTCCAAAAAATGTCTTCGCCTGGGTATAAGGCGCTTTATATTCCCTATTATCTGCGTAGCCAAGAAAATCTACTTTTAATCCGATGTTTTGGGCAGAAACCGTATGTATCCCCAAGAAAACAGAAAACAGGATAAGGGTTAGTTTTTGGAATGATGAAGCCTTCATAGGCGGCAATATAGCAATAAAATAGAAAAAGGCAGCCGATTTAATTCGACTGCCTTTTCCTTATATCTGGTAGGAATTATACTTCCAACAATAAACGAGCTGGATCTTCCAACAATTGTTTAACACGTACCAAGAAGCTTACCGACTCACGACCGTCGATGATACGGTGGTCATAAGAAAGTGCAATGTACATCATCGGACGGATTACCACTTGACCATTCTCCGCGATAGGGCGTTGAATGATGTTGTGCATACCTAAAATAGCTGATTGAGGTGCATTGATGATAGGTGTAGACATCATGGATCCGAATACACCACCATTGGTAATGGTAAATGTACCACCGGTCATTTCGTCGATTGTTAATTTATTGTCGCGTGCTTTTCCAGCCAATTCAGCAATTGCTTTTTCAATTTGGTGAAGAGACATCGCATCTGCATTTCTGATCACTGGTACTACCAATCCTTTAGGTGCAGAAACAGCGATGGAAACATCAGCGAAATCAGAATAAACGATTTCATTTTCATCGATACGAGCATTTACTGCAGGCCATTCTTTCAAGGCAGTTGTTACCGCTTTAGTGAAGAAAGACATGAATCCTAGTCCGATACCGTGTTTCTCTTTGAAAGAGTCTTTGTATTTCGCTCTTAGATCCATAATCGGCTGCATGTTCACTTCGTTGAACGTAGTCAACATAGCCGTTTCGTTCTTCACTGCTACCAAACGCTTAGCGATGGTTTTACGCAATGAACTCATTTTTTCACGACGTTCAGCACGTTCACCAGCTACAGCAGGAGCTGCAGGTTTTGCAGCGGCAGGTGCAGCGGCAGGTTTTGATTCTGCTTTTGGAGCAGATGCTTGAGCTTTTTCAGCATCTTCTTTGGTGATTCTTCCATCTTTACCAGTTCCCTTGATGCTGGAAGGATCGATACCTTTTTCCCTAAGGATTTTTGCAGCAGCAGGAGATGCGGTGCCAGCAGCATAGCTATCTGGGTTTTCATCAACCGATGCAGCAGTTTCGCCTTTTGCAGGTGCAGCAGCTTCTTCCTTCGCTGGAGCGGCTTCTGATTTCTCAGATCCACCAGCAGCAGGAGCATCGCCTTCTTCAATGGTACATACAACAGCTCCGATCTCTAAGGTATCACCCTCTTGTGCGATGATACGTAGGATACCAGCTTTCTCTGCTGGTAATTCAAACGTTGCTTTGTCTGATTCCAATTCGGCAATATTCTCGTCCATTTCAACGTAATCGCCATCTTGTTTTAGCCATTGGGCCAAGGTTACCTCGGTGATTGATTCGCCTACCGAAGGCACTTTGATTTCTAAGCTCATATAGTTCTTTTTTAAAACCGTCCGTTACATATTCCTTATATATAACGGACGGTCTAACATTTTGTTTATTCGAATGATTTGTTAATTATTGCTTCTTGTTGTGCTACGTGTTTTTTCATGTAACCTGTAGCTGGGCTACCGCTTGCTGTACGTGCGATATAATCCGTGAATTCAATATCCGTTCTGCGTAAGGTACGGCAGTAATATGGCCAAGCACCCATGTTCTCATTTTCCTCCTGAACCCAGATAAATTCTTTGGCATTTTTATAGCGCTTATGGATCGCTTGCAATTGCTCGACTGGTGCCGGATAAATTTGTTCTATCCTCACGATTGCTACATCTGTACGTTTATCCGCCTGTTGTTTTTCCAATAGATCGTAATAAATCTTTCCGGAACAGAACAATACGCGTTTTACCGTAGTTGGTTTTGCGTAGCTATCATCGATTACCTCTTGGAAATTCTCTTTCGTAAAGTCTGTTAATTTAGAAACCACTTTCGGGTGGCGCAACAAACTCTTCGGTGTAAATACGACCAATGGTTTACGGAAGTTTCGAACTAATTGACGGCGCAATAAGTGGAAGTAGTTTGCTGGTGTAGTACAATTGGCAATGATCATATTGTCGTTTGCACATAATTCCAAGAAACGCTCAATACGTCCTGAAGAGTGTTCTGGACCTTGACCTTCCATACCATGAGGCAACATCATCACCAATCCGTTCGAACGCTTCCATTTGGTTTCAGCGCTGGAAAGGTATTGGTCTACGATGATTTGTGCACCATTGTAGAAGTCACCGAATTGGGCTTCCCAAATGGTCAGGGCTTGCGGATTAGCCAATGCATAGCCATATTCAAAACCTAAAACTGCATACTCGGAAAGTAGGGAGTTGTAGATATTGAAACGCTCACCACCATTTACATTTGCCAATGGGATGTATTTTTCTTCTGAATCTTCTAGGGTTAATACGGCATGGCGATGCGAGAAAGTACCACGTTGAACATCCTGTCCGGAGATACGAACGCGTTTTCCTTCATCCAATAAAGTAGCATAAGCCATTAACTCGCCCATTGCCCAATCGTAACTGTCATTTTTGATCATGGCAGCACGGTCTTCGAACAATTTCGAAATCTTACGGAAAAACTTCTTGTCTTTTGGAAGGGAAGTGATCTCACCAGCCAATTTCAAGAATTCCTTGTCAGATACCTTGGTGTCAACCGTGGTATGGATCTCTGCTTTTTTACCGGCATGTAATCCTTTCCAAGCACCACCAAACATAGGGATCTCTTCTTCCAGGTTCTCTACTTTTTTGGCAGCATCCAATTGCTCCTGCAGATAATCCTTGAATTCTTTTTCAATCGCTTTGGAGTACTCCGTATCCACCGATTTCTCGTCGATTAATTTTTTAGCATAAACCTCTTTCGGGTTCGGATGCTTTTCAATGGCTTTGTACAATAATGGCTGTGTGAATTTAGGTTCATCAGCCTCATTATGGCCATAACGACGGTAACATAATAGATCGATGTAAACATCGGTCTTATATTTTTGACGGTATTCTACCGCAAGATTAATCGCATAAACTACTGCTTCTACATCATCACCATTCACATGGAATACAGGTGAGGAAGAGATTTTTGCTACGTCTGTACAATAGGTGCCAGAACGTGCATCTTTATAGTTGGTCGTAAATCCAACTTGGTTGTTGATAACGATATGAATGGTACCACCAGTGCGGTATCCTTCAAGCTTCGACATCTGTGTAACTTCGTATACCACCCCTTGACCAGCGATAGCTGCATCACCATGGATTAAGATCGGTGCAATCTTGGAAGAATCACCATCGTATTTCATATCGATCTTAGAACGTGTAATACCTTCAACGATCGGATCTACAGTTTCTAGGTGAGAAGGGTTTGGTGCTAAAGATAAATGAATGTGTTTTCCATCTTCAGTGGTAACATCCGAAGAATAACCTAAGTGGTACTTCACATCACCACCAAATTGTAATTCCGGATCTTCTTCCGCATACATCTTACCTTCAAATTCGGAGAAGATGGTTTTGTATGGTTTACCCATGATGTTGGAAAGCACGTTCAAACGACCACGGTGAGCCATTCCGATCATGAATTCCTGAATACCCAAGCTTGCTCCAGTTTCGATCACCGAATCCAATGCCGGAATCAAACTTTCTGCACCCTCTAGGGAGAAACGTTTTTGACCTAAGAATTTAGTACCCAAAAAGCTTTCAAAAACGACAGCACGGTTCAATTTCTTGAAGATGCGTTTTTTCTGATCGATGGAATAATTGGGTTTGTTTCTATCCGCTTCCATACGGTCTTGCAACCATTTGATTTTTTCAGGGTTACGGATATATTTGAATTCCGCACCGATAGATTCACAATAGGTATCTTCGATTAATTGGCGGATATCACGTAGTTTCGCAGGACCTAAGCCTACCTCTACACCAGCGTTGAACACCGTGTCCATATCGGACTCGGAAAGACCAAAGGTCTCCAACTCTTTGCCAGGGTAGTATTTACGACGCTCGCGTACAGGGTTTGTGTGTGTGAAAAGGTGTCCACGGTCTCTGTAACCATGGATCATGTTCAATACGTCAATTTCTTTTAACGCGTGTTCTGAAACATTATCAGCTGCAACAGTGCCTGGGTCTGCACCTTGTCCGAAATCAAATCCTTCGAAAAATTTCTGCCAACCGAAGTCTACGGAGTTCGGGTCTGCTTTGTACGATTGATATAACCCGTCGATGTAACTCGAATCGGCATTACTCAAATATGTCATATTGTCCATGCTGGATACGTAAGATAAAATTTTGCCAAATTTAGCAATAATAATATAAGTTTACAGCCTAATATTAGGCTAGTTTTAATAATTTACAACTTTTTTCCGAAACTCGGTCCAGTCCTGGGAAACATTTTCCTTGGCACTAGTTCCTACGGAAGCCATATGCGACCAGAACCCATACGTGGTAGCTGGCGCATAGTCCAATAGGTATTCCTCAAAAAATGCGGCACCTATCAACCAATTCGAAGAAACGTTTTGCGTAAAATACCTCGCTAACATTCTTCTCACTGCGTAGGTTATATTTCCTTCTTCCTTCAGTTTTGCAATTCCTTCATCCACCGCTTGGTCACCTGTGGTTCCCGATTTCCATTGTTCCAGTTTGTTCTCATCTAAAAAGGGACTCGGTTTTTCCGATTGACTGCCTTTCAATTTGAAGAATACATTTGGATATTTCTTCAACATGAAGCGGAAATAATCCCGCCATAAAAGGGTCGTCATCAAACGGTCGTACCGGCGTTTGTTCTGGATGAGGTTGGAGTTGCGCATCTGATCGTAAATGTAGATCGGCGACAGGGCACCAACGGCTATATAAGGTGAAATTTCGGTGTAATTCGCTAAGGATTGAAAAGTTGGATCCAACAGCTGCTGGAGTTTTTCCATGGCGTGGGTTTCGCCTGCCGGAATCAGCTGGTCGATCCCTTCAACAGTTGTGCTGTAGCCCAGTTCTTCTAAAGAAGGTAACTTGGTAGCCTCTAGGTGAGTCGGCGACGGGATGGCTCTAGGTTCGTCAAATGGCTTGCGAACACTGCTTTCCCGTTCTATTTTTTTTCTGAAAATATTAAATTTATCAGGTATATCTTTGATAGGGAAGGGTAGATCTTCCTTATGGTATAGCGTGTGGCCAATAAAGTGCCTCAGGTTTATTTTTTGTTCCCATAACGCTGCTTCCACCATTTCGGAGATCTGTGTTTCCCGAGTGGCTACTTCACGGTGATGGTACACCTCCGAAACCTCATATTTAGCACATAACTTGGGGATAATCTCTTCTGGATAACCCACGAAGGTCATCAGATCACTCTGTAAAGCCTGTAATTTATCTTTGAGATGGGAAACGGTTTCACGTTGGAAAAGAGCCCTATTTAAACCGGTATTATACTGGTCAAATTTGTTCTTGTTGTAGTATCGCGGATCAAAACAAAAGACGGGAATAACGAGGTCGAATTTATGAAGTGCTTCCGTTAACACTTCATTATCGTGTAATCTTAAATCATTTCTGAACCAAACAAGAACTACTTTTTTACTCATGTTGTTTTTTTCCCAATATGCGATGCTAACAAATATAGCCTTTTAGATAGGTTTATAGTGCTTTTAACCCCAATTTTTACACGATATAGACAATATGTATTTTACTAAATGTTTAATATTGTTAAATTTTAAAAATGATTAAACTTTCATAAAAATAATCTGTTTCATATGGTAAAGTTGTTTACTAAAAAATAGGAGGACTGATGGAGATACTTTTATCCGGACTCAATTCATATTTAGGCAAAAGGGCCATGAGCAACCTAAATGCAGATGAGTATCATGTCCATGGGATTGCACGTGATGTCGATCTCTATAGAGCGAAGCAGATTGAAGAGCCAACGGCGAGTTTAGATATGGTAGACCTGTTGAGAAAAGGTCAGGAATATGAAGATTACAAAGTAGTAGGTGGAATCCAATTGGGAATCTATATTACCCATGTTCCCACCCTGTCAGAACATGTCAACTTGAACATGGAACTGATTACCTTGAATAATTTTGTTCAATTGGCCGAACGAAATGGTTGTAAGCGTATTGTTTACATCGCCCGTTTAATGGATAAACCCTATATAAAATTTATAAAGCAGGTTTTGGAACATTCTGGCCTAACCTATACCATCGTATTGAAAAATTTAGCGATCGGGAAAGGAAGTGTACTCGATAAGTACATGCACAAATTGATCAATTCGAAGTACTTGGCCTACGATACGGATTTTGCTAAAATAAAATTCAATCCCATTTCGGCTTTAGACCTTATTCGTTGGATCTATAATGTAGACTGGGAAAAGAATTTCAAGAATGAGATCATAGAAATAGGTGGTGCCAAAACGGTGACCATCCAGGAAATGTTCAGGCTTTACAAAAAAACGCTATACCCGAATAGTAAGGTGCAGAGTGTTAAAGTACCAGGTATTTTGATGAACATGTGGTTCAAAAGATTATATAGGATCAATAAAGAGGACTTGATCGAATTCAAAAGGTTGATGTCTATGGAATATCCTATAGATAACAGTACTTGGAAGAATATCATGTTGTTCTCCTTTACTCCTTTGGACGAAGTGATCCAATTTGACCAATAGCCTTAAACTTTAATTATTGCCTTCTTTCCATTACATTTGTAGCTATTTGCTATTACTATGGGATATAAAAGTTTACGTGATTGTGTTCAGGATCTGGAGCAGCATGGACATTTGATTCGAATCAAAGAGGAGGTTGATCCTTATCTTGAAATGGCGGCAATCCATATGCGTGTATATGATGCGCAAGGGCCGGCTTTATTCTTTGAACGGGTCAAAGGTTCCAAATTTCCAGCGGTTTCCAATCTTTTCGGTACGTTGGATCGTTCCAGGTTCATGTTCAGGGATTCCCTGGATCATGTGAAAAAACTAGTGGATGTAAAAATGAATCCGATGTCGGTGCTCAAGAAGCCGTTCCAATATGTAGGCTCATCTATGGTGGCGCTGGGGGCATTGCCTTGGAAAAAGAAGTCAGGGGCTCCAATCCTTTATGGACAGACCCAGATATCCGAACTTCCCCAGATCGTCAACTGGCCTATGGATGGAGGTCCATTCGTGACCATGCCACAGGTTTATACCGAAGATATCAGTAAGCCGGGAATCATGAATGCCAATCTGGGCATGTACAGGATTCAATTGGCAGGCAATGATTATATTCAAGACCAGGAAATCGGTCTTCATTACCAACTTCACCGAGGCATTGGTGTACATCAGACCAAGGCCAATCAATTGGGTAAACCTTTAAAAGTCAGTATTTTTGTTGGAGGTCCGCCTTCACATCCCTTGTCTGCCGTGATGCCACTACCGGAAGGTCTTTCGGAAATGATATTTGCCGGTACATTGGGAAACAGACGCTTCCGTTATTTTTATGATGAAGAGGGTTTCTGTATTTCAGCGGATGCTGATTTTGTGATCACAGGTACCGTATATCCCAATGAGAACAAACCGGAAGGGCCATTTGGCGACCATATCGGCTATTATTCCTTGGTACATCCTTTCCCTTTGATGAAAGTGCATAAAGTGTACCATCGGAAGGATCCAATCTGGTCTTTTACAGTAGTTGGAAGACCCCCACAGGAGGATACCAGTTTTGGTGCATTGATCCATGAGATCACGGGGAATGCGATTCCACAACAGATTCCGGGCTTACATGCCGTCCATGCGGTGGATCCGGCTGGAGTTCATCCCTTGTTGTTTGCCATCGGAAGCGAAAGGTACACCCCTTATCAAAAGGTGGAAAGACCACAGGAGCTATTGACTATTTCGAACCTAATCTTGGGAACCAACCAGTTGAGCTTGGCGAAATTCCTATTCATTTCTGCAAAGGAGGATAATCCAGGATTGGATATCCATCATATCAAGGATTTCTTTAGCCATATTTTTGAACGGATCGACCTGAGCAGGGACCTACATTTCCAGACCAATACCACAATCGATACATTAGACTATACCGGTGATGGATTGAATACGGGATCTAAAGTTGTTTTTGCTGCTGTGGGCGATAAGAAAAGAGAGCTGGCTACGGAACTGCCGGTAGATCTGGATCTACCAAGGCCGTTTAACCATGCGAAATTAGCTTTGCCAGGAATTATTGTGGTAGATGGGAAAGGATTTAGTACCTATGAGGAGGAGAATAAGGCGATTGCAGCATGGGCGGAGGCAGTCAAAGATAAGAATTGGAATGGGATTCAGTGTATTGTATTGGCTGATGATGCGGGGTTTGTGGCAGACAATGAGAATAATTTTGTTTGGGTTACTTTTACAAGAAGTAATCCTTCGCATGATATACATGGTGTTGGGGCATTTACGGAATTTAAGCATTGGGGCTGTAAGGGTCCAGTGATTATTGACGCAAGAAGTAAACCTCATCATGCACCAGATTTGATCAAGGATGAAAAAGTGGAAAGAAGAGTGGATGAGTTGGGTGCCAAAGGAGGATCATTGCATGGGGTTATTTAATATGTCATCCTGAGCGTATTTATATTGTCATCCTGAGCGGAGTCGAAGGATCTGTACGCCATATAACGAGGCCGAATCAAGTAGTTGATTCGGCCTTTTTTTTAAATGCTTGGTTCGTGGTGTAGGCAGGATTTAAGTGATATGTAAGTGAGTTGTAAGTGACTTTTAGCACTTACAACTCACTTACAAGTCACTTACACCTCACTTCCAGAAAGAGGCAAATCGTGTCATTGCGCCCTCCTCGTCATTGCGCCCTCCTCGTCATTGCGCCCTCCTCGTCATTGCGCCTTCCTCGTCATTGCGAGGAACGAAGCAATCTTTCCGTATGTCATGTTGAGCGTAGTCGAAGCATCTATTCGTTAGTAACCGTACAGATCCTTCGACTACGCTCAGGATGACAATGGTAGTGCTCAGGATGACAGGGTTCAAAGATTGCTTCGTCGTACCTCCTCGCAATGACGAGGTGTACCTCCTCGCAATGACGCGTCTATCATCTATCATCTATCATCTAACATCTACAATCTAATTACAATATATTCAACAAAAATTAAAAAATATTATGAAATTAATTTTATAATCATTTTATTTGTATCATTATATCAATAAAACAATAAAAACATTAATAAAATTTTAATATTATGTGTGGAATAGTAGGAGCTTTTGAAATCATACAACCTGTGTCCGAATTAAGACCTCAAGTATTGGAAATGTCGAAACGCATTCGTCATCGTGGTCCAGATTGGTCAGGAATTTACAGTTCAGAAAAAGCAATTTTAGCGCATGAGCGGTTAGCGATCGTTGATCCAAAATCGGGAAGCCAGCCTTTGTACAGTCCGGATGGACAAGTAATATTGGCGGTAAATGGTGAAATCTACAATCACCAAGCGCTACGAAATTCCTTAGCACATTATAACTTCACAACCCAATCCGATTCCGAAGTCATCCTTGCCCTCTACCTCGAAAAGGGTCCAGCATTCGTTGAAGACTTGAACGGCATCTTTGCCTTTGCCTTATACGATGCCCGTGATGATTCTTTTTTCATTGCCCGAGATCATATGGGTATCATTCCACTTTATTACGGTAAGGATCAATACGGTCAATTATTTGTAGCCTCCGAGTTAAAGTCTCTGGAAGGATTCTGCGAGCAGATCGACCAATTTCCTCCGGGACATTACCTGCACAGCAAGGAAGGACAGGAACCTATCCAGTGGTACAAACGGGATTGGGAGCAATATAGCACGGTAAAAGATAAGGAAACCGACCTGGGAAAATTACGCCAGGGATTGGAAGATGCCGTACATCGGCAATTGATGTCGGATGTTCCTTATGGAGTTTTATTATCTGGAGGATTGGATTCCTCGGTTATTGCTGCCATCACCAAAAAATTTGCATCCAAAAGGATTGAATCCGAAGATCAGGAGGAAGCCTGGTACCCCCAATTGCATTCCTTTGCCGTAGGTCTGAAAGGATCTCCGGATCTTATTGCTGCGCAAAAGGCAGCAGATCACATCGGCACCATCCATCATGAAGTTAACTTCACGATCCAGGAAGGCTTGGATGCCATCCGTGACGTGATCTATCATTTGGAAACCTATGATGTGACCACTATCCGTGCCTCTACACCGATGTACCTTTTGGCCAGGGTGATCAAGTCTATGGGCATCAAGATGGTGTTGTCAGGCGAAGGGTCGGATGAACTTTTTGGAGGTTACCTATATTTCCATAAAGCACCAAACGCGCAGGAATTTCATGAGGAAACGGTTAGGAAACTGAAAAAATTATACCTCTACGATTGCCTTCGCGCCAATAAATCATTGGCAGCATGGGGTGTGGAAGGTAGGGTTCCATTTTTGGATAAGGAATTCATGGATATTGCGATGCGCATCAACCCACAGGATAAAATGATCACTTCCGAACGCATGGAGAAATGGGTTGTCAGAAAAGCATTTGAGGATTACCTTCCGGAAAGCATCGCCTGGAGACAAAAGGAGCAGTTCTCGGATGGAGTGGGCTATTCCTGGATCGATACACTGAAAGCGCAAGCGGAGGAGAAAGTGACGGATACGGAATTTGAGGCCGCAGCCAAACGCTTTCCGATCAATACGCCAAAAAACAAGGAAGAGTATCTGTACAGAAATATATTTGAAAGCCATTTCCCGTCGGACGCGGCAGCCAAATCGGTTCCATCGGTAAAGTCCGTGGCCTGTAGTACGCCTGAAGCCTTGTTATGGGATGCTTCTTTCCAGAACATGAACGATCCATCAGGAAGAGCGGTTGCTTCTGTCCATAACAGCACCAGTAGTAATGCCGTATTGAGCTAGCATATAGCTGCTCATGATCATGATGCCGGAATCGGGAACATAAGCCACAAATTTATTGATGGCTAAAATGGAATCAGAGGCTATAAATAAGAGAGAGCCGATAAAGATGAATAAAAAACTGGCCAAATTGGTCTGCTGTTTTCGGGTAAAAGCGAACAAAGCCATGGCAGCTATCACAAGGATATAGGCAATGACTGGTATTTCCAATACACCTAAACTGGGTTTCAGAACGCTGTACAGGTAATAGGAATAACTGATGAGCAGACAGGCAATGAAGATATAACCTTTATGTTTGGTCAGACTTAGGCTGGACGTTTGTGTAAGAAAAGCCCAAGCATAAAGGATATGGCCTATCAGAAAAGACCCTAAACCAAAGATAAACATGTTGTTCATCATGAGAAAGACATCGCCGGCCAGGCCAAAGACCAATCCGGCAGCTATCAATCGATGGAATTTTCTCTTCAAGCCTGTCTCATTCCAGAGGAACAATACCAATACGATACATATCAATGGTTTTGTCATGGTCCTTAATCCATCCATATGCTGTTGTATGGCTACCAGATGGCAGATAAACAGGATGGCAAAAACGATATGAAATATGAACTTTTTAATGATCGATCGAATTATTGATTTCTTTTTTCGCTCTATTCCTTTTGATCAGCAGGTAGGATATCCAAAGGAGGATCAACCAAACAGGAATCAATTCAACAGATATCTTCAGTCCTGTAAACCACATCATCACTAATACACCCACAAGGAACAAGAGACTAAAGTAATTACTGATCGGATAAAGGATGGTTGGAAACTTGGTTTTCACACCTTCCTTATCCTTTTGTTTCCGGAAGAACATATGTGTCAAGGTGATCATGATCCAATTGATGATCAGGGAAGATACCACCAGCGACATCAGGATGCCCAATGCTTCCTTAGGGATCACTTTATTGATTACTACCGTAATGGCCACAATGGCTGCTGATGCTAGGATAGCCGCAATAGGAGAGTGGTTCTTGTTTAGTTTTTTAAGGAACCTCGGTGCATTGCCCTGTTCTGCCAATCCATACAACATCCTGGAATTACTGTACACACAGGAGTTATAAACGGATAGTGCGGCGGTTAATACGATTACATTCAGTACATTGGCGATCACATTGGTGAAATAGAAGGTATTCCCAAACATTTCAAATTGAAAGCCTTTCAGGGTGGCAAATACTTCCACAAAAGGGCTGGTTTCTGCCGTAATGGTACGCCATGGCATTAGGGAAAACAGGATGAACAGAGCACCCACGTAAAACACCAAAATACGCCATAAAACTTGGTTGGTCGCTTTAGGGATGTTCTTTTCCGGGTTCTCCGCTTCAGCTGCTGTGATACCTACCAGCTCCAATCCACCGAAGGAGAACATGATGATCACCAGGGCGGCGAGGAGCCCTGAATAGCCCATTGCTGCATTTCCACTGAGCCAACCATGGGGGAAAAACCCACCGTCGTTGACGAGGTTCTCTACCGTTGCCCTTTCTCCGCCATTGCCGGAAATCAATAGATAGGCACCGAAGATGATCATGGCAATGATCGCCACGACCTTGATGATGGAAAACCAGAATTCGGTTTCCCCATATACTTTTACAGATGCGAGGTTGATCGCGTTTATGACGAAAAAGAAAAAGAGGGTAGAGACCCAGAGGGGGATTTCTGGCCACCAAAATTGTACATATTTTCCAATGGCGGTCAATTCGGCCATGGACACCAGGATATAGAGGATCCAATAGTTCCAACCGGATGCGAATCCAGCAAATGGACCCCAATATTTGTTGGCGAAGGTACTGAAGCTACCGGAAACAGGCTCTTGAACGACCATTTCCCCCAATTGCCGCATGATGAAAAAAGCGACCAAACCAGCAATGGCATAGCCGAGGATAACCGATGGTCCAGCTAGGATGGCAGCTTGGCCAACGCCTAAAAATAATCCGGTTCCTATGGCTCCACCAAGAGCAATTAATTGAATATGACGGTTGCTAAGTCCTCTTTTGAGTTCCTTTTCCTTGTTTTCTTGCACGTTGTTGACAGGTTAATTACTGATTATATGTTTTATAACGGTACAAGATAATTTTTTCCAATAACATATAAAACAAAAGCTCCCTTTATTTTAAAGAGAGCTTTTAAATACTTTTTTATCTATTGTTTATTTCTTCGGATCCATTTTTACATCGCAGGAGCATCCCTTACCACATCCTGAGTTACTTTTTTTACTGAAGAAGGGTTTGAAGATGAAGTATAAAGCCCCAATAAAAAGGATGAAAATAATGATGTACTGAATGATTAAACCCATGATGTTCTTATTTTAGAAGTTGATAAGCAATTAATGCGGCTACATAGGCAAGACCTGTCATGAACAAGGTCTGTATCAAGGTCCATTTCCAGGAGCCGGTTTCCTTACGCACCACACCGATCGTTGCCATACATTGCATAGCGAAGGCGTAGAACAATAATAACGAAATTCCGGAAGCCATATTATAAGCCGGTTTGCCAGTATTGGCGTTGATTTCTGAACGCATCTTATCCAATAGCGATCTTTTCTGACCATCGTCTTCGATATCCACTTCATCCCCCAGGCTGTAAACAACTGCCATAGTGCCCACAAATACTTCGCGTGCCGCAAAGGAAGAAATCAAACCGATACCCATTTTCCAATCGTAGCCCAATGGTCTTACGAAAGGCTCTATACCCATTCCGAGGTAACCCAAAAAGGAGTGCTCCAATTTATAAGAGGCCACTTCTTTATCAAACTGCTCCTCTTCCAGATTAGGTTTCATGGCCGTTACATATTCGTCGGCCTTATAGAATTTATCGTTCGGACCAAAATTACCCAATACCCAAAGGACAATGGAAATCATCAAGATGATCTTACCGGCATCCCATAGGAACCCTGAAGCTTTATCCCAAACATTGGTCAATACATTTTTCCAATCTGGCGCTTTATAGGTCGGTAATTCAAAGATCAGGTATGACGAACGAACGCTTTTGATGACTTTGTTCAGTATCCAAGCAGAGCCCAAGGCACCAATAATTCCTAATAGGTACATGGCAAAAAGAACCATACCTTGCAGGTTGAATCCTAATACGCTGGTTTCTGGAATGACCAGTCCAATAATAACGATATAGATCGGTAAGCGTGCGGAGCAGGTCATGAATGGGGTTACTAACATGGTCAATAACCTTTCTTTCGGGTTCTCGATGTTCCGCGCCGACATCACCGCCGGGATAGCACAGGCAGCACCTGACATCAATGGGATCACCGATTTTCCGTTTAGACCAAAAGGTTTCAACCAACGGTCCATTAAGAATACGACCCTACTCATGTAGCCTGATTCCTCCATTAAGGAAAGGAATAGGAAGAGAATAACGATCTGAGGAAGGAAGATAACGATTCCACCAACACCAGCTACTATACCGTAAATAAATAAGGAAGCCAAAGGTCCATCAGGAAGGGCGGCATCCAGCTTCTCAGTAATGTCTGCAAATAAGCCATCGATCCAATCCATCAAAGGACCTGACCAGGCAAAGATCGCTTGGAAGATCACGAACAATAGACCAAAAAAGATGATGTATCCCAGAATAGGATGTAAAAGGATGCGGTCTATTTTTGAGGTATTGTTCAGTTTTTTGTTCTCCGCTTTCTGGATGATTGGTTTAAGATCCTCCGTAATGGCATCATGGCGAATCTGGGATTCCAGTTTTTGCATCTCATGGATATTCAATTGATGCTTGGTCCTGATCTCTTCCAAGGCCTTTTGTTGCTCAGCTGTTAGACTGGAAATTCTTTCTTGAGCGAGATATTGCCAAGTAAGATACTCCGTTGCCAATGGAAAAATCCGTTTAGCTTCATCAAGGGCGGCTGAGTATGTTGCAGGAATCTGAAAATTCCCGAAGTATGTTACAGGACTTTGTGGAAATGCAGCTACAAGTTCGTCAATTCCTTTACCCGTTCTGGCGTTCGTTTTATAGACTTTCGTCTTCAGGTAAACCTCCAATTTTTGGATGTCGATCTGCATCCCTTTGCTCTCGATTTCGTCCATCATATTGATGACAAAAATGGCAGGAATTCCTAATTCACGAGCTTGTTGATAGAGGATGATTGACCGTTTGATGGTAGCAGGTTCTGCCACGACCAAGGTCAGATCGGGGTGATATGGATTGTTCTTATCACTTAATATTTGAAATACGATTTCCTCATCCAAAGAGTTGGGGAACAAGGTGTATGTTCCGGGAAGATCGATGATATGGTAGGTTTTGTTATGTGCTTTAAGGGTTCCTTCGCGCTTTTCAACGGTGATTCCGGGGTAATTCCCTACTTTTTGGTTCAATTTTGTCAACCTGTTGAACAAGGAAGTTTTACCAACATTGGGGTTTCCTAAAAGTACAATATTTGGATTTTTCATTAAATTTTTTCTACAGTTATTAACTTGGCTTCAGACTTGCGGATGGCAATTAAGGAATTGTTTTCAATGATATTTACACAGATCGGTCCACCAAATGGAGCTTTGTGTTTTATTTCAATGAGCGAACCTGGATAAAAGCCAAGCTCAAAGAATTTTGCCGGAATTTCCAAGGAATCTATGGTTTGAATTTTTACGGTGTCGCCAATTTTTAGTCTGTCGAGGCTAATATTGTTCTGCATTTGTGAAGTTGAACGGTTTAAAAAAATACGTTTTGAGCAAAGATAAATAATTAAAATCTTTTAAATTGCGGATTAAGTCACACTAATGTATTTTTAAAGTTATGCCAAAGATTGAAGAACTGGTAAGAGTGAAGCAATTCGCTAGCCCTTGGCATCGCGTTACGGTCAATGTTATCTACACGAACAACTGGCTGAATGTGATGCTCGAAAAGAGAGCAGGAGCTAAGCAGCTTACACTACAGCAATTTAATGTGTTGAGGGTATTGCGAGGTCAGTTCCCAAATCCCGTAACAAACAATTTATTGAAGGAGCGTTTGCTGACAAAGACGCCTGACATCAGCCGCTTGGTGGATCGAATCGTTGGAAAAGGCTTGGTCTCTAGGACGAAGAATGGCAGTGATAAACGGGCGGTGGATCTGTTGATCACCGACAAAGGGTTGAAGCTGTTGCATGATATCGAGAACGATATGATGCTGGATGATGTCTTGGCGCCAAATCTGACCACCGAGGAATTTATGCAACTAAGCGAACTGTTGGATAAATTCCGCGGTGAATCGAATGGGCAAGCAGGCTAATTAATGCTCATGATCGTGATCATGGTCATGGTTGTGATCATGATCATGTTGTTCTGTTCCTGTTGCCGGACCGTGGGATCCATGGTCATGCTCGTGTGGGAAAAGGAAGTTTGCCAACGAAACCAGTACCCCACAAAGAACCGCCAACATTTTCTTTTTGTTGAAGGTATGATGGTCTGCCGATCCTGACTCAAATAGGATGGTGGTGGATATATGTAAGAATATACCGATTACCACGGCCATGATCTTATCAAAATATTGTCCAATATTTCCAATGTCTCCACCGCTGATACCTTTACTGGTCAGGAAACCTAGTGGAGTCATGGCTGCAAATATGGCAATGAAGAGGATAATATTCTGTTTGTTCAACTTCGTGTTGATCAAAAGACTACCTAAAGCAAAAGCCGCCGGAATATGGTGGATGGCTATACCGAATACCAATTCATTACGATGCCCTGATGCTAATGGAAAACCTTCTAAAAAGGCATGTAAACACAAACTGATCAATATGGCGATAGGGAATGCTTGCTTATGTTCTGCATGCCCATCGGAATGTATATGACCGTGTTCCATTCCTTGGGAAAAATGCTCCAACACCAATTGGAACAAGAATCCGCCTAAGATGTATAATCCGATGATTTCTCCTGGAGTTGATCCGCTATGGTATACCTCAGGGATCAGGTGCAGTACAGTGATGGCAAAAAGATAGGCACCACTGAAAGAAAGGATAAGCTTGAGTAATTGTGTATTGTCTCTTTTTACAAAGAAAACAGCGACACCACTAATTAAAGCTGAAAAAAATAAAATAGAGACAATTAAGAAACTACTCATGTGTTATTGGTATTGGGTTATTTGGGGATTCGAAAAATTTCGGATAAAATCGTTTGAATAGATAGCCGGTGCCTAAACCGATCAATGTTCCTAGGATGGCACCACAGATGATATCAAAAGGATAATGTACGCCTACATAGATCTGCGAAAAGGCGATGGACGCGGCCCAAAGGATACAGAGCCATAGGGCGTGTCGCCATTTACGACGGAACAGTACAATCCAGAAGAAGGCCATCCCAAAATGGTTCGTTGCATGGGAAGAGGTAAAACTGAAACCGGATCCACAACGTGCTCTTAAGTTTACTTGATCTTTAAAAACCACATCATTACAAGGTCTGACCCTCTTGACCGTCTTTTTGATCAGATGGGAGGAGGTGAGATCGGTTATACCAAAGGTCACTAAGGTACAGGCAACGATCAGCACGCCTGTCTTGCCATAATGTTTAATAAAAAAGATAATGAGGAAGAGGTAAAGTGGAGACCAAGTATATGGGTTCCTTAAAATTGGTAATAGCCAGTCAAACACCGGATTACTTAATCCTTGATTGATGGCTAAAAAAAACTCTTTATCGAATGCAATAATATTTTCTAACATATAGTCTAAATAGAATGGTCCATTTTTTCAGACCAAATCTATAAAAAATCAACCTTGCTTCCTAATGTCCCTGCTGAGCTAAAAGAAACAATGTTGCAACAAAAGTAGGTAAATAATTGAAAAAAAGAATAAAAGTCACTAATAAATATTTTTTAGATTAAATTTACGGCGAACAAACAATCAAATATGGCATTAATAAAATCTATTTCAGGAATTAGAGGAACCATAGGCGGAAGACCAGGCGATAACTTAACTCCGGTTGATATCGTCAAGTTTACAGCAGCGTATGGAAAGATTATTACAGCAAACTCAACGAATAAAACGATCGTTGTCGGTCGTGATGCACGTATTTCTGGCGAGATGGTCGCGAACTTGGTGATCGGGACTTTACAGAGTATCGGAGTTGATGTGGTTGATCTAGGGCTGTCGACAACACCAACGGTGGAGATCGCTGTTCCAAAATTGGGTGCTGCAGGTGGAATCATTTTGACTGCTTCCCATAATCCTGGCCAATGGAATGCCTTGAAATTGTTGAATGAAAAAGGAGAGTTTATTTCTGATGCAGAAGGGAAAGAGGTATTGACTTTAGGGGAGAGCTTGGATTTTGATTTCGCAGAGGTGGAGGAATTAGGAAAAGTGACCAAAGATGATTCTTTCTTACAGAAACATATTGATGATGTACTTGCCTTGGAATTCGTGGATGTAGAAGCTATTAAAAAGGCGAACTTTAAGGTAGCGGTTGATGCGGTGAACAGTACGGGAGGTGTTTTTATTCCCACATTATTGGAAGCTTTGGGCGTACAGACCGTTTATAAAATACATTGTGAGCCTAATGGTCATTTTCCACATAACCCGGAACCATTGAAGGAACATTTAACGGATCTTTCGGAAGCGGTATTGAAGAATGGTGCTGACCTGGGGATTGCCGTGGATCCGGATGTGGACCGTTTGGTGTTCATGATGGAAAATGGGGAATTGTTTGGTGAGGAATATACCTTGGTGGCAGTTTCTGATTTTATTTTGACCCATAAAAAAGGGAATACGGTTTCTAATTTGTCTTCTACCCGCGCGTTGCGCGATGTGACGCTGAAGCATGGTGGTGAATATTTCGCAGCAGCAGTTGGTGAGGTGAATGTGGTGACCAAAATGAAGGAAGTTGATGCGGTAATGGGTGGTGAAGGTAATGGTGGAGTTATTTACCCGGCTTCTCACTATGGCCGTGATGCTTTGGTGGGGGTTGCTTTGTTCCTGACGCATTTGGCGCAATTAGGGAAGAAAGCTTCGGCATATAGGGCAGAATTACCGCAATATTATATGTCGAAAAATAAGATCACTTTGACACCAGAGTTGGATATTGATGATCTTTTGGCGAAAATGCAGGCGAAGTATTCGCATGAGAATCATTCTACAATTGATGGGTTGAAGATTGATTTTGAAAATGAATGGGTGCATTTGCGTAAATCGAATACAGAACCTATTATTCGAATTTATTCGGAAGGTGGATCTGTGGAGGCAGCAGAGGCAATAGCGAAGAAGATTATGCAGGAGATGGAGGAAATCGTAGGGAAATAGGTTATTTTTTGAGGAACATACGTCATTGCGATGGGTTTAGGGTCTTTGCAAGGCCCCTATGTCATTGCGATATGCACGTCATTGCGAGGAACGAAGCAATCTTTCGATAAGTGTAAAGATTGCTTCGTTCCTCGCAATGACGTTTTTAATTAATAACGTTTTTAATTAATAACGTTTTTATTTTCAAACGTTTTTCCATTTCCCATGTAACATTCCCCAAAATCAATTACTAACCTTATAAAAGCAAATTATCTTCAAAACAATTTATCCAAACAGTGAATTCTTTAGAGCAGCAATTCCTTCAAGAGATAGACACCCATAAAGGCATCTTATTCAAGTTGTCAAAAATTTATATGGATGATATCTTGGATCAGGAAGATCTCTACCAGGAAATGGTATTCCAACTTTGGCGTTCCTATGGAAATTTTAAAGGAGAGAGCAAGTTCTCCACTTGGATGTATCGGGTGGCACTCAACACTGCGCTGGTCTACGTCAAGAAAGATCAGCGAAAACCAAAGACCAATACCATCAATGATCAGGTAGACCTACCAGATCATAGCGACCACGCCCAAAAAGAGGAGCAATTGGATTATTTCTATCGAGCGGTAAAGGAATTGAATGAAGTGGAAAAGGCAGTAATCTTCTTATTCTTGGAAGGTTTGTCTCATCGAGAGATCAGTGTACAGCTAGGTATCTCAGAGGTCAACGCGCGGGTAAAATTGAATAGGACGAAGGATAAATTACAGGAAATCATAAAAAAACAAGGTTATGAATTTTGACGATTTAAAAAAAGATTGGCAAGCGGACAAAAATGAGGATCAGGATCTGAGTATCAACCTGTCCAAGAAAAGGGAGGCGAGTACCGCGATCGACCTGATCAGAAAATATATGCGTCAGGAATTTTGGGTAAACCTGATCCTTACTGTTGTTTTCTTGGGTCTTTTTGGGTTCTTTATATACGCAGAGAACCTCAAGATATTTACCATATTGGTATTATCCATTTATATCTTGGCAACCACGATGATCTGGATTCATTATTATTCCCAATATTGGAAGTTTTACCATAAAACCTATCACCTGGAATTTAATTCCCTGGAGAATCTGCTTTGGTTTTCCTACGAGATGAAATTAAATATGATGTCCTATCGATCAACCACTTTCCATTCCATGATAATTGGCTTTGGCGGTGCCATGATTTACACTGGACTGGAAAGGGGAGACCATTATACTTTAAGGTTGAACGATTTGTTGAATGGTACTACAGCAGTGGACATTGGACCAATTATCTTCTTTGCCATTTATTTTGGATTATTGTTGTTTGCTGCCTATGCTTTTGGCCGGCTAGTCATCCGACGGTATGAAAAACAGATTAGGCGGATCGATCAGTCTATTGCATATTTAAAGGAATTTGAAGAATAGTTGATGAACCGTCATTGCGAGGAACGAAGCAATCTTTTCGTCATTGCGAGGTACGAAGCAATCTTTAACCATGTCATGCTGAGCGAAGTCGAAGCATCTACATTTGGTACACGTACAGATCCTTCGACTACGCTCAGGATGACATGAAAGAAAGATTGCTTCGTCGTACCTCCTCGCAATGACGTATAGTTCCAAAAATTAATCATTTTCAAGGTAATTTTTTGGTTTGGAAATAACATATTAAATATAAAAAATAATTGGATGAATAGAAATAAAGTTTTATCTTTGCCGTTCATTAAATAATTAACAAATCATTAATAACAATGTACGCAATAGTAAATATAGCAGGACAGCAATTTAAGGTTGCAAAAGACCAATACCTTTTTGTACACCGTTTACAAGGAGACGAAGGCGCTAGTATTGAATTTGACAATGTATTGTTAGCAGAAGACGGTGGTAAATTCACTGTAGGAACACCAAGTATTTCAGGTGCTAAAGTTTCGGCTACTATTTTGTCACATTTGAAAGGTGAAAAAGTTATCGTTTTCAAGAAAAAACGTCGTAAAGGCTACAAAAAGAAAAACGGTCACCGTCAACACTTCACAAAAATCCAGATCACTGGTATTAGTTTATAATCGAATTTTTTAATCTGACGCAAGTCATAAATTAAGATAAAGAAATGGCACACAAAAAAGGTGCGGGTAGTTCCAAGAACGGCCGTGAGTCACATAGTAAGAGATTAGGTATCAAAATTTTTGGTGGTCAGCAAGCTATCGCTGGAAATATCATCGTTCGTCAACGTGGTACACAGCATAACCCTGACAATAACGTAGGTATCGGTAAAGATCATACATTGTATGCTTTAGTTGATGGTACTGTTGTTTTCCGTAAGAAAGCGAACAACAAATCCTACGTTTCAGTATTACCTGCTGAACAAAACTAAGATACGGAAGATATCTTCAACAAAAAGAGGTGATCATTTGATCACCTCTTTTTTTGTTTCTATACCTAATTTTACTATAAGTGTTTTGGTGGAGAATACCAGATTCGAACTGGTGGCCTCTTGCCTGCCAGGCAAGCGCTCTAGCCAACTGAGCTAATCCCCCAAGGCAAGCCAAATATAGGATATTTTTTTATTTTTTATCAATTAATGGTAAATTATATCGAATATCATCACTTTCTTTTGCGAATCTATTCAGGTTCACGAAGGCTTCATATTTATCAGCGGGATAGGTACCTTCCTTGATTTCAATTTTTCGATACGTTTTAATGGTTTTCCCTTCCACTTTGGTCGTCAATTTATAGGAACCAATCTCATTCTCCATTATTTTTTCGGCTGGGATGATCTTTGTGTCGACCACATCATCCATAACAATTTCGATTTCATCAATATCCGTATAACCACGGGAAATTTTCAATACTTCTTGCCTATTTCTGATTTCGGGGACAGCGGTGGTTTTGTTAAAGATATTTGGGATCAGTACAAGTATATTTCCATTCAATAGGCCATAATTATCGATCGTTAGGCCTATTTTCTCATTCAATTGATGCTTTTTGTTCTGCTCGATCTTATACTCGACCTGATTAAACCCAATCCGGTTGATGTTATACCATCGTCTGAGGTTTTCGATCTGTTTATCTCTATTCTCCTTCACATTGGCAAAATGGTTCTCAAACTGCCAACCTGTATAGGTTGTTTCCATTTCTCCAGTTAATTTTCCGGTTTTATCCATGCGGAACTTCCCAACTCGGTGTTGAATGCTCTCATGATAAGGATAGGATTTGCTGCGCATAACTTTACCTCCCTCAGGCGTACAGGCCAATACCAAACGATCATCCGTGAAATCGCCTAAGTAACCAAAAGGCATATCCTGGTTAGTACATTCTAACCAAGTAGTGTCATTGGCAAAAGGAAGACATAGGATGATGTGATTGCCATCCTGCAGGTTGGCAAAGGTAGGGTTGATATCCACTTTTTCATTACCCGCTTGTACGATGGTATAATAGGAGGGGATATCCACCGCTTCCAATAGGGCCTGCATATAGTTTACCAACGCCTTGCAGTCTCCATATCCTAAGCGATCTACCATTTCGGCAGGGAAAGGTTCATTACCTCCTATACCAACCTGTATGCTGATGTACCTGGTTTTCTTTTGCATGAACTCATATAATGCTTTGGCTTTAGCTTTTGGATCTTCCAGGTCTTTCACGAGGTTTTTAGCCATGGCAACCGTTGCCTCTGGCAAGATCCTTTTTCCCTTCAATAAATTTTCATTCATCCAAAGGCCATAACTCTTCCAATCGTTGAACTGTCCACTTTTCTTGTAGAATTGGAATTCCTCAGGAACCACCATCACCTCAATCCCAGTGATATGTCTTCCAGGGCTATAAGCTTCGTTACGTATAGCTTTAAGGTTTTCTGCCTGCCAGGTGTAGCTGCTCCATTTGTCTACATGCTCCACTTTGGGCTGTCCATCAAAATTCTGGCTATTGATGCGCAGTTTGCTGTTCTTAGGGACGATGATTTTGTAGGTGCTTTTTTCCACCGATACATCCTTGTGCCAATTTGGATTCCAGCTGGGCATGGCCAGGTTCTGCGAACTCTTGTATTCGTAACTATAGGAAATACTATAAGGATAAGTATTGATGTGGGGTTGATAAGATTTATACCGACTATCATCAAAAAGATTGGAACCTGAACTGGCACTCTGATCATCAAAATCCCTTAAACTGAATTTTTTGATCTGTTTGCCAAATTGGTCCAGGATTTCCCCTTTGATTTCCTTAATCTGTTTAGATTTATCATAGAATACCACAATCGGCGCATATTCATCCCCACTTTGATTATGGATGGTCAATACTTTATTGCCCTTGATGATCACATCTGTCGGCGATTTCATATGGATCTCCATATTGTCTTCCCGATAGGTTGCAACCGCACGGCTCAGTAATTCCTTGGGGATGGATTCCACTTGGTATTGTCCAAAGGAATAATGGCAAAGACCAAGTAGCAATACGATTATATATAGGATATTTTTCTTCATTATTTAAGGAATGTAAATGCAGTTTGCTGTTGTTGGATAATTCTGGAGAAAAATTCTTTCAGGTGGAAGTATTCTTCTGGAGAATAGATAGGATGGTTCAGATTGGTAGTCTGTTGGACCATGATCGAATTGCCTTCGATGGCAGAACGATAAACATAACGGGCAGCATTTTCTGGTAGTGATAGGGCGGTATTCTTAGGGCCATTATCTAATTTATAGCCTTCTGGAATCATAATGTTAACATTATACACTTCAGACATGACCGCGCCTAAATCTACATGGTAGTTCCGTTCTTCCAATAAAAAGGGATTTTTCGTCATCCTTTCAATCAGGATAGGGTTGATGACCAATCGATTTCCTTTCATGTTTTCCTTAAGGTCCAATTCAAAATCCAATACTTCGACCAGATCTTTATCCAACGAGTCTACATAACTGACCGTACTTTTAAGGATTTTAAAATCGGTGGTCTTCTCCATCAACTTTTCTTCGTATTCTTCATGACTTGGATATTCAGTGATATCCTGTCTTTTTCTATAGGCATCCAATCCACTTAACTGCGTTCTTATCGTACCTTTCAATTTCCCATCAGGACTGATGTTGGCAAGAATATTGAAAGTTTTTTTAGCTACTACCTCGTTTTTCAAAGGTACCCAATCTGATTTCCCTTTTCCGTACATTGCACGGCCGCGATCGTTGATCATCAGCAAGGAGAGCTGGCCGAAAGGCAAGAATTTGTTGGTCGCATCCAGTAGATAATCTTTCCCATCTATTTTAGCCAAGCAGATGACCGCATTGAAATCGGCGTTTACGGGATATATATAACTCGGAATTCCCCTATTTCGGGTGGCTGTAATAACAGGGTATGCCTCTATATCCATGGCATTTAATCCCGCAACTAAACCTAAATTGATATCTGCCAAATTGCCCCTTTTATCTTCTAAGGTTTTCTTAACCCCAAATTCTGCGTATTTACCAAAGTTTTTGTTCCATACCACATTTCGCTGTAAATAACTATATAGCGCTTTCGCCTGATCAAGTTTGGTCTGATGTTCGGCCATGATCTTGGCGTTTATCTCCTTGAACGGCCCCTTAGCTTTTATTTGCCCACCAAAATCCTTATCATTTAGCAGTTCCGTGTCGATATTATCCCAGGTACGGGTGTAATTCTGTTTGGCACCGTTCGGATCGGTATAGGTCCTTAATTCAAAATCAATGGCAGAAATATAATTTATGGGTGCCAACATAAAGGACTCCTCCTTAAATGCAGGCATATTCTGCATGATATAGGTCATCTTCGAGCAGTCAAAACGAGCTCCGTTCCAAAGGAAATGCTGGTTCAACACTTCCGATTTTTGACCGGATAAAGGTTGATGACCTTTCAAAGTCACATTATATTCGAAATTGGATGGGATGACCGCAATATATTCACTATAGAGATTGGGGATGGATCCCTGGAATTGCCAATCTTCAAAATGATGAACGAGCGGTGAATACTTTTTATAGGAATACTCAATGATGGAGTTTTCTTTGATGTTTGGTAGGGTAAATTTCGTGGTGTTATAGAACTCCGATGTCTTTTCATAAAATATGTTTTTTCGTTGGAGTTCCGTTTCCTGTATCGTATTGTTTTCCAGGTTCAAGGTCCTGGCTTTGATTTCTGTTAGGTACTCCTCGGTTGAGCCTGATTTGTACAAGGGAATCTCCACGGTAGCATATTTATCGCCATCCTTATTCAAGATCTTTAATCGAACATTATAGGTATGCACAACCATCAACCTTCTTTCAGCATCTAATACTTCAAGTTCAGTTCTACCGTATTCATGCAGGATAATTGCATCGGCGGAAGTATCTATTTTAGAATGGTCTTTTCTGAATTCTTCCTGTTGGAGTTTGGGTAAGAAAGCATCTTGCCCATAGGTAATACAGCATGCGAAAAGCATACTAAGGCTAGTTAAAAGAAATCTCATAATAATTGATAATAATTAGTCTAAAGTACGCTGGTTAAACGAACTGAAGGTTAAATTTAGTTTAATAATTTGTTTAAAAACCCACTGTTAAATTAAGCAAAAAATAGGAATTGGCAAATTATGATTCTAATAATTGTTTTTCATACAAGGAAGCATATTCTCCTTGTTGGTTAAGTAGCTGAGTATGCGTCCCTTGCTCGATTATTTTACCATCCTCTAGGACAAGGATATGGTCTGCATTTTTAATGGTGGAAATACGGTGGGCAATGATGATGGAGGTTTTGCCTTCCATGATACGGCCTAGGTTATGGAGTATTTCTTCCTCTGTTTTGGTGTCTACGGCCGAAAGACAATCATCGAAAATGAGGATCTTAGGATCTTTTACCAAAGCCCTTGCAATGGAAACACGTTGTTTCTGGCCACCGGATAAGGTAATTCCGCGTTCTCCGATATGGGTGTCAAAACCTTCTTCAAAACCTATGATATTATCATATACCACAGCGTCCTTAGCCGCCTGTTCTACGGCCGGCATATCGACCTTATCTAAACCGAAGGCTATATTTCTGGCGATAGTATCCGAAAATAGGAAAACCTGCTGTGGAACAAAACCAATCTGTTCGCGAAGGGAATCCATTTTAAGGGATTGGATCTGATGTTGGTCGAATTTGATGGCTCCCTTATCCACATCATACGTGCGAAGAAGGAGATTGGCCAAGGTTGATTTCCCTGATCCAGTACGGCCAATAATGGCCATCGTCTTCCCAGCGGGGATATAAAAACTGATGTTGTCGATAGCCTTGATTCCAGTATCTGGATAGGTGAAAGATACATTGTCGACTTGGATGTCGCCGTTCAGATCTGCTTCGATATGCCCGTCCTTGATCTCGGACTTCGTCATTAGGAATTCGTTGATGCGTTTTTGGGAAGCTGCTGCCCGTTGGAAGAGGGAAGTTACCCAAGCTAGGGACATGGCCGGAAAGGTCAATTGATTGACATAGATAATGAACTCGGCAATATTACCTGCTGATATGGTTCCTTTGTTCACTTCCAAACCACCCACATATACGGTGATGATGGTACTGAAACCTACAAGGAATATGATAAGGGGAAAGAAGATTGCCTGTACCTTCACCAGATTCAGGTTGATGTCTTTGTAATTATCGCTTTCCTGTTTAAAATTTGCCATCTTATCGGCTTCCAGGGTATAGGTCTTGACCACACGGATGCCTGAAAAAGTTTCCTGTACAAAGGAAGATAATTGGGATAATTGCCTTTGTATGCGTTCGCTTCGTCTATTGATCACCTTATTGACAAAAAGAATGATCACGGATATGATGGGAATAGGGATCAATGAATAGGTAGCCAACGTAGCATTGACACTATACATCGCATAAATGATCATAATAGAGAGTACTACGGTGTTGATGGCATACATGATGGCGGGCCCCAAGTAATTCCTTACCTGGTTAACATCTTCCGTAGCACGGTTCATCAGGTCACCGGTATTGTTCCGCCGGTAAAATGCAAAATCCAATTGCTGGTAATGCTGGTAGATCTCGTTCTTGATGTCGTATTCGATATGCCTGGATGTCAGGATCAATGTTTGGCGCATCATGAATAGAAATATACCCCTAATGATGGATAAAATCAAAACCACTGCACCAAAAAAGAGGAGGCTATTACCAAAAATACGATAGATGAGATCCTGTCTGTCGAAACCATCGTACAACCTATACATATCGATGTTTTCCTTCACCAGGTCAAAAGCCTCGCGGATGACCTGCGCTGGAAGGATTCCAAAATAGTTGGAGATAATTACGAAAATCACCCCTGGGATAATCTTCCAGCGATATTTATAGAAAAACTTGTTTAGGTATGACAGTTCCTTCATTGAAGCAAAAATAGGTTATAATTTTAAATATCTGCTGTTGATTTATCGGCTATCTGTCATGAATTAATACTTTTATTAATATTTTACGCCATTTCGCCGAAGAAATAAATAATTTGCTAATTTTGTAGCTGTAAATTTTTATAAATTTTATGGATAAGGAATCTACCTCGCTATTTGATTTGATGCGTGTGTCTGATCATCAGAACATTTTCATTTGTAATGATAAAGAAGTTGGCTTGAAAGCTATTGTGGCTATTCACGACACCACACTAGGCCCAGCCATCGGCGGTGTCCGCATGTTGCCGTACGAAACGGAGGCAGATGCCATCGAAGACGCATTACGTTTATCTAAAGCTATTTCCTATAAAGCATCTTTAGCAGGGTTGAACCTTGGAGGCGGATCTGCGATTATTATTGGTAATAATCGTACTGAGAAATCAGAAGTGTTGATGCGCCGTTTCGGTCGTTTCATCAACGGATTGAATGGTAATTTCATTGCATCTTCCGATGTGGGTACTACCCAAAAAGACCTGGAATATATCTACGCTGAAACTAATTATGTTGCAGGATTGCCAACGTCCTTAAATGGGGCAGGTGATACCACGGTATTTGCGGCAAAAGGTGTTTATTACGGTATTAAAGCGGCTATCAAGGAGCTTTATGGTGATGATAACCTGGCAGGTAGAAAGATTGCTGTTCAAGGAGTAGGAAGCGTAGGCGAGCATTTGGTTTCCCTATTGCGTGCTGAAAATGCCCGTGTATATGTTTCGGATATGACCGAAGAGCGCAAGATGAAGATTGCTGCTAAATACAAAGCAGAGCCGATCACCTATTCAACCAGCTTTGAATTGGACGCTGATGTCTATGCACCATGTGCATTGGGAGGTACGGTTAATCCAGATACTGTTCCACGCATGCGTTGTAAGATCATTGCAGGTTCTGCCAATAATCAATTGTTGGAAGAGGATCGTACATTGGAGTTATTGAAAGAGAATAACATCCTTTATACACCGGATTTCTTGATCAATGCCGGTGCATTGATCTCTTGTTTCTCCGAATTGGAAGGATACGGTGCAGACCGTACCGATCACTTGATCCGTTATATCTATACAATGACGCGCCACGTGATCCAAAAGGCCAAAGAAGAGAATATCTCTACGCATCAAGCAGCGAAAGAGCTAGCTGAAAAGCGTATTCATGATATGAAAAAATTAAAATAAGATAGTATAATTTCGTTCTTTATTACCAATCGTTCTTTTTAAATTATTATGCTAAATAGAAGACACCTACGCGTAAAGGTCATGCAGACGCTGTATGCCTACAGCTTGTCGGAAGACAAGAGTATCGTCAATTTTGAAAAAGGTTTGCTCAAAAATGTCGAAGAAGTTGATGAGATGTATATCTGGACACTGAATCTTTTGGATGAAGTGGCAGAATATGTTTTGGTCGACGTGGAAGGCATTGCCAATAAATGGATCCCTTCGGATAAAGATAAAACTTATTCATCCACCAAGTTGAACAACAATACCTTCATTGATTCCCTACGTCAGAATAGAGAATATCTGGAGAAAGTAAAACGCTATAAGGTCGACTGGAGCTATGATCCTGAGATTGTGCGTTCCATCTATTCCCAATTAAAAGATTCGGCAGAATACTTGGCTTATTTGGAGTTGGAAGATCGTTCCATTGCCGTAGAGAAGGATATTATCAAATATATTTTCAAGAAGATCATTTTGAAATCTCCGGATATCGAGCAGGCTTTGGACGAGCGTTTCATCAATTGGCAGGTCGATAAAGAGGTGTTGCAGGCGATGATCGCCAAAACGTTCAAGAATTTCAGCAGTGAGGTTCCGGCGAAGAATAAATTGGCAGATCTTACACCAAGCTGGATCGAGGACAAGGATTTTATCCTAGACCTATTGAAGCTTTCGGTTAAATATGCCAACGAATATCAAGAAATGATTGCTGGAAAAACCAAAAACTGGGAGTCGGATCGTATTGCTTTGATCGATAACCTGCTGATGAGCATGGCGATTACCGAATTGATCAATTTCCCAACCATTCCGGTGAAAGTGACGATCAACGAATATATTGAATTATCCAAGTCTTTCAGTACCTTGAAAAGTAGCACCTTTATCAATGGTATATTAGATAAAATCTTAGCAGATCTTAATACCCAACGTCGTATCAAGAAAGAGGGTAGAGGTTTGATCGCTTAAAAGCAAGCTTATGAAAAAATTAATTTTACCCCTAGCTGCCCTGGCATTCATGGCATCTTGTAATAACGCCCCAAAAAATGAGGCATCTGATTCAAATGCGACTACTGAAACTTCAGCAGCCACTGCCAATGAAGGTATTGGCGTGATCAAGTTCGAGGATGCAGCTTTTGATTTTGGATCTATCAAAGAAGGGGAAGTGGTAAAACACGATTTCATCTTTACTAATACTGGGAATGCTCCAGTAATTTTGGCGCAAGTATCGGCCAGTTGTGGCTGTACCACACCGAAATATACTTCTGAGCCGGTTCTTCCAGGTAAAGAAGGCGTGATCACGGTTGAGTTCAATAGTGAGAACCAAGTCGGTCAACAACAAAAAATTATTACGGTTGCTTCCAATGCAGAGTCTAATATCATGACCGTGCAATTGAAAGGAACAGTAAATCCTAAATCTTAATAAATCAATAAAAATAAAATAAATACATATGATCTCTACAATTTTATTGCAAGCAGCAACAGGTGGTGGTATGATGCAGTTTCTTCCCATGATCTTAATCGTCGTGGTTTTTTACTTCTTCATGATCAGACCTCAGATGAAGAAACAAAAAGAACATAAAAAATACATTGAGGAAATTGGTGTTAATTCAAGAGTAGTTACTACAGCGGGTATCCATGGAAGAATCGTTGAAGTTAGCGAAAAAACCTTTTTAGTTGATGTAGGTTCTGGAGTGAAGATTCGTTTTGATAAATCTGCCATTTCTTTGGAAGCTTCTAAAGCTTTAAATCAAGAAAAGACAGCTTAATTTTTTAAGCCTTAGAAATAAAAAAGCCATGTATGAATTTTGAGGGCACTGAAAAAGTCCCCTTTTAGAATGGGCTAAAAAAAGGAGTGGAAAACAACAGTTTTCTGCTCCTTTTTTCGTATCTTAAAGTAGGCTTTAACGGATATCAGGATGCTTTCTACCCAACAAAAAATTCAGTTCAGTTCCTATTCGGGATTGTACGATATCATTGTTCCAAAAGACAATCTACTTCGCAAAATCAACGATCTTATCGATTTCAGTTTTATACATGAGGAACTTTTGGAGAAGTATTGCCAGACCAATGGGCGTACAGCAGAGAGCCCCATCAAGATGTTCAAGTACCTTCTGTTAAAGACGATCTACACCGTTTCGGATGTTGATGTTGTTGAGCGTTCCAGATATGACATGTCCTTTAAATACTTTCTGGAAATGGCCCCTGAGGAGGATGTGATCAATCCAAGTTCGCTCACCAAATTCCGTAAGCTACGGTTAAAGGACATGGACCTATTGAACCTGTTGATCAATAAGACCGTAACGATCGCTCTTGAAAAGGGTATTATAAAATCAAGGTCCATCATCGTAGATGCCACACATACCCATTCCAGATCGAACCCATACACAGCACAGGAAGTGCTAAAGGAACGATCCAAGCTGTTGAGGAAAGCAATATATCAGATCGATGAGGACTACAAAGGGCGCCTACCACAAAAGAACGAGTCCAACGACCTGGACCAAGAGCTTGCCTATTGCAGGGAATTACAGAGAGTGCTGGATCAGGATCAATCTATCAGTGAAATACCGGCTGTAAAAGAGAAGTTGAACCTGTTGAAGGAAACCATCGAGGACACAAAGGAATACTATCTGCTCTCAAAAGATGGTGAAGCCAGGCTTGGACATAAATCAATGGACAGCAGTTTCTTTGGCTATAAAACACATCTGGCAATGACCGAGGAACGCATCATCACAGCAGCGGTCGTTACTACAGGCGAGAAAGGTGATGGTCCGGAACTGCCCCGATTATTGGAGATCAGCCAGCAGAATGGAATGGAAGTGGACACGATTATAGGCGATGCCGCATATTCTGGAAAGGACAATCTACGGCTGGCAAAAGAACAGAACATTGATATCATCGCTAAATTGAAACCGGCAGTCAGCCAGGGATCCAGGAAAGAAAGCGATCACTTTCACTACAATAAAGATGCGGGGATGTTTGTCTGTCCAGCTGGCCATCTAGCAATCCGGAAGGCCCGTCAGGGCAAAAAGAACATAGGTAAAAATCAAGCAGACACGTATTACTTCGATGTGGATAGATGTAAAGTTTGCCCTCTCAGGGAAGGATGTTATAAGGATGGGTCAAAAACAAAGACCTATTCGATAACCATTAAATCCGAACTCCATAAAGAGCAGATGGCTTTCCAGCAAACCTATCATTACCGGAGCAAGTCTAAGGAAAGGTATAAGATCGAGGCAAAGAACAGTGAGCTCAAGAATGTCCATGGTTATGGAAGAGCAGATTCCTATGGCATCAAAAATATGGAAATGCAGGGTGCAATGGCCATCTTCACGGTAAACTTGAAAAGAATCCTGAAATTGATCTAAAAAGGAGGAATATTACCTCAAAATCAATGGATTTGAGATTCTGAAAGCCTAAATAGCCACTCATGGTCGATTAAACCTTCAATAAAACCATTAAAAAACAAATTTTCAGAAATCCTTAGAACAAAAATGACCGAGTAAGATAAATCTTGTACTCAGTCATTTCTTTAAATCTCATTAAAAAGTTGAGACTTTTTCAGTGCCCTCATGAATTTTACATGGCTTTTTTATTTGGATGAAATCCTTATTGAGGAATCTGTAGGAGTCTTAACTCACACATCTGGAAGTTTGTACCACTCCGTAATTGCAGTATAGAGAACTTATAGTACTTATACGCTGTGCTATTATTGAAGGTAAATGTTCTAGATAGGTATCGCGAAGGGAATTCTTCATTGCTCCGGTGATCAATCTCTGTCCAGGTAGTACCATCGTTTGATCCTTCGACTTTCCATTCTTTAGGATCCCTTTCTTGGGCATCATTACCCGAGGTCATCCGGTATCCATTAATGATCTGCGGAACATAGTACTCAAATTGCCAGGTCAGGCTGTTCCCAACCCCACCAATGAATACCTTAGTGTTCGTATTGTTGTCGATCATTTTCTTGGAACCTTCATTGGCATCCGGTCCGCCACTGTTATCATGCGAAATGGTAAAGATGTTGTCGAAATTCGTCAAGTCTTTGATCTGCCCAGTTTCCGATAAAAGAAACTCGATCGTGGCTTTGGATTTTTTCGGAGTAATAACCGTTAGGAATATCCGTTTGAATTCCCCCGGGGCAAATGATAGGTTTGCTGTTTTCTCCGTCGAGAAGATATCAAATTGGGATGAAGAAACAGCGTGTGTCCAAGAGGCGGATTCAATCTCCATGGCAGTTTCAAAAGAAAGTTCCATTTTTCGATCCGGTAGAATTTTCGTGGCTACCTGTATATAGGATGAAGGATTGATTTTAATGGTTTCCTCCCGTTGGGCCCAATAACCTTCCCCATTCAATACCACCATCTTAACCTTATAAGTTCCGGTATTCAGAAACGTATGGGTAGGAGAAAGTTCGGATGATGTGCTATCATCCGCAAAATCCCAACGGACCTCCTTAAAATTACTTGATTTATTATCAAATTTATAGGTAAAGGGATCCTTTGGATCTGCCACAGCAAAATTAAAGGCCGCTGCAGGTTTTTCCTCCAATCCATCTACTGGAGAATTGTCGATTACATCCTCTCGGGTGCAGCCCATGCTGATGGTAATAAGCATCAGCAGAAGGGCATATGTCGATTTTAATAGTTTCGTTTTCATAATATGGAATGGTTAAATATGCTATGGAATTCTGATCATTCTCCACTCGGAAGCTTGGAACAAACTGGAACCCACATTGGACGTAATATTCAAACGGTAATGGGTATATGCTTTTGGTAGATCAATATCAAACCTTCTTGTCAGGTTCCGTGAGGAAAATACCTCAGCGGATCTCGAATCGATGGTTGTCCAGGTAATTCCGTCATTGGAAGCTTCCAGATGCCATACATTCGGATCCCTATCCGATGCATCATTTCCAGATGTTAATGTATAAGAACCGATCTTTTGTGGCGTGCTAAAAACAAGTTTCGCTTGAAGATCTCCAACAAAACTACCCACAAGCCATTTGGAATTATAATTACCATCAATGAATTTTAAAGATCCTTCACCCGCATTCGGACCACCCGAGTTGTCCTTATTCACGCTGAATACCCCTTGGTTGGTCACATCGACCTCAATTACATTCTCCGAATCAATCAGCAAAATTGTATAGCTTTTTGCCGGATTGATCACATGAAGGGATGAACTGGTCATTTCCACCATGATCGCCAATTGTTTATTCACGTTTGCTGAGATAACAGACCAAGGAACATCTACATTAAAATTAGCGGTTCTTGCGTTGCTTGCAACCTGTACCCTTGATGGCATAGTGAACTGACCAGCCTGTAGGGCAACCGTATTTGCCGGCAATACACCCGATTGTATCAATTGGGCAATGGTATCAGTGGAGGTTGCTAAGTTCACGGTAAAGGTAGGGCCGGGAAAACTAGCCAGTGTGATACCGATCGGGATGGACATCCCCGAAGAGGCACTTTCATAATTCGTTTGGTTTTTCGCAACCAGAACCTCACCAGCACCGTTGGTAAAGGAAATATAATGGATATCATCCAAAACCAATAGATCCGCTGTATTCAAAATGATCACCCCATCGGTTTTTGTAGGATCGATGTTATTACCCTTTCCAGCTTCTGTGATCTTATAGCCGATCACAATATTTTTTCCGAAATATTTTTCTACCTCTGTGCGGGTAATCTTGATTTCGAATTTGCTAGAATCAGCCCCAAAGTTAACCTTGATGGCATTGGGCAACATGATCGATTCTGCCGCCACCGCCACATGATCGGAACCAAGATTCCCATCGGCGATATGCTCAAGAGCGGCTTCCTGATTGACACCAAGGGCTACTTCGAAAGCTTTGGCGGCGGGTTTGGATAGCTTTATGCTTACCGGAACAACCACTTGTTCGTTTGTTTTTATTACCTGACCGGCTATACTACCCGTTCCAACTGTTGTCGGATTATTCTGGGTAGATTCAAACTCCTTTAGGTCTTCTCGAGAACAGGCAGAAAATGCCATAGCTGCAACGAAAAGATAGGAGAGATAGAGATTAATTTTCTTTTTCATACGGCATTTCTTATTTATCAATCCATACACGGCCGTCCAATTGCCAACCTGATTGTCTTGGAACTTTTAGCCAACTAATGATCTGTGTTGCTATATCGATGGTCCTTGGAACCTGTGCGCCTAAATTCTGCGAAGATGGGGCACAGAGGTAATCGTTGAAGTTCAGGATCTGATAATTGCTATTTCCAGTTTTCAGATGTAGACCAAAACTTCCTTCATCCTTAATGATACCTGCCTCAGATCGCATCATCGGATAATGAGCAACCAGATACTGCATGTAAGGATGGTTAGGATCAACACCTATCTCACAGCTATATTGTTTGATCACATCCTTCCCCAAATCTGCTTTCCAGAATTTGATATCTGCCAGATAAGCATCGGAACGCCAATTTTCACGCGTTGGGATAAAACCAATCCTAAATTTCGCATCGGAGGATATTTTTCCCCAGCCTGTTATTTCTCCTTCCTTTGATAGTTCCCCATTGGTGTATAATTTCACCATGCGTTTACCATCCACGATACTTCCAGTCACAGCAATGGAATTCCAAGTGCCACGGTTCATGTTTTTATCGGCCTTGATCTCTCCGGTCCCCTTATCACCACGAGCATTAAAAATCCAAGACTCACCAGCAAGGTGGATCACCCATCCAATCCCATCCGTTTCGCGATCCCAGGCGCCTTGCCAATGCTTTCGCTTACCAATAATGGATGGATAACTGAAACTGTAATTATTATTGGAACCTTTATTCTTCTTGATCTTCAGCTCGATGGTGAAATCGGTGGTATCCAGATCGAATAAAGGATTATCCCCTTCATCCAATTGAGCATAATTTTCTGCATTGAATCGCATGAACGATCCAATGAACTTATTTCCGATATAAGGTTTCCCAATGAATTTAGTGACAAATTTAGGGGAGTGCATGATGGTGAAGGTGTTTACCTCTGGATTACTGAAAATGGTATTGTCGTTCTGTGCTTCGGGAATTTCAAATGGTCCACCTTGGCTAGAAGTAACGATCACTAGCCAGTTTTCTCTCGCATAATTAGGTCGGGCCTTCAACGCCGTCATGATCTCTGCCAATTGCCCATCAAATTTTTCGATGGATGCCTTATAGGTAGGGTAGGAATTATCATAGCCCGAAGCCTCACCAGCTTTATCAATATCACTAAAATGTCCCGTGATAAAAGATAGATCCGATTGCCCTAAGGCAGCAATCACTTTGGACTTTACATCCTCATCATTGCTGGCCAGTTGGGAAGTAATTCCTGTAGCATAATGATCGATAAAGGTCTGCTTGGTACTGATGACATTCATCTTGATACTATCTGCATAGTCCATTACCCGTTTATAAACTACCGGAAAAGAAGCCAATTTATTGGTGCTGAAATCGTCAGATCTTACGCCATGCTTCACATAATTCACGCCAGTAAGGACATCTGTCCAATTGGATGCAACATCCAAAGCATTCTCCTCACTTAAGGAAACCCAGGAATGGATCGCGTTGGGAAGCATGCCCATCATGGTAGGAATCTGTGCTGTTCTGACAGATTCTCCGCGTGCACCATCCACCAATAATAACAAAACCTTAGGTGTTCCGTAGATAACATCCACTTCTTCTTCCTCTTTTTCAGGAATGATCTTGCTGAATTCTTCTTGACAGGCACTCAAAAACAGTCCCATCAGGACAAAAAGCACAGCATATAATGGTTTACATATTCTCTTTCTCATAGCGTTCAAATTATTCAAGGATTAAACGTGTTATGTTATTCGCCACAAAATCATCAATCCGAGTAAAGGAGCCCAGTAGTAAGATGGCTCGTTTTCCATCCTCCGAAGTGGTCTCTATTATCCGATTCAGACTTCCATTCATTTGACCAATATTATTATAGCCTTCAGCTAAGGATCCATCAGGTTTCAGGAACATAAACCTATTCTTGGCCACACCTCCATATTCAATGAATCCACCACTTACCACGATCAATCCATCGTTCAATTGCTTGGCATACCAAGGGTAACCATTGCCAAAGGATTTCGCTTTAAAGGTATTATCAATGCTTCCATCTTCGTTCAAGAGGACCATTCTAGCGGTTTCCACCCCATTGAAGGATTTGAACTCGCCCACGACTACATATTTTTTGGTAATAGGGTTGTAGGTTACTTTATTCACTTTGAAATTAGCTCCAGAGCCGGTGTTAAAGGAGGCGTCTACTGTTCCATCGGCGTTCAAACGAACGATATTTCCTACGGTAGTCTCATCAAAACGATTGAACCTGCCGAATACAACGATCTTCCCTTTTAAAGGACCCTCGTCGTGGAAAAAGGTCTCGATCGATCCATTGGCGCCAGCAAATGCTTTGTCTCCGGTAAATCGGTAGGTCTTATCTAGCGTTCCATCTGTATTCAATCTGGCTACATGGCGGATCTCCGTAGAATCCAAGATCACGGAGTCTTTGGTTTCCATAAAATTAGGCTCCCCATAGATCCGGTTTATATGGTATCTGAAATTTCCAGAGGCGATGATCTTTCCATTATGTTCATAGATATTTGCTACAAACTGGTCAAATCCACCATTGAAGGTAGGGTAGTACTTCGTGGTATCATTCTGCTCCGGACGTCTGAACGGTTTGATGCCCATGGTATCAATACGACCACTCAGATGAATACGGGTGATGTTCGAAATATTGTCCTTACGTTGGTCATATCCTGAAAAACCCCCAGAGATATAGTAATGGTCCTGGTATTGAAGGATGGAATTGATGTTTCCATTGGATCCATCCCCAGTTCTCCAACTGATGTCGTAAGTTCCGTTTCTAAAGGTCCGCACCAATTTGTTGATCGGTTTTACAGAACCCTTCTCTTCGTAATTGCTAAAATTCCCTACAAAGATGTACTTCTCATCAATCGTCCATAAATTGGCGTTGATCGAACCGTTGGATCCTTTCGTTGCTCCCCAGGTAGGGTCGATATTCACTTTTCCTGATACGGTGAACTTTGGCCCAAAAACAATCATATCATCAATATAGATAGAGGTCACTCCTGTACTGGCAAATGTGGGCACTTTTACCACGATCTGTTCATCGTTGATGCTGACGATTTCCGCCTTTTCCCCATTGAAATTGAAGATCGCTTTATCCTTATAAGCTTCAAGACCGGTGACCTTGATGGTCACTTCCGTTCCTGGTGCCCCAAATTCAGGCGAAGGTTTAAGGGTTCGATCCATTTTGACAAGTAGGTTTTCCTTGCCTTCCGGATAAGGTTCTGAGAAGAATTCCACTTCCTTATTACAGGAAGAAAGCGCCAAGGCGACAAGAATTCCTAAGGTATATATAAAATTTCTTTTCATGACTTAGCGTTTACTTTCAATAATATCGTTCATAACTTGGTTCTGGTCGAATCCAAAGGATACCCTGGTATAATCCAATACGTGGATCACCCCATTGGTAGGCTGGATATCCGAAGTAGAAACAGGCACCGGATCAAAATTGTCTGGCCTGGAAGGATCTCCAATCAGACCTACATGCAATTGGCGGTATCCCATATACTTGAGGTTACTTCCACTTCCTACAGCATCATTGAATACCACGCCGATCTTGAAGATATCTCCCGCCATGGATCGGTAGTTCTGACCTCCAAATAGCGACAATAAACCAAAATCAATCTGTGGATAATCCGCCAACTTGTTCTTACCACGGAACATGTAGCGGTAAAGATATCGTTGCCATATGGATGGATCCACATCGGTAAAAGTTTTGATGGTATCCTGTTTATTATCATACAAGCGCCTATTTAAGCCGCCTTTATCTTTTGAACCGATCAGGTCTTTGATATCCCGGTCTGAAGGAGCGAAGAAGGTGAATTCCTCCGTGTTGAAGAATTCCTCCATCTCTGCTGCTCGGATAATTGCTGCCACGGAATCAAATAGTACAGGTTTGGAATCTAAATATTCCAGTATGGTACCATCAAATTCAGCTTTTGCTAGTCCGCCATCTTTGTAGTAATCATCTTTTGCACATCCGGATATGCCCAGGAAACCCAGTATCCCCAGCATACCCCATATTGATAAATTCTTAGTTAACTTCTTCATCATTAGCGTCCAATAGTTGTCCAATAATCATTTAATCGCATATTCGGGTTATAGCGCAAAGCCTCTCGATCGATTGGCCAGGTCCATCCTCCACGGTTGAACTGGTCTAAACTCAATGGGCTCATGGTCCAGGTCGGATTCAGGATACGACGGGTTCTGATCAGATCGAAATAATGATGGCTCTCGCCGAACAACTCCCGACTTCGCTCCATGAATATAAAATCCTTTAGCTCAGCACCACCAGAACCAGTATATGGGGTAGCTTCTGCGCGGGTTCGGATCAGGTTTACTGCCCGGATCGCTTCATCATCATTCGAACCTGTTTCTGCACATGCTTCTGCATACAACAAGATCGCATCTGCATAACGGAAGATCAAGAAGCTATTGTCCGGATTCTTATCTTCGTTTCCTGATGCATACACATTGGTACCATATTTCCGAAGTACAAAATTCCCATTACCGGAATAGATATCCTCAAACCACATCTCCCTGCGTTTATCCGCCACATCCTCTGGAAATAATCTCATCATATAGGAGGGTAGGTAATAACAGTGACTGATCTGGTTGGTAAAACGTGGGAACTTATATGGCCAACGTAAGAAGTGATCCCAGAATGGCGTCAATGGATTAACATTGTCACCATAGTTGATACTTTTATAGAACTCAAATAGGGATTCCTCACTACGACCTTTGGTCACGATGGCCCAATTCTGATCTGTAAAAGGAGCAATCAGTTTATGTTGGTTGCTGGCAAGCAATTCCTTACCTAAAGCTATAGTGGCCTCATAATACTTCTGTTTATTGGCATGGTCAAAACCTGAGTTCCACATATTCATATGCATCAATAGGGCAATAATAGCTCCTTTGGCAGGTCTTGCACCGCGAAGGGATGGGTCGTTCAATGACCAAGGCATCAGGTCCTTCTGGGGCATCAGATCCTCGATGCATTTATTGATCACCGAGACCATGGCCTCCCGAGGTAGGGCAGCAGCTTCATAGGGCTGGGTGTAGTACACCACATCACCATATAACCTGCACATCCAGAAATAAGTGAAATTGCGCATAAACTTAGCCTCAGCAAGGTATCGGTTCTTTTCGCTGTCACTCACGCCTGGAATTCCTTCTTCCAATTTCTGGATCAGGATATTCGTATTCTGGATAACCTCGTAATAGGTTTTCCAATTGGTGATCCGGTCTATATTGTACCAGTCAAATAAAGGATTGCTGATGGCTTGGTTCAGGTCGTTCTGACCCATGACCTCGATCACTTTCCGGCTGTTCTCATTATTGGCCAAAGGGGAGATGAAGATCTCACCGGAACGGGCTTCACCAATGGCTCCCATTACCCAGGATTCATTGATCTTATCGAAGAAACGGCTGTAGATAAAGGCAAAATTGGCCTCTACATCTTCCGCAGATTTATAATAGTTATTTCCAGTTAAACGGTCTATAGGTTCTACATTCAGATAATTGTTACATGAACCCAATCCGAGCATTAAACCCAATCCTACGGAAGCTAATTTTAAATTAAATCTTTTCATTGTTTTCATGATTTAGAAGGATAAGTTTAAACCAAGTGCATAACCTCTAGGAACCGGGTAACCATTGGAAAGGTCACGGCCTAAACTGGTCACTCCCTCAGGGTTAGGTCCAGAATATTTTGAAAAGGTGTAAACATTGTCCATGGTGGCATAGACCCGGAAACGTTGTAACCTGTATCTTTTTAAAAATTCCCGATCAAAATTATAGGCTAGGGATACCTGATTGATTTTGAGGTAAGATCCGTTCTCTTCCCATAAGGTTTGATCATTCCGCAGAGGATTGATATTGCCCGCACGGGAGAAATCATAAGCATTCGGGTACTTGGCGATATCACCATCCTGACGCCACATATCCAGATCATCCAATGGAACTACCGATTGTAAACCGTAAGGATTTGCCAACAGCCGCATACGTTCCGCTAATGCATTATTGAAAATTGTTCTTCCGGCTGTATAAGAAGCGGCGATCGTCAAGGAGATGCCTTTGTAGGACATTTCATTCTGAATTCCGCCGATGAAATTCGGTTGAGCACTGCCTGAACGGGTATAATCCCTATCATCCAGAATATAATCCCCATTTTGATCAACCCAGATCGGATCTCCAGCTTGGAAGAAGGTACCATCCGGTGTCCTATAGCGAAGGCCGGTTCTCGGATCTACCGGAACATCCGCATCTGTCGCATATACACCCCGGTTCACCAATACATAATTGGAGAAGGCATGCGTACCTACGCGGTTCAGGATGTGTTGTTTGGCCGCAGAACCATCCCAACGAATCAATTGACCATTGAAGATACTTGGCAATTGCAAAAGGACATCCCGGTTATAGGCGCCATTGACCGATAGCATCCAAAAGAACTTATCGCCTTTCAATGGTCTCAATCGCAAGGAAACCTCATGACCATAGTTTACCAAACCCCCTTCGTTTGAGGACAGCGTGGAGAAACCGGTGGTATTGTTCAAATAGGATTCCTGATACAGGTTTTCTGTACGTTTATAATAGGTATCATAGATGATATCGATCTTGTTGTTCAGAATGATCAGGTCAAATCCTAAGTTGTACTGCATGGAAGTCGTCGGTTTCAAATCAGGATTTGGAATCAGATAGGAGTCGATACCGATCCCTGTTTGCTGATTGTAGTTCCCGTAGATATTGTATTTACCATAGATCCGGTCTAAGGTTGCCGTAGGCATCACGTTTACTCCCCAGGTACCACGTAGCGCTGCGGTATTGATCCAAGGCAATCCCTTGATCCAATCTTCCCGATGGATGTTCCATTTCAATCCGATGGATGGATTCTTGGTATACAGGTTTTCAAATCCATTCAAGGAAGATCCATCCAAACGATAGGTCAGATCCAGTACATAGCGTGATTTATAGCTGTAGTTTCCTGCGAAAGCAAAAGATAGTGCCTTCTCATTTTTAAAACTCAGGATACCACCACCACTGGAAAAATAACCATCATAACCCAATGGACCTTCAAACTGATCGTTCGGAGTACGACGTTGCGTAATGACCGAATTCTGGTTGGTCACATGGATGATCTCATTGAAAATGCTGAAGAACAAATCATGATCTTCTTTCAATGTTTTTGAATAGTTCAGGTTATTCCGGCTATAGAATTGCGAATAACGGTTATTGAAGGCATATACTTCAGAGAATTGGCCCGAAGAGGCTGCTGGCGAGAATTTCTCCTCTGTGCCGGAAGACAGTTCATAACTCAGTGTCGTACGGAATCGGAGATTATCAATGATCTCCACCCCAGCTTCAATAAAGGGTTTTATTAATTTGGTTTTATTGTCGTTCCGTGTTCTGATCGCGGCAACATAATCCGAAGAGGCGGTAAAGAATCCTGGAGGTGGCAATAGGGTGGAAGACTGACCTCCACTGGCTACCCCGGTCTGTAGAATACCTGTTCCATCCCCTTTGTTCATCTTTCCCAGTTGGGCAAACACCTGACCTACAAACTCAAATCGTCTGGAAGGACGGTAATCCATCCTTAAGTTCGACGAATAACGGGTAAATCCAGTATTCTTGATGACCCCGGTTTCATCGTAGAAATTGAGGTTGGCTTTATAGGATAATTGCTGATTTCCACCATCCATACTGAAGTTGTGGTTCTGGTTAAACGTGTTCTGATAGAACAAGCCCTGCCAGTTGGTGGAATTGTTGAAGTAGGAGTTTAGACTATCCGCTAGGGAAGGCGTCTGCATAATTTTATCCAATTCCCCTTGCGTACGAGCATTGGTATAGATCTGAAGCAATTTTAGGTTTCTTTCCATATTACCGCCCAAGGTCTCCCGTAGTTTAGGGATCGACCTCATAAAGGAGGAATGCGTATAATTGATCCTTGGCACCTCTGAATTACCTCGTTTGGTATTGATGATGATTACACCATATGCTCCTCTAGATCCGTATAAGGATGTTGCTTGGGCATCTTTTAGAATCTCAATGCTCTCCACATCTTCCGGTGGAATCAAGGAAAGTGGGCTGATACCCGGACCTTGTTGTTGAAGACCGAACTCTGAAGCTCTGTCCGCATCCATCGGGACCCCATCGATTACATACAAAGGAGAGGTCGGCATCAGGATCGATTCATTACCCGTACCTTGTGTGGAAAGGGTGGATAGACCCCGGATCTGTGTGGATCCACGGAAACCTGGCGCACCGGTATTCACCTGAATGTTCAATCCAGGAACTTTTCCTTGCATCAAGGACTCAATATTGATGGCAGGATTATCTTTGATATCTTTCTCACCTAAGGAATAGGATGAACCGGTGGTTTTTTCCTTGGAACGGGCTACATAACCACGTACCACGACTTCTTCCACTTGGTTATCTGTTGCACTCAAGCGAACCGTCAAAGAAGTTTGGTTCACATTGATCTTGATCCTTCTTTCTGTAAATCCAATACCTCGAAAAATCAAGGTCGTATTGGCCGGAACCGTAACGGTAAATTCGCCATTATCTTTGGTTGCTGTCAAGGCGCGGTTGTTCGAGGCGTTTAATATTGTAACCCCACTTACCGGCTTGTTGGATTCATCCAATACCTTTCCTTGAATCTGCTGGTTCTGGGCCATGGCAAATGAAATGGAAAGGACAGCCATCACCATATATAAAATGATATTTTTCTGTAGTTTCATAAGGTTAATATTTATTCATCCTCAAATTTTGGACTCTCTCTACGGAACATAAACACGATCTCCCAATCGCCAGGCTTGAAAATCCTGAAATCCAACCCCATCTCGCCATAGGTCAATGTTCCTCCCATTCCGGTTCGGGAATATTTGAAGACGACCCGGGCATTGCTGCCGGAATTGTAATCGGTTCGGATACTGGTCAATGGAATCGGATAAGCAACATCATATTGTACATATTCACTGGTCATCTGTTTGTTGAACCCATGTACCAATAAGTCCCATTTTGTTTCATTGAACTTTGCGGGGTTGATGGAAGTGCTATCTGGATTCAAAAACCTAAACCGCAGGCTCTTACCGTTTCCACCTTCAAACCTTCGAATAAATACCACCAAGTCTGTCTGCTTATCATCATTCTTCAGGTTGGTATTCGAGTTAACCCCGATGATGTTGCTGAACCAAGAAGGCTTCAGGTATTCTCTTTTCGAGGGATCCTTCGGGTTTCTAGGATCTGGCGCCACTCCGCCCGTATAGGGATTCATATCATAATCTGGCGAATAATCCCGTTGCCGCCAAGGGATCAACTGTAGGTCTTTGATGATCTGAAAGCCTCCAGAATTGGATACCTTAAGGTCAAAGAACCGAACATCCTGAGTCTTCACCACTGTATCAGCAGGTCTAGGAGCGACCGTCTCGTTCGTGGAAGATCCGTACATAATGAACCTTCCATAATCGTCCACTTCAAAATATGGTTTTTCAACCAGATGCCTTTTGGCTTCGATTTCCGCTAAGGATTTCTCCTTACCATCGTATTCGGCGATCCATTCATAGGTCGGTGCCTTTTGGAAAACATCCGTATAAGGAGTTCCATCACCGTACCGCGGATTGATGATCTCAAACTTCAGGGGCAAGGTGGAGTTATCCAAGAGTAAACCTGTATGTATATTATCCCGACCTATGATAGGTTGGATAACTTTGTTCTCGTAAGTAATGTTTTCACTGATGAAGTCGCGGTCTGCAGGAAGTTCAAAGGTTTCCTTACAAGCAGCGAAAAGTGAACAACTGCCTAACAAGACGCTCATTAATCGTATGGAATTTGATAATTTCATTTTTAGCTATTCAGTTAGGTTAATCATGTTTGTTTACACTCCAATCGGCTAATTGCATGTCCACTCCAGACCGAACGCGGATCAAGCGTAGTCGGTAGAATTTATAGGCAACGGTATTATTGATAAAGAATACCCGTTGTTGGAATCGGGATGTAAATTCCTCCGAATTTCTGGAGTCCAGGGTAGTCCAATCTGTTCCGTTATGAGAAGCTTGTAATTGCCAATCTGCAGGATCCCGTGTTGGAAAGTCGTTGGCAGATGTTAGGGTATAGGCATTGGCTACCGATGGTGAATTCAGTTCTACCTGCATCCACTCTGGATTGTTCATGGCGCTTATTAAATATTTGGTCTCTGGGTTTCCATCGAATACATATTTAGAGGCTTCTACCGCATTAGGTCCACCGGAGTTTTCTCTTGATACGCTGAATTTACCACCCACGGTAACAAATAGGTTTGGTGGAGGCGGAATATAGGTCAATTTGTTCACGAAATCGTTGAAACCAAACACATGGTCAGGAGCCAAAACATGGACAATACCATTGTCCGCTTGGATGTTGATGGATTCCGTGGTGGCTGTGACCCAATTCCGGGTAAACTGGCTCCTTTTGGTATCACTATACTGAATGATTACCGGACCACCCTTCAAATATCCTGATGAATTGCCGCTGATCACCTTGGCATTCATCGGATAGCCATTTTTATAATCGAACAGATTGATACCATCTTTTAAGAGCATGGAATCTGTAGGGTAATAGCCTCTGATCAGGTATTGTGACATCATGGTATCCAGATGTAGGATATCCACATTATTGATGTATTCCAAGGGTTTATCAGCCTTTTTACGGGTATTGTTCAGGTTCTCCAACGCTATCTTGAAACTTTGGTTAGTAGGCGCGAACAAGGTAATGTTGTTGGATTCCTTCAATAGTTTTTCCATCTCTGTACGGCCCACCACTTTCACCAAGGAATCGAAAACACCGTGTTTACTTAATAGGTAATCATAGATGGTACCATTGAATTTTATTTTTTGTACCTCTTCATTATAATAGCCAGCATCTTTCGTACAGGCTGTTATAAGGATGATGAAAAGGAAATAAAGGTATTTTGAATGTTTCTTCATGATGCTTCTTATTATTTCCAGTACTCATTTTGGGTTAACTTGCTGTTCTGTGCCAGTACATCTTTCGCAATTGGCCAATAAATGGCGTTTGCTCGAATCATCTGGTTGATCGGCGAATTGTCATTCTTTAGGCGGCTATATCGAATCAAGTCATACCATCGATGACCTTCTCCCATCAACTCTCTGTTCCGTTCATGGAAGATCGCATCCACCAATTCACCATTTTTCTCAAAGGCATACTTGGCGAGACCTCTTCTTTCCCGCAGCGTGTTCAGCAGATCGATGGCGCCATTGGTTTCGCCCAATACCGCTAATGATTCCGCACGTAATAAGTAAATATCTTCAAGACGCGTAAAGACCGTAGCACTCGAGAACAAACGGAAAGTTGGGTTGGTTACACCACCAAGGATACACTTGATTTTGCTGAAGATGGGATAGCGACCATTGAAGTTCCTGAAATAGTTTTCAGACGTAGGATTCCCCAAAGTATCTGCACTGAATCGTTGGTCATTGGCCTCATTGAAATACTGAAGGATTTTATCCTTCGGAAGGAACATATCTGGAATGGTCTTATCCACCACCGGTGTTGCCAAGGTCAATTCTTCGATATGTCCGGTGAAGGAACCTTCCACATGGTTGTACACATGACCGAAGCCCAGTAATTGGTTACTGTTTTTATCGTAGAAAAAGCCATTTGCAGCCGAGAGGGTTTCTGAAGGGATCAATCCCATGCCTGCTTTGCCATAATTATCGACAACAAATTTGGAATAGGTTGCTGCATCAGGATAATTGCTCTGCCAAGCGGCCACATGCGCCAATAGGGCATAAGCCGTTAATTTTCTGGCCAATGCACCGTCCCAGCGAGACGGTGCTTCATTGTAATAATTTCCGATCTGCTGTGGGTCATTAACAGAATAACGATAAGGAAGATCTGCAGCGGCAGCTTCCAACTCCTGCTGAACCCAGGCCAAAACCTTGAATTGGTCTTCACGAGGAGCATCGGTAAACTTTCCTTCCTGAGAGGACGTGATCAATGGCACATCGCCCCAGATCCGAACCATATAAAAATAGGCAAAGGCCCTTAGAAAGCGAGCTTGCGCTACATCCACCACCATATTGTTATCGGTATAGCGTTTATCATTCGCCAAAACCTCCGGAACACGTTCAATAAAGATATTAGCCGCATTGATAACCGCATAGAATCTCCGCCAGCTTTTAAGGTCTTCCATTACTCCGTAAGAAGGGGATAGGTTATGGCTACTGATGGCTTTCAGATCTTGACGAATCGGAATGCTGAAATCGCCGGAGCGAACTTCACCATAAAGCCAATGGGCATTATGATCATTCAGGGCGGCTTTTGTCAATCCATAAACCCCCATCAACGCTGCTCTGGAATCCTCTAATTTTAACCACATGTTCTCTTCAGAAACCAAGCGACTGGAGTCTATATCTAACATCTTTTTGCAGGATGTTAGGGTTAAAGATGATATCAGAATAATAAATAATAATCTTTTCATAACGGGTTATAAATTAAGTTTGAAGCCTAGAGCAAAGGTTTTCGGCAAAGGAAGCGAATAACCTAAGTCATAACCTAAATAATTAACTAACTCCGGATCCCGACCTGAATAAGGCGATAAAGTCAAAAGGTTGTTGGCAGACAGATAGACATACAGATCCATTTTCTTGCTGTACTTGCTGCTCAAAACATCCTTCATGTTGTAACCAAGGGAAACAGTCCGCAACTTGACGAAGGATCCATTTTCCAAGAATAGGGATTGATTGACCTGATAAGGACTCACCGAACTCCATGGATTATAGAGCGGATATTTGCTGTAATCGCCTCTTTTCTCCCAATAAGTGATCTCTTTGATCGCATCGATCTCCCGAGCATTTTCATTTTCAATGAAATTGAAGCGGTTGGACATTTCTTGGTTCATGATACTTCTACCCAGGTTGAAATAAAAATTAAGGTTTAGGTCGAAATTGTTATATCGTAGGCTATTGTTCCAGCTACCAGATACTTTAGGGATAATGTTTCCTTTCACGATCCGGTCTTCATCATCGATGTTGAAATCACCATTCTGGTCTTTCCAGATAGGATCTCCAGCTTTTAGATCGATAGCACGATAGGTCAGTAACTGACCCGACTGCTGTGGAACATCATTATCGGTCAGATAGATCCCTTGGTTCTCCAATAACCAGAAAGCATCCACTCGTTCACCTACTTTTAATAAGCGGTTGTCCACGGCTACCTCATCCAGTCCATTTGGCAGAGCCAAGATCTTGTTGGTATTAAAACCTAGGATAATCCCAGAATTCCAAGAAAGTTGGCTTTTGTTGATGATATCTCCACTGATCCCCAGGTCCACGCCCATATTTCGCACATCCAATCCACTTTCGTATTGGTATTTATATCCGAAATCTCTTTTGCCGGGAAGCATCACCAATTGATCTTTGGTATCCCGAACATAGGCATCCAGACTGAACTGAAGTTTGTTTTGCTGTAAACCAAGATCCATCCCAATATTGACTTCATCCATATAGCTCCAAGGGATATCGTATCCTACCCAGCCCACTTCATAGGGTCTTACCAAGGCAGCGAAGGCATTGTAACTAGGGACGATCATGTTTCCGGTATAGCCGATCTGTGCAGTATAGCTTGGTCCTTGGGAATAATTATCGTACATGTTGTAGATTCCTAAACGCCCTACCGAAGCACGAAAATTCAATTGGCTGATCTGTTCGTTGTCGGCCATTAGGCTGTTCTTCGCATTCCAACCCAAGGATAAGGTAGGCGAGAAGAACCATCGTGCGGTAGGTTGGGCATTCGAAGATCCGTCATAACGAAGCATCAAGGATGCGGTATAGGTATTATCGTAGGTATAGGAACCTTTACCATACACCGAAATCATATTGTGACGGGTCCTGTCCAAGAATTTATAGATCAATTGTTTTGGAAACACACTGGAATTCTGGTCTCCTCCTAATAAATTGATCTTTATGTAATCATTTACACCTTTAAAGGCATAAGCATAATTGTATTTAAAGACATCCCATGTAAAGGAATTGCCAGCTTCAAAATAGAAGTAGTTCGCGTCGTTTTGGAAATCATAGACCAAGGTATTATCGATAAGGATACGTTGGTTATAGCCGTAATAATTGGAAGCAAAGTTATTGGACTCCAAAATGGTACTCGGGTAGAAAAGATCGCGGTATCCCTCGTTGTAGTCGATTCCGAATTTGGTCTTGAACCGTAACCTGTCCACATTGAACTGCAATCCGAAAAATCCGCCCAACAAGTTGTTGAAATTATTATCGAAGCTTTTGTCGAATTCGTCTAGGTATTTATCATATACCTCTTTATTGGGTGATATGGGAGCACCAAGATCTGGGAAGTACCCCATCATGGCGTAACGGTTGCGGAGATTTTTATTCCTATCCCTATTGAGTCGGTTCACATTGACCAAGGTTTCGAAAACCAACCAATTGAAAGGGCGAAGGTTAAGATAGAACCGTGCATTCAGTTTATCGAATTCAGTATCCTCAGCTGTACCGCCATTTTGGATGGTGCCCAGGTTGAATTGGAAATTGGAGCGGTTTCCACCTCCGGCAACGGTAGCATTCGCACCATAATTATAACCATTGTGGTAATAACTATCTGACCAATTGGAGGGCCCGAAATAATTGTTGTTCAACGAATCACTTAAATAAATGGGGTAAACATCATCCTCATTATATCGGCCATTGGTAGTAAAAAGATCATAAAATTGCTTACGGAAAGCATTTTCATAGGAACCATTGATCGTGGTTACAGCAGGTCTTGCAGAAAATCCCCCATAACTGTTTACGGAGATTCTTTTTTTATCTGGTCCTAGGCTTTTTTTGGAGGTGATTTCAATAACACCATTGACACCTATAGGGCCGTATTTCGCCAAGGTGGCCAAATCCTTGTGTACCACAATGCTTTCGATGTTATCGATGTCGAAGGTGGTCAATAGGTTGTTTTCAGGACCAATTCTTTCCACATCATAATTTTGGATATCAAAGGAAAAGGGATGTTCTCCAATTTGGGGAACTCCATCCAATACGATGAGGGGTTGGGTACTATAGATATCCCGATTGGTAAAGATGGGTTTGTTGAGGCCGCGGACAAACATCTGCTGGCTGGTTCCGGGTTCCCCATTGGATTCCGAAACATAGACACCTGGTAGTTCCCCTTTGATTAATTGCGGAAGGCTATGGGCGGTGATCAAGGAAATATTCTTGATGGAGCCCACCTTGTTGTTGGCTTGATCAAAGCGGTAAACGGCTCTCAACTCGGGTACCGTGTCGGTTTGGCTAGTGTCTTGTTTATCAACGAAAAACTCATTCAACTCATCGGCATCCGCCATTTGGGCAGATAAGAGAGTCAAAATCATTAACGATTTAAACTTCCATTTTACACTCATAATGTAGAGCTTTTTATTGGTTATTAAATAAGGTTTAATTGAAGAGCTATTAGCTAAAATTTGGTTTCCGGCTAAGTTTTCAGTTTTGGCTTGTGTCGTTGTGTAATCATATGTTGGTTTGTCTAAAGGTTAATATTTGAGGTTCAAATAGGGCAATAAGGTGCTAGTCGTCTTGTAAAAAACGATTTAGCAAGTAGTTTGGTAAAGGTTTGTTAGCTTATACCTAGGTTTTGGCCAACAAATTTTCAGTAGACTTATTAAGGTCTATAGAAATTGACGATAATTTTTGGAAAAAATAGGTTCATGATGGTGACTGTTTTTGTTTTAAATTATATAATGGTTATAACGAATTTAAAAATTAAAATCGTTTTAGCAAAATTTTTGTAAAAAAAATGTGAAGATTCGTAGTGCTTAAGTATCAGCGTTTAAACAGGTATTAGGGTCAATGTAACAAAAAAGGTTTATGAATTCCTTCATAAACCTTTTTTTGACGCTCCGCTCTTTATTTTGTTCAATTTCTTATTTCGATCCGCTCAATTTCCAGGATAAGATCCTACTGATCTTATTGCCCTGTTGCATGGTCGTCACTTTGATATCCTGAATTTTATGGTATTCGAGGATAGCTCGAAGAGGTTTGATGTTTTCCTTATTAGAAACCAAGGTTGTGCAAATGCCGATTTGATCTTTCAGTTCGATGCTTTCATAGATCAACTGGCTGATGAATTTTTTTTCACCTCCCGCTACCCATAATTCATTATCTAAACCTTTGAAATTGGTAGATAGGTCTTCGGATGTTTGATGCAGTTTACTGTTCTTTTTGGTAACCGTCTTTTCATAGTCCTCTCTTGATTTATAGAAAGGAGGGTTGCACATGATGGCATCAAAATATTCTCCAGCATGGATGATCCCTTTTAGGATCAAATCTGGATTCTTTTGTTCTCTTAGTTCTATGGTTTGGCGGAATTCCGGATTTTTTGCCAGGATGTTCTTGGCCTGTTGGATCGATGGTTTGTGAACTTCTGATCCTACAAAATGCCAACCATATTCCTTCGCGCCTAATAAAGGATAGATTACTGATGAACCTGTACCAACATCCAATACACGAACCGGTTTTCCAGGACGAGCTTTGAATAGGTCTGCTAAGTAATGGATGTAATTCAAACGTCCAGGGATGGATGGGCAAAGGCTGTTTTCCAGGATTTCCCAACCACGAAGGTCGTAGGAGGATTCCAAAAGGGCCTTGTTCAATAGGAACACGGATTTTGGATCTCTGAAATCAAGACTAGTACGGTCGTCTGGGGTTTTGATAAGCTGTTTCTTGAGTTCAGGGACACGTTTTATCAAAGGGATGAAATCGTACTCTTGATTGAATTTATTGCGTGGATGTAGATTCTTAATTTTTTTTTCCATTGTTTAATATGACAAATTATGTAGTCATTGGGTATTCGGGTGATTGCCAGGCCATCGTCATTGCGAGGAGGTACGACGAAGCAATCTTTCGATTAGCGTAAAGATTGCTTCGTTCCTCGCAATGACGATGGTCCTCGCAATGACGATGGTCCTCGCAATGACGATGGTCCTCGCAATGACGATGGTCCTCGCAATGACGGCCAGTCGTGTTTCCACGCCTATCCTTACCCCTTCTTATTCTGCTCCTCGATCCATTTTCTTGCGTTCACAAAAGCTTCCAACCAAGGGGTTACCTCATCTTGTCTGCCTTCTGGATAATTCGCCCAGTTCCATTGGAAAGTAGAACGTTCAATATGTGGCATAGTCACCAAATGTCTTCCTGTACTATCACACATCATCGCTGTATTATAATCAGAACCATTCGGATTATGCGGATACTCCTCATAACCATATTTTGCTACGATCTGGTACTTATCTTCCCCATAAGGCAGGTTAAACTTTCCTTCTCCGTGAGAAATCCATACCCCAAGGGTAGAACCCGCCAATGTTGACAACATCACCGAATTATTCTCCTGTACCTTCACCGAAACAAAGTTCGACTCATGTTTCTGCGAATCATTATGCAACATCTTACCATGCACCTCATGGTTCGGATTAATCAATTCCAATTCCATGAACAACTGACATCCATTACATATCCCCACAGATAAGGTATCCGGACGGGAGAAGAATTTCTCTAATGCCGATTTTGCCTTTTCATTGTAAAGGAAAGCACCGGCCCATCCTTTTGCCGATCCCAATACATCCGAGTTGGAGAAACCACCAACTGCACCGATGAACTGAATATCCTCCAAGGTTTCGCGACCAGCAATCAGATCCGTCATATGCACGTCCTTCACATCAAATCCGGCCAAGTACATCGCATTTGCCATCTCTCTCTCCGAATTCGATCCTTTTTCACGGATAATAGCCGCTTTTGGACGCGCCTTCCCAGCATCAATAACGGGCTTCTTACCATTAAAATGACTTGGGAAAGTATATTGTAAAGGTTGATTTTTATAATTATCAAAACGAGCTTGTGCCGTTCCATTTTTCGATTGCTTCTGATCCAATAAGAACGAAGTCTTGAACCAGGTATCCCTAGTCTCCGCCACATCAAATTGGAAAGCATCAGTATGATTCTGAATCGAAATCGAAGAACCTTCCTTAGCTGTTCCTATTTTAACAAAAGAAACGCCAGCCGTTTTTAACAATGACTCAAAAGAAGCATCCTCTTTCGCCTGTAAAACAACCGCATTATTTTCATTGAACAAAGCTTTAACCGTATCCGACTCCTTCAATCCTGAAAGGTCATAGTCCGCTGCCAGGTTCACATCTGCAAAACACATTTCCAATAAGGTCGTGATCAAACCACCAGAACCCACATCATGACCCGCAGCAACCTGATCGGCATTGATCAGATCCTGAATAGCATTGAACGCTTTCTTGAAGAAAGCCGCATCCTTGATTGTAGGAACCTCTGCACCGATCTTATTCAAGATCTGCGCAAAAGATGATCCTCCCAATTTGAACGCATCCTGGGAAAGATTGATATAATAGATCGAACCCGCATTCTTTTTCAATACCGGCTCTACCACTTTATTGATATTGGTACAGTTTCCTGCCGCAGAAATAATCACCGTTCCTGGAGCAATAACGTTTTCCCCATTAGGGTATTTCTGTTTCATCGATAAGGAATCCTTACCCGTAGGGATATTGATGCCCAATTCGATCGCAAAATCAGAACAACCTTTTACTGCTTCATATAAACGTGCATCTTCCCCATCATTGTTACATGCCCACATCCAGTTTGCCGATAAGGAAATGCCTGCCAATTTGTTGTGGATAGGCGCGAAGACGATATTGGATAAAGCTTCTGCGATGGCATTACGCGATCCAGCAACCGGATCCACTAAAGCCGTCAAAGGCGAATGTCCCACTGTAGTAGCTATACCCTCTGTTGATTTATAATCCAAGGCCATTACACCCACATTGTTCAATGGCAATTGCAATGGACCAGTACACTGCTGTTTAGCAACGCGGCCACCCACACAACGGTCTACTTTATTCGTTAACCAATCTTTGGATGCTACAGCCTCCAGTTGCAATATTTGATTCAGGTAATTTGGAACATCCTTCGCGTCATAGGAAAGATCAGCATATGGACGATCGATTTTCTTATCCGACATGATGGTCTTTGGCGAAGATCCAAAGAAATCCTCCAATGCATAATCCATTGGTTTTTCCCCCGTTTTTTCCGATTGGAAAGTAAAACGGTGATCGTTCGTCACGTCCCCAACGGTATACATCGGAGCACGCTCTCTTTCCGAAACGGTCTGAAGAACTTGGATATCCTCATCGGCAATCACCAAGCCCATACGTTCCTGGGATTCATTACCAATGATTTCCTTCGCAGAAAGGGTAGGGTCACCGACAGGAAGTTTATCCATATCGATCAATCCACCGGTACTTTCCACCAATTCGGATAGACAGTTCAAGTGTCCACCGGCACCGTGATCATGGATGGAAACAATAGGGTTATGATCAGATTCCACAAATGCACGGATGGCATTTGCAGCACGTTTCTGCATTTCAGGGTTCGAACGTTGGATCGCGTTCAATTCGATACCAGATCCAAAGGCACCAGTATCTGCGGAAGAAACCGCAGCTCCACCCATCCCGATACGGTAGTTCTCCCCACCAAGGATGACGATCTTATCGCCTGCTTGCGGTTCGTGTTTTTTGGCCTGATCCAATTTACCATAACCAATACCTCCAGCCTGCATGATCACTTTATCATAGCCTAATTTACGGCCATCCTCTTCATGTTCGAATGTCAATACTGATCCGGTGATCAATGGCTGTCCGAATTTGTTTCCAAAATCCGATGCACCATTTGATGCCTTGATCAAGATGTCCATTGGTGTTTGGTACAACCATTTTCTTTCTTCCATGCCGTTCTCCCAAGGGCGGTCTGCCAACAAACGGGAATAAGCAGTCATGTAAATTGCTGTTCCAGCCAATGGCAAAGCTCCCTGACCACCTGCTAAACGGTCGCGGATCTCACCACCCGAACCTGTCGCTGCGCCTGAGAAAGGCTCCACCGTAGTTGGGAAGTTATGGGTTTCTGCTTTTACAGAGATTACGGAATCAAATTCCTTCTCTTCGTAGAAGTCAGGTTTGTCTGCCGTTTTCGGTGCAAACTGGGTAACGCGAGGACCTTTTACAAAAGCCACGTTATCTTTATAGGCAGAAACAATCGCATTCGGGTTTGTTTCTGATGTTTTCTTGATCAATTTGAACAGCGAAGTTGGTTGCTCCACACCATCGATAACAAACGTACCATTGAAGATTTTATGTCTACAATGTTCTGAGTTCGCTTGGGAAAAGGCAAATACTTCGGAATCCGTTAATTTACGGCCGATTTTATCCGACAGCTTATCCAGGTATTCCACTTCCTCCGGACTTAAAGCAAGTCCTTCGGATTTATTGTATGCGTCGATATCGTCGATTTCCATGATCGGCTCAGGGCTGATGTTAATGCTGAACATATCCTGCGTCAATGCCGAGAATTTCTGCGAAATCATCGGGTCAAAATCGCTGAAATCTGCAGCCACCGGCTGATATTCTTCGATCCTGATGATACCTTCAATACCCATGTTCTGGGTGATTTCAACGGCATTCGTACTCCATGGGGTAACCATGGCTGCTCTTGGCCCAACAAAGGAATCGTTCAGCGATTGCTCGTCGAGTTTTTTAGCATTTCCAAAAAGCCAGTTTAATTTGGAGATATCTTCGGTTGATAAAACTTTTGGGGTTTGAACAGCATAAAATGTGTTCGATTGGTTCACAAAGAAATGAATCATTATTAAAGTGAATTTTGAATGTCCTTCAATTAAAGTACAAAGTTACGGAATATTTTATCATTCGTAACTACAAAATATTACATTTGTAACATGGCTATGAGGCGAATAAATAAGGTACAGAGGCGAAAGCTATCCATATTTTTGAGATGTGTAATCATATCTTTTTTAGCATGGACCTTGTTTGCGATTTCCAGCGATTACAATTTCAGTAAAAAGGCCAGTATTACCTATGTGAACCTGCCAGAAAACAAGGCTTTCCACCCTTTGCAGTCGGATACCGTATCGGTAAAGATCAAGATGTCGGGTTGGAAGATGCTGATGGAAAGATTATATCCGGATACTGCCAAAATCCAGGTCGACCTGAGCGGATTAAAATCCCGTAATTTCATTGTTTTTGGAAGCCAGATCGGTTTTATCAACAGGCAATTCCCAGGCGATAAACAGGTGGTGGCTGTTTCTCCTGATACCTTGTATTTTGATTTTTCGAAACAGACCCAACGCAAGGTTCCTGTAAAGGCCATCCATAGCTTGACCTTCAAAAAACAATATGGCATTATTGCTGCTACGCGCACCATCCCCGAATATGTCACCATTACCGGTCCATTGGAGGATGTGGCGAGCATTGAATATTTGGAGACGGATACGATCAAAGGCAAGGAGCTGAATACGGATGTTCGCACGGTGGCCTATCTGGATAGACAGAACAAGACCAACATCACGATCTACCCGACTTTTGCCGAGGTGATCATCCCGGTAGGGGAAGTGACAGAAAAGGTGATCGAATTGCCCATCAAGATAGAGAATAACAAGGGGTATACTTCCGTTAGGGTATTACCGAGCAAGGTGAAAGCAACGGTTTTATTATCTGTAAAGGATTATAACAAGTGGACCTCAAGGGATTTTGAGGCGGTGGTGGACCTGGATTCCTGGAAGGACCATCAAGTCAGCAGCCTGCCTGTCATCATCACCAAGGTACCTGAGTTCTGTCAGGTATTGAGTATCGAGCCACAGAACGTGGATTTCTTCGTCAGGAAATAACAAAGCTAATTTCAAAAAAAACAAGCTATTATGGGATTGAAAATAGGTATTACAGGCGGAATCGGTGTAGGGAAAAGTATGGCTGCCCGGATCTTCAAGGTGTTGGGTATTCCGACCTATGATGCCGATCGGGAAGCCAAGGATATCATGTTCAAGAGTGAAGCGGTACGCCAGGCTTTGCTGAAAACCTTTGGCAAGGAAGTTTACCTGGAAGATGGGCAGTTGAATAGGGCTTGGTTATCGAAACAAGTATTTTCCAATGCAGAAGAATTGGCGAAGTTGAATGCCATCGTGCATCCAGCGGTTATTCAGGATGCAGAGGATTGGGCATCCGCACAAACATCGCTTTATAGCGTAAAGGAAGCCGCCTTATTATTTGAAAGTGGCTCTTATAAGAAATTGGATTTTACGATCTTGGTGACATCGCCAGAGTCGGTTCGCATCGAGCGGGTCATGAAACGTGATCAGGTAACAGAAGAGGAGGTGAGGAGAAGGATGAGCAAACAGATGCCAGAATCCGAAAAGGAAAAGTTGGCAGATTTCATCATCCATAATGACGATGATCACAGTTTGATCGTCCAGGTTATGGAACTTCATAAACGGTTTTTCCATTCATGAATATTATTGAAGATTTTTTAGTGCGTAAGGAACAAGGTTTTTATTGTTCTTATGGCGATTTTTATATTGACCCCTTATATCCGGTAAAGCATGCTGTGGTTTCCCACGCGCATGGCGACCATGCAAGCCCTGGACATAAGCACATTTATTGTACCCAGGCAACGGCCGAATTCATCAAACTCCGACATTCGAAACAGCCTGACCAATCTTTTCAACTTATTCCATTTGATACCTATTTTGAGATCAATGGGGTAGGGATCTACCTATATCCGGCTGGTCATATCTTGGGAAGTGCGCAGATATTAATGGTCTACAAAGGGGTTCGATACCTGTATACCGGCGATTATAAACTGCAGGCTGATCCTACCTGCGAACCAATTCAGTTCAAAGAGGCTGATGTGCTGATCACAGAGACCACCTTTGCCAATCCTGCGGTCAAACATCCAGATCCGGTGCAGGAGATCATGAAACTGGCAGTTCCCCATAACATCCTACTGGGCTGTTATTCCCTGGGAAAAGCGCAGCGCATTACCGCATTATTGAACGAGCATTGTCCGGAGAAGGAAGTTCTCGTGCACCATTCCATGTTGGGCATGCATAAGATTTATGATCGGTACCTGAAGGCTCCGATGCGCTATGAATTATACAACCGGAAGTCGATGAAAGATGGTTCGCAGAATAAGATCTATCTGGTTCCGCCATTGACCTTCAACAGTTATAGGCGAGCAAGGAATGTGCTGAAAGCTTTTGCTTCGGGTTGGGAGCGGTTGCAGGCGCAAAACGATATTAGCCTTTACCTTTCCGATCATGTGGATTGGAACGATATTTTGTACTTTATCGAGCAGGTAAAACCTAAGGCTATCTGGACGATTCATGGCGATGGAAGGGTGCTACAGCAGCATTTCCATGGGAAATTTGAAATTCGGGATATCCTCTCACAAACATTTTCTCCCGACTATTGTTAATATTTCGATATTAAACAAAAAGGAGAAAAGAATGAATAAGTTTTTTAGAGCACTGATTGCCGGATGGGGCGCCAAAAAAATGGGACTGGGATGTTTCGGTACCATTATCGTATTTATCATTATCTATTATTTGTTGGGTTATTTGTAGGCCTATAATAGGAACATAAGAAAAAATTTAGCGGCTAGGCCTATCGAGGTCCTAGCCGTTTTTTTATTGTTAATTTTTTCAATAAATAACTCGTATTCTCAAAAATAAAATTAATTTTAGTTATGGATTGATTAAAAAAAAGCATCCATTTACCAGATCATTAAAATACCTTTAAAACATTTAACATTTAAGCTAGATTATGTATTCTAAGAAAATCCTTTTTGCACTGTTGGGCATTTGTCTACATTTGTTTGCGTTGGGGCAACAAATCGTTAACAAAAAATCCTTAGGAGCTTTCGATACGCAAACCCATTCCAAATTGGAAGAAATAAATGCATTAGTTTTTAAACCAGAAGGGTATGAAACCGTTCCATGGCCGAAACTTCCAGATTCCATCAACTTTAGTTTGTTTGCAAGCGATCCAAAAGCGAAAAAATTGGAGGAGAATAAATTGGCCATCAATCCGCTATTGGCCTTTCGTAACCCTATTTCTTTTAAAAAAGGGGATATTTATATCGGTTATGACCAAAATTGGTTTCGTCTTTCCAATTATTACAAATATAACAATGATAAAAAATCGGTTGAAGAATCTAGGCGCTGGACAAATTCAATAAACGCAGATCCAAAAAGCATTGGCCCTTCGTATGCTGGACTGCAATATTTGGAATATGTGAACCGTGATGCCTTAAAACTGATAAACGCAGATACAGCCTTAATTTTCACTTCCAATACTAAATTTAAATTTAAGGATACGGTGGATAATTATGAAATGATTACGGTGTACTTGTTGAAGTTTGATTTAGGAGTTGGGAAGGTTTATTACTATTATCCGATTGGAGAAAGGATGAAAGCTCTTCAAGAAATTAATCAGACCTGGGGGGTGGTCCGTTTTAAACCCGATAGTGAGTTCACCCATCCTGACCATAGCGGACATATACCTAAACCTAAAGAACCGGATTTATATTATGGAAAATTTGCCTTTTTGAATAATCCAGATCAGGTTAAAAGAGAGGAAGAGAATTATCGTAAGAAAAATCTGAATGGCCAAGCGGCGAAATTGGTGTTAGAAGGGGTCAATTTTGCACGCGTTAAAGATTGGGGAAATGCAAAGACAAAATATGAAGAGGCTTTAAAAATCGATCCTAACCATGCTTTAGCTTATTTGCAACTTACCTGGTTAGCTTTAGAACAGAACATGGAGAAAGATGCCCGGAATTATTGGGCCTCCTTGAGCAAATTGCAGCCAACAAGTCCCGAGACTTGGTTTGTAAAAGGAATGATAGAGAAAAGGTTTAATCAATTGGATAATGCCTTTATAACTTTTGATAAAGTGTTGGCAGACTTCGATTCCTTATACTATAAGGCCCATCTTGAAAAGGCTTCCATTTATGTTATGCGAAATGATCAGGTTGCTGCTGAGAAGGAATTTGAAGCTGCATTATTAATTTTCAAAAAGGAGTCAGAAAAGGCCAAAAGGGGGGAGAAGTATCGCATGATGCAGTTATATGATTTTTATTTGGCTAAAATGCAGTATGCCCGTTTTTTAGGATCAAAACAGGAATTTGAAAAAGGGAAAAATCAGTTGGAAGATTTTTTAAGGGAATACGAAGCTAATCAAAATTCAATTTCACTCGGTATACCAAAAACCATTTATGGAAGAATATATCCGGAAAATCTTGCTGATGTTCACTTTTGGCTAGGGATTTTTTATGTTAACTTAAAGGATGAGAATAAATGTGTGGAACATTTTAAGAAGGCAAAAGAATTAGGGAAAGTATTACCGGCAGAAGTAGAAAATTTATTGAAAATCTAACATGGGGATTTAATAATTGAGTTAGCTTGTCCACTTTTAAAAATCCTTAGAAATGTAAAAATCCTGAGCAAATGCCCTTTTCATTTAATGCGATCTTGATGATACATTTAAGAGAATTCAATTGGTAACAAAAATCGGTTTGGAATGCTTCCATAAACGGCTAGGCCTATCGAGGTCCTAGCCGTTTTTACTTGGAATATGGAAGTCAAATTTGTTCCTATTTGGTATATTTTGCTCTTAAGTGTGCAATTTCTTTCGGTCCAATCGACATTTCCTCTTGAAGGAAATTTTCCACCGTTCCATATTTTTTCTTAATGGCATTGAAAAAAGAAGCTAGCGTTTGAGGAGTAAGGGCAAGTTTTTCATCGATTTCCTTTTCTGTCATCCCTAATGCTTTTGCAATTTTTTGTTTATCAAATCCGCCATTAGGTCTGCGGGCAAGATAGATGTTAGAAGCTAAATAATCTGCTTCAATAGTTTCGTATGGAACGCCTAAAACATGTAAAATTAAAGCGGTTTGCATTCCAGTACGATCTCTTCCTCCTGTACAATGGTACATCATAGCGCCATCTGCTTCCAAAGCCAGAAGTTTAACAAATACAGGTCGATATTTTTTGCCATAATAATCGATCCCTTCCGCGTAAAAATTTAGTAGGTAATCTTTCTTTTTGAACATATCCGCCATATCGTTAGCAGTAGGCAATTTATCACTTCCCGCTGGACTAAGGGTGTAGTCGGTGCCATTTGCCAATCGGTCTGGAGCCGTCTTAGCTTCCGCTTCTCCACGTAAATCAATCACCGTGTGTAAACCTTGTTTATCCATCCAGCTTACGTCTTTTTCGGTCAATTTATTAATAGCATCACTTCGGAAAATTTTTCCCCATACGACTTCCTTGCCATCCATGGTTTTGTATCCCCCAATATCCCTGAAGTTCATAGCACCTTCTACCGGTGCCAACCTTTTGGTACTGTCTGCTAATTGTGCAAACGTTAAACTTGGTAATAATGCAGCCGTTGCACAAATAAATGTTTTAATGGTATTCATAACTTTTCTTTTATGTTTTGATTGTAATTCTTTTTGTTCTGTATTATTTTAAAATATCCCAACGGATTCCAGCCTGACCTCGGCTACCATAGACCTCTTGAGATACCGTACGTCTACTATCGCCCAAGTAGACGGTTGTTGCGGAGTTATTGATGTTATTCAATTCCACAAATGCTTTAAGATTGCGGGTAAGGGTAACTGTACCTGAAAAATCCAAGCTAAATGTACCCGCAGACCATTTGTAGAAATCCGGTCCTAAAGTCTGATCAATACCTTCTAAGGATTTTGCCCTATAATTTCCTGCTAGACGAATCATCAACGCATTATTCTCATAGAATAAAATCGCATTCATCAAGTGTTTTGATTGATTAGGAAGCGGACTTTTGTCAATGATCCCAGCATTTCCGAGGCGCGGTACTTTTGTTTTGGAATCGATATAGGAATAGTTCACTTCCATTCCTAAATTGCTCATAAATCCAGGTAGAAAATCAAAGCGTTTATTGATCCCAGCTTCAAGACCTAAGGTTGAGGCATTATTCAGGTTTTTTGCTTGTGAAATTCTGAATAATTGTCCCTCAATTTCCTGTTGGCTGATATCTGTGAATATCACGTCCTGGATATCCTTATAGAAAATCCCAGCAGTAAGGATTCCAATATTATCGAAATAATATTCACCCATAAGGTCGAAATTATTGCTGAATGTAGGTTTTAGATCGGGGTTTCCTTGAGAAATGGTGATTATAGCGCTTGTCCTGTCAATGGATGATCCTGGTGACATATCGCCAAAGTTTGGACGTATGAAAGTTCTGGTGTATGCAGTCCTCAAATTGGCATTTTCTGATAATTTATATTTGAAATGAAGCATAGGAAGCAAAGAATTGTAGTCATTTTTGGTCTGTGCCGGGATCAATTCTGATGTTTTATCTTTTGGAACGGCGCGTTGGCCATTCAATTCCATGTGTGTGTATTCGTTTCTAACACCCACCAGCATTTTCAAACGGTCGGATAAGTCATAATCTAACATAATATATCCTGCAGAAACATTTTCATATCCTGAATATTCGGAAGCAGCCGATGCAGCGTCTGTATAATCCTTAAAACCATGTTGATCCAAGAAATTAGGATCAAAAAGGTCTAGAATTTGATTTTTTGTTAATGGGTCTAATTTGAAGGCTTCATAATTTCCATTTAAATGATCAAAGTATTCCACTCCGGCAGGGAAATCCTGCCTATTTAATTCTGCTAAACTCAATGCCGGAGCTGAATTAGGTATGCCCAGTGATGCGGATGCTAGATAAACATGGTTGGCACCAAATTTATTTTCCCGGAATTTATGGCGGAATTTTCCTCCTATTTGAAATTTCACCTTGGAAGAGGCCGTCCATTTCAAATTCAATTGTCCGACCTGATCTCGTTCGTTGTTATCCAATTTGGCAATGACCAATTGGTTTAATTTTAATTTATTGGGGTCCATGTTTTCCAATGGATCTTTTACGCCCGATTGAAAATCATTTGGCGATCCACCAACAGCATTTGGAGAATCGAATTCCCAATAACGAAGGCCATCGTTGGAAAGATTATCAAATCCACTTTGGATTTTCTGTTGGAATGTAGCAATTGGTAAACCCTTTCTTTCATTGGCAGGCGGGGTATTGAGGTAATACTTGGATTTGTAATCGCTCAGCGTCCAATCTAAAACTACATTGTTGGCTAATTGGCTTTCTCCGCCAAGTTCTATGCCATTGATGGTGGTATTGTAGTGGGAGTAGCGATTGTTATACTGATATCTTGATTTGTTATAATCGACATAGGCTTCATAAACAGGTCGGATATCTTCAAACTTGTTCAGCATTCCCCGAACAAAAACCTTGTTTCCAGCATTAATTTTATATTCTGCACCAAGGTTCACACCTTTGGTTTGTCTTTCTCCCAAATACCGCTTAAGCATCACCGAACCAATGGAATTTTTTTGCTGCTCATTCGAAAGTCCAGTATTATAGGAAACATCAAAGGAATCAGAACCCCATTTCCGCGTCCAAATGGCAGAAGAAAGAATGACTCCAAGTTTGTTGTTGAAAAATCGGTCTCCATAGACAAGAGAACCATTATAGGTTCCATTTTGGCTAAAGGTATTATATCCTCCTGCAGCACTCACATTTAATGTTCTTTTAGCAGGTGCGGTTCGCGTAATAAAATTTATAGAACCACCAATTGCATCACCTTCCATCTCCGGAGTGATCGCTTTCGCTACTTGCACATATTGAATAATTTCGGAAGGGATAGCATCGAGTACAGTGGAGCGATTGCCAAGAACATCAGCACTTGGAAGGCGGCTACCGTTGAACAAAACGGAAGTCCAAGAAAAAGGAGTTCCTCGCACTGCTGCTCTATCCGCTTCACCGTGATACCTGGCCACAGCAACACCTTGCATACGCTGAACGGCTTCAGCAGCATTTCTATCGGGTAATTTTCCGATCGCATCGGCTGCTAAGACATCCATAATGGCGTTTGATTGCTTTTTAATGGCTAATGCTTTGGCTTGGGAGGGTGCCATGGTTCCGGATAGTAGGATTTCTTGAATGTGGGCATTAGCTCCTTCGCTTAATTCAATAGGGGACAAACTGTTAATTCCCTTTTTAACGTGGAGTTCAATCTCCATTGGCTGATATCCGATGTATGTTATTTCTAATTTAGCCATTCCAGTATCTGGTGCTACTATAGTGAATTCGCCCTGTAGATTGGTGGTAACACTGTTTTTAAAAGTCAAGCCTTTTACAGTAGCTCCTGGCAAATTGCCTGTGGCGCCAATTACATTGGATTTAATAACTTGGGCACTTAATTCTTTGTTCCCCGAGACAAGAAGAATAATAAAGAACCCGATTGCTAAGCAAATACGATGAGGTTTCATTTTTTTATTGGATTTGATTTTTTGCATTCATTTGGAACAAAGTTTTAAGGATTCCAAAGATTTTTCGCCCCCAACAAATAATAGCGATTGTCCCAAGTCCGTATCATTTTAAGCGGACGTTTACCTGTTGATTTACAATTGCTTATGGGTTGTTATTAAATTGTTATTAAACTATTAATACTTAGGTAATATTGCTTTTATAGCTTAGGTTATTGAATTTAATCACATGACTATTGTTATTTCAATCGGAATCTTTCAGGCAATTCTTTGTATGTTTTTTTTGCTGCAATTGAAATCGCGGGATAAAAGTGATTTTCTTTTGTTGGCAATCATTACTTGTGTAACCATTCATCTATCCATAAAATTCACCATATTCAATTTTGTGGAAGAGCAGAGTGTGCGCGATATGATGAATACTTTTATCGGTTATTGTTACGGTCCATTTGTTTATTTTTTTACGCTTCAAAAGGCAAATTTTTCCTTGAAGATCGCACAGAAATTTTACCTCTTATTACCGTTTTTTATGGCCAGCATAGTTTATTTTTCTGCGATAACGGCTTTGAGCATTGATTTAGAGAAGGGAAAATATATATTGGACTGGTACAATAAGATTAGTTATTGGACACTCATTCCCTTTACGATTATACTTTGCACTAAAGCTATCGTATTAACATTAAAAAATAAATTTAGTCCAGCGGAAAAAAGGTTAACACTCAGCATGTCCATTGGTTTTTTGACTATAAATGTCCTAGCATTGAGTTATACCCTTTTTTTTGAGATTAGTTCCTATAGTCTAGATCCCATTCTCTTAAGAACGATCGTATATGCTATATTAGTGATTATATGTGTTTTGATCATTAAATATCGGTTTGTTGATACAAAAGTGTCGCAGAATACAAATGGATTAGGCTTTCCAACAGCGCCTCAAGGGGAAAAAGGATCATCTGAAATAGCCCTTGAACAACCTAAAAAGCGAAGGGAATTAATCTCTGAAACGGAAATGATGGAAATTTGGGATAAACTTGAATCTTCCATGAAGAATGAGGAATATTTTAAGGATACAGAGCTAACGTTAGATAAATTGGCAAGTTTGGTAGGGATCAATAAATATCGAATTAGTGAAACGTTGAATCATTATGTTAATAAGCCCTTTTATACCTATATCAATGAGTATCGGGTGAATTCTTTTAAAGATCGTATTGAAAGGGCGGTGGAAAGGGATCTGGAAGTTAATATGTTGACCACAGCCTATGCTTCGGGTTTTAACTCTAAATCTACCTTCAATAAATATTTTAAAGAAATTACGGGATTGACTCCTTCGAACTTTTATAAGCAGATACAATAAGAGCTGTTTTTATTATAGTTACCTTCGGTGCAAAAGCATACTGAAAGGATGCTGAAAGTATGCAAAATGTATGCTTTATATACTTTTCCGATACTTTAATCCTGCTTTAAGCATGTTTTAAGTACGATTCTGACCCTAATTCAAACATATTTTGAAGATATAGGTTAGGAGCCAGGTTGAGAAAATGGATAATTTAGGTTAAGGTTTTTTGCTTAGTTTATAAGTCTCGAACCATGATGGATTGCAAAGGTGAATAGAGATTGCTTCGTTCCTCGCAATGACGGAGTATGTGTCTCAACCGCCATAGGTCTACCTACTAAATACTCCCTACTAAATACTAAAAAAGCTCGTCGGAAGACGAGCTTTTTTCAGTGGTGCCAGCTGGATTCGAACCAGCGACACAAGGATTTTCAGTCCTTTGCTCTACCAACTGAGCTATGGCACCTTTTATTCTTGTGTTAATCGAATTTGATTGACAACGCTACAAAGGTAGTAATCTTGAGCTATTATGCAAATATTCGTATAAAACTATTTATTAATCATCAGAAAATGAGTAGGATAAAATCATCTTTTAAACGATTTAAACCGCGATTTTGAAAGTTAACCTAAAATTGATGCATTGTTTTTATTTCAGAAGTATCGCTTATGTGGTAAGCATCGTATAATGGAGGAGTTATTTATTAAATTATTATAACCTTTAGGTAGTTATTTTGGAAGCAAAAAATGAGCTAACAAAGCAAGAATTTCAAAATTTTATGGAATCCTATAAATTTGGATTTAAGACAATTCAAAAGAAAATTTGCTTCCATATTATTAAAAGAATCTATAGCAGATGCAAGCGAAATTATTACTTTAAAGATATTAAAGCTTGTTATAACAAGATGATTATTGTTGAAGGTAACCATCGTTATATAGCTTATTTATTAGCAGGAATAGAATTTAGCATAATCGAATCTTCTAGTAATAATTCGGATAATCCTTTAGAATATAGTAACTTAGCTATTGATTTTGACAACGATTGGGATGTTCATTTATATAAGAATAGAAGATTTATTTTTGATGGAGAATGGTTAGAAGAATTTAAAAGAAAGTAATTATGATTGTTTTTTTGGATATTGATGGCGTAATGGTTCATGCTAATCCCCATAGAAAGGTGGAGCTAGAGGATGATGGGTTTTATAAGTTTAATGAATTAGCAGTGGATATTCTAAAATCAATTTTATATACCAGCAAGGATGAAATTATTTTGTCTACATCACATCGATTTAAATATAACATTGCGCAGTGGAAACAAATATTTCATAGGAGAGGACTAAAATTTAAAAATGTAAGTATCCTTGGTAATAACAGCTCAATTGTAAATAAGGATAATAACATCCGATTACCAATAAATAGAAGAACAGAAATTTTTAATTATATACAATTCCATAATTATAGATCAGAAGATATTATCATTATTGATGATGATAAATCCTTGAATGATTTGCCAAATAAATTCAAAGAAAGATTGGTCTTAACCAATCCCTATACAGGCTTAAATAATATTAATCCTTTAAAAGAAGTATTAAATCGTAAAACCAAAAGTATAAAAATATAGCCTCCACAATTGGGAGGGTATGTCGATATGTATAATTACGTAATTCAATCTTAGATGCCTAAAATCTCTTTCAGTTTTTGTCTACTTGTTTTCCGCGCAAGTTCCTGACAATGTTCTTGTTCTTCCTTCAGGATTAAGAAGAACCAATATAAAATGAACTTCAGAAAACAACAATGGGCAGAGGCGCCACAGGTCTAACTACTGGATCAAGCTGAATCCTTGGGGGGGAATACTAAAAATTTCTTAGTTTAGCATCTTTAAAACAGTTATCCCTTGCAAGAAGCCGAACGTAAATTACTATCCTTGTTGATGCCCGAAGGGCTTTTGGTATACTTTCAGATCATAGAAGTCGATCAGGTCGACAATCAGCTCCATATTTATTTAGATGAACTTAATATTGCTCCGACAGGCTATGAGAACAACAGGTTGGAGTCAAAGGGCTTCATGCCTTCCACCGAGATCTCGGACTTTCCCATTCGAGGCCAGAAAGTTACGCTACATATCCGTCGTCGTCGCTGGACGGTCCTGGATACCGGACAGATCATTACAAGAGATTGGAACCTTGTGCGTGAGGGTGCTCGAATGACTACGGAATTCGGGCTTTTTTTAAAGAAGATATTTGGATAACCATCCTGTAAGCACCCAATTGGTAGGATTATTCTTCCAAATGGACGGCAAGCAACTCCAGGATCAGTACAAGAACCACCTCAGTGATTTCCATGATTGGGACCAAAAACCTCATGCCGAGAGCTGGACATTGTTTCCTGAAAACATCTCGGAACATCTGAGCATAGATGAGACCAGCTTCAGCAATGGTGAGTTATATACCATTGTTAGCAGTAAATCGGCAAAGGGGCGTAAAGGAACGATCCTGGCAACTATTAAGGGCACTAAGGCTGAGGATATCATGGCTGTTCTTGATCGGATACCCTTGCGCTCACGGAACAGGGTAAAGGAGGTGACCATGGATATGGCCCCCAACATGGCCAAGGCTATCCGAAGGTGTTTCAGGAATGCCAGACGTGTGGTCGATCGGTTCCATGTCCAAAAACTGGCCTATGATGCAGTACAGGAACTCCGTATCAAATATCGTTGGGAAGTCCTGGATGCAGAAAGCAAGAAGATAATGGAGTCGCGAAAGAGAGGGATCCCATATGAACCCGAATTGTTGCCCAATGGTGATACGCTCAAACAGCTATTGGCCAGGTCGAGACACCTGCTGTTCAAACATCCAAGCAGATGGTCGGAAAGCCAGAAAAACCGAGCTGAACTGTTGTTCCTGCGGTTTCCCAAGCTAAAACAGGCTTATGATCTTGGAATTGCCCTGGGTGACATATTCAACAAATGCAGGGACAAAAAGATAGCTTTTACAAAGCTAGGTCTGTGGCACAATCAGGTTGAGAATGCGGGCATTGCTTCCTTTGAGAGCGTGGCAAGATCCATTGCAGCACATCACCAATATATACTACACTACTTCGATAACAGAAGCACCAATGCCTCGGCAGAATCTTTCAATGCAAAACTCAAAGCTTTTAGGAGTGTCTTTCGTGGCGTAAGGGACACAACATTCTTCCTGTACAGAGTGATGAAATTATATGCTTAAAAATCTTTACCCCCCAAACTTTCGGTATGATCCTAACTACTAAATACTCAATACTAAATACCCACAAAAAAAGCTCGTCTTCCGACGAGCTTTTTTGTGGTGCCAGCTGGATTCGAACCAGCGACACAAGGATTTTCAGTCCTTTGCTCTACCAACTGAGCTATGGCACCTTTTTTTGCTAATCCGTTACCGGACTTGCGATGCAAATGTACCGTCTTTTTTCGAATTCTAAAACTTTTCGCCCAAAAAGTTTATCCCTTTTCAGCAATGTCTTGATTTTGATTGAGATAAAATTACACGAAATAAACATTGTGAATCGTGAATTAACGGTATCTTTGCAGCTCAATAAATTAATATGAGTAAAAAAGGAAGAGTATTGGTAGCAATGAGTGGGGGAGTGGATAGCTCCGTTGCTGCTGTCATGCTACACGAACAAGGGTATGAGGTCATCGGTATTACGATGAAAACATGGGATTATGCAAGTTCTGGTGGCTCTTCAAAGGAAACGGGTTGCTGCAGCTTGGATAGTATCAATGATGCTCGCATGCTGGCGGTAAACTATGGTTTCCCACACTATATTCTCGATATCCGCGATGAATTCGGCGATTTTGTGATTGATAATTTTGTGGATGAATATATTGCTGGTCGTACGCCAAATCCTTGCGTGTTATGTAACACCCACATCAAATGGGAAGCGTTGATGAAACGCGCTGATAAATTGGATTGTGAATTTATCGCAACAGGACATTATGCCAATATCAGGCAACATGATAATGGTCGCTATGTGATCTCCAAAGGTAAGGATGAACATAAAGACCAATCTTACGTACTTTGGGGGGTGTCACAGGAGAACCTTGCCAGGACGCAGTTCCCATTGGGGAAATTCGCGAAATCTGAAATCCGTCAGATGGCATTGGATATGGGGCAGAAAGAGCTTGCCAATAAATCGGAGAGTTATGAGATCTGTTTCGTTCCGGATAATGATTACCGTTCGTTCTTAAGACATAAAAGACCTACGTTGGATCAAGAGATTGGACCAGGGAACTTTTTGTTGTCGGATGGTACTGTGGTAGGGAAGCATATCGGCTATCCTTATTTCACGATCGGACAGCGTAAAGGTTTGGGGATTGCTTTGGGTAAACCGATGTTTGTGATCCAGATCCTTCCGGAAAGTAATTCGGTGGTGTTGGGTGAAGAGCATGAATTGGAAAGAACCCAAGCTTTTGTGAAGAATATTAATCTGGTGAAATATGCTTCGATTGAGGAGCCTATGGAGGCTATTACGAAGATTAGATATAAGGATGCTGGTGCATTGTCTACCATTACCCAACAAGGGGATATTATGAAGGTGGATTTTACCCATACGGTGAAGGGTATTGCGCCAGGACAATCTGCGGTGTTTTATGAGGGAGATGATTTGTTGGGCGGCGGATTTTTGATGAAGGAAGAGTTTTAGTGAGTTAGGAATTAGATAGAAATAGAAAAGGGATCCATTTGGATCCCTTTTTTCGTCATTGCGAGGAGGTACGACGAAGCAATCTTTTCTTAAGTATTTTACTAAGCATGTCATGCTGAGCATAGTCGAAGCATCTGTTCGTATATTTCTCTCCGTACAGATCCTTCGACTGCGCTCAGGATGACACGGCGAAAGATTGCTTCGTGCCTCGCAATGACGCGGTAATGAGTGCCTCGCAATGACGGCCGTGTCGGAATGACGCGGTAATGAGTGCCTCGCAATGACGTGTTAATAGCCTCGCAATGGCGTTATCACTACCCTAACTTAGCTACTTCTTGCGCTAAATCAATGATCTTATTCGAGTAACCCCATTCATTATCATACCATGAAACTACTTTCACGAAGTGATCATTCAAGGAAATACCAGCCTCCGCATCAAAGATGGAAGTGCGAGGATCACCTAAGAAATCAGTAGAAACCACTGCATCTTCTGTATATCCTAAAATACCTTTCAATTCGCCTTCTGAAGCATCTTTCATTGCTTTTTTGATATCCTCATAAGAAGCTGCTTTTTCCAAACGTACCGTTAAATCCACTACAGAAACATCCGCCGTAGGAACGCGTAACGACATACCTGTCAATTTACCTTTCAATTCAGGCAATACCAATCCAACTGCTTTCGCTGCACCTGTAGAAGAAGGGATGATGTTCTGGTAAGCACCACGTCCACCTCTCCAGTCTTTCGCTGAAGGACCATCCACTGTTTTTTGAGTTGCAGTAACCGCATGTACTGTAGTCATCAATCCTTCAACAATACCAAACTTATCGTTCAACACTTTCGCAAGAGGTGCTAAACAGTTCGTAGTACATGAAGCATTTGAAACGATTGTGTATTCTGCTTTAAGATCTTTATGGTTAACACCCATTACGAAAGTAGGGGTATCATCTTTTGCAGGAGCAGACATGATTACTTTTTTCGCACCAGCATCAATGTGTTTCTGTGCCAATTCTTTGGTCAAGAAGAAACCTGTAGATTCGATGATCACTTCAGCACCTACTTCATCCCATTTCAGGTTCGCAGGATCTTTCTCTGCAGTAATACGGATCTCTTTTCCGTTTACTACCAAATGTCCATCTTTCACTTCTACTGTACCATCGAATTTACCATGTGTAGAATCGTATTTCAACATATATGCTAAGTAATCAGGCTCAACTAGGTCATTGATACCTACTACTTCAATATCGCTGCGTTTAACAGCAGCTCTAAAAGCTAAGCGGCCGATACGGCCAAATCCGTTAATTCCAATTTTCATTTCTAACTAATTTTTATTTAAATAATATTTTAATAGGTTTTGAACAGGTTCCCGTATAATCGTACCTATGGCCAGATGGTGATCTTGAACGATCTCCGTCAGCCAGTCGGCATAATTATTTGCCACCGAGCCTGTGAAGTTGATTGTTGCATCCGGATACGCTTCGGAAAGCGGTACCAAATAAGTTTTTACATATAGTTCCAATCCTTTCTTGATGATGCCTTCCATATAAGGATCGTCCTTGTTCTCCAGGATGAAATCCGCAAAAGAGGTCAAAAAGATGTTCGGATTGGGGGTATTGTAGGTTTTATCCAATATTGTTTTTCGGTCTATGGCATGCTTCCTTACGAACTTGTCCCGAAAACCCGCAGGCATCGCCTCTGTCAGAAAATCCTTGAGGACCTGTCTGGCCTGCCAGTTGGTCGATGCTTCATCCGCAAGAATATAGCCTAGCCCATAATTGTTTTCCGTGATTTTACGCCCATTATAATAGGCTGCATTCGATCCGGAACCAATGATTCCGATAATGCCCTTCTCGTTTCCAAAAGTCGAAATGGCAGAAGCCAGTACATCATGGCTCACTTTCACTTTGGCATTCTTGAAGAACTGGCTGAACACCTTTTCGATCTTTTCCTGACGCTCGGTAGAGGAGGCGCCAGCACCGAAAAAGTAGATCTTACGGATCCGTTCGGCATTGTTGATCAATTGGGTGTTCTTATTGAGTAATTGATAAATGAACCTTTCATCCTGTATGTAGGGGTTGATACCCGTCGTACGGAAGCCATGGAGAATTCTACCTTTTTCTGCTAAACGCCAATCGGCGTACCTGGAGCCACTAAAAACTACTGCAATCATATGTTAAATGTTCATTACTTGGGAGATAGTGACCAACTCTTCATCCAGTTTGAATTCCTTGCCACGCAAAGCCTCTTCAAGACTGGTTGATACGATCTGGCTTCCGCGGATGCCCACTGTTGCACTTCTATTTCCTTTGATTAGTTCGTTTACCGCAAAGTATCCCATCCGGGTGGCAAGCACTCTATCAAAACTGCTTGGGGATCCTCCTCGCTGTAAATGTCCTAATATACTAACTTTTGTATCATAATAATCAAATTTTTCATTCACCCTTTTCGCCACATGGTAAGCTCCACCATTTTTATCCCCTTCGGCCACAATAACGATCATAGAGGTCTTATTACGATGTTTTGCTGTTTCCAGCATGTCGATCAGTTCATCGATCGCTGTATCCTTTTCAGGTAGCATGATGGCTTCGGCACCACCGGCAACCCCAGCGTTCAACGCAATACATCCGGAGTCCCTTCCCATTACTTCAACGAAAAATAAACGATTATGTGATGCCGCAGTATCTTTAATTTTATCGATCGCATCAATTACCGTATTATTCGCAGTATCAAAGCCTAAGGTGTAGTCAGAACCATATAGATCATTGTCGATCGTACCGGGAATACACATCACCGGAATATCGTATTCCTGCGAGAAGATTTCCGCTCCGGTAAAGGTTCCATCACCACCGATTGCGACCAATGCATCGATCTCGGCTTCCTTAATATTTTCATAGGCTTTTTTACGGCCTTCAGGCGTCCGGAATTCCGGGCATCTTGCCGACTTCAATACCGTTCCTCCCTTTTGCAGGATAGAACTCACTGAACGGCTCACCATCTCCTTGAAATCCCCCTCGATCATCCCTTCATATCCTCTGTAAATGCCTGTAACTTTTAATCCATTATAGAGTGCAGTCCGGACTACTGCGCGAATTGCAGCGTTCATCCCGGGAGCATCACCCCCAGAAGTATAAACACCAATTCTTTTGATTTGCTTCATTAGGTCTTTCTTTTTTGATTTACGAATATAATGTGTATTTCTTACACTATTAAATTTTTTTAGTAAATTGTTTGTTTAATTAGTATTATTGTTGATAAATTCATGAGACTATATTAATCAGTTAAATAAGATTTAAATTTTGCAGACGTATTTTACCATTGATTGTGTCATACTGACATTTGACGAGGGTCAACTGAAAGTGTTATTGGCGGAACGTAACGAATATCCCTACAAAGATTGGTGGGCGCTTCCCGGATATTTTGTGAACAAATACGAGGAAATGGAAGATGCGGTTGCAAGGATTCTCTTTGAAATGACGGGCTTAAAGGATATCTACATGGACCAATTGGCTGCATTTGCCGGTGTTAAGCGACATCCTGAAGGCCGTATCCTAACCGTGGCTTATATGGCCCTGGTACAGATGGAAGATGTGAAGAATAAAATCGTCGCCATTTCTGATTATATGCGCCAATTAAAGTGGTTTTCGGTAGATGAACTTCCAGACCTGGCTTTTGACCACCGCGAGATCATCGAACTGAGCTTAGATCGTTTGAAAAAAACAGTAGGTTATTCCACCACCCCTTATGAATTACTACCCTCCAAATTTACCCTTACCCAATTGCAACAGGTTTATGAAGCCTTGTTGAACAAAAAATTGGATAAAAGGAACTTCCGCAAGAAAATCAATAATTTAGGTTATCTCAAAGAACTTAATGAATTTCAGAAGGGGGTTTCCTATCGTGCGGCAAAACTTTATGCCTTTGATAAGAAAAAGTTCCAAAAGCAATTCAATCAAGATTAATCTCTACACTTCATAAAATACGCTTCCTAAGTTAAGAAAATGTTAATAATCGTTTTTATGACAAAGGAATGATATTATTTATTTTCTATTCTTTACTTTTGAACAATTTTTAGAAAAAGTCAAAAATAACAAAAGTAAAAATGGAGAATCGTAAGGATCAGATCATCGAGGTGGCGCTAAAGCGCTTCTCACATTTTGGTTTCCACAAAACCACTATGAACGAGATTGCCGACGATCTACGAATTACAAAAGCAAATCTATATTATTATTATCCGGACAAACCATCCTTGATAATTGATGTTTTATGCAAGATCGCCTCTGATCTGCATGAAGCGGAATTGGCCATCGTTGAAAAATACAATGGTGATATTTTGAAGGTGGTCAATGAAGTCATAGAAACGAGGTCTCGTTTCATGCGTAAATACTACCTGTTCCAGATCAATGAGAATTTGGATTGGATCAAAGGTATCGATCTGACCGATACGATGGAGAAATTCTATAAAAGGGATGTGGAAGTATTGAAAAGCCTATTGAACAAAGCTGTAGAAGCCGGAGAGTTGAAAATGAATAATATAGACGAGGCAGCCGTTTGTTTAACGGAAATACAGAAAGGCATCGCCCTATTACATACCGTTGCGGATGTGATTACAGGCATTCCGAACGATAGCAATGTGGATAAAATATTAGAAAGCCAAAAAAGGTCGGCAAAATTGATCTTTGATGGTAAAATAAATCGCAATTAACACCATGAGAAATATAAAAGTAATCGCACTAATGTTGTCTGGTATTTTTACCGGCACATTCTTACATGCGCAAGAAACCTTGACGTTGCAGGAGGCAGTCAAGTATGCGTTAGAAAACAAAGCGGAGGCAAAGAAATCAAAACTGGACCTGGAGAATTCAGAATACAAGATTGCTGAAGTACGTGCAGGAGCATTGCCGCAGATCAGCGGACAAGGATCCTTGACCTATAATCCATTGATTCAGAAAAGTGCATTGGATGGTGCCTTGATGGGAAGGCCCGGAGAAACGATCATGGTAGCATTTGGACAACCTTGGCAAGCCAATGCTGTTGTGCAAGTGAGCCAGCAGATCTTTAACCAGTCCTTGTTTACCGGATTAAAGGCCGCTAAATCGACTCGCGAATTCTATCAGATCAACAATGAACTGACAGATGAGCAATTGATCGAGAAAGTAGCCAATGCGTATTACGAAGTTTACCAATCGGAAATGCAATTGCAGACGATTGAAAACAACCTTCAGAACACAATCAAAACGAGAGATGTTTTAAAAGGCTTGGTGGATGCTGGTTTAGCAAAGAAAATTGACCTTGACCGTGTGGAAGTAGCGATCAATAACCTTTTGGCTTCCAAACAACAGGTGATCAATGGGGCAGATCTTCGCGAAAATGCCTTGAAATTCGCTATCGGTATGCCCATTACAGAAGACATTGTCCTTCCGAAGGAAACCTTTGATATCAAAGCCGATTACCTAAGTGCAGAATTCAACTTGGATAACCGTACGGAAATCAAGTTATTGGATAAGCAGATCGAATTGTTGGAGCTGAACAAGAAAGCGATGATCTCCAACTATTACCCGAACCTATCCTTTACTGGAAACTTGGGATATCTAGGATTTGGTCAGAAATTTCCAATTTTCAATAGCAACGCCAATTTCTCTCCTTATTCAGCCATCGGTCTGAACCTTTCCATCCCGATTTTTAGTGGTGGAAGAACTAAATCACAGATCAACCAGGCAAATGTGGAGATCCGTAAGGCACAGGTAGATAAAGAAGATGCAAAATTAGGATTGAACCTTGCAGCAGAAAACGCAAGAGCACAGATCAAGAATAGTTTGATCACGGTAGACAATAACCGCCGTAACATCGAACTTGCCAAAAATGTGTTGTCCAATACGCAGAACAACTACCACAATGGTTTGGCCACATTGACCGAACTATTAGATGCAGAGAATGCTTTGGCAGATGCAGAAAATAACTTGAACACCTCTTTATTGAACTATAAAGTTGCCGAGATCCAATTGATCAAAGCGAACGGTAACATCAAATCTTTAATTAACGAATAATATAACACTCCATATGAAACGCGCAATAATAGCTATTATAGTAATCGGGGCAGCCCTAGTAGGGATGTTCATGATTTTGAACAAGAACAAAAAGAAAGTTGAAGCAGAGACTGCCGTGGTAGCAGAGAAAAATGCTGCGGTAGCTGTACGTATTGATACAGCTCGTACAGAAGCCATGAACTTAGCTTACCAAGCCAATGGTACGTTTATGCCGAAACAAGAAGTTACCGTAGCTGCAGAAACAGGTGGCCGTGTAGTAAGAGTGTTGGTGGATGAGGGATCACGAGTTGGTGCAGGTCAAACCTTAGCGGTGGTTGAAGGTGATAAATTGAATGTAAATGTATCCAATGCACAAGCGGCATACGATATTGCACAATCCAACCTTCAACGTTATCAGAGTGCATTAACTACTGGTGGTGTAACCCAAGCACAGGTAGATCAGATGCGTCTTCAATTCGAAAACGCAAAGAACAACTTGAAAAGTGCGAAGTTAACTGCGGGTGATGTAACAATCAAAACATCAGTTTCTGGTATCGTAAATTCCCGTAAAATTGAACCAGGTGCTTATGTAAGTCCAGGTACTCCGGCATTTGATATCGTTAATGTGAGCACCTTGAAATTGAGAGTTAATGTAGATGAGAAAAATGTGGCAACACTTCGCGTCGGACAGACAGTAGAAGTATTGGCTAGTGTATACAGCGACAAGAAATTTACAGGTAGAATTACGTTCATCGCACCTAAATCTGATGGTAGCTTGAACTTCCCTGTAGAGATCGAAATTGCTAACAACCCTAACAATGACCTTCGTGCAGGTATGTACGGAACAGCGGTATTCGGCGGTTCTGGAACTGCTTCAGCGTTGGTTATCCCTCGTACAGCTTTCGTAGGTTCCATCTCTGATAACAAGGTGTTTGTATTGAGAAATGGCAAAGCCATCGAAACAAAAGTTCAATCGGGTAGAAGCTTTGGTGATTTAATCGAAATCACAAGCGGTCTTCAAGCTGGCGATCAGGTGATCACTTCTGGTCAGATCAACTTGTTGGATCAAACTGCGGTTGAAGTTATTAAATAATTTGTGCTAAGTACGACAATTCTATTATGAAGATTACTGAAATATCGATAAAACGTCCCAGCCTGATCATCGTATTATTTATAATACTGACCTTGGGGGGGATATTCTCCTATACCCAGTTGGGGTATGAGTTGGTACCTAAGTTTGAGGTAAACGTAATTACCGTGCAAACTGTATATCCAGGTGCCTCGCCTACGGAGGTGGAAAATACCGTAACCAAGAAAATTGAGGATGCCGTCTCCTCCTTGGAAAACATCAAAAAATTGGAAGCTACTTCCATGGAAAACGTTTCGGTGGTGATGATTACCTTGAACGACGGAGCCGATGTCAACTTCCTGTTGACCGATGCCCAACGTAAGATCAATGCCATCCTGAACGATTTACCAGATGATGTTGATGCACCATCGTTGAATAAATTCTCCTTGGATGATGTCGCTATTATGAGTTTAGCGGTGACTTCCAACCTATCGGAGAAACAACTTTACGACTTACTGGACAATAAGATCCAACCGATCTTTGCCCGTATCAATGGTGTTGCGAAAGTAGACCTGATCGGTGGTGAAGAAAGAGAGATCCAGATCAGTGTGGATGCACAGAAATTGGAAGGATATGGCTTATCCATTGGTCAGATCCAACAGGTGATCGGATCATCCAACCTCGATTTCCCTACAGGTAATGTGAGTACACGTGAAAACCGTACCACCATCCGTTTGGCCGGTAAAGTAACGTCAATTGATGAATTGAGAAACCTGCCTATTACTACTCCGACTGGAACAACGATTTTCCTTCGTGATGTGGCCGATGTACAGGATGGTATCAAAGAGATCGAAAAGATCGCTCGTTTAGACCAAAAGAATACCATCATGTTACAGGTGTTCAAGCAGTCGGATGCGAATGCGGTAGAGGTATCCAGGTTGGTAAAAGAAACTATTGCAACGGTTGAAACAGATTATTCGAAAGACAATGTGAAAGTATTGTTGGCGAATGACTCGACAGATTATACTTTGAACGCAGCAAATAACGTAATCCATGACTTATTGATCGCGATTGCCTTGGTAGGTTTCATCATGTTGTTCTTCTTGCATTCCTTGAGAAATGCGGCGATTACCATGGTGGCTATTCCATTGTCCTTGATCGCGACCTTTATCGGATTATTGTTGATGGGTTATACCCTGAACTTGATGTCCCTTTTAGGACTTTCCCTAGTAGTGGGTATCCTTGTCGATGATGCGATCGTTGTTATCGAGAATATCCACCGCCATATGGAGATGGGTAAGAACAAGGTGCGTGCGGCTTACGACGGAGCAAAAGAGATCGGTTTTACCGTAACAGCGATTACTTTGGTTATCGTGGTGGTATTTTTACCGATCGCGATGTCTTCTGGTTTGGTGGCTAATATCCTTGCGCAGTTCTGTGTAACGGTTATTATATCGACCTTACTATCCTTATTGGTATCTTTCTCGGTGGTGCCTTGGTTATATTCCCGTTTCGGAAAATTAGAGCATTTGAATCCAAACTCTTTCTTTGGAAAGATCATCCATGGATTTGAAGCTGGATTGACCAAATTCACCCACTGGATCTCCGGTATCTTGGAATGGTCATTGAAGAACAGATGGACCAAGTTGGGAACTTTATTTATCGCCTTTTTCCTTTTGGTAGGATCTTGTGCCCTGGTTCCTGCAGGTTATATCGGTACTGACTTTTTCCCATCTTCGGACAAAGGGGAATACCTGATGCAGTTTGAGTTGGAGAAAGATGCTTCTCTAGAGAAGACCAACTTCCTGACCCAAAAAGCAGAGAATATCATTAAAAATAAGCCAGAAGTGGAACGTATCATTACTACAGTAGGTCAGTCCTCAGATGGTATGAACTCTACTTCAGGAACGCGTTATAAATCCGAGATCCACGTGATCATGAAGGATACCTATACCGAGAATTCAAAAGTTTATGCGGCAAGATTGCAACGTGAATTGGAAAAAGAATTGGTAGGAGCGAAGGTAAAATTCGTGAGTATGGGATTGATGGGAGCAGAACAGGCACCATTGAAATTGACCGTGATCGGTTCTGACCTGAAAGATGCGAATGAATTTGCTGAGAAAGCAGCAGACCTACTTCGTAAGGTTCCGGGAGCTACCAACGTGAAATTAACTTCTGAAGGTGGTAACCCTGAAATCAATGTGCAGGTAGACCGCGAGAAAATGACTTCATTAGGTTTGGATGTGGCTACCGTAGGTATGACCATGCAAACAGCATTCTCCGGAAATACAGACAATAAATTCCGTGCAGGTGATAATGAATATGATATCAATATCCGTTTTGATGAAGCTAGCCGTTCTAACATCGCTGATGTGAGGGGATTGAAATTCATCAACAAACAAGGTGTTCCTATTTCCTTAGAGCAATTTGCTACGGTAGGATACGGTTCAGGACCTTCCTTATTGGAGCGTCGTGATAAATCGCCAGCTGTTTCGGTTCAAGCATCTCTTGTAGGTCGTACCTTAGGGGATGTGGCTGGAGAATGGGAAGCAGAGTTCTCTAAGTTAGAGCGTAAGCCAGGAGTAGTCTATATCTGGGGTGGTAACATGGAAAACCAACAAGAAGGTTTCGGGACCTTGGGAGTGGCATTATTGGCATCTATCCTGTTGGTTTACTTGGTAATGGTTTCCCTGTACGATAGTTTCAGTACACCATTTGTCGTGATGTTCTCGATTCCACTATCCTTTATTGGAGCCTTGATCTTATTGGCATTGACTGGTCAATCCTTGAACATCTTTACCATCTTAGGTATCATCATGTTGATCGGTTTGGTGGCGAAGAATGCGATCCTATTGGTCGACTTTGCTAACCACCGTAAGGATAATGGGGATACTACGCACGATGCCTTGGTTGCTGCCAACCATGCCCGTCTTCGTCCGATCTTAATGACGACCATTGCGATGGTATTCGGTATGATCCCGATCGCGTTGGCAACAGGTGATGGTGCAGATATGAACAAAGGTTTGGCTATCGTAATTATCGGGGGTCTATTATCTTCCCTATTACTTACCTTAGTGGTAGTTCCAGTGGTTTATTCGCTATTTGATAGTATGGGCCGCCGTTGGGGAAGTAAAAAGAAAACCAACTATGTGGAACTTATTGATGCCGATTATGTTCCGAACGAACATTATGTGGATGAAATGGATGTGAAACACAACTAGAACAATTTAAAAATCACATACTTAAAGAGGCTGATCGTAAAGATTCAGCCTCTTTTTTCGTAATTGTAGCTGAATGTTTAGAAAATTGAAATAATTAGCTGCCCTACAAAACTTTCTACCCTACAAACTTGTTCTGAAATTGATTAATTTTGCAGAAAATTCGAACGGGAAATGAAAATCTTTTTGACAACATGTTGTTTTATTGTGCTGGTAGGTTGTAGACAGCAGACCGAGAATAAGGTTGTAGAACAGCCTGTGGAGCAGCTTGTTCAGCAAGAAGAAAAGGAAGTTTCCGTTGCCCCAACATCCGAAGAAAAGGACGAAATTTTGGCCGTTATCGAAGGCCTTGATAACCGTTCATTTCCTTTGGCCGATTCGACCAATTTTGATAATGTGGATAAAAAAGGGATCCATAATCCTGATTTTTTGAAACGTATCCATTTTGAGGCCGATGAAGTGAATTTTAAAGATGTACGCTTGAGGTATAGGCTTCACTATTCTCCAGCCTATTATAGTATTGTATTGACCTATCCTCTAGGAGAACATGAAATCATTACAACCTTGTTGAATATCAATAAAGAAGGAAAAATCATTGATTTCTTGGATATTGCCTATGATGAGATTGCCGAATCAGCTTTTCGGAAGGAGAGCGTGATGGAGAAGGATAGGGTAGTGCTTACCGATTGGAATTACATGTCGGAAGAGCCTACAAAAACGGTTACCAATTATTTGCTGACTTCCGAAGGTAGATTTGAGGAAGCTTCTTAGCTAGGTTCAAAGCAATCCCCATATTTTACTGGTTTCAAACCATTTTTTGACTTTGGTGTTTTAAGGATAAAGCCTTGAATAGGACTGTGAACACACTTTAAGTATACTGTAATTAGGTTGTAAGTATATTGTAAGTGCCTTTTTGCACTTACACCACACTTGCAAGTCACTTACACCTCACTTACATCTCGAAAAAAATATTAAATACAACACATGGATCAACAGCGAAAAGAAGATAAAAAACAAGGAGGTTTCTTTAAAAACACCTTTACGATTTTAAAAAATAGTGCATTAGGATTTATCAATGAAGATACCATGAAGTATAGTGCTTCCTTGGCTTATTATACTATCTTTTCCATAGGTCCTATTTTGGTGCTGATGATCTCTTTGGCGGGTATTTTCTATGGGGAAGATGCCATTAAAGGTAAATTATTTTCGGAGTTGAATGAACTGATAGGAAGAAATGCAGCACGTCAGGTTCAAGAAATCATTAAAAACTTGGAGCTTTCCGGAAAATCTTCCATGGCGTTGATCATCAGTATAGTCACATTAATCATTGGTGCGACCACTGTTTTTGGGGATATTCAGAACTCCATCAACAAAATATGGCATGTGCGGGCGAAACCGAAAAAAGGTTGGTTAAAATTGATCATGGACCGTTTGTTATCCTCTTCATTGGTCATTGGTTTAGGATTTCTATTGGTGGTCACCTTAGTGGTCAACGGGATCATTATTGCCTTTACCGATAACTTATTGCGGTATTTCCCGGATATGGCCGTGCATGTTATGGATATCATCAATTTCATGCTAACCTTTGGAATTATATTTTTATTATTCTCGGTTATCTTTAAGGTTCTTCCTGATGTCAACATCCAATGGAAACCGGTTAAGGCGGGCGCCTTATTTACCGCTATTCTTTTTATTTTCGGACGCTTAGGAATAGGATTTTATCTTTCCAATTCAGATACCGCTACGACTTATGGCGCTGCTGGATCGATCGTATTGATTTTATTATGGGTGTATTATACCGCGGCTATTCTATATTTTGGGGCAATTTTTACGAGGGAATATGCCACCTTCAAAAATTATCCGATAGAGCCATCGGAATATGCGGTTCATGTAGAGGTTAAAGAGATCGAGCGGAATGTCAAAGAAATTCCGCCCGCTCCACTTACTACCGACGAGACTGTGGTCGAGAAGTAGGTTTATAGAATGCTTTCACTCGTTTTTCCAGATCGATGATGATGGTTTCGGTGAAATCAATGCCAGTCAATTGATTAATATGCATCAGAGCGCCGGGAGAGAATACATTGATCTCCATAATTTTGTCGCCTACAATGTCCAATCCCACTAGGTACATATTGTCGTCCTTTAGCTTTTTGGTCACTTTTTTAACCAACTTTAGAATATCATCCGTAATTTCTGCTTCTTGAGCCGATCCTCCCTGATGGATATTGCTTCGGATTTCATCTGCAGATTGCACACGTCTAACCGCGGCGTACTTACCTTCAGCCACCAAAGGGGCACCATTCAGCAGGAAGAAACGGATATCGCCTTTAACAGCATCTGGAAGATATTCCTGAGCCATAACATAACCATCCCGCGCAATGGCTTCTACCGTTTGCTTCAGGTTCTGTGTCTCTCCCGATTTGATCATAAACACATTCTTTCCGCCGGAGCCTTTTAAAGGTTTAAGGATAATTTTATCCCCTTGTTCTTTCAGGAATGCCGTTACATCTTCATGGTTTCTGGTGACCAACGTTTTTGGGCGGATGGCTTTTGGGAAATTCTGCAGGTACAGCTTATTATTCGCCTCGATTAGGTTATCAGGGTCATTGATAACAAATCCTCCATTGCGTTTTACAAGTTGGGAAAACTGAATCCCTGCTGCTGAAGCCCATGGCCTTCCGATCATATCTAGGGTAGGGTCGAACCTTAGCCAAAGCACCTCCACATCGGCCATATCGACCAGTTCTTTTTCTTTCGCTTTTAGGGTTTTCATGAACTTGGCTGCAGTAGGCATGGTTTCAGGAGGTTCCATGAGCCTACAGTGTGCCATAACCCGCTGTTCATCCTTGTAAACGAAATCTGCCAAACCAATATACAATACCGTATGGCCTCTCTCCAATGCTTTGAGGGCTAATATCGTGGTCGTGAATTTCTCTTCTTCTTTATGCGTTTGATTGATCAAAAATGCAATTTTCATATTTGCGTTGAGTTTTTTCTTATGTAGTGATTTAATGTGTCAATTTAAAAACAGATGCTTTTGTCTTCACCTCTTTCCATTTATCCAAATATTCAGGAAACATGAACCTCGGTGTAATGGCTGGTGGAATAAGGATTTCTTTTTGCAGCAGGTCTTTGATGATCGGCAGGTAATCTTTTCGTATTTTCCCCATCATCAGGAGATGTACATTGTTGTTTTCCTTTAGGTATTCGATCAATTCCATGATGCCCTTGAGGTAGAGCATATCCTTGGTCAATCCACCACCACGATAAACCCGCATGACAATCTGAAAAGATGTTTCATGTTTGAACCCAAATTGGTCGACCAACAGGGCAAAGGTATCGGTGAAGGAATTACCCAAGAGCATATGTTGTACCGCAATAACCCTCGCTGCAATGATCCTTAACCGATCGTTGTTCAGACCATCAACAATATATTCCGAAAGTACCGCCAAGCCTTCCTGTAATTCTTCATAGCCGGGAACACCCAAACTAAAAAGGTTCAATGGTTGCATCCTGCCATTGAAATAGGTTACGACATGGGTGCCGATCTCATGCTGGATGAGTGCTTTTGCCCGTGATTTGGTGAGTTTATACTCCTTACTGATATTCAATGCCCCTCTATTGACCATAACCCCCGAAATATCTTCGCGGATACGGATAGGACAATTGAATTCCTGATTTTGTTGTTGCAGAAATTTAACTTCTTCCTTGGCCATTTTGGCAAATTCACTTGGTCCGATCCATTCTTCATTTTTGCTGGAAGTCGTTTCTGGTTCGGTCATCATCAATAGGGCCAAAGCGGAGTTGTATAGTTTCTCTGAAACATTCCCGAATACCTGTAGGCTCCCATGCAGGAAATCCTCTTTACCACGATCGGCCAGCATGGTGATCATGGAGTCCAATTCGGTTCTTTTGTCCCGAAAAATATAGGCCATCGTAGGATCGTAAATATCTTCGATCCGGAGGTTGTACAACCGGCGTTTAACCAGATCGGGATCTACGTGCATAGGTCGGTAAAGGAATTTTGGTGTTTTCCAATATTTATCCTTTTTGAACTGCAACCAAGCTTCATGGGCATTCAAAGGCGTGACCATCAATAGGAAATCGAATTTCTTGCTTTCCTGGGCCAAGGCATCATCGATCTCATTCATCATCGGGGTAAGTTCCTGATGAACATTGATCTTTTGGGCAGTGGCATTCAAGTGGGTATAGACCCGCAGGAATTCAAAGAAAAGTCGGGAAAGTGATTTTGCCAATGTTTCGCGATAGGTACGCATCAAGAGTGGTAAAATATTCTCTTCGTAATCGATATATCGCTTTTTTATGGATATTCCCAATAATAAAATCTGCTTGTTCTGCAGGTATTTCTTCGAGAATAAGGATGGCAGGTTTTCCGGTTTTGGAATCTGCAGGTCCTTAGAAATGGCTACCGATAATTCTGCCGTTTCCATCCGGATGTTCCTTTCAAAATATTCCGCAAGTGGGAGTATATCTTTCTGACCGACATGCAAAAGGATATCATCCTTTTGGTTGGATTCCGAAATCCAAGTTTCAATCAATAGACAGGCACCAAATTCTTGTGCCAAGGATTCAGCAATCGGTTTTATCCATTCCTCCAGCGCAAATTCATCTTCTTTACATACAATGCTTGCATTTTCGGTCTTTGCCAAATCGGCAATCATTTTATCCTTTTTACCCGTGTCTGGAACACGGTAAATAAAAATATAGGGAACTATTTTATTGAATATGAATTTACCGGCATTTGGAACTTGATAATGGATAGGAGTACGTTTATTGATCGCATTTAGAATACGTAAAAGTGCTTTATTCTTTTCCATCTTGGTGAAAATACTGGTTAAATACCGTCAATGATTTTAAGAGTAACTGTTTGCAGGCCATGATTTTGTGGTAATCGGGGTCACCGGTCCATTCATCCATAAAATCTTTCCGGAATTCGATCGCCAGCACGAAACCATAGTCTCCATAGAGTTGGTTCATGGTCTGCGCGAAATAGCCGCCTTTGAACTTTACATTCTCCCTTACATCAATGGCCTGGCCATTCAATTCCTCCGCTGATATAAAGTTAATCAATTCATCCATTAATGGTCTCCACTTTTGGTTGAGGTGGATGGTGCCAAAGTTTATTTCAGGATCCGTATCCATATTGATCTCTTGGTCTGGACCTTCGCGTTTGGCGTTATAGCTATGGATATCCAAGATAATGAAATAGCCAAATTGGGCAATGGTATCCTGGATCTTACTCTCTATGATTTCAAATATTTCGCGATGATCATTACGGAGTTCACTGATCAATTCCAATGGGAAGTCCTCTTTCCATACATTTAAACCCCAAGCCTGTTCGGGTTTGAGGTAGATGGCGTCATCCAAGGTACGGTTGATGTCCAATTGAAAGCGTGAGCTTTCCATAATAAAGCGATTGCAGGGAAGTTCGGCGATCAGCGCAGTAAAGGGATCTTCCTCCCGTAATCGTTCTTCCTCATTCAACAGTTGATAAGGCAGTAATTTTTCATCTATATCGTGGCCGTCGTGGATAGCAAAAGTCCAGAATGGGCTATCGGCCAATTTGATTTCATATTTTGTAAGCAAAGGCATAAAATTCTCCTTTAGGGATTATCTTATTAATAAACAATAAATTGTAGAAATAGTTTTATTTTTCCTATTTTCAGTTATTTATATTCTAACCATTATGATCAACTTATTCCAAAAACCTTTACTTAAAAAATTAGCGTTAGCCTGTTTGCTTTTTGGTTCTGTTTCCTCCCAAGCCGTTGCCCAAGGAAAAGACTGGAAGGAAAAATCCATTGATAACAAAGAAGAACGGATGGCCTGGTGGAAGAACGACCGATTCGGAATGTTCATCCATTGGGGATTGTATGCCTTGCCAGCACGGCATGAATGGGTTCAGCAGATCGAAAGAACCGACCATGAAACCTATAAGAAGAAATACTTTGATCTTTTTAATCCTGACTTATACCATCCCGAAGAATGGGCTTTAGCGGCCAAGAATGCCGGGATGAAATATGTGGTGTTAACCGCCAAGCATCATGAGGGATTTTGTTTGTGGGATACCAAATCGAGCAATTTCAATGCGGCCAAAACACCTTATGGAAAAGACCTGTTGAAACCTTTTGTGGAAGCCTGCCGTAAGAACGGACTGAAAGTGGGTTTCTATTTTTCGGTGATCGATTGGTACCATCCAGACTTTACCATTGATAATACGCATCCTCTGAGAGGCAACCAGGAAGCCATCGCCACGAATTCGGGTAAAAATATGGATAATTTCCGGAAGTATTTGAAGGAGCAGGTCAGGGAATTGCTGGGCAATTATGGAAAGATCGATCTGTTGTTCTGGGATTTTTCGTATCCGGGGCCTAATGGCAAAGGAAACAAGGATTGGGACAGCGAGGGACTGATCAAACTGGCGCGGGAGCTGCAACCTAACATCATCATGAATGATCGTTTGGATATGGGAGCTGAAGCTTGGGGATGGGATTATAAAACGCCAGAACAATTCATGCCGAATGAGTGGCCGACTTTTAACGGGGTGAGGGTTCCTTGGGAGACTTGCCAGACTTTTTCGGGATCTTGGGGATACCATAGGGATGAGAACACCTGGAAGTCCTCCAACCAGCTTATCGCCATGCTGATCGAGGTGGTGAGTAAGGGCGGTAACCTGTTACTGAATGTGGGGCCAACAGCGAGAGGGAATTTTGATGATCGGGCAAATGATCGATTGGAAGCTATTGGGAAATGGATGAAATTCCACTCGGCATCTATTTACGGCTGTACAGAGGCGCCTGCGGATTTTCAGAAACCGGGTAATACGTTGTTGACCTATAACCCGAAGACCAAGCGTTTGTATGTTCATTTATTGCAATATCCTTTCAAAACGCTTTATCTGCCAAATTTTAAAGGGAAGGTGAAATATGCGCAATTTCTGCATGATAATTCGGAAGTTAAATATACCTCCAGGACAAAATCCAACGATGGGGAGCACATGGCGATTACGGCCAGAGAGAATGATCTGATCATGGATCTGCCGGTGGTAAAACCGAATGTGGAAATTCCGGTTATTGAGTTGATATTGAACTGATCTAAAAATATTTGATAATAATCCACACAATATCAGCGGGTTATTGTTCGTTGTTTTAGTATGACCAATTAAAAAAGGAGGTTATTATGAACCTAATTCAACGAATTGAATATTGGGGAGATCATCACCATCCAAGGTGGATTGATTTCATCCGGATTGCACTCGGCATTTTGATTTTTGCCAAAGGTGTAAGTTTTGTTATGGACAGGGATTCCGTAGCTGCATTAATTGAGCGAACGCATTTTCAGCTTTCTATTTGGGGGGCGGTACATTATGTGGTATTTGCGCATTTGGTAGGTGGTATTTTTATCATGATGGGGTTTGCGACGAGGTTAGCGGCGTTGATACAGATCCCGATTTTGATAGGTGCGGTGTTTTTCGTGAATATCACGCAGGGATTTAGTTTTCTGAATTCGGAGTTCTGGTTGTCTTTGGTGGTGTTGTTGTTGCTTTGTTATTTTGTGGTAGTAGGTTCTGGCCCGATGTCTTTGGATAAGATGATGGATAAGCCAGGGTATAAAAGGGATATTTAGGAAAAATGTAATAGGGAGAACAACGCCATTGCAAAAACAACGTCATTGCGAAAATTACGTCATTGCGAGGAACGAAGCAATCTTTCGATTAGTGTAAAGATTGCTTCGTCGTGCCTCCTCGCAATGACGGATGGTTCGCAAGGACGGGGTAATGCCTCCTCGCAATGACGCAGTGCCTCGCAATGACGTAGGTTTAATAATTCACACTCAACCCAATCCCATAACCCATATCCGAATCATAATGACCTCGCACACCAAAATTCTTCGTCAAAATATACCTCAGATCTAACATATACTCCTTATCCGTATTCACCATAAATCCACCTCTCAGCCTCTTGGTCAAAGGAATATCCTCCCGCATTAACCCCAACCTCAACGTTCCATCATGATAAACCTCCGCCTGAAACCGAACCAGCATCGGTAAAGTATAAGCAAATCCTGCACTGAACAAAGCCCGTTCATCCTTACTATTCGCTTGGCCGAAAAGATTCTTCTCCGATTCATGGTTTTCCATTTTTCGATATCGATAATCAAAACCTACAAAAGGCATAAACCACTGCATCTTCCCAATATACCTTCCCAAATGGGTTTCCACCTCATAACCATGCATCTTATTATAACCCAAGCGCCATTCCGTGGTCAAGCTATACCTCGCATTATGGGCCATTAATTCCCCATCATTCCCATTCGTGGCAAAATCATTTTGGATCATGAAATGAGCCATGTTGCTTTCCTTCTGGAGCATGGGGTATCCCATCCGCTCATTGGGAAGATAAGGGTTTGCAGGTTGGTTCTCCGTGCTGAAAACACGACCCATACCTGCCATCATATGATAAAGGATATGGCAATGAAAAAACCAATCACCATCCGCATTGGATTCAAATTCAATAGTATCGGTTTCCATCGGCATAATATCCAACACATTTTTTAAAGGAGCATATTCGCCTTGTCCATTGATCACTCTGAAATCATGACCATGGAGATGCATCGGATGCCGCATCATGGAGTTATTGTACATGGTGATCCTTAATACTTCACCTTTCTTGATCAGGATCTTATCCGATTCGTCCAAGACCTTATTGTCCAAGCTCCAAACATAGCGGTTCATATTTCCGGTCAGTTCAAAATGTAGGTTCCGGACAGGCGCATCCTTCGGAAGGGAAGTAGGAATAGTTGATTTTAACATCCCATAATTCAGGGTTTTGATGTTTCCCGACCCTTGATGACTGTTCATATCATGTCCTTCATGGGTCGCTGAATTATCTTGCTTTTCCTGCATATCATGTCCCTTATGGTTCTCCTGCATTTGATGCCCTTCATGTGCCTCCTTCTGCTGATCTTCCATTTCTGGATACATCACCGTATTCATATCCATTTTCTGGAGCGTCATTTTCATGCCCATATCATCCAGATCCCCATTCATCTTCATCATGTCGTTCATCATCTTCATCCCCTCAAAATACTTAAGGGTAGGAAGGGGAGTGACCAACTGTTTGATGCCATTCCCTAAATAAATAGAAGAATTTCCTGTCCGATCCTCTGGCGTAGCCATGAATTCATAGGAAAATCCATCTTCCGGAATGGTCACTACCACATCGTAGGTTTCTGAAACCCCAACGATCAAACGATCAACTTCCACCGGTTCTACGTCATTTCCATCATTCGCAACCACCGTGATCTTACCACCGGCATAGGTCAACCAAAAGTAGGAAGATGCTCCGGCATTGATCACACGCAGCCTAACCTTATCACCCGCTTTGAAATCCGGATACACTTTTTCAGAGCCCCCATTAATGAGAAATTTGTTGTAATAAACGTCACTCACGTCCATGGCCAACATGCGTTTCCATTCATTCGTCACTTTGGTCTTGAAATGTCCCGCCTGGATTGCTTCTGCATAACTCTGAACTGCGTTCTTTTTGATCGCAAACCAATCATTTGCATTGTGCAACATCCGGTGTACATTGTCTGGATCAAGATCTGTCCATTCGCTAAGCACCAAGGGGATGGATGGAATATCGTCTATTCCCTTTCGGAAAGTTGGATCACCCTTCTTTTTATTGAATATGATGGCTCCATACATGCCTATTTGTTCCTGCATTCCTGAATGGCTATGGTACCAATAAGTACCATTCTGTTTGATCGGAAAACGATATACAAAAGGTTCATCGGTTTTGATGGGCATTTGGGTCAAAAAAGGAACCCCATCTTCTTTATTAGGCAGAAACACCCCATGCCAATGGAGGGATGTTCCTGCTTTCATTTTATTATGGACATGCACTTCTGCGGTATCTCCTTCTGTAAAGGTCAATGTCGGCATCGGAATACCGCCATTAACCGAAATCCCGTTCTTTGGTTTTCCGCTGAAGTTGACCATGGTATCCCTTACATAAAGATCATATCGCACGACCTGTTGTGCATCCGCCGGAAAATACAGGACTGCCGTTAATAGGAGCAGGATGTATTTCGTTAGACTTCTCATATCTTTTCTTTTACCGAACCACAGGTCAACATTTTACTGCCGAAGTAAGGGTTTTTGATCTCTTGCTCTGAACTTAACCAAAACGCACCTTTATTGTTATTTGCCATTGGGCAGAATTGCCAATAAAGAGGCTTATCCGCTTTGGCTACCTTTGCTAAGCTGTAAAGATTGTTGGAAAGATTGATGAAATTGATTCTTTGTTTATCGATGGATTTCTCCGCTGCAATTGCTGAAGCGTCTTTTTCCAAGGATTTATAGACTTTCATCCAGGCATCATGTTCTGATTTTTCCAATTTCCCCATATCCACTTGTTGAATAGCCTTGCTTAATTCTTTGGCATGAGATGCCGCGGTATTTGCATTGCTAGCGACCAAGGCATCTTTAAGACCAAGATAATGGCCATAAACCGAGTTCAGACTGGTTTCCTTGCTGTTGTTCATTTGATGGCTTGAATGGGCTGCATGATCATTTTTAGCAATATGCCCTGCATGGTCTTCTTTTGCAACCGCCGTTTCATGATCCCTATCATATAAACAACATTCATGCAATTTAGCATACACATCGTCAGGGGCACGGAATGATTCATTATCATAACCTACCTGCGCAATTTTCTTCAAAATGGCCTCTTTTGATGTTTTTGTCTTATCAAAACTGATGCTAGCCGTTTGGCTGTCTGCATCCCAATTAACCGCCGAAATGTTTTTCTCGTTTCCTGCTTTTTCAATGGTTTTTTTGCACATCCCGCAATTCCCCTTGATACTTGCTGTAATGGTTTCCTGGTTCTTGATTTGAGCCTGTAATGCTCCAATACCTAATACACTGATGAAGATATATATCGTTAATTTTTTCATTTTCTTAAATTTTTAATCACATAAAATAGCCGTCATACCGTTGGGTAATGACATCCATAGAAAAGCTAGCGATTCCTTCGAATACATCCATATTCGTAAGAATACTACCTAAATAAATTGAAATAGATTAGGCTATTTTAGGAGGGGTAAAAATTTTAGAAAATCCAGCACTGGATAGCGGCTGGTCATAGAAGTGATATTCTGTAATATTTTCAGTAGCAATAAATTGAAAATCTAAATGCTGTACCAATAAAAAGGTATGTTGTACCATAGGAATGATGCAACAGCATGGGCCATCGGAAGAACAACAGTCTTTATTCGGAGAGGCATGTTCTTGATCTGTAGAAGCATGTTCTTCAGTGTTTTCTTGCTGCGCATGCGTACAGCTCATTTCTTTTTTCGGGGAGGAATGCTCTTCACAGGCCGCTGATTGTTTTGGAATGAAGATCCAACACATCATGATTATCGGTATGTAGAGCAATTTCAACATGTCTTTATAACGACAAATCTAAAGAAATGTTTTTAATTTTTTCTATTTGGAATATCACATGTGCCATTGACCCCACAACCCATATTGAATAAAGGTAAAATGCTGAACAGCACCCCAATACCTGCGATCAACCATTGTTCTGCTTTGACTCCTTGGATAACGATGAGTATCCCCATTATTAGCCTTAGGAAGCGCATAATGGTCCATTGACTTACATATATTTTAATCTTTTCCATTTTTCTTTTTTAAGATGATAAACAATTCATTTCCTTGTCGTTCCGGGATACTGTTCCGGCAAGGCTCCATCACACTTATGTCCATTGACTTCTCGAACAGCGGTCTATATTCCGCCTCTGAACCTCCGAAAGGAGGGCCCTGTCTTTGGAATTGGGTATTGAACAATACACCGACCAACTGACCATCGGTCTTTAAAAGTTCGGCCATTTTAGAAACATATTTTGGTCTTAGTGCAGGATCCAGAGCACAGAAAAACGTTTGTTCGAGGATGAGGTCGTACCGTCCTTCCAATTCGAAAAAATCCCCATGGATGATACGGATTCCTTCTTTCCCAGCGAACTTTTCCTTCACCAGTTCCACAGCCTTCTCCGCAATGTCGATGACGGTGATATTGTTAAACCCTTGTTCCAATAAATAGGCCGCCTCATAGGCATTTCCACAGCCTGGTATCAGGATGGAAATCCCTTTGTTCTCCAAGCCGTTAATATAGTCAACCAATGGGGTGGAGGGATAACCAATATCCCAACCCAATTGATGCTGCTGCCACCTATTGTTCCAATACCCTTGATCAAGTGTTTCGCTCATTTCTTTATACCTTCAAAATTCGTAAAAAATTGCTTGATGTTTTGTAACCTAGGTTACCTGGTAAAAGCATATTGCATTTTTACCATATCAAATCCTTCCGCCCAATAATCTTTTTTCCTTTCCACTTCTACAAAACCATGCTTGGCATAAAATTCTTCCGCCAATTGGGAAGTTCGCACAGTAATATGTTTAATAGCTGGATTGCTCAATATGTGCCCCAATCGATGTTGCATCAATCTGGATCCCAAACCTTGTTGTTGCCAATCGGAAGATATAAAGTCCCAGCTCAGTTTGGCAAGATTTTCTGACAGCTCATAGTTGATGCCTGCCCCCGCAACCACTTTTCCATCTACCTCCAAAACGAAATAATCTTCCAGTTCCTTATCCAGATAGGATTTAAAATCTTCCAATTCATCCGGATGGAAATATGTTGGAATATTGGAATTCAGAACCTGTAATAAAGATTCCCGATCTCTGGTATCATATGGACGAATGTTTATTTCCATTTCTATAAGAAATTATTGGTTGAATCGTTCGAATATCTGCCAGTATTTATCTTTGAAGATATCCGCCGTGATCTCCACTCCATCATTGAACTGTGATCCTAGCCAATCTGCAATCTTAGCAGGCATCCGATAATCTTTGCAGGCAAAAAACAGCTCACATTTTCCATCACCGATTTCTCGACCGATATAGATATAACCTTCCAGATTGGGTAATAATTGTAAGGTCAGTTTGTCGATTTCTCCTAAAACATCCAAATCCTTTTGATTGGGCATGCCTGAATCATGGACCTCAAGGAAGTTGATCATCAATACCAATATCCATGGGTGGGAGGCTTTATTATCCCAGTTCAAAGCGCCGGTATTGATGGTGGAGATGATTGGGGTATCGTCTTCCAGAATCGTTTCAAAACTGGTATAGCTATCGTTTTCATCGGAATAGGTAATATCCTGGTATTTTTCCACAAATTCTTTTTCTCGCCAATTGATGTATTCCGGTAGTTTTTCAACAGGAATTTCTTCGGGAACTTCTTCTTCTGGACCAATCACTTGGATGCGGTCGATTTTTTCGATCATGGCCTCTTCACCCAGAAAATTGTCCAGGAAAATATAGACCCCATTCACGATTTCATCGGCCAATTCTTCCCTCCAATCCTTATAGATCATCACCAGATCGATCTCATCTGGATAGGCCGGATGGTTTTTTGGATAGAAAGTGATATTACTTTTGCTGAACACCAGATCCATCATCCTGATCTCAAAAGAAGGGATATTAGTTGGCGGTTTAAGGGCTTTGAAACTCCAATTTTCGATCTCGGGTGCTGCCGCCACGATTTCTTCCGCCAGGTAAACGTTCTGTATGTTCCCATCGGGAGTAAAGATCAATTCCGCGACATCATCATTCTCAATGCCTATCAGGAAAAACAATCCCAGATCCAATTCTTCGATCTTGGGTGCTAGAATGGCAATTAAATTCTCCTCTACGTTTTCTCTAGCCCTTAAGGTCTGGAGAAAGTTTTCACTATTATCCTTGAACCAATTCCAAAAGGATTGGTATTGGGAGTTTTCTATTCTGCTCAGTTCTTCGTATAGACTCATAGGCTAAATATATAAAAAAAAGGCCTAATAGCGTGTGCTAATAGGCCTTTCGTATTTTTTTTGATCCACTTATACCAAAGGAGCCGGAGCTTCTTCATCGAACAAAGGAAGTTCTTTGATGATGTTGTACCAAGTGATGATTTTTTTGATATCAGAAGAATACACACGTTCTTCATCGTGGTTAGGGGCAACTTCACGGAAAAAATTACGTAAAGTAGCGCCATCAGCTTTCACATCTGGAGTTTCCACATTATCGGTTTTGATCTTTTCAAAGATATCCAATAAACGGATTTCCTCATCTTCTCCGTAGATGGTGATGTCTTCCAATGTTGCCATTTTGGTTGTAGAAAGGTTGACTACAGATTTCAGCTTGCTAGCGTCTAAGGTTTCCAATACGAAACCACCTTTATTTTGTCCGATTAATTTGAACAGGCCTGGTTTACCAGTAACTGATACTAATCCTCTTAAATTCATGGGTATAAAACGTTATTAATCCTCGATTACTTCAATTCCTAAGATTCTGTCGCCTTGACGGATATCATCCACTACAGCCACATTTTCGATCACTTTACCGAAACAAGTGTGGTTGCGGTCAAGGTGAGCGGTATTGTTACGGCTATGGCAGATAAAGAATTGAGAACCTCCAGTATTACGGCCAGCATGAGCCATGGATAATACACCACGGTCATGGTATTGGTTCTCACCAGTCAATTCACAATCAATTTTGTAGCCAGGACCACCAGTTCCCGGAACACCAGTTGCACCTTCGCGGGTGTTTGGACATCCACCTTGGATTACAAAATCAGGGATTACACGGTGGAAAGTCAGTCCATCATAATATCCTGATTTAGCTAACTTGATAAAGTTTGCCACCGTATTTGGAGCGTCTGCTGTGTAGAATTCCACAGTCATGTCGCCTTTTTCAGTCTTGATAATTGCTTTACTCATAGTTTTCAAAATTATTGAAATAAGTCACAAAGATACATTTTCTCGTACTATTTTTCTATCTTTAAGCAGATAGGGTTCTTAGCGTCTTGATAATCAGTCATATGGAAAAAATGGTGATCCGCGAATGGGCGGAGGCAGATAGACCTAGAGAAAAACTATTGACCTTGGGGAGAAGGGCCGTAACAAACGCCGAGCTATTGGCGATATTTTTGGGTTCTGGTTCGACGGAAGAAACGGCCGTTGAACTCTGTAAAAGGATATTGCTCAGTGTGGATAATAATCTGCTAAGATTATCTCGATTGGAAGTAAATGATCTGTGCAGATTTAAGGGGATAGGAACAGCTAAGGCGGTCAGTATCATAGCCGCATTAGAACTGGGAAGGAGAAGGCAGGAGACGGATGGAGCCCTTCAGGAACCATTGAACAACAGTAAATTGGCCTATATCTATATCAAGGACCAACTACAGGATCTGCCACATGAAGAATTCTGGGTCATTTATCTTTCCATTTCCTGTAAACCCTTGGATAGGCAACAAATAAGCCGAGGGGGAAATGATTTTACACCAGTTGATATTCGAATTATCCTTCGGCATGCCCTTATCAACCAGGCACATTCGCTTATTCTGGTCCACAACCATCCCTCTGGTACCTTAAAACCCAGTGAAGCCGACAAAGCACTCACCAAGAAAATACAAGCGGCAGCAAAAACGATGGATATCTATGTAATAGACCACCTGATCATCACTGATTCCAGTTATTACAGTTTTAAGGATGAAATGCTGATCTAGTTCTTTCTTACCATACATCAATGCGTAGACAAACCAATATCAGCATCTTTGTGTTATAAAAATTGGAGGAAAACAAAATGGCAAAATACACATTGCATAAAGCAGATTCTAGGGGTGATGCGAACCATGGATGGTTGCATTCTAAACATACATTCAGTTTTGCTGGATATTATAATGCCGAACGCATGAACTTCGGAGCGTTAAGGGTATTGAACGATGATTATGTTGCAGGAGGTATGGGTTTTGGAAGACACCCTCACAGCAATATGGAAATCATTTCGATCCCTTTGGAGGGTGAATTGGCGCATAATGATAGCATGGGTACCGGTTCGGTGATCAAAAAGGGAGATATTCAGGTAATGAGTGCAGGAACAGGTATCGAACATAGTGAATACAACCACAGCGAGACAAAACCAGTAAGATTTTTGCAGATCTGGTTGATTCCGAATAAGCAGAATGTAGAACCTAGATACGATCAATTGAGTATTGATTTTGATAAGGCAAAAAACAATTTTTTGCAGATTCTATCTCCGGAGAAGGATGATGATGGGGTTTGGATCCATCAAAATGCTTGGTTCCATTGGGCTGATTTTTCGGCTGGTTATGAACGGGAGTATGTGTTGAAGGATAAACATAATGGATTGTATGTTTTTGTGTTGAAAGGGGATGTGGAAGTTTCGGGACATAAATTGGAGAGCAGGGATGGGTTAGGTATTGTTGGAGAGGAGCATGTGACGATAAAGGCAGATACTCAAGCAGAATTTCTGTTGATGGAAGTTCCTGTTTAAGACCTCGTCATTGCGAGGAGTCTACGTCATTGCGAGGCACGAAGCAATATTTAACACGTCATTACGAGGCCTCTCGTCATTGCGAGGCACGAAGCAATCTTCCCACATGTCATGCTGAGCATCGTCGAAGCATCTGTTCGTTATTAACCGTACAGATCCTTCGACTGCGCTCAGGATGACAAAAAGATTGTGCTCAGGATGACAAAGTCCAAAGATTGCTTCGTCGTGCCTCTTCGCAATGACGTAGACCCCTCCTCGCAATGACGAACCTTGTCAAGCTGTTTTTTGTTTCTCCTTACTATTCTTAACGATCAGCATCATTCCATTCTCAATTTCCAGAAAACCATATTCATAGCTAAAGTAATAGGTTTGCCCTTTATTCGTATTTAATATATGAGTGTGGTAATCAATAGAAAACCCTTCCGATAATAATTTCACTTTATTCACCTTTACCATTTTTTCTTCCCCCAGGTAGGTTTCCAAAATCCTCCTGTTCCTTTTCAATTTTCGGTTTATTTTTCGGAGTACATCCTCATCGTTACTGTTTTTCCGGTTATTGAACACATTACGGCAATTATCATCACAGAACTTTTTATCCGACCTTCCTCTAATGATCCGATGACATTCTGAACAGGTTTTCTCTTCCATATGGGTTTGTATAAGCTAATTAAACGATTTTAAACATTTATATCCAGCTATAATTAATTGATATCCGAGTGTTGCTGGCCATACGATGCAACTTTGAACTGTGTAATCAAGCCTTCTGGCAGTTAATATATAAAAACAAGTTAAAGTTATGATTATGAGTTCATTAAAAAATTCAGTACAATTATTAGGTAGATTAGGAAGAGATGCGCAGGTAAAGGTTAGTCAAAACGGGGTCCAATATTGCCATATCAGTTTTGTGACCAATTTAACCTACCTGGATAAAGATAAAAATGAGGTTTCCACCGTGCAATGGCACTCGTTGAGTATCTGGGGGAGCCTGACCAGGGTCTTGGAGAAAAAAGGGCAGAAGGGAAGCCTTTGGATTGTCCAAGGCAAGCTGGTCAATAACACCTACCTCGATAGAAATGGTATGGAGCAACGGAAAACCGAAGTTCGGGTAGACCGATTATTGTTCCTATCCAGCCCCAATGAAACCAACCTGCCTATAACAGAGGCCATGGCTGCGTCGGCAAAATCATAATAGACAAAATCATATTATAATATAATTCATTAGATAATATAATTCATAAGATAATATAAATCATAGAATAGCTTTTAAAGCACAAAAAAGGTGGGCCATTTCCGAATGGCCCACCTTTTTCATTTAACTGTTACAGTTACTTTTCTACTATAGTCATAGCAATTATTCTGGTAAATTCCAGCCGGCAATCTTTGCTACCGTTTTAGGAATATCGATATTATCCATTTTATTCTTGAACTGCTCCGCACCTACACCGATAGCAAATACCGGAATATAAGCCGCAGAATGGCTTCCAGATGCCCAACTCAACGAAGATGCTTTGTTCAACGCGTTTACCGCTAAAGAAGCAATCTTATCATTGGATGCATATAAGCTTTTTTGCGTTTCGTTCTGGTGGTTCACAAAACTTTTCTCGTAAGCTGCAAAGATTTCTTTTTCGTCTTTCTCTGCTACTTTAACATCTTTCCAAAGTCCAGTATGTTCTGTTAGGAAAGCTTTCACCTGATCCCAAGATGCTGATGCATTCTTAGTACGGAAGTCGTTGATCAATGTAGACATCACTTCCTGAGAGATCTTTTGGTTAGCAATGGTTTTCAAACGTAAGGTAGAACTTCCATTACCCAAAGCCAATCCTCCAGTTTCATGATCCGCTGTAACCACGATCAATGTTTCTTCTGGGTGTTTTTGGTAAAATTCGTAAGCCTTTGCTACCGCCGAATTGAAATCCAAAACCTCCTGAATCGTTGCGGCACCATCATTAGCATGACAAGCCCAATCGATCTTTCCACCTTCAACCATTAAGAAGAAACCGTTCTTTCCTTTGCTCAAGGATTCGATAGCTGCAGATGTGATTTCCGCCAACTTAAGATCACCAGGCTTTTGGTCGATCGCATACTTTAAGGATACATTATTTGCACCTTTATTGTTCATTAAAATGATCTTATCAGAAGAAGCTTTTGCCTGGTTGTATTCGGCAATACCATTCACCAATTTATAACCTGCTTTTTCCAATTGTGGCAACAAGGAAGGAACTTCCTCTTTTTTGGCATTGGTAGTTGGTTTTAGGAAACCTGAACCGCCAAAGAAATCAAATTTAGATTTGATGATATCCAAACCGATCTCATGATACATGTCGCGATCCGGTTGGTTTGCATAAAAAGAAGCCGGAGTAGCATGGTCGATACTCACGCTAGAAGTAATACCCACTTTCATACCTTTTTCTTTGGCAAGGTAAGCAATGCTTTTATAAGGTTTCACACCGGCACTATCCATACCGATCACTCCATTTTTAGTTTTATGGCCAACCGCCAAAGCCGTACCACCAGCTCCTGAATCCGTAACCCCATGCGATAGGGAATGGGATGTCGCGAAAGCAACATGAGGAAACTTACTGAAAACCAAAGGTAGGGTACCATTCTTATTCTGTTGAGCAGCTAAAAATGCTTCCGCTACATTTACTTGGCTAAGACCCATTCCGTCTCCAATCAAGAAAAAGATATACTTCGGTTGCTTTTGGGCATTGGCTATACCCGTGAAAAGAATTAATGCTAAAAATAAATTAAATAGTCTTTTATTCATGTCGTATTTCGAATATGTATAATATGTTTACAAAAATAGGGTTCAGAAGTTAAGTTAATATTAATTTAATAATGAAATCCCATGCAAACAAATTGTTACATGGTTTGTTACTGCATTATCACTAATCGTATTTATTATGGAAAACCGATTGCTAAATGCAGCCCGCTCTCTTTTTGATGGAGATACCATCAATGGATTAGCTCAACGAGAAGGGTTGACTTCAGAACAAGTAAATAAAGGATTGGATGCTTCGCTTCCAGCTTTATTTTTGGGCCTACAACAGCAACCAGAAGGTGCTTTGCAGGGAATTTTAGACAAATTTAAAGGAATGTTCACCGGAACAAATGAACCCGGGCAGGACATCAATGTTCCTATAGACCGCCCAGATTCCGGATTTGGAAATGAGACCCAAGGATTGATCGGCCAATTATTTGGCGGAAAACTAGACCTCGTTCTAGAGAAATTATCAGGGTTTTTGGGGATGAACGGAGGTTCGGTCATGAACTTATTAAAAGCTGCAGTACCATCTGTTATTTCAGCCTTGACCATGAACGGGGTGAATTGGAATGCTAGCCGTATTTCCAGCGACCTAAACGAAAACAAAGCCGGATTTTTGAGTGCATTACCAGCTGGCCTTTCCTTAGGCCTATTCGGAGATGGAATTTCCCGTACGGAGCCAATCGTAGATCCTGTAAAAGATGTATTGGTAGAAGAACCAGTAGTGCCTGTAAGAGAACGCGTTGAACCAGTTACGCCGGTAAGAAACATCAATGAACCGGTGGTGGTAGAAGAAGAACGTAAGCGCGGGGGTGGTCTTTGGTGGCTTCTGATTCCATTATTGTTATTGGCACTATGGTTCCTGTTTGGTAAAAACTTCCGCAATGATGACAAAGCGGCGACCACTGATACCACGGTTGTTGTTAATCCTGTGGAGCCAGATACCATCACAACAACGGTTCCAGCTCGTGAATCGATCATGGTTACCCTTCCTGATGGAAGTACGTTGAACGCTTACAAAGGCGGAATCGAAGATCAGTTGGTTCAGTTCTTGACCGCTGGTTACAGCACCATGTCGGATGATGACCTGAAAAACCGTTGGTTCGATTTTGATAACCTTAATTTCGAAACCGGTACATCGACCATCGTTCCGGAAAGCCAAGATCAGGTAAATAACATTGCTGCCATCTTGAAAGCATTCCCCGATACCAAAATCAAAATCGGTGGATATACCGACAAGACTGGTGATGAAGATCTTAACAAGAAATTATCTAATGATCGTGCCGTTGCAGTGAAAAATGCATTGGATGCGAAAGGGGTAGGAGCTCAAGTTATTGAGACCGAAGGTTATGGTTCTGAATTTGCGAAGTATGATGCTTCAGCACCAGAGTCTGACCGTATCCTAGACAGAAGAGTTTCTGTGAGTGTTCGTAAGTAATTTTGCTCAACATTAATTAAGCAAGAGAACGCTTATATACAACCATACCGTTCTATGCTTGCATAGAACAAAACGGGGATAGTAAAGATTATCTAATCTTTTTACTATCCCTATTTTTATTTAATTATTTTTGGGACATGCTAACAACGACCCAGAAAAACATGATTCAGGATGATTTTGAAAAATTCATCAAGCATTTAGGTGCCGAAAGAAGGGGATTGGATTTTCAATTGTTTGGCGAATATGCCGGATCCATATTGAACTTCTATGTGGGGAGTTCTTTGCTCAGCCTAGCTGAAAAGCCTGAGGCGGCCCTTCAGCTAAGTAAGCTATTCAATGCGGGCATGAAGAACATCATTTCCGCTACAGACCTGCAAGAAATAGCCGAGGCGATCTCACAGGATACTACCTTAAATTATTCCGTTATTCAGCCAGTATTTGGCTAGTTTGATCCACAAGATCTTCTTGATTGGTCCAAACGAGGTTCTGGATCTGGTAGCCATAAGCTAGGGCATAATCCAAATAGATTTTCTTTCTATCTTCCGAAAGCTCCTTGCTGCGGGATAAAATCCACATATAATCCAGATTTTCGCCAAAGATCAATACATCCTCGTAATTTGGATTTAATTGAACGATGTTATACCCGGAATAGAACGGTCCGAAAAAGGAAACCTTTAATGCACCTTCCGTCTCACTGTCAATAAATTTCGCTTTTCCTGTCCTTTGCTTTAATTCTCCGGTACGCATATCTATACCTTGATTAAGTACCTTGATACTGCCATCTTCATTGAATTCATAGGTCGCACTTACATTCCTTAAGTTCTTTTCATGCTTGAAATCCAATCGGGCAATTTCATACCATAAACCTAAATATTTGTTGATATCGAAATTGCGAACAACTTCCACGTTAGAGCGGATGGGTTTCAGGTAGTTGTATAGCACAGACCCTAATGCAACGGCAGATAATGCGATAAGTGATTTTTTCTTGTTCATTGTAATTTTTTAATAATAAACAACCTAAAGTGGATAAAAGTTTAGGGAGATTCCTAGCTTTGCCTAAAATTAACGATTTGTACTCAAGAGAAGAAGCGAAGAAGATAAAAGAAAACTTTTGGACCAGTTTCGGCCAATATATGTCCGTGGTTCCTAATGTAGATGGGGAGAAGGTCACTTGGGTAAACTATAAAACCGGTATCAAACACCTGTTTTTCAGGATGGACGCCGATAATAAACACGCGACAATTGCTATTGAAATCGCTAATCCTGACGAAGGCATCAGGGCATTGATTTGGGAGCAGTTCAAGGAATATGAACAAATGCTTTTAGAGGAACTCCAAGAAGAATGGATCTGGGATTTTGATTATTACGATGAGTACGGAAAAGCAAAGTCCAGGATATTCATTGATATAAGGGGTGTTAGTGTTTTCAAACAGGAAGATTGGCCACAGCTGATTTCCTTTTTCAAACCAAGGATCATGGCATTGGATAGTTTTTGGTCTTCCGCGCAGTATGGTTTTGAACTCTTTAAATAATATCAATAAATAATAACAGTATATATGAAACTAGTAGGTAGAATTCTAGTGTTTTTTATGATCCTGACAAGCAGCCAGGATGTGATGGCTTGGGGAATGACCGGGCACCGGGTGATTGCAGAGATTGCCGAAAAACACCTCAACCGCAAAGCTAAGCGAAACATAGAGAAATTGATTGGTCACCAAAAACTGGCCTATTGGTCCAATTGGGCAGACTTCATCAAATCATCTCCGGATACCCTGATCAATCGTACCGGATCTTGGCATTTTTTGAATACAGCCGGAAACCTGACCTACGAGCAGTTTTTAGTTGCCTTGCAGAATTCACCAGAAGAGAACCTGTACAAAGCCTACAACCGGGTCAGAAAACAGGTGGTCAATAAGGAGTTGACCTTGGAACAAAGGCAGCAAGCTTTTTATTTTTTGGTGCATCTCTTGGGCGATGCGCACCAGCCGATGCATGTCAGTCGGGCGGAAGATTTAGGTGGAAATCGGATCTCCATTACCTTTTTTGGTCGTGAGGGCAATATTCATCGCGTTTGGGACAGCGACCTTGTTGACAATGAAAAATGGTCCTATACCGAGTTTGCTCGGGTATTGGACTATGAGAAATATTTCTATAAGCAATACACCAATTCCACATTGGAGGAATGGCTATATGAATCGCATAAGCTTGCGAATATCATCTATGATGATGTAGCAAAAAACAACAAACTTTCCTATGACTATATCTTTAAGTTCAAGAGTCCAATGGAAGAGTGTTTATTGAAAGCTGGCTTGCGTTTGGCCAAGGAACTGAACAGTATCTTTGGTTAAAAGCGTAACAAACCTTAAAGAAAAATGCCCTGAGGAGTTAATCCTTCAGGGCATTTTTTATTTCAACATTTCATTCATGCTCTTGAACACATGGGAATCATTCATCTGCTTGGTCAATGTAATATTCTTCTTATTGAACGTAATGCTTTTTTCAGTTTTATCAACTACATACGGACTGCTTTTTAACTTTCTGAAAGAGATCTGTGAAATCAAAAAGCCAAGTTCCTCTTCCCAGTGGGAGACCCTGTTCAATATAAACTGTTCAAATATTTTTCCGGCTATTTTCTCCTGGAGTTTTTCTTCGTTTATGATTTCATTCTTTTTGATCTGGCAATAAACCATATCACCCTTTTCAAAACAGTCGAACTTGTTTCCTCGGGTGATTTTTACAGCTGTTTTTTTATCAAAAAGTTCCATGTGCATGAATTCCAGGGCGATACCACTTTTTTCATTCGCTGGGAACCTGAAAGATTGCTGCCGGATATAGGTTTTAACCTCTTCCATGGAGATCAGGGGATGTGCATAGATTGTTGGTAAGGCAGGGTTCTTCAGATCCAGGATGATCCCTTCCTCCGTTGAACTGACCAATTCATAGCCTTTACCGTCGATTTCTAAATACATAGCGCAAATTAACCATTTTGGGTTAGAATTCTTATGTTTGTAATAAGAACGTTCTTCGTTCTATTACTATAAAACAAAAGGTTTAATTATGAAACAATATGTATTTATGGCGGCTTTGATGGCCAGCACAGGATTCTCCTATGCACAGCAACATCAAGCGATCAATCCGTCGTACATGGACAAAACTGTCCGCCCACAAGATGATCTGTACAATTACGTAAATGGTAATTGGATGAAAACGGTTCAGATCCCTTCCGATAAAGCGCGTTGGGGTTCTTTCGACGAGCTTAGAGAAAATACGGATAAGGCGTCTTTAAAGATCCTAAAGGAATCTCTGGACCAGAAGTTCGAGAAAGGTTCGGATGGACAGAAAATCGCTGACCTTTACCGTTCCTATGTGGATTTCGAAACCAGAAATAAATTAGGATACGAGCCAATCCGCCAACAATTAGCGGATATCGATAAGGTGAACAACCTGAACGACCTGTATAATTACTTCGTGAAATATGGTGCTACCGGCGGAAACCCATTCTTTGGGGCATATGTTTATGCGCACATGAAAAACAGTAAAATGAATGCTGTTTATCTTGGTGGTGGAGGTTTAGGCCTTGGGCGTAACTATTACCAAAAGGTAGATGAGAAAAACACCGAAACGTTGGGTAACTATAATCAATACATCAATACCCTATACAACAAGATCGACCCAAGAACTAGAGATCTGAAAGGTCCTAAAGTAATCGAGTTCGAAAAGTTGATCGCTGCTAACCTAAAAACGGTAGAAGAATCCAGAGATGCACAGAAACGATATAACCCAGTTGCGGTGAAGGATCTAGGCAAAATGGTGAAGAACATCGATGTAGCGAAATATGTGAAAACCTTAGGTTTCCAAGCTGACACGGTGATCATTGGCGAAATTAAATATTACCAGAATCTGGATAAGATCGTCAATCAGGAAAACCTACCGGTGATCAAGGAATATCTGAAATTCCATGTAATGGATGATGCTACAGGCTACCTGACCAAAGAACTGGATGAACTTTCCTTTAATTTCTATGGTCGTACCTTAAAAGGTCAGCAAGAACAACGTGCCTTGGATATGCGCGGATTGGAGTTTGTGAATGGTACAGTGGGTGAGCTTTTGGGAAAAATCTATGTGAAGGATAATTTCCCGGCAGAAGCGAAACAGGCCTGTGAGGAATTGGTTCAATACCTGATCAAATCATTTGATCTACATATCAAGAACTTGGCTTGGATGTCGCCAACTACGAAAGAAAAAGCATTGGAGAAATTGTCAAAATTCAATGTGAAGATCGGTTACCCGGACAAGTGGAAAGATTATTCTTCTTTAACGATCGGTACTTCGTTGGTAGAGAATGTAAATAATGCGAAATTATGGTCATTTAAGGAGAACTTGGCGAAACAAGGAAAGCCAGTGGATAAGTCGGAGTGGGGTATGACACCTCAAACGGTAAATGCGTACTACAATCCAATGTTCAACGAGATTGTATTCCCGGCAGCTATCCTTCAGCCGCCTTTCTATGATTACAAAGCAGATCCTGCAGTAAACTTTGGCGGAATTGGTGCCGTAATAGGTCACGAATTATCCCATGGTTTTGATGATTCAGGTTCGCAATATGATGGTAATGGAAACCTGAGCAACTGGTGGACCAATGAAGACCGTGCTAAATTTGAAAAAGCAGCAGATGCCTTGGTTGCACAGTTCGAGTCTTATGAACCGGTACCAGGTGTATTTGTAAATGGTAGATTTACCTTGGGCGAGAATATCGGTGACCTTGGTGGATCATCGGTTGCTTTTGATGCTATGCAAGCTTACCTAAAAGATAAAGGGAACCCAGGTCTGATCGATGGTTATACCCAAGATCAGCGTTTCTTCCTTTCATGGGCAACCATCTGGAGAGCGAAAACCACGGATGAATTTGTGGTGAACCAAGTGAAAACAGATCCACATTCGCCAGCGCAATACCGTGCGATTGGACCAACCATCAACTTGGACGCATTCCATAAGGCATTTGGAACCAAAGAAGGCGATAAGCTTTATGTTCCTAAAGATAAAAGGATTGTTATTTGGTAATCAGACCAAATGAATATAAAAACAAAAGGTCCTGATCTCACATCAGAACCTTTTGATTATACAGGAGCTGCCTCAGGGCGGCTCTTTGTATTAATGAGTTGTTGTATCATCTACAGGCCCATCTGGAGCATTCTCCATAACAGATTTAATACCGTTTGAGCGACCTGCTTCACTTTCGTACATTTCACTTGTACCGATGATCTGACCATTTCCAGCTTTCAGATTGAAATAGAACTTACCGTTCTTCGCTGTCAATTTGTCGAACTTACTTTCATCTGCAGCATTCTTCTTTACTGATGCAATGCCATTTTCACAAGCTGCTTTGGTGGTGTAGCCTTCGCTACTTAAAATAACCTGGCCGTTGGAAGCCTTTAGGTTGAATTGAAATTCTCCGTTTTTCCTAGTAGAGATTACAAACTTTCCCATAATCGATTTTGTTGTTTATAACCTAATTTACTAAATTTCAATAAATAGTAGATAGGCTTAAAAAACTTTTTTCTTAAGCAAGGAGCTTTCCATCTACATAATACCATATTCCTTGCAGTTTTTTGAAATTGGATTTCTCGTGATGCTCCTGCAAAACCATATTCCTATCCAAATAAATGGCTTTGAATTCAACTGTTGATGGGGTGGTTTTCAGGATGTTAAGTTCCTGCCAATTAGATTCGCGACTCCATTGTTCAATTTCTTTTTTGTTCTGAAACCTTCGGGTCTGGGGATGGAAAGTTTCATAGATAAAATCTATCTTTTGTAACACAAATGCTGTATACCGAGCACGCATCAATTGCTCGCATGTTTCGGCATTCTTAAGATTCGAGTGCACCAATTCACAACATTGCCCATAAGGTAGGGCAGACCCACAAAAACAATTTTCGCTCATCATCAGCGAAGATAAAAAGGAAATTTTGCTATCGAAAATTTGTATATAAAGAATGTTACAAACTATTAATGAATTTTCACCGTTATTCACATAAACAATAATACCCTAAATGACAACATTGAAAAATGAGTTAGTTGGCACTTGGTCACTACTTTCCTATATAGAAGTCCCATTGAATGGTCTCGATTCCACTTTTCCCATGGGCAAAAATCCGAAAGGATCCCTAATTTATGGTCCAGATGGACATATGTCTGTCCAGATTTCCAGTTCCGAACGAGGTCTGTTCAGTTCCAATGATCGTTTCATTGTGAACGAAGAGGAATTGCTTTCCTGCGTAAAAGGTTTTATTGCTTTTGCCGGATCCTATCAGATTGATAATAATACAGCGACGGTTACCTATGCTATTCAGACTTCTTCCTTCCCCAATTGGGAAGGACAATTGCAGGTGCGAAAAATAGATTTCGAAGGCGATATCCTTTATCTGAAATCAGTTGAACCTATTTTGTCCGGAGGGAGTTATGTGAACAGTTACATGACCTGGCAGCGATTGGAGAAAATGGAATTACAGTCCCGTAGGGAGAGATTTGTGGAATACAATGCCTTAAAACGCGAAAAAACAGCTTTTGAAGACTAATATAATCTATTTGTAAAAAGCAGATTTTTCACGACATTTTTTACCCCTTTATGTATAGGAGATTTTTTCAAAAATCCGTACCTTTGCAGCATCAATTCAAGCTATGAGTGACGCTATAAAACACGAGTGCGGGATCGCATTTATCCGACTGTTAAAACCCCTATCTTATTATCAAGAAAAATATGGTACGCCCTACTACGGGATCAACAAGTTGTACCTGCTTATGGAAAAGCAGCACAACCGTGGTCAGGATGGGGCAGGGATCGCGACGATTAAATTCGACGTGCCTCCCGGCAACCGTTATATTTCCAGATACCGAGCGATGGGTTCATCTGCAGTAGCTGAGATCTTTGAATATGTTCAGAAGAAATTTGCAGCTGTACAAAAGGCTTATCCAGAGGAGTCGAAAGACACTCAATGGTTAAAAGAGAACGTAAGTTTTACGGGCGAGGTTTTACTTGGTCACTTACGTTATGGAACCCATGGTAAAAACAGCATCGAAAGCTGTCACCCATTCCTTCGTCAGAACAACTGGATGTCCAGAAACTTGGTAGTTGCTGGTAACTTCAATATGACCAATGTTGATGAGCTTTTACAACAGCTTTACGACCTGGGCCAGCATCCAAAGGAACAAGCCGATACCGTTACGGTATTGGAAAAAATCGGACACTTCCTGGACGAAGAAAACCAACAATTGTTCGATAAGTTCAAAAAAGATGGCCTGTCGAACATTGAGATTTCTGCGCAGATTGCCAAAAACATTGATGTTTCCAATATATTGACCCGTTCAGCCAAAACCTGGGATGGTGGTTATACCATTGCTGGGATCTTTGGACATGGGGATGCATTCGTGATGCGTGACCCAGCGGGGATCCGTCCGGCATTCTATTACCAGGACGATGAAGTTCTTGTGGTAGCATCGGAAAGACCGGTGATTCAAACAGCCTTCAATATTCCATTGAATGCCGTGAAAGAGATCAAACCAGGTCATGCCTTGATCGCGAAAAAAGATGGAACGGTTTCAGAAGAAATGTTCCGTGAGCCCGTTGAACAGAAATCCTGTTCTTTCGAGCGTATCTATTTCTCGAGAGGTTCGGATGCGGATATCTATCAGGAACGTAAATCCTTAGGACGTTTGCTTTGTCCGCAGGTGTTGAAGTCCATCGACAACGATATCAAGAATACGGTATTCTCTTTCATTCCAAATACGGCTGAAGTGTCTTATTATGGGATGATGGATGGTATCAATGCCTATGTGAGAAATTGCCAAAAGGATATCCTTTTAAATAGAGACGATAAGATCACCGACGAGGAAATGGAAGAGGTATTGAGCATGAAACCACGCTTCGAGAAATTGAACGTGAAAGATGCTAAATTACGTACGTTCATCACGCAAGATGCAGATCGCCAGGATATGGTTCAACATGTCTATGATACCACATATGGTATCGTTCGTGACCATGAAGATACCATTGTTGCCATCGATGACTCCATCGTACGGGGAACGACCTTAAAACAAAGTATTTTAACCATCTTGGATCGTTTGCATCCTAAGAAGATCGTAATCGTTTCTTCAGCCCCTCAGATCCGTTACCCGGACTGTTATGGTATTGATATGTCCCGCATGGGTGAGTTTGTTGCTTTTGAAGCTGCGATCTCCCTATTGCGTAAAAAAGGATTGGCACATATTATTGAGGAGGTTTACCAGAAATGTCTGGCATCGACGACGCTTCCAAGAGAAAAGGTGCAGAATTATGTGAAAGCGATCTATGAACCATTCACCGATGAGGAGATATCTCAAGAGATTGCTAGGATTATTAAACCACATAGCCTAAAAGCAGAGGTTGAAGTGATCTTCCAAACATTGGAGAATTTACATGAAGCATGTCCGAACCATAAAGGGGATTGGTACTTCTCCGGTAATTATCCGACTCCAGGAGGAAATAAGGTGGTGAACAAAGCCTTTATGAACTGGATGGAAGGAAAGAATGTAAGGGCTTATTTTAGTAGTTAGGTATTGTTTAGTATCAAGTAGATAGTATTTAGTAGTTAGACACTACAAGCGCTTAAACAGGCTGAATCATGATAAATGGTTCAGCCTTTTTTTGTTTGTAATGTTTTTTTTGCCTCACCGCGTCATTGCGAGATGTCCTCCACGTCATTGCAAGATGTCCTCCGCGTCATTGCGAGGAGTTCTACACGTCATTGCGAGGAGTTCTACACGTCATTGCGAGGAGTTCTACACGTCATTGCGAGGAGGCACGACGAAGCAAACTTTGAACACTGTCATCCTGAGCATCGTCGAAGGATCTGTACGCTGATAAACGAACAGATGGTTCGACTACGCTCACCATGACATATCGAAAGATTGCTTCGTTCCTCGCAATGACGTGGGTGTCGCAATGACGTGGGTGTCGCAATGACGTGGGAAGTTCAAGACATAGGAAGAGCCCCTATGAACCGATATTGTCAGTAGGCTGCAAGTAGTATGTAAGTGCCTAAAGTCACTTACAACTCACTTACAGGGCACTTACATGGCGCTTGCACCTCGAAGCAGGTAATGATAAAATATGTATTGTCCTATTATAACAATAAAGCTTTTAAAACAGCAGAGGCTGTATCGGTATATTGATACAGCCTCTGCTATGATATTTTATTGTTATGTTCTTAATCTTAGTTCAGAACGCCTTTACCTTTATCCAATTCTGCGTCGTGTTGTGTCGCAATCATAGTATTGGTAGGTTGGTTCAATTTCGGCGCTTTGATGATTTTTGTACTGGCCAAGTATTCTTTGTTCTGCGAATAGATGAACAATAAGCTGCCGTCTTTGATGGTGTTGATGATCGGTTTGTTCAATTCTCTTGGTAGGGCAGGGCAGCCATAGCTTCTTCCTAACCTTCCAGTGGATTTGATGACGTCTGTGCTGCAGTAATCTGCACCGTGGATAACGATCGCACGTGGTCTAGCCTGATCATTGATTCCTCTTTCCAAACCGTTCAAGCGTAAGGAAAATCCGTTTCCGCCGTTGTAGGTTTCCTGTGTTTCATAGAATCCTAAGGAGCTTTGGAAAGATCCATGTTTGTTGGAGAAAGAAGTAGCGTATTTTTCGCCACTGTTTCTTCCGTGGGATACGATGTTATGGAATAATAATTTTTTCGCTTTCAGATCGATCACATACATCCGCTTTTCGGTAGATGGTAAGGTGAAGTCGATCACGGTAATGATGTCTTTGTTCTTTGCTCGGAGTTGGTTGTATCCTTGCATGGCCTGCTCGAAAGCTTCCCATTTTAAAATCGATGAAAGTTTCATTTCATCATAAAGTCCTCTGATAGGGTCTTTGCTAACCTCAGTAGTTTTAACAATTTCTGATGTCGATTCCTGAATAATGTTGGAATGGTTTTGGTTTACGTTGAATCCTGAAGTTGCGATTGCCCACAGGGATAATAGCAATAATTTGTTCATAAGCACTTTTCCTAATCTTCGGGTACAAAATTAGGAAAAAATTGACAATCAAAATGTTAAATAGTATTAATCAATCACCACCACCAAGGATTGGAAGGGCTTAAAATTGTCGTACACATACTTGGCATGAGAGGACGCATTCCGCACACACATATGCGATCGTGGCGTGGTTCCCAAGGACCAACTATACTCAATGATTTTTCCTTTCGGATTATTGACCGGAACACCGTGAATATAGCCTCCATTCGTGAATCGGGACGCATATGGGGCATATCCCTCGATCGATTTCGTGCCGTCTTTGAAGTAGAACATCTTGGCTTTTTGCTCCTGAACGAAGAAGATTCCTAGCGGAGTTTCCATCGCATGAGGAGGCTTATGACGGCCCGAAGTTGCCGGGTTCATCGACCTGATTTTCCATTCATTTTCACCCGTTCTTTCCAGCACACAAATATTTTGGTTTGTAACATCTACCACCGCAACATGGGCAATTTTCACCGAATCTCCCTTCGATTTGACATATCTTTTCGGCACATACCAAGTACCTTCAAAGGATAAACCGGTCACTTTAACCATGTCCAAGGTATCACTGCTTTCAATGGCCACTAAGGAACCATCGCGCCCATATCTACTCGGTTTCTTACTGTTTTCTGATTGATATAAAGGAGCAGATTGGTACTTTTCATTCCCCAAGGTGTCGGAAACCCGTTTATAGGCGTTCCTTACAAAATTCTCTACAACCGCAGCTTCGCCATTCCGGTTTTTATAATTGTCCAGGACACCATAGACATGAGGCATCCTCATGAAATTCTCGATATGGGCTAGTTTTTCTTTTATCTTATCAAACTGAAATATCCGGGTAGTATCCTCATAAGGATAAACATCTTCCAAAGTATATTTTTCAAACTGGATGTCCTTGTCCAGTTTGATGTCCGCAGCTGTACGAGGCTTTTCTCTTTCAGCCTTTTCAGCTGCTTCTTTAGCTTCCTTTACTTTTTCTAGGGAATCTTTTCTCCGAAGTTCCGCAGCACTGCTGTTTTTAGATGAATTTTTACAGGCAGCTGTTGCTATAATAACAAAAAGAAAGATAAAGAAAATCGTATTTCTCATTCGAATAGTTTGGTAATGTTTAGTGTTTTTGTCAATTTTAGTAAAAATATCAAAACTTTTGATACTAAAACTGTTTCTTAAGCTTTAGAGCCTAAAAATCATTCCAAGTTTGCGGATTTCGAAAAATTTAGCTTTTTTTTGTAGTTATGGAGCCAAATGGATTTATAAAGATTGCTGTTGCCATCATCATCAATAAAAAGAATGAGCTGCTAACGGTGCGTAAATTCGGATCGACCTATTATCAACTTCCTGGTGGAAAGATCGAGAGCAATGAACGACCAGTGGATACCCTGATCCGCGAATTGGAAGAGGAGATAGGTCTAAGCCTTAGAGAGGAGCAGTGTTCCTTTTTGACCGTGCATGAAGCCCAAGCGGTGAATGAAAAAGGAAAGACGGTAAGGGGGTTTGTATTCCGATGCCAATTAGCTGATTCGGATAAAGTGTGGCTTGCGCAAGCAGAAATTGAAGAGGTCAGGTGGGTGAAACCGGAGGAGAGCTCAACAGTTAACCTCGCCAATCTCCTCAAGCAGATCGCCCTACCTATCTGGATTTCTTAATACAGTCCGGAAACCTAAAAGGAGAATTAAATAATGTTAATTAACAAAAGTTAACATATTGATATACAAATTGTTAATCTAAGTTAAAAATATTAATATCTACGAGTGGTAACCTATTTTTGATGTATTCTATTACATGTTTAACGCATTAAATAATCATCAAAATGAAAAAATTTACATTAATTTTTGTTTTTGGCGCTGTTTGTTTAACAAGCCATCTTAAAGCTCAAACCTTAGATCTTCCCGAAAAGCATCGATTAGGTCTGGGACCAATTGCTGGATATGACTTCAAATTAAAGGGGCCATCCTATGGAGCGGGGTTGATGTATGAGTATAAACCTTTCCGATCAGTAGGTTTTACTGCAGGCCTAAGTTATGAACAGACCAGAAAAGAACTGACCGGTTCGGATTTTTCCAGTGATGATGAAGGCCTGCTCAAACACCATCTGTACTCGGCCAGTTTAGGCGCAAGGTATTATGTGGGTTCCTTTTATTTAGGAGGTGCGTTGGGCTACGCTTACGAGTATGGTGAATCCCAAATGGATAATGGCACAATCATTAAAGGAGGAAGTATCAATAGCCTGTATAGCTCCTTGGGAGTCGGCTATCAAGCGCCCTTGAGAAATGGCGACTTATTAGAAATGGAACTGGGTTCATTTGGAACCAAAAACTCCATGAAATTAGGGGGAACCGTAAAATATAAGTTCCTGAAATAGTCTATATAAAAAGGGTTGGTCCAATTGGAACCAACCCTTTTCTATTCACATTTATCTCTATTTGCTATTAAAAGTGGAAAGTAACACCTACAGATGGAGCGAATGAATCAGCATTTAAGCCGTATTTATTCACTGTTGTAGAGGTATTTGTAGCATCCACTTCACTTTTTTCAGAGTTGAAGTAAAGACCTTTTACTTTAAAATCGATACCGATGTTGCTAGTTGGGAAATAAGCGATACCTGGAGCCAATTCTACACCATAGCTTGATGTATTTCCAATTTTAGTACCATCTATTTCATGATTACCCCATGCCATAGGAACTGATAATTGTCCGAAGAATTTAACAGGACCTTGGTTAGCGGAGTACATTCTACCAAAAGGTGCTAAAGTGAAGGCATTGTTTGTGTTTTTTACACCAGCTTCAGTTTCAGTTTCTGACCAGCTGTAACCAATACCAGTACCTACCGCGATATTATCTGCTACGAAATAACCCACTTGTGGAGCAATTCCAAACTTGTTATCTTTTGCATCGTTATCTTTAATGCTTGTTCCTTCGTAATTAACTGTACCACCTAATAAGAATTTTCCTTTTTCAGTTTGTGCGTTTGCTGCTAATGATAATGCTGAAACAGCTGTTAAAGTAAGTAATAATTTTTTCATGATTATTTATTTTAATATTTGACTTAATTGTCATGTACGGTCAATTATTCAATACCTGTGCCAAAGTGATAGGATGTATGTTTCTGCCATTGTCATTAAATTTTTATGATTTTGTAAGCGATTGATTGATAGCGCAAAAAGAAAAAGTCTCTCCAAGGAGAGCCAGATTTCGTGACAATAGGACTACAATAGCTTTAAAGCATGATTTTATGCCAAAACTGACAAACACCTTAAAAAGGTCAGTTTGTCAGTGCACATTTGTCTGCTTTTATTTATATAGGTAAATTTTACTTTTCCAAGTTCAGCGCATTCAATCGTAAAGAATTTAAAATTACGGAAACCGAACTCAAACTCATGGCGGCTGCTGCGATCATTGGCGACATCAGCAAACCTGTTGCGGCGTATAATACACCCGCTGCAATAGGAATTCCAATTACATTATATAAGAAAGCAAATAAAAGGTTCTGTTTGATGTTGCTCAACATAGCCTTACTCAATCGATAGGCTTTATGCACGCCTGTAAGATCGCCTTTCACCAAGGTGATTTCAGAACTTTGGATAGCAACATCCGTTCCTGTTCCCATGGCAATGCCGATATCGGCTTGGGTCAAGGCAGGGGCATCGTTGATTCCATCGCCCACCATAATGACCTTTTTACCTTCCGCCTGCAGTTTCTTTATGCCCTTCAATTTATCTTCAGGCAATAGGCCTGCTTGTACATGCTTTATACCGGCTTCTTTAGCCACGATTTCTGCGGTATTTTTATTATCCCCGGTGAACATATAAACTTCAATGCCCTCTTCCTGAAACTTCTTCAAGGTTTCGACACTGCTCTCCTTTAGTGCATCGAAGGCAGCAACAATACCGGCAAACTGCTTGTCAATCGCTAATACCGATACCGAGTTACCTTTTTTCTGTAATTCTTCGATCTGCGCTTCTTGCTCTGCGCTAAGCGATACATGCTGTTCCTTCATCAATCGAGGTGTACCCAACAGGGCCGAAAGGTGGTGGATTTTTCCAGAAACTCCTTTTCCGGCAATGTTTTCAAATTGGACCACATCCAATACCTGTAATCCTTTTTCATTGGCTTTATCAAGCATGGCCTGTGCAAGGGGATGGGTACTGTTTTTATTTACGGATGCTGCAATCTGAAGGATATCGTCTTCCTTGAACTTTGGATTTCCAGATATCACTTCCGAAACAGAAGGTTTACCTTTTGTGATCGTACCGGTCTTATCGACGATCAGCACATCTGCTTTTTCCAGTTTTTCCAATGCTTCGGAATTCTTGATCAGAATTCCTGATTTCGCACCTTTTCCGATCCCCACCATGACAGACATTGGAGTTGCCAAACCCAGTGCACATGGACAGGCTACGATCAGAACAGCCAGCATATTGGAGAATGCCATGGCTGTACTGTTCGGAATGTCCATAAAATTCCAGACCAAGAAGGTAAGGATCGCAATAACGATCACCGTTGGTACAAATATTTTAGAGATCCTATCCGTTAACTTTTGGATGGGTGGTTGACTTCTACTGGCGTCATTCACCAATTGGATGATCTGGGATAACAAGGTTTCGCTACCCACCCGATTGGCTTTCATCAATATTTCATGGTTACCATTAATGGTACCTGCTATTACTTGGTCTTCGGCATTCTTTTCTACCGGGATAGGCTCACCGGTGATCATGGATTCATCGATGGAAGTAGAACCTTCAGTTACCAAGCCATCTACCGGTATCTTATCACCCGCACGTACGCGAAGCACATCACCCACTTTCACATCATGAATGGAAACCTTTCTTTCTTTTCCATTTTCTACCAGAATAGCTTCTGCAGGGCTCAATTTGATCAATTCCTTGATGGCTGAATTTGTCCGGGAATGGGCTTTAGCTTCCATGACCTGGCCGAGAAGGACTAAAGTCAGGATAACGGCTACCGATTCAAAATAGAGATGCACCTCGCCATGATGGCCTTTCAGTTCTGCTGGGAAAATCTGCGGAAAGAAAAATGCCAATAGACTGAAGATAAAGGCAGCGGCAGCACCCAGTCCGATTAAGCTGAACATATTCAGGTTCCAGGTTTTAAAGGAAGTCCATGCACGTTCAAAAAACATCCAACAGGTATAGAATACGACTGGAAGCGTCAGGATCAATTGGATCCAGGCATTGATATGATAGGGGATGATCTTGCTGATGGGTTGTCCAGGAAGCATGTCGCCCATGGAAAGGATGAAAATCGGAACGGTACAAGCTACACTGATCCAGAATTTCGTTAATAGACTTTTATAATGTTCGTCGTCGGCCTCCGATACTTGGTTTGCCACCAGGTCCATCCCACAGATGGGGCAATTGCCCGGATGGTCCTGCACTATCTCTGGGTGCATGGGACAAGTATATTCCACCTTAAGGGTTATTTCTGGAATCTTTTCCAGGTTCATCCCGCAGACCGGACAGGAGCCAAATTTATCATAGACCTTGTCGCCTTCGCACATCATCGGACAATAATATTTCCCCGCATTACTTGCAGTCGTTTTCGGTTTTTCGCTGGTTGCTTGATGGGATGGGGCATTAAAGTCCACCTTTTCGATAGGGCGTAAATGCATATTACAAACAGGACAACGCCCTGGTTCCGTATAGATCTTATCTTTTCCTTCACAGAACATCGGACAGATATATTGCCCACTTTCGGACAATTCCGGCTCTTTGTGCTGATGCGCTCCATGATGCTGATGGGCATGTGCATCCGAATGTATCTGGTAGGCGCCGCCTAGTTCATCTAATTTTTCCTGGAGCGCGTTTTCATCCAGCTCCTCCTCCGAATGGATTTTTGCTTCCCCTTTCGAAAGATTTACTTCGGCATGTACTCCCTCCAATTCATTGAGTTTTTTCTCCACGTTTGTCCTGCAACCATTACAGGTCATGCCTGACACTTTATATGTTTTTTCCTTGTTCATGGTTTATCCCTGTTAATATAGTAACAAAGGTCGCTAGAAAGGGGTTTGAAATTGTTACACAATTTCCAGTTAAAGTTATATTATTATTGGATTAGGCTCATTATTTTAGTATTTCAGAAAAAACCTAAACATTATGACGCTTTCCAGAAGAGATTTTATCCAAAAGTCCGTTTTGTTGATACCTGCTTTACAGTTATCTTCCCTTTATGCCAAGAATTTGGGTTACGCAGGGAAAATAAGAGTTGCTGCAATCGGCATCAAAGGGATGGGTTGGTCTAATCTGAATTCCTTGTTGAAACATCCGGATGTCGTTTGTACAGCCATTTGTGATATCGATGATCAGGTCATCAGTGACCGATTGGCCCAGTTGAAAAAGCTTGGTCAGAACCCCAAAGTCTATAAAAAACACGAGGACCTGTTGAAGGATAAGGAGGTGGATGCGGTGATGATAGGTACACCAGATCATTGGCATTGCTTACAGATGATTGACGCGGTGAAGGCGGGTAAAGATGTATATGTCGAAAAGCCTATTGGGAATTCCATTGTGGAATGCAATACCATGCTGGCTGCCAGGGATAAATACCAGCGGATTGTGCAGGTAGGCCAGTGGCAGCGATCGCAGCAGCATTTCCGGGACGCCATAGACTTTGTGCATTCCGGTAAATTGGGAAAGATCAGGTTGGTGAAGGCTTGGGCTTATCTTGGCTGGAAGCAGCGTGTTCCTGCGATGGCAGACAGCGAGGTGCCTCAAGGGGTTGATTACCAACGCTGGATCGGTCCTGCAAAATCAAGACCCTTTAATGCCAATAGGTTCCATTATAATTTTAGGTGGTATTGGGATTATGCCGGCGGCCTGATGACCGACTGGGGGGTGCATCTATTGGATTATGCCCTGATTGGAATGAAAGTCTCCGATCCAAAATCCATCATGGCGGCGGGAGGTAAATTTGCCTATCCCGATGATGCAGGAGAAACTCCTGATACCTTGACTACTGTTTATGAGTTCGACGGATTTAACCTCCTGTGGGAACATGCTGCAAGTATTTCCGGAGGACCATATAACAGGGAACATGGTATTGCCTTTATCGGTAATAATGGTACGTTAGTGGTCGATCGGAATGGCTGGGAGGTGATTCCGGAAGGAAAGAAAATGGAGCCTGTACCTTTGCAGAAGAAAGTGGATAATGGATTGGATCTGCATACCTATAATTTCATTGAAGCGGTGAAGGCCAAGAATCCAAGCTTATTAAATGCACCCTTGGAAATCGGGAGCCATATTGCCAAATTATCCCAAATGGGAAATATTGCCTACCGGACCGGTAAGAAAATCTATTGGAACAAAGAGCGACAGCAATTTAAAGAAGCGGAAGCGAATAGACTGCTTGCAGCTCCATACCATAATGGCTATAAGCTCCCAAAGATCTAAAAGATAGCCGAAGCCATTAGATCATGGGGAAGAGGGAAGACTTTTGCGCGATGGTGTAGTTATCCTTTATGGATTGAAAGAATCGTTTATTAAGTGGGTTTTCCTCCAATAGAAAGGGAATATACAAGGGGTTGTTCTGGACGATGAGTTCATAATAACCAAACAACACCTTATTATTTTTTTGGATAGCTTTCACAGATCGTATGCCTTGAATATCCCTTAGAAGGTTGAAGCGGATCTGATTGCCGCTTGTCCATTCCACTAATACATCACTATTTTGCGGGTTGAACCAGATCTCCTGTTCTTTGGCATACTTGAGGTGGTTGTTCAGGATCAGGATCTGCCCGATCAGGTATAAGCTGATCGGAAGCATCAACAATAGGATTTTGACCTTCATCGCCAAAAATAACGTAATGGCCAAAAGGATTACACCAATACCCACACTATATAAACAGCTTTTTATGACTTTATTGATCAATTGCTCATTGCTGTCTACCAATACATAACCTTGTTTGGCCTGTCTTTTTATGGCCATGGATTTCCCAGCCTTTATGATTTTATTGGAGATAAAATATAAAAGGATTCCCAACAGGGCGATGATCAATAAGAACTTTTGCATGGATTAATACTGTTCAGACTCGTTCGGGTAATCGCCAGCCTTCACATCAGCCACATAAGCTTTCGCCGCATTCCCGATCTGCTCTGCCAGGTTCACATATTGTCTTAAGAACTTAGGTTTGAATTCCTGGGTAATGCCCAACATGTCGTTTACGACCAATACCTGTCCGTCACAACCGTTACCCGCACCAATACCAATTGTTGGGATATCGAGCATTTTGGAAACCTCTGTAGCTAATTCGGCAGGGATTTTTTCCAAGACGATGGCAAAACAACCGGCTTCCTGAAGCGCAAGGGCATCCGATTTCAGTCGTGCAGCTTCTGCTTCTTCTTTTGCCCGAACACCAAAATCTCCGAATTTATAGATGGATTGCGGTGTTAAGCCCAAGTGTCCACATACCGGAATCCCCGATTGAACGATCTTTTTGATGTTATCGATGATTTCCTCGCCACCTTCCATCTTCAGGGCATGGACTCCAGATTCCTTCATCATACGGACCGCTGCTTTATAGGCATCATCCGTAGCACCCTGGTATTCGCCGAAAGGCATATCTGCGATGACCATTGCGCGGGAAGCCCCTCTAGCAACGGCAGCAGCATGATAGATCATATTATCCAAAGTAATGGGTAGGGTCGTTTCAAATCCTGCAAAAACATTGGCTGCCGAATCGCCAACCAATAATACTTCCACACCGGCCTGATCCAAGATCTTGGCCGTAGAATAATCGTAGGAGGTCAACATACTGATTTTCTCTCCCCGGTGTTTCATATCGCGCAAGGCGGATGTGGTAACTCTCTTGATTACTTTATTAACTGACATATGCTCTATCGTTTCCTGCAAAATTAGCTTTTTTTATAGGAATAGAAAATTACCGTTTAATTCTTATTTTTGCGGGATGATTCCACAAGAACAAAATCACTTTAAATATCCAAAATTTCAGGACCTGATCATTCACGAAGATGATAATCTGATCGTCATCAACAAACCTCCTTTTATTCCATCCTTGGATGCTCGCGAAGGGGGAGAGGTGAATATTTTACGTTTGGCGAAGAAATACCATCCCGATGCGCAGGTTTGCCATCGCTTGGATAAAGATACTTCCGGTATCTTATTGATCGCCAAGAATCCAGAAACGTACCGATTGATGTCCATTGAATTTGAAAAAAGAAGAGTGGATAAAATTTACCATGCCATTATCGATGGTACCCATGTTTTTGAAAACCTATTGGTGGATCTTCCGATCCTCAATCAGGGAAACAAGAATGTTACCATTGATCGGTATAATGGAAAACCTTCAGAAACAATCTTTAATAGCTTGAAGTTTTTCAAGCATTATACCTTGGTTGAATGCAAGCCGATCACTGGTCGCATGCACCAGATCCGGATCCATTTGGCGACACAACATGCTGCCATTGTAGGGGATAGCATGTATAGGGGGAAGCCGGTATATCTTTCGCAGATCAAGAAAAGGGGATATACCCTATCCAAAGACCAGCAGGAACAACCGATCATGAAGAGGTTTGCCCTTCATTCCAAGTCAGTGAAATTCGTACTTGACGGTAAAGAATACAGTTTTGAGGCGGAATACCCTAAAGATTTTGCTACCTTACTGAAGCAATTGGAGAAATTTGATGCTTAATTATGGAAAAAAAGAAGGTTTCTAAGAAAGATATTACCTATTATGTGGTTTTTGCCATTTTAATAGGCTTAATGATATGGCCTACAAGTCGTACCTATATGCAACAGGGTCTGATGAAGATCGGCTTGTTCAAACCTAATATTGAAAAGGGCCAGGTGAATACCGAGGGCTCTGCAAGTCCGATGGTCCTGACGGAGACGATGAGTATTTCGGATCAACAAGGGAATCGCCTGAGTACGCATGACCTGCGCGGAAAAGTAGTGTTCATCAACCTTTGGGCTACCTGGTGTGGTCCCTGTCGAGCAGAAATGCCTTCCATCCAAAAATTGTATGATAAGTACAAGGATAACGATAAGATCGCTTTCCTTTTGGTGGAGATCGAACATGATCAAGAAGGTGCCATAAAGTTTTTAGAGAAAGAGAACCTGAACCTTCCGATCTATTTTCCGGAAAGCCAGATCCCTGATACCTGGATGAGCGGTGCGATCCCAAGTACGGTCGTGCTGAATAAAAATGGAACCCGGGTTTTTGAGCATAAGGGTATGGCCGATTACTCGACCAAAGAATTTGAAGATTATATTATTTCGCTTATCAACGAATAAAAATGACCAAGCAAGAGCTAATTGAACAGATAAAACGTAAGAAGAGTTTTTTATGTGTAGGATTGGATACTGATCTCAGCAAGATCCCTTCACATCTATTGGAAGAAGAAGATCCGATCTTCGCCTTTAATAAAGCGATCATCGAGGCAACGGCTGATCTATGTGTGGCCTACAAACCCAACATCGCTTTTTATGAAAGTTATGGGGTGAAAGGTTGGGAAGCTTTAAGGAAGACCAGCGAGGTACTCCCAAAGGATTGTTTCAGCATTGCTGATGCGAAGCGTGGGGATATCGGTAATACCTCAAAGATGTATGCGCAGGCATTTTTTAATCCGGAGGTTTCGGGTTTGGATTTCGATTCCATTACGATTGCACCTTATATGGGCGAAGATTCTGTTACGCCATTTTTGGATTTTAAAGGGAAATGGGCGATCGTACTGGCGCTTACCTCTAATCAAGGAAGTCTTGATTTTCAGAATTTCAACAATGCGGATGGAAAGCAGTTGTTTGAGGAGGTGATCGATAAGGTGAATACCTGGGGTACATCAGAAAACATCATGTATGTGGTGGGAGCTACCCGTGGGGAAGCTTTTCTTAAGATAAGGGAACATGCTCCAGATCATTTCTTATTGGTTCCTGGAGTGGGTGCGCAGGGCGGTTCATTGGCTGATGTTTGCCAATATGGTATGAACAAGGATTGTGGTTTATTGGTGAACAGTACGCGCGGGATCATCTATGCTTCTCAAGGGAAGGATTTTGCGGAAAGAGCGCGTCAGGAGGCTATCATCCTTCAAAAGGAGATGCAGCAACAGCTTGAATTGCACGGTATTATTTAAGCTTTCGCCAATAAAATCTTACTTTTTGTTAAAATTGTAAGATTTGGCATAATAATTTGTAGAGTAGGGAGACTATTTTCAACTATGAATATTAAAAGATCTCCAATAAAGGCATTGGCGTTGTTATGCGGGGTAGGGTTTCTGAGCAGTTGTAGTTCAGTTTATCTACCGAACGTTCCAGCAACGCCGATGTTCAATAATAAGGGTGAGGGTTATTTAGCAGCTCATGTTAACCTCAAGGGCAATCTTAGCGGAAATGCGGGTGTTGCCATCATAGATAACCTAGCGATCATCGCCAATGGTTCCTACAGCGATTATAAATCCAGTAATCATGATTTTAATCAATACCTCTATGAAGGGGGGCTGGGCTATTATACCTTGGTCGGAAAGTCCAAACGTAGTGTGTTGGAATTTTATGGCGGTTATGGTCTGGGATCTACGTTGGATGTGGATAAAAGAGCCAGTACTACAGGGGCTGATCCGGTGGAATCCAGGGACCTGGATTTCAACAAGATCTTTGTTCAGGCGAATTTTTCATCGACTCGGAAAAACAAGATTAATCTTTTTGGTAAGAAGCGGAGTCTGAATTATGGGACGGCCATTCGTTTGAGCAGAATTAAAATGGATAGTTTTAAGCTGAATGGTGTTGATCATGCTCTGGAGGAGAATGTGTTCGTGGAACCGGTGTTCTTTACACGGATGGAATTGAGCAAGGGACTGCAATTGCAATATACCAATGGCTGGAATATTGGCTTGATGAGCAATGAGTTTTTAAAACCGGGAAATGCGGTTTTTACCTTGGGGCTGATCTATAATTTTGGCAGGAAATAGTATTTAGGAATTATATTAACTAGTTTGGATATGAAAAAAATAGCAGGTTTAATTGTTTTATGTTCGGTATTGTTGCTTTCGGGCTGTCAGGTGAACAAGAAGGCGCAGATAAAAGCCTTGGCTGATTGTGAATATGATGTAGCTTCGGTGGAGCAGGTGAAGTTCAATGGAAAGAACCTTTCGTCGTATAAGGGGGCAGATGGGAATTATAATATCTCTTCTTTGGCAGGATTGGCAGTGGCATTGTTCAGTAAGGAACTGCCTTTGGAAGGAAAGGTGAATTTGAAGATTACCAATCCGGAGGTAAAGAAAGCGGCTTTTAATTCTTTTAAGTATATTATTGAGGTGCAAGGATCGCCTTTGTTTGAGGGAAAGGTGGATCAGAATGTGAATTTAGGGCAGGGGGAGAGTGCTATTGTACCGATGACCTTTAAGGCTAATATTTTTAATAAGGCGAAAGAGAATGGTTTTGAGAATTTCTTTGATGAATTGTTTAATAAGAAGTCGGAAGGGTTTATTGCGCTGAAGATTAAGCCTTCGATTAATATTGCCGGGCAGAATATTTATTATCCTTCTTATATTACGGTGGATAAGAATTTCGGAAAGAAATTATTTGATTTATTTGGGAAGTAGAACGTCATTGCGAGGCCCCCGTCATTGCGAGGAACGAAGCAATCTTTAATCATTGCGAGGCCCACGTCATTGGGAGAAACGAAGCAATCTTAACTCGTCATTGCGAGGAACGAAGCAATCTTCCTTCATGTCATCCTGAGCGCAGTCGAAGGATCTGTTCGGGTACCAAATGTAGATGCTTCGACTTCGCTCAGCATGACAAGTGGAAAGAAAGATTGCTTCGTCGTACCTCCTCGCAATGACGGACCGACCTCCTCGCAATGACGGACCGACCTCCTTGCAATGACGCGGACCCCTCACTCAATCCTACTTATAATCCCTATTAAACGTATACCCCAGCGTCCATTCTATAAAGTCTGCTTTTCCCATATGCGCCTTAATAGAAACCCCCGCATTTAAATTCTTATACACATAATACCTCGCGCCAGCCCTCAAGAAAAACTTCTTAATTTCCCCATTAAACCGTTGGTTGTGAATATAATACCCCACATTCCCATTCAACACCAATCGTTCATTCAATACATGCGCCACATAAAACGAAGGCCCTCCCGACAACTTGGATGCTAATTCCCCCGACTTATCCCCAGCAATCTCTTCATCATTTCCAGACGAAGAATAAAAGAGATCCACCCCCGCACCCAATCGCCACTTATAGGAAACAAACCTACTCGCATACCCACTCAAGGTCGTTTTGAAAAAACGATGATCCAAATCATCCCGCAGTTGCTTAAAACCAACCCCATAATTCAAATGATAATAGATTTTCTTGCTGAAAGGCTCCAGGACAGAATCCCTATGGATCTTCACATCCGGATTAAATTGATAATTAACCGATACCGTAGCCGGTATCAAATTCACGCCTTTATTGGGCAGTGCAAGTGCCCCATTTGAAAAGTGATGAAATGCCAATCCAGCTCCCACTTTTAAATGGTCTGTCAAGCGGTATTGCGCCCGTATCCCCAAATCAATAAACACATTGTTCTTCGATCCAATAACTAGATTCAGAGGGTTTTCCTGTGCGTTATAAGGTTTAAAATTTCCAGAAAGCCCCAACCCCAAACGATAGTCATAGCTCCATTTGCTGTTTTCCTTCGGATAGATAGGTGTTTGTACAAAACCATAAATCGCATAGGGACTTCCGATAATAGGAGAGTTGAACGTGCTGGAATAAATTCCGATACCGTAGATCGGATAATTATATACCTGATAATATTGATCTCTTTTTGCCCTTGATTTAAAACCTACTTTAAGGTTCAAACCGTTATAATATGCCCCCTCATAGGTGGTGTTTTTTAATCCTTTTTGCTGCAATATCCCACCGTTCTCCATCTCAAATTCCAATACCAACGGGCTTTTTACAATTTTTTCTTTGATTTCCTCTACTTGAGCAAAAAGAAAAGAGGGGATTAGGAATGATGATAGGAATAAGAAAAATAGCCTCACGTAGTAAAACAATAACAGTTAATGATAAAGAGCCCAAAAATAGTAATAACTTTGGCTGTGTCCAATTTTATACTCATCATATTTTGTTTGGCTGCTGGCGTGCTCAGTAGGCGGATGAATTGGGTGGCCAAGGATGGATTTAAGGCGTTGAATGCCTGGGTGCTCTATTTTGGTCTACCAGCCTTGTCATTTCGATTTTTACCTCATCTGAAATGGGATAATAACTTGTTGTTTACCATGTTATGTCCATTAATTGTGTTATTAGGCAGTGTTGGATTTTTCTATTTGCTGAGCAGGCAACTTCAATTGTCAAAGCGGTCTAGCCATACCCTGATGTTGGTGGGAGGGCTTAGTAATACCTCCTTTGTTGGCTTTCCATTGATCACAGCCTATTTTGGGGTAGAGGGTTTACCCATCGGCATCGTCAGTGACCAGATGACCTTTTTTCTCTTGTCGACCATTGGGATCATACTGGCCACAAAAGGCGCGCTCAAGCCTAAGAAGAAAGTGGGGGCAGCATTTATTTTAAAACGTGTCTTAACCTTCCCACCGCTGATCGGCTGTTTGTTGGCTTTGACCATTCCCAAATTGATCGATATCAGTCCCTTGGATGACTTCTTTTCTGTTTTAGCATCTACAGTATCTCCCGTGGCCCTATTTTCCATTGGGCTTCAATTGAACTTTGCCATACAAAAAAGTGAGGTTCTCCAGATCTGTTATGCCCTAATCTATAAATTGCTCCTTGCACCAGCTATTGTCTTTGGGCTGGCCATGGCCTTGTCGGCAAAAGGGGAGATCATCAGCATCTCTATTTTTGAAATGGCGATGCCGAGTTTGGTAGCCACCAGTATCGTGATCAACCAATTCAAATTGAATGCTAAATTAGGCAACAGTGTGATCGGCTTGAGTATCCCAATTAGTTTGCTAAGCACCTATTTTTGGTATCAAATTTTGAATTCTTTCTTACTGTAACCGAATTGTTATCAATAATTATATGATATTACTTATCTTTATTGCAATTTAATCAAGCTAGACTTAGTCATTTTTTATTTTAAGGATTATTCATTACAGTTTATGAAAAAAGTACTATTCTTTGCCTTATTGGCAGGAATGCAGATTTCTCAGGCTCAAACTAAACATGAGCGTTTCACACAAAAAATTAATGGAACTAGTCTGGAGTTCACGATGGAAGCCATCCCTGGCGGTGAATTTGAAATGGGGAGTGCAACATCAGCTAAAGCTGACGAAAAGCCTGTTCACAAAGTAAAAATTGACCCATTCTGGATGGGTACCTATGAAGTTACCTGGAATATTTTCGAACCATTTTTATATAAAGATTACGAAGTTACCAAATCGGATGGTGGAAAGGTGCCTGCCAACGTAGATGCAGTGACCAGACCGACCAAACCGTATTTGGATATGACTTTTGGCTATGGCAAGGATGGACAACCAGCCTTGGCGATGACCCATTATAATGCTATTCAATTCTGTAAATGGCTTTACGTTAGGACAGGGGTGTTCTATCGCCTTCCAACAGAAGCGGAATGGGAGTATGCTGCGAGAGCAGGAAGTAAAACGGCCTATTTCTTTGGCGATGATGCCAGCAAGTTAGGTGAATTTGCCGTATACAAAGACAACAGTGGCGGCAAAACAGCGAAAGTAGGACAGAAGAAGGCAAATCCATGGGGATTATTCGATATCTATGGCAATGTAGGCGAATGGACCTATGATCAATATCAAGAAGATTATTACAAGCAATTTGAAGGGAAAGTTGCGGATAATCCGGTGAATGTGCCAACTACTTTATACGCACATTCCGTTCGTGGCGGTTCTTATGAAAGTGAAGCGGTTGATCTACGGTCTGCTGCCCGTCACTTTTCAGATCCTTTCTGGAAGCAGTTGGATCCTCAGATCCCAAAATCGAATTGGTGGTTCCCAGAGGCGCCATTTGTAGGGATGCGTTTAGTAAGACCTGTTAAGCAGCCTAGCCATGAGGAGATTATGGCTTATTACGATAAGGCTCCAATCAAGGATTTTTAATCAACCTAATATATTTCATTAACTCAATTTAAACCTTAAATGGAAAGTTTAAAACGTAGAGATTTTATAAAATCTTCTTCAGCACTGGCAGGCGCAACAGTTTTAACTGCAAGTTCTGTGGGACAAGTGTTCGCTGCGGGAAGCGATGTGATCAAAGTGGCATTAATTGGTTGTGGAGGTCGCGGGACAGGCGCAACATTTGATGCTTTCAATTCAGGCCAAAATATCCAGTTGGTAGCGATGGCAGATGCCTTCAAAGACAACTTGGATGCTACTCATAAAACCTTAGTAGAGAAATTTGGGGACAAGATCAATGTTCCGGATAGCCGCAAATATGTAGGCTTTGACGGCTATAAAGCCGCCATCAAAGATGCCGATGTGGTAATCTTGACGACTCCTCCGGGATTCCGTCCGGACCATTTTGCTGCAGCTGTAAAAGCAGGAAAACATGTTTTCATGGAAAAACCTGTTGCTACTGATATTCCAGGTATCCGTAAGGTGTTGGAAGCTGCCAAAGAAGCGAAAGCGAAGAAATTGAACGTTGTTGTTGGACTTCAACGCCGTTACCAAACAAACTATCGGGAAGCAATCAAACGCATTCAGGATGGCGCTATTGGCGATGTGGTGTCGGGGCAGGTATATTGGAATTCAGGTGGTGTATGGGTAAGACCACGCAAACCTGGACAAACAGAGATGGAATACCAGATGCGTAACTGGTATTATTTCAACTGGTTGTGTGGCGATCATATTGTAGAACAGCATGTTCACAATATCGATATTGCCAACTGGATCAAAGGAAAATATCCGGTTTCCATCCAGGGAACAGGAAGCAGGGCCCATCGTGATGGAAAGGATTATGGAGAGATCTATGATAATTTCGCGATTGAAATGACCTATGATGATGGCGCCGTGGTTTACAGTCAGTGTAGACACTTCGAGGGAATTTCCAACCGAGTGGATGAGACCTTCCAGGCAACAAAAGGGCGGGTTTACCTTTCTGCAGGAAACCAAGCTGTCCTTTGGGATGCGCAAGGAAAGGAAATCTATCGTCATGATCCTAAAGGCAATCCGAATGCCTACCAACAAGAGCATAAAGAGTTATTTGCTGCTATTGCCAACGGAGAATATAAATTTGATAATGCAGAGTATGGCGCATACAGTACTTTAACAGGTATTATTGGTCGTATTGCTTGTTATACCGGAAAGGTAATCAAATGGGATGAGGCAATGCAATCCAATATCGATATCATGCCGGCACAATATTCATTTGATGCGCAGCCGAAGATTGTTCCGAATGCGGATGGTCTTTATCCAGTAGCGGTACCTGGTATCAACGTGGAAAAATATATTTAATAGTGTTGAGGATTTTAGGTTCGATCCTATTGATGGTAATTGGTTGTTCGGCTTATGGCCAACAACCAATTTCTGATTTAGAGCGTTTTGAACTTTTTGGCAAGGCGCAGGGGACAACCTATACGATCAGCTATTATGCCGATGCAGCACGGGTGAAGGTGGAATCGATCGACAGTATTTTCCGGGTGATCGATGCTTCCATGTCCCTTTATCAGCAGGATTCCAAGATATCCAGCTTTAATCTTGCTTCCAGCAGCAAGATCGACATGGACAAGCACTTGCTTCAGGTCATTAAAAAATCATTCAAAATCAATAAGGAATCCAAGGGGCGGTTTGATATAACGGTTAAGCCTTTGGTTGCTTTGTGGGGTTTTGGAACGGAGAAACAGGATGGTCTTCCGGATAGCACTTTGGTTCAACAAACGCTTCAGGTGGTTGGGATGGACAAGCTGAAAAGGAGAGGGAATACATTGATTAAAAAGCTACCAAGTGTTGAAATCGACCTGAATGGAATTGCCCAAGGATATACCGTTGATGTACTTTACGATTTCTTGAAGGGCAAAAAGATCAGCAGTTTTATCATCGAGGTAGGCGGGGAGATTAGGACTTTCGGAAAGAAGCCAGACGATTCATCCTACCGGGTATTGGTTGCTCGACCAGAACAGGCCAGCGCTGTTCCTGATTATGTGATCAATCTCCAGGATAAAGCCATTACCACTTCTGGGAGCTATGAAAAATACCGAACGGTAGACAAGTATCGTTTTTCCCACCATATGGATCCTAAAACAGGTTATCCACTGCAATCGAATATTATTTCCGTGACGGTGATTGCTGAAAATGCGATGGATGCCGATGCCTATGACAATGTATTCATGGCCATGAAACCTTCCGATGCTATTGCATTTGCGAATAAAAAAAATAAAATGGATATTTATTTAATCTACGAAGAGGCCGGGCAAGTAAAAGAAGCCTTTTCTTCTGGATTTAAGAGCTATCTTATAACCGATTAATAAGAAAAAAATTATAAACTAAACCTTACATGAAACGATCAGACTTTTTGAAAAATGGATCACTATTAGTGGGCGGATCATTATTGTCAAGTAAATTAGCAGCGAACGAATCAACTACATCAACTCAAACCATGACGTCAGCCAATCAGCCTTTTAAATTGGATTATGCTCCACATCAGGGCATGTTCAGCGCTACTGCAGGAAAAAATTTCTTAGATGAAATTAAGTATATGCACGAATTGGGTTTCCGTAGCATCGAGGATAATGGGATGCCGGGTCGTTCGGTGGAGGACCAGAAAAAAGCCGGTGATCTGTTGGCGAAATTAGGCATGCGTATGGGTGTTTTTGTAGTCCCTAAGGGCGGAAATGGTGCGAATACATTAGCCGCGGGAAAACAGGAACATATTGATGTTTTCTTGAAGGGATGTCGTGATTCGGTGGAGATTGCCAAACGCTGTAATGCCAAGTGGGTGACCGTGGTACCAGGTGATTACGCTAGGAACCTACCTTTGGGTGTACAAACGGCCAATGTGATCGAAGGATTGAAGCGTGGAGCTGAGATATTTGAACCACATGGTATTACGATGGTCCTAGAACCTCTTAGCGATACCCCAGACCTTTTCCTACGTTTTACCGATCAAACTTATGAAATCTGTAAAGCGGTAGACAGCCCATCCTGTAAAATCCTTTACGATGCTTATCATCAACAGAAGAACGAAGGGAATTTGATCAATCTGATGAACCTTTGTTGGAGTGAGATCGCGTACATACAGGTAGGGGACAACCCAGGCCGAAAAGAACCAACTACCGGAGAGATCAACTATAAAAATGTGTTCAAATGGTTGTATGAAAAAGGTTACAAAGGGATTGTGGGCATGGAACATGGCATGTCCAAAGGCGGGAAAGAAGGCGAAACTGCCCTTGTGAAAGCCTACAGAGAGGTAGACTCCTTCTAATGCTAAAGGGTTTTAGTATTGAAACAAATTCGTTATTAAATTTTGATATTGATTTTATATCGCTATCTTTAATTAGTTACTTTTTAATAAACCTTAAATAATGACTTCATCTATAAAGTTTAAATTGTCCTTCATGATGTTCTTGGAGTTTTTCATCTGGGGATCATGGTTTGTAACGTTGGGTACTTTCTTGGGAAATACCCTTAAAGCATCTGGATTGGAAATATCCAATGTGTTCTCTACCCAATCTTGGGGAGCGATCATTGCACCATTCATCATCGGTATGATTGCCGATCGTTATTTTAATGCTGAGCGCATTTTGGGTATTCTACACCTGATAGGCGCTTTTTTAATGTGGCAATTATATAATAGCGACTCCATTGCCAACTTTTTCCCGTATGTATTGGGCTATATGATCCTCTATATGCCGACCCTATCCTTGGTCAATTCCATTTCCTTCCGACAGATGAAGAATCCTGAAAAGGAATTTTCCGTTATCCGGATGTTTGGAACCATCGGTTGGATCGTGGCCGGATTATCCATTTCCTACTTATTTAAATGGGATTCAGAGGCTGGAATTCAAGAAGGTTTATTAAAAAATACATTTCTGATGGCTGCTGTTGCCTCCTTAATCTTAGGTCTGTTCAGTTTTATCCTGCCTAAGACGCCACCTGCAAAAGTGGAGGCTGGTCAAGGCAAGGAGAGCATCAGTAAAATGCTTGGCTTTGATGCCATCAAACTATTGAAAGATAGAAACTTCTTTATATTCTTTGTTTGTTCTATTCTAATCTGTATTCCATTAGCATTCTATTATCAATATGCCAACCCATTCCTTACGGAAATCGGCTTGGAGAATGCGACAGGAAAGATGACCATCGGACAGATCTCCGAGGCTTTATGTCTTTTGTTATTGCCGGTGTTCTTTACCCGTTTTGGATTTAAGAATACCATCTTATTGGGTATGCTTTGTTGGGTATTGCGTTATCTGTTGTTCGCATTTGGTGATGCAGGCGAGCTTACCTTTATGCTGTTGTTAGGTATTGCCCTGCACGGTATCTGTTATGATTTCTTCTTTGTATCCGGACAGATCTATACCGATTCGAAAGCAGGAAAAGAATATAAGAGTGCGGCGCAAGGATTGATCACTTTGGCAACCTATGGGGTTGGTCAATTGATCGGATTCTGGGTTGCGGGTTATGTAAGTGATATGTATGTAGATCTGAAAGCCACTGATCTTCCACAATTCTGGAACCAATTATGGATCGTTCCTGCGGTAATCGCATTTGTGGTATTCGTTATCTTCTTGATCTTCTTCAAGAAAGAAACCGTGAAAAATCAATCTGAAACTATATAAAACTAAACAATAATGGTAGAGAATAATGTATATGATGCTATTGTTATTGGATCTGGAATCAGTGGCGGTTGGGCTGCCAAAGAATTAACTGAAAAGGGTCTGAAAACAATCATGTTAGAACGTGGAAGAAACGTTGAACATGTAAAGGATTATCATGCAAATAAGGACACTTGGGAATACCCACACCGTGGCGGAAGGACCAAGCAGATGGAAGAAGATTATCCTGTCCTTAAGCGTGATTATCCATTGAATGAAAAGAATCTTGATTTTTGGGTGAATGAGAAGGAAAGTCCATACACCGAAGTAAAAAGATTCGATTGGTTCCGCGGATACCATGTAGGTGGTCGTTCTTTAATGTGGGGCCGCCAGTCTTACCGTTTTGGGGATCTGGATTTTGAAGCGAATTTAAAGGATGGACATGGCGTAGATTGGCCAATCCGTTATGCTGATATTGCACCTTGGTACAGTTATGCTGAAAAGTGGGCTGGTATTTCTGGAAACCGTGATGGTTTGGATGTATTGCCGGATGGCGATTTCCAACCCGCTATGGAATTCAATGTGGTGGAAAAGGATCTTGCAGAACGCCTTAAAAAGCAATATGGTGGTAATCGCCACTTTATCATGGGTCGTACCGCAAATATTACGAAACCACATACCGGGCGTATCAATTGTCAGTACCAAAACCAATGTTGGTTGGGATGTAATTTCGGAGGATACTTCAGTACGCAGTCTTCGACTTTGCCACCAGCCATGAAAACTGGTAATTTGACCTTACGTCCTTTTTCCATCGTGACCAAGATCATTTACGATAAGGATACCCAAAAAGCAAAAGGGGTAGAGATTGTGGATGCGGAAACAAATAAAACCTATGAGTTCTATGCCAAGGTTATTTTCGTTTGTGCATCGGCTTTCAATTCCACTTGGGTATTGATGAACTCGGCAACCGATGTTTGGGAAGGTGGATTGGGAAGTAGCTCGGGCGAATTGGGCCACAATGCGATGGACCACCACTTCCGTTTGGGAGCAGGAGGAAAGGTAGAAGGCTTTGAAGATAAATATACCTTCGGAAGAAGACCTACAGGATTATATGTTCCGCGTTTTGTGAATGTTCCTGGAGATACCAAAAAGCGTGATTATGTGCGTGGATTTGGATACCAAGGATCGGGAAGCCGTGGCCGCTGGTCGGGTGAGATTGCGGAGATGGCTGTTGGTGGTGCTTGGAAAGATGCGATGTGTGAGCCAGGAAACTGGGGGGTTGGTTTTACCGCCTTTGGTGAGATCCTTCCCTACCATGAAAACCGGATCTTCTTGGATAAAACCGTGAAGGATAAATGGGGCTTACCTGTCTTATCGATGGACATGGAGATCAAGGACAATGAGCACAAGATGCGTAAAGACATGACCGAAGAAATGAAGGAAATGTTGGAATCCATTGGTGTGAAGGATGTGTATACCTACGATAGTGGTTACAACTTCGGTATGGGTATCCATGAAATGGGAACTGCACGTATGGGTCGTGATCCAAAAACATCCGTACTGAATGGTAACAACCAGGTTTGGGATGCTAAAAACGTATTCGTTACGGATGGTGCTTCCATGACTTCGGCAGGCTGTGTGAACCCTTCATTGACCTATATGGCATTGACGGCAAGAGCTGTTGATTTTGCTGTCAGTGAGCTTAAAAAAGGAAATCTATAAACAACTAAACCGTAAAATATGAGTAATTCAAATTCTAGAAGAACGTTCCTAAAGAACACAGCGATTGCTGCTGCTGGAATCAGCATTGTCCCAAGACATGTTTTGGGGGGTACTGGATTTACAGCACCAAGTGATAAATTGGTGGTTGCAGGTATTGGTGTAGGTGGAAAAGGGGAGAGTGATATCAACGAATTCTATAAAAGTGGAAAGGCTGACATCGCTTATCTATGTGATGTGGATGACCGTCGTGCTGCAAATTCTGTAAAACGTTTCCCGAAAGCGAAATATTATAAGGACTTCCGTACGATGTTGGATAAGGAACACAAACACATTGATGCGGTTTCTGTTTCTGGTCCAGACCATAACCATGCTTTACATGCTTTACCTGCTATGCAATTGGGTAAGCACGTATATGTTCAAAAGCCATTGGCACATGATGTATGGGAAGCACGTGTATTGACACATGCAGCTAAAAAATATAAAGTTGTAACCCAAATGGGTAACCAAGGCGCATCAAATGATGGCCCTCGATTGGTCAAAGAATGGTACGAAGCTGGTTTGATCGGTGATGTGCATACAGTTTACTGTTGGACTGACCGTCCGGTATGGCCTCAAGGTATTGCTTGGCCATCCCAAAAGGCGGAGATTCCGAAGGAATTGGCTTGGGATCTTTGGTTAGGAACTGCTCCTAAAAAGGATTTTGTGGATAAATTGGTTCCATTCAACTGGCGTGGCTGGTGGGATTACGGAACAGGTGCATTGGGCGACATGGGATGTCACTTATTGGAAGTTCCATTCTCGGTATTGGGCCTAACGTATGTGCAGGATGTACAGGCATCTGTAGGTTCGGTATATGTGGATGAGTTCAAACGCGGATACTTCCCTGAAAGTGCGCCACCTTCGAGCCATGCGACCATGACTTTCCCGAAAACTGCCAAAACAGCTGGACCGGTTACTTTACACTGGATGGACGGTGGTATTCAGCCTGCTCGTCCGGAAGAATTGGGTGCAAACGAAATCTTTGGTGATGGTGGAAATGGTATCTTGATGGTCGGTACGAAAGGAAAGATCCTTGCGGATACCTATGGTGATAAGGCTCGTTTGTTACCAACATCCAGAACAGAACAAGTAGCACAGAAATATGCACGTGTACCGGGACAATCTGGTGGACACTATGCACAATGGGTGGATGCTTGTATCGCTGGATATGGTAAGAAAGAAGTTTCTGCTCCATTCGAGATTTCAGGTCCATTGACTGAAGCTTTATTGATGGCTAACCTTGCTATTCGTGGTGCTGATCTAAGAATTGATGGTAGATATCCTGGACGTAACTTGAAGTTGTTATGGGATAACGATAATATGAAAGTGACGAACTTTGATATTGTTAATCAGTTTGTGAAACGTGAGTACCCTCAAGGTTGGGAAGTTAAATATACGTTATAATTTTTAAAGAGATGATGAATAGAAGAGAAGCATTAAGACGCGTAGCTTTTATTGTCGGCGGAACGGTGATTGGCTCCAAATTGTTTTTGGAGGGCTGTTCTAGACCTGCATCTAAAGATGTTGCGGCATTGTTCGAAGGTGATTCACCTGCATTTTTAGGTGAGTTGGCGGAGGCTATTCTACCCAAGACATCCACACCTGGAGCTAAGGAAGCTGGCGTAGGTGATTTCATTCCGGTAATGATCCGTGATTGTTACGATGAGAAGGATCAAAAGGCATTTTTAGATGGCTTTAACGGAGTGGATAAACGTGCGCAGGATGAGTTCAAAAAAGGTTTCAATGAATTGACTGCGGATGAAAAGCTGAAATTTGTTGATAAGTGGGATAAAGAGGCGAAAGAATACCAAAAGAATAAGAAGGAAGAGGAAGCTAATCATTTCTTTACGATGATGAAGCAATTGACCTTAACTGGTTTCTTTACTTCGGAGGTAGGCATGAAGCAGGCTTTACGCTTTGTGAAGATCCCTGGAAAATATGATGGGGCTTATCCTTATAAAAAAGGGGATAAAGCCTGGGCTTTATAAGGAAAGGTTTTTGGTAAAGCGATAAGGCTTAAACACCGTCATTGCTAGGCCATACGTCATTGCGAGGAGGTTTTTCCGTCATTGCGAGGAGGTACGACGAAGCAATCTTTGAACTTTCTCATCCTGAGCGTTGTCTTTTTGTAAACCTGAGCGGAGTCTTATTGTCATACTGAGCGGAGTCTTTTTGTCATCCTGAGCGTAGTCGAAGGATCTGTACGGTTACTCACGAACAGATGCTTCGACTCCGCTCAGCATGACATGTGGGAAGATTACTTCGTTCCTCGCAATGACGTTTGGCCTCGCAATGACGGATTTATAGATTGCTTCGTTCCTCGCAATGATGTTTGGCCTCGCAATGACGTTTGGCCTCGCAATGACGTTTAAATTTTCCTTCTACCCACCTTCATTAAAAAATGAATCCTACCTTCCTTTTCAATATTAAAGGTCGTATAACCATCTTTCTCCTCACTTTTATTAATATCCACAACCTCCCCAAACTTCAACTCCTTCAAAAAATTCATTTCCAACGATTTGATCGATCCATCCAAAACCTCCTTCGGATTCATCGCATCAAAACACCATTCCATATATTTCACATTATTCGCATGATTCACAATATCCAGATCCGATAATTTAATCTGATGCTCTGCAATCTTCTCAAAATCAATATTTCCATCTATTTTCGCAACCTGCTCCCTAGTACTATACCTATCCCCTAATACATGATCATAATCCGTCTTAATAGCGATATGATCAGCTCTTCTGGTAGCCATATTAAATACTACCCATAAACTGGATGCTCTAACCAATACCTTATCATGCTGGATCACCTCAAAATTCCTTAAAGACCTGGTTCCAGTAAATTCCTGTATCCAGGTACGGATGGTAATTTTCTCCATATATCTCGGCAAGGCATCCACTTCGATCAACATCCTGCTCAATACCCAAGACTGCTTGATCTTCAGCATCTCCCGGTATCCAAAGCCAATTTCCTCCGCGTGTTCACTCGCTGCTAATTGTAAAAGGTTATTCAATTCACTAAACTTTACCTGCCCATTGGAATAGCATTGGGTAAAGTTCATCCAATTCTCCTTTTCGAAAATTCCCATAATTATTTTTATTATAATGCGAATGTAACTAATTTAATATTCTGCTTTAAAATCTTGTCTAAATATATTTAAATGGCTAAATTAACGTTAACCTTAATAAACATAAATAATAATGATTGGAACATTGATACAAAAAGAAGACGTCGATAAATTTAGATTTATCCCCGCCGAAATCGACAACAGCGCACCATTCATGAGTAAATTGCAGAATGCCTTGCGATTAGGTAATGAGTTTAAGTCGAAGACTTCTATTGTTTTTAATACGGAGGATGGACCAAAACGCATTGAGACTACTGTCTGGTCGTTAACCGATCGATATATCCAGATCAAAAATGGAATTCTGATTCCTTTGAGATCGCTTATTGAAATTGACTACTAAAAAAGAGAGGTTCAACCTCTCTTTTTTCTTTCCCCATAAAAGCTCGTATTTTTGATCCATTGAGCCAGAACCTTAATCATGAAAAAAATTCTTTCTACATCTGCTTTAAAACAACTTGATCTGGCCACTATCCATAATCAAGAAATCAGTTCATGGGAATTGATGGAACGGGCGGCCTTTGCTGCTTTTCAAGCAATATTCCATGATTATCCGGATATTCTTCAAGCGGAAGTTAGTATCCTCTGTGGAAAGGGCAATAATGGGGGCGATGGATTGGCGATGGCAAGGATGATGCGAGGAGTAGGAATTAAGGTACAGGTATTTCTATTGGAATCAGTGGACTATTCAGCGGATAATCAAGAGAACCAAAAGCTTTTGGATGAATTCCAAAAGGTTACTCTAAATGAACACCTAGTCCTAAACACATCTACCTATCTTATCGATTGCCTGTTTGGTTTTGGTCTAAACAAAGGCCTGGATCATTCCTGGAAATATCTCATCGAACAGATCAATGCATTTGAAGGAACTGTCCTTTCTATCGATATGCCCTCGGGGTTGCCGGTTGATTTTCCATTGGAAGAAAATCCTATTGTTGTAGAAGCGGATCGGGTCTATAGCTTTGAACTTCCCAAACTTTCTTTTTTCATGCCGCAAAATGGACGTTACGTCCTGGATTTTACCTTGATTCCCATCCAATCAGACCAAGCAACCTTAGAAGATTTAAGCAGCAACTACTACTACCTAGAAAAGGAAGACATCAGGAAATTGCTGAAAAATAGATCCAAATTCTCTCATAAAGGGATTTATGGACATGGCTGTATTATTGGAGGAAGTCTTGGAAAAATGGGAGCAGTGATACTTGCTAGCCGTGCAGCGCTGAGAACCGGATGCGGTTTGGTCAGTAATCTCACCCCTACATGCGGCCATCAGATCCTGCAGATAAGCCATCCAGAAACCATGGTCATAATGGACTCCGGAGAAGAAAACCTTCGTGATTTTCAGCTCCCACAGTCCTACCAAGCCATTGCCGTCGGTATCGGAATGGGGACCTCAGAAGAAACAGAAAGGGGGTTAGGTTTGTTCCTGCAATCTCTGGATAAAGATCAGGCTTTGGTATTGGATGCTGATGCATTGAACCTATTGGCTCTAAATCCCCATTGGTTGGGTCATTTGCCTGAAAATAGTATTTTATCACCTCATCCTAAAGAATTGAAACGCTTGATCGGCGAATGGGATTCTGATGAAGATAAGTTAATGAAGGCGGTAGATTTTGCTATTGCACATAAGGTTGTATTGCTTATCAAAGGAGCAAATACGGCCGTCATCAATAGTGAGGGGACTGTGTATTTTAATAGCAGTGGAAATCCTGGAATGGCCACGGGTGGAACTGGAGATGTGCTCACGGGAATTTTAGCGGGTTTAAAAGCACAGGGCTACACCGCTTTAGAAGCGGCATTGATAGGTGTTTATGCACATGGTCTGGCCGGAGATCTTGCAAGTACGGAATTAAGTGAAGAAGGCATGATCGCTGGCGATCTGATAAACTACTTGCCAAAGGTCTGGAACATTGTCCGACAGGATTAGATGTCCAAACCTTTCTGTTCTTCCATTTCAAAAACAGAGTCAATTTTCCAATTTGCCTTGTCCTTGGATGCTTTAACCGCCAATTGATCACACCGTTCATTCAGCGGATGTCCGGCATGCCCCTTTACCCATACCAATTTGATCTGGTGATGCTTGTATAGATTCATCAGCCTTAACCAGAGATCCTTATTTTTCTTGCCCTGGAATCCTTTCTGCATCCAGCCGTATACCCAACGCTTATCAATGGCATCGATCACATATTTGGAATCTGAAAAAATAGTGACTGTTTGGTTCAGGTTTTTTAATGCTTCCAAGCCAACGATGACCGCCAGAAGTTCCATTCGGTTGTTGGTTGTTCTACGAAATCCTCCATAAAATTCCTTTTCCAAAAGTTTTCCTTGAAATTCTGGGTTTGCACCTTGATAAACTGCTCTTAAAATGGTTCCATAACCACCCGGTCCGGGGTTACCACTTGAAGCGCCATCAGTATATAGTTCAATCATTGCTGTTCGGATTTTGTTGGATATGGTATTTTTCTTTTAAATAATGGATGATTCCTGAAGTGATGATCACAATGGCCAAGCCTATGAAACAGCCCAATCCTGTCGCTAATGCACGATAGATAGGGGTGAAGGTCAATTGGGTATGATGCGGTTCGATCATGATGATCAACAATGCGACGATGGCTACCCTCGCCATGTTCATGATCTTAAATATTCGACAGAAGATAATCGTGATCACTATCCCCACCATGATGGTATAAACTGATTTGGGCATGAGCCAAACACAACCCATCGCTACAATGGAGCCCACAAAATTAGATTTAAAACGTTCGATGGATAATCTCTTGGAATCCTTTTCTTCGGGAGATATCACTAGGATTATCGATAACAAGGCCCAGAAAACTTCGAATTGTTTAAACTTTAGGTATAGTAAATACCCAATTGCAAAGCCAATTAAGCATCGAATGATATAAATCAAAAGGGCAGAGCTGACCGCTCGTTTAATGAATTGAACCTGTTTGTCCGATACTGTCATCAGCGCAAAAATACGGCTTATAAATTATTAAGGGAATATTAAATGTAAAAACTGGGTTTTCTATGGGAGAAGCACCCAGTTTTAAGTGGAATGATTATTTATTACTATAAATAGTGGGTGGGCAATTTCAGGTTCTGTTAGTCTGTTTCAGGTTAGTGTTTTACTTTGTTTAAATCTAAGTTAAATAAAAAAAGTGAGCAATGGTTTGAACCAGCTCACTTTTTTTAAAATTTTTATTGTAATTATTCTCGAATTAAATCTTTCGGATTTTTTACCTTACTACTCAATAAAGCAAGTTGTATCACTTCCCTCATCTCCGTTACATAATGGAAGGTAAGGTCTTTAACATAATCTTCCTTGATCTCTTGGATATCCTTCTGATTGGCTTTACAAAGAATAATTTCCTTGATGTTGGCTCGCTTAGCGGCAAGGATTTTCTCTTTGATACCCCCAACAGGTAAAACTTTCCCTCTCAAGGTAATTTCTCCCGTCATAGCTAACTTTTGTTTCACCTTGCGTTGTGTAAATAAGGAAGCCAGCGCCGTCAGCATGGTGATACCTGCTGAAGGACCATCCTTAGGTGTTGCACCTGCAGGTACATGCACATTCACATCCCATTGGTCAAAAACTTTATAGTCAATGCCGAATTCATCAGCATGCGAACGTAAATAAGCCATGGCGATCAAGGCAGATTCCTTCATTACCTCCCCTAAATTCCCTGTTAAAGAAAGTTTGCCTTTCCCTGGACTTAGGCTGGATTCGATAAATAAGATATCTCCTCCAACAGAGGTCCAAGCTAAGCCTGTAACCACACCTGCTGTATCGTTGTTCTCATAAAGATCTTTATCGAATATAGGCGCGCCTAAAATCTCTTCGATCAGTTCTGCATTCAAATTACGATCATACGGCTTTTCCATCACGATTCGGGTCGCAATTCCGCGCACCACCGATCCGATTTTCTTTTCTAAACCACGAACACCGGATTCACGCGTATATTCTTCGATGATTTTTTCGATCATCTTTGGTTTCAACGAAATATCCTTGGCCTGAATCCCATGCATTTCCCTTTGCTTCGGCAACAGGTGTTTTTTCGCAATCTCGATCTTTTCCTCAATGGTATACCCATTCACTTCGATGATTTCCATACGATCCAACAGAGCCGGCTGAATACCACTCAGTGAATTTGCCGTTGCTATGAACATCACCTTGGATAGATCATATTCCATTTCTACATAATGATCGTAAAAATGGGTGTTCTGTTCCGGATCCAATACCTCAAGAAGAGCTGAAGAAGGATCTCCTTTAAAATCAGAACCTATCTTATCGATCTCGTCCAATACAAATACTGGATTAGATGTTCCTGCTTTCTTCAAGGATTGAATGATCCTACCTGGCATAGCACCAATATAGGTTTTACGGTGTCCACGGATCTCCGCTTCATCCCGAATACCACCCAATGCCATTCGGGTATATTTTCTGCCCAATGCTTTAGCTATGGATTTACCAAGGGAAGTCTTACCAACTCCCGGAGGGCCTACTAAGCATAAGATCGGAGCTTTCATATCATTCTTTAGCTTTAATACCGCCAAATATTCAATGATACGTTGTTTTACCTTTTCTAATCCATAGTGATCCTTATCCAAGATCCTTTCTCCACGATGCAGGTCGAAATTGTCTTTGCTGTATTCTCCCCAAGGAAGATCTAGCATTAACTCCAGGTAATTCAGCTGTACTGAATAATCTGCAGCAGCAGGATTTATCCTTGCTAGTTTTTCCAATTCTTTCTGGAAATGTTTAGCAACTTCCTCTGGCCATTTCTTAGATTTAGCTCTTTTCTTAAGCTCCTCCAATTCCAGGTCAGGCGTACTTCCACCCAATTCTTCCTGAATGGTTTTCAATTGCTGGCTTAGGAAATAATCACGTTGCTGTTTATCCAAATCCACCCGTACCTTATTCTGGATCTGGTTTTTCAGCTCCAACATCTGGATTTCGGTGGTCAGGTGCTCCAGCAATTGCTGCGTGCGTTTTACAAAGTCGCGGGTTTCCAAAAGATCCTGTTTCTGCTCTAGCTCCAAAGAAAGGTTCGAAGAGATGAAATTGACCAGGAAAGTAGGACTCTCAATATTTTTGATTGCTATCCCCGCTTCACTTGGAAGGTTTGGAGAAAGCTGGATGATCTGAAGTGCCAATTCTTTAACCGAAGAGATCAAAGCTTTGAACTCTTTCGATTTTGTCTTTGGTTTTTCTTCAGGAAATTTCTCTACGGTCGCGATCAGATAAGGTTCTGATTGGATCAATTCCTTAAGTTTCACACGTTGTTTACCTTGGATGATGACCGTAGTGTTTCCATCAGGCATCTGAAGGATCTTGATGATATGGGCTACAGTTCCTACTTTGTTCAACTGATCGAAAGTAGGATCTTCCACATTCATATCTTTTTGCGAAACCACCGCGATTGTCCGATCACCCTTATAGGCATCCTTGATCAATTTGATGGATTTGTCCCTTCCAACGGTAATGGGAATAACCACACCTGGAAAAAGCACTGTATTTCTTAAAGGTAATATGGGTAAGGATTCTGGTATTTCAGCATTCCTCAATTCATCTTCATCTTGCTGGGTCAACAAAGGGAAGAATTCGGTTTCCTCGTTGATGATGGGCATGGATTGGGTGAAGTTGAATGGATCATTTTTGCTCATAAGCGTTATATCATACAGCCGACAAGTTGTCAGTAAGCCGACCTATTATTCATTTCTAATTTTATGTACCCAAGTATTGCAAGTGCAATGCCAAGGTTTTATTTTGGTACTATTTATGCTATTAAAATGGTATTGCTGTTAAAACGTCAGTTTAGGCCTCTTTTTTTGTCATTTGCTGGATTAATTCCAGTTTTTAGGATAAGCAGGACGAAATGTGGAAATGTTTATAATTATTGATTGACTACTTAAACTATTTAACAGATTTTTACTCTATAACGGGAGAATAGAAATTAATTGGAAACATTTATATAATTGGACATGAATTTAAGATTTATTAATACAAAGATGAAAACGATGAGATTAGGATTGGCTGCTGTTGCGATTGCCTTAGCAACTATGGGTGCTCAGGCACAAACACAGAAACATACAGATGCGAATGTGGCTGCAGGAGAAAAAGCAATCAATGCAAATGATTTCAAATCTGCGGTGACGCATTTTGAAAAAGCAACAACTACTTCAGCAGATGATGCAAATGTTTTTCATTTGTTAGGTCTTTCGTATTACCAATTGGGTGATTATAAGAAAGCTAACACTAACTTTTCAAAAGCGATTGCTTTGGATGCGAAACATTCATCGGCTTATTATTACAGAGCAAAAGCGAATAATAACTTAGCGGTAAATCGTGAAGCGAAAGTATCTGCAGCAGATCGTGAATCATTATTGAAATCTGCGGTTTCAGATTATTCAAAAGCGATTGCATTGAAACCAAGTGAGAAAAACCTGTATCAGAATAGAGCGATTGCAAACCGTGATTTAGGAGTATTGACAGGTACTGCAGGAACTGCTAATTACAACAAGAAAACAGCTACTGATGCTTACAACGCAGCTATCGCTGATTATCAAAAAGTATTGAGCTTAGATGCTTCTCGTAAGGATATCCAAACAGAAGTTAAAAAAGCTACAGTTTATAGAGATAACCTGAAATAGGTTATTTTCCATAAAAAACGAAGTCGAACAATCTGCATCTCCATGAGAACAGATTGTTCGACTTTTTTATTTATGATCCGTTTAGGATAGCAAAATTAAACTGCCTTTTTATACTCCGATGGGGTCATCCCAGTAACCTTCTTAAATTGGCTGCTCAAATGCGCCACACTGCTATAATTCAATTTCGTAGCAATTTCCGACAAGGACATATCATACTGAAGAAATTCTTTTACCTTCTCGATCTTCAGCTTAATCAAATACTTTTCAATACTTTCGCCAGCCAATTCCGAAAAAAGACTGCTTATATACGTGTATTCCAAATTAAACCGATCAGTTAAAAAAACGGAAGTTTTAAGATGTTGATCTTCTGATTTCCCCAAAAACTCCTGCAGAGCTATTTTGATCTCCTCCAACAATCGTTCTTTACGATCTTGCAGCACCTCAAATCCAATAGCACCTAATGCAGTATCCAATTGATCAGTTTCCTTATCGCTCAACTCCCTTTGCAGATTGACCAATCCTATCTTCACATCCTGGAAAGGGATGTTCAAATTGTTCAAGATCTGTTCAACTGCCATTACACAGCGTGGACAAACCATATTTTTAATAGCCAATTGCATATCTTTCATTTAAATCAATCCTGCACGTTTTAATAAGGCATCAACCGATGGCTCTTGTCCCCTAAACTGCTTGTACAATTTCATCGGATGAGCTGTTCCACCTTTACTCAAGATATTCTCCTTGAATTTATCCGCTACTTCCTTATTGAAAATCCCTTTTTGTTTGAAATAATCAAAAGCATCCGCATCCAAGACCTCTGCCCATTTATAACTGTAATATCCAGATGAGTAGCCACCATTGAAAATATGCGAGAAAGAAGGGCTCATCGCATTATCCTGAACATCGGGATAAAGCGATGTAGAGGCGAATTTTTCGACCTCAAAAGCCTTAATATCCTGAATTGAGGATGGATCCTGTCCATGCCAGCCCATATCCAACAGACCAAAGCTGATCTGACGTACCGTAGCCATACCTTCCATAAAAGCAGCACTCTCCTTGATCTTCTCCACATATTCCATTGGAATGGTTTCTCCAGTTTCATAATGCTTTGCAAACAGTTTCAAGGCTTCTTCTTCATAACACCAATTCTCCATGATCTGGCTTGGAAGTTCCACAAAGTCCCAAAATACAGAAGTGCCGGATAGGGTAGGATATACCGTATTGGCCAACATCCCATGCAGGGCATGACCAAACTCATGGAATAAAGTCAACACTTCATTAAAGGTCAATAAAGAAGGTTTACTAGCTGTAGGTTTCGTGAAATTACAAACAATTGAAACATGCGGACGCTCGTCCTTTCCAGCTTTTTGGTATTGGGATTTAAAGGAAGTCATCCAAGCGCCATTCCGCTTTCCTTTCCTTGGGAAAAAATCAGCATAGAAAATAGCAACCAATTCCCCAGCATCATCCTTCACTTCAAAGGTTTGCACATCCGGATGGTATTTATCGATGTTATGGACCTCATTAAAATTCAATCCATAAAGGCGATGTGCAATCTCAAAGGCACCAGCCAACACCTTCTCCAATTGGAAATAGGGTTTTAGCTTTTCATCTTCCAGGTTAAAACGTTGTTGTTTTAATTTTTCGGTATAATAGCTGCCATCCCATTTTTCCAGGTTTTCAAGACCATCCAACTCTTTGGCAAATTCACTCAATTCCTTAAATTCTTTTTCAGCAGCGGGTTTACCCTTTGCTAAAAGATCGTTCAAAAATTTCGTGACCTGTGCTGGATCCTGGCCCATTCGTTCTTCTAGCACAAAATGTGCATGCGATGCATACCCCAATAGTTGGGCTCTTTGATGCCGTAGATTGACAATTTTTAGGACGATCTCCTCATTATTGTTATCATTTTGCTGATATGCCTTTTTACCTGCTGCCAACGTGATTTCCTTCCTCCGCTCCCTATTTTTTGCATAAGTTACAAAAGGGATATAACTCGGATAATCCAACGTGAATAGCCAACCCTCTAGGCAAGCTTCTGTTGCCATTTCTTTGGCAGCTTCTATGGTACCTTCCGGCAAACCTTCTAGTTCGTCCGGGTTTGTGATCAACATCTGGAAGGCATTATTATCCGCAAGAACATGTTCCCCAAATTTTAATTTGAGCACAGATAATTCCGAATCAATATCCCTTAATGTCTGTTTTTTATCTTCTGGTAATAATGCCCCGTTTCGGACAAAATCCCTGTAATTTTTGGTCAACAAAGTTTTTTGTTCTTCCGTTAGGTCCAATGAATCCATTTTATCATAAACCTGTTTAATCTTTTCGAACAAGGGAAAGTTTAACGTAATGTCGTTTCCGAGTTCAGCCAATTTGGGCGCCACTTCATTGGCAATCTTGTCCAACTCATCATTGGTTTCTGCTGAATGTAGATTGAAGAATATATTGGAGATCCGATCCAGCTGCATTCCAGAAAAAGAAAGTGCAGCAATCGTATTTTCGAAGTTAGGTTCCTCCTTCAATTGCACAATAGCATCGATTTCTTGACGGGTTTCTGCAATCGCAGCATCAAAGGCAGGAACGTAATCCGTTATATTGATTTTAGAAAAAGGAGCGGTATCGTGGGGGGTATCAAATGATTGATTTAAAATATTCATAAAAGTAAAGTTACAACAAAAATTATCCTAATTTTAACCCAGCATACACAAGTTTATAGATTTTACCAAAACATTACTAAGCTAAAAAGGTTTATTTAATAGAAGGAAACACAAGAAGATGAAAAGAATGAGCAATGCTTTGGCTATAGCATTGACAATAGCTGGTTTGAGTGCGTGTAATTCCAATTCAAATCAAAAACAGGAGATAGTCCATTCTCCAAAAAATCAAGAACACAATCTCGAAGACTTTGTTGGTACCTACGAATATCAAGAAAAGAGGGATACCATTCGTTTGGCTTTAGCCTTAGAAAAGGATTCCTTGGTAGGCGACCTTACTTATTCTTTATTTGAAAAGGATAAGAATGTAGGGACGTTCAAAGGGGTTATCAAGGACTCCCTAATCGTGGGTGAATACCGATTCATGTCGGAAGGAATGGAATCAACTTGGGAAAAAGTTTTTGGGATTGTTCCAAGTGGTTTAATAGAAGGATTCGGCGATATTATCGACGAAAATGGAAAGGTTAAATTTGTTGACAAGAACAATCTTCGTTTTGACCATGGGATGCTTCTCAAAAAGAAAGAATAAAAAATGAGGTTGATTTTTTTCAACCTCAATCAATATTATTCCACCATTCTGAAAATTGGTTCGCTTTACCTAGATATACCACCTGCCCAATCTGTGGTGTCCATATCGGTCTATTCTTTCGTTTAGCTTCATTCGTAACCCTAATCAACGGTTCGTCCCAGGCATGGTTTGCTAATGGGAATTTCCCTGAGTGTACTGGAATCAAATCTTTTGCCCGAAGATCTTCCGCTGCTTGTATCACCTCCTCCGGCATCATATGGATGTATTTCCAATATTCATTGTACTGTCCATTCTCAAGAAGAACCAGATCAAATGGACCATGTTCCTCACCAATGGTTTTGAAATGCTTTCCATATCCACTATCTCCACCCAATAATAGTTTGTAGGTTTGGCTTTGCAGAACAAAGGCCGACCAAAGGCTGGTGTTTCGCTTGAACCAACGGCCAGCAAAATGCCTGGCAGGAGCTGCCGTAAACTTTAAGGAGTCTACTTGGAAACTTTCACCCCAATACAGCTCATGAATTTTATCCGAGGGATAGCCCCATTTTTCAAAATGGGCACCCACGCCAAGACTCGTTACAATCTGTTTGGTTCTGCCTTTTATTTCCTCAAAAGTGGAATAATCCAGGTGGTCAAAATGGTCATGGGTGACGACCAATATATCGATATCGGGCATATCAGCAGCCGTATAATTATAGGTCATCTGAAATGCCTTGATTCCAAACGGAACAGGAGAGGCATATTTACTGAATACCGGATCCACCAAGATCCTTTTTCCATCCAATTGCAATAAGTAAGAGGAATGCCCAAACCAAACCAACAAGTTCTCGTTGATGTCCAGATTCTTGAAGTCGGTCTTGATCGATGGCAATGGCTTACTAGGTACGTTTCTTTTGTCTTTTCCGAAGAAAAAGGAACGCAGCATCTCGAAGGAAGAAACACCTTCTTTTATAGCTGGCGTTACTTCCAGGTTTTCATATACCCCATTTTTAAAATTAGGGTTCGAGGACATTTTCTCCAAACGCTCGCCTGTGGCGAGGGTTCCGATTGGCGCCGATCTGCCCAATAGGAAGACAGCAATAACGATGATAACGATGATGGCCAAAAGGATATACATGATTCTTTTTAATGTTCTTTTCATAAATGCGAGGCGCAAGTTAAAAGATTCTTTTTCATCTGATTGTCATGAATATAAAAAATGTAGTTTTTGAGCGATAAACTTAATCTTTTGCTATTTTTTTAAACAACGCGTTAAGAAATCATTTAACTTAAATAAATAAAAAAATATTTTTTTTGAGGAATGTTTTTCTAGCCTAATAATATTGTATAATTGTAAAATTTTATTCACTAAAAACCAATATGTTAACAAATTTTTCTAATAAAACCGACTCGTTACTAGAGGAGTTGGAAATCTTTGATATTAAATATCAAGACTATTTACGCAGAGATGGAAGGTGGCTCATCGGAGGATTCAAATCCATTGTTTCTATAAACCAAGATCCCAAAGATAATGACAAGCAAGTTATTCGAATAAAAATGGAAGTATTCAATATGCTTCCAGCAGCAATAAGAGAAGATTTAGCTCAACTGTTTCGTTTATAGTATATTAATGGATTAATAGTCCTTAGTTGTTTGATTATTTAAATAAAGAATTGGTCAACTCGACCTAACTTAAACCTTTTTTTGCCATAATTACCAATACTATAATAATAAATTAACATCTTGATTATAACAATAATCGAACTTTGGCGTTAAATGTAATAGTGAAACAGAATAATATGGTTAATAGTTATACATCAAATTCGAACGAAATCCTAGGCGCGTTAAAAGCCTTAAATGCTAAATACAACGATTACTTAATAGGAGAGGGTAGATGGTTGAACGAAGGGTTTGAATCAATCGTAAGCATTGAAGAAAATCCAGCTGATTCACGTCAAGAGAACCTCATCCTGAAAAAGGAAATCTTTATGATGCTACCGGTGCATATCCGCGAGGATATTGCAACATTCATGGTTATCGATTAATGAAATCATAGATAATATTAAAGAATAGGGTTTTTGGGGTTTATTATATGCCATTACGAAAGCTTTGCTAAAGCAGTTTAAATTCCGATCAGTTCAAAGAACAATTGTTCATTTGAATAATTAACCTCGAATTCCCTTCATGAAAAAAGCCTTAACAATATCGGAGGGCACTGAAAAAGTCCCCTTTTAGAATGGGCTAAAAAAAGGAGTGGAAAACAACAGTTTTCTGCTCCTTTTTTCGTATCTTAAAGTAGGCTTTAACGGATATCAGGATGCTTTCTACCCAACAAAAAATTCAGTTCAGTTCCTATTCGGGATTGTACGATATCATTGTTCCAAAAGACAATCTACTTCGCAAAATCAACGATCTTATCGATTTCAGTTTTATACATGAGGAACTTTTGGAGAAGTATTGCCAGACCAATGGGCGTACAGCAGAGAGCCCCATCAAGATGTTCAAGTACCTTCTGTTAAAGACGATCTACACCGTTTCGGATGTTGATGTTGTTGAGCGTTCCAGATATGACATGTCCTTTAAATACTTTCTGGAAATGGCCCCTGAGGAGGATGTGATCAATCCAAGTTCGCTCACCAAATTCCGTAAGCTACGGTTAAAGGACATGGACCTATTGAACCTGTTGATCAATAAGACCGTAACGATCGCTCTTGAAAAGGGTATTATAAAATCAAGGTCCATCATCGTAGATGCCACACATACCCATTCCAGATCGAACCCATACACAGCACAGGAAGTGCTAAAGGAACGATCCAAGCTGTTGAGGAAAGCAATATATCAGATCGATGAGGACTACAAAGGGCGCCTACCACAAAAGAACGAGTCCAACGACCTGGACCAAGAGCTTGCCTATTGCAGGGAATTACAGAGAGTGCTGGATCAGGATCAATCTATCAGTGAAATACCGGCTGTAAAAGAGAAGTTGAACCTGTTGAAGGAAACCATCGAGGACACAAAGGAATACTATCTGCTCTCAAAAGATGGTGAAGCCAGGCTTGGACATAAATCAATGGACAGCAGTTTCTTTGGCTATAAAACACATCTGGCAATGACCGAGGAACGCATCATCACAGCAGCGGTCGTTACTACAGGCGAGAAAGGTGATGGTCCGGAACTGCCCCGATTATTGGAGATCAGCCAGCAGAATGGAATGGAAGTGGACACGATTATAGGCGATGCCGCATATTCTGGAAAGGACAATCTACGGCTGGCAAAAGAACAGAACATTGATATCATCGCTAAATTGAAACCGGCAGTCAGCCAGGGATCCAGGAAAGAAAGCGATCACTTTCACTACAATAAAGATGCGGGGATGTTTGTCTGTCCAGCTGGCCATCTAGCAATCCGGAAGGCCCGTCAGGGCAAAAAGAACATAGGTAAAAATCAAGCAGACACGTATTACTTCGATGTGGATAGATGTAAAGTTTGCCCTCTCAGGGAAGGATGTTATAAGGATGGGTCAAAAACAAAGACCTATTCGATAACCATTAAATCCGAACTCCATAAAGAGCAGATGGCTTTCCAGCAAACCTATCATTACCGGAGCAAGTCTAAGGAAAGGTATAAGATCGAGGCAAAGAACAGTGAGCTCAAGAATGTCCATGGTTATGGAAGAGCAGATTCCTATGGCATCAAAAATATGGAAATGCAGGGTGCAATGGCCATCTTCACGGTAAACTTGAAAAGAATCCTGAAATTGATCTAAAAAGGAGGAATATTACCTCAAAATCAATGGATTTGAGATTCTGAAAGCCTAAATAGCCACTCATGGTCGATTAAACCTTCAATAAAACCATTAAAAAACAAATTTTCAGAAATCCTTAGAACAAAAATGACCGAGTAAGATAAATCTTGTACTCAGTCATTTCTTTAAATCTCATTAAAAAGTTGAGACTTTTTCAGTGCCCTCCAATATCGTTAAGGCTTTTTTTATGGATGCTATTAAAGGTTATTGATAACCTAATAGTTTCATGACTTGTTTAGAATTCTGTTCTTCCCCAAACACTTCGTAATTGAACGTTTCATCCCTGTTTCTACGGATCAACACGTGCTTTGGAGATGGTAAGAGGCAATGATGAATACCACCATACCCACTTAATACCTCTTGGTAAGCCCCAGTATGGAAGAAGCCAAGGTATTGCACCTTTCTGGTCTTTGGCATAAACACAGAGTTCATGTGGGCCTCTTGATTGTAGTAATCTTGGCCGTCACAGGTAATCCCGCCTAAGTTGACACGTTCATATTCCGAATCCCAATTGTTGATCGGCAACAAGATGTATTTTTGGTTCAATGCCCAAACATCCGGAAGGTTGGTAATAAAAGAACCATCCAACATCAACCATTTTTCACGGTCATTCTGTTGCTTACGGCCTAATACTTTGTATAAAATTCCAGAAGCTTCTGCTACGGTATATTTTCCAAATTCGGTAATGATATCCGGTTCCACTACTTCGTGATGTGCACAGATCTGTTTAATGCGGTTCACGATCTCGTTAACCATGTATTCGTAATCAAAATCATGTACCAATGAATCTTTGAATGGCATTCCGCCACCGATATCCAACGTATCAAGGTCTGGATTGATCTTTTTGAACTTACAATAAAGGGTCACATATTTCTCCAATTCATTCCAATAGTACGGTGTGTCCGAAATACCGGAATTGATAAAGAAATGAAGCAACTTCACTTTGAAGTAAGGGTTCTCTGCAATCTTGCTGTTGTAAAAATCAATGACGTCTTCCATGCGGATACCTAATCTCGAGGTATAGAATTGAGAATCCGGTTGCTCTTCTGCGGCAATACGGATACCCAAATTACATGGCTCTGTCAATTCGATCTCATCATCGTACATGTTGAATTCCTCTTTATTATCCAATACCGGAATAATATTATGGAAACCATCATGCAACATGTCCACGATATATTGCTTGTACTGGTAAGTTTTGAAGCCATTACAGATTACTGTAATATCCTTCGTCACCTTTCCCTGTCTTTCCAAGGCATCGATCATAGGCATATCAAATGCCGACGAGGTTTCTAAGTGAATATCGTTCTTTAACGCTTCCTCTACAATATGTTTGAAATGAGATGATTTCGTACAATAGCAGTACTTATAGGACCCACGGTAATTGTATTTCAACATGGCTGTTTGAAACAGAATCTTCGCTTGTTGGATCTTTTTACTAATAATAGGTAGATAAGTAAAACGTAGGGGCGTGCCATACGTTTCTATCATTTCCATCAAATTCAAATCGTGGAAGTACAATTCGTCTTCGATAATTTCGAATCCGTCTTGTGGAAAACCAACACTTAAGTCAAGAAATTCCTGATAGCTCTGCATTTTTTATTATTTTTGGCAAAGATATGCTTTCATAACGAATACATGAATAATCTGAGTGTTATTTTTTGAATTCATTATCAGAAGGTTAAGAATATTACGAAATATTTACATGGCAAAATCAATCCAAGAACTGCTTATTGAAAAGTCTGTAGAAGCAGTTAAATCACTTTATAGTTCAGATATCCCAGCTTCACAGCTTGCATTACAGGAAACCAGAAAGGAATTTGAAGGACAAATTACCTTGGTTGTATTTCCTATAACCCGATTCTCCAAAAAATCGCCGGAAGTAACAGGGCAGGAGATCGGTGCTTACCTTCAGGAGCAGATTCCGGAGATTGAATCCTACAACGTGATCAAAGGGTTTTTGAACCTGAGCTTCACCGACCAATACTGGATCGCGGTATTGAACGGGGAAATAGCTCATAATGATTTTGCTGTATTTCCAGCCAATGGAAAACGCTTGATGGTGGAATATTCTTCACCAAACACCAATAAACCCCTACACTTAGGGCATGTGCGTAACAACCTCTTGGGTTATTCGGTAGCTGAAATCCTAAAAGCATATGGCTATGATGTGATCAAAGCAAATCTGGTTAACGATAGAGGGATCCATATCTGTAAATCCATGCTTGCTTGGCAGAAGTTTGGAGAAGGGGAAACCCCTGCTTCAACCGGAATGAAGGGCGATCATTTGGTCGGTAAATACTATGTGGTTTTCGATAAAGCGTATAAGCAGGAGATTGATGCCTTGAAAGCCGAAGGGCAGACCGAAGAGGAAGCCAAAAAGAATGCACCATTGATCAAGGAAGCGCAGGCCATGTTGTTGAAATGGGAAGCCGGGGATGAGGAAGTGATCAACCTTTGGAAAACCATGAACGCTTGGGTATATGAAGGTTTTGATCAGACCTATAAAACCCTAGGGGTTGATTTCGATAAATTCTATTACGAATCAGATACCTATTTATTAGGAAAAGATATTATTCAGGAAGGATTGGATTCGGGTGTATTCTATAAAAAAGAAGACAATTCCGTTTGGATCGACCTGACCGCAGAAGGCCTTGACGAAAAACTTGTTTTACGTGGAGATGGTACTTCTGTATACATCACCCAGGATTTGGGGACAGCACAATTGAAATACGATGAATTCAAGATGGATGATTCTATTTATGTGGTGGGCAATGAGCAGGATTACCATTTCAAGGTATTGTTCCAGATCTTGAAAAAACTGGGTAAATCTTGGGCGGATGGACTATTCCATCTTTCTTACGGCATGGTGGACCTTCCAACGGGTAAAATGAAATCCAGAGAAGGTACGGTTGTGGATGCAGACGACCTGATGCAGGAAATGTTTGCCACAGCAAAAACCAGAACCGAAGAATTGGGTAAGACCGAAGGATTCAACGAAGAAGAAAAAGAAGCTTTATACAATACCATCGGTATGGGGGCATTGAAATATTTCCTATTAAAGGTTGACCCTAAAAAAAGGCTACTGTTCGATCCGAACGAAACCGTAGATTTCCAAGGACACACAGGTCCATTTATTCAATATACCCACGCTCGTATCAAATCTGTTTTGAGAAAAGGAGATTTTAAGGAAGGTACTGCCGTACAACCGGAAAAGATATCCAGTTACGAACGGGATCTGATCCAGGCATTGGCCGGATTTCCAGGAGTCATTGAAGCCTCAGCAAAGGAATTCAGCCCAGCTCAATTAGCGAATTATGCTTATGAGGTCGCTAAATTATACAACAAATTCTACCACGAAGAAAGTATTATCAAGGCGGAGGATGAAACCGTAAGAACCTTCCGTCTGCAATTGTCCTCTGCTGCGGCAAAAATCATTGCAAAAAGTATGAACTTATTAGGAATTCAGGTTCCTGAAAGAATGTAAGCATGGGGAAGATCAAAGTTGGACTGATCGGGTTTTCTATTGGTGGACATGTATTCCATGCGCCATTTATCTCAGAAAATCCTGATCTGGAATTATATAAGGTAACAGCTAGGAAATTTGAACAACAGGAAATGTTAGCTGAAAGATATCCGGATGCCATTGCCGTTCAGAAAGCAGAAGATATTTTCGAAGATCCAGTGGTAGATCTGGTCGTCATCGCCACTTCAAATGATGTGCATTTTTCGTTTGCGAAAGCTGCATTAGAAGCCGGAAAACATGTGGTGGTAGAAAAGCCATTCACGAATTATACATCCGAGGCCGATGAACTGATCGCATTGGCAAAAAGTAAGAACCTCTTGCTTTCTGTCCATCACAACGCGAGGTTCCATTCTGATTTTAAAACCGTTAAGAAACTTATTGAAGAAGGAAGATTGGGGCGTTTAACAAACTATGAAGCAAGATTTGATCGGTTCCGCAATTTTTTAAGGGCAGGAGCCTGGCGCGAAGAAAACCTCCCTGGTTCGGGTATACACTATGACCTGGGTGCACACTTGATCGATCAAGCCCTACAGATCTTTGGACATCCGACGGCGATCTATGCTGATTTAAGGGTGCAACGAGACGGTGCTAAAGCCATTGATGATTTTGAATTTATCCTGCATTATCCCCAAGTCAAAGTTTCCTTAAAAGGACAGATGCTAGCGAAAATCCCAACAGCAAGATTTGCCTTATACGGTACGAACGGTTCTTTTGTAAAATGGGGTGTAGATCCACAGGAAGAACTGTTGCGCGCAGGTAAGCGACCTGCAGATGTTGCGGATTGGGGAACAGAAAACCCGGAGATCTATGGAAAATTAGCCATCCTGGAAAACGGTACGGAAATCGAAGAGATCATTCCGTCAGAGAAGGGTTCTGGTGAGGATTTCTATAAAAATATAGTGGCTACATTAAAAGGAGAAGAAGAGTTGTTCGTTAGACCAGAACAGGCTAGGGATGTGATCCGGATCTTGGAACTGGCCGAACAATCTTGGACAGAGCAACGCGTAGTTTCCCTTGCTGGAGAATTGATTTCTTAAGATGAAGAATTACGACGCCATTATCATAGGAGCTGGTGCCTGCGGATTGATGTGTGCCGCACAGGCAGGGCTGCTGGGCAAAAAAACCTTACTATTAGAAAGGAACGATAAGCCTGGAGCGAAAATCCTGATCTCTGGCGGTGGACGTTGTAATTTTACGAATCTATATACCCAACCTGAAAATTTTGTTTCGGAGAACCCGGCATTTCTGCATGCAGTTTTCTCCCAATGGACTGTTGAAGATACCCAAAATTTCTTTGAGAATTTCGGAGGCATTCAAGGGGAAGAAAAGACATTGGGGCAACTTTTTCCCAAAAGCAATAAGGCAAAGGATATTGTAGCGGTTTTTAGCAAATTGATGTTTGAAACCAAGCAGGATATCTGGTTGAATACCGAAGTGAAGGATGTCGAAAAAACAGAAGGAGGTTTTGAAATAACCTTTGTGAAGGATGGGAAAACCCAAAAGATCCACAGCCCCAAAGTCGTGATTGCCTCTGGAGGTCTACCGGTTGCTAAATTGGGAGCTTCCGATTTTGCATTACGCATAGCGAGAAAATTCGGATTGGGAATTGTACCTACAGCGCCAGCCTTAGTGCCTTTGACCATCACCGGAAAGGATGCCGACTGGTATGCCTCTTTGGCCGGAAATTCCATCTTTTCTAAAGTATATAATGAAAAGATCAGCTTTGAAGAAAATATCCTATTTACCCATTGGGGTCTGAGTGGTCCGGCTATTCTACAGATTTCTTCCTATTGGAGACCTGGGGAAACGTTCAGCATCGATTTATTGCCGAAATTCAAAATGGATACCCTCATTAAGCAGGAAAGGGAGCAGGGTGGAAGAAGGACCGTTGCACAGCTGATGAATGATTATTTCACCAAGAGAACCGTTGAAGCATTCGGAAAATTCTTACCCACTACGGTGAAGATCGCTTCCCTAGGTAAAAATGATGCAAAACTCATCGTAGATACCATCCATAAGTTCAAGGTCAAGCCTGCAGGCGATAAGGGCTACGATAAGGCGGAGGTCATGCGTGGTGGGGTGAATACAGAAGAGCTGAATCCCAAAACCTTAACTGCCAAAGCAGTTCCAGGGCTTTACTTTGGTGGCGAAGCCGTCGATATTACCGGTTGGTTGGGCGGTTATAACTTCCAATGGGCTTGGGCAGCAGGGTATGCTATCGCAAATGATCTTTAATAAGGTCTTCACCTAATATCCGTTTTGCTCCTTTAAGATGATACATACCATTTCCTTACCACAGCTCCAGCTCTTTTCTGCTGGATTACCTTTCTTAGATTGATTGATTCAAAATCTTCCCCGTATATTTCGTATGGCTCTACATGATTATTGGAAGGACTGATATAATAGGCATCATCAGTAATCTGTATAGGGTTTGCCATGTTGTTCAGCCACGCGAATTTATGCAGGTCATGTAATTTGCCTTCCCCTAATATGGGAATTCCCAAAGGCCTAGCCACGTAAAATAGGATATGTCCAGCAGGGAACCATTTATTGACCAAGATGGGGTCATTTTCCTGCATTCTCTTTTGTTCCAGATCTTCCGAGCGGATTTTTTCAAATTCCTTGGCAAATTGCTCCCAACCTATCATTTCGATGGAAACATCTTCTTTTCCAAGCTCATTACCGCTTTTAATACCGATTGGGTTGCCTGGATAAAAACGAATAATGCATACAGCAAGGATCATAAATCCGAGTGTAAAAATCAACATCCCATTGAACACTTTACGCACTGTTCGAATCTTTTCCAAGCTCAATTCCTGGTCGATCCAAACGGCAGCTAAGATCATGATCGAAAAGAAGCCTGCACCGCTCCAATGGGGAAGCACTTGTTTAAAAAGAGAGATAAAGCTGGCTATGAATATAATCGGTAGGCCACAATAGAGTATCACCGCAATTTCTTTCCTACAATGCTGAGTATGGTATTTCCAGTTTTTGATTACTGCAAGGGCTAAATAGGCGTAAATAAGGCATAAAAGTGGATTATTGTATAATACTTGACCAAAAAAAGCCTGCAGGAAGAAGTGTATCTGTATTCCAGCATCCAATAAACTTACCCGTTCACCATGAAAGCGCCAAGTGATAAAATCATGTTGAATATTCCAAAGCACGATAGGGGAAATAATCAGACCACTGATGATCAAGGAAACATAAAATGCCCAATTTTTCAATAAAGACCGTTGATGCAAGAATAGATACGCCAAGAAACCTAACCAGAGAAAAATGCCATGAACCTTACTCATACATGCTAAACCGATCCAAACGCCAAGAAACAGAAGCGCCTCGGTCTGTTCTTTTTTGTCTTTTGGTTTTACGATCAGTACCATACAGTATAGTGCGGCCAACCAAAAGGTATTGCAGATCGAATCTGGAAGGATGAAAATCCCAGAAATAATGCTGGAATAGATCGATGCGGTAAATAAGATCGCTGCAATAAAAGCTGCGCGATCATTCGCGATCCTCCTGACAATGCAGGCAATGATCCAGGTATTAAGGGCAGCCAGGAATATAGCTCCCAATCGCATGGAAAAGGTGTTTACCCAGTGCAGGTTCAAGGTGAAGAATTTGATCAGGAACCCGATCATTGGTGGATGGTCGAAATGGTTCCAATCAGGCTGTAGGGCATAGGTATAATAATAGACCTCATCATTACCCAACTCCAACAGGTTAGCAAATAGGATCCGTACCAAAGTACTCAGTAAAATCAGCCACCGTAATTTGATGCGGAATGCCTTATCCATGTCCAAATGTGATTAAATGGTTGATGGAGAAGTTCCAGAGAAAAACAATTCCAATCGCAAATACCTTTGCCAAATAGAAATTGATTTTCCATTTGGTACTGCAGAGGTATATGATGAGTGTATTTATACCCAAGCCAATGATACTGAAAAGTGCGTATTGGAGGAACTGTTTGGCAATCTGTGGATTGTTGTTGGAAAAGGTCCAGATGCGGTTCAGGCAATAATTGCTGACCACTGCACAATAAAAACCGCAGGCATTGGCAAAGAATTTATTCGTGTTTAATTTTTCTTTCAGCAGCCAGGTTATTCCAAAGTCGATCCCCATTCCCAATAACCCAACAAGGCCAAATTTTAACAGGCTAATGAATAGTTTCCACATGGTTATATCTTAAATGAAGGGGGAAAGAGTTGGCTTCGGCTTAGTTTTTTCTCGCCGAAATAGGAATACATCAGAAAATACAGACAAGAAAAACCTGCTCCAAGGATGGATCCAAACCACACATCATCCAAAAAATGCTGACCCAAGTAAACCCTTGAATACCCCGTCAGGCAAGCCAGAACCATAGCCATCATGGCCAGCCTTTTATCCTTGCTGAATAGCATTAAGGTAAAAGCTAAAGCAAAGGCTGAGGTGGTATGTCCAGATGGAAAGGCATTATGATGGGATAAGGGTAGCCAGGATAGGGAATGGAAGCTGGGGTCTTCTTTAAGAAAAAAAGCCGGACGATGCGCCTGAAAAGATCTTTTTAGTACCGAACAGATCAATCCGGAACCAATATAGCTGGCAGCAATGGCAATACCGATCTTTCTTGATCTTAGAAAAAAGAATAGTACCGCCACGAGCATCACGAAAATGCCATCACCGAATTGGGTGAGCAGACTGAAAAAATAATCCAGTATCTGGTGGTTCATGGAATTGATCCATTGGAACGAACTGATACGTGGGGTTGAAAAGACAATTACACTAATGAGCACATACCAAACGAAAAAAATGCTCAAGTTGGTTTTGTTTAACCGATAGAGAAGCTTTATCCGATTCATCCAATGACAGTTAATATTGATTTATTCAGCAAAAGTAAAAATATATTGTTAGGGGAAAGTTAATGATTAATATGTTAATATTATTTATTTGTTAACAAAAAAACCATAGCTCGATTTGGAGCTATGGTTAACTAGGGTAAAAAGAGAGTTCTAAAAATTTATATATTCATATAGCGCATCTATCAACTTAAAACTTATGTTCTAATTTAACTTCCTTGCTGATATCCTTAACATCAATGTCTTTGGAAGTTTTTACTACTTTATTGTTTACTAGGATCTCCAAGGTAATTTTTGCTGGTTTATCGATCTTTGTCTTCAACGCTACCGTATAGCCTTTTCCTGGCATAGCACGTCTAGTAGCCACGGTTTTAGGAACATCCAGTGCAGCTGTGATCACTGAGTCTTTTCCTTTTGTACTGGTTACGGAAAGATTGGTCATTTTAATCTTTTCTTTCGATGCAGTCGTGATTTTGTAAGCGATACTTACTGGATTAGGCTCAGTTTTTTTCTTTTTGCATGAAGTGCTGAATGAAATAAGTGCAATCGCTGTAGCAATCTTTAAGTAAGAAATAGTTTTCATATATTATTTATTAAAATTAATTTGTGAATGAATAAAATAAACATGTTGCGCATAAATGTTTCTCCTATGACGAAACTAAAATTCATTTCGCTACAATAGAAAACAAAAAACTTTCAAATAATTATAAGTTATAACAACAACGATATAGTATTTCGTTAGGCCGATATTAAATTGTTTTTTTCGTAGTTTTGCAGCTTGAAGCAAACTCGTTCTATCGCTGGCCTTTATCGAATAAGGCGAGAGGAAAGTCCGGGCAACACAGAGCAACACGCTTCCTAACAGGAAGGATGCCTTCGGGTAGACAGCAAGTGCCACAGAAATGATACCGCCATGGCAACATGGTAAGGGTGAAAACGTGAGGTAAGAGCTCACGGATTTGTATGGTAACATACATCTCGGTAAACCTCGTGTGTTGAAAAACCAAATAGGTTGTGAGAGTCGAAAGCTGCTCGTTTTCTTCCTTCGGGACCTCACAATGGGTAGGTTGATGGAGGTTATGCGCGAGCATAATCCTAGATAAATGATAGAAATCCCCTCGGGGATACAGAACCCGGCTTATAAAGTTTGCTTCTTTTTACTTTATTTGTTAAATTATCGCAGCCTAGAAAAATAGGAACATTTTATATGACTACAGTTTTAATCATCGATGATGAACGCCCTATCCGAAGTTCCCTTCGTGATATCCTAGAATATGAAGACTACAAAGTACTTGATGTCGATAACGGTGAAGATGGTCTGAAAATCCTTAAAAAGGAGAAGATCGATCTTGTACTATGTGATATCAAGATGAACAAGATGGATGGAATGGAAGTGTTGACCGCTGCCAAAGAATTCTCTGATATCCCGTTCATAATGATCTCTGGTCACGGTACGATCGAAACAGCGGTAGAAGCAGCCCGTAAAGGCGCTTTTGATTTCTTGGAAAAACCCTTGGATCTGAACCGTTTGTTGATCACTGTTCGTAACGCACTCGAAAAAGGATCCTTGGTAAAGGAAACCAAAGTCCTAAAACGGAAGTTTTCCAAAACCAAAGAAATCCTAGGGGATTCTTCTGGAATCAGTTTGATCAAGGAAACGATTGATAAAGTTGCTCCAACAGAAGCTCGTGTATTAATTACCGGTGCCAACGGTGCTGGTAAAGAATTGGTGGCGCGTTGGTTGCACGAAAAGTCTACCCGCTCCAGCTCTACTTTGGTAGAGGTGAACTGTGCGGCGATCCCTTCAGAACTGATCGAATCCGAATTGTTCGGGCACGAGAAAGGATCATTCACCTCGGCGGTAAAACAACGTATCGGAAAATTTGAGCAAGCCAATAATGGAACGCTTTTCTTGGACGAGATAGGGGACATGAGCCTTTCTGCACAGGCGAAAGTACTTCGTGCGCTGCAGGAAAACAAAATAACCCGTGTTGGTGGCGAAAAGGAAATCGACGTGAATGTACGTGTCATTGCCGCAACCAATAAGGATCTGTTGAAGGAAATCGAAGATGGTAATTTCCGTATGGACTTGTACCACCGTTTAAGTGTGATCTTGATCCATGTGCCTTCATTGGCAGAACGTAAGGATGATATTCCTACGCTTGCAAACTCGTTCTGTGAGGAAATCTGCGCAGAATACAGCATGCCGGTGAAAACCTTTACACCAGATGCGATGCTGGCATTGCAATCTCTTCCTTGGACAGGTAACATCCGTGAGCTGCGCAATATGATCGAAAGGTTGATCATTCTTTGTGATAAGAAAATCACGGAAGATGATGTATTGACATTTGCGAACCCAGGAGGCCCGGTATCGGCAAAATCAATTACTGGAAATGATACAGCAACGGCCAAAGGTTTTGACCTGGAGCAATTCACTTCTTTCCAGGATTTCAAGGATTATTCGGAATGTGAATTCATCAAATATAAATTGGAGAAGAACAATTGGAATGTGTCCAAAACAGCCGACGATCTGGATATACAAAGAAGTCATTTATACAGTAAGATTGAAAAATACGGTTTGAAAAGAGACTAATCGGGAGCTATTCAATATCGGTAAATAATACTAAGGAAGAGGCCTTATCAAATAATTGATAAGGCCTCTTTTTTGTATGGTAAAAGGTTGTTTTCGCTCTGAAATCAAGGTTAAAGCATACTTAAAGCATGTTTTAGTATGCTTAGGTTACTAAAAACATACTTTTACATTACTTTCACTATGCTTTCAGTCCGAAGCCAATAACCACAAAAAAAGCTGTACCCATTGGTTCGGATACAGCTTTTTTCCTTTTTTATTTTTAATCGTTATATCGCCTTTTTTGTCGACTATATAACACGTAAATAACAACGATCAATATTATCACGCCGATCACCACAAATGCTGTAGGTGATGCGTTATCTACAACTTCTCCTGTAGTTGTGTCTTCTTGGGCAAATAATGCCAAACTAACTACCTGGAGCAATCCCATCATACTCCATTTTCTCATGACTTCTTATTTTTTAAGTTTATACGACAATATACTAAAAAATATGCATCAAGAAAGAAAATAGGCTTATAAAATTTCAGCTAGGAAATTCCCGTCCTGATGGATCAATGATCGTTTGTCAATAATCTCTTGAATGTTGATCGTGCCGATCACATACTTATGTTCATCACTGTAGAATCGTTCAGATATGTTGATAAAGCTGATGTTTTCCAATACATCTTCATCCTCATAACGGAAATATACCTTAATGTCGTAATTCGTGGTATAGCTTACCTCTTGCGATTCTAAATGTTTTTTGTATTCGTATTTGTAGTCATAACGAAGCGCTGCGATATCTGAAAGCACTGCAGAACCGGTTGGGTGGCCACCAGCGCCTTTTCCGTAGAAAAATTGCTCATCGGCAAAAGCCGCTTTTACCAACACCCCATTGTTCTCATTTTCCACATTGTACAACATACTGTTGTTCGAAATGAATTTTGGCAATACGTATAGGACGACTTCGTTATTGGATACTTCTTTAGCCAATGGGATCAATTTGATCTTATAGTTTTTCTCACGGGCATATTTGATATCGGCATTTCCCAATTTGTCGATTCCTAAATTAAGGATCAATTCCGGATCGATGTAAACCCCATAGGCATGGGAAGCTACAATGGCCAATTTGTATTTTGGATCATAACCGCCTACATCCAAGGTGGGGTCGGTTTCCGCAAAACCTAATTCCTGCGCCTTTTTCAGGGCAGCATCATAACTTTGGTTCTCGTTGAAGATCTTGGAAAGGATATAGTTGGATGAACCATTGAATATACCGCTTACCGAATGCAACAATTCGTTGTCGTAATATTCTTCCAGATTTCTGATGATCGGGATACTTCCGCAGACCGCTCCTTCATAAAGTAAGGATGTACCATGCTGTTGTTGGATTTCGGTCAATTCCTCCAGATGGGTAGCAATCATTTTCTTATTTGCCGATACCACATTTTTGCCTGAAGATAATGCACGTTTGGTGATTTCAAATGCTGCTTCGGCATCATCGATCAATTCCACAACGGTATTGATCTCTGGATCGTCAAGAATCGCATTCGGATCTGTACTGAACAATTCGGCAGGTAAAGTTCTTTTTTTATCTGCGTTTTTGATCACGAATTTCTTGATCTCCAGGTTTAAGTTTTTTGTTTTGATGATATCGTATAACCCTTGTCCCACCACTCCAAATCCGAACATACCGATGGTCAGTTTCTTACTCATTTTCTTGTATTAAATTTAATTGTTCTGCTTTACTATTATATTTTGCTAGGAAATTTCCAATGACTTGTGTTAATGTTTTGGTCTCAATAAGGAAACCGTCATGCCCGAAAAAGGAATGTAGTTCATAATATTCTGCATTCGGGATATTTTTGGCGATGAATTCCTGCTCCTGTGGAGGGAATAATACATCAGAAGGTATGCCAATCACCAAGGTGTTGATACCTTGGATCCCGTGTAAGACCTCTTCTACGGCACCACGGCTTCTACCAAGATGATGGCTGTCCATGGCCTTGGTCAGATACCAATAGCTCAGGGCATTGAACCGTTTCACCAGTTTATCGCCTTGATAGGATTGGTAGGACGAAGCCTTGTATTGATCGGTTTTATCATGGTCAGACTCCACCTGGGTCACCCCATAAGCATTATAGGTTCTGTAGGATATCAGCGCCATACTTCTGGCTGCCTTTAGGCCATTCAGTCCGGCATCAGGCCTTTTCTCATAGAAACTTGGGTCGGCGGTCAATGCCAAACGCTGGCTTTCATTGAACGCGATTCCCCAAGGGGAGAAAAAGGCATTGGTACCTATGGCGATCAGGTTATGGATCTTGATGGTTTTGGAAGCTGCCCATTCGAGCACCTGCTGCCCACCAAGAGAGCCACCGATCAAGGTGTTGATTTCGGTAATACCAAGATGTGCTGCCAGCAGATCATGACCATGGATGATATCCCGGATCGTGAACTGCGGGAAATCCAGGTAATAAGGCTCCGCAGTTTCAGGGTTGATGGATAGGGGATTGGTAGATCCATAATGGGATCCCAACACATTCGCGCAAACAATGAAATATTCTTTGTCATTGAATAATTCCTCTTCACCGAATAATCCTGGCCACCAATCAAAAACATCAGAATTGGCCGTCAATGCGTGGCAAACCCAAATAACATTGGATTTGTCGGCATTCAACTCACCATAAGTATGATAAGCAATCTGAATATTTGGCAGTTTCTTCCCACTTTCCAGTGGGAATTCCTGTCCATATTCGAATATTTTAAGACTCATGTGCTCTAATTTATGCTTATGCTAAGACCTATTATGATCTATTTAATCTTCTGAAATGCTTGTTCCAAGTCTGCTTTGATGTCATCAATATGCTCAATACCTACCGACAAACGCAATTGACCTGGTTGTACACCTGCTTTTACCTGATCTTCAGCACTCAATTGTTGGTGAGTGGTAGCCGCCGGATGGATGATCAATGATTTAGCATCCCCAACGTTTGCCAGGTGGCTGATCAGCTCTAGGGAATCAATAAATTCATTGGCTTTCTCTACGCCGCCTTTAACGGTGAAGGATAATACGGCACCATAACCATTCTTCAGGTATTTCTGAGCATTTTGATGGTATGGGTGGCTTTTCAATCCCGGATAGCTAACTTTTTCCACCTGTGGATGTGCATCCAACCATTGGGCGATCTCTAAGGCATTGTCCACATGGCGTTGTACACGTAGGGAAAGGGTTTCTAATCCTTGCACCAATAACCAGGAATTGAAAGGAGATAGGGCAGGGCCAAAATCACGAAGGCCTTCTACACGAGCACGGATCGCAAATTGGATGTTTCCGAAAGGACCGTTTTCACCGAATACCTCGGAGAACACCAAGCCATGGTAGCCTTCGGAAGGTTCAGAAAATTGCTTGAATTTTCCATTTCCCCAGTTGTAGTTACCACCATCCACGATCACACCGCCGATGCTAGTTCCATGTCCTCCGATCCATTTCGTAGCCGATTCTACCACGATATTGGCACCATGTTCCAAAGGTTTGAACAGGTAACCGCCTGCACCAAAGGTATTATCGACGATCAATGGAAGGTCATGTTTTTTGGCAACAGCCGCAATTTTTTCAAAATCGGGAATGTTATAGCTTGGGTTACCGATGGTCTCTACATAGATCGCTTTGGTTTTATCGTCGATCAATGATTCGATCTTATCGGCATCGGTATCCTCCGCAAATCTCGCTTCGATACCTAATCTTTTGAAAGAAACCTTGAATTGGTTGTAAGTACCTCCATATAGGTTAGCACCCGACACAAAATTATCTCCTGATTCCAGGATGTTGGTCAATGCGATGAATTGGGCTGCTTGTCCTGAAGCTACCGCTAATGCGGCAACACCACCTTCCAATGCTGCGATTCTTTTTTCGAATGCATCGGTGGTTGGGTTCATGATACGGGTATAGATATTTCCGAACTGTTTTAGGGCAAAAAGATTGGCTCCATGTTCTGCATTTTCAAATACGTATGATGAAGTCTGGTATATAGGTAAAGCTCTTGAACCGGTAGTAGGATCTACTTCTTGGCCGGCATGAACCTGTAAGGTTTCAAATTTAAAGTTTTTATTTTCTGACATGATTTTTTGGTTTTAAATTAAAATTAATGGGTTTTTCAGGCATAAGGCTGTCCTTACGGTAGTCGTCTAAAATGGTCATGTTTTTCCCTTTTGCCTTTGAGAAAGGGAATGTATAAACATACCGACGACTAACGCATTCGCGTTATACAGCAAGCTTGAAATGTAGATTTTGATGATGTAATTGTCATAGTCTATTTCATTTATATGCTCCTAAGCATTATTGCTTCGGACAGGAATTGGCACCTTTTCAATCACGTTGAAGGTTGCCAGTGGGTCATAGAGCCAGTCTCTCGCCACTTCTTTATAAATCAAGACCATTCAGAGAAGGGTATTGATTAGGGTACTACTATTGAAGTACGTCGCAAATATAGGGTGTGAAATCAATATTTGCAACGTTTTACCTAAAAAAATTGAAGAAACCTAAAATCCTCTAGGTTTTGCTTCGCGGATTTCGACTACTTTATCGACGATATAGCGGGTGTTTCCACGCCATGGAATAACGCCGTGGTACTCTTTATAGTGTAGGTCGAAGGATTTTCCAGAATTGCTTTCCAGGATTTGGTAAATGGAATCATTGGCAATGGAGAATTCAAACTCATTGCTGGAAAGACCGGCGCCTGTTGATTGGGTCCTGATCCCTTCTTGGATGAGTTTTCCTTCGTAGGTTTTGAAGATATTGCCTTTTTTGACCGCGTAGTTCAATTCGCCGGATTTGACACCTTCGCCGAATACAAAGAAATATTTAAAGAAGATGGCAATGGCAATTCCTGCGAATAATACCAAAAAGAACCATCCTAGGATTTTCTTGAACATGGATTTTTCTTGTTTAGGGGGTTGGTTTGAAGTTTCCATAACGATGTTTTTTTCTTATAGGGTTGTATGTGTGTCTTAAAGTGTTGTATGTTGATAGCACAAAAAGAATACCTAAAAATAAGAAACTTGGTTGAATTTTCGTCATTGCGAGGAGCTTTACGTAATTGCATGATCTTTACGTCATTGCGAGGAGCTTTACGTCATTGCGAGGAGGCACGACGAAGCAATCTTTGGACTCTGACATCCTGAGCAGCCTTTGTCATCCTGAGCGTAGTCGAAGGATCTTTACGGTTACCACATGTAGATGCTTCGACTTCGCTCAGCATGACATGGCTGAAGATTGCTTCGTTCCTCGCAATGACGGGTAGGCGTAATTACGTGTTCCTCGCAATGACGCGAGGCGCAATGACGTTTCAACTTACCCTAAAACCTCCATCTCTTCATCAATCAACTTCCTTGTTCCATCAGTAACAGGAACCAAAGGCAACCTCACATTATCCTTTCCAAATCCTTTCCTCTCCAAAATATACTTCACCCCACAAGGATTTCCTTCCACAAAACAAAGATCCGTAATCTTCAATAACTCCTGATGAATCGCTCTTGCTTCTTCAAAATTACCTTCCGCACATAAATGCGCCAAGGTTGAAACCTTATTCGGATAAGCATTTCCCACCACAGAAATAATCCCTGCAGCTCCCAACGCCATCATCGGAAGTGTCACTGGATCATCCCCAGAAATCAATAAAAACCCTTCGGGCTTATCCCTCAAAATCTCACTGAACTGCGCAAAATTCCCAGAAGCTTCTTTCGTCGCTACAATATTCGAAAAATCCTTTGCCAAGCGTACCGTTGTCGCCGGACTCATATTACTACCCGTCCTTCCCGGTACATTATATAAAATAATAGGCAGTTTTGCTGCTTCTGCAACCGCTTTATAATGCTGATAAATCCCTTCTTGCGTAGGCTTGTTATAATAAGGCGATACGGAAAGAATAGCCATATAATCCAAGCTTTCAAAGTTCTTCACCTGTTCCACGATTTCATGGGTATTGTTTCCACCAATACCTGCCACCAACGGAATTCTTTTGTTAACATGCTTCGAAGTAAATGCCCAGACCTGCTTTCGTTCCTCTTGATTTAAGGTTGCTGTTTCTCCGGTAGTACCAAGAGAAACCAAATAATCAATTCCACCTTCGATCTGGTAATCGATAAGTCTTGCTAACGTCTCGTAATCGACGGTACCATCTGCATTAAAGGGTGTTACCAATGCAACACCTGCTCCTTGAAGCTCGTTCATCATTATTGTATTTGTATGCTTTATTTACTGTTCATTAATCATGGCCAATAATTCTGTTTCAGAAATGATTGGCACTTGTAGTTTTTCTGCTTTGGCTAATTTGGATGGTCCCATCTTATCCCCAGCCACTAAATAGTTCAATTTGGCGGATATACCACTCAGCATTTTTCCACCATGGGATTCAATCAATGCCGTCAATTCCTCACGGGAGAAATCTGCAAAAACCCCCGAGATCAGGAAGGTTTTCCCCGCCAGACCATTACCTGCCAGCACCACTTCTTTTTCCTCGATCTGAAATTGCAAGCCCAGGGATCTCAATTTCTCGATCTCTTCCCAATGTTCCGGCTCGTTCAGGTAATCGTGTATACTTTCTGCGATCCGGATACCAATATCAGGAACCGCTAATATTTCTTCGGCCGAGGCCGCCTTCATGGCATCGATATTCTTGAAATATTGCGCCAATTTACGCGCTACAGTTTCACCAACATGACGAATGCCTAGTGCAAATAATAATTTTTCAAAGGGTTTTTGTTTCGATTGCTCGATACCGGCAAGCATATTATCGATGGATTTCTGTCCGAAACGCTCAATTCCTACCAGATCTTCTGCACGATCCTTCAATTCATAGATGTCAGAGATTTTCCGGATCAGGTCCAAACGATAGAAAGTTTCGATGGTTTCATCACCCAAACCTTGGATATCCATCATTTTGCGGCCAATAAAATGCTGCAGCTTACCAACGATCTGTGGCCTACAGCCCGCATCGTTCGGGCAATAATGCACCGCTTCGCCCTCTTCGCGGATCAAATCAGTTCCACATTCAGGACATTGCGTAGGATAAACAATGGCAACCGCTCCTGCAGGTCGTTTTTCCGTGTTGGCGGAAATGATCTTCGGGATGATCTCGCCACCCTTTTCCACAAATACCGTATCACCTTCGTGAAGGTCCAAACGTGCTATCTCATTGGCATTGTGTAAAGACGCCCGTTTTACGGTTGTTCCTGCCAATAGAACGGGTTGCAGATTCGCTACGGGGGTAACCGCTCCGGTTCTTCCAACCTGATAACTGATGCTTTTCAGGATGGTTTCTACTCGTTCGGCTTTATATTTATAGGATATGGCCCATCTTGGCGACTTGGATGTAAAACCAAGTTCTTCCTGTTGGGCATAATCATTCACTTTAATAACAATCCCATCGATTTCGTAGGATAGTTTATGCCGGCCTTCATCCCAGTAATGGATGAAATCCAACACTTCGTTGATGTTCTGGCAAAGTTTGGTGTGCTCACATACCGGAAAACCCCAGGATTTAACGGCTTCTAAGCTTTCCCAATGATTGGCAAACAATCGATTTCTGTTATCGGCATAGAGAAAGTAAAGAAAACAATCCAATGGTCTTTTAGCTACCTCAGCAGAATCCTGTAATTTGATCGTTCCGGATGCAAAATTCCTTGGGTTGGCATAGGTCTGTTCGGCATTATCCTCGCGTTCTTTATTCAATCGTAGGAAGGCTGATTTGTGCATGAAAATCTCCCCTCTGATTTCAAAGTTATCCGGATAATTTCCTTTTTTGAGTTGATGGGGGATGCTCCTGATGGTTTTTACATTGGAGGTTACTTCATCACCTTGTGTACCATCTCCGCGGGTAACCGCTCTGGTCAGTCGGCCATCCTCGTAAGTAATGGAAATGGAAAGACCATCAAATTTCAGCTCCACGACGTACTGCACATCATCACCTATGACCTTCCGAACTCGGGTGTCAAAATCTTTGAGTTCCTGTTCGTTGTAGGTGTTGCCCAATGACATCATCGGCCAACGATGTTTGACGGTGTTGAAACGTTGGGTTATATCTCCGCCCACTTTTTGGGTAGGGGAGTTGGGGTCTTTAAACTCGGGATATTGGGCCTCGAGGGTTTCCAGTTCCTTCAGTTTATGGTCAAAATCGAAATCGGAGATTGCGGATTGCGCTAATACATAATACTGGTAGTTGTATTCGTTTAAATCTTTAGTTAACGCTTCTATTTTCGCTTGAATATCTACTGCCATAGACCACGAAAATACGAAATATTATAGCCCTAAAATAATTTTAGGGAACTAAATATGTAAACAGGCAAAGTCTTGCAAGTGGTTTAAGAAAACCGCAAAAGCATTTGTTCAGCAAGAGTTGGGTTAATGAAAATTTTTATCGTGCAGATCAGAGAATTTATGGATTTTATTCACGTAATAATCCCATATTATGGAATTCTTATATTGTCCTTTATTGTTGTATTTCGCCGGATATTTCTTTCTTTTTTTTGCGTTCCTAAAAACATTTAGGAAGAAATACTGATGTGCACGGGAAACCGCCCAGGCATCTTTCCGTTTTCCATCGACCAAAAACTTGATCAATGCGAATAAATCCCACCATAATCTTAATGCCAATCGCCAAAAAGCCTGGAATACCGGCAGGTTTTTTTGCATCATGACCATGTTGTTGCGGAAGTTGAGGTAGGTTTTCTGCGGATTGCTGGTGTTCAATGTACCACCTCCGACATGGTAGACCAAGGATTTAGGGCAAAACCCAATCTTGTAACCCATTCTTTTCAGTCGCCAGCATAGATCGATCTCTTCAAAATGGGCAAAAAAATCTGCATCGAATCCTTCCGCTTCTTTCCAAGCCTTTGCTTTAATAAATAAGGCAGCTCCAGTAGCCCAGAAAACTTCGGTGGCTTGGTCGTATTGGCCATTATCCTTTTCCATTTTATCTAGGATGCGACCGCGACAAAAAGGGAATCCAAAATAGTCAATATAGCCTCCTGCAGCACCGGCATGTTCAAAGTGTCCTTTGTTATGGTAGGCTTGGATCTTAGGCTGGCAGGCCGCCAAAAGGGGATCTGCTTCCATCTGACGGATAACGGGCTCGATCCAATTCTCGGTTACTTCTACATCTGAATTTAGCAGTACATAATAGTCTGCATCCACCTGTTTTAATATCTCATTATAACCACCTGCAAATCCCAGGTTTTCCTGGTTGACCAGGATTTTGAAATGCGGATAATTTTCCCTGACATAGGCTAGGGAATCATCGGTAGAGGCGTTGTCGCCGATAATGAATTCTATATTTGGGTAAGTGCTGTTGAAGACGGAAGGAAGAAATTTTTCCAAGAAAAATTTACCATTCCAATTCAGAATTACAACGGCTACTTTTGGGTATGCTATCATTTAACTTCTTCTTTTACGCTTCCATCGGCGGTGTGACCATAACCAATAGGCCGGTTCTTCACGAATAACCTGTTCGGTAAATCGGTTTTGAATATGCGTGATCTCATGTTCTGGATACGCTGATGGCTGTTCTACTAAGGTAGTGAATTTACAAGAATAATATCCTCTTTTCTCCTTCCGACGGATTTCACAATATACCACCGGATTGTTGGTCAGACGGGCAATGCGCTCAGTTCCAGTGAAAACCAAGGTGTCCTGGTTCAGGAATTCCATAAAATAATCCGAATCTTGATAGGTTGGCGTCTGATCTGAAACAAACATGCTTACATGAGGCACATTTTTTAGTTTGATGATATGCCGTAATATTTGTTTCATAGGTACCATGGTCGCTCCAAAGCGAGTTCTGATCCGGTTATGAACGGTATTGAAAACCTTGTTGTTCAAAGGTTTATAGATGATCAGTTCCGGGGTGTTCATCATGATGGATAAACTATGGATCGCCAATTCCCAGTTGCCATAATGGGCAGTAACACCGATTACTGATCTCCCTTTATGGATATATTGATAAACCTCATCTGGATTTAGTAGCTCGATTCTTTTTTTAACTTCTGCTTCTGAAATACTTGCCATCTTAACCGATTCCACCAATAGATCAGGGAAATATCTGTAAAAATCCCTTGCAATTTTATTTATTTCTTCTGTAGATTTCTCTGGAAATGAATTCCGCAGATTTTCATATACCACCTTTTTCCTATAGCCGAAAACATAGTAAATCAGGAAAAAAAGGATGTCGGAGATGAAATATAGGCACCAAAAAGGAAGAAGCGAAATAGTATATATTAATCCATAAACAAGCTTTTCCTTCATTCTTATTGTATTCTTAGGTACAAATATCCCTAAATAAAGTTATTTTTGCGAACATTTAAGGGTTTATTTCATGATGATGCAGGATATTCTACTTCCGGTTTTATATTTACCAAATGCCAGTTACTTCAAAACCATCAAGGACGCTGAAGGTGATCTGTTGTTGGAACGCTTTGAAAATTATCCAAAGCAGACCTTCAGAACACGTACGCAGATCTCGACGGCAAATGGTGTTTTGGAATTGTTTGTGCCTATACAGCACGGAAGAAAGGAACGCGTTGCGATGAAAGATGTTCGCATCAACTACGATCATCCATGGCAAAGACTGCATTGGTTATCCCTTCAGACGGCTTACCGCAGTTCGGCATACTTTGAATATTATGAGGATGATCTACTGCCATTCTACGAAAAGAAATATGAGTTCTTGATGGATTTCCATGTCGATCAACTTACCTTATTGCTGAAATTATTGAAATTGAAAAAAGAAATCAAGTTCACGGATTCCTATCAAGAGGTGGAGTCTGCAGAACATGATTTCAGAAAGATTATTCATCCCAAAAAGCCTTCTTTAATAACGGATCAGAAGCCTTATTATCAGCTCTTTGAAGATAAGAATGGTTTTATCCCAAATCTGAGTGTTATCGACCTGCTGTTCAGCCAAGGTCCTCAAGCGAAGAATTATTTATAATACGGCCTTCAAACATTTTAATTAGGTTTATGTTTTATTGATAAACATCTAGTTAATGAAGGTTATTTTCATGAGTATCTTAAGCCTAGTAATAGGCTATTCTGCTATGGCACAAACTGGAGCAGATACTTTGCATTTCAAGAAGGTTTATTATTTCGGGGGAACAGGTCTTTCCATTCCCTTGGGAAAAACCAAAAATGTATTGAGCACGAAGTTCTTTACAGGCAGTATGGGTTTGGATATTTCCTTGAAAAATCCGAAATATTACCTGTTGCCAACGCTTTATATGATGAGTTTTGGTTATGACCAATTGGAAAAGGATCCCGATTATAATAGGCTTCTCAGTAACTCTCGCGCAACGATGTACACCTTGAGTTTGGCGGGAGGAACGCGGAGGCAATGGGACAGGTTGAATACCTATGCCTATGCCGGACCTGGAGTTGCCCTTAATTCTGAACCTCGAGCAAATGACATGGGGAATAACCAAAATGTGGATATCGAATATAAATACAGCATATCGCCTGCTTTTAAGGTAGGGGTAGGGGCTGATTATAAATTCAAAGGCTTTTTTCTTGGTTTTGAAATCGGGTACATGCGAAATTTCAGAGAAATGGAGGGAAATCCAGTGCACGTGATGACGATGATGGTGGGGTTAAAATCTGATATCACTAAAATCAGTGATAAAGTGGTGGAGGTAATATCAGGGAATCCTTAATTATTATCGAAAAATTTTAAAATTAAATTTTTGATAATTAATAAGTTAATTGAGTTGCTGTAATCTTTTTTAATTTTTTTAATAATCCATACAATAATCAAGATATATGGCCGTTTTAATTGCAACTAGATAAATAGAAATATTTAGGTTAATAATTGGTTTGGTAAATACCTGGAGTTCTCCGCTTCAGGTATTTTTTTTTTTGATATTTTTTTTAGATGGATATACTAAAATGAATTAGCAGGCGTTTAAATAGTAAATTCATAATTTCATAATTTAGGTTAATAATTGGTTTGGTAAAACACCTGGGATTCCCCATCTCAGGTGTTTTTGTTTTATATAAACAAATTGTTCCGCAGCTATTACATGAATTGATCTTTAGAAAGGATATCTTCAGAAGTAATTTCCCGTATTACACGGCAGGGATTGCCAACCGCGACCACGTTGGCAGGTATATCGCGAGTAACGATAGATCCGGAGCCGATCACCGAATTTTCTCCGATACTAACTCCAGGATTGATCACGGTATGTCCACCTATCCAGACATTATCCCCAATGCTGATGGGTTTGGAATATTCCCAACCCTCTGCTCTTGCAATGGGATCAATAGGATGTGAAGCCGTAAATAAACTGACATTTGGGCCTATCAATACGTTTTTTCCAAAGGATACTTTTGCCCCATCTAATATGGTGAGGTTGAAATTTGCATAAAAATTTTCTCCTAATTCAATATGATAACCATAGTCACAGCGGAAGGGAGGCTCGATGAAAAACTTGCCTTCTGTCTTTCCAAGAATACTTTTTAGGAGTGAATTCCTTGCCTTTACCCGGATGGGTTCCATTTGGTTGTATTGTTGAAGGATCACTTTACAATGTTGTCTTTCCTTGAAAAGAGCGCCATCCTCGTCTCGGAATAGTTTACCGGCAATCATTTTTTCTTTGGCAGTTTCCATACATTCCTATTAGTTACAGGCTAATAATAAATAAAAAAGCTGTTATTGCATGTATAATTTTTTACATTCAATAACAGCCAAATTGCTATTGTAGGGGATTAGTTAAAGTTTATAACAAAATCTTCTTTAAGTACACGTACTTTTTTCATGTTCAATAACCAATCGTTCTGCTCATCGCGATATCCCAAAGCAAGGATAGTAACGGAACGAAGACCTAATTTGTCCAATCCCAATAATTCATCCAGTTGTTGTGGGATAAAGCCTTCCATCGGGGTTGCATCAACTTTTAATTCCGCTGCAGCGGCAATGGCCAAACCAAATCCAATATAGGCCTGACGTGCGGCATGTTCAAAATGCTGCTCCTTTGTTTTCGCCTGTAAAGAAGTGAAAAGTGAGTTTTTATAATCATCAGCAAAGCCAGCTGGCAATCCTCTTTCCACTTCCTGTTGCTTGAAAGGTGCATCAACACGTTCTTGGGTGTATTCATCGTAAGCCGCAAAAACCAATAGATGAGAACTATCTACAATCTGGGATTGGTTGAAAGCAATAGGTTGGATTTTTTGCTTTAGCTCAGGATTGCTGATTTCAATGATCTTAAACGGATGAAGTCCGGAAGAGGTTGGTGCCAAACGTGCTGCTTCCACGATTTGATCAACTTTCTCTTGATCAACTTTATTGCCATTCATTTTTTTAGTGGCGTATCTCCAGTTTAAATGTTCTAATAGATTCATGTATGTATTTGATATATTTAATAATAATTTAAATTCCTTTTGTGAAAGAGCGCATGCTATCGGCCAGGATGAGGGAGTTGCATACCTTATCGGAGCCTGTAAGGGAAAGAAGTTCCAAGGCAACCACCCCATGCAGCATGGCCCAAAGGCTACGGTATTTGATGCAGGCATCAATATCCTTTCTTCCACTTTTTTGGATCAATTCGTCAATCATATGGCGGAAAAGATCCGACAAGAGCCCAACAGATTTGATGTTCTTTGCTGTTTCACAGGTCGGTATCCCCAAGCCAAACATGATCTCGTAATGTTTGGGATGCTGCTCAGCGAATAGGTAATATCCCAATCCCAATTGTTGAAAGCGTTCTTCGATGCTGTCTTCTGTAGAAATTCCTGCTGTTATCTGCGCGTAGAGCAGATCAAAACCTTCTGCTACGAAATAAGCGGAAATTGCTTCCTTGTTTTCGAAATATTTATAGATCACGGGTACCGAATACTCAATGGCATCCGCTATTTTGCGGATGGAAAGGGCAGCCCAACCTTCCTCATGCACGATTTCTCGCGAGCAATCGATGATTTGCTTCCTCATTTCCTCTTGTTGCCTAAGTTTTCTTTCTGTTACGCCCATACCATTTAGTTAACACTGTTAGCAAAATTAACAACGATAGTTATTTGTTCCAACTTTTAGATAAAATGGGACATGCAAATGACATTTTTAAAGCAAGTAAATTTGTTTTACCTTTAAATATGAACTTTCTGAAAAGCAAACGTAAGGTATCCCTCGTCCTGGGCAGCGGTGGTGCCAGAGGCTTGGTGCAAATAGGTGTGATTCGTCAATTGGAAGCGATGGGCTATGAAATAGATGAAGTGGTGGGTTGTTCGATAGGATCTTTGATCGGAGCCGCTTATGTCGAAGGAAAATTAACTGAATTGGAGGATTGGATGAGGGTTCTGACCAAAAGGCAGGTGTTCCGATTAATGGATTTCACAAATCCAAAGTTTGGATTGCTAAAAGGCGTACGTGTTTTTGAATCTCTGAAAGAGATATTTCCGGATAAGGATATCGAGGATATGCGCATTCCCTTCCGTGCCATTGCCACCGACCTTAAAAATGAGCGCGAAATGATCTTTGATAAGGGGAGTGTCTATCAAGCTATCAGAGCTTCCATCGCCATACCAGGTGTTTTTACCAGTATTGAATCGGATGAATGGAACCTGGTGGATGGTGGGGTTTTGAACCCATTGCCCATCAATTATGTGAAAAGAAAGCGCAGGAACATCATCATTGCGGTAAACTTGGATGGAAAGCCGGATGCTAAATATGGTCCGCTTCCTTTTGAGAGCAAGATGAATTCTATAGGATTGCTTCAAGAAGCTTACCTGATGATGCGAAGACGGCTATCGAAATTAAGCGTAGAATTGTATAAACCGGATTACCTGATCGATATCCCACACAATATCGGAGGCATTTGGGATTATGATAAAGCCTCCTTTTTAATCGAGAAAGGAACGGAATACACAAAAAAACTGATCCCGGAAATCCCCGTTAAAAAGAAGGCCGCTATTTAAATAAATGAATAAAGATCTAATATTCCATTAGCATAAAAACATATGCTGAAGATCTTAAGATTTCTTCTGTAAAAGCTTGTTCATATTTAAATTAAACTTAGCTGGGTCTTCCATGTTAGGCAAGTGCCCACAGCCTTCAAATTCCATATAGGTTGCACCCTTGATCTTTTTGGCCATCTCTTCCATTGGCTCAGCAGGGGTGATCTTATCCTCTTTCCCCCGTATCAATAAGGTCGGCACCTTAATTTCTGAAAGTACATCCGTGGTGTCGGTTCTGGAAGCCATCGCCAACAACGTTGCACAAATGGACGAAACACTGTTCCTTCGGATACTGCTTTTGATGAGTTCAATCGCCTCAGGTTTTTCCTCGATGCTTTTTGGTGAAAATACATTCGCAATAAAACCGATCGCATACGGGCGACGACCATGGTTTAAAACAGCTTGAATAGCATCAAAGCGTTTCTGTTTTCCGGCATTATCATCTGCCTTGGCATGGGTATCAGAAAGGATAAGTCCATCAATCTTTTCCGGAAACAGTTGATAGGCACGCAGGGCAATATAGCCTCCCATGGAAACCCCGCAGAGTACCGCCTTATCAATTTCCATTTTCCGTAGAAAGGCGCCCAGGTCTTTTGCAAATACATCTATGGAAAAAAATCCATGACCTTTGGTACTATTTCCTAATCCACGAATGTCAACCGCAATGCCGGTTATATTATCTTCCAGACTTTCCAGTTGTTCCCGCCACATATTCTTGTTGAAAGGGAATCCATGAAGAAATATGATGGTTCTATCGGTTTTTTCAGTTGCTTTCTTTATATGATAGGCAATGCTTATATCGCCAATCCGGATCTTGTTGCTTTTTATTAATCGTTCAGCCATAAAAATTAATTATATAGGTATCAACAGAATAGACCTAAGATAGTTTGAAATTGCCTAAAAAACGAAAAAACCATTTGGAAAATATAAAAAAACCTCGATATTTGCAGCATCAACGGTGATTTGACCGTTTGTAATGCGCTCATAGCTTAATTGGATAGAGCATCTGACTACGGATCAGAAGGTTAGGGGTTCGACTCCCTTTGAGCGCACTTTCTTTATTTCCCCTTTCACTTTCTTGATTTATCATTTATTCTTTTCCAGTGTTTTTTGCGCTTTTAATTCTTTCGGAGAATACCCGAAATGCTTAGTAAATGCGGATGTGAAATGTTGGGAGTAACTATATCTTAACAATTTGGCTACCTCATTGATGCTGTAGTTTTTATGTTGTATCAGGTATCGAGCTTTTTCCATCTGTTTTTCGCGTAGGTACTGCGATAGATTACACCCAAAATACTTTTGAAATCCTTTATTCAAGTTTTTTTGAGAAATATGAAATAGGTCTTCAACTTCTTGCAATCGAATATTACCGATTTCCTGTTTATCTACCCATTCCTTTACTTCAATAACTTTTTCGTCTAGGGATAGGTTGGTGTTGCTACGGTCATCCTCCAAAAATTTTGGGTGCATGGAAAAAATAGTCAGAAGTAATTCTTCTATCTTCAACCTGTAATAGTAATCCCGCATCGAAGTTGGTAATGAACAATTCAACATGCTTTCCAATAACTGTTTAATGGGGGTTGAAATTATTTTAGACTCGTCAAACAACTTACAGGCTCTGCCTTTCTTTAACGCAGTTAAGAAGGGGAATTCCATAGGTAATATCTTACTCATAGTCTTCCATGCTGATATGTTTCATTCTGGGTATGACAGGGCTGATTATTTTTTTTCAGCCCTTAATGAAAATGACCATGAACAGTTTTGGAGCAACAACAGAAGATTGGCATAAATCATTGCCTAAGGCCAAGGAATCGGGGCAATTTATCGATGCATTTCCTTTAATGGACAAACTATTTCAAGAAATACCTCACAAAAAAGTCATTAAATATTGGGTTTATGATTATGCTAAAAGTGGGGTATTCGCTTTCCATATTGCCGATCGGGCAGGCTTGAAATCTGATGAAAACAGGGATGTCAGATATTTTGATAAATATACAGGTAAACCTTATGTAATTAGCATTCAGCAAGATAAGCATAATAAAGTGGAGAATTGGGTTTGGCAATTGCACATGGGGCAATGGTTAGGTCAGGTCGGGAAATTTTCGACCTTTATTGCAGGTTTGATCTCAACCAGCCTACCCATCACTGGTTTTTTGATCTGGTATGGGCGTAGAAAGCGTCAGAAATGAAAAAAAAATTTTGAATGGCTTATTATTTCCTTATATTTGCATCACCAAAACAGAAAGGGCGTTTGTCGCAAAAGTGTTGGTTGTCGCGCTCATAGCTTAATTGGATAGAGCATCTGACTACGGATCAGAAGGTTAGGGGTTCGACTCCCTTTGAGCGCACTTAGAATAAGCCTAATTCGTAAACGGATTAGGCTTTTGTTTTTTATCATCAACAATAAATAACATCATTATGCTAAACCTAGTATTATTCGGGCCTCCAGGAGCAGGAAAAGGTACCCAATCCGCTAAATTAATTGATAAGTATGACCTTCATCATATATCTACCGGTGACATGTTTCGCGCTCATATCAAGGACCAAACCGAATTAGGTAAACAAGTAAGTCAAATCATTGCTGATGGGAACTTAGTTCCTGACTCGGTAACCATTGCCATGCTTGAGGAAGAGATCAATAATAACCCTGATGCAAAAGGATTTATTTTTGATGGTTTTCCACGTACTGTTGCCCAAGCGGAAGCATTGGATGCATTCATGGAATCGAACAATATGCCTATCTCAGGCGTTATTGCTTTGGATGTTGATGAAACGGAATTAACGCAACGTATCGCTAAACGCCAGGAGATTTCCGGTCGTGCAGATGATGCGGCAGATAAACTAAAAAAACGTATCGAAGAGTATTTCGGAAAAACGATCCATGTATTACCTTATTACGAAGGCAAAGGTAAATTGACCAAAGTAAATGGTATTGGTGAAATCGAAAGCATCTTTTCGGAATTAACGTCGATCATCGATCGTTACTAATAAAAAAGCTTATAAAAAACATTGAAGAGGTCTTATGGCGCAGGGGTCAAATTTTGTTGATTACGTAAAGGTTTGTTGTCGTTCGGGACATGGTGGTGCTGGTTCAGCCCATCTGCACCGCGATAAATTCACGGCCAAAGGTGGTCCCGATGGGGGCGACGGTGGTCGTGGCGGGCATATTATGCTCCAAGGTTCTACCCAACACTGGACCTTATTGCACCTGAAATACCGTAAACACATCATTGCCGAAAATGGTCAACCTGGTGGATCTACCTTGAAAACAGGTGCTACCGGTAAGGATGAAATCCTGGAAGTTCCTCTAGGAACGGTGGCCAAGGATGCCGAGACCGGCGAAGTACTATTCGAAATCACCCGTGATGGCCAGACGAAAATCCTTACTCCAGGAGGTCGTGGTGGTTTAGGAAACTGGCACTTCAAATCTTCCACGGTTCAAACACCAAGACATGCCCAACCGGGGATGCCAGGTAAAGAGCGTTGGATCATCTTGGAATTAAAAGTATTGGCGGATGTAGGGCTTGTTGGATTCCCGAATGCCGGAAAATCTACCTTGCTGTCGGTTCTTTCCGCCGCAAAACCTGAAATCGCAGATTATCCGTTTACCACCTTGGTTCCTAACTTGGGCATCGTCAGCTATCGGGATAACAAATCCTTTGTGATGGCGGATATTCCAGGGATCATCGAGGGTGCATCCGAAGGAAAAGGATTAGGACACCGTTTCCTGAGACATATCGAACGAAACTCCGTGCTCTTGTTCATGGTACCAGCAGATACCGATCGGACCATCGAAGAGGAATATAATATCCTATTGCATGAACTTACCGCCTACAATCCGGAATTATTGGATAAGCCAAAATTATTGGCCATCACCAAATCGGATATGTTGGATGAGCAACTGGAAAGCGAAATGGCCGAACAGGTTCCTCAAGGAATTCCTTACCTGTTCATATCCTCAGTGACCGGAAAAAATATCCAGCAATTGAAGGATATGATCTGGAAAGCCATCAATGAATAACCATATTTAAAAGCAACCTCGGTTGCTTTTCTTATTTTAGGGATAATGGATCTATCATTAAAAGATTTCTTGGACAAAAAGGTACTGGAATTTAACCAACCGGATTTTATTCCGCACGACCCGATCAGTATACCCCATCGATTCCAAAAGAAGGAGGATATCGAGATCATGGGGTTCTTTGCCAGCATATTGGCCTGGGGGCAACGCAAAACCATCATCAATAAGTGCCTGGAATTGGCAGAACGTATGGACCAGGCACCGCATGATTTTATCCTCAACCATCAGGATAGCGACCTCAAACGCCTCTTGGGATTTAAGCATCGTACCTTCAATGACACCGATCTCTTATATTTTATTGCCTTTTTCCAGCAGCATTACCTTCGCTTCAACAGCTTGGAAGATGCATTCCTGCAGCTTGATGAAGGCCAGGAATTCTCCATAGAGAACGCCTTGAATAATTTCAAAAGCTATTTTTTCTCCCTGCCTGATTTTCCTTGGCGAACAAGAAAGCATATCAGTTCTCCCTTCCAGAAATCCAGTTGTAAGCGATTGAATATGTTCTTGCGTTGGATGGTGAGGAAGGATGATAAGGGGGTAGATTTTGGGATTTGGAACCGGATATCACCCAAAGATCTTATCTGTCCCTGTGATGTCCATGTAGAGCGCGTTGCCCGGAAATTTGGTTTGATCCAAAGCGATAAGGTCAATTGGAAATCTGCGCTAGAATTAACGGAAAACCTACGGTATTTTGATCCAGAGGATCCGGTTAAATATGATTTTGCCTTATTTGGGCTAGGGGTGGCCGGTGAGTTATAAAAACCGAAAACTAATCCCCAATAAAAATTAGGAGTAAAACGGCAGGTACATTTCCTTGTGCAAACCTACATTCGGAATATCATATTCATCGGAAAAATATTCGAAACCCATATCCTCATAAAAAGGATAGGCGATTTCCCTGGCGATTAGCCATAAGTAACCCCCATGAAGCTGTGTCTGAATATGATCGATAGCAGCCGTTAAAAGCTGTTTACCATAGCCTTTCCTTCTGGCCTCAGCGGCAGTAGCCATGCCACGTAATCGATAACCGGTATGCGGTAATTTGGGATGATTGATCTGATGAATGGTCAATACACTTTGAAGCTTACCCTCCTCATCAAAATACCCCAAATGAAAACTATCGGGTTTATCATCCTCCGGATTGATGCAAAGCTCCAAGGCTTTTCCACGCTGTAGTACTTCGCTTCGCAGCGCTAAGGTATCCTCCGTTTTGATAAACCTGATCATCGTTTGGATAGGATTTCCAGGATATCCACCAAGCGGTTGGAATATCCGAATTCATTGTCGTACCAACCAACCACCTTTACCAAGCCACCCACAATACTGGTCAGCTCCGAATCAAAAACACAGGAATAAGGGTTATTGATGATATCCACCGAAACGATGGGATCTTCGGTATAGTATAGTACATTTTTCAAGGAACCTGCAGCAGCTTCCTTGAATTTTTGGTTGATCTCTTCTACAGTAGTCTGTTTGGCCAGGTTACAGGTAAAATCAGTTAAAGAACCATTCAATACCGGAACGCGTATACCTGCGCCGCCCAGTTTGCCATCCAAATGTTTAAAGACATTGGTAATGGCCTTGGCAGCACCCGTCGTAGTGGGAATGATGGAAGCCGATGCCGCTCGTGATCTTCGTAGATCCCGATGCGGTGCATCATGCAGGTTCTGATCCCCTGTCATGGAGTGTACCGTGGTGATATACCCATCGACAATACCCCAATTCTCATCCAATATCCTGATCATGGGTGCCACATTGTTGGTGGTACAGGAGGCATTGGAAAAGATCGGCGTATTCCAATCAAAATCCGCATCATTGATACCCAATACCACTGTAGGAACCTCTTTATCCGGCGATGGAGCAGAGATGATCACCTGTTTTGCCCCAGCCAGGATATGCTTTTGGGCCAGATCATGCTTCACAAATAATCCGGTCGATTCGATGACCACATCAATCGCCAATTCCTTCCAGGGAAGTTCTTCCGGATTTTTTTTGTTGAAGATCTGTATAGCTTTTCCATCAATGTAAAGGTGGTTCTCCTCATAGCTCAGCTCTTTTCCAAGCGGACCATGCACCGAATCATATTTAAAGAGGTGGGCTAGTGTAGCCGCATCTGCCAAATCATTGATGGCAACAACCTCTACATTATCCAATCCTCTGTTCAGCAGGTTTCTTAGGCTGTGGCGTCCTATGCGTCCGAACCCATTGATGGCTATTCTCATTAATTATTAAAATCAGCGATTACTTCTTTGATATCTTTCTCACCTTCCCAGTATTTTTTTAGGCTTCCGTCTGGACCATATACATAGTTTGCCGGAAACATTTTTGGGATGTGAATACGTTGTACAAATTCCTGATTACGATCGTAAAGCATTTCCACATTCGGTTTTCCTTCTAATTCTTTACCAAAGGTATTGAAGAAATTGGCCATCAAAGCCGGATCGTTCATGGAAACGTAATAGATATTCACCCCTTTGATCTTATCGTAATTCGATGATAGGGCAGTGGCTTCATGTTGGCAATGTGCACAAGAAGGGTCAAATAGAATAAAAACGGTATTCCTTCCAGCGGCAATATCCGCTTTGCTGAATGGCATACCCGATTTAACCTTGAAAAACGTGAATTCAGGAATAGATAAGTTGGCCGCTTTTACCGTCGGTGGAGCCTGTTGTGGGGCAGGAGCTGCAGTAGAAGGGCTTGTCTCTGCATGTGCACTGTGGTCATGTCCATCGTGCTCATTATGCACTTCAGTGGCTGCTTGTTGTTTCGGTTCATTATTGCATCCTACGGTCGTTAGGGCCAAGGATAAACTTAAAAACGGAAGAACGTATGTTAATCTCATGTGTACTGTTTAAGCATCAAAACTACTAAAAATTATAAATAAAAAAGCCTTGATGGTCAACATCAAGGCTTTTTCTGATTTTATTATGATACTCGATTATGGAGTAACCACTTTTGCTTGTTTTTTCTCTTCAGGTTTTGCTGAAGAAGCTAGATGCTTACCACCACTTAAGTCGTAGATGGCTGGAGCAGCTAGGAAGATCGATGAATAAGTCGCAACGACGATACCCACTAAGATGGCGAAAGAGAATCCGCGGATAACTTCTCCACCAAATACAAATAATACCGCTAGAACGAAGATTACAGTCAATGAGGTAATCACGGTACGGCTTAATGTAGAGTTGATCGCTTTATTGATCGTTGTACCAATATCTTCTCTATGCGCATCTGGTTTTTTCAGGTACTCACGCAGACGGTCAAATACAACGACCGTATCGTTCACTGAATAACCCAATACCGTAAGGATAGCCGCTACAAAGTGTTGGTCGATATCCAAAGAGAAGGGAACAATACCATCCAAGATCGAGAATAGACCTAAAAGGATGATCGCATCGTGGATGGTTGCAATTGCAGCACCCGCAGAATATTGCCATTTGTGGAAACGAACCAAGATGTAGGCAGCAATGACAAGGATGGATAGGATGGAAGCATAGATTGCTCTGTCTCTAATATCACTTGCGATCGTTGGTCCTACTTTCTGTTGCGAAAGGATTTCGTATTTACCTTGAACTTTAGAAAGTCCTTCGTTCAATTTAGACAATACTTCCTGATCTGCAGCATCGCTGGTCTCTTCGATATGGTAAGAAGTCGTTACACGTAATTGATTGTCCGTTCCAAAGGTTTTAACCTCGGTAGTGGTTCCAAAAACATTATCCAAATTCTCACGTACTGTTTCAGCAGCTACCGGAGTGTCATACTTAATGGTATAGGTACGTCCTCCTTGGAAGTCAACGCCGTAAGAGAATCCTTTAACAGCAATAGCACCAAGAGAGATTACAATGGCTACCAATGAAACCAAATAAGCTACTTTTCTTTTCTTGATGAATGCGAAGTTTGCATTCTTCAAGGTATGGTTAGACCAAGGGAAAGAAACGGTAATTTTCATTTCCTTGCTCAACATGTATTCGAAAATCAAACGTGTAATGAAGATCGCGGTGAATAAGGATGTAATGATACCGATCATTAAGGTTGTTGCGAAACCTTGGATTGGTCCCGAACCTGTAAAGAATAGGATCAAACCTACTAAGAACGTCGTGATCTGGGAGTCTAAGATGGAAGGCATAGCATGCTTATAACCATCTTCTACCACTTTACGCATGGATTTACCAAGCGCCATTTCCTCACGCATACGCTCGTAGATCAGTACGTTCGCATCCACGGCAGTACCCATCGTCAATACGATACCCGCTATACCTGGCAGGGTCAGTACGGCATTTAAGGATGCCAATACGCCCATAAGGAAGAACACGTTGAAGATTACCGCAATGTTTGCAGCAATACCTGCACGGTTGTAGTAAGCGATCATGAAGGCCATAACCACGATGATACCGATCACCGCAGAGTTAACCCCTGAATCGATAGCTACCTGTCCTAAAGAAGGACCTACGATCGCTTCTTCCACGATTTTAGCCGTTGTTGGAAGACGACCAGCTTTCAATACGTTTGCTAAGTCTTTGGTATCTTCGATCGTGAAGTTTCCGGAGATGGTCGAGTTACCACCAGCGATTTCTCTTTCTACACCTGGAGCGGAGTAAACCACACCATCCAACACGATAGCTACAGAATATCTACCTTGAGCGGCAGCAGCTGTAACACGTTGCCAATCGCGCGCGCCTTGTGCGTTCATCGCCATGGAAACGATCGGTTTATTGGTCTGCGGATCAAACTCATCTCTAGCGTTGGTGATCACATCACCTGTCATGGCAGGACCATTCTCGTTACCTGAAGTTCTGATAGCAAATAAGGAAAGGATGTCTTTCGTTTGTGAAAGGCTCTCCGGTTTTACCGCCCATAATAGGCGCATATTGCCAGGAATGATCGATTTGATCTCTGGACGAGCCAAGTAAGCATTTACTTTAGCCGTATCTTTAAGGTTTGCATAACCAACTACTGCACCAGGACCCAATTCCATTTGTCCGGAAGGACCTTGGCCAACGTTTGGCTGTAAGATGGAGAATAATGGATTTCCTGCTGTTAGGTCAGCGGCATTGCTTGCATTAGAATCAGCCGCATTTTTGTTTGCGCCTAATTTTGATAATAGGTTATCTTCTTTTTTAGTCGTATCAGCTGCGTTGTTAGCTGCTGCTGTCGTATCAACTGGAGTAGCCGCTACTGCTGCTGGTTTGTCAGCTTTTAAGGTAGTTGCTAAGGTACGGTTGATATTGTCCATCAACTGGTACACATCTGCATTGTTGAAGGTCTCGTAGAATTCCAATTTTGCAGATCCTTGAAGAAGTTTGCGCACGCGCTCTTCATCATTGATACCCGGAAGTTCGATTAAGATACGGTTGGTACCTTGTTGGATCTGAATGTTAGGGGAAGCAACACCGAATTTATCGATACGCGTACGAAGTACTTTGTATGAGTTTTGGATGGCATTATCAGCTTCTTTATTCAAGAATCTCTTCACATCAGCTTCAGAACTTCCTGCTTGGATCTCCGCTGCATTATCCGTGGTCGCGAAGAACGACGCGATTGGAGTTGCTGCACCGGTAGCTTTGTACTCATTTAGAAATAAATCAATCAACGATGTGTTGGTTGTTTTGCTTTTAGCAATAGCTGTCGCCAATGCTTTGTTAAAGTTTGCATCTTTAGGCTTGTTCGCCAAGTTGGTAATCAACTCGTCCAAGGAAATCTCCATGGTCACGTTCATACCACCTTTTAGATCAAGACCAAGAGCAAGTTCATTTGCTTTTGCTTCACGGTAAGTGAATTTCGCGATACCTAAGTTATAAACTACTTCGCTTGCCATGGAATCTAGGTAGGCTTTTTCTTTAGCCAGATCACCATTTGCATAAGCTGCGGCATCTTTTTCGACTTTGCGGGTCACAAAAGTGAATGATATGGAGTAGAGGCACGCTAAGGAAACCACTATCACCAAAAATTTAATCAGCCCTTTACTCATTGTCTAATCGTAATAAATTATGGTTTTTTATGTTGTTTTTTAAGCTTAATAATATTTACCAAGAATCGCAAAGGTATAAAAAAAATGTATAATGAAAACAAATATTTTTGACCTTATCTCCTGATCTACTTGGATTAAATGGATTGGTAAATTTGCCAATATTCTGCGGCCGCCTTGTCCCAGGTAAATTGGGATGCCCAAGCCTTAATTTCATTGGAACGATCCGCAGATGCTATAATGCTTTTCAAGCGTTCGGCTCCAAATGCCATCAGGTAATCCTTGTCCACCGACTCCAGGTAAAAGGCTTCCGGACCACCAACCTCCGGTAAACTGGTGTAGGTGGAGAGCAGTACTTTTTTACCAAAGGTCATCGCTTCGATCACCGGAAGGCCAAAACCTTCGGCAATGGAAGGAAATACAAATAGGCTGCAATGCTTTAGGTAACTGTATTTTTCTTCTTCCGAAATGGGGCCGGTGAGCAGTACACGGTCTTCTACCTGTAGCTCTTTAGCAATTTGCAGGATTTCTTCCTGGTAGTTCTCTTCCTGTACAATACCACTGATGACCAATTTATAGTCGTTTCCTACCAAAAGATAGGGTAGGACATGGAAATTCTTTTTTCGCGCGATGGTTCCTATGCTGAACATAAAAGGACCATCTATAGGGGAGTTTGGACTGGCCAAATTGATCTTGGAAGCATCGATCGTACTACCGTTATAGATCACCTGGATTTCTTTTCCCTTCAGGTCGCAATGCTTTTCTACATCTTCCTTCACAAATTTGGAGATCGCTACAACCGCATCAGCACGGTCGATATTCCGTTGTACCTTTGCGAGGTACTTCTTGACTTTCTCCGGTGATTTTCCTTCCGCAATGAAATTAAGGTCATGTATGGTAAGTACGACTTTGCATTTTCCTTTGTTCGGTAGGTAAGGGGATAATTGGAAATTCGCATGATAGACATCATACCCTTTCCAGCTAGGTTTTAGGAATTTCTGTATCGATTTCTGACGGATGTAGTTTTTATCCTCGCCAAATACCAAGGGCGATTTCTCGTTGTGGTAAAAATAGAGATCGGCATGGGATGGTTTAGCGGTTAAAAGTGCATTACCCAGGTTTAAACAATAATGGTATAAACCGGTATGCGCATATTTCATTCGCTCTGTATCGAATACAACTTTCATTATTTCTTATTGAATGGATCCAATAAAGAATCCATAAGTACTTTTTCTTCCTGGGCTAAATTATAAAATGATTTCATTAATTCCCGTCCTTGCTGTGCAATAGCTTGTCGGAAAGGCTCGTTTTCTAGCAGTTTCTGGATATGATCAGCAAATTCCTGCGGTTCATCACTTACCAAACAGCCATTATTTATTTTATTCACCAGGCCCGTTACGCCATAGGAATTTGTAACAACGGGAATACCCATGGAAAGGGATTCTAGAACTTTGATCTTGATCCCCGTTCCACTTAACATGGGGCAGATCGAAACCTTGGAGGATTGATAAGCTTCTTCCAGGTCATCTACAAAGCCAAGTTTATGGATAGAGGGATGGTCTACGACGTGCTGCGCTATTTTACCGATTACCGCAATTCGGATATTCTTTAATAGCGGCAGTACCTCTTTGATAAACCAGTTGATGCCTTTTATATTATGGGGATTATTGCTAGCCACATAGATCAGATCATACCTGAAAGATTGTTCTGCCTGTTCGGGAAATAAGGGGTAACCGATCGGGATCAGCTTGACGGGGTTATTGACCACCTGGCTGAACATAAATTGTTCTTCCACCGAAAAGGTCCAGATGCAGTCGAAAGTTTTCAGGATGCGAAATTCATCCCGGAGGTTTTTTCCCGATTTTGCAGGATGGTCAAGGTCAGACTCCTTTTGCAAAGAAATAAAATCGTGGGTGTCGTTAATGGTATAGGCGCGATAGGGTAGGTTTTTAATAAGTGTTCCCCATTGGGCATAAGAAATGATGACTATGTCGTATTTTTTTTTGGACAGCACCTTCCGAAACGTCCGATGCATCAACAGGGTAGTCAAATCAATTCGGTTCTGATAGAATAGCCTATGCAGAAAATTTGGGATTTTATAACGGAATAGATAACCCAGAAGATTATCCCGCTTGATTTTTCGTTGAATAAGCTCCAGGCCCAGCTTGGGATATTTTTGATGGAATTTTATCTCCGATTCCTGATCCCAGTCGCCCCAGATATGCTCAGACACAAAGTCAGTTTCGAACATGCTGTCGCGCTCATTGAAGAAAGATAGCATCTGTCGGCATCTCGAAATATTTCCTGCATGACCCTTCATCGGGTTATCGGGCATGAAATAAAGGACTTTTTTTCTGTTCATGTAATAAGACTCAACGGTTCTTTTAGGGAAGCTGCTACAATTTACCTAGCTAAATAACGAAAATTTAACTAGAAAATTAGTTTATTTTCTCTTTTAAATTCCTAACCTAAAAGGCTGTTTTCGGGGTAAAAACAAGGTTATAGTATGTTTAAAGCAGGTTTTTGTATGCTTAGCATAGGAAAAGCATACTTTCACCATGCTTTCACCCTACTTTCACAGCGATGCCAAACCGACCTTTTAAAACAAAAATGGCGGCCATTGGCCGCCATTTGTTTTTCTTTTTGGTAGACTTATTTCAATACGAATTTCACACCGAAAGTGAAACCACCGCCATCGAAACCAGTGTCATTATTCAAACCTAAGTATGGTTTGTAGTCTAAGTGCATAGCGATTGGAATAGTAGGGATTTTGTACTCTAAACCAACTTGAGGACGGATACCGAAGCTAGTAGAAGAGTTACCATCGTGACTCCAGATACCAACTTGAGCACCAACACCCGCGTACCATGCTAAACCGTCTGCATTAGGGATAGCTTTTTCATATTGCCAATCTGCTCCGAAAGAAACCCAGTGGTTACGGAATGCAGCCTGCAATTGTAAAGCTGAAACATTTGTTAATGCTGTTTTGTACTGAATACCTACGTTAGAACCATCGTAACCGTCGAAAACGATACCCAATGCTGATTTGTAAGGTGTTTGAGCTTGCGCTTCGTTAGCAGCAAATGTTAAAGCTGAAACTGCAAATAGAGATAAAAATAATTTTTTCATGTGAATTAATTTATGTTTTCCATTAACCATACATTATCAAAATGTGAATATTGTACAGTTATTTCATTTCAATCTAAGCAAATAGTTTGCCAAAAAACAGTAAAACTAATTTTAATGTCATTTAATTCGTTTCGGCCTTTTATTTATTTTGCTAAAATCAGAGATTTTCCGTAGATTTGCCTCGCAAATAGGAAACCCCATTATTATTTGCTATGCAATTAGATCCACAAAAATTCGTACAAGAAGGACTTACCTACGACGATGTACTTTTGATTCCAGCTTATTCTGAAATATTGCCTCGTGACGTAGACACCAGTACCTTTCTAACTAAAAAAATCAAATTAAACATCCCTTTGGTGTCCGCAGCGATGGACACTGTAACTGGAGCTGATCTTGCGATCGCGATCGCGCAGGCCGGTGGTATTGGGATGCTACATAAAAATATGACGATCGCAGAACAAGCTGCGGAAGTTCGCAAGGTTAAGCGCTCGGAGAGCGGTATGATCCAAGATCCTGTTACCTTATTGGAGACAGCGACAGTGGGTGATGCCTTCCAGATCATGCGTGACCATAAGATCGGTGGTATTCCAGTGATCAATCTGGAAGCCAAATTGGTAGGGATTGTGACCAACCGTGACCTTCGTTTCCAAAAGGATATGGCAAGACCGATCAGTGAGCTGATGACCAAAACAAATTTGGTAGTTGCTCCAGAAGGTACTGACTTGATCAAGGCGGAGGAAATCCTACAGAACCACAAAATTGAAAAATTACCGGTAGTTGATACCAATGGGATGCTTAAAGGATTGATTACCTTTAAGGATATCCAAAAATATAAGCATTACCCAAATGCCGCAAAGGACGAACATGGAAGATTGTTGGTTGGTGCAGCAGTAGGTGTAACGGCTGATACCATCGAACGTGTGGATGCCTTGGTGAAGGCTGGGGTAGATGTGATCACGATCGATACGGCCCATGGACATTCTTTGGGTGTAGTTAATAAATTAAAAGAAGTTAAGTCAAAATATCCGGACCTACAGGTTATCGTAGGTAATATCGCTACGGGAGATGCGGCTAAAATGTTGGCTGATGCTGGTGCCGATGCTGTTAAAGTAGGTATTGGTCCAGGTTCGATCTGTACCACCCGTATTATTGCAGGTGTTGGTGTTCCTCAATTATATGCTGTATACGAAGTGGCAAAAGCATTGAAAGGAACTGGAGTTCCTTTGATCGCTGATGGAGGGATCAAACAAACAGGTGATATCGCCAAAGCTATTGCAGCAGGAGCACACACGATTATGGCAGGTTCTTTATTTGCCGGCGTAGAGGAAGCACCTGGAGAGACCATTTTGTTGGAAGGCCGTAAATTTAAGTCCTACCGCGGAATGGGATCAGTGGAAGCTATGGAAAAAGGTTCCAAAGACAGGTATTTCCAGGATGTGGAAGACGATATCAAAAAATTGGTACCTGAAGGTATTGTTGGACGTGTTCCATATAAAGGTACATTGGCTGAAGTGGTTTACCAATATATTGGTGGATTGCGTGCTTCCATGGGTTATTGCGGTGCAGCGACCATCGAAAAATTACAAGAAGCTAAATTCGTGCGTATCACAGGAGCTGGTTTGAGAGAGTCTCATCCTCACAATATCCAGATCACCAAAGAGGCGCCAAATTATAACAGTAGAGGTTAACCTTACTTTATAAAAGGGGATTTTCAAAGGCCAGAGCATTTTGCTCTGGCCTTTTTGTTTGGTTATATCATGGATATTAAATTATAGATATTATCTATGCAATAATTCTGATGTATGCTAAGGAGATTCCATATTTTAGCCGTATTCGAGAGTAAATCGAATAATCTACCTCAAAATATATAAATAAAATTTATAGGATAATTAACTATTAAGGAAACAGTATGGCAAAATTGATTAATCTGAATGCATTCAAAAATTTCTTCCAATCGAGTAATGCAGGGGGTATTCTCTTATTCATCTGTGTGATATTTTCCATGATCGTGGCGAATTCACCGCTGGCAGGATCGCTCCAGACCTTGTTGGACCGACAGCTGGGATTTGAAAATGAGAGCATCCACCTCCGGTATTCCGTATTGTTATGGATTAATGATGGATTAATGGCCATATTCTTTTTATTGGTAGGTCTGGAAATCAAAAGGGAAATTGTGGAAGGGGAGCTTTCTTCGCCTAAAAAGGCCTCATTACCTATTTTGTGTGCGATTGGTGGTGCCGTTGTTCCGGCATTGATCTATGTAGGCTTTAATGCAGGTCAAGAAACAGCTAGTGGTTGGGGAATCCCGATGGCGACCGATATAGCCTTTGCACTGGCCGTGATCGGTATGTTGGGGAAACAGGTGCCAAGTAGCCTGAAGATCTTTTTGGCGGCTTTGGCCATCGTGGATGATTTGATCGCTATTTTGGTTATCGCATTTTTCTATTCCTCTGGTATCGAAGTGTCTTATCTGCTATACGCCTTAGGTGGTCTGTTGATCCTGATCATCATGAACCGATTAAATATACAGAATCCTTATCTATACCTTATTCCGGGTGTATTCATCTGGTATTTTATCCATCATTCCGGTATTCACGCTACCATAGCAGGGGTTTTGGTGGCTATGACCATCCCGACAAACGATACGGATGTAGAATCTCCATTGGAAAGATTGGAGCATGCCCTGAGCAAACCGGTGAACTTCCTGATCATTCCGCTTTTTGCCTTTGCCAATACCAATATCACCTTGGAAAGCGAAATGATCGGCGGTCTGACCTCTTCCTTAGGTTTGGGTATTTCCTTGGGATTATTGCTTGGAAAACCAGTCGGTATTCTACTGACTTCCTACCTATGTACAAAATTAAAGTTGAGCAGCCTGCCGGAAGGAAGTACTTGGCGTCATGTATTGGGGGTAGGTCTATTGGCAGGTATCGGTTTTACCATGTCCATTTTCATCGCGATCCTCTCGTTTAAGGATCCGTTGAGTATTTCAGAAGCAAAACTATCCATTTTGATCACTTCTTTATTGGCGGGTATCATTGGTTTCATGGTATTGAAATCCAAGAAAACATATGCATAGACGTCCTGCTATGCCTGTCTGAACTGCAATGGGGTCTGTCCGATGATGCTTTTAAAGTTTTTGTGGAAGCTCACAAAATTATTGAAACCACTATCGTAACAGATTTCCTTCAGGGATAGTTTGCTGTTCCTCAGCTGACTGCAGGCATGGGAAATGCGTAATTCTGTAATGAACTGAACCGGCGTCTTGCCGGTTTTTTGTTTGAAATACCGACAGAAAGAGTTTTCGGTCAAGCCAGCCAATCCCGCCAGATCCGCTAATTTGATCTTTTGCTTATAGTTTTCCCGCAGGTATTCCATCAAACTGTTCATCCGGAACTGGTCTTCCGATTGATGGAGTATGGAATAATTTTCGGAGGTAAGCTCTTCTTTTGGGCTGTTCTGCATCAGGCTAAGGAATTTCAGGAACGCGATGAAGCGATCCAAGCCTTGGTTGACCAGCATGTGCTCGAATAGGGGTTGGATTGCCGTATAAGAATTCGAATCAAAAAAATAACCGCGTTCGGATTGATCGATCAGGGTTTTGATTTCAAGCAGTTCGGGGGTGGAAAAGAACCGTTCGATTCCGAGATCTTTTTTGAAGTGGATGACCAGGCAATCAATAGCATGAGGTTCTGGATTGTCCACAACATCCTCTTCAAAGAGCCAATAATGGGCAATCTGCGCAGGTATAAGAACCGTTTCTCCAGGTTGAACAGGTTTTATCCTGTCTCCGATAAAAAGTGTCCCAGAGCCTTTTAAAATGTGTACAATTTCCAGCTCATCGTGGTAATGCCATATCTGATGATGCCGCGGAGCATAATCTCTTCGGATCTGGAAACTTTCGTTGTACTGCTTGGGAACTTCGAGCTGCTTGATGATCATAATTGACTAATTTATTCATTTTTTATCAATATCATTCGCATCAAATGATAATATAGTTTATAAAAAAGGTAATTTTCTTCACTCCATTCTGCAATTTAATCGCTTATTTAGGTCTTCCAATAAAAACCATCTATGAGCAAAGCAAATAATACATTGGCTATTATCTTAATCACATCCCTGTTCTTCTTTTGGGGATTTATCCATAACCTGGATCCGATTTTGATTGCGCATCTTCGGAGCGCGTTCAGTCTGAGCCATTTACAGGCTTCACTGATCGATTCGGCCGTTTTTGTGGCTTATTTCGTCATGGCCATACCCGCAGGGATTTTCATGAAAAAATATGGGTACAAAACCGCCATCTTGATCGGTTTGTTATTATTTGCTGTCGGTTGTTTCCTGTTCGTACCTGCCGCCAATACCATGAGTTATCTGTTCTTTCTGATGGCGTTATTTGTCTTGGCTTGTGGGATCACGATCCTGGAAACTGCAGCCAATCCTTATATGACCGTTCTAGGGGATCCGAGCAAAGCTACCCAACGGTTGAATTTTGCCCAGTCTTTCAATGGTTTGGCTTCCTTTGTTGCTCCTTTATTGGGCGGGTACATTATTTTGGCAAAACCACCATTAAGCCATGAGGAAGTTGCTGCGTTGGATGAAACAGCCAGAACGGCCTATATCCAGGCAGAAACGGCCATTGTAAAAGGGCCTTATATCGTATTGGGTTGTGTTATTTTATTGGCGGCTTTGTTGTTTGCCCTGATCAAACTCCCTGAAGCAAAAGAGGAGGGGGATTCCAATGCCAGTGTATGGTCCGCATTCCGTCATAAGAATGTGCGTTGGGCCGTGATTGCCCAATTCTTCTATGTGGGTGCCCAGATCTGTGTCCTGAGCTTTATCATTCTCTTTGCTACGGAGGTAGCTGGGATACAGGCTTTTGATGCGAAGGATTATGCCGCTATCGCTGGTCTTTTGATCGTTATCGGTCGTTTCTTGGGCACTTTTTTGATGCGTTATATCCTGCCATCCAAATTGTTGTTGATCTATGCGGTGATAGCCTGTATCTTAACACTGATCAGTATATTCGCTTCTGGCATGGTTGCACTCTACAGCATGGTGGCGATTGCCTTTTTCATGTCCATTATGTTCCCAACGATATTTGCGATGGGTGTGGAAGGAATCGGCGGGGATACCAAATCGGCATCCAGTCTGATCATCATGGCGATTGTTGGTGGTGCCATTTTTCCGCCCTTATTAGGCTATATTTCGGATAGCACCGGCCATATGCAATATGGGTATTTTGTTGTTTTAGTTTGTTTCTTTGTGGTGGTCTTGTTTGCCCTGAATAATAAATCTGGCGAACAGGTCATCTCCACCAAAAATCATTAATGGGTATGAAGAATAGAAAATATGCGTTAGCACTGGATCTGGTAAATGATCCAGTTCTGATTAAGGAATATGAGACCTACCATGAGCGGATTCCTACGGAAATCCAACAGTCGATACAGGATGCTGGGGTAATATCCATGCAGATATATCGTTTTGAAAATAGGTTATTTATGATCATGGAGGTAGATGATCAGTTTAGTTTCGAGCGCAAGGGGGAAATGGATGCTCAGAACCCGCATGTGCAGGATTGGGAATCCTTGATGTGGAAATACCAGCAGGCCATTCCGGGCGCAAAACCAGGAGAGAAATGGGTATTAATGGATAAAATATTTGAGTTATAGATATCATGAATAAAAAGAATGTAGCGTACTTGCAGATTCATCCGAAGGATAATGTGCTGGTTGCGCTTAGGGACCTTTCGGAGGGTGAATCGATCGGGTTTGGGGGAAAGGAATTCTCCCTTCGCCAAGCGGTGAAAGCGAAACATAAATTTACGTTAAACCCCATGTTGAAGGACGAGGAGGTGTATATGTATGGGGTTTTGGTAGGGAAGGTTAATGAAGATCTTTTGGAAGGAACATTGCTGAGCACCGAGAACCTCCGGCATGCTGCGGAGCCATTCAAACTGGCTGCCCGTAAGTTGGATTGGGAAAGGCCTGATGTGTCCGCCTTTGAAGGTCGGACTTTCCAGGGATTTCATAGAAGTAATGGTACCGTAGGTACGGCCAATCATTGGTTGGTTATCCCATTGGTTTTCTGCGAGAATAGAAATGTATTGACGTTGAAGACTGCTTTGGAGGAGAAACTGGGTTATCAGGTGCAATCAAAGGATTATTCTAATGAAGTAGACCACCTTATCGAACGATATAAGGCTGGCGCTTCCGTAGATGACCTGTTGAACCTGGATCTGAGTGCTGGAACCATCAACCAGGAGCAGAAAAGGCTATTCCCGAATGTGGATGGGGTTAAATTCCTGAACCATGATATGGGATGCGGCGGTACCAGAATGGATTCAGATGCCCTTTGTGGCCTCTTGGCAGGTTATATTACCCATCCGAATGTGGCCGGGGCAACCGTATTGAGTTTGGGATGCCAACATGCGCAAGCTTCCATTCTGAAAGCAGAAATCCTAAAGCGTGACCCCCATTTTGACAAACCTTTATATGTTTTTGAACAACAATTGGAAGGAACCGAGCAGGATTTGATGCAGAAGGCCATTAAAGCCACTTTCTCAGGATTGGTGCAGGCCGATCAACTGAAAAGGGAACCTGCGGGTTTGGATAAACTATGCATCGGCTTGGAATGTGGTGGATCGGATGGATTCTCTGGGATCTCCGCCAATCCTACTTTGGGGTATATTTCCGACATGCTGATCAGTTTAGGGGGATCGGTTATCCTATCGGAATTCCCGGAACTATGTGGGGTGGAGCAAGAGCTGAGCGATCGTTGCCTGAACGAGGAAATGGCGGAACGGTTCATGCAGTTGATGAAGGTATACAATGCTAAGGCAGAGGCAGATGGTTCAGGTTTCTACATGAACCCTTCACCTGGAAATATCCGTGATGGACTGATCACAGATGCCATAAAATCGGCCGGAGCAGCCAAAAAAGGTGGTACATCGCCGGTGACTGCGGTGGTAGACTATCCAGAATTGGCGAATCAAAAAGGCTTGAATCTTTTATGCACTCCGGGAAATGATGTGGAAAGTACCACGGCAGAAGTTGCAGCAGGTGCCAATGTTGTCCTGTTCACGACCGGATTGGGAACTCCTACTGGAAACCCGATTGCTCCGGTGATCAAGGTATCCTCCAATACCAAGATCTATGAGAAGATGGCGGACATCATCGACCTGAACTGTGGGACGATTATCGACGGGGAGGAAAGTATTGCCGAAGCCGCCCACCGGATCCTGGACTATGTGATACAGGTGGCAAGTGGCGAAATAAAAGCGAAAGCGGTGTTGATGGGTCAGGATGATTTCATTCCTTGGCGTCGTGGAGTTTCGCTTTAATTAGATATTGTAATAAAAATAAAATTAAATAGTTATGTCTAAAATAAAAGACAAAGTAGCGTTGGTAACCGGGGGTGGTAGTGGTATTGGTAGAGCAATTTCGGAATTGTTCGGTGCAGAAGGTGCCCATGTCCATATCTTGGATTTAAATGCCGAAGGAGCCGAAGCAACGAAAGCAGCAATCGAATCTAAAGGAGGGAAATGCGATATTCATATTGGCAATGTTTCGATCCAACAAGAGGTTATTGATATCGTGGCGAAGATCGGGCGAGTGGATATATTAGTGAACAATGCAGGTATCGCCCATGTAGGGGATCTGGAACACTGCGCGGAAGCTGATTTTGATAGGGTTTATCAGGTGAATGTTAAAGGGGCTTATAATGCCTTGTATGCGGTAATTCCAGCTATGAAAGCCAATGGCGGAGGTGCCATCCTCAATTTGGCATCCATTGCAGCCGTAGTAGGCATCAGCGACCGTTTTGCCTATTCCATGAGCAAAGGGGCTATCTTTGCCATGAACCTTTCCGTAGCCCGGGATTATATGGCCTATAACATCCGATCAAATTCGATATCGCCAGCCCGCGTGCATACGCCATTTGTTGATGGCTTCATTGCCAAAAACTACCCCGGACAAGAGGAGGAAATGTTCGATAAACTATCCAAATCCCAGCCCATCGGCCGCATGGGACAACCAGCCGAAATCGCTAAATTGGCTTTGTTCCTATGTTCAGATGACGCCGCCTTCATCACTGGAAATGACTACCCTATAGATGGCGGATTCATTAAGCTGAATAATTGATGGTAGATGATAGATATCAGATTATAGATAATAGAGTTTAGACAATAGACAATTGATTATAGGAAAAGTTATCAGACCATAGGTCTTAATACTAACTACTAACTACTAAATACTAAAAAAACATGAGACTAATAAAATACGGTGAGGCTGGAAAAGAGCAGATAGGTGTACATATCGGGGGTAAGAATTATGATGTTTCTGCATTTGGAGGGGATTATGATGAATCCTTTTTCGCAGAGAATGGTTTGGCACGATTGGAAGAGTTTGTGAAGGCCAATGAAGGAGAGTTGATTGAGTTGCCTGCGGATGTACGTCTGGGGGCTCCATTTGCTAGACCATCGAAAATTGTATGCATTGGCTTGAATTATAGAGACCATGCTGAGGAAACCGGGGCTAAGATTCCGGAAGAACCTATCATCTTTATGAAATCCACCACGGCATTGATCGGCCCGAATGATGAGGTGATGATCCCTAGAAACTCTGTTAAAACCGATTGGGAAGTGGAATTCTGTATCGTGATCGGTAAAAAGGCAAGTTACGTGGAAGAAAGTGAAGCCTTGGATTATGTGGCAGGTTATGTGTTGCACAATGATGTTTCCGAAAGGGAATACCAGTTGGAAAGAGGGGGAACCTGGGATAAGGGTAAAGGTTGTGATACTTTTGCGCCGATGGGTCCATTCATGACCACAGCGGATGAGATTCCGGATATCAATAAGGTGGCACTTTGGTTAAAAGTAAATGACAAGGTGTACCAGAATGGAAATACATCGAACCTGATCTTTAAGGTGCCGGCTTTGGTTTCTTATGTTTCGCAGTTTATGACCTTATTACCTGGGGATGTGATCTCAACAGGTACACCTGCAGGGGTTGGCCTTGGGTTCAATCCAGCGATCTACCTGAAACCTGGGGATGTGATGGAACTGGGAGCAGATTATTTAGGAGTGCAACGCCAAACGGTGGTTGCCTATGAAAGAAAATAAAATGGATAGGTATGAGGATTGATGCACACCAACATTTTTGGTTATATGAGCCGGTAAAGGATGCCTGGATTACTTCAGAGATGGAAGTCATCCAACGGAATTTCCTTCCGAACGATATTGGTCAGACCTTAAAAAACAATGGTTTTGACGGTGTTGTGGCGGTCCAAGCGGATCAAAGCCTCCGGGAGACGGAGTTTTTATTGGAGCTTTCCCAGGTTTATGCATTGATCAAGGGAATTGTAGGTTGGGTAGATCTGCAATCGGAGCAGGTTGAAGAGCAGTTGAACCATTTTAAGCAGTTTCCGAAGGTTAAAGGGTTCAGACATATTGTGGAAGGCGAATCCGATCCGGATTACCTACATAAGGATGCTTTTCTGAGGGGGATTGCCGCATTGACTCAATATGGTTATACCTATGACCTCTTGATCAAGCCTTGGCATTATGAAAGTACCCTGAAATGTGTAGCAGCCAATCCAAAACAAGCATTTATGCTGGATCATATCGCCAAACCTCCGATCAAAAGCCAGGAGTTCAGCGATTGGGCAGCGTTCATTGAAAAATTGGCGGCCCATCCGAATGTACATTGTAAAGTATCAGGACTGGGGACGGAGGCCGATTGGAAACATTGGAAACTGGATCATTTTACCCAGTATATTGCCCATGTGATTCAATGTTTTGGCAAAGATAGGCTGGTTTTTGGATCAGATTGGCCAGTATGTTTATTGGCGGGATCTTTCAAGGATACCATCCATATCGTGTCCGACAAATTAACTGATTTTAGCCCAGAGGAATTGGCTGGTTTCTGGGGAGATAATGCCGTAAAATTCTATGGTTTAACCTAATTGCATATGGATTTAGAATTAAAAGATAAAGTAGTCATAGTTACCGGAGGAGCGAAAGGAATAGGGAAAGGGATTGTGATGGCATTGGCCAAGGAAGGCGCGATTCCAGTGATTGTAGGCAGAAAAGATAAAGATAACGAGGCGGTTAAAGCAGAAGTTGAGGCCTTGGGCGGAAAGGCTTTGGCCGTTCAGGCTGAACTGGGTAGGCCAGAAGAGTGTAGAGCTGCTGTGGATAAGGTCATGGAAGTTTTTGGAAGGATAGATGGTTTGGTTAATAATGCTGGATTAAACGATGGCGTCAGCTTGGCGACCGGAACTTATGAAGATTTTGTGCAATCCCTGCACAATAGTCTGATCCACTATTTTTTGATGGCACAGTATAGCCTTCTTGCTTTGAAGGCCTCCAAAGGAAGTATCCTGAACATCAGCTCCAAGACCGCTGAGACGGGACAAGGAGGGACCTCTGGTTATGCAGCGTCCAACGGAGGTAGGAATGCACTGACCCGGGAGTGGGCGGTAGAATTGCTGAAAGATGAAATCCGAGTAAACGCGATTGTGGTAGCAGAAAGCATGACCCCGCAATACGAAAGTTGGATTCAGACATTGGATAACCCAGAAGAAACGTTGGAAAAGATTACCGATCGGATCCCCTTTCAGAACAGAATGACGACAGTGGAGGAAATTGCGGATATGGCGATATTTCTGTTGTCCAACAGGTCTAGCCATACCACCGGACAATTGATTCATGTGGATGGGGGCTATGTGCATCTGGACAGGGCATTGATCAAGGAATAACAGCTTACATTCGAAGCATTTAACACAGGAACTAAAAATCCTTTGTTGCAAAATCCATAAGAAAACGATCTTATGGATTTTTTTTGTGCTTTAAAATCTTATTCCTAGGTGCTTAGAACTTATTTTTTCAAGAAATTATTGAAAAATGATAAAAAAATATTTTTCTTTTAATCGATTAAGCATTATACTTGTATGAATTATAAACTGATCAATACCGAAATTTTATTTTAATTGTAAGCTGCTGATCCCCTATTTGTTAGCTAATCGCTTAAACGTTTAAACAGAATTTGTTGTTTTAATTTTTGCAAAAACATATTAGCAAAACAAAAAAGGTTTAAATTGAAAAGAAAAATAACCAGTTACCGAAAATCAACTAATCAATAAGATATGAAAATTAAACTTTTGATTGCCTCCTTATTATTCACTGGACTCGTTTATGGTCAGAAGGAGCAGAAATTTAATGGGGTGGATATGAACCTCGGCACCTTGTCCCGTTTATCTGATGCCAAGACCCGTTCCATCAGTCCGGAGAACTTTACCGGAGAGAAAGGAAAAGGGGGGATGGCAGATCCCACAAAACATGCTGGTCAGCCAAATGTGGCCAATGCACACCATGCTTCCCGGGAATTAGGGGTGGGCTGGAAGGTTAATCCCTTTATCACCATTAAACCTGGAGAAACCTTCACCATGGCAGAGATCAACGAATCAGGTGTTATCCAACATATCTGGATGACTCCGACAGGGAATTGGAACCATACCATATTCCGGATCTATTGGGACGGCGAAAGCACGCCATCGGTAGAGTCTCCGGTAGGACCTTTTTTTGGAATGGCCTGGAACCGTTTTGCTCCCTTAAATTCATTGGCCATGACCGTAAATCCGGGAAGCGCCTTCAATTCCTATTGGAAGATGCCTTTCCGCAAAAGTTGTAAGATTACCATGGAGAATATCAGTGCCGATCCGATGAACCTGTATTATCAGATCGATTATGCTTTGACAGAAGTGGATGCTAATGAAGGTTATTTTCATGCACAGTATCGTCGTTCTAACCCGACTACTGGAGCCCTGCATACCATCATTGATGGTATCAAAGGGAAAGGACAGTACGTTGGAACCTATTTGGGAGTCGGTGTGAACAACATAGGCTGGTGGGGAGAAGGCGAGATCAAATTCTTTATGGATGGCGATAAGGATTATGCCACTATCGTAGGTACCGGATTGGAGGATTATTTCTGCGGGTCCTATAATTTTGAGAATAAGGCTACCCGTCAATATCAGGAATACTCCACAGCTTATGCCGGATTACATCAGGTCATCCGTCCGGATGGGCTATATGAATCACAACAACGGTTCGGGATGTATCGCTGGCATATCATGGATCCCGTTCGTTTTGAAGGTGATCTGAAGGTCACCATCCAAGATCTGGGCTGGCGTTCTGAAGGAAGGTATCTGCCACAAAAATCAGATATGATATCCGTGGCCTTCTGGTACCAGTCCGAACCCCATCAGAAATTCCCGAATCTTCCAGTAAAAAATGATCTAGAAGTAAATTAAAAGAGCATGAGACATCCGATAGCAATTGGTATTCTCTTCGGAATAACCGTGTTGGTGGCAGCTTGCCAACAAAAAACAGGAAAAACGACCGAAAATCAGCAAGACAGTATGAAAGTAAGCTATGAAAAAGGAAGCTTTGGCTATGATCTGGATTTCTTGAATAAGTATGATTCCGTCATCTTGTTGCAGAACGAAAGTGGATTGGGACAAATCATTGTTTCCGCGAAATATCAAGCAAAAGTTTTTACTTCCACAGCCAATGGGGCGGAGGGGAAAAGTTTTGGTTGGGTCAATTATAAGGCTTTCGATGCCGAAATAGATCCGCATATGAATGCCTATGGTGGCGAAGACCGCTTATGGTTGGGCCCTGAAGGAGGACCATTTTCTCTGTATTTCAAAAAGGATACGGAGATGGTTTTCGAAAATTGGAAGACTCCAGCTGCGATTGATACCGAAGCCTGGGATCTGGTCGCAGCAGACAGCAAAGAAGTCAACATGGAGAAACGCAGTGTGATAACTAATTATAAAGGTACGCCTTTGGATATCAAGCTGCAACGCAAGGTGCGGATATTGGAAAATGCCGAGGTTGAAAAGGAATTAGGCATCAGTTTGAGCCCAGGTTTGAAATCGGTTGCTTTTACTACCCAAAATACCATTAGCAATGTAGGCTCAGCCGCTTGGACAAAAGAAACCGGAGCTCCCTGCCTTTGGAACCTGGATATGTTCAACCCGTCTGATTCAACGGTGATCCTCATTCCTTATCAGGAAAACGCCAGCGGAAAGGTTGCTACGACCGATTATTTTGGGGAGATTCCAACCGACAGAATCGTCTATAAACAAGGGGTATTGTTCTTTAAGGCGGATGGAAAATCCCGTGGTAAATTAGGACTTACGGCACAGCGCGCTAAGCAGATTGCCGGAAGTTACGACCTGGAAAGTGGCGTGTTGACCATTACCAAATACAGTTTAGATCCTTCAAAAACCTACTTAAACCAGGAATGGACTACCAAAAAAGATCCATTTGTGGGCGATGCTGTCAATGCCTACAACGATGGGCCATTAGCAGATGGCGGTCAGATGGGACCATTCTATGAGATCGAAAGTGTTTCTCCTGCAGCATTTTTAAAGCCGAACGAAAGCCTCACGCATCAGCATGCCGTTTACCACTTTATGGGTGACAAAAAGGAGATCAATCAATTGATCAAAAGTTTATTCCAGATAGAAATCAACGATATCCGTACAGCCTTCAAAAATTAATACATATGAACAATTATCCTAAAATCGGAATCCGTCCAATCATTGATGGTCGCTGGGGAGGAATCAGGGAGTCTTTGGAGGAAACAACCATGAATATGGCGAAAGCCGTCGCACAGTTATTTGAACAAGAATTAAAGTATTTAGACGGGACACGCGTATCCTGCGTCATCGCTGATACTTGTATCGGTGGGGTGAAAGAAGCAGCGGATTGCCAGGAGAAATTCGATAGGGAACAGGTCGGCGTTTCACTTTCTGTAACCCCATGCTGGTGTTATGGCTCCGAAACAATGGACATGGACCCTTTACGTCCCAAAGCGATTTGGGGCTTTAATGGCACAGAACGTCCAGGTGCGGTATATCTGGCTGCAACCGTTGCGGCACATAACCAGAAAGGCCTGCCTGTTTTCAGTATTTATGGACATGATGTACAAGACCTTGGGGATACAAGCATCCCCGATGATGTGAGAGAAAAATTATTGGCATTTGCCAAAGCCGGGCTTGCTGTAGCCTTTTTAAGAGGCAAAAGTTACCTTTCCATTGGTTCGGTATCAATGGGGATTGTCGGTTCCATCGTCAATGCGGAATTCTTTCAGGAATACCTGGGAATGCGCAATGAATATGTGGATTCGACGGAAGTTCTCCGCAGGATACAACTGGGAATATACGATGAACAAGAATTTGAAAGAGCCATTGCTTGGACCAAGGAACATTGCCAAGAAGGCGAGGATTTCAATCAAACACATAAGGTAAAAAGCCGCCAGGAAAAGGATGAGGACTGGGAGTTTGTGGTCAAAATGACCATGATCATCCGAGACCTCATGCAAGGGAATCCAAAATTGGCGGAAATGGGCCATGCCGAGGAGGCGATGGGGCATCATGCATATATTTCCGGTTTCCAAGGTCAACGGCAATGGACAGACTTCCTGCCGAATGGCGATTTCTCGGAAGCCATGCTGACCTCTTCCTTCGATTGGAACGGTATCCGCGCACCGTATATGGTCGCTACGGAGAACGATTCCTTGAATGGAGTTTCCATGGCCTTTAATCATCTACTCACCAATACCGCCCAGATTTTTGCTGATGTAAGGACCTACTGGAGCCCAACTGCCGTCGAGCGGGTAAGCGGATGGCAACCGGAAGGAAGAGCAAAAGATGGCTTTATCCACCTGATCAATTCAGGTGCAGCTACCTTGGATGGTTCTGGACGTCAGTCAAAAGATGGGCAAGCAGCCATTAAACCCTATTGGGAAATCTCGCAGCAAGAGGTGCAAGATTGCCTGGATGCCACAACCTGGTATCCTGCAAATCGGGATTACTTCCGCGGTGGTGGTTATTCCTCCAACTTTTTAAGCAAAGGCGGTATGCCGGTGACCATGTGCCGGGTTAACCTGATCAAAGGTTTAGGCCCAAGCTTACAACTGGCCGAAGGGTGGACCATAGACCTTCCAGATGAAGTACATCAATTATTAAACGATAGGACAGATAAAACTTGGCCTACCACCTGGTTTGTCCCTCGTACCATGGGGCAAGGGGCTTTCCGTGACGTATATTCTGTGATGGCCAATTGGGGATCCAATCATGGCGCCATCAGCTATGGACATATCGGTGCAGACCTGATTACCATGGCATCCATTCTCCGTATTCCGGTTTGTATGCACAATGTTGCGGAAGATAAAATATTTAGACCAGCTACCTGGGCAGCATATGGAATGGATTCAGAAGGATCCGATTACCGCGCTTGCCAAGCCTTTGGACCATTATACCGTTAAGCAACATGGAAACTAAAAAGAAATTATTTACAGACGATCAGGGTAATCGACTACTTATACCTTTCCTGTTCATATGCAGTTTGTTCCTGCTATGGGGTTTTGCCCATGGATTTTTGGATGTATTGGATAAACATTTCCAAGACCTGCTTCATGTGTCTAAGGCACAGTCGGGTTTTGTACAGTTTTCCCTTTACATCGGTTATTTAGCCATGGCCATCCCTGCGGGATTATTCATCAAACGCTATGGATACCAAAAGGGGATAATCTTTGGGCTGGTATTATTTGCACTAGGAGCTTTTATGTTCTATCCAGCAGCAAAATTAGCAGCCTTTATCCCTTTTTTAACCGCCTTATTTGTTATTGCCTGTGGTTTGGCGTTTTTGGAAACAGCCGCTAATCCCTATTCCATTGTTCTGGGCTCGAAGGAAGGTGCCGCCAGAAGGATCAATATTTCCCAATCATTTAATGGATTGGGATGGATCTTAGGCCCGCTCATTGGTGGTTTAATGATCTTTGGCACTGAAGCAGAAGGGGAACATGATAAATTTGACTCTCTGGTAACCCCATATTTGGCCATAGGTTGTATTGTGGTGGTCGTCGCTTTGGTCTTTCTGGTCATCAAGCTGCCCGAAATAAAAGAGAAAAAAGAGGGCGGCGAAATGGAGGAGAACCCGCCGATGCGTCGACTTCTCAAACATCCGGTTTTTATTTTTGCAGTCATCGCGCAATTCCTTTACGTGGCAGCACAAACGGGAACAAATTCCTTTTTTATCAATTATGTGATTGATGCGATCCACGATCTACGAACGCCAATAGCCGGAATTATGGAACATCTGGGTTACTTTGGGGAATTTTTTATGCCCAAGAACAACGAACAGGCAGCTTCCCTGATCCTCGCAATAGGGGGAATGGGTGCCTTCTGGATTGGTCGATTAACTGGATCTTATCTGATGAAATTTGTAGCACCACAACGATTGCTTGCCATTTATGCGGTAGTCAATATCATCCTTAACATATTGGTATTTATGAACCTGGGCTGGCTTTCGGTAATTGCTTTGTTCAGCACCTACTTTTTCATGTCCATTATGTTCCCGACCATATTTGCTTTGGGGATCTCCAATTTGGGGACTTTAACCAAAAAAGGTTCCTCCTTTTTGGTCATGGCGGTTGCCGGAGGGGCATTTTGTCCACCCATCATGGGGCTGATCGCAGATCATAGTACCATGGCGAGGGGTTTTATCATTCCGGTGCTGTGCTATGTGGTCATTGCTGCATTTGCTATCTGGGGAGTTAGGAAGATAGAAGGAAAGTTAGACATGTCGAACCCAACACATTAAAAAGCTATGGAGAAGGGGTATGTTATAGGCGTAGATTTCGGGACCGATTCGGTTCGTGCCATTCTGGTAGAAGCGGAGACTGGAAAGGAGATAGGTGCTCATGTTTCCTTGTTTAAGCGATGGCGGGAAGGAAAATATTGTCAACCGAACAAACATCAGTTTCGCCAGCATCCATTGGATTATATCGAATCTTTGGAAGCCTGTCTGATGGGATGTTTGGGGGGACAGCCACAAGCGGTAAAAGACGCTGTATTGGCGATTTCTATTGATGCGACGGGCTCAAGTCCTGTGGCTGTAGATGAAAAAGGAATACCCTTAGCCCTACATCCGGAATTCGCGGAAAATCCAAACGCCATGTTTTTCTTATGGAAGGACCATTCGGCCATTTCGGAGGCTATGGAAATCAATGAGAAAGCGAAGTTATTTGAAAAAGATTATTTAAGCCATGTTGGCGGAATGTATTCGGCAGAATGGTTCTGGTCAAAATTATTGCACGTTTTACGTCAGGATAGGGAAGTGGCAGAAGCCTGTTTTTCATGGGTGGAACAGAGCGATTGGCTTCCCTATTTTTTGACCGGGACCCAAGATGCCAACCGCATGAAACGAAATGTATGTGCGGCAGGGCATAAAGGCTTATGGGCAAAGGCCTTTGGAGGATTTCCGCCCTTGGCATTTTTCGAACATATAGACCCAGCATTAACCCGGATTTACCAAAGCTTACCGAAGGATTTATATTCTGCGGATGAAATTGCTGGCCAACTTTCCAAGGAATGGGCTGATAAATTGGGTTTATCCAGCTCTGTGAAGGTGGGAGTAGGCGCCATTGATGCCCATGTAGGTGCTATCGGTGCTGAAATTCAGCCGGGCGTGCTCTGTAAAGTGATGGGAACTTCCACTTGCGATATGTTGGTGATTTCCCAGGAAGAATTGGATGGGAAATTGGTCAAAGGGATCTGTGGACAGGTAGAAGGATCGATCGTTCCGGGACTTGTAGGGCTGGAAGCTGGGCAATCTGCTTTTGGAGATGTGTTCAGCTGGTACAGAGACTTGCTCCTATTTTCGGTCAACGAATTGGATCTGGATGAAAACATTGCAGAAACATGGAAAGATCAGATATTACAGCGATTGGCTGAAAAGGCCGAAAGCCGACCGGTAGAACTTCATAATCCCATTTCGCTGGATTGGTTCAATGGGCGAAGAACACCTTACGTGGATCCACATGCCAAAGGGGCTATGGTAGATCTACATTTAGGTTCGGATGCGGTGAGTTTGTTCCAGAGTTTGGTGGAAGCCACCTGTTTCGGATCGCGCGCCATAGTGGATGATATGGAAAAACAGGGAGTAGAAATAAATTCGGTGACCGCCATTGGCGGTATAGCCAAAAAATCCAGCTATGTGATGCAGACCTTGGCCAATGTATTGCAAAGGCCCATTCAGGTGCATCAATCGTTGGAAACCTGCGCCTTAGGGGCCTGCATGTTAGCGGCTACCCTTGCCGGGATCCATCAGAATCTTCAAGAAGCCATGGAGAAGATGGGATTGGGATTTGAGAAAACATTTCTACCCGATGAATCCTTAAAAACAATTTACGAAGATAGGTATCAACGCTATCAACAGATTGGAAATGAACTATACAACAGAAATAGACCTATATAAACAGTTTAAAACAAAAAAAACCATATGACAGCTAGGCTCTCATATGGCTGATGAAAATTATCAATTTATTAATCATTAAATAAAAGATAGGTTCGGTCTGGACAATCTTGCCTATCGATTATTAATAACCAATTTCTAATATATGGAAAAAAGATCTCGCTTGTCTTTTCAGTTGCGTGTTTTTCTCCTTTTCTCGATTCTTTTAAGTAATAGTGGAAATTGTTTTTCGTTCGGAAAACATATCGCTTCGATCTCCACCAATTACCAGCAGCAATCTTGGGTTTTGAATGGACTGGTTACCAATGAGAAAGGTGAACCCTTAGTTGGTGCTAGTGTGCTGGTCAAAGGCACAAATCGTGGGACAAAAACAGATAATGAAGGCAAGTTTATCCTCGAAATTACAGCTGAAACAGAACAGCTGATGGTCTCCTACCTGAGTTATACCAGTCAGGAAATAACCGTAGGAAGCCGTAGAACCATCACCATCAAGATGGAACCCAATCTAAAGGAACAGCAGGTGAACGAGGTGGTGGTCGTTGGGTTTGGAACACAGAAGAAAATCACGGTTACTGGTGCTATTTCGGAAGTTCCCGTTCAGAATATCCAACGGATATCCACACCCTCCTTATCGAATTCTTTAGCGGGCAGTATGCCAGGTATTGTTACCCGACAGAGCTCCGGAGAACCGGGGTATGATGGTGCCGCCATCTTCATCCGAGGTTTTGGAACCTGGGAAAACCGTTCGCCACTGATTTTGGTTGATGGGGTAGAACGTGACCTCAACAATATCAATACCCAAGAAATTGAAAGTTTCTCCATTTTAAAGGATGCTTCCGCAACAGCGGTCTATGGTGTCCGTGGAGCAAATGGAGTTATCCTGATCACCACAAAAAGAGGGAAATTAGGAAAACCTTCGGTGGTATTCCGTACGGAGAATGCCCTGCTTACTGCTCAACGCCTACCGAAATACATCGATGGTCCACAATATGCCGGGTTGATCAATGAAGCCCAATTGAATGAAGGGAAGAATCCGATCTATTCGCAATTGGAACTGGAGGCATTTGCCGATGGTAGAAACCCCTATCTATACCCTAATGTAGATTGGGTAAATACCATCTTAAAAGAAAATACCTTCCAGACCATCAATAACTTAGCGGTTACCGGTGGTAGTGAAATCATCCAATATTATACCAATGTGGGATACACCGTACAGAACGGTATCTACAAACAGGATCCGGATAATTTCTGGAACAATAATGCCCAGATGCAGCGCTATAATTTTAGATCCAATGTGGATATCAAGTTATCAGAATCCATTGCTTTGCAACTGGGGCTTGGGGGAATCATCCAACGGGGTAATTACCCAGGAAGATCCGCGCCGGATATTTTCAGGGCCTTGAAAATAACCAGCCCGATCAACTTCCCGATCACCAATCCGGATGGGTCGATCGCCGGCGGACAGACTTCCTATCTCCAAGAAAATCCTTATGGATTGGTGGTGCGGTCGGGTTATAGTACACAGGATAGAAATACCCTGCAGGGAACATTTGGTGGTAAATGGGATCTTTCCAAACTACTGACTCAAGGCTTGTCCCTGCGCGGACTATTTTCCTATGACCATTATTACCAAGGATGGAACGATCGTTTCAAGCCGTATAGAATCCGACAATATCTGGGATTAGGCACCAATGGGGAAGAATTATACCGAAACCCGGATATTCGTGAAGAAGGTGCTATGGGTTATGGATCAGGTAGTTCCTCGAATAGGGCATATTACTCTGAAGCCAGTCTGAACTATAACCGTTCCTTTCAAGAGGCGCATAATGTAACGGCCATGTTCCTATACAACCAACGGGATTATGTACACCTAACGGCAGGGACCAGTTTGGCGAACCTTCCATTTCGCCGTAGAGGTTTTGCCGGACGTTTGACCTATGATTACAAGATGCGTTATCTCTTGGAGCTGAATGCAGGGTATAATGGATCGGAGAACTTTCCGAAAGGAAAGCGTTATGGATTTTTCCCGTCCGTAGCCGCAGGTTGGGTGCTCAGCAATGAACCTTTCTGGAACAGTGAAGTCATCAACCACCTGAAGATCCGTGGGTCTTATGGACAGGTCGGAAACGATCAGATTGGTGGTCGTCGATTCTTATTCCTGACCAACATTATTCGTGGTGGACAGGATTATCCTTTTGGCGAACAACAGACCTGGTTGGCCGGCTATAATGAAGATCAGATCGGAAATGAAAATGTAACCTGGGAAGTTGCGAATAAAGCCAACCTAGGCTTGGATCTCCAGTTGTTTAATGGAAAAATAAACCTTCAGGTAGATGGTTTCCGGGAAAATAGGCAGGATATCCTATTGCAGCGTGGGGTGATCCCACGAGTGGCTGGTTATTATCCTTGGGTAATTCCTTATGCGAATTTAGGAAAGGCCAAGAACTACGGTATTGATGGATTATTGGAGGTGAAGCATACGACCCAGGCAGGGTTCTACTATAATTTCAGGGGAACCATGACCTATGCAAAAAGTATCCGGGTCAAGGATGATCTTCCGAATTACCTATACCCTTACCAAAATCCCATCGGGCATTTAATTGATCAGCCATTTGGATACATCTCCATGGGAATTTTCCAAACACAGGATGAAATCGATAATAGCCCTAGACAAACGTTCATCGAAAATGTGCAGCCTGGGGATATTAAATACATGGATGTAAATGGCGACGGTGTGATTGATATCTTCGATCGTGTTGCGATAGGATACCCAAGGACTCCACAATTTATTTATGGAGCTAACTTTACGGTGGCCTATAAAGGAGCGGAGTTAAGCCTCTTTTTTCAAGGGACTTCCAAAACCTCCATTTTTATCGATGGCCCTTCCATGTATCCCTTCCAGATGGGTTTAGGTACCTACAATATCCTACAGGAATATTATGATAATCGTTGGACCACAGAAAATCCCAACGGCAAATACCCTAGGGTATCGAGCATGGATAACCTGAACAATAACCAGACATCCACACATTTCCTTCAAGATGCCAGTTTCATTCGGTTGAAGAGTGCAGAGATTGCCTATTCTTTTGCGCCCGAGTCCTTGAAGAGAATCGGTTTGAATGGGATCCGGGTATTCTCTAATGGAACGAACCTGATTACTTGGGATAAGATCAAGATCATCGATCCGGAAGCAAATTATGGTACTCCGGGATATCCGCTGCAAAGGATCGTGAATTTTGGTGCACAATTGACTTTTTAAACCTAAATGAACTAGTCATGAAAAAAAGAAATTTAATCTTCAAAATACTGATAGCTGGAGCCTGCTTACTATCCTGCGAGCGTGATTTCCTGGAAAAACAGCCGGATGAAAACCTCGATATCGATAAGGTGTTTTCCGAAAGGCAGTTTGCAGAAGGCTTCCTCTCTTCCGTATACCATAATATGCCGCCCATGCTGGAGATTTCCCGTTGGGAGGAAAGAAACCCATTTACCGGTGCCAGCGATGAAATGGAGATCACCTGGACAGGAGCCTATTCGCATCTGCTGAATTCCGGGGCTTGGAGCCCTGCCGATTTTCATCCCGATGTATGGGGTTTTATGTATGAAGGTATCCGGAAGACCAACATCTTCCTGGAAAATATAGATCGAGTTCCGATGGATGAACGGGATAAAGAAGTTTGGAAAGGAGAGGCTATATTTTTAAGGGCCTACTACCATTTTAATATTATGAAAATGTATGGCGCTGTTCCTATCGTGGATCGCACCATCAAATTGGATGAGGATTTTAGTAAGATCAGAAGAAATCCAGTGGATAAGGTTGCCGAATTTATTGCGGCGGAATGCGATAAAGCGATCGCCATTTTGGATTGGAATGTGGAACCCATAGATTATGGACGGATCACCAAAGCTGCAGCAATGGGCCTTAAATCAAGGGTATTGCTGTATATGGCGAGTCCTTTATTCAATGGGAATCCCGATTATCGGAATTTGAAGAACGATGATGGAACCCGTTTGTTTCCGGATTACGATGCCAACCGATGGGCACAGGCAGCTGCAGCAGCAAAAGCCTGTATCGATGGAGCTGAACAGAATGGTTATGGCTTATATTATTCTCCAACGAATGACCCGATGGATAACTACCAAAAGGTATTTACGATAAGAAATAATAGGGAAGTTTTATTGGCTCGGAACAATGGTGTCAAACAGCATTTTGAACGTTGTGCTAATCCCACCTCCTATGGTGGATATTCCATTTATTGTCCAACCCAAGGCTTAGTGGATGCCTATGAAATGAACAATGGCGAGAAACCGATCAGCGGTTACAATTCAGATGGTTCGCCTATTATCAACCCCCAATCCGGTTATCGCGAAGATGGATTTGTAGCAGCAAAACATCCTAAGGATTATTACCCCGCAGGAGTTAGCAATATGTACATCAATCGTGATCCACGTTTTTATGCTTCCATAACCTTTGCCGGTTCGCGTTGGAAAAATGCGGAGGTTCAGTTTTGGTTCACGGGTAAGGATGGACGTGAAAAGGCAGGTTCAGACTATTGTATTTCGGGCTATCTGATGCGCAAAATGGTGAACCATACCAGTAACATCCCTCAGAATCAATTTGGATTGAATACCTGGGTGGAAATCCGTCTGGCTGAAATCTATCTGAATTATGCCGAAGCATTGAATGAATCCCAAGGTCCTGTAGCCGATGTGTACAAATACCTCAACCTAATCCGGACACGTTCGGGCATGCCTGATCTTCCTGCCGGATTGAGTAAGGAAAGCATGCGCGAACGGATACAACAGGAAAGAAGGGTAGAGATGGCCTTTGAGGCGCAACGTTATTTTGATGTGAGACGTTGGAAAATTGCCAGATCGTATGATTCTGGACCCATCTACGGCATGAACATCATGGCCGGTACCCACCTAAAAGATCCTGCTTATTATAAAAGAACGGTGATCGAAAGAAGGGTATTTACCTCACCAAAACATTATCTATGGCCAATTCAGATCGGGGAGATCGAAAAGAATCCATATATGGTGCAGAACGTAGGCTGGTAAGCTATAAATGATATTATTATGAAAAGTAAGATAAATTATATACTCGGATTGCTTTTGATCGTAATGATGTTTTCCTGTAGCAAGGTGATCATTTACGAAACAACAGCAGAAGAAGATGCGCTTTATGGAAAATTGTACATTCCGAAAGCGGAAAGAGGAGTGGTTCAACAGGCTGTTAGCCCTAGTGGTGAGCCTATAGACCTCGATTTCAATGTGTATTTAGGTGGGCCAAAGGATGCTGGGCAGGATATCCAAATCACGGCGGCGGCAGATGCCTCCTTGCTGGATTCTTTCAACAGGGCTAATGGTACTAATTATGAATTGCTCCCCGCTTCCAATTACCAATTGACAGGCAGTAATTTATTGATTACAGCTGGCCAAAGGATGAGCAATAAATTACAGGTTCAGATCAAACCGGATGCGAACCTGCAATTGTTCAAATCTTATTTGTTGCCCATCACGATCCAATCGCAGTCTTCTGGAATTGCTACCAACCAAAAATTCCAAACGATTTATTATGTTATTCAGGTGAGTTATCCACGTGGAGAGGTACCAAGGGATAAGGTATTGAGTTTGGGCGCCAATTGGGGATTGTTTATTGGTCCAGGTTCACGCGGTAGTCTATTGCTTAAAAAGAATAACCACGATATCATGTCCTATGTTCCAGATCAGGCAGGAGTCTTCAGCGATCCGCCTAAAGTGGTCGGGGTATTCTGGGATGCTTCGGAATCCTGGTATTTGATAGACGATCAATCCATTGTTTTTAGAAATCATCCTTATTGGGCAGGATTATTTAGTTTCAGGATCAATGCGGATTATACCATGGCACAAGCCAATCCTTTCTGGTTGGGCGATTTTTGGAATAAATGGACTTTGGTCCCATTCAAGAATTACCTGTTGACCGTAGATGCCAATGGAATCATGAATAGACAACCTGTCTTGAGCAATGTTTCTGCAGCAAAAACAGAAGTGGCTACTGGCTTCAAGGGTTACAAACAACTGATGGCCTTTAAGGATGAATTATTGGCCTTGGAAAGTAATGGGAAACTGTGGGCTTATAGCATGTCGGAATTGGCTGTGCCTTCCAATAGGCGATTGATCGGTGAAGGGTTTGATATGTACCAGAAAATCATGGTGCTAAAAGGGGATCTCGTTGGTTTGGATGCAGCAGGTGATATCTATCGCTATAAGGATTTTAGAACAGATGGTTTTTACCCTTTAAAATAATTGGAAGATGAAGTTTAAATATAATATATGGGGAATCTTTTTGCTGTTGCAGCTAGCTTGCAACAAAGCAGAAAATATAGCGCCGGTAGTATTGGATCTTCAGGTAGATGTGGAAGATCAGATCCAAAAGCTAAGCTATGTCAAAAACCTAGTGGAATTCAAAGAAACAGCTGTTCTTGATGGACTGAAGTTATATTCGGTCAACATACAGAACCAAACCGATGCGCCGCTAGCATTTCATCTAATAGCGATGGATCGCGCTAAGGCAAATCTAAAATTAAAGACCATTTCCTTGACCAAGGATTCCTCGGATTATGAATTAGGTACGGTGAAGGAAATGGCGACACAATCGCCCTACGCATCCAAGATACAGTTTGCTGTAAATGGGGATTTTTTCTACTGGAAGGGGAACCCTTGGGGACCTTTTGTACAGGAGGGAAAGATCATTCATGATAAGTTTTTTGATACCTGGCATAGCTTCTTTGCGGTTAAGAAAACAGGCGAGTTTCTGATTGGAGGGAACCTGAATTATACAAAATTGAAGGATTCTATTTCGGAGGGGATTGGAGGTGTGGAAAAATTAATGAGCGATTATGCCATGGTCAGTCATGCCAATTCGGAAAGACATCCACGTACATCCTTGGGCTTTAATGCCGAGAAATTCTATCTCTTGGTGGTGGATGGCCGAAAGGCGGAACATTCCATCGGCATGAGTTTCCGGGAAATGTCTGAATTGTTCTTCAGCCTGAAGGTTCAGCATGCGCTGAATCTGGATGGTGGGGGTTCCAGTACCTTGATTCAAAAGGAAGGGACTGGTTTTCGGGAGATCAATGTGTATTCGGATGCCGAACCGCGAAAAGTTGCCAATGGTTTAGCTATTGTCGTGGATTAATTGCTTAAATTGTTTCAACATTAACCAATTGACCAAGTTTCAGAAATTATGAGAAGTCCAGTCTATTTACTGACCAGTATATGGATGTTTTTGCTGCTAGGGATTGTCCAAGCCTCTCCTTATGGAGAGAAAGGTTTTCACTTTGTGGCGGAAGATTCGATCAGCATGGATATTCCGAAGGATCTTATACCGTATATCCAATCGATAAGCTACTTTGCTCCGCAGGGGTTTAAACCAGAAGGAGAAATCCGGAAGATGGGCAAGGGGGTTTATTACATTGCTTTTGAGTGGGATTGTGCTAACGATCTATCTCTGGCTTTCTGGGAGGTACAGATCAGGCCAATGTTTATGCCTTTATTCCATTGGGCACCTCATCTGACGCCTACGGATAACCATATCATGCCGCAGCATGTTTTTCGCTCACCGGCCATGATCAATACGAGTGAGGATAGGTTCTTGGCCATCGTTCCAGATCTGGATCTGCTGCAGCATCAGGATAAAGCACCTTGGTTTATGGATATGGATGCCATGAAGAATCTACTTTCCCTAGGTTTTTCTGCATCTAAGATTACAGATCATGTGCTGTATGAAAAACTGGGGAAAACGAATTTTCCGAAAGGGAAAAATCAATTGGCAGCTTATATCCTGATCTCCGAAGAGGAAGAGGATATCCGAAACCCCTTTGCGAAAGTGAACCAGTTCTTATGGCAAAAATGGGGGGAGAAAGCGAATGAGAAGAACAAAGCCTTGCTAAAGTCGGATTTAGATACTTATGTGCAGCATACCTATAATTGGGCATTCAAAAATTGGAAGGATGCGGTTTGGCAGGAGTTTGATCTCCATGGGAAAAGGGTCGGAGCCCCCACTTTTATTGTCAATGTAACCCAAAGTCCCAATTACAAGGGCGAGATCAATGAGCGGGAATTTCGATCCATCTGGAACCAGGCCTGGTTTAACTCATTCCGTTCCGCATCTGGATTGATGCGTTATGCCTTGAGAACCCATAATGATTCCTTGAAGGGGTATGCCTTAAAAACCAAAGAGTTGGCTTTGGCATTTCCTCAGCAAGATGGATTTTTTCCTGGTTTGATTGCTACCGAAATGGAGTCTCGTGAAATAGCCGGAAAGAGTTATTGGCGGTCCAAAGGCTGGCAACATTATTATTACGGCAATTCGGATAGAAATCCTTTTGGAAAAGCGGCAAAGGAAGCGCCATTCCATGTCCTCGATATGAGTTTTACGGCCTTTCTTATGTTGGAGTGGTATCAGGATTTGGAAAAGGATGAAAGGTTATTGGACTTTGCCCGAAATTATGGGGAAGGCTTGTTGAAGATCCAACGAGAGGATGGTTTTTTCCCTGCCTGGATCGATGTACAAACGCATCAGGACCTGCAGGTCCTCAGCAAGAGTCCAGAATCGGCCATGTCCGTGACCTTTTTACTGAAACTATCTGAAATCACGAAGGAAGAAAAGTTCAAGAATGCCGCATGGCGCGCATTAAAAGCCGTTGATCAATTATGTTTGGCGCATGGACAATGGGAGGATTTCGAGACCTATTGGTCCTGTAGTAGGTTTGGATCGGTGGATTTGGTCGGGCGGAAGGTCATTCGGAATAATATGTACAAACAGAATACCTTGAGTATGTATTATTTAGCCCAGGCCCATTTTCAGGCGTACAGGATAAGCAGGGATGAGACTCATCTACGATTAGGAGAGCGTGTGATGGATGAACTATTGATGTGGCAAGCGGTTTGGCAGCCGGGATTCATCCATATTCCTGCTGTTGGCGGTTTTGGGGTGATGAATGCGGATGCCGAATGGAATGATTCGCGACAGAGTTTATTCGCCGAGCTCATTCTTCAATATGGGAAGGCCTTGAAAAGAAAGGATTACATGCAGCGGGGGATAGCGGCCTTACGGGCATCTTTTGTACTGATGTATTGCCCGGAAAATGCCCTTAGCAAAGTGCAATGGGAAAAAAGATGGCCTTTTATGAATGAACGGGATTATGGTTTTATGATGGAAAATTATGGTCATGATGGGCATACCTCGGCTGAGGGCATTGGAATTGGGGAATTTACCATCTACGACTGGGGAAATGGGGCAGCTTCGGAGGCCTATAACCGAATACTGGATAATTGGGGGGATCAAATCTTCCGGAAGTATTAACAAGTGTTTATTTTAATTTATCTTTATAACATGGCTAAGAAAGTTTCATTAAAGGATATTGCACAGCATTTGGGTGTTTCAACTGCCTTGGTATCCTATGTGATCAGTGGCAATGAGGAAAAGGGAAGAGTGGGCAAAGAAACAGCCATGCGCATCAAGCAGGCCGCTTTGGAATTGAATTACAAACCCAATCACATCGCCCAGAGCTTAAAATCAGGAAAAACAAATACCATTGGATTGATCGTTGCCGATATTTCCAATCCATTTTTTGCTTCCATTGCACGAGGGGTGGAGGATGAATCCAGCCAATTTGGGTTGACCACCATTATGGGAAGCTCTGATGAGAGCCCTGAAAAGCTCAAGAAATTAGTCGATGTGTTCATTAAAAGGCAGGTAGATGGTTTTATCATCTCTCCACCGGAAAATTCGGAGGAAACTATTGAATATATCATGTCCTTGGGCATACCACTGTGCTTGATTGATAGGCATTTTAAACATATCCATAGCAGCTATGTCATCACGGATAATTACCAATCGATGTTCGCAGGGGTAAAGAACCTGATTGAAAAAGGTTTTAAACATCTTTCGTTGATCAGTTACAATACCCAACTTCAACATATGATCGATAGGAAGGCTGGATTTAAAGATGCAGCAAAAGATATGGTAACCGATGTTTTTGAAATTGATTATGCAAATCAACATCAGGAACTGAAATCGGTGGTATATGAAATCCTGGATGGACAAAAGACGGATGTGATGGTGTTTGCCACCAACACCTTGTCGGTTGCAGGATTGAAAATATTGACCCAGAGAGGGGTTCAGATTCCAAAGGATTTAGAAGTCTTGTGTTTTGATGCCAGTGAAGTGTATGATTTTTTCTATCATCCCATCAGTCATGTGAAACAGCCTACCGATGTATTGGCAAAAGAAAGCGTTCGGATATTAGTGAATCAGATGAAGGATATTGAACGGAAGGAAGGGCTGGTATTCAACTCTAATTTGGTCAGTTACTAAGGAAAACTTTTCCTAAGGAAAGTCCTGCCCAAACCGCCAATAAACCTAAAGCCACACATAAAACCGTGTAGAGGATAGCGTATCCGATCTGTTGGTTTTGGATCAGGTTGATGTTCTCGGCTGCAAAAGTGGAAAAGGTGGTATAGCCACCACAGAAACCGGTGATCAATAGGAGTTTCCATTCATTATTTAGCCATTGCTGTCTATCCGATAGACCGATCAACAAGCCAATAAGTAGACATCCGGTAATATTGATAAGCAGGGTTCCCATAGGAATATGCGAAGGGTAATTCTTGCTGATAAATTGTGCACCAAAATACCGCATTATACTGCCGATTCCACCGCCTAAAGCTATTATTAAAACATCTTTCATCCTTCCAAGTATATGATGGACCAATTTAGGAATATCTTTTTAGATTCACTATGGAAGAAATGTCTAAGCAAGTTGTAAGTGAGTTGTAAGTGACTAAAGGCACTTACAACTCACTTACATCTCACTTAGACCTCACTTAGATGAAGAATCAAACTTGGATTCCGGTAGATTTAAAATATTTCAACAAGCTAAGAACAGTTTTCTTATTTTTTCCAATAAAAATGATTGTTTCTTAAATTTTTGACAATAAAAAGTGTAACAATAACTTTTAAGAGAAAAAAGTTCACTTTATGTTTAATCCTATGCTAATAGGATAAAAAAAAATCTTAGATTTGTTAAACTTAGTTATGAATTTTAACACCAGACTTTTAAACCATTTGAATTAAATTTTCTCTCTAGTATGGAATCGATTAAAAACATGGAGGTGAAAACACCTATCGAATTTACTGCCCCAGCGGGTGGGTCAGGATCATTTTATGTACAAGAAGATATCCTTGAACAATTTTATAGCCACTATCACCGGCATAAAGAAATTCAGATTTCATACATTGTTAGGGGTAGGGGTTCCGTGGTGATCGGGAATTTAATCCAACCGTTTGTAAAGGATGAGATTTATATCCTGAAGGCGAATGATCCACATGTTTTTATTAAAGAGAATGATTCCATAGAATTAATCCATGTTGTTCATCTATTCGTTGGGTTTGAAAAATTAAGATCCCTGTTCGAAATGTCGGAACTTCGTTCCATTCGCGATTTCTTCAAGAACTTGGATTCTTCCAAAAAATTAAGCCCTAAGCATAGTCTGGAGATTAAAGAAGTGTTCCTGGATTTATTTAGATCCCAAAATATCAGCAAACTCAAAAAGGTATTTACCGTATTTGATTTCCTTTTTACCCAGGAATCGAATATGATTTCCCTATACTCTGGATTGCAGGATTCCAATTTCAACGACCGGGTCGGTATCCGAATCAATGAGGTGTTAAGATATACCCTGGAAAATTATGCGAAGGATATTACCATTGATGAGATTGCGAAGTTAATCCACATGACCCCTTCGGCCTTTTGTAAGTATTTCAAGAAACACACCATGAAAACCTATGTTACTTTCTTGAACGAGATACGGATAGAAAAGGCTTGCCAATTATTGGTCAACCATTCTACGGAGAATATATCGGAAGTGGCCTATCTTTGTGGTTTTAATACCGTAGTTCATTTTAATAGGTTATTTAAACATATCATTGGATGTTCGCCAACAGATTTTACGTATAAAAGAAGCGTTCCTTTAAAGGAAGTGTATCGTTAAATTTAAAAGAAATATATCCCTAAATTCCCAATATTTTAGTTTAATAGCTTATTTAAAAAAAAATAAACCATTTCTTTGGAAATTGGACTGGTTTTTGCTATATTATTGCCGTAACAATAAAAGAAAGGAAATAATATGATTAAAAAAGAGAAGAAGAAAAAACAAACCCTAGTCAGAAACCCATATTTATATTATGTAACGAATTGGGGTTTTGTCGGAGATCAATCCAAACCAAATCCTAGAAGTGTTAACAATAAAAGTTAACCTTCTAAAAAACAAAAATCAATAATTAAAATTTAGATGTGCTTTTTTAACGAAAAGCATTTTGTGTTTATAGGGGGTTAGGTTTTTACCAATTCTATCATTCATCCATTAAAAACTGAACGAAGCTACTCGCTTTGGATGATCTAACTTGTAACTTTTCTTTGTTTTCTCAACCTGCACATGCATAATGTTGGATTGCCTCTTAAAATCCTGATATAATAGTTGATTGGTCACCTCCAGTCGATTAATGGAACTGATCTGTTCGGAATATAAATAACACCAAGCCACATCATCAATGATTTCATATCCTAGGTACCTGAGCTCAACCGGGTTACCATTTACTTTCATCCGAAAATTGTTCCTTATATACTGAGATATCGTAGAATCGGCCTGCTGTTTATTCTTCGGATTAATAACATCAATGCGTTGGTTCATCTGATTTTTTATGGCCAGTTCGAGATCATCATAAAAGAGCCGACAGGATATTTCTACCTGTTTCTTTTGGGGGTTGAACGTGATGGAACTGATGCTAACGTAAAATGGATGTGCGAAGGCAATGCTCGTTACAAATATTAAAACGAAACATAGGACTTTCCAATTGTATTTTAGGTTTTTCATATTTTTATCACACTAAAGTATCCAATATTCAGGAAAATTATTAATTTTCCATGCCAAAACTAATTAATTAACTGATGAACAAGCTGTTATTATTATTAAAACAAGCTAAACCTTTGAAAAATATAGTTGTACTGTTGTTGGGATGTTGCCTTTTACTGACCTTCAATTCCTGCCAAAAGGATGAAAATGACCGGATTGCCTATAAGGGCACCCTGTCGGAATCCTATATGTTGACGATTGCACTTAATGGTCTGGCAGAACCGAAGGCCGTTCTTGTGGTTAAGGATGCTGTTATCACTGTTTTTCAGGATCTGAACATCAATGTTGGCCGGCAGATCGATGTTTCCCAACCGATGCCGAACTATTTCCAATTTTCTGTGCAGCTTTCAGAACAAGAGGTTAAACTGCTGCAGGCTGATGATCGAATCAAAAAGTTAGTATTGGATAAATAATTGGTTAGTTTAAATCCTTGAACTATGTAATTATTTAGTTATAAAATATTCCTTATTAAAATAATATTAAATTTGTGTGATATTATTGGAATAACCTAAATCATGAGCGATTTCTCCATTTACTTTCAACTTGGTTGGCAACATATTCTGGACCTCAATGGCTATGACCATATCCTATTTGTCTTGGTTTTATGTTGTAGCTATACCTTAAAGGACTGGAAACGCCTGCTTTGGTTGGTTACAGCTTTTACAATCGGCCATTCCATTACCCTTGCCTTGGCAGCCTTCAAGATTATCAAGGTTGATATGAGCTGGATCGAATTCCTGATTCCTGTCACTATCCTGATTACGGCGCTTTATAACCTGCCGAAAAGAAGAAAGCAGCGAAGCGCTGCTATTCTCTACAGTATGGCCCTCATCTTTGGTCTGATCCATGGATTGGGCTTTTCCAATTATTTGCAATCACTTTTGGGAAAAGAGGCAAACATTGTGGTTCCTCTTTTATCCTTTAATATAGGTTTGGAATTTGGACAACTAATTATCGTTTTCTTTGTTATCCTACTGTCCGAACTGATGCTGAAGATCTTCCGGGTCAATAATAGGGACTGGAGTTTCTTTTTATCATCTGCAGTGATCGGTATTTCCTTTATTATGGCTATTGAACGTATTCCACTATGAAAATATTTGGCAACCTAAAAACCCAAAGCTTAGTAATCGCTGGCTCCCTGTGTTTAGCATTTGCTCAGGCTCAACAAAATCCTGGGTCAAATCATGGCAATAAATTTGAACAATTGGGCACCTTGTTGAGTGATCCGAATATCTTCCGGACCGCTTCTGGTGCTCCTGGGTCCATGTATTGGCAGCAGAAAGCAGATTATGTCATCAATGTGGAGATCGATGAAGTGAACCAAATCCTTAAAGGCTCTGAGGTCATTACCTATACCAATAATTCTCCAGACCCCTTGACCTATTTATGGGTTCAGCTGGATGAAAACGAACATGCAGATGGTTCAGAAAGCAAAAAATTCAATCAAAGTAGTTTGAGCGAACGCATGTCGATTGAGCAATTGAAAACATTAGTCCCTGAAAAGAAGGGGTTTGGCGTAAATATCCATAAGGTGACGGACGGATCCAATAAACCTTTGAAATACACCATCAATTATACGATGATGCGCATCGACCTTCCAACCGCTTTGAAGCCGGGTGCAAAAATGAATCTGCATATCGATTGGGATTATAAGATTACCAATCGCATGGAGCAGGGTGGCCGCGGCGGATACGAATATTTTGCGAAAGATGATAATTACCTCTATACCATCGCACAATGGTTTCCAAGAATGGCGGTCTATTCGGACTTCCAAGGTTGGCAGAATAAACAGTTCACCGGTAGAGGAGAGTTTGCCTTGGTATTTGGAGATTATAAAGTGAATATCACGGTTCCCGCGGACCATATCGTTGGAGCTACTGGTGAATGTCAGAATTATGGGCAGGTATTGAATGCTACACAACTTAACCGATGGAAGCAAGCCCAAAGCAGCCAGGAGCCAATTGAAATCGTGAGCTTGGCCGATGCCCAAAAAGCGATGGGTGAGAAATCCAAAGCCAAGAAAACTTGGGTTTATGAAGCCAAGAATGTCCGTGATTTTGCCTTTGTGAGTTCCCGTCGTTTGGTATGGGATGCGTTGAAGGTGAATGAAGGTGTTCCTGGAAACCAGCCCATGGCCATGTCGTATTACGGGCCAGAAGCTTATCCTTTATATCGAAAATATTCCACCAAAGTGGTGGCACATGCTTTAAAAACCTATTCCAAATTCTCGATTCCATACCCTTATCCGGTAGCCATTTCAGTGGAAGCGGCCAATGGGATGGAATATCCGATGATCTGTTTTAATTATGGTCGTGCTGATGAGGACGGGACCTATTCGGAGGCGGTGAAATATGGGATGATCGGGGTGATCATCCATGAGGTAGGACATAATTTCTTCCCGATGATCGTGAATTCGGATGAAAGGCAATGGACCTGGATGGATGAAGGTTTGAATACCTTTTTACAGTTTTTGACAGAGCAGGAATGGGATAAGGATTTTCCATCGCGTCGCGGACCGGCGCATAAGATCACGGATTATATGCGTTTGCCGAAGGATCAATTGGAACCTATTATGACCAATTCGGAGAATATTGTGCAGTTTGGGCCTAATGCTTATGCAAAACCGGCCACCGCACTGAATATTCTTAGGGAGACGGTAATGGGTAGGGAGCTGTTTGATTATGCGTTTAAGGAATATGCCCGTCGTTGGGAATTTAAACATCCTACACCGGCTGATTTCTTCCGGACGATGGAAGATGCTTCGGCGGTTGATCTGGATTGGTTCTGGCGGGGTTGGTTCTTTACAACGGATGCAGTGGAGATTGAATTAGCGAATGTTACCCAATATAGGATGACGGGTGCAGATCCGGGGAAAACGCAGAAAGATCAGAAGGAAGCCTTTGATAGGGATTTGAATACGATTACTCGGAAGCGTAATATGGAAGAAAATATGGCTTTCTTGGTAGAAAAGGATACTTCCTTGTTGGATTTTTATAATAAGTGGGACCGTTTTGCGGTGAAACCGGAGAATGAGGCAAATTATCAAGCTTTTTATGCGTCGTTAAATGCGAAGGAGAAGGATATTTTTGATGGAAAGATTTCTTTTTATGAATTGAAATTCAAGAATAATGGGGGGTTGGTTATGCCATTGATTATTGAATGGACCTTTGCTGATGGAAGTAAGGAAGTGGATAATATCCCGGCTTATATTTGGAGGTTGAATGAGAATGAGGTGACGAAGGTGTTTGCTAAGGGGAAGGAAGTGGTTTCCATTCAGTTGGATCCATGGCGAGAAACAGCAGATATTGATGAGGATAATAATGCTTGGCCAAGAAAATCGCAACCTTCTAGGTTTGAGATTTTTCAGGGGCAGGGCAGAGGGGTGAGAGGGCAGTCGTCGGAGTCAAATCCGATGAAAGAAGCGAGGAAGAGGTAACCGCGTCATTGCTGGGGGGCTTGCGTGGGCCCTGCTTAATTGAGAGGCCCTGCTTAATTGAGAGCCCCCGCGTCATTGCGAGGAACGAAGCAATCTTTCGATTAGTGCAAAGATTGCTTCGTCGTACCTCCTCGCAATGACGCAACTACTTATCAAAAATCACCTTTCAACAAACTATACACCTCCAAATCCCTAAACTCATAATTCCCTATCCATTCTGCATTTCTCTTAACCCCCTCCTTCACAAAACCCAACCTCAGCGGAATATTACTGCTCTTCACATTTCCAGTTGCACAGCAAATCTGAATCCTTTGCAAATTAAACTCCTCAAACAAATGCTCAATAACCACCTTAACCGCCTTTGTCATAATCCCTTGATGCTGTACTTCCTCCGACAACCAATACCCTATCTCCGTAGATTTATTCAAATAATCAATTTCTTTCGTTCCAATCAATCCAACCATCCGATCATCCAAACAAATCTTAAACACAAAATCTTTCATGTTCTTCCAATTCTGTATACACATCTCCACAAAACCCTTACTATCCTCCAGCTTATTGGTAAACTGCACAAAAGGCAACCATTCGCCCAAATAGTCCCGTTGGGAATCAATTATCTGATACATCCGAATCGCATCAGCCGAAACTAAGGCCCGAAGTGTAAGTTTTTCATCAATTTTGATTCTTTTTTTCATCTAATTTTTCCAAAATATCCATCAAGGTCTTTTCAATTCGTTTTCTTCCCTCTGCCTCATTGATATCAATCCCACAAAAAGTGCTTCCATTCGATTTGGCATGTATCGCCAAGTAATACAAACCGGCTGTCTGCAGAGCCAATACCGCACGGATATCCAATCCATCCTTCCCAATATTCTTTTCCAATTTTTGAATCAGTTCTTCGCCCACTTCCTCCCGCGCATCCGCCAATTTGCGAAGCGATGTATTCGGTTCGGAAAGTTCCCATTGCAAAATCCGCTGCAAAGTCTTATCCTGCAGGACCGTTTCAAATTGTCCAAACAATAAGCCATGCATTTCCTCTTTACTCATTTGGTCCTGCTCCAGCAGCTTGGCAATCTGTTTTTTAGCCTTGGATTTCCAATAATCCTGTTCGGTGATATAGGTCTCCACTAAATTATCCAAGTTTCCAAAATAAGCATATACTAATTTCCGGTCCACTTTTGCTTCCACCGCAATATTTGCGATGGTCAATCCAGGATATCCTTTTTTCTTCAACACCTTGCCAACGGCCGCCACCAGGTTTTTCATCGTTCTGGCCTTCTCCCTAATTGGTCCAGCGGTGGTTTTTCTTGGTTTCTTACCTGTTTTCGTTTGTTTCATTTCTTTTTAACTGTTCTGTTTCTCCACTTTAGGTTCCTTCTGGTATTGTTTATAAGCTCTGAACAATCTTCTTTTAATGTAGTTCTTTAGCTGTTTTGGCGCGAGCACTTCGACGCATTCCCCAAAACCTAGGATCTCCCTTTCCAATTCAAGGTTCAAGACCACATCAATGCGGAACAATGCCGATCCATCCGGATATCGCTGCACGATTTCTTGGGAATCATGTAGGGGCTTAGTTTCCACATAAGGGACATTTTTGGCGTCAAATTTTAACAAAACAGCCTGACCACGGTCTTTTTGACTTTTCGTAACGCCGATCGTATCCGAAAAATAGCGTTCAAAATCTATCCCTTCATAAGCTTTAAAAGAAGATTTTGCCATCTCTTCAATCTCCAGAATACGGTCTAATGCCAAGGTTATTAGGGTGTTTCCGTTTTTTGTATAGGTCATTAAGAACCATCGGTTCCTGTATTCTTTCAATAAATAAGGATAGTAAATCTGTTCGGTTGCAGTTTGGGATTTGAATGATTTATATTTGATCAAAAGGGGAATTTGATTTTTGATCGCTTGGTAGATCTGATTGATCCACTCCAGCCCTCGCAACAATTTATTGCCTTCCATTTGGACAATATTTGGCTTATTACTTTCATTTACCAATATTTTGTCCTCCAGTCGGATGATCATGTCACTCATCTCCTCAAAAAAGGAAAAGCCATTAAGATGCTTCAATACATCCAATGCTTCTTTCATCTTCTCCATATCCATATGGGATAATGGGGAGTTGCTGATGCTATAGGTAGGATCATCATAGGCATAAAATTTTCTATCCTTGACAACTATCGGTGCATTATAACCCAATTTGTTACTACGCATCAATTGGATGTCTCCCTGTATGGTCCTTTTGCTAACGCCAGAAGTTATCCCCTCCAATTCGTACAAGGCATCCGATACTTTTTCCATCAGGTCTTCCAAGGTCCATTTTCGATGCCGCTGCTTTAAGCATTGGTCGATCGTTTTATAGCGTATTAAGGCGAGTTTATTGCTTGACATGTTATTTCATCTGGTTATTCGCTAACATAAATGTAATGAAATGGATTTCACTACGCAATCTATTTGCGTATTTGTTCTGTTACTTTCCAAGTGATAATGAAATATTAAAATATATGTTTCATTAAATCAGGTGTTTAGCATATTTTTTAAAAATTTTTAGCATTTTCCTCTATTGCGCAATTACCCTGCGCAGTAGTAGCCCCATCTTTGTAGTGTCAGGTATGACCAAGTTCTTTGATTCATTTTACTGTTTCTGAATAGCAGGATAGTGCAGCTATAGATTTATAGACTGTATACTGATCAAGAGTTGGCTTGCTGACTCCATTCAACAAAGGGATTGTTGAATTATATGCAGGTTCGAGTCCTGTCTTTGCGAAAGCAATGTTGCTTAATTGGTAAAGCTAAAATACATGAAAAGCAGATCGATTCCTTGTTCCGTTAGGATCTTCTAACCTGCAGCAATGCGGACGAAAGGATCTGTAACAATCCATTGAATGACCAGCGGATTTGAGCTATTCCTTCGGATTTATACCCTAAATCATAAGCGTATATAATTGCAAAAGGATTTACCTCTTATCCCCGTTGTCCAAGGGATGAACAAGGAAAAGAGAAGCTGTAAAATGAAAAAGAGGTTGTCAACAAATGGAATAAAAACCAAAAATGAAATAAAATGAAAAGGATTAACATCAACAAAAACGAAGTAGGCTTGGTATTGAAAAACAATGCCGTAGAACGCATCTTAACCACTGGGAAATATTGGTTATGGATGGGCGAGAAGCTTGCTGTTTATGAAATGAGCGGAGTGGTGCAAATGCCATTCGACATGGATCTGATGTTAACCATTCCAGGCTTTGCCGAATTGGTTGATGTCATCGAGGTTCCGGATATGGAAATTGCCTTACATAGGATCAATGGTAATTTATATCAGGTCTTGGGTGCCGGACGGTATTTCTTTTGGAAAGGTTTGCAAAAGAACAGTTTCGAAAAGTATGATATAAGCACATTGGAAATCCCAACGTCTATAAAGAGAGATTTGCTTGAAAAATCCCAATTAAAGTGTTTTGTGCGAATGTTTACCATAAATCCAGAAGAGAAGGGTTTGCTTTTTGTGGATGGTATGTTTAAACAGGAATTGTTGCCGGGAAGCTATTATTATTGGAAAAACAGCATACAGATCGAAATCAAAAAAGTGGATTTGCGGATCTTACAGATGGATGTTCCTGGACAAGAGATCTTAACCAAGGACAAAGCCCAGATCCGGGTCAATTTTATCGTGCAATATCAAGTTGAAGATATCTATAAAGCCCTTTTGGATAATAGGGATTTTAACAATCAACTTTATGCATTGATGCAATTTGGATTGCGGGAATACATTGGAAACTTTAGCTTGGATGGCTTAATGGAAAATAGAGAAGGAATTTCTTCCTATTTTTTCAAGAACTTTCAATTGAAGGTGGAGGAATTGGGATTGAAATTGTTCTATGTAGGGATTAAGGATATCATTTTACCTGGCGATGTACGGGATATCATGAATCAGGTGTTGATTGCTGAAAAAAGGGCGCAAGCCAATATCATCACCCGGCGGGAAGAAACAGCTTCGACCAGAAGTTTGTTGAACACGGCTAAATTATTGGAAGAGAATAACATGTTGTTCCGGTTGAAAGAAATGGAATACATGGAGAAGATCTCCGAAAAGATCAATAACATCTCGGTTTCAGGCAATGGCCAGGTATTAGACCAGTTAAAACAATTGTTCGTAAAATAAAGAAGTTTGCTAGGGAAATTCGTCCCTAGCAATTTTAAAAAGAAGAAAGGAAAACAAAAAATGGAAAATAAACGTATAAATGGGAATGATTTATTAGCCTTAGGTTATAAAGAAAACCGTGCATTAGGTATTGCCCTAAAGATCAATAGCAAGCGTCATGGATTAAAACGTGATGAAATGCTTCAGAAATTTAAAGAGGTTTTAGCTGATCCGGAATCCTTTTCGGAAGACGCGATTTTCGAACCCTTGGCGAAAGCTTTATTGTTTCCCGAGGAAAAGGACACCAACATCATTCCATTAAAAGAATCAACGGATGCCTACGCCGTATATGGGGAAGAACATATTGAAGAGGGGGCAAGAAAGCAGATGGATGTTGCTATGCGATTACCGGTGTCGGTAGCGGGTGCTTTGATGCCTGATGCCCACCAGGGATATGGTTTACCAATCGGCGGGGTATTGGCAACGGAAAATGCCATTATTCCTTATGCTGTAGGGGTGGATATCGGATGTCGAATGGCCTTATCCATCTTTGATATGGAAGATGTTGCCTTACTGGAAAAACACGATTGGCTTAAAAAGATCATTTTGCAGAACACCCGGTTTGGAGCTGGCAATGGTTTTTTAAAGCATGAGCGATTGGATCATGAAGTGTTGGAAAATCCTTTATTCCAAGAAATCCCCTTTATTTCGAATTTGAAGGATAAGGCTTGGACACAGTTGGGATCCTCAGGAGGAGGGAACCATTTCGTAGAATTTGGGTCGATTAATTTTGAGCAAGAGGACCAGGAATTAGGTATCCCTGCAGGGAAATACCTCGCTTTGTTGACCCACTCTGGTTCTCGTGGACTTGGCGCTACCATTGCCGGACATTATACCAAATTGGCTAAAGAGCTGTGTAAACTCCCTTACCAAGCACAACATTTAGCATATTTGGGGATGGATACAGAAGCCGGTCAAGAATATTGGAACGCCATGAACCTGGCGGGTGATTATGCATCAGCCTGCCATGAGGTGATCCATGAAAAGGTGTTGAAGGATCTGGGGGTAGATAGGATGGCCAAGATTGAAAACCATCATAATTTCGCTTGGAAAGAGCAATATAAAGGCAAAGAACTGATGGTGCATCGAAAAGGAGCTACTCCTGCTGCAGAGGGTGTCCTTGGGATTATCCCAGGATCCATGGCATCCGACGGCTTCTTGGTTCGAGGGAAAGGAGTGGAGTCGTCGATCAACTCTGCTTCCCATGGGGCTGGTCGTCAAATGAGCCGTACCCAAGCCATTAAAAACCTGAAAAAACAGGACATGCTGCAAATGTTGAACGATCAGGGAGTTACCCTTATCGGTTCCAATATGGATGAGGCACCAATGGCTTATAAGGATATTCATACCGTGATGGCCGCCCAAGAAGATCTGGTGGATATTGTGGCCAATTTTTCACCAAAAATAGTTCGAATGGCCGATGACGGTTCCCGAGAGGATTAATAATTCACCGTCGTAAATCGCCAATGGTAGCCATCAACGATGGTCAGCTGGTTTATCGTAACAGGTAAACCAGCTGATATTTTTAGGGCCTGTAAAGCCATCATGTTCCCAACAATGCCTGCTAAAGGTCCTAGTACGCCGAGGCTATCACAGGTTGGCTGGTAACTTGGCTCTTCTGGTTGGGGAAATAGATCCCTCAGATTTTTTCCGCCTTGATAATTGAATACAGTTTGTTGCCCCTGAAAGCCTTCGATACTTCCATAGACTAATGGTTTTTGATATTGAACACAGCCATCATTGATCAAATAGCGTGTTTCGAAATTGTCTGAGCCATCCAAGATAATATCGTACTTATTGATTATGGATTCCATATTGGTCTGATCCAGAGCAAAAGGATAGGTGTGGACCATTAAACTGGAGTTCAATGCTTTGACAAAATCGCCTGCACTATGAGCCTTAGGATGCCCGATGTTTTTTTCTTGATGGATGATCTGCCTTTGAAGGTTATGCAATTCCAACAGGTCATGGTCCATAATTCCAATGCATCCAACCCCAGCGGCTGCCAGATAAGGAATAATAGCCGAACCTAATCCGCCAGCGCCGATCACCAGAACCTTGGAGGCCATAATTTTGCGTTGCCCAGCGACACCAATCTCCTCGATGAACACCTGACGGCTATATCGTAAAAACGGATCTTCCTTTTTCATGCAAATGAGGAGTAAACCTTATCCCAATCTTTCATTACCGGTTCATATCCCACTGTTCGAATCAACTGTCTGATATCATCCATCGATCGCTCATCCGAGATCTCGAATTGTTCCAAGGATTCCGGGTCGACCACATAGCCCCCTGGGTTGGTCTTGGAGGCGGCACTCATATGGGTAATTCCTAAAGGAATGATATGATCCCTGAATTTTTGGTCCTCTCGTGTGGAAAGGGAAATTTCCAGATCGGGATTCCATATCCTATAGGCGCAGATCAGCTGAAGCAGGTGCCTATCCTCCATGATAAAATTAGGTTCTATGATACCTTGGGCCGGTCTCAAGCGGGGAAAGGAAACCGAATATTTGGTTCGCCAGTAGGTTTTTTGTAAATATTCCAGATGGAAGCTGTTCAAAGCACTGTCGATACGCCAGTCTTCCAGGCCCAATAAAACGCCCAAGCCCATTTTGTGGATTCCAGTCTTTCCGATGCGATCGGGGGTATCCAATCGATAGGAAAAGTTTGATTTTTTGCCTTTTGGATGGTACTGTTTGTAAACCTCCTGATGATAGGTTTCCTGATAGACCAGCACGGAATGTAGTCCAGCTTTTTGCAACACTTCATAATCTGCTTGGTCCAAAGGCTGTACTTCCAAGGAAATATGCGCAAAATGTGGCCTCAAAAGTTCTATGGCATGCAGGAAATAGGGGGTATCTACGATTTTATTGGCTTCTCCGGATACCAACAGCACATGGTTAACACCCATGGCCTTTAAAGCAAAAGCTTCCAAGAGCAATTCGCTGTCGGACAGTGTCTTTCGTTTTATCTTGTTGTCCATACTGAAGCCACAATAAGTACAGATGTTCTGGCATTCATTGCTGAGGTACAACGGAGCATATAACTGTATGGTTTTTCCGAATCGTTGTTGGGTCAGTTGCATGGATCGAAAAGCCATCTCTTCCAAATAAGGTTCGGCCGCTGGTGAGATCAGGTTCATGAAATCGGAAACATCCAACCTGGTTTTGCCCAAGCTTCGGGAAACATCATTTGCTGTAGCCTCATAGATCGTTGCTTTGATATCTTCCCAGGCATATTGTTGGAATACCTGCTGATACTTTGATTTGTTTAACATAGCTACTGATAAATTGACTGGTTAAGCATAACTGCTGATGATCAATCGAATAAAAAGGAAGTTAAAGGGGAAGAAGCTGCTGCATGCTTGCTTTTCGTTGCGGCTAATCCCGATTCATAAGCAATTCTTCCGGCATTTACTGCCTCTTTGAAGGCTGTGGCCATTAGGATTGGATCATTAGCTGTCGCAATGGCTGTATTGACCAATACGGCATCTGCTCCAATTTCCATGGCTTTGGCGGCATCAGAGGGCGCTCCGATTCCGGCATCCACAATGACTGGAACCTGGCTCTGTTCGATGATGATCTCTAAAAAATCCATGGTTTTTAGGCCTTTATTGCTACCGATAGGGGCCGCAAGCGGCATCACAGCTGCGGTGCCTACATCTTCTAATCGTTTACAGAGAACAGGATCGGCATGGATGTAGGGCAGGACAATAAATCCTTGTTTTGCCAATTCTTCCGTCGCCTTCAATGTTTCGATCGGATCGGGAAGTAGATAGCGGGGATCGGGATGTATTTCTAACTTCAGCCAGTTGGTGCCTAATGCTTCTCGCGCTAATTGAGCGGCAAAAATAGCTTCCTCTGCAGTTCGAGCACCTGAGGTATTTGGTAGCCAGTTCATACCTGGGATTTCCATCGCTTGTAAAAAGAAATCTTCCTTTTCTTGCATGTCCAAGCGCTTTAAGGCCATGGTGACCATGTTGCAACCGGAGGCTAATATGGATTCACGCATCAGTTTATGGCTTCCGTATTTGCCTGTTCCCAAGAATAGGCGTGAATCAAATGTTTTATCGGCAATAACTAAGGGTTTCATAGAATTAGTTCTGAAGGTATCGGTTCTTTTAAAAATAATTTGGAAGCCGCAAAGCCGTAAAGGCCTAAATGCTGTAGGATATCCGTGTCTTCCCATTCCACTCCACCAATGGCAAAGATGGGAGGGCAGGAAAGTTCATGCAGCCTGAGGTTTTCGAAGATTTCTTCATAGCCTTGATAGCCAAGGATGGGGCTTAATGATTTTTTGGTGCTGGTGAATCGTAGCGGGCCCAATCCAATATAATCCACTTTTTCTTCGATCCTTTGTTTTACATCCTGGAAGGTATTTGCGGTTCCTCCAATCAAGGTGTCCGATCCTAAAATTGCCCTTGCTTGTATTATGGGGGAATCATTTAGGCCAAGGTGTAAGGCATCTGCTTCGAATTCCTTTGCCAATGCCACCTGATCATTGATGCATAAATAAGCATTATAGGATTGACATAGAGGTTTGACTATTTCCAGAAGATTTTTTAGTTCCGCAAGGTCGGCCTCTTTCCATCTTACCTGAACCCATTTGATTCCAGCATCCAGAACTCGCTGTATGCCTGTGAGCTGATCGGTTTCTGTAAGGCCTTGGGAAATATATTGTAATCTAGGAATTGATTTTCCCTTTTTCATTTAGATATTGTTTTTGTATTTCTTTAAAACTTTGTGCTGGGTTTTCAGATTTCCAGATTCCTCCTTTTAAGGCTATTCCATCGATATCTAATATGGATAGTTTTGTGATTTGCTTTTTGGAGATTCCACCCAGCGCAATCAGTTTTGTATGGTAGTTTTGTCTTTGGGTAATCGCTAAAGCATTGGCCAGATCCGGGTTTGCTTGGTATCCCGGTTTGGAAATACTCGAAAATAAAGGTCCTAAAAAAGCATATTCCCAAAAGCTGGTCAATTGGTTAAATTCTTCCAGGCTATGGGTGGAACAGGATTTCCTGAAGGTTTGATATTCCATTTCGATCGATCCCTCTCTTTTGAGATGTACTCTTTCGATTCCTAATTCAGCAGCCAAATGCTGGTGGCTATGTAGTACCAGATATTTCCGGAATACAGTTGGAATTTGGTTCAGAAGGGACAGCAGAAGTTGATCTGGTAAGCCGTATTTGCGCAGATGGAGATTTTCCAGTCCTGCATCAAATAAGGCCAACCAATGCTTCAGTTCCGAAGGAACATACTGCTCTTCTGAAATCACGATGATCATATATAGATCTCTTTTCCAGATTCAATAAATTCTTTTGACTTCTCCAACATGCCTTCTTCCGTGGCCTCCCGAATTTCCTGAGTGATTTTCATCGAGCAGAATTTCGGTCCGCACATGGAGCAGAAATGCGCTATTTTCGCCCCATCAGCAGGTAAGGTTTCATCATGGAATTCCCTTGCGGTATCCGGATCCAAGGAGAGGTTGAATTGATCCTCCCAACGGAATTCAAATCGCGCCTTGCTCAATACATTATCTCGGTATTGGGCTCCAGGGTGTCCTTTGGCCAGATCAGCGGCATGGGCAGCTAGTTTATAGGTGATGACTCCATCTTTCACATCTTTTTTATTCGGTAATCCCAGATGTTCTTTGGGAGTTACATAGCAAAGCATGGCACATCCGTACCAACCGATCATGGCCGCTCCGATTGCTGAGGTAATATGATCATAACCTGGCGCTATATCGGTGGTCAATGGTCCTAAGGTATAGAAAGGCGCTTCATCACATTCCTCCAACTGCTTTTCCATATTTTCCTTGATCATGTGCATAGGCACGTGGCCAGGACCCTCAATCATCACTTGTATATCGTGTTTCCAGGCAATTTTGGTCAGTTCTCCCAAGGTTTCCAACTCTGCGAACTGGGCCGCATCATTGGCGTCAGCAATGGATCCCGGTCGCAGACCATCGCCTAAGGAAAAGGCCACATCATATTGTTTCATGATCTCACAGATCTCCTCAAAATGCGTATACAAGAAACTTTCCTGATGATGGTATAAACACCATTTTGCCATGATGGATCCACCTCTGGATACAATCCCAGTTACCCTATTGGCAGTCAGGTGGATGTATTTCAATCGTACTCCCGCATGGATGGTGAAATAGGAAACGCCTTGTTCGGCCTGTTCGATCAGGGTGTCCTTGAAAATTTCCCAGGTCAGGTCCTCTGGCACTCCATTCACTTTTTCTAAGGCTTGATAGATAGGCACAGTACCGATCGGAACAGGCGAGTTGCGAATGATCCATTCTCTTGTTTCATGGATGTTTTTTCCTGTCGACAGATCCATGATGGTATCTGCACCCCAACGGCATGCCCAAACAGCCTTTTCCACTTCTTCCTCGATGCTGGAACTTACCGCGCTATTGCCAATATTGGCATTGATTTTTACGAGGAAGTTACGTCCGATGATCATTGGCTCACTTTCAGGATGGTTGATGTTATTGGGAATGATCGCACGTCCTGCTGCAATCTCCTCCCGAACGAATTCAGGGGTGATTCTAGTTTTCGGGGTTTTTGCACCAAAACTTTCGCCTGGGTGTTGTTGCTGCAATGCGGCTGGAGCAGCTTCTATCTGCTCTATACGTTGGTTTTCCCTGATGGCGATATATTCCATTTCCGGGGTGATGATCCCTTTTCGTGCATAATGTAATTGGGTCACATTTTTGCCTGGCAAAGCCTTTAGGGGCTTATGTGCGTAGGAAAAACGGAGTTCATCCAATTTAGGGTCTGCTAACCTGGCTTTTCCATATTCGGAGCTGATCTGTGTTAACTCTTCCACATCACCTCGATCGATGATCCATTGCTCCCGAACCCTTTTCAGTCCTTTGCGTACATCAATGGTTTCGTTGCTATCGGTGTATGGACCAGAGGTATCATAGACCGTAATGGCTGGGTTTTCCTCCACGCCGCCTTTGCTTAGTTTTGTTGGGCTAAGGCTGATTTCCCGCATGGGAACCTGGATAGGGAACAGTTCTCCAGAAACATAAATCTTTCTGGAATTGGGAAATGGGCTCGTACTTATGCTTTGCTCGTTCATAATATGGGGGTATGAAAAATGAATATTAACCACCTTGGGTGGCCGAAATGATTAGTATTTGATCTTGAGATTGGATAGGGGTGGATTTCCAGAGGTCCCTCGGCACTACCTGTTGGTTGAGGGCAATGGCAAAACCTGATGTTAAAGTTGGGTAATGTTGTTCCAGTAATTCTTGGATCGACGCTGGAGCAATTTCAAAATGAATTTTTTCTTGGTTGATGCTGATTTCCATTCCTATGTTTATCTTTTTTGATAAACTTTAGGAACGCCGCAAGGTTGCAGATACGCACCCATGTTGAGTTCTACTTTTCCCTACGCTAATATGAATTAGATCAGGTTCAAAGGGTAAAATCTCAGCCTGCAATCCTTGCAGACACCCCTAAAGTTTCGACTAAGCTAGGGATTATTTCATGGAAATAAAAATTATTTAAAATTAATTGTTGCCAGTGTGGGTTAAATATCATTCAGAAAATCCGCAAGATTGGCCTGCTGATCCAAGTTTAGTTTTTTCCGTAATCGATAGCGAGCGACCTCCACACCTTTAGGCGAAATATGCAATATCTGGGCAATTTCCTTGCTGGACATATTGAGTTTGATATAAGCACAGAGTTTAAGATCGGTTGCTGTTAGGGCAGGATATTTATTCTTTATTTTCTTCAAAAAATTAGCATGGATGGCATCGAAATGTAGGGAGAACTGCTCCCAATCATCCCGCTGTTTCGAATGGTCCACTAATTTTTTGACGATTTTTTCCACTTCGTTTTTCGTCTCCCTGTTATCGATATTGGCGATTACTTCTTCCATTTCCAGTTTCATTCGATCCATTAGACGGCTCCTTCTAAAAATATTCATGGTGATGGAAGCCAATTCTTTGTTTTTGTACATCAGATCATTTTGTAACTTTTCCTTTTCCAGCTCGGTAATCTTATGTTCTTTATCCCGACTTTCCAATTCATGAAGGTAGGTGAGGTCCCTTTGCTTTTTTTCAAAACGTTCTTTTTGCTTCCAAAGTTGGTTAAGGTAAAGTGTATAACCGAGATAAACTAATCCTAAACCAAGACAGCAATAAATGATTATCGCCCAAAGACTTTGGTACCAAGGTTTATTGATGTTGACGGTATAGGAAAGTGTTTCGGATTCTTGATCATATCGGTTTTTTGCCTTCACCTCAAAAACATATTTTCCAGGTTTTAAGTTCCCGAAGGTCCGAGTAGATTCCGATGTCCAGTTAGACCAATCACCCTGCCCTTGTATTCGATAAGCATACTGCATGGCATCTTTTTGGAAATCATGGTTACAGATATCCAAAATAATGGAATTGAAAGCCGGAGGCATCCATAATTCCTGATCCTGTTTTTTGGTTTCACTTAACTGGCTACTGAAATAACCGTTCATCAATATGCTGTCTTTTACCTGGTTACTCACTAAAATCTTATTGAAGGATATGACCGGCTTCTCCATTCTGGAGCGGTAAACCTCATAATTGATGTGAAATAACCCATTGTAGGACCCAACTAAGATATTCTTCCCGTCAACAGGATTGATATGGTAGAATCCACCTATCATATTCTTTTCGAGTTCAGGAAAAAAGGTTATTTTTTTAGTGCTTAAATCTAGAACTCCTAATCTTTCTTCACTAACGAACCATACTCGATTTTGTTGATCTTCTTTCAGATAGATGATAGCATTATTTCCGAAGAGCGCATTCCAATATTCATCTCTAATGAACCGGTTCTTATGGTGGTCGAAACGATAAATCCCTTGAGGGTTGGTGACCAAAATCTGATCTTTGATTTTGTAGACGTAATTGTTGATTTGGGCTGGCAAACCATCTTCATTACCATATAGTTTCGCTTTTTCTTGTGGATTTTCCAAATGATATCGATATACCCCTCGATAAGGATGCGAGGTCCAAGCATATCGTTCATCTTTCTCCAATTGTAGAAAACGCATGGATTCATCCATTTTTCCTAGCAGCATCAGGTCTTTTAAACCATTAGAAGAACTAAAAAGACCATTATATGTCCCGATCAAAAGTTGTTTATCTTTTGTCTCCTTCACTAGCCAGGAACCTAATTGGTTCATCTGTACAAAGTTATTGTTCTGATAATGGTAAGTCCCTGTGTGGTGCAGCATGTAGAATTCACCGGATGTAATGGCGAAATTCCATACCTGTCCTTTGCTATTCTGCATTTTTTTGAATGCGTGGGAGGAATAGGATAAATCCCTTGCATCAGGATCAATAGTCGTTTGATAGACCCCATCGGTGGTCCCAATGAATAATTTATTGTCATATACCGAAGAGGTATAACTGGCCATCGGAACTTGAGGTAGAGGGTATATATTTCTGATGGCTGAATTGGCATCGATTATCGCGATGCCATTGTCCAAACCAAGCCAAAGCCTTGCATTTTTATCCACTAGGCTCGATAGCACAGTGTTGTTCCTTAAACCATCTGAGCTATTGATATTCTGTATGATTTTCCAATTTTTATCAACAATATAAAGACCATTAGAGACAGTTCCGATCGCATATTGCTCGTTTTCCAATTCACTGATACTATTTACTTGTTGGTTGACTATTTCCGAGGGTAAATGGAAAGGACTCGTTCCATTATCTTTGATAAGAAATGCTTGTTCTGTCAATAAACTTACCAAAATGCCCTCCTTACCTAGATCGGTCAGCCCGGTGATATAGGCAAAAATATCTTTTCGAATAAGGGTAAGTTTCCCTTGTTTCCCTTGTTTCCATTCATAAAGTTTGTCCTTTTCTGCTATGAATAACCGTCCCTGATTTTTGGCAAGGAAAGACCATTCTGTTCCTCTTGCTGCAGGTAAAACTGTTATCTTCTTTCCATCATATTGAAAAATATATCGGGATGTTTGAAAGAATATGTGGTTTTCAAATTGTTCAATTCTCCAAGTGTCTCCAAAATCTTGCTGTTCCTTCGGTATTAGTTTTGTTAAATCGACATACTGTAAACCTGAATTGTGGGGGATAAAATATCCGAACATACCTTGACCACCGGCGTAAATTCTTTTCTGATCTATGATTTTCAGCGAACGAAGAATAGTATGGTTCGGAATGGGGTAGGATTTCCATTCTTTCCCGTTGAAGGTGATCAGCCCATTGTTATTGGCAATATACATAGTACCAGCACTATCTTGCTGAATCTGCCAATTTTGGGTACCGGCATCCATATCAAAATGGCTGATGTTAACAATCTTGGCTACACCAATGTTCTTCTGTCCCATAACAGTCAAGCAGGGTAGGAGAGTTACTAATAAAAGAAAAACCCTAGAATAGAAATTGGTCATATTTTAATTGGTTAGATTCTCTTTTTTTTAATACAAATATATGTAGTATTTTAATTATCTGATTTACAATGGTATAAATTTATTTTGTAGTGGCATTATAGGGTGTAAAAAATTGGTGGATAAAGCATTCTACATTAACTTTGGGATATTGATGTGCGACTGCTAAGTATGCCTTCAGAAATTTTAACCATTTATAAACAGCAATTAAACATGATGTTATTTTACCTAATCAACAAATGCAAGTGGCATATGTATGTTTGCAACCTGATGCTCCTATTGACCTTTGTGATGCCTTCTATGGCCAAAGCCCAAGTGCAGGAGCAATCTTATACTGGTGTTGTGAGAAATGCGCTTGCCGAAACCATATCTGGGGCTACTGTCCGGATTTTGGGTACCAACAAAGCGACCAGTACTGATGGTCAGGGTAGATTTGAAATATCTGCTCAACCAGGTAATCAATTGATCATAACTTATGTAGGTTATGAAGACAGAACCATTACTTTAACAGCAAATGCGAGGAATTTAAACATCCAATTGGAAGCCAGTGATGCCAGTCTGATTGAGGATGTTGTTGTAGTTGGTTATGGAACGCAGCGAATTACCAAGGTTTCCGGTGCGATTTCGACAGTGAAAGGTGAAGATATTGAAAAATTGAGACCTACGCGCGTAGAGGAAGCATTGCAGGGAAGAGCATCTGGGGTTAATGTTATACAAGGAGGAACTCCAGGATCTAAACCGACCGTCCTTGTGCGTGGTATCCCATCCTTTTCAGGGACAGATCCGATGGTTATCGTTGATGGGGTACCGCAATCCTTGGACGATCTCAATGCCATATCTTCCACGGATATCGAGTCTATAAATGTTTTAAAGGACGCTGCTACAACTGCAATTTACGGAGTCAAAGGCGGCAATGGGGTTATTGTTGTCACCACGAAATCTGGACGTAAGAATGCTCCTGTACAAATTGGTATCAATACAAATGTCGGCTACCAAGAGGCTGTGAAAAAAATTAACATGCTCAATGCCACAGAATATGCAGGAATCATTAACGAAGGAAGCATTGCTGCTGGTGGAAACGCTATTTTCCCGGATATCACTGTTTTTGGTGAAGGCGTTGACTGGCAGGAGATGGTTTTTGAAAAACCATTGGATCAATCCTATACCCTTACAGCAAATGGTGGAGGTGAAAAAACCACTTACTTTCTATCAGCCGGTTGGTTGGGGCAGGGAGGTATTGTTGGTGGTTATGATAAATCCAGGTTCAACCGTGCCACTGGTACGGCCAATATGAGTTATGATTTGAGCAATAAACTGAAATTTACATTAAATACGAGCTATGTATTGATCAATAGTAAAGGTATTCAGGAAAACTCGTTTAACTCCATTCTTGGTAGTGCGTTGAATTATGACCCTACTGTCCCTTTGTACAATACTGATCCGAATATCGTCGGTCAATATGGTTTCAGTACCTTATTGTTATCCGAAATTTTCAATCCTTTGACCAAATTGGAAAACACTTATAATACCTACCGGGGTAATAAGATCTATGGGAAGGGTGAGCTCACCTATAGTCTCCTTCACAATCTTCGATTTACTTCCAGGTTTGGTTATTCCCGATATGATGATAATGGAAAAACCTTCAATCCTTTGGTGTTCTATGGTGTAAATAATGTGGATAATTCCATGAATGCGGACGGTTCTACTGTTACGGGCAAACACAATAGTGTGAGCCATAATAAGAATGAATACTTTAATTATACCTGGGAAAACTTCGTGAATTATGATTTTAAGGTGAATGAATTGCATAATTTTGAGACTGTTTTAGGGATGTCGGCTTTTAAGGCTACTGGAAATGGTATGTCTGCAACCCGACAAGATGTTCCCTATAATTCTTGGGAGTTCGCGGATTTCAGTGCAGCAACTGGGGCCAATTCTTCCGAACGTACGGATGGACGTGATGGAAGTTATGGACAATATTTCCGAAAGAATCTTTCATATTTTGGGCGTGTCAATTACGATTATAACGAACGTTATTTGGCTTCGGTGTCCATGCGTAGGGATGGATCCTATGCTTTCGGATCTAACAATAAATTTGCGAATTTCCTATCTGGTTCTCTTGGATGGGTTGTTTCAAATGAAGATTTCTTTCAATCGGAATTCATAAATCTATTCAAAATCAGAGCAAGTTACGGTACGATCGGAAATGAAAATGTAAGTCCTCAATTTGCTGGAATCAGTACTGGAGGACCAGTTTATGGACCAAATGCAAATTCCAATGGATATAATTTCTCGGGTGTTTTTTATTCGGGATCTAGCCTAACCTCCATTGATAATCCAAGCTTAGCTTGGGAAAAACAGGTACAGGCCAACGTGGGATTCAACCTTCAATTTGCAAATAACAAATTCAGCTTGGATGCTGATTATTTTCATAAAACTGTTGATGGTCTGTTGTTTACCCCTTCTGCCTCGCTTTACCTGGGCACAGTTGCCATCCCTACGGCAAATATTGGTTCTACCCAAACAGATGGTTTGGATATCACCTTCGGGTATAACGACAATTACGGATCCAACTGGAAATTTGGTTCTGCATTGACCATTACCACAGCAAAGAATAAAGTAACAGCGACCAATGACGATGGCACTGCAAAAATCATTGGCGGGGGTTATTTCAATGGTCAATCGCAGACAGTAACCGTTTTTGAAAAAGGGGAGACACCAGGTTATTTCTATGGATATAAAACTGTTGGATTGTTCCAAAATCAAGATGAAATTGATGCATGGGCTCAACAGGAAGGCGCTAGACCCGGGGATATCAAATTTATGGATATCAATGAAGATGGCGTGATCAATGCTTCGGATATGACCAAAATAGGCGATCCATTCCCAAGCATGACTTTGGGTTTGAGCTTGAACCTTTCTTATAAAATGATTGATTTCTCCGCCTTCTTATACAGTTCTTTCGGTAATGATCTGTACCGCGCATATGAACGGAATGCCAATTATTCCAATAAACCGAACAGTATCCTGAACCGATGGACAGGTCCAAACAGTACGAATGACGCTCGTTATCCAAGATATTCCTTTACGGATGCGAACAATAACAATAGAGTTTCTGACCGATTCGTGGAAGATGGATCCTTCCTAAAGGTGAAGAACCTTCAATTGGGTTATACATTGGAAAATCCACAGCTTTCAAAATATGTTAAATCTATCCGCCTGTTCGCGCAGGTTAAAAATGCATTCACGTTTACCAACTATCTAGGATATGATCCGGAATTGCCTGGAGGAATCATGAATACAGGTGTTGACCGTGGGGCATATCCACAAGCGAGGACTTTTTCTTTTGGTGCTAATTTTAAATTTTAAGTCATGAACATTCAAAAACATACCTATAAATTCGCAAAACCTTTAGTTTTCATTGCCTTGCTGGGATTGGGTACAACTTCCTGCAAGAAATGGGTCGAATATAGTCCTAAAGATGATTTCAGAATTGCTGCGACAACCTACCTGCAGGATGAGAATGATTATCGGACAATGACAATCTCGGTTTATACTCCTTTGCAATGGTTGAACCAAGTTGTTCCGATCGGAGATATTGCTTCGGACAATGCGGTAGCCGGTGGAGAAAGTGCCTCTGATGTGATTGCATTGCAACAGGTGGATGATTTTACGGTGAATCCTGAAAATGCTACATTGAGGGAACTGTGGCAGTCTGCTTATGAAGGGATTAATCGGGCAAATTTCATGACCCAATATCGGGATCAAAATCCATTGGGCCGAGCAGTCAATTTTAATGGAAAGGATGCCCTTTATGGCGAAGTCAGTTTTCTGAGGGCATATTATTATTTTACGTTGGTCCGTTTATTCGGAAGTGTACCTTTGTTTGCGGATCGACGATTAAGTCTAGATGAGTCCCGGCAAATCCAGCGTTCCAGCAAGGAGCAGGTTTACGAACAGATTGAAAGGGACTTGTTGGATGCTATTGGAAATCTACCTCCAGTTCAAGAGCAAAAGGGTAGAATTACAAAATACGCTGCACAGGCATTGTTGGGAAAAGTTTACCTCTACCAGAAAAAATATGATCAAGCGGCCCCTGTTTTGGAAAGTATAATCACATCGAATGCTTTCTCTTTGGTTTCAGATTTCGCTTCCATTTTTCTCCAAGCTGGAGAGAATGGTCCCGAATCCGTATTTGAAATTCAATATACCAATACCTTCCCTTATTATAATTGGGATGCACCGATGCGCGGACAGGGTAATTTTGCGGTTCAGCAATGTGGAATCCGCGGTTTAGCAGGAACTGATGCTATGCCTTATGCGGCCGGATGGAGTACCAACCTTCCTGCAGGTAATCTAGCTTCAGCTTATGAAGTAGGCGATCAAAGGAAAAATGCAACCATCCTGGATATCGATGCCTATGCTGCCGCTAATCCATCCTATGGTATTTCCTATCAGGTTGCACCATATAAAAATACAGGATTGTATTCCCAAAAATATCAGCCTAGAAAAGGTCAGACATCAGGTCAGGTGGAATTGAATTACCTGAACAATTTTCGCATCATACGTTATAGCGAGGTGTTGTTGATGGCTGCTGAGGCTTGGAACAAAAGCAGTTCGCCAAATGATATCAAAGCTAAGGATTATCTTAACCTGGTTCGCAGGAGAGCTTTTGGAAATAATAACCATGATGTTAATGCAGCAGGAGCATCCTTATACGATGCAATTCTGTCGGAACGTCGATTGGAATTGGCCATGGAAGGCGACCGTTACTTCGATCTTGTGCGCACGGGCATGGCAGCTTCCAGGTTGGGATCCTTGGGATTCGTAGTCGGTAAGCATGAAGTCTATCCTATCCCTTTGGATGAAGTGCGAATTTCAAATCTTGAACAAAACCCTAATTATTAAACCATGAGAAAGAATTTTTTAATAGCCATGATTTGCTTCTTGGGGCTCTATAGCTGTAAGGAGGAAACCTTTACCTTTGGAAACATCGATACACCTTCAACGCCTCAACTACAGCTTGATATCAAAGGAAAGGATGCAACCCATCCCAATGGGGATGGATCTGGGGAAGTATCCCTAACTGTAAATGCCGATCATGCATTTACCTATCGGGTGGATTTTGCAGATGGTTCCAATCCCATCACTTCCACCACCAATAGCTTCCAGCACGCCTATAAACACGTAGGTGTAGAAACATTTAAAGTAAAGGTAATCGCTTATGGAAGAGCGGGCGTTTCTTCTGAAACGACACAGGAAATAACCGTTCAACGTGATTTTATTCCTAATCCAGAATTGGTAGCCATGCTAACTGCCGGGTCCAGCAAAACTTGGGCTTTAGATTCCTTAGCCTCTGGTCATCTTGGAGTAGGACCTAGTGATGGAATGGAACCCATATGGTGGGCTGCACCACCATTGGATAAAAAAGGCTTAGGCATATATGATGATGAGTACACCTTTACAGCCTCTGGTAGTTTTACGCACAAAACCAATGGTTCCATTTTTGGGAATAAGGATTTTCTGCGTGATTTCGATAATACCTTAACTGGAGGTGGGGATTTTACGTTATTAGGACCAAAAGCAGCAGATTATTCGGAAGCATTTGGATATGATGGTTCCGAAACAACAGAATTTATCGTATTCTCAAAATTGGGTTTTGTTGGTAATTATATGGGATCCCATCGATACCAAATCCTAAAACGAACGGATACGGAAATGCAATTGCGGACCATTGGTCGAGATGGTCTTGCCTGGTATGTTAAACTTAAAGCAAAATAACGATGTATAGATTTTGGATATTGATCATTGCCTTGTCAGGGGTAATCAGTTGTAGTAATAAGGGGAGTGATCCAGCAGGAGATGCGCCTTCAAATTTAACCTTGCAAATTACGGAAAAGGAAGCCGGAAGTGGAACGTATATTTTTGAAGCAAAGGCGGATAATGCATTATCCTATGAAATCAATTTTGGCAACAACCAAAAGGAAGTAAGTAAAACCGGAAAAGTAGAATATACCTATCCTATCGCAGGGAAGTATACAGTTACTGCTACTGCACGTTCTGCCAACGGAATTACCATTTCTAAAACGGAGGAATTGGAGTTTTCAAGACCAGAAAAGCTGGTTTGGGCAGATGAATTCAATGTTCCTGGAGGCTTGGACAGCAAGAAATGGACCCATGAAATTGGGAATGGTGAGAATGGATGGGGAAATGCCGAAAAGCAATATTATACCGACCGGTCAGCAAATTCCTATATTTCAGATGGCACCTTAAAGATCAAATTGATTAAGGAGAACTATGAAGGTTTTGGATATACCTCAGCTCGAATAGTGACGCGCGGAAAATTTGATTTTACGTACGGAAGGGTGGAGATCCGTGCAAAAGTGCCTGTTGGAAAAGGAACTTGGCCAGCCGGTTGGTTGCTTGGTAGCAATTACCAAACAAAAATCTGGCCTGCATGTGGGGAGATTGATATACTGGAACATGTGGGTAAGCAACTGAACACGATACATGGAACCTTACATTATCCAGAACATCATGGGGAAAATGCCACGACCAAGACTACAGAGTTGGCTACAGCAACAACAAACTTCCATGTGTATTCTGTGGATTGGAATAAGGATGAAATTATTTTCAAGGTGGATGGAAAAGCTTACCATACTTTCAAAAGTTCGCCTCAGTACCCATTTCACCATGATTTTTTCATCATATTGAATATGGCCATGGGGGGGTATTTTGGTGGTGATGTTGATCCTTCCATCAATGAAGCCATTTATGAAATTGACTATGTACGTGTTTATCAATAGTATTTGACAATCCTGTCCATATATGTTTAGTTAGCTAATTCTATTCCCCGTAGGATATAGCTGTTGAAGGAGCCTGCCAAAATATCCTTCAATACGAAGGAAGCGATATTATCGCTTCCTTTTTTCTTTGTGCTTATATTTTTACTTTATTTAATCTCTGATTTTACTAGGTGTTTATATACCTAAGCATTCGAAAAATAAACATTTCTTTTCCTTTAATAAACAAGGCATGGAATACCTATATTTGCCATGCAATTTCCATAGCAATGAAATTAAAACACGCCAATTTAGCTGTTACAGCTGCTTTATTATCCATGGTCTGCGTGCAGGGTGGGGCATCCATTGCCAAACAACTTTTTCCCGCTCTTGGTCCAATTGGAACAAGTACCTTAAGAATTGGTTTATCAGCTATATTATTGTTGTTGATCAATAGACCACCCATATTTTCCTTCAATAAAAAGCAATGGTTGTACTGTGCGATTTACGGTTTGGGGATTGCCGCAATGAACCTGATCTTTTACATGGCCATTCAGCGCATACCTTTAGGTTTGGGTGTAACCATAGAATTTATCGGTCCTCTTTTCCTGGCCTTTGCCTTTTCCCGTAAATGGTTGGATGTGATTTGGGCCTTACTAGCCTGTTTAGGGATCCTATTGATCGTGCCCTGGCAGAATAATTCCATCGATATCATAGGATTGGTATTGGCCTTTGTAGCTGGTACTTTTTGGGCGGTGTATATTGTGGTAGGAGGAAAGGTTTCCAAAATCATGGATGGCCGACATGCTGTAAGTACGGGCATGCTGATTGCTACTTTTTTTATAGTTCCTTTCGCCATATGGGATGGCGCCATTATGGATGTTACCCCAAGTTTATTCCTTAAAGGACTTGGAGTAGCGATCTTTTCTAGTGCCCTGCCATTTTCTTTAGATATGTTTGCCTTGGGTCGATTGCCTGCAAAAACCTTTAGTATCCTGACCAGCTTGCAGCCTGCCTTCGGGGCATTGTCGGGTTTGATCTTTTTAGGGGAATTCTTGACCGGTATGCAATGGGCATCTGTGGCCTGTGTGGTTTTGGCAAGTATTGGAACTACGGTTTTCAACAAGGAGGAAAGTGTGAAGGCTGAAGTTAATTAAGCTTAAGTTTAATATCGATTAAATCTATGTTAATTCTCCTTGACATGTAATGTGTATTACCTTATATTTGATTTAATTAAATAACCAAATTCAAAACCGCAAGGTGGACATTATTTTTAGATAAACTAGGTTTAACAATTACTTAATACGTTATAACTAATTTTGGGTAGAGAAGGAGCCTAAACTTTGGACTATATTTCAGACATTAGTTTAAATTCACGATTAAAAAACAGTGATCATGATGCTTTTGTATTCATCTACAATAGCCTGGCAAAAGAATTGTATTATTTTGTCAAAAAATATATAAAAGATGAAGCAATTTGCGATGATATTATTCATGATTCTTTTTTGAATCTTTGGAATGCACGCGAACGTATACAAACCACTCATCCCATTCGGCATTACATCTTCCGAATAACCAGAAATTTAGTTTATAAAGAAATCAAAAAGCAGATCAGTGCCTCCATCATGTTAAAAGTTGATGCCACAGAACATGAACAGATCGAAGGGGGAGAATGTGTTGAACGAACGATTTTGGATAAGGAATATGCCAATATCTACAATCTCGCGATAAATACTTTACCACCTCAGCGGAAACGTATATTTAGAATGTCTCGAGAGGAAGGTTTGACTTATAAAGAAATTGCAGGTAATCTGGAGATTTCCACCCAAACGGTAAAGGAACATATGTCCTTAGCGATGAAAAGCATTAAAGATTACATCGCTAAAGAACATGATATCCTTTTGAAAACCATTTTAATTCTGGTTTTTTTCAATAGGATCTAACGAAATTTCTTCCAGTAGATCCTAATTCAATTAAAAGTTTATTTTAAAATTCGCGATTACAGGGTAATGGTCCGATTCTTTATTCGCCCACGTGAACACCGAATACATTTGAGGTGTAAAGGCATTCAGAGGTTGATAGATCAAATAGTCAATGGTTCTGTTTGGCGTTGGGGTAGGAAAAGTAAACTGGCTACAGTTTCCATTTAAACAGCCAACGGTAAAATAGGTCTTCAGGATGTTCATCGTATTAGATGTTGGTAGCGCATTAAAATCGGAACCTACAATCATCGGTTTCCCAAAGGTTTTACATAGTGCATTGAAATCATTTGCCTGCTTGATCCTGTTTCGTTCATCACTTAAGTGGTCAAAATGCGTACTGATGAAATAGAATTCTTTGCCGTCTTTTTCTACCAACATGCGTGCAACAGATCTTCTTTCTCCTCCCAAAGCAGGATCGACTTCCAAGTTAAATCCTTTCTTTTCTTTTACGGGAAGTTTTGAAAGTACGGCATCTCCATATTCACCACCTGCTATATCAATAGCCTTCACAAAATGATAATCCATACCTGTCATTTCGCCCAATGCTTTGGCAATATCGCCATTGTGTTTGTTGCGGTCGGAGTTTTTATCGACTTCCTGAAGCGCAACAAGATCTGGATCTGCTTTTTTGATGACCTCCGCAATGACCTTTAGATCTGGAATTCCTCCAGATCTAGCGCCAAAGATATTATAGGTCATTGTTTTTACAATGATATCCTTTTTTGGAGGGTCGATAACAGGTTCATTACCTCCACCGCCTTTTCCGCATGCCAAAACCATGCTGCCCATTATGATTAACCCAATTAATTTCTTCATGTTATCTATAGATTAAATCCCACATTAGAATGCTACCAATTCGGCAATCGAAGTGGTATCGCCATTACCCGCACTGCTTAATACCGTTACTTTGTAATAACGACAGCTTACACTTTTCTCAAAATACATGGTTGCAGATGTATCTTCTGAGGAGGCTACAATGCTGAATAGACCAGCATCAGTCCAGGTATTTCCATCGTTGGATGTTTGTATAAGTACATTTTTTGGAAAAAGATAGGCATTATTAGCACCTGTTCTTCCGTATAATGTAATTCCATGGAGCGTATGGGTGGCATTCATATCAATGGTCAAGTAATGCGGATGTGGCGGCCTCCAACCGTTAACTCGACGATAGGTGGATAACCAAATCATTTCCTTGGTACCATCAATGGCATATTTCGCTCTTCCACCGGCACCATCGTAATCATCATCCGAATAATCGTGAATCTCCCAACCTTCAATGGAGATTGGTGTAAAAGGATTTGATTCATAGACTCCATTTACCAGATAAAAGGTAGTCCTAAGGTTTTCTTTAACCGGTAGGCTGGGTTGAACATCACTGATTGAAACAGGAATGATATAGGTTTTTGTACCGCCCAATTTTATAGGGTTTATCTCCAGGTTACTATTATTAGATCCGGCATTTCCCGGTTGAATGATAACAGACGGACTGGAAATTTTATAACTTTCGACAGGTGGCAATTCATAATTTGTATTGTTCTGTTGGTTATATTGATCTACCTTTTCTTGGTCAATCTCAAAATTTACGGTTACAGGGTTGCTTAATATACTGAATCCGCCATAGCCAGCTCCAAAAGCAATATTGGTCCATTCATCTTTAATGGCCAAACTTTTAGGTACAGCACCGTTACTAGCGGATTGCATGAAAACTTTGGTATACTGATCTTGGTTTTCGACATCCAAAGCCTGTTCTTTACAACTTTGTAAGAAGAACAGCGGGGAGGATAATAACAGTAATGCGGATAATCGCATACTGTTTTTTATGTTTTTATTAACTAGACTTTTCATTGATCCTTTCATTTTTGGGTTAGATTTACCAACCTGGGTTCTGAACTAAATTTGGGTTACGTTGAATTTCCGCTTGTGGAATAGGAAAATAATAAAAGCTTTTGCGGAAAACCCGGCTTTCAAACCTTGTCCTTTTAAAGAAGGCAAGATCGGTATTGGAGGTTCCTCCTTCTGCATTCATACCATACATTGGTCCCGCATCAGTCTGTTCTGCAACCTTCCATCTTCTGGTATCAAAATAACGCAGATGTTCCATGGTCAATTCGATACGTCTTTCCAATCGGATCTGGTTTCTCATCTCCGATTGCGATAAACCTGCAGATAATGCAGGGATTCCACCGCGTTCCCTGATTTGGTTTAGATATTTTAGGATATCTGGATTGTTAGGGCTAGACTCATTTAGCGCTTCTACATAGTTCAAAAGTATTTCTGCATAGCGCATCATCACATGAGGTCTCGCGACGTTATTCTGCGTTGGATGATAGGTTGGCGATACGTTCTTACGGAAAAGATATCCAGTCTCTGAATAATCGTGTGATCCCCCTTTTCCAGATTCTCCAGTATAATACAGTTGGATTTCTCGAACCCCCAAGCTGGAGGTTGTATTGATCCAATCACTGCCGGAATAGGTTATAGTTGCATAAAAACGTGGTTCGCGATTCTTGTACATATTGAACGTGTTCTTTGCACGTGTGGAACCAGGTGCCTGAAAGCTACTAAATCCTGTTTCGGAATAACCACTTGCGGAATTGATGTTGGGAACTCCTGCGGCATTGTATCCGGTTATTGGAGACTCCCCATTTACCATGCGGTAAGCATCCACCAATTGCTGGGTTGGACCCATGGAAGCATATCCACTCGCTAATCTTGGGGTACAGGATCTTTGATAGCTTGATAAACCATTGTTATTCCTACCTATAATCCATTCAATGTTCCAAGAATCCAGAAAAAGGTCACGATAGGATAAAAACGGATCCAGTTCACCATTTGATTTATTTTTTCGGTAAAGGCCTAATTTTCCAGATGATTCAGCATAATTAATAACCTCTTTTGCAGCTTCAGCCGCTTTTGCCCACTTATTTACATCATAACTAGAACTGAACAATAATTTTCCATCCTTATTAGCAAGAGTTAAATAATCCTGATTCCCGTTATTCAATGGACTTGCCGCATAAAGTAATACACGGCTTTTCACGGCTCTACAAAGAATTTTACTCGCTCTTCCCATGTCATTCTCCAAGACATTATCTCCATTGGCGTAATGTTCCACATCTAGGTCAGCTTCTGCTAAGTTTAGCTCAGTGACAATATAATCTACACATTCATCATAGGAGCTACGTGGCATCTGCATATTAGGATCCGTTAAAGGGAGATCCGGTGCAATTTCCTCATCACCAATGATAATGAAAGGCCCATATTGTTTTAGGATTTCTGCGTAGAAGAATGCTCTTAAAAACCGAGCTTCTGCTTTTCTCTTTTTGATTAGAGCTGCACCTTCTCTTTCTTGGAGAATTTCCTCGTTTCCATCAATGTTATTAATGAAGGTTGTAGCAGTACGAATGCCTTTATAATAATGGTCCCAGAAGTTCCAATAATTGGAGGAGGCATTCCAGTTACCAAGATTCACTTGAAAAGGAGTTCCTCGTTGCGATACGTCGTTGTCATCCGAAATAACATCCCAAGGAGTAGTGTTGGTTCGGTGTGCTTCATCGCGTATAAAATTGTACGTTCCTGCCAACCAATCCTCGGAAAGTTTTCTTCTATTAAATACTTCCTCCAGCGATAACCTGTCATCAGGTACCTGGTTCAGGAATTCTTTTTGACAGGAGCTTCCAAGCATCAAAAGAGCTGCAGCAAGGACAGGTGTTATGGTATTTTTTAAATTAAATTTCATGATTGGAAGGATTAAAAGTTAACATTTAGACCTAAACTATACGTTTTGACATTTGGATAGCGGGTTCCACGGCCATCCCCTAATTCCATATCCCAGAATTTGAAAGGTGTCCAAGTAACCAGGTTGTATCCTGCGAAAAATATATTCGCATTGTTCAGACCGATGGGATTTGTCCAATTTTTAGGTAACATATAAGATAACTGAACGTCTTTTAATCGGATATAGCGGCCATTTTTCACCCACCAGGTGGATGTTTGGTAGTTTCCGTTCGGGCTACCATCTGATAAACGAGGGTAGAAAGCATCCTGACGAGGGTTGTCAATAGTCCAACGATCTTCAATATTGCTCAGCAGGTTACCACGGCTCATGGATACTGAGAATGGCATTAAACCTTCACCGTTCATATGTACATCCACATTACCTACACCTTGGAATAGGGTAGATAGGGATAGGTTTTTATAATTTACACTAAATCCAAATCCATATACAAATTCAGGAATTGTTCCATATCCGATTGGCACTTTATCAAAATCATCAATCTTTCCATCACCATTAACATCTTGAAATTTGATGTCTCCTGGTCTTACAAGTCCCGAATGTAATGGACCATTGGCAATTTCTTCTTCCGTTTCGAATAGACCCAGAGCTACAAGACCCATACGTTGACCTAATTTTTGACCCTTTTGATCTAGCCAAGGATATAATGGATCAGGTTGGTCATTTTCCACGATTTTATTTCTGTTCAACGTGAAATTTCCTAAGATTTGGAATCCGAAATCATTGAACTTTTTGGTATACGTGATGGATCCATCAAAACCTTTATTATCAATGATTCCTAAGTTACCGAATGGTGCCGTCTGTAAACCTACATAGGTTGGAACATTGCCACGACGAAGGAAAATACCTTCTCTGCGCTCTTTGAACAAATCAAATTGTAGGCTAAATTCATTGTTTTTGGTCTGTAAATCTATACCTAAGTTGCTCTTGATAGATGTTTCCCAAGTCACATTAACACCATATTCACCAATATTATACCCCGTAGCAAAATTGGTTCCTCTATTTTTTCCGAAGTTATATCCACCAGTATTGGCAATGGTGGAGATATAGGCAAAACGGGTCTCGCCTGATTCACTTAAGATTCTGCTGCTTCCTACTTTACCATGGGAAAATCTCAGTTTAGCAACGGGCAATGTTTCCTTCAAACCCGCAAAGAAATTTTCCTCGCTCAATACCCAGGCCAAGCCAACGGATGGGAAGAATCCAAAGCGATTCGCTGGAGCAAAGTTTTCAGAACCATTGTAGCCAAAGTTGGCCTCTAAAAAATATTTATCAGCATAGGAATAGGTTCCTCTTCCCGACAAACCTAAAAATCGGAAGGGTAGGGAAGAAATCAATGTTCCTGCCTGCGAATTCAACTCGTCGGACTTGTTGAACAACAACATTCCAGTTGTGGTATGTTTTCCAAAAGTACGATTGTAATTGAAAGCTCCTTCTAAATAGATGGTCCTAGTTCCTTGTGAAGATCTATCGAAGCTTAAGAAACGATCGCCTTCAAAGGTTTGCTCGTATTGCATTTCACCATTTTCATCCCTACCGGTAGCCAAATAAGAACTTGGACGTTTTGTTCTTCGCATACTCGTATAGTTGTAAACATCGAAGGAGAACATCGCCGTAGCGGAAAGTCCTTTGGTGATAAATGGTAATTGTTGGGTTGCCCGAAGGTTAGAAAACAATTGATTTCTCCACTGATTGGCATATCCTGTTTGGGTTAAGTGGGCATATGGATTGACCAAGGAGCCAGCTCTTTGGTCAGGTACCGTCCCGTTTTCATACATGGCCGGGTGCAGGACAGGAGTTACCATCCACGCATTGGCAAAGATATCGCCATTTCCCGTTGCCGGATAATTGGCATTGGCCAAGTAACCTTGGATTCCCAATTCAATCTTTGTATTGATGGATGGTCTTACTGTCAGGTTGGAGGTTAGGTTGTACCTCTTATAACCTACTTGTTGGTTATAATTCACACTAGGGTCTTCAGTATATAAACCATTTTCGTCGTAATAGCTGGTACCAACATAATAGGTTGCCAAGTCAGATCCCCCGCTGATGTTCAGGTTTCCTCTACGTTGCTGACCAAAATCCCGGAAAAGGACATCCATCCAATCCACATTTGGATAGAGGTATGGATCTTCTCCACTCGCCGTTTTTTCAATTCTTTCTTCACTATAGATTGGAGCAGCTCCTCGGTTCGTCAATGCTTCATTTGACATGCGCATATAAGTTATACCATCTGCGAATTCTGGTAATTTGGTGAATTGGGTAACCCCTTCATAATACCTGAAGCTAAATTTTGGTTTTCCTGCTTGTCCAGCTTTGGTTTTGATAATGACAACCCCGTTGGCACCACGAACACCATATACGGAAGTTGCAGCTGCATCTTTTAGCACCGTAAAGCTTTCTATATCTTCTGGATCTACGTTGGACATACTTCTAGGTGTACCGTCCACCAAAATCAATGGAGCACTTAATCCTTGGCTGAAAGTCGAAATTCCTCGGATCCAAATCCCCGCATCATCAAAACCAGGCTCTCCTGTACGTTGTACTGCAATAACCCCAGAAACCTTTCCAGCTATAGCATTGGTGAGGTTTGCTGCTGGGACCTGTAGTTTTTTCGCTTCTACAGTTGACTGCGAACCCACAACAGACAATTTCTTTTGCGTACCGAATCCGACAACCACCACCTCATCGATTCCTGCTTCCGTGATTTCCATGGTAACCTCGATGGATTTATTCGTTCCAATATTTGTTTCAATAGTCTTGTAACCTACAATCTGAAAAACAAGTTCACTATTGTTTGGAACATTCAGGATGAACTTACCGTTCAAGTCAGTAGTGGTCCCATTGGATTGTTTTCCTTTTTGGTATACAGTTACCCCTGCTAAGGGATTACCATCTGTATCTTTTACGGTACCCGTAATTTCACTTTGAGGAGATGTAGGGCCGGTTTTTCGTGGCGCTGGTTTGCTCACGATGCGAACAAAATCATGTTTGGTTTCAATGGTGAGGTTATGTTTTGCCAGTATGGCATTAAGCACCTCTCGAGCGGTGTTTTTCCCCGAATAGTTCACCTTGGATTTCAAGTAACTCGCATCGTTATTATAGGCTAAAGGAATATTGTATTTGGTTTGCAATTCTTCCAATGCCGTTTGCAGACTGATATTCTTAAAATCTACTTTTATTGTTTTTAGCAACTCCTTCTGTCCGTAAGATTCTGTACTGGCGAATACGATACAGCAGGTAAGGAGAAAACTCCAGAGCATAAATGATTTACGCATAATCTGTCGTAGGTTAGGGTTATATAAAATGAGTCGAATTTTTTGCATCTTTGCATAAATTAATAAAGGTTAAAACTTTGTTGATTGTCTCTGCTAATCAGTTAGTTTCTCAGGCAAGTTGATTACAGAAAAATAATTGCAGGGGTGCCTGGCACTCCTGTTTTTTTTAAAGTGTTAGCTATTATTTCTTTTTAATTTCCCATAGTTGATCAGATTTTTTAATGAGGTTAGCATTATTCATTTCCGCAAGTGTTTGTAATACTTGTTCAATACTTTTTCTTTTGAAGGTGATGGTGGTTTTTGTATTGGCAATCTCCGGTGAAACGGTGATGGAATCGCCATAATACCTATACGCCTTTTTAAGGATAGTGCTCAGTTTTTCTCCGAAATGCACCAATTCCTTATTGTACCAATTGTTATTATTAAAAGATTTGACTTCCCAATTGTTATTTGTTAGCACAGCTCTTTCGCCTTTGTTCAGCTCAACTTTATGGCCTGTTGATTGGGTTATTTGTGTTTCAAGACTGGTAAAATCTTGGTTTAACAGGGTTGAATAACTCTTTTCGTCCATTTGAAAAACTTTTACTTTTCCCGAATTGACTTCTACAGATTTTTCAATATCAGAATCGATATTGAAGGAGGTACCAACTACTCGGGTTACAAAATCTTTGGATAAAATGAGGAAAGGTCTCTGCGGATCTTTTGCCACATCGAAGAATGCTTCTCCTTGTAACTTAACGATTCGAAGTTGACCGGTAGTAGATTTTGCATAGGTAATGCTGGAATTTCCATTAAGCTTTATTTCAGTACTGTCGGAAAGCCTGAAGTGTTTTTGTTCGCCATGTAAGGTACTGATGGTTTCCCAAACGATTTCTTGTTGCTTTGTTGATTTTTTAGGATATAGGAATATTCCTGCAATTACAAGGGATGCAACCAAAGCCCAACCCAAGTAATGGAAAGGAAACCGTTTTGTTGATCTGTGGGAATTTTGGTTTAATATGGATTGTAATATGCGGTTTTTAGTTTTTTCTTGGTTAGGGTAGATTGGGTATTCTTGGATTTGTACTTTCAATAGGTCATAATCCATTTGCATGGATTGGAGGAGATCTTTGAGAGCGGATGATGATTCAAATAGTTGTTTTAATCTGGATAGCTCTTGGTTATTGAGTTTTCCAGACTTAAACTTTTCAAGTAAGGTCAATATTTCTTTGGTGGTCATACCTATATATATCCTGAAACTGGATTATAGTAGGGTTGTGGGATGATAAAAGTTTGTAAGTTATTGATTTTCAAGTTTATTATTTTTACGTCATTGCGAGCCACCCCGTCATTGCGAGGAACGAAGCAATCTTTCGACTTTGTCATCCTGAGCATCGCCGAAGGATCTATACGGGTACCAACGAACAGATGCTTCGACTACGCTCAGCATGACATGCGGGAAGATTGCTTCGTCGTGCCTCCTCGCAATGACGGAAGGCTCCTCGCAATGACGGAAAGGTCCTCGCTATGCCGGATGGCTCCTCTCACGACATAAAGCCTCCTCGCAATGACGTAGGCTTATAATTTAACACCTTTATAAAAACAAAAATCTTAACTAAATTAGACCTCAAGTTTTAGATTCGAACTCAATTTTTACATTAAATCCCAAGTTTTAAATTTTACCTAAACTCAATCATCAAAAAAACCATCACCATGAAAAAATCCCTAACCCCAGAAAGATCCACAGAACTTCTCCAAATCCTTCAAAAACGATTTGAAAAGAACATGGTTAGACATCCAAATATCACCTGGGAAATAGTTTCAAAATCCCTTCAGGAAAAACCTGAAAAACTATACATCATCAATGAAATGGAAGAAACTGAAGGAGAACCCGATGTCGTTTCGTTATCCAAATCCTCCGAAGACATTATTTTTGTCGATTGCGCAGCGGAAAGCCCCAAGGGTAGAAGAAGTTTCTGCTACGATCAAGATGCTTTAGACTCCAGAAAAGAACACAAACCCAAACACAGCGCAATTGGCTTTGCCAAAGAAATCGGTATCGCCCTATTGAACGAAGAAGAATACCATACCCTTCAGTCCTTCGGGAAATTTGACCTCAAAACCAGCTCCTGGCTAGCAACTCCAGCAGCAGTTCGGGATTTGGGAGGCGCTATTTTTGGCGATAGACGCTATAACCGAGTATTCATATACCACAACGGAGCAGAGTCATATTATGCTGCAAGGGGATTTCGCGGAAAAATTATCCTATAATTTTATATACCTAAGAAAATTATGTATATTAGATTTATAAATACTAATCTACATGAAGGATTCCAAATTATTGAAAGGTACTTTGCAGACCATCATCCTGAAATTACTGTCAGGTACGGATCGGATGTATGGCTATGAGATCACCCAACAGGTCAAACAATTAACCGAAGGTGAATTTGTATTGACCGAAGGTGCATTATACCCAGCTCTGCATAAATTAGAGGCTGAGGGTTTGTTGGCCACGGAGTCGGAGATAGTAGATGGTAGGGCAAGGAAATATTACTCCTTAACAGCAAAGGGAAAAGAGGAGCAAGTGGCCAAAGTGCAGGATGCACTCACTTTTGTGGAGAAACTTCAGCTGATCTTGAATGCAAAACCAAGTATATCATAATGGAAAAGAAATTGAATAAAACGGAGCTAAAGGAGCTTTTGGCCTTTATTGAGCATAAAGGATATACCTTTGTGGATGTTCAATTAGAAATTCTGGATCATTTTGCCTGCAAGGTGGAAGAATTGATGACAGAGAATCCAACTTTGAATTTAAAAGGAGCCATGATACAAGCCCATCAAAGTTTTGGGGCAATGGGTTTTTCTGAAATTGAAGATTCCTTTGACCTTGGTCTTCAGAATAAATTCGTAAAGAGTCTTCCAGGAGATTTTTGGCTATTCATGAAAAGCTGGCGATCACCAGTTTATATCCTCTATTTTACTCTTTTCGCATATTTCATTCCGTTTACTGCAAGTCCGTTTTGGGACGGGATTAAAATGGGATTGGTTGCTAGTATTATCATATTCGTTCCGGTTTATCTACTTAAATACAGGCCTATTTACAATAAATATAAGCTTTACAGATCTTATATTGGTATGATGATCCCTATGTTTACCATATTGGTTTTGTTGATTTCCGGAGAATGGCTCAGCAAATATATGCCATTAGCTTTATCCAATATTCTTATTCTAGTTTTTATCTATGTGGCTCTAGGTATCTTGGATATATTCCACCGAAATTTAAAACTGATCGTTAAAAGAGTAGATGAAATGGAATTTGAGACACATTATTCCTAAAAAGCCATTTAAATCCTGTTAACTATGAATAGAGCCTCCTCAAAAATCACTTGAGCTTGGAAATTTTGCCTATCGAATAATAACTAGTCTTTACTGTGAATTCATTAACCTAATTATTACGGTGTTGTAAATGTACCTAACAAATATCTTCAATGATAATCGAACGGCTAAAGTAAACCTAAAGTCTTTATTTGCTGATAAGGTTAAAGATGGGCGGGTGTACGCAGAATGGTTTTCGGATACAGTGACTGCATACAGAGGGAAATTTCTATATTCTATGCATATGGGCTTTTCCTAATTTTTTGAACATGAATTTGAATACAGCTTTGAAAAAGGATTATTAAAAAATGCTTCTTATTTTGATAATTCCTTATCTATAAACACACCTTTTTATGGGCAAATTCGGAAACTTAATTCAACTATCGACTCCCTTATTAACTGGCAAGCACTTCCTCCAATCACAGAAACGATTACATTGCAACTTTCTGTTGAGGCCAATGAATTGGGACATGTGGATTCTATATTATCAATTTACGGAAACAACGAGATCTTTATTCAAGAAGCGATCCGAGTTTCAAGGTTATTAAAAAATATTCCCGTAATTTATAAAAGAGGTAAAATCATGAAAATTTCATTTTATTTACCTTTTACTTTTTCCCAGAAAAAACAAAAAGAGAATATGTAATGGAATTCGATTTTTTAAATTGCGCAGAATCGCGTTTTTTGACAAAAAAAAACGAGGATCCTAAAATCCTCGTTTCTCTTCTGTACCCAGGGCCGGGATCGAACCGGCACGAATTGCTTCATTGGTGTTTGAGACCAACGCGTCTACCAATTCCGCCACCTGGGCATATTCCGTTTGGAATGATGCAAATATAGGGCTTCTACTTTATTCTCCAAAAATAATTTTATCCTATGCCCTAAACTTATTGATTTTAAGCCTATTTATTTTTGTATAGTTGAATTTTATAGCTCAGATTCTAAAATAATAAATGATTTTAATAGGTAAACATGAGTAAAATTGAAGGAAATTCCCCTTGCATTACATACATTTTTCCCTATCTTGTAAACATGGTAACCGAACAATTAGCCTTTTTAATCTTAGCTGCGATATGTATCATTGCAGGTGTAATCTTGCAAAAATCTAATAAGCCAGGCAGGTTTTACAATCGCTTATATTTCATAGGAGGGGTTCTTATTATTTTTTTCCTTTATAGCTATTTTTTCAGTTAAAGTTGGGATAGCCTCAATTCTAGCTGGAATAACCTCAGTATAAACAGATAAAATTCCAATTTCTCTATAAAATATACTATTTATTCAATTCTCCTTTTCCCATAAACTTAATTGATTTGGAGATAAAGCACTATTAGACTACGTGAAACCCTTTCTTTTACCTTTACTAAGTACCAATCAAAAAAGCAAATCTATAGGTTCCAAGACATCCCTCTTGAACGAACCTTTGATTCATAATGAATCCATAATCCAAGTATATTGTAAGTGAGTTGTAAGTGCTAAAAGTCACTTACAACTCACTTACATGTCACATACACCTCACTTAATCCCCGAACCAAACCTTAACAAAAGTTAACATTGATTAACATACTTCCAATTAAACGTTTTGATTTTTCCTCCCTCTAAAAGAGTATAAAACAAATTTGAAAACGATATAAAAATAGAATCATATGAAAAAGATATTCACTATAGCAGCATTGGTCGCAGGGATTTCATTCTCCGCATTGTCGCAGGAAAAGAAAGAAGAAGTACGTCAGGATGTTAAAAAAGAACGCCGTATGAAAATTGACCGGAAGGAAATGAAACCAAAATCTCCAGAAGAGATTGCGAAACTGAAGACTGAACATATGGATAAAGAGTTGAAGTTTACCGAAGCTCAGAAAAAGGAAGTTTATGTTTTCCAATTGGAGAAAGCTAAAAAAATGGAAGCAAAACGCAATGAGATGATCGCAGCGCGAGAAATCCACCGTAAAGAAATGAAAGCGGAGCAAGATGCCTTCCAAAAGCTTTTGACACCAGAACAGTTGGCGATTTTTAAAGATAAATTGGCAGATGGTAAAAGAGGAAGATTTGAACGTGGTGGGAAAGAATTCAGAACCCGTGAAATGCGCCATAAACGCATGGACCGTAAAATGCCTATAGAAAAAGAAACAAAAGAGGTTAAAGAGAATAGTTCAAATAGTTAAGCGAATAGAACAGTTCAAAAAAACAGAATAGTTCAAATAGTTAGTTAGATTAGTTCAAAATAATAAAAAGAGGTTAGTAATTCTAATTGGTTGATTAGGTTAGTAATATTAGTTAGTGGTTATATGTTTAATTGAAGAAGGCCCCGCAGCGATGCGTGGCCTTTCTTTATTTTTATAAACGATTTTTTATTCATGAGTTTTATTCATGAGTTTTATCTCGAATTATGAATTCATAGTATTGATCTTGGAACCATCCTCAAGGTCCTTGGTCACCGTAACAGAACTTGGTATCCTTTCTTTCAGTTCTTCCACATGCGAAATAATCCCAACCACGCGGTTTTCCTGCTGCAAATATTGCAGCGTATCAAAAACCGTATTGATGGAATCAGCATCCTGCGTTCCAAAACCCTCATCGATAAAGAAGAAGTTCCTATCCGCTTTGTTCAAGGATTGAATGTTTTCTGCCAAGGCTAAGGCCAAACATAAGGATGCCTGGAACCCTTGCCCTCCTGAAAGGGTTTTTACCGATCTCCTATAACCATTGTTCAAATAATCGATCACTTCAAACTCATTGCTTTCATTGATCGTCAGACTCAACTGGTTCCGGGTCAAACGATGGAAACGATGATTCGCCATCTCACACATCTGCCTTAAATGAATTCCCGAAACATAATTCACAAAACCATTACCCTTGAAAAGGTTTTCCATGGTCTTTAGATTGCTTCCGCGATTGCTCAAGGCATCAAACTCCTCCAATAATTTTTCTTTCTTGCCAAACTCCACCGATAGATGGTTCAATTCCTTTTCCAATCCACCCGTTAAGGAAAGCTGAAGTTCCAATTCCTCTTTTTTCAGATTGAATAGGGCATGGGTGGTCTCCAATTCCTCTTCTGAGTAGGTTTTTTGAACCAGAAAATCTTTTAAAGCGGCGATCTGCGTCTCCAACACCTCCAAACGGACATAAAATTGCTGAATCCGTTGACGGATATTTTCTACATCCAATGGCCGTTGGATAATCTGTTGCACCTCAATAATATCATTGAACCTGAACTCCTGCAATAATTTTGTCAACTGCTCTTTTCGGGTTTTCAATTGAAGGTTGAAACCGCTCAACTGGTCGATAGCGGATTGGTATTGACCCACCACCTCTGCCAATTTTGTGCGGAAGGTGTTGACCTTTTGGTTCAAGCTTAAATAGGTGGTTTCTATATGAACAACCGAAGTCTCCAAGGTCAATTTGGACTTTTTTACCTCATCCAAGCCCTGCGCGACAAATTCCGAAAATTGGAATTTCTGCAGATTATTCTGGTTCTGCTTGTTGACACCCTGAAAAACGGAAATTTCATTGCGAATGACTTCCAATTCCTTTTCGTATTTCTGGATATTCTCGCGAGTTTTTGAAAGTTCGGATTGCGTCTGTTTTATTTGGGCCTCCAGATCAAGGATCTGCTGCTCATTCTGTTTTAATTTCTGTTTCTGCGCCTCAAACGCATTCGGATCTTCTGTAGAATATCCTTCCCAGTTAAACTGCTGGATGTGGTTTTCCATTAACGAATCCAATCGCTGAAGATCCAACGTCAACCGTTCTTCTTGTACTTTACGCGTGCCCAACGAATGTGCATTTAAGCTAAGTCTTTGTCTTAAGGTTTGGAAATCAGTACGGCTTACTTCCAGGTTTTTCCGAAGATCTTTACTTTTCTGAAGCTCTTCCTGGATATGTTCCGCCACCATGGGTTGAGGGTGGTCCAAGGCGCCACAGAGCGGACAAGCTTGCCCAGATTGCAGTTCATTGGCAAATGTACTCAGTTTTGCCTGCACCTGAAGCTGTGTTTCCTGTTCCCGTTGCTGTAGGAGCTGGTTTTCCAGCAATTGCAGCTCTTTGGAAATCATATCCTCATAATTGTCCAAATGGTAGCCTTCCTGACTGAAGGCTTTCAGCTCGCTTGCGATGTCGTTTTTGCACTGTTCCGATTGTTGTTTGACCTGTTGGATCTGCTGTTGGAAATTTTCCCGTTGCTGATACCATTTTTCCATGGCAATCAATTGGCTGCTGTCTATTTTTTGGGCTTTCAGCTTTTCCAGCTCTTCTTCGAAGTGCTGGCTTTTTGCTGCCAGTTCCAACTCAGCTTGCTTGGTCCTTTCCACAAAAGGAGTGCCTTTCGCCAAACGTACTTCCGATTCCTCGATCTTACGTTCATTCTCTTTAATCTGTAGGATCAGTTTGTAATCTTCGACCTGTGTCCTGAAATTGTTAAGGTTCAGGTAATCGGATTGGATCGCATGGATTTCCCGATCGATCACATCGATCTCATGGGATTGACGATCTTTTGTAGCACGAAGATTCTCGATCTTATGGATCAGGGTCTCCCGCTCGGTATTCAATGCCTGCAGGTTGTTCAGAGGCTCACGGAAGGCATTTGCCGTTTGCTCGTATTTGTTCAGCTCTTTTTCCTGCTGTTGTATTTTATCCTTGCTCTGCTGGAGCTCGGCGAATTGCGCTTGTTTTTGCTGCAATTCGATCTGCTTATCCTTGAATTCCTGGATCTGCTGCACCTTATCCAAAAGTTCCTGATAGGTTTCGCGGGTCTGCACCAACGTTTCCTTCGCTTCTTTCACTTCCAGTTTTTTCTGCTCCAAGGCTTCTGCGGAGATGCTTTCAAATCCGGAGAGCGCTCCTCTGAGGTTTTCCAGTTTGCGATTGTTCGCAGCTTGAAGATGGGATACTTTTGGTCCCAGGTCAAACTTGTTCAGGAAGAAGATTTCCTTCATCATTTCGGAACGTTCCTTTCCTTTAAGCTCCAAAAATTCCTTGAACTGTCCTTGTGGGATAATGATTGTACGACGAAAGTTGGGGTAGGAGAGGTTAGTGATCAAAGCACCATCCGCCGATTCCATGGGAATCCAGGCTTCCTCTTTCCATTCGTAGGCGGTACGTTCGATAGGCGTGGTGTCCTCGAAGTTCTTCCTCCGTTTCCATTGGGCAACAAAGCGGAACTTTCGGTTCTCGTAATTGAGGAATTCAAATACAATCTGTGTTTGATTGGATTTGAGGTTCATCATGTTGTAGGCGCGTTTGTCGGTTTTGTTCAACCGTTCCGTATCGCCGTATAAGGCAAAACTGATGGCCTCCAAAATGGATGATTTTCCGGAGCCAACAGCGCCAAAGATGCCGAATAATCCGGCATCCGTTAATTGGGTAAAATCTATGGTTTGCTTCTCCTGATAGGAGTAAAGCCCTTCAATGCTCAGTGATAATGGCAGCATAAATTAATCTTCCTTTTCTAGGTTAATCTTCCTTTTCTAGGGTATTCGTAGATACCTCATCAAATAATAACATTAATTCTTCGTTAGGTTCCTGGCCGTATTTTGACTTGAAGTAATCGATGAACAAATCCTTCATATCTTGCTCCAGGTTAACATGTTCACAAGTGCTGGCAAGTTGATTGGCCTGCTTGACCACTGGAATAATATGGATGATGCCATCATGGGCTTCATGCAGGCGTTTCATATCCTGTGCCGTCAGGAAGGTATCACTCTCAATGGTCAATTCGACCAGGCTATTCGGGTTTTCATGCAACCAAACGACTGCCTCATCAATGGAGGTGAATCTTTTTCGGAATAAGGATCGCCCTTTTGTCAATGGAATTGTTCGTGTCAATGCGTTTTTATTAGGTTCCAGATCTACAATGACCACCTGTTTTTCCTGTCCGCTTTCAGAAAAGGAGTAGCACAATGGGCTACTTGGATAGACCACTGGTCTATCTTCCGGACCAATCTGATGATAGCGGTGCAAATGTCCCAAAGCGGTGTATTGGATCTGCTGGGGGATGCTGTCTGAATAGACCAGATCCGCATAGCCTAATTTGATCGGTTTTTCGCCTTCAGGTTCTTCCAATATTTCCCCACCTCTTTTTAACATGTACAGATGCGTTGTCAGGATATTAACGCCATAGCCGTCGCAATATTGCTGTGCAAGGGAGCTCCAACTCTCTTTAAGGGCTTCCTGCAATTGTGCGGCCTTGTCCTCAAATCCCAGAAATTGTTTTAAACGGATTTCATTGGCAAATGGGGTGGCTAAAATTCTGGCCGGATAATAGTATTTTGGGAGTTTGATTTCCATAAACCCTTTATCCACTTTGATGATATCAAAGGCATTTTCCACGGTTAATGGCCTTACTTCCATATGGGGATATCCAAAAAAGAAGATGCCACAGGCTCTAGCCAACGGATCCGGGGAATCTATACGATCGGGCGAATCGTGATTGCCTGCAATGGCAATGACCGGTCTTTTGCCCTCGTTTGTCAGTCTTTTTAAGGTTTTATATAATAATTCCGTGGCTTCGACGGTAGGATTGAAGTTATCGAACAGATCGCCTGCCACAAGTACTAAGTCCACTTCTTCACGTTCAGCGATCTCGCAAATCTCTTCCATGACCTCCCGTTGTTCCTCCATTCGGGAAAAGAAGTCGAGCTTTTTGCCAAGATGCCAATCTCCAGTATGTAATATGCGCATGAATCAATTTTTTGTTAAGGTGATGGTTAAAAGTACAGTTTTTTCAACAGCTTAGGCGTTAAGAAATGTCAAAACTTATCCGCTCGTGCAAAAGAAAATGTGGTCAGATGGTCTGAACTATATACCTAGTTCCGAACAACCGACCACATCTAAAATCCTATTCCTGAGGAATATGGACTTCTATTTAGGGTGTTACCTGAGTCTTTTTGGGACGTTTATACTAATCTTTTAAGATGGTATGAGGTTCTGTTTTACCATTATGGCAAGTGTTACAGGTAATGTTCATTACTTTACCCTCATGCTCATGCTTGAAATGCTTTTTGTTGATCTGATTGGTCATTTTGATCATGTACCGCGCTACATCTTTGTTTGGATTGGTATCCAAAGCGAAATCCAATCCGCGTTCGCCATTTGCTTTTGGGGCATGGCAGTGGTTACATTTTACGCCCAATGCCATGTTGAATGATTTCATGACTTTGTCCAGCTCCTCGTGAGAGATATTTTTAGGTAATACTTTTAAGTTTTTAGGTCTTTCTTCTTGTTTTGCCTGATTAAAAGCTGTTAATCCAACGACGATGGCGAAGACAGCTAGCAGGGTAATCATTGTTCTTTTCATGTGCAATTTTTTTGATAGGTAATGCAATATACTAAGTATTTTAAAGAAATGTAATAATAATGTCATGAGAAATTATATTACATTGGAAAACAGCGTGTTGTATCGTTTGGTTTGTCGGTAAAAATTGGAGTTGCTATCTTGCGACCCTATTTTTATAGATAAATCACCTGAAAACCCTAGGTTTTCCTATTGAAAAACATGAAAAGAATCGTTATTGTTTTAGCTGTTATTTTATCGTTTACAGCATTTTCTGCACAGGCTCAATTGAAGGCTGTGAAAGCTAAGTCCGGTTATTCGTATTGGGTAAGAGTTCCAAAAGATATCAAGGCAAAAGAGAAATTACCTGTTATTGTTTTTTTGCATGGGCGTAGTCTTTCGGGGCATGATTTGAATCGGGTTAAGCGGTATGGTGTTCTGAGGGCAATCGAGCGGGGTAAGGATTTGGATGCGATTGTGGTTGCTCCGCAGACTTCCAACGGATGGAATCCGGATAAAGTGGTTAAAGTGTTGGATGAGGTTTTGGAGGATTATCCTGCTGATAGGCATCGTGTTTATGTGTGTGGGATGAGTATGGGTGGTTATGGTACGTTGGATGTGGCTGGAAAGTATCCTGACCGTTTTGCTGCGGCGGTGGCTATCTGTGGGGGTGGAACGGTTTCCTATGCGTGTAATTTGACGCAAGTACCGGTTTGGATTCAGCATGGAAGTGCGGATACGGCCGTGCCGGCTTCGGAGAGTAAGAAAATCTATAATGCAATCAAGAAGTGTAATAAGAATGCGGATGCAACTTTGACGATAATTCCTGGTGGGACGCATGGAAGTGTGGAAAGGTTATTCCATGGGGAGAAGATTTATGATTTTATGTTTAAGTATTCGAAAGGGGATAATTTTAATGGAGGGAAGTAGGTTGTTTTTGGTATCCTGATCGGCGTCATCCTGAGCGTAGTCGAAGGATCTGTTCGCTAGTAACCGTACAGATCCTTCGACTTCGCTCAGGATGACATGGGGAAGGCAAAGCCTGACAGGTAGAAGGTCTGACATGGGGAAAGATTGCTTCGTCGTGCCTCCTCGCAATGACGCAACAATCTTCCAATGATGACGCTGTGATGCCTCCTCGCAATGACGCTGGGGACGATAAATTCTACAAAGTTCCCATAGCAGCAAATAATCCACCCAACATGCTAAACACGATTATCAAGCCATACAATACCAAAAAGCATATGATCAAGATTCCTACATACTTATAATGCTTTTTCAGAAATCCAAAAGCTGATTCCAATTCCGCGGAATTATTCATATCAATCGCTTTCTTTAAATTATCCCCAAATCTATAAAGCCATAAAATTGGCAGGAAATAAAGCGCCATAATAAATACAAATCCAATAAAACCTGCAAATCCAGCGAATATATTTAAGCCTTCGGCAGCAAACGGAGACATGTTTGGAGCTAATAAGAAGAAAAATCCTAAACCCAAAACATTTAATCCAATGCCGACAAATCCAATAATGGCCAAGAATTTACTCCATTTGGCAATTTCGCGGAGATGTTCGATGGAAAAAATCGTTAATTCCAGCTTAGATTTGAAAGAGGGGTTTGTTACATGCTGATCAGGTTGTCCATAAGCGGATTGCTCCGGTCTATGTTCATTTGGCTGTTGCGGATTGAATTCATTTTCATTTGATTCCATAGTACTTGTGGATTTAGTGGTTGAATAATTGTCTCCCTAAATATAAAACATATTTGCTTAAAAAATTGTTCCATTAACGGAAAATCAAAACATTTTTTGTATTTTAAGATTTATAAACCAAAGGAATAATTATGATTAGAGTACTGTTGATCGCGTTTGTGCTATTGATAACCGATGATATTAAGGCGCAAAAATTGGACTTGAATGCTGTTCGGAACGATTTCAATAAAGGGGTGAAGGATGAGAAATTATGTAAACGATATTTGGATCTTTTGGATGACCAAGCCGACACACCGGTCGAACGCGGATATGCAGCAGCCTTTCATATGTTCATGGCCAAACATACCTCCAATCCGTTCAAGAAAATGGGGTTCTTTAAGGATGGCAGAGACCGCTTGGAAAAAGAGTTAAAGTCCAATCCCAACAATGTAGAGCTTCGCTTCATCCGACTCAGCATACAATACCACATACCCAAGTACTTAGGCTATCACGATGCCATCAAAGGAGATAAGGATTACCTCAAAAACAACCTCCATAAATTGGATGATAAGTTTACGAAAGAAAAAATTTACAAATATTTAAAGGGTGCAAATATGTATACTACCGAAGAATTAGCGTTATTAGGTAGATAAACAAGTATATTAGCACAATGAACATTAAATTCCTATTCGTAGTAGCCCTTAGCTTATGCGCTCAATTTGCCCTTGCACAGATTAAACAGGTCATCCCTGAAGTTACTTCCCTCGATATTACCGATCGATTATCGGTAACCGTGATCCCAAGTGATAGCAGTCAGGTGGAGATCAAAGGGGAATTGGCAGATAAAGTAGAAATCATTATCGCTGGAAACAGCCTTCGTTTAAAAATGAAAGCCGGTTTCTTGATGAAAGGAAATCAAGCCCAGGTGATGGTCTATTCGCCAAGCTTGAACCGTTTAACCGCACGTAAAGGCTCCGAATTATATGTGGAACAGGAAGAATTACAGGGTGATAGCCTGTTCTTTACTTCGCTCGAAGGGGCTAAGATCCGGGCTAAAGTAGCCAGTAACGCTGTTGAAGCTATTGCAGGAACCGGAGCAAGCATCGACTTATTAGGTTCCAGCCAATCCTTATCCGCAACATCCACAGCCGGAGCTTCCATTTTCGCGAAGGATTTACAGGTTAAAAGTGCCTTTGCCAGGTTGAATGCAGGTGGTAAAATCGAAGTGAATGCCTCAGAATCGGCAGATGTGGAAACCAGGATGGGAGGGAGCATTGAAGTGTATGGCAAACCTGCACAAACCAAACAGCGTAAAATTGCCGGAGGAAAGATAAATTTTCATTAATAATGTTTAATTTTCATTAATTTATCTCCTTAAAAATCGTCCGTGATTTGTAACTTTGCGCCATGTCAGAAAAAATAATCATTCTCGATTTTGGATCTCAGTATACGCAGTTAATTGCACGTCGCGTTAGAGAGCTTAACGTTTATTGTGAAATTCATCCCTTCAACAACCTTCCAGCATTTGATGATACGGTAAAAGGAGTGATCTTTTCAGGTAGTCCTTATTCTGTTCGCCAGGAGGATGCGCCTCAAATCGATTTCCAAGCCATCCAAGCGAAATACCCTTTATTGGGGGTTTGTTATGGAGCGCAATATATTGCCCAGAAATCTGGAGGAGATGTTTTACCATCAGAAATACGTGAGTATGGACGTGCTAACCTACAGTTCGTAGACCAAGAGAATGCATTATTAAAAGGTATCCCTACGCAATCCCAAGTATGGATGAGCCATGGTGATACCATCAAAGAAGTTCCTAGTAATTTCACTATTATTTCCAGTACCGATAAAGTGCGTGTTGCAGCTTATCATGTACAAGGAACGAATACCTACGGTATCCAATTCCATCCGGAAGTAACCCACTCTACCGATGGCCAGGTTTTATTGAAAAACTTTGTGATCGATATCTGTGGATGTCATCAGGATTGGACGCCAGATGCTTTCGTTGAAACGACCGTGCAGGAATTGAAAGCGCAGTTAGGAGATGACCATGTGATCATGGCCCTTTCTGGAGGAGTAGATTCAACCGTAGCAGCGGTGTTGTTGCACCATGCAATCGGCAGTAAATTACACTGTTTCTTTGTAGACCATGGTTTGCTTCGTAAAGATGAATACGAGCAGGTTTTGGCTTCCTACAAGAACATGGGATTGAACATCAAGGGTGTTAATGCGAAAGAATTATTCTTTTCTAGACTAGCAGGTGTATCAGAACCTGAACAAAAACGTAAAATTATTGGTGCTTCCTTTATCGATGTATTCGATGAGGCGGCCAAAGAGATACAAAAAGAACTTCCAGAAGGAGCAGAGGCAAAATGGTTGGGTCAGGGTACCATTTACCCAGATATTATCGAATCCATTTCGGTCAAAGGTCCTTCAGCAACCATCAAGTCTCACCACAATGTGGGTGGATTACCTGATTACATGAAATTAAAGGTTATTGAGCCTTTAAAAACACTTTTCAAAGATGAGGTACGTCGAGTTGGTAAAACATTAGAAGTTGATCCGGCCATCCTTGGAAGACATCCTTTCCCAGGACCTGGACTTGCAATTCGAGTTTTAGGAGATATTACAGAAGAAAAGGTACGAATTTTGCAAGAGGCAGATGACATCTACATTCGCAATTTAAAAGAATCAGGATGGTACGATAAAGTTTGGCAAGCAGGAACTATTTTCTTGCCTGTACAATCAGTGGGCGTAATGGGCGATGAACGTACTTACGAACATGTTGTTGCCCTTCGAGCTGTAGGCTCTTTGGATGGCATGACAGCTGATTGGATTCATTTACCGTACGATTTGCTAGCTAAAATTTCAAATGAAATCATCAATCATGTCAAAGGAATCAACAGAGTCGTGTATGACATCAGTTCAAAACCACCAGCTACCATTGAGTGGGAATAAACTAAAAAATATTTCTAATCGTGCATTCACAGCAGTATGCCTTGGGGCAATACTTGCTGTGAGTTCATGTACGCCAAAAACAACAGGTGTACTTCGTAATCCTACCGTCCACGGAGGTAATGTAGGTTCAGAAACCACGAAACCTACCACCAAAGCGGAAGAAAAAAAGAATGAAGAAGCCAAAAAAGCAGAATTAAGCCCTAACATTGCCCTATTACTTCCTTTCCAATTGGATAAGGTAGCAGGGCACAATGTGGTGGAAGCCGATGTGAAACGTTCGGCTTTGGCCTTGGACTTTTATCAAGGTTTTCAATTGGGCGTAAATGAAGCATCCAAGAAAAATGGGAACATTAAGATAAATGTGATGGACTCCCAGGATTCGGAGATTCGCAATGTGACTTTGGCGGCAACGAAGGATGTAACGGAAGCGAGTTTGATCGTTGGCCCTGTATATCCAAAGGAGATCCGTTCTTTTGCACGAGCGAATACCAACAAAAAAGTACTTCAGGTTAGTCCTTTGGCAGCTTCTATGCCAACGGAATTCAATATCAGCAACCTGGTTTCCATTACGCCACCAATCCGCATCCACATGCGTGCCGTAGCGAATGAGATCAATGCGAAATATCGCGCAGGCGATGTGGTAATCGTTTTTGATGCCCGTGATAATGATCACCGTCAGTTTATCGATGGCTTTGATGCTGAACTAAAAAGGATCAATCCAAATGTTATCATCAAGCATATTGCTTCCACTTCCCAATTGGGATCGGCGATGCCTGATGTTGGCTATGCTTTTGTGGTCTGTGGAACGACTGAAAGAACCCAATTGCGCTCTTTTGTAAGTACCTTGGATAATTTGGTAAGCAGTGGAAACAGCATCAAATTATTCGGACATCCACTTTGGGAAAGGATAGATTTTAGTCCTTACGATAATTTTTACCGCATGGATCCAACCATTACTTCCGAGAGCCATTTGAAAGTATGGAGTTCCGAAGTACAGAATTTCCAAAGAAACTATAAAACGCAGTTTAAAGTTGATCCTTCGGATTATGCCTATAAAGGCTATGATGCGGGACGCTTTTTCACGACGATGTTGAATAAATATGGTCAGGATTATGCCGAAAAGATTGTGGATGAAAAATACAATGGGATCTTTTCCAATTATCAATTCAGCTATAATCCGCAATGGGGTTATGTAAACCAATCGGTGAATTTTAGGACCTATAGGAACGGTTCTTTTCAATAATCATTTCATGCTGGAGTTTAATCCGAAACGAGTTCAGGGACAGGTTCGTAATTTTGAGAGATGCATGGCGTCTTACTCGTTTAATGAACCGTTCTCCCGATATCTGACACAATTCTATAAAAGTAATAAACAGATGGGTTCATCCGATAGGCGGATGAATTCCAGGTATTGCTATCATTTTTTCCGTTTAGGAAAGGCCTTGTCGACATTAAGTCTGCAGGAGCGATTGGTGGTTGCCGAGTTTTTATGTGAAAGCGAAAGTGCTGCTGTTGCGTTGTTTCAACCGGATTGGATTTCCAGGATTTCGGATGATCTTCCTAGTAAGATTGCATTTATCAGCAGTATCTATGGGGATTTCCTAGGAGATGTATTTCCGTTTTTGGAAGATCTTTCTCCGGCGATCAATAAAGAAGAATTTATAACTTCCCATTTTGTTCAACCTGATCTTTACATCCGTCTACAAAAGGGCAAAGAAGATGTGGTTAAAAAGGAACTGGATCGTCAGGGAGTGCAATACCAGATTATTGCACCTCAGACCTTGGCATTGGCCAATGGGACCAATCTACAGCAGTTCAGGAAAATTGATGGGGCCTATGAGGTTCAGGATCTATCTTCCCAACAGACTTTAGATGGGGTAGAAATTATGCCTAAAAGCTCCTGGTGGGATTGTTGTGCAGCATCTGGGGGCAAATCCCTTTTGCTATTGGATAAAGAACCTGATATCAAATTAATGGTTTCGGATATCCGTTTGAGTATTCTTCGGAATCTGGATGAGCGCTTTGAAAGGGCGGGGGTGAAGACCTATTTCCGTAAAAAGATCTTGGATCTGAGTACGCCGGTAGAAAACCTGATGTCCGGAGAAGCCTTTGATGGGATTCTTTTGGATGCGCCATGCTCTGGTTCTGGAACCTGGGGAAGAACGCCTGAAATGCTTTCCAAAATTGAAAAGTCGGATATTGATGCTTATGCTGATTTGCAGAAGAATATTGCGAGTAATGTGATCCCTTATCTGAAAGTGGGTAAACCGCTGATTTATATTACCTGTTCGGTGTATGCACAGGAGAATGAGGAAGTGGTGAATCAGGTGGCTGCCGAGTTTGGGTTGGAGGTGGAAGAAATGCGGACCATTGCAGGGTATAATAAAAAAGCGGACTCCATGTTCGTTGCCCGCTTGAAAAAGTCTTCTTGATTAAATTCTTTATAATGCTGATTGCATTCCTTTTTTTGGTTAATCACAATTTAAGGGATTGACCAAACTATTAATCACAGTTCAATGGAATAACCAAAACTGGGACTGTTGCTTTACGAATCAAGGCCTCAGATACCGATCCGGAAAGGAAATGATCAAATCCTGTTCGGCCATTGTTGCCTACGATAATGAGATCGGCAGTCCATTCTTTTGCCACACTAAGGATTTCATCCCTGATATCTCCCACACGGTTAAATGTAAATGTTTCTTTTGCGTCCAGGAATTCATCTGCCACTCTATTCAGGTAGTCTTGGGATGCCTGTTGTTGGATCTCTGAAACTTCAGGAACAATGATGGGTTGCTGACCTAAAAGTGGATCTACACCATAAGCAGTCGGGGAGGTAGGCGGAACTACGGTAACCAATGCCAAGGATGGTTGGATATTGGTGACGATCTGTTTGGTATAGTCGATAGCCCGTTGAGAACATGGTGTCTCATCGATAGCTAATAATATGCGGGAGAATTTTAATGATGCCATTTTTTTTTAGTATTTAGTAATTAGTATTTAGTAGTTAGACTGTAGGGTCTATAATCTAGTGTCTATTATCTATAATCTAGTGTCTATTATCTATAATCTTTAATGCTATAAACTAATGTACGAAAAAAAAACGTGGTTTACTTGGGAAAAAAAAACGTCATTGCGAGGAACGAAGCAATCTTTCGATAGGTGTAAAGATTGCTTCGTTCCTCGCAATGACGGTAAAATCCTCGCAATGAGGGTGTGTTCCTCGCAATGACGATTTAAAACTTTATCAATTAATCGTTAAAACGACTTAAACATTGAATCTGAAGTGCATAATATCACCATCCTCAACGACATACGTCTTTCCTTCAACAGCCAGTTTTCCGGCTTCTTTAACCGCTGCTTCCGATCCATAATTCACGAAATCTGCGTACTTGATCACCTCCGCACGTATAAACCCTTTTTCAAAATCCGTATGAATCACACCAGCTGCCTGCGGTGCAGTAAATCCTCTTTCAATCGTCCAAGCACGTACTTCCTGCACACCTGCCGTAAAATAAGTCGCCAAGTCCAACAACGAATAAGCCGCACGGATCAATTTATAAACACCAGATTCTTCCAAACCAAGATCTTCCAAGAACATCTTACGCTCTTCATAATCTTCTAACTGCGCAATCTCCGATTCAATCTGTGCTGAAATGATCAATACCTCCGCATTTTCATCCTTCACAGCCTCTTTAACACGCTCCACATACGCATTTCCTGTATTCACAGAAGCTTCATCCACATTACATACATAAAGCACCGGCTTGATGGTCAACAAGGTAAGATCCTCAATAAACTCAAAGTCCTCAACCGAAATAGGAGCAGTACGGGCTGATTTTCCAGCTTCCAAATGTTCCTTCACAACAGAAAGGATCTCAAAAGTGCGTTTAGCATCCTTATCTCCACCTGTCTTCGCCATCTTCTCTACCTTTTGGATGCGTTTAACCACTGTATCCAAATCTTTCAGTTGCAATTCGGTATCAATGATCTCCTTATCACGGATTGGATCTACCGAACCATCCACATGGATCACATTTCCATCATCAAAACAACGTAAAACATGGATGATCGCATTGGTCGTACGGATATTTCCCAGGAATTGGTTTCCTAGACCTTCACCTTTGGAAGCCCCCTTAACCAAACCAGCGATATCAACAATCTCAATGTTGTTCGGAACAATACGTTGAGGATTTACCAATTCTGCTAATTTGTTCAAACGCTCATCCGGAACAGTGATCACACCCACGTTCGGTTCAATCGTACAGAACGGAAAGTTAGCTGCCTGCGCTTTCGCATTGGATAAACAGTTAAATAAGGTTGACTTGCCCACATTCGGTAGGCCTACGATACCACATTGTAATGCCATAAGTAATTTATGTTAAAATTGCGACAAAGATAAGAAAATGAAGCCACAATTTAGAAGGTCATTTTTCTATTCCCTAAAGCAGGCTTCCATCAAAATTTTACAAAATTTAACATTTTACCGATTAATCCTTGGCGGTCATTTCAAAGTCATAGAATCAAAATAAGGCAGACCAAAAGGTCTTTAATAGAAGATAGATCAAGAGGTCTTTAATGATAAGGAGGATATTATGAAAAAATTATTTTACGCAGCATTATTTCTTGGAGCTTTCGTTTTTGCTAATCCAGCAAATGCCCAAATCAATGTAAGCTTCAATATTGGCGTACAACCTAATTGGGGTCCGGTTGGATACGATTATGCCAGGTATTATTATATCCCCGAAATTGATGTCTATTACGATGTGTCGAACAGGTATTACCATTATTACGACGGTAGACGCTGGGCAAGACAAAGATCTTTGCCGGGACGTTATGGACATGTAGATCTGTACCGCACTTACAAAGTGGTGATCAATGATTCCAATCCTTGGCGGAACCACCGTTCGTACTACGATCGTTATCATAGATACTCCAGGAATTATTCCCAGGTAAACCTTAGGGATGGCCGTGGAAATAATAAATATTATAAAGACCGCGAAAAGCATTACCGTAAAATGGAAAAAGAACGTAATAAATACCATAAGAAAATGGATAAACATTACAGAAAACATAGAGGGAGAGATTAGTGTGTAAGTTTAATTGTAGGAAAGCCGCTTCTTAACGTAAGTTCTGAGGCGGTTTTTCTTTTCCATGTAGCCGAAAAACCACTTTTAAAAGGCTTGGATTTTCCTGCTTTTGGTTATATCGGATAATTCGTACTTTTGTGAAAATTTAAACGTATTCATTGGCTATGTTGAAGAAGTATTTTGTTGGTATAGTCGCCATTTCTGTTTTTACAACCCTTTTTTCCTGTCATAATATTATTGGCTCCACCAAGGATGACCTTCAGGATTCCGTATTAATAGAAAATGAAGAGGAAGAGCTGGTTGCCAAAAAGGATACGGTAAAACTTATGGATATCCTGGATTCCTTAAACCGGGGTAAAATCACTTTCCCAGCATTGGATTCCATCAATAAGATTGATCCTAAAGTTGCCAAACGTCGATTCAGGGATAGTATTTACAACGAATTGAATAAAAAAGAAAAACATATCTACCTGACTTTTGATGATGGACCTTTGATCGGTTCTCGAGCTATTGATTCCATCGCCACCTTCAAACATGCCAAAGTGAATGCATTTGTGGTCGGGAGACATGCCAACATGAGCAAACGCCTCAAGAATGACCTTCAACGGTATAAAGACAACCCGTTGGTGGAAGTCTATAACCACAGCTATACGCATGCTGCAAACCGTTTTCATGCCTTTTATTCCAACCCGGATATGGCTTATGCTGATTTTGCCAAGTGTGAAACTGATCTGGGTTTGACCCATAAGATCGTGCGCATGCCGGGAAGAAACATCTGGTTGTTCGATGATACCAGAAGAATCGACCTCGCATCAGGCGGTCAGACAGCTGATCTATTGGGCATCAATGGATTTAAGATCTACGGTTGGGATGTGGAATGGAAGATCAATGGGCTTTCAGGAAATCCTGTTCAGTCCGTGAATGAGATCTATACGCGTATAAAAAATATGTTGGGCAATAAATCAACTTTAAAACCCAATAATGTGGTGTTGCTGATGCATGATGATATGTTCCAAAATGTGAAAGGACAGCATTTGCTAACCAGTTTGATCGATAGTTTGAAACAACATAAAGACTATAAGTTTGAATTTATGAGCAATTACCCGGTAAAATACTAGGTTTTTAGCCCCTTGTTTAAACTTTTGTGGTCAATTTAGGTTTAATGAGATATGACCATCAAACAACTGTTCAAAAAAATTCTTCCGTTTGCCAAACCGTATAAAAACCTCATTTTTTATACTCTTTTATTAACGGTGGTAGGGTCATTCGCCGCACAGGTAAATGCCTTTATCCTTAAATATACTGTCGATACCATCAGCGAGCTATTGGTGAATAAAACCCCGCTCCGACAGGGCTTGTCCTTGCTAGGCGTGATTTCAGCCATCCTTTTAGGAAAGGAAATCATCTATTCCATTGTGCAGTTCGGTCAGAAGTTCTATGGAGAGAAATTGCGAATCATGATTGCCCGTGACTTTTCCCAAGCCATTGTCAATAAGATCCTGACCTATAAAATGGCCTTCTATACCTCGAGCATCAATGAATCCGGAAAACTACAGACCCGTATTGATGCCGGTATCAGTTCCCTAACCAGATTGGTCCAAAACTTTTTCATCGATATCATGCCCCTGTTCGCCAATGCGATTGTCGCTTTGGTCTGTATGTTCTTGGCCAATTTCTATGTGGGTTTAGTAGGACTTTTTATCATTCCCATCTATTTCTATGTTTCCCAAATGCAGGCAAACCGCCTTTCGGGATTTCGGAGGAACATGCGGAAATACCGGGAGAACAAAAGTAACCAGATCATCAACCTGATCGATTCCATTACCGTTATCAAATCTTTCGTCAGGGAAGATATCGAAGCGGAAAGGCATAAAGAGATCCAATATGAAATGACGGAGAACCAGATGGCGACCCGCAAGACCAGTTTCCTTTTTGATAGCATCAAAGGATTTGTCGAGCAGATCGGGGTGGTTATCGTGATTATCCTAACGGCCTATTTTGTATTGAACGAGCAGATGTCCATCGGGGCTATCATGTTCCATATCATGTTATTCAACAACGTTTCAGCACCGATCAGGCAGTTGCATAGGATCTATGATGAGGTCAATGATGCCTTGATCTATTCGGAGAGCTTCTTCGAAATCCTGGAAGATGAAGGTCAAAAGGAACCATCTGGAAATTATAAACCTGCCCATATCCGCGGGCTGATCGAGATCAAGGATGTCACATTCTCTTACCCGAATGGCCATCAGGCATTGACCGATGTCAACATGACCATCCAACCGAACCAGAATACGGCTTTGGTGGGATTATCTGGTGCAGGAAAGAGTACCATCATCAATCTTTTGGATAAATTCTATGAGCCTTCCTCCGGACAGATTCTGTTGGATGGGGTCGATCTTAAAGAATATGACACCGATTTTTTAAGGGAAAATGTAGGGTTGGTTTTGCAACGAAACCACATCTTCAAGGGCAGTATAGAAGACAATATTCGCTATGGAAAAACGGAAGCCAGCTTTGAAGAGGTTCAGGAAGCTGCAAAAAAAGCCTATATCCATCAGCAGATCCTGGAATTACCAAACGGATACGATTCAGAAGCACATCTGTTATCAGGTGGGCAGCAGCAGCGGATCGCCATCGCCCGAATGTTCCTGAAAAATCCACCAATCATCTTTTTGGATGAACCTACGGCTAACCTGGATGCCATTGCCACCGAGCAGATCAAGAACAGCTTGGATGCGATCAAGGTCGGTCGAACCGTGATCATTGTTTCCCATAGTATTTCGCAGATCATTGATTCTGAGCATATCATTGTGATGGAAAAGGGTAGGGTTGTGGAAGATGGAACGCATGAAGAACTGTTCGATCAACATGGAACCTACCATCAGATTTTCAGTGCGATGGCCAATAGCTTGAACATCCACAAGATCACCGAGTCCATGAAAGAAGATTAGCATTATATTTTCCAGTCCAAAATCAATTTTAGGCGTGTTTTTTGTGTAACAACAAAAAGATCGTTAGACGGAAAGTTATATGCTATACCCACTATTAAAATCCTTTGTTAAGTTTGGATTGAACTGGTATGTCACAGAATGGCAAATCAAGAACCTGGAATTCGTCGACCAGAAGAATCCTGCGTTGATTGTATCCAATCATCCCAATTCCTTTTTTGATGCCTTGGTGATTGCTGTACACTCACCAGCAGAAATCCTTTTTCTTGCACGTGGGGATGCCTTTAAAAAACCGATCGCCAATTGGGCATTGCGGACCTTCTTTATGCTGCCCATCTACAAAAGGAACGACGATGAGCAAGCCGATATCATGAATGCTTTTACCATGGATGAATGTGTGAAGGAACTGAGTAAGGGCAACAAGATCCTGATCTTTCCGGAAGGCGTATCCCGAAATCAATTGACCTTACAGCCCTTTATGTTCAAAGGCATGACCATGTTGATCGAAAGGGCAATCCAGCGGGATATTCCCTTACAGATTCAGCCTTACGCCTTGGGTTATAGTTCCTTTGATGAAGTACCTAAAGCGGTGTCCATCGAAGGCATGTCGCCGATCGACTCCACCAATTACCTTTCCGGACCTAACCAGGTGGAAACCGAGAGAATCATGATGGATCTTCGGGAGAAGTTGGAATTTAACCTGACAGGCGAATTTCTGACGCTCAGCCAGACAAGACAACAAAAAGTATGGATGAAAATCCCTGCCCAGATTGGGTATTATACCCATAATTGGTTCTACCAATTGGTGAAAAAACAGATCAAGAAAAAGACGGAAGGCAGCATATTTTATGATTCCCTTCTATTTGGGGTATTGCTGTTCGGATATCCGATTCTGATTTTCCTATTGAGCATCATCCTGGGAAATATATTCAATTTCACCACAGGATTCCTGTTCTTTATCCTGATGCCGGTATTTTCTTATTGCTGGGTGAATTACAGCCCCATAAAAAAGCAAGAATATGTTCCGGAAGGAAGAGGGAATGCCCTTAGGAAATAGCTTTAAGAAATAACCTTTTGAAATTTCCTTAAGAAATAGCCTTTTTACCCGGTCTTAATTTTTGCATCAGTCTCTTGCCGAATTTAAAAGCCAAATACAGCAGGATTAGCACGATGATAATCGCAAGTACAGGCAGGAAAACGGCGAAAATACTCATGATGGTCGAGAAGATAGTCTCTACAGTAGAGATCAAGGGATTGGCGATTCCCGCGGTTGTTCCAGTAGATGCAGCACGTGTACCGGCCAGTGCCGAACTGATAGTGGCTGCTGTTCCACCGCCAGCAATAATGGCCAATGCCCATTGTGTCCAAGCATTCAATTCCGTAAACTGGGATGCCACCAAAAGCGAACCGGCTACTGTGGCCAATGGTACTGAAATACTGTCCAACGCGTTATCGACATAAGGGATATAATAGGCAAGAATTTCGATCAAAGTGGCGATTCCAGTGGCAATCACAGCAGGTAGACCTCCGATCCAAGCATAGGCATCATTCACAGGAATCCAGCCCATGAAAGTTCCCAGACTAATGAAAAAGATAGGTAGAAATATCCGAAAGCCAGTTGCAGCGGCCAACCCAACACCAACAAATAGCGATAATATATAGGGAATGTATTCGGTCATAAGAGGATTTTTGATTTTCTACATCAAAAATCCATCCAATTATCCTTTTAAATTAACCTTCCAGTTCCATGATCTCTTCCGCCAGATTCTCCCAATCAGCTTGAAGTTTATCAAAGCTTGCTTTCTCGGAATTATAACGACGGGTATGATCTTGCAATTTAACAGCATCGCTGTAAATTTCTTCTTTCGCCAGTTCCACCTCCAAATCCTTCACCAAGATTTCCTGTTGCGCAATCTTTTCCTCTAAAGCAGCCAATTCCTTGTTCTTTTTCTGCAGTAATCGCTTGTTATCTTCCGTTGGTGCGGCCTTAACTTTCTTCGGTTCCTCTTTCACTTTCTTTACCGCAGGTTCTTCCGCTTTCACGACCCGCTTAGCAGACCAAGCCTCATATTCCTGATAGGTTCCTGGATATTCCTTGATCTTTTTATCCTCGATATACCAGATTTTATTCGCAACATTTTCCAGGAAATAACGGTCGTGGGAAACCACAATGAATGTTCCTTCGTATTGTTGCAACGCTTGGATCAGGATGTTTACCGAAGCCATATCCAAGTGGTTGGTCGGCTCATCCAGCACCAAGAAATTCGCATCTGCGGTTAGGGCTTTTGCCAAGGCCACCCTGGATTTTTCACCTCCAGAAAGCACCTTGATCTTCTTGAAAACATCATCGCCCGTAAATAAGAAACAGCCTAAAATGGAACGCAATTCCGTTTCGGTATGTTTTGGTGCAAAGGCCACCAGTTCTTGCAGGATGCTGTTTTCCAAGTGCAGGGCCTCTAATTGATGCTGCGCAAAGAAGGTCTGCGAAACATTGTGCCCCTTGGTGGATGTACCTTCATAATCGTTGTCGGCATCGGCTACAATCCGTAATAGGGTGGATTTACCTTTACCATTCGCACCGATCAAAGCAATCTTGTCGCCTTTTTCGATCAGCGCATCGGTATTCTTTAAAATCTCCAGGTTAGGGTATGATTTGGAAATGTTTTCCATGGTCACGACATGCCTGCCTGAAGGTTTGGAAAACTTAAAGCTGAAGTTTACTTCTGGGTTGTCATCATCCACCTCGTCCACCTTTTCCATCCGATCCAAGGCTTTGATCCGCGATTGGACCATTTTCGCCTTACTGGCCTTTGAACGGAAACGCTCGATCAAACGCTCTTCCTGCTTGATCTTGGCCTGTTGGTTTTTGAATTGATTACTCTGAATCTCTTCCCGCAGGGATTTCTCCTCCAGGTAGAACGTGTAATTCCCCGCATAGATGGTCAGTTTTCCTTTTCGGGATTCCACGGTTTTATTGATGATCCTATCCAAGAAATAACGGTCATGGGATACAATAACGATTGCCCCCTCGAAAGCCTGCAGGTAAGTTTCCAGCCATTTGATGGACGGAAGGTCCAAGTGGTTGGTAGGCTCATCCAGTAGGAGGATATCAGGAGTCTGCAATAAGATCCGGGCAAGCATCACGCGCATCCGCCAACCTCCAGAAAAGGTAGCTAATGGACGTTTTTGTTCCTCTTCTGAAAATCCCAGACCGGCGAGGATCTCATGGGCGCGAAATTCAATGCTATACCCATCCAAAGCCTCAAATTCCATCTGTTTATCGCTCAATTTGTTGAGGATATCATCGGAATAATCGGTCTCTAGTTTTAGCAATAACTTTTCGATTTCGGTATGCAGCTGGTTCTGGCGCTCGAAAGCTTCCATGGCAACATGCAGAATGCTCTTATCCGAATGGTAGGACAATAGATCCTGGTTCAGATAACCGATCTTCAGGTCCTTGGCCATGGAAATGCTACCACTGGTCGGCGCATAATCGCCCACGATGAGTTTCAGCAAGGTTGATTTTCCAGCCCCATTGGCTCCGATTAAACCCGCTTTGTCTCCAGGTTTGATGTGCCAATTTGCTTCATCATACAATGCACGTGCTCCAATTTCGAATGTTAAGTTATTTATAGATATCATTTCGGATGCAAAAGTAATGAATATTTCTCCATCTTTGGCTACATTTGCAGGTATGTATAAGCTCGTAAAACCATTTTTCTTTTCAATGAACCCGGAGAAGGCGCATCATACGGTGACCGGAGGGCTTCATGTATTCAATAAAATCTGGGGATCTAAGGCCTTGTTGAAATCGCTTTACAGCGTGGAAGATCCGCGATTGGAGACCAAGGTATTCGGATTGACCTTCAAGAACCCGGTGGGTTTAGCTGCAGGATTCGATAAGAATGCGGAGTATATTGAGGACATGGCGAAGTTGGGATTTGGTTTTATTGAGATCGGTACGGTTACTCCAAAGCCACAGCCGGGAAATGATAAACCACGGATGTTTCGATTGGTTAACGATTCGGCCTTGATCAATAGGATGGGTTTCAATAATCAGGGAGCAGATGTGGCGGCGGAACGATTGAAACATCTGAAGGATCGGAATGGGCTTATCATTGGGGGGAATATCGGAAAGAATAAGGTGACGCCTAATGAAGAGGCGGTCAATGATTATATCTATTGTTTCCATGCGCTGTATGAGCATGTGGATTATTTTGTGGTGAATGTGAGTTCGCCAAATACGCCTGGATTACGGGATTTGCAAGAGAAAGAGCCATTGAAGCATATTCTGAACACCTTGCAGCAATTGAATCTGGAGAAGGCTTCGCAGAAACCGATTTTGTTGAAGATTGCACCGGATTTAACGGATTCGCAGCTGGATGATATTGTGGAGATTGTGATGGATACGAAGATTGCGGGAGTGATTGCTACGAATACGACGATTTCCAGGGAAGGGTTAAGGAGTGATGCGGAATTGGTCAAAGAGGCTGGGGGAGTGAGTGGTGCGCCATTGACGAAACGTTCTACGGAGGTGATTAGGTATTTGTCGGAGAAATCTGGGAAGGCTTTCCCGATTATTGGGGTAGGTGGTATCCATTCAGCGCAGGATGCGTTGGATAAGTTGGATGCTGGAGCGAGTTTGGTTCAGGTGTATACCGGGTTTATTTATGAGGGCCCGGGATTGGTAGGGGATATTTGTAAAGGGATTTTGAAGAGACGGGGGTAGGGATTGCGTCATTGCGAGGAGGTACGACGAAGCAATCCATCGTCATTGCGACTATATCGTCATTGCGAGGTACGAAGCAATCTTTACACTAATCGAAAGATTGCTTCGTGCCTCGCAATGACGCAAAAAACATCCTCATTGACGCCTAATAAAACCAAAAAAGCCGGAGAACTCCGGCTTTTTCATTATTAATTGTTAGTGTAAAAGACTTTATTGTTTTTCCAGGATATACTTATCCTTCAATGGTCCCTCAATAGGCTTCCCATCCTGATCCAAAGAAAACAACCTGTTTTCTCCGACCCTCAACTTCATGTTCACTTCCTTACCCATCAGGTGCACCACACTTCCATTGTCATGCCACATAAACTTCCCGGTATCTTCCACCTTGGTATCTCTTTCCTGATAAACACCCGTATAACTAAACGTCTCATCATTATTCAAAACAATGGTCGTCTCTATTCCCGGACAATCCGCACAAGGAACAACCCCTTTATAGGTTCCATTCCAATCCAAGGAATTCTGCGAATTGTGCGCATGATCTGCATGAGCAGTGGCTGTCGTATCCGGAGATACCAATTCCGAAGTGTCCTTCGTTTCAAATTGCTTTTTATTATTGGAGGTACAAGCGCTAAAAGAAATCAACGCAATGGCCCCCATTGCCAAAAATGTGTTTCTCATACTTTTATTAAAAGTTTACCTAATTTACTAAAATTCTTCGATTAAGATGTAATATATAGGAGTTTGTTACATAATTTTTCTTATAATATAATGAAAAAGCTACATTGTGTTCAATTTGCGCCCATTAAATTATTTATTAGTTCAAAATTGTAAAATAATCGATATTTCCTGTTTTATTATTCAATTGTAACAAAGGAAATCCAAACCTATACTTACTAAAAAAATCATGATTAATTAACAATTTCCACACGTTAGAGGTAGTGAATGAAGTAAATAAACTTATAAATCAGCTTGTATAAGAAAAACAGGTTAAATCTTTATTAATTTCTTCGGATCAAAGGCATGGTTCAATGGGCCATTTCCCTTTCCGATCTCCAGGTCTACCGCTGTAGCAATTGCCCTGTGCGTATAAACAATCCCTTTTTCACAAGCCGTTTCCAAATCTTCGCCTAGTGCCAAATAACTAGCTATGGCCGATGAAAGTGTGCAACCTGTCCCATGCGTATTCCGACTTTCTATCCTTTCCGTTTCAAAAATCTTCACATCCTTATCCTTTTGTACCAACATACTACTAAGCACATCCGAATCCAGATGCCCCCCCTTCAATAGCACTGCTTTAGCACCCAAATCCAAGGCCGCAGAGGAAATACTTTCCATGTCGGCCAACTCCTTAACCGTTTCTCCCAACAAATAGGATATTTCGGGAAGGTTCGGGGTCAACAGGTCCACTAAAGGAAAAATATCCTGCTTTACACGCATCAAACAATCTTCCTCCATAAGCCTATGCCCACTACTGCTGATCATCACCGGGTCCATCACCACTTTACCCTGATAATCCTGCAAAAATTCCGCTAAGAAAGCAACATCATCCGCCTGATACAACATCCCGATTTTTATCACATCCGGATAACAATCTTCAACTATCGAAATAAGCTGTTGTTGGAAAATAGCAGAGGGTAAGGCGAAGACCGATTTAACACCTAGGCTATTCTGGATGGGTAAAGCCGAAAGGACATTAACAGCATAACAGCCCAATGAACCGATGGTTTTATTGTCGGCCTGAATGCCGGCACCTGCAGACCCATCAAAGCCTGCAATGCTCAACACGATAGGAACCCGAAAGCTGGTCTTTTCCTTCATGCTTCCAAAGATATTCTGGTCTTCTCCTTCATGCTCCCAAAGATATTAAACTTTCATCAACTCTTTTAGCCTTAACACCGTATCGCGATCCTTTTGCCGCTCACTTTCCGATAGGATATCCCAAGGGATCATAGAGGGATGAAGTTTCAACTGATCATCCCGCACTTCGCCAAAATCCCATCCCTGGATATAGCGATGTGCCATCCAACGGTTATGTTCGATCATGGCCAAAGTTTCCAGCTCATCCCCTTCAAAATCCAATCTGGATGGATCTGGATCAACCAAAGGTTTACCTGTCAGCAAAAATTTATAGATGATATGATCAGCCTGCGTCCTGGAGGCATCCTTCGCATCTTCCGATAAGGTCAGCCAATCCGAAGTATAACTTGCACTCTCCGACTCGGTGCCAGCCAATAATTTCCTGTAATCATCATGGATGGCCTGTGCCAATCGATCCTGTTTTTCGCCGGTAATAAATTCGATATGACAGGTCTCCTCCATATTTCCAAAAAACTGAATCCGCTTCAGTTCCTCTTCCTGCGCAATCAATGACCTTAGGCCATCACCCTCGGTATTCAGACAGAAAATAGGGAAGTCCTGACCTTTGGTCCGATCCAACATTTCCAATGCCAGGTTGAGGTTGGTCTGATCATCCGCATCGGCATGGATAACCAAACTCCGATTCCCTTGTTCCAATAATCCCGATTCCTGGAAGACGTTATTGAACGATCCCTGGAACGGAACAAATGAATAATCAAAAATATGATGCGCCTTAGGGAACTGTTCTTCAAAAATGAGCTGCTCTGCTGCTGTATTGTTCGAAAAGACCAAAATCCTAAAATCTTGTTGGGGATCGAAGTGCAAGATCCGGAAGGCCTGAATCATCAAAGCCTTGGCATAATCAGAATAACCGATAAAAACCAATTGCTTCAAGGTGTTCAACTCCAGCTGTTGTTCCCGAACCAAATGAGGAATTCGATTGAAAAATGAACGAGCGACCATCTTATGGATATTGAAAAAATGAAGCTCCATATTACTGCGTTCAAACCGGAGGCCGGCATTCTTCAACAGATCCACCAACCGCGGGTTCCGAAGGTGGATGTAGCATTTCAACAACTGATCCGAAGGTTTCTTCTTCAAGATTTCCTGCACCTTTTGAACGATTTCGATGACCGTCTGTTCGTTTTCCAGAAAAACGATCAATCGGGAAGCTCTACGGATGCCCGCCTCCAATAAGGTCAGCTCATCTTCCGCATTCCCATTGATGAGCAGATGTCCTTCCTTTTTGATGCTGCTGCTATTTACATGTTCCAATTCCTTTTCGATCGCGATTGCCTTTTCCTGTTTGTCTTTCTTCACGCTATGCAATAACTGTTTTCCCTTTTTCGAAATCCCCACCGAAATGGTATGCCTGTTTTTTAAAGAAGCCTTCAATAAATTCAGCTGTTCCGAAAAGACCTTTTGGATAATCTTGTATGCCCCAAACAATAGGATGAAAATACTGCCGATCTTGACTAGGATCAACTCCCAGGGAACATGATCTGGTTCCAAGGAACTTGCCGAGGGATCCCCACCAAAAACGATCTTGATGATGCGGTAGATGCGGTCCGGTATATACCGAAGCACATTACTCTCCGGAAAATACTTCGCCAATCCTATCCAGGACAAAATGATCATGGCTATGATAAATAAAATGCCTAGGAGGCCTTTCTGTCTGCGGGTTAACTTCATGCGTCGTTATCTTTTTTTCGCTGCTATTTGTTCAGGTTCTGTTTTGCTTCGTTCAACAGGTTTTCCACTTCGGTCTTCAAGCCTTTATCCTTGATTTTTGCTAATTGGATTTCCGTGACGGCCAACAATCTTTTTCCAAGGTATTTCTGTTCCGGATGCTTTGAAAAATGTGCCGCCAGCATGGCTCGGGATAGGGGATGATGGTTATAGGCCACCCCTAAGATCTGCAGGTTCGCATCGTTCTTGATGGGGTAGTTCTTTCGAAGCACATCCAAGATATTATTGTTGGAGTTTGGCGAAACTGTCCGTGTATAAGGATCCTCGAAATACCAAGTGTTGAAATCGGCTTTATTGCCAACATAAGGAAGGATAGAGCCGGTTTCTTCATCGTATTTCTTCCCATAGAACAATTCCAAATCATTCGCCAGTTTATCCTTGTTGATATCGACCAATCCAGGGATTTCCCAGATATTAATGCTATTGCCTTCCATCAGGCTGGTCCAGGTCATGATCTTCTTGTCGCCTGGCATGATGTACATTCTATCAAAACGTTGGTTGATAAAGGGCATGGTCAAAATATTGCCCGTTTTGGCATCTATGACTTTTACAACATAGTTCAGGTTGTCCGTGTCATCCTGAATGATGATACGTTGGTCATCTTCGGTGAAATGGAAATTCGTGGAAGTTTTGCTGACCCGGATGTTCTGGCCAAAGGATTTCTTTTTATCCAGATCCCATAACCGCATATGATTGGCATCTTCCGAAATGGCCATGACATTACCTTTGTTATTAAACGTGATAAATGGGAATTCAATCGTTTTCAATTTAAGGATGGGTTGGAAGTTTTGGGTTTCCAACACCTGGGTATTACCATTTCCTTCCACCAGAACCAAATGTTTTCCTGCGGGATTGAACTTCCCAGAACTTAAATTTTCCTTACCTTCCTTAAGCACCTTTTTGCTGGCAATATCGATTACTCTCCATTTCCCAGGTTCTACGATAATCGCTTTGCTAAAATCTGATGAAACCGAAAAACCAACTAAAGGCTTACTCTCTTCATAGGTTAATAATTGTTTTCCGGTAGCTACATCCCAAGCAGCGAAACTGTTTTGCGAAGTTCGGGTCAACACCTGACTTTGATCGGCATTGAATAGATAAAGTTTGGCCTGGGTTGCAAAAGGTGTTCCTTTCTGTTTACCGGTTGCTGCATCAAATATGTAGGTCTTTCCGCTGGAACCCTTTACCAAAATATGTTTTGATTTATAAAGGACCATCATGGTTTCCATTACTTCCGGTATCCGGATAAACCCTTCGGTCTTTTCCTGGGTGTCCAAGTTTATCTTATCGATCTGCTTTTTGTTTTTATAGGAGATCAAGGCTTCATTTTCTAACAGCCCAGGAATGAAAATCTTCATGTCCTTTGGCCCAAACAGTTGGGCAAGGTTCAACGGCAATGCCTTTACATTTTCAATAAAAGTCTGTTTATTATTGCTGACCAAAGTTTGGGTCCAATCAGGAGAAGTAAAATCCAGATTAGATGGGTCATTTTCGATGATCTTATTCAATTTGGAAAGGTAGAATAGGTTTTCCGGTAGGGGGCTGCTTTTCAATACCCTACCGGAGTTGGGATCCAATCGGCTTATGGAATTTCCACTCCCTGCAAAAAGCTCTTTGTTTACAAAACCAGCATATTGATAACCTGCGCCATTGATAGGCCTTAAACTAGCCCAGGAAGCCCCAGTGCTGAAATTATAGGCATATAATCCATCCAGGTTATTGACCAAAATCTGGTTCCCGTCGTCTGAAAAGGTTGCTTTTGCAATACTGGAATTTAAGGGCTTTTCGGTCAGCTCATTGGCATTCCCAGCTTGGATATCAAAGAATTTAACCGTTGTTAAATCACTGTTTAGAGTATGGCTTAACACAAAGTTTTTAGAATTGCTGGAGAAATAAGCACTGTTGGCACCATACTGTGGCATATTCCATATTAATTGTTCCGACTTGGTTTCTGTATCCAATAAATAGAATGCCGTTTTAACAATAAAAATAACGTATTTGCCATTTGGCGAAACCGCTAAATTATAAACAAAACTAGAATCCTGATTCGCTCGGAGTAATTCCTCCTTATCCTTTTCGATATCATAGCGAACAATATTGTTCCGATCTTTTGCTGTAACATAGACCCGTTGCTGCGCATCGAACAAAGGATATCGGATTTGATTGATATAAATGCTATCCACCTGTTTATGGAACTTTCTATTTACGGCATCCCAAACCTGTAGTACATTTTTGAACCCGCCTACATTGGCAAATCCAACGAGCCATTTACCATTCGGGCTGAATCGCAGATTCCCATAGTTCATATTGGGCATCAGGGTCAGATCCTCTTGTACGGCCAGCATGGAATTGGCAAATAATTTGGCGCTTTCATCCCCACGGCGGGTTGCTTCAGCAATATATGCGGCTCCATCGCCATATTCGCTTTCGGTCAATTTATTGATGCCAGAGGTATAAAGTGATTTCGCCAGATTCCTTAAGGCAGAATTTCGCTGGTTCCAGGCAAATATCCCAGCAATGATAGCCATGATGGCCAAGGCCGAGATCGCTGTAGCAATGCGTTTGATGTTGCGGTTCTTTTGCTTCATCTTCTCCATCTGATAGGCCTGGTCGCGCTTGGTCAATTCGCCCAATGGAACCCCTAAAATGCCGGAGATGATCTTCAACAAGGCCAAATCCAACCGCTTTTTGTATTCCTCCACTTCCGCTTTGATCTGCTGTTGGGGAACATTATTATCGTGCAGTTGCCTTCTTAGCGCCTCGGCGGAGGTAAAACCTTCTTCTTGGCTGTGGGGGATGCGAACATCCGCTGCCAACACCTCTTCCGGTTTTGTTTCATCCACTTTCCCATCGGCATCCACATGGAATCTCAATTCTGGCGGGAAACATTGGGCATCGGTCTGAACCTCTCCGTATTCGGGTTCTCCACTGATGATCAATGCCATAACCTGTTTGGATTTTCCCGTTTGCTTGAAATAGCGGATCTCATCCCTTACATACGTGGATTTCGCCGAGCGGGGTGAGCTGAGGTAGATCAGAAATTCGGAATTGTCCAGGGCAGAGGTCAAGGAATTGCTCAAACTGGAACTTGCTGAAAGTTCCTTTTCATCCTGAAAAACAGGGTAGATCTGCCGCGGAATTTCCTGTCCGGCCTTATTTTTCTTACCGATGAGATCCTCCGGGATTTCATAGGTCTCTAAAGCATGATGTAGCCAGTCTGCCCATTTGCGCCCTTCCCCCTGATTGTTTGCATGACTGTAGCTAATAAATGCTTTATATCTCTTTTCGTTTTCTTGGTTCTCCATAATTAGCTCCTTTCTCTAACACAAAAATTAATCCACAAAGTTTTTGTAACTTCTTAATAGGCTTGAATTGTTTTTATCCCGAATTTGCTACCTTTAAAAACCTTTTTTAAAACATACGATTAAACATAAACAGCAGACAGAATTAAAATATTGATCGTATTATATGCATAACAAACATTCAAAGATGTACTGGGCATTGGCAATCTCCTTGCTTTTTGCTGGTCCATCCATGGCGACTACATTTTCAGAACCTATAGCCCAACATATCCAACAGCAGGATAGCGTGTCGGTTGTTTCCATCAGTAAGATAAACCCAACAACGGTAGAGCTATTATTATCCAATAAGCAGCGTATTGCTTTGGATTTTTATGGGAACAACATCTTTCGGATCTTTCAGGACAACCATGGCGGAATCCTTCGCGATCCGCAGGCAAAACCTGAAGCCCAGATCCTGGTCGATAATCCTAGGAAATCCGTGAACCAACTCCAAGTATCATCTGATGCCAACGTAGCGAGCATCGAAACAGCAGAACTGAAGATTGAGGTCGATAAAAAAACAACCACCTTTAAAGTTTATAATAAAAAGAACAATCAATTGGTCTTGGAATCCCTTGCCGCTTTCGCTTTCGATAAGAAGCAGGTGGTCTTGAAATTCAAGGAAAACCCGGATGAATATTTTTATGGGGGTGGGGTGCAGAACGGCAGGTTCTCCCATAAAGGAAAGACCATTCTGATCGAAAACACCAACAGCTGGACAGATGGGGGAGTTGCTTCGCCAACACCTTTCTATTGGTCAACCAAAGGCTATGGCTTTATGTGGTACACCTTCAAAAAGGGAAAATACGACTTCGGGAACAAAGAGAAAGCCGTTGTCAACCTATCCCATGAAACCAATTACCTGGATGCGTTCATTACGGTGAGTGATTCACCGATCGGTTTATTGAACGATTTCTATCAATTGACTGGCCATCCGGTTTTGATTCCAAAGTTTGGATTCTACCAAGGCCATCTGAATGCGTATAACCGCGATTTTTGGAAGGAAGATGAAAAAGGGATTCTTTTTGAAGATGGTAAACGGTATAAGGAGAGTTCCAAGAATGAGGGCGGAACGAAAGAGTCCTTGAATGGAGAAAAGAACAATTATCAATTTTCTGCGCGAGCGGTGATTGATCGCTATAAGAACCATGATATGCCATTGGGTTGGGTACTTCCGAACGATGGTTATGGAGCGGGTTATGGGCAGACCGAAACCTTGGATGGTAATATCCAAAACCTGAAAGAATTTGGGGATTATGCACGTCAGCATGGGGTGGAGATCGGTCTTTGGACCCAATCGGATCTACATCCAAAGGATTCCATTGGAGCCTTATTGCAGCGTGATATCGTGAAAGAGGTGCGTGATGCCGGTGTTCGCGTCCTGAAAACGGATGTGGCCTGGGTTGGAGCTGGATATTCCTTCGGATTGAATGGTGTGGCCGATGTGGGGCATATCATGCCTTATTATGGCAATGATGCCCGACCATTTATCATCTCCTTGGATGGCTGGGCCGGAACCCAACGTTATGCCGGAATCTGGTCCGGTGACCAGACTGGCGGGGTGTGGGAATACATCCGTTTCCATATTCCAACCTATATTGGTTCCGGTTTATCCGGACAGCCGAATATTACTTCGGATATGGATGGTATCTTCGGCGGGAAAAATAAAACCGTCAATACCCGCGACTTCCAATGGAAAACCTTTACCCCAATGGAATTGAATATGGACGGTTGGGGATCCAATGAGAAATATCCGCATGCCTTGGGCGAACCGGTAGCTTCCATCAATAGGCATTACCTGAAATGGAAATCGGAACTTATGCCTTATGCTTATAGTATTGCCAAAGAAGCTTTGGACGGAAAACCCATGATCCGCGCCATGTTCCTGGATTATCCTAATCCATATACCTTAGGAACATCTACCCAATATCAATTCCTTTACGGACCAAATATTTTGGTGGCTCCGATCTATCAGGAGACCAAGGCAGATACCTTGGGGAATGACATCCGGAACGGGATTTACCTGCCGGAAGGGGAATGGGTGGATTATTTCTCTGGTGAAACGTTTGCAGGGAATCGTATTGTGAACAATTACCAGGCACCGATCTGGAAATTGCCTGTTTTTGTGAAGCGTGGCGCCATTATTCCATTGACCAATCCGAACAATAATGTCAAGGAGATCAAGAAAGATCATCGGATCTATGAAGTCTATCCATTCGGCAAAACCATCTTCAACGAGTACGATGATGATGGGGCAACGCAGGCATATCTGTATGGACAAGGGGTGACCACCTGTATCGATTCGGAGCTGGATGATAAGGGCAAGGCCAAGATCACTGTACACCCGACGGTTGGTGAATATCCGGATTTTGTTGCAGAGAGATCGACGGAATTTAGGGTAAATGCTACGGCTAAACCGAAAAGAGTTTTGGCTTTTATTGGCAAAAAAAGGGTGAAATTAACGGAAGTGAACAACTTGGAGGATTTCAGTAGCGGTACGAATGTTTATTTTTATGAGGAGCGTCCGAATCTGAATCAATTTGCGACCAAAGGAAGTGAATTTGAAAAAGTGGCCATCATCAAGAATCCATTGATCCATGTGAAAGTGGAGAAGGTGAATACGCAAGAGGAGGCAGTTTCTACGGAGATCCAAGGGTATGTTTTTCAACCTATGAATACCTTCCTGAAATCTACCGGTGCTGTTGCGGCACCTGCCCGTGTGCAGGTCAGCGAGGCAAATACCAAAGCTTATACGCTGAGCCCAACCTGGGATTTGGTGAATAACGCAGATTATTACGAGATCAGTTTTCAGGATATGTTGTATTCACATATTCAGGACAGTACCTTGTTGTTTGATGGGCTGAAAGCGGAAACGGATTATCAATTTAAGATCCGTTCGGTGAATAAGGATGGGGTTTCGGATTGGAAGGATTTCCAAAAGAAAACCAAAGCGAATCCATTGCAATTTGCGATTACTGGTATTACGGCGAGTACTTCTGTGCCTAACCAGGGGTCAGAAGGGGTGAACAGGTTGTTCGATTTTGATGAGGGGAACATGTGGCATACTAAGTGGGGTCAGAAAGCGGTTCCATTTGATATGATCATTGATCTGAACTCCTTTAATCAATTGGATAAGTTCCATTATTTGCCGAGATCTGGCCGTGGAAATGGAATTCTGTTGAAAGGAAAGGTGTATTACAGTTCGGATAAGAAGAATTGGACGGAAGCAGGGGATATCAACTGGGAAAACAATGATAGCGAAAAGCAGTTTGTGTTCTCGGAAAAACCGAATGCAAGGTTTATCAAATTGGCAATCAGCGATGCGGTTGGCGGATTTGGATCGGGTAGGGAATTGTATGTGTTCAAAGTTCCTGGAACAGAGAGTTACCGTCCGGGGGATATTAATAATGACCGTTTGATCGATCGGAATGATTTGACTTCTTATCTTAACTATACAGGTTTGAGACAAGGTGATGCGGATTTTGAAGGTTATGTGAGCAATGGGGATATCAATAAGAATGGCTTGATCGATGCTTATGATATTTCGAATGTGGCAACGCGTTTGGATGGGGGAGTAGAGATTAATTCGGAAGAGAAATTAGGTGGTTCTATTAGTATCAGTACGGATAAAGTGAATTATGCGAAGGATGAAATCGTGGAGATCCATGTGAAAGGGAATAAGCTTGTTGGGGTTAATGCGTTGAGCTTTGCACTCCCTTATAGTTCGCAGGATTATGAGTATGTGGGGATTGAGAATATGCTAGTGAAGCAGATGGATAATATGACGAATGATCGATTGCATACGAATGGTCAGAAGGCGTTATATCCGACTTTTGTGAATGTAGGAAATCAGGAGACGCTGAAGGTTGATTCAGGGGATATTTTTGTTATTAAGTTGAAAGCCAAACGAGCTTTGAAATTTAATTTGAAGATGCTGGATGGGATATTGGTGGATAAGGGCTTGGATGCGGTGAGGTTTTAGCCATACGTCATTGCGAGGAACGAAGCAATCTTTGAACTAATCGAAAGATTGCTTCGTCGTACCTCCTCGCAATGACGAAAACTCCTCGCAATGACGGGAAATTTTTTAAAAAGTATACCCTAAACTCAAATGCGGAAAATAAGGCATAAAGAAACCTTTACCAAACGTCGGAGTAAAACCTGCGCGGAAATTAAATCCGCCATCTACCGGCTGAAGGCGATATCCGAAAGTCAAATTCCCCACCATACTGGATCTATTTCCTTCAATAAATAACAATTCATTGTTCGGATCATTCTGCTCATCCCAGGAAACATTATAATAAGTAGCACCTACGCCCATCTCAAAGTAATGTTTGTTCTTACCCAATAGGTAATTTAATCCTACAGGCAATGTAAATACACCTTCATCGTCAATATTTAAATAACTGACCCCAATACGGCCACCAAAACCATTACGTGTGTTCTGAAAACGCGTGTCGTAGTTTACGGAATAGGTAATCCCAGGTCCTAAAACCTCAAAATAGATGGTCTGTGCTCTTGGACCCTCTTCATGGGTATTTGGATTTTGTGCAAATGCCATACTGCTCAAACATAGGGCAGCTAAGGCTAAGGTAATTGATTTTAGTTTCATAACGTACGATTAATAGATGGTACAATGTTAATAAAAAAATAGATATATAAGGTTATTTTATTTCCTTTAAGCGATATTTTGTTTAACTTGTTGTTTAAACAATCAGCCTATCAACTATACAAACGTATATTATCAAAAAAATGAGACAGTCACCAACCACCAAGGTTAATTTCACTCTAAAAACACGGTTAAAGCAACCATAAAGCATGTTTTTGTATATAAAACATAGTAAAAACATACTTTCACATTACTTTCAGTATGGTTTCACTTCGAAGCCAACCCAAAAAATAAGGGGCCATCCGTATCGGACAGCCCCTTTGTTTTTAGTTTTGAATGATATTAATCAGCTAATGGTAGATATTGTCGATCAGCCAATTTTAAATCATTAATTAGCTAAAATAAATTGTACTTCTGCTTGGAACTTCACCTCGTCACTTACCATCACACCACCAGTTTCCAAAGCCGCATTCCAAGTCAAACCGAAATCATTTCTGTTGATCTTTCCGGTTACAGTATAACCTGCTTTTTGGTTGCCCCAAGGATCTTGGCTTGTACCACCAAATTCCACATCAAATGTTACAGATTTTGTATTTCCTTTAATGGTCAAATCACCAGTCAATTTATACTCTTCTTCATCTTCTTTCACGATTTTCGTGGAAACGAACGTGATCGAAGGATGGGAAGCAGCACCGAAGAAATCTTCACTTTTTAAGTGTTGATCGCGTTGTTCGTTGTTGGTGCTTACGGAATCAGTTTTGATGTCTACCGAAATTTTTGCGTTTTCAAGCCCTTCACCATCATTTTCAACGGTAATGTCGAAATTGGTGAACTGACCTTTAACGGTAGAGATCATCATGTGTCTTACTTTAAATTCAATTTCACTGTGTGCTGGGTCTAAGTTCCAAGTTGCCATAATATTTTCTTTTTTAAATGATATAAATACTTTTCTTTTGATTTTGTTTGTTGCAACAAAGATAGGGCAGGAAAAAAAGCTGCACATTGATGTATGTTAAGAAATCTCTTTTTTCCGTAAAAGCTTTTCATAGAGCTTTTCCGAAGCCTTGTGTTTGGCCATGCGTATGGTCAGCAGGTAGATGAGGATGGATGCGAAGATAAAGAAAAGGGCGGCTAGGATGGTAAAACTGCTCAGTACCTGATAGAAAACAGAGCTGCGCAGATCGATATAGGAAATGGGCAGGAATAATATCGCTTGGTTTGGGTTTTTTGAATTGACCAAGCAGCTATAGGATTTCTCGACCAACATTTTTTCCGCAATCAGCAGTGTCTCCTGTTTCTTTTGGCTGGTACTCCGCTTGTCCCAGAAAGGGAAATATCGTTTTAAGGTATATTGTTGGATATGGTTATATTCTTTTCCATTGGTCCTGCTCTGAAAACAAATCTCCACAAAAGCATGACCATTGCTTTTGAAGCCTCTAAAATGATGGGGTTCCAGGTCTAGGATTTCCACTTCTTTCTTTTTCCAGCTAGGATGTGACCATTTGAATTCCTGAATCTTGAGGTAAGGGGAGATGCTTATCGTGAGCAAAAAGAGTAGGTAGACAAATACAAAGGTGCTGAACAGCTTGATATAGATCAGTTTGGAGAAAGTGAATCGGAGATTGTTTCGGATAAATATGATGACTATACTGATTGGGAGGCAATATAAGGCGTAGCGAAACGGGAAGATATATCCCACAATAACCAACACGAACAACATCATGATGGTTTTACCCACATTGTCGCTTATTTTATCTCTTTTACGTTTAAATTCCAAAATTACGGTTACTAATTTTCAGCAAAGATAAAGGCTGTCTAAAATTATCATAGAAAAATAAAAAAATAATTTATAAAAAATTCTTTTGGGTGTTAATTTACCTGTTGGAAGTTAAAAATGATGCACTCTTTGCTATGATATGACTAATGTTTTCGATAGGCTTAAGCCGAGGTTTAAATTTTTAAATCTGTTTTCCCAAGCTGGAGATATATTTTATGTTTTAAGGAAAGGCCTGTAGATACATAAATGGAACAATTTATGTAGTATATACCTAGGCTGCAGATTATGGAAATTTGAGGAAGATTAAGGAGATTAGATGAAGATCAAGGTAATTATAACAGGTTCAACAGGAATGGTTGGAGACGGAGTACTGCTGGAATGCTTGCAGAACCCAAATGTAGAACAAATTTTATTGTTGAATCGGAAGCCTTATGGTATCGATCATCCGCAGGTGAAGGAACTGATCCATAGTGATTTTAATAACCTAAGCAGCATCAAAGAGGAATTGATGGGGTATGATGCCTGCTTCTTTTGTGCAGGAGTTTCCTCGGTGGTCATGTCTAAGGAAGAGTATTTCCGCCTGACCTATACATTGACCTTGAATTTCGCCAAGGATTTGGTAGCTATCAATCCGGAGATGGTTTTCTGTTATGTTTCTGGCCGAGGTACAGACAGTTCGGAACAGGGCAGGGTGAATTGGGCGAAGGTGAAGGGGAAAACAGAAAATGACCTGATGCGTTTGCCATTTCGGGCGGTGTATAATTTTAGGCCTGGGATAATGGGCCCAACCAAAGGGGCCAAGAATGTAAAGGGCGCTTTTAAGGTCATCGAATTTCTGTACCCATTCCTGCGTCCATTCAATAAAACCTACTTTTTGACCTTAGCGGAAGTTGGCCGTGCCATGATCAATGTGTCGTTGCATGGGTATAATAAACATGTGCTGGAGATTCAGGATATTTCCTTTTTGGCCAACAATAATCAATAATCGTTTTTTGAACAAATAACCGAATCCTTTTCTAACTTGGTTTTATAGGAAATTAAAGATCACCTTTAGCACCGCCATTCTACCCCGGAGCTGATACAGGTTATGGCTCTGCCTATTAGCGCTGATGGAATAGGTTTCAAAGGATTTGACATTGGCGAGGTTGGTCATGTTCAATTCCAGATCTGTCTTCCATTTGGCAAAACGATATCTTGCAAATCCATCCAAAAACACATAATTGATATCTTTTAAGCCTTCCTGTTGATTAAATAGGTGCCGCGCCGTGATGCGCAGGGTCAATCCCTTGAAGAGGTATACTGGCAATCCAACGGATTGGTTGACATTAAAGGAGGTTCGATCGAGGCTTCCATCGCCTGATCCAGCTTGATTATCCGACCAGCTCGCCAAACCGAAGTAAGATAGGTTCAGGTTCTTCCAGATCTTGGTTTCCACCTGGGTCCGCAAGCTATAGCTGTACTGTTTAAAGGGGAGGAGCTCCTGATTGAACAATTGGTTGTAGTCGGTCATGCTCCAGTTGGCATTGACTTTTAGGGAGCTTGCCCATTTGAAGATGTACTTATCGATCCCAAAGCTGGTGGATAGGGAATTGACTTGGTTCTCTCGGTCCAACAATTGGGTATTGGTGCTGTTTTCTCCCACTTCGTTGGATATGATGTTGGAGGAGATATTCTGGGAATAGCTGATTCCTGCGTTCATGAAGAACATCTTCAATGTTCTGTTGAACTTGTAATTCAGATTGGCAGACCGGGATTCATATTCGGCTAGTCCGGCCAAGTTATTGGACAGGCTGCGGTAATTGCGGAGGACGATTCCCCGGTATACATTGTCGATATTTCCAAAAGATTTGGTACGGTGGATACCTAAGCTCAGCTCATCCTCCGACGCCACCCGCAATTTGGCATTCAGCGAAGGCTGGAAAAGCAGCTGCTGTTGTTTATTGTTGATATCAAAATTCGGGTCGGCAAAGTGGGTGAACTGCAGCATGAGGGGTAAGGTCAATGTTACTGCCAAACGTTTCTTTTCCCAATCGTATCCCGCTTCTGTAGAGAGGCTATACCGTTGCCAGTCCATCTGGTTAGTTAGGGAATCCTGTGGGAAAGCCATGCTGCTGCCTTCTATTTCCTTTTCTAATCGACTATTGAACTGCTGTTTGTCGAGGATAGCGCCCAGTCTATAACTCTGTCGGATCTTGGTGGTTGGGATGCGGTAGCCTAGATTTGCCCTGGAAAATAGGGTGGGCACTTCCACAAATTGGAGGCTGGCGTCGTAGGGCAGGTTATTGTTTAAGCGATCGGCAAATACACCAGGGGTTAAACGAAGAGTCTGCGGTTTATTGCCATAATCCAGGTACCATTCCAATTCTATGAGATTATCTTTTTTGGTTTGGGGTATATAGAAGAAATGATTGGAAAAGCCTTTTATCTTTTCGTTCAGTCTACCGCTGTTGTTCGTGTTATTGGCCATTATATCCGCCATACCTTCATCCTGCCTGTATTCGAGGGCCAAAATGTTGTTGATGTATTTATCCTTACTGTTCATGCTGGCCGTAAACCTCAAGGAACTGATAAACTGTTCGTTATCCTTATCCTGGACCTCTTGAAGAACGAACTGCTCATTTTCGGTGAGGTAGGTATTGGTACCTTCGAAATGGTTTTCATCGCGACCCAACATCAATTGGATATTGGATTTCAACTGCCAGTCGTTTTTCAGGTTGACCAGGTTATTGGCATTCAGGCTGGCATGGTCGTTCAGGAAGTAATTGGCTTTTCCCAGCATTGGCGGTCCTACTGTTCCCAGGGAGAGGAGGTTGTTGATGGCGGTACGGCCAAGTTTTCCCATAATGGAATTGCTGTTGAAGCCTGTGAAATCCTGTTCCAGATCGCGACCTACATTGTTCCCTTGTAGCACATTGAGCACCTTAAATTTCTTGTTGAAAAGGATGCTGTTGAGTTCGGCATCGTATTGTTTGGGAATTCCAGCCCCTAATTTCACTTCGCCGGTCATCTTCATTTTCGCTTCATCCTTGATGACCAGATTAAGGGCTACAGCATCCGTAAATTTCTTGTTTTTTAGGACCTTGAGGTGTTCATGGTTCTGCAATACCTGGATGTCCTTGACCATTTTGTATGGAATGGTGCGGGTTCCGATGTTGTACCGGTCTTCCAGGAGATCATCTCCATCGATATAAAGGTGGGAGATGGACTTTCCTTGGAATTTGATGTTTCCATTGTCGGAAACCTCCATACCGGGCAATTTTTTGAGCACATCCCCAATGGAACGGTCCATTTCGTTGGCAAAGCTATCCACGTTGTAGCTGATGGTATCTCCGATACGCTGGATCGCCGGTCGGGATTTGACCATGATGGAATCCAGGAGGGTGGTATTCTGTTCCAGCTCTATTTTTAGATTTTTAAGGTCAGGTTGTTCTTTGGATTGATCTGCAGGTGTTACTTCCGACAAGGACATACTAAATTTTTTATAGCCTAGGTGGTTGATCTCTAACCGACTTCCTTTTGTTGCGGCATTGTTCTGCAGTTGAAAATAACCCTTGCTATCGGTCTGTTTGAAGGCCAAGATCTTATTCTCTGCTGATTTCAGCAGGATACTGGCGGAAGGAATGGCTTTTCCGGATTGCTTGTCGATCAGGTAGCCTTGTATGCTTTGCCCTTGAGCAAAGCATAGGGAGGCCAAACAGGCTAATATTAGCGAGGTTAAATAACGTAGGAACATGGTTGGTTTTAGATCTTCTGTTTTGTGAATTGTTTATGGTTTTAATTCAATGGGATTATTCACAATAGGCGATGGTTTGTAATTGCTGTTATCGCTTTTCACCGTAAGAGATTTAATCTTACTTGGATCCATGGAACCAGAAATAGCCGATGAAGAGGAAGAGCCTGAGGGCCTTCCACTAACGATAGTCATGCCACCTCTTCCTCCTGAACTACCACTGCTGATCGTCGTGGAACTGCCTCCCGTTTTTGCCTGCATATAGGCCATCGGATTTGCCCGGTATCCCTCTTCTTGTTTTTTAACCTCCGCTGGGGTAGATTTGATCGCATAATCCGGAGCTTCTATCAGGACGTTGTTGGTTTCATCCAATTTATCGAAGCCGGCATATTCAAAAACCACTTCTTTTTTGAGGTCTTCTGCCGATAGGATCAAGCCTGGAAGGCCATGTAATTTCCAAGGACCGAAGGAAAAAGGCAAGTCGGTGGTGAACCAGGCGGTGTATTGTCTGCCCTTGTAGTTGGTTGTCGCTTTTTGGCAGGTATAGCCTCCAATGGTCTTGGTTTCGTCATGGATCTCCCATTCCGGTACATCGTAGGCATTATCCATCAAAAAAGTATTCCCTCCAAATCGGGCAATCTCCAAGATTTTCTTTTCTTCCGGTTGAATGATAAAGTTGCGGTCTATGGCTGTTGAGCTTTTGCTCAGCACCAGATTACCATCAAAACTTGGGCTTTCCATCTGTTTTTTCACTTCCTGGTTCAATCGCTCTGAAGAATAGGAAGTATAATAGGAACCTTTCTGTCCAAGGTAAGTAACGACTTCATCCAGCCGGGGATTCGTTCTTTGGTTGGTGTCGTTGATATGTTTGAACTGGTAATGTACCTTGGCGACTGGTTTTTCCTGTGCGGAAAGGCCTATGCTGAAGGCTAAAGCGGCAAAAAATAGGATCGATCTTTTCATGGTTTATTAATTTTTAATAAACCTACGAAATATTAGTAATATATACAAAAAGAAAATAATTACATTTGTTAGGAAGGATAAAACAAAAAGAAACGTGGCAAAACTGAAGATAAATTACCCTAAGGATAAATTGCAGAACAATTCAACGGTTTGGAAGTATGGGATGGTGGTATTGACGATCATTCTGATCTGTATATTTTTGCCTAAGCAACCACGATTTCGGTACGAGTACCAGAAGGGGAAACCTTGGAACCATGAGAACCTGGTATCTCCCTATAACTTTGCGATCTTAAAGACGCCGGAGGAGCTGGCGCGGGATAAGCAGTATATCCTGAAGACGGTTCAGCCGATCTACAACCTGCACGATGTGGTGAGCAAGGAGCAGATCGACCAGTTCAATACGGACCTGAACGAGAAATGGCAATCCAGCCAGTTGGACTCCGTGGAGGGAGCCGATATCAATAAATATCGAGCAGTAGGGACCGCGCTTTTGGATTATGTTTATGGTCGGGGGGTGATCTCTTTGAATAACCGGTTTCAGGTGAAGGGGGATGATTCCTTGAAGCATGATCCGACGGCGATGGAGTATAATTTTGTGCTGGTGCATGATAATATTGCGCAGCAGAAGAATACGGTGGATTGTTTTACGATCGAAACGGCGAACCAATATATCCGGAGTGCACTGGAGCGGAATACGGAGATAAGCTTTAAGCCTTGGTTGGCGGAGATCCTGAAGAGTTACATTACGATCAATTTTGTTTTTAATGAAAGCCAGACGAATAAGGTGGAGCAGACGGCGCTTTCGAATATTTCGACCACGCGAGGGATGGTGCAGAAGGATGAGCTGATCGCGGAGCAGGGCAAGATCGTGAACAACGACAGTTACCAGAAGCTGGAATCGTTGCGGAAGGTCTTTGAGGATGAATCGCGGATATCGGGTGAGCAGAACCTGGTGACCTTCGGACATTTTATCCTGATCTCCCTGGCGATGACCTTGTTAATGGTTTTCCTGTACTTCTTCCGGATCGATATCTTTAATAATAACCGGCTGTTGTTCATTATCTTTCTGGTGATCCTGGTGATGCTGGGGGTATTGAGCTGGGCGATCAAGATGAAGATCCCAAGCCTGTATTACATTCCGTATTGTAGTGTACCTATTATCTTCCGCTTGTTGTTCGATACGCGGATTGCATTGAATATACATATCTTGATGGTGCTGGTGGCAGGACTGTTTGTTCCGAATAGTTTTGACTTTGTGTTCCTGCAGTTTACGGCAGGTATGGTGGCCATCTATAGCATCAAGACCTTGGTGAAAAGGGAGCAATTCCTGGTTTCCTCGGTCATTATTCTGGCGACCTACATCATGGCCTATGTGGGGCTGGTATTGACGCGTAACGGATCCTTTAGCAGCATCTATTGGCAGGATATCCTTCCTTTTACGGTGAGTGTAGGCTTGACCTTATTGGCCTATCCATTGATCTATGCGTTTGAGAAGTTGTTCGGCATTGTGTCGGATCTGACCTTGATGGAGCTGACGAACTCGAACTCGCGCTTGTTGCGGGAGCTTTCCTTGAAGGCACCGGGCACTTTCCAGCATTCTTTGCAGGTGGCGAACCTGGCGGAGGCAGCGATCTATAAGATAGGGGGGAACCCTTTATTGGTTCGTGCGGGTGCTTTGTACCATGATATCGGGAAGATGATCAATCCATTGTATTTTATCGAGAACCAGAAGACGAATGATAATCCGCATGAGGAGCTGACGCCGGAGCAATCGGCACAGATCATTATTTCGCATGTGCTGAAGGGGATCGAGATGGCGCGGAAGCATCAGATGCCGGAGGTGGTGATTGATTTTATCCGTACGCACCATGGTACGACGAAGGTGGATTATTTCTATAATTTGGCGGTGAAGGATAACCCGGATAAGGTGATCGATGAGTCTATCTTTAAGTATCCTGGCCCGGTTCCTTTTTCGAAGGAGACGGCGGTCTTGATGATGGCGGACTCGGTGGAGGCGGCTTCCAGGGCATTAAAGGAACCTACGGAGGAGTCTATCAATAATCTGGTGGACAAGATCATTGAGCATAAGTTGATGCAAAGGCAGTTTGCGAATGCGAATATTACGATGCGGGATATTACGGAGGCATCGAAGATTTTTAAGGCGATGTTGAAGAGTATTTATCATGTTAGGATTGATTATGATCTGACGAAGAAGAAGGAGGGATAAAAAATATATTGAGATTCAGATGGGGGTGGATTATTTATTTTGAGATTCAGGAGGAGGTGGAAAAAATATATTGAGATTAAGTGGGAGGTAGAAAAAATATATTGAGATTCAGAAGGTTGGGATTTTGGCGGGGAAAAAGTTAAAAAATGTGTGTAAACGGCTTTGAAGAGTGAATTAATTACTTTATGTTTGCACTGTCGAAACCCGGAGAGGTGCCTGAGTGGCCGAAAGGAACAGTTTGCTAAACTGTCGTACTGGAAACGGTACCGCGGGTTCGAATCCCGCCCTCTCCGCAAAGATAACAGCCTTATCACCAGATAAGGCTTTTTTTATGGATTTAAGCCATTTTTTAAAGTCCATGCAATTGAGAAAAATCAACGATATTATTGGTTTAAGGAAAAGAATTTTGTGATAATAAACCGTCAAATTACAATAAACCTAATGCTCGTGATTGCATTTTTCATTGATTTTAAGGTGAAAAATAGATACAAAAGATTTTATGACGAATTTTACTCATGAAAAACCCCACTTCGTGAGTGGGATACGTAACTTAAGGCAATACGATTGTAGCAATTAAGCCAAGCAAAGTCCTTCGCCCTTTGGGTGATGATAATACGAATGTATTGCTTATATATAATAGTTCATAACAAATTCAACATTGTTTACCATCATTTAACAAATTGGTATTAAATAATAAGTTTATCGGCCAACAAATCAATACAAAATCCTGAGACTGGGAATCTGGATTTTCACCTAGTAATCATTCAAAAATTACCAATTAAGACTTTAAAAAAAGCAATATTGACAATTCAATTCAATGAACGCTTTTGAATCATTCCTTCCAAGCTTGTCCCTCCGCAATATCTTTCAACTCTTGATTCCTAATTAATAAAAACTTCCGCATATAGTTTTTCAGAAACAGTTGGTTCGCTAAGCGACCTAGTAAACCCAATGGAGAGGTAAATTCAAATCGATCAATCATTTTAGTACCATTAATTGTTGCTACAAATTCATGTCTATGTTTCATGGAGGCAAAGGCACCCTGAATCATTTCATCCTCGAAAAAATGTGGTTTCTCCATCTTAGTCAACTTGACTGTCAGATTTTGATACACTCCGAAATGCTTTGCTCGCCACGTAACGGTCTCCCCTAATTCCATGAGTCCTGATGTTCGACCAGCTATAGCTCTTTCATTAGTCTGTTTGGTAGAATACTGATGCAAATCGATGTTTCTTGCCAGATCGAATACTCGATTTACAGGTGCATTAATGTGGGTTTCGAGGTGAATGATTGGCATATTATTGTTTTATTCGTACGTATTCTTCTTGAATTCCACTGATATTACTCGCACCGAAAAACAAAATCCACAAAGAGTGCTCCTGATGGCTGCTATATCCAATCCTTCCGTTCTGTAGTGCTGAAAGAATACTTATCTCTTCTTTGACTTTAAAATAGATAAATGGGAGGGGAATTAGGTTTCTTTTCTTTTCTAGGATGAGATAATTATTTTTTGGGGTTACAGGAATTCGAAAGGTAGCTATTTGTTGTCCTGAATCAACAGCATCCACTTTTAATTCATCCGTATTTAAAAGTGTCAATCTGACTTGCATATCTTCTCCACCTTCCATAATACTATCTTTATCGACCCTGAATGTCGATAACAGTCTCCATAAACTTATACTATTTTTTTGGTATGGTTTTGCTCTATTAACGGCCTTATTTGAATATAATTCACTTTTAAAATTTCCGCTGACAGAAGCCGTTTTGGTCGAAAACTTCTTGCTTAATTTTCGGGTGGATGTACAAGAACTTAAGGATAGAATTAATATTAAATAAAATAGATATCTCATGTAAATTGGTGTTAAAACAAACAAGAATGATACTGTTCTCAAATCCTGTCAGAAGGATTTCTCTATAAATCTAAAAAACATTAATCAATGTTTACAGCAAATTGTTCGAAAAGTAAAGTAGCACAGAAAAATGCATTAAAGAATTTCAAAAGACAGAGAGAATTAAGGAAAAATCAGATTTAATCCTGCATACAAAAAGGATAAAGCTATGATATCACAAATAACGGGAAGTAATTATACAATATGTGCTTAAAAAACCTTTCCAATTATCTTGAATCTATCGATAAAATTTTGGAAAGAATCCCAATTGACAACAGGTTGTAGCCATATCTTTCTAATCCCTATGAAAAAATTGACAAAAACACCTTCACTGCAGCATAAAATAATCTTTTTATCCATTGGATTCGATGAGCTATCATCATCAGGTTGACAATGGCTGTACCGATCGTTTAAAAACGAGCCTAATCCACTAACTACTTCAAACGAGGTTAGAATGTCGAGATAATTATTTGATCTATTTTCTGCTGGATTATCGATTTCAAATATGAAAATTACATCAATGTTTTTTAACAACTCTCTTTCTTTTTCTACATTATCTATCTGATGGCAATACGATCTTAAGTAGATCTTATTGCCCGAATTCCACAAATAGTCAGCTGCTTCGAGGCCTAATGCCCATCCTTTTTCGTCATTTCCTATTATTAGACATTGCATATCATTTCTCTATTTTACTTAAAATTCTGTGATCGATGTAAAAGGTTCCAAAAGGAATCAGGCAAGCCAACAATACTTTCCAAGTAGTTGATTTGAATTCCCACCTTTGCGCAATACCTACGTTGATCGTATTTAAAATAAAAAGCACAAATAATACTCCATGGATAGGACCGAGGGCCTTAACCATATCTGGGAAATCGAAAAGATACTTGAGTGGAACAGCGACAAAGACGAGTAGCAAAAGGGAAATACCTTCCAATATAGCCAATAGTCTTAGCCTTCCTACATTTGTTTTAAGTGAAATGGACATAAATTATCGTGTTAATGGTCTAATTGCAAATGGTGAAAATGGCCAAGGAATAGCTAGAAAAATAAGAATCAACCCTATGGCAAAGAAAAGGACAGTAGTTCTGTATTTATCCCCGTCATCTGACTTTCGCTTAGCCAGTGCCGATCCTATGCTTATGACTACTGTGGCCAATATCATGGTGAATGGATGCAAAATATTATAGAAGGTGAGTTCCATGTTTCCAAATGGCAGCTTATCTGATTTCCAGAAAACTTGACGTAATGGTGCCTGAATAAATAGAACAATTCCAATGAGAAGCTGGAGATGGATTATGGTGGCCGTGCCATGTCTGAAAAGATTATCCAGGTTGGTGAATTTTTTCCTTTGGAATAATCGAATGGTAAATCTTGTTAAGGTAAAAAGCAAACCGATGAGGACGAGCCAGCGCATGTAGGTATGCGCTATTAATAGATAATGATACATATTGAAAGTTTTATTCTTTATTTTAAGATTTAATAACATACTAATCGGTATGTTATAGGGCAAAAAAAATTATTTTAAGAGATTCAGATAAGCTTCAAACTGTTTCAGGTAATCTTTATATACCTTCGTGGAGTTAACTAGTTTTCCAAGATTTCGAATGCCCCAATATCCGGACATGATAAAAATGGCTACCTGTTCCGTATCTATATCTTTTCGAATTAAATTTTGTTCGATTCCTTTTTGAAGACATATTTCCAGGCACATTTTCCATTTGAGTGCCAGTTCGTTCAATACTTTAGTGAAATTTGTGTTCCAAGGAGCCATTTCTGTCGTCAAATTCGATGCAGGACAGCCATATTCAACTTTTAAGAATTCGTTTTTCAATAAAGCATCATGCATCATCTGATAGAGTATTGTCGAAGGATCTTTTTCCTGCAATAAGGGCTTTATGAAATAATGTTCAAAATTGGGCTTTATTAATTCCTGTATAATAGCTATGCCCATTTCATCCTTATTCTTAAAATGGTAATAAAATGCACCTTTAGTAACCTTTGTTTTTGCAAGGATATCATCAATACTCGTTGTTTGATAACCCTTTGTATAGATGAGGTCAAATGCCTGTTCTAAAATAGTCAGTCGGGTAATTTCTGCTTTCTTCATATTACATACCAATTGGTATTTTTTTTACAAATAAAATGTATTTTTTTTGTATTGGAAAACAAATTTTACAGCAAATCTCATTCTAGTGTCATTTGTGCTTTCTAAGTCCAACCTTCATAAAAATATGATCTCGATAATTCTGTTTTTTTTATCGGCCATTATCTTCAATTATACAGTGTAAGGATATGTTTAGGGATAATTTCAAGATTTCTCTTGAAATGAATACCATACCATTATCTTTGCAGGGAATTACACAAACTAAAAAATACTGATTATATAGCTAGGATTTAAAATCTAATCCAAAAAAGTAGATGAAGAATCAATTAAAAAATTATAGCATTCATTTTATTAAAGAAATTATTCCAGTTATTGCGGGGATTTTAATAGCGCTTTTCATAGATAATTGGAATTCCCAACGAAAAGATAAAATTTATATCAATCAAGTTCTTACGACCATCAACAGTGAACTAAAGGATTCAAAAGAGGATATCAGAACAATAATTCCACAACATGAAGCTTTAATTGATTCATTGGAGTTTTATGAAAATGACTCAAATATTTCCATTTTAGAAGTAGTGAAGAATGCCATGGGGATAAATATTCCGCAGGTAAAATCAAATGCATGGAAATCTGTTTCAAATGCTAAAATTGATCTAATAGATTACGAAAAAATCACCTCCCTTTCAAACATTGAAAATGAAAAGGAACTGTTGAATAAAAAAAGTGACTTCCTAATGAGTTTTCTTTATTCCAACATCAATGAGAAAGATAAAAATGTTAAGCAAACATTGAAAATGATCATTATGGATATCCTTCAAACAGAAAAAACAATGTTAAAGAGGATTGAGCATTTTGAAAACCTAAAATAATTGCTGGTTAAGATTAAGGACTAATTTGGTAAGGGATTTAATAATTTCTTCAACCCATCAGTATTGCATAACCATTTTTGCCTTTATCATAAATAATGCAATTTAATCATACCCTCCATTCAACAATATATTCACTTTAATCTCCTCATTTGCTTTCCAAATCACCCATCCTAAAACCTCTTTATCACCCGCTAACACATTTCCTCGGGTACTAACCTGCGCCCAATCCCCATCCACTTCTGTAACCTTAAAATATAAATTCTGGATATTGGAAAGGTGAGACCCTGTCCCATTGGGTTTGTCGTAGATCAGAGTGCCAGATGGAACGGTAACCATATAAGCACGTTTCAGTGCCTGTTCCCAACTTTCATAATAATACCAATTACTGATTTTTGTGTCCACAAAGTTGGGGTCAAAAAATTCAGGATGCTCTTTACCATTCCGGTAATCATTCTTAGGATCCAATTTTATAAAACTGGTTTCTCTGGTTTTCTCATTCAGGAGTACAATCACCCCATCCGATAATTTCTCCATAACCCGAAAGCTGAGCTTTGGCGCAAAACGGAATAATCCCATTTGCTGATTTTCCTTTCCTTCCTTTTCCGAATCACCAACATTTAAATCATAAGGTTGCAGTAGGTTTTTCTGATTTGGAATGTAGATATGTGTAATCCCTTTATCTTCGCCTTTTTCTTCCACTTTAAATTGAATGCTATTGTAAGCATCTTTTTCTGTTGGATTTTTGAACAAAGGAATGGCGTGCTGCGTATTGAAATGTATAAGACCAACACCGGCATTCGGCGGATATTTAGGTAGGTCAATGTCGATCTTCGTAGTATCAGATCGATTGCAGGCAAGCAATACCCAATAACAGCCTAGTAACGCTGAGAAAAAGAAAAGCTTATTTATCTGCATATGATTAAGTTTTATAGAGGGTTAAGGAATGGTTTCAACACCCGAAAAAAGCAAACCATTTTTGCCTTTTTTGAACCATATCCCAAATTGTCCACCTTCATGGCCTTCCGTTAATTCATCCTTTCGGTAGATGGTATACCAAACGATATAATCTGCGTGATCGGAATACTCAGCAAATAAAATTTTCTCCTTTCTTTCTAATCTATCCAGCAGATCCTTCTGGAAAATATCTGAAAAATGTTTATTAAAAAATGTCTGTTTGGAGATCAGGTAATTTCTTGGTTGACTATCCTCAAACTTAAAGCACAAGGAACAATAGATCGTATTGCTGGATAATGAGGCTAGTTTCTTTGTATCCTTCTTAAGGATCAATTCCACAATATGATCTGTTTGTTTGAAAATATTCAAGGTATCAAGCTGAGCATATAGATTTGCTGAAAGTAACAGCATCATGCTGAAAAAAAGTGTAATAATCTTGAGTTTCATGTTTTCTGTTGATCTATATTGTTAGCTACTGGTATTAAATATAAATATAACGTATTTTATTTGAGATTAATTTCTTTCCCATCCTTGTTATTATTTGTTTAAAAATTTGTAGATTCATAGCACACTATTATTAAACACATAAAACCCAAAAAACTATGAAAAATCTAAAAATTTTTTCCCTGCTATTATTAACATTAACTTTCGTTTTTTCATCATGCAGTAAGGATGATGATGATACACCTGGGACAGGAACGAAGAAAGTACAGTACAAATTGATTGGATCCACTGGTGTGAATATTTCTGTCATTGTATATTACGATGGGGATAATCCAGTAAGCAAAACCGGAAATTTCGGAAGTGAGTGGACGAGCGAAGCAAATATTTCTTCAAAAACTCCCACTATTTCAGCGAATGCAATTGGACCAAACGACAACTCCACATTGAAAGCACAGATTTTAGTGGATGGTAAAGTAGTAAAGGAAAGTGGTGTTTCAACTGGAAAAGTCCTTACGACGAATGTTTCTTATTATTAAGGCCAAATGATTTCCTTAGAACATTTCTCTTGAAGAATTTATTCTTTCTGAGGATAAACATGAAACCCCACTGAAAATCAGTGGGGTTTTGTGATTCTTAATTCATTTGTTTGATTATATTATCAATCAACTCTTTTGCTTGATGATATTTCAAAATGGGAGCGGCTTGGCCGGCCCAAAAAGCTTTCAACTCAGGATTACTTTCCGTATTAGCCGGATATGCGCCAAGTTTACCCACAATTTTTCCTTGTAAGGGATACGGAGCGAGATGATGTTGAAACTCTTTTAATTCTTCCGTAAGCCTATTTTTAATTCCACGGGACAACCTGCCTGTAAATACTTTTGTTAATGTGGTATAACGAGCATCTTTTGAAAATAATTTTTCACGATGGATGTTGCTTGTCCCAGATTCTTTGGTAGCTAAAAATGCTGTGCCAATTTGAACGGCATCTGCTCCGAGCGCCAAAGCCGCTTTAACGCCCCGATAATCAGCGATTCCTCCGGCAGCAATGACTGGAATTTTCACATGATCTGCAACTTGAGGAATTAAAGAAAAGGTTCCAATCAAGCTTTCTTCCGCATGGTCTAAAAATGAAACACGATGTCCACCAGCATCAAAACCTGTTGCTACAACGGCATCTACTCCTGCATTTTCAATGGCTATGGCCTCATCTAAAGTTGTTGCTGTTCCTATCGTTTTGATATTAAGTTGTCTACATTTTTCTAAAATATCCTTGGAGGGAATACCGAAAACAAAGCTAAATACATCAGGTTTGACCTCAAAAATAGCTTCTATTTGATTATCGAAAGTAGGACTTTCTGGCAAAGGAAAAGTTGGAGGTTCGACGCCAACTTGCTCAAAATATGGATGGAATATTTCTATTACTTTATCAAATGCTTTGCTGTCAAAATCCTGGATATGATCATCTTTATCTTTAACCCAAAGATTAAGATTGAAGGGTTTGTCCGTTTGCTTTTTGATGTTGTTCGAAATTTCTACAATTTCATTGGCATAGAATGGTTGACATCCGTATGATCCTATCCCACCTAAATTAGATACTACAGAGGTCAATTCTATAGAGGAAACCTTTCCTCCGAAAGGTCCTTGAACTATGGGTAAATCCAAACCCAGTAATCTAGTAAATTTTGTATCTGACCACATAATTGTATGTTTATTTTTGTCCAACTAATTTGAATTGTAATACAAATTCATCATAAATCAATTTATTGCCCAGATTGGGAATAAATTTACCGGATCCATATTTGATATTATATAATGTTCTATCAACCTTTATCTCTCCTAATGCATGAAGAAAATCCGTGAAAATTTCGATTGTAGCGGGAAAAGAAATAGGATGTGTAATATCCTTTATGGTTAGGTCTCCAAATATTTGATAATGATTGTTTTCCTTTATAGCTTTATTTAACTTAAATATGGCAGTCTTAAAAATGTCCACAGCAAAAAAATCTTCATGATTTAAGTGATCAAAAAATTCTTTGTAGATGGATCTATCCGCTATATCAGTTATGACGATTGATGTCATATCAATAATGATCTCGCCCGCTATTAATTCTTCGTTTTCAAAACTTAGAAAACCATTCTTGATATTAATGGTTCCGGTATGTAATCCTAATATTTTTTTTCCAGTCCAATTGACTAAACTACTTTTTGTTTGAATGCTGAATGTTGTCATTGTATTATTTTTTAAAATGTTACAACACAAAATTCAAGTAATAAAAAACGAAATCGAAGGATGTATATCACAAATAAAATGTGAGATAGATCAAGTTATTTAGTGGAATATAAGCGGCTTAAAGTTTCGCGAGTTACGCCCAAGTAAGAGGCTAAAATATGCTTAGGTAATTTTTGGACCAATGATGGGTAGTCCTGGATAAATTTTTCATACCGTTCTTTAGCACTACTACTTAGTAACGTTAAAATTCTGTTTTGTAGTGCTACATTTCTACGATTAGTTTTTTTTCTAAAGAAATGCTCTATTCGATGGAATTCCTTACACAATTTTTCCCTGTTTTCAAGACTTAGGCAAAGGACTTCTGTTTCTTCTAAACAATCTATATTTACCCTTGCTTTTTTCTTAAAGTAATAAGCTTCATAATCTGAAATCCACCAATCCTGCGTGCCAAAAAGCAGAATATGCATTTTGTCGTTTTCATCCGTATAATATGATTTTATGCAACCTGAAAGCACAAAATAATCATAAACAACAACTTGATCTTCCTGAACTAAAAATTGATGTTTTTTAAATTTTTTCGTAATAAAATGACTTAAAATATAATCATATTCATCATCCGTAATTTCAATGATTTTTTTAAATTGATTTTTTAAAAGCTCACTCATCAATTTTTTGTTTGTCGTTTTGGTAAAATTAAGGAAAAGTCTTTTAAATAAAATTGGTTTTAGAAGGGTAGGTATATATTCATTAAAAAAGAGGATCGTGGAGATCCTCTTCCCTTAATAATCCTCTTCGTCCGCTTCCATATTGATGCTTCCTTCAGCGATTTCCGTTAGATAAACATCCGTAGCTTCCTCTTCTTCCAATGTCCTTTCCAAAAGATCCGCCACTTTATCCATATCCATGGTAATGGCCAGTTGCGCTAATCCACCATAGGAAGCAATTTCATAATGCTCCAACTTTTGGGCCGCAATGATCAAGGCTACATCCCGCGTCACTGTTCCTTCTTCGGTTGATTTGATGATTTCCTTGGCTTCATCCAATAATCCCAAAATCGCTTTACATTCTTTTTCCTCTTCCTTTTCATTCAAAAGGGCAAACACCTTTTTCAATCGACTCACATGTTTTTTGGTCACCAGGTGATGGTCTTCAAACGCATCCTTCAATTCCTCCGTGGTAGCTGCCTCTTCCATTTCCACCAAGGCATCCACCAGTTTATTCTCTGCATAGAGCATATCCTTTAAACCGGAAAGGAAAAATTTATACAAAGGGCTATCCTTCTGATCACTACCTTCGTATTGTTCTTCGTTTTGGTTCTTCATGGAAGTATTATTTGTATCCTCCGAATCATTGCCGTTTTTCCTATTGTTAGCAGCTTTGCCATTCGTATTTTTAGCATTGGATTTGTTTTCCGTTGCTTCTTTATCTTGCTTTGCCATAAAATTTGTTTTAAAGATTAAATGCCTCCTAATGAAAGGAGACATTTAATTTACTATTGGTAATAATAAGTGGGGAGATCTTAAGAAGATCTTCGGCCACCATAACCAGATCTACCTGAACTTCTACTGCCTCCATGTGATGCCTGTCCACCCATTCGGGCAATTCTTGTGCGTTCTTCTGGACTCATCGCTGCAAAACCACGTTTACCTGAATTGGTGCCCGAACTTCTGGAGCTTCGAGTACTGGATGAACTGGAAGTTCGTCCCTGACTGCCTCTATTGGAACTGGTTGATCTAGATCCTAAATTATTACCGCTTTGGGATGATCTTCTACGACCGGATGAACTGGAACGATCGGAAGTATATCTTCCATCACTGTCCCTTCTTCTATTCGATCTTCCATCATCGTAATCGTCTTCATCTTGGTCATTATCATATTCGGAGTCGTAATCCTCCTCATAATCGTCCTCATTATCATAATAATCCTCTTCGTCAAAATCATCATCGTAATCCTCATCGTTGGATGCATCACGAAATCCATGGCTATAGCCTAACTGATAGATATCCTCCATGGAATGTTGTTGGTTCGAAGAAGAAGATTGCCTTGATTTTCCTCTGCTTGAATTGTTTCTTTTCATAACGTTTCTTTATTTCTTTCCTTGCTGCAATGCAGGGAATTTAAAGAGGCTTTGTCTAGAATCAGCTCTCATAAATCGAAACCTTGAATTATCAAAAAGTTTGATTTATTTTTAAATTATTGAAAGTCGATATGGGAGTATTTTTTGTCCTTTTGTTATTCAAGTCAATTGCAATAAGATTGTCCGATTGGACTATATTGATGGATTAGGTCTTTTGATGCATCAATTCATAGCAGTCTACGACCTTAGAAAAAACGTAAAACATTTCCTGCGCAATTTCTAGGCTTTTTTCCCAATAAACGGTATCCTGAATATCCGTTCCATCTGATGATTTTGGATCAGCATATGTAATAGGAATTCGGGTATCAGCACCTGGGATAAATGGACAGCCGGCATCAGCTTGGGAACAAGTCATGATGGCGGCGAAATTTGTCTTTGGGTTTAAAGGATGGTTATAAACTTTTGAAAAAAGTTTGAGTTGTACCTTTTTTTCTGGTAAATCCAATTCATAAATGGGATTAACCTCATCTTCGTTTTTTTTCAACAAAAGACCTTGATTCCTTAGCGTTTCCACAATTTTGGGATAAACGGCTGTTTCTTCAGTTCCTCCTGAAAAACATTTGATCAATGGTATCCTAAAATGATCCGCTGCAATTGATGTCCAGACCTGTGCCAAAATACTGCGCCGAGAATTATGGGTGCATATAAATTGAAGATTTACAGGATTGGAATGCTTCACCTGTTCCTGGATATAAGTAACCAAAGGTGCAAGCAAAACTTTTCTATCATCGGAAATATCCAAATCACTAAGGATATTTCCGATAGTTTGTTGAATAGTATGGTTCATCATGTCTCTTAGCAACAGCCGGAACCAGGAGAACAAGAATTGTTCGAATGCTGATTTAACTCAATAAATTTGATTTTTGGTTTTTCGGTTGGAATACCGCATGCATCTTCTGCCAAACAGGCCGTTTGTTTATTCTTCAAAAGAAAATGCTGGCCATTGAAATCCAGGTCAAACTTACCAATGGTCTGCTGTTGGAATTCTACTTCAATTTCCGCGTCCTCGATTCCTAATTGCTTTTCCGACAGGTTAATAATATTCAATAATTTATCTGGATATAGTCGATGGTCAACATCATGTGAGTGCCATAATTGGAAACTGACAGTTTTATCATGACGGATCGTCCCGCCACAATCAATATAATTTTTATTAACTTGTCCAACTTCTGTTACATGGAAATGGGTTGGAACAAAACTGCCATCCTCGAGTTGAAAGGATACTTCCGAAAGGGTAGGAAGGATTTCTTTAATTGCTGATAATTTCATTTTAAATTTATTTAAAGACAAACAAGTATCGTAATATTACGATGTTATAGTTCAAAAAAAACTTAACAACAGGTTTTTGTTTGGATATCCTGATCTAGGAAATCCGAAACATCATTTTTTATGCTATTCCATATCTTCTCATCGATACAGTAACAGATCGACTTTCCCTCAATGGAACCTGTAATGATGCCAGCATTCTTCAATTCTTTCAAATGTTGGGATATGGTCGCTTGGGCTAATCCGAGTTCATCAACAAGATCATTACAGATACAACTTGGCTGATCGATGATATATTGCAGGATAGCAAGTCGAGCTGGATGCCCCAAAACCTTGAAAAGCTTGGCTAAGTTATTCTGCTCTGCACTGAAAATTTCGCTCTTGGTGATTCCCATTTGATGAATTGATTTAATATCGCAATATTACGATATTAATTTTGCATTATTATTCTTTTACAGGGATAAATTTTGATTCACAAAAAAACCTACTGGGAATGTTACAAAGAAACTGTCTAAATTGACTTCTTGGAGGAAGCAAAATGTAGGCAGGGTGTAAGTGCGTTGTAAGTGCCTTTTAGCACTTACAACTCACTTACATGTCACTTACAACTCACTTGAACTTCGAAGATTTCCTGATCTTTTTCTTGTCTAGATTTTATTATTAAACATTTAGATTCAAATAATTCCTTTGAAATTTAAAATAATCTTTATAATTTAATATTTTAATTGAATTGCTGATCTGAATCAAGCATATCTGCCTTTCCCTTTCTCCACTGCCGAAGACTTTTTCCAATTGTTAATTTCTTTACCTAAATAAATTGTCATGGACTTTCTAGAAAAACTCCTGAACATTAATTCCAATTACATCGTAATCGGATTATTGACCATCTTCTTTTTGATGGAACAGTTATTTGCCAACCCTTTCGCTTTTCGAAAGCGAGGGAAGCACCTCTTCCAAAACATCCTCTTCCAGATCACCCTAACCTTATTGAATATCTTTGTTATTGTCCTGCAAGTGAAAGCTATCGACTGGTTGAATGCCCAAAAAATCGGGATGTTATTCTGGTTGGAATTACCTTTATGGCTCAAATTGATCGTTAGTGTGATGCTGTATGATCTCACGACTTATTGGATCCACCAAGCAGCCCATAAGGTGCCTATCATGTGGAGATTGCATCGTGTTCATCATAGTGATACCAGCATGGACTCTAGCACCACCTTCCGTTTCCATCCTCTGGAAATGATCCTGGTCTATCAGGTCGGAAATGTGATCACTGCCGGAATCTTCGGAACCGACGTCTTCTCCATGGCGCTGTATTATTTTATTCTCAACATCTTTCTCTTTCTGGAACATGCCAATCTACATTACCCGAACTGGATCAATAAGACCCTGGGGAAGATCTTTGTCATGCCAGACCACCATCGTGTTCATCATCAACAGGAGCAGTTTTATACAGATAGTAATTTTGCGGATATCTTTATCCTGTGGGATCGGATTTTCGGCACCTTTAAGACCATGCCTGTATCCCAAATGAAATATGGCCTGGAAGAATTTGAAGGGGATAGGAAGCAAAGTTTCTGGTACCTGATGAAAAGCCCTTTTATTAATGTTAAAAAACGTTAAAGGATGTTTTGATTAAAATATCGGCACAGCTCTTGCGTTAATGATAGTGTTAAACAAATAAAGAGTAATAGAGTAAAAATTTCATAATTTAGGTTAATAATTGGTTTGGTAAAATCCTGAGACTCCCAGTCTCAGGATTTTTTTTTGGCTGCGTCATTGCGAGGAGGTACGAGGAAGCAATCATTACGTCATTGCGAGAAGGCATGAGGAAGCAATCATTACGTCATCGTAAGTTTGTAGGGAAGTTATAGGAATTAAAGAAACAGAATATAATTTTGTATTTCATTTAGGATACAGCGAGAGAGGGAGTAAGATTTTTAATCGTCATTGGTCCTTGAGAGACCCTTCGCAATGTTAATCCCCCTCTCTTATTCCTATCATAAACTTGGACAGTTCATTAGGCCCGGAGCCTGTTTTTACGATTGATAAGTTATGATAAGAGCTGCTGTAATCCACAAAAATGGTATACAAAGATGGTAACAGGTATTGATTGTTCAAAGGATTATTTTGACATTTCTGTCCAATCGGGACAGAAAGAGGTTTTTAAGGGTCGTTTCAGTAACGACGAAGCGGGTTTTGTGGAGGCCCTGGGCCACATGCACGGCAGCCATATAGCGATGGAGGCCACCGGTCCCTATTACTTCCGGCTGGCAAAGTTCCTCTGGGAGAGGGATGAACGGGTCTCGGTCATCAACCCCCTTGTCATCAGGCGTTTTTCCCAGATGACCCTGGCCAGGACCAAGACCGACAGGAAGGATGCCCAGCTCATCGCCAAGTTCACCAGCATGACGGAACCTGCCCAATGGAGGCTGCCGGAGGAACATGTGCTGAGGATCAGGAACCTGGAAGGCTATATCAAGGGACAGAAGGAATGCAGGACCATGCTAACGAACAGGCTCCATGCATATGAACATGCGGGAACACTGGAACCCACGCTCAGGAAGACCATAGAGGAAGGGATCAAACGTTATGATCAGGACATCAATGAACATGAAAGGCAGGTCCAGCAGATCATCATGGAGAATTACGGGGAACTCAATGCGAACCTGCGGAGCATACCCGGAATAGGGCCACGCAGCGCAGCACTGCTTATCATCCTGACGGACGGTTTCAGTCGGTTCGAGGGGCACAGGCAGCTGATATCCTATTTCGGACTGGCGCCCAGGATATTCGAGTCCGGCAGCAGTGTAAGGGGAAAGGGACATATCTGCAAGATGGGGATGGGCCAGGTCAGAAAGGTGCTGTACATGGCGGCAATATCCGCCATCAGGAGCAACACCGCCTGCAGCGGGCTTTATGGGAGGTTGATGGAAAAGGGAAAACCCTACAAGGTCGCAATCATAGCAGTGGTGAACAAACTGATCAAACAGGCATTCGCCATCGCAAAATCTGGAAAGGGCTACATCGCAAAAGCGGCCTAATCAGAATATTATTTGGAGAAAATTTAATTTATTATTTGGATATATACACAGTTCATTGCGAGGAGGTACGAGGAAGCAATCATTACGTCATTGCGAGGAACGAAGCAATCTTCCCGCATGTCATGCTGAGCGCAGTCGAAGCATTTACATTTGGTACACGTACAGATCCTTCGACTCCGCTCAGGATGACAAAGACGCTGCTCAGGATGACAAAGTTCAAAGATTGCTTCCTCGTACCTCCTCGCAATGACGCGAACCCTCGCAATGACGCGAACCCTCGCGATGTCAATAAACCTCCTAAACACTTTAACTATATTCGGAATAACGCTGATTACTTGTTATCTTTGCAAAAAAATAACAACATGTCCTCACAAAAACATTTAATAGCACCTTCCATCTTAGCTGCGGATTTTGCTGATTTGAAAAAAGATATCCAAATGGTCAATGAAAGTGAAGCAGATTGGTTTCATATTGATATTATGGATGGGGTTTTCGTTCCAAACATCTCTTTTGGTTTCCCAGTGATGCAGGCCATCGCCAAGCATGCCCAAAAACCTTTGGACGTGCATTTGATGATCGTTGATCCAGATCGCTATCTGAAAGTTTGTAAAGATTCCGGTGCGGAAATCATCACCGTGCATTATGAAGCATGTACGCATCTACACCGTACCATCGCGGCTATTAAAGAGTTAGGCTGTAAAGCTGGAGTTGCGTTAAACCCGCATACACCGGTAAGTTTGCTGAAGGATATCATCCAGGATATCGACCTGGTTTGTTTGATGTCGGTGAACCCAGGATTTGGAGGACAGAAATTTATCGAACGCACCTACGATAAGATCAAGGAACTGCGTGCATTGGCGGTAGAAAACAATACCGATCTTTTGATCGAGATTGATGGGGGAGTGGGCACCAGCAATGCTGGACAATTATTGGCGGCTGGAGCGGATGTATTGGTGGCTGGAAGTTTTGTGTTCAGCTCTGAAAATCCGATGGAAACCGTAAAAACCCTGAAGGCGGTAGACCCAAGTTTGAAATACGTTTAGGCTTTTGTTTAGAATATTTCCAAATTAGCTTGGAATGGCAGAATTGCAACTAAACATGGTTTTTTTTGGTATTTTTGCTAATGTACTCAAACAATTTGAGGAAATGATTAGTAGTAGAGTTAAAATCTAATTAAAATAAAAATAAATGGCTTTTGATATAGACATGATTAAGAAGGTTTATGCACAATATGATGAGCGCATCAATGCAGCTCGTCAGATTGTTAATAAACCATTGACTTTATCTGAGAAAATTCTGTATGCTCACCTTTGGGACGGAAACGCGACTGAAGCATACGAACGTGGAAAATCTTACGTGGATTTTGCACCGGATCGCGTAGCAATGCAAGATGCTACTGCACAGATGGCCTTATTGCAGTTCATGCAAGCTGGTCGTGCGAAAGCTGCAGTGCCTTCAACCGTTCACTGTGACCACTTGATCCAAGCTCGTGATGGTGCGGAGCAAGATTTAACGCGTGCAAAACAAGAAAGCTCAGAAGTGTTCAACTTCTTAAGTTCTGTTTCTAATAAATATGGTATCGGTTTCTGGAAACCGGGTGCAGGTATTATTCACCAAGTGGTATTGGAGAACTATGCTTTCCCAGGTGGTATGATGATCGGTACAGACTCCCACACCGTGAATGCGGGTGGATTGGGTATGGTCGCTATCGGTGTTGGTGGTGCTGATGCCTGTGACGTAATGGCTGGATTACCTTGGGAGCTGAAATTCCCGAAATTGATCGGTGTGAAATTGACCGGAAAACTTTCTGGTTGGGCTGCTCCGAAAGATGTGATCTTGAAAGTTGCTGGTATCCTTACAGTAAAAGGTGGTACCGGTGCTATCGTTGAATACTTCGGTGAAGGTGCAGAATCTTTATCTTGTACAGGTAAAGGTACGATCTGTAACATGGGTGCTGAAATTGGTGCTACTACGTCTACATTCGGTTACGATGAGTCTATGGAGCGTTATTTACGCGCTACAGACCGTGCGGATGTTGCGGATGCTGCCAATGCCATCAAACAACACCTTACTGCGGATGCAGAGGTGTATGCAAATCCTGAACAATACTTCGATCAATTGATCGAAATCAATCTATCGGAATTGGAGCCTTCGTTGAACGGTCCTTTTACGCCAGATTTATACACACCAATTTCTCGCATGCGCGAAGAAGCTGGTAAAAACGGATGGCCTACGAAAGTAGAGTGGGGATTGATCGGTTCTTGTACAAACTCTTCTTACGAGGATTTGTCTCGCGCTGCTTCCATCGCTCGCCAAGCGATCGAAAAAGGTTTGGTAACCAAAGCGGAATTTGGTATCAACCCAGGTTCTGAACAAGTTCGTTTTACAGCTGACCGTGATGGTTTGTTGAAAAACTTCGAGGACTTGAACGCAACGATCTTTACCAATGCATGTGGTCCATGTATCGGTATGTGGGATCGTGCAGGTGCCGACAAACAAGAAAAAAACACAATCGTTCACTCGTTCAACCGTAACTTCGCGAAACGTGCGGATGGTAACCCGAATACTTATGCATTCGTAACTTCACCTGAAATGGTAGCAGCAATCGCTATCTCCGGTGATTTGGGCTTCAACCCGCTTACGGATACCTTGACCAACAAAGATGGTGAGCAAGTGAAATTGGATCCGCCTACAGGTGATGAATTACCTACTAAAGGTTTCGCGGTGGATGATCCAGGATACCAAGCTCCTGCAGAAGATGGATCAAACGTGGTTGTGGAGGTTTCCCCAACTTCTGATCGTCTGCAATTGTTAGAGCCATTCGCTCCTTGGGAAGGTACAGACTTGAAAGGCTTGAAATTATTGATCAAAGCGAAAGGTAAATGTACAACTGACCATATTTCGATGGCTGGTCCTTGGTTGAAATACCGTGGTCACTTGGATAATATCTCCAACAACATGCTGATCGGTGCGGTGAACTACTTCAACGAGAAAACAGATAACGTGAAAAACCAGTTGACTGGTGAATATGGTGCTGTTCCTGCAACGCAACGTGATTACAAAGCGCAAGGAATCGGTTCTATCGTGGTAGGTGATGAAAACTACGGTGAAGGATCTTCTCGTGAGCATGCAGCAATGGAGCCTCGCCATTTAGGCGTTCGTGCGGTATTGGTGAAATCTTTCGCTCGTATCCATGAAACAAACCTTAAGAAACAAGGTATGTTGGGTCTTACATTTGATAACAAAGAGGACTACGATAAAATCCAAGAAAACGATACGATCGATATCATTGGATTGACTGAGTTCGCTCCGAATAAACCTTTAACTCTTGTTCTTCACCATGAAGATGGTAGTTCTGAGGAAATCTTAGCTAACCATACGTATAACCAACAACAGATTGAGTGGTTTAAGGCTGGTGGTGCTTTGAATATTATCAGAGCTGGACAGGCGTCGTAGAGGAGATATTAGATAATAGATATTAGACAATAGATTTTAGACTATTGAGGAAAGGGCTGCATTCGCAGCCCTTTTTTTGTTTTTTATCGATTTGTAATTTTTTTCGCGTCATTGCGAGGAACGAAGCAATCTTTGGACTTTGTCATCCTGAGCATCGTCGAAGGATCTGTTCGTATACTAACCGCCTACCGTACAGATCCTTCGACTGCGCTCAGGATGACATGCGGGAAGATTGCTTTGTCGTGCCTCCTCGCAATGACACGCACAGTTCTTCGCAAAGACAGCGTCGCAAAGTTAATAAATCATCACCTAAGCAACATCGCTTCTTTATGGTTCAAGATCTGCTTGTAAGTCGGATTTCCCTTTGCCAATAGCTCCTTATGATAAGGCGCTGGTATCAGCACCTTCACCTCATATTTTTCCAAAGGAATAAAAAACAGCACCCCATGCTCCTCCAGATTTTCATCGGTGATTTGGGTGTATTTTTCCGCCATTTGGTTGATCTTTCCTAAAGACTCCAGTTTTTTGATGACCTGTTGCATGATGATCTTTTTTAAATGAAGATTAGCCTAAATTTTTAGTACAAATAGCTTGATTTATACCAGTACAAACATCCTTATTTATACCACAAAAAACAGCCTATTTTTCTTCATGGAACACTAAGATAGGTACTTTTGAGTGAAAAGCTAAGTTATTGCTCACACTGCTACTGAACAACCTATCGAAGAAACTCCTGTTCCTTTTCACTATCCCCAATATATCTACATTATTCTCAATGATATAGTTCAATATCGTTGTTTCAATACTTTCCACCTCATCCAATAAAATATATTCAATCTCCTCCTGAGGAAATTCATGTCGCCAGTTTTCAGTATGAAGCATCACATCAGAAACATTCTGGTTATGTAAAATATGAAGGATATCGATTTTCGCGCCAATGGCCTTGGCCATGATCAACATTTCTTTCAATGCAGATTTATCCTTCTCGCGGAAAAGCGAAGTAAATACCGTACGTTTTATTTCCTTGTATTTAGCATGCGGAGGAATTGCCAAAACAGGATTTTGGATGGTTCGAATCACATTTACCGTGTTGGTGCCGATTACCTTCGAAAGGAATCCCGATTCCCCATGGGTACCCATCACCACCAAATGGATCTTTTCGCGTTCGACGATTTTTTTCACCACCGAAGCAACAGGTCCCTCTTCAAATAGGAAAACCAATTCCACATCGTTTATTCCTTGCTCTTCGGCCATATCGTGCAGCACCTGTGTCTTCTTTTTGTATATCTCAAACTGATTCAGTTCAATTGTTTGGTAAACCTCGCCCAAAAGCTCCGGTTGTCCGCCATGGGTAGCCGATAAAACGGGTTCCAGGTAGGTATAAAGCACATAAATTTTAGCGTCAATAGATTTGGCTATATTTAGGGCGTACAGAAAGGCATTAGTAGCAGTTTCTGAAAAATCGGTGGGAAATAATATGGCTCTCATAATCTTTCATTAAGTGTTTCCTTAAATTTAACAATTAAATGTCCAATTGCTCCATGATATTGGTCATTATTTTAGGTAGTTTATGTCAATCTTATGCAAGGTTTTTTTGCTTGCTACGTTTTAGCCTATTGAAGAAAATTTTTTAAAAACCTGTAGCATTTTAATAACATAGACCGTATATAATATACAAAAAATATAGGAGGAAAGTTTACATGCGTCAAAACTTTAATCTAGTTATTAAATTTGTATAATTAACTAGATAACGTAAAGACATAGGGTGGGAATCATTCAGAAATACCTAGGTACTGCAAAACCATGGAGTTTAAGAACTGCGTTGGAGTCCTGTGCTATGTCCGGTTCGGAAAAGAGCAAAGCTTTTATCTATAAGAAATATTACGGCTATATCATGGCCATTGTAATCCGCTACATGAAACATGAAATGGAATCCGAAGAGATTACCAATGAGTGTTTTGTGAAAGTTTTCAATAAGGTGAGCAGCTTCTCCATCCACGAGGAAGATGCCGTGCTCGAGAAGACTTTCCGTTCTTGGATGGGCAAGATCGCTGTAAATACCGCCATTGACGCACTAAGGGTGAGAAAACAGGTGCTGATGTTGGATGACCTTAATGGTTCAGACAACCTGCATTATTCCGTGCAGAACGACAGCCGCTTGGAATATCAGGATATCATCGCCCTGATCCAACAGTTGCCCGATATCCAACGTTCCATTTTCAACCTCTACGAAATCGAAGGATTCTCGCACGAAGAGATCGGCAAAAAGTTGGAGATTCCCGAAAGTACCTCCAGAACATATTTAACAAGAGCAAAACAGAAGCTGAGAAAGCTATATGGTGAGCTCCACAATTTAGAAAATATACAATCCTGATTTTTATAAAGATGGAAGAGCATAACAAAAAAGACCTCATTGACCATATCGTTGATAAGCTGAAAGCTTCCGACGAGCTTCCTTATAAAGATGGAGCTTGGGAACGATTTCAGCAACAACATGGTTCGATGCCGGTTCGCAAAAACAGAAGCTATTACTGGGCCGCCAGTGCTGCCGCCATTCTTTTGGTAGGCGCATTTGCGGTTAAACAATTTGTTTCCCAGGATCCGAAAAACTTGGAGGATATGACTATTGCCCAACATCAAGGGGCTAATGGACAGTCTCAAAGTGAAGAAGGATCTCAGTTGGCAGAACAGTTTCAACAAGATGGTTCGTTGCCTACTGATGGAAGGGTTGCAACCGATGGAATAGGTACAACCACTGGTGGAATTTCAACCGATGGAATAGGTTCAACGGTTGGAGGAATCTCCACAGGAGGAGCTGATCACCGAATTTCCGGCAGAAGTGAAGTTGTTGCTTCTTATAAAGGAAATTTCTTGAATATGCAGGAAACTGATAGATCGAACAATATGCTTGCTTATAGTGATTGGAATAATGGGATTCGTTATGCCCCCAAAAATATCCACGCTCCACAGCAATTGTCAGGATCATCATTGGACCTAAGAACAAAGAACTTACAATTAGCTCCTGATGAGCCTCAGATAAAAACTACATCAGATTTAGGATCTGCCGTGATCTTGGCGAATCAAGATATGGCTAATAAGGCGAATGCTGGTCGTGAGCCGGATTTAAAATCCAAGAAGTTCAATTTTAATGAGCGTTTTGACCTTGGATTGTTCGTGTCGCCAAATTCCACCAGTGAAAAGTTCAATTTTGGTGGAGGAGTGCTAGTTGCGTACAATGTAACCAAAAACCTGTCTGTACGTACCGGACTTGCTTATAACCGCTATGAGGTAGGAGCCATGCGTAATCCGGTTGCCAATCAGGATGTCGCAGTTTCTGCAAGTCGCGAAATGCTCGAAAAGAATAATACCAATAGCTTGACTGCTTATACAATGAGCAATGCTGTGATTCTGCCGAATGTAAATGCGGTTTCAGGATCTGTACAGGCGTTGGAAGTTCCATTGGATGTGAAATATAAATCGAAAAGTGGTTTCTATGCATCTTCAGGATTGACCTATGCTAAAGTAACCGAACAGGAACGCTTTACACATTACATCGAAAACAGTGGGGCCGAGGTTTTTCCGGATGGTCTTCCTAAAAACCAAAAGGATTTGGAAGCTGGATTCAAACAGGTATCCAAAGCTATAAAAACGGAAGATCAGAATGTTAAGGCCAATGGATTTGGTGGATTTGTAAACCTATCTATTGGTAAGGAAATGAAAATGAACAGAGGTTTTTCTATTTCTGTAGAACCTTATATGAAATTACCCGTTGGGAATTTTAAATCCGCAGATATGAATTATACGAATGGCGGTTTGAGGATTATAACGAATTTCTAGGGGTTTAGATTATAGATGAGAGATGATAGATTATAGACTTTGCCGTCATTGCGAGGAGTTTATCGTCATTGCGAGGAACGAAGCAATCTTTACGCATGTCATGCTGAGCGAAGTCGAAGCATCTACATGTGGTACCCGTACAGATCCTTCGACGCTGCTCAGGATGACACAAAAAGAAAGATTGCTTCGTCGTGCCTCCTCGCAATGACGCAAAAGGTCTATCATCTAATGTCTAATATCTATCATCTAAAGCTGGTCCACCCGCACCCAGCCCATACCAGCGGCGATAGCGCCTTGAACACCCGGATCTCCATCTTCGAATACCAAGCAATCAGCAGGATCGACCTCTAACTGCTCTGCAGCCAATAAAAAAGGTTGTGGGGAGGGTTTTCCTTTTGGGGTATCACCCGCACAGACTAAAGACTCATATTTCCCGGCCACATCGATCACCGAAAGGGTAATCGCCAACGTTGATCTGGTTCCGCCGGATACTATTCCAATTTTATGGGTATCCACATTGTCGAACAATACCTGCCTTACATAATCTACAGGTTGGGTGGCTTGGATAAAGCGCTCGATAAAAATTGCAGACTTTCTTTTGGAGAAGGATTCGATATCCAGTTCCACGTTATAGCGAATGGAAATTTCCTTTGCGACAGCGATGGTTGGCCAACCTGCAGTCTCATCAATAAGATCAGGATCCAAATCAACGCCATGTTCCGCAGATACGGCAACATAAGCAGCTTTATGTGCATCAATATTATCGGCAAGGGTGCCGTCTACATCGAACAATAACGCTTTATAGGAAGAGGCAAGGGAATTTAACTTTAAATACTTTTGGTAGGCTGCATCTGTCATGCCGCAAAAATACGAAATTCTCCTCGATGAGGAGAATTCCATGGTTTTATCTTTATTAAGTTATTTTGAAGTTTCTTGTTTCCTTAAATGGAATGCTAAAATCTCAAAACTTATTTCCTTACGGATTTTCTTCTTTTCAATTCTTTAATGATCAAAGAAAGCTCGCGGCCAGTTTGTCCACCTACGGAAGTATTCTCCTGCGCACGACGGAACAAATAAGGCATAACCGCTTTCACTGGGCCATATGGCATGTATTTAGCCACGTTATAACCAGCTGCTGCAAGGTTGAAAGAAAGGTTATCAGACATGCCTAATAACTGCGCAAAGAAAACATTTGGCAAGTTATGTGGGATGTTACGGTTTTCCATTTCCTCCGCCAGGATGCGGCAACTCTGTTCGTTATGCGTTCCGGCCATCAAACCGATCTGGTCGATATGGTCCAAACAGAAATGGATCGCTTGGTTATAATCCGTATCCGAAGCCTGTTTATTAGGTTGGATAGGGGAAGGGTATCCATTTTCCTTTGCTCTTTCCCTTTCGATCTCCATGTAAGCACCGCGAACAATTTTCGCCCCTAGATGGAAGCCAGCAGTTTTAGCATACGCAAAATCAGCTTTTAATGAAGCCAATTTATCAGCACGGTATAATTGATAAGTATTGTATACAATCGGTTTTTCACGGTTGTATTTTTCCATCATTTCACGAGCGATATCATCAATGGTATCTTGGATCCAAGAATGTTCAGCATCCACCAATACACGAATTCCTGCTTCGTGACAAGCACGGCAGATACGATCACATCTATCCCATAAACGTTGGTATTCCGCTTTTTCCGCTTCCGTCAAGGTTTCTTTTGCATCGATTTTCGCCAATAGATCAAATCTTCCTAATCCTGTAGGCTTGAATACACAAAAAGAGATCAACGGATTTTGTTTAGCAGTTTCTACTGTACGTAGGATCTCAGCGCAACATTCCTCAAAGCTTTCTTCCGAATCTTCACCCTCTACCGAATAATCCAAGATGGTCGTTACATTACCCTGACCCAATTCCTGGATCGCACGGTTACAGTCGGCAATACTTTCGCCACCACAGAACTGTCTGTAGATGGTATTCTTGATGATTCCCTGGATGGGTAAGCCTATATTTAAGGAGAAATTTGTAATGGGAGTACCTATTTTGATCAGTGCATTACTTGCTACCATTTTAAATAACCAGTATGCTTTATTCAGATCTTTATCACTTTTGCCTCTGAAGGCGATTTCCGTATTATTAAAGTCTAGCTTTATGGGGGAAATTGTATCCATATTCTATTTTTTTTGATTCACAAAATTAGGTATTAATTGTAAATAAATTCAAACATTCAATTGTAATAGTTCATATTAAATTTATTTTTGTTTATGCAAACGTTTACATTAAATGGGGAATACATTCAGCTCATCCAATTATTGAAAGTGATGAACTGGGTAGAACACGGCGCGATGGCTCAATGGGTCGTAGAAGAAGGATTGGTGAAGTATAATGGGGAAGTGGATTACCGTAAAAGATTGAAGGTTAGGGTAGGAGATTTGGTGGAATTTGATGGGAACAAGGTAAAGATAATTTAAAACAGAGTTATTACAAATTTGTTGTTCTTGTAGATTCAGAAATTGTCTATCTTTAACCTGAATTATATTATGAAAAAGATCAACAGCTTAGGATACGAAGTCGTATTCGATAATGAACTGGATGAATTGCAATCCTTTCTTATTGATCATGACTATTCACAACTATTAATACTAGTCGATAGAAATACCAACGATCATTGTTTACCACAACTTCAGGCCTTTATTCCTGATATCGTAGATTATGATATTATCGAAGTAGATCCTGGCGAAGAAAATAAGAACATCGATTTCTGTATTGGGGTTTGGAAGACCATGCTGGATTTCGGCGCGGATCGGAAATCCTTGATGTTGAACCTTGGTGGAGGAGTGGTGACGGATATGGGCGGTTTTGCAGCTTCAACCTATAAGAGAGGGATCGATTTTATCCATGTACCTACCACTTTATTATCCCAAGTGGATGCATCGGTAGGCGGCAAGACCGGAATCGACCTGGATAATATTAAAAACATCATCGGAACATTTACGCAGCCCAAAGCGGTCTTTATTTCCAATAAGTTTTTGGAAACGTTGGATGATAGACAGATCCGTTCTGGATTTGCGGAAGTGATTAAACATGGCCTTATCAAAGATAAACAGCTTTTTGAACGTTGTATGAACGTTAAATTGCCTGTTTTACCGGAAGAGATGGTTTATGATTCGGTTATGATCAAGAATGAAGTGGTTTTGGAAGATCCTACCGAAAAAGGATTGCGTAAAATCCTGAATTTTGGTCATACGATTGGGCATGCCATCGAAGGCTATAGCCTATACCATGATCAAGAGCCTTTATTGCATGGGGAAGCCATCGCGATAGGAATGATCTGTGAAGCATTTATTTCTTACCGAGAAAACAACCTACCTGAATCCGAGTTGGAAACCATTGTAAATTATATTAAAGGAATCTATCCGGCTTATCCGATCGATCAAGCGATCTATCCGACTTTGATCGAACTGATGCGCAACGATAAAAAGAATGAGAGCAATCAATTGGGATTTGCCCTTTTAAGAAGCATTGGCGATTGTGATTTCAACAAATATGCAGAAGAGGATATGATCGTGGAAAGTTTGGATTATTACAATCAGGTAATCAAATAAACCAACAACATGAAAAATTCGGTTATTCTACTTTTATTCATGGCAATGCTGTTGTCATGTAGTCAAGCTTGGGCAGATGCTTCACCAAAGAAGGTGCTGGTGTTTACAAAAACTACCGGTTTTAGGCATGCCAATATTGAAAAGGGAGTAACCGTATTAAAAAACATATTTTCGAAGGAAGGTATTGCAGTATCCCATACCGAGGATGCGAATGTTTTCTTAGCAGACTCCCTGCAATCCTTTCAGGCCGTGATTTTTTTCAGCACGACCGGTACGATCCTGAATGCTGAACAAAAAATAGCTTTTCAAAAGTTTATTGAATCTGGCAGAGGGTTCATGGGAATTCATGCGGCTGCCGATACGGAATACGAATGGCCATGGTATGCGAACCTGGTAGGGGCCTACTTTGCCAGTCATCCTGCAGTTCAGGAAGCAAAGATTGATGTGGTCAATAGAAAACATTTAGCCACCAGACATTTACAGAAGATCTGGATGCATAAAGATGAATGGTACGATTTTAAGGATGTGAAGCCTGGTATCAATATTTTGATGATGCTCGATGAAACCTCCTATAAAGGTGGCAAAATGGGAAAATTCCATCCCATTGCCTGGTTTCAGGAATTCAAAGGCTATCGTATGTTTTATACCGGATTGGGGCATACCGAGGAATCTTTTGACGACCTGAATTTCCAAAAGCAACTCATTGGTGGGTTGAAATATGTGATGGGTAAATAGAAAACCCTAAAGAATCGATTATGAGAAAGCTGCTGTTCCTTTTTGGTCTACTGATCAGTTTTGGCCTCAAAGCCCAAGATTATTCCCCGATTAGCACCCAATTGCAATTATCGCCAGTCCTCAACAAACATTATTATGGGGTATCCCTGTATGATCTGGATGAGCATAAGTTTGTGTTTGGCCATCAGGAGGATCGTCATTTTACACCTGCCAGCAATACCAAAGTATTTACCTTGTTCACGTCGCTGAAACTGATCGGGGATTCCATTCCTGGTTTAGCCTATGTGGAGCGTGGAGATTCCTTGGTTTTCTGGGGTACGGGAGATCCTACTTTCCTGCATAGTAAATTGGATCGGGGCAAGGTTCTCGAATTCCTGAAAAACAGTGCTAAGAAATTGTTTTATAGTCAATCTCCAGTACAAGAGCCTACTTATAGAAATGGTTGGAGCATAGAAGATTACGAGTTTTATTATCAACCAGAACTTACGGTGTTTCCGATCTATGGAAATGTGGTGCAGTTTCGGGAGGTGGGCAAGCAATTGAGATTGTTTCCGAGCTATTTTGAACAGCATGTCCAGCATCTGTCGGATACTGTGACAAGGTATAGGATACATCGCCCATTGGAAAACAATAAATTCGAGGTCAACAATTTTCCGTTGCCTGCTAAATATGTAAACGAAAAACCATTTAAGACCAGCGATTCCCTTTTCCTAAACCTTTTGCAGGATACGCTGAAAAGAGAGGTAGGTTATGTCAATCTGGCGATGCCTAGTGATGCCAAAATCGTTTATTCCATCGGAACAAGAGAGGTGTTGCGAGAAATGATGCTGCCAAGTGACAATTTCCTGGCGGAACAATTGAACATGGTGGCTTCTTTTGTAAAATATCGCAAATTCCAAACGGAGGAACTCCGGAAATATATGCAGACTACCTATTACTCCTTATTTCAGGATCAGATTGAACTAAGGGATGGGAGCGGGCTTTCTACCTATAATAAAGTAACACCGAGAAGTATGGTGGAGTTACTTTTATTGGTAACCGATGCGGTAAAGGACGATGCTGCCAAATTGTTCCTGTTTCCGGCCGGTGGTGTGGAAGGGACTTTAAAAGGCGTGTATCCGACTCCGGGAGGTGTGCCTTTCGTTTGGGCAAAAACAGGAACCATCAACAGCGTACATTGCCAGAGTGGATTTATTAAAACCAAGAAGGGTAAGCGTTTGGCCTATTCTTTCCTGAACAATAATTATATGGGTTCGGCTTCTCCGGTTCGTAAGGAGATGGTACGTGTGATCAGCTATATCTATGAAAATTATTAATCCCTAAAAATCTATTTGGTATATTAGCGATGGAAAAAATATGAAGATCTTTAAAAAGAACGACAAAAGGCTGATCCGCTCCTGGTCCATGTTTGATTGGGCAAACTCAGCATATAATTTGGTGATCAATTCCACCATCTTTCCAGTCTATTACACCACGATAACTAAAAATGCAGAAACGGGTAGTACAACCGTTTCTTTTTTTGGCTTTGAATTCGTGAATACCGCTTTATCCAATTTTGCCTTATCGGTTTCCTATCTGATCATGGCCTTGAGTTTACCTTTTATTTCAGCTTATTCGGATGCTGCCGGAAAACGTAAGTTCTTCATGAAGCTGTTTACCTATCTGGGCGCATTTGCCTGTATGGGGCTATTCTTTTTCAAGATCGATACCCTGGAATGGGGGATCATCTGCTTTTCCTTGGCCGCAATGGGCTATATTGGCGGAGTAGCTTTCAATAACTCCTATTTACCGATCATTGCCACGCCAGATCAACAAGATAGGGTCAGCGCACAAGGTTTTGCTTATGGCTATGTGGGCTGTGTAACCCTGCAGATCATCTGTTTTGTCTTTATTTTTAAACCTGAATGGTTCGGAATTACCGATCCATCGCTTCCTGCACGATTATCCTTCCTGTTGGTTGGATTGTGGTGGGTACTTTTCTCGCAGATTCCATTTCGGTTCTTGCCAAGAAATCGGCCTTCGGTCGGAAAGGAGAGAATGCCGTTTTTCCAAAAGGTCAAGACAGAATTTACAGGTGTATTAGCGCAGATCAAACAAATCCCTGCCATCAAGAAGTTTTTGCCGGCTTATTTTTTCTATGCCATGGGTATTCAGACCTTGGTTATTGTGGCGGCAGCCTTTGGCCAAAAGGAACTGAACCTGGGAGCTGATAAATTGATCGCTTCGATTCTTTTGATCCAGATCGTTGCCATTGGTGGCGCCTATATCATGTCGGTTTTTGCAAAGAAATTTGGAAACATCAAGGTACTGATGGTGGTCGTATTCTTATGGATCCTGATCTGTGGTGCTTCCTATTTCATGGCCAATGAATACCATTTCTATATGATGGCCTTTATGGTCGGATTGCTGATGGGTGGGATACAGTCGCTCTCCAGGTCCACATATTCGAAGCTTATCCCAACAGATATCGAGGATACCACTTCCTTCTTCAGTTTTTATGATGTGGCGGAGAAATTTGCTATCGTCATCGGTCTATTGAGCTTTGGCATAATTGAACAGATCACCAATAATATCCGTTATTCTGCCCTTTCATTAGGGGTTTTCTTCTTAATCGGGTTTTTCTTGTTGTTTCCTGTTCTAAAATTTAATAAATTACAGATTATAAAAAAATAAATGAATAAGGTAGAATTGTTTATACCCTGTTTCATCGATCAACTATACCCAGAAACAGCATTTAATACCGTTAAATTATTGGAAAAAGCAGGCTGCGAGGTGATGTACAACACTGAACAGACCTGTTGTGGTCAACCTGCTTATAATGCAGGTTTTTGGGACGATGCGAAGATTATCGGTCAGAAGTTTCTGAAGGATTTCCAGGACGAATATCCCATTGTATCCCCATCTGCCTCCTGTACGGGAATGGTAAGGGGAGGATATGATGACCTATTCACCAATTCCATGGAACATAACCGTTGCCGGTCCATCCAACGTAATATCTTTGAGATATCGGATTTCTTGGTCAATGTGTTGAAGAAGGAGTATTTCGGTGCTGAACTGATTGGGACAGCCGTTTACCATGATTCTTGTTCGGCCTTGCGGGAGTGCAAGATCAAGGAGGAACCTCGTCGCTTATTAAGCCATGTTGGCGGGTTGGAGATCGTGGAAATGCGCGATCAGGAAACATGTTGCGGATTTGGAGGTACTTTTGCAGTGAAGTTTGATGGTATTTCTTCCGCGATGGCAGAGCAGAAGGTGCAGAATGCGATGGCCGTAAAAGCCGAGTATATCATATCTACAGATTCATCTTGTTTATTACAACTTCAAGCCTATATCGAAAAACATAATTTGCCCATAAAGACCATGCATTTGGTGGATGTGCTCACATCAGGCTGGGCAAATATTTAAAAGAAACATTATTATATTATGACTATGAATTCAAGAAGAGAGTTTTTAAGAAATCTAGGACTGGCAGCAGCAGGTATTACCATGGCGCCAAGTTTGGATTTATTTGCAGCCAAAAAAGATTGGTTCAACATTTCATTAGCAGAGTGGTCACTTCACCGTAAGATCAATAAAGGTGATTTGAAAAATATTGATTTTCCAGAGTATACAGCGAAGAATTTTGGTATCTACGGAGTTGAATATGTAAATCAGTTCTTTAAGGATAAAGCAAAGGATATGACTTACTTAAAGGATTTGAATAACCGTGCAAAAGATAATGGTGTGAAGAATGTGTTGATTATGATCGATGGCGAAGGAAACTTGGGAGACCGTGATGAAACGAAGCGTTTAGCGGCTGTTGAGAATCACCATAAGTGGATCGATGCTGCGCATTTCTTGGGATGCCATGCAGTTCGTGTTAATGCGGCGGGTCAGGGTACAAAAGAAGAGGTGAAAGCGCAGGTGGTGAAAAGTTTGTCTTCTTTGGCGGATTATGGTAAAAAAGGTAAGATTTCGGTTATTGTGGAAAACCATGGCGGGATTTCATCGCATGGTGATTGGTTATCGGATGTGTTGAAGACCGTTGGTAAGAAGAACTGTGGAAGTTTACCTGATTTTGGTAATTTCTATGAATATGATCGTTATCAGGGTGTGGCGGATTTGATGCCGTATGCAAAAGGAGTGAGTGCGAAATCGCATTTCTTTGATGAGCAGGGTAATGATACAGGTATTGATTATAAAAGAATGATGGATATCGTGAAGAAATCAGGATTTAAAGGCTGGGTAGGTATTGAGTTTGAAGGAGATAAGATTTCGGAAGATGAAGGGATTAAGAAGACTAAAGCTTTATTAGAGCGGTTTAAATAGGAACCCCCGTCATTGCGAGGAGGTACGACGAAGCAATCTTTACCCATGTCATGGTGAGCGCAGTCGAACCATCTGTTCGTATACAACCGTAACGATCCTTCGACTACGCTCAGGATGACAGGAAGAAAGATAGCATCGCTAAAAAGAAAGATTGCTTCGTTCCTCGCAATGACGATTAAAGATTCGCAATGACGTTAAAGAGATTGCTTCGTTCCTCGCAATGACGGAAATCCTCGCAATGACGAATTTCCAAATTCCTATTTTAACCCTCATTCCCTTAGCAAATTACCACCTAATCAACCATCCCGTTTAAACTTTCCCAATCCTCCAGCGTCCTACGTAAAAATGCGATTACCAATGCTAAAATTGGACCTTTTCTTTTTTAGCTAGTCTTCAAATTTTGAATAAAAATTTGTTTATTTGCTTATTGAATAAAATAATATTCCGATTATATTCTTTTAATAAGCTATTACCAACAAATTATTTTGTTTTAATATTCAAGAATTTAATCAATAACAGATTCAAGAATACAATGAACATATTCGAGAATAACATAAAATCATATTCAAGAATACAGTAAAAACATAATCAAGTATTTAAAAATAATAATCTTTTAATAATCTAATATTTACACAAATTAGTTTGAACAAATGAATCAAGAGAACGATGTAGCATTGGTCCAGCACCTTTCCAAGCAAGGGGTTGACGATAAGATGGTTATGGGACACCCAGCCAGTTTATTTGTCCTTTTCTTCACCGAAATGTGGGAGCGTTTCAGTTATTACGGAATGCGGGCATTATTAACTGTCTTTTTAATTACCGAAGTCGCCAAACAAGGATGGGGATGGACTAACCAAGAAGCCATGGAGCTTTACGGATGGTACACAGGTCTTGTTTATCTTACACCGTTAGTCGGTGGTATGATCGCCGATAAATTAACAGGATATCGCAAAGCGATCCTTATAGGTGCATTGATCATGACCTTAGGTCATGCCGCAATGGCCTTTGAACATATCTCTGCCAATTTCTTTTACCTGGGTCTGGTATTAATGATACTAGGTAATGGTATGTTCAAACCAAATATCTCTTCCATGGTAGGGCAATTATATCCAGATACCAGTATGAAAAAAGATGCTGGTTATACCATTTTCTACATGGGAATCAACTGTGGAGCCTTCTTAGGGATGTTATTATGTGGTTATATCGGAGAAAAAGTAGGATGGCACTATGGCTTTGGATTAGCGGGTGTTTTCATGTTCTTTGGTATGGTTCAGTTCTATTTTGCGCAGAAGATCTTCGGTAAGATCGGCGAAAAACCAGGTACAGTACATGTAGAAGAGAAATTGGAAGCTATCGAGGAAGAAGAGACGCCTAAGAACATCGTTCGTGACCGCTTGGTGGTTGTTGCAGTTTTAATGCTTGCTTCGGTATTCTTTTTCTTTGCTTTTGAGCAAGCTGGTGGTTCCATGACCATCTTCGCGAAAGACTATACCCAACGTTTATTGGATGGTAATGCAGGCGAAATATTCAAATGGGTAGATGCGGCATTAACCATTTTCCCAATCCTGATCGTTACTTGGGTATTGTTCAAGCTTTCGCAAAAGATCTATGATCGGTATCCGATGACCGTAATTGCTACAGCAATTTCCTTTGCCATTATCTGGGCATTAGGTTTCTGGAAAGTATATAGAGAATTTAACCTAGCGCAAACAGAAGTAACTGTTTCCTGGTTCCAGATCCTGAATTCCTTCTTCATCATTACGTTGGCATCATCCTTCTCTAAACTATGGGAAAAGGTTTGGAATCCATCAGGACCCGTTAAATTTGCCTTCGGATTGATTTTGGTAGCCGTTGGTTTCGTGGCCTTGGCATACGGATCGATGTCCATCCCACAAGGAGCAAAAACAGCTTCTGTGAGCATGATCTGGTTGATCTTAGCCTATTTCTTCCATACTACCGGTGAATTATGTGTTTCTCCAGTAGGTTTATCTTATGTAAGTAAGCTTTCTCCTAAGAAATTTGCAGGTCTATTATTCGGTCTTTGGTTCACCGCTTCGGCAATTGCCAACTTTATCGCTGGTAAAACCGGATCGTACATCGACCATATCGTAGAAAAATATTCCATGTCTACCTTCTTCCTGATTATTGCGGCTCTTCCAGTTGCAGTAGCCTTATTATTATTGATTTTCAATGGTAAACTGAAGAAAATGATGCATGGCATCAATTAAATAGATTTAATTGTATAAACAATTATACAAAGCCGAATAGTTTTACTATTCGGCTTTTTATTTTAATTTTACGGGTCTTAAAAAAATAATAACCAAATATGAGTAATATTTCAGAAGCTTCATTTTCGGAAGAGTTAGAAAAAGAAGGCATTGATGGGAGCCTGGTTTTAGGCCATCCATCAGGATTATTTGTTCTATTCTTCACGGAGATGTGGGAGCGTTTTTCCTTTTATGGAATGCGCGTCTTATTGATCAACTTCTTAACAAGTGCCATTATATCCGGAAGTCCATTCTCAGGATGGGGTTGGGATCCAGTTCAAGCGGGTGCACTTTATGGTACCTACGCCATGTTATTGTATATCTCTCCAATTTTTGGAGGTATCTTGGCCGATAAATATTTAGGCTATCGGATGGCTGTGGTTATTGGTGCCGCCATCATGACCCTTGGACACTTGTTCATGGCTTTTGATACCCCTTTATTCCTTTATTTAGGTCTTGGGGCCTTGGTATTGGGTACAGGCTTCTTTAAACCGAACATGACTTCCATTCTTTCGGAAATGTACAAGAAGTTCCCGCAGAAAAAAGATGGTGCCTATACCATTTTTTACATGGGGGTAAACTCAGGAGCCTTTTTCGGAATGATGCTTTGTGGTTATTTGGCAGAAAAAATAGGTTGGCACTGGGGTTTTGGTCTTGCAGGAATCTTTATGTTCCTAGGAACTTTACAGTTCTGGTTCGCCAAACCCATCTTTGGTAAAGTAGGAGATCCGCCTACAGCAGAACAAAAAGAAGCTGCTAAAAAATTAACTGCTGAAAGTACCAATCCTGATGATAAACCTAATCCATTCACCAAACTGGATACCATTCTGATCGTTGTTATGACCATTTTAGGTTTAGGATATGCCATCAATGACCCGCTTTCCAAAATCGCAGGATTCGATGTGTTCTCCAGCCTTCAGATCGGTGATTTTGCCGGACAGAACGTTGCCATCATCTCGGCGTTGGTGTTATTCTTATTTGTGGTGATTTCCCGTTTATCGCGCTATACACGAGTAGTTCGTGATCGATTGATTGCTGTAATCATCTTTGCTTTCTTCGTCATCTTCTTCTGGATGTCCTTTGAACAAGGTGCTTCTTCTTTGGTGATTTTCGCCAGAGATAATGTAGATAGGGCATTATCAGGTAATTCATTGACCATCTTCAATACCGTAAATACTTTATTGACCGTTGTTCCATTAATCCTGATCACCTATGTGGTCGCTAAATTGACGAAACAAACCTTCGGAAAAGCACTGCTATCCAATGTGGTTCAGTTTATCTGTTTCGCAGGAGTTTGGGGTATTGCGATCTGGATGTTGTACCGTGAATATACTGCGGAAGCTTCAGAAATTACCGTTTCTTGGTTCTCTATTCTGAACTCTTTCTTCATCATTACTTTTGCCAACTTTGTTTCTAAAGTGTGGGATTCCAAATACAATCCACCGGCAGCGGTGAAATATGGTTTGGGATTGATCATCATGGCAATCGGTTTTGGTCTATTGGCATTCGGTGCCAATGGAATCCAAGAAGGTGTTAAAGTATCCATGATCTGGTTGGTATTGGCGTATATGTTCCATACCCTGGGCGAGCTTTGTTTATCGCCGGTAGGATTATCCTATGTGTCCAAATTAGCACCAGCGCGCATGATCGGATTTATGTTCGGTATGTGGTACCTGGCCATTGCCATTGGTAATAAATTGGCAGCCATCCTTGGTGGACAAATTGAGGTGATTACCAAACAATACTCTTTGAGTACATTTTTCTTGATCTTTACCATCGTGCCTATCGTGGCCGGATTAATCGTGATCTCACTGAATCCAGTCCTGAAAAAACTGATGCACGGAGTGAAATAAAAAATAATAAGGGGCTTAGCAATAAGCCCCATTTTAATATCATACAATGAATACAGAAGGACAAAAAACACTGGAGGAAATCCAGAACTTCGAAGGCAAGTATCCAAAACAGATCTGGAGCTTATTCTTTTCCGAGATGTGGGAAAGATTTTGTTTTTATGGGATGCGCGGTATGTTGGTTTTCTTTATGATCACCCAACTGAATTTTGCGGAAAAAGAGGCCAATCTACAATATGGGGCTACCCAGGCTTTCGTCTACGCTTTTACCTTTATCGGTGGTTTGTTTGCCGATAAGATCCTAGGATTCCGTAAATCGCTGGTGTTTGGCGGGATCTTGATGATCATCGGATCCGTTCTTTTATCGATCGATACGCATCAGTTCTTCTTTTTCGGATTGGCTTTCATCATCATCGGAACCGGCTTCTTCAAACCGAATATTTCTACCATGGTGGGTGAACTGTACAAAGACGGTGATAATAGGCGCGATGGTGGTTTTTCTTTATTCTATGCGGGAATCAATTTAGGCGCTTTCTTGGGCGGCTATATCTGTGTCGCAATCGGGAAAGGCTATATGCTTAGTTCGGTCATCGATGTGGCCCACCGTTGGAATGTAGCTTTCGGATTGGCAGCGGTAGGGATGTTGATCAGTTTGATCAATTTCCACTTCACCAAAAAACAATTGGGGCCGATCGGTCTTCAACCTGGACATCCCGATGCCATCGTGAAATCTAAACCATTACCAAAATGGGTGGAATATGCGGTCTATGCAAGTACCTTGATCTTTGTGCCATTGATCCAGATCATGGTCTCCAAAACGGAATACACCGATTATTTCATGTACATCATTGGTCCATTGACTTTGATCTACCTGTTCTACGAAATGTCGAAAGTGGATAAGATCGAGCGACACAAGTTGATCGCTGCCTTGATCTTTATCCTATTCTCGGTAATTTTCTGGGGAATCTATGAGCAGAGTGGGGGTTCCCTAAGTATTTTTGCGGCTCATAATCTGAACGATACCATCCTTGGCGGAACAGTGACCTTAGATCCAAATGGGGTAAATAACTCCGGAGGAGCACTATTTATCATCTTCCTGGCACCTTTATTTGGGATGCTATGGCTTTATTTGGCTGCCCGCAAGATTGAACCCAATACCATCATCAAATTCGGATTGGGATTTGTATTCCTTGGTTTAGGCTTTTATGTGCTGTATGCAACCAGGTTCTTTGCGGTAGAAGGAATGACTTCCTTGGATATCTTTACTTTAGCCTTATTGGTGATTACCATAGGGGAATTATGTCTATCGCCAATCGGACTATCCATCATGACGAAATTATCGCCTGCAAAATTACAGGGAATCATGATGGGGATGTGGTTCTTGGCGAGTGCCTATGGACAGTATGTGGCCGGTTTGATCGGAGCGAACATGGCAGAAGCTAGAGAAGGAGATTCCTTAATGGATAAATTGATTACTTATACAGATGGCTATAAACAATTGGGATTATATGCGTTAATTGCAGGGGTCATATTGATCTTATTGTCGCCTATGATCAAGAAATTGATGCACGGGGTTAATTAATATTTTGCTTAACTTTACACCATCAAAAATTAGCTTGTGTCAGATAGCATAGTAATCATTCCTACCTATAACGAGAAGGAAAATATTGAACGTATTATTCGAAAAGTATTCTCGCTAGAGGTAGACTTCCATGTATTGATCGTAGATGATGGTTCGCCGGATGGAACAGCCGACATCGTCAGGAAATTACAAGAATCCGAATTTGCCGGTAAGCTCTTCATGGAAGAGCGAAAAGGTAAATTAGGATTAGGTACAGCCTATATACATGGTTTCAAATGGTCTCTACAGCGAAGCTATGAATTCATTTTTGAGATGGATGCCGACTTCAGCCATAATCCTGATGATCTGATCCGCTTGCGGGAAGCCTGCATGCATGGGGGAGCCGACATGGCGATAGGTTCGCGTTATATCAAAGGCGTAAATGTAGTCAACTGGCCCATGAACAGGGTCTTGATGTCCTATTTTGCATCAGCCTATGTGCGTCTCATTACCCGCATCAACATCCAGGATGCGACCGCAGGGTTTGTTTGTTTCCGCAGGAAAGTGTTGGAGACCATCCCGCTGGACAAAGTGAAATTTGTAGGCTATGCCTTCCAGATCGAGATGAAATTTACGGCGATCAAGTATGGTTTTAATGTGGTCGAAATTCCGATCATCTTTACAGACCGTACCTTAGGCACCTCAAAAATGAGTACTAAGATCTTTAAAGAAGCATTCTTCGGCGTGATTCAAATGAAGGTCAATTCATTTTTTAAAGATTATAAACAATAGCATGAACGAGAATCTTGACCCAAATCCGGAGCGTCTATCAACGACCGACAAAGATCTGGAGCGCGTACTGCGCCCCCAAACCTTTGATGATTTCACTGGTCAGGCTAAGATATTGGAAAATCTGTCGATCTTTGTGAAGGCAGCCAAGCTTCGTGGGGAGGCATTGGACCATGTATTGCTACATGGCCCTCCAGGACTTGGAAAAACCACCTTATCCCATATCATCGCCAATGAAATGGGGGTGGGCATCAAGATAACTTCCGGTCCGGTATTGGATAAACCCGGGGATCTTGCCGGACTATTAACCGGTTTGGATGAGGGAGACATTCTATTCATCGACGAGATACACCGTTTAAGCCCCTTGGTGGAAGAATATTTATATTCTGCCATGGAGGACTTCAAAATCGATATCATGCTGGAAACAGGGCCCAATGCGCGTTCCGTGCAGATTTCCTTGAATCCATTTACTTTAGTCGGTGCAACCACCCGTTCGGGATTGCTTACCGCCCCATTACGCGCGCGTTTCGGTATCAATTCCCGCTTACAATACTATGATTCCAAATTATTGACGGATATCGTGATGCGATCAGCCATCATCCTTAAAGTTCCAATCTCCGAAGAAGGAGCTTATGAAATTGCACGTAGGAGTAGGGGTACCCCTCGTATTGCCAATGCACTGCTGCGAAGAACCCGGGATTTTGCCCAGATCAAAGGAAATGGTTCCATTGATAAAGCCATTGCCCAGTTTGCCTTGAATGCCCTAAATGTGGATGAGCATGGTTTGGATGAAATGGATAATCGGATCCTGATGACCATCATTGATAAATTCAAAGGAGGTCCGGTAGGCTTGAAGACCATTGCAACTGCTGTTGGGGAAGATGAAGGTACTATTGAGGAGGTTTATGAACCTTTCTTGATCCAGGAAGGATACCTGATGCGTACTTCGCGGGGAAGGGAATGTACGGAACTGGCTTTCCGTCATTTGGGAAAAACCAATTACCCAAAAGGAAATACTCTTTTTTAATCGCTTAGAAAACTACTACTTTATTTTGCTCAATGCTTTCAAAAGCTTATTTCCTCGGCTTTTCAAGGCAGCTGATGCTTCTTTTTCCAATTGTAGTTCTATTTGCAGCTTAAGTTCCTGCGCTAGCCAGGGATGATTGGGGATGCATTGGAATAGGATATCAAAGGCGTTGACCAGGACAGCTACAGGGCAGGAGGCATCTTCTACGATCTGAAAGGTCTTTTCAATGATACTTTCCTCTTCTACTTCCGTTAAATCAAAGGATTGGTTGGCCTTGGAGGTCATCCACATCATGATCTTGGAATAACTCCTTAACACACTCCAGTTGTTAGAAAAGCAATAATTTTGAATAAGTAATCCCTGGTGCTCCTCGATCAGGTAAGTGTTCTTCAATACGATATGTTCCAACGCCCAAGCCGCGCGAAAGGCTACTTTAGGATGATCCAAATTTACACTGAGCTGGGCAAGATCCAGAAAGGGAATCTCTTTCAATAAGGCTAAAGAGAAATCAGAGGCACCATACTGTAATAGTGCCTCCGATTGCCGTTGATGTTTTTGGGTAAACATCAATTATCTTTTGATGGGTTTATCTCGATTCATTTCGGTCATATCCACTTCATTCATTTTGGACTCACCCAATAGGTGTTGGCTGAAATAATCTGCCATCCTCCAGAAGAAGTATTCCGTCATATCCCCAAAACCATGGCGCTGTCCAGGTAACAATAAGAAATCGAAACGCTTATTGGCTTTGATCAAGGCATCAACCATGCGAATGGAGTTTGCCGGATGCACGTTGTTATCGATATCACCCGTAACGATCAATAATTTACCTTTTAGGTTTTTCGCTAGATCCGAGTTGCGATCGATCTGGTAATTGAAAGACGTATCACCTTTACTGTTCACTTTTTCAGTGATTCCATGGTGTCTTTCGCTCCACCAACGGTTGTAGATGTTGTTCTCATGGTTTCCAGCTCCAGAAACGGCTACCTTGAAGAAATCCGGGTAAACCAACATGGCTGCCGTAGACATAAATCCACCACCAGAGTGACCGGTAATTCCAACACGGTCTATATCGATGAAGGAATATTTATTGGCCAATTGCTCCGCCACCACTTTTTTATCCTCCAATCCATAATCACGAAGGTTTCCGTAGCCATAGGTGTGGTACCATTTTGAGCGGGAAGGGTGTCCTCCACGGTTTCCAACGGAGATCACGATGAATCCCATCTGCGCCAAACGGTCTACACGGTCCATACTTCTGCCGAAGCTTTTGTTCACAGCCTCTGTTTGAGGCCCTGGGTACACATATTCAATGATCGGGTAGGTCTTGGTCGAATCGAAATCAAAAGGCTTGTACATCACCCCATATAGGTCTGTGATGCCATCCCCAGCCTTTACCTTGAAGGGTTCCGGGAATTTGTAGCCCGATGCCATCAATTGGGAAAGGTCAGCGTCCTCTAATTTCATGATAAATTGACCCGATGCACTGTATAGGTTGGAAACAGGAGCCGTATTGACTCTCGAAAAGTTGTCTACAAAGTAATTTCCGCTTTCGGAAGCTAATACTTGATGGTCAAAATCTCCAGGAGTCAATAATTTGAATGCAGACCCGTTTTTGTTCACCGAATAGTAATGGGTATAATAAGGATCTAATTTCTTATCCACACCGTTCGCTTTGAAGAATAGGGTTCCTGTATTTTCATTATAGCTGGTCAATTCATCACAATGGAAATCTCCTTTGGTGATCTGATTGATCAATTTCCCCTGATTGTCGTATAGGTAGAAGTGACCCCATCCATCGCGTTGAGACCAATGGATAAACTGGCTGTAATTATTGATGAACTGTGGTTTTTTGATGTCCAAATACACATTAGAGCGTTCTTCCACCAAGGTTCTTGTCGAACCATTCACGTTGACAGCCACCAGATCAATACGTTTTAAGTCGCGGCTAGAACGTGCAATGTAGAATTCCTCATTCGTTCCCAACCAGTAGTTGATGTAATGCTTTCCTTTATAGTTTGCTTTCGAACGGTCCTTGCTCCAGGTGCTGATCGTCTGGTTCTTGAATTTAGCCACATTGATCTGTCTAGGTTTCAAGCTAGCTGCATCAAAAAGGTAAAGTTCTACTTCGGTAGAATCCGTTTCTCCTGGCATCAGGTATTTATAGGTCTCCAGGGTAGGGCGTTTGCCACCTACATTATTGATCACCCACAATGCGTTGTATTCTCTATTATCCTTACGGGTTAAAGTAAAATAACGGCCATCAGGGGACCAATTGATCCAAACTGGTTTTCTTTTTTTCTTTTCCTCGTCTTCGGATTTCTTATCGCCGCTGGTTACGGAATATTCATCTCCACCCCAAGCATAGTATTGTACACCATCCGTGGTGATCTGATGCTCTACTATGGTACTATCTTTTTCATCCTTTTGGGCTTTTAGGTAGTTCGCATAATCCATCCAGTATAGGTTGAAGTTCTTGGCATAGAAAACCTTGGTGGTATCCGGATTGAAATTCGCCCAGAAAACACGTCCTTTTTCTTTGGTCGTATCACTGATTTCCTTCAGGTTTTTGGTGTTGATGTTATATTCAAAGTGGAAAAGCTTTTTCTTTATGGTATCGCTTTTATTGGTCAGTTTCTTGATTTCCTCTTTGGATTTTACGGTATCTAATGTGCTCTGTACCTCAAAACGGATCAGGTTCTCGTCCTTTTCCATAAAGCGCAGGTTTCTAATATCTAAGTGTTGTGCATCGAAAGGGTTTCTAACGATAGAAGTGATCTTAGCAGCCATTTCAGATCCATCAAATAGTTCCTGTTTGCGTCTGGAGGCAGGTTCCACCAAGTACCATTTTTTTCCAGCGGAAGTACGGTATTCGTACCAGAATTTTTCACCGAAATTAATCCAGTTAGGATTTACTTCTGTGGAGTAGATCATGGTACTCAATCGGGAAGGAGAGTATTTTGCCGCCAATTGGTAATTTGGTTTGGCCAAGGTGCTTTTTTCCTGAGCGAAAGTCCATACGGAACAGAGCATCAAAAAGCCTAATAATGATTTTTTCATTTTATATTAATGGAAATTATTTGGTTTCAGCGAAAATATTGCTTTCTAAGGGGATAAGGAAGTATATTCTGTATTATTTTTGCTATTCTTCGTAGAATTTTTCGTTGAAATTCACGAGGAACAATTCTTTCGTTGCCCGGGTCAAAGCCGTGTACAGCCAGCGCATAAACTCGGTTGTCAACATTTCATCGGTCATATAGCCTTGATCCACGAATACCAAAGGCCATTGCCCCCCTTGGGCTTTATGACAGGTAATGGCATAGGCAAATTTAATCTGTAAGGCATTGTAGTAGGGGTCTTTTTTGATCGCCTCCATCCGGTATTTTTTGACTGGTATATCTTCGTAATCTTTGGAGATGCTTTCGTAAAGTTTTTGCTGCTGATCGTAGGGAAGATTAGGGGAATCCACATAGAGACTATCCAGCAGGACCCTGCATCGGATGGCGTCGCCTTCATTGTTGTCCATGAACTCCAAGTAGAGGTCAGCAAACCTAAAACCATGCATTTCATGTACATTACTTACTTTTTTGATGATCGCCATATCGCCATTGGCGATGAATCCTTGGCTCTTTTCATCATTCTCCTGCAGCCAATAATAATTGTTGCGAACCACCATGATCTGATCCCCACCCGTGATCTCCTCATCCCGAAAAAGGATCTGGTTGCGTATGTGTTGATTATATAGATTGGCGGATTTGTTGGATCGGCAGATGACCATGCATTGCTCAATGCCATATTTATCATAGGCATAATGTAGGCCTTCGATCAGCCTTTCACCATTCATCCTGTAAATGTCCTTAAAAGATTTGGTCACAAATTGTGGGTAACTGTACTCCACAAACTCCTCGTCCAAGCGGATTTCATTCCGGATCCGGGTAGCATTGAAAAGGATTCCCGAATTTTTATCCTGTCTAACGACATCAGTTAGTTCGTAGGTGAAAATACCCAATCCAAATTCCCCATTCATGTATTCGGGATTTAGTGCAGGGCTTTCTTCCAATCCAACGGGAGGGAGCTGAGCGGTATCTCCAACCAACATCAAACTGCAGTTTTCCCCCGATTGCACATATTGTATGAGGTCATGAAGCAGTCCGGAAGAGAACATACTTGCTCCTTCATTGCTGATCATAGATGCTTCGTCCACAATGAATAATGTGTTTTCATGTGTATTATCACCTAAGCCGAAATTAAGGTCAATACTTGCTGCGTTTTTCTTGCGGTAGATTTTTTTATGGATGGTCAAGGCTGTTCTGCCGGAATAAGCACTCATTACTTTTGCCGCCCGACCTGTAGGAGCCAGCAATACCGATCGCTTCTGTATTTTTGGCAATATTTTGACCAATGCCGAGATGATGGATGTTTTTCCCGTACCGGCATATCCTTTTAGAATAAAGCAGGCGTCGGAGGAAAAGGTATGCAAAAAATCAGCCAACAAGCCGAAAACTTCTTCCTGTTGTTTTGTCGGTTGATGATGGAATTGCTGTAAGAGGTGATTTTTCACTTGCACATCCAAAGTTATTCAAAAGGTTGGTCAAACCAATTTTAAAAACTATTTTTGTGATTAAAGCATCTGCAAAAGCATGATTTATACGTCGTCACAATTTCACTTACAATATATTGCTAAATATCAATTAATCGTTCAGGCGAATTTTAACCATGACATATTATATGTGGTTGATTACGAAGGACAATTGTTGGTTTACATGAAGTATGAAAGCAATAGTCCCAGCGAAGAGGCTTTAAAGATTTTGAGTCTTCCTTTTCAGAAGGTCTATGTGAGTATCCCGCATAATAACCTGACATTCATTCCGAATGATCTCTATGATATGGAGGATGTAGAGAAATACCAGGATTTTATGGAACATCCAGGAAGAAAAGCTGAATCGGTTTCCTTGGATTTCCTTCAAGCACAGGCTTTTTATCAATATGATGTGTTGTTGGAGCAACGTTGGAGATCCTTGTTCCCGCAAGCCCAATTTATCCCGGAATTTAAATTGAACCTGATGCAGGCAAGACCTCATATTCCGCTACAAGGCGAGGTATTGGGTGTTGTATTCCATGAACAAGTGGTGGATTTGTTTTTGTTCATCAATGGGCAGTTCAAGCTATATAATAGTTTTGAAGTATATTCTGAAGAAGATCTCAGTTATTATGTGCTTCATCTTTTCCAAGTATTTGGCATCGATGGAAAGGTGAGCAAGGTTCTGTACAGCAGTATGAACGCTGAAAGCCCATATATTGGAAAATTGGCAGAATATGGCCATCAGGTAAAGGGTATTAGTTCGCAGCAGGCATTATCTTTATTGGATGAATTACCTTCCGGGTTGGCAGATAGTTACCTTTTAGAATTACCAAAATGCGCATTATAGGAGGAAAGGCTGCAGGATTACGTTTAAATCCACCACAGAATTTACCGGTTCGTCCGACTACAGATCTAGCCAAGGAAGCCTTATTCAATATCCTGAACAATAAACTGGATTTTGACGACTTGGATTGTCTCGATCTTTTTGCTGGAACTGGAAATATTTCTTTTGAATTAGCGTCGAGAGGGGTAAAGTCGGTTGATGCGATTGATCTGCATGGTAAATGTGTGATGTACATAACGGATACGGCGAAGAAATTGGATCTAACACAGATCAAAGCTCGGAAAGCAGATGTATTTAAATTCATCAAATCAGCGAAGGGTACTTATGATCTGATTTTTGCGGATCCACCTTATGATATTGGTCAGTTGCCGATGCTCCCTACTTATGTTTTTGAAAACAATTTGTTAAATTCAGGGGGATTATTGATTGTTGAACACCCAACGAGTAGAAAAATGGCCGCCCATCCCAATTTTGTGGAGCAACGGCAATACGGAAACTCGTCATTTAGTTTTTATAGCCTAGTATAAAAAACTTATTATAAATAGCCTAGCATAATGAGAATCGCAGTTTTTCCAGGGTCTTTTGATCCTTATACTATTGCACACCACGATCTGATCGAACGTGCATTACCGTTATTTGATAAGATTTATGTAGCCATTGGGATCAATAGTTCCAAAGTGGGCATGATGGATGTGGAAACCCGCAAAGCAGCCATTTCTAAGCTTTATGCTGGAAATGAGAAAATTGTGGTGGGTTTTTATCAGGGATTGACTGTAGATTTTTGTAGGGAGGTTGGAGCGACTGTTATTTTAAGGGGAGTACGTAATAATACGGATCTGGATTATGAGAATATCATTGCGCAGAACAATTTGATTTTGGCACCGGAGGTGGAGACTTATTTTTTGGTGAGTAGATCAGGGAAAGCGCATATATCGTCTACGATTGTTAGGGATATCTGGAAGAATAAAGGGGATATTAGAGGGTTGGTTCCGGAGGAGGTGTTTGGGTTTATTTTAGATGATAGATGATAGATTATAGATGATAGATGATAGATTTTTGGCGTCATTGCGAGGAGGTACGACGAAGCAATCTTTACACTTATCGAAAGATTGCTTCGTTCCTCGCAATGACGAAGGCCTCGCAATGACGGAGACCTCGCAATGACGGAGACCTCGCAATGACGCGGAAATAAACTCCTTAAATTAAATTCAACCTTACCTTCTGGCCTTTGATCCTACCATTAGATCCTAGCTTAATAACCTCTCTTGCAATAGCTCTACTAACAGCTACATAAGATTCATTGGGTTTTACATCGATCATTCCAAGGTCTTCCTTTTTAAAATCTCCCAGGTTCAGAATAAAACCAACGATATCAATCTTATTTACTTTTTGGCGTTTTCCGGCCGTTATACGAATAGTTTGGTATTTCGGAGGTTCTGGGATTGGGTAGAACTCATTCAACTCCATCACCGGAACATCCTGAAAATAAACCGGTACTCTTTCCTCCGTCGTTAATACCCCATAAACATGTCCTTCCTGTTGGTTTCTCCCAGCGCGACCATTTCTATGGATAAAATCCTCTTCCTTAGGTGGGAACTGATAATGCACCACATGGTTCATATCCGGAATATCAAGACCTCTAGAGGCCAAATCCGTAGTTACCAATATCAATTGGCTACCATTCTTAATTTTTAATATAGCTAGCTCACGGAAAAATTGATCTAATCCACCATGATAAGGGATGCTATCGATTCCTTTGCTTTCCAATAGTTCAGAAATATGTTCTGCGGCTTCGCGATGGTTACAGAAAACCAAGATCCGCTCAGCACCAATCTTACAGATCAATTTAAAGAGACCTTCCAATTTCATTTTGCTGGACACCTCCACCTTATGGTAATCCAAACTCGGGATTAATGCCTCCTTGTTCAAGAAATCCAATTTAATGGGATCATTAAGCTGGATGAAATTAGGCTTGTCGGTTACATCGGTCGCCGATGTCATCACTTGGTGCTTGATGTTCCTACAGCTGTTGATGATGTAAGAAATCTGCTCAGAAAATCCTAATTCCAAGGATTTATCAAACTCATCCAGGATCAGGGTATGGCAGTTTTCTAACAGATCAGGTCTTCTTTCCAAGTGGTAGATCAATCGACCAGGAGTAGCTATGATCAGGGAAGGACCTTCCTTAAGCTTGTTTTTCTCCATACGGTTATCATTTCCACCGTATAAACAAACCAAGGAAAGAGTATTATCCATCTTTCGGATAACCGATTCGATCTGAAGTGCCAGTTCTCTGGTAGGTACTACAATCAGCGCCGAAGAAGCCTGGATAGGGTATTTTTTCAGCAATTGCATCAGGATTAAGGAGAAGGCCAACGTTTTTCCAGAACCTGTAGGGGAGAGCAGAATAAAATCTCGTGTGTCGTCAAATTGACTCACTACAGCCTCCTGCATGGGGTTCAGCGCCTCTATTCCTAATCTATCGATATATGATTTTTCCTGTTGCATGCTGCAAAATTATCATAATTTATTGGATAGGCAGGGGATATTCGTTAAATAATGTTAACAAAGGAGAGGTCATTTCATTTTCGGCACGGAGATTGAATACTATTTAGCTCATAATTTAGGTTAATAATTGGTTAGTTAAAACTCCTGGAGCTCCCCGCTTCAGGAGTTTTTTTATTAATAGAATTGGCTTAATTTTTATTTTTAAAATTAACTTAACAGATAAAGGCACCGCTTTTGCTTATCTTGTAGGAGCTATTGAATTTTATAATTAAATTACGTGTTATGATAAAAAGAATCAGTATCCCCTTATTCCTCATGTCGCTTATTTTTATTTCCTCCTGTGGGGTAAGTAAAAAAACATACCAGGCATTGGATGCTCAGTATAATGACTTGAGTGCGCAATATCAAAAAAGTCAAGTGGAGCTTGCCGAAAGTAGAGCCCGTGTTACCAGTTTAGAAGAACAGTTGGAACAGGAGCGTAAAACCAATGCAGGTCTTCGGGAGGCATTGGCAAAACTGCAATCCACTTTGGATAATAGTATCAACCAAAACACTCAGGGAAATGTCAATATTTCCAAATTGGTGGATGAAATCAACGCTTCCAATAAATATATCCAGCATTTGGTGAACACCAAAAACAAAAGTGATTCCCTTAATCTGGTGTTGACGAATAATTTGACCCGTTCATTAAGCCGTGAAGAATTACGCGATGTGGATGTGAAAGTATTGAAAGGTGTGGTTTATATTTCCTTGTCGGATAATATGTTGTACAAATCAGGAAGTTATGAAATTTCTGATCGTGCAGGGGAGACCTTATCCAAAATTGCTAAGATCATCCAGGATTACAGAGAGTATGATGTGTTGATCGAAGGTAATACCGATACAGATCCTATTTCGAAAACCAATATTAGAAATAACTGGGATCTAAGTACTTTACGTGCATCTTCTGTTGTACAGGCATTACAGAATACCTATGGTGTAGATCCTAAGCGTCTGACTGCTGGTGGTCGTGGAGAATATAACCCGATTGCAAGCAATGATTCGGCTGATGGTAAAGCGAGAAACCGTAGAACGCAGATCATAATTACGCCTAAATTGGATCAATTTATGGAGCTGATTGATCAGGCACCAGAAACCTCTGATGCGGATGCATCTGCAGCAGATACCTCTGGATTGTAAGAATTTTTATTTAAAATCTTAATATTTAAAAGGCTGTATCAGAATATCTGATACAGCCTTTTTTATGGGTTATGTCATTGTGATACATACGTCATTGCGATCCATACGTCATTGCGAGGAGGTACGACGAAGCAATCCAAACGTCATTGCGAGGAACGAAGCGATCTTTGAACATTGTCATCCTGAGCAGCGTCGAAGGATCTGCAATACTACTTACGAACAGATGCTTCGACTACGCTCAGCATGACATGCGGACAGATTGCTTCGTCGTACCTCCTCGCAATGACGCAGAGGCTCTTATAAATCTACTCTTAAAAACTTACCTTCTTTATCGAATACCAAATCGATATCATTCACCAATTCCACATCAAATCCATGCTTTTCCTTTTCAATGCTCTTGATTCCAGAATTCGCATAATTCTCATTAATATAACTTACAATCGGCGCAAGGATAAAACCTGTACTGATTGCCGTGTTATTATTGGATTCCACTTCTGTCCAATCTCCATTCTTATCAAACTTCACCTGAACACCAGTTGCCAAAATTGCTTTATACTCTGTTCCTGATAAAGCTTCTTTTTCTTTCTCCACTTGAAGGATTTTCACCCCATTAAAGTGCGTATTTAAAAAGGTATTGGCCTCTTTCGGTAATTGGTCCGCTTGAATAACTTCCTCCTTATCACAGGAAATAAACAAAATCCCAAAACTCAATATAGCAGTTAATGTAAATAGTAATTTTTTCATGTTATGTTTAATTTTTTATTATCAATTTTTTAATTTCTAACGATGAATTATTAGTCATCGATTCTTACAAATTCTCCTTTTTTATTGAACTCCAGGTCCAATCCGCTGGTCAATTCCACCTCAAATCCATTCCTTTCCTTTTTCAATTGAACAACCTCATTATTTGGAAAACTTTTGCGAACATAATTCATTATAGAAGCTGGAATAATAGCCTGCGGAACTGATTTTTGTTTTGCATCCACTTCTGTCCAGTTTCCTTTTTGATCAAACTCAATCTCTGTCCCATTTTGTAGGACAACTTTGTATTCCATACCCGAAAGCATTTCTTTTTCAGAACTCACCAAGGAAATTTGACCCTTATTATAATGTGTATTCACAAATGATTGAGCCGTTTTTGGTAGTTGATTAAATTCCAATACTTTTTTCTGTGCCGATGCACTAAATGATGCAACAAGCATTGCTGCGATCATACTGATTTTTGTTATTGATTTCATGTCTTTGTTCTTATGATTTGAATCAAAGGTCTATATCAATTTGGGAAAGAATTGGGAATACGGAAGTAAAATGAAATAATTTTTAATTTTTTATTAAATCAAAAACATGTTGATTGTGAATAAACTGATATTGAATCGTTAAATATGGATATTTCTCCAAGATGGATTGCACGATGGATAAACCTAATCCATTGGAGGTACTATCCTGTGTGCCTTTATGGAATCGTTCGAAAATGTATTTCGGATTTAGTGCTTCTCCCAGGCTATCATTAGCAATACGGATAGTCCTTTCCGAAAAAACAACCTGAATTTGTCCCTGGGGTTTATTGTATTTGATCGCATTTCTGAGCAGATTGCCGATCAATATTTGTGCTAGTTCCGGGTTACAATCCGCTAAAAATATACCCTTATCTTCCAAGGAAACCTGGACTTCCTTGTACGTATAAATATCTTCCAGTTCTTCCAGCAGATTCTTCGTTAATGCATTGAAATCTATTTTTTCGGTTTGATTATATTGGTGGTTTTCAATTCTGGAAAGCATTAATAAGGATTTGTTCAAACCTACCATCCGATGAAGGGATTGCTTCGCTTCAGCTAATTTTTTCAATTGGGATTCGTTGAATGCTTCATCCTGCAATAAAAGCTCCATTTTACCAATACTCACTGCCAAAGGGGTCTGTAGCTCATGGGAGGCATTTTCCAGAAACCTTTTCTGATCTTCAAAGACCATTTCATTCCGATCGATCATTTTGGCGATCTGCAGATTGAGCTCTTCGAATTCCTTAACCTGGCTTTTTACCGGTTGAAAACTTTTTGATTCCCCAAAACGGTATTGACTCAGGTTGCGGAGCGTTTCTTTAAACGGTTTCCAGGCATTCCGCAGGACAAAATGGTTGATGATGATTATGCTTAAGACAATCACTATATATAATACGGATAAAGAAATCGCTAAATTGATCAGGAAATCGTCTTCTTCTACAGTAGATGTGCGTATTTCCAGCTCATAAGCTTTCCCATCTTTGCTGAAAAATCCGGTACTTAGGATGCGATAAGGTTCATCTTCTTCATCATAGGGCATGTAGATCAATTTTCTGGAAAAATGATTTTTGTCCAAATCTTCCCTTGGCGCTACCTCCCGGATGATAAATTGATTGATGCCATAGGTTTTATTATCCGTTATTACCGAAGGATCTTTAAAAGCTTCCCGAATGATCTCGATTTTTTGATTCTTCAGTCCATCATCTACATTGTCATATACCTCATCCATGAGGAGGGCATAGAACAATAAAGCCCAAATGGCCATAATGACCAAAATGGCTAGAACCAGGTATCGATTCGTGTAATTTTTAACGGATATTGCCATTATACGAGTTTATAACCTACACCGTAGACCGCTTGGATATCAGCTTCGGCATCGGCATCCTTTAATTTTTTTCTAATATTTTTTATCTGGGAATAGATGAAATCCAAATTATCTGCCTGATCTGCATGATCACCCCAGACGGCTTCTGCCAAGGTGGTTTTTTCTAATAATTTATTTGGCCTCAACAGAAAGTAATATAACATATCAAATTCTTTTCTGTTGAATGATAGTGTCTTGTCGGCAATACGAACAATCCGGTTTTCAGGATCCACCGTAATGTTCTTATAGGTAAGTAGGGAAGAACCTTCCTGCGCATTTCTGCGGATAATGGATTTGATCCTTGCCAGTAGCTCTGCAAAATGGAAGGGTTTTGCCAGGTAATCATCCGCCCCGATCTCTAATCCCAGCACTTTATCTGCTACGGAGTCTTTTGCAGATAGTATGAGTACGGCCTGTTTGCGATTTGCCGCTTTCATTTGTTTAAGGATATCCAATCCTGATCCGCCAGGGATCATGATGTCCAGTAAGATACAATCGTATTGGTAGTTCATTACTTTCTCAAGGCCAGATGGATAATCCATGGCCGTTTCTACCAAAAAATTCTCCGCTTCCAAAAACTCTTTACTGTTTTGAAGTAGGTCTATTTCATCTTCTATGATCAGGATCTTCATTTTTTAAAGGTATGTTATTCTTTTTTAAAACCAAGGTGAATACTTTGGCAAGTTAAGCGCTTAATTCTGGAAAGATTTGGGAATATTTTTTAGTACCTGAGATGCCTGAAGCACAACCGTAAAAATAGTTATTGAGGTTTACCTCTAATCCATGGTGTAGGAATATTTCTTGAACAAATTTACAATCGCCGAAGTTCTTACTGTAAATCCACAGCATACGGTAATCACTGGGATTGCCGAGGAATAATTTACCAAGGATTGGAATTAATTTTCCCAAATAAAATCCATAGAAAAAGTTCAAAACAGGGTTAGATGGTTTGGAAACTTCCACAAAACTAAATTTTCCTCCTGGCTTTAAGATTCGGGAGACCTCTAAGGCCAATTGGTTCAGTTGATCTTTATTGAATGTTTTTAGGCCATATGCACAGGTAAGAATATCAAAACTGTTTGCGGGCAGCGAATTGTTAAGTACATCTTCCGTAAATGTCTTTAATTTTCCGGAGAAAAGTTTATCTCCCTTAGCTTTTGCTTTCCTTTGCATTTCTTCTGAAAAATCCAATGCATAAAAAGTGGCGTTAGGATATTTTTTCAACAATAAGTTCCAGTTTTCACCTAAACCAGATAAGATATCAATTACTTGGATAGGGTCATTGTTTTCAGCTAACACATTTATAAATTGTTTTCTCCAACGAATACTAAATCCGAATGAAGTAATATAATTCATTCTTTCATAGGAAGAAGACATTTGATTGAAAAGCTTTTTGACAAATGCTGGATCGTATATATTCATTTTTTTTAGATATGGTAATTGATTCTGGCCATGAATATAAAAAAAACTCCTGAAGCGGGGAGCTCCAGGAGTTTTTAACTAACCAATTATTAACCTAAATTATGAGCAAAACATATTTCAATCTTCGTGCCAAAGTATTTATAATTACACATACAATTCAAAATCAGCCCACTAACCATCCAATCTTAACATAAATTAACCATTTCCTCGACCTCGTATCCCACCTGACCCTTCAAAATAAGTTTGAATTTGGGTTAGAATCGCCCTTTAAGCATGTTTAAAGCAAGGGTAAAGTAACAAGAAACTATATGAAGCATACATTTTACATACTTTAAGTATACTTTCACTATGCTTTCACCACGAAGCAAACCATAAAAAAACTCCTGAAGCGGGGAGCTCCAGGAGTCTTAACTAACCAATTATTAACCTAAATTATGAAATTTGATAAGTATATTTCAAGTTCTGTGCCGAAAAACATACTTAACTAAAATTTTAATAAAAAATCCTCTTTACTGACAATTTCATGGCAATCCACCATTAAAAAGCTTTATTTAACCTCCTCAGGCTTATCAATCACCTTATCAAAATCATAACTTGCAAAGCGTCCTGTATCTTTCGCGTGTACTAAATCTTGCTCTTCACCGCCCCATGGCCAACCGCCAAATTCTGTTCTGCGGTATTGATTAAAAGCTTCCTGCAATTCTTTTTCAGTATTCATAACAAATGGCCCATAGGCTGCAACCGGCTCACCAATAGGTTCACCTTCTAAGATCAACAACTTCGCAATGCCAGATCCTGTATTTTTGATCCAGATTTCTTCATCACCTCCCAAATCAGCCATGTGGTTTGGCTGAACCTTATAATCCGCCATTTCCACAGGATCCTGCCCATCATAATATAGCACAAAACGGTTCATGGTTTTGGAAACTGCATCTAGGTTGATTGCTGTTCCTGGTTCCATCTCTATTAACGCCGCACCCATATGATGCTCAGGGTCGCGAGCCCAAGAGTGTTTCAATGCACCCAAGGATTTCACACCATAATATTCGCCATGGATAACTTTAATGCTTACTTTCTTTCCTTCTTGATCCAAAACTGCTTCCGGAATGATCTCTTTCCATAACATCTTATAATCTGGTTCCGTCAATTTATCCTTTCCGGCCATATTTACCCAGATTTGGAATAAACGTAATGGATTTGGCTTATCTTCATGGATCAATGGGAACATCTCCGCATGAAGAACACCTTCGCCTGCACTCATCAACTGTACATCGCCATCCCCATATCTTCCTTTGGAACCTTTGGAATCAAAGTGGTCTGCGTATCCTTCAGAAACAATGGTGATGATCTCAAAGCCCCGGTGTGGGTGATGAGGGAAACCTGGGATTTGCTGTCCATGGTACATCCGCCAAGGATTGCTACGATCAAAGTCGTTACCGATGTTTCTTCCTGCCAATGATGCCTTCGGACCTAATTTTCCATTTCCTTCCGGATAAAGTTCATAATGGTAAGCTCCCATAATAAACGGATCGCGTAATGGTAATCTTCCTTCTACTTTGCTTATGTTTTTTACTTTCATGATATTTCCTTTTTTTTGTTTTCCTTGATATCATCAAACAGTAGTCCATAAGGCCAAAAAAAGTGTTGGACTTACTTGTAGGTAACTAGTTAACAAGGAGTAACCCAACTTGTTTTAAGCTAAATAAGTGCATTTTGATGGGTTATTGGAAGGGGATAGGGTGTTGTTATGGAATGAAATCTGACAATACTGCCTGTTTGTCATTTAAAATAAGGGGAAAACAAAAATTAACTGACAATAATTCCTTTTCCGAAGCTATAATCTTCTAGGTTTTCGCAACATTTTTCAAATTCAAATGGCGGGCGGTCCAAAGGGATAGTCTCTTTATCAAAGTTAAAAAGGAGTTTGTAACCTAATTTATCTTCACTAACAGCATACACATAATCTGTATGCGTTTCATTTTGCGGCAGAGAAATCATTAACTGTTTATGAAATAACGGATCAATTGCCCAGGAATCTTTTTCTTTGCAACTGTGCCAACCGGTCACCTGGACATTGGGATTCCATTCCTTTACATGATGCAGGTAATTGATCAGGTAGCAGAAATGCTTCATATCGATATCGTAAGGAAAAGTCAATAGATTCGTTTGGGCATCTAAGCGGGTCAGGTTGATGATGACCTGGAATTTCTGCTCATTGAATTGATCACAGAACGCTTTGCAGTGGTTTTTAACGTCGTTGAAGATTGGACCTTTAACACGAATCACTTTATCATTGTTTTTTTTGATAAAATCCTCTTCATTGAACTGTTGAATAGGAGATACATCTCCTTTGCTATTTACGGTTTTTAATAGCATGAAGATCACAAACAATACAACAAGTATAGTAATGATGCTGAAGGTATTCATAAAAAAGGTTAATGATACGTTCGATACGGTTGGTTATATCCTTATCGCTTAGCATAAAATTAGTTAATTTATTTCTAAAAATCCTATATTTTAGAAAAAAATTAATAAAGTCTAAGTCTATTTAACAAGCTCAATGCTTACCAGCTCTTTTACTAAAGTTTTGCCTTTAACATCTTGACCATCAACAATCCTTTCTGAGGCCGCTTTTAATATGTTTCCTGTTTTTAGATCAAAATGCATTTCATATCGATCCTTCAATTTTATATTAACGGAATTCAAATCTTCCTTGTTCTTCAAGTCAAATTGACTTTGAATTTTTCCTATTAATTGCTTGAGTTCTTCTTCATCTATTTCCGATTCTTTTTTGATGATGGCAACCTGATCGGCTTGAATATTGTCTAACCAAATGCTGCTTTTAATAGATAATGGAATACTGCCAAGAATATTCGGTGCATCTTCCTGATATGTTTCCTTCTCCTTAGAGGTAAAATAGTTCCCGTAAAGGCCATGCAATAGTTTGATTTCTTTAAATGCAATGGATTCTATTAATTGCTTGTCCTTGAACAACTCGATTGTTTGGCTCATGGCGAAATCCATATCGTCTGCCATTTCAGGTTCTTCTTTTTTAAGTATGGAAAAGAATTTTTTAAGAGATTGTTCCAAGTTAGTCATCAATTCCGCTGTATTGAGGACTTCCTGAAAGACTCCATTTTGATCGGTACGATAAACAACATTGATCTGCGAAAAATCCTTTAATGCATCATGGTATTTTTCTGGGATTCCTAAAGATTCAAAATCAGTTTGATATAGCCACTGAATTTTATAACCATTCTCAGCAACATCCAAAACTTTAAATTTTGCCATTAGGCTACCTTTATTGGACTTGACCAATTCTCCATTAACTGTTTCAGTTTTTTCTTTATGAATGATATAGTTTAATGAATCGCCTTTTTCCCATTTAGGAATTATTTGGATATCAAGTTCTTCTTGGCCATATGCGATTTGGAATAAAAAAAGTAAGCTTATGATAGTGAGAAGGTAATTGGTTGGCTTTTGCATAATACTTTATGAATTTATTAGCAATAATAATAAAATTACCCTATATGGGGTATTTATTTCTATTGATGTAGGTGATAATTTTGCTGGTAATATAAAACCAACATAATTAATCAAAATGAAAAAGTTTCTATTAATGCTAGTGCCCATGTTCTTTTCAATTGCCTTACTGGCACAGAACAGACCCGGAGGAAAGTACATCAATGTAGGTTATTCCTCACAAACCTTAAGTTTTGCAGATGATAACGATGCATTCGAATTAAAAAGTAAAATAGGAGGAACGTTCAACAGCGGAAGAACATTCTATATCCTGAACAGACCTGTGGCCAAGATGATCTATTTCGGGATTGATTGGACTTATATTGATCTAAATTATGTGCAATATAAGGAAGAGGTGGTTGATGAGGAAGAAAGCTTCGTAACGCATAAAGCAGAAGCAGGCATGCAGGTAGGACCTTCGGTACATATTGCTCCAATCGATGGATTGACTTTCTCCACCTATTACCGTTATGCGCCAAGTTATTCCATGATGTTTGCGGATTCGGAATTTTCTGGTGGATATGCAGGCTTAAATGTCGCTGGTATAAGTATAAATTATTCCGCTTTTGGAATAGGAGTAGAACAGCGTTGGGGAACCGCCAAACATAATTTTAGCTTGGATGTGGAGGATATGGAAGAGGAGCAGGAAGAAAAAGTCTCGCATAAATACAAACTTTCTGGACCAAGGGTGTTTTTATCCTTCAGATTCTAAATCCTCAGATTTTAAATAAGACCATCAAATCAATTTAATTTTTTATAGTTAATAGTGAATAATGCTAAACCTCTGGCAATTGCTGGGGGTTTTACTTTTTAGTATATTTAGCCAATGGATAAGAAGGAAATCATTATCAAGGATAAACTTGAGCCTAAACGCCTTCTCAAGGTAGCCTTATTTGACCAAGAGAAAACAAACACAAAACCCCATAAGCATAATGGTTATCTGGAATTGGTGTACTTGTCGCGTACTGCTGGTAAACATACCATCGATACGCGGGAAATTTTGGTCAAGGCACCTTGTTTATTGGTAATCCGACAGGACAATGTGCATTTCTGGGAATTGGAACGCCCTGTGGAAGGTTATGTGGTTCTATTAAAAAGTGCGTTTGTGGAAAGTAGCTTAGATCAGGGATTTCTAAAATTGATCGAACAGATCAGTGACTTTGATCAAATTCATTTAAAGGACGATGCATCCATTTACCAACTATTGGCCCTATTAGCCGAAGAAGAAAGTCCAATGATTCAGGAAGCACTTTTTAAAGCGGTTCTGCTTAAAACATTGGAAAATCTACCCAAACCAGAATTAAGCCTTCCGAGAAATAATAATCTTTTTGATCGATTTGTGGAGCTCATTGGGCAAAGTCGACCTATTGTGAACCATGTTGCCCATTATGCGGAATTACTGAATACCAGCCCTCAGAATCTAAATGCTTCCTGTAAGAAAAGGTCTGGGAAAACAGCTTCGGAAGTGCTTTCGGAACATATTCTTAAGGAAGCGCAAAGGCTCTTATTATATACCGGAAAGAGCATTTCGGAAATTGCTTATGCATTGGGATTTTCCGATAAATCTCATTTTTCCAAATACTTTAAGCGGAACCTTGGCATCCGTGCGAAGGATTTCCGCATGCAGCAAGCTTAGAATTCTTTTTCGCCAAATTCACTTTTTGGAAGTTTTATCAGTTGATTCAACCGCTGAAGATTGATGTTGAGGTTCAACAAGAGGATATTCTTCTCATAGATGTAATTGGTGGTGGTATAGAAATCTTTATCCCAAGTGCTGATTCGTTGCTCATTGACGCCCCAATCTCCCAATTCTATATTTTGCCATTGCAATTGGGCAGTCATTGCACCTTTTAAGAATGATTTGCTCAGGTTAAAATGCGGTGTTAAAAAGCGGGAATCAACGCCTTGAACCGTTGGTCTTTCAGAAAGATAGTTTACCTGTAAACCCGTGCTCCAGTTCTTACCAAGAGAAGCCTGTAGGCCTGAATTGATGTTGTATACCCAATCACTATTCGTTTTCGTATCCTCGTAATCCAATACTTTTCCGGAAATGGAATAATGGTATGCATTGATACCCAAGTTCAGGGTCAGCCAAGGAAAAACCTTTCCATTGGCGCCAAGTTCTGCACCAAAACGTTTTGAATAATCTGCATTGGTAAATACCCGGTGTAGGATGGTATCCGCATAGACTGAATTGACCCGTTGAATCGGGTTTTTACTATGTTGGAAATAAGCATTCAAGAATACGGTTCCGTTTTTGAGTTTTTTGACCAATCCGGTCTCCGCATTAGTAATGAATTCGGGTAGGAGTTCGGGATCTCCCTGCTCCAAAGTTTCGGAATGTTCCCTTTCTGGAATAGGGTTCAATTCAAAATTATTATTTCGTTGTACCCTTCTGGCTGCTGCAATTTTCCAGGATAGATTGTTTCCTAGATCATGCATCAGGTTAAAGGATGGATACAATTGATGGATGGAGTAGGGGAATTCCTCATTTCTATCCAGCAAAAGGACATCTCTTTGGTAATATTCATAACGAAGCCCTAAGGAATATTGCGTTCTTTCCAGTTTTCTATCGAATTGGGAATAAAAGGCATGCACCAGATTAGTTGCTTTTAATTTTCCTGTAAATTCAGGGATCAACTGCAAATTATTGTTGCCACTGCTCGATTCCCAATATTCAAAGTTTCCTCGCTGCTTGTCTGATCGCAATTGATAACCCGATAACAATTCACCAGCCTTCATTTTCCATTGGTGGTTAAATTGCAGCCTTAGCCCATTCAGCGGATTCGTATATCGGTTATCGGTATATTGAACGGTATCCATTCCGTTTTCAATATTGGCGTTTTTGGTGGAACCATGGATATTGGCATGTTCATAAATAGCACCTAAAGTAAAAGCATGTTGTGGATTGACTTTGAACAGATAGGTTAGATCGACCAAATAGAATTCCCCTTGTTTATTCTGTAGGTTGGGATTGAAATAGTTAGAAGTGCCCAATAACTCTCCGGTAGAAGGTTTTACGGTTCTATTGGTATAATGAATGTCGGCAATTCGGTCTTGGTATTTTTTAGACGCCAACAAACCGATGCTGATGTTGTTTTGGTCATTAAATTCATAGGAACCATTTAGTCGTAATCCATAATTGTATTTATCGAAGCTTCTTTCGCCTTTGGATGGGAAAAAAGTCTGTCTATCTCCAATGATGGTGTTGACATCGCCATCCCTGAATCCTGCATTATCGTTTCGGAGGTAATTGGCAGAACCATTGAGCTCTAGCTTTTCCTGTTTGAATTGAAAAGCGATGTCGGCTCCATAACGCTGCTGTTTCTTAACATTGTCATAGTCATCTATGCTTGGTAAACCGCCTTGAAGGTTCATGATCCATGAAAAGCCACTTGTGATGTTCTTTTTCGTTTTGATATTAATGATCCCTGCCTTACCATCTGGGTCGAATTGTGCAGATGGGCTGCTGATGAATTCCACTTCCGAAACATCGTTGGCCGCTATCTGGTTCAATATACTCGTAGGATCTACTAAGCTCGGTTTTCCATTGATCAATACCATTAAGCCAGCATTTCCACGAACACTTAAATTTCCTTGGCCATCTAAAGCTACCGCAGGAAGATTCTTTACGATGTCTAAAGCAGTACCACCGACGGCATTCTTATATTGGCTGGCTTGGTAAGTTTGCCTATCTGCACTGTGTTTTTGTGGCGTTTGTCCGGCAGATATGCTTATCTGTCCGATCTGGTTGACTGCTGGAGTCAATAGGATTTCGCCCAAATCCATACGACCATTTCGTGTCATGTTGATTTTGCTGGCGTATTGTTTATAGCCGATGGACTTTATCTGTAGTTGATAATTGCCCTGCTTCAGTTTATTAAATTCAAATTTCCCCACACTATCAGAAATCATTCCGTCCAACACTTTTTGTTGCGCATCCAAAATGGAAATAGAGGCGTATGGAATTCCTTGGTTGCTTAAGGAATCGACCACCCGCCCAGACAGGATATTTTGCTGTGCTTGAAGATTAAAAAGGGTAAAGAACAGGCAGAATAGGAGGTAGTATTTTTTCACGTTGTTTAGATTTTGCGTAAAAATAAGAAAGCTTGAATAGATTACGGTATAAGCATTGTTTTATACCATTTTATTTTCAAATAGACTATTTTGGTCTACACTAAAGAACTCTCGGAAATATGGTTTATTTTTGTATATTTGTACACATTCAAAAGAGACCTCCATTTTTTTCCATTCTGCATTCTGCAAAAGAAAATCAAATCTCTCATTATTATTTAATCATAAAGGTATTTAATGTCAAAAACTCAACTTACATTCAAGAAAAAAGAAACTGCAAAAAAGAAACAATTAAAGAAATTAGAAAAACAAGAAAGACGTGAGCAGAACAAAATGAACAATGACAAAGGAAAGTCATTGGAAGAGATGTTTGCTTATGTAGATGAATTTGGAAATATTTCCAGCACGCCACCGACCCAACAGTACAAATTCAAGGAAGAGGATCTATTGCGTCCGCAGGATCAGGAAGATGAATTCTTGTTCGGGAAAGTGTCTTATTACAATGAAACCGGTAATTATGGATTTATCCGTGATAATGAAAGCCGTGAGACCGTTTATTTCAATGATAAATTGGCGGGTAAATCACTTTCATTGAATCAGGCTGTGAAATACAAGTACACACGTACGAAACAAGGGAATCAGATTACGGAGGTCGAAGTCCTATAAATACTACTCTTTTTTAATAATGAAAAAGCAGCAATCGAATGATTGCTGCTTTTCTTTTTTAATAAAGTGAGGAATTAACCGATAACGCGAACGTTTACTGCGTTTAATCCTTTTTTTCCATTTTCTACTTCATAAGATACTCTGTCGTTCTCACGCACTGGACCTTTAAGACCTGTAGTGTGAACAAAAACATCAGCACCACCGTTAGATGGAGTGATAAATCCGAATCCTTTAGTCTCGTTAAAGAATTTAATAGTTCCTTCTTGCATTGTATTATTATTTTATTGATAAATTATTTTGTTTTTTTAAGGCCAAAAAGCGCCTTGCTTTCAATTAAAGCTTTACAATGTATTGAATAGAAAAAACTATGCCGAAAATATTGTGATAACTTCAATAGGTCAAATGAACATACCTATTGCCTATAGACTTGTCAAGTAACATTACGAAGGTAAGATATTTAATTGTAAAAGAAAGAATATTAATTTTTTATTCTTGGAAAAATAGGTTTAATGACAAAATAATAGCAATATATTATTTCTAATTCTGTTTCAAACCGCAATTCTTATCTTTGATATAAACAGTAAGCTATGGAAAAAAATCAGATCAATGCCGATGAGTTTGTGTCCAAATTTATGGATGGGAGTTTAAAGCATCTGACCTATATCCAAACGCCGATTAAAATTTTTCCATTAAGGGATATTGCGCCCTACCTTAAAACTCCAGTTCCACCCATCTTCTTTGGCTACAATCTGTTGATCCATATAACTGAAGGATATTTTAACCAACAGATTGAATCTACCACCTTTATGGTGAATGCTCCGGCAGTGGTGATCTGTAATTATGGGCATATTTCGGCTATCCATTCGGTGGATAAATCAGCCCAGGGTTATTGTGTACTAATTAAAGAACAGGCGATGACCTCTATGTTTAGAGAACAGGAGATCCTCCATATCTTTAATATTGCCCCCTTATTAAACCTAAGTAAGGAAGATAGTCAGGAATTGAACAATATGCTCGATTTGTTATACCGGGAGATCTATACGGATAAACCCTATAAGGAACTGTATGAGAGTATTTTCAAAACCGTAGCCTTAAAAATCATTAAACTTTCCAATGCTAATAAGTCTTTGGAAAGGAAGCAGGAAATTGCGCTAGCATTTAAGCAATTGGTTCATTTACATTTCAATAAGCACAAGACCGTGGATTTTTATGCAGATAAACTGGCGGTTTCCATCAATTATTTAAACAGGTGCGTATCTTCTGTTTTCAATAAATCATCCAAAGAATTAATCCTGGAAGTAGCGATTATCCATAGTCAATTATTGCTGCTAGAAACCAACAAAAGTGTGGCTAGCATAGCCTATGAACTTGATTTTGCGGATCCATCTTATTTTACAAGGCTCTTTAAAAAGATTGTAGGTATCTCTCCGAGTGAATATCGGAAGGGTGTAAAGTAAATTTGGGTTATGCACGATTTGTCCTAATTATTATCTTATTTCTCATAGTATAGCATTTCCTTATTAATTAATTTTGTATTGCTTGTTTCTGTCAAATTTTTAGTAAACAGGCATTAACAACATTGAAAATAACCAAGAAAGAAAAAGGAAATGAGCGAAGTAGTAGCACAAATAGATTTTAATACTTATATCAATACCTTCAGTAAAGAGCTGAAACAATTATTCCGTGAGGATAACGATATCAATCAACTAAGTTTGAATCGTGATCTTCCGAAGGAGTTTTTGAACAAGATCATGGCGCATAAGCCTTTGGCGGTGGCCATTCCAAAAATTCATGGAGGAAGAGGAGTTTCCGTAAAAGAATGTTTAAGTGTTCTTGCTGCTGCTTCTTATGAATCTCTTCCTTTATCCTTGATGTTCGGGATCAATATTGCTTTATTCTTGGAGCCTTTAGCGAAATATGGACAGTTTCCTGTACAGGAGCGGATTTTTAGCCAGTTTTTGGAAAAAAATGCGATGGGTGGATTAATGATTACCGAGAAAGCGTATGGTAGTGATGCCTTGAATATGAAGACAGCTTATCAGCAGGTTGAAGGATCATACCATATCAAAGGGCAGAAACATTGGCAGGGATTAAGTGGTGCAGCTGATTTTTGGTTGGTTACAGCACGAAAATTTGGCGCGAATGGTGAATTGGCAAGGGATATTGATTTCTTTGTAACAGATAATAATAAACCGGAAGAGCATATTCCAATGGTTCATCGTTATAATAACCTGGGTTTATATGCAATTCCTTATGGAATCAATGAAATTGATGTGGTGGTTCCTGAGGAGCAGAAATTGACTCCTGAAAGTACCGGTATCAAATTGATGTTAGATATGTTGCACCGCAGTAGGTTGCAATTCCCAGGGATGGGAATGGGTTTCATTAAGCGTCTATTGGACGAGACCTTACAGCATTGTCAAGAAAGGATCGTAGGCGGCGCCCCATTGTTGCAGATTGATGCGGTTAAGTATCAGGTGGCAAGAATTCAAGCGGCATATACGATTTGTTCTGGAATGTGTGCATATAGTGTTGGACAGAGTGGGATAGAGCATGATTTGGCGACTTTAAGTGTAGAAGCTAATACCTTGAAAGCATTGGTTACCGATTTGATGCAGGAATCTGCTCAGATCAGCTTGCAATTGGCCGGGGCAAATGGATATCGTTTGGATCATATTGCCGGTAGGGCAGTGGTGGATAGCAGACCATTCATGATTTTTGAAGGATCGAATGAGATGCTGTATAGCCAGATTGCAGAAGGTATTTTGAAATTGATGCGTAAGAGCAAGGAGACTAATCTTTATAATTTCTTAAAAACTTATAAATCCGCGGATATCAGTGCGGATTATTTTAAATCGCAATTGGATTTCTCGGTAGAGGGTAATTTGAAGCAAAGAGACTTGGTGACGATCGGTAGAATGATTGCAAGGGTGATCAGTTTCCAATTTGTATTGAAAATGCAAGGGTTTAACCCTGCTTTGGTGGAAATCACCAGAAAGCATATGCTTATGGATCTAACCATGTTCTTAGGGCAATTGAATGCTAAGAATGAAGCTGATCCTCTGGTGGATTATACCGACAACGCCGACTGGGTTAACTTCCTAGGTTAGTATTCATCCCGCCCTTGCGATTAAGCGTCCTTGCGATTAAGCGTCATTGCGATTAAACGTCATTGCGAGGAGGTTTCCCTGTCATTGCGAGGAGGTACGACGAAGCAATCTTCAAAAATGTCATGCTGAGCGCAGTCGAAGCATCTGTACGATCACCATCCCACAGATCCTTCAACTCCCCTCAACATGACATTTTTTTATGGAAATTTCTCAAAAAATAATCTTTATTCATATACCTAAGATTAAATCCATTATACCAACATACAAATTAGTATATTTAACACTATGGCCGAGAAGTTTTTAATTGATGAACAGACCCTCCGGGATCTCCAACTACGTGATTTTAGCAATCGTACCATTTTCAGTTTTTACGAAGAGGCTGTCATAACCGAAGGCGGCCAAGAATTCTTCCTTTCCGTATTCTACGATCCCGTATTGGATATCGACATCATAAAAAACAGGCAATCCAAAATACGTCGTTTAGAAGCGGTAGCCCATGAGGTTTTCCCATTCTACCGTGTCATCCTCAAAGACATTGAAAAGTTTATTAAAACCAGGCATTCCGGCGGGAGCACCTCCAACGGTCTCATGGATATCTTTGGCATCCGGACACCCGCATATTACTATAAAAAACGAAATATTTTTGAGGTCTGTGATTTCCTGATGGACTCCCAGAAGTTCTATCAAAAGATCTATGACCATACCCCCGATGAGGATCTGAAAGAAATGATCGATACCATTGATTCCTGTTTAGCGAGGATTTTTGATGGTAAACCCAGAGATCCCGAAAAGATCAAAATCAATATTTTCAATATCGATAAATTCGATCGATTGATCCGTTTCGAACTTTCCAGCAGAATAAAGAGAGCTATCAGTTTTTTCTATGAAATAGATGCCTATTTCGCTGTCGCTAAAGTTTCGGAAGCAAGATCATTCTGCTATCCCGAAGTATATCCCAAAAACCAAACGGGAGAGATTTATATGGAAGGTGTTTATCACATTTTCCATAAATCGCCTGTAAAAAACGATCTAAAAATTTCGAAGGATAAAAAGTTATGGTTCCTGACTGGGGCAAATATGGCCGGGAAATCCTCTATCATCAAAACTATATCCTCTGCCTTATACCTCACCCATATTGGTTTTCCAGTCCCCGCAGATCAGATAAAGACCGATCTTATTGACGGTTTATTTACCAGTATCAATCTGCAGGATAACCTGGAAATGGGCTATAGCCATTTTTATGTGGAAGCCATGCGTTTGAAGGATATCGTGGATCAATTGGAACCACATTCCAATGCGTTGATGATATTGGATGAGCTTTTCAAGGGAACCAATCATAGCGATGCTTCCAATGCGATTCTGAAGGTCATGAAGAACCTGGCAGAAGTGGATGGGCCATTTGTGATTGTATCTTCCCACATCACTGAACTATCGGAAGAATTGAAGAAAATAAATACGGTGGATTTCTTTAAGATGAATATCGAAAGTGACCCTGAGGGCTTGCCTATTTTCACCTATAAGATCGTTCCTGGTATTGCGGAAGAAAAGTTAGGCATGTGGTTGCTCAAAAAAAGTGGTGCTTTCGAATCCATCGATAAATTGAAGGATCCAAAAGCACCAGAAATTTCATAAAGAAATGCAGCCTGATTAGGCTGCATTCATCATTTGTCTACATGCATCTGCACATTTCCTACATGCTTCCGCACATTCCTTACAATGGTCCATTCCCATGGAAGCATGTTTCTCACATTCCTCCGCACATGCATCACATATTTCAGCACATAGTGTACAAATATCTTTGCTGAACTTGCCATCCAAACTCATGCTCGTTACGGATGCTTCACAAATAGCTACACATTCCAAATTCAATTGAATACATTTTCTTAAATGCTCCACATTTTCCTCATTCAAACATGCCATTGCACATTGATTACACATCACCACGCATTCGTTGCATGCTTCTATGCATTCCTGGTATTTTGTCTGTATCATAATATTTTGTTTAAATCCTCTATAGAATTCTAAGAGTCCGCCAGTAATTTAATGACCTATCTCTATAGAATGAACAGTTTATACTTGGAATTGTTCTTTTATCATGGTAAAAAAATAACGCATAACCATCTGGTTATGCGTTAATAGGTTTATTGACTCAATTGACTCCTTAGCCCTATTTTTTTAGGTAATTATCAAAGTATTTAGCGATTTTATCGTACATATGAATCCTATCCTTGCCTGAAACATTGTGTTCATGGGTAGGGTATAAGAAATAATCTACTTGTTTACCGGCTTCAATACATTTTTGGATAAACTCCATACTGTGTTGTTGTACCACCACCGGATCCTGCGCTCCATGGATGATCAGTAGGTTCCCTTTCAGTTTATCGGCTTTGTTCAATAGAGAGGTCTTTTCATAGCCTTCCGGATTTTCTTCTGGGGTATCCATATAACGTTCACCATACATCACTTCATAGAATTTCCAGTCCATAACCGGCCCACCGGCCACAGCAGCCTTGAAAATATCATTATGCTTCGTCATTAAGGAGCTTGTCATGAATCCGCCATAACTCCAGCCAAAGATTCCCATATTAGCTGCATCAACATATGGTTGCGATTTTAGGTAGTCAATGCCCACTAATTGATCGGCCATTTCGGCTTCACCCAGGTTGCGGTGGGTTACTCGTGTGAAATCACGGCCACGAGCATCCGAGCCACGGTTGTCTAAGGTGAATACGATGTAACCATTTTGTGCCATGTACATATCGAAGTAGCCTAATCCTCCTAACCATCTATCGGTTACCATTTGAGCGTGTGACCCACCATATAGGTACACCATGACCGGGTATTTTTTGTTTGGATCAAAATTGGTCGGATAAGTTATGCGGGCATTCAAAGGTGTTTTACCATCTGCCGATACGAATGATTTAAATTCGATTTTAGGAAGGTTGATTTTGCCCGTAAAAGGATTCGTAGCATGCAATATAGGCGTTGCTTTGCCGTCTTTCGTTGCAATGACCTGAACGATGTTTGGAGTGTTCAGATTGCTGTACTGATCCAATACATATTTACCACTGTTACTAATGCTGGAATTGTGTACCCCATTGGTTTTGGTCAGTTGGGTAGTTTTTCCATTCTTTAATTCAACTTCAAAAAGATGACGCTCCATACCATTGTTGGTAGCACCAATATAATAGGCTTTCGAACCTTTCTCATCAAAGCCTTGGAAATTGGTCACCAATACATCCTTATAGCCTAATTGGCGGATCAATTTTCCGGAAGTATCATATAGATAAAGTTGGTTATATCCATCCTTATCCGTTTGATAGATGAATTGTTTAGGATTATTCGGTAAGAATGCCAATGCATGTTGAGGTTCAACCCAAGAGTCTGATTTTTCTTCAAACAAAGTTTGAACGAACTCGCCTGTAGAGGCTTTGTATTTATTCAGTTTTAAATGGTCCTGACCACGGTTGAGGACACCAACAAACACGAATTCCCCGGTAGGATCCCAGGTTACTATCGTCAGGTATTGTTCCTTCGGTTCCCCAGTCTGTAAAGTGATGGTCTGTTTCGTCTCGGTGTCATAGATTTTTAGGACAACTTCCTCACTTTTCATACCTGCCATTGGATAACGGATATCTTTGATGCTAGCTACCCGGGTATCCCATTGTGGCAATGGATAATTGCTCACCATGGTTTCGTCTTTGCGATAATACAATAACTTTTTATTATCCGCAGACCACCACATACCCTTATCGATCCCAAATTCATTTCTATGGATCACCGAAGTTCCATTGACAATGCCATCGATGGTATCTTGGGTTACCTGCAACTTCTGGCCATCAGCTTGGTTGATTTCGATGTTATTACCAACCAAATAAGCTGATTGTGTATTTAATGATCCGATTTCTTCTCCTTCACGTTCCTTAGGCAAGGTGTTTTTGACCTGCGCGGTTTTGGTAGCTAGATCGTAAACCAAACCATAGGTGTTGTTTTCCCCAGCAACTTGGAAGGAGATCCTTTTGTTGTCTTCCCATTGGTAGCTGGTTGGGAAATTACGAAGGTTTATTTTTTCATTAGGGAGTACGGTTTTAATGGCCGATTGTAGATCGGATAGGCTAGCGATCTGCTGCGGTTTCCAATTGTTCTTTACATCGAAAGAAACCAAGTTCTGGTAGGTGCTGTCCAAGCTGGAAAAGGCATCCGTATTTTTGATCCATTTTGCGGCAGGAAGGCTTTTTGCAGCGAATTTTCCAGGGCCAAATACTGTTTCGTCAATAGTTAAATTCCTTTGTCCATAAGCGTAGCTTGAACTCAAAAGGAGCAATAACAAGAGTTTTTTCATTCTTTTTGAAAATTTTATGCAGACGAAATTAAGTTTTTATAATGAAATACCCATATATTAAAAAAGGTAAAGCCCGACAAAGAGTTGTCGGGCTTTACCTTGAGGTTCGGTTGTTTAGTTGATTACATCAATTTCTTTTGTTGCATTATGCGTTCTTCCGAACATATCTACGGCTTGGATTTCAATAGAATGTTTACCGGCTTTTAATTTTGGAAGTTTCAATCGCCACACGTGTGCTGAATTGGAAGGATCGCTAGGTCTGCGGCCTTGGATCAATGAATTTGCACCATCATAGGCTAATAATTCCTTCATGTAGGCAGGATCGAAACCTTCTGTTTTTTCCATGTTTTTCCATTCTCCTTGATCGATACGGTAAGTAACCTTATCTGTTGCCGACCCTAGGAAGAAGTTGGCATAGACATGATAACGGCCAGCATATTTCTCTTTGACTACCGAAGGGCCAAATAGACCAATGGTATAATCATCTGCTTTTCCAGCTACTTTATAATCGAAGTTATATTGGTTTCCATCGATATTCAAGATGGCATAACCTTTAGGCGTACCATCACGCATCGTAGACGCAGGGACACCTTTTTCATTCATCTGACCAGAGTACCAGTCGCCAGAAGTTGTTCCCACATTATATTCATGATGAGGTTTTGCACCCAACCAATCGTGTTCCTGGGTGTAGAAGTTCTGCTGCTGATAATGGGTATGTGCCGAAAGAGAAAGGGTGTTTGGGTAATCTTTCAATAGCTCAAACAATCTTTTTCTGTCTTTTTTACGGAAGGATTTGTTGTTTTCAGGGTTCAATGGGATATGGAAAGCAAGTACGATCAACTTATCCTTCGGAACAAATTTCAAATCGTTTGCAATGAATTCCAACTGATCGGCTCTCAAACCACCTTGGTAGCTCTTTCCTGTCTCCGGATGTGGATAAATGATATTATCCAAAATGATGAAGTGTGCATTTCCAACATTGAATGAATAATTATTAGGACCGAAAGTACGTTCGAAACCTTCATCAGCTAAGGAATCTTGAGTCACATCATAATTCATGTCATGGTTTCCCATCACATTGAACCATGGAAGTCCCATTTTGCCAACTGCTGTTTTATAAGAAGAGTGTAAGGTTAGATTATCACCTACTAAATCCCCTAAACTGATACCAAACAAAGGACCTTTTCTTTCTTTTGCCTCATCGATCAAGCCTTTGCTGAAGTATTGGATTTCTTCTTCAGTATACGCTTGAGGGTCTCCGAATACGAATGCCGAAAATTGATTGGATTCCGGTTTAGCTTTTAAGGCGAAGTCGATCGATTTGGGTAATGGACCAGTTGGAGCAACACCTTGATATTTCAATTGTGGTGATCCATTAGGCTTGTGGATGTAATAGAATTTTGGGTGGTTGTCCTGATCAACAGGCAATTCATAACCGGTAGGTTTGATGACAAAAATGATGTTGTCGTTTTGGACAGGGATTTCATATTTCCCTTTGTTGTTGGTTAGTACAACATCTTTTCCATTACTGATGGCAACACCTTCAATCCCATTTTCTCTACGGTCTTGTTTTCCATTTCCATTTAAGTCGTTAAATACGGTTCCTTTGGCTAGGTCTTGTGCGAAGACCGATCCGGTCATCATACAGGCGATTAATGACCAATATAAATTTTTCATTTATCTTATATTATATTTTTATTTCTTTCAAAAGTAAAGAAACAGCTTTAAAATAAGATTAACAAATGATTAAGGAAGTGTTTATGGGTTTAATTATCTTATTTTTAAGTTCTTCGGTATGGAAATGGAACTAATGAACCGATTATTTAATCGGTTCATTGGTTTGGGCTAGTCTTTGGGAGCCTGTATTTGCAGGGCAAGCAATATCATCCGTTGCATCATAGATCAATTTTTTTGATCCTCTATCTTTAATTAATGTTTCCGGAACATAGATTTGCACTTTGGTTTGCGAATATCCTGAAGGGTAATATCGGATATAATATCCATCGGGATGTAAGGTCCAGATTCCACTCGGAATATCTGCTCTTACTGGCGCCATTCCTGCCATGATCGCATATTTTTCGAACTCGGCATAGGTGTAATTTCCGGAGGAAACCAATTGGCGGATGTTGTTTTCAGCTTCGAAAATCTTTTGGATAGCAGGTGGCATGCTCGATTTGGCTTTCGCCATGACGTCAATTGGGAGGATGCCCAAGGCACCGCCTTCCAATTGCAGGATCTGTTTTGCAGTCAATAGACGTAATGCAGTTTCTTTTACCGGTCCACTGTAATCAATGAACTTTGTTTTGGCAATAATGGTCCAAAGAAGCATTTGAATATCCGTTTGTTGCACTTCAGGATGTTTCTCTGCACTTTTGAGGATAGCGGTTACAATATCCTTTTTCTTACCAAGTATAGGCGCATACATATATCCATCCCCAGCAGACGGAGCGTAGGTTCCTGCTTTTAGGCAATAGCTTTTGTTGATCATTTCAAAATGTCCAGATTGCAGGACATAGCCATCATCGCCATTTTTTGCCAATGTTGAAAATGGCAAGTATTTGGCACTACTTTCAAACTCTGGCATTTCTTTGCCTTCTTGATCCACATCGTCAAAGCTGGTGCTAATGGCTTCGGGTTCCTTTAAAATTTTATCAAGCCCTAATGCCTGTGCACCTTTGGAGGTAACAGCTTTTCCTGCTTTATTCAATAAATCCCCGAATTGGGCAGAAGCCATTTGGGTATTTAAAAGGATGGTAAAAAGTAGAATAGCGCTAATTTTAAGTTTTTTCATTTGATCAGGTAAATTTGATATTGATTTAAAAATAATATAATCTTTTAAATTTACCTGCTCTTTTATTTAAACTATGTATTAAGCTTTGAATAATTACTAATTTTTTTACTATTAAAGATTAAAAGGACACCCAGGATTATTTTAAGCCCATGTATATCGAAATTATTCCATAGGAATTTTTGATAAGGTTCATCCTTCCGAAGGAGAAGCATGTTTTTTATTACAGACAAAATAAAATCTGGAATATTTAGGATGATGATGGCAAGTCCAAGAATAAGCAAAGCGATCTGAAATATCTTTTCATAATTGAATTGGCTGTTTTGAAGGATTTCTTGTTGATTTTCATCCTTTAATTTTAATAGATTAATGATTATTTCTGTTCTGAAAAGTAGAAAATAAGCCAGGATCCATTGAATAAGCAGGAAAATTATTAATGAAGGCAAAATGACTACTGTTTCTCTTGCCATTTGTATGGTAAAAAAGAACATGCTTAATTCCTTGAGGGAATTGATACTCCATAAGAAGAGGATGATTCCAATGATTTTGATCGCAAAAATAAAGAGCTCCGTTTTTTTCATGGTTTGGGAAAATGTGGTATGTGTAGTTTATTTTATAGAAATATGTGGTATGTGTTTGAAAATCAGTGGAAATATAAAATTTCCCTTGTTGTTATACAAGGGAAATTAAAAATTATGTTTTTCAATGGTAGAATTCTTAAAATTTATGCGTGAAAGCTATACTTCCATAAAAGGGTAAAAGTTTCCGACCATCGGCTGGTGCTACCCAACCAATCCTGACCAAATCAAAAAGATTTTTTTATCTCTGTGCTATAGCTTTATTAACTCCAACTTCTGTAGCTATGTTTCTAATATAAGATTAAGACAATCAGTAAGATTTATAGGAAAAGGTGAAAATATTTTTTCATTAAATTGGTTAAAAACGGTCTTTATAAATTAAGTAAAAACCTATTGATTTTTATCCAAAATAAGCACCAAATAAATAATCAATCTTCCCAGTAAGATGATTCCCATTGGATATAAAAAGAACCATTTAAAAGCAGCATACTGCCTATCGGTCCAAGAATCAAAAAATTTAGGGCGTTTCATTCCTTAAGAACAATCAAAAAACAGTATAGTTGATAGAAATTTTTAAACCATAATTAAATAAATGCTTATATTTATTCAAATGTTTAAACAATTCCTCCTTATTGTTTTTTTATTCAGCATTTCAAAGTTATATGCTCAATCAGCATATACTTTAATCTGTAAGGTCGATAGTTCCCTTCACCTTGAAAATGAAATTTTTTATTTAAAGCATATCAACAATGGTGATATAAATCCTATGGTCCATGACTCGGTACAGGTTATGAATCATCAATTTGTTTTCCAAGGAACAATGAATACGCCAGCGGTATACACCCGTTTGATCAGTAAAAAGGATGGCTCTGAGAAATGGTTTATGTTAAGTTCTGGTACCAGCCATGCCGTTTTATCCAAGCCAAATTTCAATCCAAAAAGCGGGAAGCCCTTAGGAATAAGCAGTTCATTCACTATCCCAGGAGACGAAAGGTTCCGATTAATGGAGATCACCGATAAGTTATATGATCTGTATGTGGAGGAGATCGATAAATTTAGGGAGCTTTCCAATTCCAGCAAGGAAGAGACAATTCAGGATCAATTGATGGATTCTTCCTTTCATTATCTGGACAAAAAAAACCCTTACCTAATCACATTGATAGAAGAGAACCCTTCAAATTATACTTCCCTATATCTATTAAGTTATTATCGGCCAAACCTATTGAACAAAGATGTTGGAAAATTGGAACAACTCTTCAATGGGTTGGATGAAAGCTTGAGGCAAAGCGAAGAAGGCAAACGACTTCAAAAGATTATCAACGCCAAAAAGCATATAAATGTAGGCATGATGGCTCCAGATTTTTCCATGAAAGATATGCATGGAAAGACCATAAAATTAAGTGATTTTAGGGGTAAAAAAGTACTCTTGGATTTTTGGGCAAGTTGGTGTGTTCCCTGTATCGAAAATCTTCCTAAACTAAAAGAATATGCTGAAAGAGAGAATTTTACCGTATTGGCCATTTCTTTGGACCATGATCGGAATAATTGGTTAAAAGCTATAAAAAATCATAAATTCGATTGGGCCATTCATATTTCTGAACTTCAGGGATGGAAAGGGCCGATCGTTCAGAACCTCTATAACATTGAATCCATACCTAGAAGCATCATCATTGATGAAAAGCGCAAAATGATACACATTGATTTAAAATTATAATTCCTAATTCTTTCCCGTAGATCTCCTTCCTCCTGAAAGTACAGCAAGAAAACCCACTAAAATTTGCTTATTAGTTTAATTTTCTCTATATTTGTAATCATTAATTATTGAATTGAACAGCAGAATCTAAACCTTTATTCTGCATTAAAGCCGTAAAGTTTGATTGAAATACATGTTATTGGTCAACCAATACATCGGCTATTTATTGCTTTAAAACCTAAGTAAAAACAATTAGAGAAATGAAAAACATGTTATTAGCAACTGATTTAGATGGGACCTTCCTAGGAGGACAGATGGAAGAACGATTACGTCTCTATCAGATCATAAAAGAAAATAAGAATATACAACTGGTCTTTGTTACAGGCAGGGGTATGGAATCGGTCATTCCCTTATTGAACGACCCCACCATTCCAACACCAGATTATGTCATTGCAGATGTGGGATCTACAATTTTTGATGGTAACTCCTTGGCGGCAATCGACCCGATACAACATGAAATAGAAATAAATTGGCCTTCTGTTTATGAACTGCAGGAGGCCTATGCCGATATTCCCGGATTGGTGTACCAAAATGTACCCCAACAGCGACGTTGTTCCTATTATTACGATTCGGAAACCGATCTTGAAACGGTTCAAGAAATTGCGGATGAAATGGGTTGTGATGTGATCACATCGGTGAATAAATATTTAGATATTATGCCCAAAGGAGTCAATAAGGGTAATACACTAAAAAAACTTGTTGACCTATTGGAAATCCCATACGAGCAGGTGCTCGTAGCTGGCGATACCCTGAATGACCTTTCTTTATTTCAAACCGGGTTCGAAGGTGTTGCGGTTGGGGATTCCGAAGAGGCCCTATTAGAAGCTACCAAGGGACTTTCCAATGTCTACCAAGCGGAAGATGCTGGGGCTGCAGGTATCCTGGAAAGTATGGAAAGGCATGAAAGATTTCGGGCCTACGTTTCCAATATACCATCTGAACCCATGCTCCTGGATTCTTCAGAAAACAAACAGCTGATCATGGTATACCATCGATTACCCTATGAACGCAAAATGGTAGATGGTGAACTCAAACAGGTGGCTCCTCAAAGTCCAAATGGCATTATCCCATCGTTATTGGGACTTTTCGAACAGGGAAGACCTGGCGTCTGGATAGGTGAGGAGGTCGATCTCGGTGAGAACCAGAGCACAGAAAAGCAAAAAGTAGATGTAGAAAAATATCCCCATTTAGATGTATCCGCTATAACACTTTCCCAAAAAGATATCGATCAGTTCTATCGGGTATTTTCAAAGGAAGCCTTTTGGCCAACGATATTTTCCTTCGTCGATAAAGCGAAATTCAATCACAAAGATTGGGACCATTATTTGAAGATCAACAGGTTGTTTGCAGAAAGGATCGCAAGAGAAGCAGACCGAGAAGCCCTGGTCTGGATTCATGAGTATAACCTGTGGATGGTACCCTCTTTCCTAAAAATGTTGCGCCCCGACCTGAAGATTGGATTTTTCCACCATACAGCATTCCCAGCCGCCGATATCTTCAATACCATTCCATGGCGACGGGAAATCATCGGAAGCCTTTTGATGTGTGATTTCATCAGTTTCCACATACCGAGGTATGTAGAGAATTTTATTGATGTTTTAAGGAGCCATACGCCGTTCGAAATAGAAAAAACAGTAAATGTTTCCAATCAGTTTCTGACCTATAGCATGGCGTTAGGGGTGGAGCATATGACCAAAATCATTTCGGTAGAAGGTCGTACCATTCGCTTAGGGGCGCAGCCAGTTGGAGTAAATTTCGAGTTGATCGAAAGGATCCTATCCCAGGAATCCATACAGAAGCGAATTGAAGGGTATAAAGCAGAAGCAGCAAAAACGGGTATAAAACGTATCGTTTCCATCGAACGGATGGACTATGTCAAAGGGCCTTTGGAAAAGGTACAGGCTTTTGGAGAATTCTTGAAACAACATCCTGAATTTCAGGGTAAAGTGGAATTGATCAATGTATGCACCCCACCCTCCAAAGGGATGCGGATATACGATAAGATTCGTGACCAAGTAAACCAGGCCGTTGGGGAGATCAATGGTAAATACGCCACTTTAGATTGGACCCCTATACAGTATTTCTACCAGGCATTACCGTTTGAGGAAGTTCTTATCCAGTATGCTTTGTCGGATGTTGCTTGGATCACCCCATTAAGGGATGGATTGAACCTGGTTTCCAAAGAATTTGTTGCTACGCAAGGAGTACTAAAACAGGCGGGGGTTCTGGTTTTATCCGAATTTGCCGGCGCATCAGTGGAACTTCCTTATTGCGTTCCAACAAATCCTTACGATCAGTTGAGCATGATCGAGTCTTTACACCAAGCATTGACCATGGAAGAGGAGGAAGCCCGGATCAGGATCAGAAGGTCGCTCCAGCAAATCAGACATTACGATATCCATTACTGGGGAAAGGATTTTGTGAGGGAATTGGAAAGTTCAGATGAATTAAGCGTATAAACAAAATATAAAAATGCAAGTAGAACAGTTAGAAAACGTTGAAGGGAAAATAGAAAAATTTATAGATAGTGCGATAGCCTATGCGCCGATCTTGATCAGTTCCATTTTATCGGCTGCATTAGTCTTATTTCTGGGACTTTGGTTGATCCGAATGGTTAGAAGGCTTGTAGATAAGATCTTCATCAAACGGGAGGTCGATCCAAGCATCCGTACCTTTCTTGGCAACCTGATCAATTGGATATTAAAGGTAATGTTGTTTATTGTGGTTGTAAGTCAGTTGGGCGTACAGACCTCTACATTTATTGCTGTAATCGGTGCAGCCGGGTTGGCTATTGGTCTTTCCCTGCAAGGCTCCCTATCAAATTTTGCCGGTGGAGTACTTATCCTACTCTTTAAACCATTCCGTGTGGGAGATTATATTTCTTCCTCTAGTGGTGTGGACGGCACTGTTAGGGTGATCGATATCTTCAACACCCGATTGGTAACCCCGCAGAATCAATTGGTTATTATTCCAAACGGGGAATTATCAAACAGTAATATCACCAACTTTACGGAATTGGGTACCCGCAGGACTTGGTTTGATATAGGGGTATCCTATGATGCAGACCTACGTTTGGCAAAATCCATTCTATTGGAGTGTATCCGCAAAAATGAATATGCCTTTAACGATCCTGCACCAGATGTGGTGGTTACCAGTTTGGGAGACAGCGCAATCAATCTTTCCGTACGTGTAACGACCAGCAATGAACATTTCTGGGCTATGCAGGAACAACTCATCATCAGCTGCAAGGAAGCCTTGGATTCAGCAAGCATAGAGATACCATTTCCACAAACAGATATCCATATAAAGCGAAAATAATACATCTCTATTGTCATTTTTAAGAGGGATATTGACGTCTTGGCTTATAAATTGTAGGGAGGTAATTTATTATTGGAAAAGCTCAGCAAAAGAAGAGATGACACTTAAACTAGGTTTCAATACGAATTATCAGAAAAATATATTTACCGGATACCAGAAACATATCCTTACTGGTTTCTTTTCTATATTATTATTAGCTGGACAGGCGCAAGAGAAAGAAAAGCAGGAACCTGCTACTTTGGATTCCATAGAAATAGTAAGGGATTACCGTCCGATGCTAGCGGATGTGGTCAAAATCAGGCGTACTCCGGATATGGACATCGATCGGAAAGCATTGGAAGTAGAATTGCGGCAGATCGCTGCCGGCATGTTCTATTCCCGCTACGATTTCCGCGAACCCTTCCATAGTCCTTTGCCGGAAAGATACCCCAATGCTTCCCGAAATAATATTGATAATAACCGGATAGGTATCATGGCCTATCGGGGTAAAGAATATGAACGTGCCAGTTCCATCCTGAAGAAGGTGGAGCCGGGAGATGCTTTTTATCAGAGTTCCATCATCGCCCTAGGAAAGATTGCACAGGAAAATGGCGATAAAGTAAATGCCAGGAATGCATTCTACAAAGCATCCCAACTGAGTTTCGATAAGGAATTGAAAGCCGATGCCTTATACAACTATGCGAAGATGCTAAATGAATTGGATTCGGTGCAGGTATCCTTACAACCTTTAAAGGATTATCTTGCCCTGCGATTTGAGGGCGTAGATTTAAGCGCCAACCAAAAGGAAACCACGGAATCGCGAATGGCGGAGATCCTCTCCGGAAGTAGCAATTTTGAGACTGCCGTTTATCTGTTGGAATCCTTCAGTAATCGAGATCAGAAAGCAGAAGAGGTCTACCAGAAGATTACCTATTATCGAGGTTTGGAGTTCTATAACGAACGTGCGTTCGAAAACAGTATTTCCATGTTCATGCGGGCCGAAAAATCTACCTTAAATCCCGAAATGGCAGCATTGGCAACCTATTGGAAAGCAGAAGCCATGTACGAAGTCCGCAAATTCAGCGAAGCAGTCGACAACTTCAGCAGATTCCTTCGTCTACCAGCAGCGAAAAATACCTCTGTATATAATTATGCAAATTACGCTTTGGCCTATGCGGCATTCCGCATCAATAGGTACAGCGTGGCTGCCGATTATTTCGAGCGGTTTTTAGCATCGGAGGGAAGCTCTTTAGATAAGAAGGTGAAATACGATGTGATGGCTCGATTGGGAGATTCCTACCTCACCATGCGTAATTATGAAAAAGCTAAAGGTTTTTATGATCAATTGATCAGCGAGAAGGCACCGAACCAAGATTATGCCTTGTTTCAACAGGGAATTATACAAGGCTTGCAGGGAAATAATGAAGGAAAATTACAAACCTTGCTATCTGTTGTAGAAAAATATCCAGGATCCAACTATGCAGATGATGTGGCCTTTGAGATCCCATACATGTATTTTACGATGGGTGAGTATGATGCTGCAATAGAAGGGCTTCAGAAGATGGTCAAGCAATATCCTCGAAGTAGTTATGTGCCTAGAGCCTTAGTAACCATTGGTTTGGTTCAATACAATAAGGATGAAACGGAAGCAGCTATGGCTACCTTCCAAAAAGTGGTGAAGGATTTCAGTACAACTTCAGAGGCCGCACAGGCCATGGCTTCCATTGAAAGTATTTATCTGGATCAAGGCGATGCGCCGAGTTATATTGAATATGCCATCAATAACAATATCAGTAACCTGAGTGAGGCAGAGCAGGATAACATGGCATTCCAAGCAGGAAGAACCTTGTTTGCGAGAGGACAGTATGGACCAGCTGTTGAGGCGATCAATGCTTATTTTGATAAGTTTCCAAAACCTAGACAAGAGAAACATGCGCGTTATATCCGTGGAGTGAGCTTATACCATACCAATAAGCCCCAGGAAGCCCTGCATGATCTGAATATCATTCTGAACGATTGGACCAGCCCTTATACCGAGAAAACCTTAATGACTGCTGCGGCACTTTACCTGAGTCTAAAGGAATACAACGAGGCGATTGTGCATCTTAAAAAGTTGGAGCTGAATAATGACTATAAGGAAAATTATGGTTATGCGGTCACGAATCTGATGATCTGTTATTTTGAATTAGGCGATTACGAACAGATGAATAAGTATGCGAAGTTGGTTCAGGGCTATGAAAAGGCTACGGAAGAGGAAATTGCTACGGCGCATCTGTATGCGGCTAAGGCCAGTTTAAAGCAGGAAAACAAAGAAAATGCTTTAAAAGAGTTTAATCTGGCGGCATTGAAGAGCCAAGGGGCTGTGAGTGCTGAGGCGAGGTATCGTGTGGGATTGATGCAATATGATAACAAGGAATACGACATAGCCCAAAAATCAGCTTTTGATGTGATCGAGAATATGGATTCGCATGATTACTGGGTGGCGAAGAGCTTTATCCTCCTTGCAGATACTTATTCCCGCAAAGGGGATAATGTTCAGGCAAGAAGTACCTTGGAAAGTGTGATCGAAAATTATGAAGGTGATGATGATATTATTCCTACAGCAACCGACCGTTTACAGAAATTAAAGAAGAAATAATTTTATAAATAATCATCAAGACTTTCTTGAGATGATTTGGATAGACCTGGGATTACATTTCCAGGTCTATTCGTTTTCCATTCTTCCAATAGCAGGGTTTGTAGGCTGTTGGAACAACGCCAGTTGCACCTGTTATATAGACATCTGTACCATCGACGAATATTCCATAGGCCTGTGCATTATCTTCCAGCTCATGGATTTCTCCGTTCTTCCAGTAGCAGGCTGTATGGCCGGTACTGTTTGAATTCCTTTTATTGATCAGCCCCACAGCATAAAGGTCATTGCCGTTTTTGATGATTTGATGGACTTCGCCATGTAGGTTTTTATTCAATACAATTGCCTCGGTATTTTTCCAGTACATGGGGATTCCACACAATCCTGCCACATAGGTCTCTTCTGGAGAATGCCTATATATTGATGTGATACCATTGAATACTTGGGATTCTTTTGGAATGATCAATTCGGTAAAGCCACTGTTTTCTTCCCAAAAGAAAGCCGATTTGGGAGCAAAGGCAGATCCAATTTCTGTTCCGACAAATTTACCATAGGTTCCAGCAAAAATCGGTTTATTATGGTAAAAGCTTACTGCTGAAATGGTTCCCGTACTATCAGACGATAGTTTTATCTCCTTGCCATTGAGGAAATAGGGCATAAGTTCTTTCTCTCTGAAAGCGGATTGGAAAAATTGAAATTCTTGTATGTTTCCTTGGTTATCTTTGTAATTATAAACAATTCTGCTTTGGTTATTAATTGCCTCCCGGAAACCGCTTTGATTTTTAATCTGGTTCATGAAAGCTGATTTTTCTGTAGATTTTCCATTCACCCAAAATTTGGAACTTATTTCTCTGTTTTTTGCTTTTACGCCACTGATTAGGATGTTCCCATTTATTACTTGAATGGAACTTCCGAATTGTAAATGGTAATTCAGTTCAGCATCATTTCCATCTGTATCGAATAAGGAATTTTTACAGCTAGGGAAAAGGGAAGTGGTAATGGCGAGTAAAAGCAGAATGCTGAACTTAAAAAATGGATTGAATTTGTTTTTAAACAGGATATTATACATAATTGGGCTTTGTAAATAAAATGGTTTTTAATTCGTTAATATTTAGCTAACGAGTAAAGGATTATTTCTGCTACAATGATGCGGTATCTAGTTTAAATTATTGAAAACCTCTATTTAATAATATAATTACCTAGGTTGGCTTGTTTATTTTTATGAGCATGGTATATTTGAATATGGTATTTCATTATTTGATATCCTATGAAATATCTCATTTAAGAAAAAACACTAGCTAATTTTATAATTCTGTCTACACATGAGAATATTTTTAATAATCGTCCTATCCACTTTTAGTTTTGTTTGTTTGTATGGACAAGATAATGCTGTCAGGTTTAACGAAGCTTACATTAAACTCAACGATAATAAGGTAAATATTGAGATACCGGAGGTACAGGAGTTGACTTTAATCATGATGGCGATTACAGATCATGGACTTAAGGACTCCAATATGGTCAATCACAAAAACAGTTACCATCAAGAGGTCCTAAGTCATTTCAGTAAATTCAAAGACCATAAGGCAATTAAGATATGTGATTCATTATTGCAGAAAAGCCTTATTTATTACATTTTGATATCTTCCAATTCCTATGGATTCCAATTTGATGGCGACAGTTTGATTAGGACAAATGTGTATACATTTCCTGGAAAGGGGGTAGGAACAGTGGAGATTCATGAAGATCCAATAGTATTATATCGGAAAGAAATTGAGGATTTCGCCAAGAAATCAGGATTTAGGAAATTTTATCAATCTCATAAGCCTTATTATCAAACTATTATAGATGATTATATCAAATATGCGGCAATAGATAAACAAAAGAAATGGCTAGAAAGTAAATTTGATTATAAAATCAATAGTTATCGGGTTTTGACCTCGGGACTTATAGGTGGCATAAATGCAACACATACTTTTGAAGATAATAATTTTAAGGAAATGCTCTTGTATTTACCGGTAATCAAACATCAAGCAGATATAGATCAAGATTTTAATAGGGCTTTGAACAGTAGGGTGATTTTTACAGAAATTGATCATAATTATGTAGGTCCACTAAGTTCAACGTTTAAGAACCATATCGATACTATTTTTGATAGGAGATCAATTTGGGTGGATTCAACGAACAAATCAACCAATCATTATCCCAATCCTATTAAAGTTTTTGATGAGTATTTAACCTGGGGATTGTTCATTTTGTACATCATGGATACCGAACCCAAAAATCAAATTCTTCTATCGAAAGTCAGAGAAAATATTGATGACAGGATGAAGTTAAAAGGCTTCCCTAAATCAAAAGAATTTAATGAAGAACTTGTTCGTCTTTATAATCAGAATGATTTTCCAAAGATAAGGAACATTTATACGGATTTGCTTAAGTGGTCCTCGAAGCAATAGACAGGATAGCTTTTAAGGTCTAAGAATAGGTGAAATAAGTTGTATTAAAGGTTTTTAGTTTGTAGCAGGTAGGATAATGGAAATAAAGGATAAATCGGATTTTGACACTATGTTTCTAGATAGGTTCGGGGATATTAGCAAAATAACTTTGAGTAATATCAAGAAAAATAGAATTAGAATTAATCTGGGTGAAGATCTGGATGGAAAATCTAGGGTAAACCAAGCTTTAAAAAGGAGCAAAGCGGTTTTGGATTTCTGTTTTAAAGGTAAGGAAATATGGTTGCAGATTATTTTGTGGGATAATGATGCCTTGATAGCATTAAAAACTGCAGGTATCAATCCTGATTATGCAGATAATAAACTTGAATGGAAAGAGGATGATAATAATTTTTTAGGCCTTAATTATAAACAGTACTCTTTTCAAAAGATATTACCTATATGTTTGTCAATTATAAACTTTGACCTTGCTTATTCTCCATCAGCTAATATAACCTGTTATTTTATTGATTTTGTAGAGCCTATAATTGTAAATATTTATGATGATAGAGGATGCGATATATACTCCCCGAGTAGATCGTTATTTAGGAAGATTAATCCCGATATTCTATTTAAATAAATTAATAGTTGTTTTTGAAGCTAGACAAAGTACTACCATACCTGATCAAAATCCAACCGCTTTTAGAGTTTGGCTAATCTGCGGCTCGGTCAGGCTATAATGTTGTCACTTTTTTTGATACAAAAATACCGCCAACAGTCTTCATCTATTTCATAGTTAATGTTGAATCATGCTTGCGCATTTCTCTTCAACGACCTTCGCTCAACTCGCAGGACGGCGAGTGAACTTATTTAACTTAAGTGTTAAAATCCCCAATTATTTGGAATCGATTTGTAATATTTTCTAATCTTTTAACTAGGGGCATTATATAAGTCTGGTCAAAATGCATTTCAAATTGAAGTTGTGTTGAATATATTCCTGGTTTGTCATTACAAGTAATTTGAATTGTAAAGTTTCCTGTATTATCACCCTGAATTATAAGTTCCAAATAACCTTCTAAGTCATTAAAAGTCATTTTGTCATTTAAGTTATTATATAACCGACTTAAGCCTTCTTTTAGAATTTTAAAGTCAAAAGTTGTTAAATCTGCTTCATAAGAGCCAATAAAACCTCCTGATTTTAGTTCAATTTGAGTTTTTATCCAATTTTTATCCCAATCTGAACCATCATTCATTTTGCCTATTGGAGTGATTCTGATGAACTGTCCATCATCATTAATTTCAAATTTTAGGTCTTCGTCTAATTGCATAATTTACTACTAAAGCTCTTAATCAAATATAAACAATTTGGACACGAAAATTTACAGGGGGTATAGATGTAAAGTATAAAGTCCAAATATTTCTATGTTTTATCTAAAAGTGAACCAAGATTGAACCAAAACAAAGGGTTTTTTATTATTTTTTTGTAAAATTAGCTTTGATTAATTAACAGAGTGTTTACAGGTTCACTTCTTGTTAATTAGGGTTAAATATCTGAATAGGAGAGGTTTACAAACAAAAAATCCCCACATTTCTGTAGGGCACTGAAAAAGTCCTCTTTTAGATTGGGCTAAAAAAAGGAGTGGAAAACAACAGTTTTCTGCTCCTTTTTTCGTATCTTAAAGTAGGCTTTAACGGACATCAGGATGCTTTCTACCCAACAAAAAATACAGTTCAGTTCCTATTCGGGATTGTACGATATCATTGTTCCAAAAGACAATCTACTTCGCAAAATCAACGATCTTATCGATTTCAGTTTTATACATGACGAGCTTCTGGAAAAGTACTGCCATACCAATGGTCGTACCGCTGAGAGCCCTATCAAGATGTTCAAGTACCTTCTTTTAAAAACGATCTACACCGTTTCAGATGTTGATGTCGTTGAGCGTTCCAGATATGATATGTCCTTTAAATACTTTCTCGAAATGGCCCCTGAGGAGGATGTGATCAATCCAAGTTCGCTCACTAAATTCCGTAAACTACGATTAAAGGACATGGATCTATTGAACCTGTTGATCAACAAGACCGTAACGATCGCTCTCGAAAAGGGTATTATAAAATCAAGGTCCATCATCGTAGACGCGACCCATACCCATTCCAGATCTAACCCCTATTCAGCATTGGAAGTCCTCAAGGAGCGTTCCAAGCTGTTAAGGAAAGCGATATATCAGATAGATGAGGACTACAAAGGGCGTCTGCCACAAAAGAACGAGTCCAACGACCTGGACCAAGAACTTACCTACTGCAGGGAATTACAGAGAGTGCTGGATCAGGATCAATCCATCAGTGAAATACCGGCTGTAAAGGAAAAGCTGAACCTGTTGAAGGAAACCATCGAGGACACAAAGGAATACTTTCTGCTCTCTAAAGATGATGAAGCCAGGCTTGGATATAAATCTGTAGACAGTAGTTTCTTTGGTTATAAAACACATCTGGCGATGACCGAGGAACGCATCATCACAGCAGCGGTCGTTACTACGGGCGAAAAAGGTGATGGTCCGGAACTGCCCCGGTTATTGGAGATCAGTAGGCAGAATGGAATGGAAGTGGATACTATAATAGGTGATGCTGCATATTCTGGAAAGGACAACCTTCAACTGGCAAAAGAACAGAACATTGATATCATCGCTAAATTGAATCCAGCAGTTAGCCAGGGATGCAGGAAAGAGGGAGAACACTTCCACTTTAACAAGGACGCAGGGATGTTTGTCTGTCCGGCAGGACATTTGGCTATCAGAAAAGTTCGGGGAGGAAAAAAGAACGGAGTGAGCAATCAAGTTGATAGCTATTTCTTTAATGTAGAGAAGTGTAAGGTTTGCCCACTTAGAGAAGGATGTTACAAGGAAGGGGCTAGAACCAAGTCCTATTCCATCTCCATAAAAACCGATCTTTACAAAGATCAGATGGCTTTTCAAGAATCAGATTATTATCGGAGAAAGTCCAGGGAAAGATATAAGATTGAGGCCAAGAATAGTGAGCTCAAGAATGTCCATGGTTATGGCAGGGCCGATTCCTATGGTATCCATAACATGGAAATGCAGGGTGCAATGGCCATCTTTACGGTAAACTTGAAAAGAATCCTGAAATTGATCTAAAAAGGAAAGGTATTACCTCAAAAACAGGGCAATTGGGATACTAAAATCTCAAACAGCAAGCCTAGTCGGCTAAACCTTCAATAAGGCCATTAAAAAACACACTTTCAGAAATCCTTTAAACAAAAATGACCGAGTAAGGTAAATCCTGTACTCAGTCATTTCTTTAAATCTCATTAAAAAGTTGAGACTTTTTCAGTGCCCTCCATTTCTGTGAGGATTGTTTCCGTGCTCCCAACTGGGCTCGAACCAGTGACCAAAAGATTATGAGTCTGATGGTCATATATCTTGGAAATGGTTGAAAAATGCCATTTCTGCTTTACAGAGGCAATATATGAACAATTTTTGAAATCGCAAAATTTTCTTCCGTTACGTATTTGTTACGATTTCTCTATTTCAGCACTGTCCATATTAGGAAGTCAATATAACAGGTGACTTCAATGCTTTCATCGATTCGCCAAATTCTATGTCTTTTGAAAACACAATAATTTCATCACCGATTCGATTCGACGCGGCTTGTGAAAGCTTATAAACAATTTTCCTTTCCTGAGCGTATAGGTTTAATATAAAATCATGATGGTCATACGATACCATCCATCTTTTTTTCATTTTTAGAACGTGCTTTGATAGTTTCTTATGATCATTGTTGGAATAGAAGTTCATATACAAGTCTGCCCCTTTCTGATAATAAGGGGGATCAAGATAAATGAATACTTCTTCTTTGATTTTATTCATTTTTTCAATAAAGACGAGACCATCCATACAGGACAACGTTATTCGGTCTTTTAGTTCTGCTATTTTTTTGATACGTTCAATTAAATCAGCTTTGTTAAAGCGAGCATTAATTTTGTATTTTCCTTTTTGTTCTTGCCCGCCAATTACTCCACCTTTTATAACGCCTGATACATTTGTTCTATTTAGAAAAAAGGTTGACTTAGCAAGTTCAAATTCATCTAACTCGTATGATCGTCGCTGAAGACCTTTATACAAATTCCAGTTTTCTATTGAAATTTCAACTTCATTTAGCCAGTTACAAAACTCCGTTGATCTGTTTAATATTGTTGACCAAAACGAATATATTGAGCGGTCAAGGTCATTTATGTAAACATGGTTAACATAGCCTTCAAACAATAATCTCAATGCCAATCCTGCTCCCCCCGCATACGGTTCAGCATAGCTGGATCCAATAAGATTATTTTCGTAGAACAATTTTGATACAAATGAAAATATACAGTTTTTCCCTCCTGGGTATCTTAGTGGAGAGTAATGATTAGATTTAACCCTCTTTTCCATATGTTAATGATAAAATAGATCCAATAATAATCGAAATAGCAAGCGTTTGCTCTATATTCGAGGTTGATTGATAGTTATGGGCACCAGTATGCAACAGTTGTACAATGCTTTCTTTCTTCACGTTTTGATTTGAAAGTAGAGTTTTGATATCTTGATCTAATTCTTTTTTTGCCTCATCAAAATTGTCTTTCAAATAGTCATCAAATTTTTTCTTGACACCATTTGCTGCTGTTTCAGAAAGTAAGCGCAAGGACATACGAATTAAACCCAGAAAGGAGTTAGACAGTTCATCTTTTCGCGAGGTATAAAATGTATATAAATCTGTTATATCTCTATATAAATTGCTGACCTCTCCAATTTTTAAGTAAAGCTTTCCACCAAACAATTCAATTCCTTTCTTTGCTACGCGTTTGGCTTGTCGAGGTGCTTTTTGTTTTTCCTTTGTCTCGTCAAAACGGATTTTTGATAAATGAATTTTACTCTCTCTATTCCGATCTATAATTTGTTGAGAGGAAGGATCCAAGACCTCTAATACTTTACCACGATTTTCTCTGGTACTTATTGTTTTCGACTTTACTTTATTTGATATATCAGTTAAAATGGCACGTGCATCATTATCATCATGTACACTATTTAATCGTCCATTTTTTATAAAAAAGCCGATAGATTTTAAAGAGTCTTCTTTGAAGATTTCATCTTTTACAAAGCGTTGGTTTAAATGGGGATTGTTACTTATAATAGCGGTATCCTCTTCTAATATCAAAAATGGGCTTTTTTCTTCTCCCATGAATTTGTGTACGAATATATCTCTTTCTAAAGGCTGCCAAGAGCCTGAATCGCTATGCTTTCTATAAACGTTATTTAGTGCGATTTTTTTTGTGCATACGTTACACGGAATATTTTCCGGAAAATTCGGAATTTGGATAACTGTTCCTTTCGGAATAGTTACACATCCGTGCTTTATTTTACCAAGCACTATTCTTCTATTGCCATCATAAACTATAGGTTTTTTTCCGTGATAGACAACTGTTGGAAGTTCGCTAAAATCATAATAATCTCCCATTTCTTTAGCTAATTTGGATAATGACCACTTGAGAGACTTATCTTCAATCGCACGATCGACAATCTCTTGATCTTTCGCATTCGCATCAATAGGATCTCGAGGGTTTTCTGTCCAGAGAACCAAATCCTTAATATTTATATACTCAACTTTTTGTTCCATAGTGGCTTAGGTAATTAACAGTTTTTTATATTTAGCCAATATTTTGTCGTATTCAATAATAAAACTTTCGACATCCGAACGGTTGTTTTCTATCCACGGATTTATCACATTGGCACAATTTCTACCCCAATATTGCTTTTGAGAATTAAACCATTTTTTAGCTTTATCTCTATTTGTCTGTATTTCCCTTAATGTAAAATCTTGAAAAACATGTTGTTTGCTATAGCCGTTTTGAATATTGTCCCAGACAGACGATTCATCAGAAAGTCCGTAAAGAAATTCGGCCAGTAGTCTTTCCGGGGATTTTTGTCCAGGTAATATAACGATATTGTCAAGTTGATTTATACGCCTCATTTTAGAGGCTTCAGATTTAACATCACCATCAAGTACTATCAATGATTCAGGAAATTTGAAGCCTTTGATTCTTTTTCGAGATAACTCAATTAAATTATCACAACCCAAAGTGCAGTTTATGAATTCCAAATCCGAACTTTTTCTTTTGATAATTGCCCTAAAGAAAATCTCACCTTCATTATCCTCTGTGAATACAGGAATTTTCTTCGTTGGTGGTTGAATTGCCAATGCAACGTTTAGCTTGTTTCTTATCACATCAAAAGAAACATTTTCAAGAGCTTTAACCTTTCCGTCGGACTTTTGAAGATAGATTACTTTTACTTGCCTTATTAAATTTTCGTCTTGTTGTAGATCACAAGTTCTTTCCAAAATACTTAAGGAATGTGTTGTAAAAATGACCTGTATGTTCAGTTGAGATGAAAATTTCCTCAACGCTTCGATAAGTTTTATTTGAGATGCGGGATATAGAGTAGCATCCAATTCGTCAATAACAAGAATTCCTCCCTTATATGCGACACCATGAACAGCTTTAAGTCGTTTAAAAGATAATATTGCAAGCAGAATCTTGCCGATATTGTCCTGCCCAGCTGAGTTCATCTTCCAGTCATAAAAATCAGTATTGACCCCCAACGTGTTTTTTTGTTTACTAACCAAGTAGTCAACTGCGGTCATTTCCACATCGGGTATAATTAGGATTTTGTTATGCCAATCTTTATAAAAGTTAAACTCATCATCAGTTAATACTATTTCATCACTTGCATTTATTCCTGAGTCTTCTCCTATCGGAAAAAGTCTGGATAAGCTCAAATAAATGACGGGTAACTGGATATACCCGGAACCTTTTGAGCGGTCTCCCTTCTTCCAAAAGCGTATCCCTGTGGAACCCGAAGAATCTCTCTTAATACTTTCGATAGTAAACTCTGGGTCTTCTTCATTATTTATATGAAGTGTCCACTCATGGCTTTGAGGTACATCGAATGCATCGGATAGCTTAAATTTTTCACTAAATAGAGACTTGTAATTGCCTCCACAAAGAGGTTTTTCACCGTAAAGAGGATTTTCCTTATCAGTAATAGTAAAAGGTTGGCTTAAAATACCTAACAAGGTTGTTTTTTGAGTACCGTTTTGTCCAGCAATAACTGTTAGGTTATTACCTAAATGAAAACTTACATTATTGAACCCTCTAAATTTCTTAATGTGTACACTTTTAATAAACATAAGCCTATGTGTTTTTTATGTCAACAAGTAACTCCTTAGCTTCAACATTAAGTATTCGGGCTATTTCATACAGAACTTCCAATTTAGGTTGTTTGCGATTTTGCACATAGCTATTCACCATATTATAACTTTTCCCAAGTTGTTCTGCCAACCACGTTTGTTTGATGCCCTTCTCTTCCAATACTTCTTTGATGCGGTTCATTACTGCAAAGATTTGGGGCTAAAATACCATTTTATTATAAAAATATCTCCGAAAATGATATGTTTTTATAACAAATAGATTAAATACGACAAAAACCCCTGACCCAATAAAGGATCAGGGGTTTCGGTGGGCTGGTTGAGATTAGCCCACGTTCGTAAAGGATTGATAGAACGTTTCAAATGGCGCTTTTGGTTTATGTGTTCGGATACCCGAACGGATACCGGATAATTTTTCAAAACGGCTCAATGAAAAAATATTGACCGGAATACGGTACTTCTTTTTGTTGTAATAAAATTCTCCGTGGTCACCAGCAAGACTAAACCTTGCACTCTTGCCGATCTGCCACGTTGCCACTTTACAATCGGCTACACGCCCGCTTATTCCCCCATCAAATACAGTATGTATTTTTGCATTGGTGAAAAGGGATTTTAGCCACGTAAACTGTTCTTTTGTTGGCAACAAACCCAATGAAACAAATGCGCTCAAACAAGGTGAATTAACCCAATTAGGGTAATAATGGCAAAAGCACAATATATCGCTTGCAGAATGACCGATAAAAAGATGGGTGACAGATATAGGCAAGCTGTCCGTCACCAACCACATACCTTTACAGACCGGAATACGGACACCGTTTTCACTCCAATGCTCTTGGGCTATAATCTGATTTTCCAATGTATAAGGAAACAGAATTTTATCCTCGACAACGTGGATATAAGGTGCAAAGAAGTTCCGTACTTCGGGCTTTAATTGGAGAAATACCACTACCTCGCAACGGTACGTCCGTAACCTCTGCTTTCTTGCTTATCACGAAGATTTTGCACAAGGTCTTGAACGGTTTTCTCGTTACCGTGTTTTTGTTTTTTATCGGCCATCATCATGTCGGTCAATGCACGGTTATATCCCTCGCTATATCCCTCGCTCTGCGGTTCAATCCTACCTTTTAGGTTATTGATACCTCGGAAAACTAAGTAAGATATACCACCGTCTAATAGCACGGATAGGATAAGCCGTTTCCGGTCTGAACGGATACCCTTATTGTCTGTTGTCGAATGTTGGATTTTGGTTCCGTCTTTGAGTTCCACTACTTCACCGTTACGGAAAGCCTCCTGTTGCTTTTCCGAAAGTTCTTCGCCATTTACTCGGATGGGGGCCTGCACTTCGTCGGGTTCATACGCCACAAACTCCCTTGTCAAGTCGTCATATTCAATGATGACTTTCTTCTTTTTGTTTCCGTCAATCTCCTGTTCCTTGCTTACCACGTGTTTTTCTCCTGCGATCAGGGCTTTTTCCTCGTCATCACTCAACAATGGATGCCATTGTGGTTCACGATATATGGGATGTATGTTTAGCTGTACTGTGCCATCTGTATTTCGGCTAAGGGATAACTTTGCATCCAATTGACGGATGGCAAACCCATCGATGTTCAGACCTGCCATGCTCAACATATCGGTTCTTCTCCCTGCAAGCAGGGCATCGATATTCTCCGGATTGATGCTGAACCCTCCGTCTTTGTAAAGCCCCAATTTTTCAAGTTCGTTTAGGGGCATTTCGTTTTCGTTGATAGGATATTTCATGATGTAATTGTTGTTAAGTTTTATAATTTTTATCTTCTGATGCCATAGGCGGCAACAGCCTCAATTTCGGCTTGTACCGGGCGGTGCAGGTCTTCACTTGGCTTGATACTGTTAGGGTTCTGCTTGGCGTGTAGCAGGGAACCATACAGCCCGTCAGTTCTCGATAGTGGGAAAATATTTCCGGTAGTCAGGTCTTCCACACGCATACGGCCACGTTTCAGATGACCTTGCACTTTGTAGACGGTATTGTTATAGGCAATTTCATCACCTATAGAAAGGCGGCTTTCTTTTGTCCTTTGTGGTCTTGCTTCGCCCTGTACCTCTGCCTGAACATTGGCAGCGGCCTTGATCTCTCTTTTTTGCTCAAATGCCAATAGATAATTAAGAATTTTTTCCGCATCGGCGGCGGCAGCGTGTATTTCAAAAGGTGTGTCACGCAATATCTGTATCCAACTGTCCACGTAGGCAATGTGCTGGACGGGATCATGGCCAATGTTGAGTTCCTGACCGATAAGCATCGAAGCGATTTCGGCACGAAGTTCTTCGCGGGCATAGCCCTCTGTTCCAAAACTGTCAACCATGCTTCTGTCCAGACGGTCTTTATGGCCCGTCCAGTGACCGAGCTCATGGAGCACGGTGGAATAATACTTATCTGGTGCATCGAATTGTTCACGCAAAGGCATGGTGATACTGTCGAGTGCCGGACTGTAATACGCTCGGTTACCTGTTTTATGGGTTATATCTGCTCCCGAAGCCTGAATGATGTTTTCTGCTCTTTGGATAGAATCCCATTGGAATTGCTTTGCTTCGGATTTCACCAAAGGTTCGATGCCATTGATCTGTTCCGCATTGAACACCCAAGCAGTGGTGATGATTGCCCTGTCAAGACCTACCTTAGCTTTTACGGGCTTACCCTGTTCGTCCAAAATTGGTTTGCCCTGCTCGTCTCTTTTGGTCACAAGTTCATGGGGCTTGACAAATTGGATCAGGGATGCTTTTTCTCCCTTTCGTACTTTCCAACCGTTTGTCGAAGCCTGATTGAACGTCATCCAACGCGGGTCTTCTCGATCTGACGATAACAGCGACAGGCTGTTGATACCTTTGTAACGGTTGCCCGTAATTGCATTATATGGTAATTCAAAAGCTGGGCTATTGCTATTCCACGGCTTCTGCCACGGTGCTGTACCTTGTTCGAGTTTCTTGATGATATTCTCCGCAACTATTTCATGCAGGGATTTAGAATTTTTACTGCTCATCTTCATCCACCTCCGGGGATTCGTCATCTGGCCATTCGTCTGCGTATTCCACGCCATAAATGGCGGCTTCCGCTGGGGTCAGACCAATGTCTTCACCACTGGCCAGAACACTTAGTTTTTGCTGCAGTGATCTTAAATGATAGTCCATATTATTCCATGTTTAAGGATTGGTCTAATTGTTCTCTTAACCTGCGTAGGAATTTCAAGGGGTCAAGGAATTTACCGTTGAATTTCACCGAAAAATGCAGGTGTTCTCCTGTCACCCTGCCCGTGCTTCCGGTTATAGCGATAGGTTGCCCCGCTATTACCGTATCACCCGATGAAACGAGTATATGGGAAAGGTGTCCGTAAATGGTTTCTACTTCACCGTGTACTATCCGTATGTACTTGCCGAGTGCTTTATGTCTTCCTGTTGCTTTGACATAACCATTAAGTACATTAAATACAGGATCGGAACGGGCGGCAAAGTCAACACCGCTGTGGTGTGAAGCCTTACCGCTGATCGGGTGGACACGGTATCCGAATGGCGATGTGACCTTTAGCTTGTCTAATGGAGGACTGTAATCTATGCCTTGTCCACAAAGCATAAAGGGAATAAGCACCAACCAACCGAAAAAAAATCTAATCCGCAGATATGCAGAACGTCGAGTGTTGTTCATGATGTTGTGATTTGTAGGAGTTAACTCCCTTAAAAAGTCGATTGACTATTTTCTTTTGCTGTATTCCGTCGTCTCGGTTGGTACGGGAATTTGAACATTGTCTTGGGCAGGAATAAACTGTTCAACTATTTCCTCAACTTCTCTGTTGATGCGGAAAAAATTGTCCAATAGGATTTCTTCTTTTCGATCACTGAAGTCATAATAGGTTGGTAGTTCCCGATAATTCGCTTCTTCTTTTTTGATGGCTTCCATGTCCAGATTGACACGACAATTAACCGCCGAAGTCTGGTATTTGCCCGTATAGGTGTCTACCGTATCACGGGCAAGGATGCCAACAATTTCACCAGCTTTTAGCGATGCTATCTTTCCGGCAGGAATCAGCGGTTCGAGTTTTTCATTCAAGGATAGCGAGGTTCTCGTACGGTCGATGCTTAGACTTTCCCCCGTCTGTTTGACTTTACCAAACAGACGCTCCAACCACTCCAAAGTTTCTTTGCTCCTGACTGAACCAGACAGTACATTGCCCATGATGGACGTGATGACCTCCGCTGTTTCCTTGCCGTATTGTTGGCGTAACATAGGCAACTCCTGAAGCCCCAAAACGACCCCAGAAAAATTTGATCTGCTCTGTGCCACGAGTAGGTCTACACGGTGAATATACAGGCTGGGGGCCTCATCCACCACTAAACCGATAGGTAAATTGCCTTTCGTATTGATAAGTTTCGTAACCCGATTAAGTACCACTGACAGGCAAGCGGAGTTAATGCTCTGGGTACGGGGGTCATTGGCGAGCACCAAAACACCGGGGTGCTTGGGGTTACTGACTTGAAGCTCAAAATCATCCGCACCGAAAACCCAAAACGTTTCTTTGGTGGCCATTCGGCTGATAAAGATTTTGAGCGTTCCGACTTGTCCTTCAAGTTGGTCAAATGCCTTTGCTTTGTAGGCGGACATGAATGGCGATAAAAGGGAACTAAGCTCTCCGTTGCTGAACAGCACCGTAAAAATCTGTTCATACGACAGATTAAGAAAGGCAAGCACATGGGGCAGGCTGGAATAACGGCCATCTTTGTACCTACTGAAAAAGAAGATGCAGGCGGCAAGGAAATTGATGGCGGACTGCGTAAAAAATTGGTCACTACCACCGCTTTTGTCTCCCTTTTTCAAGGCTTCAACAAGTGCTTCGGCCGTTTCCGAAGCATCGGCAAGGGTGTTGAGATAAGCCCTTTTCAATGGGTTTACCCGTCTGCTCTTTGCGGGGTCGTTGAGATTGATAACATGGAAACGGTAATCCCTGCAACGACCGTTCTGCTTGGCAAGCAGATAATGGTAATAGGCTATCTTGCCAAGATCGGGGTATTTCAGATCATAAAGTGCTAACGTGAAAGAATTGGCCAGCATTTGCCGGATGATTGGCGCAATGACCCCAAACGATTTTCCACTTCCCGGAACTCCGCACAGAATTAGGCCCCTAAAAATGTTTTCGATGGATAGAAAACCTTTGCGGACTTTCCCTTTATAATAGAACAGTGTCGGGATGTTTATCGAGTAAGGATTTATCACAGGTTTGGTTGGTTGCATAAATGATTCTTCTTCGACGTTCCAGCGATCCTTACCCAGGTTGGAGCTGATAATCTTAGACACATTGTCCATTGCAACGTGTACCAAAATGGCTCCGGCAAAAGCACTCGTGATATAGGCAAGGTCATACCAATTAACTTGTCCCCATATAGGTACGGCTTCACGCCCTTGCAACCACAAGCCCGAAAAAAGGATAAGCATCCCCAATGCCAAAGGATATACGATCTGGGTCTTGGGATTGAGGTCTTTTTTCTTTCGGCTTAACGTTCCGACGGAGACCAGACAGATTAGCACAAGTGTAAACAGCTTGCTGTTTATCAATTCGTCATAAAATGGCACTCTCGAAAGTCTTTCCACAAACAGTAGCAAACTGTTAGGGGCTGTTCCCGTCAAGAAAAACCTGTCTACATAGAAAAACAAAAAGACTTCAAGGACAACGGACAGGTATATGCCAAATTGCAGGGAACGGTAAAGCCCCTGTTGCTCTTTGGTTTCTTCCATAAGTATCTGTTATTAGAGGTTAGATAAAGCCGACCTAAAAGGTGTCGGCTTTCAATATATCTCCGTACTTTATCTTTAGGTTTATTGTACGGCCTGAAATCTGTTTTTCGGTAAGTGTTACCCGAAGTACCTTACTTCCGGGAAAAGTTGCCTTTTTCAGCACGAACACGTTACGGTGTCTTTTCTTAAATTCGGCAAGGGGCTGGTATTGCCATAGGGGTTTGATTTCAACGGTCTGCACGTTGGTTGCTTTGGTGATCTTCTTATCTTCAATGAAAAACCGGAGTTCGTCTACATTGTAAGAAAGGTTTGATGTATTGGTAAACGATACGTCAAGAAAGATATAATCGCCCAATGTACTAATGCTGTTAAGCGCAATACCTACACCGTAATCCCTCGTACTCCGTACAGGCTTATGGACGTTTTTTGTAAGCAGACCAAGTGCAAGGTTTTTCATCTGGCTACGGCTCAACCCGATCTCCGAAATTTCCAAAGGACGGGTGTGCTCCGGTTTGATTTCCAACATCGCCGGAATACTCGTATCGTTCATCCACAATGGGGCCGTCAGACGGTATTGTGCCACGAATTTATCGCCGACAATGGTAACTGTTCCAAGCTCGTAATCGAGGTATTCGGTTTGTGTGGTATCCTCGTGCAATTTGATACGTAGTACATTTTCAAGGGGTAGGTCGCCCGATACATGATGCGAAGCGATGTCAACGTATTGGATAGGTTCGGGTGAAAGGATATGCACCGTATGGCCACGGTGCAGGCTTAATTCGGGAAGTATTCCCAACCGGGTTTCCGTAGCTTGTTGACTATGGGCGGAATATCCGATACAGCACAAAAGGAAAAGGATTAGAAAATGATGTTTCTTTTTCATGGTGAAATCTTAAATGGTTTTACTATTTGTAATTCTGTTGGCTTTGGCGGAGTGCCTGCGGATCGATGAGGTACACCATCGTATTGTATTTCAGTTTGGCCCTGTTCTTCCGAATATGCTTTGACACGGCTGTCGTTGTGGATTGGAACATCCGCTGGATGGCACTCATGACCAATTGGCTGTTGTTCTCGGCCTGTTGTTGCAGGGTAATTCCCTGTGTGGTGTTACCGCCGAGCTCCCGGCTAAACTCCCTAAATGCCGAAGCGGGCACGTACAGTCCGGGTGAGCCGTCATTGTCATAGACTTCCAGTTGGACGGGCAATATATTGTTCCCCTGCATAATGGAAGTAATCGTAAGCAGCACCCGTTGTCCCGAAAAACCCGAAATTTTTGCAAAGACGTGTGTGCCTTTCCTGACCACGTGCGGGCCGACCAATAGGTCATCCATTAACCGTATTCGCAAGCGGGAATCGGCATAACCTGTTATATTTTCGTCAACGATGGCTTGTATGAAAGTGTTGTCGCTTTCGGCGCGAATGGTGTTGAACGTTCCTTGATCTGTACCGTATTTGGAAACAGACAAGCGGGGCTGATTTTCGATTTCTCTTTTTGCCTCTTCCATGCGTTCACGTTCCTTGCGGGCAGCCTGCTGCTCGGGGTCGTTCGCTCTTGCCATACTGTCCGCATAAGCCATCTGCCTACGGAAAAGTTCCATCGGATCAGTTTTATCCGGCGTCTCTCTGATTGGTTCGGGTTTTCGCTGTAATGACGAAAGGGCCTGTTGCAAGGCCCTGTCTCCGTCGTCGTTTCCCGAATCTCCATTAGTGGAAACAGGTCGCCCGTTTTTGAGCGCCCGCTCGATGGAATCAAGTCTTCGCTTTTCTTCTTCGTTGTACAGTTCATCAAAACGGAATTGTTCGGCTCTTTCTTCCTGTAACTGGCCTATTGCCGTATAGCCGTCACCACGGCGGTACTGCTCACGATAGGCGGCAAGTTTGTCGGATAGCGCACGGTTCTTGACGTCCTCCGATACATCGGCAATCTGTCCCTGCAAAGGATCGCCCTCTTGCTGGGGAGCTTCATCCTTTGCAAAACCTGTCCGATAGACATAGAAGAACAGGCATAGAAAGGGCAACACTATGAGGGGTAGCACATAGCGCGGTTGTCTGAAATTAATCTTCATATTTGGATTGTATTAAGGTGAATTGTGGTGTTTGTTTGCTTCGGCCAATCTTTTTTCGAGGATTTGCATCCTGTCGATGGCTCTTTCCATTAGCAGGCTGTCGGAGCTGTCCAAGTTTTCTTTTTCCATCAGACTGTCGAGGATGGTACGGATTTCCAGCAGTTCCTTTAGAGCTGAAACGGTCGTGACAATACCGCCCATTCCGTCCATTAAGGGTTGTTGTACGGAAAGCTGTGCGGTGTCTTTTTGCGGTATTTCTTTTGGGAGAAAAAGAAAGCATCCAACGGAAACGAGGATGCTTACCACCATTGCAAAAAATACCGTACGTGGCCGGGCTTCAAGGAACCGTTTGGAACGTGCGATGCTTCCATCGATATACTTGCCAAACTCCCTGTAAAATGCTGTCCACACCGTTGTGTCGGGCGGGCGGTTAGAAGTTATTTTTTTGAACATAGCTGATGTCTTTGTTTTCGAGCGTTTTCCATCGGGTTATCAATATACCGTGACCATTGTTCTCCGTACGCACATCAAGGTCTCGCAAATAGCCCTCCGTGACCAATGTGCGTATCACCGTCGAGCTACGCCGATCTATGGTCTGTTTACCATAGTAGCGGAAATACTTTTTCACCGGATCGACATGGATGGAATCGGTCTGGATGGTGAGGACGGAACTGGATGACAGTATGGAATTGAAAAATCCCTTTTCCCGCAGGTTGTTGTACTGCAATGCACCGGATTCATCGATTAAGTACATGGCTTTTCGCATCTGGTATTCGATGAATTTATCGTCCGGTGCGAGCGTAAAAAATAGTGAATGGAAAAGGCTGATATGTGTACGGTACTCGATGGGTCTGTTTACTTCAACATCGGTTTGACTTGCGGACATGGGAACGTTGTTAGCGTCAAGTATATACACGGATTTACGTGCATTACCTACCTGTTTGTAGGCAAAAAAAGATACTGTCATCACCATGAGCACGGCGGCAATCAGACTTGCCCCGGCAATAACGGTGGCAAGCCTGATCTTGGCTTCAATATTTTTTATTATCATAGCATTACGTGTTTAGAGGGGTTAGAACTTGGCGATTATCTTTCTTGCGGCACGGCCCATATTGGATGCTCCACGCCCCATTGTGCTTGCGGCCGAAGTGATGCCACTTGTCGATACGATCCATGTGCTGATACTCGGCACGGTGAGCATGGTCAATCCTCCGATCAGAAACGTCACGATGACGATGCCAAAACTTAAAAGTCCGTTGCCCGCAAACCAGCCCATTTTCTCCATCGTGTCGCCCGTGCTGTCAAGGAGCTGTTGATACCGGGTAATCTCGGCTTCCATCGCATATTGTTGAAACAGGCTCGCTATGTGCATGACGAGGTAGGCAATCCCCGAATACAGGTTTACGCTGATAAACCGGGCTATCCATGTACCAAAGGAATCCCTAAAGGCGGGCAGGATACTTACGGCGACGGAAAAGGGGCCCAATATGATTAGGACGGTCGAATAGATGATCTGGATAATGAATATAATGTAAACGCAAATACGCAGTATCCAAACCGCCAACGTTTCCAATGTATAGGTCATCAGTAGCTGAAAACCTACCTGCATCCTGTTCCTGATCTGGGTAACCGTATTCCATACGGTCGAAAACCCCTCCTTTACGGTTGAAGTGACCGCATCCCAAGCCTGTCCGTACCACGTATCCGCTTCTTTTTCGGCAACCTCGGTCTCGGCCTGTATCGTGGTCAGCTGATCGGCAACATCGACCATGAGTTTTGCCCGTTGTAGGCGCAGGTTGTTTACTTCGATCTGTCCGCTGTCAAACAGGCTTTCTGTCTTGGCGGCCACAATGTCCGTCGGATACGCAAGTACGCGGGTAAATGTTCCCCACCAGATGATGACCATCACCAGCCCGAACGGGCGCAATAACGGCATGATTTCCATTTTCTTGTCGCCCGCCATCATTTCGTAGGATTTGATGGCAAAGAATATGAGCATGAAAATGGCAGCAAGGGCCTGTGCATCGGTTATGAACGTGTCGAAGTGTGTCCATATCGTGTTTTTCATGCCTTTGAGAAAGTGCATTACACCCTCCTCATAGACACCGTTCCCTTGCAAAAAGTTGAACGTGTCTTTAAAAGAGTCCGGCACATTTACAGGATTTCCCTGCAATAAAAAACGGGGCATTAGCCCCGTCATGTTTATAAAGTCCATATCGTGATTTTCTTTTTCGTTATTTGGTTCTTTTTAGGATGTCCTCTGCAATCTGTACATCGGAACGATCCGTTGCAAACTCCGGCAGATCGGGGTTCTCACTTTGCAGACGGTCACGGCTTTTGCTCAATAAAAGGAATTTGTTGGCATAGTTCTTTTTTGCTTCCCATGCGGACAGTAGTTTCCGGTGTTCCGCAAGTAAACGATGATAAACCATGATGCGGCTACCACGGTCAAGCGTGGTCGTTCGGGTCGCTTCCAACCGTTCTTTCAATTCTGCACGTTCTTCGTTGTACCATTCCAATAAACCTTTGTTCCTCAAATAATCACCGACGTCCGGTGAAAGTCCGGCGAGCGGATCGGTGTCCGTATCATCGATCAGATTTCCAAATTCCCTGCGGTAATAAAGAAGCCATAAAGGGTCTGCATCCGTGACCATACCGGAATAATTGAGGGCTTCGGTCACCGCTACGTTTCGGATGGTATCCGCATGTTTTTTATACGCTTCGTCTGTCTGTTGCATGGCCATTACCATACCCATGCGCAGGGTTTGCGGACCTGTACCGCTCAACGGACGGTGGTCGGTCTTGGGGTAATTGGGATGCCACGCCCAGGTGAGCCAATATTGATAGTTTAGGCCAAGAAAACCACTTGTCGGTGTAAACTTCTTTCGATCCCATTGCTTATGAACCATGCGCTCCTGTTGATGCACGATATGTTTGTCGGTCTGTCGCTTCACATTCTGTGCCATCGTTCCGGTGATGGAAAACAGGTACAGCAGTAAGCCGGTGATAAATATTTTTTTCATGTTCAGTCCTTTAGTAGATAATAGTTTCGTATGATCTCGTCCGCTTTGCGTTTGTCCATGTTGATGAAATTGCGGTAAGGGTTTGCCGTTTTCAGTACACCGTTGATTTTTGCCCAATACATTGATCTTTCCATACTGAATACCAATGCCCGTATAACTTTTAGTTCCAAAATGATTTTCCGCATGAGGTGATCTCTTTTTTCGTAGTCCATCAATACGTTTTTTCCCTCTTGGAGAACAAAATCGGAGACTTCGGCAGCAAGGTTTATTCCCCTGTCTTTGAGCTGTCGGGCAACATCTTCGGCAAAGAGCAACAACCACGGTTCTCCTTTGGCGGTTTCCAGCATTTTTGTGCTGTGCGTGGCAATGTCCTGAACGAGCCTTGAAATATGGAGCGCAGAGCGGCCGGACTTCAAAGCCCGATCCACTTCGGTCAATGATCGGTGAATCATGTTTTGGACCAGCACCACGGAAGAAAGGTTAACATTGATGTCGTCGATCCGTCCTCGGATATTACCCAGCATATTGTTATGGGTCTGTTCAGAAGCCAATCTGATCGCACCGTTCTCGTTTACGATGGCAAGATGCTTGGCATCATAGATAATGGTCACATAGCTTTGTCCGAAAGTCAACGTTGAAAGACAGATAAAAAACAGGATTATGAGTTGTTTTTTCATGGCTTAAATTCCTCCAATTGCCTTAAAATATTATCAACTATGCGCTTGTCCTCATTGATGTAGCCCGAAAACGGATTTAGGGAATCAAGTAGCTTTTTGCGTGTTGAATAGTACATGGTAACCGCAAGCCCCCGTGATGCTCCGGCTATTGCCCGAAGCTCCTGCAGGACGTGTCCGTACAGTATTCTCCTGTCACTTGCTTTCATCTGGTTGAGGTCGCCGATACTGATAAAAAGCCCGGTGAGGTAGCGTGCCAATTGCACGGCTTTTTCTGCCATATCCTTTTCTGCATCGATGGCGAGCAATAGAAATTCGGGATGTGCGGAAACAATGCCTATAATCCTTTTTTGTTGGTTTATGATCTCGGTAACGATAGGTGCGGATTCAAGCCCCATGCTAAGCCCCTGCAATGCCATACCGAGGGTCTGGAAACGGCTGTGCAACTGCCGATAACGGGTTTTGAGTTTTGAGGTTTCTTCTCTGTTTACTTCCTCGTTAGCCGAAGTAATGGCCTGGCGGTTTCTTGCGGTGATCTGGCGGTCGTATTCATCTTTGCTGTGTTCGACCAATTGATGGAGCAATTCAACGTTGAGCTGTGCATTTGCTCTGGTCAAAGTGATGACCAAAAGCAATAGGGTTGGGATAATGTATCTCATCGTTTGAGCAATCTTGAATTACGGATAATGTCATCGGCAATCTGTTTGTCGATATTGATAAAACCTGCGTATGGATTAAGGGAGTTAAGGATACCGCGTTGTTTTGCCCAATACATACTTCGGTGCATCCCAAAGGCTACGCCTCGCAGGATGGTCAATTCCGTACGTATCCGGTTGAGCAGTTTTGCCCTTTCCCCCGAATCCATTAGGTTGTCCTTTCCGCCTTTCAGTACAAAGGCGCTGACTTCGGCAGACAGATTGGTCGCCCGTGTCTTAAATTCCCGTGCGCCCGCTTCGGCAAATAGCAGGAGTACTGGATTTCCCCTTGCTATGTTCATTGCTTTTTCCACGTCGTTAACGATGTCAAGGGAAATATTGGCAATGTCCTTTACGGTCAGCAGGGAACGGACAACGCCGGATACTTCGCTCAATCCCTTGTAAATCTTATCCTGTAAATCGTTCACGATCAGGAGCTGGCCTGTTACCGCCATCTGTCCGCGTTGGATAAGCGTGAGGTTGTCGTTCACATTGTTGAGCTGGCTGTTCATGATCCCTGCATGGACACCCGTTGCGGCTGCCACGGCGGGGTCTATGTAAATCTGACCTCTTGCATAGAAAACAGCAAAGGACAGGATCGTTATTGCAATAAATCGTCTCATGTAAAATCGGGTTTAAAGTATTCTCTTGATGTTTCAACAGGTGCATTATTTTGGTTTACCTTTTGCACAAAATCGCCCAATGCAAGACCGCTTTTTTCCATGTCGGACACGAACGCCGTTAAGGCGGCTGGGTAGCTGCCATGATGTTTGGCGTAAATCTCTACGGCACTTTTTTCGGGCTTTTCGGTCGTGAACGCCAAGTGGTGGTAAATGCTGACTTCTACGCCGTAAACTTCCCCGACGTTTCCACGCCGGATATAGAACTCGTTGAAACGGGCACGTCCGTCTTTATTGTCCAGACGGTTGATCGTGAAAATCTTCTTCTGTTCTGCTTCGTTGATGGAAAGCAATTCGGCGACCTTTCTAAAATCGGCTTCGTTCTGTTGCAACAGGATGATGGTGTCCGAATTGTTTATGATGCTGTCTTTGATGATGGGGTTGCCGATGATGTCGTTGATCTCCTGTGTCACTTCGATGATTTCGCCCCAGAACTTCCGTACGGTTTTGTTTAGGTATAAAAGGAAATTCGCCATCATGGGCGACGAAATGGCCCGCCATGCTTCCTCCAAGATCAGCGTTTTTCGGCGGTTCTTCCGGTGGCGCATCTTTTGTACGAACAGATCCATGATTATGAGCGTGACAATCGGCAGGAGCGTTTTATTATTCTGTATATTGTCAATTTCATAGACTATGAATTGCTCGTTGAACAGTGATTGGTCAGCATCTTCGTTCAGTATGGCTTCATATTCACCCCCTCGATAAAACTTCTTTAGTACAAACCGAAATTCCTCTACGTCAAAAGCTATGCTTTCTTCATTTCTTATATCGGGGATTTTCCGAACGGCAAATTCATAAAAGGAATTAAAGTCCAGTTTGTCTATACGGTTTTCGGTGGCCTTATCAAAATAATGGGCGTAATAGGCTGAAATAACATTGGAGATTACATCTCGCTCCACGGTGGTAACCGTACCCTCTGCACCTTTCCAGAGTAGGCAGATCAACGTTATCAAAAAATCCTTTTTCTCAATGTTGTATTCTTCCTCGCTGATCGCAAAGGGGTTCATCGTAATGGGCTTTTCTTCCGAATAGGTAATGTACTTGCCACCATAGGTACTGCAAAGACCGGAATAGGAATGCCCCACGTCCACAATCACCACGTCCATGTTGTATTGCAGGTATTGCTGACAGATCGTATTTATGGCATAACTTTTACCCGTACCCGATGCCCCTAAAACGAAGCGATTGCGATTTTTTATACGGCCTGTCCTCATAACGAGGTCCGACGGGTCTATCGCCACGGGCACACCTTGACGGTCGGTAAACCTTAACAGAAATTCCGATGGTTCGTCGGTCGGTAGCCGTTCCTTGAAAAAGAAACAAAGGGCGGCATCGGCGGTCGTTAGGAACCAATCGTATTTTTTCAGCTCCACGCCAACACCCGGTAAGGCACAACGGAACAGCTCCAATTGGTTGTAAGCATTGCGTGAGGGAATGATCCCCTGTTGGAAAAGTGCGGCTTCAATAAAATTGGCCGTCTTGTCGATCTTGTCCGTATCGGCACATACGATCATGGAGTAATGCGCGTGTACCAATAGTTGATTATCACGGGCCACGTCTACAAGCAATCGATCAATGTCTTCTACGCACATGAGGTTGGCCGGATCGGGTACACTCGAATGCCTTTTACGCTTTACTTCAAGTTTACCGAGCGTGATCTGTTGGCTGGGTATCTCCAATAGCTGGTTATAGATAATGGTGCGGTAACCCGGAACATGGTGCAGGAAAAAAAGGTTGTCTACCGGAAAATCACGCATACCGTTTGTTTCGGTTCTGGCGGTGAACGATCCGACCTTTTCGGGCAGGTCAACCGAATCGGTGTTGACCATACTGATACAGCGAACGGCTCGGTCACCTATTTGCAATTGACGGTCTTCGCAGCGGAGATTGTCCAATGTGATGTGGGGTTGCTCAAACTCCATTCCGAGCACCCTGTTTACAAAGCGGTTTATTTCGGCTTCCGTAAGATATGAGGGGTTAAGGGCAGCGCCCAAAAGCAGGTCATGGACTTTGGCCATATTCTGTCCAAAAGTGACCAGCACTTTTTTGTCATAGGTATAGAACGCCCCTTTTTTGACCTGACGGGTCACGGTCAGGTAGGTTCTGATTTCGGTGTATTCCCGATCCTCAAAATGTTCCTGGTATTTCTGTTCCAAAAATTCGGATGCGGGTTTGGGGCGGTATTTCCGTTTGATAAATACGTCGTGTTTTTGGATGATATGCCCCTCGCCAAGTATCTTGATGACGTTCAGCAAGACTTGTTGGAAAACGGTATAGGCTTCGGGATCGGCGCCATACTGTAAGACGGGATTGGTCAATCGCATAACGACTGAAAAATCACCACGGTCGCCGTACAGTACCGACATTCCTTGATAATGGTCAATACCCACATAGGGCATTTCAAAGGTTGTCTTTCTCTCTGTTTTCATAGCTGATCGATAAATGGGCAGGATGGATAAATGCACCTCGGTGGCGGGTTTTGTCATGGAGACCGTCACTTTGTTTCATGAATGTATAGGCAAGTCCTGCACCCATCAGGGCAAGGGTTGCGAAACCACCGAGAAAGAGATTGGTTAGTGCGCCGATAAGTCCGCCGATAGCCAGACCGCCGATAAGGGAACCTATGCCCCAATAGATAAATTTTCCCTTGAAACCTCGGTAGATAAGGGGCTTTTGAAGCCCCTTATAAATAGGATAACGCCCGTGTGTCATACGCCGAAAAACGCTTTGATGACTACTGACACGAGTACCAAGAATAGGCAGGAACCGCCCCACGACATCAACTCTTTATTGATGTCCTGATCTCCGCTGTTCCACTTGATGTACACCCGTATCCCCCCTATCAAACCGACGACCGCGCCAATGGCGAGAATGAGGGTTGAAATCGGATCGACGTAGCTGGTAAGCGATGATGTGGCGGCATCGATACCTACTGTACCGCCTTGTGCGAATGTTGATTGGACCGCTGACAATGAAAGCGCGGCCACGGCAAACAGTTTTTTAGTGTTTACTGTCATAGAGATAATGGATAAAAAGTGAATGAAAAATGATTGGGCTATTAGTTCACCCCGAACAAGGCTTTTAGTGCGGCGCCGACGAGCGACAGGAACAGGCAGGAAAAGAACCACCCCATGACCTGCGCATCGATGTGATGCTTGCCGGATTGCCAATTGCTGTACACCCGTAGTCCTCCGAGCAGTCCGCATACAGCACCGATGACAAAGGCAAGGTCAGAGAAGTTGTAATACCAAGTATTGACTTCCTTACGCACTTCCCGAAACTCGGCAAGGCCGGGCTGGGCGGTGGCGTACAGTGCAAAAAAAATGACAGTAAGGAATACTGTCAAAAAACGGATGGATCGCATAATTGGATTTAGTAAGGGATGGCTTTGGTGTACTCGATTACGTTATTTTGTGCGAGCGAAACAAGTTCCTTTATGGTTATGCCTCCCGTGGATTGCAGGGGGCCTGACGAGATAACGGATTTTCCGTCTTTTACTATCGGTTCTCGTGCTACTTTGGATGGTTCGGAAATAACCCTTTCGGGCGATGAATCTTCATCGAATACCAATTCGTTTCCTCCATCGCTCGTAGTCGGAGCACGGCGATGGATAAACAGATCATACAGTACGTTTAGGGCATAGTAGATGCCATAGACGGCGATAACGCCGAGCAGGAATTGTGTCCAGTTCATAGATCAAGGGTTTTAATGTGTTCTTTGATGTATCGGGAAATTTCGGGATGGGTTTTTAGAAACAGGTGCAGGCTGTAGGCGATGATCTTGTTCATATCGATGCCTTTGGCAACTTTCAGTTGTTTGAGCAGGAAAAGGGTCTTGTCGTCCAAACGGATCAATAATCTTTCCCGTCCGGTCAGTTCATGGTTTAGGATACTGTCAAATAAGTGTTCCAACGTTTCCGCTTTTTTCTTTGGCGTATCCTTTGGGGGCTGTTCCGTGGGGATTTCTTTTGCCTGTGGCGGTTTCCCTTTCCGCATGGAATCCCGAAGCTCATCGGCAAGGCTTTTTATTCCGCTCATGATGGTTCCTCCTTAGCAATGTATTGTTCATAGATTAGGTCTAAGAGCGGTAGCACAACGGGATACAGGATGATCGGTGTCTGGAACGTATTTATCCGCTGGAAGTCTATGCGATCTGGCAGACCGAGGGCGACCGTGCCAAATCCTCGCAGTACCTTTTCGACTTCCGTCCGGGTTTCGTATTTGACGGTGTTCTTGATACGGTTCGGTACAAAAATGAGGGGCGCTCTCTTGTTGATCTTGCTGATGACCATTGCAAACAGCAATGTCGAATCCACGGAAAATTCGTCAAAGGCAAACGGACAGAGCACCGCATCGGCGGCGGCGAATATGGGTATCAACCCGTCGTCGTCCATCTTGCCCGGCAGGTCTATCAGTACAATTTCATTCCGTGCTTTTCCCAATTTCCGTTGCATTGCCGGAAAATGGCTGAGGTCGGCTGGAACGATTTCGTACAGCGGTTCATTTTCCAGAATCTTTGCTTTCTCGGCTTTAGCGGAAAGTGATTGCTGATAGTCCATATCGAGCACCGTAACCCGCCGTTCTCGTTGCTGGGTCAGGTAGTTGGCGAGCAGCAGGGTGAGCGTGCTTTTTCCCGCTCCGCCTTTTTGGTTTCCTATAAGTATGAGCATAGTGCGTGGGGTTTAATGGTGTTGTTGATAAGGGGGCGTCAACGGGTATTCGTCCGGGCTTTGCGCTTACGTCTACGGTTGCGCCCGTGGATCGCCTCGTCGTCGATGTCGTCGGAAATATCGATCTGGATATTCGGTATCCATTGCTCGGCTGTTCCATGTACATAATCGGCAACTATGGTGGTTTCTTCGGATGTCGATTTCCGTTCTTTTTCGTTCGGTTCTGCGAAGTCGTCTTTGGCTGATTGCACATAACCGTTTTCGGTGATTGTTTCTTCGGGCCGGAATACACGCCCCTTTAGAGTAGGTTTCGTTATATCCGCTTTAGGCGATATTTTGGGTCTATCTTCCGATGGTGCGATAAATTCAGCCAATGGCATGAGGTCTTTGCCCTTGTAGACCATCTTCCTCGAATGGTCTATCACGGTGTAGCCGTATGGCGGTTTCCCGTCCTTACCGTGGAATATGATCTGTACTCCGAATTTGTCCGATAGCATTTGTGCCATTGCTGACGTATAGCCCGATGGTGCGGATGACCTATTGCCGGGAAGTGGAGCCGGAGTGTGAACCACCGCCGGATCGTATTGGCTTTGATACTTAGCAAAGACAGCCTGGAGCTGTGCCAACCGATTAATGTCTTTGCTGAAAGTACCAATTTTGGTGTCCACTTGTTCCAAAGAAACCGTGCCTTGTCTTTTGCCGTAACGGCTGATCTGATATTTCCCATCTGACAGTTTGAGGGAATAACCCTGCGCTTCAAGCACCATCATGAATTGCGCCCGTGTAGAGAAACTATAATGCAGAGCCTTTTCGATGTCCTTATTGGCTTGTTGCTTTTCGTCCACGCCAACGACACGGTTTAACACTTCGTAGGCACGGATTTTCTCAAAACTGTCGTTTATCTTTTTGCCGTCTCGGCCTACCCGTGTGGAGACGATATGAATGTGATTGTTTGCCGTATCCTTATGGAATACCAAGAGATAGGGTTGTTCACCGTAGCCCATACCGCTCAACCATTGCTCTGCGATGGTGGTTAGTTCTTCTTTGCTATGCGAACGCCCTTTGCAGGAAATGACCGCGTGGAGCTGTGGGTATTTCGTGCGGCTACTGGCTGCGGATTGGGCTTCCAGATAATTGACGTAATCTTTTGGACGGAGATTTTGCAGGGCTTGCAAAGCACCGAAATTTGCCACTTTCATCAGTTCGCCCTTATCCTTGTCCACTTTGTTCGTATTGTAGCGCACCCCTTTGAACGTAGTGGACGGGTCGAGTATCTTGACGATCATGTCTGCCCCCTTATAAGCCTGATGAGCTGCCGAATGGACTGTTCCAACCTCCGTTGCAATCTGATATATTCTGTTAGCAATGGCGCAAGGTCACGGATCAGCGCGGAGTGTAACATTCCCTGTTGTTGCAGGGTATTGGCGTGTTTTGCCAATTGGTTGATGTTGTTGCCGGATCGGCCGATCTCTGTACCGATACTGTCCAGTAGTTTCATGATTTCGGCGGTATTGACCAGCATCTTTTTGGAATGTTGGAGTACCCGGATACGCACGATGTCCGCACGGCTTAGACCAAGTGCTTTTTCAAGATCAAGAAACTGCGTGCGTTCTGCTTCGCTCAACCGAAGTTCAAAACGTCGGGATCGTTGTTCATGGGATGCGGGCTTCCTCTTTTTTATGCTGTTCTTCATGGTGCTTTTTGGTTGAGGGTGACGGACTGTATCGCCCTGAATATTTCAAGGGCGACCTGCGGAACGATGGCATTTCCGTAGGCTTTTATGCTTTCGGCACGCCATGTCGGAAAGGTAACTCTGTCCAGTCTTTCGGAAAGCCCATCATCTCGGCCACAAAACGGGGATTCAGTTGGCCATCCCGTCAATAGGGGAATTTCGTGCCATCGATCTGCTCCGCTGTTGGTAGTACTTTCAGCAAACGCTTCTGTATTTCTTGGGGCATCCTCTCGGCTAAGTCCTCTGCCGGGCTCCACAGGGAGATCAGGGCGTGGTACACCAGAAAATCCGTCAAGGAGACCTGACCACCGTTGCCTCTCTCGTTCTTCCTGTCCTTTAGCCGTCGCCTTTCCTCTGCCTGTTCGATTGTCGTTTTTATGTTGCTTATCTCCGTGGCGGTTGGCGTGGGCAACAAACCAAACCCGATCCCGTTGGTGTGGAGCGCCAACGGCAGCAGCCGGAATACACAAAATGACTGGCGTGCCGTCTTCTAGTGTCGGAAGTACATATCCTGCTGCTCCGATTTCTGAAATGATGCTTCCGATAACTCGTCGTTGGAGTCGGATGATGGTGCTTGTTGCAGGTTGTTCACCGTCCTGACAAAAAAGCTCAATCGCTTTGATCTCCATTTCAGATAGACTATCGGGTTCGAGAATGGTGAACAGACCAATAACGTTTTCAAGAACGATCCACTCCGGTCGTGCTTCCTTAATAATTCGGATAGTCTCCGGGAAGAGGTAACGGTTATCTTTCGCCCCCTTTCTCCGTCCGGCTTGGCTGAACGGCTGGCAGGGGAACCCGCCGCTGATGATGTCGATGTGCCCTCGATAGTGAGTTGCCCTAAAATCGTAGATGTCTTCATAGTGTGTAGTATTTGGCGGGGTAGTGTTTGAGAATGGTTCGGCAGAACGGGTCTTTCTCGCAGGAGAAAATGTTTTGCCAACCCATCCATGAAGCGGCGATGTCAAAACCGCCGATGCCTGAAAAAAGGCTACCGTGTCTTAGCATGGTAATGGTTTTAAGGGTTTATGGATGTTTCGCCGTTGTCGGCGGATGTGGTGCGCTTGGCAGGAGAAAAATGGAGTTGCGACCTTTTTCCTACCCTGGTGCAGACCTGCTCCATCGGAGTTGGTCTGTTCCGGGGCAAGTTGGTTTTTGTGGGTACGGCATCGAGGTACGAGAGCCGTACGTACAAAAACACAACTTGCACACCACAAAACAAAAAAGTGGGGTTATACCGCAAGGGGCAAAAAAGTGGGTTTGGGGGGTGTTTTTCGCATATAGGGTTGGGGATGACCGATTGATAAACCACGTTTAAATCGGTCATATATCCATATATACAGCTATCGGGATAGATGTATATATGGATAGCTGTATATCGGGATGTGCAGTTATCTGAATATCTGTATATATGGATATGTGGATATACATATATCCATATCGCTACCTATCAGGATATACCTATATCGGGATATATGTATATCTATATGTATTGCTATCTGCATAGCTGTCTATCGAAATATCGGGATATATGAATATCTGTATATCGGGATGGCTATATAGATAGCTATCGATATATACCAATATCCAGTTATCTATATAGCTGAATAACTGATTTCGACCCCTCCAAAAATCAACGCTTGGGCCCCGCCCGTTGGTGCTGTAATTCATGCTCATTTAGGGCAGCTCTTAGCATATCGTTGTAATCCTTGTAAGCCCCATAAACACCCGAACGATCTTTGGCCTGTGGCACGGCTTCGATCAGCCTTTGTGTACAGTTGCGACCGGGATCGTCATTGTCGAAATACACGTCTACGGTGGGTATGCCTTTCACTCGCTCGATGGCATTCTTTAACTGGACAATGGAATTTAGGACGATGGCGGTCGGTGCAGGATCAGGGCGGTTCACTTTAAGCCAACTTAGATAGTCCATATAACCCTCAAAGAGAACGGCATGGTCTGGATTGCCGGGGATCACGGATATACCTTTCTTGCCGATACTGCTCTTGAAACCTTTGGCATTGGTAAACTCCCAATTATCCTGATCGTTCTTCCAGCCAATGGCGTAGAAAATGCTTTTATTTTCGTTGTCAAGACGGTTTCTGTAATAGATTTCGTGCAGGTGTCCATGTGCAACGTCCAATATCCCACGTTCTTCAAGATATTTGGTCAGGACAAAGTTTCTGCCGACTGGCTGTGTCCGCACGAGTTCAAAGGTATAGCCTTTTTGTTCTTTTTCTGTGGGGGATTTCACGGGTTTATAAGCTGGTATCATGGATGCCTGCATATCGCAGGTATCCTTTATCTTGTTCAGTACCTCGACAAAGGAAAGCTGGGGCCAATAGGCAAGGCCAAGCTGGACGATACTACCGCCCTGGATGCCTGTCGAGTTCGGGCCACCCCGGTCGATCCATTTTCCGCCCTCATCCCAAACGGTCAGCGATGGGGTGTCTTGCTTGGTTTCCCGTAGCATGCTGTGGTAAAAGAGTTCCTTGCCCGTTTTCCGTACCGGATGGTGGCCGAGCCGGGCCAGAAAGTCCGAAATTGGGATTTCCCGCAGGTCGTCCACGTTTACATATTTTGACATAAGCAGGGATTGGATAATTAAAGGGGTATAACTTCGGCATGCGGTAGTTTTTGGGTGAATGCTTCGGTCGCCAATTGGTATCCGTCTCTCGTTTCATCGATATAGAGCAGTACCTTTTCAAAATGGCTGGCACGTTTCAGCGCTGCGGACACAAATTCGGGATGGTTCAGTATCAGTACCGATGCGTAGTGCAGGTGCTGGTCGTTCCGTCTTTTCAGATAGTCCACATATTCGGGGAATATGGCAAGCGCGGTTTCACTTGCCGAAATAAAGGTCATTCCCTTTGTACCGATACAGCCCGTATAGTTTTGGGCGCGCACTTCCCAACCGCCATTTTCGTTCATCCAGCCTGCGGCACAAAAGTCCTTGCGGTTGCCTTTTTGGTCGGTTACATAATAATAGACTTCCCGGATATTCAGATCGGCGAGTTCCCAGAGCCCGCTTTCCATTAGAAAATCGGTAACCTCATGGTTGTATCCCAAAGGGCGGGCGCGATCGATCTGATAATGGGGTATCTTGGTTGCTTTCCGTTTTCGCAGTCGTCTATCTTTTTTAGCTGATTGGGCTTGTATTTCCCGCAGTTTTTCTTCGATCCGTCCAGAGGAAAGAAGTGGCCAATAGGTACAGGCAAAATCCATGAGGTTGCCCCCCTTGCCGAGTGAGCTGTCAAACCAGCTTTTAAATTGTTGGTTGACTGTCAGGACTATTTTGTTGTTGGTTCGTTTTCCGAACACGCTGGCGTATCCAAATTCATCGCCATTGATAGCTACAGGTTCATGCCCTAATGCTTTGAGCAGGGAAACGAGGTCGGGGAGTCCGTTGGATGGTGTGTTGTTTTTGTAAGATGTCATAAGGATTTATTTTGATGTGATGGATGGTTTTATAGGTAACGCATGGCTTCGCGGGATTTGCTCACGGCTTCGATCTCCATGCGGTCGATCCTCCACGCTGCGGAGTGGTCGCCGTCCTTTCGGGGGGTGACGATACCGAGCGCAATCCAATGCTCAACGTTCTTTCGTCCGTACCGCTTGAATGCTTCTGATTTTTTGAGGTATGGCCGAATGTGTCCGGTTTTGGACAGGGCCAGTTTTGCGCCCATTTCGGCAGCATAGGAAAGCAATGTCTGCAATTGCAGCGGTGTCAATAGTATGTTCATGGCTTCTTGGGGTTTGATGGTTTACTGATAAGGGGAAGTTGGGTCTTCCCATATTGGAACCGGCAACGGGCAACGAACCCGAAATGATCCGCTCTTGCCGGTTATGGTTAAGTTGTCGGAGCTACCCACGTCAGTCCGTACAGACCGGGCTATCGCCTGCCAATGCGCTTTCAGTATATTGGTACCGCCAAGTATTAGGCTTACCTCACTTTCGCAAAATTTCCCGTTCCTCACGGGATAATGCTTCACTCCTCGATGTCAAAGACCGTTCTTGCTCCGCTATCGCAGCGGATGCGCTTACCTGTCCCTTGCGGGCAGGTAGGTGATCCGATTGCTCGAAGCCGCGACGGCTTCGAGTTCCGATCTGTCAAAAAAGATTTGGGAAGTGTCGGTAGGTTGTTGTTTGGAGATCAGCCCCTCACGGAGCCATCTATCCACATTGCTACGACCGTACAGGCGGTAAGCGTCGGCTTTGGTCAACTGATCGGGAACAGGTTGTTCTTCTTTGATTGCGTTTGCTGTTCCTTGTTCGGCTGCATTTTTTAGCAGCGTTGCCAGTTCCGTGTACTTCATTCTTCCCGATGGATTTATTCTTCCATTCGGGTACAAAGCACGAAAACGAGCCAACGCAAAAACAGTGTAAGGGGGTGAAAGAAACGTTTCACCCTTTGGTCAAAAAGTGGGTTTAAATAGTATTAAAATGGATTTTTGGTGATTTTCAAAAGTGCGGTATTTTATAGAGAGAGGTTCTGAATTGACTGGAAAAGTGGTAGAAATGTGGAGACCTTTGGCGATGGTCTGGCATGGGAGAGAATGTAATATAACTTATCATTCTGCCGTTAAGAAATAGAAACGTCATCTTTCATGTTTGAGCTGAAAAATTTGTGATGATAGGATATTTATTTTTAATTTACACCACATAATCTAATTTAAAAAATGACATCAACAGACATATTCTTAACCCACATCCAGAGCGATGTTGAGTTTATACAGCGTGCTAAACGTATGGGGTTGGAAACCGTGGGCGACATTATGGAGATTAAGCTGCCCGACTTGCGAAAGAAAAAAGATTTCACCTATCTATGGTATGCCGATATGTTGGCGATGCTGGATGAACAGGGATTTCTCGAAGAATTTGAACGGAGACAGCTTTGAGTTTTGTGCTATCTGGTAGGTGGTAAAAAAAAGAAAAAGGCGAATTTTGATAAACTCGCCCTTGTCCTGTATTGTTGTAATACATTTAAAAACTCGTATTACTCATCTATTTTGATGCTGTCATATTCGTCATTAAAAAATCTAAAAAAGAAATACACATCACAGTTAGATGCTCTTAAAAAAACCAAAGAAAATAAAAAGTAATTCCCATCTATAACATTTCTATTCCGTATCCGTCTACTTATTTTAACGGGATCATAATATCCCCATATTAAAGAGGAAAAATCGACAAACTGGACGGATCAGTTCCAACGGAATCAATTGCGTATACCCTCAAATTTATTTAAGTTTAAAGAGCGCATTAATAACGGAAAGCTATATTGTTGAAGAAGTCAAAGTACAGGGTATATACCGACAATGAACTTGCTGAACTTATGTTTCAGGGAGACGGGAATGCCTATGCAGAATTGTACGACCGCTATTTCGCCGTTATCTATTCCTTTAATCGCAGGATGTTGCACGATGACGACCAGGCAGAGGATCTTACGCAGGAGATTTTTATGGCTTTGTACGAAAGTGCTACACAGACTTCCATAAGTTCTGTGCGCTCATATCTTTACCAGAGCGCACGCTATGCACTGATAGATCATGCACGAAAACAAAAAAGCCGATACGACTATTTGGCCGGTCTACAGGATTATTATCAAAAAGGCGTTTGGTCCACAGATGATACCGTGATCGAGCGTGATCTACAGCAACTGATCGAAAGTGAAATCGATAAGCTTCCTTCCAAGATGCGGGCTATATTCGAATTGAGCCGAAAACATTACCTAAGCAATAAGGAAATAGCGGACAATCTCAACCTGTCCGAAGGTACTGTCCGGCAACAGATACACAATGCGCTTGTGCGCCTGCGTTCTCGTCTAACCTGCTTCTTGCTCCTGCAAATAACCGGTCTCCTATCGTGGATTGGCCATAGCTGATAAATTATTTTACAGGCTATCTATAACAATACCCTGTCCTGTACGACTACACTATATATCAATGGGATCACTTTATGGAAAGTAACCAAGACAAAATGCAACAACTGATTGACCGCTATCTTCGTGGAGAGTGTACGAAAGACGAAGCTCGTATAGTCAACAGTTATTTCAACAAAATGGCGGAGAAGGCTCCCGAGCAGAGTCCTGCAAGGGATCTGTCAAAGCGTAAAAGACGTGTCTGGAAAAACATAACTCCCAACCCCTCACGGAATATCTATCGTACCATAGCCAAGTACACGTCTATAGCAGCGGTTCTGGCTCTTATTTTTTTGACTTGGCGATTTGTTTACCAATCGGATCAGGATGATGTAAACCAAACAACATCACAAACAGAAGACGTTGCGCCGGGTGGTTATGGTGCGACATTGGTATTAGCAGATGGGCGAACAATCAAGTTGGATAGTGCCAGACAAGGTGCTATCATGGGGCAATCTTTGACATACGATGACGGAAGCCCGATCTTGGGCGCTGACGGATTGCCATTGGATGATGTCGTTGATATTGTCGCTACCACAGCTAAAGGACAGGTATATGCCTTCACCCTTCCCGATGGTACAAAGGTATGGCTCAATGCCGATTCAAGACTGACCTTTCCATCTCGCTTTGTGCATTCGGATCGCCGCGTTAACCTCGAAGGAGAGGGATATTTCATCGTCCACGACGATCCCAAAAGATCATTCTTCGTCGAGAGCAAGGGACAATTGGTAGAGGATCTTGGTACGACATTCAATATACAAGCCTATTCTGGAGAGTCCAGCTTAAAAACTACACTGGTAGAAGGTGCGGTAATGGTCAACGGAAGGTCGCTGATGCCCGGACAGCAGAGCGTTCTTTCCTCTGGGGGTGATATGCATATATTGGATGCTGACATTGATCAGGTACTGGCATGGCAACAAGGTGATTTTGTCTTTCGGGGTGAAACGTTGGAAGAAGTCTTCCGTTCCGTTGCGCGATGGTACAATGTCGAGGTTCACTATGAACGCAAAGAAGCTAAAGCCATTACGGTAGGTGGTACTGTTTCCCGCTCACGAAGTATCCGTGCGGTACTCGATCTTATGGAAACAACGGGAAAGGTTAGGTTTAAGGTATCGGGTGATGTGATCACTGTCATGTAAGCCCATCCATGCAAATCTTCAACAGTGAAACAAGAAATTTAATAATCAATCTTTAACTTAAAAACGCTATGTATGAATAAAGAGATACTACCCAACACAGGCTAAGAAACCAATAGGTAGGGCTAAAAGACAAAAGCCGGAAGTGTTGGAAGCACGACCGGCCGGAGTTTGAGCCAACCTATCCCGCAAAACGGGAAAAACAATTTGTGACAATCATTCTGTAAAACTCAAACCAAAGCAAAAATATGCAAATAAACGCTTATTACAAAGGTGTGCAGTTTCGGCGCGTACCGTTTAAAATACTGTTGATTATGAAATTGATCATGGTCATGATGACAATACTGCTCTTACAGGTGCAGGCCGGTGTACTGGCCCAGCAGGTGAGTCTCAATGAAAAGAATACTTCCTTACAGAAGGTGATCGACAATATCCGGAAGCAATCCGGTTATGATTTCCTTGTGCTGGATTACCAATTGGTCAGCCGGGCCACGCCTGTGACTATACAGCTGAACAAGGCGACTTTAAAAGATGCATTGGATAAGATACTTCTTCCACGAGGATTGGATTACACTTTACAAGATAATTCAATTGTAATTAAGGATAGGCACGTAGCAACTGAAAGTGCTTCCGTTGAAATACAGCTTACTGAGCAAGAGCCTATCCGAGGACGCGTTATCAACGATAAAGGTGAACCTCTCGCGGGTGCCACCATTTTTGTTTTAGACGGCAATGGCAGGCGGACATCGGTACAGACAATAGCCGATGAAAATGGCGATTTTCAATTAAGCAACGTGTCGGAAGGAACCCAATTGGAAGTCACGTATCTGGGTTATACATCGCGGAGGCTGATCGCAAGATATCAGATGGGGCGTATTGCCCTTTCTCCTTTCACTGCTGAGATGGGTGAAGTAAGTGTATCGCTCTCTACGGGTATTCAAAAAATACCTAAAGAAAGAGCCACAGGGTCATTTGACCATATCGACAACGAATTGTTTAATCGTCAAATCTCTACCGATGTATTGAGCCGATTGGATGGTATCGCCAGTTCAGTAATGTTTGATAACAGACAACTTGGAGGCAATCGTGAAATAAGCATCCGGGGTTTAAGCACCATATTTTCTGATAGGCAACCACTAATTATATTGAACAACTTCCCCTATGAGGGAGATATTAATAGCATCAATCCAAACGATGTAGAAGATATTACCATTCTAAAGGATGCTACGGCAGCCTCTATATGGGGCGTAAGAGCCGGAAACGGTGTAATCGTTATAACGACCAAGAAAGCCAAACGGAACCAGCCGCCTGCCATATCGTTTAACAGCAATATGACTCTTATTCAAAAGCCGGATATGATGCAACTGCCTTATATGTCTTCTGCGGATTATATAGGTGTCGAAAAAATGCTTTTTGACAATAACTTTTACGATGCCAATGAGCAGTTAGGCTACGTGCCATTATCCCCCGCAGTGGAATTAATGTATAAAAATAAACACGGGTTACTAACCGATGCCGCATTGCAACAAGGGCTGAACGAATTAGCGCAATACGATATACGTCGGGAATTGAATAAATACGTTTACAGGAAAGGGCTAAACCAGCAATATTCCCTAAACGTGAGTGGGCAGAGCGAAAATGTAAGCTATTATCTTTCTGGTGGCTATGATGACAATACCAGCACCACCGATGGAGGTTATAAACGGTATAATCTACGTTCTGACAATACGTTTCGACTTTCCAAAAAATTGAGTTGGGATGCCGCCTTGTTTTTTACCCATACCTTCACAAACGCAGGAAGACCTACCAATTTTTCTTCGTTACCTTATGCCCGTATTGCGGACGAAAATGGAAACGCTTTACCAATAGACCGATATTATCGGTCAAACTATATTCAGGAAACAAAACAAAATGGATTATTAGATTGGACGTATCGTCCATTGGACGAAATAAACCTCATCAACAATAAGCAGAAAACAAACAGCCTGATATTGAATACAGGGCTGAATTATGACATTGGCAAAGGGCTGATTGTAGAAATCAAATACCAATATGAAAACGCACAGGGAGCAGGAAAAGATATACGGAGCATGGCATCCTATTATACCCGTGATAGGATAAATACCTATACACAGGTTGGTACGGATGGAGCGTTATTCCGCCCAATACCTTTGGGCGATATCTTAAATGAATCAACAAACAGCTTCACGTCGCAATCTCTCCGTTTACAACTGAATTACTCCAAAACTTGGGATAAACACCAGCTAACAGGTCTTGCTGGAGCAGAGGCTCGTCAGGCAAACACCACTCTAACACAGTCTACACAATATGGTTATAATCCCCATATTTTGACGACTATCGCAGTTAATTACGATACTGATTATACTTTGTACAGTCCCACAGGTGGAATTGCAAAAATTCCAAATCCATATTTTACATCCGAAACTAACGATAGGTTTATATCCTTTTTTACCAATTGGGCTTATACGTTTGATAACCGCTATAATCTTAACATTAGTGCAAGACAAGATGGCTCAAATCTGTTTGGAGTAAGGAGCAATCAACGGTTTACCCCACTTTGGTCGGTTGGTGGTAGCTGGCATCTGACGAATGAACGGTTTATCAATATTACATGGCTTGACCTGTTGAAGCTAAGGACGACTTTCGGTTATAGCGGTAACCTCAATCGCAATGTTTCGGCTCTGCCCACAATGCGTTATTACAATGGTGGAAATTTAATAAATACGCCTTATGGTGTATTAGTTAATCCACCGAACGAAAATCTTCGTTGGGAAAAGAACGGGCAGTTCAATGTAGGGTTTGACTTTGCTGTTTTAAAACAACGTTTAAGCGGTACATTTGAATACTATCACAAGAAAAATACCGACCTTATTGGTTATATGCCTATCGACCAAACCACAGGTGCAATAGGTTCCTTAAGTAGCCGAGGGTTCACTTATCTTGGAAATTCGGCTTCCATGACCGGAAACGGAATAGATATACAATTGCATAGTGTCAATATCCGTAAAGCATTTGAATGGCGGACAGACTTGCTGTACAGTACCGTAAAAACTAAAATAACGGAATATCTTGCCGAGACAAGAGACCTCAATAATTATCTTAATAGCGGATTGGTTATTTCGCCCATCATTGGAAAACCCGCCTATTCTATTTTTGCATTTCGATGGGCTGGTCTTGACCCCGAAACAGGCGACCCTATGGGCTACCTTCATGGCGAAGTAAGCAAAGATTATGCAGCCATCCGCAACGAAACCACACCAGAAGAACTGATTTATTATGGCTCCGCCACTCCTACACATTTCGGTGCTTTAAGAAATACGTTCTCATGGAAAGGGTTAAGTCTTTCATTCAATATCAGCTATAAATTAGGGTTCTATTTCAGGAGAAACAGCGTGTTCTATAACGCAATATTCAATGGCACAGGTTCGCATTCGGATTTTAGTCTAAGATGGCAAAAGCCGGGTGATGAAGTCACCACACAGATTCCGTCAATGGTCTATCCGAATAATAACAATCGGGATGGCTATTTTTATCCACGTGCCGAAGTGCTGATTTCAAAGGGAGACAATATACGCTTACAGGACATCAACCTTAGTTACCAAATTAAATCATTGGAAAACAAATGGAAACTGAAAAGATTGGAGGTATTGATGTACGCTACCAATTTAGGGACGATATGGAAAGCGGATAAACATAACGTCGACCCGGAATTTGGAGATTTATCACCACTAAGAACTTTTTCATTTGGTTTAAGAGCAGGCTTTTAAAATTTAGAAACTATGACACGATATATAATAATATTACTGATTACAATAATCACATTTTCAGGATGTGAAAAATATTTGGACGTTAAACCGGATAAATCGCTTGTCGTACCGACCACGGTTGCAGACCTTAGAGCATTATTGTATAACACATCGAGAATGAATAGCTGGTATCCCTCAATTCAGGATGGTGCTACGGATAATCAATTTGTACAAACAGAAAATTTGAATAGATTCACTTCATTAACAGCAAAAAACATCTATACATGGAATGATGATGTATTTAACGATGATGAAACCAACGAATGGTCGATGATGTATGCAGCAATCTACTCATGCAATTTGATTTTGGAGCAGTTGGAGAAAATTGAACCTGTTCCGGTAGAAAAAAACCAAATTGAGGGAGAGGCTTTGTTTTTCCGCTCCTTTGCATTTTACAATGTTGCCCAGCTTTGGGCAAAACCTTATGAGAAAAATACGGCACAAACAGACTTAGGTATTCCACTAAGGTTAAAATCTGATATTGGTGAGAAATCTATAAGGTCATCGGTTGAAGAAACTTATACTAAAATTACCAATGACTTGAACAGGGCTGTTATACTTTTATCCGTCAATAGCCCATATAAAACAACACCAACGAAGCAGGCTGTCTATGGACTGTTAGCCCGCATATACTTATCAATGGAAGACTATGATAAAGCACTATCTTACGCAGACACTTGTTTAAGCTATTCAGATGCTTTACTTGATTACAATACATTAACAATGGGGTCGGCAACCTCATTCCCGATACCTCGCTATAAGGAAGAAATAAGTTTTCATGCTAACGATTTTGGGCGTATGGTGATGAGCATTACCTATGGAAGAATTGATAGCAACCTATATAAGTCTTATGAATCGAACGATATTAGAAAAACAGCTTTCTTTAGAAACAGAGCGGGCTATTATTCCTTTAGGGGAAATTACGATGGCAATTCAGGAATGTGGTTTGCCGGAATTTCTACCAACGAAATCTATCTGATAAAAGCTGAATGTGAAGCAAGAGCAGGAAATATTACCACGGCTTTACAGACCGTAAACGAACTATTAAAAAATCGCTATAACAGTACATTTATTCCATTCAGTTCGGACAATGATGAAACTGTATTAAGGTTTATCTTGGATGAGCGAAGAAAGGAATTAATATGGCGGGGATTACGGTGGTCGGATTTAAGACGATTGAACAAGGACAGCCGTTTTTCAAAAACGATAACAAGAAATATTGATGGAAAGATTTACACATTAGAGCCGAATAGTCCTAAATATGTTTTGCCAATACCTAATAGTGTTATATTGAACAATAGTATGCAACAAAACCCAAGGTAAGCTTATGAGTTACATAGAGATTATACCCAGGAAATTCGTGCTTATATTTTTCTTGACAGTTTTTTGTACTGTTCTTTCGGCGCAAGATCAGACTATTAAAAGGTTGAAAATTGGTGATAGGGTAAATACTGAACAGGTCATTAAGATGCTTAATTATAAAACCCCTTCCGTAAAAATTTCAGACTTTAAAAACAAGTTGCTGATCCTTGACTTCTGGGACATTTGGTGTGGCACATGTATAGCGGCTATGCCGAAAATGCACAAGTTGCAAGAGGAGTTTGGAGATGATATTATTATTCTACCTGTAACAGCAGGGAAAGAAGTGGATATTAAATCGTTTTCCGAAAAGAATCCTGTGCTATCTCAGTTGGATTTCTATTCTGCCGTAGAAGATAGTACGCTCTCCCAACTTTTCCCTCATAAGATGGTACCCCACGTGGTATGGATTGATGGAGATGGTATTGTCAAGGCCATTACCGGATCGGGAGAAGTAAATGAAGATAATATTAAAGCTGTTTTAAAGGGGGACGTTGCATTAAAGGAAAAAAAAGATGTATTGGATTACGATCACAACCTACCTTTATTGATTGGTAATAATGGAGCTGATGAATCCTTCTTTTTGCAGAGAAGTGTGATAACACCTAAAATTGATGGTATATCTACCATGTTTGGAGGCCCGTTTGTGGAGAGCGATTCAAGTGTCAGGTTTCGGGCAACTAACGTGTCGCTCATTAATATCTACTCACTGGCCTATAAAGATCTCTCCCGTCTTCCCAAAAGTAGAATTGTCCTTGAAGTCAAAGACAAAACGATGTACCTGAATCCTGCTTTCTTAAAACGGCAGGACAAGCAGATGGACACCGAAGCGGAGGAGGATGCAATATGGTGTTACGATCTTATTACGAAGGGGGATAAACCGATTGACCAGATTCGGAAATTTATCAAAAATGATCTTGATCTTTTTTTTGGCTTGGACGGAAGGATGGAAAAGCGTACCATCAAATGCCTTGTGCTTAAGAAAAATAATCAATTTACTGATACCGAAAGGAAAATCGATGGTAACAGCTATAAACTCTCAGCTTTTGTGTATAAGTATAACAATATCGTTGGTAATCATTTTATTGTTAACGAGTCCGAAGGTTATAATCCTTCGGTTGCTCAAATGGATGTAGAAATTGGCATCGAAGAATTAAAGGCTAATTTGCTGAAGTATGGAATCATATGCGAAAAAGAAGAAAGAGAAATGGACGTTTTTGTACTTACGGAGATAGATGGTACTTCCCTTTAAGATTGGAATATTCTGATTTCGAACAACTTTAATCTTATAGTATCTGATCCTGTTAATAAATTTGTTTCAAAGTGTTTAGTTAGCCATTTGCCCGCAGGGGTAAATGGCTTTTTCTTCTACAATCCTATGTCCTCATACCGGACACTAAACAACCCCTCATAAGTGTTTAATTCTTCGTCGAAATCCTCACTATCATAAAGGCGTTCTCTTTTCAGTTGGACATTAAATTGTCCGATGATCCGGTTTTGTATATTGTCAAACCCGATAATTTCCAATTTATTTGTTTCGACACTATTGAGCGTGTATGAGGCAGACAGACTGGCACATATTGGGCATGATGGGATAATTACACCAGAATGAAATTCATCTAATTTGCCTGTACGTTGAGGGTATTTTTTAAATGTGAAATGTAGGTGTTCGTTGTTTTCACCGACACCCGATACGTGACATGTGCCGTCGTCTTTATTATAAAAGCCTTTAGCCGTAGTAACTTTCCATTCCAAGCCGTTTTTCTTCACCCTAAAGGTGAATTGGGTTTCTGGTTCTTCTTGGACGGTATTCTCTTTTGAACATCCAGTGAAGCAAACCACAAACAAGAAAATATAAGCGATAATTATTGGTCTCATACTTATATAGCTTATATGTACATGGTCGTACCAATATATAAAAAAGCGAGCATTTTTATAACTCGTCTTTCCCTGCCGTTATATAGTCTTTTAAGAGTTATCTTTCGATAGTTTTTCCTCCAATTCAGCGATAAGTTTATTTTGAAGTTCGATGATATGATCCTTATCGTCTATCGTTTTGGTGTGTTGTTCAATTAGCGCTTCTAATTTGGAAACCTTTTGCTCTAATTCTTGGGTGTTTTGGTTTAAGATAGATTTCAATGGTTCTTTACTACCGTAATAGTGTAAATAGACATTCTCATTTAACAATATGCTGATTTTTGCAATACGGTCGCTGGGTATTTCAGATTGTTTATAAATTTTGGGAACGGTCTTAACGGACAGATTAAGAATATCGGCAACGGCTTTATCCTCGATACCTCTTTCTCTTAGTCGTTGTTGTATATATTTACCCAATGATTCCTTTTCGTCCATTCCCAAAAAAAATAAAAGCACTAAATGTTTTTGTCTAATTCGATTTTATCATATTGTTCGTTAAAAAATTCAGAAAAACTCACATTTAAAGCATTAAGAGTGCGAACCATAACTTTTAAAGTCAAATTATATCCTCCACTCTCGATTTTGCCATATTGGGATCTGTCCAAATCTCTTTCATAAGCGAACGTCTCATGACTGGTATAACCAAGTTTTTTTCTTATTTTCCTACACCTTATTCCAATCCTTATTTTTTCCGCTTCGAAATCCATTTAAAACATACTATTAGATTTCATAAAGAAAAATAAAAGTCCAAACAAATACCACTAAACAAATTACTCCGAAATATATTTCGTTTTTTAAAAAAAGTATCTATATTTGTTTGGATTGAAATGATTTTAATACTTTGATATGAATAAAAAAGAATAAATTTGAAACTCTAAACATTACTATCAAGTAGTGACAGAGTTTTTCATTAAACATACTCGTAACGGAAACCGGCTAAAATTTCGAAGACAACGAGTGGTAGGATGAAAGCACTGTCCTCGTACCATATTTATGGCTACGAGGGCGTGTTCCTATCAGCTGTAGTTGTCTGGGCCCTTAGCCGGTGCCTCGTTACTATCAGACGGAACATAGCCCTCGTAGCCTTTTTTGCTATCTGTTGTTCCCTCTGTATCAAGCTAAGGAACAACAAGATGAAAAAGAAACTCTACAAAAACCTAATAAAGTCCCCTGTTTGACGTCCTCCTTTATTTTACTAAAGGATTAATTAATCAGCATTATAAACTTTATAATTCTAAAAATGACGTTATTACACGCCGTGGCCATGCTTTGGCATAAGCTAAAGCAGATATTTCAGCCTGCCAATAAAGGATACGTAGCACTGGGCGTATCCGGCAGGCACTTTTTTACAGTCTTATGTTTCATGTTGTTTAGTGGATCGTCGATCCAAGCGCAGTCCCGAGAAGTCGGGACTGCAAACAACATTGCAGCCCTCAATATCGGCGATCCGGTACCCGATGCGCTTTGGGATTTACCCTTACAAGTGGTCAATCACCCAGAGGGTAGAGAAAGCATTACCCTAAGTGAATATAAGGGCAAGCTAATTATCTTGGATTTTTGGGCTACATGGTGTCCATCATGTATTACATCCTTACAGAAATTAGACACGATTCAAAAAGAGTTAACCAAAGAAGTTGTTATTATACCTGTAACCAATGATAAGCTAGAGAAGGCGGAGACGTTTATTAAGGCCCAAAGATGGCAACTGCCGACGGTCGTAAACAACTCGATTTTACAAGAATACTTCCCCCATAAATATATCCCCCATTATGTATGGGTGAATCCTGAGGGTAGGATCGAGGCAATCACTGGAATTGAACCCGTGAACAGAGCGAATATTAAAGCAGTAATCAATGGTGAGAATTTGAACGTTCCGAATAAAGTTGACTTACTAAGCTTCGATTCTAAAAAGCCTTTATTTATTGATGGGAATGGCGGCAATGGTACGGCAATAAAATATCGATCCTTGTTTTCAGAGGCGATTCCAGGGGTTTTCCAAATGACTTCGTCAGTTATATCTGATTCTATCAACAAAACTTCTCGAATTTATGGCATCAATTGCCGCGCGCTTACATTATACTCACTTGCTTATAAAAAGATTCAGAGCTTCTCCAAAGAGCGTATTAAGTACGAAATTATAGATTCTGTCAAGCGAGCGCTTTTTGTTAGCTCCGAAGATCCCAGTCGGCCATCGACCAGCGATTTGTTTACTTACGAGCTAATTACGCCATTAAGCGAAGCTGATAAAGTGCGGGGACGGGTGGCGGTTGATCTTCAACATTTTTTTGGCTTAAATGCACGTTTTGAGAAACGAAAGACTGATTGCTATGTTTTGAAAGCTTTGCCAAATCTCCATAAATCTTCCTCCAAGGGAGGTGAAAGAAAGGATAATTTCTTTGATGAAGATAGCGGTCAAATTTACACCCAAAACAATACCATGGATGCACTCTATGGTTACCTAAATGAAGTGTTACCCTTGCTGGTCGTTGATGAAACAAATTATTCAAAAACGCTCGATTTGCAATTTCCAAGACCAGATCAAAAGGATTTGACGCCTCTGCAGGAAGCCCTTCGCAAGCAGGGTATTTCATTGGAGAAAGCTAAGCGGGAGATTGAGTTTTTTATTATCAGTGATCATTAAGAATTTAACGAAACAATGGTTATGAAATATATACTAGTTGCCATATTAACTATCTACGCGACGCTCGGGGTTGCGCAAACCACCAAGCCGCGCACTATTTCGTTAGCAGTCGTGAACGAAGATAATCAACCATTAGCCAGTAGCAGTGTGCGGCTAATGGGTAAGCAAGGCTCTATAATTGCTAAAAGTGATGGCAATTTCACTATTCATCTCAATTCGAATGCTGATACCCTTCTGGTCAGTCATCTGGGTTACCACGAGAAAAGAGTCGGTATAAAAAATACGAGTCCGTTATTTATTGTGGTCACTCTTAAAAAAGCGCAAGCCACACAGCTGGAAGAAGTCGTGGTTAATACAGGATACCAAAGTCTCCCTAAGGAGAGAGCCACGGGATCTTTTGAAACCCTAAACAATGAGTTAATCAACCGGAGTGTCAGTACTGGCATTCTTAGCCGCTTAGAAGGGAACAGCAGCTTGAATTTCAACAATAGATCAGGCGGTAAAAGTTTATCGATAAGGGGGCGGAGCACCATTATGGGGAATGCATCCCCACTGATTATATTGGATAATTTCCCCTACGAGGGGGACATTGATAATATCAATCCCAATGATGTTGACAATATTACGTTTCTTAAAGATGCAGCGGCAGCTTCCATTTGGGGCGTACGAGCCGCCAATGGCGTAATTGTAATAACCACCAAAAAAGGGAAATACAATAGGCCCTCTTCCGTCGATTTCTCTGCTAATCTAACCTATGGAGCTAAGCCCAATCTTTTCTATGCTCCGATGTTGAACGCAGCTGATTTTATTGATTTGGAGTTGTATCTTTTTGATAAGGGCTACTACAATGCCACCTTAAACAACGTAAGAAAACCCGTGGTTTCCCCGGTCGTTGAACTTCTTTCGCAGCTAAGAAACGGGAAATTGTCTTCCAAAGAAGTGAATGAACAAATTGAATCATTTAAGAAAGTTGATGTACGCAATGACCTGAGTAAATATTTTTATCAGTCAAATCTCAATCAACAGTACGCATTGAGTTATAGCGGCGGCTCAAATAAGTACAACTACATGCTATCGGCTGGATGGGATAAGAACCAGGAGAACCTAAAGCGTAATGGCTTGGATAGGTTAACGCTCCGATCGGAAAATAACTTCAATCCCTTGGAAGGATTATACCTCCAAGCTGGCATAGTTTTCACCCAAATCAATAGCCAAAATAATAATTTGGGCCTTCAAATGATTAATTCCGCTCCGAAGGGATTTTACCCATATGCTTCCCTAGCTGACGCAAATGGAAACCCATTAGCGATACCTTATGAATATCGTCTGGCTTATATTGATACGGTCGGCTCTGATAAACTTCTTGACTGGCAATACAGACCTTTGGAAGAACTGAATCTCGCAGATAATACGTCACAACAAAACGATATCCGTTTGAATGCGGGGATCCAATATAAACTCTCCAATGGATTTGGCCTGGAAGCACGATATCAGTATCAACAGCAATCGGGGAGCGACCGAAACTATGCCGTTCCTAATAGTTTCCCTGCGCGCAATTGGGTTAATCTTTTCAGTTATCAGGATGGATCGGTAATAAACTACCGTGTTCCCACAGGTGGGTTTCTCGATTTAGGGCAATCAAACTTGAAATCCCATGTTGGAAGAGGGCAGCTAAACTATAACAAAACCTGGCATGCAATACATGAACTTTCGGCAATCGTGGGTATGGAGATTCGACAAACCCATACCACTTCCAATAGAAACCGTACTTATGGTTACAATGGCGAGCTTCTAACATTCGGAAGTGTAAACTATGCGGACCTCCTTCCAACTTACAACAATCTGCGTGGAATGTTGCGCATACCGAATAATACTAATTTTGAAGATGTTCTATTTAGGTTTACTTCCTATTATGGAAATGCCGCTTATACGTTAAAAGATAGGTACACGTTATCGGCAAGTCTGCGCAAAGATGCCTCTAACTTATTTGGTGTTGCGACCAACCAGAAAGGGGTACCGCTGTGGTCGTCAGGTTTAAGCTGGCAAGTGCATAAAGAGGACTTCTACAGGCTTGACATGTTGCCAGTGCTCAAATTCCGAGCGACGTATGGTTACAATGGTAATGTCGACAATACGCTGTCGGCGCTTACAACCTTGCGGTCTGCCAGCAATACCTATCTTACAGGGCTTGATTATGCCTACGTTTTCAGCCCCGGAAATCCCGAATTACGCTGGGAAAAATCAGGAATGTTAAACCTAGGAATTGACTTCGGCTTTAAAAACAATCGATTTTCAGGTAGTATAGACTATTATGCGAGAAAAGGAATAGATCTGATCGGACAAGCACCGATTGATCCTACCACAGGTGTTATATCTCCAACTGCTGAGTTTCTATATAAGGGTAACGTAGCGCAAATGAAAGGGAATGGGTTAGATTTGGTGCTGCATGGACGTATTATAGAGCGCCAGTTTAAATGGCGAACAGATGCGATCTTGAATTATACCACCAACCAGGTCACTAATTATGAAATGTCAAGTTCATCTCTGGCGGCTAATTATGTAGGGTATGGACTTCTGGTTTCTCCCTTTAAGGGTAAGCCGGTTTACGGCATCTATAGTTATCCTTGGGCGGGACTGGATCCCCAGAATGGCGATCCGCAAGGTTATCTTGATGGTGAAATAAGCAAGGATTATTACGCTATAACATCTGGATCGCCGTCCTCACTAGTTTTTCACGGTTCGGCTGTGCCTACCGTGTTTGGTTCCTTACGCAATACATTCTCGTACAAGGATTTCTCCCTTTCGTTTACGATGACGTTAAAAGGAGGATATTATTTCCGAAGAAGTAGCATTGATTATCTGGCGCTATACGCAAACTGGAGGGGCGGCCATGCTGATTACCTAAAACGTTGGCAGAATCCTGGCGATGAGAAAAGTACAAATGTCCCGTCTTTACCTTATCCGGCAAACTCCGCGAGGGACGCTTTTTACAACAATTCGACTGTACTTGTAGAGAAAGGCGATCATTTGAGGCTGCAAGATATCAACATGTCATATCGTTTGGGCGATAACAAAACCGGGAAATATATTAAACAGTTACAGATCTACGCTTACCTGAACAACCTTGGAATGATATGGCGAGCTAACAAGGCGGACTTAGATCCAGATTATTATTCAGGAGGCTACCCACTGCCGGTAACTATATCCTTAGGCTGTAGAGCGACATTTTAAAATCAAAAATATTACAAGATATGAAAAGAAGAATCTTATACATACTGGCCGCAATATCCTGTGTTCTGTTCGTGAGATGTGAAAAATTTTTGGATGAAAAGCCAAATAAGAAATTGGTTGTCCTGTCATCGGTAAAAGACGCTCAGGCTTTATTGAACAATACGAGTGTATTTATAACGGCCCATCCTACATCGGGTGAGTTTGCCGCTGGTGATTTTTATTTGCTTACCGAAGACTGGCAATCACTTAGCTGGCAATCGCATCGGCAGAGTTATATTTGGGGAGATCATGTATTTGACGATATGGAACGAAACGACTGGTCTTTGCCGTATGTAGCCGTTTACAACGCTAACGTTATTCTAGACGCGATTGCCAATGGAGAGATAAAACAAGGCACACAAAATCAGATAGATGATATTCGTGGACAGGCTTTGTTTTTTCGGTCTTATGCGTTTTACAGTCTGTTACAGATTTTCTCTAAAGCATGGGATAACACAACCTCAAAATCTGATCTTGGTATCCCTTTAAGGCTATCCTCGGATTTTAATATCCCGGTCAAACGCGCTACGGTTGCGGAATGTTACGAGCAAATCATAAAGGATATGCAAGAGGCAGTAGTTCTGTTGAATGAAACAACTACATTAAAAACTAGGCCAACAAAAACTGCTGCATACGCTTTTTTAGCCAGGATTTATCTAAACATAGGTCGGTATGAACTAGCGCGAGCTTCTGCAAGTGAGGCGCTGGCTTCGCATAGTCAGCTCATAAATTATAATACGTTAGACATGACAGCCCAAAATCCATTTGCCATATTTAATGAAGAGGTAATCTATCATGTGCGGCTTTGGAACTTTTTGCCTTATCCACCGGTGCCTAAAATCGATCCTGAGTTGTTTGCGTCTTACCACCACGATGATCTTCGAAGGACCTTGTTTTTTATTAGTAATGGCGACGGGACTTTCAGTTACAAATCAGGTTACAATGGTGATGATGGACTGTTTAACGGATTGGCGACTGACGAACTGTTTCTGATAAGGGCGGAATGTTATGCCCGCCTAGGTCAAACCGAGAAAGGACTACAAGATTTGGATGCTCTACTATCAAAACGATGGAAAGCAGAATCTTACATTCCCTATTCCACAATGACAGAGGTTGATGCCTTAAAAATAATTTTGGATGAGCGAAGAAAAGAATTAGTATTTAGGGGACTGAGATGGTCTGATTTAAAGCGCTTGAATAAAGAGCCTAGATTCGCTGTGACTCTGAAGAAGAAGATAGCAGATAAGGAATATGTATTATCGCCTAACGATAATAGGTATGTATTTCCCATTCCATCTGCCGTCATTGAAATGACCGGGATTCAGCAGAATCCACGTTAGTTGTAAGAAAAAGCGGAACGCGAAGTTCCGCTTTTTAATGGCTAACTACCTCGCTTTAAATGTAATGTTGGTAGCTTGTGAAAGATCTGGTTGTCCGCTTCCATTATCAGGCGCTTCCAAGGTACAGCGAACATCCGACTCATTGGGACAGTTTTCGCTTCCACTGGCAGGGACATAATTTGCTGGGTTGTTATGCCCGGCTGGCGTCGAAGGGGTATAACGCCATACCATTTCTTCATCATGAGTGATTTTTTTAACCATCTTAAACGACATCGTTAATACTCCGATCGCTAATGCCGCAATCGATAATACATTTACTTTTAACTTTTTCATTGTCTTAGAATTTTGACGTTATAAAATATTTTTATAACCGTCTTTTGGCCGACCCGCCCTCGGTAGCTCCATTTCCCACGGTGCTACCTCGTAGTTTATACCATAAGTAAAGCCCCAAAACACTTAGGACTAAGAAAAATAGATTAAAGAAAAAATGCTGTGTCCAAGTCATTCCCCTAATGACTGATCCACAACCACAAGGCAACTTCTCCCATGCGCCCAGGAGAGCCACGGCTATATAACCTGTAAAGACCGCCATTAATAAGGTGGATAGGATTAAACCAACCCTGCGGAATTTTTCGGATACTAATGCAAATACGATCAGCAGCTCCAAAGCTGGCAGGGTATAAATAAGAACATAGCCTAAATCATTAGAAAAAGGTTGTTTTAAGATGCCATCTTTAAAGGCTGCAAAATCTATCAACTTATCGATGCTCACGGGCACCCAAAGGAGTAGCAATAGTGCAATTACTGTATTGAAAGCTATCTGTTTTTTCTTTCGTTGGTCTTGATATGTAATTGTTGTTTCCATTGCTTTTAGTAGCTAATGATGCTGTATCATCCTTTGGTATAAAGTTCACCAAAGATGGAAACGTGGGAAAGAAAGAAACGGTAAAAATTGAGCAAACTTGTGTTAAAATCTTACCATATCTTTCAATTTTCGGAAAAATGGTTACTTATTGCGCTTTTGGTAGCTCTCTAAGGCATAGCGAAAAGTCCTTTCATCGGTATATCCAACTTTCATATACACGTCCTTGATGCTGATGCTCTCCTGATCCATTAGGTTGATCGCTTTCTGCATCCGTAGATCGGTGTAATATTGTTGTACGCTAAGGTGGTATCTTCGTTTGAATATGTTTGTCAAGGTTCGTTCTGTCATATTGAAGTGATCGGACAAAAACTTAATGCTTAATCTTTCATCGCAATAATTGGCTTCCACAAAAATTTTTATTTCAAAAGCTATATCATTGTCCTGATCTTCTAATGCCTTATCGTAGTATTCCAGTAAAAGACTAATATACTTGCGTAAGTTTCCGTCCAATGCTCCTTTATTGTCTCGTGAGTAACTATAAATTTTATAAAGCCACCGCTGTATTTTTCGATCCATGCGACGTATATACATCGTATCATAAAGACGTGTGCTATGCGTGAACCTTTGCAAAATACATTGGATATTTTGATAGTCATGGGCGATGCTCTTGATCCACTCTGTGTCTATGCTCACGACCAGCGCAATATGTTTCCCTTTCTTGGCGTAGGCAAAATATGATCCTTTGTCATAGTACGACATCATGAGCGTGTTGGCCTGTGTCCTGACAATTGGTCTTTTATTTTCGGTCGTATAGAGCAGGGTACCTTTTAGCATAAAATACATATATAGTTGCCTATCGTGGATAACGAAAGGAACATATGCAGGCTCCTTGACATTAATTTCAACCAGATCAATAAAGAATGGATCGTGAACCAACTGTTGGGTGAACAATTGTAACTCCGGCACTTTTAAAAGAAGCCGTTCTTTAGCAAAGGGTAATTGATACCTATTCCAATCGGGAACATCTTGGGGCTGCTCATCGTGGTTTAACCGCTCGTCGTCTATATAGAGTGTATAGGGTATCTTCATGAAGTATGCTCTTTATCTCGGTTGGTATTGTGATGTTCATTTAGCCAGTTGACCATACCGATCAGATGCCCCTTAACTTTATTTGCTGTTGAGTACTCGATATTGGTAGATTTCTTTTGCAGGCTTTCGGCGGAGATAAAGGATGTCTTGGGCGTGCGGTAGTGTCGTGCATAGTGAGCAAAAGTCCGTCCTACATCCTCTTTAGGTAGAATACCTCTTTCCATAAATAACCGCACTAATAATCCTAATTGGGTAACAGGTACGTTTACCTCCATACGGTCGTTTTCCTCGGTGAGTTTATGATCTTCAATTTCAGATCGGCGCAACTCCATCCGTTGTTGAAGATGTGCTTTTTTCTCTTTTAGGAATACGCTCAATTGTTCTCTAATGGATATGTCTTCCGGCATCCATCTTAAAGCGGTTCTTGGGGGTAGTCCGTTTATTCTATCCTCAAATCCTATCAGTATTTCCATCTGCTCATGCAGGCTTGGCGTGTCCAAAAGCACGCGGTTACAATTAATGATGCAGTAATTGAAAAAAGCCGGGGTATTAAAATCATATTGATATAAAAGGTTTTCCATTTCTGTCGTTGAATAGCCTTCCGAATCTTTTACTTTGTCCAATATCAGACAGGCGTAATCAAGGTCGGATTTCTTCATTTCTTTTTTTCGGATATGGGATTGCAGGCCGGACAACAAGAGCTCGCTTAATTGCTTATCTATATTGGAATTTCCGATTTGTTTACGGACGACTTCAAACTTTTGGTTTAACATGATCCTTATATTGGATAATGAATAGTTTGTTAAAGGAAGTCCTAATTGGATTTCTCGGTCAAAGCCCCCACACATTTCCATTAATGACCCCAATAAACAAAGAACGTGTTGATAAATATTCCGTATGTAGTTTGGGAAATGGCCTTTCGTCCACAATGCTGACATTTTGGTTAGATAGGCATAGATTTTATTGCTCACCTCTATTAATTGAATAAGGTAAATTCTTGCAACTTTCTCTGAATTACCAAGCTGTTCAATAAAATAAGGCCGAAACTGCTTAATCTCTTTCTCTAAATCGGCCATTAATTGATAAAGATTGTGGTGTTCTTCGTAGATATTTAGTTTACTGGGATGTAAACTGTCTTCCAATGTGTACAGCCAATTCATTGATACTCCTTCCATAAACACAAAACTTATAATCTGACATACAACTAAGGTTTTTGAATAAAACCCAAAATAGGACAAAGTATAAGGGGCTACAAGTACAACTTTTGGTGTTCCCTTTTTGTACCCGTGGTTATTTAAGCAGAAATTAGAAAAGATTTAGGTCTTTCTTAGGCTAATATTCTTTGATCTTCTCTATGATCCGTTCCAATGTTTCGATGGCAATCTGCCTGTCTCTTTCCTCTGGGCTATAAGCTTTGCTTCGCATAGCTCCGGGTGAAATATCTTCTTTATAGGGGGTAGATAGATAAGGGGCTATTGTCCTAAAAAACTCGTTAAGTGATTTAGACTGGATAATTCTTAGATCGTCCGTTGCTCTAAGTATCAATGCCATTTGATCTGTAGAAAGGACGCAAAGGATTTTTTGTTTTGGTGTTTGTTCTATACCATTACCCGTTCCTCCCTGTAATGGTAAGACAACCAATCTCAATTTCTTTTCCAAGTAAACGATTTCCTGCGAAAACCAATTGCCGATTACTTCGTCCAAATCCCGATATTTTGGATTGAGTTTCATATTGGGTTTGCGGTGCAATTGATTATATGCTTTATAGAAATACAATAGCTTATCCATTCTTTCGACAGGCTGTTCATAACGGTTAACTTCGGTCGCGAGACGATCAGTAAGCAAATTCATAAATTTTTTGCTGTTGAAATTCAAATATATCAGCAGATGTTCCAATTGGGAAAATTCTTCATTGTCATTATTCGACCAATCAATCTTTTCCAATCCATTTATAAGCTCCCGAAAGTACAGCACCACTCTAAAAGTCAGATCGTATGGATGTGATGGCGATGTTATAAAATTCGTCATCTTATTGACCAGCAATTTTACAACCGGATTATCCAATGCACACTTCTGTAACCTGTCTATCTTTATTTTAAGTTCTCGTTTGGTCACGTCAAAATAGGTGACAGGTAACCGTTCGTCAAGACTGACATATTTGGAAAATCGAATTTCTAAAAAAGAGAACAGTTCATCAAGATTTGTAAGCAAGACCTTGTTTAAATTTTGTATTGGTTCTGCTTCGGGTTCCGTTAGTTCCTGGTTCCTGATTGTCTGGTCGAGCAAGGCGATCAGCGAAGCATGATATTGTTTTATGAGTAGGTCTATTTCATCTTCCTTGTTGATGGAAAACACTTGGCTTTTAATAAGTGACTGCAAGCGTAAGGTTTCTTCACTCAAACGACTTTCGATTTGTTCTGCTTGTTTTTGGGTTATGGAAGAAACATCTGTTTTAGTTGGATTTAATGTAACCATAACTAACAAGTCTAACCATTCCAACGGGTATTTTTCGTGTTCCATAGATATTCGTATATAAGTTTATAAATCCTTTTCGCTATACCCTAATTTTGTCACAAACAAAACTTTGTAGTCAAGATAGATTATATGTTATTTTAATTATAAAGCCAAAAATCGTCGATAATAGTATGAGCTATTACCAACGGCATTGTTGATTAAATAGTAAACGTTTACTCGGTTTTCTCCCAGCCACCCCCTAATGCTCTGTACAATTGTACTATGGAGTTTAACTTTTGATATTTCGCATCAAGAATATTAATCTGTGTGTTCAACTCATTTTCCTGCGCCCGCAATACTTCAAGATAATTTGCCAAACCGTGGTTCATCAATTGCTCTGAATACCGGGTTGCCGTGCGGTAGGCTTCGTATTCCTTAACCTTAAATTCCTCAATCTGATTATTTGATTTGAAATTGCTCAACGCATCAGCTACCTCTTTACCTGCATTCAAAATGGATTTACGGTAATTCAGATAAGCAATCTGCTGATTTGCCAGACTTACCTCGTGTCGGGTCTTTAGTCTGCGTTGGTTCCATAGGGGCTGTGTCAATGACCCAATCACATTGCCGAATATTGCCCGTGGGCTAAACAGTTGGTCAATATCTATGCTCTGGAAACCCGAACTTGCGGTAAGCCTTAAACTCGGATAAAAATCTGCTTTTGCTACATTGACCATTTGAAAAGTACGCATCAACTCATATTCTGTGGCACGCACATCGGGGCGGTTGGATAATAGCTGATACGGTACACCGATTGCCAAATCCGTGATTACCTGCTGTCCGTCCAATGTTCCCCGCTCAACCGTTTTCGGTTCGCTTGCTAACAGTAGATTAAAAGCATTTTCGGTAATTTCAATCTGATTGTTAAGCTGTACCAAAAGCGACTGTGCATTGTATATCAGTGCTTCGCTCTGCTTAACTGCCGCTTCGGTTAGTGTTCCACCCAATTTCAACGCTTTGGAAGTTTCCAAAGATTTTTTTCTTGTTTCAATAGTATGCTCTGTGACTTTCTTTTGTTCGTCCAGCACCAATAACTGATAATACAATGAAGCTACATTGCTAATCAGTGTTGTTTGGAACGCCTGTTGCCCTGCTATGGTGCGTTGCATATCGGCAAAAGCTGCTCTTTTGGAACTCGTCAGCTTGCCCCAAATATCCGCCTCCCAAGAAAGCGAAGCCGTAAGGTCGTACTGAACGATGTGCATACGCTCTCCAATCAACCGCCCGAACTGCGTATTCTGTGATTGCGTGGTATAATTGACCGCTGGTGCAACACTTACCGAGGGCAGGAACGCTTTGCTCGATTGTAGGTAATAGGACTGGCTCGCCTTTATATTTTCCAAAGCGATATTCAAATCAAGATTTTCCTGTAAAGCGGTTTCGATATGCGCCTGAAGAATGGGGTCTGTAAAGAAATCCGTTCTTTTGATCAGTCCCATATTGGTGCTGTCCACCTGCTGGTATTCCTTTCGGAATAAATCTACTGTGGGCAAAGCGTTCTGCGGGCGTTCATATAGTTTCGCCACAAAACAGGATTGCAACGTAAACAACAGGGCAATCAAAGGAAGCCATTTTGCAATTTTTGTGTTTTTCAAAACTTAAACTTTTTATCGTTAAACATTGTCCGGTTGTTCGTCCGAAATTTCTTTTGCTCTTATCGGTTTTACCTTTTCCTGCAACCATTGGAAAATGACGAACAGAACGGGGATGACCAATACACCGCATACCGTACCTATCAACAAGCCTGCTGCTGCTCCCGTACCGATTGAACGGTTTCCGACCTCGCCCATGCCATTGGAAAACACCAATGGAAGCATACCCGCTATAAACGCCAGCGAGGTCATCAGAATAGGGCGTAACCTTGCTTTTGCAGCATTGATGGCAGCGGCGGCGATAGTTTCCCCGTTGTTTCTCCGATGCTGTGCAAACTCGACAATCAAAATCGCATTCTTCGCCAAAAGACCTACAAGCATAATCAGGGCAACTTGGAAATAGATATTGTTTTCCAATCCAGCAAGATGCTGTCCTACAAAAGCACCCATTATACCGAAAGGCAGGGAAAAAATGACCGTAAGGGGCTGTATGAAACTTTCGTACTGCGCTGACAATAACAGGTAAATAAACATCACGCAGAGCAGGAAAATAAACAAAGTCTGGTTACCTACCGCAATTTCCTCTCTTGTCAGACCTGCATAGTCCACCGTATAATCGGCTGGCAAACTTTGTGCAGCTACTTCCTGAAATGCGGCTATGGCATCGCCCGTACTGTAACCCGGTGCGTTTGCTCCCTCAAGCTGTACCGATGTGAACAGGTTGAAACGTTTGACCACCTGTGGGCCGTACGTCCGTTCCAGCGAAACAAATTGGGATATTGGAGCCATTTCTCCCGATGCCGTTCTAATCGTCAATTGTTCCAAAAGCCTTTCGTCCATCCGACTTTCCGGTAGGGACTGCACCATTACCCGGTACGGCTTTCCAAACCTCGTGAAGTCTGCCGCATAGAAGCCGCCTATATACCCCTGCATGGCAGAAAGGATGTTGGAAACTTCCACGCCACTTTCTTCCGCTCTTTCTGCGTTGACTATCATTTCGTATTGCGGATAGCCGACATTGAACGAAGTCTGCACGAAATCAATCTCCGGTCTTTTCTCTAACTCCACAATGAAATTTCGGGCTACTTTGTCCACATCTGCAATGTCGTTACCGCCCCGGTCGAGAAGAACCATCGAAAATCCGGCACTGTTTCCAAAGCCCCGAACGCTTGCTGGGGCAAAGAATACAATATTGGCTTCGGGAATAGTTTTTGCCCGTTCGTTCAATTTTCTGACAACGGTGTTCAAGCCCAATTCTTCGTCTCCTTTCCGCTGTTCAAAAGGTGGCAGGTGGATGTAGGCAGAAGCGTTATTACTGCCTGTTCCCGAAAACATGCTGGCTCCGGTGGCTATGCTGAACCTATCTACACCCGGAATATCTTTAACCTTTCCCTCCAATTCTTTCATTACGGAATACGTTCTTTCCATTGAAGCACCCGGCGGAAGTTCTACATTGATGAAGATTACGCCCCGGTCTTCCAAAGGCACAAAGCCTTTCGGCATAGAACTGTTTGCCCAAATTATCAGACCTATTGCGGCAATGAACATTGTACCCACAATCCATTTTTTCCTGATAAGCCCTTTTACTAAACCAGCATAACGCTTGGTCGTCAGGTGAAAAGCCGTATTGAACTTATGGTTGAACTTCTGCACCATATTTTTGTCTGCGTATGCTTTGTCCGTGTGGTTATATTTTAGGAACAATGCGCAGAGCATAGGCGTTAATGTCAGTGCATTGACTGCTGAAATAAAGATGGCGACCATCAAGGTAATCCCGAACTGCTGATAGAAGACACCTGCGGGGCCACTGATAAAAGTTACCGGAACGAAAACAGCACCCAATACCAATGTGATGGAAACAATAGCTCCCGAAATTTCACCCATAGCCTCCACTGTTGCCGAACGGCTGTCCTGCTTTCCTTTTTCCAGTTTGGCGTGTACGGCTTCGACCACTACAATCGCATCATCCACTACTATACCTATGGCAAGTACAAGAGCAAAGAGTGTCAATAGGTTCAATGAGAACCCAAACAGGTTCAGGAAGAAGAAGCTACCCACAATGGATACAGGTACTGCGATAGCCGGAATAAGTGTAGACCGGAAATCTTGCAGGAAAAGAAGCACCACGAGAAAGACAAGGATAAATGCTTCGATAAGCGTTACCACCACCTGGTCAATGGCTCCCTCCAAAAAAGTGTTGAGGTCGTAATCGTTCAGCCAATGCAAACCATCTGGCAAGGTAGGTTCGATACTTTTAAGGTAATCCAAAACAGCTTTGTTGACTTCCTGCGCATTGGAGCCAGGACTTTGAAACACACCGAACGAGCTATTCACATAGCCCATTGTTTCGCCGACGGCGGAATAGCTCTGCGAGGCAAACGACACATCGGCAACATCTTTCAGTCGTAGAAACTCTCCATTGCCTAATGCCTTGATAATAATATTTTCATATTCATTTTCGCTTTCAAACCGCCCCTTGTACCGGATAACGTATTCATTGGCTTGTCCTGCGTTACTTCCAATCTGACCTGCCGCTGCTTCACGGCTTTGCGAATTGATTTTTGCAATCACATCTTCCGGTTCCAGTCCATAAGCTGCCAGCTTCTCCGGCAATAACCAAATACGCATCGCATAGGTTTTTGCACCGTTTATCGGGGCGTCTGCCACTCCTTTAATTCTCTTTATCGCCGGAATGATATTGATGGCTATATAATTCTCGATATACAGTTGATCAAATGATGGATTAGTGGCATAAAACCTAATGAACATCAAAGCCGAATTTTCCTGCTTTTGCGTAACCACTCCTGAACGGGTAGCTTCTTGGGGCAACAAAGGCAAAGCCCTGTTTACCCTGTTCTGTACGTTCATAGCTGCAATGTCGGGGTCGGTTCCCAATTCAAAAAATACGTCAATGCTTGCCGTTCCGTCATTGGTTGCCGATGAGGAAACGTAAGTCATATTCTCCACACCGTTTACCTGTTCCTCGATGGGTGTAATGACTGAACGCATCACGGTCATTGCATCAGCACCCGGAAAATTTGCGGTAATTTTTACGGTAGGCGGCGCAATATCGGGATACTGCGTTGTCGGTAGTGCCATCAGTCCAAGTACGCCCAACACGACTATAATAATCGAGATAACGGTGGAGAACACCGGTCGCTCTATAAATTTCTTAATCATAGCTTAGAATATTGGCTGGATGTTATTGGTAATACTGTCCGTAACAGTTTTCGTTGGCTGTATTATATCGTTGGTACGCAAACTTGCCACACCAGTTGCCACTACGATATCGCCTTGTTTCAATCCACTTTCGACAAGTACCAATTTATCAATCCTGCTGATTTGATTTATCTCTGCCAGTTTAACGGTATCGTTCTTGACGGTATAGGCGAATACTTTGCCCTGTTGCTCGAAAATTCCTGTTTCGGGAATGACCAGTACATTTTTGTATGTCTTGGGAATGCGGATTGTTCCGCTGTTCCCGTGGGTAAGTACACGTTGCTGGTTGGGAAAGGAAACACGGAACTGGATACTTCCGGTCTGTGGATTTATCTGTCCTGTGACCGCACTGATTTTCCCTTTTTCTTCGTATAACCTGCCATTTGCCATTACCAATTCGACAGGTGGAACGTTCTTTAATTTTTCTTCCAAAGAATTGCCCGCTGTTTCGTACAGGAAATTGATGTATTCTGCTTCATTCATGGAAAAATAGGCGTATAGCTCATTGACATCAGATACCGTTGTAATCGGTGTTTGGTCGGATGCCCCGACCAAAGCACCCACCCTTAAATTGATTTTGCCGACTACGCCATCTATTGGCGCACGGATAACCGAATAGTCCACGTTGGCGATAATGCTCTTATGGTTTGCCTGCGCTTGCTCCAGTTCACTTTGGGCTTGCAAGAGATTTACTTTGGCAGTTTCCAGTAGCACACCACTGACAATGTTCTGATTGACCAAAGGTTGCAGCTTGTTCACCTCCACCTGTGCTGCTTCCACTCTTGCCCGTGCTGCCGCAACGCCCGATTGCGCCGCATTTGCATTTTGGGTAAGGGCATTGGTTTCCAAACGGAACATAATTTGCCCTCTGCGTACACGCTGCCCCTCATCCACCAGCACATCCCTTATATAGCCCTGTATCTTGGCACGGACATCGTTATTATTGGTTCCCTGTATAGAAGTGGGGTAAGTTTGGTATGCCTGAACATCCCTGCTATCAACTTCGACAACAGGGTAAGGCCGTGCTTCTTCCTGTGGGGCATCATTCCCTCCGCAGGAAGCAAAAAGTACCGTTGACAGGGCTGCAAGGGCTGTATTTTTTGTTAAATAATTCATCTCAATATTTTTAATCTTACTTTCTGTTAGGCAAACGATTTCCCCCCAGCGTTCTTTTGGGGAACGCTTATCGGTTATCCGTTAATAACTTGGGCTATATGTTCGGAACGGAGATTATTTCAAATGCTCTTTGAAGAATGCCTGCAACTTGTCAAATGGAATTACGTCTAATTTGTCATACAGGTCGGTATGAACGGCATCGGGTATAATCATTAACTCCTTAGGCTCGGCTGCCAATTTATAGGCATCTTCACTGAAATAACGGGAATGCGCCTTTTCTCCTGCGATGAGCAGTATCGGTCTTGGCGAAATCTCTTTTATGTTTGTCAGAAGCGGCATATTCATAAATGACAACGGATTGGTCAATGTCCAGCCCGAATTGGAACCTAATGAGCGTGGATGAAAACCTCTTTCTGTTGTATAGTAATCAATGTAGTTCTTTACATATTGAGGTTCGTCTCCTTTCAATTTATCCGGCGTAACTTTTTTTGGTGCTAAGGCAGGTGTACCGTTCTCTGCATCCACCCAACGCTGTTGGCTTAGGTCTTCCAAAGTCTTGTTACGTTCTTCCGGTGTCATGGCATCATAATAACCTTTTGCCATCACCCTCGACATATCGTACATGCTGGTAGTCGCAACGGCTTTCACACGTTTATCGACCGCAGTAGCATTCAGTGCAAAGCCCGCAAATCCACATATTCCGATAATGCCTATTTTGTTCCTGTCCACATTTTCCTGTAATCCGAGAAAATCCACGGCTGCGCTCAAATCTTCCGTACTGATATCGGGAGATGTTACGTTGCGTGGTTCGCCACCGCTTTCTCCCGTATAAGATGGATCAAAGGCAAGCGTAATAAAACCACGTGCTGCCATTTGATTGGCATACAAGCCCGATACTTGCTCCTTTACCGCTCCGAATGGGCCACAAAGGGCAAGTGCCTGCAAGGGTTTGCCATCGGTGTTCTTTGGAACATACAAATCGCCTGTCAGTTCAATTCCATAACGGGTCTTGAATGTTACCTTTTGGCGTGTAACCTTATCGCTTAATTGAAAGGTGTAATGTTCTTCTTGTGATTTATCGCTCATTTTTTCTGAATTTTCGTTGTTTGTATTGGCGTTCTGATTACAGGACTGCCCTAAAAAGGACAGGACTGCCATTGTAAGAATTGCTATTTGTTTCCTCATTGTTCGATATTTTATTAGTTATCGGAATTAGACTTTGTTAATGCTCTTCTTGCCTTATCAGCTTGTTGCTTGCCGATATGTTTTTCTATCAAATCAAAAATCTGTACCGTCTGCTTTTCCGTAATTCCGGTATTCGTACCCATTGCGATATGGGATTTTAACTGCGCTTCTACGCCGGGCATCGCTGAAAGCGCAGAAATGGTTACCAGTTCCCTTTGCTGGTAAGAAAGCACATCACTATCGAAAATATCGGCGAACAGGTGTTCTTTCAGAAAGGCATCAATACGTGGGGCAAACTCTCCGAAACCCGGTGCGGGTTTTGCCTGTGGCGTTTTGCTCAATGCTTCGAGTGTTTTTCTTCCACGTTCGTATTTATCCGTACTATCAGTTAAGGGTGTCGCATCCCTGCCCGTTAAATCGGTAATGCCCTTTGTCTTTCTTTCTTCCAAGACCTGCATAAACGTGCTGATACCGTTAAGGCTTCTCGGAAAACCGCAATAGGCGTACAACTGTACCAAAGCCTCTTTAATCTCGTTTATGGTTAGCCCCGCATCCAGCCCGTTATTCAACTGGATTTTCAGGTTCTCTAAATCACCAGTTGCAGTAAGAGCAGAAACGGCTACAATACTTTGATGTCGTGCATCCAACGTGTCGGTTTTACTTTGTGCATTCATTTGTTTGACATTTAGGATTATGGCAAAAAACAAAATCCAATTCAGTAACTTGTTTTTGTACATAGTCTTTCGTGTTAAATTACTTTACTGCCTCATTATATTCTTCATCGGTCACAGGCTCTAACCATGTGTCCTTGTTGGTTTGCGGATTGCATCCTATACCGAGGTGCGAAAACCAGCTATCGGGCGAAGCTCCATGCCAATGCTCTACGTCCGGTGCGATTTCTACAACGTCGCCCTCGCTTAAACGGCGTGCAGGTTTGCCACGTTCCTGATAGTAGCCTGAACCACCGACAACAATTAGGATTTGTCCGCCGGAATGGCTGTGCCAATTGTTGCGGCAGCCCGGCTCAAACGTTACATTGCTTATAGGTACGTTCAGGTCTTTATTGGTGGTAAGTCGTGCAAGCCATGTCCTACCGGAAAAATATTTTCCAAATTCCTTGTTTTCTTCTCCCGTGGGAAAGCTGCTGATTGTTGGCACTCCTGTTTCCATTTGTTCTTGATTTTTAGTGTTATTACATGCTGTTAAGAATACCGTTAGGCTGATAAATAATCTTGCTAATACTGATTTTAAAATCGTTTTCATATCCAACTGCTTTTATTTACCTTGTTATTTATCTAATCCTTTTTCTTTTAACCATTTTGCCATCAAATCTGCAATCTCGACATTGTTCAAGTCAGACATCGGAAAGTGTGTATTTCCTTTGATACCTATTTCCGGCAAATGCACCACCTGTGCGTCACCGCCGTGACGGTTTACTATCTCTGCAAAGGCACGTGCCATCTGCATCTCGCCCCGCCATTGGTCCTGCCCGATATGGTCTGTTGGTTTGTCGGCTAAAAAGTCACCATAGTAAATCACAATAGGGAATTTCGTGTATTTCATAAACTAGCTAAGTGGTACGGTGTCGCCTTTCAAAAACCCATAAGCGGTGGGTACGGGTTCGGGAACTTCACCCTCCGGGAAAACGAATGCGGAACCGCCCGGCTCAAAAGATACGATGGCTTTAACATTTTCAGTTTTCAACGCTGTAAGCCAACCGGGATAGCCACCACGGGAATGTGTTACGAGAATGGCAGCACCCGACTTATCTAACACGGCAGCCATTGCATCGCTGGTTACTTTATCGTCATAGGGGCCAGTATCCGGGGTTGCCCACCTCATAATCTGATTTAGACTTTCGGCATCTTTTGGGAACTGGCTTCCCGGAAATAGGTTCGGGTAATTTCCAATACGGAATAGAGAGAAAAGTGCCTTATCCAGATAATGGGGTTTAAGTGCCACTGTCCCTCCGGCAGAACCCGCCCGACCACGGCGTGGCTGGTCAACGATATAGACACTGTATCCTTTTCGGAGGAATATGTTCTGAAATCCCTCACGTCCATCAGGTGTTGTTTCCCATGTTTTTCCTGTCTGTCCACCTCCATGTAGAAAGACCAGTGGCAGTTTCTTCCCATTTGCGGGGATTTGATAGAAAGCATAGGCATGGTCAACGTATGCCATTTGTCCCGAGGGATTTAAAAAATCCGAAAATTTGAACGTTCCGGCAGTTTCCAAAGTAGTGCCTCCTGCCATAAAACTTCCCTGTGCCTGAATGGTTATTGGGGTTTTCTCTTTATTTTGGGCAGAAACATAGCCGGTTGCCATTATAAATGACATAGCTATGGCTAATTTCAATTTGATTTTTACTTTCATTTTCTTGTAATTTTTATTCTAATGCAAAATTACAATGACTACTTCTTTTAACTGTTACACAGAAATCGGATTTATTTTCACATTTTTCCAAGAGGATTGCCAATTTGTTGTATAGCATATTCTTGTCTTTCTACTGTTTATTATTGATTTATTTATATTTGTAGACCAATATTGTAGGAAAAATGGAAAGCGAAGTATTTACAAATTTTGAGGATGAGCAAACCAAAAATGTTTTTGGGTTTGCGGAAGAAGACATCGTCTTTTCGGAAAATTTTGATGAAATAGGGTCGGATAGATTTAAGGAATACTGTATCCATATTCTTTGCTACCGTGGCAAAGGAAAATTTCAGATGTCAAACAAGACGTTTAAAATTAAAGCCGGAAATTTCATTATTTGGACACATGGCAAATTGGTTTCCCATATCCATCTTTCAAATGATTTTCAAGCAACGGTACTTTATATTTCCAATAAATTCCTCCGTAGGAACTCTCCGAATAATAATTATGGTATAAAGGGAAATTTATTGTTGTTGCAAAATCCTGTTCTGAACTTATCTGAACGTGACAAAGCCATTTGCGACAACAATCTTCGCAATTTAAAAAGTAGGTTTGAAGACAAATCCCACCATTTCTACCAAGAGCTATTGGGATGTTTGGTTGAAGCGTTTGTACTCGACCTGTTTGACATTCATGTACGGATCAATGAAGAATATACTACCACCGACCCTAATGCCCACCTTTTACGGCGTTTCCTTGCTTTAGTGGAAAGCGGGGAATACATAGAAAATCGCGAGGTTGCTTACTACGCCTCAAAATTATTTGTTACACCCAAGCACCTTTCGGAAATCTGTAAAAAAGTTAGTGGTCAATCGGCGTTGTTTTGGATAAACAGGTTTACAATCACGGAAATAGCCCGTTTACTAAAAAACAAAGAACTTACGTTGACCGACATTGCTGAAAAAATGAATTTTTCGTCTATATCCTATTTCAGCAGATATGTACAGCGAAATTTAGGGGTGTCACCTACGGAATATCGTCAAAAGATGAATAAGTCCTAATGACACTTTTTTCTATAATATTAGGTTCATGTAATTTATTCACCTTTTTTACTTTTGAATTTCTATTAGTATAATCATTATCTTTGTATAAAGATATTCTTGAAGCGTTTTTGCTTTAAGTCCTGTACTGAAACTTAGGAACTTTCAATGCAACCGGGATGATAAGTGTAGAACGCTCATGCTTTGGCGTGGGCGCACTTATTGGTTGCCGGTTTCCTAAGACCACAGTACGGTAAGTTGTTGCCTGCGCTTTTTTAATAGCGGCGACATGATGGTTTAAAATCAACTCTTTTAATATGGAAGCCGCAACATATTTCCCTAATTTTGAATATCCCGCTTCGGAAGTTTCTAAGTATATATGTATTCTTAAAGATTTCACACTAATGTTGAATAATGGGGATATTGTAAAGTTTACTCCTGATAACGAGCACGCTTTCAAAGCATGGTTAGATAATAATGGTGTGGAGAATATCAGAAAGGAAAACAATTGGGTGGTGAAATAGAATGCCACCCGAAATATTAACGCCGACGTCTTCTCGGCTTCGTTGTAGTCCATAAAAATATGAACCATATACCAAAAGCGACGGCAAATCCTATCCACGGAGTTTTCATCGATAAGGCTGCAAAGAACCCTACCGTTGCAATAATGCAGGTAATAAAGAACCAAATTACATTTTTCATCGGTATTCAAATTTACGTGTTTAAATACTTAAAATGAATTACATGGGAATAATTTTCCCCATGTAATTCATTCTCTTATATTAGGCAGCGATTTTTTCTGTTTCGTTTTCCTTTTGTCTTTTCTTCATCACTTTGACTTCGACTTTACGAAGTTGTGAAATGACTTTTCGTTGCACATCATCCACAATCTTCCAATCTTTGGCAATGTAAATATCTGTTGTACGGTTGCCCTCGTCAACGTGGTTGAGTGCAAGAGCTACGTCGTCCTTGCTCATTCGGCAATCGTTACGAGCCGTATTCGCAAAAGTGTGCCTTGCCCAATACAAAGTTAGTTCGGGTATTCCTGTCAATTTGCGTAACTGTTCCATCCCTTTGCATAATGCCCAATTAAGGGCATTAGCAGTTGAATAGCGATCACGCAATTTCCCCAAATATTTTTCTAATAAAGTCTTGGCTTCATCGACAATTTTAATGCTGATAAAAGCATTATCTTTACGTTTACCCTCTGTCTTAGAACGGTTATAATCTAAACGTCCGTTTCTAATGTCACGTTCCGTTATTTGATACAGGTCTACGGCATTCATTCCGCAGAGATAGAACGAAAGCATATAAAGTTCCTTAGCCAATTCTGCACGGCTTCCGGGTTTAGTAACACAATCCCGAATAATCAACACTTGTTCAAGTGTATTATTCCTTTTTTTGGTGAGGGGTGGGGAACCAACCTTATATTTCTTGAATGGATAGTGTTTGATGCGGTAAATACCGAGGTCTTCATTATTATAAACTTCTCGTGCGGCATTAAATAATGTTCTTAAATCCCTCATGTGATTGTGCAGCCCGCTATCAGACAATCCTTTTTCGGTTGTGACAACTGGGTTGTTGTCTTGATTGTAGCGTGTCATTGTTCGTTCTGTCCGTAGATAACGCTCATAGGCCATTAGCATATTGGAGTTAACCTCTTTAATGGAAACGGATGGCCGTTTAAAATAATCGACAAGACTGTTACGGATTACCGATTGATTTTTGGCCGATCCACCGCGTCCCTCTTTCTTTAGGCGTTCGATGTGTTGAGTACAAAACTTAATAAAGTCGATGTCCTCGTCCTTATCACGCAGGTAATCCCGCAGTGATGTGGCTGTAAAATAATCAAGTCGGTCGTCGAGGTCGCTAATCATCTTTCGATAATCCCTTAGCTGTTGTTCGACCTTGTCTGCAACAAAAGGATCTTTGATCTTAAAATCCTTGGTCAGTTGCTTTTTGACAACAAAGTGATTGGTGTCAATAAACTTTCTTTCACTTTTGTGATGGACACAAATTTTTACATTGTAAGTTCCATCTGCTTTCTTGTGGTGTTCATAAACCTTTGCGCTTACGGTTGCCATAATTTTTTCAATTAGCACGCAAAAATTTCCGTTACCTATTTGTTACGGTTTTGCGTGAAGTTCAACAAAAAACTATGTAAAACCAGTCGTAGGGGCGATTTACCCGTGACCGTCTCGCCGACGAAATCGGCTCAAAGAAATAAAAAAAAAACCGCTTCAAAATTTCTTCTGAAACGGCTTTTAGTGCGCCCAACAGGGCTCGAACCTGTGACCAAGAGATTATGAGTCTCCTACTCTAACCAACTGAGCTATAGGCGCTTATGTTATTTTATTTGTCAAAACTTGACAAAAATGCTCAAATTTTTTGAGTTTTATACTTTCTGAAATTTCCTCTACCGTTAGGAGAGGTTTTCAGTACTAAAAAACTCTTTTTCACTGCCTTAGCCCACGAGATTATGAGTCTTCTACTCTAACCAACTGAGCTATAGGAGCTTTTTTATTTCATCAAAATTTCAGCATTTATTCCTGCCTTTTGACGATGCAATTATCGATATTTGAGACGAGAAAACAAAATTTTTTAGATGCAAAATATCAAAAATGTAATTCTGGATTATGGAAATGTGATATTCATGATCGACTTTCCGCGTGTTCGTCAGGCCTTTATCGATTTGGGCATTCAACATGTCGATGATTTTTTTGCACACCACGGGCAAGACTCCCTATTTGATAGTTTTGATAGGGGAGAGATTACGGCTGCTGAATTCCGAAATGGTGTAAGAGAAAAAGCCAATAAACCCGATCTAACCGATGAACAGATCGATCATGCCTGGAATTCCTTGCTAATTGGCGTTCCTGAAGGTAAACATGAAATTATGGAGGAACTGAACGAACGTTACAGAATGTTTCTCTTGAGCAATAACAATGAGATCCATTATACTTATTGCATGAACCATATCAAGGAAGTATACGGCGTAGAGGACAATGAGCAGTTTTTTGAAAAGACCTATTATTCCCATTTAGCCGGATTGAGAAAGCCTGATCTTGCGATCTTCGAATTAGTGCTTAAAGAAAACAACCTCAAGCCATCGGAAACCCTTTTTGTGGATGATAGCCCCCAACATCTTGAAGGAGCAAAACAATTGGGCATTCATACGGCCCTGTGTACGAAAGAGCATCCATTGGAAGCTATTGTTGAAGAGTTTGGCTTATTAAAATAATATTAATAAAGTTCCTTTCATTTACTAAAATAAATCTTGTGGAATCCAATTGATTTCGATACCTTTGCAGACCAAGAAAATTACGACGAAAGGAGGTATATTAAAAGCTATGATTATTGTAAATGTAAAAGAAGGAGAATCTCTAGATAGAGCATTGAAGCGTTTCAAGAAGAAATTCGAGAAAACTGGTGTGTTAAGAGAACTACGCTCCCGTCAAGCTTTCGAGAAGAAATCGATCACTCGTCGTACCCAAGTTAAGAAGGCGATCTACAAACAATCTTTAAACCAAGACAACGGTTAATTATTGTACAAACATATAGAACGAGCTATCCCAAAAAGATAGCTCGTTTTGTTTTGAAAATGAGCCGCTTAATTAATTTCTCTTTTAACCACTTACTTTTTCGAAAAGAAATTGATTGAAAGCTCCCAAAAAGTAGTATTTTTGGCCTGCCGCCTGCGTAGTTCAATGGATAGAATATCAGATTCCGGTTCTGACGATGTGGGTTCGACCCCCGCCGCGGGCACTCTAAAAAAGAGGTGATCTTTCACCTCTTTTTCTGTTAAAAGGTGAAGTTGTAATATATGCTCGCTTATACTTTTTATATTTTAATTGTATTATCCCTATTTTCTTTATTTTTTTTCAATTAGAACTGCTAGACCGTTGAAAATTTATTAATTAAATTCTCCTTTTTTTACTCTTATATTAATGTAAATTAAATTCAAATCTGGGTTTAAAAGTGTTTTAACTGGATTATGGTTAAGTTCTTTATGAAAAAATGGTAATCCTAATGTAAAAGTATGTAAATAGTATGCTTGGTATACATTTTACATACTTTCAGTATGCTTTCACCTTAGTTTCACTGGGAAGGCAACTTATAAGACAACAATAATAGATTTACGAGTATTTCAAGTTTTGACAGTACTTAAAAGAGGTTAATAGTGTTGATTAAAAGAATTCCTTTATAACTTTGAATATAAGAAAACTGATTACTATGGATAATACGTTAGATATCAAAAAAAATCCATGAGTTAATCGATCATGCAGATGCAATAATACTTCTTATTATTGATGCAATTATTACATCTGAAGAAACAGAAAACTAAGTATTAACCGTAGAACATAAAAGAATTTTAAATCAGCGTTTAGAAGATTACAAAGCAAATCCAATTTCAGGAAAATCATGGAATGAGGTGAAGCAAGCCTTGAAAAAATTTTAAAAAAGTCAAAATGAATTTCTTCACCTGGACTTTGATAGTGTTAACTGAACTGTGTCACATCACTCCTTTTAGAGTTCGTGATCAGAGGTCGTAAGCCTCGAACGCGAGTTGCCGAAGGCTTTAATCCTTTCTCCAAATTTAATATGTAATTGTTGCATTGTCAATCCCCAGTTTCGAATTGGCATGGTCAATTTTTTTTGAAATTTCTTTAACCGTGAGGTAAACCAACTTCAAGAGTGCCTGGCCAGATGTAAATGCACCTTTCGTTTTGGTCACTTTTCTAATCTGACGGTGCATAGCCTCAATAGCATTTGTGGTATAGATATATCTTCTGATATCTGGTGAATACTCGAAATAAGTAGAAAGATTTCCCCAATTATCCAGCCATCCATTTAGCGATAACGGATATTTCTTGCCCCATTCTTCATCAAACTCCAGTAGCTTTTCATAGCCCTGATCCTGATTGTTTGCCTGATAGAAATGCTTTAAGTCTTCAAAGACGGCTTTTTTATCTTTCTCCGGAACATACCGCAGGCTCGAACGTATCTGGTGAACGATGCAGAGCTGGACCTGAGTTTTGGGATAAAATGCTTTGATCTCATCAAGGTACCCCTTCAGGCCGTCAACGCAGGTGACCAGGATATCCTCTACGCCGCGCTGTTTCAGATCCATCAATACAGACGGCCAGAACTTGGAATCTTCGTTTTCTGATAGATAAATACCAAGCAGGTCCTTGCGGCCATCTCTGTTCACGCCAAGTATGTTGTACACCGCACGCGTTTGGATACTGGCAATTATAATGCATGCAGTCCAGAAATACAAAGAGGTAGAGAGATTCCAGATGGCGGTTTCGCCATTCGTTCAATGCTGGAATAACTTTGTCCATAATATTTGGGATCTCCGTAGCGGAAACTTCAATCGCGTAAATCTCCTTCACATAGCCTGAGATATTCTGTGTACTCATGCCTCTTGCATACATGGAGATAACATTGTTTTTAAGTTCTTCTCTAACCATCAAGAGTCGCTTAGGGACTATCTTGGGCTCGAATGTGCCATTTCGGTCACGACCGCTCTCCAGTTCGAAATGTACGGCCTGAAGGCTCTGGACCGTCCTTTTGGTCCTGCCATTTTTACGATTAATCTCGCCTGAAGCTTTACTCTACTGTAAATGATTGGCCAGGTCTCCTTCAAGAATTCTTTCCAGAAGGTGTTTAAGCATTGGGGCAAAAACTCTTTTGGTACCACCCATTTTTTTGCTTTCGTAAAGGGCCTTTCATCGCTTCCACTTTGAAGCGTTCAAAATCAAACTTCTCTTTTTCCATGTCCTGTGTCTAAAATTTATTTTTTTATTTGACACAGTTTACTTTACAACCTCAATCTTGTTAAAACAATTAATAAATGAGATATTACAACCAATATATTGTCTTTTCCTATAGTTTAACTTGGTTCAACTATCATTCCTATTATTATATACTTAAGAGATTAGATAACTTTATATTAAAAAATAAGAACATGTATCTTAACTTGGAAAACACTTTTATTATTAATTTTTTTAAGGACCTAACTAAGTTAGAAAAAGAGATTATTTTATAAAACCCTAAAGCATATCCAATTCCAATGCTCTAATTAGTGCTTCAGATATACTTTTAACATTTAGCTTATTAAAAATTGACCTTTTATAATATTTAATTGTATCAACAGAGATAAATAACCAATCTGCAATTTGTTCCATCGTATATCCTTGGGCCGAATAGAGCAAAATATCTTTTTCTCTTTTCTTTAATTCAATAAACTTTATTACTTCCCATTTTTTATCATTAAAGTCATAATTATATTGAACTATAGAATTATGACTTTTAAAAGTAACATTTCCAGATCTCTTCTGTGATGATATTGAAACAAAACAAATAGCAATCCAAATATTTTGATTTTTATCTAACAACAAGGGTTTTAGCTTATGATTTATTAGCACAGGTTTTCCAACTGGCTGTTTCAAATGAAAGTTATATGATATATAGTAATTTAATCTCTCCTCATTAGGTAAGCTTTCATAAAATTTGTGACTAGCATCATTAATCTCAAGCAACATTTTCAAATCGTCCTCTGGTACATTTTCAAAATAATGGAAATATCCATCCTCAAGAACTTTACTTGGAGATTTGCCACATAAGAAAATAGGATTATTTGAAACAAATAAAAATCCCTTTTTATAATAGTCAATCAAATAAATGCTTTGATATGTCAAATAACTTATAGATTTTGTGAATTCAATAAGATGATTAATTTCTCTATAATCATTATCGTCATATTTTTCGGAAAACTTAATTTGATTTAAAAAATCGTCTATCTGCATTTTTTATAAAATAATTACCACTACACAAATGTATAGTTTTGGTTATAAAAATATATAAATAACAAATAAATATTTATATTTGATTAATAAAAATTTCCTTTTATGAAGATTGAGCCAATTATTCTGCTGTTATTAACTATTATTTTAGGTTGTTCAAAAGGAAGCAAGATTGAACCAATAATTCCTGAGATTAAAGATAGTTTAAAGAAAAATTTTATAGATTATAATAATTTTGAATTTAACAAAATAGCAAATCTTAATGGAATCTATATATTAGATACCTTATGGGATAATAAAGAAATAATAGGTTATAAAGTTAGGCACCCCTCTGATCAGCCCTTTTATTATAGTGCTACTTTTACAAAAGAACCTCTAATAAATTCATTTGTATCACTAAACACCTTTCCATTTAATTGGGAGAATTACTTGAGTCAATCTGCAATGCCTTCTGGAAGATTTATAGTTAATTCTTATAGTAAGAGTAAGGAACTTCCCTTAGATTTTTCAATGAGAAATTGGAAAGAACTGGATAAGTTGGTTAAAAGTCATTTAGATAAAATTCCCACAGAAAAAATATATGGACACAAAGATGTAGTATTTTCTTTTCATAAATACGAAGATTTAAGACTAATTTTTGGAAACAAAGTAGATCTTTTTTCACTCTTTAAAATAAATAATAAAAAATTATCCCATACTGGCTTATTATATTATAGTCGTAGAGAGACAATTTCAATAAGATCTGACTTTGATGATTCAGATTTCTCAAATTCTTTTCCAATCTCTAGCCTTTCAGAAGATAAAATGTCACGGGTTTATAGACTGTATTATGGCAAAATAGCTTATATGATAATTGATGCTCCTGAAAATGTAAAACTAACTATTAACAAATTGATAGTAGAGGGTTCAGCTAATCTTAATCAATCAGAAATAGATAAGATAAATAACTTAACCATTTATTTTCATTTTGTTGGTTATAATCATCAAGATGTTGAACAAGTTGATTCATCAAATACTAACATTCAAAAAATTGCTTCTTTCGGCGATTTAGCTATTAAATCTTCTCACCTTGCAACATTTAGCAATGAATCTATAGGCGAACCGATATATTATGAACTACGTTCATACAAGCATAAAAATCATAATATTGACTATAACATAAATTTTAATAATTAAATTATGAAAAGATTAAAAACATCTCTTTTACTTTTATCTTCAAGTATATTCTTTATTGGGTGTAATAAAGAACTAGCACATCATGAAAATACTCTAGTTACAACAGATTCGCTTTTAAGTATTTTTAAGAATACTAAAAAAATCGAAAATCCAATAGTTGACCTTACTAATAGCAAAATAAATTCCCATTCAACAAAAAAAATTGCTAAAATAATAAGGGATAGCGTTTGGACTAATAATATGGGTAAGACATATTTTGTTGAGTCTGACAATATTACCGTATCTGACGAAAATTATGATATTACTTATCCTGGTGCAATTTTTAAAAGTAAAGATATTGCCACAAGTTATTCATTTAACGCTATTCCTATTCGAGATTATGATCCTCTACCTATTAGGATTTCTCTTTCCATTCCAGGACCATCAGTTTCAGGGGTTATTCAATTTCCTAGTTTAGATGAAACTAGAGATAGAGTTGGCGAAATAATTTCTAGAGCGGGAAATGTAGAACAAATAAACTCTTTTTCCTATAATTCAAATCAATTTACTGATTATAACGAACTTAAATATACTTTCGGTGCTAATGTAGATATAAAAAAAATTATAAGTGTTGGAGTACTCGGAGGAGGGAATAAAATAAAAAAGAAAACAGGAGTTATAATTAAGTTTACTCAAGAGAATTTCACTGTTGATATGTCTCTGCCGAAAAGAACTGAATTAATAAGTGTTAGTGATGTAAATACACTTGGGCCATATGCTCCGACCTATATAAGCTCTGTAACATATGGTAGAATGGGGGTGTTCGCTGCGGAGACAGATGCTTCCTATGAGGATTTTAATGCAGCATTCAAAGCTGCTGTAAAAATTGCTTCTGTCGGTGTAGATGCTCATGTCTCAACTGAGCATAAAAGCATTCTAGATAAGGCTACTATAAGTATATATATGAAATTTGGTCCGGGAAAGGCATTTGCTGCTACAGTAAATGGATATGATGACTTCAAAAAAGCAATATTATCGGGAGCTGCTGTTAGTGCACAATCTTACGGTGGACCAATATCTTTTAGAATGAGAAGTCTTAATGATTTCTCTTTGTTCAAAACAATTTTTAAAATAGATGTTGCTAATTAATCTTAATTAAGAAAGAGTTGTTTTTTTTCTAAAAAAAAAACAACTCTTTATATAAATATTCGCATGAAAAAAAATAAATTATCAGTAATAGGCTTATTCACAATTATTGCTACAATAGTAATTCTATTTAGCTGCAGTAAAGAATCTATTTCTCCTTCTATAATAAAAAACAAGTTTTATATAGAAAAAACATCTTCTAAATTAAAACAAAATGGAGCCTCTAATTCATCAATAAGGATAATAACTATGAATTGGTTTATTTAGGCTCTATTTTAAATGGCAACGATATATTACAACAGGGTAATTTTAATCTAGTTTTTGGATATAATAAATTACCAATAAGAATCAGTACATCAATTAATGGTGCACAAAGTAAAATTATATCAATTCCAAGATTATCAACGTTTAGACAAACTGTTCAAGACGTTTTACGTGGAGTATCTATTAAAAGTAATGATATTTCATCTTTTAGTTTTTACTCTAACCCCTTTAATGATTATAGTGAAATTTCTCAACATTTTGGTCATAAAGTCAATACAAGATCTCTATTTTCTTCATCATCAAGCTCTGTAAGCAATGTATTGACAACTATAAAGAAGAAAAACGGAATAATTTCAACATTTGAATTAATTAACTTTACAATAGATATGTCATTACCACGTGCAGATGAACTTATTTCGGAGGTAGATATAGAATCTCAGCTTTTAAATAACCCCGTTTATATAAGCTCTATATCATACGGACAAAAAGGAATATTTGCAATAGAATCCGATTTTACTAAAGAAGAAATTGTTAAAGTTTTTGAAAAAGTAACAAAAAAAATATTTAAAAAAACAACTGAGACGATTACTTCTACAGATATTAATATTATCAACAATAGTACAATTAGAGTTTTTCTTGCAGGAGGACCAAACTCGGGTTCTGTATCGCAAATCAATGGATATTTAAGTTTTCTCAATTACGTTACAGAGTTAGGTGATTTTTCTGCAGATAACCCTGGTTATCCTATAACTTTTCAATGTAGACAAATAAATGATTATTCACTATTCAGAACATACTAAATGAAAAATAATAAATCCATTATAAGTGGCTTGGTGTCTATTGTATTACTAATATCTTGTAATAAACAAATTGATACACCTAAAATATATTCCCAAAATTTAAAACAAGCAGAGTTACCCAAAATTGAAATTGTAGAAGGAAATATTAGAAACTTTGATATCGCAAAAATTAAAAGGGAAAAAAAAGGCTCATTACCCAATGCCCTACTCTCAAAATCTGGAGATAAAATAGCTGCTGTTTATATAAAAAACAATACGTTTTGGAAAAATGGAATTACTCCAGGTATTACTTTGGATGGTTATGCTGATGAATTTACAATGACTCCAGAGTGGTTAGGTAAAACAGATGTTTTTCACTTAGGATCTATAATTAAGGGAAACTCTTTAGAGAATCTTTCGTTTATACCTCTTTCTGAAAGAAATGGAGAATATGAAAGCAGACCTATATCTGTATCTGTATCTTTTCCATCGAAAACGGTATATGGAAATTTTGTACCAGATGTAATGGCGACTTCTGAGTTTTTTGGAAATTTAATGAAATCTAATGGTCTAAACACAACCATTAAAAGTTCTTTTAACTACGATATGGTTGCCTATAACTATTATAGTGAACTAAGAAGTCTTTTTGGCTCTAATGTCGATGTTAAAGCTTTGTTCTTCAAGTCTACTCAAAACTACAATAATATAAACGAAAAGATAACGAAGAAAACAGGAATAGCTGTGTCTTTTACACAAAAGAATTTTTCTGTTGATATGGATATTCCAGAGAAAGGTGAGTTATATGAAAACTTAAATTTCAAAGTTCTCAATGGTGTATGGCCTACCTATATTAATTCCGTAGTATATGGTTCTAAAGGGATTTTGTTAATTGAAAGTAATGATGAATCTGAAAAAGTTCATTCAGCTTTTAAGTTAACTTTTTCAGTATTGGAAGGATTAGTAAACGGAAGTAGCCAGTTAACTTCCGAAGAACGACAAATTATTAATAATTCATCTCTATTTCTTCTTTTCATGGGTGCTTCTGGTGAACAGATGACAAAAAGCTTAGGGTCTTTTGATGAACTATTAGATATTATGAAAAAAGGAACTTCTTTTTCTCCAACAACTCCTGGTGTACCTATTTATTTTAAGATGAAATCTTTAGGTACTCACCAAACTATTAATAGTGTATTTAAAATTGATGTGCCAATAATTCCATTCTATATAAAATTAAAGAAAAATAAAAGAGATTCTCCATATCCAATGCAATTATCATTTTTTTCAGATAAATATTGTTACAACCCTATTATCGTACCTCCAGAAACGCCCATATATCTTTATACAAAATATATTGGAAGAACTAGAACAGGCTCTCCTAGAACAGGTTTTTCATTTGATTATCGTTATGATTCTGAACCGCATTATAATTCTGCACCTTCATATAATCTTATAATAAAATCTTCTCCATTTCTTCCAGAATCTCAAATAATAAGCAGTTCGCCAAATGGTCACTATTTTGGAATAAAATAATTTTGAAAAAAAATATAATTTTTGCTTGCAGTAGCTATATCCTTCAATTTAAATTCTTGCAAATAAGACTCATTAAAAAGTGTTCAAGAGCAAATATTAATAGAGCTTTCTTTGGATAGTGGAGAAATTGAAGGTACACCTTCTTGTAATTTGCATTTACTGAGTAATATTGGCCTGTCCTATATCGTTAGGTGCAGGACGTTTTCCGAAGCAAATCAGCGTCGAACCAGTAAGCTTTTTGTCGAGGTCTATATGGATGTTTATAAGCGGAAAAGGGAAAGTTTTACGGATAGCCGTTTGAGTGATGTAGTTATGAAGCGTCTATATATCATTGATTCCACTTCTATCACCTTGTTCAAGGATATTTTAAAAGGAATCTGCCGTAATCCCTGCAAGGGAAGAAAAAAGTAGGCATTAAGGCATATGCCATCTTTTAGGTGAGCGAGAATGTTCCCTGTCTCATCCGTTATAGTGCGGCAGTCCGCCATGATCATACTTATCTAAAGGATGCTCATACGCTACCCAAAGGATCCATTATAACTTTCGATAAAGGCTATGCGATTACGCTGAATACGAGACCTCTTCTAAATGCGGAATCTATTATGTTACCCGCTTGAAGGATAATGCAGCCTATCAAGCCCATAAAGAAAACGACCTGCCGGTTAATGCACCCTCTGCTGTTTTAAAAGATGAAGAAGTGGTGCTTTATTATGGACAGAACAAACAGCATCAACACCGTAGCCGACGGATTGTCTACTGGGACGATGAAAAATAGGTTATTTGAGTTCATATCAAATAACTTTGAACTGTCCGCAGAGAAAAAAGCACGGATTTACAAACAGAGATGGCAAATTGAGATGCTTGTCAAGCAGCTAAAACAGAACTTTCCAATCAAGTATTTCCTGGGAGACATTGAAAATGCCATTGAAATACAGATTTGAGCAGCTATGTTGGCCAACCTATTGATTACATTGGTAAAAAGCAGAGTAAAACGGCCATGGGCATTTTTAAATATGGTATACCTGATCAAAAATCAATTGATGAACTATATCAATATATATCGTTTCCTAGAGGACCTGGGGGGATGTTGGCGGGAGGTCAATTCCAGAGATGGCAATCAATATGAAAATTCACTCTTTGAAAGAAGGGGGGCTAGCTTTTTGAAATCAGCAAAAAAATTGCTCGTAAAGTATTAGGACCAACAAATGAAAATAATTCTCCTGTTTATCGGACAACAATGATTAAGAACATAAGGTTTTAAATTATACGTATTAATAATTTTTAGTTATAAAGATCACAAAATTAATCCAACATCTGGAAAATCATGGAATGAGGTGAAGCAATCCTTGAAAAAGATTAAAAAAGTCCAAATGAATTTCTTCACCTGGACTTTTCCTCTCAGCTCCAAAGAGCCTAATTACTTAATAAATTAAACAGATTACATTCTCCCGAATTAATCCTTAGTAAGAACTAAATCTAAAATTCTTAATGATCATGTCCATGATCATCCTCTTCCACCAAATGCAGGCTAAATTTCAGATCAAGATCATTTGCCCCGCCAAATTTCGTATACTCCTTATTGGTAATATCCTTATCCAGATCAATCTGAGATTTTACACCAGGATTCAAGTGCCTAAGGATATAATTAAAAGTAAACGATTCTGCCACCTGATTTACACTGATATGTCCAACTGTACCTACTTTCACAGCAGTGCCATCCGCTTTTTTATCCGCATAGCTAATGCTCAATGCATCAGCAGGAGCGCCTAAAATAAAGGCAAAATGCTGATCATCCCTAGCCACAAAAGTCTGCTGGCTCTCACGACCTGCAAAATCACGAACGATCAAATTAAAACGATATGACTTATCCTTTTCCAAATGTAAATGAGCACCCACTTCCGGCAAAAGATCGTTCCCTTTGAATTCGATTTTTTCTACCTCTGCACCAGCAATATCTTCATAGCTCACATTACTTCCATTCACTACCTTTTTTACTTCCGTAAAAACTAAAGTAGCACCGGAAACTTCCTCTTGGTCCACCTCGGGATTTGGATCATCCTTTGAACAAGAACTGAATACAGAAATACTGAATAACGCGATAATAAATAAATGTATATTTTTCATGATTATGTTTTTTTAATGTTTTTTTCTAAAATGTATAATTAATGGATAAAATAAAGTTTCGGCCAGGACGATGCGCATAATAACGGAATCGATCCATATAATCCTTATATTGGTTATTGAATATATTCTCAACACGCAAACCTAGATTGACCAATTGATTGGTTTCCCTGCCTAAGCGAAAAGCTTTGTAAACATGTACATGCATTAGGTGATAGGCAGGGGGAGGAGCCATAAAGTCCGTTCCTGCTTCATACCGATTTTGTTTGGCTACAAACTGATGGGATAATTTAACATATCCTTTATCCTGGGGAGCATAGCTCCAAGCCAAGCTCTGTGTAAACTGATCCGAAGGAATATAAGGCAGGTAACTATCCATACTCAGGTTCTTTGCGCGCACTAAACCCGCATTGATCTGGTACTGCCAATGATCCAAAAATGCCCATTTCGCATTCAGGTCCAGACCAAAGAACAAAGCATTGTGCTGCGTATAGCTAAAAACCGGAAAAGTTCCTCGGATGGTCTGTCTTACCGAATCTGGATTCGGGGTGGAATAGATATAATTTGCAATATACTGCGCATACCCATCCAGTTGGAAGGCAAAATCATCCGCTTCGCGGCTGATCGAATTTACCCATTTCAATCCCTGTTCGGCCTTTAGATCAAGATCACCGATCTCATAGATCCCCGCACCATGATGAACCCCATCTGCATACAGTTCATTGGCCGTAGGTGCTCGCCAGGCCAAACCCACATTCGACCGTATTGCCCATTTGGAATCGAGTTGGTATTTCCCGCCCACTGATCCGGAGAAATTATGGAAATTCCGTTGGTCTGTGAGCAGGTATTGCTGTGGGATGCTTTCGTTAGGATCATTATAACGGTACCTATACCCGGCAGCATCGAAATATCGGAAATCATATCGCCATCCCAGTTCCAATAAAAATCGATCCCAAACTTGTTGATGCATTCCGAACAAGCCGATCGACCAGCTTTCAAAGTTGGGAATGATAGGGGTGGTGCCAGTTCCAGGGGTATTGTTGTTCACCTGATTTCCAGCCTGCATACCGATGGTATATCCCTTTTTCTTCAGCAACAGTTCCAGGGAATGGTTGTCCAGCACCATATCAGCCATAGGTACATCATCTGCTACAGCACGACGGCGGTCGAACTCCTTGCGGTGGTTCCTTTGCCATCCATATTGAGCTTCCAATCGCAGGTCATTCCCGAAGGAATATTGATAGTTCAAACGCGCCAATTGATGACTGACATCCTGCTTTGGCGCTTGTATGTCGTAAGAAAAATCATAATGCTCCAAAGGTTCACCATGGGCAATCCTCGCCAGGATATCATTGATATTCCCGACATGAGCACCATAGAATACACCCAGCTCGGTTTGGAAGCGACTGTAATAGGCATCAAAAGCATGATTCGCTAATTTATACTGAACCTGTCCGGAGAAGTTAAGCTCCTGCACGCCGGTGTTCCCTAGATAATAATCGGCAGTTTTGCTATTTCCCAATTTCTTGCCGGAAAGCTGGGCTTTCCAACCCAGATTGGATATACTTTTCAAGCCTCCTTCCAACAGCACGTTTCCTGAAAACCCTCGCCCGTTACTGAATCCCAATAAATCTATAGCGCCATGCAGGCTATCGGTTTTGATGCTTCTGGATTTGCTGATCAGCACGCCTGCCAAGGCATCCGCACCATAGCGAACCGCTTGGGCACCCTTGATCAGTTCAAAATCGTCTGCCGAAAAAGGGTCGATCTCCGGCGCATGCTCCATACCCCATTGTTGTCCTTCATGCTTTACGCCTTGGTTCAACATCAGAATGCGGTTACTATGTAGCCCGTTTATCACCGGCTTTAATATGCTATGGCCAGAGCTCAAAAGACTGACGCCAGATAAATTACTGAAACGTTCTGCCAAGGTCTTGCCCTTGCTTTCGTCGATCTCCTCTTGGGATAGGTTTTGCCTCACGGCTGTGCCTTGTTCATGTCGTTTCGCAGAGACTTTTACCTCCTCGATCGTTTCATGGTGCTGTGCCAAGATGACGGTCCAAGGACCTAACATCATGCACAGGAATAGTATTCTAAGCATGTATTTAGATTACGCTAAAAAAATGTAGCCTTTAAAATATGGAAGGCATTAAAATATGGTAGCCTTTTAATGGGATCTGCTGTAAGGAATTATACAGCCAAGAAATAGGATGGTGGCCCTCGAAGGGAATAAGGAATGCTTTGTCTGCTGACAATTCCTTCATGATATAAGGAAGGAGAAAATTTTTCTATTGGCCATTCTACTGCTTTATTCTCCCAGTTCCACTGGAATAATTGATCTACCTGTTGATGATAAAATAAAAAACAGTAGGTACAGTCCTCATGGGAATGATCGGCAGAATGAGAATGTGCATGGTCCTCAGCATGTGCATGTCCATGATGTGCACAATCATGTGATGTATGATCATGGGTATGAAAGGAAATCAGGCCAAGGGAAAGGCATATAATACCGATCCAGATACTGGCAATTCCTCTTTTCTTTGTTCCAATCCAATTTATCACAGCACAAAGATAATGCAAATGCAATAGTGTTGCAAATTAAAATAAACTTTGTTGCATTAACAGGGAAATTCTTTTTAGCAGGAATGTCTACAAATCCGATTAACTTCTTGGATGGTATTGGGTAATAATACTTTGTAAATAATCTTTATCAATATGCGTATAGATTTCGGTCGTGCTGATGCTTTCATGGCCGAGCATATCCTGGACCGCACGCAGGTCGGCACCGCCTTCCACCAAATGGGAAGCAAAGCTATGTCGGAAGGTATGCGGACTGATATCCTTTTTCAAGCGAATTTTTTCTGCAAGGTCTTTGATGATGATGAAGATCATCACCCGGGACAATGGGTTTCCGCGACGGTTCAAGAAAACATAATCTTCCATCCCCGGTTTGATGGTCTGGTGCACCCTGATCTCTTCCAGGTAGATCTTTAGAAATTTGATGGCCTGCTCGCCAATGGGGATCAACCTTTCCTTGTTTCCTTTTCCTTCGACCTTAATGAATTCCACATCCAGAAATAAATTGGAGATCTTGAGCTCACAAAGTTCCGAAACCCGTAAGCCACATCCATAGAGGATTTCCAGGATGGCCTTATTCCGCATCCCTTCTGCGGCGGATAGGTCGATCGCCGAGATCAAGGCATCAATTTCCTGGATGCTGAGCACAGTAGGGATCTTCCGGGAAAGACGAGGACTTTCAATAAGTTCGGCTGGGTTGCTATCCCATTGGTATTCGATCTGAAGGAAATGGAAAAATGTTTTGATGCCCGATAGGATCCTGGCCTGGCTAAAGGCCGAAATGGCAAATTCATTGATCCAGACCAAGAAATCTTGGATATTTCGGGTCTTGATGTCCTGGAGAGGGATCTCTTTTAACTCACAGTAATGCTGTAGTTTAACGATATCATTCTGGTAGGCATCAATGCTATTTTGGCTTAATCCCCGTTCTAAAAGCAGAAAACGTTTGAAATCCTTTTTTAAATTTTCCCAGTCCATTCGTTAAATATAACTAAATATCGATTATTATTTTCTTTCAACTTTAAAAAGCGAATAAAATCTTGTAATTTGGGACATTATTATATAATAACCGTTCTATACAAAAATAAAGATTATGAAAATTTTGAAGCCGTTGGCAATTGCCTTTTTGCTCCCATTTACAGCAGAAGTGGCAACTGCCTATGTTCCAAGCAACATCAGTGCTGAAGCAAAAGTGATTTTGCAATCCGATTCCCTGAAATGGGATGCGAAATTACCATTCGATCAAACTGTGAAGCAAGGAAAATTAGCGAATGGGTTTACCTACTACATTCGTAAAAACACCGAACCAGAGAAACGTGTTACCATGTATTTGGGCGTGAAAGTGGGTTCGATCGTAGAAACCGACAAACAACAAGGTCTAGCGCACTTTTTAGAGCATATGAACTTTAATGGACTAAAGCATTTCCCTAAGAATGCCTTGGTGGATTACCTGCAAAAAGCTGGGGTTCGTTTTGGTTCTGACCTTAATGCCTATACGGGTTTTGATGAAACGGTTTATCAATTACCAATCCCTTCGGATGATCCAGAATTGTTGAAGAATGGTCTTCAGGTAATGCGCGACTGGGCACAGGATGCCATGTTGGAAACAGATGAAATCGAGAAGGAACGTGGTATCATCATGGAAGAGATGCGTGGTGGTCGTGGTTCTATGCAACGTATGCGCGATAAGTTCATGCCGGTATTGATGAATGGTTCCTTATATGCTAATCGTCTACCAATCGGTACGGAAGAAGTGGTGATGGGATTTGATCCTGCATTGATCCGTCAATTCCATAAGGATTGGTACCGCCCGGATTTACAAACTTTAATCGTTGTAGGTGATATTGATCCGGTAGCAATGGAAGCGGAAATCAAACGCCTATTCTCGGATATGCGTGTGGAGAAGAATCCGAAAGAACGTAAAAAAGTAGGCATTGATCTATTGAACAAAAATCAATTTATCAGTGTTACGGATCCGGAGATGGCCTATACCTTAGGACAGATCTTGATCAAACATAAAGAAAGTAAGGTGGAAACCGTAGGTGACTACCGCAAGGAATTGATGAAGAATATCTACGGAAGCATGATCAATGCACGTTTAGGTGAATTGACGCAATCTGCTAATCCTCCTTTCCTTCAAGCGGGAGTGGATATTTCTGAATTCATGGGTGGATTGGATAACCTAACTGCCTATTTCGTATCTAAACCAGGTCAATTTGAAGATGGTTTTAAAGCGGTGGTTCGTGAATTGGACCGTGTGGATAAATTTGGTTTTACCGAATCGGAATTCAAACGTACCGTTTCTGCTTATGCGAAATCCAATGAAACTTCTTATGTGGAGCGCGATAAGCGTAAATCGGATAGCTATGTAAATGCTTATCTGAACCACTTCTTGAAAGATGCTCCGGCATTAAGTAGTGAAGATCGTTATCAGATCACGAAGCAATTATTGCCTACATTGACCTTGAAAGAGGTAGTGGCTATTGGTGAAGAATATTATGTGGATAGCAACCGTGATGTGGTTATCCTAGCACCAGATTCTGAAAAGGATAAATTGCCGCAAGAAGCACAGGTGAATACTTGGTTCGCTGATGTAGACAAGGAGCAATTAACGGCTTATGATGATAAGGTTTCTGATCTGCCATTGTTGAGCAAAGAGCCTGTTAAAGGAACAATCAAAAGCGAAAAAGCAATCGATAAGATTGGCGCGAAAGAAATCGTATTGAGCAATGGTGTTAAAGTGGTATTAAAACCTACTAATTTCAAGAATGATGAGATCTTGATTTCAGCATTCAGTCCAGGTGGTACTTCCGTTTATTCGGATGCGGATTACATGTCGGCATCAATGGCGGGTACATTGGTGAATTCAAGTGGTTTAGGTCAATTGAATACTATTGAGATGCAGAAATACATGACAGGTAAACAAGTGAATATCAGTCCTTATATTTCTGAGCGTACTGAAGGTTTGTCCGGCTCATCGGATAAAGAAGGCTTGAAGACTGCATTTGAAATGATCTATGGATACTTTACAGAGCCTAGGATCGAAGATGATGTATTCCAGAGTGTGATGAGCAGACAGATTACGATGTTGGCTAACCGCGAGAATGATCCTAACTTTGTATTCAATAAGAATATCATCAATACCTTATATGGAAACAACATCCGTAGAAACCCAGCTGATAAAGCGGAGTTGGATCAAGTAAAACAAGCGCGTGCATTGGAGATCTACAAAGATCGTTTCGCGGATGCATCTGACTTTACTTTCGTGATCGTGGGTTCATTTACCGAAGCGGAAATCAAACCTTATTTGGAGAATTACTTAGCAGCTTTGCCAGCGACCAACCGTAAGGAGGAAGCGAAGGATCTGAAGATTGTTGAGCCTGCAAAAGGGGTAGAGAAGATCGTTAATAAGGGTCAGGAAGCAAAGGCTAACGTAAGATTGTCCATTTATGGCGATTATACCTACAACGATGCGGAGAACATGAATTTAGCAGCATTGGAGACTATCCTTTCCAATAGATTGATCGAGCGTCTTCGTGAAGAGGAGAGTGGGGTATATGGAACGGGAGCAAGAGCTTCTTATTCTAAATTCCCTACGCAACGTTATTCCTTTAATGTTGGATTTGGTACCAGCGTGGATAAATATCCTTCTTTGATTAATTCTACGTTGGATGAATTCCGTAAGATTAAGAAAGATGGTCCTTCGCAAGTGGATTTGGATAAATTTGTGATCGAACAGAAACGTCAGTTTGAGGTTAACCAACGTGAGAACAGGTATTGGTTAAGCCAGATTTCTGGTGCTTTGCAGGTAGGTCGTGATGTGACTTATCCTACTGTTTATTTGGAGCAGTTGAATAAGGTAACTCCAGCGACTGTGAAAGCCGTAGCGAACAAGTATCTGAAAGAAGATCAATTGTTTAAATTTATTTTGTTACCTGATCAGGTGAAGAAATAAGTTGGAAGAAGTAGACTCGGATTTTTTTGATTAAGAAGAATTCGGGATATAAAAGAAATGGATGCTAAGAAATTAGCATCCATTTTTTTTATGTTTTTTCATATCGTCATTGCGAGGAGGTACGACGAAGCAATCTTTCGATTAGTTTAAAGATTGCTTCGTTCCTCGCAATGACGGTATTATCGCAATGACGATGGATTGCTTCGTTCCTCGCAATGACGGTGGGTTCCTCGCAATGACGGTATGGTCGCAATTCCTTGCTTACTCAAACCAAGCCATTACCTCATCCTTACTTGGCATCGCCACATCCAACTTCATCTTCTTTCTCATCCCGCCTAAATCATTAAACACCTTATTCGGATTCGCTTCTTTCAAGCTCTCAATCGTCAAAAATCCCATTTTCTGCAATACCGGCACCCATACCTCCGGAATTCCTTGCTCCACATAATCCGCCACAGTAGTTACCTTCGCTGCCTTCTCCGGACGCATCTGCGGGAAGAACAACACCTCTTGAATCGATGGGTTATTTGTCAAGAACATAATCAACCTATCCATTCCGATTCCCAATCCCGATGTAGGCGGCATACCATATTCCAATGCTCTCAAGAAATCCTGATCGATAAACATCGCCTCATCATCTCCTTTTTCCGAAAGCTTCAACTGATCCTCAAAACGCTCACGCTGATCGATCGGATCATTCAACTCCGAATATGCATTCGCAATCTCCTTACCACAAACCATCAATTCAAAACGTTCCGTTAATTCCGGATTATGGCGGTGCTTTTTGGTCAAAGGCGACATCTCAATCGGATAATCCGTGATAAAGGTTGGCTGAATGAAATTTCCTTCACATTTCTCGCCGAAGATCTCATCGATCAATTTTCCTTTACCCATGGTATCATTCACCGCAATACCCATTCCTTTAGCAGCCTCGCGGATCTCATCTTCCGATTTTCCAGTGATATCAAAACCCGTGAACTGTTGGATGGCAGCAGCCATGCTCACACGTGGATATGGCGCGCGGAAATCGATTTCATGCTCGTTGAACGTCGCTTTTGTCGTTCCGTTTACTGCAATCGCACAGTGCTCCAATAAGCGCTCTGTGAAATCCATCATCCAGTTGTAGTCTTTATAGGCTACATAGATCTCCATCGCGGTAAATTCAGGATTATGCGTACGGTCCATTCCTTCGTTACGGAAGTTTTTGGAAAACTCATACACCCCATCAAATCCACCGACGATCAATCTTTTTAAGTAAAGTTCATTGGCAATACGCAAGTACAATGGAATATCCAATGCATTGTGGTGCGTGATGAACGGACGCGCAGCAGCTCCTCCAGGGATAGATTGAAGCACTGGTGTCTCCACCTCCATATAGCCCGCGTTGTTGAAGAATTCACGCATCGCATTGAACAGTTTCGTACGCTTTACAAAGATATCCTTGTTCTGTGGGTTCACGATCAGATCCACATAACGCATTCGATAGCGTTGTTCTGGATCGGTAAAGGCATCAAAGGTCTTGCCATCTGCCTCTTTTACAATCGGCAATGGACGAAGGGATTTGGTCAATACCGTTAAGGTCTGTACGTGGATAGAAATCTCACCAGTTTGTGTCGTGAACACAAAACCCGTGATACCCACGATATCGCCGATATCCAATAATTTCTTAAATACCGTATTATATAAGGTCTTGTCTTCTCCTGGGCAGATATCATCGCGCTTTACATAAGCCTGTATACGGCCAGTAGAATCCTGAAGCTCTAAGAACGATGCACTACCCATCACACGACGGCTCATGATACGACCAGCAAAGCTGATGTTCTTATAGTTTATTTTATCTCTTTCGTAGTTGGCTAATATATCTTCTGCCGTAGCATTCACGTCGAATTTCTCTGCAGGGAAGGGGTTAATACCGAGGTCGATTAAAGCTTGAAGATTTAATCTTCGTTGTTGTTCTTGTTCTGATAATCCAATACTCATGTTTTTTCGGACTTGTAATGAATTGCAAAAGTAGGAAATAAGCTAAGTTTTTACAATATTTGTGCATCTATTTAGGGAGGGTATGGAAGTTTTCAACAATAGTTAAAAAATGTGGAAGGAAATATCCGCACAGTATTGCTTTTGAATGAAAAAAAAATTATCTTTGCACCTCAATTGTTGAATATATAGTAATCATAAGATAAAATGAAAAAAGAATTGCATCCATCAAACTACAGATTAGTTGTATTTAAAGATATGTCGAATGACTACGCTTTCATCACTAAATCTTGTGTTGACACGAAAGAAAGTATTACTTGGGAAGATGGCAATGAATATCCATTAGTGAAATTAGAGATCTCTCACACTTCACACCCATTCTACACTGGTAAAATGAAGTTAGTAGATACTGCTGGACGTATCGATAAGTTCCGTAGCCGCTACAACAAGAAATAATTTATTTTCTTTTAAGAATTTAAAGGATATCCCGATAAGTTTATTATCGGGATTTTTTTATGTAATTTTAGGCCATGTCGCTAACCATCCTTTTATTTGATAAAGCGCCTTGGCGAAACCATTTATTACCGCTTTCGGCCAGTAGACCTGTCGGCAATCTTCGTGTCGGGATCTGTACCCTCGATGAAAAATGGCAGCGTATATTCCAATCACCTGTTTTCTTTGCTACAGCAGATTATTTGCAACCGTCTTTTCCAATTGATGATCATTCTTCAACTGATCCTTCCTTAAAGAATCTGTTTCTGATTATTCAGGCGAATGTTTTGCCTGATATTTCGCTCTTGGAGGAGCTGGAGAACTTACGTGTTGGTGAGGTTTTGGTCTCTTCCGATCGATGGATTGCCTGCAAGTTGGATTTCATTCCGGAAGATATACCGGGGATCATTTCCAGTTTACAACCCGTGAAAAGCAGTTCCAATGTTCAGTTTATCCATCATCCAGAGGATATTTTCCTACAGAATAAGCAACAGTTGGAATTCGATTTTGAATTACTGACCAAAGGAAGGGTCTCAGCGGCAATTTCATCCAATAATATGCTTTTCGGAGATCGTATTTTTATCGAACCTGGTGCGCACGTGGAAGGGGTCAGTTTGAACAGTCTGGATGGGCCTATATATATAGGTAAAAATGCGCAGTTGGAAGAGGGTAGTTTCTTGCGTGGGCAAGTCGCTATCGGTGAATCGGCCAGGGTGAAGATGATGGCTCGCTTATATCCGAATGTGAGCATTGGTCCAGGCAGTACGATTGCCGGTGAAGTAAATAATACGGTGATCTGGGGCAATAGTGCAAAAGGGCATGATGGTTACCTAGGTTGTTCGGTAATCGGGGAGGGTTGTAATATTGGGGCAGGATCGTCAAACTCCAATCTGAAAAACAATTGGCAGGATGTAAGGTTATATGATTATGAATACCTTTCGTATCGGCAGACCGATGTGTTGAAATGTGGGATGATCATGGGGGATCTGGCCATGTTAGGGATAAATTCCTCCGTAAATACAGGTACCGTAATTGGGGTAGCTGCGCAGGTGGCAATGTCAAATATAATTCCCAAATTTGTGCCGGATTTCAGCTGGCAGGTAGGGGATGATTATTCAAGCTATCGGTTTGATAAATTCTTGGACATGTTAGAACGAAGAAAGCTTGCTACTGGAACCGAAATTTCAGGAAATATTGCCATATTTGAACATATATATAATAATACAGCCGGTCTACGGACCGAGGTAATCAACAATCAAACAAAAAAGTAATTATGCGTAAAAACATTGTAGCTGGAAACTGGAAAATGAATTTGGATTATGAGCAAGGATTAAGCTTGTTTTCTGAAATTGTAAATATGGTAAAAGATGAAGTGAGAGGTGGTCAGGAAGTGGTGGTTTGTAGTCCGTTTATCCATTTGCCAAGTTTGGCTAAGCTTGGAAATTCGGCAGTCAACGTATCTATTGGTGCTCAGAACATTTCTGAACATGCATCTGGAGCCTATACCGGAGAAATCTCTGCTTCCCAAGTGAAATCTACAGGAGCTAACTATGTGATCTTAGGCCATTCGGAACGTCGTGCCTATTATGGTGAAACGGATGAGTTATTGGCTAAAAAGGTGGATGCTGCATTGGCAAACGACCTGAAACCGATCTTCTGTATTGGAGAAACCAAAGAGGAACGCGAATCTGGATCTTTCTACGAAGTAATCAAAACGCAATTGAGCAAAGCATTGTTCCATTTGGATGCGAATGCTTTTAAACATATTGTCTTGGCCTATGAGCCTGTATGGGCTATTGGAACGGGTTTAACGGCCACTCCAGAACAGGCACAGGAGGTGCATGCCTTCATCCGCAAGACTTTAGCGGAACAATTTGGTCAAGAAACAGCAGATAATACGAGTATTTTATATGGTGGAAGTGCCAATCCGGGCAATGCCCAGAGCCTTTTCTCCCAACCGGATATCGATGGTGGGTTGATTGGTGGTGCGTCCCTGAAATCTCGTGATTTCCTGCAGATTATTAATGTATTTAACGGTTAATTTATGAAGTACTCAGCAGTTACTTTTACCTCCTCTAACATGGAGGAATGGCAAAAGGATTTGCTCGTTGCTGAATTAGCAAACCTTGGTTTTGATACCTTTGAGGATCAGGACCAAGGTTTTGTAGCTTATGTTCCAACAGCTAATTTGGATATTCAGGCATTGGAGACGGTATTGCTCCAGGAGGCAGGTGATTATGACCTGCAGTATGATGTGCAGGAATTGGAACAACAGAATTGGAACCAATTGTGGGAAAGTAATTTCAGCCCAATCACGGTCGATGATCAATGTTATGTGCGGGCTACTTTCCATGAAGACCGTCCGGAATTTCCTTATCAGATCATCATCGATCCTAAAATGTCTTTCGGAACTGGCCATCACCAGACTACGTCCATGATGCTTTCTTTTGTTCTGGAGAACGATTTTGAGGGTAAGCGTGTTTTGGATATGGGCTGTGGTACGGGTATCCTGGCTATTCTCGCTTCCAAACGTGGCGCAAAAGAACTTATAGCGGTGGATTATGATCCGATCTGTGTGGAAAGCGTCAAGGAAAACAAGGAATTGAACGGCACCTATAATATTGAAGAAAAGTTAGGTTCGAAGGAAGTGATCGAAGGTTTGAAATTTGATACGATCCTGGCGAACATCAATAGGAATATCTTATTGGATCAGATGGAGGTTTATGCCAATGATCTGGATGCTGAAGGAGAATTATACCTTTCTGGATTCTATGATGGTGAGGATTTATCGATCTTGACGGAAAAGGCAGGTGCGGTAGGTTTCGAATTTAAGGAGAAAAAAGTGCTGGATAACTGGTGTTCGGCCAAATTTATTAAATCGTAGTCCATGCGAATTCATTTTATTGCCATAGGCGGTAGCATCATGCACAATTTGGCTATTAATTTAGCTGAACAGGGGCATCAGGTGAGTGGTTCCGATGATCAGATCGTGGAGCCATCGAAATCTCATTTGCAGGCAGCTGGTCTTCTTCCAGATGAACTGGGCTGGTTTCCAGACAAACTGGATGAAAGCATTGATGCCGTGATCTTGGGAATGCATGCCGATAAGGATAACCCAGAGTTGAAGAAAGCACAACAATTGGGGGTGAAGATTTATTCCTTCCCAGAATTTGTGTATGAGCAGAGCGTGGATAAAACGCGCGTTGTCATTGCGGGAACCTATGGTAAAACCACGATCACCAGTATGGTGATGCATGTGCTCAAGAAGCTGGGCAAGAAATTCGATTACCTTGTTGGAGCGCAACTGGAAGGTTTTGATGACCTGTTGCAATTGAATCCAGAAAATAACCTGATCATTATTGAAGGGGATGAATATTTTGCCTCTTCCATAGATCGTAAATCCAAGTTTTTGGATTATAAACCCAATATTGCCCTGATCAGCAATGTGGATTGGGAGCATTTCAAAACGGTGATCCCAGAAGATGAATACCTTAAGCAGTTCGAAGACTTTATCCGTAGCATTGTTCCTAAAGGAACATTGATCTATAACAAGGATAACGGACCGACTCGCGAAGTGGTGGAACGCACCATGGATATCAAGATCAACCGGCATGGCTATAAACTACCTGAATATACCATCAACAAGGGGGTGACTTATATACATGTAGGTGAGGAGCAGATTCCATTAAAGGTGTTTGGCAAACATAATTTGTCGAATATCGCCGGAGCATTTACCGTTTGTGAGTGGTTGGGCGTTAAACGGGATGGATTTTATGAAGCCATCCAAGATTTTAAAAGCTCCATTCGTTACCTGGAATTCGTAGCCAGCCAGAACGGTTCTGTGGTTTACCAGGATTTTGCCCATACGCCAAGCAAGCTTCGCTCAAGTATTCATGCCGTTAAAGAACAATTTCCTAACCAAGCGCTTGTAACAATTATAGAGTTAAACGCTTACGATAGTTTAGACGCAAACTTTATTCAGGACTACGCAAACTCGATGAATGAGTCAGATTTCGCTGTAGTATTCGTTAATACTTCTCTTATAAAGGAAAAAAATATCGATGTAGATAAATTAATCTGGAGTTTATCAGAGGCCTTTAATCATCCGTCTTTCCATGTAATTACACAACTTTCTGATTTAGAAGCATTTTTGGAATCTTTTAAATCAAATGGTTACAATTTACTATTTATGAGTTCAAACAATTACAATGGCGTAAATATGACAAGTTTTGCGGATAAATTTTTGAGAAATTTTTAAGATTTTTCCTTTTTTTTTTAAAATATTAATATTGGCATTTTGATTTATAAGTTATTTGTTTAAATTTGATAATTACTTAATAAATAAATATTTTACATTTTACCCATGAATGCATTAGGAAAGAAAATCAGATTACTTAGACACCAGAAGGGGTGGAGTCAAGAGGATGTGGCAAAACGCTTAGACATTTCGATTCCTGCCTTTTCTAAAATCGAGACCGGAATTACGGATGTAAACCTGTCTAGATTGAATCAAATTTCAAAATTGTTCGGTTTATCGCTTGTACAGCTACTATCTACTTCAGATCCTGAAGAAGATAAGCAGATTCAAAACGAGGTCAATGAACTTCAAAAGAGACTTCAGTCTCGCGAAGTAGAGGTTATTGACTTGCAGAAAAAAGTGATTGATCTTTACGAGCAATTGCATAAAAAATAATTAACTGCTATGTTAAAGGAAGAGCCCTGGGTTATGATTTAACCTAGGGCTTTTTGTTTGGGCTAATTTTTCGGTAAACGATTAAATTATCGAATTTTTAAGGATAAAAAAATGCGCATCGGTCGAGATGCGCATTGCTATTGTTTCTGAAGTAAAGTTTGTATTGTCTAACCTAAATATGACTTTAGGATTTTGCTTCTAGAGGTGTGTCTAAGACGTTGTAAAGCTTTATCTTTAATTTGTCTTACCCGTTCTCTAGTCAAGCTGAATTTCTCTCCAATTTCTTCTAAAGACAATTGATGGTTTGAACCCAGTCCGAAGAACAAAACAATAATCTCTCTTTCGCGCTCTGTTAAGGTCGCTAGAGAACGTTTGATTTCTTCTGATAAAGATTCATCGATCAAAGAGCTATCAGTATCCGGATCGCTGTTTTCCAATACATCCAATAGGGTGTTTTCTTCGCCTTGAACAAATGGGGCATCCATCGATACGTGACGTCCAGAATTGCTTAATGTATCAGATACCTTGTCAACAGTTGTTTCAAGGATGTCTGCCAATTCTTCTGGAGATGGTTCACGTTCGTATTCCTGCTCCAATTTTGAGAAGGCCTTGCTAATTTTGCTTAACGAACCTACTTGGTTTAAAGGTAAACGTACGATACGAGACTGCTCTGCGATTGCTTGTAGAATAGATTGACGGATCCACCAAACAGCATAGGAAATAAATTTGAAACCCTTCGTCTCATCGAATCTTTTTGCTGCCTTGATTAGGCCAAGATTTCCCTCATTGATCAAGTCTCCTAAAGTAAGTCCTTGATTTTGGTATTGTTTTGCTACGGAAACAACGAAACGTAGATTGGTTTTTGTTAATTTTTCTAATGCTACTTGATCACCTTCCCGTATCCTTTGTGCTAGGATTACTTCCTCTTCTGCCGAAATTAAGTCTACTTTTCCAATTTCGTGCAAGTATTTATCTAGCGATTGGGACTCACGATTGGTGATGGATTGTGTAATTTTGAGCTGTCTCATCTAAAATATATAAACCTTTCTATTCTGAAATGTTTGCAAACATAACGAATTTTCTGTAATTAATTCTAATATAATTGTAAATTATTAACTCATTATGAGTTAGTTAGAGGAGCTTAGTTGATGTTATACTCTGTACAAAAATCATTCCAAATTGTCGTGATTACGACATAATGCCCGATCATTTTACAATTTTTAACCAATGCGCATCATATTTATTTTAAATCGCATTCTATTATCAAAAACAATTTAAATTCGCGTTTGTTTTAGAGATTATACTTAACATATTAAATACTAGCATTATGGCCATAGTCATTAAATTGGACGAAATTATGACGATCCGGAAAATGTCCTTGAATGAGCTAAGCGAAAAGGTAGGAATTACTTTATCCAACCTTTCCATCATAAAAAACCAAAAATCAAAAGCTATTCGATTGAGTACGTTGGATGCCCTGTGTAAGGCATTGGAATGTACGCCAGGCGATTTGATTAAATATTCTGAATTTTAGGGTCTTCAAAACGATACCCACGAAGGAAATCGGCTATCAACATTCTCTTTTTACCTTCGATCTGAATAGATAGCAAATGGATATAACCGTCATTAGTGGCCACTTTAAGCAAATTCTTCCCATCGGTGACGTATGTTCCCGGAATTAAGTCGTGCGCTTTTATTTCCTTTGATGTCTGGAAAATCTTTAAACCTTTATTGTCCAATTTGGTAAAAGCAGTCGGGTAGGGGCTTAAGCCTCTAATCTTATTATAGATGCTTGCTGTATCTTTATTCCAATCGATCTCACCATCTTCCTTAAAGATTTTCGGGGCATGTTTTACATCCTCAGCAGCCAATAAATCATCCTGTGGAACTGGATTGATATTTCCATCTCGGATGGCATCCACCGTTTTCACGATCAATTGTGCGCCTTTTTCCATCAATTTATCATGAAGGATTCCGGCGTCATCGGTGTCGGCGATTTCCACTTCATCAGCAAAAAGAATATTTCCAGTATCAATTTCATGCTGCAGCAAGAATGTTGTAACGCCTGATTTTTTTTCACCATTAATAACCGCCCAATTGATCGGGGCAGCACCACGATAATTCGGCAATAAAGAAGCATGTACATTCACGGTGCCATGTTTGGGCATATCCCAAACCATTTCTGGAAGCATACGGAAAGCAACGACTACTTGTAGATCAGCTTGATAGCTGCGAAGTGCTGCAATAAATTCAGGGTCTCTTAACTTTACGGGTTGCAAAACCGGGATCTGATGTTCCTTGGCAAACACTTTGACCGCAGATTCGTGCATTTTCTGTCCTCTGCCGGCTGGTTTGTCAGGCACGGTAACAACAGCAACAACATTTTCGCCGGCATCAATTAATGCTTTTAAAGAAGCTACAGCAAACTCTGGGGTACCCATGAAAATTATACGCATATCAATCTATTCTTTTTTTTAACTTTGCGAAGTTACAAATTAAAATTAAGCTTGAATTTTCCATATTTCCTCGCGAAGCGAATTACTTTATCGGGACAACGTACGTTTTCAAAATTGATCGTACGGGTAACCATAGGTGCATTGACCTTAGCGATCATGGCTATCATCATGGCCGTGGCCATTCTTAATGGTTTCAAGCAGGAAATAACCGAAAAGCAGCGTGGATTCTTCGGAGACATCATCATCCTGAAGAACGAACGCAGTGATTCCTATGTCAACACACCCATCTCACTTTCCAACGAGCAGATCAACGTTTTAGAGAAACATCCAAACGTAGTGAATATCTATCCATTTGCTACGAAAGCAGGGATCATGAATGTCAAAGGGGAGGTTGAAGGTGTGCTGCTCAAAGGGATCGATAAGGATTATGATCAGGAATTTCTTTCCAAGACTATTTTGGAAGGAGAGACCATCGACTTCAACGCAGAGGATGCCGAGAGCCAATTGCTGATATCTTCCCTAACTGCCAATCGATTACATCTGAAGGTGGGGGATAGTTTCATTATGTACTTCATCCAAGAGCCAGTTCGGAAAAGGAAATTCGTAGTCAAAGGTATCTTTACCACCAATTCCGAAGAATTGGATAAGATCTATGTCATTGGTTCGCTTTCTCTGATCAGGAGGTTAAATAATCTGGGCGAAAAGGAGGTTGGAGGCTATGAGGTCCGTGTCAAGGATTTCTCACAATTGGCTTTAACCACAGAAAGCTTGAATGAGGAACTGCCTATTGAATTATATGCCACGAATGTGATCGAGCAGATGCCGGATATCTTCAATTGGTTGAATATGCTTGACATGAACGATAATATCATCTTTGTATTGATGGTTATCGTGGCAGTGATCAACATGATCTCCGCTTTATTGATCAGTATTCTGGAACGATCATCCATGATCGGCATACTGAAAGCGTTGGGCATGCAGAATGGTAAGATTCGAACTATTTTTCTCTATAATTCCCTTTACCTGATCGGTTTTGGATTGATCCTAGGTAATGTGCTGGCCATCATTATTTACTTTTTTCAGAAGCATACCCAATTCTTCAAATTAGATCCTAGTATCTATTATGTGTCTTTCGTGCCGATGGATATATCTTGGCTTACAGTAGTTTGGCTAAATTTAGCTTTAGTTTCCATAGCCTTATTGACACTATTTATCCCTTCGATGTTGATTTCTCGGATATCACCAATTAAGACCATTCAGTTTAAATAATAACACGATTCAGTTTAATTAATCAACTACAAAAGCGGAATTCCCGTCGGGGAAACCGTATTTTTTCCGTATATTTCCCTTGCTAAAACAATTTTAATTTTAATATGTCTTTTATCCTTTAGCAATATTCTATGGACAATAAAATATTCGATCATCTTATTCATGCTTTTGAGGCACCACTGACCAATCCGGTACTCATTTTTTCCCTCGTCCTTTTCATTATCCTGCTATCACCCATTCTTCTAAGACCGATCAAAGTTCCGGGAATTATTGGGTTGATCATCTCCGGGATGATCATAGGGCCACATGGGTTAAATTGGTTGGAAAAGAATTCAGCTGTTGATTTGTTTTCTACCATCGGTTTACTGTATATCATGTTTATCGCTGGTTTAGAGTTAGATATGAATGAATTTAAGAAAACCAAACATAAGAGTTTTATGTTCGGCTTTTTCACGTTCATTATCCCGATATCCATTGGATTTCCGGTCTGTTATTATTTGTTGGATTATAGCTTATTGACCAGTATCCTGATTGCCAGCATGTTTGCTACCCATACCTTGGTTTCCTATCCGATCGTAAATCGTTACGGTATTTCAAAGAATGAAGCCGTTGCGATCACCATTGGTGGTACCATCCTGACAGATACGGCGGTACTTATCATTTTAGCTATTATAAAAGGTGCCTCCGATGGAGAGATCACCAATGAATTCTGGGTAACCTTAGGCGTATCCTTTGCCATCTTCCTGTTCATCATGTTTGGTATCATTCCGAAAATTGCCAAATGGTTCTTTGAGAAGGTAGAGAGTGAGAAAACTGGGCATTATATCTTTGTGCTTACCGTTGTTTTCTTCGCAGCTTTTTTGGCGGAAATGGCGAACTTAGAGCCTATCATTGGGGCCTTTGTGGCGGGATTGGCACTGAATAAATTGATCCCACATTCTTCGGCATTAATGAACCGAATTGAATTTATAGGAAACGCGATATTCATCCCCTTCTTCCTGATTTCTGTCGGGATGATTGTGGATATCAGCATCTTCACCAGTAAGGCCGGATGGACAGTGTTCTATGTGGCCGGCGCATTGACCTTGGTAGGAATTTCGGGTAAATACTTGGCAGCTACTGCTACGAAATGGGCCTTCAAATATTCCAACAATGAACGGAACCTTATTTTTGGGTTAAGTAATGCCCATGCTGCAGCTACGCTGGCCATTATCATGGTAGGATATAACAACCAGATCATTGATGAGAATGTACTGAATGGTACCATCGTATTGATTTTGGTGAGCTGTATTATAGCCTCAGTCGTAACGGAGAATGCGTCCAAAAAGATCGTATTAGAAGGTAGGCAGCATGTAGAACATGTGGAGCATGTGGAAGAGCATGAAGAACAGATTGTGATCCCGATTGCGAACCTGAACAATATGGAAGCCATCTTGGATTTTGCGACCTTGATCAAATCCAAGAAGTCTCCGCATCCACTGAATATTCTAAGTGTGGTTCCAAATGATGAACAGGCAGAACGAAATGTACAATTGGCGAGGCAGAGCTTGGATAAGATCTCCCGATATGCTGCTGGTTCTGAGACAGAAGTGGATCTGATCACGCAGATCGACTATAATATTGCGAATGGTATTGGCCGTGCCTCTCGAGAAGCATTTGCTGATTGTTTGATTTTGGGTTGGCCGAGTGCGACCAGCTTTGTCGAAAAGATTGTCGGAGAAAAAGCGGAGAGCATCTTGAACCATACCGATACCAACCTGATCATGTGTAGGATCGAGAAGCCTTTCATCACCAATAAGCTGATCACCATCTTTGTGCCGCCATTGGCCGAATCGGAGGTGGGATTCCATTATTGGATGGAGAAGATGAGCAAATTGGCATCTGAGTTGACACTTCCTATCACTTTTATATGCAACGAACGCAGTCGACAGGCGATTCTGAATATGTTGGAGACCTTGAAATCCAGCGTGCCTACGGCATTTGAACTGTATGATGACTGGGATAATATTTATGGTCTGGCCACATTCAGCAATGCGGATTCTTTATTGGTTTTCGTTTCATCGCGCTATGGGGAACTATCTTATCGAGATTCTTTAGATGGTTTGGCAAAACGAGTTGGGAAATACTACAAGAACCAGAACCTTATCCTGATCTTCCCGGCACGCTTGGAAGACCAGCATATCGATGAGTATGAGGATGTACAGGCAGCACCTATTTTCCGCAAGATCAGTCGGGAAATTGGAAATATGTTCGGAAAGGATAAAACATAATTTAAATTTTGTTATTTAAAACTTGGGTTAAATAACATTTTACGATAAATATTCATAAATAATTGGAGAGGATTTACATGAAAGAAATGACAGATAAAATCACGATTGACGGAAGTGGAAAATTGCAGGTACCTCATCAGGTGAGCATCCCATTCATTATCGGGGATGGTATTGGTCCAGATATATGGCGGGCATCTGTTCGTGTTTTTGATGCGGCAGTGGCGAAGTGTTATGGGGGAGAGCGGAAAATAACGTGGAAAGAAGTTTTAGCGGGGGAGAAGGCATTCAACGAAACAGGTGACTGGCTTCCGGAAAAAACGTTGACCGTTTTTAAAGAGTATTTAGTAGGTATTAAAGGACCATTAACCACGCCGATCGGCGGTGGGATTCGTTCGTTGAATGTGGCTTTGCGTAAAGAATTGGATCTGTATGTTTGCCAGCGACCTACTAAATGGTATGTTGGTGTTCCTTCGCCAGTCAAACATCCTGAAAAGGTGGATATGGTGATCTTTCGCGAGAATACGGAAGATATTTATGCGGGTATTGAATTTGCTGCCGGAACTGCGGAAGCAAAACGTATGCAGGATTTTCTGAAAGAGGATCTGAATATTGATTATAACTTTACGAATACTACCGGTGTTGGGATCAAACTGGTGTCGGAGGAAGGATCGAAAAGGTTGATTCGTGCGGCTATTGAGTTTGCCATCCGCGAGAACAGGAAATCTGTTACCTTGGTACACAAGGGTAACATCATGAAGTATACGGAAGGAGCTTTCAAGAACTGGGGCTACGAGGTTGCAGAAACGGAATTTGGGGATCAGACCTATACCTGGAACCAATGGGAAAATACCAAAGCGAATAAGGGTCAGGATGCTGCAAATGCGGAGCAGAAGGAAGCGGAGCAGGCTGGAAAATTGATCCTTAAGGATATTATTGCGGATAATTTTCTGCAACAGATCTTATTGGCACCACAGGATTATGATGTAGTGGCTACTCTGAACCTGAATGGCGATTATATTTCAGATGCTTTAGCAGCGATGGTAGGTGGAATTGGTATTGCACCTGGTGGTAATATAAATTATAAAACCGGTCATGCTATATTTGAGGCTACGCATGGTACAGCTCCACGTTTTGCGGATACCGATACGATGAATCCATGTTCGGTTATTTTGAGTGGAGTGATGATGTTGGACTATATGGGCTGGCATGAAGCGGCAGATGCGATTGTGAATGCGGTAGCCACTACAATACAAGAAAAGACGGTAACAGTTGATTTTTATAATTTGATGTCGGATGCAACGCTACTTAAGACTAGTGAATTCGCCGACAAAATTATCGAGAAATTATAAATTCTTTGGGATATTGTTAGAATAAGCTGAACTTTAGGGTTCAGCTTTTTTTGTGGGGTTGAGGGGGAGAAGATTGGTTATGATTTGAGTGGGAAGGTTTGGATGGTTAGAGTAGGGTTTTTGGAGAAGGTTGGGATGGGTGAGCTAAGATTTTTTAAAAGGTTGAAATACCTAGATTAGGATATTTTGATAGTTGAGTTGGATTAGATTAATTTTTAGGATGAATAAAAATGACTTACCAGGATTTATAAGGAATTCTGAGGTTTTTACAGATGAGGAATTGGAGAGCTTGGTTAATTTGGAGGAAAAACCTACTGAACAGGAGATTGATGCTTTTAAATATGACCCGGAGATCCAGGAATTGTTGAATGCTTTCATTGGGGATGAAACAACGCGTTTAACGCATCAGTTGCTGAAAGCAAAGTCGTTTTTAAGGGAGGGAAAGGTGGCGGAAGCCTGGAAGGTTTGTTTTGTGGATTAGGGGATTGTTGGGTAAGGTTTTTGTTAGCATGGTTGATGGGTTTTTGTCATCCTGAGCGTAGTCGAAGGATCTAAACACTGGTAAATGAACAGATGCTTCGACTTCGCTCAGCATGACATGCTAGACGTCATGATAATTTAATTGGAAGGATATAAAAAAAGATTGCTTCGTACCTCGCAATGACATGGAACCTCGATGATGCGAGCTCGACATGATACAAAAAAATAATAAAACATCACATATCATTAGTAAAACATCACATATCATTAATAAAACCTAATATAGAAAATCACAAAAATGTTCAGCATTAAACAAATTGAAGAAGCACATAGTCGCGTTAGTACAGGTGCAGATTTTCCGCGCTACATTGCAGAAATTAGAAACCTTGGCGTCACTTCTTTTAAATTCAACGTATCCGATGGAAAAGAAATATATTTCGGTGAAAATAGCTACGAAGCCGTTTCCGAACCAAAATATGATCCTATAAAAATCCAATCCGAAGTAAACTTTCCAACCTTTACAAAAGAATTAATTGATCACCAGCAAGGAAAAACAGACTTCCCTCATTTCATCAAAATATGTGCTGAAAATGGCGTTAATAACTGGATTGTCGACCTAGAAAAAATGGTCTGTACTTACTTTGATTCCCACGGAAATAAAATACTCCAAGAACCTTTGGGATAGTATTTTAGTACAAAGTAGTTAGTAGTTAGTAGTTAGACCTAGGGCGTCATAGGTCTAAATACTAACTACTCACTACTAAATACTGTTTTAAAAAAGAGAGGTTGGCTTTTGGCCAACCTCCTCTTTTTTAAAACATGTCCGAATTCATCACTTTCGTCCAAGCTTTTGCGAAATCCTTCACAAATTTCTCTTGAGCATCAGCGCTGGCGTAGACTTCGGCAACGGCACGAAGCTCCGCGTTTGATCCGAACACCAGGTCCGCTCGAGTACCGGTCCATTTTGGATGACCAGTTTTACGATCCGAACCGATATATAATTCCTTATCTTCTGAAGCAGCCTTCCAAGCCGTATTCATATCCAATAGATTGACCAAGAAATCATTGGTTAACTGTCCAGGTCTGTTCGTGAATACCCCATTTTTAGAACCATCAAAGTTCGTGTCCAATGCGCGCATACCGGCAATCAGAACAGTTAATTCAGGTGCTGAAAGGTTTAATAATTGCGCTTTGTCGATCAATAATTCTTCTGTAGATGAAGTATATCGTCTTTTCTTATAGTTGCGGAATCCATCAGCTATCGGCTCTAGGTGTCCAATCGATTCGATGTCTGTCTGCTCTTGCGAAGCATCCATACGACCCGCTTTAAAAGCTACCTCAACAGGCGTTCCAGCATCTTGTGCTGCCTTCTCAATGGCTGCATTTCCTGCAAGAACAATAAGATCTGCTAAGGATACTTTTTTACCAGCTGTCTGTGCTCCATTGAAATCATTTTGGATTTGCGTCAAAACCGATAACACTTTATCCAATTGTTTAGGATTATTCACTTCCCAATCTTTTTGAGGCGCTAAACGGATTCGGGCACCATTAGCACCACCACGTTTATCCGACCCACGGAAAGTAGAGGCAGAAGCCCATGCCGTTGATGCCAGTTCAGAAACAGTTAGACCTGAAGAAAGAATCTTACCCTTTAGATCGGCAGCATCTGCATCAGCGATCAATTCATGATTTACTTCAGGAATTGGATCTTGCCAGATTAATTCTTCTGCAGGAACTTCTGGTCCCAGGTAACGGGAGCGAGGTCCCATATCGCGGTGAGTCAATTTAAACCATGCACGTGCAAAGGCATCAGCAAAAGCATCAGGATTTTCGAAGAAATGTCTGGAGATCTTACCATATTCTGGATCAAAACGTAGGGAAAGATCGGTAGTCAACATGGTTGGCTTCCGTTTCTTGTTACTGTCGAATGGATCTGGAATGGTTTCTTCTGCATCTTTTGCCACCCATTGATGTGCACCGGCAGGACTTTTCGTCAATTCCCATTCGTAATTGAATAGGTTTTCAAAAAAGTTATTGCTCCATTGCGTTGGGGTGGTCGTCCAGATCACTTCCAATCCCGAAGTGATGGCATCGGCTCCAACTCCCGATTTATAACTGCTTTTCCAGCCAAAACCTTGTTCATCCAGTCCTGCTGCTTCAGGTTCTTTTCCTACATTATCTGCAGGTCCAGCGCCGTGTGTTTTTCCAAAGGTATGGCCACCAGCGATCAATGCAACGGTCTCTTCATCGTTCATTGCCATCCTTCCGAAGGTATCGCGAATATCCTTTGCGGCTAAAATAGGGTCTGGGTTTCCATCAGGTCCTTCCGGGTTTACATAGATCAATCCCATTTGTACAGCTGCCAATGGGTTTTCCAGATTCCTGGAATGCACATCTCCATCTGCATCATCATCTGCCGATAATACGCCGTGTTTTTCAGCGACCCCTTCAGAACCATGCGCATAACGCACATCACCGCCTAACCATTTATCTTCCGAACCCCAATATACATCCTGATCAGGTTCAAACGCATCCACACGACCACCAGCAAAACCGAAAGTTTTGAAACCCATAGATTCCAAGGCGACATTTCCGGTCAATACCATTAAATCTGCCCAGGAAATCTTACGACCATATTTTTGTTTGATCGGCCACAATAAGCGGCGTGCCTTATCCAAACTCACATTATCTGGCCAGCTATTTAAAGGAGCAAAACGTTGCTGTCCGGTACCTGCACCACCACGACCATCACCTACACGGTAAGTACCTGCGGAGTGCCAGGCCATACGGATAAATAGACCACCATAGTGTCCAAAATCTGCCGGCCACCAATCCTGAGAATCGGTCATTAAAGCGTGCAGATCTTGTTTTACTGCGGCTAAATCTAAGGAGTTAAATTCGGCTGCGTAGTCAAAACCATCATCCATTGGATTGGATAGGTTGGAATGCTGGCGTAGTAAACTTACTTTAAGGTGTTTTGGCCACCAATCGTGGTTGGTAGTTCCTCCACCTGCTACTGTCATTTTCTGGTTCAAAGTGCCGTTGTGGAATGGGCATTTGCTAATGTCGTTTGATCCGTTTTCCATATCTTTTTTTAGAATTAATTCATACCAAGGGAATCCGTTGGTATCTGTTGTTTTTTTATTATCTCACATTTATAATTGGCAGTACATGTTGTAACTTTCTCTTATAAATTTAGTTAAAGTTAGATAAATAAAATCTAATTAATATTTAAAACATGATAGATTTTCTCTATGAGTTATTAAAAAAAATAATCCCGAAAATTGCTGCTTTTTCGGGATTGACAATTTAAAAACTCATGTAATTCGAACGCTAATCGAAATATTTAATTTCTTTTTGTTGCCACAAATTAAGTGAATTAATAGGTTTATTGGAAGTAAGAGGGGGTGGACAAAAGGTGGACAAATAAACAAAATCGGGCTAAATTGGTTGTTAGAACAGAAAATAGATGTATAATTTTTAAAGATAAAGACATATGCCGTGGAACCCTGAAATTTATAACCAATTTAAAGATATCCGATATCAACCTTTTTTTGATTTGATGGACCTGATCGAGGAGCGGACGGAAATGCAGGCTGTTGACCTGGGATGTGGAACAGGGGAGCAGACAGCAATGTTGGCGGAACGTTTTCAGCAATCCACATTTCTGGGGATTGATTCTTCAGTGGAAATGTTGCGGGGAGCAGAAGAGCATCAAACCGAACGATTATATTATAAGGTAGAAACTTTCGAGGAGTTTATTAATAGATTGTCGCGATGGGATTTGATTTTTAGTAATGCGGCATTGCAATGGTCGGGTGATCATCATACCTTATTTCCGGATCTGATCAAGAAATTAAATCCTGGAGGGCAGTTGGCTGTTCAGATGCCTTGCCAAACTGAAAATGAACTGAACCAGATTTTATTTGAACTGGCGAACGAGGAACCTTATCGGGATCAGTTAAATGGTTGGAATAGGTCATCGCCGGTTTTGAGCATGGAAGAATATACGGAAATGTTTATTGCGGAGGGTATGGTGAATTTGAAGATCTCGAAAAGGATTTATCCTATTGTGGCCGAGGATACGGAAACCTTATTTCATTTTATTTCGGGTTCGGCTTTGATACCTTATATGGAAAGACTTTCGGAGGAACAACAAATTGAGTTTAATGGTGAGTTTAAGAGAAGGATAGGGGAAAGGTTTGAGAAAAGACCAGTTGTTTATCCTTTCAGGAGGTTGTTGTTGTATGGGGTAAAGGCTTAGTTTTTTTGATTACGCGTCATTGCGAGGAGGTTTCCTCGTCATTGCGAGGAGGTACGACGAAGCAATCTTTGGACCTTGTCATCCTGAGCAGCGTCGAAGGATCTATACGGGTATCATGTGTAGATGCTTCGACTTCGCTCAGCATGACATGGGTGAAGATTGCTTCGTTCCTCGCAATGACGCGGCTAAAAGATTGCTTCGTTCCTCGCAATGAACTGTGTATATATCCAAATAATAAATTAAATTTTCTCCAAATAATATTCTGATTAGGCCGCTTTTGCGATGTAGCCCTTTCCAGATTTTGCGATGGCGAATGCCTGTTTGATCAGTTTGTTCACCACTGCTATGATTGCGACCTTGTAGGGTTTTCCCTTTTCCATCAACCTCCCATAAAGCCCGCTGCAGGCGGTGTTGCTCCTGATGGCGGATATTGCCGCCATGTACAGCACCTTTCTGACCTGGCCCATCCCCATCTTGCAGATATGTCCCTTTCCCCTTACACTGCTGCCGGACTCGAATATCCTGGGCGCCAGTCCGAAATAGGATATCAGCTGCCTGTGCCCCTCGAACCGACTGAAACCGTCCGTCAGGATGATAAGCAGTGCTGCGCTGCGTGGCCCTATTCCGGGTATGCTCCGCAGGTTCGCATTGAGTTCCCCGTAATTCTCCATGATGATCTGCTGGACCTGCCTTTCATGTTCATTGATGTCCTGATCATAACGTTTGATCCCTTCCTCTATGGTCTTCCTGAGCGTGGGTTCCAGTGTTCCCGCATGTTCATATGCATGGAGCCTGTTCGTTAGCATGGTCCTGCATTCCTTCTGTCCCTTGATATAGCCTTCCAGGTTCCTGATCCTCAGCACATGTTCCTCCGGCAGCCTCCATTGGGCAGGTTCCGTCATGCTGGTGAACTTGGCGATGAGCTGGGCATCCTTCCTGTCGGTCTTGGTCCTGGCCAGGGTCATCTGGGAAAAACGCCTGATGACAAGGGGGTTGATGACCGAGACCCGTTCATCCCTCTCCCAGAGGAACTTTGCCAGCCGGAAGTAATAGGGACCGGTGGCCTCCATCGCTATATGGCTGCCGTGCATGTGGCCCAGGGCCTCCACAAAACCCGCTTCGTCGTTACTGAAACGACCCTTAAAAACCTCTTTCTGTCCCGATTGGACAGAAATGTCAAAATAATCCTTTGAACAATCAATACCTGTTACCATCTTTGTATACCATTTTTGTGGATTACAGCAGCTCTTATCATAACTTATCAATCGTAAAAACAGGCTCCGGGCCTAATGAACTGTCCAAGTTTATGATAGGAATAAGAGAGGGGGATTAACATTGCGAAGGGTCTCTCAAGGACCAATGACGATTAAAAATCTTACTCCCTCTCTCGCTGTATCCTAAATGAAATACAAAATTATATTCTGTTTCTTTAATTCCTATAACTTCCCTACAAACTTACGATGACAAGGGCTCGCAATGACGCGGTTTCCTTCGTAATCCAATCATAGTTTATGCATATTGCAAGCAATGTGCAAGTGCCTAAAGTCACTTACACCTCACTTACATGTCACTTAAACCTCACTTGCAACATGGAGGTAACCGGTACCTAATCCGTAAAAATCCCCGCTCTTTTTTTTGAAGAATTTGCTATAAAATTTAAATTGTTAATCTTATTTATCAATTCATTATCTTATATTTAAGGGACTAATCAAATCTTTTATATTACCAATCATGCTCCAAACTAACAATTAAACTATATCATCTTATAATAGGTTCATCATGATAAAACTAGCCAAAGAATTGAGTTTTCTGATTTGCATTTTATTTTTCATCGCATGTGGAAATCCAGGTAATAAATCAAATAAAGATTCAGATAATAAACTATCAATACAAAATGAAAAAAAAGTGGATAGTATTTATATCAAATTTGAGCCTAATGTCAATCATATATTAGACATTTTATCCATAAAATCTAATCAAATAAATGTAAAGCCTGACAGTAATTTTAGTGCTTATTATTTTGATCAATATTCCAGCCTAGTCTATTTCCCAACTCCTACTGAATTAATCTATCCCATAAAACCAGGCGATAGCCTTATTATATCGAGCAAGAATAAATATCCATATATTAAGGTTCTCAATAATAATACATTCTCCGAACGAGAATTAAATTTCGTTGCAGAGTTATCGTTCAAAGGAATTAATATTTTTGAATACTTCCTTAATAGGAAGGGATCTGCGAAAGAAGTTTATGAGTCAACTTTAAATTATACGGATAATTTACTGCAAAAAGGTGAGATCAAGAAATCCTATGCAAACTGGCTTAAGAAGGAAGCATACTATTCCTTTCTTAAACTTACCCAAACCAAAGGGATAGATACAGACCCTGTTGATTTGAAAGAAAAGATCAATATAGACAGCAATCTTTCAATTCATTATTACCAAAGCTTATTGTGGAAACATATGGCTAATCTTTTGGGTAAAGACTATACTATGGAAAGGATCATCGTGGTGGCTGATTCCAATTTTACAGGAAGTAGTAAGGACTATGTACTGTATAATTTTTCAAGAGAATATCTTTCTTCCATTAATTCAGATCAAGCAAAAACTTCACTAACTAAATTGAAGGACAAATTTAAGGACAAGGAATACCTTACTTTGCTAGAAACAAAATATTCAGCCACTTTTGATGCAGATATGAATATTGTTGATCAATTATTAATGCCTGATGGCACTACAATTAGTTTTGATCAAATGCTTTCGAAGTACAAAGGAAAGAAGGTCTATTTGGATGTTTGGGCGAGTTGGTGTTCACCTTGTCGGGCAGAATTTCCAAACAGCAGGATGTTAAAGAAAAGTTCAGTTGCTTCAAATGTGGTTTTCGTTTATATTTCCACCGATAAAGTTCAGAATGATTGGTTGAAAGCGAATAAAGAAGAAGAATTAGGAGTCTCAGATAGTTATTTATTAACTAATCCAAGCAAATCTAATTTTATGAAGAAATATGAAATTAATGCTATACCTAGGTATTTTATTTTTGCTGAAAATGGAAGTATCATTAGTCCGAATGCACCACGACCGGGGTCGGAGGAAATTAAAAACTTATTAAAACTGTAAAATACCAAACCATAGATGACTAAAATCCAAATTTTCTTTGCTTGTATATTATTCTTCCTTTTAAGTTGTAGCCAGAAAAATGAAAACCAAACAGAACCGATAAATATAGTTGCCGGATCATCTAAGATTACAGGAAAAATCATGGCTCCAGATAGCCTTATGGCAGGTGGGGTTAAGGTCAGCATTTCGGTTCTGCATCCCATTACTGGAGATTATTCTACATATGAAATTCCTATAGATTACTCGGGCAGATTCGCGCTTGACTATGATATGGAAACCAGTAGTACAATAATAGGTTTATCTAGTAGTTTACAAACTAATCCAATTTACATTAAAACCTTTATAAATAAACCTACCTATATTGAAATACAATACACTGATAGATCGACAATCCATAAAATAGATCTTACGCCTGCGATGCCTAAATATGATATGATGCAAAGCGAACAATTATTTAGGAAATTGGTTGAAAATAAACCCAATGACCCAAATTGGAAATACCCACATTATTATAATATGAGGATTGATGATTTCTTGGAATCTGTAAAGAAATCATATAATAGGAGGCTAGAGGCGGTATTGGGGAATGATGTTGCGCTTTCAAAAGAGTTTAAAGATTTTCTAAAAAAAGATTTTCGGATGTTTTATTACACTAGTGGCATGTTCGATTATGAAAGTTCCATGAAAATCAACTATTTAAATGCCACAAAGGATACAGTGAATTTGCCTAAAATCCAAAAAATTGATCGATCCTATTTTCGTTTCTTAAAAGATTTTGATCTCAATGATCCGCAGTACTTGCATACCTTTACATTCCCCGAACTTCAACATCATATACTCCAGAATGAGGTATTAGGCCTTCCACCAATAGGTGATAGCGATATTCCATCCTGGTTAAAAAAGGTAAAAGGACTTTTGGCCGAGCAGGTTGGGTTTAAGGATGGACCGTATTATGATATTCTGGCAGCGAATGCCTATGGTCTACAGCTTAATGAGGAAGTAAAACCATTAAACTCTAAACAGCAGGAGGCAATAAAGAACTATTGGGGAAAGGGTGAAATTGCTAAAATACTGTCCCGAAAAAATGAGAAGGTAATCGAAGAGGATAGCAAGAAATCGCCCTTGGTCGTACATGATATTGCTCATGTTGCTAAGGAAAAGTTGATGGACACTATTCTTGCAAAATATCCAGGTAAAGTGGTGTTTATAGACTTTTGGGCTACCTGGTGCGGCCCTTGTTTGGGCGCTATGAAGCAGTTTAAATCCATAAAAGGGGATTTTCAGGGTAAGGATGTTGTTTTTGTTTATTTAACAAATGGATCTTCGCCAAAAAAACGCTGGGAAGAAGTAATTAAAGGTATTGGAAGCGAACATTATTACTTAAAGGATGATCAATGGAGTTATTTAATGTCTGAATTCGGATTTGAATATATCCCATCGTATTTATTATATAGTAAGGAAGGGATTTTGGCGAATAAGTTTACTGCATTTCCGGGAAATGAAAAAGTAAAAAACTTGATCGAGGATTTGCTAACAAATAAAGAAGGTAAATAGATAGATAAATATTTAGATAAATAGAGTGATTATAATAAGATAAATTGTAGTTTGCTGTCGCTGTAAACAAAAACAGCATTAAAAGATCAAAATTATGAAAGCATACAAAGTAGAAACTTTAATTTATTACTCAAAATTAACTCTTGATTCGGAACATATTGCGAAGAAATCAAAGGATGACATTCAAGAAAAATTAGACGAATATGCAAAAAATGGATTCAAATTAGCCTCCACAAATTCAACTAATTTCGGATTTGCGATTTATATTTATTTGTTTTTTGAAAAAGATGTCTAAACAAAAAATTCTAAATGCTCTTAAAAAATATTCAACTGAATTTGCTCTGATTTTCATAAGTGTGATCCTTGCCTTTGCCCTAACCGAATGGAGTGCAAATCGAGGAGAAAAAGTATCTGAAAATAAAATTTTAGGTGAAATTAAAAACGGAATAAACTCAGATTACAAAGATTTTGAATCAAATTTAAAAATGCACAAAATCAGTAAGGCTGGCGTGGGGGAGTTAAGGAAATGGGTTAACAATCAAGAAATAAATAATGATTCAATTGCTGTTTACTATTTTTTACTCTTCAGGAATTATTCACCAATAATCAACAAAACCGGTTATGAATCACTAAAAGGAACTAACTTAAAAACAATCTCAAATGATTCATTAAGGTTTAAGATAATAAAACTGTACGATTATCATTACAATATTATTGAGCAGTTAGAAAATCATAATGAGGAAATGCAAGATTTTAAAACTTACTTTGCTCCTACAAATGAAATCCTGTCGCCGTATATGAATTTTGATGAGAAAGGCAATTTGAAGGGTTTACAAACTGCAAATTTATCTGCTACACAGAAAAAGGAACTTCTTAGTTATTTATGGAGATTAGAGCTAACGAAAATGTTTAAAATTTTGCGGTACGAACAAGTTTTGAAAGAAATTGAAAGTTTGGACAAATCTTTAGATAAGGAATTAAAAAACGACAGTTAAAAAGTAGTTTGGTATAGTAAGATAATTGATTGTTCTTAAGTCATGTTAAATGAAAAATCATAATTTTCTGTTTTTTTTCGCTTTTATCTTGTCTTCCTGTGTTGGGAATAATCAAAATATGCGGTCTGATGATCGCATTAATCAAAACCAAGTTAAGGATACTGCCGAGATCCCTCAAGGAATAACCAGAAACATAAAACAGGATAGTAAGGGTCGTATTTGGGTGGCTACATTCGATGGAATCTTCCGATTCGATGGAAAATCATTTTCTAAAATCACGGATAAAATAAATTCAGTTCGATTTTTCTCTGTTTTAGAAGATCGAAAAGGTAACTTTTGGTTTTCTTCTGTTGGGTCGGGAGTTTATTACTATGATGGAGAATCTTTTACAAATTATACAAGTAAAGACGGGCTAGCCAACAATAGGGTCACAGAAATCTATGAAGATAGAAAGGGTAATATTTGGTTCAGTACTGAACAGGGAGCAAGTCGCTTTGATGGAAAATCATTTCTGAATTTTACAACAGAAAATGGATTGCCAGCCAATTATGTCCATTGGATCTTGGAGGATCAATCCGGAAAATTTTGGTTTGGAACGCAGGAAGGGGTTTCTATTTATGATGGAAAATCATTTTCCAATTTAACCCAGAATAATCGTGGGTTTTACAATGTTAGGGGCATGATAGAAGATGCTAGCGGTAATATCTGGATAGGAGGGAATGATGGTCTTTGGAAATACGATGGAAGAAACTTTACCAAATTTTCAGATAGTTTTGTAGGCTATATTTATGAAGATAAAGAAGGGAATATTTGGACAAGTTCAAAGGATGATAAAACAAGTGAATTTTCGAATGGTCTACAAAAGAATGGCAATCAAGAGAGTTGGGTTTTGTCGCGATATAATAAAAGTTCTTTGTCCAATCCTAATTTACTTCCGGAGCTATTCAAAACCCATGAAGGAATGATTTTTGGGATACTTGAAGCAAATGATGGAATAATTTGGTATGGAACTTTAAATGGGATAGGAAGGTGGTCTGAGGATTAAATACTGATTATATGTAATAATCGTCATTTTTAGAACGAATTTATCTTCGTTTTTTTAATATCCTAAATTTATGAAAAGCCTATTTGTATTAATAATTTCCAGTTTTTTGCTTTCTTCCTTATCAGCACAGACCCTTAAGGATTGCTCTTCTTGTGCCACAAAACTAATCCAAATTGAACAAATTAAGGACTTGAGTATTGATGAATTACGGTTTTTAGCAAATGATTTATTTGCTAGAAGAGGTTATAAATTTTCGGATTCTAATATTGATAGCTATTATTCAGAAAAAAGCTGGTATAAACCTGTTGCCAACAACAATAAAATAATTTTTAACACGGTAGAAAAGCAGAACATTAAAATATTGCAGGACAAGACTACTGAACTGAAAGCTGAAAGGGATAAATTGATTAATGAACTAAAGGTCTTTAAAGCAGCATTACAATCGAACAATAAATCAGATCTGCAAAGGAAATATAATTTTGAAACCAATGATATAGAAAATAGGAAGGATATTGCCTATTTAGAAAAAACTTTGGAGCAAGTGAACTTGGATGATATCAATTGGTCAAAACATAAAGGAATATACGAAGTTACTGTGGATAATGGTGATTATGTAATGAATTATGAAATAAGCATCGATAGGGAAAAGGTTAATATCAAGTACGCTAATCAAGGGGGTTCAGAATATAGCGAGTTAGTTTATCCTAACTATATGATCACAGAATATACCTATTTATGGAAGTTTGAATGGAAAAATGGACGATTAAGGTTTGTTGATTTCATTGTCGCTGGGTAATATATGTGAAGATTGCTTCGTTGTGTCTCCTTTCAATGACGCCACGTCCATGCAGGGAAGAGCATACCTCCCTACAAAGGCGCAATGTACTAGTAAAGGACTGGCTCGAGGTATGCAAAGGATGTGTAATTATCATAATAATTTTCTTAATACATTATTAGTCAATGAATAATAATAATTAAATTTGTTTATGATAAAAAGGGGCGAATAATGGAAACTTTGGTTTTCAAACCCACTATTGAACAATGTGTAAGTTTTAGGAGGGTTAACAGGAGGCACAGTAGAGAAATGACAATAACTGAAGCACCGTCATCAAGTTGTAATGCTTCGTGTGTTAATGGCAATGGAGTTTCAATAACTTATTGTAAAAGGACATGTAGCCGAATAGATAATTAAGAACGTAGGTGTTCGGGAACCAAGCCTGTTTAAAAGAAGTGTTGCGCTGCTTAAAACTAATTTATTAAAGTATTATCATTCTTTCAATGATAGAATGATAATACTCTTAACCATACAAATCTTTATGAAGCTAATTATTTTATTTTTATTTGTTTTTTGCCTACAGGTTACCCATGGTCAACAGGTTAAACCTTACCATATTCAAGGTCATATAAAAAACCTTGATAACAATATGGTTTATTTGATAGATTTAGGAGCATTTTATTTTCTGAAGGAGAAGGATTTGGTTTTGGACTCATGTATGTCCAAGAATGGTTATTTTGAATTTAAGGGAAATATTTCAGAAAATAAGCAATGTGCAATTGAAGTTCCTGCGGTAACGAATCAATACTTAGTTTTTATTCTTGAAAAAGGGCATATTTCGATTACAGGTGAATTAACCAGTTTATATAGAGGAAAAGTGGATGGAATAGAAAATAGCATCTTTAAGCAGAGTGGTGAGATTAGTCGTCATTATGTTCCACTTATAAATAACTTGGCTGATAGTCTGTTGAAATATAAGGATGTAGGAAATAAATCTAATGATTTCAGATTAAGATACGATTCACTTATCTCATCAATGAATTACGAAAGGGAGAAATTTATTAAAAAAAATCCAAATGCCTTTGTTTCATTATTATTAATCAATGAAATGTTTCTAAGAAATTTTAGTTTGAATTATATAAGAGATCATTTTAATGTTTTGTCCAATACATTAAAATCGAGCCCAAGTGGAATGATTGTACAAAAAAGATTATTAGGAATTAATATAAAAAAAAATATTTTGGAGGAATTTTCCGGTACAGATATTAATGGTCACATAATTAATTCTGATAAATATAAAGGTAAAGTTACAATTATAGACTTCTGGGCTAGTTGGTGTCTACCATGTATTGAAAAGTTGCCAGTTTTACATAATTTAAATGAAAAATACGGAGATCGCATTAATATTCTCTCAATTTCCTTGGATCGAAATATAAACTCATGGAAAAAAGCAGTAGAACATCATAACATCACATGGGATAATTTCTGCGATGGTTTTGCAGGAAGAAATCCTTTGGTAATACAATTAAATATCAAAGCTATTCCACGAATAATTGTTATAAATAAAGATGGACTCCTTATATATGACAGTGAAAGGAATGATATTGAAGTAGATGAATTTATGGAAACAATCATGGAGATTTAAAAAAGTAATTGAGCATAGTTACTTAGACAAATATTACAAACGAAAAAATATGCTTTATCTATCCGCCCACCCTCATCCTGACTATATTATTTGGCAATTGGAAATCCAATTGAGAAATCTTTATTCACTTGAATTAATTTATCAGTGCTACAAGTAATGACGGAGATGTGCCTTTATATGACGAGGTTTTGGCATGATAATTTTCTTAATGCATTTTTAGGCAATGAATATTATTTGTTAAATTTGGGTATAATCAAAAAGGAGGGAATAATGGGAACTACAGTATCAAACCCACCATTGACCAATGTACAAGTTGAACTTCTCAAATTGTTTTCTGTGGATTTACCAGAAGAACAACTGATCGAACTTAAACGTGTAATGGCGAAATTTCTTCTGGATCATGCACGGGACAGAGCGGATGAAATTTGGGATGAGAAAGGGTATAGTGACGAAAAGCTTGATAATTTATTAAAATAAAGAATAATTTGATGTCTAATCTCAAAGTTATTTTAGATACAAATGTCATATTGAGGTCGATCTCTCGGAGGTCGACCTTTTCAGTTCTTTTAGATAAAATTTACAACGGTGATTTTGAAGTTTATGTTACTAATGATATTTTGTTAGAATATGAAGAGAAGATTTCAGATATATTTTCAAAAGAAACTGCGGAACTTGTGTTGGGTGCATTAACCCTGCTGCCCAATGTTAAGAAAGTTGAAGTTCATTTTCAATTGGGACTGATCCGTTCTGATTCAGATGATAATAAATTTGTCGATTGTGCCTTTGCAGCTAATTCGCATTATCTTGTTTCTAATGATCGACACTTTGATGCTTTGAAGCAAGTAGATTTTCCAATCATTAATGTTATCTCTTTGGAAAAATTTATTGATTTGATTTCTTAGAGTAGGTGCATTGCCATTTTCATTTGATAATTTAGGGAAGATTGCTTTGTCGTGCCTCCTCGCAATGACGGATAGGTGTTTCAAGATTGCTTTGTCGTGCCTCCTCGCAATGGCGCATAATACCAGCGGGACGCCATAGGTCTAAATACTAAATACTCACTACTTTATACTAAAAAAGCTCGTCATCCGACGAGCTTTTTTTCCGTACCTAGGGCGGGAATCGAACCCGCACTCCTTTAACAGGAACAGGATTTTAAGTCCTGCGTGTCTACCAGTTCCACCACCTAGGCAACTGAGCGAAAGACGAGATTCGAACTCGCGACCCCAACCTTGGCAAGGTTGTGCTCTACCAACTGAGCTACTTTCGCTTGAAGTGTTGCAAATATAGAGAGAATGTTGATACTTGAAAAATTATTCTTACCAAAAAATTGCAATGTGCTTTATATCTGCGTAATAATTTTATCACGAAGCCTTAAATAACCCAAAAAAGTGGCTTTTGGCACGAATTTTCTCTATTTTCGTATCATAATAGTTTAATATGCAACTTAGACTCTTTTTCTTTTTGATTTTATGTTGTTTTCTTACCAAATCCAAAGCCGAATCCTATACAGAAGTAGTTTTCGATAATAGTTTGGTGAAAGGAAGCTATGCTAGAAGTTATGTGGATTATTCCGGACAAAGCTGGGTAGAGAATGTACATCGGAACCTCCTGGTTTCTGATTCCCTTTATTTTACACCAGGAAATGCATTGTCCTTGCGCTATATCTCTTCGGAAGCTGGCGATTGGAATGTACTGGTTCGATACAGTCGTCAGAAATTCCATTACCGGGTATCAGCGGAAGATGTTTTGAATTTGAAACTATTTGTCGGTTCTTCGGAAACCGCACAGAAGCAGTTGCCATCTATTTCCATCCAACAAGGCCCCAATCAATCTATTAGTCTACCCTTAGGCGATTATATTGAAGATTATACGAATAATGCCTGGTTGAATGTTAAGATTCCGGTTAAGGATTTTGCCGGATTAAATATTGATAAGATCATTTCAGGGGTCATTTTCAGACAGCAGCAAAGCAGCCCTGCTACCCATCAATTGTTCCTTGATCAGATTGAATTCCTACCTGCCAATTATTCAACGGCTCCCTTGACTTCCGCAGCAGTGCTTTCTAAGGTCAATCCTCACGGTAAACATGTAGAATTACAATGGCAGGTGCCATTGACACCAAGTATCAGGTATGTGAAGATTTACCGATCGCTGGATAATAAGGAGTTCACCCCCGTAGCTATTCGACCAACGTATATGTTGAGGTATCTGGATTATGTGCCTACATTGGATAAAAAATATTATTATAAAATCGCTTGGGTAGATTATAATTACCGCGAATCGCCATTCTCGGATGTAAAGGAGGTGGAACCGAAAGCACTGAACGAGAACCAGTTTTTGGATTTGGTTCAATTGGCCCATATCAATTATTTCATTGAGAACTATGATGTGAATTCCGGGATGTATACACCATTCCGATTGAAGGATAAAGCTCCTGTTTCTGTAAAAGAAACCGGTGGTGCCTTATTGAGTTTAATGGTGGGCGTAGAGAAGGGATTTCTATCGAAGTCCATGTTCCTCAACAGAACCAAGAAAATTGTTCAATTCTTAGATAAGGCACAGAATAATAAAGGTTTTTATCCGGCGTTTTTCGATGGAAGAAAAGGATTGCCGGAATACCTGGATGGACAGGCAAAATACGATGTGGTAGCTACCACATCCATTATTGAGGCTTTATTGATTGTAAGGCAGTACCTCAAGGGCGATGCCGCTGAAGAAGCCGAATTGCGGACAGCCATCACAAAATTATGGGATAGGGTAGATTGGCGAGCTGCTGCATTGAGTACAGATCCACTTATATTAAGATCTTCTTTGGATATGGTGGAAGGGAATCTTCCACATGCACCTTTAACGGGATTGGGAGTTGGTTTGAATACCTATATGCTGGCAACGGCTTCCAAGAAACATAGTCTTCCTAATCAGGCATTTTCAAATTCCTTGGCCTATTCCTATAAACGGGTAGTGCCTGCAAGTCCATTGGATAATGCCAAGGGAATTCAGGATTCTTTAAGCAAAGATAGTTTGGCTAAAACGGATATGGATTTGGAAATAGTGGACAAGCCAGTGCTGGTGGATACCTTGATCAAAGTATCAGGCCTGAAGGATACTTCAATGTATGGTCTAGATGTCCCGTTTGGGCCAATAAATTCGAGTCTCCTGGAAATGTACAGACCATTTACCAGTATTAATCCTAACCTAGCTAAAGTTGGCGCATATGATTTGAAGGATATTGTAGGGAAATATGCGCTATTGGTTAAACGTAGGGACAATGAAATAGGTGTGGGGACTACCAATTCAGATATCTGGGGTTTCTATCAGCATTTTGATGCGGTGGGTAATTACCGGATCAATCCTGCTATATCTATAGCGAGCATATTTTTGGATCCTGTTAAAGCAAAACGTTCATTAAATGCTTTGTATACACTTTATGGGGAGACCCTATTCTCGGAATATGGTTTCCGATCATGGATGGATCTGAAAAACGATGATGTTTCCGATGAATATTTGGCGTCGAACCAAGCCCATGTGGCGGTCATGTTGGAAAATGCCAGAACAGGGTTGATCTGGAAGCTATACCAAGGGATTCCAGAGATTCAATCTGCGGAGCAAAGAATATTTAAAAAATAAAATTTAACGAGGAAAACTTATATTTACGAAATTAATAATCTACAAAAAATATGAAGCGAATAAACTTTTTGTTTTTGATCATTTTAGCTAGTGTTACGCTGTTCTCTTGTAAACAACAATCCATGGTGGTAAATCCAGGAGCCGTTGTTTCCAAAGATGGTACCAACGATGGATTGAAAAATGTAAAACGTGAATTTGAAACGGCAACCGAAACCAATGAAGGGATAATGGTCTCTTTATCTTCCGATTTATTGTTCAGTACAAATTCATCTTATTTATCGGAGGCGGCTAAAAAAGAATTGAGCAAATTGGTGAAGGTGTTGAAAACGGATCAGGCAAAAGCTAAGATCCGTGTGGATGGACATACAGATGCCACCGGAGAAGCAAATTATAACCTTTGGTTATCGGATAAAAGAGCAGCTTCTGTAAAAGCATTTTTAGTAGATGCCGGAATTGCAGAGTCTAGAATAGCAACAAGAGGTTTAGGGCTGACCAAACCAATTGCAGATAATAAGACGCCCGATGGCCGTCAGAAAAACAGACGGGTAGAGGTGGTGATTTTAAAATAAGAAATTTCACTTAAGAAAAAAGAGCTCAATTGGTTATCAATTGAGCTCTTTCTTTAATGGATAATCTGGTCGCAATCTGAAATAATAGATTAAAACAATAAAGGTTGTCTATCTTGAATTCTTCTGACAGATTTGGCTCCAATCTTAAGGAATTATTAAGTATTTTTGTTAGTTCAGAGGGAAAACTATGTATATAATTTTTGATACGGAGACGACGGGATTGCCGAAGCGTTGGGATGCACCAATTACAGATACAGATAATTGGCCGCGTTGTATTCAGATTGCTTGGCAATTGCACGATGAAATGGGTAGGTTGGTAGAGCATCAAGATTATCTGATTAAACCGGATGGCTTTAATATCCCTTATGATTCGGAGAAAATTCACGGTATCTCTACGGAATTGGCAACGCAAGAAGGGGTTCCTTTACAGGAAGTCTTATCCAAATTCAATGAAGCCCTTTCAAAAGCAAAATTTATAGTAGGTCAGAACATCGGATTTGACCTGAACATCATGGGCGCTGAGTTTTATAGGTACCAAGTGGATAGTCCCATGGGGAAGATGCAGATCTTGGATACCTGTACAGAAGTGACTGCCGATCTATTGAAATTACCAGGTGGACGTGGTGGTAAGTTCAAATTACCTACACTTACCGAACTACACAGTTATTTATTTGGTGTTCCTTTTGCGGAGGCACACAATGCAACCGCCGACGTGGAAGCAACAACCCGTTGTTTCTTTGAGTTGGTGCGTCGCGAGGTTTATACACCAGCAGATCTTCAAGTTGATACCGGATATTTTGTAGAGTTCAAAAGAGAACATCCTGCTGTTGTTGAATCAGTAGGATTAAAGCATATCAATCTAAAAGCAGCATCGGACGATATCCGTGCTCGCGAAAAGTCGGGTATTGCTTCAGTTACCATCGATCCGGAAACATTAAAACGATTCCAAGAGGCAAGTTTTGCCCATTTACATAACCATACCCAATTTTCTGTCCTGCAATCTACCATCTCCATTGACGGTTTGGTGCAGGCGGCTGCAAAGCAAAAAATGCCAGCTGTAGCCATGACCGATCATGGGAATATGATGGGAGCCTTTCACTTTGTAAGTAAGGTGTTGGGCTATAATAAAGACCTGGAAGCAAAAAGGGAGGAAGCCTTGGCAAAGGGCGAGGATTTTACCGATCAAGCGATCAAACCGATCGTGGGTTGTGAGTTCTATATCTGTGATGATCGGAAAGATAAATCCCGCAAGGATAACGGTTACCAGGTAGTTTTTCTGGCCAAAAATAAAGAAGGCTATCATAATATGGCCAAAATGGCATCTATTGCCTATACTGAGGGTTTCTATTATGTGCCTCGGATTGATAAATCTGTTGTGGAACGATACAAAGAACATCTGATCGTTTTAACCGGTAACCTGAATGGTGAGGTACCTAGTAAGGTTTTGAATATTGGTGAAAGCCAGGCTGAAGAAGCCTTGATCTGGTGGAAGGAATTATTTGGCGAGGATCTGTATATAGAGATCATGCGCCATGGTCAGGAAGATGAGAACCGTGTGAATGCTACATTGATCGAACTGGCTAAAAAGCACCAGGTTAAAATGGTTGCTACCAACAATACCTATTATGTCAATAAAACGGATGCGCATGCCCATGATATCCTTTTATGTGTAAAGGATGGGGAGAAACTATCTACGCCTAAAGGTAGGGGTAGAGGTTTCCGATTCGGCATGCCGAACCAAGAATATTATTTCAAATCGGCGGAGGAAATGAAAAAGTCCTTTACCGATCTGCCCGATGCCATCATCAATATCCAGGAGATTTTGGATAAGATCGAAACGTATTCACTTAATCGGGATGTACTATTACCGAAGTTTGAGATTCCAGAGGAATTTCAACATGCAGAAGATGATGTGGATGGCGGAAAAAGAGGGGAAAATGCATTCCTTGCCCATTTAACCTATAAAGGGGCAGAAAAGCGATATGAGGAAATTACGGATGATATCCGCGAGCGTTTGGATTTTGAATTGGCGACCATCGAGAAAACCGGATATCCAGGTTATTTCTTGATCGTACAGGATTTCATTGCTGCGGCTCGAGATATGGGCGTTTCTGTGGGGCCAGGTCGTGGATCGGCAGCGGGTTCTGCCGTTGCTTATTGTTTGGGAATTACGAATATCGACCCCATCAAATATGATCTACTATTTGAGCGTTTCTTGAATCCTGACCGGGTATCCATGCCGGATATTGATATCGACTTTGATGATGAGGGGCGTGGTCGAGTAATGCAGTATGTGATCGATAAGTACGGCGCTTCGCAAGTGGCCCAGATCATTACTTATGGTACCATGGCGGCGAAATCATCCATCAAGGATACAGCAAGGGTGTTGGATCTGCCTTTGGCAGATGCTAATGAGATTGCCAAATTGATCCCCAACCTCAAACTGAGCAAGATTTTCAATATGGAGGATAAAGCCTTAAAGGAGGCTTTACGTTCGGAAGAATTGGAAGCAGTCAATAAGTTGAAGAATTTGGCTGATGGAGCTGGTCTTGAGGCGGAAACCATCAAACAAGCGCGTGTTTTGGAAGGATCCATGCGCAATACAGGGATCCATGCCTGTGGAGTTATTATTACGCCAGATGATATTACGAATTTTGTTCCGGTATCCTTGGCGAAGGACTCCGATCTGTATGTTACCCAATTTGATAACTCGGTGGTGGAAAGCGCCGGCTTATTGAAGATGGACTTTTTGGGGTTGAAAACCCTGACCTTGATTAAAGATACGGTCACCAACGTTAAATTACGCCACGATATTGAGCTGGATCCGGATCATTTCCCGATTGACGACGAAAAGACTTATGAGCTTTTCCAACGTGGAGAAACCATCGGTATCTTCCAGTATGAGTCTCCGGGGATGCAGAAATACATGAAGGAGCTGAAACCTACAGTATTTGCGGATTTGATTGCCATGAACGCACTGTACCGTCCGGGACCGATGGAATACATTCCTTCCTTCGTTAAAAGGAAGCATGGAATTGAACCAATTGCCTATGACCTGGATGCATGTGAGGAATACCTGAGCGAAACGTATGGGATTACGGTTTACCAGGAGCAGGTAATGCTTCTTTCGCAGAAGTTGGCAGGATTCTCTAAAGGTGATGCCGACGTTTTGCGTAAGGCGATGGGTAAGAAACAAAAGGCGGTATTGGATAAAATGAAGCCTAAGTTTGTGTCGCAGGCGGAAGCCAATGGGCACAATGCAAAGGTATTGGAGAAAATCTGGACCGACTGGGAAGCTTTTGCGAGTTATGCCTTCAACAAGTCGCACTCGACCTGTTATGCATGGATTGCCTATCAGACCGCTTATTTAAAAGCACATTATCCGGCAGAATATATGGCTGCAGTGCTTTCAAACAACATGAACGACATCAAGCAAGTCACTTTCTTCATGGAAGAATGTAGAAGGATGGGATTAGTGGTATTGGGGCCTGATGTAAATGAATCGCATTATAAATTTACGGTAAACGAGGAGGGAGCTATTCGATTCGGAATGGGTGCTGTGAAAGGGGTTGGTGCAGGAGCAGTGGAGACCATCGTGGAGAGTAGAAGTTCTGGACCTTATAAATCACTGTTTGATCTAGCGAAAAGGGTAGATCTGCGGATGATCAATAAAAAGGCCTTTGAGAGTTTGGCATATGCAGGTGGATTTGATTCCTTTAAAGATACCCACCGGGCGCAATACTTTAGTTCGGATACAGATAACAGTACCGGAATTGAGAAAGCGATCAAATTTGCACATAAATTCAAGGAGAATGAAAATTCTGCGCAGGCCAGTCTTTTTGGGTCTGGCGGATCGGTGGAATTACCAGAACCTACTTTTTCTCCGGCTACTGCTTGGGGCTTGATCGAGAAGTTGAAATATGAAAAGGATGTGATCGGGATCTACCTGACCAGCCATCCATTGGATAACTATAAATTTGAGATCAAGCATTTCTGTGCGAATAAGGTAAGTGAATTGCAGATGATCAATAAGATGAAAGCTTCGGAGGTGGAGCCGGAGGTAGCTTTGGAATTCAATCGGATCAAGAACAAGGAAGTGGTTGTTGGTGGGATTATCCAATCGGCGAATCATCGTGTGGCGAAATCTGGAAAACCTTTCGGATCTTTTGTTATTGAGGATTATTCGGATTCGTATGAGATCATGGTCTTTGGTGAAGATTATGTGAAATTCAAGGGATATCTACAGGAAGGATATTTTGTGCAGATCCGGGGACTGGTGCAGGAAAGATTTAAGCAGGTAGGAAACTGGGGATTTGAATTGAAGAACATCCAATTGCTTTCGGATCTTCGGGAAAAGATGGCGAAAACTTTTACCATTCAATTTCCATTGCATAAACTGGATTCGGAATTTATTGCAGAATTAGAGCGTTTGATCAATTGTTGCCATATTGAAGGGCAGGAGGCGAATTGTCAATTGAAGTTCAAAATCATGGATATGCAGGATGAACTGACGATTGAGATGCCGGTGAAAAAGCGTAAGATTTTTATTACGAATGAGTTTTTGGATGGTTTAGAGGAGTTGGAAGGGGTGAATTATAGATTAAATTGATAAGCTATAGAAATTTTATTAAGTGGAAACCTATAGCATAAGGTTGGGAATGATTATATTTGTATAAATACTATTGATAAATCAAATAAGCATAAAAGTATGGCATTAGAAATTACAGACAGCAACTTTGATGAAGTTGTATTAAAATCAGATAAACCAGTTTTAATTGATTTTTGGGCAGAATGGTGTGGTCCATGTCGTATGGTAGGTCCATTGGTTGACGAAATTGCTACAGAATACGAAGGTAAAGCAGTAGTTGGAAAAGTTAACGTGGATAACAACCCAGATATTTCTGTTCGTTACGGTATCCGTAATATCCCAGCGTTATTATATTTTAAAAACGGTGAGATTGTTGACAAACAAGTTGGAGCAGTTCCAAAATCTGTTCTTGCTGAGAAATTAGATAAACAATTGTAATCTTGTAAAGAATATAAGATTTATAAAAAGCTCAATTCGTAGGAATTGAGCTTTTTTTTGTTGGGAAGAGGTATGGGGGGCATTGGAGGTAGGTGTGTGGGGTGTAGGAGGTAGGTATGCGGCGTTGGAGGTAGGTGGGAGCGTTGGAGGTTCTTGGGGGCGCGTCATTGCGAGGAACGAAGCAATCTTTACCCATGTCATGCTGAGCGAAGTCGAAGCATCTACATTTGGTACCCGTATAGATCCTTCGACGCTGCTCAGGATGACACTTAAAGGTTGCTCAGGATGACACTTAAAGGCTGCTCAGGATGACACGAGGAGAAAGATTGCTTCGTCGTGCCTCCTCGCAATGACGCAGGTGGCGCAATGACGGGGAAACTTCCGTACGTTGACGTGGAAACCTCCTCGCAATGACGCGTAAGTTCTCCTCGCATTGACGGACAAACCTATCTAAACTTCAAATTATACTGTACCCCCAAAGTAACCCATCTACCCAATAACGGCACAGCTTCAATTTCCAGATACTCCTCATCAAAAATATTCTGAACATCACCATACACCCTAAAATTATTTCTTTGATACCCAACCCTAAAATCAGAAACAAAATAAGGCGTTCCAGAAATTCGTTCCAAATACCTATTTGCTGTAGTAAACGACCATTCCTTAACCTCATAACTCAACGTTCCAACTAACTGATGTTTCAAACTTTTAATCCCGTATTTTAATATCTTATTCTCAGTCTTATTAATAATAGAAGGATCTAAATAATTATAATCCACCTGAAATCTCAAGGATTGATCAACTCCCAAAGGCTGTAACAAATTAAAATTTACCAAAACCCCATGCACCTGGTTTTTCCCTAAATTCATGGCCTGATAAGGTACAGCGGTACTTTCTCTCGTCCAATCAATAAAATTATCAATATCCCGATAAAAATAACCCGCTTTGGCAGCAATCCTATCCTTATTAAATTTCAGCGTCAGATCATGTTGCCATGCATTTTCAGAAACCAGTTCAGGATTTCCAATATTCGCTGGCCTTTGGTTAAGATAAAGATCCGTAAAGGTAGGAATCCGTTGGCTCGACCCTGTACTTGCCGCAATCTGCCAATAATTACCGATCAAATAACTCACATCAATCCCTGGAAAAACCTGCCAATCATAATCTGAATTATAATTAACATAAGCCCCCAAATTGATCAAGAAATTCTTAATCTGACTTGTCCTAAATTCCGTATATGCCCCAAAATTCACACGTTCATGCTTCCCGATATTCGAACTGCTGATTTTCTCCTGGCGGGTTTCCAAACCTAGGCCAAGATCACCATACGCACTTTTATAACTTGCGTTCAACTCCCCTGAAAGGGTATGGGTATAATGTTTAGACCGACCTTTGCTCAAGTCGTTTCGGTAATAACGATAATCATCTTCATTATAGCGATGGCTAAACCTAGGACTGATAAACCACTTATTTCCAAGTTGATGCGTAGAAGCCAAACTATAATGAACGGTTTCCACATGTTCCTCCGATTCCTTATCACCTGGCGCTGCATAATAGCCATTGGCACCAAATTCATTATTAATATATCCAGCCATCATTTGAAGGGCATTTCGATCATTGAACTGGAATTGATTCTGATAGTAGATTTTTTCATTATCAGAAGCCGTATTATATCGTTGTCCATTTGAATTTTCCTTGGTCAGGTAAAGCTGATGTTGTTGCTTTTCGGTAGAAATTGTTCCACCTAGCTGAATACCTTTTCCCCAATATATCCCTTTCTTTCCTTCCTCTTCACGGTTTTCAAAGGAAGATCCCGCATAGGTATGGGCAAAGATGCTATGGCTATCCGCCTTTTTCGTAACGATATTAATTGCTCCTGTCAGTCCGTTAATTCCGAATATTCGAGAGGCAGGACCACGAAGGATCTCGATACGTTCGATAGCTTCCAATGGAACCGGAATATTCAACATATGGTGACCAGTTTGTGGATCGGAGAACTTGATTCCATTTACCAATAAAATGGTCTGATCAAAACTACCACCATCGATCCCAGCATCAGCCTGGGTGCCGAAGGGGCCACGCTGCCTGATATCCACTCCAGCTGCATAACGAAGAACTTCGTTGATGCTGGTGCTGGGCAAGGATTGAATCTCTTTCTGACTAATGATCTGTATGTTTCGGCTCGATTGACTGACCGGTATCTGAAGTCTATTCCCTTGAATATGAACTTCCTGTAATTGGGTGCTGTCCGTTTGGGATTGCTGCGCTAATAATAGGGTTGGTACTGAACTTAAGATTAGTAATAGCTTGGAGGCGTATTTCATATAAAATAAATTTGCCAAAGGTATCGAAATATTTTTAATTGAAGCTTTCTGTTTTGTCTTTCTTCGTTTGAATAGGTAGGTCAGGTTGGCCTGCATCAATCCAAGCACTCCACCATAACGAACCTACTGCATGGATGGATTTCTGCATCCTCCGTTCCACCATACCTTCCAATAATTCATGGTATAAATCTAAATAGGCATTGGAATAAGTGTGAAGAATACTGTTGCCTCTTGCTTGAAAGGATTTGTGATGGAGATCAGGTAGTCTATCTGCCGTGGTTTTTTCCAACAGCAACACAGAGTCCAAACGAGCATGGCTTTCCTTAATGGTTTGCCATGCAAAAGATGGAACATGATCTATATAACTTGCCGTACCTACCATAAGGTTATAGTTTTCAAAAAAACGCTCTGGAAGCCGCGATTCCCAAAGGGCATGAATACCTAATTGATTACTGAACTGTCCATTATAATTGCTGCTGGTATGCAAGGGAACATGTGCATCGGCGATGTAATGCCCAAGATCTGCAGCATGTTTAATAATGTTTTTGGTGTTTTTTTCTTGAAATGCATAGACCAGGTTCTGATAGGAGATTTCGATCTGCCAAGGGATCATGCCATGTTGGAGGAAATTAAAACGATCCTGTCTAGCCTTTAATTTATACCAGGGAACCATCAAGGTATCCAAGGATTGGTCTAAAGAATCTTCATTGTTGTCTAAAGAATCCATATTAAGGTCAAATGAAACATCATTAGGCTGCCATCGATCCAAATCAATAAAATGTCTTTTGCCTTCGGCAGTATCGATGTAAACCCTTTTGTCCGCATTAATGGCGGAGGAAGTTATGCGATAAATATGGCTTTTGAAAAAGGAATTTAACGGATGGGGAAGGGTATAGACTGCATTTTCATTAATTAATCTATGCGCAAAAAATCCCCACTTTGGTTTATCGGAAAATAAGTATAAAATAAAAAGGCTAATGAAAAGGGGTTTCATGTTGAATAACAAATGTTTAGGTTAAATTAAAGAAATAATTCATTGAATGTTAATATTTAAACGTTTACTTATTCATTGAATATTGTTAATTTGGGGTTCCAAAATATTTCGATGAAGATATTATATGCTGTTCAAGGAACTGGAAATGGGCACTTATGCCGAGCGATAGATATTATTCCATCCCTTCGAAAACATGCTGAAGTAGATGTACTGGTCAGCGGGATTCAAGCCGATATTATTCTGCCATTTGAAGTGAAATACCGGTACCATGGCCTGAGTTTCATATTTGGTAAAAGCGGGGGGGTAGACCTATGGCGTACGTTTATGAGTTCTACTGTCCGGAAGTTTGTGAAGGAGGTCAATTCGGTGCCCGTGGAGCAATATGATCTCGTGATCAATGATTTTGAACCGATCTCCGCTTGGGCATGTTATTTTAAGGAGAAGCCTTGTATTGGTTTGAGCCATCAGATTGGAGCTTTTGATCCGGCGAGTCCTAAACCAGAAGAAACGGATATGCTAGGCAAGTTCATCATGAAGAATTATGCTCCATCTACGCATTCCTATGGGTTCCATTTCAAAAGTTATGCGCAGCATATATTTACACCGGTTATTCGTAATTCTGTACGCGAATTGGACGCAGTAGACAATGGACATTATACGGTCTATTTACCATCGTACGACGATGCCCATCTATTAAAGCATCTATCCCGTTTTCCTGATGTGAAATGGGAGGTCTATTCCAAGCATAACAAAAAGCCATTTCAATTAAAGAATGTAACCATCAACCCCATCAACAGTGATGCTTTTGTGAAGTCCATGGCGACTGCTTCGGGGATTTTATGTGGTGCAGGATTTGAAACTCCAGCAGAAGCATTGTATCTTCAGAAAAAATTACTGGTAATTCCGATGAAAAACCAATACGAGCAACATCTGAATGCAGCCTCATTGGAAGAGATTGGCGTTCCGGTAATTAAAAGTTTGAAAAAGAAATCGGAACTGGAAATTGAATCTTGGTTGAATGCCAAATCAAAGGTAAAGGTGGATTATCCGGACTGTACCGATGCTATCGTTGAAAACATATTAAACAATCATAAATCTTAATTTATCAATCATAAATCATAATTTACACAATCATACCTAATGAAAGCATTTTTAATCAGTATATTTTTATTGGCGGGGATCAGTCTATCCCAAGCGCAGACCTTAAAAACGGCCAACGATTCCTTAGCTTATGCCTTAGGGCAGGATTTGGCGGGATATCTGAAGAGGATGGATCTTCCCGTGAATTCGCAGATTTTGACCAACGCATTTAAAGATGTGTTGGATGGCAAGAAAATGCTATTCGATGATACGCAAAAAGAAGAGGTCATCCAGAAAGGTATGCAACGTGTTTCTGAAGAAAAACAGGCAAAACTAAAAAAAGCAGGTGCTGATTTTTTGTTGCAGAATAAGAAAGTGGCAGGGGTTAAGGAAACAGCAGATGGTATACAATACCAAGTGATCACCGAAGGAAAGGGATTACAGCCGACATTAACCGATACGGTTGTGATTCATTATAAAGGATCTTTAATTGATGGAACCTCTTTTGATAGTTCCTATGATAGGGGCGAACCGATCACTATCCAATTGGAAGATATGATTGAAGGCTGGAAAAGAGGCGTTCCATTAATGAAAGCCGGATCGAAGTATAAGTTTTTTATCCCTTACCAATTCGGGTATGGCGAAAGAGCTTCTGGTCCGATTCCTGCCTATAGTACCTTAATTTTTGAAGTAGAATTGTTGGAAGTGAGAAAGGAGCCATTGAATGAAGTTAAACAAGCTTTATAAGGGAAATCTTCAGGTTTCTGAAATCGGATTGGGAGCAATGTCCTTTATGCAGGGGCATGAATCGACCAATGATCGGATTTTAGAACGAGCCTCGAGCTACGGGATCAATTACCTGGATACTTCGGACCTCTATGATAAAGGAAAGAATGAGGAACTGATCGGAAGGTTGTTGCAGGGAAAACGTCAGGATTGGGTATTGGCCTCTAAAGTTGGTAACAAATGGCGATCGGATGGTTCTGGGTGGGATTGGGTTCCTTCTAAGAAGCATATTCTCTCGGCGGTGGAGGAAAGCCTTGGCCGCTTGAAAACGGATTACCTTGATCTTTATCAACTGCATGGTGGAACTTTGGATGATCCATTTGATGAGATTATAGAGGCTTTTGAGCTGTTGAAGGAGCAAGGAAAAATAAAGGAATATGGGATTTCCTCCATTCGGCCAAACGTCTTTCTGAAATATGCGGAGAAGAGCCAGATTGTTTCCAACATGATGCAATACAGTCTGTTGGATAGGAGGCCAGAGGAATTTTTCTCGAAGCTCAAGGAAGAAGGGATTGCTGTTTTTGCTAGAGGGACGGTAGCTCAGGGATTGATGTTGAACAAACCTGCGCAGAAATACCTCAGTATTCCGGTGCATCAGGTATTGAAGATTCAGAAGGCGGTGGAGGAAACGGCAAAGGAATTGAATGTATCTGCGATGGCGCTGGCGTTGAAATATCCACTATTACATCAACCGGTTCTTTGTTCGGTGGTGGGAATTCGTACGAAAGCCCAAGCTCAGGAGCTGGGAAAAGCCATGGAGGAAATGGAGAAGCTAAGTCTACCGGATTATGACCAGATTATGGCCTTGCTTCCGGAAATCAAATATGCGGAGCATAGAAGATAGGGGAAGGTATTCTAAGCTGTTAATCCAGCTATTCGGATCATTTAAAACCTGTTAACTAAAATATTTTTTAAGGATAATTTGAAGATCCTCAGGGGTATCAATAGATTCATTTAAATGGCTAGAAATAGCCGTTTTTATTTTGTACCCATTTTCGATCCATCTCAGTTGTTCTAAGGATTCTGCTGATTCTAGGGAGGATAGGGGTAGTGCTGTTAAATCTTGTAGAATGTCGCTGCGATAGCCGTAGATACCGATATGGTTGTAATAATCCATCTGGTTCAACCAATCTTTCATTTCTTTTCCCCGGAAATAGGGAATGGGTTGACGGGAAAAATAGATAGCTTCCAGTTGCTTGTTGATAACCACCTTTGGTTTATTGAAGTTTTGGAGGTCTTCGAGCTGTTCGATTTTTCTTATTAATGTAGCAATCTGGGTGTCTTCCTGTTGGAAGCAGGATACGAGAAGGTCGATCTGGTTGGGATCTATGAAAGGTTCATCGCCTTGGATGTTAATGGCAACATCGAAACCAGCTGTTTTTTTTATGATTTCAGCGCATCGATCAGTTCCTGATTGATGGGTGTTGCTGGTCATCATGACATTTCCTGCAAAGCTTTGTACGTGGTCGAAGATTCGTTGGTCGTCGGTCGCGACGATGACTTCGTGTAAGGAGGAAGCGTTTTTAGCTTGGTTGTAGACACGTTGGATCATGGTCAATCCGGCAATGTCTATTAAAGGCTTGCCAGGGAAGCGGGTTGATTCGTAACGTGCTGGGATGATACCTATTACTTTCATGATTTTTTTGTTTTTACGTCATTGCGAGGAACGAAGCAATCTTATCGTCATTGCTAGGAACGAAGCAATCTTTAGTCTTGTCATGCTGAGCGAAGTCGAAGCATCTACAATTGGTACCCGTACAGATCCTTCGACGCTGCTCAGGATGATAAAGACGCTGCTCAGGATGACACTAAAAGAAAGATTGCTTCGTCGTGCCTCCTCGCAATGACGTGCTTTCGCAATGACGTGTTTTTACAATGACGGATTTTCCTTACACTATCAAGCCTAAAACAAGCCAAATAACTCCGTTTCAATCTTTTGAATAATAATTCCTAAATCCTCAGAATTATTCGCGAAATCCAAATTATCCTTATCCAAGATCAACAATTTCCCATCCTTATAATTCCCGATCCATTTTTCATACTTCTCGTTCAATTTGGAAAGGTAATCCAATCTTATCCCCGATTCATAATCTCTACCACGTTTCTGAATATTATTCACCAATGTAGGCACTGATGCCTTCAAATAAATCAATAAATCCGGTGGTTTGATATAATGGATGATACTTTGGAAGATATCGCTATAATTCTCAAAATCCCGTTCACTCATCAATCCCATATCGTACAAGTTCTCTGCAAAGATGTAAGCATCTTCATAGATCGTACGGTCTTGGATCATATTGATCCCGCGGTTCTGCAGATCAACAATATGACGGAAACGGCTGTTCAGAAAAAATATCTGTAGGTTAAAGGCCCAACGTTTCATATCGCTGTAGAAATCCTCCAGATATGGGTTGTTATCTACGGCTTCAAATTGGGGTTCAAAGTTGAGGTGTTTGGCAAGACGCTCGGTTAAAGTCGTCTTTCCAGCACCAATATTTCCAACAATGGCTATATGCATATCTGATTAATATAGTTTTTTAAGACCAATGATTTCTCTTACCTCTTTCAATGTTTTTTGCGCACTAGCCTGTGCCTTATCTGCACCCAGTTTAAGTACTTTCGCAATATAGGCATCATCCTTATCGATTTCTTCGATACGTGTTCTCACCTCATTGGTTGCCAATACCATATCCTCTGCCAATTGTTTTTTGAAATCACCATATCTGATTTCGCAATTGTTGTACAGGCCATCAAAATGGGCCAAGGTATCCGGTGTAGAGACCACTTTCATTAAATCGAATAGATTCTGAACCGCTTCTGGTTTTTCCTGGTTCAAACCGGTAGGTCCAGCATCCGTCACTGCACGCATGATCTTTTTACGGATCGACTCTGCAGGATCGGAAAGGTAGATACAATCGGCATCACCATTGGATTTCCCCATTTTTCCCTGACCACTCAATCCAGGGATCTTGATCAGTTTGTCGGAATAGGTAAAGGCGAAGGACTCTTGGAAATAATCCACATTATACAACCGGTTGAAACGGTTACCGAAGGTACGTGTCATCTCCAGATGCTGTTCCTGATCTTTACCAACCGGTACTTTGGTCGCATGGTGGATCAAAATATCACAAGCCATCAAAACAGGATAAGTCAATAGACCTGCATTGACATTATTTGGGTTTGCTCTTACCTTGTCCTTGAAAGCGGTAGAACGCTCCAGTTCGCCCAGGTAAGCGTTCATGTTCATGTATAAATATAATTCAGCTACCTCAGGCACATCAGATTGTACATAGATGGTGGATTTTTCAGGATCCAATCCGGCAGCTAAATATTCAACAACCACTTGGCGCACAGTACTGGTTAGGTCCTGTGGGGTAGGGTGTGTAGTTAACGAGTGAAGGTCGGCTATAAAAAAGAAGCAATTGTATTCGTTCTGCATTTTAACGAAATTGCGCAATGCTCCATAATAGTTTCCTAGGTGTAATTTTCCGGTACTTCTAATACCACTAACAACGGTTTCCATATGTTGCAAAGATATGCAAATATTGGAAATAAATCACCCTAATATAACTGTGGATGCTCCAATAGGTCGGTCACATAGCCAAGCACTTCTGCTTCGTTGTTTCCGTCCTCCAACATGGAGAAAGTGAGGTAGGCCGCGTAGATTTCTGATGAGAAGAGCACATGTTTGTCGGAAACAATCGCATCGACCACGCCTTCACGGACTTCAATGCCCAAATGCTCAATTTCATTGTGTAAATTAATAGCTATACTATCGTGATCTTCCCCAGATGCAAAGCCAACAATGATATGCAATATCAATTTATCGAATAATTCCGGAGCCATATCCTTGAACTTATTGGCATAGAGTTCAGCATCAAAACGACTTTTTGCACTACAGACAATCTTGTCCCAAATAAGGTATTCAGTTTTAGTTTGCATAGTAGAAAGTTTATAATTGTTATATGTAAATATAACGTTAATTCTTTAATATCCTATATATAATCAGGCATAATTCAGGCTTTTAGGCAAACTTTTAAGGCTTTTTGGGGGTTATTAAGAAAAGTGTATATTTAAATTATCGATCATGGAAAATTCGAAAAACAACAAAAAGAATCTAGAAGAAAACCTGGAAAACGAAGCGGAAAACCTAGAACAAGGTCAGGAAATCTTGGATGAGGGCACAGAAGAAATCGATGAGCAGGGACCTACCGATCCGCAGGATCTGGCCTATAATGAAGAAGAAGATAGTTTTGAATTGGATGTGAATGATGAAGATCCAGATTGGGATCATCCAATGGATTACGATACGATCAGTGAAGGTGCTCAGGATGATGATTCTACCTTTGATAATTCGAACCCTTATGTTGGAGAGGAATATGCCGATCGGGAAGATTTGCAGCAAGAAGAGCTGGAGGATAATAATATGCGGATCACGGACGATCGCGCTATACGCGTTTCTAAGGAAGATGAGGCCCTATCCCGAAATCCGGAAGATTATAGGGATGACCTTGATGAAGAAGGTTATCCGAAGAACGACGAAAAATAAAATGTATACATGTTAATAGATCTTAGTGGAAAAAAGGCCTTAGTAGGAGGTGGTTCGGATGGAATTGGAAAAGGGATAGCATTGCAATTAGCTTCGGCAGGAGCTGAGGTGTTCGTGATGGCGAGAAATGAAGAGAAGCTTAAGGCCGTAGTTGCGGAATTGGATGATGCCAAAGGGCAACAGCATGGCTATGTGATCACGGATTTTAATGATCTGGAAAAACATAAAGCCGTGTTGAAGGACTTTTTTGGTAAACATCACATTGATGTTTTATTGAACAATACCAATGGTCCTCAACCGGGCAATGTCCTATCGAAAAAGGAAACGGATTATCAGGTAGCTTTTGATCTCTTGTTCCAGAATGCGGTAATTGCCAGCGAATTGGCATTGCCCCATATGAGAAAGCAGGGATTCGGCCGGATCATCAATGTTTCATCGCTAACCGTTAAAGAGCCACAGGATAACCTGGTCCTTTCCAACAGTATGCGGATTGCCCTGGTCAGCTGGAGCAAATCCCTTTCTGCTGCCGTAGCCAAGGATGGAATTACCGTTAATTCCATTATGACGGGCTATTTCGATACTGAGCGCTTACATAGTCTGATGGAAGGACAAGCCAAACAACAGGGAATTCCCCTGGAAGATGTCAAGCAGCAGCGATTGGAAAGCATTCCATCAAAAAGATTGGGATTACCTGCCGAATATGGCTTTTTAGTCACCTTCTTGGCTTCAGATTATGCCTCTTATCTCAATGGTGCCAGCATCCCCTTGGATGGTGGACTTTCTAAAGTGGTTTTTTAAAGGTTTTTTTTAAGATATATTCTAATTGGAAGCTATTCAGCTTCCAATTGTTCTTTATATAATCTTTTGTTCTCTTCCATTTCTTCCGGCATTTCCGGGTATTGGATATCCTTGTACTGTGATAGTACATCGTAAATGATCTGCGCAACGAGATACCGGCTTACGGGTTTGCTGTCTGAGGGGATAACATACCATGGCGCATGTTTTTTACTGGTGTTTTTGATCGCGTCTTCATAGCATACTTGGTATTTGTCCCATAAAGCTCTTTCTTCCAAATCGCCAGGGGAGAACTTCCAATTCTTTTCCTCTTCCTCCAAACGGCTCAATAGCCTGTTCTTCTGCTCTTCCTTACCAAGGTTCAGGAAGAACTTGAAGATGATCATCCCGTTTTCCGCCAATCTTTTCTCAAAATTGTTGATCTGCTCGAAACGCATATCCCAAAAATTCTTCGGCAATTTCTTGGGGTCGGTGATTCCCGGTATGCGTTCGTTCAATAGATATTCAGGATGAACCCTGGTAACCAAAACATTCTCATAATGCGTTCGGTTAAAAACAGTGAACTTTCCTTTCTGCGGTAATTTGATTTCATGTCGCCAAAGGTAATCATGCTGCAGTTCCTCCTCGCTAGGGGTTTTGAAACTTTCCACCACGACCCCTCGCACATTCATTGCCTTGAAGACTTCCCTGATTAAAGAGTCTTTTCCGGCCGTATCCATGCCTTGAAGGCAGATAAGGACACTATATCGGTCATCGGCATACATCTTGTCCTGCAGGTCAGCTATTTTTTTGCGCAGTTCCTTCAATTTTTCTTTCGCTTCATCCGAACTGATATCCTCTTGGAATTTGGAGGGATGATCGGAAAGCTTAAAATCCTTATCAGCCGTTAGTTTCTTTGCATAATTCGCCATATTGCTTTTTTATCTGATTATAACGTTATTTGATTATATTCTTAATTATAATTAATTTTGATTATAAATTCTAATATAACTATATTTGGTTATAAACTGATTTATAATCGTTTTCGGTTATATTTTTGATGAAAATAATTCTAAAGAAATTATAAAGGAAATTTAGGAAATAAAACAGTAAATTCAATCATTATGAACCAACGAATCATCATAACAGGAGATGTAGTGCATTCAAGATCCCAGGATATCGGATTGTGGATGCCCGAATTAGAACATAGTCTTCGACTCCATGCGCAGCGTTTTGATGTGTTCCGGGGAGATAGTTTCCAGGCTGAGGTAGACGTAGAGCAGTTGTTTACCACTATTTTTCATTTGAAAGCTTCATTAAGAAGTTTTGAAAATATGGATGTTCGGTTAGGGATAGGGATTGGAGAGATCAGCTATATAGACCCCGACATCAAAAAAGCTTCCGGCACGGCCTTCGTGTATTCGGGCGAAGCATTTGATCATCTGGGGAAAGAAAGTATCCTGTTCAAATCCGAAAACGAGGATTTGGATGCCTTCTTGAACCTGACAACCAGCTTAGCCTGTCTGATTGCCGAACAATGGACGGTGAATATGGCGGAGTCGGTCAAAGCGGCATTGGAAAACCCCGAGGCTACCCAACAGGAATTATTGGAAATAATAGGTCGGAAGCACCAGAGCCAATTGAGCTTAGAGCTCAGGAAGGCGAATTATGCGAAAATTCAACAGGTCATACGATATTGTACACAAGAATTAAGAAAACATGCTTAGTTTATTATTGATGTTTCTGGCCCATATCCTTGGGGATTTTGTTTTGCAACCTAGGTCTTGGGTGGAAAAAAGAACGGCTAAGATTCAATACCTATTTTATCATATCGCTGTTCATGCAGGATTATTATTCTTGTTTTTCTCCTGGGATTTGACCGGGAATTGGCAGAACATCCTTTTTTTAACAGCAGCACATTTGGCCATTGATAGTGCTAAGATCGGTTTTGAGATAAAATTCCCTAAGCATGGGGTCTTGGCCTTTATCATCGATCAGCTACTGCATATCGGGAGTATCCTTGTCGTGTTTTTCTTCAATAATCCTGAGAAATGGAACGCGCTCATCGGACAAATAGATCCGTATACCATCCTTTTGTACCTCATAGCCATCATGATGCAGCTGTTTGTGGTGCCGATCATTATTCGGGTATACATCAGTAAATGGAACCAAGAGGTAGAGTTCAACAATAAACGGAAGGAAACCCTATTTGAGGCTGGAAAATTGATCGGGGTTTTGGAAAGGGTCATGATCTTATGTTTCGTTCTGTTGGATTTCATGGAGGGCATCGGCTTTCTTTTGGCTGCCAAATCCATATTCCGATTTGGCGACCTCAGCAATGCAAAAGATACCAAATTCACCGAATATGTACTGATTGGCACACTGTTGAGTTTTGTGTTAGGGACCTTGATTGCCTTAGGCTTAAAACAAGCACTGATTTTAATATAAAAACAAACATAAACCTATATAAAAATGAATATCCTTAAAACCTATACCTTATTGATTTTCATGGTTTTTACCATGATTGGATCAAGCTATGCACAAAGCCCTACGTTTGAGGAAGATCTGCAACAGATTATACAGAAGCATGAGGCTGTTGGTCTAGCTATAGTGGTGGTAAAGAATGGAAAACCCGTATTCGAAAAGGCCTATGGCTACAAGGACCTAGAAAAGAAAACCGCATTGAGTACGCAAGATCTGTTTCGGATCGCGTCGATCTCCAAATCTTTCAGTTCTACTGCAATTATGCAATTGGTGGAGCAGGGAAAAATCAGTCTAGATGATGATTTCAGTGATCTGGTCGGATTCAACGTGCGAAATCCTAAATTCCCGAATACCAAAATAACATTAGAAATGGTGCTATCGCATCGTTCTAGCCTGAACGATAGCAATGGATATTTCACTTTTGATGTCCTGGATTCTACGAAAAACCCCAATTGGGCTAAATCCTATAATAATTACGAACCAGGCACAGGCTATGAATATTGTAACCTTAATTTCAATATGGTAGGGGCAGTTCTTGAAAGGATCAGCAATATCCGTTTTGATAACTACATCGAACAGCAAGTATTAGCTCCCTTGCAATTACAGGCAGGATACTGTGTGGATTCTTTGGACCAAAGCAGGTTTGCTAAGCTATATGTAAAAACCACTGGGGTTTTTAAAGAGCAACCTTCTGCCTACAATCCGCGATCAGAAGAAATCAGGAATTATACGATGGGTGTGAGCACCCCTGTATTCTCTCCAACCGGGGGGCTTAAGATCTCCGCCAAGGACCTGTCTACCTATATGATGATGCACATGAACTATGGGAAGTTGGGAAAAGTAAGAATCCTCAAGGCGAAAAGTTCAAAAAGAATGCAGAAAGGCTTGTCTGCTAAAGAGCATTATGGATTAGCCTTATTGGAAACCAATGATCTTATTACTGGAGAACATTTAATAGGGCATACCGGCTCTGCCTATGGACTTTATAGCAATATGTTCTTTGAACCCAAAAAGAAATTTGGGTTTATCGTCATTACCAATGGCTGTGTACCGAACTTGGTAGAGGATGGACAGACCCTCAAATTTTCCAAGGAAGTTATCAATCTATTATACAAGAACTATATTAAAAGATAAAAAATTGACTATTTTTGTCAAGATTATTCAATGAAATTTAATTAAGGATGATTATACAACCAAGAACTAGAGGTTTTATTTGTTTAACTGCACATCCAGATGGAGCAGCACAACACATCAAAAACCAAATCGAATACGTGAAATCAAAAGGAAAGATTGCTGACGGCCCTAAAAAGGTATTGGTAATCGGTGCTTCAACCGGTTTTGGTATTGCTTCTCGTATTTCTGCTGCGTTCGGATCTGATGCAGCTACTATTGGCGTGTTTTTTGAAAAACCAGCTACCGAAGGAAAATTAGGTACTGCAGGTTGGTACAATACCGCTGCTTTTGAAAAAGAAGCCCAAGCGGCAGGCCTTTACGCCAAAAGTATCAATGGCGATGCTTTCTCTGATGAAATCAAGCAACAGACCATTGAATTGATCAAGAAAGATCTTGGACAAGTGGATCTAGTCGTCTATTCATTGGCTTCACCTCGTCGTACGCATCCGAAAACAGGCGTGCAACATGCCTCTGTATTAAAACCTATTGAAAAACCATTTACCGATAAAACGGTAGATTTCCATACTGGTGTTGTTTCTGATATCACCATCAATCCGGTGGAACTGGAGGATGATATCAATAATACCGTAGCCGTAATGGGTGGCGAAGATTGGAAATTCTGGATAGAAGATCTGAAGGCTGCAGGAGTATTGGCAGAAGGTGTAAAAACCGTTGCATATTCTTACATCGGCCCAGAATTGACCTATCCAATCTATAGAAACGGTACGATCGGTCGTGCTAAAGATAATTTAGAAGCAACTGTTCCAGCTATCAATGCGTTGTTAGCAGATATTAATGGGGTTTCTTATGTTTCAGTGAACAAAGCTTTGGTAACCCAATCAAGTTCTGCTATTCCTGTGGTTCCATTATACATTTCTTTGTTGTACAAAGTAATGAAGGAAAAAGGGATACATGAAGGAACGATCGAGCAGATGCAACGTTTGTTCGCGGAAAGACTTTACAACAATTCGGATCTTCAGTTGGACGAAAAAGGAAGAATCCGAGTGGATGACCTGGAAATGCGTGAAGATGTGCAACAGGAAGTTGCTGAATTATGGAAAAAAGCTACTACTGAAAATCTGGAAGAGATTTCTGATATTCAGGGTTACAGAAATGATTTCTTCCAATTGTTCGGTTTCAATTTTGATGAGATCGATTATGAAAAAGATACAAACGAAGTCGTTCCAGTACCAAGTATCGGCTAATATTTCTTTTTAGGAATAAACTTATAAGAAAGGCTTTCTATCTATTAGGAAGCCCTTTTTTATGCCTATAAAACCATCCAAAAGTCCAATTTATTTATTGATAGTCAATCTAAATTTTCCGTAATTCATTAAAAAATTAAAGATGTTCAAACCTTTTTTTATAATTTTAACCCATTATTTTGATGTTGGGGGATGTAAAATCAAAATAACTACCATAACTAACTATTAATTAATGAATAATCAGGAGATTGTAGAAGATGATCAATTGTACCTTAGCGAGGGTATTCAAGAACATGGTTTTCTATTGATTATAAACCATGACTATTCTTTGGTTGCCCTGAGCGAGAATTGTTCCGATTGGTTGACCAACCCAGTGAACCATTACATCGGTTCTAATATCTGGAAATTTATTGCTACTTATTTCCCAAACTACCAAGAGAATTTAAAGAAGGGGATTGATGAGGTCTTCGAAGATTCAGACGAGCGTGTTTGGATGGAAGTAGAGGTAGGGCCTTTCGGTTGCTACCTAAATGTTTATGGTACAAGTAAATATATCTATCTGGAGTTTGAAAAGAAGGCTATTGATCAAAATGTTTTCTTTCCTAAGATTGAGGTGTTTAACAACCTATTAGTAAAAAACAAGGATCGGATCTGGGAGGTTACTTCAGCGTATATTTCGAAAATAAGTGGCTTCGATCGAATTCGTGTTTTTGCCTATGATAAGGACAATAATGGACTTATAATAGCTGAAAATATTAAACATCCTGACTTAGAAGGTATTCTAGGGTGTTATTATCCTTACACCGATGTATTTCGGTTGGCAAGGAACATTCATGTGGTCAATTATAGTCGTTATACGGCGCAGATCAATGGACCAACCATCAAGATCATCTCCAATGGAGTGGATCATCCTAATCTTTCCCAAACCAGTGTCCGAATGGTCTCGCCCATACATGCTGCCTATATGCTGAAGGATGGGGTGAACTCGAACCTCAGTGTGTCCATTATTGTAGATGGTGAATTATGGGGATATGTTTTCTGTCAAAGTAAGGATGCTAAAAAAGTAAACCTGCTTAAAAGAGAAGCCTTGGTGTATTTTGTGCAGATGGCTGTGAATCAGTATGTTGAAAACCAGGATCTCAAAGACCGTAAGTTTTACGAGGAAATAAGGGATTTTGAACTTCTGCTAAAAGAAAAATTATTAGTTCAGAATGATCTATACAAAGTACTCAACGATTTAGGTGATCGTTTATGTTATTTTGCGAAGGCGGATGCCATGGCCATCCTGAGCAAGGATGAATTACATACCTACAATATCTCCATTGGGAAGCGTAAAGTAGATGCCATTGTTGATCAGATTCGTAAAGTAGAAAAAGGAAGTTATTTTACGGATGAAGAATTTGTATTTAAATACGGCAAGAAACTAGGCTTGGAAACCGAGCGCTTTGCTGGTATTTCGGCTATCTGTGTGGATGAAAAGGAATCTTTAGCCTTTTTGTTCTTCCGGAAGGAAAAAATCCAAAAAAGGAAATGGGTGGAAAAACCGGAAGAACTTATTGCGGAAGGGAAACCTAATGTGCAATTTGTGCATGAAGATCATCCTTATTTGGATGTTTGGCATCAAACCACCTATCATGCCTCCGAGAAATGGACGGATATGGAGTTTTTCTTTTTCAAAAGGTTGCGCGAGATTGTACTGGTGAGTTTCCGGATGCTAGCCGAAGAGATCCAAAAGCTGAACCTCGAAGTGCTCAATTTGAATACGGCATTGGATAATTATGCCAATACCGTAAGCCATGATCTGAAGAATCCATTATCAGCTATCAACCTTTCAGTACAGATGATGATGCAAAAACCAGACATGTCGGAAGTGTTGAGAATGAAAATGCTCAAGAATACCAAAGAAGCAGTCAACATCATTAATGAAATGTTGCGTACCATCCATGAATTTTCAAAGGTCAAAGGCTATGATTATAAAATGGAATCGGTATATACCCAGGATTTCATCCCGCAGATTGTTGATTTCAGTAAGTTGAGATATGCTGCTGATCATGCAGAAGTAGAATTTGGCAACCTTTTTCCTTTACATGGTGAGAAAACCATTATCTATCAATTATTCCAGAACCTGATTGGTAATGCAGTGAAATACAGTGCGAAAACAGCTTCACCTAAAATAAAGATTTATTCCGAACTGGATAATGAATTCGTTCGCTATCATATTATTGACAATGGAATTGGGATGGCAAAGGAAGAACTAAGCAATGTCTTTGATAGTTTTAAGCGACTTTCCAATGCGTCAGAGTTTGAGGGTACAGGACTTGGGCTATCCATCGTAAAAAGAATTGCCGAACGTTTGCATGTTAAAGTCCAAGTAGATAGCGAAATAGGTTTAGGGACTGCTATTCAACTTACCTTTCCGAACGACAACTAAATAATTCCGAAATTAGAAGCCTTAAATAGGGGAAAACCTCGTTTAAAAAAATTATATTTGCGAATTAATTTGAAGGGATAATCACCTATATGAAGCAAATACGCAATTTTTGTATCATCGCGCACATTGACCACGGTAAAAGTACATTGGCCGATAGATTGTTAGAGTTTACAAATACCATCAGCCAACGTGAAGCTCAGGCCCAATTGTTGGATAATATGGATTTGGAAAGGGAAAGAGGGATTACGATCAAGAGTCATGCTATCCAAATGGAATTCCAAAAAGATGGTCAACAGTATATCCTTAACCTGATCGATACACCTGGACACGTGGATTTTTCCTATGAAGTTTCCCGTTCCATCGCGGCCTGCGAAGGTGCATTATTAATCGTTGATGCTTCACAAGGGATTCAGGCCCAAACCATTTCCAATCTATACCTAGCATTGGAACATGACCTAGAAATCATTCCTATCTTAAATAAAATGGATCTTCCTGGCGCTATGCCAGAGGAAGTGAAAGATCAGATCGTGGATCTTATAGGCGGTAAAAGAGAAGATATCATCCCTGCATCAGGAAAGACTGGATTGGGTATTCCTGATATCCTAAATGCTATCGTTGAGCGTATCCCTGCACCTGTTGGTGATCCGGAAGGACCGCTTCAAGCCCTGATCTTTGACTCGGTATTCAACTCCTTCCGTGGTATCATGGCCTACTTTAAGGTAGAAAATGGAGAAATCCGTAAAGGCGATCGTGTAAAGTTCGTTGCAACTGGCAAAGAATATTATGCGGATGAAGTAGGTACCTTGAAACTGAACCAGGTTCCTAAAGAAGTTATCAAAACAGGTGATGTAGGCTACATTATTTCGGGGATCAAAGAAGCCCGCGAGGTAAAAGTAGGAGATACCATTACCCATAAAGACCGTCCTTGTGCATCTGCGATCCAAGGTTTCGAAGAGGTAAAACCGATGGTATTTGCGGGTATATATCCCGTGGATACAGAGGATTACGAGGAGCTACGTGAATCGATGCATCGCTTGCAACTGAATGATGCATCCTTGGTGTTTGAACCGGAATCATCTGCGGCATTGGGATTTGGATTCCGTTGTGGATTCTTGGGAATGCTCCATATGGAGATCATCCAAGAGCGTCTGGAACGCGAGTTCGATATGACCGTGATCACTACGGTGCCCAACGTATCCTACAAAGCTTTCTTGACAAAGGACAACGAAGAAGTGGTGGTTCATAACCCTTCTGATCTTCCAGATCCAAGTAAATTGGATAGCATTGAAGAACCTTATATCAAAGCGAATATCATTACCAAAGCAGAGTTTGTTGGTCCTGTAATGTCGCTTTGTATCCAAAAACGTGGTACCATCATCAACCAATCATATTTGACCTCCGATCGTGTGGAATTGGTGTTTGAGATGCCAATGGGAGAGATTGTTTTCGATTTTTACGATAAACTGAAAACCATTTCCAAAGGCTATGCTTCATTCGATTACCATCAGATCGGTTATAGAACATCTGATTTGGTTAAATTGGATATTCGTTTGAACGATGAGCCTGTAGATGCACTATCCTCCTTGATTCACCGTAGCAATGCCTACGATTTTGGTAAGAAAATCTGTGAGAAATTGAAGGAATTATTACCTAGGCAACAATTTGAAATCCGTATTCAGGCATCCATCGGAGCCAAGATCATTGCCCGCGAAACCATTTCTGCCCTACGTAAGGATGTAACTGCCAAATGTTATGGTGGTGATATTTCCCGTAAGCGTAAATTGTTGGAAAAACAGAAAAAGGGTAAGAAACGTATGCGTCAGGTAGGTAATGTGGAGATTCCACAATCTGCATTTATGGCGGTATTAAAACTTGATTAATTTACAACAACCTTTTATAGATAACATGAAGTTACTGGACGGAAAAGAAGTTTCTGCAAAACTTAAAGAAGATATCAAAAGAGAAACTGCTGAGCTGACTCAAACCTTAGGTCGTAAACCGCATTTGGTTGCTATTCTAGTCGGAAACGATGGGGGTAGTGAAACTTATGTGGCTAGTAAAATGCGTAATTGCGAGCAGGTTGGCTTTGATTCTACCAACCTACATTATGAGGACAGCATTACCGAGGAAGCGTTATTGGCAAAGATTGCCGAGATCAACCAAGATGATTCCATTGATGGATTGATCGTTCAATTGCCATTACCTAAGCATATTGATCCAGAGAAAGTTACTGAAGCTATAGATTATAAAAAAGATGTGGATGGATTCCATCCGATCAACCTGGGAAGAATGCAGCGTAATCTGCCTTGTTTTATCCCTGCTACTCCTTACGGGATCATGTTGATGTTGGAACATTATCAGATCAATACCTCAGGCATGAAAGCCGTGGTGGTTGGCCGTAGCAATATTGTAGGCTCTCCGATGAGTATTCTATTGGCAAGGAACAGCAATCCTGGGAACTGTACAGTAACATTGACCCACAGTAGAACACAGAACCTGAAAGAAGAAGTTCTTCAAGGGGATATCGTTGTTGCAGCCATTGGTCGCAAGAATTTTGTGACGGCAGAAATGGTGAAAGAAGGTGCTATAGTCATAGACGTGGGAATAAACAGAGAAAACTCTTCAGAAACAAAATCAGGGTTCAAATTGTACGGAGATGTTGATTTCGAGGAAGTTTCCAAGAAAGCATCTTGGATTACACCAGTTCCAGGAGGAGTAGGTTTAATGACCATTATCGGCTTATTGAAAAACACATTAGAAGCGGCTAAAGGCACGGTTTATCGAAAAGCATAATTTGGTATAAATTTTGCAACATCCTCCGAGAAAAATGTTAAACAAAAACACACGAACATTTAATTTTACAAACATGAAAAAACTTGGATTATTAGCGGCTGTTGCATGTGCTATCTCTTTTTCGGCATGTAATAACAACACATCAACCATGGATAAAAACCATGACGGTGATACTACTGCTGGAGAAAGATTGGATCATTCCATTGAATCAGCTGAAGATCACGCTGCTCACATGAAAGCAGATGCAGATAAAGCAGCTGCTGATGCGGAAGCTAATCTTAAAAAAGCACAAGCTGATTTAGATGCAGCTGTGAAAAGTGGTGATAAACAAGCAGAAGAAGCTGCTAGAAAAGCAGTAGCAGATGCGGAGACTGCTTGGGAAAAAACCAAACAAGCAGCTAGAGATGCTGCTGAAGCAGTAGAAAGAGGTGTAGATAATGCAATCGATGCAACTAAAGAAGCTGGACAAAGAACCGGTGATGCGATCGAAAATGCAGCAGATAGAACGGCAGATAAAGCAAAAGAACTTTCTAACGAAGCAGAAAGAAAAGCTAAAAACGTTAAAGAAGCATTAGAAAACTAATTTAATATATAAATTGGTTATTAAGTTTTTAATTGAAACGCCAAATCTGATTTGGCGTTTTTTTTATTTATTAGCATATTGAATTCATGATAGAAAAAGAGGTTTGGATCCGGGAAGCCATCCAAAAAACAGAAAGCAGAATAAGCGACATTAGCGCCGCAATGGACACGGCAAATGATAGTTTGGTCAACGATACGAAGAGCAGCATGGGCGACAAATATGAAACCTCCAGAGAAATGGCCCAGCAAGAACTTAGTCGGCTTCAACAGCAATGGAAACAGGCCCAACAGGATTTAGATACTTTACATAATTTACCTATAGAACCCTTAAAATTGGTGGGTTTGGGAAGCTTGGTTGTTACAAATCAGTTCCATTATTTATTGTCCATTTCCATCGGGCCTATGAAAATCGATCAGGAAACCGTCATGGTGATTTCGAAAGAATCTCCCATTGGAAAGCTATTGCTAGGGAAAAAAGTAGGGGACAGCCTGACCTTCAATGGAAAAGAAATCAAGATCACGAATTTATTATAAAACAATAATAATTTCTTAAAACCAATTTGGATATTTTTTGTTTAGATTTAAGTATAATTTACTTACATAAACAATGATTTTTATGAACCTACGAAAAATCTTATCAATGGCGATGGTTTCTGCCGTATTAGTATCAGGAACAGTCGCATGTAAGTCCAAAATTTCTGATGCGGACTTAAAAGCTAAAGTGGAAACAGCTATTCAATCCAATCCAAACGTTCAGGTGGATGTAAAAGACGGTGTGGTTACCTTGAAAGGTACTGCTTCTTCTGAAGAGGAAAAAACAAGAATGGCTGATGCTGCAAAAACTGCAGATGCCAAAGGCGTTAAATCTGTAGTGAACAATATCGTGGTTAATGCACCACAGATTGAAGTGAACACGAACACCGATGATTTAACTGCTAAAGTTCAAGCGTTCACCAAAGATTTTCCAACGGTACAGACTACTGTAGCCGATGGAATCATCACGGTAACTGGAGAATTGGAACAAGCTCGTGTACAAGCTTTGAAAATGGGATTAGATGCTTTGAATCCTAAGAGAGTTGACATGAGTGCATTAAAAGTTAAATAAAAAAGATTATTATGAGCTTATTAAGTAAATATCAAGTATTAGTAGATACAGCAAAAGCATCTGGGATTTCAGATTTGCAGGTGGCAGAACAAGATGGCGTTTTACAGATTCGTGGAACAGCTCCCAATGCCGATGTAAAGAATAAGTTATGGGACGTTTACAACCAGATTGATCCTAATTTCCTTACAGGAGATGTCGTAATGAACGTCGATGTAACTACTTCCGTTACAGGACAACAAGTAAAAGTGATCACGGAAAGCAGTAACTTGAATATCCGTAAAGGTCCAGGTACTGATCAGCCAATTGTTGGTAAAGCTGCAAAAGATGAGGTGATTACCTTGATCAGCCGCGCTAATGACCAATGGTGGTTAGTAAGAACGAAAGATGGCGAAGAAGGATATTGTTATGCACAATACTTAGAGCCAATCGCTTAAGTTTTTTAAATAAAAGATTAGAGGCCGTATCAAATTTTTGATACGGCTTTTTATTTATTTGGCTTAACAATGTTTAATGTCATTCTTCTTTTATAGGATTATAGAAACCGACTAGCTGTTTTTCGGAATTGATGTCCAGTACTATGAAGTAATTTCTTTTAGAATCTAAATAATAGGTTCGTTTGTTTTTTTCCTTCATCACATGATATCGTTCAGCAAAAAAGGTGTGGTCAATCTTCGATAACTTAACATCATGGTCGCCAAAGATTATTCCACTTAAAAATAGTTGGTTTCTACTATTGAACCAATAATAGAGGTATTTGCTATGTTCAGAAAGATTGGCATAATATAATGCACTAAAATCTTCCTCAACTGGTTTAACCTTCATCAAGGTTTTAATACGAGCGATAGATTTTCCAAAATGGACAAAGGGTTCCTGAATCCCTTGCACATACGGCGTGATGGTTAATTCCTTTTCTATGATTTTATCTTTCCAACTTACGCTGATGGTGGTTGTGCCTATATGCTGACCTTTCAAAAATCCATTTTCATCTATAATGGCCACAAAAGGATCTGAGGATGCCCATAAGATCTGGTCTTTATGATGGTCGGCGTTCAATTTTATTTGCTCATCATACTTCATTTCGTTGGGAAGATTCCTAATATCAAAAATAGGTTCTTCCGGATCCATGATTTTCCGACAGTGGCAAAACAGCAATAGGAAAGGGACAATTAAAATCGCCCACATCTTCCTTTTCCTTAAGTATTCCATGATGGAAAATAGGAATTGGAAGTTAACTCATTGATTATTAAATATTAATATTTATAGGCTATCTAATAATTCCAACCTACAAAGCGTTGTTGAAGTCCGGTATCACTAAACTCCCAAACCAAAAAGCTGAAACAACCCCCATCCCCAATTTCCTGCTTTACAAAATAATGCCCATCAAATTTTTTGGCCTCGTAGTTTTTGTTTGCATGCAGAATCCCCCATATATAATTCATAGGTACCTGAATGTTTTTTTTGTTGAACATAGCGCGCATACTCTTTACCTCGGTCTTTGGCAATCCGCAATCTCCACCAAAGTAAAACTGTCCATTTATTTTAACAGGGCTTTGGCTCTGCGGATAATATTCGATTTTCTTGTTCGATATGTTGAAAGTTTGTGTTTCCACAAGAAACTTGAATTCTTGAGGATTGGCCGATGGAAGGGCATCCATTATTTTAAATTGCGATTTATGGAGATATCCAGCCTTTAGATCTATATTTCCGTTTCCCAGGTTGTTCCTATTTTTCTGATCTATATATTGAACAGGTATCCAATCTGCATTTTTTTTCTCATGCATAAATTCTTCATCAAAAAGTATGACAGTGAATTTATCGAGCTTATCGATCACTTTAGCCTTATTATTACCTTCGGCCCGTACATTTGCATAGCCATCTTGACTACTAATTACTGCCAATTGTGCTTGTACAGCAAAGATGCTCCCCAGAAAAATCAATATTATTCCGATTAAATGCTTTACCATCATGTCTTTCATATTTAATTCTAAGGTACTTATATACTTATTATTTCCATAAAAAAGACTATCTACAAAACATTTACAGCATCCGTTGTTTTAACCTTTAAAGGTTAGTAAATTTAAAAATGGAACATAAACATCAATTTAATGCTGCTGGTGTTTGCGAAATCTGCAACCAGACCGATAAGATATATAAAAATGCTGATGTTACTCTAGCGCGATCCTCAAAAAGCAAAAAACATAGTCATGATGATGGCCACGAACATAGTCACGATCACGATGATGGTCATGACCATAGTCATGATATGGAAGGTTCTACTTTCCATCTATTCCTTCCAGCCATTCTAAGTTTAGTCTTGTTGCTCTCGGCTTTGGCATTGGACCACCTCATTGCTAACGATTGGTTTAAGGGATGGATCAGGTTAGGATGGTATGTATTGGCTTATATTCCAGTTGGATTACCCGTATTGAAGGATGCCGTGAAAAGCATCGGAAAGGGAAATTTCTTTTCCGAATTTTTCTTGATGGGAATTGCTACATTGGGTGCTTTCGCTATCGGCGAATATCCGGAAGGGGTCGCTGTAATGTTGTTCTATGCTGTTGGCGAAGCCTTCCAGACCTTAGCCGTAACCCGTGCAAAAGCGAATATTAAAAGTCTTTTGGATCAACGCCCAGATGTAGCTACAGTAATACGGGAAGGAAATCCCGTACTGGTCAAGGCTACGGATGTCCAAGTGGGCGATGTCATCCAGCTGAAACCTGGTGAGAAATTAGCCTTGGATGCGATCTTGTTAAGTGATCAAGCCTCTTTCAATACCGCAGCGCTGACTGGAGAAAGTAAGCCCGATACAAAAGTTAAAAACGATGCTGTGCTTGCCGGTATGATCAATCTGAAAAGCGTTGCAGAGGTAAAGGTTTCTGCAGCTTATGAAGACAGTAAATTGAGCAAGATATTGGAAATGGTGCAACATGCGAGTTCGCAGAAGGCTCCAACAGAACTGTTTATTTCCAAATTTGCTAAGATCTATACGCCAATTGTGGTTTTCTTGGCGATTGGTATTGCTTTTTTGCCGGCTATATTTGTTTCCGATTATGTTTTTAAAGATTGGTTATATAGAGCATTGATCTTTTTGGTGGTCTCTTGCCCCTGTGCTCTGGTCATATCCATTCCATTAGGCTATTTTGGTGGGATCGGGGCGGCCAGCCGAAACGGAATATTGGTGAAGGGTGGAAACTTCTTGGATAGCCTGGCCGCTGTAGAAGAAGTGGTCATGGATAAAACAGGTACCATGACCGAAGGTGTTTTTGAGGTTCAGGAAGTTGTTTTTAAAGATGGATTGGATAGGCAGGGGATATTGGAGGCTATAAATTTATTGGAAAGCAAAAGTACCCATCCTGCAGCTACCGCTATCCACCAATATGTTGGTGAGCCCAATCACGGTTTGTCCTTAACAGATGCAGAAGAGATAGCGGGACATGGATTAAAAGGAAGAGTGAATGGCAAAACTTATCTGGTGGGTAATGTAAAGTTGTTGGACAAATTTCAGGTGGAATATCCGAAGGAATTGAATGATTTGGTATATACAACCATTGCTATTGCGGAGAATGGGGAATATGTGGGGTATTTAACGATAGCAGATAAGATAAAGGAAGATGCAAAAGCTACAATAGAAAAACTGCATGCTTTGAAAGTGCGGGCTACGATGCTAAGTGGCGATAAAAATGCGGTGGTGCAATATGTGGCCAAGGATCTTGGGATTGATAGTGCTTTTGGTGATCTCTTGCCAGAGGATAAGGTGGAAAAACTGAAGGAATCAAAATCGAGGTCTTCCATAGTGGCTTTTGTGGGAGATGGGGTCAATGATGCGCCGGTTGTGGCCTTAAGTGATGTGGGGATAGCCATGGGGGGCTTGGGATCAGATGCTACAGTAGAAACTGCTGATGTGGTGATTCAGGATGATCGACCTAGTAAGATTCCGATGGCTATTGCAATTGGTAAAAAAACCAAGGCCATTGTATGGCAAAATATCATTTTAGCATTTGTGGTTAAGGGGATTGTTCTGTTGTTGGGTGCTGGAGGATTAGCGACCATGTGGGAAGCGGTATTTGCCGATGTAGGGGTGGCTTTGTTGGCTATTTTGAATGCGGTGAGGATACAGCGGACTGATTATAGGGACAGTGTGAAATAGTAATGTCATGCTGAGCGATATAGCAATGTCATGCTGAGCGAAATAGCATTGTCATGCTGAATGAAATAGCATTGTCATGCTGAATGAAATAGCATTGTTATGCTGAATGAAATAGCATTGTCATGCTGAGCGAAATAGTTTTGTCATGCTGAGCGAAGTCGAAGCATCTGTTCGTTGGTAACCGTACAGATCCTTCGACTACGCTCAGGATGACAATAAAGTCAATCAAGATGACAATAAAGGCGCTTTGGATGTCCAATAAAATCCCTGAGGAAATTATTAATTAACCCCGATAGTGCCTAAATCTTTAACTTCACCATTTGCTACCTCAATAGGCATGATGGTTTTCTCTAAATAAGGCGTAACAGTAGGTTGAACCAATAACTTATAAGTGCCTGATTTAACTCCTGGGAAGTAGAAATTACCCAATGTATCAGCTAATGTACCCAAAGTATCCGCTCCATTGATCAACAATAAGTTGGCTAGCGATTCTTTTGGAGAAACAATACCTTTAACAGCACCAGAAACAGCAACTGGAATAGCTCGGATTACTGGTTTCAGCATATATTTCCCATTCCCAGTCATGTGAATCGATTTCGATGCATCAAAATCCAATAATAGGGTATAGGCAACCCCTGGTTCCAAATTATCCTGAACCTTGATTTTTACCCCTGATGATTGACCACTAGGCGTAGTCAGCTGATGCCTAACACCATCGATAACCACTTCATTACCTTCATCCTCCAATACCAAACGGATTTCTTGAAGTTGGCCTGAAGGTACATCAGCATTTGCTAACACCGTATCACGACCTAAGCGATACAATAAGATATCAAAAGGATCATCATCGATATCCACCGTTTTGTTTCCTCCTGCGGATAAGATCTCAATGTGATCAATATTTAAAAAGATTTGATCGTAATACCCTGGGGCATCGGTCATTTTAATGGTGACTGGCGTGGTTCTGTTTAGATCCATCCCGTCATCGTTGCTACAGCTCGCAAATGATAGCGCTGCAGCAGCTAAGGCAAATGATAATAACGTTCTCATAGTTTTTAAATTGATAGTACTCTTTTACAAATCCTATGCCTATAAATGTTAAAACATAAATTTTAACATTTCGAAATCTTACGTTTTCCTCTCTAAAGCTGCTACTATTATTCGAAAAGAGAAACGTATATTATAATTTAAATTGATGTTCATCATAAAAAGTTATAAAATAAACTTAATTATTTTAATTTTTTTATATTTGCTTTAGATAAAAATGTTTAACAGTTAGGTTAAAGCTTAAAAAAGATTTAAATTTTAAAAATATTTTAGGAAATATTCCAATTAATTAGAAAAAATATTAAATATAAATTTAATTTACTGATTTTATAATTTTTGTAACCAAATTAGATATTTTTTAAACTTTCATAATCCGAAAACAGAAAATTAACCAAACACAATTAAAATATCTCCTTATTAAGGAGTTGAATTTGAAGGATAATGAAGGATGGTTTTATACCGAAATGGGGTTAGGCCATTTTTTACTGGAATTTTAATAAAAGGAAATACCATTTTTTAGGAAAATCCCGGAAACTACCAAACTATGAAAGACAGACTGAATAATTTCAACTTGTTGATCTTGATATTCTGTTTATTGTTGATTCTGCATATTCCATTTATGGCATATATGTATGATATTCCGATTGCCCTGTTATATGGTCCATTGTTATTGGCTTGCTTATGGAATTTGAGGCTACAAAGAATAAAGTTTCTAACAGTTTGCATGCACTTTTTACCTTTTTTTCTATTCTCCATACTCTATATCAATTGGGCTAGGGATTTACAAAAGTGGCATTTAATGATTGTTTATATCGCTTATATAAGTTCTTTAACCATCTATCCGACTTATGTATTGAGGAATACCCAAAAGGTAAGGGGAGCTAAGAACAGATATAAAGCTATTCTTTTGGAAATCCTCTGTCTTTTTGGTTTTATTGTAGCCTTCTTTTTGTTGACGATGTTGTTTTATATGTTTAAGCCATTTAATTATGATGTCCGTCCGGTTTATGTATTTATGGTCATCAATTGTATTGGGATCTTTATCATATTAGGGTTTTTGATTTCTCGATTTTCTATGGACAACCGTCGTACATACTACAATGTGTTGACTGCCGAAAAATCACAGCCGATAAAAATCACGGAGCAGGAGTGGGGAGCCTATCATCAGGTATTGCAACATGCAATGGAAAAGGACAAGTTGTTTCTGGATTCCAATCTCAGCATGGAAAAATTCCTACAGCATACCGGATTAAGTAAAGAGGTGATGCTACAATTCCTTGATCTACAGGCTAAGTGTTCTTTCTTTGATTGGTTGGCAAAATATAGGATTTTGTATGCCGTGAGTCTATTGAAAGGTAATTATCCGCATTTAAAGACCGCTGTTCTTTCGAATTTATGTGGCTTCAATTCTGTTTCTAAATTCAATAAATATTTCCACTTATATATGCGTCAGTCGGTAACAGATTTTAAAATAAGCAATCAAAAGTAGCATGGTCATTTTTTTTATATATGCATCGATCGTCATGATCTGTTTAATGAGTTGCCAGGTGTATTACCTCTTGCCTAACAAAAGCTCATTTGATAAGATTGTTTTTCGGTTATTGCTCGTCATGCTCTTCCATGTAAGTTTTGCAGCCATCTTTATTGATATTGTTAAAGGGTATCAATATGTCGATCGAGGTGCTCCCCTAGGCTTGTTATATGGTCCCATTTTATATTTTGCTTTCATGGCTTATGAAGATAAAAAACCAAAAGTTAAAACGGTATTTCTTCATTTCACGCCATTCTTGATCTTTTTGGGGATATATTTTTATTTCCTTACCTCTGAGGTGTTTCGTGTCAACTTTAGTAAAACCTATTATTTTGTCCTATATAGTTCTTTTGGCCTATCCTGGATGATATACCCCATATTTATCATGTTCAAAGGCAGGGGCTTGGATATTGCCATGTCGAACATCAAACGGATTTTTTATTTTTCGATCATCTTACTTTTGGTTCTTGCGGCCTTCATTTTGCCGCTGATATCTGCTCAGTTTCTTACACAGATCAGAAATACCTCGCAGCTATCTACCATCACCATTTATATGATCATGTTGTTTGGGGCGATCATTATTTATAATTACCTGTTGAAAGAATTGGTGGATAGGAAAACAGTGCATAGTGAGTTTGATTTTCTGAATCGTCCTTTTCCTATGGTCGAAGCTGAAAACCCGATTTTGGAATTACAGATGCCTAACCATAAACTCACGAATTATCAAGACCGGGTGTTGAATTACTTAAACCAGCAGCCCTACCTTGATCCTGGCTTTAGTTTGGATACCATGGTAAAAGATTTGAAGATGTCCAGATCGATGATCTCCCAATTTTTCAAGGAGTATTTTAAACAGAATGTATTGAAAACCATTAATTCTTTACGGATTGAGGCGGTATGCAAAGAGTTGGAACAACCAGATTTTGATATGAATATAGAAGAACTGGCTCTTCGATGTGGTTTTAGTTCGAGGGCATCTTTTTATAGAAATTTTAGTCTTGAAAAGGATTGCACACCAGTAGAGTACAGGGAACAGATAAAATCCAAGCTTTTGTAATATGAGGCAATTGTTCATTCTTATATTTATTGGACTCATGGTACCCATGAAAGGATTCCCTCAGGATGGGAATTTTGAAGAACGACTCCGTTACATTCAAAAGGATTTAAAAGAAAGAGATCTCCGAGCAGCCATCCGGCTTACAGATTCCTTGGTCACCGAAGCGGAAAGTGCTGAAGAAGAGATTAGTACCCTAATCTTACTTGCCAGTTTATATAAAGAATCGAAAGATTATGTTCGGGCGATCAGAAAGGGGTTATTGGCCGAACGCAAGGCCGAATTATCTGGATATTACGAGTTGGCGACTCAGAATTCGATTTTCCTTGCCGAAAATTTTCGGGAAGTGGGTCTGAATGTGGAAGCCCAACGTTATATTGAGATAGCCCATCAGAACCAGAACTCCATTGAAGACACAACCTTATTTGAGGAGGAAAGAATACACATCATCCAAGAGGAAGCTTTGCAGCTGATGAACAAAAGAGATTTTATTGCGGGTATTAAAAAATTGGAGCAAGGGAAATCCGCTTTATCCCAGATAAAGGTCCAAACGCCGCAGACGATCCTATTTAATTCTTCCTTCAGTTACCTCATGGGGCAATGTTATCTTCAATTATTAAAATTCGAACAAGCGATCAATCAGTTTGACAACGCCACCCGTCTTTTGGGAAGTATGGAGAGTAATTTTCGGGCATATATGTATCTAGGCAAAGCTGAAGCTTATCTTAAATCAGAAAAATTGGATTCTACTTTATCCTATTTGGGAAAGGCTAAGCCGTATTTAACGAAGTTCAATCGAATGGATTTTAAAGAACCTTATTATCTTGTTTCAGGCAGATATTATCAAAAAATCAATGACCATAAACAATCTAATGCCTATTTTAATGATTATGCTAATATATTAAAAGAGAAAACAGAATATTCCATAGCGGTTTCGGATGAATTGATCAAAGATTTAAACAATCAGAATTTGATCAGTCGCAAACGGAATCTTATCCTTGTTTGGTCGCTATTGATAAGTCTAGCTGTGTTCAGCGTCATTTATATCATCTTGAAAAGGAGATTGGATAATAATCCTACCCGGGAATCGGATCAGGTGATGGAATTCGACATGAATATCGAAGATGAACCTATTTTGGTTCCAAAGATCCTGATGAAGGAAATCAATACGGAAACCGACCTCAATATTTCATTGGATACAGAAAACAGGCTGGTGAAGGATTTGAACCAGATGGAAAATGAGCAGTTTTATTTGGATAAAAACATTACGTTGAACAAATTGGCGCATAAACTTCACTCTAATCAAAAATATGTTTCATACGTTATACGAAAATATAAAAACCAAAATTTCAACGACTATATTCTGCATCTTCGGATTCAATTCCTGATCAGAGAATTAAGTGAAAACCAGGTCATGTTGGATTATAAACTATCCTACCTAGCAGAGTTTTCTGGATTTTCTTCGCATAGTAAATTTACCATGGCTTTTAAGGCCGTTGTTGGTATACCACCTTCCCAATATATTGAAAATAAAAGAAATGAGATTTATTGAGTTTTGGAACAGGTAGAACCCATTCTAAAATCTCATTTTTATGCAGCCCTTTTTAAAAATCGGAAAACCTATACTGTCCACCCAAGCCGAAATTCCCGTTTCCTAGAAACTTTTTGCTCATAACTGGACATTTTTATCCTAATTGAAAGTTTGAAACTTCCTGCCAATTTTTCCCATAATCCTCATTTTTCCCGCTTATACGTAAAAATTACTGCGTCTTTATGAATAATATCCTTTTATAGAGACTGTGTAATTACCATAAATTGTCCTAAAACAATGCAAATTTTATTAATTATGGAAAATAGGTAAATATCCGGTTGATGAACTGTGATTTATTAAAAATAATTGAAATACAGATAGTTACCTATTCCTTAATGATGTCTCAAAAAATTCATATTGCAGATTATCCAATTATTGAGACATATTTTCCTTCCCATACATGGTAATTTTGAACTGTCGGTTTTGATACGCTATCTTATTTAAAACGCGCAAGAAAACGCTTATCTAAAATGACCAACTATTTAATCACCTTTTAAAACAAACAAGATTATGGAATTAAGTTTTTACCTACAGTATTACCTATTCTACTTACAAAATAAGTTTATGGGTTATCCATTCGTGATCCGATTAACTGTATTAATTGTAATGGGCTTGATATTCATTTATATCCTCAGTTTAATTCGTTTTGTTTGGATCAATTTGAATTTACGGAAAAAGGAAAGGGATTTTGCAAAATTATCTAGACAAGTAAAGGATCGTTTTGTTGCTATGCTGGGATCCGACGAGAAATATGGGGAGGATCGGGTTTTTCAAGAATTTGAGGACGTTATTCTACGAATGAATAATAAAACCAAGATCCAGATCACGGATTTGATCTTAAATACCGCCAATGAATTGAAGGAAGCAGGGAAAACTGTAAATGAGGATAACTACCGTTCCATCATCCATGTTCTGGACATACCTAGTTTTTGGGAAACTGAATTGATGTCAAATAATTCCAAGAGACGCCATATCGCCTTAAGAAAGTTAGATAATTTGGGTAATGGGTTGACAACATCGGTGTTGATGCGCTCTACAAACCATAAGAATAAGGGATTAAGAAAACAGGCTAGGGCGGCCGTCATGAAGTATGATAACATAGATCCGTTCAAATTTTTGGAAGACAGTTTTGATACGGATTTTAATGCCCTGGATGAGATCATGATTCACCATTTCTTAGTGGGTCGCCAGTCTGAGGGACCATTGCCGTTATTATCAAGGTGGGTTCAACATGCTAAAAACCATGCTTTCAAAGCATTTATGATAAAAGAGATCGGTTTTTTCAACCAAATGGAATGTGCCGAATTCCTAAAGGGATTATTAAAAACGGAGGAATCCAAATTGGTTAGAGCAGCTATTATTGAGAGCCTAGGAAATCTGGGTCGCCAGGAGGTGGAACATGAGATTTTCGATATGTATGGCATCTCTCCTGTAGAGATTCAAACGGCAATCATTAATGCGGTTGCAAAATTCAAAACCAAGATAGGGCTCGATTTTCTGACCAATCAGTTTTTCAGAACTACAGATAATGAACAAAAGGTTCATTTGGCTTATGCCATCAAGCAGTTTGGGGAAGAAGGAAAACTTCGGCTTACTAATCTTTCCACGAACTCCAATGAATTTGAGCGAAAGATATTCGATCAGGTTAATTATCAATTAGGTTAATACATCAGTCATGTTTGAGTTTTTATTCAATTTTTATGGCTATGCTATTTTTTTCTATGCGACGGCCATCACCCTGATTTATTTTGTCCTTGCCTTTATGGGATATTACAACATCCTAAGGAATCGGGTAAGGTATACCGAAAGGGAAGAGAATATCCTGACGACCTATCCCGAAACAGCTCCTGGAATATCCATAGTTGCACCGGCTTTTAATGAGGAAGTTATCATTTTGGACAGTATTACGTCATTGCTTTCCCTGAATTATCCAACTTATGAAATCATTATTGTCAATGATGGTAGTACGGATAACACATTAGAATTAATGATCTCCAGGTTTGAACTGATCGAAGTTCCTTACGCTTACATGGAAAAAGTGGCATGTAAACCCTTTAAAAGGACCTTTAAATCCGTCAACCCCCTTTACGATAAACTAATTGTAGTGGATAAAGTAAATGGAGGTACGAAGGCCGATGCGATGAATGCCGGGGTGAATGTTGCGAAATATGATTACTTCATCAATACGGATGTGGATTGTATTCTTTCGCCCGATACCTTGAGCAAGGTTATCCTTCCTGTCCTCGATTCTGATATTCCAGTCTTGGCAGTAGGTGCTACGATGCGCATGGCCAATGGATGTGATTTTAGGGATGGGAAAATTACGCGTATCAGACCTCCCGCAGATTTTATTCCGACCTTTCAGGAAACAGAATACTTGCGGTCTTATTTGGTGGCCAAGATGGGATGGTCTGCCATTAATGCCATTCCGAATGTGTCGGGAGGATTCGGGCTTTTTGAAAAAAGCTCGGTCATCAGCTGTGGAGGTTTTGATACGAAATCCCATGCCGAGGATATGGATATGACCTTACGTCTTATCGCCTATAAAAGAGAGCATAAATTACCATATAAGATTGTGCAAGTGCCCCATTCGCTCTGTTGGACGGAAGGGCCTCCAAACCTAAAGGTATTAATGCGACAAAGGACAAGGTGGGGAAGGGGCTTGTTGCAGATATTCTTTGTTCATCGAAAATTTCTGTTCAACAGGAAATATGGAAGAATGGGACTTATTATCATGCCATATGCCTTTTTCTTCGAATTGATGGCTCCCATCATCGAGTTCTCGGGCTTCTTCTTCCTGCTCTTTTTGCTCTATACTGAACAGATCAATTTCAATACGTTTTGGCTGATGTTGGCTTATGTATACCTCATCGGGATCAGTATATCCACCATCACCATTGTGTTTGATATTTCCCTAAGAAAACTATACCGTAATCTGAATGAATACCTTCGTCTAGTGCTGTTTTCCGCCTTTGAGGCCCTGCTATACCATCCCTTTGTCGTGATTTTTACGCTGAGAGGATATTGGCAATACCTCACCAAGAAAAACTTTAAATGGGGAACCATGACCAGGCAAGGGTTCAGTGGACAGAACGGTCAGGATAAATCTTCTTCAAAAGCTGCATAATTCATTCATCAATACCATCATATACTAAATGAATACGTTAAAGAAATATTCAAATACCATTTCCATGTCTCTATTGCAGACTTTGATCTTCTTGATGCTTGGCGGGATTAGCTCCGTACAAGCTCAGCAAAAAGTTCATATCAGCGATAAGGAAGATGTTGTCAAGCAAATTGCCGGACTTTTGAATAAGGGTGATCTCAATAAGGCCAAGCAGGTTTTGGACCTCCAAATTGCCAAATCACCGAAGGATTCCGACTTACGAATGTTCCTGGGAAAATATTATTGGTTGAGAAAGGATTATAGTAAAGCCCGTTTCGAATTGAATAAATCCGTGGCCTTTAATCCAGGCAATGTGGATGCGAAGCATTTATTGGTAGCAGTAGAAATGGAAACCGGAAGGTATTCCAGTGCAATATGTTACGTGAATGAACTATTAGAAGTGAATCCCTATTGGAGAGGCCTTTGGCGAAAGAAGATTGATCTTTACCGCCTTCAAGGCAACCATGTAGAAGCGGATCGTTTATTAAAACGCATTTCCCAGATCTTCCCTGATGATAAGGAATTGGAAGCTGATAGGAATTATCAAGCAGAGCTGAAGGCAAACGATCTTCGGAAATCAGGTAAGATCGAAGATGCAATTGCTGTGAATAAGCTTCTGATCCAGGAGAAACCCAATCAATTGGCCTTATACCATGAATTGGCTAATAACTACATAAAGGCTGGGGATTATTATGCAGCCTTGTCGACCGTGGATAGGGGCTTGACCTATTTTCCAGGAAATGGAAGTTTGGTGGATAAGAAGATCAGCATTTTAGAACATGATAAAAGATACGATGAGATCCTAAGTCTACTTCAGGCCCAATCGAAGGGTGGATCGGGCATCAACCGTACGAAATATAATTATTTCTTATTGGAGGCGGCACGGCATGCAAATGCAAAAGATCCGGCCACCTTGTACGGAAAGATTCTGGAAGCTGATCCCGGAAATGTGGAAGCATTTCCGCATGTGCTGAACAAGACCATTGCCAATCAGCAATATGATGAAGCTTTGCATCTTCTAAGGTCCTATGCCAATGTACGGGGCATGGATAAGGCCTTATCCCTTCGGGAATTGGATATCTATCGGTTAAAGGCTGATAAGAATAAGGTAAGATCACTGACCAGGTCGCTCTTTCTCCAGCATCCAAATGATACAGATATTAAAGCAGCTTATGTTGCCAGTTTAATTGAAGAAACCCGTGCCGATATGGCGGCAAATGAATATAGAGCAGCTATTCCCAAATTGAACGAAATATTAAATTATGGGGAGGCTGAAGAACGGGATTATGCGTTGAACAGTATGTACAATGCCTATTACCAAACCGGTCGTTTTTCAGATGCTATCGTCCTGTTGCAGGAGAAAATAAATCTTGATCCCAGAAATGTGGATCTAAAAATAAAGCTTTCGGGAATATATGAAGTTCAGGAGCAATATGAGCGCGCAGCAGAGATTTACGAATCGGTTCTTACGGAGGTTTCACAGGTTGAGCGGGAAAACTATGTGTCAGGCTACAACGACCTGATGTTAAAGATGGTCAAACTGGCCAACGAACAAGGGAATTATCCCTTAGCATACCAATGGACCAAGCGATGGTTGAAGCATTTTCCGCAGGATAAATATGCCTTGATGTATGGAGTGAATCTTTCCAATCAATTGGGATTGAAAGAGGAGATGCTAGCTCATGCACAAATGGCCAGCAACCTTTATCCACAGGATATACCTTTCAAACTAAAACTTGCCAATGCGCAATTGTTGAATGGGGCGAATATTCAAGAGGCATACGATTTGGTGAAAAAGGAAATTGCGCTATATCCTTATCATGAAGAGGTGAGAAATACCTTTGTACAATTCTCAACCGACTATGCGAATAACCTATTGAAAAATAAGGCCGATAAAGAGGTTATTGCAGTGGCCGATCAAGCTCTTTACTATAAACCACAGGATAAGGAACTGAAATACCTCAAAGGATTGGCCTACGAAAAACTGAAGCAGTACGATTCAGCCTATTATTACCAAAGTTTTTACGAACCTTCCTTGCTGGAATTGGAAGATTTTAAGGCTCATCTACAATTTCTGAATCAAAAAGGCTTTAAGAACGAAGTGGGACTTTACCACCTGAGGTCTAGATTTGGCGATAATTATACCATTCAATCCATCTCTACCTTTGAATATAGCCGATTTGAAGGAGTCAATACTTTTATCGGTCGGATCAATTATTCTGGCAGATCGGAAGGCAAAGGAATACAGGGACAGCTGGAATGGGGAAGAGGTTGGGATGCAAAATGGGCTACAAAAATAGATGCGGCTATTTCCAATAAATACTTTCCAAAAACAGCTTTCAATGCATCTGTTTATAGACAATTTAAAAATGATTGGGAACTTGAACTTGGAGCTGGCTACCGACAACTGTATACGGAAGAGCATTTATACAACGGTGTTCTGGGTTTGACCAAGGAAATCAATTCCTTCCGATTGAATGCCAAATACATGCAATTCTTTTTGGATGGCCATCTATTGTACAATGTGGGCTTGCAGGGTAGGTATTATATGAATAATCCTAAAAACTACTTGATGGCCATGGCTAATATTGGGAATAGTCCCGACGTGATGCTTCTCAATTATCAATTCATCAATTCCTTTTCGGTGATGAATGCGATGGTAGGAGCAGGGGTAGGCAGGATGGTGAGTAAACATATTTCTGCAGGTGTATTGGGTACCTGGTACAACTATGAAACCCATAATTATGAAATCCCTTATCGAAATCTGTATAATCTCTATTTCCAAGTCAATGTTTCGTTTTAATATCATATTGATCAGTTTGTTTTTAGGTATGTTAGGTTGTCAACCTTCCTACAGTCAGCTTCGTGCGAAAGGTTTTCTGATCAGCGATGATGGCACAACCGAAGGGGAAAGATGGGCTTCTTATTTATTTACCCATTTACAGAAACGATCTGAAAATAAAAAGGTAATCCTCCGGATGCGCCAGGAAGAAAATCCTCCCCAGGGCTATTTCCATTTGCATATCCAGGTAAATCCGGAATTACCTTTTGACTATGAGATAAAAAATGGTAAGGCGGCCTTAAACCTATCTGCCAAAGATAATAGGACCATGCTTTGGTTGATCTATCAATTGATTGATAGGATAGGGGAAGCCAATGATTATATCCAGAATGAAGATCTTCCACCTGCCTATATAGATTTTAAAGATCAGGCTCGAAATTTTGATTTTTCATACCGAGAGCCTCACTATCAACCCAATACCGATAGTGATTATGCAGGAATATTAGGGACGAATCAGTTGGATGCAGATTGGGGGATCTGGGGACACAACCTCAGCAAGTTGGTTGAAAAAAGGGAGGCTAGCCATGCAAAGCTGGATGGAAAACCTATGCCTGAGCAGTTATGCTTTTCCAGCCCTGATCTATTGGAACAAACAAAAGCGTATATCGTTGATAATTATGGTGATGGGGGGCTAGGACATGGAAATCATTTCATGCTTGCCCCTGAAGATAATGCCATCGCATTTACATGCGAGGCATGTACAGCTGCCGGGAATAAGGTGGGAGATGCGTCGGCAGCTGTATTTGCTTTTTTGGGGAAAATCAGTGCCCTATTTCCCAACCATCAATTCTTTACTACCGTCTATGGAACAGTTAAATCGCCGCCGAAAGGGAAATTACCCAGCAACGTAGGTGTGTTATTAAGCACCATTGACTTACCCAAGGGGGTCTCTTTCAAAGATGCCAAAGAATTTAATGTATTTAAGAAGAAAGTTAATACCTGGACATTAAAATCCTCCAAGTTGTACCTCTGGGATTATTCGATGAATTTCGATGATTACCTGACGGTACAGCCAAGCCTGCTCAGCATGCAAGCGCAATGGAAGGATTTTAAGGCATTGGGGATAAAGGGAATTTTTCTGAATGCCAGTGGCTATGATTACAGCAGTTTAGATGATGTTAAAACCTATGTAGCTGCCGCATTGATGAATGATGTAGACCTACCTGTTGAGCAATTATTGCGCGCCTATCTTCATCGCTTTTATCCTAAATCTGCTTCGATCCTGGCTTTGTATCTGATCGATCAGGAAAAGCAATCCTTTCAAGGCAAGGGATATGGTATGTATGCCGGATTTGCCGACATACAAAAGACTTATCTATTGGCGGACAGGTTCGCAAACTCCTACAAGGAACTGGAGAAGCTCTTACCACAAGTTACAGGATTGGAAAGGAAAAAACTTCAAAAACTCCTATTAGGAATGGGTTTTAGTAAGCTGCAATTGGCCTATCAAAAGGGATTGGAGTCCGGCGGAGCATTTGAAATAAAAAATGATCAGGTTCGGGTTAAGGCGGACATCCTTAAGATAGTGGAGGATCTACGAGCTGGTTTTTCCGCTAATGGTATTAAGATGTATAAGGAGGCTGATGGAGATATCTCCAATTATTTAGTTGCTTGGAAATCCTATTCTGGATGGGGACAGCAAAGAAATCGGTTGACAGCATCGCAAGTTAAATGGATTCAACCTGGAGATAATAATAAGGAAGCATTACATACCTGTTTGAATGGTATTCTTGGTTTTCCGCAGGATTATCAACAAGGATGGTTTACCTCGAATGAGGATATAGCTTTTGAGGTGAATTTTAATGATTTGCAAGGGACAAAAGGGATGTTTATCCGTTTTTTGGTTAATGAAAAGCATCGTTTTAATGTTCCAACGACAATTGAAATCCATCAATCAGGAAAGCTTATCAACAAATTAAAATTCGGCTTAATCAAGGAAGAGGAATCTCCGGTAAAGGAGATTGTTATTCCGTTTCAAGGCGTGGACTTGAGCAAACCGTTATTGGTTCGCATACAGAAGGCGTCGGAGGAGAACAAAAGATTGGCCATTGATGAACTACAAATATTGCATTAAAAGATTGGATATGAAAAATAACATGCTGCTTATAGGATTTATAGGGTTGATGTCGCTAAATGCCTGTTTTAACCCTAAAAATGAAAAGACCAGTTTGGAAATAATGGATAATGGCAGACATTATTACCCTATCCAAACAGGCCAGGATCTGGATGTGGTATTCAAGGTGAAGAACATCGGAAAATCACCATTGATCATCACGGACATTATAACTTCCTGTGGTTGCATCGTCTTGAATAAGAATACGACCAAGACGATTCCGGCAGGGCAAGAGGGGTTCATCAGCATGACCTATAACAGTACAAAGAATGTAGGTTTTGTGAAGCATTGGATAGAGCTCTATGGCAATTTCGAAAAGCTGGAAAAAATGGAATTGGTATTCGATGTCAACGTGGTGCCTGATGCGATGTATACGAAGGATTATGAAGAACTATTCCTGATGGAAAAGGAAAAGAACGGCAATATAGAAGACCTGGTAGATGGTACTGCCAATAACAAGGGCTATTATATGCGATTTGATGAAGAACAAACTAAATAATTAACAAAATATAAACACAAATTTTCTGCTTATGGAAGCATTAATTAACGGTCAGAAAAAGGAATACATGAACCTGGAAACGGAGACAAGGATTTTAAGAGCTTTGGAATCTTGGGAACAACATCAAGCTTTTTTAAATCCTGCCTGTTCCATAGGGTCAACAGCGAAGGAAATAGGTTGTAATACAAAATACTTATCCTTTGTGGTGAATAAAAACAAAGGCGCTGATTTTCCGAATTACATCAATAACCTACGAATTTCTTATCTGGAGCATTATTTGCGGACGGTAGAGGAAGCTCGCAATTTCAAATTGACTTATTTGGCGGCTTTATCTGGATTTTCTTCCTATGGTAAATTTGCGAAGAGCATCAAGGATAAAACTGGACTTAATCCGACCCAATTTATCGTGTTTTTTGATGAAAAAACTGCTTGATCTTATTCTATATAGAATGCTTTCGCATTTTCCAATTCATTGAATAGGATTTTTATTTTACGTTCTTCAAAGTATTTCATGTACGCATCACGATCTTTGTAAATGGCACCTTGACTTAGGGCATCCTCATAACCTTCAATGGTTTTTAGGATGTCCTTGGCATATGGTTGGTTGGCACCTTCGGTTTGCAGATACTGTTTGGTTTCCACTCTGTTATAGCCGAATACCAGCTCGATGTCCAGGTAGAATTCATTACTAGAAGCGAACTTGGCAAAGAACAGGTCGAACACATCGGATAGATCCATGTATTTGTAGAGCATATAGGCAGCAATATCTAAGGCGTATACCGGCATCATGCATTCCTGCTGCGCTTTAACCTCTTCTTTTATCAACCATTTAAGGAGTGGTTTGTCGGCTGCGGTATAGTTTTCCCATAAAGTCTTTATCAATCGAACCCTCGGCCAATAGTTCTGGTCCCTTAGTTCTTCTGGCTGTTTTTCATTATTGCTTTTACAGGCAAAAACAGTTAAAAGGTTGTTGTTTTGGGTTTTTCGATATTCTTCTATGATTTTAATGTAATTCTCCATTTCGTTCGTTCCAGTCCTCAGTTCACAAGGTAATTTGAAATGTAAAATAGCTTAAAATTACCAAAAAAAATAATTGGGCTCATTTTCAGCGGGATATTAATTTAGTTTTGGAGAACGGATGAAAATTTCTACTTTTGTCGCGGAGAGTTGGCAGAGTGGTCGAATGCGGCGGTCTTGAAAACCGTTAACTGTCACAGGTTCGGGGGTTCGAATCCCTCACTCTCCGCAACTATTTAAGCTAAACATTTAATAATAAGATGTTTAGCTTTTTCGTTTTTAGCAGGGGGACAATTTAGGGGACATTTAAGTCTAATTTTTGGCTTGAAAAATACTTTAATATATCTTTTTAACCATTCTTATTTTCATATCTTTGTTTTAAAGATCCAAAGAAAGGAAATTTTTAAATGCATTTAAGCTCGATTTCAATCGGGCTTTTATTTTTTCTGCAGCATAAAAAATACATCAAACCCCAACTTTGGGGGGAGATTCTTTAAACACGCAATATTCTGCGAAATAAAATGCTCGAAAATAATTTTTCAAAAGGTTACTTTAAATCACATTATAAACTGTCTGATCCCTCGTTAGTCAGTGGATAGGATGACGATTTAAAAGGTCAGGGGAAAATTTCCTTGAGCTATTTGTGATCAGAAATTACAAGGGTTAAAACCGATCATGGATTTAATACCCAAAATTCTGGGTGTTTATAATATTGGAAATTCCGACATTAATTACCCTTGCCGAAATTTAGGCCAGCCCAAATTATTATGTATTAATCTATACCGTAAAATTTATGGTTTCTATAAAAATTAAATATCTAGTTTCTCCATCCAGTCAGCTAACATTCTTGTTTTCTCTTCATTGGTGGCCTTTATGTACCTCAAAAACATTTCTTCTTTTTTATGGCCAGTTGCAGACATAATTAAGATGGTTGGAACCCCTAACTTAAACATATTTGTTGCATAGGAGCGGCGGCCAGTATGGCTTGTAACCTTTGAACTCCACATAATTTTATTGCCGTACTTATCGATCTCATAAACTCTATCTAATCCGATCTCAGATAATGAACATATTTTCTTAATTGTTCTATTAAAATGCTGATTGCTGCAAGGTGGTGGTAATTTATTGTTATATCTGGACAATATTTCTTTTAAGCCCTTCATAATTGGTATTGAAACCCTATTGTTTGTTTTACTCTGTTTAAGCCTGATAAAGCTGTCATCAATTTCCACCAATTCAAGGCTTGAATAATCACTGAAGCGTAAAGCCGTATAACATCCGATTAAAAACAGGTCCCTAACATGATGATAATATTTATCAATGTCAGCGTCCTGGATAGTTCTAATTTCTTCCAGTGTTAAAGCAATTCCAGTACTCTCATATTTTGGGGCTATAAACCTTTTATTTTTGTGCCCGGTGTTTTGGTGTAATTTATCATCAATACCTTCGTTCATAAAGGCTTTAATGTCCCTGACCCGAGTTGAAAAAGTACTTATCTTTTTCTTTTTTACGTTCAATAGGTAATTTCTATAATCGTTATAGAATGCAACATTAATATCATTAAAACTTAGCTGCTTTATCCGTTTATACTTAACATATTCCTTCAGGGATGATATCGTAGTGGACGGATTTTTCAAGCTGTTATACTTGTAATTAAGCCCCTGTCTATTTCCGCTGATAATGGGCCGTTTACCGCTTATCCGTTCAGCTTGGACAAACTCACAATAGGAAATAAAATCAACGGAACCAAAATTGGGTTGGTTGATGTCCTTTTGGTCTGTCAAGGATTCTGTGGACGGAAATTTGCTTTGGCTGATTTTCTCTACTCTGAATTCTTTTGTGATCCTTTTTTTAAGTTCATCGTTGTCATGTATCTTTTCATTGATAACCAAAGTGACTGCAAATGATTTCATTTCCTCAAGCTTCTTATTATATTGGTGTGAATACATAAAACCTTTCATAATCGGTTTTTTGGTATTGCTTAGCCAGTATTTTTCATTGTAGAATTGGTTTTCAATACGCAATCCGGTGTAGTATTCTAATCTTTTATCTGATCCATGGGAGTAGTAAAGCCACAATTGGCCATCTTTTTCATTAGACCTTCGTTTTAAGTAAATCTTTGGAATAGTCATAATGTCGTCTTTGGTGATATTAAATAATCCCTACCTTTTTATTGATAGGGATTATAATAACGTAATAGTGTGTGTTTATGTTACTTTATCAAAGCCCTAACATTTCAATGTTTTCCTTTGCTATCCTTTCGATATCGTGATGATCAAACCAATCTTCATATATAGTTTCAACTCCATCAATCAATCGGATAAAAATCACCTCTGTACCATGAGGCAATTTTTGATATACCATTGCATCGTACATGATCGTGAGAATTAATATTAAAATTCCTTGATAGAACTCAAAACATCTTCATCGATCCATTCCATAGTAGACCCTCCATCCACAAATTCATTGACCACAATTATCTGATTGTCTTCTCTAACAATATAGCGGCTCTTTACTTTCTTCAATTGCCCTAAATGATATGCTTGAATGTTCATGATATCCAGATTTAACAGTTAACTAATGATTGTCTTTTAGCCGTCAACTTGCCAATAAACTCAAAGTCATTTTGAATTATTGGTGATTCCTCGAAGATTTTGGAAAGATCGGCTTTGGTTGTTGATAATTCGATCTTCTTCAATCCAATCAACTTTATGAACTCTGGATCTTTTTGCAATGGAATATTATTATTCCAAATCTTATTGATTGCCTCTAAACTTTTTGCGCTCGAGATCAATTTTGGTAATCCACTTTCCGAGAAAAGACGGATCTTAGATAACGCTGAAAGGCTAGGTTCATAGATTTCGTTCATAATGGATTCAGCCTTTTCTAGCATTAATTCCATTTCAGAAGCTGCATTGAATATTTCTTGAACATTGTCATCACCTTCTGGGAAAAGGCTTTTGTCTTCAATCATTAGTCTGAGCCTGTTAATGCTTCTTAAGCATGCAGTTAGACGTACTGAACCCAATTCAATTGAATCGGTTGCGATCTCCAATAGGCTTGGGAGATCAATGATTTGGTTTGCTGGGGTTGTTTTTTCCTGTGTTCGCATAATTTGAAAATTTATAAATAGTCTAGGTCACCGCGAACACAGACGTGAAACGTTGGGTTTCTGGACTTTCACCAGTATGCCTAGACATTATTGTTAATAAGATTATTCAGTGGACTTGCTCCACATCTATGTTCGCACTTCAAAAATGCAAAATATTATTGATAATAACAAGGGAAAAGTATCTTAATGTATTCCATTGTATTCATTGTATATTTGCTAAACCAAACTATTTATTATGAACAAACTAATTATTGTTGGAAATGGATTTGATATTCATTGTGGCTTACCCTCTAGATATTCAGATTTCATTAAATGGCTTATTGTTTCAAGTATTAACGTTGAAGGAAATGACCAATATTTTTCAAACGAATTATTAGAGATTTCTTGTGAGCGAATTTACTACGGCCAAAACCTGAAAACCTTTTCTACACTTCATGAACTTGTAAATTTTATGTTTTTAAATAAATACAATTTTCAAAATGAAGGTATTTATGATTTTATTATTGGTGATATGATGTTTCGATTAAATTTTGATATAAAATCTCAATTGCTTAATGAACTTTTAAGGCATCAAACTGAAAAGAATTGGGTGGACATTGAGATGATTTACTATAAGAATTTAAAAATTCTTTTAAAGAGACTTGTAAATGAAAATTCTCAAATACGATTTATGGATGAAGAACTTATTGAAATCAATAAGGATCTAGATTTTATTAAAATATACTTGGGAAAGTATTTAAAGGAAGTAATTAGTAGAGCAAATGTACCTTATGATTTTAATTATTGTGCAGAAGGGGGAATAAACCCCAAAATAGTAATTGATAAGTTTCACATAGAAAAGCTAGGAGATGATGATTACGAAGATGAACATAAACGAGAAATAAAATTTAAAAATATTACATTCTTGAACTTTAACTATACTGGTTTGCCATATCAGTTATCTAGAGGAAATTATTATAATATAAATATTCATGGAAGTCTTTCCCAAAGAAATAATCCACCAGTATTTGGATTTGGAGATGAAATTGACTCTGATTATTTAGAGATGGAAAAAACAAATAATAATGACTTCCTTACACACATCAAATCTTTTGCTTATTTCCATAATACTAATTATAAAGAGTTAATTGATTTTATTGATTCTGATTCTTATGTAGTTTATATCTGGGGTCATTCCTGTGGGCTTTCTGACAGAACATTGCTTAATATGATATTTGAGCATGACAATTGTGCTGCAATTAAGCCTTATTATTGGCAACGAGGAAATAACGATGACAACTATACGGAAATTACACAAAATATCTCTAGGCACTTTAGAAACAAACTTAAGATGAGGAATAGAGTAATTAACAAGGTGGATTGTTCTATGCTTGGAAGCCAATATTAAATAATTTACAATACTTCTTAATTAAAGATATAAATCTTAAAAAATTATTCAAGGACCATAATCCAAACTTTTTTACAATTAAAAAAACAAACCCCTGAGTGGTCGAACCGGCTCAGGGGGTAAAGCTTTTTAATCGTGAGGTTACCGTAGTGAGTGAGTCCCCGAAAACAGTAAAATTGCATTAAATCCACCAGAACCAAACCGTTGGAACAGTTGGTACAACTTGCCCATTTACTTGTCCTACACTTTATTTGCCAAATGCTATGTGCAGTGATTTCATCGCATTTAGACCATCTCGATCTATTGAATCATCGGCTGTCATAACATTCGTTTTGCCCCATCCTCCATAGGGACCATAAAAATAGAGAATATTTTAATATATTCGAATTTTGTCATAAAAATTAATGGGAAAGCTAAACAACAGAAGTAAAATTGATTTATCTGACCAGGGATTAACTGAAATTCCTAATGAAGTTTTTGAATGCAAGAACCTTAAAGTTTTAAAACTAAGTGGTAACAAGCTGAAAACATTACCCAAGGAACTTTATTCATTGAGACATCTTAAAGTTCTAGATATTTCTAAAAATGAAATAACTTCTATTTATTCAAATATTGAATCACTTATAAATCTAAAAGTGTTAAACTTGAATGGCAATCGATTAAAATCAATTCCCAAACAAGTCTGTCAATTATACGGATTAGAAAAGTTGCTAATTGCTGATAATAAATTTGTGGAGCTTCCTGAAGGCTTAAACAATTTAAAAAATTTGAGATATTTAAATGTTTCGAATAATAATTTTGCTTATTTCCCAAATGTTATATTAGACCTAGAAAAGCTAGAAAGATTATGGTTAAATAATATGGGTTTTGATGTCATTCCTATCGAAGCAATAAAATCAAGATTAACCAAATTAAGAGGATTGTATTTATTTGGGCCAAATATTTATTTAGAAGGCAACCCCTTACAACCTCTTTTCGACAAGAAAGGTAATTTAATTCATACCATAAATTTGACAAAATTTAATGATGATCAAATGGGCAACAGAATTGAGGTAATGAAAGAGGATATAAAAATAGATGCGAATAAGAAACATAAAATTTTTGTGAGTTACTCTCACAAGGATAGTGTATTTAAAGATGATGTTGAAGAAATGTTAATGAGTATAAAGAATATTATGCCTGAAATAGATTTCAACTTTTGGATTGACACACAAATACCTGTAGGAAGTGACTGGTTTGAGGAAATTGAATCTCAACTAAACGAGTGTAGTATAGCAATAATGATTGTCTCGCAAAGCTTTTTAGCTTCAGAATTTATAATGAAAACTGAAGTTCCAAAACTTTTAAAAAAATTAGAGGAAGAAGGCATTAGGATCATTCCGATAATTGCAAGAAGATGTCTTTATAACAAATCTAATCTTAGAAAATTTCAGGCAATAAACAAGTTAGAAAACCCTTTGGCTTCACTTGATATCCACCAAAAAGATTTAGTTTATTATAATCTTGGTGAAACTATTACTAAATTTCTAGGTGTATAAGTTTTTATCAATTAAGTGTTTTTAACAGTAACTTTTAAACGATTAGTTACAACCGTCTGGTTTACTTCAGGCATAATGTATTGTTCCATTAATTCAACCAAAATATATTTTTCAGCATCGTAATGGTGCTTTAGGATTGCCTTTAAATCACCTAACAATTTATTTATTCGTAATTGGTCCGGGATATCAGTTAAAACAACATCTTTGCCTTCAATCATAGCATTAAATTTTGGGTTTGGTACGAACAAGTTAATATTTGCTATTCCTTCCTGGAGCTGATCAAAGTCAACGGATAATATATTTATGGTTATATCCTCTCTATTGCTATTTGTGGGCCGGTTGAACTTTCTTATCTTTCCGGATATCGTTTGTTTGATATCGCTTTCCCATAAGAGCGTAAAAAGGTGGTCAATGATTACTGCGGCTGTCATTTAATATTGATTGTTGAAGTGAATTAATTTATTTTCCAAAGTGGTTTAAAACCACTTCATAATTTTCAAAAGTGGTAAAATCGAACTTTTACATACACGGAATTACGGACATTTAGATAGGGGAAATTTCCCCCATCTATAAATCCTCTTCATTTGCCTCTAACCATGATTCAATCGGAATACCATTTTCGGTATCATTCTCATAAAGCCATCGGTCCATGGAAATATCTTCACCGTTTCTTATGCCTTCGATTATCATTTTCCTCATCTGCAATTTCCTTTCAGAAAGATCTTGACTTATGTCTTCATTATTCCTCATCATCATCTTCGTTTATTCCCATGGCCATATCAACCAAGGTGAAAAATTGATCATCAGTCATATTTTTAACTTTATCTTCCAATTGTTGATTTGTGTAAACTTTAGCGTCAACCGATGATAGTGTAGGAATGGCAAATTTCATAACCTTTTCCATTGCCATTATCTTGTCTTTGGGACTTAGTTTTTTAAAATCCTTGGTAAACTCTCCGTTATTAAAATAATCGCTGGCAATGTCTTTAATTATCTCCCGCACCTCTTTATTAATTTTGTTTGGAGTTCCTTTTGCGCGGCCCCCTAAACGTTTACCGCCTGGGGGCCTTCCTACCTGTTTCTTTTCCATAATCACTAATTACTACTTTTAACTACTTTAGTAATTCACTTCTTAACCAATGTCTTGTTAATCAATAAGATATTAGATTTTCCACTTTTTGTTGTTTCAGCTATCGAATCATGATGTAATTCAATTGAAACATAAGCATTATCTGAGGCCTTCACAATGACTTTTGAATCGTTTGTTGCATAGATCTCGCAAACGTTGAAATCATCGACTTGGACCGTTATAGAGCCCCCGAAAACAATTACAAATCGAGGGTTTATAATCGTTTTATCTGTACCTTTAGGATAGATGTTATTTGATTCTAATTGTTCTCTATACTCGTTCAATAGATCCAAAGACGGAAATTGGTTTTTCATACAAAATTCAATTCCCTGTGGAGACTTCATCAAATCAATTAGATCATTCACATTATTTGCCCGGCTAATCATTTTTAGACCTTTTTCTGTGCATGCTCCGGCTTTGTAGGCAGCATTATATATTTCTTGAATGTTCATTTTGTCTTTCCTTTCTAATTTTATTTAAAGTATCGCTGACCATTTCGGACATAACATCGTGTTTTACCAAACCATTTTTCAAGCGATCCTGCAATTGCTGCTGTTCCTTTTGGATATCTTCGTAGTCATCGAACCTATGTACAAGCATTTGGGAAACTGTTAAGGTATCTCCATAGCGATCATTTTTATTGCATTGGAAAACTGTTAGATGGATTTCCCCTGCGGAAAATATTCTTTCTCGATCAGATTCATTAAAAAGCTCGTTCGATCTGATCAATTGCTGCTTAACAATGTTCATTGAACCTAGATAGAAATTTTCATTCATCAGCTTCTGATTGTCATCGGCGATCTTTTCAAATTCTTCCATTGGAAGTATTGGATCATCGTTCAAATGACATACATTCCCTTCATAATCATCAGTTTCAGGGTTTATGGTTCCGCAATCTTTAACACGATCCCTTAAAAAGTGTAACCTTCTCCCTAACAGCAAGTTCCTTGGCCTTTTATTACCGTTTTTGTCAAGAGTTGATAGTCCGTGAACAATTATTTGCCCTAAAAGTCCTGGATAGGAATATTTATTTGAAAGATCCCATGGATAGTTATCAATAAAATCCTTCAAATAGGTATTGAGATCATTCCGCAAGGAATCTAATAATCCATCATAGCTATCAATATTTTGGTCCTCAATAAATTCATGAACTTTTATCCCTAATTCAACTGAGCCGGTAACAATAATGCTTGATTTTAAGTGTTGGTAATAAAAATTTTTGGAAGTAAACTTTGAATGTGTCTTATCGTAGGTTTTATCTCCAACTATAAGTGGGATTTTAATCATCGCAGCTGTGTCGTTTGCTAAGAAAATATAATCTGTTTCTGCTGTTCTTATGTATAATGCTGAATATCCTGACATATTAAATATTTTTAATTTTTACTCCAATAATTCCCAATTGCTCAGAACTAGAGCTTTCAGTAATTGCCCTAGATATCGAACCTTCTAGCCCCCTTGTGTTACTCTCACTTTCTTTTTTCAGGCCCAAACCTCCATAAAGGTTTTCCAACATTGATCCGATCATTTTCCCTGCTTCATTTACTTGGGTTTTGTACCCTTCAAAATTGAATCCAGCAAGGTTATTGTCATTTGCCTCCATGAAAGAATCCAGATCATTGATCAATCCTTTTATTATCGGTTCGATGTATTTTAATTTTAGGCTGTTTGCGAGAGCATTCTTTATGAATTTATCAAATACTTTGTCAGTTGCTTCTATTGCATCAGCACCTTCCTCAAAGGCAGAAATAAGGGCATCAGAAATACTTTGGGACAGTTGCTTGATATCTGTCCCTACACGCATTTCTTTCATTGATTTTTCGATTGCTGCAATTTCATCATCGATCTGACTTATACCATCCTTATATCCCTGCACCTTTGATTTGTCGGATTTCTTCTTTTGTTCCTCGGCTCTGGCCATTTGGGACATCAATCTTTGCTGCTCCCTTAGATTCTTAATTGCAAGCTCACTGTTTGCATAGATACTTTCACCTACTGAATCGTTCAATTGTTTGTCAATCTTAGAAAAGGAACTTTCCAATGAAGATAATTGTTCTTGGTACCTATCTAGCTGTTTCTGTATTTTTTTGTCCTTAGTATTGAAAATATCAATAACTGCAGTCAGAACTTTTATAGATCCTGATATCACGGCAATTGGGTTCCCTGAAGCTATTCCTGCTGCAACTCCGCTTAATCCATCAGTTAAAGAGCCTATCTTTTGGATAGTGTCCTGAAGGCCAGAACTGGCCCCCAGAGAATCAAGCATGCCCGAAAGATCGCCAATGAGTCCAGAAGCATCAGCCAGGTCCCTTGAAAGTGCTGAAAACATTCCGCTTTGCGCTTTCTTGGTTTCATCGCTTTCTTTCCCGTATTCCTTAAGCGATTTCCTATAATTGTCCAAAGCTGATTTTGAAGCAATCCAAGACTTATCGATATTGTTCTGGGTCTTTGCTGAATTCAGTTCGTTTGTCAACTGATCATAATCCTGTTTGGTCAATTTTCCTGCTTTTAATTCAGCATCTAATCTGGTCTGAATATCGTCCAAAACTTTATCCGTTGCTTTCTTAGAATAAAACTGAAGTGAATTAAAGACCTTTTCCCATTCAACCTGCTTTTGAAGGTTTACATTAGTCAATGAGCTGATCTCTTCGTCATATCGTTTTTTCAATTGGGCCTTTTGTTCCTCAGTGGCTTTTGAGCCCAAAACTTTTAGTTTTTGCTGATATTCCTGCTGAAGTTTAAGTACATCGTCATCATAGGTAGAAGCTAAAGATAGAGCATCTGCGAATTCCTGTTTAGCCATTTGCTCGTCCTGATCTTTCGCAGCTTTTTTCATTTTCCCTAATTCGTCCACTCTTTCCTTTTGAGCTAGGGTCAATTTGGCCGTAGTGCCTTTGAAGCCGCTAAGCATTGTAGTTTCCTCTAAGGTTGAGGCTTTTAAATATTCAGCCTCTAAATTTGAACGAAAATTTTCAACGATGGATAATTGATCACTGAAATGTTCCTTTGCAGCTTTCTCTCCAACTTCTTTCCCGTAGGCGTTATACGAATCATAAATGCGCTTCTGTTCCTCAAGATCCTTAACTAACTCATCGGTGCCTTGTTTGAATTCGGTTTCCTTAACTGCACGTTGCTCTATCTGATCGATAACAGTTGTATTGATTTTAATCTTTGGATTTTTGCTATTGTATTCTTGGATTTCTTTCTTAATTTCAGCAAACTTATCCCTGACTGATTGTATTTCTGCTTCATTGGAATCCATGAATTTACGGGCATATTCTTTGTCAATGTCTGCAATCTTATCAACAAGGGATTTATATTCATTCAATTCGCTGGTACTGATCTTTGGAGCTTTTCCATCGCCGTAATCACCAGTTATGATAGATACACCATTTGTTTTGATCAATTTATCAATTTCACTCTCATATCTATTGATTTGCTTGGAAAGCTTTTTGTTGGCCTTTTCCATAATATCGGCATCTGCAAGGGCTTTTCTGGGCGCAGAAGTACCGCTACCCCATGTTGATGCAGAAGTGACCATACCACCATTTTTGATAAGATCATCCTCGAATTGCATTTTAGATCGATCACGCTTTGAAACGGAATTACGCTTTTCCAAAATAGCATCATTGTTTTCCAGCATCTTTGTGCTGATTTCAGTAATCTTATTTTCATAAGCCCTGGCCTGAGCTGTTGCAAGTATAGATTTAGAAAGTTGTCCGTATGCATTTGTTGCTTTTCCGGCAAGTATTGCCTCGGTATCCATTTTTTTGAAATATTCCGGATATTGTTGCTGAAGCTGCTTTACAGCTTTTAACCTTTCATTGTAGGAAAGTTTATTATCAGTAGCTGCCCTATACAAAGTTTTTAAAGAGGTCAATTCACCTTGGGCGCTCTTAGTTCCTTCCAAACGGGTTGCATTGAAATCTTGATTGGCTTTTTTGAGTTCAGCTAAAGCATCTTTGCCTTTGAACAATGCTTTCACCCACTCACCAATTTCTTTTCCAGAAACAGTAAGTAAAGTAATTCCAATTGATAATGCTGTCTGCCATGAGAACAAACCACTAACTAATTGCTTCCATACTGGAACTCCTTTTTTTCCTTCAGCAGTCAATGCTTTATTAGCTGAAGCGGCCTTATTCAGTTCGTCAACAAAAATTGGAATGTTATTGCTCAGAGCCATAAAACCAGTTTGCACGGAATATGTAAATGCGGGTAATTCTCTGGTCATTTGATTGATCGAATTCTGCATTCCATTCCACCCCGAAGCGTAGTTACCTACATTACGGCCATAAGTTCCCATCTTTTGCTCCATTGCAGAAACCTGTTTGTAGAGCTCCTGCTGTTTGGCGATCATTTCATTTACTTCCTTGTTGGACCCATCCATTGCACCGCCCATCTTCACGATTTCAGCATTATATTGGGCTAGTTTTATTCTACCTTCTTCCAATGATCCAGCTGCAACGTTTTCCAGTTGAATAGATTGTTGGATATCTTTATTTAGTGCCTTTAATGAAATTGCAGCTTGTCGTTGCTGAATCTCGATTGCTCCAAGGGCTTTGTTATATTGTTCGGTGGAAAGAGTTCCAGCGGCCAATTGTCTCTTTAATTCTGCTTTGGCCTGGCTCAATTCCGTTACACGTGATCTAAGTTCTGCTAATCGGTAAGCCGATTCTTGGGCCTTTTCCTCCAATTGCCCCAATGCAACCATTGCACCTTGAATTGTCTTGGCCGCATTGGCGTCAAACTCAGGTAATTTGGGACCGGATCCAGAAGGGTTCTTTTTCACTCCCTCCCAAAATTTATCTGATTCAGTTTTTAACCCATTTAATAGATCTTTCCATTTCTTTTGGATATCTGCCGTGTCTAAAGTTGCTTTTAACTCTAGTGCAGCACCTCCATCATTCAATTCTATTGCCATCTCTATCTATTTTAATTTCTTTATTAATTGTCTCGCAAATGTTGTAAGAACTGACTTGTTTGCTCTATTCTCTACATACATTGCATAATCTTCACCAGCTACAAGAATCAGCAATAGCTTATCCTTATATTCTTCAACTCTTTCATTTATCAGTTTTTCAGCTTTAGCATAACCATCTGAACCATCTCCTTTTTTCCCATCACCGACAAGTTCAAAGTCTGATTTGAGGATCTTGCCGTTAAGCGAAACAGCTACACCTAAAGAGCTTCTAAGGTTATTGGTGTGATTCATGAACTTAGCATTGTCCCTAGCATCCTTAATTGTTGACTGGCCCATTTGGAAAAGTTTTTCAGCTGCTTCTTCAATTACTTTTTCAGTTTTCTGCTTGAGTACTTTTAAAATCTGATTTTCATTTTTAATCTTTAAATTGATCATTTGCTTGCATCTTTTTTTGCTTTCAAGTTTTGCAAAAACTGCATTCCGGTAAGCTCTCCACCTGCTTCAATCTTGTTGCCTTCCTTGTCAAATTTTGGAATGCTCATGTTCATCAATAGAATGTTCTGATAGGATAAACCCCAAATTACCTCGTTGAATGAAATCCCCCAGAACTTAACAACATTGCCCATCATCTCCCAATAATTGATCTTCCTACTACCTGCCCAAAATTTCTTCTTAGGTGATTTATCCAAATCGTCAGAGGACGCCTTGATTTTATCCAGTCCGTACATTGAGTATATTTCATCAATTACAACAGAATTCTTAACAAGGTGGATGATCCTTAGAAGGTCAGCATTAGTTAGGTTCATGAGAAAGGTATTGAACCAATCTGGAATAACATTTTTACCAAAAAAAATTATTGATAAGGGTTTATATAAAAGATCCAAATCATTGAGATCAAAAACAAGATTTTCCATATTACCTAATTCCCTAGTGAACAATAAATAGGATCCAAAACTAGGTGGAGAAAAGACTATCTCCATATCATCCATAATAATTGAGGTCTTAGCCTCTGACAGAACGCCAAAGGCTAACCTCATATTCAAATATTTGCTATTCTGAATCTCCATTTTCTTCATAGGTTAATCCTAACCCTTTTAAAATGACAATAGATTGAATGAATGAAGGCATATCCAAGGCCTTTAACAGAACATCCTTTAATAGATTGAATTCTACTTCATTCATTTTTTTTAGTTGCTCGCAAAGCCATTTTGGAGGTGATTTGAACGGATCGTTTACAACCAGTACCGCCATCGCATAAACAAGGTTTTCAACGTGCTCAGAAGAAAGAAATAAACCTAGGGACATCATGTCTACTGATTCGGACATGGTAAAGCTATCCATCTTTCTCATGATCTGGGCGTATCTGATCCTAACACCCAATTTTGTTGAGGTAATTTCAAAGCTTTCCTTTTTTATTTTCGGTTCCCGTCGAAGGATATAGTCGATCAATGACCTTTTCAATGGCCTGTCGATAGTAAGAATAGAAATTACTTCAGGTTTCTTTATTTCGATTATGTCTACTTTTTCCATGTTCTTTTAATTTTCTTGTTCCCAAACCGGTACTAATTCACCATATTTCACTAACAGCGAATAGATTTCTAATGAATCAACTTTAAAGTCTTTTTGATTCATATCACTTATCAATAAATCCAGTGGAGAGAAATAGAAGGTATCGACCCCCATCTTTTTTACTCGCTCAATTATCGAGTTTAAGATGTCCGCCACGCTACATAATTCTTCAAAGAGTCTTAGGCCATCTCCTTCTAAATGGATTTCAAATCTTGACTTAACATTAATAACAGATTGTTCATCCACTAGAAAGACGTCGTTTATTTCGTCGATAGAAAGAAAATTTTGAGAGAGGCATTGATTATAATCTATTGTACGGCCACTAGGCCTTTGTAAACCCATATCTCTTTGTGATTCAATTTTTGAATTGATTACATCTACTAAAGATACTAGTTGACGCTTTTTTTCCTCGAGGTCTTTCCTGATTTGATTTTCGACATATTCGATATTTCCACCGTTCTTTTTAACTTGATCAGTAATCATATCGTCAATTAAAGAATACTTGTTTTCAAGAATATTCTTGGCAATTTTAGTGAACTTATCTCCATTTAAAAATCCGAGCCTTTGCAAATGTGGTTTCATTGAGTTCACCAATATTGCTATTTGTGGCATTCTTTCCCTGAAAATATTTTCACTTTGTGAGTGATAATAAACCATCTTACTTTTTAGTTTCTGTGCCATACGTATTAATATTTTTTACTTTGTGCTTTATATTGTGTGTTTTGTCTGTCTCTAGCCTCTTGTTGCTTTTTAAGCCCGTTGAGTACATCTAATGCTGGACGTGACATCCCTTTCATTTCTAAATCAATTTCTTTTAAGCGAGATTCTAATTCTCGTTTTTCGTTTTCTAATTCTTCTTTTTCCATTGCATTTTTATTTAAATATTGTTGTAAAATTCTTCAGTAATACTGGTGAAACCGGTTGTATTCTTATCAAATATTGCAGAGACGGTATCACATCTTCCGTTTCGGTGCTTTGCGATTATGATCTCCGCTCTGCCATCTGTAGAATTGCCCAGAATATCCGTTTCTATCTTGTAGTATTCAGGTCGATAAAGGAAAAGTACCATGTCGGCATCTTGCTCAATTGATCCTGATTCCCTTAAATCTGAAAGCATAGGCCTTTTGTCGGCTCTATTTTCAACATTCCTGCTCAGTTGGCTCAAAACAATGATTGGCACGTTCAATTCTTTAGCTAGGTTTTTAAGCGCTTGAGTCCATTGACCTATCTCGCGATCCCTTGTAATTGTATTTGAATGTGCTACACTACTAATATGTTGTAAGTAATCAATTACAAAAAGTTTGGTGTCATATTTTCGTTTAATGCGCTTAGCTTTTGCTATAAGTTCAGTTATACCCATTTTAGCATCGTCCCAAACGATAGGCAATTGAGAAATATCATCCATACAGAAATTAAGTTGAGACCAATCTTCAGAGGTCATTTTACCTTTTCGAATGTTTTCAAATGGAACTTGGCTGTTAATTGAAAAAAGTTTTGATAGAATTTGATTTTTTGCCATCTCCAACGAAAAGAATGCAACGCTATAGCCAGAAACTGCAGCGTTATTGGTCAAAGTCAATGCTAATGATGTCTTACCCATTGCTGACCTTGCAGCCAAAACGATAAGGTCAGTATTTTGCCACCCGCCGGTTATTGAATCAAGATCATCTATTAGCGATGGTATTCCTGTTAATCCATTCTTTGCTTTAAGTGCGTTTTCTTCAATTTGCTTAAAAGCCTCGTTTACTGCTTCCAGTTGGCTTGTTTCCGGTTTGGTTAGAGCTTCATGCAAAAGATGGTCATTGTTCGTTCTGAATGCGCCAATTACCTCAAATACATCCTTCGTAGGATCATAGCAATCCCTGATCAGTTGATTTGCTGATTTAATCGACTCTCTTTTGATTTGAAACTCCTTAAGGATGTGAATATGTTGCTCAATATTGATCGTATTGACAATTCTATCTAACAAACCGGTTAATCTAAATGGGATTGAATCATTTCCAAAAAGTTTCTTATCTCCGTTCTTTTCAATTTGGTTGCTTACAGAAGCAAGATCCACTCCCAAAGAGGACGTGTATAAAGTTCTAATTGCCCGGAAAATTGATTGATTAACCGGCGTGGTAAATGCATCAATTGAAATTTTGTCAATTACGTTTTCAAGGGCTTGTCTTTCGAAAAGTGAGCCTAATACGATTTCTTCAATAACTAGGGCCTGTAATGTTTCTTTTATCATAATCCTGGAATATTAGCAAGCTTTTTGTCTATTAAACCTTTTTTGTATAATGTTTCCCTATCAGAAATTGGCATTTGTTTGATATCAGATAGAGATAAAAAAATTCCATCACCCAAATCAATCATACCTTCTTTGATTTTAGATTCTTCTTTTAGCCAATCTTTATCAAAAGATTTCCATTGGAATTGAGCACATTTTTTTACAGCTAATGGGATAGGATAATTTTGGTTTATGCATTTTTCCTTAAATCCCTCAAGGAAGGAAAAAGTAAAAGAAACTGTTTTTTCTTCTAAAGCCGCAATCCAATCATTTACATGTTGAGGGTCTGCACCCTCCTTTATCAAGCTTTTAGAAAATTCCTCTTTACTTAGTTTGATTGATTTTGGTTGTTTCTTTGTTTTATGAATAGTATGAGTGATTGCTACAGTGGTTGCTACTGTGCTTGTATCAGTGCTTGTATCAGTGCTTGCACAATTTTTGAGCAAGCTAATTACATTACATTGGTGCTGGTTATGACTTTTTACCAGCATTATCACAAAACCCCAATCAATTAATTCTTGGAGACATTTTGAATAAGTATTTCTACTTTTTGCAGACATGCCATCCATGCATTCACGAGTAGTGATGTTGAATTTTTCTCGCCATTGTAATCTATTATTTAATTCCACTAGCCACATGTATAGAGCTGTATGGTTTCCCGTAACTTTGTCCGGATTTAGGTGAACAAAATCAAACCAATCACGAGATAATTTATAGCTATTTAACTCACTCATTTTTCATCCCTTTCCTGTCTATAAATAAGTATCCCTGATTTAGTCCATCAAGAACATAATTAACCATGCTTGGAAATTTATATAGATATTCCTTCAAGCTGGAATAGCCTTGAGCTCTGATAGTTTTAATAATATCCAACTCAACAACTTTAGTGGACTTATCCATTCTTCCATAAGTTGTAAAACCAGTCGTTAGGATGCTTTCGTAGTAAACGAATCTTTCATCGTGTCCCATGAAGCTCAATTTTGACATAATCATTTCAAAATCAAATTCCCGTCTTGTGGCGCTGTCTAATTGGTCCCTGAATCTATTGTAATCCATGGTTGTCAATTTTTAAAGAAGAAATAAATACCTTTCCTTCATTCTTACCGTCTAACCAGGGATTGACTGCACTTGGATTTTTATGAAAGAATTCCAGGATGCTCTTATAACCCATTGATTTGATTTGTGGCTCCATATTGATCATGGTTTTACCTGAAGCTTTAAAGGTTATTGAGTGCAATTCGGTACCAAATCGTAAAATGTAATGGCAAATCTTGATAGAATCATCTTCATAATCAATCACCTCAATATTACCTTTGATTGCTTCCTTAAGGAAAGTTTCGCTATACATTGAAATTCCCTTTCCTCTTATCAGATAATCCATAATGGTGAACGCTAGGGAAACCGGACAATTGAGATTTCCCATCATATTTATTTTCAATAACTCCAGCTTTTTCAAAATGTCTTATGATTCTGCAGATGGTATACACAGGTACCGAGGTTGCTGCCTCGATCTGTCTCATACATTGAGGGGTTTCGCTTTCTTTCAAAAACCTGAGCACGCTCAACTTCTGTTTGAAGTACTTTCTTGAAATAATTTGATTATATTTGGCTAACTCCCTGGGGGTGGTTGTGATATTTCGACGTTTCATTGCTACCTCCTTTTCAATTTTTATGATATCTTCAATTAATTAAATGCCCTCTTTCTTCCCTGTTTAAAAAGAGCTTGCTGGACTTCGTCAATATTAAATCGATACGTTTTTCCATACTTTACAAATGGTATTGAACCAGACTTTTTCATTCGCTGAAGTGTTGAATTGCTTATTTTGAAATGAGAACAAACGTCTTCTGCTTTAACTAACTCCCTGTTAGGATCTAAATTTTTTTTCATGACATTCTTTTTGAGTTTGAACTATAAAGCAAATAAAAGGCTAATAAAGACCATTATTATATGCATTTACGCAATAGAATAACTTGATAGGTAAAAATATGTTTAGATACAATTAGATACTAAGTGGCGGATTGATTTAGAGATTTTCAAATACAAATAAATACATTACGCTTTTTTTTGCTTTTACGCAAATGCGTAATTTACATCAAAAAAAAGCCTCAAATTTTATTTGAGGCGCAATGAGTAATTTTAAAATAGCTAAATGTTATTTTTTACATCCTTAATTAAGGACTTGAAGATGTCTAAATATTTGTTAGAGGATGTATTAAAATTTATTAATTTTTGATTTGATAGACCTATTTTATCACCTTCATTAAAAAATGCCTTACAACCATTAAAAAACTGAGTTGCCTTAGTTCGTTCCTTAAGTATTTTTTCTTCCATAAGCGCAGTATAGTACACTTTTAATGCAACGTTAGCCCCATGACCATTTAACCATTTAAAACCATCATCTATAAAATTAATATCTAAGTTAGGTTTATTGAGAATTTTTAAAAAGCTTTTAAAATCCTTGGCATACGGATCTCTAAATAGATTAGAAATACTCACTTCTCTCTTTTGGGTCACATTTGAATAGTATGATACTAGATATAATGTTAAAGAATTAATTGAATGTTTAACTCCAATAGAAATATCGGTGAAATATTCATTATTAATGAGTGCGTTTACATAACTAAATATTAACGATCTATCGATATAATCCGGGATTTTATCAAAATATTCATTTTTTAGAAACAATTCTAAAGAATCCCTTTCATAAACATTTGCGTATAATAGTTCTAAAATTTCACTAGCTGTATTAAAGAATACTAAAGCTCTATTTGTATTTCTTAGTGACTTCTGCAGCTTAAAATCATAGTAATAACAACTTATTTCGGCAATTTCGTTATCTGTAAGAACATCCGTTAAACTTCTATGTTTTGAGTAGCTTATTTTCTTTTTCATCATTCACCCCCTGAAACTTTCTTTAAGAATGATATTGGATTACCCCAAGCATCTTGCATTGCCTTTCGCTTTATATTTTCACTTATATTTACGTATCTCTGGAACGATCTATAATCTTTATGCCCACTGATCTTCATGACTTGTTCAGCCGACATACCTCTTTCCAGGGAAAGGGTACAAAAAGTCTTTCTCGCCGTATGTGCTGATATCAATTTATATTTTGGAAATATTTTTTCAACCTTCTTAGCTCCCTTGTAACGAATAATTTCTACTTCTTCATTTATTTCTGCAAAAAGACAAAGCTCTTTTATATACTTGTTGAACTTTTGACTACTAAGTTTTGGTAATGGATATAATTTATCCTCATACCGCTTCAATATTTCTGATGAATACCCATTTAAAGGTATCCTAAGAGGTCTTTTCGTTTTTGTAACAGTTAATCTTAATTCATTACCTTTAACATTCGTCCATTTTAAAGCTGAAAGATCCGAATATCTTAACCCAGTGGAGCAACCAAAACAAAAGATATCCCGGACCTTATTAAGTGTAGCTGATAATATGAATTCTTCTGGATTCTGATAAGAAGCTATTTTATTAGGCAAATTCGAAAAATCAATATTAAAAAGAGTTAAAAACTCATTTTCGGTCAAAGAAATTACTGGCAATTCTTCTCTTTCAATAGAAAACTTCCTAAAGCTGTCGCTAACTGGTATATCAAATTTCTGGGCATATCCTAAAAATGTTTTTAAAGTAGAAAGCTGCTTCGCTATTGTGGTATTACTTAAGCCTCTTTCTTCTCCAGACACTACCATTCTTTTGTTGATTAGAAAGGTTTGAAAGCTATCAAAAAAACTGTAGTTAATCGATTCAAATTTTATCTTAACCTTTGTGAAATCCTGAAAATCTTGGAGATGTTTCTTTAATGATTTGTAAACCGTTAGACTGCCTTTTTGTCTTTTATCTTCATTCTCCCTAATATATCTATCAATAAAATCAAAAAGAAATTTATTGGGTTCCTCTTTTTTAGAAAGAACTCTTTTTAAAATAGAAATTTCAGATGCAATATCAGAAACTGTAAATGACTTCCTATCCAAATAAAATCTTTGAGCAGTTTCATTTGCTTGCTTAACCAAGTCATTAAGTTGGTTGTTGAATTCGGCTACCTCATCCTCATTTAATAAATTTTCAAATACACGATCTGGAAATAAAATCTTTGCAGTTTTTCGATTTAAATATATTATCTGTTTTAATTGGTCATTCCAATATTCAGGTAGAATATTTATGCCGGTTGATATTTTCTTTCTATTTCCTGCTACTGAAATAGTGAATAATATTGGACTTTCACCAAGCTTATTCATTTTATCAGTACGAAGGATAAAATTAGTTGTTAGTAAGGCCATGAAATAATTTTTAAATGCATTTCAAATATAACTAATTATCTTAAAAGGGGGACAATTTAGGGGACACTATTTTGATAATCGGTGATAATTAATGAATTGCTATGATAATCTATATTAAAGACTATCAGTATTTTAAAGTATCTATTTGTATTTATTCAAATTTTAAGTATTCATAGGTTCAAGTCCCTCACTCTCCGCATAAAAAGCTTCAATCGCAAGATTGAAGCTTTTTTGCGTTGTGAGGGTTCAGTCATGCGCAGGCGGGTGTTCGATTCTGGAAGGCTTAACAATAATTATCCATTTTTTGGCCATGGTTTCCATGCTACCCATTCAAAATATGTTTGAATTCAGGTTAGAATCGTGCTTTAAGTATGTTTAAAGTAGGGTTAAAGTACTGAAAGAGTATATGAAGCATACATTTTGCATACTTTCAGTATACTTTCACTATGGTTTTGCCTCGTAGCCAACTTTTAGCAATCTGTCTTTATGGAAGATGTTTAATATTTCATATAAGTACATTCGTCCTTAGAAAAGCCGTTATAGATAGAAAGTTATGAAAAATTTGTGGTAAATTTAATAGATGTCAAATCCATTAAAATTTATAAGGTTAATTTTTATATTCCTGATATTATTCGTGACAATTTCAGGGTGCAAGAGTATAATGTATAAGGTAGCTGGTATTGAAGCCATTAAAGAATTCGATAATAATAAAGTTGAACAGTTCGAAAAGAATTTTAAAAAATTAAATCCAAATATTATCACGAAAACAATTTCAAAGGAACAATTTCTTACCTATGTGGAAGGCTTTGGCGATTTATATAAAAATGATTTGAAACAACCCCTTCAAATTCATTATTATACGAATGACACGCTAGTTTCATTCCATGCAAATTGTTATGCCAAAGCATCTATTGGAGGGTCTTTAGATTGGAATTATGATGGTAAGTTCGATGAATTTATTCCTAAAACCTCAGCTCAAATAAAAGAAAATAAAGGTTTAAATTATATTTTAAATGAATTTAGTTTACCTGTATCTAAAACAAATAATACCATCATCTTTTTTTGGTCGAATTTAATGCCCAAACAAAGTATGGAGGCCTTTAAATTAATAGTGGAGAATTCAAAGATTTCAACAGGAAAATCTACGCTGATTACTATCAATACCGATCACTTTTTTGCTGGGGAGAAAATATGATGACCTCCAACTTTATTGACAGAATAATTTATTTATGTTTATTTATCCAAATTGAAGATAATGGATTCTATATTAACACTAAAATTAAATAAAAACGTAATTGAGCGAGCAAAAAAATATGCTTCAACAAATAAAGTAAGTTTATCTAAGTTAATTGAAAATTATCTTGATTCGCTAACGCGAGAACAAAATGATGACTTTGCTATTTCTCCTTTTGTAAAAAGTATTTCTATGGGAAAAACTATTCCTAATGATATGGATTACAAAAAAATAAGAGATGATTACACTGAATATTTAGATAAAAAGTATCAATAAAATGCAAAAGATATTATTGTACACTAAAATTGTTTATTTCTACCATCCTTATAATGATTATGAGAAAATTTCTATTATTTATTTTAATCCTTTTTTGCCATATATCCATTTACGCGAATGATGGTGCTTATTTTGCCTCTGGAAATCAGTTGATTCCAATTCAGGAAACTGATATTTCCGTTCAAAAGGAAATCCTTAACATCAAAAAGATCAATAATCAATTTATTGAAGTATCGGTGTATTACGAGTTTTTTAATCCCGGTGCAGATAAAGAAATCATTGTTGGTTTTGAAGCCATGTCTCCGCAAGGGGATGTAGATGGAGCTCCTAAAAAAGGACTTCATCCATACATGCATGATTTTACGGTAAATATGAATGGGAATAACCTGAAATATCAAGTCTCCTATGTGGCGGATTCACTCTATAATCAACAGGGGAAAATCAAAAGCATCGATCTGAAGACTTTTGGGGGTAATACTTCCGGAAATTATGTGGACTTCTTTTATGTCTATCATTTTAAGGCGAAATTTAAAAAGGGAAAGAATATCGTAAAGCATACCTATAAATTTGATGTATCGGGTAGTGTTGATTACCACTATGATTTTGAATATGTATTAACAGCGGCTAATCGTTGGGCAAATAAACAAATAGATGATTTTACCTTGAATGTAGATTTGGGTGATTTCGAGGAGTTTGATATTCAAAAAACCTTTTTTACGAATAAAGAAGACTGGAAAATCAATGGAATTGGTAAAAAGAAGGATGTAAAAGGCTCTCCAAATGGCATTAAAGATAAGGATGCAGTTACATTTTATGTGCAGGATGGCTCATTGACCTTTCATAAAAAGAATTTTAAGCCAAAAGGTGAACTGTTCATTTATAGTCTAAACACCTATTTGCAATCCATGAATAATAATGAAATCGATTTTTATTTGCCATTTTCCATTCATCAACAAGAGAAATTGGCAATTGATGAGCCTATTTCTTCGCTTCAACGGAAGATCTTTCGGAATTTGCCTTTTGCAAGGAGGGGATTTGTTTTTCACGACAAGGATCTCAAAAGTTATTATGAACAAATACCGTGGTATATGCCAAATCCGGCCTATGTGGCAGATAGTAAAAAGGTTTCCCAAGTAGAGCAAAAATGGATTTCGAAATGGAAATAAAGCAGGAAAGTCCGCAGGATTTTGATCAGGTATTCCATTTAATAAAAGATGCTTTTGAAAAGGAGGTCTATACAGACCATCAAGAGCAATTTTTGGTCGAAAGATTAAGGAAATCTAAAGCCTTTGTGCCGGAGCTATCTCTTGTGGCAGAACAGAACGGTAAAATTGTAGGCTATATCTTGCTCACAAAAATAAAACTCGTTCCTAAAGATGGGGCAGTGATTATTCCTGAAAATGTGGATCAGTTTCTGGCTCTTGCGCCTGTAGCTGTACATCCGGAATACCAAAACCAAGGAATTGGCGCAGCATTGATCGGAGAGGTCCATAGAAAGGCGAAAAGTCTGAACTTTAAGGCCGTCATACTTTTAGGCCATGCTGATTATTATCCCCGATTTGGTTATCAATTATGTAAAAATTTTGGCATTGAATTACCATTTGATGTACCTGAAGAAAACTGCATGGCATTGGAACTTTTTCCTGGGGCATTAGCAGCGTTTTCAAGAACTGTAGTCCAATATCCAGCAGAGTTTTTCGACTAATCTGCCATTATAAACCAATAAAACCTGTACTTTTAAGGTAAATAGAAAAACAGCATGCTAGATAAGCCGATATGAAATTAGAATTTACCCTTAGTGAAGCGGACTACGTGGACTTTAATCTATACGTGGCATCCAAAACAGAAAGTATTAGAAAAAGGAGACAGTTAACGAAATGGATAATTCCTGTAATCTATCTATTAATCGGTGCTTACTTTTTATATAAAGGCTATCAATTAGGAGCTTATATCTTTCTTGCTATAGCAGTGATGTGGGTTTTTAGTTATCCTGGCTATGAAGCTAAAAAGTATATCAAGCATTTTAAAAAGCATATCCAACTCAACCTGAGTAAAAGTTTAGATAAGATGGTAACCATGGAATTTCTGGATGATCATATTTTTTCAAATGATGGGATGAAGGAAACCAAGGTGCAATATGAGGAACTGACGGAGATTATTGAAACCGGAAAGGCGTTTTATCTGATGATCGATGTAGGCCATGGATTTATCATTCCTAAATCGAAGGTAGATACGCAATCCGTAGGCGACTATTTCTATAAATTATCCGAAGATCTTCAGATTGCTTATATCGAAGATTTGAACTGGTCTTGGAAATAATAAATTGTCTGGATGAAATCCTCTTTATTAATCATTTCGTTTGTTTTTGCTGCATTTTTTGGAAATGCTCAAGTGTTGTCCTTCGATCAAAAGTTTTACGATGCACTGGATAAGTGGGTGGTATTTGAAGGCACTGGGAATCCTAAAAAGCATTTGATTGGATTTGTTTACTTAGATGAGCTTTCTGGGTTTTCTTTTCGGCATCATGCAACAGTTCTAGATAAGGAGGGTGGCTTGGTTTTATTGGATCCGATTACAGATGCTATTATGGCATCAAGACTGGATTCAAGGACAGTAGATGTCGCTATATTATCGGATAAGCAGGTGCAGGAGCTGAAGCTGCCCAGAGAACCAAATTGGTTGTCTGTTTATAAAGTCAACGAAAAAACCGATAAATATCAGGTAGCCAAAGGAAGGGCATACAATGCGGCCGGCGTAAGTGATTTGGCATTGCCGATCCTGTTGAAAGTTTATGAGAAGGATCCCCATCTTGAAGGCCTTGAATTTGAGCTGGCCTATGCCTATAACCATATCGGAAGTTTTTACAAAGCGGTGGTGGTTTTGAATAAGGCTATCGAAAATGATCCAGATAACTTTTGGTTTTATAGGGAGTTAGGGTTTTCATTTAAACACTTGAACAACCTAAAAGAGGCAGAACGGATTTATTTAAAAGGCATTGATCTTTCAAATGATAACTATCAAAAAGCTGAAATGGCGATCAATATGGTGCAGAGTTTTTTCCACGTAAAGGATCGGAAGAAGTTTGACGAATGGGTGTCGATCCTTAAGAAATATGCGGATGAAGATTCTCAATTTCTGGATTATATTCCGGTATTTGAGGAACGTTGGGATATGCAAAGAGAAAAATAATTGGTAAATTTAGATATTCAAAAATGATATATCTATGGAATTGATTAAACCTTTTACAAGTGCCAGCCAAGCAATTGATCTGTTGGATAATGGCGGTAAGTTTTACAATATTTTTACCAGTGCGGATGATGATATTATTTCTCCTTCGGAAGTGGGGAAATTAGCCGGTGTAGTGTTTGAAAAGCAGAAAGCGGTGCTGTATCTGCAATTGGCGTTATCTAAATTATCATCACGGGAGCAATTGGAAGTGGAAGGAAGGTTTGATGATACGCTTTCTGAGAATTATACGAAGTATCAGGCGGAGACCTTGCATTCGGTGCGGAACCTGAACGATAATAAGATTTCTACGAATGTGATTATTAGGGGGACAGTAAGGAAAATTGAGGAAGCAGGGTATGTGACTGGTTTTATTCAGATTCCGGTGGTGGATACTTTTACGTTGATCCCGATTTCGGAGACTTATACGGTTTATGAATTGATGGAAGAGGGGAATGGGACAGGTGTTTTATTGGCACATGAGAAATCGGAGATGGAATTGCCGGAAGGAGTTTTGACTGTTGCTGGGGTGGTTAAGGAGTTTCAGTTGGAAGAATCGGAGGGAAGTAGTACGCAGAAATTTGTTGAGGTAAGTTATTTCGCGGAGTAGATTTCTCGTCATTGCGAGGAAACTTGCGTCATTGCGAGGAAACTTGCGTCATTGCGAGGAACGAAGCAATCTTTTTCTAGGTCATCCTGAACTTTCCCTTTGTCATCCTGAGCGTAGTCGAAGGATCTGTACGCTGGTAAACGAACAGATGGTTCGACTGCGCTCACCATGACATGGCTAAAGATTGCTTCGTCGTGCCTCCTCGCAATGACGGGGAGAAAGATTGCTTCGTCGTGCCTCCTCGCAATGACGAGGATTTGCAATGACGCTGTTATCTTTCCATCAACTCAAAATCTGCTTCCTGCACATCCCTAACATTACCACCAACAAAAACCTTAAATGCTCCAGGCTCAGAAACAAACTCCAAACTTTGATTATAAAATCTCAAATCCTCTTCCGTAATCACAAACTCAATCTTTTTCTTCTCACCCTTCTTCAAGAAAACCTTCTGGAAATTCTTCAATTCCTTAATAGGTCTTGTCACAGATCCAACCATATCCCTAACATACAATTGCACCACTTCCTCCCCATCAAAATTCCCCGAATTACTCAGTTCCACAGACACCCTAATCTCCTCACCCTTAGCAAACTTATCCTTATCCAATTGAAGTTTTCCATAATCAAATTTACTATAGCTCAATCCATACCCAAAAGGATATAAAGGATCATTAGCCACATCCAAATAATTACTTCTGAACTTCTGGAACCATTGCCCTTCTCCCAAAGGTCTACCCGTATTCTTTTGGCTATAATAAATCGGTAACTGACCAACATTCCTCGGAAATGTTGCCGGTAATTTTCCCGAAGGATTCACATCTCCAAACAAAACATCCGCCACTGCCTTACCCGTCTCTGTTCCTCCAAACCAAACATTCAATATCGCTGGAACATGTTCATCCTCCCATGTTAAAGTCAATGGTCTCCCTGCAAACAATACCAAAACAACAGGTTTCCCGGTTTTCAATAAAGCTTCCAATAATTTCCTCTGCGAATCAGGGATATTCAAATCCGTCCTGCTAGAGCTTTCACCACTCATCTCCGAACTTTCTCCCAATGCAGCAACAATAACATCTGCCCCCTTACTTACTTCCAAAGCTTCCTGGATAACAGTTTCCGCTGGCCGTTCATCCCGAGGGATCGTCCTTCCAAACATCGTTGATCGTTCCTGTAATTTAGCATCTGAAGTAAGATTAGCTCCTAAATGACTTACAATTTTAACCTTATTGCCTAATGCGGCCTTCATTCCATCAACCAATGAAAGCGTTTTTTGCAGATCCGCACTTACACTCCAAGTTCCGGGCATATTCGCACCAGTATTTGCCAATGGACCTATAACAGCCACCGTTCCCTGTTTTTTAAGCGGTAAGACCTGCCCTTCATTTTTCAATAGAACAAAGGATTTTCCAGCGGCCTCACGCGCCAAGCGCAGATGTTCTGCCTTTCCGATCTCTTTCTTTGCCCTGTCTTCATTACAATATCGGAATGGGTCTTCAAATAATCCCAACCTGTATTTGGCTTCCAACACATAACGGCATGCCCGATCGATTTCAGTTAGGGAAACTTTCCCTTCATCCATGGATTTTTTCAAGGTGGTCAGAAAACCCTCACCAACCATGTCCATATCCACCCCGGCCTTAAGGGATAGGGCAGAAACCTGTTGAAGATCACCCAATCCATGCTCAATAAGCTCATTTACGGCCGTATAATCGGTAACCACCAGACCATCGAATTTCCAATCCTTCCGCAAAAGATCAGTCAATAACCATTTGTTTGCGGTAGCTGGCACACCATTGATGTCGTTAAAGGAAGTCATGACAGACATGGCACCCGCATCTAAGGCTGCTTTATAAGGCGGGAGATATTCGTTGTACATGCGATGTAGGCTCATATCGGTGGTATGGTAATCTCTTCCAGCTTCGGCTGCCCCATATAGTGCAAAATGCTTTACACAGGCCATGAGCGTATTGTATTTACCCAAATCATCACCTTGATAACCAATGACCATTTCCCGTGCGATTCTGGAGCTTAGGTAGGTATCTTCACCGCTTCCCTCCGAAATCCTACCCCAACGGGCATCCCTCGAAATATCGACCATGGGCGAGAATGTCCAATTTATCCCATCCGCTGCTGCTTCGACAGCCGCTACGCGCGCAGTCTGTTGGATTAAGGGCATATCCCATGTGGCGGCCAATCCCAAAGGGATCGGAAATACCGTTTTATAGCCGTGAATAACATCCATCCCGAAGATAATAGGGATTTTTAAGCGGGAATGCTTGATAGCTAACTCCTGCGCCTTACGGATCTTTTCCGGGCTGGACATGCTAAAGATCCCGCCAATTTTTCCAGCTTTGATATTGTTCTCTACATTGCTGGAAACCACCGATCCGGTAGTCGCCTCACCACCGGTAACCAGATTGAGCTGCCCGATTTTCTCTTCCACGGTCATTTTACCCATCAATTCGTTGATAAAGGCATCCATTTTCGATTTTTCCTGTCCGAAAAGATTTAAAGTGCTAAAAATCAATACGGCAAGACTTGTTGATTTCAATATGTTCATGGGTCAAGCTATTAATTGAACGCTATGTGAAGCTATTTTATGTTCGGGCTTTTGAAGCCTAATTTTTTTAATCCTTTTTGAATTTCTGGCGCCTGCATGAATAGGTCCCAGATCAATCCTGTCCTGTAATTTTCGATCATGACTACGATTGGTCCTTGGTCAATGGCCAGATAGCGTTGTGGATACCAGTTTTCTGTTTCGCTATAGGCATCATAAAAGCCATATTTCCCCCAGACCTTATTGCCAAGCTGATCGAATAGGTATTTGGCGAAGGCAATTGATTCTTTAGGAGCATAAGGCATGGACGATAGGGCTGCTGTTGGGCTGATCACCGATTTATCATTATCGGGATGATGGGCATCATAACCTGCAATCGAATAGCTTGCGGTCCATCCCCAGCCTTTGTCCGCACCATAACCTTTATAACCTTTCGGATTGGCCTCACTATACGCAATATTGATCTTAGTATGGTTCTTCACCACATCGCCGTAGTTCACATAGGCATCTTGAAGATCGCTAGGGTTTAGTCCCATAAAGGAATAATGTGCCCAAAATAGAGGCCCCACTTCTCCAGGCTTAGCATTATGCTTGATGCTGATAGGGATGTCAAATTTCTTAAGGTCACTTTTAATCGCCCCATTCCTAGCCCAACCTTGGTTATAAACAGCAGTATCAATAGGGTGTGTAGGTGAGGAGGCTGCAAGAATATAGGTGATCAAACATTCATCGTATCCCTGTACAGCATGGTTCATCCCAAATTCATGGGTTTTGCTCCAATGCCAATAGATTACATGCTGACCATTGGTATAATGTTTCCAGTTGATTTCCTTCCATAGGGCATCAGCCTTTTTGGCGATGGATTTTTGTAGATCATTTCCATTTTTGAAATATTCCCGAACCACGATAAGGGCTTGGGTCAAAAAAGCGGTCTCTACAATATCTCCACCATTATCTTTTTCACTAAATGCTTTGACCTTGCCTGTGTCACCATGGTACCAGTGTGACCATGCGCCATGAAAACGCTCGATCTTTCCTAGGAAATCCATGATTTTATCCAGCCTTTGGGTTCCTTCTTCTTTATTGATGAATCCACGTTCCATGCCTACTACCAATCCCATGATGCCGAATCCGCTTCCGCCGATAGTAACAACCTGCGGGTCGTTCTGCGGATAGACGCCATCAATATGGATTCGTTCTCTGGCCAATCCGGAATTCGGTTCTGCACCTTCCCAAAAATATTGCAGGGTCTGTGATTGTATTTTGTTGAGTAGGCTGTCTTCTTTTGGAATCGATTGGGTTGTGGTATCTGCTTTTGAAACAGGTTTTTCCTGAACTTGGTTGTGGCAGGAAAAACTACCCAAACCCGAAAATAGTAATGCTATAGTTAGTATGCGATTCTTCATGGCTAAAGATATGAAACTAAAAATGGTTATCTGATTTAATACAAAGATGTGATGTAAGGCTTTTGTTTTAAAATTTTATGTTTATACATCACTACTACAGATTTATTTGGGGATGTTTTTGAGAGGTTGGGAGGGGGTATGTTGTTGGTAGTTAGGTGGATGTAGTGGTGTTTGAGGTTAATAAATTTTGCTTATGGTGTAGATATTACACATTGGCTGTGCTGAGGTAATGATGTAGTGTTTTGTGATGGGAAAGCAATGGGGAGACTGTAATTGTAGTTGATGATTTGGTTTTTTATTGATGGTATGATTGTATTTTGATGATTTGATTTTTTTTGTCATGCTGAGCGTAGTCGAAGCATCTGTTCGTAAACAACCGTACAGATGCTTCGACTGCGCTCAGCATGACATTATTGTTAACATTATAATTCCATTAATAAATCAACCTGCTTATTTCACCAATTCCTTACTATAAAGTTTTTGATGAATACCATTCAATTCTGTTACAGGGATCTTGATCACTTTCCTATCATAGGTCATCAAACCATTTGTTTCAATTTCCACATCAGTAGTCTGTGTATATACCGCTGCCGACAATCCCAATGGTATCAACCTGGTTAAATGATCTACCAATCCACTGTACCGCTTTTTCAGTTCATCAGCATTCTTAAAAGATTGGTATCCCCAGTTATCCTTCTGTTGCCAAGTATGGTTTTCAACCGGAAGGCCCAACCCTCCGAATTCTCCTAGTGCCAAAATATATTTATCGCCGAACAATTCTGGGCTAGGCATGGCCGCATCCGGGTAATTATGGATATCCAAAATATGGCCAGGTGCATTGAAGTTACCGCCCGATGCCCCATTCACCAATCTTGATGGATCGTTCTGTATCGTCCAATCCACAATCTCCTTGGTCTTGAACTGTCCCCAAGCCTCATTGAAAGGAACCCAGATCACGATACTTGGGTAATTATGCAATTGCGCCATAATACTTTTCCATTCCTTTCTGTAAATAGCTTCCGATTCAGGCGATCTATCCTTATCGTGTTTTGCACTACTGATCTTTCCGGGCTGCATATCCCAAAAATTGCCACCTAGGTCACCACTTGGCATATCTTGCCAAACCAAAATGCCTAGGCTGTCGCAGTGTCTGTACCAACGAGCCGGTTCCACTTTGATATGCTTCCGGATCATGTTGAAACCCATTTCCTTGGTTTTGACGATATCGAATTTCAATGCCTCATCAGATGGAGCGGTGTGCAGCCCATCAGGCCACCACCCTTGGTCCAAAGGACCATAATGGAAGATGAACTCATCATTTAAGTACATACGCTCAATACCTTGAGCGTCTTTCTTTTTGCTGATCTTTCTCATCGCAAAGTAGCTCTTCGCCTCATCTACCACTTTACCCTTTCGAAGCACTTTAATCTGTAGGTCATAAAGGTGAGGCCTAGATGGGCTCCATAGTTTCAGGTCATTCAATTTCAATTGATGCAGATCTGCTGGACTACCCTTTACCTCCGCTACTTTTTGACCGCCATCAAAAGCTTCAATTAGAATTTCATCCGAAGCCTGGGCGCCTTCGATTGCAGCCTGAATGGCTAAGGATTTTTGGTCTATATCAGGAGTCTGTTTAGTAGATACAATGTAGGTTTGAGGAACACTTTCCAACCATACCGTTTGCCAGATGCCTGAAACTGGCGTGTACCATATCCCATGCGGATTGATGATCTGTTTCCCTCTAGGTTGAGGTCCTTCACTCGTAGGATCCCATACACGGATCGTTAAATCCTGTTTGCCCGATTTTTTGATCGCCTTACTGATGTCAAAGGAAAAGGCATCAAATCCACCTTCATGGCTTCCGACATGTTGGCCATTCAAATACACGTCACATTGCCAATCCACCGCGCCAAAATGCAGGAGCACCTTGCCCTTGTTCACTTTCTTGTCGATAGTGATCTGGTTGTGGTACCATATCGCATCATCCTTACTAACTCTTTTTCCGACCCCTGACAGCGCAGACTCTATGGCAAAAGGCACCAAGATATCGCCATCCCAAGAAGTCGGGGCGGTTTTTTGATCTTTTGGACTAACCTTGTATTTCCAGAGTCCATTGAGGTTCTGCCAATTGTTCTGCCGAACCAATTGTGGTCTGGGGTACTCGCGATGTGCATTTTGAGGGGTTACTTGTTCTGCCCAAGGGCTCAGGATCTTGTCGGCTACAGGTTTCCACGTCTGTGCGAATCCTGTAGAAAGCGAAGCGGTTAGCAAACATGCTATGGCAACGGTTCTTTTCATCATGTTGGTCTGTTAAGTTTAAATTGATCTAATCAATAGCGCTAGCTATTCAAATAGGTTTCCCTAAAATACGATTATTATTTAAATATCATGAGGGATTGAGGAAATAAAATAATTTAAATTAAACGACTGTATTATAGCTGTTTAAATTTTTAAAACAAATTTTATAATTATCTTATAAGAAAAAATAAAATTTATAGTTTAAATTTAACTTATAAACCTGCCAATATGAAAACCGGAGAATCAAAGGAATTTGATCATGAAAAACGATTGATGGATATCCGTTCCCAATTGGAAAGGTATGCCCATTATTGGAAGTGGTTTGTGGTATCCATGGGGGTCTGTTTCCTGATCGGCTTCTTATATCTGCGATATTCTGTTAGGATTTACGAGGTCTACGCTAAGATATTATTGCAAGATGAAAAGAAAGCAAGTGGAGAAATGGCTGGTCTTGCCGAGTTGGCCAATTTAGCGGGCCGAGGCACTTCCTCAGCCGCATTTGTAAATGATCAGATCCAGGTTTTGCAATCCCGAAGGATCATGCGGAAGGTGGTGGATGCCAATGGCTATGAGATCACTTATTTCCAGAAGGGTCTGATCAGGGAAAAGGAGATCCCTGCCCAGGAATCCCCTTTGAAAATGATTTTGTTGGAGCCAAACTCTCCGCTCTTGGAAAGGAAAGCTTACTCGGTCGAAATTAGGCAGGAGAGTGGGGTGTATATACTCACAAATGACGAAGAAGAGGAAGTGCCCATCAAGTTGGGTAAGGCGATCCCATCTCCGATCGGAAAGATCATGTTCGTTCCGAACCCCAAAATATCTTGGCGAACTCCTGTAAAGATCAATTATATGCCAAAGGAAATCACGGTGGATATCTTACGGGGTAAAATGCAGATTTCTCCAACCAAAGATGTGTTATCCTTTGCGGTCGATTTTGTATTTCGTTATGCATCGAGAGAAAAAGGGATTGAAGTGGTCAATTCCTTGATCCAGCAATATAATCAAGATGCCTTGGCGGATAAGGCCAGGGTGTTTAAATCCACCAGTAATTTCATTAATAATCGATTGTCCATCATATCGGAGAATCTGAAGGCTGCAGATGGCAGATTGGAAGTTTTTAAACAGCAGCATCAGGTGTTGGATTTGGATCTGGAGGGGAGCATCAGGGCGGAGGGAGCTGTGGAGAGCGAAAAGGAACTCATGGATGCCAAGATGCAATTAGAGCTGGTCAATATGATGGATGAACTCCTTCAAAACAGTAATTTGGACCTTCTCCCGGTCAATATCGGGCTATCGGATCTGACCATCCAATCGGAAATCAAAACCCATAATGAACTGCTCCTGGAACGAAACGAACTTCAGAAATCAGCGAGTCCCCAGAATCCTGTCCTGCAGAATTTAGAGCAAGCTGTATCCATTTCCCATGCTAATATCACGCGTTCTTTGGCCAATTCCAGGCAGGTATTGACCTCCAAAGTGAATATGCACCAACGCCGACGCATGCAGTTTGAAGGAAAAAAAGCCAGTATGCCATTGAATGAGCGAAAGTACAAGGATATTGTTCGGCAACAAAAAACGATCGAAACCTTGTACCTATTCCTACTTCAAAAATTGGAGGAAAATGAGATAAACCTGTCGGCAACTCCTTCTACCTTAAAGGTGGTTGATCTCGCTTATGCTACTTGGAGACCGGTTTCCCCGCGTAAAATGTTGGTTTTGCCAATTTCCATGGCTATAGGCTTTCTATTGCCATTATCCCTGCTTTACCTTAAGTTTTCTTTGGATATCAAGGTGCAGGGCAAGGCCGATTTACTGAAGATAGGGGATGTGTCGGTCTTAGGCGAAGTACCCCGGTCTCATCAGGACATTAAAGCAGAAAGTGATCGGACCGCGCTTGCAGAAGCTATCAGGATCTTACGCACCAACCTTCGGTTCCTGATGGGCAAGAACGTCAAAGGAGCTTCGGTGTATTTTGTTACTTCCACTATAGCTGGTGAAGGGAAGTCGTTTATTGCCACTAACCTGGCAAAAGTACTTTCCTTTGCTAATAAACGGGTATTATTGATCGGGGCGGATATCCGGTCCCCAAAAATCCTCGCTTATCTCAACCTGACCTACCTTCGGCATACCCAACCAGGCATCAGCAATTTCCTGGTAGACGAAAATTACCAGGTTAAAGACCTTATCATTCCGCAAGCGAAGGGTTTTGGGTTTGACTTAATTTATTCGGGATATATCGCCCCTAATCCAGCAGAATTGCTCATGAATGGACGGTTTGAGGAGATTATCCAATACGGCAGGGACAATTATGATTTTGTCATTGTAGATACGGCTCCGGTGGGATTAGTGACCGATACATTTTTGATTTCTGAACTTGCCGATTTGACCATTTATGTCGTTCGAGCACAATTTTTGGACAAGAGACTTTTAGAGGTTTCCAAAAGCTGTTTTGAAGAAGGGAAACTGAAGAAAATGGCTTTTTTACTGAATGACGTAGATTTTTCTTTAGGCTATGGTTATGGCTACGGATATGGATATGGCGAAGAACCAGTAAAAAAAGGCTGGATGAGGAAATTTAGGTTTTTAATTAATCTAATAAGACAAAAATATCTTAAATAGATAATATTGTAGATTATAAAGTAGCTGTATATCTACAAAATATTGCTAAAAAAGCTTAATAGTATAAAAAATTAATGTTAAGACAATATTAAGCTTGTATTAATGAAATATTTGTTTTAACATTGTTCCTATAAATGCTAGATACCCAGAAAGAAGCATAAATAACTACGATTATCTACCTGCTGTAAATATTATTTCCAAGAGTACCGCTAAAATTATTTTTGAGTTTCAAGATTACGATAAGGTTCAATTTTTATTGATGGAATGTTCATAAAAGTGTAATTAACTGATAGGTAATTATAAATCCTATTATAACAAAATAACCCAAAACAGACAATATTATGAAAAATGATGAAAGAAAAGATTATATCGTGCCTAGCATGTCTGTTACGCACGTGGAGCTCGAGCAAGGAATTGCTGCCGAATCAGTAACTGCCTCACCAAATCCATCCGTAGGCGATTGGAATGAGGGAACAGGCGGTATGGATGATAACGATTTATAAACCTAGCTAATTACACACATTATGGAAAAGTTGACAAATCACTTCAATTGGAAATTAGCAGGTGTTATTTTCCTTGGTACCGCGTATTTTCTTCTAGTAGGATGTTCCAAACAAATGAACGCGGATGATGCCATTCCAAAAAAAACTAAGATTTCGGTACGAGTAGATGGGATCGATGAAAGTATAAAGAACGCCCAAGGCGAAGCGAAGGCTTCGGCATCTTCCAAGGAAGTTAGTGCTAAGGAAGTCGCAGAATTGCATTTCGCCGGTTTCGATGCTTCCCTTTCTGTAGACCACGAATTAGGGACCGCAGGAGGTAGAAAAATGATCAAATCGAGTTCCCGAAAAGGAGCTTCTAAACAGGTAATGGGAGCAGCAATGGATCCCGGGGTAAAATATAGGCTTTACCTCTATAAGGCGGATAATAGCTTCGTCAGTTCAACAGAACTGACATCAGATGTCCCTGCCGAGATCGAAGTGGATCAAGGTGTGGATTATAAATGGTATGCTTTATCCTATAACAATAGTGAATCACCTGTAGATGTCAACCCAGCAACACCTACCGTGACTTCCCTTTCATTACCTGCCAACAAAGATATTCTGTATGATGCAGGTACATTTTCCGTTCCAACAGGACCAACCCCAATTGATGTTCCTGTCAGTATCGTATTTGATCATATGGTATCCAGGATAGGAATCGAATTGAATACCATGGGGATGTTTGCAGACATGGCCTCTGCGGTAGTTTCAGTTACAGGCTTATCGGCCTACTCAGGGACATTTGACTTGGCATCGGGTACTTGGGGAACTCTTACAGCTGCAGCCAACGGTATTGATTGGGCAGATTTTGTGGATATTGAACCTCCCTATGCCGATCGGAAAATCGCCTATGTATATACACCAAGTACAGCAGCAATTAATAACCTGACAGTGACCATGACCGATCTTTCTTTAAATATTGACGATAATACTGTGCGATCTTTCAGTGCTTTATTAGCCGCTACACCATCGGTGTTTACTTTTAATGTAACCCCGGTAGTAGCCAATGATCACCGGTTATTGGTCAATCTGATCGAATCACCATTGACTGTGGGAGGAGTGCGTTGGGGTCGTGCAAACCTGTATTATGCAGGTGGACACAATCCTTATCGCTTTCACCATACCTATGCCCATTCTTCTGAAAGAAACACCTTCTTTTCCTTCAAAGGCCTTGTTCCGCAAAGTTTTGGGGTGAATGGTGATCCTTGTGCAGAAGTATATCCAGCAGGTAAATGGCGCATGCCAACCAATAATGACCTTATGGCATTGACCGGAACACCACCATTATATCTTAACGGACAGGCCAATACCACGGGTGCCACAGGTGGCCTTGGTTATCTCGAATATACCAACGCTACAGGGACCGCAGCGCCTTATCCAAGCAATGATCTCCATTTTAATTATAATGGCGGAAGTCTTTCTGTAGGGATATTTGAAGGTTTATTGCAGGTAACCTTTGGTAATCTTGGTATTACCGGCGAATACTGGAGTTCGACCAATGGAACCAATATATTGGGTTTAGTTGGGTTAGGGGGCTACAGTTTGTTGATGACTAATACTTTGGGGGATATGATGGAGGCGGAACTGCTGAATGTACAGACGCTTGGTGTTGATGTCATCGAATCACCGTTCAAGAACGTAAGATGCGTGCGAGCTAATTAAAAATCATCTACCTATGAAATTTTTAACCCACTTATCGGTCAGAAAGGTTGGCAATGATTACATCATGTTGCAACCTGGATTGGAAATGCTCGATATGGCCCGTGTTTTTACCCTTTCCGAGTCGGCCGCCATGATCATTGAGGAGTTTAAAGGGAGGGATTTTGAAGAGCAGGATGCCGTGGACTTTGTTCTGCGGACTTTCGAAGTGGAAGCCCAAAGGGCACAAACGGATGTTCGGCAGATCCTGACGCATTTCTTCCGAGAAGGATTATTTGTTGCACGATGATAAAGCAGGATATCCTATATCAAAAATCCGTTGTGGTTTTTTTAGATCTCCTGAAATTTGCCTTATGGGGAAAACCCCTCGCATTGGATAAATTTCAGGAGCTAAAAAACCCAGATTGGGAAAATGTATATAGACTAGCCTACTTTCAGACGCTCGATGGGTTAATTGCTCATGCAGCCCAACAACTTCCTTCTTACTTTATGCCCGAGCAGCCTATGTTATATAAAATGATCCTCCGCGAACAGCAGATCAGGGAAAAAAACGAGAAAATGAATACGATCATTTCCGAATTGGATGGATTGTATAATGCGGAAGGTATTCGGCCAATTCTTCAAAAGGGGCAGGCCGTTGCCCAATATTATCCGGATCCTTTCTTGCGTGTTTGCGGAGATATCGATTGGTATTTTGAACGGGGCTTTCCCTATAATAAAGCCTTCAAGCTCATGGTAGATCTGAAAACGAACATCCATTTCCATTCTGGATATAGCTGTGGATACGACTGGAAAGGTCTTCATGTAGAACATCATCAACGACTGATACAAGCAAGAAATCCCTGGAACCTAAAATTTCTTAATAAGCTACTGACTGAAGAAAAAGAGGCATTTGAGCCCATTTCAAGTCAAGGTTTTCAGACCCATATGCCCAATCCATTTTTAAATTCCATCATGCTCAATGTACATATCCTTAGCCATCAAGTGGGCTATGGCATTGGTTTGAGGCAACTATGTGATGTTGCCCGTTTATACCATACCCAATACCAAAAATTGGATGGGGACAGATTGAAATTTGTTTACAAGAAATTGGGGGTATTGGCATGGATGAATAAACTCCATTATACCTTGGTCAAGTATATGGGATTAAGAGAGGAGAATTTACCTTTTCCATTAGAAAAGAAATCGGTCAACGATTGGATGATCAAGGATATCCTTTTTGCAGGAAATTTTGCTTTCCATGATCCACGTTTTCCGGATATCAATAATCCAATGGGACGAATGAATAGAATACCAAGACTATTCTACAGTTTCAGACGATATCTACCCCTCGCCCCATCAGAAACGGTGGCTTTTCCGATCATCCAAGTGATCTCCAAATTCCACCGGTAAAAAATTAGTTTACAAAATTATTATAGGTGCTCACCACCGTTTGGGCAGCATTGTCTAAATCTGTAAATGCTCCTTCCGAAATCTCGCTTGACGAATTCATTTCACGTTGAATAATGCGCATTTTACCAAGATAGGTATCCACTGCTTCATTGAAAGTGTTGAATCTTCGGTTGTTACTTTCGTATTGATCCCCTTTAATCGGGTTCTCCTTATTTTTATTCAATAAAGTCTCCAATTCATTGTACTGTTTTTCAAAATTGGCTTTGAAAGCCTGGTTACTCACATCATCATAAGTACCCATGGTTATTTCTTTACAGTATTCCATGATTTTCCTAGAAGAAATAATCTGATCCTTAAAAGGATGATCCTTCAATATTTCCGATTCTGCTTTATCCGCTTCAGGACGTAATGCAGTAAAAATTGCTTTAGATGCCTTTTCATTCTTATCTATCTCTGCTAAACCCTTGGCTCTAAAATGCTCCATTTTTTTTCCACTGTCTTCTTTCCAATCTTCGGCAGATTTATAGTTTTCCATTTCCTTATATAGGCTTTGCAGGGCAGTGAAACTGGTTTGCATGCTGTCTATCCATACTGCATAATCACCTTTTAAAGAGCTTGGGGCTTTTAAATCTTTTAATTGATTGACCATTACAGGTTTTACCAAAATGGGAGGTATAGCTATGGCCTCTGGATTGGCCATCTTTTGTTTGATGAAGTAATCCAGGTTATCGACTGCGCGAATGTAATTACGGATAAAACTATTGTGGTTATTTTCCGTTTGAACCATCTTGTTATTGAAATCTATGATTTCTTGCGCCTCATTTTTAGAACCGGAAGAAAATAATCCTCCTGATTCGTTTTCTGTTTCTCCAGACTTGGATTTATCTCCCGAACCTGAACATCCGACAGTAAGAGAAATGGCTAAAACGCCTAAAATTAGTGATTGTGCTATTTTCATCCTGATATGAATTGGTGTACTCATATCAGGATAAAAAATATGCCAACCTTGTTTAAAGGCTATTAATACCTATATACAAAGTATCTACAAGCTTAAATTACATCAATTTTCTCCCCATTCCAACCAATTGCCTTTACTTTGGTGGAACCAATTGGAAGATGTACAATGGTGTGTTGGTTATTGGTGAAACCAGCACCACGGAATGCGACTTTGACTAATTTATCGCCCTGATACGTCTCAAATGCAACTGCACCTGGCCAAGCTAGATTATCGATGATCAAACGATCCTTTTCCTTCGAAAATCCTTCGTTAATTTTACCCTTTAATACTTCTTGATTCTTAAAAATTGAAATACTGTTCGCCGTAAGGTAATGGATAACAGGACTGCTTGGTTTCGGAAATTGGGAAGCATATTTTTCTACTTCTTGTATGTCTTGATCGGTAATCAACATACGCCCAACCGTATAATCGTCTACAATAAGATCAATCGGAGCAAGGATCCCAGATTTTTTAAAAAAATCGGTTAAGTCTAATCCACTCACTTTACAAGCATTCTTGACGAACTGTAATTGATAGTAGCTTTCGGATTCCTGATCTGAAACAGGTTCTTGGATAGCTTTATAAAATATGTCACCATAGAAGTCCTTATTTCCCCATTTCTTACCAGCACCAACCTCATGGAAGTACAATTGTAATTGCCATAGCGGAACCAATTTGACGAAATGATCACCACCCCAATCTCTTTTACGCTCTCTATCCCAACGGTCTGGACCCGCTTGGGTTAACCAAGGCTGACCATGCACAAATGCAGATTCCATATAGGCAGTTATCCTTCCTCCAATTTTAGGCTCATCATAATCCTTCAGTTTTTCATGTTCCAATTTAGGGGAATGGGAATTGTAAACATATTGTGTCCAAACGGAATATATGTTATTGGTTACTTCCGTTGTACCCGTCCATTTCATATTTGGCCTAACTTGGTTGACATGACCAAACTCATGGGCAACACCCCAAGAATTTTTCCGTAGCCGATTGATGTCCGCTAGATCTTTCATGGTATTATCATGAAAAGCAGCACCCAATCCATCTGCATGCATAAATCCTTTCCAAATTACGCGGCCAAACATATGGTTCTTAGGTTCTTTTTTATATTTTACCAAACCCATGATCTCATGTTGAATATGAATTATCGAATCATATAGTGCTACTAATCCTTTACCATTTTCTGGGGTTCCTTTTTTTAACGATTCTTTGGAATAGGCAAGGTGTACTTTTTTACCTACTAAATCGATAACAGGGCCATGGGCTGAACTCAGTATCTTTTGGTACTTGTGATTATCATCTTTTCGGGCATCAAACACACCGTTTATTTTACCAGAAAGGATATGGATCTTTAATTTTTTAAAGGGTTTTCCTTCATCATAGAAATGTTGGATATAAGAATTGCCCTTATCCTTTACTTGGAATTTATTTAATCCAGCTTTTAAAGGATAGGAGTGCATCCTAAAATGTTCATCATCCCAATTGGTGACCAATAAGTTTAGTTTTTGGTTTTCATTTTCTTCAACCCAGACAAGAACTTCTTCATTTGCTGAAAAATAAATTCCGGTAGGATTTTCAAATTGGGAGTAAGGGCTGGTTTTTAATTCTTTAGCTAGAATTTTAGGGTCTAAGAAGCTTTCATACGTTTTGAATCTTTCCGCTAAAGGGTAGTTTCCATTTTTCATCTGTATTGCAACTTCACGCAAAACCGGATGCTGGATTTCTTGGATAGCTTGTTGATTCGCCTTTTTGGTTAGACTCGTCAGATTTTTCTTGTTAAAAAAAGAAAGGTCATTTTCTGATTGTGCAAAGGATAGGTTGCTGGCACAGATCAAAAAACTGATTATGGCTAGTTTCTTCATCATTTCATTCATTTATTCCAAGATAATGAATAAATGACGCTGGAAAACCAGCCTTAATCATTCAATCGTTTGCATAATGGAAATATTACAGAGTAATAGATCCTTTGATCATATTTCCATAAAATTATGACCTTAAAATCTTCTCCATTGCCTTACCTTTGGCCAGCTCGTCTATCAACTTATCCAAATATCTAACCTGTTGAATCAGCTTATCTTCAATTTCTTCAATTCGATCGCCACAGATTACCCCGGTGATTTTTACAGCATTCGGATTCATCTTTGGTGCTTTCCCGAAAAAATCCTCCAAGTTTATTTTCTCATCTATGGCTTTCTGTAAGGTCTTTTCATCATAACCCGTAAGCCAATAGATAATCTCATCAACTTCCGCTTTTGTTCTGTTCTTTTTCTCCGCTTTTTGGATATACATCGGATAAACCCCTGCGAAAGACATTTTATAAACGCGTTCTATATTTTTTGGATGCATAATGTTGAATTCAGTAGGTAAAAAATACCCGACAATTTACAATAAATTCATAAATCACTTGTTATAATTTTTACGTAAATTGGTATATAATTAGAAAACCGTCTTATGAAAGGGGAAACCTTAACCCAAAAATTGCATTTATTATGGCGCGCAGGTTTTGGGCCAGCGCTGGAACAGATTCCGACCATAGATAAAAGCAGTATCAAAGACCTCTACCGCAGCTTAACTAAGCCCCAGAAGTTCCAGCCAGTGAATTTCCAAAAGCCAGAGCAGCCAACGGAAGATGCTTATAACCCTATGGACAATGCAGAGAAGCGGAAACAGACCCAAAAATTAAACCGTTCCCAGAACCTGGATCTAAATATCGACTTCATGAACCAGATGATTCTTTCCGAGGCCCAACTGAACGAAAAGATGGCTTTTTTCTGGCACGGCCATTTTGCGAGTCGATCTGTTAATCCCAGGTTTAGCAAACAATTGCTGAACAGCATCCGTCGGCATGCCTTAGGTAATTTCAAGGATCTCTTGTTTGCCGTCAGCCAATCGCCCTCCATGTTGAATTTCCTGAACAACCAACAGAATAAAAAAGGCCATCCCAATGAGAACTTTGCAAGGGAGGTCATGGAATTATTCACCTTGGGAAGGGGGAATTATACGGAAACAGATGTAAGGGAAGGGGCGAGGGCATTTACAGGTTGGGCATATAATAAACAAGGAGAATTTATTGAACGTAAAAATCAACATGATACTGGCGAAAAGACGTTCTTAGGGAAGAAGGGTAATTTTTCAGGGGAGGATGTTCTGCATATTATCTTGGAAAAGAAGGAAACGGCACGGTTTATAACCGAAAAGATCTATAAGTTCTTCGTGAATGAAAAAGTAGATGAAGCGAGGGTTCAAGAGTTAAGCTCCATCTTTTATCAAGCTAATTATGCTATCCAAAAATTATTGGATAGCATCTTTCTGAGCGATTGGTTCTACGAAGCACAACATATTGGCAACCGTATAAAATCACCCATTGAATTGATGGTAGGCATGATGCGTATTATGCCCATGCAAGTGGCACATCCCGAAAATCTAATAGATTATCAACGCTTATTGGGGCAAATGTTGTTATATCCACCCAATGTGGCCGGATGGCCGAATGGAAAAGCCTGGATAGATAGTTCAACCTTGATGCTCCGGCTTCAGATGCCACAAATCTGGACTGGTTTAAGGCCAATGGACTACGATGCTCCGCTGGATGATGATCTGGACATGGGGACCAAGAATAAGAACAGCAATTTAAGACAATTCAAGAACCCCCAGATCGAAATCGACTGGAATCAAGTCAATGATACATTCAAAGGCAAGAAATTAGTGGACTATATCCTGCAATCACCAAATAAAAGCGTTCAAAAAGTTGCTACACGTTTTGCAGATGAGGGAATAAAAATGAATATGATCAACTTGATGTCCACACCGGAATATCAGCTGATGTAATCCTGAGAATATGTATATCAAGAGAAGAGAGTTTTTAAAGATGGGCAGTTTGGTTTCCGCATCTATGATGCTACCAAACTTTCTGAAGGCCTTGGAAATAGATAATTCACTCCAAAATAGGCCGAATATATTGGTAGTACTGCAATTTACAGGCGGAAATGATGGGTTGAATACCATCATCCCGACCCGAAATGATATTTATTTTCGGGAAAGAAGCCAAATTGGAATCAAAAATTCCCTGCGCCTGAATGATGAGGCCGGCATCAATCCTAACCTTGGCTTTTTCAAGAAATTATATGAACAGGGCGAACTGGCGGTTTTAAATAATGTGGGGTATCCAAATCCGGATAAATCCCATTTTCGAAGCATGGATATTTGGCATTCGGCCAGCCGATCGGACGAATACCTGGAAACAGGTTGGTTAGGAAGGTATTTGGATGAAGCCTGTTACGATTGTCCGCATCCCACACAGGCATTGGAGGTGGATGATATGTTGAGCTTGGCCCTAAAAGGAAAGAATAATAAGGCTTTTGCGTTCAAGGAGCCACGGAAACTATACCAGTTGAGCCAGGAAAATTATCTTAAAACCCTAGCCCAGCAACATGATCATGAGGAAGAAACGGTTTCCTATCTGTACAGCACCTTAGGTTCAACCATCAATAATGCCGATTATATCTTTGATAAGAGCAAGACCAAAGCAACTGCTGATTCCTATCCAAACTCAGGATTAGGAAAGGAATTCAAGACCATTTCCTCGCTTATCAAATCGGATATCAATACCCGGGTATATTACCTATCTATCGGAAGTTTCGATACCCATGTGAACCAGAATGATAGACAAGGGAAGTTATTCCAGGAAATCAATGAAGCGGTAAAAGCTTTTGTTGCCGATTTGAAAAAACATGATCTTTTCAAGAATGTCTTATTGATGACCTTTTCGGAATTTGGAAGGAGGGTGGCACAGAATGCCAGCAATGGTACTGATCATGGAACGGCCAATCAACTTTTCTTTATCAGTGGAGGATTGAAGAAACAAGGGATGCTCAATGCGCTTCCGGATCTGAGAAACCTCCATGAAGGAGATTTGATATATACAGAAGACTTTCGGAAGGTGTATGCTACTGTGCTGAAGAATTGGCTCCAGGCAGATTCCAATAAAATTTTAGGTTGGAAGAATGGTTTGTACGACTTTGTGTAAATTGGCGCTTTAAACTTTGTGTATATTGCCTCTTTAATACGTACAGATGTTTACTTTCGAAGTCCTAATCAAAGCTTTTCTAATTGGAGGAATGTTCCTCCTTGCATTTCTTAATTTCAGCCATGCTGTCCAAGTCAATCGGAAAGCGAATATTTGGTTCGGGGTGTTTGCTATTTTCTGGTCCACATTTTGGTTGGATGAAATGCTTTATCTTGGATCATTAAAACATCATGTTATCTATCAAGTCGGCGTGGTATTCATTCAATTCCTGGTGCCGCTTACCTTTTTGATCAGTGTTTATTATTATACCAATCCAGATTATAAATTCGGGAAATATCGAATTATTCTTTTCTTGGTTCCACTCCTGATACTGATTGCCCTGTCCTTAAAAGAAGTTTTATCTGAAAAGACTTATCATATCCTGATTTTGGTCCTGTTCTTTAGCCATGCCATTACCTGTGTGGTTTTGGCGTATTTTAAGGTACACCGGCATCAAAAGCTTATCCAATCGTTTTCATCCCATACCCAAGATGTGGATCTGCGATGGATAAAATATATTATCTATTCTTTTATAGCATCATCCTTATTGATCCTTGCTTATAACCTGCTCTTACCCACTAGGAACCTAAATATTTTCGCGAATCTTTTCTTCTTGTTTATCCTTTACTTGGTGGCATTTTACTCCATCCGACAGAAGGAGATATTCCCTAAAGGTTTGGACATTGTTGAAGAGCTTGAAAAATCGGAGGAAGAGGAATCCAATCCCAACCAACAAAAGATCAAATTGATGAGTGATGAGGATCTTTTGGCTGGCAAAGAAAGACTGATGCTATTGATGGAACAGCAGGAGGCTTTTCTGGACACGGAATTAAACCTGTTGAAATTGGCTAATCAAATGGAACTCAGTAGCCATCAATTGTCCTACATCATCAATAACGGTTTTCAGCAAAACTTTTTCCAGTTCATCAATTCATTCCGAGTAGAGCGAGCCAAAGAACTATTGTTAGATCCAAAGATGATGCCTTATAATATTGTTTCTATTGGATTCTCTTCTGGATTCAATTCCAAGACGGCCTTCAATACGGTTTTTAAGAACAGCACCGGATTGACACCTACTGCATATCGGCAACAGCACAGTTAACTTGATCGGATTTATAAATCCGAACTTCTAAGCGTCTGTAAACCTGATTATTGACTGCGGTTGGTGGAATTGGTTCAGTTCTATAAGTTGAAACCTATATACGACATGTAGCCCCTAATTTTGATCTTGATAGTTAATGGATTAACACAAAATTAGATGATCATGTATCAAGAAGAAATTGCCATCCAAGCAGATGTAGAATTGCTGGAGAAATTATTGGTTCAACATCGATATATTCAAGCATGGGAGCAGGGCTTTGAAATTTTTAAGGAGCTGCAGGTGGATGCAGCGAAAAAATGCATCGTGCATTGGGATATTGAAAACAATGTAGATTATATCTATACGTTGAGGGAGAATATAATAGGGGTAAATTTAACTTTGGCTGCAGACCTGGACCCGACTGATCAACATATTCCTGAGCGATTGGAAAGTTCCAGGACCTATATCTCCAATATCATACCTAAAATCAAACGATTGGCGGAAGAATTGTATTTCGATTAAACAGTTGCTTCGCTTTATTGTTCTTTCTAAAAGAGCAGGTATGAAGGAAACAAGCATTAAGGTTTTGGTTATTTTGGGGCATCCCCGTAAAGACAGCTATAATGCGGCCTTAGCCGAATCCTATGTAGCAGGGGCAAGGGCAGCTGGGGCGCATGTGGAATTCCTGCATGTCGCTGACCTTCATTTCGATCTGCATGTTCAGATCCCTTCCCCGCAGGATCAATTTGAAGAGGAAGACCTCAAAGAGGCCAAACGGTTGGTCAAATGGGCGGATCATCTTGTTTTTGTCTATCCGACCTGGTGGGGAAATATGCCGGCCTTATTAAAGGGATTTATCGATCGGGTATTTGTTCCTGGATTTGCCTTTTACGAGATTCAGCCGGATGCCTTTAAAAAATTGCTCAGCCCAAAAACTGCCCAGCTGATCATTACCATGGATACGCCTGTATTGATAGACCGTTTGATCAATGGAGCACCTTCAAGAAGATCTTTGCAAAATGCTACCTTAAAATTCTGTGGGGTGAGTCCTGTTAGGAGCATGCTGATCAGTCCGGTCAAACATTCTTCTGATGAAAAAAAGGAGGAGTGGCTGACCAAAGCCTACCATAAAGGAAAAGCCCTAGAAAATGGCATTCTTACTCCTTGGGAGAAGTTGATGGACCAGATCATGCCCTGGATCAAGGCGATCAGATTGCAATTCTATCCCATGACCTTCTTTGCCTATGCTATCGGTGCCTTTTTGTATGCAGAACTAGCAGGGTCTTTTAACCCTTGGATTTTCGTATTGGGATATCTGGTTCTTTTTGTGATCGAGGTGATCACGGTTTTCAGTAACGATTATCTAGATCGGGAAACCGATCGGTTGAATAAGCATTTCAGTACATTTTCTGGGGGATCAAGGGTATTGGTCGATGGTGTGTTGAGTGAAAAAGCTTATACCAATTCCTTGAAATATCTGTTGGTAGTATTGGCGGTTCTCTGTGTGTTCATGGGCATATTCGCCATTGCCTCTGCTATGCAAGTTTTGTTGGTTACTGTCCTTTTGTTTTTGATCGCGGTATCTTATACTGCCGCGCCTTTACGGTTTTCCTACAATGGTTGGGGCGAGATTGTGGTGGGGTTTACGCATAGTTTTGCCGTTATTATCTGTGGTTTTGTTTATCAGGGTGGAGCGTTGAATAATATTTATTCTTGGGTGGTTGGTATACCCTTGTTCTTTTCCATTGTTCCGGCGATTATCATGGCGGGAATACCTGATCATGATGCCGACCGAGCTGCTGGAAAAGGGACCTTGGTGGTTAGGCTTGGTAAAGTGAGGGCGACTTATTTGGCGGGGCTTTCCGTTTTGTTGTCCATGAGTTCTGTACTTCTTTTGAAGAAGGATGTGCTGTTGGATTGGGTTTATTCGGATATTATCTATGTAGCCTTTTTGCACGGCGGTTGGTTGTTATATTTACTTTACCAATACATCAATAAAGCCGATAAACCTGCTCGGATTGATGGTATAATGGGCATTGCACTTATGTATATCCTTTGGTATACCTTAGTACCTTTTTTTAATCTTTTATAAAGTTTCATTTTTTGAAATAATATTAAGATATTTTCCAAATGAACCGATATTTTTTAATTTTCCTTCTTTGTATATCTGTTGTAGGTTTTGCAAATGGTCAAGATACAATTCCATTTAAGCTTAATGATCATTATAATATTTTGGTTAAAGCTTTGATCAATGAAAAGGACTCTGCTGATCTCATGTTTCAGATTTCTATGCAGGAAGCTTCATTGGCACCTAATCGGGAGCGGAAAATGAGTTCGGTGAAGTTTGATACGACAGAGTTTCCTGAAGGTTTGAGCAAGGTTAATCGCATTCAGGTAGCTGGAGTTACGGTAGATAGTATCTGGATCTGGGATAATGAACTTACAGGCTATGGTGCGGAAGGTAAAATTGGGTTAAAAATGTTCCAAAATAAGGTGTTTAAGATGGATTTTGATGCCTCTAAATTTGTGCTTTACGAAGGGTTGCCGGATATTTCGGCATACAGCAAATTACCGCTTAAACTAAATAGGGGTCAACTTTTTGTAGAAGCATCAAGTAGTAGCGGGGAGAAGATGCAAACCGACGAATTTTTACTTCAATCTGGATTTTCTGGAGCTGTCCTTTATAAGCAAAAAATTTCAGAAGATCTTAAGTTGGAAGAGCTTCCGGTTATAGAGAAAAAGATAATGAAAAATTCTTCAGGTCAGGAAGTTCATAATATGGTTTCCGTTTTACCGAATTTTCAGTTAGGTGCTTTTCAATTTAATGAAGTTCCTGTAAATTTCTTTTTAGGCGATGGTTTTCAACAACGCTCCAATTATTTAGGAGCGGACATGATCCATCGATTCAATTGGATTATAGATATCAAAGGCGGATTTGCCTATATACAGAAGAATAAGAATTTTGATGATCCTTATTATTTTAGGAAGAAGGCGAATTAATTATTTGGGCAGGAAGTAGTTTTGTGTGAAAGATTAAATCAAATCGAAAATAACGGCAAATTTTAAGAGATCCGCAAAATTCTCGCATTCAATCTTTCTGATCAGGTTTTTTCGATGGGTTGAAACGGTTAGTGGGGATAAGAATAGCAATTCAACAATCTCCTTAGTGGATTTACCATTAGCTACCAGTTTAATGATTTCTTTTTCTCTCTTGGTCAATAAAGCAAATTTCTTATAATTATTTTGGATAAAGCTATTTTGTTCCAGCGTTTTATTCACTCGGGAAATGAGATGGTCCATTCCGATGATTGGCGAGGATAGAATGATGATTTTATGATCCATTCGAATACCTAGATCAAAGGAAACAACCTTGAGGACGGTGTAAAACCAAGTGTAAAAATCATCTTTATGAAGTTTTACCCGTTGAAAAAAATTATACTGCTTGTCGAAATCGCCGATCTTCAGGTAATTGTCCATCCCCACAAATATGTGCTTAGACTCTTCTTTTACAAAGTATTGATCGTAATATGACTCGCCAAGATGATTGATTTCATCCACCGAAGTACCCAAACGTTCACAACCCCAATTGTTCATATAGGTGCACCCGATGGGTTGTAGCCCATCCAGATCATGAACCATCAAGGAAGCAGGAACAATTTCGCCTACATCTGCGATTTGAAGGTCCCCAACCTTAAGGCCTTTAGAAATGCCATGCATTTGTAAATTGAAAATATCCATTAATATGGGTAATTGGTTTGTTTTGTGTTAATTCTAATTTATGCTTTAAAAAATTAATTAACAAAAATTTTTAATAAATAGATGGTGTTTAATATTGCATAATAAGTAAGGGTGGGCAGTGGTGGAAGGGGAGTTTGGATTTAAGTCATTAATCTTTACATTCTTAAAAAATTCTTTCTTACTCTACTCAAAGTTTCCCTAGATAGATGTAAATATTTTGCTAAATCTGTGATTGATAGGTTGTTGACTAATTCTTTTCTATTTTTTAAAATGTACTTATAACGTTCAATTGGAGTTTTTAGGGTTAAAATTGAATAATGTTCCTCCTTCTTTTTAATCATTGATTGGGATAAATCAATACAGAGCTGTAATAAATCAGATTCTTTTTTAAAAATCTTAGTCATTTTTTCCAATGGACATAGTAAAATGGTTGAAGGAATATTAGCGTAAATAGAATATGGCAAAGTTGTTTGTTGGTGAATATCATTCCAGTTATCTACATATTCGGTTTCTGTATTAAAAGCCGCAATCCGTTCCTGGCCATTTTCGTCCATAAATGAAAGTTTAAGACATCCATTTACCACAAAGATACCATATCGAAGACGCTCCCCCATACTTATAAACAGCTCATTTTTATGTAAATGCCTTATTTCAGATATTTCTTTGAGTTTTTCCCAGTTTTCAGATAAAACATAAGGATACTTTAACTGAAGAATTTCATAAAATGATGCTATCGTCTGTTGTTTTTCCACTTCCTTACTATTAAAATAGATTTTAAAACCTTTATAAAAATAAACTATTATTTATTGGCCTAGTAATTTTTTGTGATTCAAATCACAGATAACCCCTGGAATTCAGTCTAATTTTGTGAATGTAAAATAATCAAATATGAAAATAAATAGCTTCAATTTCTTAACGGCTTTAACTTGCTTATTACTGTTATGTTTTAATAATGAATATGATGCACAGCAAAAGCTCCTTCAAAGATCAAGTACTTTAAAAAACAATATAATGATGACAACAGAAAACGAAATCAAGATTTTTTTTGATAGATATGTGGATTATTGGAATAACCATGATATGGAAATGTGGGGTTCACTTTTTACAGAAGATACAGACTTTATAACATGGTCTGGGACATGGTATAAATCTAAAAACGATAATCAAAAAAATCATCAGAAGGCTCATCAAATATTACAAGAGCAACAACAAAATATGACTTATGAATTGAGAGATATTAAGATAAAAATGTTGAGCCCTTATATTGCAATAGTACATGCTACATGGGTCTGGCCAAATTTTAAAACGAACCAAAGAACTGAGAATCGTTCTGGTCGATTAACTATGGTTTTAGTAAAAACAATTGACAATTGGTTGATAAAAGCTACACAAAATACGAGGACAGACAAAATTGTAGAGTAATAAGCATTTGAAAAATTTGAAATGAATCAAATGGTTATAAAAGAAAGTCATTATCTTCCTGCTAAAACTTCCCTCAAAGCATTTGGGCCGTTGATGGCTGATGGAAAACCCGAGTAAACAGTCATCAACAGCATAATTTCTTTTATTTCATCCTCTTTTAATCCGATATTTAACCCTGCATTTATATGGAATTTTAACTGCTGTTGGGCTGTTCCCAAGGCTGTTAAGGCTGAAATGGTAACTATCTGCCGGTGTCTTTTACTTAAATTATCTCTTGAAAAAATATCAGCATAGGCATATTCAAGAGTAAACTGAACCAGTTCGGGTGAAAAATCATCATACGTGTTTTTAAGTTTTTCTACTTGCAGACTATCTAAAGCCGATAATTCCTTTTCGCCTAAACTCTTACGATCTGATACCTTATTCACATTTGCAGTTTTTCCTAAATTATCTTTTATCCCTTTTCCTTGTCTTTCTGATAGTACTTCTTTAAGGGCATTCATCCCATTAATACTACTTGGAAAACCCGAATAAACGGACATCTGTAAGATCACTTCTTTCAATTCATTGATTGTACTTCCCGTATTCAAAGCCCCATTTATATGTACCTTTAATTGTGGTTGGACATTACCCATGGCAGTCAATGCAGCCACTACAGCAATTTCCTTTGATTTCAGATCCAATGTTTCTCTTGAATAGATGTCGCCAAAGGCATATTCAACAATATACTTACCCAAATCAGGCGATATATCGGCCAAACTATTGATAACATGTTCTCCGGCTTCACCGTCTATTTCTTTGAGTTTTTCCAAACCCATTTTATACCTTTCAGACTGAATCATAATTTTATCTGTTTGTCCGCTTGCATTTATACTCCATATTAAAAGCGAAAGGATGGCTACTAATTTCATCTTTTTTAGAAGTAAAATTAGGCTATGAATTGGCCACAGGGTTAGGACTTTATATTATTTTTTAGGTACTTTTCTCGGAATCCGGTAGGAGTATGACCAGCTTTCTTTTTAAAGATTCTAGCAAAATAGGAACTATCCTCAAATCCCAACTTAAAAGCAATCTCACTGGTGTTTAAAGACGAATATAACATCAATCTTTTGGCTTCGGTAATTTTCAATTCCAGTTGTAATTGCTTTGCTGAAAGGCCAGTTTCATCTTTGCAGGTTTGGTTCAATAGTCCTGAAGTAATGCCAAGTTCATTTGCATATTGATCTATACTGTGGTTTTTATCAAGATTTTCGGAAATAAGTTCTTTAAAATCTGAAATAACAGAGTTTGAAGTTGGGCTGAAAGCTATATTAGGTCGTAAAAGGGATAGTAAATAAGAAATACCTGATAATTGATTTTTTCCCGAGAGCATGCGATCAAAAATCTCCTTTATAAAAGGAATGTCTTCTTGCAATAGATCAAGGAAGGGGTAATTAAAATCAACATTTAATTGTTTTGCATTTGGGGCATCAATAAGAATAAAGTATCCACAGCTGTCAATGGAATAATTCCAATTATGGATCTGTTTAGGGTTAATAGAAAAAATTCTGTCTGGGTAAATTTCATATTCCTTAAAATCGATTACATTAAATCCTTCACCATTTGTGAACCAGACCAAGGAATAAAAATCGTGTCTGTGTGGCCATTCTAAAATAGGGTCGGGGGTATCTTCAAATACGCCGATGTAATAACCAATAGATGGATTTAAATGCGGTAGGATATCGCTTATGGAATAAACTTTCATTTATTTCTTTTCTTAAAATTACAAAAATGCTTGTAATCCAGCGTATTGCTGAGAATGTTCTATAAAAAAAGGGATTATGAAATTTTATATCCATAATCCCTTTCTAAAAGGAAATGTTTACTTAATTAACAACATACAACCTTAAATAATCATACTCAATGGTTGTACTGCTAGATCCTGAATTCTCTTCCCATTGGGCAAGTCCTAATCCTATTGCATTTAACGTATTTATCCCGCTGTTATTCCAAGTATGAATTACCGTACCATTAATCGCAAGTTTAAGATTTCCACCTTCCAATTCAGCTGTAAAGGTAGCCGGTTTAGTGATATCAACTGCCTCATGAGCTGTCCAATTTAAGATTACCTCTGATTTTCCATCCTTAATTTTAGCAATGGAGAAGTATTGGTTCTTAGAAATGTACAGGTAGATTTGGTCAATCTGACCAGCTACCGCACTTTGCTTTCCATTTAGAACAATGCAAGCCGCGCCGTTTCCACTTGTTAATTGGAGTGATGTCTCCATCAACTGTTTCTTCTCCTGGTCGGTAAAATAATTATGCTGCATAAAGGCATAATTAGAATAAAAGGCAGTTAGCTTATGGATATATTTACCATTGGCCATAGATACGTTATACGTATTGTTGTTATAGGTTCCGGTAAACCAATCAGATTTACCACCGTTAAAATTCTCTTCGTAAATCTGTTTGTAGTCCTTATCAATGGGATCCGTAGTTTCGTCCTTGCTACAGGAGCTGTAAAATAGGCATAAAGCAAAGGCGAAGAGGGCAACGAATATTCTTTTGTGTGTTTTCATAGCTGTATATTTTTTGTGTTAAAACAAAAATAACGGTATCCATAACCTAGGTCAATCCTTAAAAAGGCGTATTTCTTACTACCTGTTTTCTGGTAGATGCTTTTTGGTTATCTTTATAAGCACTAATTATACATCTTCTGCAAATAAATGATTCGAAATTATCTTTTGATGCTATGCTTCTCTTTGGTCCATTTTATCATTTGGGGACAGGAAATTGAGCAACTTGATAAGTCCTTGAAGGATGCGACAACGGAAGAACAGCGTTTTAAGGCTTTGTTGGAACTATCGGATTATTGGTCTTATCAGGATACCTTACAAGCTAAAAAATATCTTCTTCAGGCTAAGCCGCTGATCCGTGGAAAGGATTTGTTGCAGGGCATCTATTTATTTTACGAGGCAGGATTTTATTATGGCAATAATAACCCAAAGAGCCAAGCCATTTACATGCAAGCCGAAAAATACTTTAAGAAAATAGATACTAAGGAATCCTATCGGTACAGGGCAAAGTTATGGCATAATTATGGGGCATTGGAACAACAAAAAGATGATGATAAAGCATTTTTAGACATCACCATCAAACATTGTATTCCTTATGCCTTAAAATCTGGGGATTCAGATTTATTGATGAGTTATTTTACTGATGTCGGAATGCTTTTTTATAACCACAAGGAATACGAAAAAGCATTAGAATATTATTTTAAGGCCATAAGTTTGGTAAAATCTCCTGAACAGGAAACCGAAAACCTGCTTTGGGCTTATCATAATATGTTCGACACCTATTATATGCAGAACAAATTGGATAAGTGTAAAGAAGTCTTGGAGAAATCGGAAATCTTATTGAACAAATTGCCGAGTAAAAAATTAGCAGCCCTATTCTATAAGAATAAGGCCAGGATTCTTATCAAAGAGAAGAAATTTGATGAGGCGCAACAGGCAATTTCTGCAGGCATGAAATTAGCAGATCAATATAATCTGTATTGGGACAAATTTGCCTTAAAATACGAGAAAGCACAGGCTTATAAGGAAGCAGGAGATATGGTTTCAGCAAAAAAGGAACTTTCGGAGCTATTAGCAGATCCCCGTGGTACGATGAGCAAAAGCCGGATGGTGATGATCAATGAGATTGCGGGAATGGAGGCTAGTTTGGGGAATTTTGAACAGGCATATCGCTGGACTCGTGAATATAAAGTCTTGAGTGATAGCCTTGGGGCATTAGACTTCAAAAAACAGATGGCTGTGCTGGAAACAAAATATCGTACGGCTGAAAAAGAACAAGCGATCAACTTATTGGAAAGTAGAAATCTATTAAACCGAACCTTCATGATTTCGGGTCTTGTGCTTGCCGGCTTGATTGGACTTTGGATTTGGTATGCCTTGAACGCTAGAAAGAAAAGAACGATACAGGAAACCCTATTGTTAAAACAACAGCGGGAAATCGATGTGGCAAAAGCATTAATTGAAGGAGAGGAGCAGGAAAGAAAACGGCTTGCTCGGGATTTGCACGATGGATTGATCGGACAGGTTACGGGATTAAAAATGAATGTGGAACGTATTGCTCGGGACCATCAAGGTAAACATCATCAGGATGGACATACCCATCATCAAATGGATTTAGCGGTAGTGACCGAACAGTTGGGGGCAGTGATTTTAGAACTTCGACAAACTGCACATAACCTTGAACCAATCGTTTTGAAGAATGATGGTTTTGAGGAAGCCATTCGACATTTTTGTCAGCAGATGGAATCCACTTCAACTAAGATCAATTTTTATGCTCGAGGATTGGAATCCTTAAAGGACAGCAATATAGAGTTGCCCTTATTGCGTATTATACAGGAACTGATAACCAATGCGGTGAAACATGCGGATGCTTCTAAGATCCTTGTTCAAGTAGGAGTGGAGGATAATTTTGTGCTAATTGAGGTGGAAGATGATGGCAAGGGTTTCGATCCAAACCAAATAAGAAGAAATATGGGTCTTCATAATTTAGAAGATCGGGTTATTGCCTTGGGTGGAAAATTGAATATTGATTCCCAAATAGGAGAAGGTTCCAATTTTATGATTACATGCCAAATTTAAAATATGATTCGTACGATTATTTGTGATGATCATCCGTTGATTACACAGGGTTTGAGTAGCTATTTGTTACCACATAAGGAAATTGAAGTGCTTGCGGCTGCAGCCAGTTTAACTGAACTCCGGAATTTGCTTAAGGTTTTGGAGGCTGATGTATTGCTTTTGGATATTCAATTGCCTGATGGTAATGGGTTGGTGGTTTGTTCGGAAATAAAACAAGCCTATCCCGATTTACTCATTTTAGGTTTGAGTAATCTGGATGATCGGAATATGATGCTTCAGATGTTGCAGCATGGTGCATCGGGCTACCTGTTAAAAAGTGCAGCCATGGAGGAGATTGTGCGGGCTATTACGCATATAGCCGCTGGTGGGATTTATATTGGCGAAGCCGCTCAAAAAGTTATGGCGATAAGCAAGGTAAATCCGAAGGAGGAAATTCCTGCCCTTACCCGCAGGGAAAAGGAGGTAATTAATTATTTAGCACAAGGTTTAAGTTCTGTACAAATGGCAGAACTGTTGTTTGTGAGCCCAGCTACGGTGGATACGCACCGAAGAAATCTTCTTCAGAAATTTAATGTGAATAAAACGGTGAACCTATTGCAAAAGGTTAAGGATTTGGGATTGATGTAGTATTTATCATGTGCGAATTATAAATTCCGCTTGTTACTTTCTATTCTTATAAACTCTGGCAAATATTCCGGAGTACATCCTTTGGATACTGTTTTTTCTTTGAAAAGGCCAGTTTTTTCACCAAGTGCAATACATCGATTTCGGAGTTCTTTTTCATAAACACCTATCCAACCTGCCGTGAAATTCATGGCCCATTGCACTTCTAATACCTCCTTATCTATACGTGATTCAATTTTTGATAATAATTCTTGACTATTAGTCGGTTTTTGCCCAACCCAACGTAAGCGACCTTGATAATACCAATAAACCCTTCTCTGAAGTGAAGATGGACTATTCTCCCAAGTATTCATTAATGCAATTGTATTTTTGTCCTTTGATAATTGGTTGGCCATTAACCAGTCAATTAATTGAATCCTTTCATTTTCATTATGTTGCATTATATCTTTGTCCAACTTATCAATAAATTCTGGAGATAGTTGCTTCTTATCCATGATTAAAATTGCCAATTGACGTGCTAAAAACACCTTTGATGACCACAGCTCCAAAGCTAATTCATGGTCTCTTTTAATGTCATTTGCAATTTTTCTTAAGTCGCCAAGTTTAGTTTTGTCACTAATTTGACTCAAGATATTTTCTGCTTTGGTAAAATTATTCATTTCAATTTGTTGGTATTAATCGATTAGTTCTACGGCATTTCGAATTCTGTAAAAGTAGTGAATTTTTGGATGGCTGACTGTTGAATTTCTTTAAAAGCATTGCGACCGGTCATCATGTATTTATCGTTTTGCAGTATTACAATATGGCGATTATAATTGTGTGCCGACATGTAAGTTACATTCTCCGCTATCTGGATAAAAATAAGGCTACGATCTGGTGTAGCCATACCCATTTGCCCATAATTATTAGTGCCGGATGCCCAAAGCGTTCCATTTTCTTTAAGAAAAAAACAGGTATATCCCATAGGGAAGACCTCTTTTACTTGATCAGCAATTCGGTGGGGGTAGATGGGTTCAATACTGCCACTCGGACTAACGCCAATGCCTTGGGTACCATTGGCATTGGTGCCGAAAGACCAGGCTGAGCGGTCTTTTTTAATGACCATAACATTATTTCCGTTTGCACGCACAATTCTCACATCTTCCATTACCTTCCCGAAAGTGCGTTGGTCTCCGTCGGTAGGATAGCCTAGTTTGCCATAATTATCATCTCCAGCAGACCATAGCGAGTTATCATTTTTTAAAAGATAAATAGTATTAAATCCTACAGCAATTTGCTTTACACCACTGGCAATTTGGGTAAGCGGTAATTCTTGATCACTAGCAGTTCCTAATCCGAATTGACCATTTGAATTTTTCCCAAGTGCCCAAACCGTACCATCATATTTCAATAGTGCCGCGAAATACTGGCCCTCCACTACATCTTTTACGTTGTCTGCTACTTTTTCCGTAGCTTTTTGATTAACAAATTCGGGTTTTTCATCACTTGGTAAAACAGGTGATCTCCATACGGAATTGTCTTTTCTGAGTACATATAGCCGCTCCGCATTATGAGCATTTGCAATTTTCTTTACATTGCTTTCTAATTGTATATATCCGGCTTCATTTACACCAGGGGAAGTACTAAATATTCGTCCTCTTGCCCAAAGCGTCCCATCTTCTTTAACAATATAGGTGGCATCATCAATGGTATAAATAGGAAACGGTCGTTCAGATCCTCCCCAAACTTGGTCTAGATCTTCATCTTCAATATCGTCTTTATCTTTTTTACAAGATTGGAATGCGATAGTGCTTAAGGAGATTAAAACGAGCCATAAAATGCCGCCAAAATTTGAAATTGATTTCCTTCCTATTTTCATGATTACTTGTTTTTACAAGAATATGAAGAAAGAACCGAATCTATATGATGGATGAGTCAACAAATCCTGCAATTTACTTACAATGGTATATACAAATTATCTACATTTTCTATTGGTAATCTTTATGATAGCTTTGTTTTTTGCAAAACTTGTGGATTAAGCAGGAAATCTTGACGGATATTATCCATTTTCTCCCAGTGGCTTCTATGATATGTCTTCAAAATATGTTTGAATTTGGGTTAGAATCGTGGTTTAAGTAGGGTTAAAGCAGGGTGGAAGTGGGCGGGAAGTATGTAAAGCATACATTTTACATACTTTTAGTATACTTTCACTATGGTTTTACTTCGAAGCTAACTATAAGAAAATTGAGTTCTTATGGAAGGTATTTTCTTTACCAGTATGCGAAATAGATACTTATGCTTAAAATATCCAATTAAATGGAATCTTCTTCGAAATAATATTTAAAAATAGTTTAGGCATGGCGCCTTTGGTCTAACTACTAAATACAAAAAAAAGCAACTCCAAAAGAGTTGCTTTTTTCTGTGATCCCGCTGGGACTCGAACCCAGGACCCATACATTAAAAGTGTATTGCTCTACCAGCTGAGCTACGGAATCGGAATTCTTTGTTTAAAAGAACCACTTCGTTGTTTGAAGTGATGCAAAGGTAGACTTTTCACCTGAAATTGCAAACTTATTGTAAAGTTATTTTTAAATAATTTCTAAACTTCCTCATTTTGAAAGCATTAATTTTTGAGGGAATAGTAGGGGAATATTTACGGATTCTCCTGAAAAAATATGGGAATGGAAATGATTTTTCCGCGTCATTGCGAGGAGGTACGACGAAGCAATCTTTGACCTTTGTCATGCTGAGCGGATTCCAAGGATCTGTACATTGGTCTACGCACAGATGCTTCGACTACGCTCAGCATGACATGCGGGAAGATTGTTTCGTTCCTCGCAAAGACGGGGAAAGTTCCTCGCAATGACGATTAAATGGCAATGACGGGGGAAGTTCCTCGCAATGACGCTTAGGATTGCTTCGTACCTCGCAATGACGGGGGCTGTGCAATTAAACCACCTAATCCCTACGGATATACTCCCTATCATCATCAGATAACCCATCTCTCTCATCCTTCAAAAACTCTTCATCCTCAGGCGCCAAATACCCCACATTCGGATTCGAAACTCCATACTCTTTCGGGTGTTTTGCCTTCCTGCGGAATAATATCCCGCCAACGGCTACCCCCATCAAAAAGAATATCCCAAGAATGATCAATTTAGAAGTCCTGATCTCTGTAAATAACCAAAAAGTCGCTTCTTCCTTATTATTGAATAAAATAAGCAATAGCAACGCTAATAGTACAGCTATGATGATTGATTTTGGTTTCATATTGTTACGGTTTCCAACAAATTTAAATATTTAATTGTAACTTTTCTGATAAGAATTAGCCTATTAACACCATTTCAGCCATTTCCTTCAACAATTTGGCTTGGTAGTTGTTTTATTTAGAAATAAAAACGGGTATCTTATCGTTATAAATAATAACAAGAAACCAAAAAATAACAGGAAACATCATTCAATTCGGAGAGACTTTGCTAAGAGAAAAGATTGGAAATACAGCACTCCATAAACACACTGAACTATCAGCGCGTTATGGCGTCAATATTTTTATAAAAGAGGAATACCATAATCCAGGGAAATCAGCCAAAGACCGGGTTGCATTATTCATGATGGAAGAAGCGATCAAACAAAATAGGCTTCCCAAAGGGGGCACATTCGTTGAGGCAAGCAGTGGCAATACAGGGATCAGTGTGGCGATGATCGCCAAAGAGATGGGTTATAAAAGTAAGATTTTTGTTTCCCAGTCCTGTTCCCAGGAGAAGATAGAGGTTTTGGAGAGCTATGGTGCAGAGGTGGTTGTTTGTGAGAATTCGAATGGATTGCATGATTTTCAATCAACCCAATACCTCGCCCAAGCATATGCTGCAAATACCGAAGATGCCTATTTTACAAACCAGTATTATAATTCATCCAACATCAGAGCACATTATAAAACTACGGGACCTGAAATCTGGAATCAGACAGCAGGTAAAGTTAGCCATGTGCTGATCGGGATGGGAACTGGAGGGACCATATCCGGGGTTGGAAGATACCTTAAAGAAATGAACCCAAGCATCAAGGTTTTTGGCGTAGAGCCTAATAATTCGGTGTATCAGCATTTCCTGATCCAACAGAAACTGCCAGAGATGGAGGTTAAATTTGATTCCATTGAAGGTATCGGAAGGACTTTTATTCCTGGGTCGTTCGATGTGAACACAGTTGACCGTGTATTTCAGGTCTCTTTGGAGGCCAGTAAAGAAATGGCACATGAATTTGCACTGGAATTCAACCAGCTTTTAGGCTATTCGAGTGCTGCCGTATTGGCTGCCTTGGATAAGCATATAGGAGCCATGGATTTAAAGCCAACGGATAATCTGGTGCTCTTGTTTCCGGATTACGGCGATCGGTATCTGGAAAAACTATACAAAGATTTTTATTGGATTTCAAAAGCAAAGGTAGCGCGGAAAGATGCAACGATACAATGATATAGCCATACCACTTGCCTGGCCAGATCAAACGGCCAGGGGTGATGAATTATGGATGTCTTTCTTTAAGAAATTAGGGGTGGTAAAGAACCTGAATTTTAAAGTTGGGCATGCAGCTATCGTATTGGTTGAACGGAAATCCGGCTTGATCAAATACTACGATTTCGGTCGGTATATTGTACCTAGGGGCTATGGTAGAGCAAGATCTGCCGAGTTCGATCCGCGATTAAAAATAGACACAAAAGCCCAGTTTGATGAAAATGGCGAATTGCAAAATCTGAATGCTATCTTATTGGAATTAAGGGCGAAAGAAGCTGCGACCCATGGTGGTGGAAAACTGTTATGTTCTGTTTCCTATCATATTTCATTTGAAAAGGCCGTAAAATTTGCGGAAGATCTGGTGGATCAAGGGCCTATATTATATGGAGCATTGGCTGCAAAAAACAATTCCTGTTCGAGGTATGTGGCACAGATCTTAGTAGAAGGTATGAAGCCAAAGGATAAGCGAATCCAGAAGATCCTGTATCCGGAAAACATCAAGGCAAGCCCGACGAGTAATGTGGTTAATGCGGTGGAGGATAATGAAATAGTTATTTTGGAAAGGAATGTAATCGAGAAATGGAAGCTGAACCGCTGGGAATCCTTAAAATTCCAGATCGGTTTATTGAAGCCTAATTTTTTCTCTTCCCATGCGAAATCCTTGCCAGATGATAATATTTTAGGGTATATTGATGAGCCTTACAAGCCCATGCATGTCCCTGAACAGGCTACTTGGTTAGGTGGATTAGGTGAAGGCAGTTGGTTTTATCTCCAAGAAAAGAGTTTTGGGTATGAGATCAGGAAATACAATGCGAAAGGAGAAACGGAATATCAGGTAATGGCACAGGCGGATGAAGACTTGGATATGGAAAAGCCTTTTGAATTTTCTTACCATGTGCATTATCACAAACATATCATTAAGCAAAATCAGAAAGAAATTATATTTTTAACAATTCATTTGGCCGATCAGGCCATCAAACAATCTATTTAGGAAGTAAACAATCTATGGAATTAAAATTATTAAAAGCGAAAATTCATACAGTTAAAGTTACAGAGGCAAACGTGGCCTATAATGGTTCGATTACCATTGATGCTGATTTATTGGATGCAGCAGGTATTGTGAAATACGAGCAGGTTTACATCAATAACGCAGTAAATGGAAGTCGTATCATGACTTACGTATTGCCTGGAAAACGGGGTAGTGGAGAGGTATGTATGAACGGTGGGGCGGCGTTGCATGCTAAGGTAGGAGATACGGTACATATTTTATCGTTCATAAACCTTAGTCCGGAAGAAGCAGAAACTTATCAACCTACATTGGTCTTTACGGAAGGTAATAACCAAATTAAATCAGTTGAGAAATATAATTATTAAATAATAATTATTTAATGGATAGGCAGTACCTTGATTATTAGGGTACTGCCTATTTTCATTTATTGCCTTTAAAGATTTGTAAATAAATAACTAATTATTCACAGAATTGTGGCATATTGCTTGTATTAAGCAGGATATTGTATTTATTATATAATTTGAACAAACTATTAATTAGTCTAGTCAATAAAATTCTTTAGGTTTACTCCAGTTTATTATTGCTATTTTTTTAAAGAAAATATGAAGCGTATTATTCATTTTATGATCTGTCTGTTGAGCATTTTTTGCTTAACATCCTGTTTTGATGTAGTGGAAGAAATCAACATGAAATCCAATGGTTCCGGCACTATCCAAGGAACTTTGAACCTCAGTAAAAGTAAAACCAAAGTGGCTTCCTTAATGAAATTGGATAAAATTGATGGTATCCAGATCCCAAATCAGGCGGAAATAAGGAAGGAAATGGCAGTCATCGTCAATCTATTAAAAAACACCCCTGGAATCAGCAATGTTAAGCAGCGTTTGGATTTTGACAATTATATTGCCAGCATCAGCTGTGATTTCCAGAATGTGCAAGCCTTGAATGCTTATACCAACACTTTATCCAAGCACTTTAAAGCGAAGATAAACAGTTATTCCAGCTATAGTTATGATGCCGGATCTAAAACGCTGAAAAGAAATTATAAACACAGTACGGAAGGAAAGAAGGAATTCGAAAAATTAAGACCAGAAAATAGGCAATCTTTCGGACAGGCCTTTTATACAAGTATCTATCGTTTTGAGAATTTGGTAGCAAAACAACAGAATAATCTAGCGAAGGTATCACCAAATAAGAAGGCGGTGATGTTAAAGGTCAATATTCCTGATTTGATCAATGGAAAGGTGGACCTGACGAATACCATCGTTTTAAAATAGAAACATTAACCCTAATACATATAATATGAAAATGATTAGACTAGTCGCTGTTCTTGCGACGGTTGGATGGAGCAACATGATTCATGCCCAAGACTTATTGAAAAAGGTTCCTGAGGAAGCTCAAGTAGTCATGGCGATGAATGGAAAGGCTTTTTTTAAGCACGTGGATGCAGCTGAAGTGAATAAGATCTTCCAGAATATAGGGTTCTTTGATAATGTTTTCGGAAAAAAGAATAAGATAAGTAAGGAGAACATCCAAGAATTGGGTCTTGACCTGAATTCCAAGGCCTATATCCATGCCCAGATCACGGATAGTGTTCAATACATCGGGGCATTGTTTCCAATAGCCAATGTAGCGCAATTAGAAGAGGTCCTGCCTAAAGATAAAAAAATACAGACGGTAGATGGCCTGAAAACCATGTATACCTCAGACGGTACATTAAGGATGTCCTGGGATGACAATACCCTTTATTTTCTGGGTGCTGTCCCTATGTTCAATTATTTTAATAAGGAGGAGATCAGAACAAGATACGGCCTAAAGGAAGATCCTAAATATAATTATGATGATGCAGCAGCAGCAACTACCGTGGAAGCTTACCCAGATACGGTTTATGTAGATACGACTATTACTGCGGTCGAAGTTCCACCGGTTAAGCAAGGTGAAATCAAAGAGGTTGAATTCGAAGAAGGAGAAGAATTTATAGTTCCGCCGGCTTCTCCTCCAGCTAAAGGAACTGAAATAGAAGAGGATGAATATGCTTATGTAGATTCGGTTTTGGAACGTGATGAATATCAGGATGATTATTATAAGGTGTATGCCGAAGTATCTCAGCATAATGATTCCGTAAAGAATGTCTTGATGGCTCAATGGGTCAACCAAAGATTTACGCAAATATTGGACGGTAAGATAGGTTATAGCAAGTCAAAAACTTTCTCCAGAATGAAGGATAATGAATTGATGCGTTTAGAAATGAAGAACTTTAATGAATTCTATAGTCTATATTATCCAATGGATCTATTTTACGGAACATTTGGTGCTAAGCCAATTTTCGATTATGGCTATGAATCTTTAGCAGGAAGTTTGATCGTTGATGGTCCTCAGTTGAAATTCGTAGGAGACCTTGGCCTGGACAAGGAAATGACGAAATATTTTAAGGATATCTATAAAAACAAGTTCAATCCTAAGTTTTTTGAATTTTTAGATCCAAATGCGTTGGGTTTTATTTCATTGAACATGAACTCGGAGGCTTACATCAAGCATATGCCAAGTCTGGTTAAAAAAGTATATGGTAATATGGCAGGCGATAAGGTAGGTAATATCATCGATCTGTTTGCGACCATCGCTGATGTGACCTTGGATGAAAAAGCTCTTGGTAAAGTAATCAAAGGCGATAATCTATTCGTTGTGAATGGTGTAACCAAACAAGAGGTGAAATATAAGGATTACCAATACGATGATGATTATAATTATACCGAGGTAGAGCGCACGAAAATGGAAACTTTGCCTCAATTTATATGGATGTTCTCTTCGGATGATACCCGTATTTTTGAAAAGATTATCAATGTAGGTAAATCGGAAAATTCCATTGAAGACCATGGTGGTATTTTTGAATTAAAAATAAACGACAGATCGGGCATAAAACCCTATTTATTAATTGATAAAGGAATAGTATTTTTATCCAATGATTTACAGAAATTGAAGGATATCAAATCCAAAACTTTCCGCGGGAAAGGCGATGCAAGTTTTGTTTCCTTTGTGAAGAATAACCCAGTTTCCCTGGTGTTCAATGCAAAACAAGTTCCTTCATTGGTGAAGGAGTTGGACATTCCTATTCACCGGAATATAGAAGAAACGATCAATGAATTGTCGCAATATGGCAACCTTTATTTTGTTTCTAAAAAAGTGAAAGGTAATAATGCAGGTTTTGAAATTGGGGTTGATTTCCCGAAAACCAAACCAAATGCGGTGAGTTTTATGGTGGATGCCATCAATAAATTAACCTTGAAGTTTAAAGACTAATTCCATGCGAATTTTAAAAAAGATACTTTATGTTATTTTAGGACTTATGGTGGTTATCGCCATAAGTCTTTTTGTATTAAGAACCATTAGGGCCAATCAGGCGGATAAGATCAGGATTCCGAAAGATTCTCAGGCCATGCTCCATATCAAAGTGGATAACCTTTTGCTAAAGATGGGAAGTAACTCTTTGATGAATTGGAATGCTTATTATGGTTCGAAAGGAAAAGATAGCACTTCTGCTGATAAAGTGAAAATATGGGGTATGGGGATTGATGTTCCTGGGCATCTCTACTTCTTTTCCTTGCCTGAGAGAGAATCAACGTATTACACCATTTTAAGGGTTTCTAATTTTGCCAAGGCAAAACAGTTTTTAACAGATAAATTAGGCATGGAGGCACAGCAAGGATTGTCTGCTTCCAATGAATTGTTTTTCACCAAAGGCGATCTGCGTATTTTATTGTCGGATACCAAGCTAGTCGTAGGGTTAGGGAAAGAAAATCAAGGAAATCTGGAACCTATGAAAGCTTTACTGCAAGATGATCAACAGGATTGGGTAAATGCAAAGGAACGATTTGATGCAAAGAGAAACAGTAACCTGGGCGATATGACCTGGCAAGGAGAGGGGAAGAATTACCTTAGCCTCAAATTCTCTGCTGGTACAGCAACCTTGACCGGAACATTAGCTTCCGATTCCTATCGGTTTCCGAAGGCTACCAAAAAGTTGAAGACTGATTCGCACGATTCCTTATTGGTGCATTTGGAAATCAATAATGATTTAGGTGCCATGGTTAATTTGAATAACTTATTGAGCGATTCAACCAGCAGTACACCGTTGGATAGCATTTCAAACTATCTAGGGAATTATTTGAGCTTACGGATATCCAACAAGGAAATCACACAGGTAGATTCGATAGTCAGCTATGATTATGATGATAATTTTGAAATGATCGAAAAGAAGACCTTAAATGAAACTCAGGTTCCGGATATCCATTTAAACATCATGGGATCACCACATTTACTATCCTTAGTTCCTGAAAAGATATTCTATAAATTCCATAAATCGGAACATGCTGGTCTTTTAAATTTAACTACAGCTGGACAGCAGCAAGGCCAGGAGGAAACATTAGTGCCATCTGACCGGGTTTTCCATTTTTATTATAAGAACAGTCCATTGATCGGAAAATACTTTGCTTTCGTGCCGAGTTATGAAAAACTGGATTACCTGGAGATAAACGGAAAATCCTCACAACCCACTGAAATCAATTTGATTGGGCGAATTCATTTTAAGAATCAAGATCTGAATAGCTTCTTTCAACTCATTAATTTTTAAATAGAATTGACTTTTGGCTTAGTATTTGGTCTAACACCTATAGAAACAAGAAATAATAAGATATGAAGAGATTAATGGGATTAATTCTAATAGCGGTGATGGCCTTCAGTGTAAGCTCTTGTTATGTGAGTGATCATCGCCGTGGTCATGTTCCTCCAGGACAAGCGAAGAAACGTTATGGTGGTAAATCTGCTAAACGTTATGCCCCTGGACAGCAAAAGAAGAAATACAAAAACAATAAGGGTAATAATAAACCTTACAAACGTCATGATGTGTACTGGCCGAATTAAGGTTGGTATTCGAACATAAAAAAAGTCGCTTCATTTGAAGCGACTTTTATTTTTTTATCCGTAAAGCTTATTCTGCTACTACTTCGAAAGGAACTTGAACTTTAACCTCTTTGTGAAGGTTTAAGTTAGCGATGTATTCGCCTAAAGTTTTAGGTTCAGTTTCGAAAGTGATGCGACGACGGTCAACATCGTAACCTTGCGCTTTAAGAGCGTCAGCGATTTGGATGCTGTTCACTTTACCAAAGATTTTACCAGTTTCACCAGCTTTAGCACCGATAGATAATTTTACCGATTCTAATTTACCAGCTAATTCCGTAGCATCTTTCTTGATTTTATCTTGTTTGAACTGAGCTTGTTTAATGTTCTCAGCTAATACTTTTTTTGCAGATGATGTTGCCAATACTGCAAATCCTTGAGGAATTAAGTAGTTACGGCCGAAACCTGGTTTTACTACTACGATATCGTCTTTCTCTCCAAGGTGTTTAACATCTTGTCTTAATATAACTTCCATTATCGTATCCTCCTTATTTTAATGAATCAGTTACGTAAGGTAATAGTCCGATGATACGCGCACGTTTCACCGCTTGAGCTACTTTACGTTGAAATTTCAATGATGTACCTGTTAATCGACGAGGTAAGATTTTACCTTGATCATTAACGAACTTCAATAAGAAGTTAGCGTCTTTGTAATCGATGTATTTAATACCGTTCTTTCTGAAACGACAGTATTTTTTACGGTTGTCCTCTACTTTAGGGGCTGTTACGTACTGGATATTTTCGTTTGCCATTAGTTTGCTGCCTCCTCAGTTTTAGTTTCTACTTTCTTGTTGAATGCTCCGCTACGTTTTTTCTCGTTGTAAGCAACTGCATGCTTGTCAAGAGAGATAGTTAAGAAACGCATCACACGCTCATCACGTTTGTAGTCAACCTCTAATTTTTTGATTAATTCACCTGGAGCCTTGAATTCAGTTAAGTGATAGAACCCAGTTGTTTTTTTCTGGATCGGATACGCTAATTTTCTCAAACCCCAATTATCTTCAGCGATAATTTCGGCTCCGCCTTCTACTAAGATGTCTTTGAATTTAGTGATTACTTCTTTCGCAGCATCTTCTGAAAGCAACGGGGTAAGAATGATTACAGATTCGTACTGTTGCATTGTTTAAATAATTATGTTAATGAATTCTTGCCGTAGTTATTTTAACGGACGTGCAAAAATAGGTAAATGTTTGTAAATAGGCAAGTAAAGATTTCTTTTTTATGATATTTATGTTAAAAATAGATGTTGTAAACAGCTATGTAGTTGTTCGGTTACAATTCTAATTAAACCAATTTCAATTCCTTGGCACAAGACCAATACTTTCGCACTTTTGCCATAGATAATTAGTAATAATATTTCGGACATTAAAATAGTGGTTGAATTGAGTTTGATAAAAAAGTTGCCTTGGTGGGCAAAGATTTCATTTTCTGTAGGAGCGGGGATTGTATTAGGATGTTTGATCGGAGAAGTTATTTACCAATCCTTACTATAATAGCATAATCTAAACATGGTCAACATGTTTATTAATTATAGTTTTTTATTATCTTATATTTATTTTAGTTGGTTAGTATAAAGCTCGACTTTGCAGTCGAGCTTTTATATTTTCAAAGTATCCTCGTCAATGTGACTATCTCGTCATTACGACTATCTCGTCATTGCGAGGAACTTTCCACGTCATTGCGAGGAGGTACGACGAAGCAATCTTCCTTTACACCAACTTCCCTAAAGCTTCCTTAATCCTCTTTAACGCTTCAATTAAATTCTCATCGGATGCCGCATAAGAAAGACGGATATAATTATTATTCCCAAAAGAATCTCCACCTACAGTAGCCACATGACCATAGTTCAAAAGATACAAGGCAAGATCCGCAGAATCCTTAATCACATTTCCATCAGGATCATGCTTTCCGAAAAAAGAACTGATTTCCGGGAAGAAATAGAACGCGCCATCAGGAAGGTTCGTTTTCACACCTGGGATATCATTCAACAAATCATAAACCAATTGACGACGACGTGCAAAAGCCTCTTTCATCTGATTTACCGAATCCAATCCTTGTTCGTAAGCTGCGATTCCTGCGCGTTGTGAGATAGAGCAAGTTCCTGAAGTAGTCTGTCCTTGCATCTTATCATTGGCTGCTGCGATTTCTTTGTTTGCAGCGATATAGCCCAAGCGCCAGCCGGTCATCGCAAATGCTTTCGAAAAACCATTTACAATGATCACCCTGTCTTTTACAGAAGGAAATTGCGCGATGGACTCATGCTGGTCCACAAAATTGATATGCTCATAGATCTCATCAGAGATGATGAAGATCTGTGGATGTTTTTCAAATACTTTTACCAATGCCGCCAATTCATCCTTTGAATAAACGGATCCAGTAGGATTACAAGGAGAGGAGAACATGAACACCTTACTTTTTGGAGTAATGGCAGCTTCTAATTGTTCCGGAGTGATCTTAAAATCTGCATCGATTTCAGTATCGATGAAAACGGATTTACCCTCTGCCAAAGTCACCATTTCAGAGTAGGAAACCCAATAAGGTGTAGGGATGATCACTTCGTCTCCGGGATTTACCAAGGTCAACAATACATTGGAAAGAGACTGCTTAGCACCAGTTGAAACCACAATCTGGGAAATGTCATAATCTAAACCATTTTCGGTCTTTAGCTTATTGACGATAGCCTGACGTAAATCAGGATAACCTGGTACAGGTGAATAGCGGGTATAGTTTTCGTCCAACGCCTTCTTAGCAGCATCTTTTACATGCTCTGGCGTGTTGAAATCCGGTTCACCGACACTAAGACTGATAACGTTGATACCTTTGGCCGCTAATTCACGACCTAATTTCGTCATTTTTAAAGTTGCTGATTCAGAAAGGTTGTTTATTCTTTCCGATAAATAGGATGTTGTACTCATGATATTGCAAATATATTATATACAATTTATTAATGATACGAAAAATGTAAGAATTTCAGTTCTCTGCTGTAACATTTTAAAAAATCAGCGGAAATAAGCCTTTGCTGAAATTTATGATAGCTTTGTATCTGATATGCGAAATCGACTGAAATGGAAATTGGATGGGTTTATTGTTGCTTTAATAGCCATGATCATCCTTGCGTATATATACCCAGATCTAGTGGAAATAGGGAATGGGCGATTCATTTCCGTGCTAAGCAGCGTAGGTATCGCATTGGTCTTTTTCTTTTACGGATTGAAACTTAGCTTTTCGGAAATAAAGGCTGGTATGAAGAATTGGAAACTCCATATTTCGGTACAGCTGTTTACTTTTATCTTATTTCCGGTCTTGGTGCTTTTGTTTCGCCCTTTTGTCCAGACAGAAACGCAAGAACAATTTTGGTTATCCTTTTATTTTTTAGCTGCTTTGCCCTCTACGGTTACTTCTTCCGTAGTAATGGTTGCTATTGCTAAAGGTAATATTCCAGCGGCTATTTTTAATGCGAGCATTTCCGGATTGATTGGGGTATTGATGACACCATTACTTATGCACTTCTTTCTAGAAGTAACCGAAGTCAATATGTTTGCTGAATTGTACTTAGGTTTATTACTTGAAGTGATACTTCCAGTTATTTTGGGCTTATTTTTGCAAAAATATTGGGGAAATTGGGCGCATAAATATGGAAAATCCTTAACCAAGTTTGATAAGGCCGTTGTGTTGTTGATCGTTTATAATAGTTTTTCTGAATCCTTTATCTCCGATGTATTTCATGCGATAGGGACTTCCTACTTGTTAAGTTTATTTGCTGGAGTAATCCTACTGTTTTTCATTTCCTATGGGCTCATATTTTTGATCCTTAAGTTTGTGCTAAAATTTAATCGTGAAGATCGGATTACCGGATTGTTCTGCGGATCTAAAAAGTCCTTGACCCATGGTAGTGTTTTTGCCAAATTTATCTTCGCAAATAATCCCAAATTGGGATTGTATTTTTTGCCGTTGATGGTCTATCATGCTTTCCAGATATTCGTTGTATCCATCATTGCCCAACGATTAGGAAAACAACATGAAGAAAAAGGATATTAAACGTATATTTAATAATTACATTTGCCCCTCTAAAAAATAAGAGCTATGTCAAGACAAATGAGGTTAGTGTCGCTTTCTTTGGCAACAGGCATCCTGTTGATGCTGATAAAATTTGTAGCTTATTTTATCACAGGGTCTAATGCGATCTTTTCAGATGCTGCGGAAAGTATTGTCAACGTGGTAGCATCTGGTTTTGCATATTATAGTATCTATTTAGCATCTCAGCCTAAAGACCAGAACCATCCTTACGGACACGGAAAAGTGGAGTTCTTCTCTGTTTTCGTGGAAGGAGGGATGATTTTTATTGCCGGTAGTGTTATCCTCATCAAATCTATCTATAATATTTTCTTTCCAGAGTCTGTCAGCAATGTGGAGGAAGGGATCTACCTGATCTTGGCCACTTCCTTTATCAACTTAGGAGTTGGATTCTACCTCATGAAAAGAGGGAAGGCACTACGCTCGCTGACGATTGAAGCCGATGGTAAGCACCTGCAGGTGGATGCGATCAGCTCATTTGGATTGATAGCCGGCTTATTGATCATGAAATTTACCAACCAGGCTTGGATCGATATTGCCTTATCCATGTGTTTAGGTAGTTTTATTTTATTCAATGGGTATAAGCTACTTAGAAAATCTATATCAGGCCTGATGGATGAATCAGATACCGAAATTGTTCAGGAAGTGGTTGATGTATTGAACAAGAATAGACAGGAAAATTGGATCGATGTCCATAATCTCCGGGTGCAGCGTTATGGTCAAGAAATGCATATTGATTGCCATTTAACATTGCCAAAATATTATACCTTGACAAAGGTTCATGATGTTATATCCGAATTTGATCAAGTTTTAAATGCTAACCTGGAATCAAAAACGGAATTCTTTATACATGCAGATCCTTGTATGCCGGAATGTTGCCATTATTGCCATGTAGAGAATTGCCCAATACGTTCGGAGGATTTCCGCAAGGAAATTGAGTGGAATGTCGATAATGTCACCAAAAATGTGAAGCATTTTGGATAAATTTTAATTTTTATAAACCAATACCAACATATGAAAAAGATAAGATTATTTATTGTCCTATTTATGGGGATAAATCTGGCCTTCGCACAAAACCAAACACAAAAGGCAGCCATTAACAAAGTGATGGATGCATGGCATCTGGCGGCCTCCAAGGCCGATTTAAAAGCGTATTTTGACCTGATGGACAAAGAGTCCATCTTTATAGGCACGGATGCTACAGAACGCTGGAACAAGCAGGATTTCATGATCTGGGCCAAACCTTATTTTGATAAAGGGAAAGCTTGGTCCTTCACTTCTTTGGAAAGACATATCACTTTTTCTGCCGATGGTAAAACAGCATGGCTAGATGAATTGTTAAATACACAGATGAAGATCTGTCGGGGATCAGGCGTCTTGGAAAAGAAGAATGGAAAATGGTTGATCAAACATTATGTTTTGTCCATGACTGTTCCAAATGATTTAGTCGATACCTTGGTCCCATTAAAAACTCCGGCAGAGAATAAAATAATTGATAGTTTAACATCAAAAAACAAATAGTATGCTAATTAAACATGTTGAGAATGGCAATAAAGGAGGTTTTATTGCGGAAGAAGACGGAAAGCAAATCGGAGAGATGACCTATTCCCAGGCTGGTCCTGGAAAGATCATTATCGATCATACAGAAGTGGATGAAGAAGAGAAAGGCAAAGGCATTGGCCATTTATTGCTTAACAAAGCAGTTGAATACGCAAGGGAAAACAATGTGAAAATCATGCCTTTATGTCCTTTTGCAAAGGCTTCTTTTGATCGGGATGTAAATATCCGTGACGTACTGTTTTAGTCTTTAGTATCATCCAGCAACATCTATCTATGAAAGCAGTGGTAATTGGGGGATCCGGTGCAACCGGTAGGGAATTGGTACTTCAGCTCTTGGCAGATTATCGAGTAGAATCGGTCGTTGCCTTGGTTAGAAAACCATTCTTTATGCCCGATCCCAAGCTCAAAGAAGTGATAGTCGATTTTGACCATCTAGAGCAATATGCTGCTTTCATAGATGCTGATGTAGCCTTTTCTACATTAGGAACAACACTCAAGCAGGCAGGGAGTAAGAAAAAACAGTGGCGAGTGGATTATGAATACCAATTAAAATTTGCCCAACTGGCAAGAATGAACCATGTTTTCACGTTTGTGTTGCTGTCTTCTGCCCAAGCAAGTCCAAAATCAAAATTCTTCTATAGCCGGATGAAAGGTATGCTCGAAGAAAAGATCAAACAATTGGATTTCCCCAAATTGATCATTCTACGTTCAGGATTGATTGATCGGCCTAAAACTGATCGGAGAGGCGAAAAAATAGCTTTAAAAGTCATTAAGGTTTTCAATGCCTTAGGAATTCTAAAGAATTATAAACCAATATCTACCGTCGACCTAGCTAAAGTAATTGTAGATAGATCTTTTGATAATTCAGAGGATGATATCACTATCCTGGAACCCAAGGAAATCCTATCTTAAATTTACCTTAAAAACCATTTAAAAAATTAAAATATATTCAATATTGACAATGATTTTTGAATTGCTGTCATTATTTATCCTTTTATGGCTATTTAAGTTTCATTTTCTTATCTTTAGGCGAATTTTAAAAAAACAGGCATTTAATTGCATGGTTTCTCAAATTAAATTGCAAAACAATATCATTTCAATAGAAAATTATGTCATCTAAAATCATTTACACAAAAACAGATGAAGCGCCTTTATTGGCAACTTATTCATTTCTACCTATTGTACAAGCATTTGCGAAAACCGCAAATATTGAAGTTGAATTAAGAGATATTTCTTTAGCAGGACGTATCCTAGCTAATTTTAATGAATATTTAACAGCAGAACAGAAAACTGCTGATGCATTGGCTGAACTTGGTCAATTGGCCACTACGCCTGATGCAAACATCATCAAATTGCCTAACATCTCTGCATCTATCCCTCAGTTGAAAGCTGCTATTGCTGAATTGCAAAAAGCGGGTTATGCCATTCCTAATTATCCAGACGCTCCTGCAAATGCAGAAGAAGAGAAAATCAAAGCTTCATATGCTAAGGTTTTAGGGTCTGCCGTAAATCCGGTATTAAGAGAAGGTAACTCTGATCGTAGAGCACCTAAAGCGGTTAAGAATTATGCAAAAGCAAACCCACATCGTATGGGCGCTTGGGCATCAGATAGTAAAACCAAGGTAGCATCTATGCAGGATGGTGATTTCTACAGTTCTGAAAAATCAGTAACCGTTGAAAAGGATTCTCAATTTAAAATCGAATTTGTTGCAGCTGATGGGGCAGTTCAAGAATTAAAAGGTTTAGGAAACCTGAAAGCAGGCGAAGTAATTGATTCTTCTGTATTGCATATTGCAAAACTGAAAGATTTTGTTGCGCAAGCGATCGAAGAAGCAAAAGCTTCTGGCGTTTTGTTATCTGCACACCTAAAAGCAACCATGATGAAGGTTTCTGATCCTATCATTTTTGGAGCTATTGTAGAAGTATATTTTAAAGATGTTTTCGCTAAATACGGCGAATTATTCAAAGAATTAGGCATCAACAAAAACAACGGTCTAGGCGAGGTTTATGCTAAGATTGCTGGTCACGAAAAAGAAGCTGAGGTAAAAGCTGCTATTGATGCTGCTATTGCCAATGGACCAGACCTGGCTATGGTAAATTCAGATAAAGGCATTACCAACCTACATGTCCCTTCAGACGTAATCGTTGATGCATCTATGCCAGCTATGATTCGTATTGGAGGTAAGATGTGGGATAAGGCCGGTGCTGAACGTGATACTTTAGCGATTATTCCAGATCGTTCTTATGCGGGTATTTACGAAGCGGTTATTGAGGACTGTAAAGTAAATGGTGCCTACGATCCAAAAACAATGGGATCTGTTCCTAACGTTGGATTAATGGCTCAAAAAGCAGAAGAATATGGATCCCATGATAAAACGTTCCAAGCAACAGGTAGCGGTGTTATTCGTGTAGTTGATGGTTCAGGAAATGTATTGATGGAGCAATCCGTAGAAGAGGGAGATATCTTCCGTATGTGTCAAACGAAGGATGCGCCAATCCAGGATTGGGTAAAATTGGCGGTAAACCGTGCTCGTCTATCCAATACGCCTGCAGTGTTCTGGTTAGATGAAAACCGTGCGCATGATAGAGAGATCATCAAAAAAGTAAAAGCATATTTGCCAAACTACGATACAGAAGGATTAGATATCCGTATTCTATCTCCAATTGAAGCTACTAAATTCTCTATTGATAGAATCCGTAAAGGAGAGGATACTATTTCAGTAACAGGTAATGTTTTACGCGATTACCTAACTGACTTATTCCCGATTTTAGAATTAGGTACTTCAGCAAAAATGTTATCTATCGTTCCATTGATGAATGGCGGTGGTCTATTTGAAACTGGAGCTGGAGGTTCTGCCCCTAAACACGTGGAGCAGTTTTTGGAAGAAGGCTATTTACGTTGGGATTCTCTAGGTGAGTTCCTAGCACTACAAGCTTCTTTGGAGCATTTAGCTCAAACCCAGAACAACCCTAAAGCGCAGGTTTTAGCGGATGCATTGGACGAAGCGAATGCGAAGTTCTTGGCAAATGATAAATCTCCAGCACGTAAGGTTGGTGAAATCGATAACCGTGGTTCTCATTACTATTTGGCTACTTATTGGGCTGAAGCGCTAGCTGCTCAAAAAGAAGATGCAGAATTGGCCGCTAAATTTGAAGGACTTGCTAAATCTTTGACAGAGCAAGAAAATAAGATCAATGAAGAATTGATCGCAGCTCAAGGAAAAGCAGAAAATATCGAGGGTTATTATTTCCCGAATGATGATCTAGCTGGAAAAGCAATGCGTCCTTCCGAAACATTAAATGCTGCGTTGGCTGCATTATAATAGCAGGAAAAAAATAAAAGGACCTATACGTTAATGTAGGGACCTGTAAAAAGAAACCCGACCTAAAATCATTAGGTCGGGTTTTTTAATTCGTATATTTTGAAGAGGTGATCTTAGGCTTATGGATTTAAGGGTTTGATTTCTGTAATGTTAATCCCATCAAAACAATCATCTACACAATCGTCATCAAAAATTCCAGATCTTGAAATCAGGCCGTTGTTCTTGGATTCGAAAACGAATCTACCGTTTAACTGTTGGTTATCTGCATGCGATCTTGCCAACTGGTAAATTTCATCCAGGGTCTTGTCCTTCATCAGTTCGGGATGTTTATTTACATCTTCATTCAGCTCAATGATTTCTATCTTTTTGGTGGTATCCGGAACGTTATTGTAATAACTTATCATGTAGCCATTAAATTCCCTTTTGGTGATCTTACCATCATTAACCTCGATGGTTGTGGAAGTTCGCCATCCTGTCCAAGAGAGGGTGGTATGGGTGTATTGATAGCTATTCTTATTGTTGATTTTGAATTGAGACCAAAGGATTTCGCTGTTTTCCAACTCAGAATGAAGCTCAGACTTCTCACAAGCAGTAAAAAGTAAGGTAATTCCGATTAACAGACTGAGATATGTGTATATCCTTCTCATTTTTTTGGTTGGTTAAGTTAATTGAACGTTGGAAAGTTCAACTCTGCTACAACAAATTTAACGAATGTTTTTTAATTATTACTATTATCGCTATAATTCGATTAATTTTTTAATTACATTAGGGATATAAACCTTTTTTGATGAGAATATTGGTCATGATGTTGTTCGGGATGATGAGTGTATTTGCGCAGGCGCAAGAATCTTTTCATTTAATTTCTCCGAAAAAGAATTCCTTCAAATTTGATCTTTCCAGTAACCTGGTTATCATTCCAGTAACCCTAAACGGGGTTAGCCTTTCCTTTCTTTTGGACACCGGAGTAAAGGAAACCATGCTTTTCGTTTCTGAAAAGGATAGTATTCCCTTGGAAAATGTGCATAAAATGAAATTCAGTGGAATTGGGATTGAAGATGGCGTAGAAGGGATAATGGCACTGAACAATGAATTGATCATTGGAGATGTAGCGGCAGACTTTGGACATGACATCTATGTCATCAATTCCAGTGAATTGGATGTGTCGAGTCATGTTGGACTTCCTGTGCATGGAATTTTAGGAAGTAAATTCTTTGAGAGCTTCCAGGTGAAATTAGATTATCAAAAATCGAAAATTTACCTTTTTGATTTCTTTTCCGATATCAGTAAAGAGACCAAAGGGTATAAAAAAATTGACATTAGCTTGGAAAGAAGTAGGCCTTACGCCATGGCAGATGTAAACTTAGGGGATAGGCAATTAAATGATGCCAAGATGCTGATCGATATGGGGAATTCGGATGGAATGCTGATCTTTCCTTTTCTTATACCTGATTTAAAGATCAAAGAACCGCATATTTATGATTATATAGGTCGGGGTTTCAATGGCGAAATATTCGGAATGAGGAATCGGATCGAAGGGTTTGATTTCGCTGGATTCCATATTGATCAACCCATTGTTTCCTATCCAGATTCCAATGCGGTGCATGCGGCAAAATTAGCGGAGAATAGGGTGGGATCGGTAGGGAATCAGGTATTGCAGCATTTCCATGTTGTGTTTGATTATTCGAACCTTCATGTTTATTTAAAGCCGAACAGGAAATTTGGAAAGCCATTTCCTATTAATATGAGTGGGATTGAGGTTAAGCATGATGGCATGGTTTGGACGCAACGAAGGGTTCCGGCGAATATTAATAGCAGTAGTACGGATAATAACGAACCTGGATTTAAGGTTAATATTTCCCAGAGTTTTAAATATGAGTTTAGGCTATTGCCGATATATGTGATTTCGAATATTAGAAAAGATTCGCCTGCGGATTTGGCTGGATTGTTAAAGGATGATGTGCTGTTGAAGATTGATGGTAAAAAGGTAGGGGATATGAAGTTGAAGGAGGTGATGGGGAGGTTTCAGGAAAAAGATGGAAAACCTATTCATTTGTTGGTAAGGAGATTGGATAAGGAAATGAGTTTTCGATTTGTTTTGAAGGATCCCATTCCGTTTAGGAAGGGGGGATAACAGTATGGGAAATGACTGCAGGGGGGATAACAGCGTTTTTACGTCATTGCGAGGAGTCTTTACCGTCATTGCGAGGAGGTACGACGAAGCAATCTTCCCGCTTGTCATGCTGAGCGAAGTCGAAGCATCTACATTTGGTACACGAACAGATCCTTCGACGCTGCTCAGGATGACATAGTCCAAAGATTGCTTCGTTTCCTCGCAATGACGAAAGAATTCCTCGCAATGACGACAGAGTTCCACTCAATGACGGTATAAAGCCTCGCAATGACGATTATTTATTCATTCACCACACCCATATTGCTGAATTTATCAATTCTTTCCTGCACTAGGGTATCTGTATCTTTTGCTTTTAAAATCGCTAAATCTTTCAAGATCCTGTCCTTCACATTCAACGCTGTAGTCTCAGGATCCTGATGAGCTCCGCCCAATGGCTCTGGAATAATCCCATCGATCAATCCATTGCCCAACATATCTTCTGCAGTAAGTTTTAAAGCTTCAGCTGCTCTTTCTTTATGGTCCCAACTTCTCCAAAGGATAGAAGAACATGATTCTGGAGAAATCACCGAATACCAGGTATTCTGCAACATATACACCTTATCACCAATACCAATTCCCAAAGCACCACCTGAAGCACCTTCACCGATCACGATACAGATAATAGGCACTTTCAATACCGACATCTCCAATAAATTTCTTGCAATCGCCTCACCCTGTCCGCGTTCTTCCGCTTCCAAACCAGGATAAGCACCCATCGTATCGATCAAGGTAATAACAGGCTTATTGAATTTCTCCGCCATCTTCATCAAGCGAAGTGCTTTACGGTATCCTTCCGGATTTGCCATCCCGAAATTACGGAACTGACGTTCTTTGGTATTTTTACCTTTCTGATGGCCAATGATCATCACCGACTCATCACCAATAGACGCAAAACCACCAACAATGGCTTTATCATCTTTTACCGTGCGGTCTCCATGAAGTTCTACGAAATCATTACAGATCAGGTCAATATAATCGAAGGTTTGTGGTCTGTCTGCGTGTCTGGACATCTGCACTTTCTGCCATCCAGTCATATTGCTATATACGTCAACCTTTGTTTGTTCTAATTTTTCTTCCAACTCACGAACAGTTGCACCCATATCCACCTTGGTCTTTTCTTCAACCTGCTTTACTTTTTCGATCTGGGTTTGCAAATCTGCAATTGGCTTCTCAAAATCAAATGTTGTTTCCATATTTTCGTGTTTGCTGCTATAAAAAGCGACTGCTAAGTTACTTGTTTTTTAAGAATTATAAAACGTTATTTAAGTGAATCCATAACCTAAATGAATTGTTTTTTAATTTAATGGTTGATTATTAAGGATATAACGGTATATTCCATGAACTTGTTTTGCTCCGAAACCAAAAAAACAATATCTTCAAAACCATGAACGCAAGCTTGGAAGAAAATAAACAAAGGATACCCTGGTCTTTTCTGTTAAAAGTCTTTTTATTGGGTCTGGTGACCATATATTATTTCTATTTCCAGTCGGAACTGAAATTGGATAAACGATTGGTCCAATTTATCGATGGGCTATCAGCATTCTTAATCGTCAGCGTTATTTTATCCATCTTAAGGTTTCTGATCATATTCCTATATAATACCCGGCATTCCCATCGGCCTGTTCGTGGGAACTTCGTGTTGGGAATTAACCGCTTAACCGCCATATTGAATGTGGTATTTGGAATCATCTGTTTGATGTTGGCCTTTGGAATCGATCCTGGGAAATTCATCACCAGCATGACCATTGTGGCGATGGCGATAGCTGTGATCTTCAGGGATTACATCACCAATATGATTTCAGGTTTGATCGTGATGTTTTCAGAACAGCTCTCCGTAGGGGATAGAATTAGAGTGGGAGAGCATAAGGGCCGTATTATTGATATTACCTTTGCCAACCTGGTATTACAGGACGAAGAGGATGATATTGTGATGGTTCCGAACAATATGGTGTTCACCTCGACATTCATGAACCTTTCCGCACACCAATCCAGTCTGTTTTCCGTTAGGTTTGAGCTGCCCTTATCCGTATCCATCCATATCAAAGAATTGGAAGAAGCATTGAAAATGAGCTTGATCACCCACCCAAACCTAAAGATTAAGAATGGCACGATTGAACTAAAAGTTACGGAAATCGGTAAGGATTATGTGAAGTATAAGATTGATCTGTATGCCATCAGCAATAGCAACCGCATGCATCGACAGTTGGAAAATGAAATCCTGAAAGAGGTCCTCAAATTTGAGTCTATTTACATTTCCTGATAAAAAGCCGAAAAGGACAAAGAATCAAAGCTGATAAGCAAAAAGCTAATTAGATCTTTCTGACCTTGATCCTCTTCACAAAATGGTGTGATCCTTTTTTAAGGATCAGATCAGCACGATAACGCGTTGGAAGTATATTCTGATGTAGATTCGGGCGATTGATCTCATTCCAGATGTTATTCGCCATGGCAATGCTTTCCTCCGTACTCAGGTTTGCATATTTATGGAAATAAGAGGCTTCATTCTGGAATGCTGTTGCTCTCAGGGATTCAAAACGGTCGATATACCAATCCACAATGTTCTTCTCATCCGCATCCACATAGATGGAATAATCAAAGAAATCCGATACGAAGACACCATTTCTACGAGAGTTGACCTGAAGAACATTGATCCCTTCCACGATCAACACATCTGGTTGGGAAATCACCAGTTTTTCATTAGGCAGAACATCATACGCCAAATGGGAGTATAAGGGTACAGAAACCGAAGATTTTCCTGACTTGATATCCGCCAGGAACTGAATGATCTTCTTACTATCATAGCTTTCCGGAAATCCTTTTCTGTTTAGGATATCCCGTTTGATAAGTTCCTTGTTCGGGTAGAGGAAACCATCTGTTGTCACAAGTTCCACCTTTGGCCGATGCGGCAATAGGGCCAAAACCTTTTTCAACACCCTTGCTGTGGTGGATTTACCCACCGCAACAGATCCTGCAATCCCAATGATGAAAGGCAATTTTTGATGGTTCCTTTTAAAGAAGTCATTGCTTATCGCATGGAGCTCCTGGAATTTATTGATATGCAATTCCAATAAGTGGGCCAAGGGAATATACACCTCTTCGATCTCCTGCATGGTCAAGGGTTCGTTCAAGGCATGCAATTGGCTGAGGTCTTCCTCGCGGATCGCATGACTTAATTGACCGTTCAATCTTTTCCATTCCTCACGTGTAAAATTACGGAAGGGACTCGTAAAGGTGTGCTCACTCATGGTATGCATGATTAATAATTAATCTAGGCCGCAAATATACAATCCTCTTTTATTTTCTTAACTATTTGTATCAATTAGATTACTTTCTACAACAATTGGATTCTGCAGCATTTTCTGAACCGGACATTTTTCGCCGATCATGTAGATCCTGCGTTTTTGTTCCTCATCCAGATCGCCATCTATAAAGATATTGCAGCGAATAAAGGTGGTTTGCTGTTGTTCACTCTTCTGAACCTCACTGCTGATCTTGATATCGATACGGTTTACTTTCCATTTCTTTCTGTTGGCATACATACGCATGGTGATGGCTTTACAAGCTCCTACGGACGATAGCAACAATTGGGATGGGGCCATCCCTTTGTTCTGTCCGCCGAGCTCCAAAGGCTCATCTGCAATCAAAGAAAGGTCACCATATTGGATGTTGGTGGTGTAATTTTCTTCGCCAATACTCACCAAAACCTCGTTTAAACCAATGGTATCTTCTGTTTTGTTCGCTTCTGCTTTATTCTTATCAAGAGTAGTTTCGTCCTTATTCACTTTATCGTTTTCCATTTATAATATGTAATCTTTCTATGTTTAATCTGTTGTTGAAATTGATAACCATTAATGCATGAAAATGCATCTGGATTTATTCCAGTAATCCTTTAATGATCAGGGTTCCTGTTGCCAGATTGGTTGCTAAAGGCACATTCCAAAGGTCACAAATGCGCATCAACATCTGAATATCGGGTTCGTGTGCATGTTTTCCCAGGGGATCCCTAAAAAAAATGATGCCATCGATTTTTCCTTCTGCGGCCATTGCTGCAATTTGGGCATCGCCACCTTTCGGACCGCTTAATTTAAGTTCTACCTCCAAACCCGTTTGTTGGATGTAGGAGCCGGTAGTTCCGGTGGCTACCAGGTGGGCTTTTGAAAGTTCTTCCTGATGGTCTTTTACAAAACCGACCATTTCTGCTTTTTTGCCGTCATGGGCTATTAATGCAATTGTTTTTGCCATGGAATAATGTTCTTTTTGGAATTTTATTAAGATAGTAAAATTATTAAAATTTATCCTTAAGGTATTGCCAAACGGTTAATTCTTTTTTCTCTTTCCCTTTTTCTTTTTCGCGGATAAGGTCGATCACTAAGGCATCCAATAAGTATTCGTTGTCACTGATCATCTTATCGGCCAATGAAACGATCTTCTGGATATTTCCTTTTGATGCCGCATCCAAGGAAGGTTCGATAGAGGAGAGGTTGGATGGCTCCAAGCGGATATAGTTGGAACTCTGCTGTACAGATCGGAACAGTTGATGTAGGAAATAATCGTTGCTTTCCGAAGAACTGGAAGTCATGATATCCACCAAAGCCGGCCCGATGGATATGGCCTTTTTCTTTTTGAAATCCTCGTAGTTATAGGCATTCTTGGCAATCCCTGTTCCGAGGGAGAGGATATGTACATCGTCTATCTTGAAGGTCTTAAAGGTTTTGAGCACTTCCAGAAGAGCTGAAATGGCTGGGCTATGTGCAAATACGCCACCATCCACCAAGGGATATCGCGTGCCTGCCAATGAATAAATTTCTGCCACCGAAAAATAGGTTGGTGCTGCGGAAGTAGCACGACAAACATCCTTCAATAAGAAATTACGAGATTCGCCATGAGAAATCGCCTTCTGTTGCCGGAAGATATGGTTTTTCCGCAATTCGATGTTGTAGGCGGTGATGATACAGGGTTTTATGAGCTGACTGAGCTTCATATCTCCGAAATAGCTTTCCAATACTTTTTCGAGCACATGCTCATCGTATAGTTCCGTTAGCAGTCCAAATTGGTTCAAGAATCTGCGCCAACTGCTGGTGGTAAATATTTCTGTGCCATGTTCCAGGTAAATGTCCAGTGCCTCTTGAGCAGAGAACCGTGGTTTTGTAGGATCATTGGGATGGGGGCAGAGGAGAATACTGACCAAGATTCCACCGGTGCTGGTGCCTGCAAAGAAATCAAAATATTCAGAAAGGTGGGCATCTGGGTTATTGCTTTGTTTCTTAAGCTTTTGCTCTAGGGAAACCAATACCATGCCGGGGATGATTCCCCGAATTCCACCGCCGTCGATTGATAGGATTCGCTTCATATTCGCTCAGCCCTAATTTAGGGAAAGCAAAACGAAAAACGAATTATTTTGGATTAATATGTTTTTAATGGGATAAATTTATATATTTGCGCCACGATTGACACGGAGAGGTGTCAGAGTGGTCGAATGAGCAGACCTGGAAAGTCTGTATACGGGATGACTGTATCGAGGGTTCGAATCCCTCCCTCTCCGCTGAAGAAACAAAGCCCGACGATAGTTGGGCTTTGTTTATTTATAGCCTTTCCATCAAAGCAATAATCTTCCAATGTTTTTTTTGTCAATTTTATGTAAGCAAAAATGTTTATATTTCTATTATGAATAGGCAATTTGAGAAGTACAAAGGGATTCATCCAGGGATTGTACTTGATAGAGAATTAAAAAAACGTTCTTTCAAACAACGTCCTTTTGCTTTGTCTTTCGAGGAACATCCCCAAACATTTAACGCTATTACTAAAGGTAAAAGAGGAATTAGCACTGCATTAGCAATGAAGATTGAAAGAGAACTTGGATTGGATGAAGGTACTTTAGTGATATTGCAGGCCTATTATGATATCCAAAAAATCAAAGAAAAAGAAATCAAATGTACTCCTAATCTACATATTCTTAGTAAAGGATTGTTTTGGGATACAGATATTCAACAGATTGATTGGGAACGACAGTACAGAGCTGTTATTCAACGCGTTTTTGAGCGTGGAAACGAAAATGGCAAAAGGGAGATTATTCGCTTTTATGGTACTGAAAAAGTAAACCAAGCTTTACAGGAGTCCAATATCAGAGATCCGTATACTATATACAGATTCAATAAAACTACAGAATAATCATGATGTACTATACCATTGTCAATGATCTTTTAAAAAATACATTGATTACTCTAATGGAATCCTCTGTGTTTGAAACCTTTCGTTTGGTAGGCGGTACAGCATTAAGTCTTCAATTAGGACATCGTTTGTCTGTAGATATAGATTTGTTTAGTGACTGCCCATATGGTTCTATTAATTTTAAAAATATTGATGAATTTATAGAGAAAACATTTCCCAACCACCATCATTTTTCAAATCTTGATCCAGCTATGGGTAAATCTTATAGTGTGGGTACAGATAAGGACAATGTGGTAAAATTAGATGTGTTTTATACGGATACTTTTATACAACCTCCTTTGATTGCGGATGAAATCAGAATGGCTACTACCGAAGAAATCATTGCTATGAAAATAGATGTAGTACAACGTATATGTCGCAAGAAAGATTTCTGGGATTTGCATGAATTACTATAGAAATGCAACCTTTTTACTATGCTTTCTCTGCATCTAGAACGTTGTCCTTACACACACGATCAAGAACTAATACTGAATAACCTCATCAATTTTAAGCTTTCGGATGATGATTTCGACCCAATATGTTTAAGAGGGAAATATTGGGAATTTATAAAGGAGGATATTGTTGATAAGGTAAAAGCATATAAACCCTAATCCATATATTCCGAAAAACATTCCCTAATGATTATTTCAACAAGATTATATAAAAACTCCATAATCAGTTCAGCATCTTCTGGATTGACATTTACCCCTACTTCTTTTAGCATTTCCATTGCTTCATCAAGAGGAATTTTCTCTATTTCCTTTTCCATAATAATTAGATTTTGAATTTGTATCAAATTACGGTTCTCCGTAATTGAGAGAGCTTTTATTTGGTTATATTTGTGTGAATTGCAATTTGTTACTTAGTAAATTGTGATTCAATCACCATTAATAATAACCTTGAGAACGAATTTGATGTAACATATGAAAATAACTTTACCCTCTCTTGAGTCAACTCTTTATCAAAAAACTGGAAGCAAAAATATTATAAGACAACTATTAGCCTCAAAGCGATCAATACCTCTTAATATATTGCAGGAAAATCGCTTTTACTTAGTGGTAGAAAACAATGGAAATAAAATCTGTCTCACTACCAAAGAAGAATATATTCCCGAAGAAATTGAATATGCTCTTTTTACTAATGTGCTTCCTAGAAAACAACGGTTTGAAGAAAGTAAAATAGTTATTAAGGGATGGGCGAAACACCCTCTTCTAAAAGAGTACTCATCTAATGAGATTGCACAGTCGTGGAAAAATGATTTTCTATATAAGGAAGAAGATAAAAACGAGCCAGGGTTAAGACAACCTCAGATCGCTGCATTGCATATGATAATGGGACATCTGAAACTTCCGTTAGATGCAGCAACAGTAGTAATGCCTACAGGTACCGGTAAGACAGAAACTATGTTGGCTACGCTGGTAGCTAACAGGTGTGAAAAGCTTTTGGTTACGGTGCCTTCTGATTCTTTACGAAACCAGATAGCCGGAAAGTTTTTCAATTTAGGTTTATTAAAACAATTCGGTGTTGTAGGCGAAAAGTCTCTATATCCAATTGTTGGAGTTATTAAGAATAAATTTGAAAGTACTGAAGAGGTTACTGAATTTTTAGAGAGATGCAATGTAGTAGTAAGTACAATGAGTTGGCTTACCAATCAAAATAATGAGACTCAAGAACTTTTCTCCAAAACATTCAGCCATATATTTATTGATGAAGCTCATCATGTGAAAGCGTCTTCGTGGAATGAGTTCCGGAATAAATTCGATAAAGAAAAGGTTATTCAATTTACAGCGACACCATTTAGAAATGATGGAAAGAGACTCGATGGAAAAATTATTTCCAACTTCCCTTTAAAGAAAGCACAGGAACAAGGTTATTATAAAAAGATAGAGTTTATTTCTATCCGTGAATATGAGAAAGAAAAAGCGGATCAAGAAATTGCAAAGGTGGCTGTTGAACGTTTACGTTCAGATTTAGCTAATCCAAACCCTCACAATCACATTCTTATGGCTCGTTGTGCTACTAAAGAGCGGGCAAAGGAAATTTTTAAATTATACAAAGTTCATAAAGATCTCAATCCGGTTGTAATTTATTCGGGAGTGCCTAATTTTAAGGAAACTTATGATAAGATACTTCAAAAGCAAACGAGAATAATTGTTTGTGTTGATATGCTTGGTGAAGGTTTCGATTTGCCGGAATTGAAAATAGCAGCATTTCATGATATTAGAAAAAGTCTTCCCATTACATTACAGTTAGCAGGTCGTTTTACAAGAACTAAATATGATGAAGAACTTGGTGATGCCTCTTTCGTTGCCAATATAGCTGATCTCGATGTGAGAGCAGAATTAGCAGATTTGTATGCTACGGATGCAGATTGGAATGAAATTCTTTCAGATGCAAGTTCGGGACAAGTGAACGAACAGGTAGAATTTAAGGATTTCATGAGTGGTTTTAAGAAACTAGATAATGCCAACATTCCTTTTCAAAATATCAGACCTAAGCTAAGCACAGTTGTTTATAAGAATAAGACTAATGCCTGGAATCCGGGTGATTTTCAGAAAGGAATTTCCGGATATGATAATCTTGAATTTAAATTTCATGATGTCAATCGTGAGCATAATATGCTTGTGATAGTCATAGGTAAAAGGCTTGATGTAGAATGGGTACATGATAAACGGGAAATTTATGATATACAATGGGACATAATTATAGTTTATTGGGAAACCAAAAATAATCTTCTGTTCATAAACAGCTCCGACAATGGAAGCCTTTACACCGAATTGGCTCAAGCAATAATAGGCGATAATGCTGAGCTTGTTAAAGGAATAGATGTTTTTAAGACTTTCTATAATATCAAAAGAGTAAAGCTGCAAAACGTTGGATTAAGACAGTTTTTAGGCAAAAATATCCGTTTTAGGATGATGGTGGGAAGTGATGTTGGAGAAGCGTTGAGCCTAGCCGAAAAACAAAGAGGAGAAAAAGCCTTTGTTATGGGTACAGGTTTTGAAGTTGGTAAGCCAGTTAATATAGGAGCTTCATACAAAGGAAGAGTATGGACAAAACTTCAGGGAGATTTAAAACAGTTTAAAAATTGGTGTATAGCATTAGGAGATAAATTAGTGGATGAAAATATTGACCCTAATCAAATTCTTAGGGAAACACTTATTCCAACCCTCAGAACAGACCTTCCAAAAGTATTTCCTGTATGGATAGATTGGGATACGGATATTTACCTCGATGTCGAAACTAAATATAACTTCATTATAGACGGAATAAAATACGACCTCTCCAATATAGAATTATGTTTGGTAAACCCATCTATAGGAGGTGAATTGTTATTTTCACTTAAATCAGAAACACAAGAAGCTGTTTTCAAGCTGGAACTATTTGAGAAGAAAGACGGTGATGAGTCGTTTGCGGATTTTAAAATAACTCAACAATCAAAAGAACCTGTAGAAGTTCAGTTTGGTCGTATTAAAGTCAGTGGTACAGAATTCTTTGAAAAATTCATCCCCACTGTTTGGTATGCGGACGGTTCTGCACTTACAGGAAATGAATACTATGAACTCAAACAACAGATAGGCATCTATCCTAAAGATCAACTTATAACTTGGAATTGGGATGGTGTGAATCTAAGAAACGAAGCGCAAGGTGTACAGCCTAAAAAGATTGATTCTATTCAGTACAAAGTTATTGAACAATTAAAGCAAGAAGATTTTGATATCATCTACGATGATGATTATTCCGGTGAAATTGCCGATGTTATTGTCATTAAAGCACATAGTGAGAAAATTGAAATTAAGTTGTATCACTTAAAGTTTGCTTTGGATGGTATAGTCAGTAATCAGATCAAGAATTTTTATGAGGTCTGCGGACAAGCTCAAAAATCCGTACATTGGAAACATAAATCTGGTAAGGAATTTATCAACCACCTCCTTAGACGGGAAACTAAATCAAAGAAAGGTCTATCCTGTTCCCGACTTGAAAAAGGCAATAGAAATGATTTAGTAAAATTATTGGGAATATTAAAAAACGAAATTCCTGTAGAATATGAAATTCTGATTGTCCAGCCAGGGCTCTCAAAGGCAAAGGCGTCTGATGATATTTTAACATTATTAGGTGTTACTGCTACCTACATAAAGGAGTTTGCAGATATTAATCTTAAAATAATAACGAGTAAATAAGAGAACATGGAATACACTTACGAAGAGGTGTTAGAAGCATACATCAAGTTAAAAACATACATCTACTATGATTCAACTAATTTATTTATGCGGAAGCAATTGGCAATTTTTGAAACCAATCTTGCCGATAGTGAAGACTTGTTTGTAGTCATAGGAGAGTATAATGGCTTTGCAAAAGAATACGATGTTGAAATTGAGGATAATGAAGATATGGCTTTGTATGAAAAGAAGCTAAGAATATTTACAGTGGCACTGAATACCTTTCATGAGAATCCCAAATTCTTTGAACGTTTTTTAGGTCGAATAAAAACAAAGTTTCTTCCAAAAAAAATTATCGGCACTAGATCAGCATCTCAAATTATTACAAATAAACGCACTAACAGTGAGTATAATATTGAAAGGTCAACAGTATTCATAGATGCGCCAATAGAAATTCACCTAATCTCTGTTTTGTGGATATTAAAGAAAGGAGTAACGCTTGATAGGACATTATTTGATAATTGTTTTGGTAACAGATTAATTCTTAATAAAGAAGAGGACAAGGTAGTTCAGGGATCCGGATTATTTAAACCCTATCCAAAACAATATCAAAAATGGAGAGATGAATCAGTAAAGGTTGCACGTGAACATTTAGATAGTAATAAAGATGTGTTGATTCTCAACTTGGACATAAAGGATTTTTTCTATTCTGTAAGATTAGAACCAAAGACTATACAATCACCATATGCTAATGGTAGAAGAAAGAATATGTTTCAATCAATAAGCAATCTCTATCTTGTGTTTGAGGAAACACATAAAATTTTCACTCAAAAACTATCGAAGCATAATACACCTTATGATTTTGTTCATGAAGTATCCAACGAACGAAAAGAATTAACCCACTATATATTACCGATAGGGCTTCTATCTTCTTTCATCCTTGCTAATCATTACCTGAAAGATTTTGATAGCAGAGTATTGAAACATGCAAGACCTCTGTATTATGGCAGATATGTAGATGATATACTAATGGTAATAGCAAATCCGATTTTACCAGAAAAATATGAAGACGATTCAATCCCAAAACTAAATTTCAACTTTGAGCAATATCGAGATTGGGTAAATAATGAAAAGCCGAGATACGATAATAAAGAGCAACTATTGTTTGGAGAAGACGAAGTTCTTACAACAACTGATTTTAAAAACAATCTATCCGATATAGAGCAATTTGTTTTATTGAATTTCCACCCTATTATTTCGGTGATTGATAAGCCCGCAATATTGGGCATAGATAACTCTAAAAAAGAAACGGAAAAGGTGTTCAAGCTAAATAGTTTCCCCAGGTTATATTGTCAAAGTGACAAAACATTACTTTACTATTTTGATAAGGATGAATCGTCTTTGGTAATAGACAAGCTGAAACGAGATCTTGAAGAAAAGTCAAGCGAATTTAGAAACTATAATGATGAAGAGAATATGGAAGATTTTGAAGAAAGTGCATATCACTTACTATATGATGGTACTGAAGGTAAAGTCCGAACGCTTAAAGACTATAAAGAAGATAAATTTGGCTTATCTGTTTTTCTCTCAAAAAGAATATTTAATTCACTTCGCAGAGCCGACAAAATTTCAGAAGATGAAGCAAGCAAAATAGTCAAATTCTTTCAAGGTGAAAATACGCTTAATCTTTATACATTATGGGAACGGGTTTTTGTGTTTCTGCTAGTAAATAAGAGACCTGAAGCTTATGTTCAATTTTATTTAAATTGTTGTGAAGCAATTAAGAGAATACACTGCAAAGGTAGTCTATTGACTATCTCAAATGACAACTATCAAGCCAATGTATTAGAACATCTGGACAATGCTAATGAATTGGCATTATCACTTCACCCCCAATTTTTATCAGAAGTTCAAAGAGTGAAAAGGACATATCAGTTCTCTTTCAATGCCTTAAAGAATGATTTGTCTTTTTACCAAGCCAAATATAGTCCGATAGATGAAGAGTCTTATTTCATTACAAGATACAGACAATCCAATCTAATAAGACATCACTACGTATCACAGCCGCTTTTGTCCTATACAACTGTCAGAAAAAGAGACTATCAAAATTATACTAACCTAAAAATCCCTTTCTGATGTACAGAATAAATGATAATAAAATAAAACACTCTCCGAGAGCATTAAAGTTTTGGGAATGCTGTCTTGCCGTATTCTACGAGAATTTAAGTTCCTTTAAAAATGGACAGACAACAACGGAACAAGAAACAGTTGTAAACATAAATGAGTTAATTGAAGATAAAGACCACTCGTCCATTTATTTAGATAAAGCTTATGATTATTATCTACGAGCCAATAAATATCATTGGTCAAGTTATGAAGTAGAAGATAAAGAAGAATACAAAAAGAAACTGTTTCAAAGAAAAGTACGACCATTCAAAGGGAAAAACAAATCATCGTTTGTCCTAAAACAACAAATTAGTGTTAATGATAGTGAGTGTATTAGTTCGCCCACAATAGCTATTGCAAATACTAAAGTTTCTGAATCTAATATGGTTCAAGGGTTAAGAAATATTCCAAATCTTGAGGGAAAAAGATTTGATACTTTGTATAAAATTTTCGAGCAAACTAAAGAAGAAAAGGCAGATATTCTTTTATTCCCTGAGTGTTTTGTTCCCATAGAATTACTGGATCGTATTACTTGGTATGCTGCCAATGAACAGAAACTGGTGATAACAGGTTTGGAGCATGTAACGATAGACAATGTTTCTTTTAATTTCATTGTAACTATTCTTCCATTTGTAAAGGATGGCATTAAAGATGCAGTGGTTGTATACCGATTGAAAAATCATTATACTCATGGTGAAAAGTTAATGATTCATACCAATCATTTTAAAGTTCCTAAACCGACTCAATACATATATGATCTTTTTATCTGGAAAGGTATTTACTTTAGTCCATATTATTGTTTTGAACTGGCGGATGTAAAGCATAGGAGTCTTTTTAAGGGAAAAGTTGATTTGCTGATTGCTTCTGAATACAATCGAGATACCAATTATTTCTCCAACATTGTAGAATCTATCTCAAGAGATCTTCATGTCTATTTTGCTCAAGTAAATACCAGCCAATTTGGCGATTCTAGGATTACACAGCCTTCTAGAACTGAAATCAAAGATATTTTGAAACTAAAGGGAGGAGAAAATGATACCATCTTGGTCGGGAAAATTGATTTGGGAAAACTAAGGGAATTCCAACGCCAATTATATATCAGTACTAAAGATGACAAATCTTTTAAGCCTCTTCCTCCCGATTTTAAACTACAAGATGTACTTAAAAGAATAAATAATAATTCTGTTTTGTAAAAAAGAATAGTGATTAATATTTTGAAAGAGAAACAACTATACACCAAATACAATCTCCTACTTCCTTCGGCTTTCGACGGAGGTTATTTGGTTATTGCTCTTTATGAAAAAATCAAAAACCGTGAAATTGAAGAATACTTCACACAAAAAGAGATCAATGAAATCCTAACGGATATAAAAACGGAGTTTAATCTTGATTCCGTTCGTCCTTGGAATAACATTAAAGACAATCTTTTCCATTACTTCCTGCGAAGTCATCCCGATGAGCCGTGGAAATATTATCTGACAGACTACGCTAAAAATGTAGTAGATTTAATGGTAAGCAAACTAGAAAATCCATACAAAAATCATCCACTCAAAAAAAGTGTTCAGGATTCATTTACCATACGACATGGTGAGATCAAGATCATTGAAAAGTTTGAGCGAAAATTTGGGAGAATATTTATACAAGGCTCAAAGAAAATCATCACGGATCATTTAGAGGCGTTGGAAGATGAATTGCGTGAGGCATATAAAGAATTAAATGATATTCTCCGAAAAGAAGATGAACAAAGTGCAACTTCTTTAGTACGAGAGTTTACTGTTGTTTTTAGAAAGTTCGGAGAAAGAGCAGAAGATATTACGGAAGCTATTATTTCCAAAGACCAATTTCTTGGTAATTTACTAAATGTTGTGGATCATTTTTACAGAAAAATGGAAGACGATGGGAAATTTGATAGAGACAATGTACAAAAAAGTAAAAGTGATTGGGAAAAAGCACAGGAAATATATACAGATATCAGAGAGTTTTTCAATTCGGTAGACCGTAAAGTTTACATTATCCGTAGACAAATTAATCACGCAAGTGAAAAATTGACGGAGTTGCAGGAGCAATTTTCAACACGAGCATTTTTTAGATTACTAATAAAAAAGCTACATCGAACAGTTTTAGAAAGTTCTCAATACACTGCTGATGGTATCAAGTTTAGTAACAATTTTCCGCTAAAGCAAGTGGTATATGAACCTGTCCGAATCTTGTACCCAAGATATTACGAGTTTGAACTTCCAAAACCTAACATCATTGTAAATGTGGAGGTTGATGAAACCTATGAACGTAATGAAAAGCATAAAATAGCAAAAGAAATTAACCGTCAGCAAATTATCAATCAATGGGTTGATAAAGCCAAAGATATTCTGGAAAGCAAAAGGCAATTGCATATAGATGAACTTATGAATAGTATCGTTGATGAAGAAAAAGATTTGTCTATTGCTTATCAGGTAGCATCTCGTTTAACAGCTTATTCTTCAGAGAATAACGATGTATTTATTGATGTAGAACAAAAAATCATTTCCTTGTCACAACAAAAAATATCCCTATGGAAAACGAAAATTATGAAATAAGCGATTATTCTTTTCTCACAGAGGAGAGTGTTGAAAAGCATTTTGCTGACATCAATATTCTGTTGTTGTCTGGCAAGCATATTGACCACAAGTTTTACGCAGAGTATACTGTACTGGAAAGCTATGAATCACAGTGGAGAAATTTTTACAGTAACTTATACAGGCTTAATCTTGTTACTGACATCTCTGATAGCAGTAGATATTATTATCTTGATTTCACAGAAAACGGAAAAGGAAAATTAAGCGGTACAAACCGTAATAAAGAGCTTTCTGAATTACAAACACTTATTGGTTTGACACTTTTGGATATGTATTACCAAAAGTATTTTGACGAGGAAAAGATTATTCGCTGGAACGACATAAAAACACAAATACTGGAGAGTGACCATCAAGAAGCATACAAAAGGATTTTATTCAATGACATAAGGGATTCTTATGATGAAAAAGAATGGAATACAGTAGAAAACAAATTTGGCAAAACGATAGACAGCTTTGATAAATTAGGCTGGGTAGAAAAGCAATCAGGGAGGAATGAAGAATTAGTCTTTGAAATAAGACCTGCTATTCACCGTTTAACCAAATTGTATCAGGAGGAGCTTCAGAATTTTGAGTCATTTAGCCAACAACTTAAAAATGATGAAGTGCTATGAGTTATCCAAGAATTTTCTCCCTATCTACCGTCGGTATTCTGAAACACTATATACACGACTACCTCTTTCATCCAACAAGAACAGATTTTGTTGGTGCAAACGGTGTCGGAAAATCCATTATTGCTGATTTACTCCAAATGATTTTTGTCTATGATAAAGACCATATCAAATTCGGTACTGATGGGGTAAAGAAAGAAGAACGACAAATCAATACCCTTCCCTATAAAACAAAATGTGCCTACTGTTTCTTGAATATTGAGGTAAATACTGGTAAATTTATTACCATCGGAATACAGATAAATAACCAGAAGGGAAAACGTATCATTCCTTTTGTAATTACAAAACAAGCAGATATAAGCCTGAAAATAAATGAACTGGCTCTTGAAAAAGAAGAGCTTATTTTCGCCAAAGATTTATTAAAGGAAAAGGAAGCTGGAGAGAAAGAAATAGTGGACATACAGGATTTGGCAACATTTCTTTACGAAAAGCAAGGACTTCGGCTTAACTTCTTTAGTAATAATGAAAGTGTCAATACCTACTATAAATTCCTTTTCGATAAAAACATACTCCCTCTAAATCTCAGCCAGGATAAAAATCTAAAAGCCTTTGCTAAGGTCATACAGTCATTTTCAAAAGCCAAGACACTAAATTTAAGTGGCAATCAGGCTTCCAAAAACTTAAAAGAATTTCTCTTTGAAGAATCCGATGAAGATATTCTTGCCAACTTTCAAAAAGAGCAATCCGAGCTGGAAAAGATATTGAGAGAATATGAAAGTCTGAATAAAGACATTCAAAATCTATCTAACAAGCAAAAAAGATTAACAAACTTACGGGAGTTGGAGCAATCCCATAAAGCAAAATTCAAATCACTTAAAGAAGCGGAATTACAAAACGTCCATATAGAATTAAAACAATTGCAGGATAGAGAATTGGAAGGAAAAACACAGATAACGACCCAAGAAACTGAATTTACTGAACTAAAAACGGCTATCGAAAATCTTCCAGTAGAAGAAGCAATAATAAAAAAGAGTTACGAGGAATCGGATGAAAATTTTAATATGTTCAACCGTTATCAAGACTTATCTAACAGCATAGAAAAGTTGGGTAAAGAAGTCGATGAACTTAAAATGTTTATTCTTCCTGAAGTAGATGATAGCTGGAAGAATGAGATACAAAGAATTGATATTTTAAGTAGAAACAATGAGGGTATTAAAAAAGAAATCACTTTTGCAAAACCTTATCTGGAAAAGTACAAAACACTTCAAAAAGTCATCCAAACCCGAAAAGAACAATCGGAGATTTTGGATGAATTAAAATTATCCTTAAAAAATGATAAGTCAACCAAAGAAAATCTATTAGCATTATTGCAGGACAATGATGAAAATGGACTTTTACACTGGTATATTAAGAATCTACCCTCGTTAGATAATGAACAGTTACAAACGGTTTTGTATTACGCGACCAAACCTATTTCTGAGATTTCTAATCCGAACAATTCATTTCAATATATCAATCCTGATGAGTTGATTAATAATTTTAATACAATCCCATCTAAAGAAGGTTTTTGGTTAAAACTGGGGGCATTAAACCAATTTATACAATTTAATCCAGATGCAACGCTATTGGGAAACAGAACAAACCTGGAACAATCTGTACAACAGTTAATTCAAAAATTGAACACCGAAAACAGCTCCATAAATACCAAACTGGAAGCATTGGAGAACATTGTAGATGGAAAGCCTTACGATGTAAGTCTATTTGACTATTTCTTTGATGTCTCTATTGCTGTTTTTAGCAATATTGAAAAATTAAAAAATGCTGTAGCCTGCATTTTTCAGATTGATGAAAAGACCTCTCAATTGCAATCACAAAAGAAAAGAGAAGAAGAAGAACTATTGCAAATTAAAAATAAGTTTAAGGTTGAATATGATGAGCCGGAAATCGTAAAAAAGGAGTTGTTGAAGTTTCGTAAAGAATGGAGCGATAAGAAAGATAAGTTTTATGAAGAAAAAGGAGCTATACAAACCAAGTTCAAATCGCTGGAAAGTAAAATAAAAGATGATAGGCAAGACTTGCTGATGATTATTAGTAATCTGACTAAGAAGCAAACAGCATTCACTACGCTCAAAAATACTTATTACCAACATTTCCAAGAGAACATAACAGACTTTCCTTTAACACCTAGAAATACTGAGGAATTGGAGCAAACCTATAATGGGCTATGGGAAGAATATAAAACAGCATTTATTGGTATTTCGAATTCATTTGAAGAAACGAGTGATGAGAAGAATCCGGCCGTACAATTAACGATTAAAGACCAGGATTTTTCATTCAGGGTTTTGGAAGATGCATTATTGGGCAACAAAATCAAATCTACTGATGATATCACTACTGCTTTAGACGAAGCTAATCAAACCCGAACAACCATAGCCAATGGTATCAGGGATAATATGATTAAGATATTTAGTAAAACTACTGAACGATATGAAAAATATGATGACCAGGTAAAAAGAATAAACGCATTCTTTGTTGATCGAAAGATTAGTAATAAGTTTAATTTCAAACTTGAATTTGATGGGAATAAAGAAATAAAGATTGATTATATCAAGCAGATAGCTTACGAGGTTAGGAATACAGCGACAAAAGGAGAATTACAGTTTGGACAATCTATAGTAGATTTCATAGAAGATTTTTTTAGGAAACAAGCAAAAATCAAAAACAATGTTCCGATTGATAAATTACTAAACCCCAAAACTTACTTTGAACTTTCAGCTAAGCTCACGGATCAGTTTGGAACAGAAGTTCCCGGAAGTACAGGAGAAACTTATTCAGCAATCGCATTATTAGGGATCGCAAGGCTGTCTGCCGTACAAAAAGAAAAACGTAATGGTTTAAGGTTTATTATTTTGGAAGAATTAGGAAGTTTGGATAATACCAATTTTAATACCTTTCCTGCTATAGCAGAAGAATTCCAATATCAGATAATAACAATGGCTCCTCATACATTCAATATCGGATTGTCTGATGAATGGTATGCCCATCATTTGATTAAAGGAAAAGAGGATGATAATATCAACTATTGCCCTTCAGTTTCCTATTTTAAAACAAAAGACAACAACGAAGATTTGAATATCTATATAAACAGAATAGAAAATGAACTGGATTGAGTTAAGAGCATTAAATAATCTATATATAAATGGCGAGGTAAAGCTAAATGATACTCTAGCGAAAAGTGGTGAAATCAATTACCTTATTAATTCTCTCCGAATACTTGACAGAACGCACGATAAACTTTTCGTTTTAGAGGGTTTTGCAGAGCTGTATGAAAAAGAATATTTGGAGAAATTTAATCGCTATGAAGCTTTTTTATTAAGTAATGTATTATTAAAACCTCAGCTTCGATTTGAAGAATCTGATATTCAGATCCTAATAGGGATAAAAGAGGATATGGACAATGGAAACTTAGAGCCATTGCGGGAACAGATTATAAAAAATGAAGCAACCGTCAGAATTGTATCTCTTATGTTTTTCAAGAATGAGAAGTATCTATTAGGCAAAGAGGCTTTGATCAATGCTGTTAAATTACTTTTGGATATTGATGAATTAGCTGATGATAAGGATCTACAATATAAATATGTACTCGAATGTAAAGATACCACTTGCATCGTACTTTGTGAAAATATTGATTTTTTAAAGCGTCCTACATTGGCTCGGGCTAATAACATAGAATTATGGTATGCTGGAGGTAAGAATGTAAATAAATTGGATTTTTCTGACACAAGAGGACTACCTATTTATTATTCCTGTGACTGGGACTATGATGGTTTGTTCATCATTTATCCTTTGGTAAAAGAAAAAATACCAAATATTCAACTTCTTACACCAAATGGTACTCCAAAAGATATAGTGGAAACAGAACATAATAGTAAATGGGAGAACATCAAGGATAGAAATATAGAGTATCTATTGACTGCTAACCAATCGGATATTATGAAAAAGTTAATAGAGTTCAATCAATGGATAATTGAAGAGTCTAATGATTTATTGAACATGATGAAAATAGAAAATTAGCTCCTTTCTATAGTATCCAAAAACGTCAAAAAGGGTATTAAGTGTTCGATTGTAATCTAGGTTAGCCCGCTGAAGCAACAAAGCCCGACGATAGTTGGGCTTTGTTTATTTATAGCCTTTCCATCAAAGCAATAATCTTCCAATGTTTTCTTATGCCAATTTTATGTAAGCAAAAATGTTTATATTTCTATTATGAATAGGCAATTTGAGAAGTACCAAGGGATCCATCCAGGGATTGTACTTGATAGAGAATTAAAAAAACGTTCTATCAAACAACGTCCTTTTGCTTTGTCTTTAGAAGAACATCCCCAAACATTTAACGCTATTACTAAAGGTAAAAGAGGAATTAGCACTGCATTAGCATTGAAGATTGAAAGAGAACTTGGATTGGAAGAAGGTACTTTAGTGATATTGCAAGCCTATTATGATATCAAAAAAATCAAAGAAAAAGAAATCAAAAGGACTCCTAATCTACATATCCTGAGTAAAGGATTGTTTTGGGATACAGATATTCAACAGATTGATTGGAAACGACAATACAAAGCTGTTATTCAACGCGTTTTTGAGCGTGGAAACGAAAATGACAAAAACGAGATTATTCGCTTTTATGGTACTGAAAAAGTAAATCAAGCTTTACAGGAATCCAATATCAGAAATCCATATACTATATACAGTTTCAATAAAACAACTGACTAATCATGATGTACTATAATACCATCAATGATCTTTTAAAATATACATTGATTACGCTAATGGAGTCCTCTGTGTTTGAATCCTTTCGTTTGGTTGGCGGTACAGCATTAAGTCTTCAATTAGGACATCGTTTGTCTGTAGAGATATAATCAGAATGGCTACTACCTAAGAAATCATTGCCATGAAAATTGATGTAGTACAGCGAATAGGTCGCAAGATAGATTTCTGGGATTTGCATGAATTACTACAGAAATACAACCTTTCTATCATGCTTTCTCTCCATCAACAGCGTTATCCCTATACACACGATGAAGAACTCATATTGAACAACCTCTCCAATTTTGAATTTGCCGATGATGATTTTGATCCAATCGGTTTAAGGTGTAAATATTATGCTTAATACTTGGCGCATGAATCCAAATAAAATTTTAATCTAGATGGAAAGTTGTTGAGAGACATATGGAATCTAGAACAATATATTAAACTGTTAATTCAAATATTGATGAAGGAGCTTTTTCTTTCCAAATACAGATTGCATTAAAGACTCCTATTGTTTTGGTTCGCTTCGCTGTAAAAGCATACTGAAAGTATATTAAAAGTAACTAAAATCTATGCTTTGCATACTTTCTAAATACTTTAAGCCTGCTTTAAACCTACTTTAAGCACGATTCTAACCCCATTTCAAACATATTTTGAAGGCATAGCATAGAATGCAGGTCCAGAATATGGATAATTTCCGTTAAGATAACTTGCATCATCTTCAGGACTTTACATCGACCCAATTATTGGCGAAAATTAATTTTTCAAATTCTCTATTGAAGGGTTAAGACATCGTGTTTATTTTATTTAATTTTAAACAACATTCGAAGAATTTATTATCATGATGAAGACCCAAAGCTTTAAAATAACTAAATATTCTGATACCTATCGACCACAAGTTTTGGCAGTTTGGGAGAAATCCGTTCTTGCAACACACGATTTCCTAACTCCAAGTGATTTTGAAGAAATTAAGGAGCTCGTCCGTACAATTAATTTCAATGATTTACAGGTTTTTTGTTTAGTAGATGGAAATGAAGTAGCTGGTTTTATCGGCGTAGCAGATAAAAAAGTGGAAATGCTCTTTATAGCACCAGAATATTTTGGAAAAGGGCATGGCCAGAAATTATTGAATTTCGCAGTTAATGAATTAAATGCCGATAAAGTAGATGTAAATGAACAGAACGTAAAAGCACTGAAATTTTATCAAAAATTTGGATTTGAAATATTTGAAAGAACAGATCAGGATGATCAAGGAAGAAACTACCCATTGTTAAGGTTGAAATTAAGTATGTAGTGACTGGAGAAAAAATGGTAGTTGGAGTTGGCCACCTATTTATTTACTTGGCATCTCAGAGATTTGGATTATATTTATAATTAATAAAGACGAGTTCTAAAAATTATAATGTTTTATCAAAAAATCCTTCCTATTAAGCCATTGCAGAACTATATCCGATATTTTTGGGTTTTAGAAGGTACTGCCGATAAAACATTTAAAATAATCCCTGATGGCCTCTCAGGATTAATAGTTCAAGAAGAGCCTGATCTATTTCTGAACAAAGAATACAAACTTTTGCCGCAGATGTTTCTATATGGGCAAACAACCTGTCCAGGTGAACAACAAGCAGTAGGAAATTTTAGAATTTTTGGCGCATATCTACAACCAACTGCACTTAATGCCATTTTTAAAATAGATGCTTTGGAACTGACTAATCAGCATATTGCACTAGACTGTCTTACGAAAGAACCCATACTTGAACAAATTATACATGCTTCCTCAATTACAGAGAAAATTGAAATTATTTCCCTTTTTTTTCTAAAACGAATCCAACAGGAAGAACAAAGTCTTAAAAGGGCAGATTTTGCTACTATTCTTTTGCAGCAAGGCAAAGCGTTAAAAGACATTCAATCTGAAATGAAAATTTCCGAAAGATCTTTAGAAAGATTGATAAAGCAATATGTAGGACTATCTCCTAAGGCCTATTCAAGAATTGTTCGTTTTCAGTCGGGTCTAGAAGCTTTCCGTAAAAACAATTTCAAAACATTAACAGATGTTGCCTATCAAAATGATTATTTTGATCAATCTCATTTTATAAGGGAGTTTAAGGCTTTTACAGGAATGAATCCAAAACAATACCTTCATCAGACCATAGAACAGGTAGAAAATTATCCAGAATGGATAGTTTAGTGCCTGTCGGTTTTATCCAATTTTAAGGTCATCAATCCCCATATTTTTGTTGTATCACTAAAAATAAAAAAGATGAACAACGTAATTAATTGGTTTGAATTGCCTGTGAATGACCTTAACAGAACCAAAAAAATTTATGAAAATGTATTAGAAATTTCATTAACCCCCATGGAATTTGATGGATTTAAATCGCTAACTTTTCCTTTCGATGGAGATAATGTTTCTGGCGCATTGGTAGAAAATCAAAATGCTGAGCCTAATCAAACAGTTATTTTGTATTTTAATGCGGGTGAAAAATTAAGTCCGACACTTGAAAGAGTAAAAGAAAACCATGGTAAAATAGTGATGGATTCCAAGCAGATAAAATCAGGTTTCATTGCACATGTATTGGATAATGAAGGGAATAAGATTGCTTTGTTTGCATTAGAAGCTTAATCTTATAAAAAAATTAATATGCTATTTAAGGAGATACACCTGAAAAGTATTAAATCAGGAGAAATCACATTGGCATTTCGTAAGTGGCATAAGGCTTCCGTTAAAATTGGAAGCCTTGTGCATACGACAGTAGGTTTAATCAAAATCGACGATATTCAAGTTGTCAACGAAATTGATATAACCGATCAAGATGCTGTAATGGCGGGTTATCATGAGACGCTCCAGTTATTAAAATCATTTGGTCCTAACAACAGAGGAAATATTTATAAAATAACCGTCAGTTATCATTCAGCAGATCCCAGAATTAAATTAAGGGAACAAACAGAACTATCCGAAGATCAATTCAATGAGCTGAAGAATAAAGTGGATAAATTAGATCGTCTTAGTAAACAAGGATTTTGGACTAACAAGATTCTTTTAGCCATAAAAGAAAACCCCAATTTACACGCCATAGGTATAGCAAAATTGACTGGTTTTGAAAAGGAATGGCTCAAGCTTAATATCCGGAAACTGAAAAATTTAGGATTGACCATTAGTCAACCTGTAGGTTATGAGATTTCCCCATTGGGAAATGAATATTTAAACCGGCATGGTCTATAATGGACGAATAAGAACCAAAACATATTTCTAAATATTAAGTTTTCTTATTAAATATAACTCTTAATATGAAGAATTTATTATTGGTGGTTACAAATGTAACTCATTATGAAAGCGGATTAGCAACAGGTTTATGGTTAAGCGAACTGACACACATCTATCATGCTGCAAAACAAAAAGGGTGGGAGGTTACTATTGCAAGTCCTAAAGGTGGAAAAGTACCCATTGATCCGGAAAGTCTGAAACCTTTTGTAATGGATAAAATCACGAAAGAATATTATTCTTCACCCGGTTTTTTGGAAGAACTCCATCAATCCAAAAGCCTTACTGAAGTAGAAAATGATTTTTTCGACTGTGTTTATTTAGCCGGAGGGCATGCAACCATGTATGATTTTCCAGATAATGATGTTTTGCAATCTATCATCAGAAAACAATATGAGAAAGGTGAAATGGTAGCAGCGATATGCCACGGCGTTGGTGGATTATTAAACGTTAAATTATCAAATGGTACATATTTAATTTCTGGAAAGAGCCTAACAGGATTTGATTGGTTTGAAGAAAGTATCGCTGGGAGGAAAAAAGAAGTTCCTTTTAATCTTGAAGCTGCTATTAAAGAAAGAGGAGTGAAGTTTGAAAAGGCTTTTATACCCATGACTTCCAATGTAGTGGTAGATGGTAATCTGATCACTGGTCAAAACCCTTTCAGTTCCAAGGAAATTGCAAAGGTGATCGTAAATGAATTAGAGAAATAATTTCTCTAGTTAAGTATACAATAATAAATTACTTTTAATAAAACAATTTTATATGATTCCAACTACTATCTAAGAATTATCCCAAATTATTGATTTATCAACCTCTCATTTGAAATTGATCGATGAGCAAACCTACACCCATAAGGAATCACCAGAAAAATGGAGTAAAAAAGAAATTTTAGGCCATCTTATCGATAGTGCATCAAACAATCATAGACGTTTTCTTTTGGCACAATTTGAGGTTAATCCGATTATATTTTATGATCAAGATAAGTGGTGTAAATACAACCATTACCAAGTAGCTCCAACACAACAGCTGATCGATTTATGGAGTGCATTAAATAAACAATTAGTACATCTTTGGACGAATCTCACTGATGAAGATTTTCAAAGGAGAGCAAACGACCAAACTTTAGCTTTTTTAGCAGCTGATTATAATTCCCATTTGGCACATCATTTAAATCAGATTACGGGTTATATTTATCTTAATTAGAATTAATTCCCTTTTATTTGAGGGGTTACCTCAGGAATAATAATAAGATAATCATAACCCTCCATAAAATTCTTTAAAGAATGATCTGCTTGAAAATCTTTGGTGGAAAGCTTCTTATTTAAATCATTAAGATCAAATATCAACCACTCATTTTTAGCTGTTTCAATATCTGTGAAAGCCTTTAGGTAGGGGAGCCCATTTGTTTCAATTGCTTCTCCAAATAAACCAGCAACAGATCCTTTTTTTTCCATTAAAGCAATATGTAATGATTTTTCATTATCGGAGTCTGCAATATTAAGGACCAAATTTCCCACATCTGGTGTGTCCTGAAGTAAACTCTTATGTTTAGTGACATGGTTTGCTCCAAATTTAAATAAGTTTTTATGACCTTTAATTTTGTTGAGATTATCCAATAAGTTATTCTTCATTAATCCTATTCTCATTTCATGAGATTTATACCCTTCTCCAGAAAAAGCAGTTCGGTAAATGTCATTACTTTTTGCAAGATCCTCAATAATCAGTTGTTCTTGTTCTGACAAATCAAGAGATTGCAATAATTGAATATCATCCTTAAATGAGGCAGCACAAAGTAATGGAAGATGTTCATCTTTAAATGGAGGTTGAACATTAGGATTTTTGGAATAAACCTTCCATTGTTGTTCAGCCTTTTCAAATAATTGACGATAAATTAATTTTGCCTTTTCATTCCTTGTGGACTTATAAAGAAAATCCAGTAATGGAGCATCGCTACTTGCAAATACTTGGTCTAGTTCAATAACCTCTTTTTGCTTGGAGAAAAAATACTCCAATATTGATCGATCTTGCGAAAAAGTATAAAATCCGAAACGATCTTGGAATCTATTTAATAGGTTTTTATATTCTTTGACAGAATGATTATATGTTGCCCTCAATAGGTCGGTAGTTGATTGGTTACCTTCCATTATATAATTATCATAATCAACCTTTTTTATTAAATATTGAACAAACGCAGGTATTTCATTACTGTGGTGTTGTTCCCCTATTAAAACATATTGATGTTTCGATATTTTGTTGATAAGAGAGTCTAAATAATCACCTTTAAAATTGCCATTTTCGTAAATGAATTTTTGATAATGTGTTTTAGCTAAACTATCCAAAACACGATGTTGTGCATATGAAAATGTAGAAATCGCGATGAAAAAAATAGACAATAAAATGGATTTCATAAGATAAAATTCAGTTGAAAATTAAAATAGATTAAAATAATAAATTAATAGGAATCGATAAATAACGCTTATTTTGAATTTTTAAACCATTCTAAAGCTCGGATAACTTTTTTATCCGCGTATAAATCTTCAAAATTATCTCCGCCAATAACTTCAATGTCAGGCTTTAAAAAGGTTTTATAAACTTTTTGATCATTTGCTCTTAACAACTTACTGGAATAGGTAAAATAATTACCATTTGAAAAGTTAAATAAACTTGTCATAGAAAGATATCCTGCAGAATTTTCGCCAATATATTTAACATTTTTGCGCCCTTTAAAAGCTATTGCCGATTGCTCAGCTGCACTACTGGTCAAAGGTCCAAGAAGAATAGCGACTTTTGAACCTATCTTCGATCCATTATAATCTGTTTGAGCTATCAATCTATCGTCCTCATACAGATTGCCTTTGGTCAATTTAACTGTAGAGGTATTTAGCGCATCTAAACCCTGCATCTGAAAAATAATTCCATCACCCAAGACTGGAGCCAAACTCGAAATTAGGATAGGGTAAGCCCCCCCGAGGCTTAATCGAAAATCAATGATTACACCTTCAATATTTTCGTTCAATACTTCAAGGTATATATTCTGAAGTTGTTTCCCCATGGCGGATAATATTTTTACAGCTTCCAATTCGTTGTCAAAAACCGATGTAGGAATGCTTGGTGATGGGATACAGATATAAGCATACCGATCTGCTAAAATAGTGGTTCGAATAGCATATTTTTCATCAAGCGCATAGGATAGAATTGTAGAATCAGCTTTTGAAAAATGATCGTTGAATTGCCCTTTGTACGTTTTACCGTTATAAAAGAATGATCCATGGCGATCGTTTAATTTTTGATATATAAATTGGATCGATGATATAATCCGCGTGGTGGAATCCAAGGAAGCAAATTGCTCTGCATGCATTAATTCTTTTTTTAATTTACTCCAATTCACTTCCTTTCCATAAATCGAATTTTCTTCTAAAACAGAAATAAATGTGTCTAATGTCGAAGTTTGAGCTTGACAGTTAATACTTGTAAAAAGGGAAACAATAATTAATAAATTGAAAATACCCGATCTCATTCTTTTACTTATTTGTTCTTAAATATGGAAACAAAACTAATGAATGGGAAATTATGGAAATTGTAAAAATGGAAACCTAAATATGCAACCAGATATTTTTTTCATCTAAAAATACTTTTTTGAAGAAATCCTTGGGTGTTATGGAGGTAATGCTTTTGAAATCTTTGATAAAATGTGATTGATCAAAGAAACCAACCTGATTTCCTAAATCAGTTAAACTTGATGTAGTTTTTATTGGCTGTATGGCATTCCTAAATCGTTGAATTTTGCGAAATGAATTAGGTGTCTTGCCGATCATGTTTTTGAAGTATCTACTGATATATTGACGGCTAAATCCTACCTCTTCTGCAATCTGAGAAATTGATAAATCTTGAGATAATAAATCCAATAATTGTTCAATCAATAAATCACTTTGAGGGACTAATTTAGATACCAGGTAGCTTTCTATTTCAGGAATAAAATACTGGTCCTCAATTTCATCCATTAATTTCAACAGGTCTTTATATAAATAATGATCGTTTTCAAAGACACATATTCCACTATTATTATATATTGAAGATATCTCTGGTAAAAATTGGTTCAATCCAAATGGTTTAAAGTATATGGTTATTTCTTCAACTGGATCTAAATACCGAATCCGCATCGGTTGAACATAATCATAGGTAACACTTAAACTATGCTGATCTGATTTTTTAAAAATAGAGATTTCTTGATCACTTTTAGAAAATCCTGAATTTTTCATTAAAGTTAGGATGTTGTAATTGTTTGGAAACGTCAAATAATGATCTGGTTCTATATCATCTTTTTGCCGAACGTAATAACCCTCTATATAAGGTTTTATCCTTTCATTGATCGGCTCATAAAATTTTATCCGCATACTGCACCTTTAATCAAATTCTTTAAGCAATTATAAACTCGGTTACAAACAAGATAATCAAAATGGATAATACTCTCATAATCTCGTTTAATTTCATAATTATTTAACACAACAATAGTTCTAAAAACCTGTTTTCATTTTAATCATCACTAAAAACTATTAAAAAAAAGAAATCACATTAATTTTTAGAACCAACCAAACTGCTACAAGCTCCAAATAATAGTGTAGAGATCCGGTTAAATAATACCACCAAAGAAATAAACGAAAGTAAAACTTCTCAATTAAGTAATGGGAATTAATTTTCAGCTATATTTATAATCTAAAAATAATTGAAAATTACATGATAAAATCATTGAATTACCTCTTATTATTCCTCTTACTTTGGACTTCGAGTTGTAAATCTAATAAGCAAAATGCTGATCCGATTCCTTCCCATGACTCCCTTCGGATCGAATCAAAAATATTGAACGAATCGAGAAGAATCAATATCTGGAAACCTGAGAATTATGATGAAATAACGGATTCACTTCCAGTAATGTATATGGCTGATGGGGGATTGATGGAGGATTTTCCGCATATCACCCATACGTTTGATACCTTGATCAAAACCAAACAGATTCCTGCATTTATTTTGGTAGGGATAGAAAACACCCAGAGAAGGCGGGATCTTACCGGTATCACAAATGTAGAGGAAGACAAAAAAGTTGCTCCGGTAATAGGTGGATCTGAAAAGTTCCGTGCCTTTATCAAGGATGAACTGATCCCTGAGATCAATAAACATTATAGAACCAATCCGATAAAAGGAATATTAGGGGAGTCCTTATCCGGTTATTTCGTGATGGAATCCTTCTTCTTAGAACCGGAATTATTTGATTATTATATCGCTTTTGATCCTTCCATATGGTGGAACGACCACTATTTAGTGAGGACAGCTGGAGAACACCTTCAAAAAATACCAGCAAATAAAAAAGTCCTTTGGTTTGCAGGTTCTGATGCCGAAGATATTAACCAATACACGAAACAACTTGCAGATAGCCTGAAGAACAATTCGCCCGCTACGTTGAATTGGAAATATTCAGACGAACCTCAACAACAACATCAAACCATATTCCGTGCCACCAAGGAGAAAGCATTAATTTGGTCTCTAAACCAGTAATTCAATTCATTTAGTTATGTTATCAACCGTTCACCCCAAGCTTCCATCAAGAAATCTGAAAATTACCAAAGTTTTCTATCTAGATAAACTTAAATTCCAACAGTTTGGAGATGAGTATCCAGATTACCTAATGCTTTATAGGGATAATATTGAGGTCCATTTTTTTGAATTCCAAGATCTTTCCATAACAGATAATTATGGGATGATCTATATTCGGACCAACGAAATAGAAAAGCTATACGAAGAATTTAAGGCTAATGGTGTTCCCATTCATCCAAATGGACCTTTATCATTAAAACCCTGGGGGATGAAAGAATTTTCTATCCTAGACCCTGATATGAATTTGTTGACCTTTGGAGAGAACAAATAAGCAGTTCAGAGGTTCAATCATTACATTCAATGGATGACAAGAACTACAATCAACGGAGAACTACAATCACGGAGAACAACAATTAACGGAGAAGAATAACAACATTTATGGATAAAAGGAATTCGGTATTTATTGCGACCAGCTTGGATGGGTATATTGCAGATCGCCACGATAAGATTGATTGGTTATTGTCCATCCCAAATCCGGAACAACACGATATGGGCTACCAGGATTTCATAGCCGAAATCGACGCCATACTCATGGGTAGAAACACCTTTGAGGTAGTTTGTGGATTCGGTGGGGATTGGCCTTATCCTAAGCCTGTATTTGTCTTGAGCAATAGCATGGAAAGTATTCCTCCTGCATATCAAGGAAAAGTGAATTTGCTTAAAGGGGAGATTCAGGATGTTTTGAAAACTGTACATGATCAAGGATACCTTCGTTTATATATAGATGGAGGGGTCGTGATCCAACAATTTCTTAAAGAAGATCTGATTGATGATATGATCATCACCACCATTCCTTACCTGCTTGGTGGCGGGACTTCCTTATTTGGAAGCCTGGATAAGCTCCTTAAATTCAAATGTGTAGAAGCGAAGGTCGAAATCGGATACATCGCTCAGGCAAAATATAGCAGGGATAGGAGTTAGGCATTGAGCGCAAGGGACCCTATAAAAAAAAGAAATCATGGAAAAATGCGAATTTATGGCTTCCAGGTTTCGGGAAGTATATCTTTCAGGAACTTGGATTGCAAATACAAATTATCAGGATCAATTACAGCAGATCAATTGGCAAATAGCAAGTACCCAGATTGCTGATTTAAACACCATTGCTGCCATCGTATATCACATCAATTATTACCTGCAGGGAATTTTGGAAGGATTGGAAGATGGGCAATTTACGATTCAAGATAAGTTTAGTTTCGATGTTCCGGAGATCGTTGAGGACCGAGAATGGCAGATATTAGTCCATGTATTTTTGGATAATGCGGAGAAATTTGCCCAAACCATTGAGCGCTTTGACGAAAGTAAATTAGAAGAAACATTCTTTGAAGAAAGGTTTGGAAACTATTGGCGTAACATAGAAGGCGTTATAGAACATGGCTATTACCATTTGGGACAGATCGTGTTGATCCGTAAACTGATTGCTGCTGATCATTAAATATTATCCTTATTTTTGGGGAAAATGATAGGAATGAAGAAGGAAATTGTCATAGAAGGAGCCTTGATCCACGATAAAACCAGTTTTTACGCAGAAATCAATAGAAAATTCATGGAGAATGAGAGCTGGCTATTGGCAGAAAGCTTGGATGCTTTTGATGACCTGCTGTATGGTGGGTTTGGAGCAATCAAGGAAAAGGAAGAAGTGCTTTTGATCTGGAAGAACTTCGAATCGAACAAAAAAGACCTTGGCTATGATTTTACCCTTGATTTCTATAAAAAGAAATTGGAGGATCCCGAATCTTTTGATTCCGCTGCCATCCAACAGAAAATTGATGATCTAAAAAATGGTAATGGCCAAACCTATTTTGAAATCATTGAAGAAATCATTTCCGAACATCCCAATATCGAGCTGATCAAGGAATAAGATCTACTTTCACGACGTTTCCATTACTTCCTGCCAAATAAATCTGACCATCCTTACTTACTTCAATGACATTGAAACTGGCATCAGAAATCTTCTTCCAGTTCATTCCGCCATCAAGGGATAGGTCCGTCCCGGAAGTACCGGTTGCTATTAACGTGTTTTCATCAATATATTTCACGCAAGATCGATAACCGAAAACAGGTGTAATGGGTTTTTCCCAGGATAATCCTCCGTTTTTGGTCAAAAGGATGTTATTGCTGTTGTTCTTATCGTCCATATAATTTCCGCCGACTACCACACCAACCCGTTGGTTGAGAAAGGCAATGGAAAATATTCCGGTTCCACTTTCCCCAGACCAGATCGGTGCATCCTGTACATCCAACCGATTCTGTTTGAGGTTTCGTTTCATCAAACTGGCAACTTTCCCGCCTGTGCCGATATATAACCAATCGTTCAACATCTGCATCGATGAACCACTTGCCGCGAATGCTGCTTCGCCTTCTTCGGCAATCAATGGTATTTCATCCGTTACATCCTTCCAGGTCTTGCCTTTATTCTTGCTTTCCAATAATTGGAATTGCCCTCCAATAGGATCTCCCAATATATATCCATGCTTACCCGTGAATTCCATGTCATCCAAGAAGATGGCAGGGTCATCATTACGGTAAACTTCCTTCCAATTTTTACCAGCATCCGTTGTCCTTAGGATGACAGCAGGACTTCCAGCGCTAACCATGACCGCTTCTTTGGCACTGAAAGCCACAATATCACGAAAATCGAATTTTTCATAGCCTTTTATCTGAGTCCATTGCCAGGTTTTACTGGCAATTAAGTATCTTCCAACTTGTCCGTTGCTGCCACTTACCCAGATAGCTTGGTTTTTATAGCTGTCCAAACCTCTAAAACTTGATTGGATGTTTGTTGCCAGATCGGTAAATTCTTGTGACCAGCTTAGGTAGGGTAGCAGGCAGAAGAAAAGGTAAAGACTGATTTTTTTCATGTGCAAATGATGGATTTGTTTTTATTAGCTTAATTCTTCCATAAGCTTATCAAAGGAAGCTTGAAGGGTAGCCAATTGTTGTTCCAATTGTTGGACCCGTTCTTCTAATTGGGCATATTTTCCTGTATTAGCTTCGGTTTCCGACGCGGAGCTTTCTTCATATGCTTCCTCATCAAATGGCGAAAACAAATGAACAAACCGGGCCTCTTTCTGTCCTGGCTTCTTTGATAGCTGCTGTACATAGGTAGGTTCATCTGTGCTTAATTTTTGGAGCAGTTCCTGTACTTCCTCTAAGGATTCAAACTCGTACAATCTCCCCGAATTGCTGTTGATTTCACCTCCTGTTAAAGGCCCTCTTAGGAATAGTAAGCATAAGGCGGCTAACTCTTGGGGTAATAAGGGGAATTGTATAGCCAAGTTATGTTTATACTTCGTCACGCGACTACCTCCACCAACAACCGTTGAAATCAATCCTTTTTTTCGCAAACTATCCAAGGTGTTGATGATGGTGCTTTCATCATAATTGACCACAGGTTTGCGGGAAGTTTTTTGGTTACAGGCCGTCTGCAAGGCATTCAAGGTCATTGGATAATATTCTGGAGTGGTCTTGGATTTCTCTAACAGGGATCCCAATACGCGTACTTCTTCGGATGATAGGTTGGGTAATGCTTTTATTTCTTCCATGGATAATGTTAAAATGGTTCTTCGTTTCGCTAAATATAATGATATTATAAGTGTTTAAAGGTATGTTTTTACAGATTAGAAAGAAAAAGGCAACCCAGAAAGGATTGCCTTTTACACCTACATGAATAGGTAGATGGGTGTTTTTACTTAGAATAAATGTTTATTTTACCTTTAATAAATAGTTGTCATTTGAGCTGGATTAGAACAAATTGATGTTTACAAATCCACCAATGTTATGGTCTTTGATTTTTTGTGGACCATAGAAATCAAAATTAGCACCAGCACCAAAGGTTACATCTTTGATCGTAATCCCTGCTCTAGCCATGATGTAACTTCTACCGTGCTCGCCAATCCCGGTATCCTGCGTGTATAGGCCCTGCAATCTGCTGTAGAATTTTAATTTCTCATTGATCATCGGTTTGAATTCGGCCAAGGCCAAAACTTCCATGTTGGCGTTTTTGGTCAAATCGGTCCGAGGATTGGCAACGATCAACCAATCTCTATTCGCAAAAGTGTACATGATACCTGCTGAAGGACGGATTCCGGTATAAGGAGTCCAGATAAATCCAGATGAAATATCCAGTCCTTTAACCAAACTTAAGGTAAGATTACCTTGCATCATGTAATCACGCATGGCTGATGATTTCCAATCGGTCTGAAAATTACTTACGGAAAAGAATCCCAAACGAGGTACACTCTGGAACTTTTTGTTGACGATCATTTGGTAGGATAGACCACGGCTTCCTGCCATCATTTCTACCGATACAGGTGGATTCATAACAGGTGCTCCGCCTTGAGCTGCTGGAGGTCCTTGAGCAAAACTTTTGTTGATCCCTAAAAGAACAACGAATAACAATAAATGGATATGAACTGATTTCATGCTTATTAATAAATATTTTACATCGGCAAAATTATGCTGGATTTGATGTAGAATATATTATTTAAGACGCATTATTTAGTACATATCAATCATTTTACGGTATTGGCTAGGAGTATGGTTGTTGTGTTTTTTAAAGAATTTTCCGAAATGTGCTTGGTCCGTAAAACCGAGTAAGTAGGCTATTTCTGCAAGGGTAGAAGGGGTTTGTAACAACAGGACTTTTGCCTCTTGAATTTTTAGCTCATTCAATAAGTCGTTGGCTGAGCGGTTACTCAGCATTTTAATGGTTTTGTTGAGGTGGTTCGGTGTTATATTTAATGCATCAGCATATTGTTTTAAGGTCCAACCGTGCATGATTTTGGTCTTCGCTAAACTCAAAAAGTCCTTGTATAATTTGTTTCCTTTACTTGGCTTTTGCTGGTTTTCTTCCTTGATCAGCAGGCTGATCTCAGCCAATATACACGCTAAATAAAAGGCTTGTAATCTGGATTGCTCTGTTTGATTTTTCTTTTCTCTACTGACCTCCCATAGTGATTGTAAGAGCTTATTTACTCTTTGGAAATTGGGCTCAGGAAAATGAAGGTAGGTTGGTAGGATCATTTGGTTAAAAAAATCCAATAATAACGGCTGGGTTTGGAGCATTTCATCCGAAAAATGACAATAATACCCTTCGATATCCGCGGTCATAAATTCGGTATTGGAAGCGGTAAGCCTAGGTACAAAAAGTAGATCAGCTTTTTTAAGTTCATAGCGATGGAGACCTGCCAATCTCGCGGAACTTCCATGCACAATGAACATAATATCATGCACTGTTTTTTTGTGCAAGGGCAGGGGAAGTTTAAGATCTACCTTTTCCGAATGGAAGGAATGAATGAAAAAATGATCAATATCCATTTGAAACCACAATTTATCGGTTGGATTTCCGATAAAGAGCCTTTTGAAATCTACTGGATGAAAGGTGTTTATTTTCATTTTTTTGTTGGATCTGTACGAAAAAGTGCTTGAATCTTCGATTATTTAAAGATACAGGATTAATTTCTAACTGTTGCTTTATTAATTACTACCTGCTTCATTATTAATTTCTACATGCTGCATTATAATTTTCTACCTACTGCTTTTGAAATTAGGTCAAAAAGAGGTAGTTTCGGAAAACATCAACCTAAAAACCATGATTCTTAAAAGATTTTTTATCCTCGTTGGGACTGCATTTTGCTTATTTTCTGCCTGTAAAGTAAATCAGAAAATGATTGACAAGCCCTATATCTATCTCCAAAAAGAAAATCGCTCGGATAAAAAATGGAAATTGGTCTGGGAGGATGATTTTGAAGGCAAAGAGATTGATACCACAAAATGGTCGAGGATTCCAGCTGGGAGTTCGGATTGGAATAGGCATATGAGTCAGGAAGATGAGGTTTTCCACTTGGAAAATGGCTATTTACATTTACTTGGGATCAACAATCCTGATACATTAAAGGACCCAAGGCCTTTCATTACTGGTGGTATTTGGTCTAAAGGGAAATTTGCTTTTCAGTATGGCCGGATCGAAATCCGTGCTAAATTAGGGTCCGCACAAGGGGCCTGGCCAGCCATGTGGATGTTGGCGGAGCTGGATAAATATGGAAAATACCCTATGAACGGAGAGATCGATATCATGGAACATTTGAACTTTGATAAGATCATCTATCAAACTACGCATTCGCATTATACACTAAACTTAGGACAAAAACAAAATCCTCCGCATGGGGGTACTGCTCCTGTGGATGCAGGGGAATTCAATGTATATGGATTAAGTTGGTATCCTGATCGGTTGGTGTTCCAATTGAATGGTAAGGACACCTTCATTTATCCTCGAAAAGCAGGTGTCGACAAATCCCAATGGCCTTATGATCAGCCATTTTTCATTTTGATTGATCAGCAATTAGGAGGAAATTGGGTGGGGAAAGTAGACCAAAAGCAACTCCCAGTTGCCATGGAAATTGATTGGGTAAAGGTTTATCAATAGCAATATGTCATACATATCTTTCCATTTTTGGTCTTAGTGTAGAACTAACACTACATAATCTTAATTAGGCGTATAAACACATACGCAAAATTTTCTTGCTCCATAAATCCTTTTTACATTTGTGATGTATAGTAGCGTCAATCACACAGCCAACTATTGTACCACACATCTATTAGAAAAATAAAACGAGTTAAAAATTAATTACCGTTGATTTTATTAAGTATGTAAAGGATTTACCCATCCCTTAATTTTTCGGCTGTAATTAGAAATCTACCCAAAAATGAAAAAAAAGTATAGTTCACCAACGGTCAGCGTCGTGAAGATACACATGGAGGCTGATATTGCTGTAGGATCTGCAAGATTGTATCCTTATAATAATAATGGAGAAATTTATGAGGAATGGGAACAGGAAGCAGATGACAATAGAAACATAGATTGGTAATTCTTAAGCGATAATCAAATGAAAAATTTAAAAAATAATTTTAGGAGATTAAGCTTGAGTTTACCCTTAATCTTAATGCTTTTTGTTGTTGGATGTAGTAAATCTGAGGATAATCCTGCAGTGGTAAAAGATGGTTCTTTAGTCAATATTTCCATTGATGGTATTTCTTATGAAGAAGACCAAATTGATTTTGAGAAGAAATCGAGTTCTAGAGCAGGTTCATCACCTTCGGGAGTGGTACAAGATACTACTTTGGTATTTGACGATTACTCAGTAGATGTTGTGATGGAAAAGGATAACGGACCAATTCAAAAATCTATTGGTGGAGGAACTGTTCAGAGCTCAAATAATGGTCTTCGCGCAGCAACTGTAGTCAGGAATAAATTAACTCCAGGTGTTTATTATCGGGTGGTTGTTTATAATTCCAATGGGACTTTTAAAGCCACGAAAGATTATGTTTATGGAACTAATCCAGCTAATAATTTTATCGCTTTAGATTCAAAAGTACCTTATACCTTTGTTATTTATTCCATAAATAGTAAAACAAATAATTTACCTAATGTAACTTATAAAAACGGTGTTCAGACATTTGCAAATGCACAGTTATTAGATGTAAGTCAGGATTTGATGGTTCAGGTAATTAAAGATAGGACTTTAAACGTGGGAGATAATTACTTAGGGGTTATTATGAAACATCGATACAGCATGATTACCACTAAGTTGACTATGGATCCGAAAATGACAGGAACTATTAAGGATTTAAAAAATACGACGATAGGTAAAGTTGATGCTAGTGCAACCTTTAATTTTGTAGACGGAACACTTACTTATAAAAATAACCAAAGTACAGATGCGATTGTTGTTTTTCCAGATTTATCAGTAGGAATAAGGGAAATAATAAGTTATCCGACTTTATTGATAAACCCGCAAAACTCGGCCAAGACCTTAACTTTTGGATTAATCACGATAAATGATGAAACTAAAACAGGTTTTAAAATTGAGAATATCAAAATAACACCAGGTTGTAAGTATAATTTGAACTTAAACTTTAGAACATGTACGCAAGAGGTAAAAATGGCTGATGATGCATTGAACTGGCGATACGAGGTTAACTCAACCTATACAGGTTGTATAGATCCAGTAACTGGGAAGGAATATAAAAATGGAGAGTTGTTGACAAGATCATTTTCTGCGCCTGCATCTGATTACGGATTCACTTTTGATATTAAATTATTGGATAATGCCATTAATATGAGGGTGAACAATACAAGGATATTTGGTACTTCGGCTTTGGATACCGCACAGATTCAATTTCAAACTTATGATAACACAGCAAATGGTGAAGGTATCATTTCTCAGAATATCAGGTTCTTAGATGGTTCAGAATATGGGAAAACGGTAAATGGGGTTGCTGTACCAGATATTTGGAAATTAACAGGTACTGATACAGCTCCAATTATAAGGATTATGATCAGTAAAACTGGTGAGGTAACGATGTTGGGTAGTAAAACAGATGGAGGACCGTTATTTCCATTAATTCTTAAAGCGGGTTTACAGTTTAATAAAGTTCCTTGGAATACTACCTCATCTAATACTGTTGTTGTTACTCAAAGGGTATCAAATACTACATTTGTTGTCGGCAGGGGATATGGACAAAAAAAGATTGCCTGTCCGTAAGTGGATTGAATATAATATTTAGATGGTTTGATAATTTTAAGTCGATGTGAAAGCATCGACTTTTTTTGTTTATTCTTGCTTCCTCCCTCATCTCGAGTAAGCACGAGGAAGCAGACACATCGTCATTGCGAGGAACGAAGCAATCTTTCTTTTTGGTCATCCTGAGCTTAGTCGAAGGATCTGTAAGTATGGTTATTTACGAACAGATGGTTCGACTTCGCTCACCATGACATGGATAAAGATTGCTTCGTACCTCGCAATGACGCGGAGATGTTGCAAGCCCAGGCCGCCATAGGTCTAAATACTCAATACTAAGGATCAAGCTGAATCCTTGGGGGGGAATACTAAAAATTTCTTAGTTTAGCATCTTTAAAACAGTTATCCCTTGCAAGAAGCCGAACGTAAATTACTATCCTTGTTGATGCCCGAAGGGCTTTTGGTATACTTTCAGATCATAGAAGTCGATCAGGTCGACAATCAGCTCCATATTTATTTAGATGAACTTAATATTGCTCCGACAGGCTATGAGAACAACAGGTTGGAGTCAAAGGGCTTCATGCCTTCCACCGAGATCTCGGACTTTCCCATTCGAGGCCAGAAAGTTACGCTACATATCCGTCGTCGTCGCTGGACGGTCCTGGATACCGGACAGATCATTACAAGAGATTGGAACCTTGTGCGTGAGGGTGCTCGAATGACTACGGAATTCGGGCTTTTTTTAAAGAAGATATTTGGATAACCATCCTGTAAGCACCCAATTGGTAGGATTATTCTTCCAAATGGACGGCAAGCAACTCCAGGATCAGTACAAGAACCACCTCAGTGATTTCCATGATTGGGACCAAAAACCTCATGCCGAGAGCTGGACATTGTTTCCTGAAAACATCTCGGAACATCTGAGCATAGATGAGACCAGCTTCAGCAATGGTGAGTTATATACCATTGTTAGCAGTAAATCGGCAAAGGGGCGTAAAGGAACGATCCTGGCAACTATTAAGGGCACTAAGGCTGAGGATATCATGGCTGTTCTTGATCGGATACCCTTGCGCTCACGGAACAGGGTAAAGGAGGTGACCATGGATATGGCCCCCAACATGGCCAAGGCTATCCGAAGGTGTTTCAGGAATGCCAGACGTGTGGTCGATCGGTTCCATGTCCAAAAACTGGCCTATGATGCAGTACAGGAACTCCGTATCAAATATCGTTGGGAAGTCCTGGATGCAGAAAGCAAGAAGATAATGGAGTCGCGAAAGAGAGGGATCCCATATGAACCCGAATTGTTGCCCAATGGTGATACGCTCAAACAGCTATTGGCCAGGTCGAGACACCTGCTGTTCAAACATCCAAGCAGATGGTCGGAAAGCCAGAAAAACCGAGCTGAACTGTTGTTCCTGCGGTTTCCCAAGCTAAAACAGGCTTATGATCTTGGAATTGCCCTGGGTGACATATTCAACAAATGCAGGGACAAAAAGATAGCTTTTACAAAGCTAGGTCTGTGGCACAATCAGGTTGAGAATGCGGGCATTGCTTCCTTTGAGAGCGTGGCAAGATCCATTGCAGCACATCACCAATATATACTACACTACTTCGATAACAGAAGCACCAATGCCTCGGCAGAATCTTTCAATGCAAAACTCAAAGCTTTTAGGAGTGTCTTTCGTGGCGTAAGGGACACAACATTCTTCCTGTACAGAGTGATGAAATTATATGCTTAAAAATCTTTACCCCCCAAACTTTCGGTATGATCCAATACTAACTACTAAATACTATAAAACTAAAAAAGCTCGTCATCCGACGAGCTTTTTTTCCGTACCTAGGGCGGGAATCGAACCCGCACTCCTTTAACAGGAACAGGATTTTAAGTCCTGCGTGTCTACCAGTTCCACCACCTAGGCAACTGAGCGAAAGACGAGATTCGAACTCGCGACCCCAACCTTGGCAAGGTTGTGCTCTACCAACTGAGCTACTTTCGCTTGAAGTGTTGCAAATATAGATATTTTCCCATTCCCTCCAAAAAAAATATGGTATTTATCTGAAAAAATATACCGTTTTAACCCCTTTAAACCTCTAACTGCCTCGTTTTTTATGAGATATCAAATTGTATGAATAATCTAAAATGATAGAGATTATACAACTTATCATTAGAAACCAAATTTATCCATCTAAATCATCCCGATTCCCTAGCATCCTAAAAATCAGATCTGTTTCATAACCTTTTCCCATCAAATACCGCACTAATTTGGAACGCTCCTGGTATGATAATTTAGCAATTGGCTTATCAATCTTCTTTTCAATAATCCCAGTTAATTTCGCTTCATAATCATCCAGATCAATCTCCCTTAGCGCGATCTGGATCAATGGCTTCGAAATGCGTTTAAGTTTCAGCTGTTGAACTATCTTGATCTTTCCCCAACCCTGCATCCTAAATTTACCCAATACATACGCTTTAGCAAACCGTTCCTCATTCAGGAAATTGCTTTCTATAAGCTTGGAGATGGTCTGTTCCACATCCTCCATATGCAGTCCCCAATCGTACAGCTTATCCCTAACTTCCTGTTGAGCACGCTCTTGGTAGGCGCAATAACTTTCAGCTTTTTTCAAGGCTGCCAAAGGCGTTAATACCTTCTTCTTTTTTGACGCTTCATCCATATTGCAAATCTTCAAAAAATGCTGAACTTAACGAAAAAATGATGAAATTCGTTGCATATTTAATAGATAATGTATTCGATAGGTAAAGTTAATGAAATCGTAGGGGGGATGGCTATCAGAATTCCTAATTCTGATCAGCAGATCAGTGAATTAGTCTACGACAGCCGAAAAATCAGTCTGCCAGAAGAAAGTTTGTTTTTTGCTCTATCTGCCACCCGCGATGGTCATGAATTTATTGCCGATGCCTATAATCAAGGTATCCGTTCCTTTATAATCAGTAAGGATGTTCCATTTTTAATGGACAAAACCGACGTGAATGTACTAAAAGTACATGATACCTTAAAAGCCCTCCAAGATCTGGCGGCATATCATCGAAAACAATTCCATTTCCCCATAATTGGGATTACCGGCAGTAATGGTAAATCCATAGTCAAAGCTTGGTTGACACAGATGCTGAGTATAGATAAAAAGGTTTACCAGAGTCCCAAGAGCTATAATTCGCAGATCGGTGTGGCGCTTTCCCTTTGGAACCTGCAGGGACATTATGATTTGGCCATTATTGAGGCAGGAATCAGTGAGCCCGGTGAGATGGATGCATTAGCAGCAATGATTAAACCCGATATTGGTGTATTTACCAATTTAGGGATCGCACATGCCCAACACTTCAAATCCAAAGAAGAAAAACTTGCGGAAAAGCTTAAGCTTTTCAAAGAAAGCAACCTATTGATTGCAGGTTCTTCCTATGTTCCTAAAGAAATGGTAGAAAATAAACCATTATTCTCCTGGGGGTATCTGGAACAAGATGATTTGCAATTGCTAGAACAACAGCAAGTAGGGCAGGAAACACAGTTGGATATTCAATACAAGGGCAGTATCCATCAATTAAAAATCCCCTTTACAGACAAAGCATCTATTGAAAATGTGGTTTCCTGCGTGGCTATCATGCTAAATTTACAATATGATATCGCCAATATCCAGCAGCGGGTTTATGGATTGAAACCCCTCGAGATGCGACTTCAGTTGAAAAAAGGGATCAATAACAGTTCTATTATTGATGATTCCTATTCCAACGATCTTGCATCCTTAAAAATATCCTTGGACTTTTTGCAGCAGCAGAACCAATACCAAAAAAAGAGCATCATTCTCTCTGAAATGGATGGTCTGGAAGAGAACGAGAAGTTCCAAAAAAAGCTGTCAGAGATATTGAACGGCCAGTCTTTGAAAAGGCTGATCTGGGTAGGTAAGGATTATGATTTTCTAACAGCACTCCATATTCCTGAAAAATTGTTCTACCCAACAACGGCCAGCCTGCTGGAAGATCTCCATAATATTTCCATCGAAAAGGAAAGCGTGCTGATCAAAGGTGCCCGAATCTTCCAATTTGAAAAAGTGGTGGAAAGATTGGCATTAAGATCGCATGGAACGGTATTGGATATTAACCTCAATGCTCTGACCAATAATCTGATGGTCTATCGTTCTTTGATACCGCCACAGGTTAAATTAATGACCATGGTGAAGGCTTTCTCGTATGGTAGTGGAAGTTTTGAGGTTGCCAATCTATTGCAGTTTGCGAAAGTAGATTACCTTACAGTCGCATTTGCAGATGAAGGGGTAGAATTGCGTTCTGCGGGCATTACATTGCCCATCATGGTGCTCAGTCCAGATGCGGATACCTTTTCCGCATTGATCAAACATGATTTGGAACCTGAGGTCTATAGCATGTCCTTTCTGAATGATTTCATCGCCTTTTTAAAAGATCAACAAATAAAATCCTATAAGATACATCTGAAATTGGATACAGGCATGCATCGTCTAGGATTCTTTCCAGAAGAAATTCCAGCAGTTATTGATCGGTTAAAATCACAAGATCAGGTTGTCGTTCAATCATTTTTCACCCATTTAGTCGCATCAGGCGATCCAAAACAGGATGAATTTACGCAATATCAGATTGATACCTATTCGCAAAGCGCGAAACTATTGGAAGATGGGCTAGGCTATAACTTTATCCGCCATGTTGCCAATACATCGGGGATCGTCAGATGGCCTGAGGCACATTTTGATATGGTCCGATTGGGAATTGGTTTATATGGGGTGGATATGGACCGGAAATTGGAAAACTTAGAGCAAGTGAGTACCTTGCGTACTACAGTGACCCAATTGAAGGAACTTAAGGCCGGAGAAACGATAGGATATGATCGAAAAGGTGTCTTACACCGCGATAGCAAGATTGCAACTGTAAAGATTGGCTATGCGGATGGCTATAATCGCAGATTTGGTCAATCGGTTGGGAAGATGCAGATCAATGGAAAGTTGGTTCCTACAGTGGGTAGTATCTGCATGGACATGTGTATGCTGGATGTGACGGATATCGAAGTGAAGGAAGGGGATGAGGTATTGGTTTTCCCAGACCTGATGCAGGCATCAAAAGATATCGGAACTATTCCCTATGAATTATTGGTGAATATTTCTGGAAGGGTTAAACGCGTTTATTATTACGAATAAAATGATTAGAAAAGTTTTTCAACGATTTTTTTATTATTTGATCAAGGGGACATTAGTAGTAGCCCCTGTTGCCGGAGCTATTTTCCTTATCGTATGGTTAGTGGCCAGTATTGATGGCGCCTTAAACATTACAGAGCATTTCCTGGAAGATGAAAAAGGACATCCATTATACATCCCTGGAATAGGTATCCTTTCTGTTATCCTTTTATTGGCTTTGGTGGGGTTGATATTTACCACCTTGGTAACAGAACCGATCAAGGCCTGGTTGAGCAGGACCATTAAAAAGATCCCTTTATTCAATACACTTTATTCTTCCATTAAAGATTTTACGGAGGCTTTTGTTGGAGATGCCAAGAAGTTCAATGAACCTGTTCTCGTTGTAGTGAATGATATGGGGCTTAAAAAGGTTGGCTTTTTGACGCAAAAGGATCTAACCGCTATTGGATTGCCGGGTGAAGTGATTGTTTATTTCCCATATTCCTATTCCGTAGCTGGACAGATCGTGGTGGTCAGTTCAGATAAAGTCCAGAAATTAAATATGTCGGCCACAGATGCTATGAAGTTGGCTGTTTCTGGTGGAGTCAGCGGTTTGGAAGGAGGGAAGTAGTCCGATGCTCTGGTCTAAGAAAAAAACAACAATCAGTGAACTTCAAGATCAAATACTTTCCTTAAAAGCGGAAGTTTCTTTTATTAAAGCTAGGGAATTAACGGATCTTCGAAAGCTAATTAAGGCAAATGAGCAGAAAGAACCATTAATAAAAGCGCTCTTCGAATTACAAATTGGGGCTTATTCCATATCGGAGAACATAAAATGGTCGGTTGAAAAAGAAGTCCGATTTGTGGAAGGGATATTATCCTTATGGAATCAAGCAAATGCTGAATCCCAGGAAATCAAAAAACAGTTTCTGATTCATGATCCTCAATTGCAGATTTATCCTTTGATCACCGTTCCGCCAATTATCAATGCTTTGGTAAACGGATATAATAGTATGAAGGAGCATCCTGTTAAAATCAAATTCCAATGTTCTTCCCAACATCTTCAGGTGGAGGTAAGTAATCGCGTCAATCATTATTTGGAAGATCAAGCCAACAATCTTGAAATGATGGCTTTTAAGGATCGACTATTGATAAGATACGCAGAGAATCAGCAGTTATTTATCAATAGCAATTCAAACCTTTTTAAAACGACCTTGATTTTAAGCAAACTGTAGAAAAGAAAAAAAGGCTTTCAATAATTTATTGAAAGCCTTTTTTTAAATTAATCTGTATTTCGAATATTTTCTATTACAGTTTTTTTAGTCTCTTTTACAGTTTGCTGTCCAAGTTTTACCATCAGTATGGTAAAGAATGGTTAAATCATCCTGATTGATGGTAATAGAACCTAATGCATCAGAGTTGAAGAAAATTCTGTTATTATCTCCTTTTTCCATTTTAATTCCATTGATGTTAGGAATATTTCTGTCAAAACCGAAGTTATAAGTATCTCCAACTTTGGTTACAAAAACTGTTCCTTGTCCGCTTTCTACATCATCATCACCGTTCGTGTTCACATAACTTGTAGTTCCTTTGTAATTATCTACAAAAAAGTCATTATCTGCAGGATCATCATCTTTAGAACAAGCTGAAAATGTTAATAATGCGACAAATAGTAGACTGAGTAATTTCCATGTTGTTTTCATAGTACAATAATTTTTTGTTTAAATAGTTATTAGTGTTTTGTAAAACTCTCAAACTATTAACCAAGAAAAGTGCCACTATGTGTGCAACATACCTGTTACAATGTTAATTTAACATTACTTAACATTAAAATATTCATGTTTAAACCTTTAAAAATTGAATAGATTAAGCTGATTATCAATGCGATTACGAAAATTCGAAGAATCTAATTCAAGTATACTTTCATTTAATTTATTTCTTTTACAATGCATCTTAAAAGTGTCCTTTATGATTTCCGCTAATTTCCCGGTTCCTTTCATTCGGTTCCCAAATTCACTATCATTCACCTTTCCATGATGGCAACTTTGAATACTATGCCAGATCTTATTGGCCCGATCTGGATAAGCTTGGAAAAGCCAATTCTCGAAAATCTTTCCTATTTCTCCGTTCAATCTCACATTAGTATAACCTGCCCATTTAGCTCCTGCATCTGCTGCACTTTTCAAAATGTTCGGAATCTCATGATCTGTTAATCCAGGAATTACGGGTGCACACATGATGCCTACAGGAATACCTTGCGCACTTAAATTCTCCAATACTTTTAAACGCTGTTTTGCTGTTACGGTTCGAGGTTCCAACAGTTGCCGGGTGGATTCGGTCAGGGAATTGATGGAGATGAAAACAGCACATTGATTCTTTTTTGCCATTTCCGATAAGATATCTGCATCTCGTAGTACCAAACTGTTTTTACTGATGATGCTGATAGGTTGACCAAATTCTTGTGCAATTTTTAGAATGGACCTGGTCAGTTTAAATTTCCTTTCCAGTGGTTGATAACAATCGGTATTGCCCGACAGCGAAATAACTTTACCATCCCAAGATTTTTTCTGCAAAAATTCGCGGAATAATTTCGGAGCATTGGCTTTAACCAGGATCTTTGTTTCAAAGTCCAAACCTGCACTAAGGCCCCAATATTGATGGGAATTACGGGCGTAACAATAGATACAACCATGTTCGCATCCCTGATATGGATTGAGGGAGTATTCCATACCCACATCAGGGCTTTCGACTTTATTGACTATACTTTTTGGATGGACAATGCTAAAGTTTGTTTTTGGTTTATCCTGCTCCCAATCATCAATTCCTTCCACATGCTCCTGAACATACGATTCCTTGAAAAACACATTATGTACATTCTCCTGCGCGCCTCTTCCGTTGATAAATGATTTTTCCATTTGCCCAATATTTTTACTAAAATACTAAAAATATTAGCAAAATAAAAATACCTAAGATTCTTGACCTTCTTCTTCTACGGCCATTTTCTTTTCAACAAGGTATTTGTAAATCTCTATCTGCGAGCGGAATGGCAAATTATCATTGCTCACATATTCATTGTCCTGTTTCTTGTTCAGGTTCCTTGCCTTTACATTATCCTTTAACTGGATCTCCAACATATCCTTTAGTTCAAGCTTTAATTTCTTGGAGTGGATTTTAACAGCTGCCTCGATTCGATGGTCCAGGTTTCGGGTCATGAGATCTGCTGAAGATATATAGGTTAGTTCCTTACCCGCATGGTAAAAATAAAATACACGAGCATGTTCCAAGTACTCATCCACAATGCTGATCGCGTGTATTGGCTCTACAAATTTTTTCTGATTGACCGCACAATAAATCCCTCTAACGATCAGGTCGATCTTTACGCCAGCCGTTGCTGCATCGTATAGTTTTTTAATACACTCCTTATCACTTAAAGAGTTGATTTTGATGATGATATGTGATTTTCTCCCAGCCTTAGCCTCAACGATTTCCTTTTCTATAAGGTCAATCAATTGGATCCGCATATCCGTAGGACAGACCATCAGGTTCTTGTTGTTCTTTATCGTCTGTTCCAATGGAAGCTTCGGTTTCTGAAGCGTATTGAATATTTTATTGATATCTGCCATGACGCCTTTATTGCTCGTCATTAAGCAATAATCACCATAAAGCTTTGCCGTCTTTTCATTGATGTTTCCGGTGCTCACGAATCCATATTGTACCGTTTTATTCTGAACCCTTTTCTTAATAATACATAACTTAGCATGGATTTTTTTGTTCGGAAGTCCCACCAATACTTTAACACCTTCCATTTCAAAACGTTCTTTCCATTCCAGGTTCTGTTCCTCATCAAATCTTGCCCTTAATTCCAACATCACCGTAACTTCTTTGCCATTTCGTGCGGCATTGACCAAAGCATTCGCAATCTTGGAATTGGATGCCATTCGATAGATGGTAATCTTGATTGTTTTCACGTCAGGATCCATCGCCGCTTCACGTAGAAGATCGATCATCGGGCGGAATTCATGGTATGGGAAGGAGAGAAGTACATCCTTCTTAAGGATGATATCGGTAACCCTTTCCTTTCCTGTAAATTCAGGATGCTCAAAGGAGGTTCTTTCTATTGGCTTTTCATACGATTTAAAGACATTCGGAAAATCCATGAAATGTTTGAAATTATGGATCTTCTGGCCAGGGATGATACTGTCTCTTTTGCTGAGACTCAATTTTCGAATCAAAAACTCCAATAGTTTCTGATCCATATCCTGATCGAACACAAACCTCGTCGGTTTTCCTTTCCTACGGTTCTTGATTCCTTTGCTTATCTTTTCTACCAAGGTGGTATTGACATCATTGTCCAGGTCAAATTCCGCATCTTTCGTGATTTTGAACGTGTTGGCTTCAAAATGATCGAAACCGAAATAGGAGAAAATATAAGGGAGATTTACCTTTACCACATCTTCAATGAGTATAATATGGGTCTGGCCTTTAGGGGATGGCAGGATCACGAATCTTCCTAATTGCCTTGAGGGCAATTCAATAATCGCAAACTTGGTTTCATATTGCCAATCTTCCTTATTCATGGACACACCTAGAAATAGACTTTTGTCCCGCAGGTAAGGTAATGGTCGGGTTTCATCCAACAAAAGGGGAATGATACTGCTTTCGACCTCTTCTTCAAAATATTCCCTTACAAACTTTAATTGGGCCTGGGATAACTGTTCAGCAGTTTTGATGAATACCTTTTGTTTGGCCATTTCCTTCTGCACCTGGAGCCAGATCTTATCGAATTTCTTTTGTTGTTTGATAACAAGCTCGTTGATTTTTTCCAGGATGATGTTCGGACTTTCGTAATAATAACTATTGGTTATTTTGTTGTTGATTTCTGCAGCCCGCTTTAAAGCAGCGACCCTAACACGAAAGAATTCATCTAAATTATTGGAGAAGATACCTAAGAACTTGATTCTTAAGGCTAAAGGAACTTCCGGATCCGCAGCTTCTTGTAATACTCGCCCATTAAAACTTAACCAACTGATATCTCTTGGAATAAATTTACTCGCCATTTCTGTTATACTCATGATAGCCCAAATATGAAAGGGCTTTGTTTGGAATAAGTTACTTAAATATTAACAAATTATTAAATAAATAACCTGCCTTTTTTTTAAAACAAATAACCTTACAAAGCGTTTTTAAAGATTGTTTTTTTGAGGATTGGAATTTTCTTTTGGATGTTTTATTATCGGATGACTGGTTTGGATCAAGGCCGAATATTGCTCTTTCTGCAGGATGATTACGCCGATAGTGGGTGCAACATATTTATTCTTAGCTTTTTGGAAAGCGTGTTTATTCATAAAGAATAGTGTTAATAATGTTTGTTTGTTGAAACAAAATTAAATAAAAATTTATATTATTAAAATTTAACAAGTAAAAATTAGTTATAAAAATTATAATATAAAAAATAGGGCAATCTTTATTAAAGATTGCCCTATGCTAATTATCTATTAATTATTTATTTACGCCCCTTCTGCTGAGAATATTGATTGCTTCATATTTTTCAGCATCATAGTGCGGATCTTCCAATTGTAAACTGGTAGGGAAGGGTTTGCTTTTATCAAAAAAGTAAATCTTCGTAATACTTCCATAATCATTTACCGGAAATAGATCGGCACATTGGTCGTATTGTGCGTTCAAAGGATCGCCCACCGTAACGGCGTAGATACGGATGATTCCCCCTTTATTGTTTTCATTCCTTACAAAAGCGACCTCTTCAAAATCGCCCGGCAAGTCTTTGATATTGGGTTGGGAATAGGCATCATAGATGAAATATCCTAAAATCAATATCAAAGGGATGGCGAACAACCAAATCTTTTTAATACTTCGTTGTTTGGCCATTATAATTTAATTGTGATACCTAAGAGTTTATAGAATTCTTTCAGAATTTCTTGGTGACCTGGCCAAGCTGGAGAAGTCACTAAATTGCCATCAACTACGGCTTGATCTGCCGGTATGTTCTTCCATGTACCACCAGCAAGTTCAATGTCCGGACCTACCGCTACATAAGCTGTCAAAGTTCTGCCTTTTAATACCTGCGCGGTAGTCAATACTTGAATACCATGGCAGATGGCTGCTACGGGTTTGTCTTTTTCAAAGAATGCTTTCGTAATCTCGATCACACGTTTATTTAAACGGATATACTCAGCAGAGCGCCCACCCGCAATATATAAACCGTCATAATCATCTGGATTTACAGCATCAAAATCCTTATTGATGGCAAAATTATGCCCTCGCAATTCTTTGTAGGTCTGATCTCCGGTAAAATCATGAACGGCTGTAGGAACAACATCTCCTTTCTTGCGATCAGGAGCGATAGCATCAACTTCTATACCTACAGATCCCATTGCCTGAAATGGAACCATTGCTTCATAATCTTCTACGTAATCGCCTACTAATAATAAAACTTTTTTTGCCATGATATGTATTGTTTAATTGTTTATCGTTCAGTTTGTTTAATCTTTTTTAGCAGCTAACTTATCCTTCATTGTTCTTTTGGTTTTTCTGACCATTGCTTCCAATTTTGATCGCAGTGCTAAATCTGTAACACCTTTACCTTCTTCAAAGTTTTCATAAAAGGTAGGGAGGGAGAAAATATCCAATAATTTGGCTCCATCGCGAGGCATCCGATTCTCGGCCGCCTCCAATACAGATCGTGCTCCGCGCGCACCATCACTGGTACCCATTAGGAATACAGGCTTATCGCCAAAGACTTTTCTGCCTTTAATCCGGGATACCCAATCCATAATGTTCTTGTAGGCCGCACTATAACTGCTGTTGTTTTCAGAAAGAGAAATCAATAACAGGTCCGCAGCGTCGATTTTTGCCGCAAATGCATGGGCGAGCTCCGGAATACCATCCTCTTTTTCCCGATCTACGGAAAAGATCGGCATCTCATAATCATTGAGATCTAGTATTTCAATGCTATCATCTGATTCTTTATAATATTTTGATACCGAGGTCACCAGTTTTTTATTGATGGAATGCCGACTATTGCTGCCTGCAAATGCTAATATTTTCATATCCTAAATTTACATAAAATAAAAAAGGCGTCAAAAAATTGACGCCATTATCCTTATGCTTTGCCCATTAATTCATGGGTTTGATTTCTACTTTTCCTTCCATACCTGGAGATCCAGAGTAGATCTGCCCCTGCGGCAATCCTCTTAATCCTCCTGGCGACATGGCGATCCTAGAATAGATCTGTCTGATCTCGGAGCTTGGATTCACACTTAAACCGCCGGGTTGAACATCTACAAATACATAGTTTTTCTTGTTCTTTTCTTTGGTTTGTGGTACAATACCTTTGTCGTTATAGGCAAGGGTTACTTTTCCACCATTTCCATTCGGGAAAGTTCTTGTTCCATTGAACGCATCAAATCCTCGAGCAATGATAAATAAAGAACCTAATTGTTGAAAATTGGAACTAATGTCAAAATTGGTCGCATTATTCTTACTATCGGTTCCCGTAATCACTACATTGTTTCCGATCTCCGCATACCCAATTTCCAATTTCACGTCTTTTTTTGCAAAGAAATCCAATCTGGCTTTATCTTTCATGATCAAGGTATCGATCTTAATGACCATAGTGGAATCGCCCTTGCTAAAGGTCTTCTTCTCCTTTTTTCCAAGTTCTAATTTCGTGATATGTTCGGTGGTTTGAGAAAAGCCTATCAGACTGCACATCATCAAACCTATACTAAGTATATATTTCATTTTTCTATCTCCTATATAATACAGACAAGGAATTGGTAAAAAAGTTTAATTTTCTTCGGTCAGGTATGCTTTTATTAAGGCTGCCGTCTTTTCCGATGCACCCGGAGTACCCATTTTTTCGATCAATACATCATAGTTTTCCAACACGCTTGCCCGATGTTCCGGGTTATTCATTAATTTCCCTAATTCGTTGGCCATATCCATGGCTGTACAATCTTCTTGGATCAATTCGATAACAGAGAGGTAGTTGTTGATCAGGTTGACCAAGGAAATGAATTGCACTTTTACCAACCTTCTTGCTATAGCAACAGAGATTGGATTTGCTTTATAGACCACAACCTGCGGAACGCGTAGGAGGGCAGTTTCTAAGGTGGCCGTACCGGAAGTCACAGCAGCGGCAGATGCATGTTTCAATAGGTCATAGGTCTGATTGAATACCACCTTGATCGGGTAATCGCCAAAATAACTTTGGTAATAGTTATAATCAAAATTCGGTGCTCCAGCAATGACCAATTGGTGTACCGGGAAAAAATTATGAAGCTTCACCATCTCTGGAAGAATATACTCCAGTTCCATCTTTCGGCTACCCGGTAACAGCGCTATGATTGGCAGATCGGAAAGACCATTCTCTTCTTTGAAATTAGGATTGAATTCATAGCTAGAAATGGCATCCAAAAGCGGGTTGCCCACATAGTCCACTTTATAGTGGAACTGTTTATAAAAATTGACCTCGAATGGTAAAATACAGAACATATGATCGACCAATCGCTTGATCTTGTATACTCTCTTTTGATTCCAGGCCCATATTTTAGGGGAAATATAATAACAAACCCTAAGGCCAATTTTTTTCGCAAAGGATGCTACTTTCAGGTTAAAACCAGGAAAATCGATGAGGATAAGGGTGTCAGGATTCACTCGCTGTATGTCGGCTTTTACTTTCTTCAGGTTGCGAGCAATGCTTCTTAGGTTCATTAATACTTCAACAAATCCCATAAAAGCCATTTCTGAGGTATGTATTAATGGTTTAACGCCGGATGCTTGCTGCATCTGATCGCCACCAACTATATGGAATTCAGCTTCAGGATCTTCTTTTTTCAGCGCCTTAATCAGATTCGCACCGTGTAGATCTCCCGAAGTTTCTCCTGCAATAATATAATATGTCATGCTATTTTTATCTCCTTTAAATATACATATTTGTTTCAAATTAGGCTCAAGGTGTAAGTCACTTACACCTCGCTTATATAAAGAAGAAAAATAGGATTAGATACCTAATTCTACTTGGAAAATTCCTCCCCAAGTTCCTTTTTGGTTATTATTATTGAAGTAGCCATCTTTAAAAGTATAACTACCGTTCAGTTGGAATTTTAAACGGTGAGCTTTCATGTATTTTGTCAAGCCTAATTCCACAACTTCAGTTTGACGTTCAAAATCCTGAATGTCCTGGTGTGGTTCGATATACGTATAACGTCCCGCTATTTCATAACCTTTATTCATGAGGTAGGAGATCTGTTGGTTCAATCCCCATCCTTTATAGGCAACGGTTGGTTCTGGTTCATCTTCATCCGTTATATTTAAAGGATTATCCACATCCCTGCGCATGTATTCTGCTTGATAAGCAAATCCCATGTATTTGAAAATCATATCCGCAAAACTGGTTTTCAAGGTAAATGGGTTTTGTACATAACGGCCGGTTTGACCACCTTCGCGAATGGTGCGGTCATTGTAGGAATAACCTCCACCAAAGGAGATTTTCGGTGTTTCCTCACGGACAAGGTCACCCTCTTGGTAATCATTTTCATTGGTGAATTTACCTAAAGGAAGAAATTCTACCCGTCCGGTATAGGCCAAACCATCATCTGTTGAATTGGCTGGTCTTCCTTCACCAGTAGAAACAGCACCTTTCGCTGAGAACGCAACGGAACCGACCTCTTTACTGTAGTTTAGGGAAACTCCAAAGTCACGGTCGATCGTAAAGTTACTGTTCACCAAAGAACGGTCTGCAAATTGTAATTGTCCGGAAGAGTTTACCCTTTGACGGTTACCAGGTAATTTGTTCTGTCCAAATGAAATATAGAAGTCATCGGAGAAATTGTAGAAAACGACCGCATCACGAACGATATTGGCAATCCCTGTATCATCAACATCCTGGTCACTTCGGGTAAATGCCAATTGTACCGAATAGGAAATCTTTGGGGTATAGATATAACCATCCATACGCATTCTCAGCCTTCTGATTCGGGCATCGAATTTTCCATCGTCTTCACCATTGATTTCGTTGGAGAAACCTAAACGGTTCTGCATACGGAATCGGAAGTTGGTATAGAACAAGGAATCCTTTGATTTATACTGGATTCCCTTGAAATTTAAAATAGTAGCCCTGTCATCTCTTTCCTGCGCATTCAACAATCCGATGCAAAGGAAGAAGAACAAGGTAGTTAGTGTAATGTTTGTGATTTTCATAGTATGGTGCTGGCTTAAATTGTGGGTTCTTGTTGACTTAAACAATGGAAACTTCCCAATCCCCAAATAATATCTACTGAATTGATACCGATAACTTTACGGTCTGGAAAGCAGGATTGAATAATATCCAATGCTTTCTGATCGTTTGGATCGTTGAATACAGGAACAACTACTACCTTATTGGCAATATAAAAATTGGCATAGGAGGCAGGTAATTGTTGGTCTTCATAGATAACCGGTTTCGGCATAGGCAATTCCACGATTTTTAAAGAACGACCATCTTTTAATTTCATATTCTTCAAGGTCTCTAAGTTTTCCTGAAGAATAGGATAATTCTCATCCGATGGATCTTCCTCGATTACGGTAAGAACGGTGTCCTCCGAAACAAAACGGGTAATATCATCTATATGACCATCGGTATCATCTCCAATGATACCATCGCCCAACCATAAAACTTGGTCCTGGCCATAATAATCCAATAAATACTGTTCTATTTGTTCCTTGGTCAAATGAGGATTTCTGTTTTCGTTCAACAGACAGGCCGTTGTAGTTAGCACAGTCCCTTGACCATTGAACTCCACCGATCCTCCTTCCATAACAATAGGAGGGGTGAAAAGTTTTAGATTAAATTCCTTTGCGATTCTTGTTGGAACCACATCATCCAGATCAAAGGGCGGATATTTACCTCCCCAGGCATTATATCCCCAATCTACAACCGCTTTTTCTCCGGTATTGGTATTGATTAGGAATGCGGGCCCATGATCACGGCACCAGGCATCATTTGTCGGATTGAAATGGAAACTTACATTTTCCATATTCGTTCCGGCAGCCTCAATATGTTTGGAGGCAAATGCTTTCATGTCTTCATCTGCCACATTGATTCTTACCAACTGATCTTCTGCAACAACTTTAATAAATTCGCTGTAGGGTGCATAGATGGTTTCAATTTTACCTGGCCAAGATTCTTCTTTATGCGGCCAAGACAACCAAAGGGCTTCTTGTTTTTCCCATTCTGCAGGAAATCGGAAACCTAATGCTTTGGGAGTTTCTTCGATGGAATAAAGGGAGGAATTTGTGTTCATATGTTTGGATACATAAAAATACCTTCATGAAGGGTATTCCAACCAGGAAATGAACATGAAGGTATTTTGTGTAATGGATTTATGCTAATTAATCTTCGTCAATAAAGCGTTTTGTGATTGGACTGTAAGTTTCAATACGTCTATCACGTAAGAATGGCCAATGCTTGCGGAAGTAATCCGATTGTTTAAGATCTAACTCCACCACTTCCACTTCTTCTTGATCATGGGAAGCTAGGTAAAGCAATTTTCCTTGCGGGTTGGTTACAAAACTTCCGCCCCAGAATTTCATGGCACCATCTTGCTCAAATCCCACACGGTTGACAGATACTACAGGAACACCATTGGCAACAGCATGTGAGCGTTGGATGGTTTGCCAAGCATTATATTGATCGACATTGGTTTCTTCATCCTGATCAGTTGCCCATCCGATAGCCGTCGGGTAGAAAAGGATTTCAGCACCCATTAGGGCGGTGATTCTAGAAGCTTCTGGATACCATTGATCCCAACAGATCAATACCCCAATTTTACCAAATTTGGTTTGGAAAACCTTATAGCCTAGATCGCCCGGTGTGAAATAGAATTTCTCGTAAAAGGCAGGATCATCAGGGATATGCATTTTGCGGTACTTGCCCAAGTATGAACCATCAGCATCTAAAACAGCTGTGGTATTGTGGTATAATCCTTCTGTACGTTTTTCAAATAAAGAAGCAATAATAACGACACCTAATTCTTTTGCAACTGCAGAGAGGGCATCTGTAGAAGGACCAGGGATAGATTCCGCTAAATCGAAATTGTCATAGTCTTCTACATCACAGAAATATAGGGAGGTAAAAAGTTCTTGTAAACAAACTATTTGGGCGCCTTTTGCAGCAGCTTCACGAACTTTTACAATCGCTTTATCCAAATTTGCCTGTTTATCTTTTACACAGGACATTTGTACCAATCCAACTTTAACTTTGCTCATTTTCAATTTTAATATTTGATTGCTGCAAAGATACTATATTTATTAGCTAAATTACCTCGAAAAAATACCTGGATGTATTTTTTGACCAAAATATGCGAAAAATCATACATATCGATATGGATGCTTTCTACGCTTCGGTAGAGCAGCGGGACTTTCCCGAATTTCGGGGGAAACCTTTAGCTGTTGGCGGTTCTCCGGATGGCCGTGGGGTGGTAGCAACAGCGAGTTATGAGGCTCGGAAATTTGGTGTTAAATCGGCAATGTCCTCCCGGATGGCGCTTCAACTATGCCCGGATCTGCTTTTTACCTACCCCCGATTTGATGTGTATAAACAGGTCTCTAATCATATCAGGACGATATTTTTAAGGTATACCGATATTATTGAGCCTTTGTCGTTAGATGAGGCTTTTCTGGATGTTACGGAGGATAAATTAGGGATCGGATCCGCTTTGGATATCGCTAGGGAAATCAAAGAAGCCATTCGTGAGGAACTGCAGCTAACAGCATCAGCAGGTGTTTCTGTAAACAAATTTGTAGCGAAGATTGCTTCGGACCTGCAAAAACCGGATGGATTGACCTTCATTGGACCTTCCAAAATTGTTAAATTTCTGGAGCAGTTACCGGTGGATAAATTCTTTGGCGTAGGAAAAGTTACAGCCAAGAAAATGCATCAACTGGGTATTTTTACGGGAAAGGATTTGAAAAGGTTTTCGGAATCGGAAATGATCTTTCATTTTGGGAAGTCGGGGAAATTTTTCTTCCATATTGTTCGAGGGGAAGATAATAGACCTGTAAAACCCAACCGCATTTCGAAATCCATTGGCGCGGAGGATACTTTTGAAAAGGATCTTAGGGAACTGGAAGATCTTAGAACGGAAGTGATCAAATTGTCTGCGAAAGTGTTTAATCGATTGGATAAATCAGGGCGGAAGGCGAAAACGATTACCTTAAAGGTGAAGTTTGCAGATTTTACCCAGATAACCCGTAGTAAAACCATGCTGGATTATTTTGGAAGCCAACAAGAAATAGAGCATTTAGCCTTGGAGTTATTGGAAAATCTTGACCTGCAGGAAATAAAGATCCGACTATTGGGTGTTACGGTTTCCAATTTCCAAACATCTGAAGGTGATCAACTGCCAAACCCTCAATTAAAACTCTTTTAAATACTGCTTGGTGTATTAGATAGTTAAAACCAGGTTGGGATATCTTAAGGCATAACTATCGGCAAGATTATTCATATAATAATTGCTGTGAACCAAGTTTTCTTGAACGATGACATCCTCAATATTGCTTATTTCCAAATCGTTGGCCACAAAACCAACAGCGTGCACCTTGTTATCTTTAAAATACACATAACTTTTCTCTTCCCTGTTCCTGCCTTTATCGACAATTAAGAAGCTTCTTTTAAACTGATCCAGATGGTTCAGCGCATTGTTCATACGTTCATTATAGGATTCCACATCAGGAAGATTTTCCTTCAGCACAGGTTCCACCCGTTCCTTCGGTTGTTTTCCATTGTCAAAAAAGGAACATAAACGATAATCCAAGTTATAGGTATCAATGAGTTTCATCAAAAATTGGGTAGACTCATGGACGGTATTAAAATAATAGACCGGATAGACCCCTTTACGGATTTGACAGATCGATAAGCGTAGGTATCCATTCTGGTCCTCATAGCTTAAAAGCCCGAATTTAGGTTCATATTTTTTGAGGGCCCGGTTATAGATCGGCCAATGTTTTTTGATCAGGTTACATTCCATCATCAAGGCCATCAATTCCGTGCCTGATTCCTGAAATTCAATGTCGGCAATTTCATTGATGAACTTCTGCCGCCGTTCGCCTTGATTATTGCCACTGAAATGGGAAATAACCCTTTTTTTGATGTTTACGGCCTTGCCAACGTAGATAATCTTGGAACTTGAATTTCGAAAAATGTAGATTCCAGTGCTTGATGGAAGGCTTTCGAAAAGTTCTGATGGGATATGTGTTGGCAATCGCTGTTCCTTCGCTTTTGCTGAAACTGCTTTGGCGATGTACTGTTCCTCATCCCTTTCATAAATTTGGCGAAAGAGCTCCACGGTTGCTTTTGCATCTCCAAATGCCCTGTGGCGATCGGATAAAGGTATGTTTAAGGATTGGCAGATCTTACCAAGGCTATAGGAAGGGAAGCCTGGAAATATTTTTCGGGCAAGTCTTACGGTGCAAAGGCGTTGCGCTTTCCAATCATAGCCTTCATTTTTTAGGCCAGCAAGGATGAAGGAATAGTCAAAATGAACATTATGGGCAACAAAGATCCTTCCTCGAAGCATTTGGTAGATGTTTTCAGCGACATCCTTAAAGGTGGGCGCATCCTGAACCATTTCATCGGTAATGCCCGTGAGGGTCTGGATATGGAAGGGGATGGGGGACATGGGGTTGATCAAAGTAACATACTCATCGATGATTTTTTTGCCATCGAATATGAATATGGCAATTTCCGTAATCTGGTTGGCAGCGGCGTATGATCCCGTTGTCTCAATATCGACTATGGCAAAGTGTGATTCCCTCATAAAACAAAAATACTACTAATATTTTTATTTACTAAAAATGTTAGCAGTATTTTTGCATGTTTTATTGAATAATAGAATATATAATAGTGTGGATGTTTTATAAGAGTTCTACGCCTTGTTCCAATAGGGATTCTTTTCGTTTTGGATCCCAGATACTCACCTGTACCTCGCCGATATGTTTCAGTTTCAGCATGAACATACAGATTCTTGATTGGCCGATACCACCTCCAATGGATTCAGGAAGGAGGTCGTTCAATAACATCTGATGAAAGGTTAACTGTTGCCTGTCCATACTGTTCCTGATTTCCAATTGGGTGATCAGAGCTTTTTTATCCACCCGAATACCCATGGATGAAAGTTCAAAGGCAGTTCCTAAAACCGGATTCCATACCAGAATATCGCCGTTCAATCCTTTATATCCTCTTTCATTTCCGGTGCTCCAATCGTCGTAATCTGCTGCGCGGCCATCATGCGGATAGCCATTGGACAGGTTGCCCCCGATTCCATATAAAAATACAGCACCGTATTCTTTTGCAATGGCATTTTCCCTTTCCTTCGGTGTAAGATCCGGATAGGTCAATAACAGCTCTTCGGAAGAAATGAAATGTATGTTTTCTGGCAATACGGCTTCTATATGTGGGTATTGTGCCGAAACAGCTTGCTCGGTGGAATAGATGACCGAATAAATATCTTCTACCGTTTTCTTTAAGAAGGGTAGGTTCCGGTGATCTGGCGTAATGCAACATTCCCAATCCCATTGATCTACATAAATAGAATGGATCGGCGAATAATCCTCATCTGGTCTTAACGCACGCATATCGGTAAGAATACCTTCACCTGGTTCCATCTCCAATTCCTTTAATCGGATCCTTTTCCATTTGGCTAGGGAATGGACCACAACAGCGCGTTGGTCATCCAACGATTTGATGGGAAAGGATACGGGTCTTTCAATGCCATTCAGGTCATCGTTGATACCAGTTCCATCCAATACCACAATAGGTGAAGAAACCGGCGTAAGGTTCAACACCTTTTTTAATCCAGTTGCAAATGTTTCCTTAACAAACGTAATGGCTTGTTCTCTTTTTAAAATATGTCTTCCCATTAAAAATTTCAACTAATAAACATAGTGCCAGCTAATAGATGATGACCAGCAATTATAATCGTAAGCAAAAATAGTAAAATGTTAATGATTTAGGTGTTTTATTATTAAAATAATTACAAAACGTTGAAAACGTGATGAATTTATTTAATGAAACTGTCCAATGCGCGAAGAATGGCACTGGCTTTGGTTAGGCATTCGGCATATTCATGTTCAGCAGTTGCATCAATGGTAATGGCACTGCCAGTATGAAAGGATAGGAATTGATTATCGGCATTATAAAGAAGCGTACGAATGACTACATTAAAATCGAAATCCCCATTGGGTCCAAAATAACCGATAGCGCCGGAATAGATTCCTCTGCGCGAATGCTCATAACGATCGCATAATTTCATGGCCGATAGTTTTGGAGCTCCGGTCATGGATCCTGCAGGAAAGGTGTTTTTGATTAGATCGGTGGCTTTTACACGGCTATCTACCTGGCACGAAATGGTGGAGATCATCTGATGGACATGCTTAAAGGTGTAGACGCCCAGTTTCTCCGTAACTTCTACCGTACCTGGAATCGCAGTTCTTGTCAGATCATTTCTTACCAGATCGACGATCATGACATTCTCTGAAATCTCTTTTGGATTGTTTGCCAGATTATGCCGAAGGATCTCATCTTCTTCTTCCGTTTTACCGCGCGCTGCAGTTCCCTTGATAGGTTGTGAAATAACCGTCGAACCTCGTTTTGCCAGAAAACGTTCAGGAGATGCGCTTAGGATATATTTATTCTTCCACTTAAAGAAACAGGAAAAGGGGGTAGGTGAAATTTCATTCAGACGCTCATACAGATCCTCTAAATTATTAAGTGCTGCCGCATCATCATAAAATTCCTGACACAGATTTGCTTCGTAGATATCTCCGCGTTTTATGTGGGAAATCATCTGCTCAAAAGCGTGGAAATACGCTTCTTTGCTCATTCTGGCGCGAAGATGTCCGGTATAACTATTACTATTATCCGGAATTTTAAAACTTTGAATGGTTTCGAAAATTGCTTCAGGACTTCCTTCACATTCAATTTCAACCTGATCATTGGAAAACTTGATCAGCAGTTCAGGAATAAAAAAATAGGCGTCTGGAAATTGTAATGGGTTTGGATGATTGGTGGAAATATCCTCCAATTCGTTTTTCAGATCGTAAGAAAGAAATCCCGGTATCCACTGATGCGGATAACGGGATTTAAATTCTTCTATTTCTGAAAAAGCACGACCTACATTGGCTGTCAATTCATCCTTGGCTCCAATCGCTAACAAGCTTTGTATTTCTGAATATTGGTTCTGAAATTCGTTTGATTGAAATAAACAAACTACTTCAAAGCCTTTTGACCAGTTTAAAGCTTGATGTAAGAAAGATGCTGGATCAATATGAAAGCTGGCTGTTGCCATGTTTCTTATAATTCGATCGTTTGCTTACGGTCAGGACCTACTGAAAGATATTTGATCGGCACATTCAGTTCCTTTTCAAGAAAAGCAATGTAATTTTCCAATGCCGTTGGGATTTCTCCTTTGCTTTGGATACCTGTAAGATCTTGTTTCCAACCCTCGATAGCCGTATAGATTGGCTCTGGCTTGTTGGTGATGATCTCGTATGGCATATAATCAATCTTTTCTCCTAGGTAATTATAATGCGTACAAGCGTAAATAGTATCAAAAGAATCCAATACATCCGCTTTCATCATGATTAATTGGGTTACTCCATTGATCATGATCGCATATTTTAACGCAGGAATATCGATCCAACCTGTACGACGAGCACGGCCTGTTGTTGCACCGAACTCATGTCCTAACTGACGTAATTGTTCACCGGTTTCATCATCCAATTCCGTTGGAAATGGACCACCACCTACACGTGTTGCATAGGCTTTAAAGATACCATACACTTCACCAATTTTGTTGGGAGCAATACCTAATCCGGTACATGCACCAGCGGTAGTGGTATTCGAAGAAGTTACGAAAGGATAAGATCCGAAATCCACATCCAATAATGTTCCTTGTGCGCCTTCTGCCAATACGCGTTTACCATCTTTCAGATATTGGTTTACCAAATGTTCTGAGTCAACGTGCGGAATAGACTTTATAAATTCAATAGCATCTAAGAATGCTTTTTCTTTTTCAGAGAAATCAGGGATTTCACCGTAATGAGAAAGCATGGATAGGTGTTTTTGTTTTAGTTTTTCATAACGTTCTTGGAAGTCAGATAGGGTAGTATCACCTACGCGCAATCCGTTTCTTCCTGTTTTATCCATATAGGTTGGACCAATACCTTTTAAGGTAGATCCAATTTTACCTGCTCCCATATTGGATTCAGAAGCAGCATCCAATAATTGATGGGTCGGAAGGATCAAGTGTGCCTTACGGGCCAACACTAAATTTCCTTTTCCAACAGGATCGAATCCAGCGGCCTTTAAGTTGTCTAACTCTCTTTTAAGGATTATTGGGTCGATAACCACACCATTACCTATAAGGTTAAGTGTGCCTTCATTGAAGATTCCGGATGGAATGGTGTTCAGTACGAATTTTTTGTTGTCGAATTCTAAGGTATGTCCTGCATTTGGCCCACCTTGGAAGCGAGCAATTAAATCGTATTTAGGACAAAAAACATCTACGATCTTTCCTTTTCCTTCATCACCCCACTGCAAACCCAAAAGCACATCAACTTGCATAGTTATTATTGAATTTATTGTTTAAATATTTGTTTGATACACGAAAAAAATAAATGTTCGGCAGAAGGAAGTGAGTTTACTAGCCTTTTGCCGAACAAAGGTATATATTATATCTTTCTATGTTAAATTAATTTGAAATTACTTCCTCCTTTAAGGTCGTTTCATTCGTTCCTTTACTCTTGCGACAATCCGCACAGATGCCATAAAGGTTGAGAGAGTGGTGTTTAATATCAAAATTCAACAGGTCACCGATCATGGATTGGATCTGATGGATCCTAGGGTCACAAAATTCCACCACCTTATTGCATTCAATGCAGATAACGTGGTCATGCTGCTTGTAGCCATAGGATTTTTCAAATTGGGCCATGTTACGGCCAAACTGGTGTTTGGTAACCAAATCGCAGGATACTAACAGCTCCAAGGTATTGTAAACTGTGGCGCGGCTCACGCGGTATTTCTTATTCTTCATGTGGATATATAAGGATTCCACATCAAAATGGTCTGAACGTGAGTAGATCTCTTCCAGGATAGCGTAGCGCTCTGGTGTTTTTCTTAAGTTCTTGTTTTCAAGGTATGCCTCAAAAATCTTTTTAACAGTTTCGTAATTTTCGCCCTGTCTCATATGATTCCTTAACGTTAAAGGTTCAAATTTACCACTTTTGTATGGTATTCACTATTTAATTCTGTCAGACGCTTGTAAGTCTTTAATTCTCTGATTCGTAACGGGTAACTCCTGTGATGCCCGATATCTGTTTTAAATTTTTGATGAGGTTGTCCAATTGTTGCGTATCATTCACAAAAACCATGATATCTCCCTCAAAAATCCCTTCGTTACTGGAAATGGATAAGGAACGGATATTCACATTAAAATCATGTGAAATGACCGTTGTTATCTTATTCACTAAACCTACATCATCAATACCCACAATTTTTAAACCGGTCAAGAAGGAAGGTCTGTTTTGCATGGATGCCCATCTGGCTTTTAGGATGCGATATCCATAGTTAGCCATTAATTTGGATGCATTCGGACAGCTTGTACGGTGGATTTTTATACCATCATTCACTGTTAAGAATCCAAAAATATCATCCCCAGGAATTGGGTTACAACAAGGCGCCAAGGTATAATCCACTTTTTGGAAATCATCTCCAATCAAGATGGTATCATCTTTCTTATTGATCTTCTCTACCAACCCATTGATATGCGTTTGGAACTGATTCTGGTTAGCATCCTCCGAACGTTCAGCGGCAACAAATTCCCGAAGATTTTTGATATCAATACTTCCCTTGGCCACATTGTAGAATAATTCCTGCGAGCTTGGGAATTTAAAATAATTCGCAATCTTATTGATGTTGTCCGTATTGTAAGTGATTTTCAAGGTCTTTAACTTACGCTCTAAAATCTCCTTACCATCTTCAGCAACCCTTCTTTTTTCTTCTTTTAAGGATGATTTGATCTTGGACTTAGCTTTCGCCGTCACCACGAAATTCAACCAATCCTCTTTTGGAGTCTGTTTGCTGGAGGTGATGATCTCCACCTGATCACCATTCTGGAGCTCATGGCTTAAAGGCACCAATTTATGATTGACCTTCGCGCCGATACAAGTGGCCCCAATATCCGTATGGATCTCAAAAGCAAAATCAAGTGCAGTGGCACCGTTTGGTAATTGGATCAACGTACCTTTTGGCGTGAAGATGAAAATCTCGTCCGAGAACAGGTTCATCTTGAAGTCATCCACAAAGTCCATGGCATTCTGCTCAGGATTACTCAAAATATCCCTGATCTTCTGTATCCATAGATCTAATCCATTATCCGAATTAGACTCTTTGTACTTCCAATGTGCTGCAAAACCTTTTTCCGCAATTTCGTTCATGCGTTTTGTACGGATCTGTACTTCCACCCATTGACCTCTTGGGCCCATTACGGTTGTATGTAATGATTCATAGCCATTGGCTTTTGGAGAGGAAACCCAATCTCTCAAACGATCTGGATTTGGGCGATAAAGGTCAGTTACGATGGAATATACCTTCCAACATTCTGTTTTTTCCTTCTCATCCACCGTATCTATGATGATCCGGATCGCAAAAAGATCATAAACCTCTTCAAAAGGGATGGATTTTTTACGCATTTTGTTCCAGATGGAATGGATGGATTTAGGTCTTCCGAAAACCGAAGCCGTAATTCCCTCTTCTCCTAGAATCTCTTTAATAGGACCAATAAAGTCGGCAATAAACTTCTCCCTTTCGGCCTTTTTCTCGTTCAGTTTCTTGGCGATGAATTTATAAGTATCCGGATCGGTATACTTCATGGAAAGATCTTCCAATTCGGATTTTATCGCGTATAAACCTAAGCGATGGGCCAGAGGGGCATACAGGTAACTGGTTTCTGATGCGATCTTCAACTGTTTATGGCGTGCCATGAACTCCATGGTCCGCATGTTGTGAAGTCTATCGGCCAGTTTGATCAAGATCACACGGACATCATCCGCAAGAGTCAACAACATCTTACGGAAATTCTCCGCCTGCATGGAGCTATTTGGATCAAAGATCCCAGAGATCTTGGTCAGTCCATCGATAATACGAACCACCTTTTTACCAAACTGTTCTTCAATATCCTGTAAAGTGACACTGGTGTCTTCCACCACATCATGTAGGAGGGCACAGACAATGGAAGTTGTTCCTAAACCTATTTCTTCGGCAGCAATTTGTGCTACCGCTATGGGATGATAGATATAGGGCTCTCCAGATTTTCGGCGCATGTCCTTATGGCTTTCCAATGCAAGATCGAAAGCATTTCGGATCTGTTGCTTGTCGCCTTTCTGCAAGGTCGGTTTACAAGCTCGTAATAATGCGCGGTATCTTTTACGGATTTCCTTATTTTCTGCCTCAATATCAATCACGTATTCTTCCATAAAACTTCCTGAGTAATAAAATAATATTTAAAATTTTTATTATATTTAGTGGTCAAAAAACTATGTATTTTTGTATAGCGTTTAACGTATAAATATACGCAAAAAAAATGATAATTTAGGTTTCAGGCATAATTATTTAGAATAGCGAAAAGGATGAAAAAGTGGTTAGGGATATGTTTAATCGGGTTGTTTTTCCCTTTCTGGGGTCAAGCACAAACCTTGATTATGCCCCAGTATGGAGGAGGTAAACCGCCCGTAGTGGAAAAGTATGCCACCGATAAATTGGAGAATGGAGAAGTCGTTCCATGGTTTCCCATTGAAGAAATTGTTATCGTAGCGGTCAGGAGATTTAAAACGGAAGAAGAAAGACAAAAATATTTACGTCTAAAACGTAATGTTATTCGGGTATTACCTTATGCCATTTATGCGCAGAGGAGATATGAGCAATTGGATCGTGATCTGGCAATGGCGAATTCCAATCGTGAGGAAAAAAGATTGATCAAGGAATGTGAAAAGGAAATCAAGAAGAAGATCACTTCTGAAGTGAAAAACCTGAGTGTTTCCCAAGGAAAGATCCTCATTAAACTGATTGAAAGACAAACAGGAAGTACGAGTTATGAACTTGTGAAGGATATGAAGGGTAATATTTCTGCGTTTTTATACCAAGGGGTGGCTAAAATCTTCGGTCACAACTTAAAAAGCACCTATGATCCTACAGAGGATTATGAAATAGAGAACATTTTGCGTGAATACGAACGTTCGCGTCCGATGACGACCCAATAAAGGGATATCGGTTCCAACAACATATAAACCAATAAAACCAGCGATTATGAACAAGACGATCTATGATTTTTCAGCACTGGAGTTTAGCGGTAATAAGCGGTCTTTACGAGATTTTGAAGGTAAAGTAGTGCTTATTGTCAATACAGCCAGTAAATGTTTCTTCAATAAACAATTCGAAACCTTAGAAAGCCTTTATCGCAAATATAAACAGTTGGGTTTTGAAGTGCTGGCCTTTCCATCCAATGATTTTAGAAAGCAGGAGCCCCTGACCGGTAGAACGCTGGAAACCTATTGCAGGATCGCAAAACAAGTATCTTTTCCCGTATTCAAAAGAATCCATGTAAGAGGGGAATTTACCGACCCTTTATATCAATATCTATCCAATAGTAACATCAACGGAAAGGTGGATTCTGTTCCACTTTGGAATTTCCATAAATACCTGGTGAACAGGAAAGGGGAGGTTGTCGATTATTTCTATAGTTTGACGAGCCCAATGTCAAAGAAAGTCCACAATCGCATCGAAGAGCTGCTCTCGTTAAAAGTTTAACCATATATTTTGGTTAAATTTGGAATTCATCCAAAAAAATAAGAAAATATGAAGTTAGATTTATTGGTTATGACCGTTCATCCTGATGATGCGGAGTTAGGTGCAGGTGGAGTTATTGCTAAGTATGTAGCAGAAGGCAGGAAGGTTGGAATCATTGATCTCACACAAGGAGAATTGGGGACCAGAGGTACTGCTGAAACACGAGAAGCCGAAGCCGCAGAGGCAGCCAGGATTTTAGGAGTCGCAGTCCGTGAAAACCTTAAATTGAGGGATGGATTCTTCCAGAATAATGAAGAATGCCAATTGACCATTATTAAAGCGATCCGTAAATATCAACCCGAAATTGTGATCACCAATGCTTTGGATGATCGTCATCCTGACCATGGTAGAGCAAGTAAATTGGTCAATGATGCGCTGTTTTTGGCGGGGCTGAGAAGGGTAGAGACTCAATTGGATGGAAAGGAACAAGAAGCATTTAGACCTAGACTGCAATTGCAATTGATCCAGGATAAATACATACAACCAGATATATTGATCGATATCACGGAATATTGGGATGTGAAAGAGAAATCTATATTGGCTTATGGAACACAATTCAATGTTTCGGATTCGGATGATGAACCAGAAACCTATATTTCAAACCCTGATTTCATGAATTCCACGAGAGCTCGTGCGCAGGAATTGGGCCGCTCTATCCAGGTTAAATATGCGGAAGGCTTCACATCACGAAAACTATTGGGAATCAGTGATTTGTTTGAATTGATTTAATTTTTTATATTTGGTTTAGTCAATTATTTAGTAATTATTACAAACCAAATCCCAATGAGAAATTATCTGAAATCATGGAAACATAACATTGGGAATGGCTTAATTCCAATCCTCTTCGTACTGTTTATATTGGGCGCTTGTAAGAAAAATGACCTGGATTTAGATGACCCTACTTTATATCAGTGGGAGATTACGGAAACCTGGTCATCCACGATGCCCCATGATGATAATGGAGAAATAAAAGTCGATATCGGAAAAAATAGGCTTGTGGTCAACGTAGAGATCAAATGGTTAACCAATGCACAAGTCCAAAAACTTAAAGATGAAGATAAAAGGAATAGTAGTTATGAACTTAAATTCCGAAAATTAAAATAAAAAGATCAATATAAAACAAAAGGCCTAAAAAAAATTAGGCCTTTTGTTTTTATCAATTTTCAAAGAAAGCTCGAATATCCTTTTCGTCTTTTTTGATTTGTTCCTGCATCAATTCTAAACTTTCAAACCATTGGTCGTGGCGGATAAACTGTAGGAATTTAACCCTCACGGTCTTGGTATATAGATCATCATTGAAATCCAAAAGATTCACTTCAATCTTTCTGTTCATACCATCAACAGTTGGCCTGGTGCCTATATAACACATTCCCTGTGCTACACGCTCTGGCTCAGGTTGATAATAGTGTCCAGTTTTAATTTCACTTGATCTAGGATAGATCTCCACTTCCACCGCATAAATTCCATAGGCTGGAATCAGTTTATGGGCTTCATGAATATGAAGATTAGCCGTTGGAAAACCGATCTCCCGGCCAATTTGATCGCCTCGGATAACCGTTCCAGTCAATTCAAATGGATAGCCCAAGTATTTATTTGCCGTAATGATATCCCCTTTGATAAGTGATTCCCGAACGCGGGTAGACGATACAGCCACATCCTCAATATCCTGCTCCGGAATTTCTTCCACGGTATAATCAAATATCTGCGAATTATGGATCAAATCCTTGATCGTACCTTCCCGATTCTTGCCAAAATGATGGTCATATCCGATGACAATCTTCTTACAGCCAATTTTATTGACCAATACATTCGAGATGTATTCCTCTGCTGTTTGGTTAGAAAAATCGCGGGTAAAAGGAGTTATGATTAAATGATCGATTCCGGCTAAAGCCAATCTTTCTACTTTTTCCTCGATATCATTGATCAATCGCAGTGAATCATCGTCTGGATTGATGATCAATCTTGGATGTGGGTAGAAGGTTAGTAACACGGTTTCACCAGTATTATCTTTGGCAAGCTCAACCAATTTGTTCAGTATTTTCTGATGACCAACATGTACACCGTCAAACGTTCCGATGGTGACAATGGCAAAGTCTAATGGTTGAAACTCATCAAGATTTCTGTATATTTTCATTCCTTATTGTTGAAGGTTATTTTAACAAAGATTGCTCTTTGGTTTCTTTTATCTGATTAATTAAAGTGGTAAGATCCCAGGCATCCTGCACATCAAAATCACCACTTTTTGTTCTTCTCAATGAAGATAGGTGACTTCCAGATTGTAGCCTTTTCCCGAAATCATTGGCAATAGAACGGATATAGGTTCCCTTAGTACATCGAATCCGGAAATAAACCAATGGCATTTCAATTTTTTCAATGTCAAAGGCAGTAATGTTTATCCTTCTCGCTTTCAGCTCCACTTCTTCACCACGCCTTGCTTTTTCATAAACCCTTTCACCGCCAATTTTAATCGCTGAATGGGCAGGAGGGAATTGATCCTGTTCGCCGAGGAAATCCGCAGCCGTTTGCTGGATCATTTCTTCTGTGATATGTTGGGTTTCGAAGGTTTGGTCAATTTCACTTTCCAGGTCATACGTAGGGGTAGTAGCACCTAAAGTAATGGTCCCGGTATATTCCTTGTCTTCAGCCTGAAAGCCGTCGATCTGTTTGGTCATTTTACCTGTACATACAATCAATAATCCCGTTGCCAATGGATCCAAGGTGCCCGCATGTCCCACCTTTAATTTTAAAGGTTTTAGGGTATTTCTTAATTTTCCCACCACATCAAAACTCGTCCAGGTCAACGGTTTGTCAATCAACAAAACGGCACCTTCAGCAAAATTGAGGTCGGCAATGGATTTATCTTCTTGTATGTTGTTCATTCCAATTTTCTGCAAAAATAGTAATAATATTTAGCATTGCCCTTGCTATAAATAAAAACGGTCAAGGGTTTTACCACACCTTGACCGTTCATTACCTATTATAGCGTACGATTATTGGTTATAAAAGAAAACCAATAAAGCAATACCGATTACAATTCTATACCAGCCCCAAAACTTGAAGCCGTATTTTGTCAATACAGTGATAAATGATTTTACAGCGATCATGGCCACAATAAAGGCAACGATATTTCCTATGATGAACACCATAATGGTTTCATTGCTCGCCATGATCATTTCATATCCTTTCTGTGCATGCGCTGTTCCTTCGCCCCAAGTCTTTACGAAAATAGAATAGACCGTAACGGCCAACATGGTAGGAACCGCCAAGAAAAAGGAAAATTCAGCTGCAGCTTTACGGTCCAATCCTTGGGTTAAACCCCCAATGATGGATGCCGCAGAACGCGATGTCCCTGGCATCATGGCTAAACACTGCCAAAAACCAATAATAAATGCTTTTTTAATTGGAATCTGCTTTTCGTCTGTGATCTTTGGATTCTTGAACCATTTATCAACGAACAAAAGAACAACTCCACCTAAGACAAGAACTGCCGAAATAGCAATCTGGTTCCCTAGAACTGCCTCAATCTTATCGTCTAATAATTTACCTAAAACCAAAGCTGGAATAACAGCGATGGCCAGTTTGAAATAGAAATTCAGGTTTTTAAAATCGAAGAACTTTCTCCAATAGAGCACGACGATGGAAAGGATGGCACCGAACTGGATCGACACTTGAAACATTTTCAGATATTCACTTTCTTGCATACCCATCAGGGCAGCTGTGAATCCCATATGGGCAGTAGAAGATATGGGTAAATATTCGGTTAATCCTTCAACAATTGCTAGGATTATGGCCTCAAAAATACTCATCTATTATTTTTCTTTTGTCTTTGGTTTATATAAAATGGCTACGAATCCTAATGCAAAACCAGCTACTACCACTAAAGGAGCAAGCGTGATCTTGGTGAAACTATAGATATCTTCAGTACCCATCATCAATAAAAAACCTACAGCAACCACAATGATGCTTAATATAAATAATTGATAATTTATTTTATGAAAGATAAATTGGCCTTGGTTAGCCGTTTTAGCCTGCGTTTTCGTGTTTTTTACAGTCTGACTCATTTTAATAATAATTGATTAACGGTATAAACTCGCGGATTTAGCGCGTAAATATTTGGTAACAGCAAAATAGGTACTCAAACCTGAAATCAGGATCCCCAATCCGATAACGATCGCAAAAATAATCGCAAACTCCACCCAATCACGAAGGAACACCAATTCAGGAACCTGTTTTTGAGCAAATTGAAGGGTCAATACCAATAATAGAATAGCGATCAAGGAACCAATTAGGCCATGAGCAATGCCATACATGATATATGGGCGTCTGATGAAATTCTTGGTCGCACCGATCAATTGCATACTCTTGATCAAGAAACGCTGCGAGTAGATCGCTAAACGGATGGTGTTGTTGATCAAAGCAACGGCAATGATCAATAGGATTACCGTGAATGCCAAAATAACAATTCCAATGATACGGATGTTCTGGTTGACCATATCAATCAATGACTCTTGGTAAACCACTTCTTTTACCTTACTGTTCTTGCCAACCTTATCAATGAACATTTTGATGCTATCGGTATTGGCATACTGTTCTTTCATGTAGATATCAACAGATGGTAATAGGGGGTTATGGCCCAGGTATTCTACGAAATCTTCACCAAGATCTTCTTTCAGATTCTTGGCTGCTAATTCTTTACTCACATATTCTGAACGGAGCACATATGGATCTTTTTCAAGGTCCTTCTGCAAAGAAAGCACATCGCCTTCATTGACATTGTCGTTGACAATGACATTCAGCACGATATTTTCCTTCACATACCGAGATAGGTTTTTGGCATGCACGAGGATCAATCCCAATAAGCCTGTCATTAATAGTACCAGTGCAATACTGATCACTGTAGAAATGTATACCGATTTAGTTTTTTTTCTTGGCGAACCCTGTTCGATCACTGACATATGATTTCCTTAATATTATGTGCGAAAGTAAGTATTTTCACTAAACATCTAACAACGAATATCAGAAATTATTGTATAGAATAAAAAAGTTTTGTGCTAAAATTGCCTTAAAATAGCTATTTTCGCAATTCTTACAACATTTCTTTTATCAATAATAATGGAGTACAATCATCTTTCCATCGAGCAAAAGTGGCAAAAGTTTTGGGCTGATCATCAGACCTTTAAAACAGAAACGGCATCCGATAAACCAAAATATTATGTGTTAGACATGTTTCCCTATCCATCGGGCGCAGGTCTGCACGTCGGCCACCCACTCGGATATATCGCTTCTGACATTTTCTCAAGATATAAAAGGCTGAAGGGTTTTAATGTATTGCATCCCATGGGATACGATTCGTTTGGCCTTCCGGCAGAACAATATGCCATTCAAACTGGCCAACACCCTGCAATCACTACCGAAGCTAATATCAATCGCTATAGGGAGCAGATGGATAATATCGGTTTCTCTTACGATTGGAGTAGGGAGATCAGAACCTCTGAACCTGAATATTACCATTGGACCCAATGGATTTTCATGAAATTGTTCGATGCCTGGTACAACAAAACCAGCGATAAGGCGGAGACCATCCAAGCGCTGATCCAACATTTTGAAAGCCAAGGTTCAGCAGGTATACAGGCCGAAGCAGATGATGATATCCGTGAATTCACCGCAGCGGAGTGGAAAGATTTTTCTGAAAAAGAACAACAAGAAGAATTGTTGAAATACCGTTTGGCCTACCTACGCGAAAGTACGGTGAACTGGTGTGCTGCATTAGGCACTGTATTGGCGAATGACGAGGTGATCAATGGTGTATCCGAACGCGGAGGATTCCCGGTAGAACAAAAGAAAATGATGCAATGGTCGATGCGTATCACCGCCTATGCAGACCGGTTATTGCGTGGTTTGGAAACGATCGATTGGCCAGAACCCTTAGTGGAAATGCAACGCAATTGGATAGGCAAGTCGGTAGGAGCAAGTGTGAAATTTCCAGTTCCACAATTGAACAGCGAGATTGAAGTCTTCACTACCCGTTTAGATACCATCTTTGGAGTAAGTTTCGTAGTCTTGGCGCCAGAACATGAATTGGTGGATGCATTGACTACAGCCGACCAAAAGGCACAAGTAGAGGCATATATCGATAAGACATCCAAAAAATCCGAATTAGATCGGATGGCAGATACAAAAACTGTTTCAGGTGCATTTACCGGATCTTATGCAAAACATCCGATTACGGGAGAAGATGTACAGATCTGGATTGCTGATTATGTATTGGCAAGTTATGGAACTGGTGCAGTAATGGCCGTTCCATCCGGAGATCAAAGAGATTACGTCTTTGCTAAGCATTTTGGATTGCCGATCATCGCAATTTCTGATACCCAGGATATTTCAGAAGCAGCAGATCCAAACAAAGACGGAAAATACATCAACTCTGATTTTATCAATGGAATGACCTACCAAGAGGCAGTGCCTGCTTTGGTGGAGCGTTTGGAATCTTTGAAATTGGGTAAAGCAAAAGTAAACTTCCGTATGCGGGATGCCATATTTGGTAGACAACGCTATTGGGGCGAACCAGTTCCTGTATATTTTAAGGAAGGGTTGCCTTATCTGATCAAAGAGGAGGAGTTGCCTCTATTATTACCAGAGGTTGATAAATATTTGCCGACCGAATCGGGCGAACCACCATTGGGACGCGCTGAAGACTGGAAATATCAGGATGAATACGAGTATGAGTTGAGCACCATGCCAGGTTGGGCAGGTTCGTCTTGGTATTGGTTCCGATACATGGATCCGAAAAATAAAACGCAATTTGCTTCTTCTGAAGCGGTTGATTATTGGAAAGCCGTAGATTTATATATTGGTGGTTCAGAACATGCCACCGGCCACTTATTGTATTCTCGCTTCTGGAACAAATTCCTGAAGGACATTGGATACCATAATGAAGAAGAGCCATTCAAAAAATTGATCAACCAAGGGATGATCCAAGGAAGGTCGAATTTTGTTTACCGTATTTTGGATGCGGAAGGTAGAGGAACCAACAAGTTTGTATCCTTAGGCTTAAAGAATGAGTATCCAACGATTCCATTGCACGTTGATGTAAATATTGTTCATAACGATGTGTTGGATCTGGAGAAATTCAAATCATTCCGTCCGGACTTTGCCAATGCTGAATTTATTTTGGAAAATGGCAAATATATCTGTGGAACTGAGGTGGAGAAGATGTCCAAATCTAAGTTCAATGTGGTTAACCCAGATGATATCATCAGTCAATATGGTGCAGATACCCTACGTTTGTACGAAATGTTCCTGGGTCCTTTAGAGCAGGCAAAACCTTGGAATACAAACGGTATTGAAGGGGTATATAAATTTTTACGTAAGGTATGGCGTCTGTTCCATGATGCAGAAGGGAACTTCCTGGTGTCAGATGACGAGCCTAGCAAAGCCGAATACAAAGCATTGCATAAGATCATCAAGAAAGTGGAAGAGGACATTGAAAGATTTTCCTTCAATACTTCCGTTTCTGCTTTTATGATCTGTGCCAATGAGTTGACTGATCTTAAATGTAATAAGCGTAAGATCTTACAGGATCTGATCATCTGTTTGGAACCTTATGCACCACATATTACGGAAGAGCTTTGGTCCTTATTGGGCAATGAACCAGGAACCATATCCTATGCACCATATCCAGTCTTTAATCCAGAATACTTGGTGGAAAGCGAATTTGCATATCCTGTATCTATCAATGGTAAAATGCGTATGAATCTACCTTTGGCATTAGATCTGGATCAAAAGGCGGTAGAGGCAATTCTTATGGAAAACCAAGATGTACAGAAGTATTTGGATGGGAAACCAGTTAAGAAGATCATTTTTGTAAAAGGGAAGATCATTAATATCGTGATCTAAATCAATATTTTTTTAAAGTAGCAGAAGGCCGTATCAGCACATTCGTGTTTGATACGGCCTTTTTTGGTTCACAATGAAGGTATATTGTAAGCACCTTGTAAGTAAGGTTTAAGTGCATAAAGGCACTTACACCTCACTTACATGTCACTTCCAGCTCACTTTCACCAAGACCCAAAATACGATTCATATTGTAAAAACAGAGCAACATGGAAGAAGCATGAAATCCGATCAGGGTTTTTAGGCTAGGAAAGAAAATTTAGTGAAAGACAAATTAAATAATGGGTTTAAACAAGTTTTAAGCATGATTTATTGCAGGCTTTCCTATGTAGATGTTTGTTTACAAATAAAATTTAACCCATTTTAAATATTACTCAATAGGATTTCCGTTTTTCGATTAAAAATTTATTATAAAATTAATTTTGATAATAAATATTTAAAACAAACGTTTGATTTGAAAAATTCAATTTTGATTATTTGAGATATATTACACTATAAAGAAATATTTTACACAATATTGTCGGTCATCTATTTTCCTAAAAAAGATTTTCAATTATATCTTTGTTTCAGATTTGAATAGGGGAGTATAAAATTAAGATCACACTAACTATTAATTTTTATCCAACAAATCAATTTAAAAATTTATTAAATCAATTCTTATCGTTAAGAAATGAATAAAACATTACTTTCTATAGCCCTTGGTCTGTCCATTAGTGCAGCAAGTTACGGGCAAACCCTAACCATCAAACGCGATTCAGTAGTTACTGTAAGCGACGATCAATACAAAGTTGTTACCAACCGCTTTTTTGATAACTGGTTTTTTGGTGCTGGTGCTGGTGCGCAAATGTATTTTGGTGACCACAATAAACAAGCAAAATTTGGCGAACGTTTAACACCATATTTCCATGGCTATATTGGGAAATGGTTCTCACCAGGTATTGGGGTGCGCGTAGGTGTTGATGGATTAAAGGTTAAAGGATTAACCCAATTTGGTCCGCATTCAACAGGTGTACAATATGATGGAAAACCATGGGATGGATACTGGTTATATAATGAAGAGTTTGGATATTGGCATCTTCGTGGAGATGTATTGTTCAATTTAACGAATATCTTAGATGGTTTTAAACCAAACCGTTTTTACAACGTTAGCCCTTATGCTGGTTTAGGTTGGATGGTGACTACCGAAACGCCAAATGAGCGTGAAGTAAGTGCAAACATTGGTGTTTATAATACATTTCGTTTAGCAAATGCCTTGGACCTAACACTTGATGTAAGAGGAGCAATGGTTCATGACCGTTTTGATGGGGATGAAGGTAACCGGAGAAATGATGGTATCCTATCCGCAAGTTTAGGTCTTGTTTACCGTTTCAACAAACGCGATTGGGATAAGCCAACCCAAATTAAAGTAACGGAATCTTACGATGAAGCACAACTGCAAGCTATCCTAGATCGCTTAAAGCAACTGGAATCAGACAACGATGCCTTACGTAAATTGTTGGCTCAAGCTAAGGATACGACCATTACGAATATTAACGTGAAGAGAAACATGTTGGCTGCACCAATTCTTGTTACTTTCCCAATCAATAAAAGTACGGTTAGTAATGAAGCTCGTGTAAACCTAGGCTTCTTCGCGAAGTTGATCAAAGAAACCAATCCTAATTTTGTATACAGTATCACGGGTTATGCGGATGAGGGTACAGGTACTCCAGCGATTAACGAACGTTTGAGTAGAGAACGTGCAGATGCTATTTACAATGTATTGGTCAACGAATTTAAGGTTAATCCTAACCAGTTGAAGAAAGACCATAAAGGTGGTGTTGCGAATATGTTCTATAACGACCCTAGATTGAGCAGGGCAGTTATTACGATTGCTGATCTTCTTTTAAATGAAAAAATCGAAGAAAACTAAATGAGAATTTGATAACTATCAATTCTTTAAGAATATAAAAAGAGGCTTTATCAAATGCTTGATATAGCCTCTTTTGCTTTTATGGTTTGATATTTGTCCTTTTGAAATATATGGTGATAATCCATACCTTACAAAAAAATGAACACATGAAATATTTAGGTATCCTTTTCGGCTTAATGGTCATTGTATCTTGTCAACAAAATAAAAAAACATCAACTCCTACGGAAACAACAACGGCGAAGGTCTATAGTCCACCACAAGCGCCTACTGTTTTAACCAGCCCTGAAGATCAAAATACCTATGTATTTGACCATTATTGGGATAATTATAATTTTCAGGACACCTTATTATCCTTGAATCCGGAATACAGTGAGCAAGCAATTGTGAATTATATCAATATGATGAAATTCGTAGATGAAAAGAAGTTTAATGATGGGCTGGAGGATCTTTTCAACCAAGCGAAAATAGAACCCAAAACCTTTCAATACCTAACAACTACCATGGATCGTTACTTGGGTGATCCAAATTCACCATTAAGGAACGATATCCTTTATGAAGGTTTTATACTTAACCTGCTAAAAACAGATAAATTAACGGAAGCTCTAACGATAAAGTACAAAACCTTACTTCCGATGGTGCAGAAAAATAAACCGGGAACTAAGGCAGCTGATTTTAAGTTCTTGAAAGATGATGCAACGTTTTCTAGTCTCTATGAAGAAAAAGCAGATTGGATCTTTCTCTTTTTCTATGAACCGGGTTGTAGTTCCTGCGCAGATGCCATTGAGGCATTAAAAGATTATCAGCCATTCAATGCGCTGATTGACTCTGGAAAATTAAAGGTACTAGCGATTTATCCCGATGGAAACCGTGACCTTTGGGATGATTATAAAGCGGAAATTCCTGAGAATTGGATCAACGGCTTAGATGAGGAGCAATATATTGTGAACAAAGGCATCTATCAGATCAAAGCAACCCCCACGATTTACCTGCTCGATCAACATAAAAATGTTCTTTTAAAGGATGCAAATTTAGATGAGGTCGCCAAGTATCTCAAGATTTAACTCATAAAACATTCCTATGAGGTATAAAGCCCATTGCTTGGTATAGACGAAAACTTACAATTTTATGGATAATGTATTTATTTGAATGAAAGCAGGTATTTTGCTTTTAGATTAGGGATAATTTCTAATCATAATTAAGGATATTTGTGTCAATTTTTAAAACACACTAACCATGAATAGATTTTTTTTGACAATGCTTGCATTGTTTTGCTCCAGCATTTTTTTTATTGGCTGTAATTCCGGACAAAAGGACGAAGTAACCAAAGACCCAAGGTATGCGGATATTGCAAACAATATCTTTTTCACCAAACAGCCGACCTATTACTATCATTACAAACAACAGCGACCGGATGGTAAAGAAGGATATTTCTTATCCTCCCAACCACAGATGCCATCTGCCGAACTCATTAAGGAGATTCCGGTAAGAGCACATGTGCATATCTCGAAGGTATTTGAAATCCCACAAGAGGATGGTTCCGTGCAGGTCATGGTTGAAGGAAAAGTTTTTCCGGATACGCAAAGTAGCGGAGAAGAATACAAAGCCCTCTATGAAGATATTAAACCTTCGCTTGAATTAGAGAAGTAAACTTATTAGATTTGACAGCCGGATGAATTTAACATCCGGCTGTTAATTTTCGTATATATCATGCAGAAGGCTTCCTTTGTTTATAATCCTCAAAAAACTACCTATCCCATATTATTTGCAATCTGTATTGCACATTTACTGAATGACCTGATCCAGGCTATCATACCAGCATCCTATCCGATGCTAAAAGAAAATTTCCATTTGAATTATGCCCAGATTGGTGTTATTACCCTCTGCTTCCAATTGGCTTCTTCCTTACTACAGCCCGTTATAGGCGCTTATACGGATAAACATCCAAAACCTTATTCACAGATCGTTGGGATGATGTTCAGTTTTGTAGGGGTGATCTCTCTGGCCTATTCCAATAATTATGGTTCCATCTTGTTTTCCGTGATCATGGTGGGTATCGGGTCATCTATCTTCCATCCTGAATCTTCCAGGGTGGCCTTTATGTCCTCCGGAGGAAAAAGAAGTCTTGCCCAATCTATTTTCCAGATCGGTGGTAATACCGGGACAGCCTTAGGACCATTGCTATTGGCCTGGTTTGTCATCCCCAATGGACAACGGTATATTATTTGGTTTGTCGCTGTAATTGTTCTTGCCCAGGTGGTGTTGACCTATATTGCAAAATGGTACCAGAAAGTCTTGTTGGCACAAAAAGGAAATGGCAAGAAACTGCTCAAAATCCCAGATCTGTCTTCCCAACGCATTGCTTGGTCAATTGGTATATTATTGCTATTGATTTTTTCCAAATACATCTATATCGCCAGCATTACGAGTTACCTGCAATTCTACCTGATGCAGAAGTTCGGGATATCTGAAGTTGGAGCGCAGTTATACCTGTTCTATTTCTTGATTGCCATTGCTTTAGGAACTTTGATTGGCGGATCCTTGGGCGATATTTTAGGTAGGAAATATATTATTTGGCTTTCTGTGCTAGGTTGTGCACCTTTCACATTGTTATTACCTTACGCCAATCCCTTCTGGACGGCCATTCTGGTTTCGGTTATTGGATTTATTATGGCTTCTGCCTTTCCTTCCATTTTGGTTTATGCACAAGAACTGCTGCCGAAGAAAATCGGCATGGTATCGGGTTTATTCTATGGTTTTGCCTTTGGAATGGGTGGGATAGGAGCCGCATTCCTGGGTTGGTGGGCCGATCATACCTCATTAGATAATATCTATCATGTATGTTCATTCCTGCCTTTGATTGGTATTATTGCTTACTTCTTGCCAAACATGAAAAAGATCGGATTTAAGACAGTTTAGATTCTTTGGCAGACCCAAACGGAAGCATTACCAACAGTTGGGTCTTCCAACGCTTTCTTAAGGACAATAAACTCGTTTGCTTTTAATAGATGCTCATAATCCGTTGGGGATAAGGAGGCATGGTATACATCTTCCTGGTTTAACCTACTCCAAGCTTCACCCTCATCCGGGCCGGAGGTAAAAACCAACATACCACCGGGGTTCAAGTATTGTTTGAATATAGGGAACATCGATTGCTGATCTGCAGCAGGCAGATGAAAAAAGCTATGCCAAGCTATGATGGCGTCGAATTTTTCCGGTAGATCCAAATTCCTCATATCCTGAAGGATAAAAGCTTGTTCGGGGAAATTCTGGGCTGCAATCTTAAGGATCTCCCTACTGGCATCAACCGCAACGACTGATCTTCCCAAAGATAGTAGATAGGCTAAGATGGGCTTTCCAGTTCCGCAACCTAAATCCAGTATCTTTCCATCTTGGGGGATTTTTTCCAGGACAAAATCCAGATAAGCCTTCTCCATGAGGTCTTGCCCACGGTTCTGATGGAACCAACCGGCTATTTTGTCATAGATCTTGTAGACATCTTTACTTTCCTTCATGATTTCGATTTTAATCGAATGTAAGGGTTACTTTTTTGAATTCCAAAGCTTCGATCAAAGGCTGGAACACCGACATGGCATTTTTTTGAGTCTGTGAAAGGATATCAGATGCCTTAACCTGTTTGTGGATTTCCTCTTCTGCATATTTATAGGCTTCATCTACCAGGTCTGCTTCCCTAAAAAACGCCATTTTGGTATCATATACCTTCGAATCTTTATGGTCGATTTTGACGTAACATATTTCAGGTTTTGGAAGATGGATGGTAACAGAATCACCAGTAACCTGAATGTCCGTTGAATCGAGTTTAGTGAGGTCAATACAACCTACTGCATCTGCTTTGATGATCAATAGTACACTCGCATCAGGAAGATAGGCACTGATGCTTTTATGTTCAACCACGTCGCTATATCTATATTTTACCAACTCGAGTTTGCCCATGGCTTCGATTCTTTCCAATAGCACCTGATGATTGCTTTCGGTTTTCGTGCTTGGCTTTATACGGTCCCATACAAACCAGGTGACCCCGATGATGATGGCCAGTGTTAAAAGTACTTTTAAAATTTTTCCCATAATATATATTGCTCAAATAATAGACCATAATAGGGATAAAATGTCAAGTTCTTGTAAGGGTATTTTTTAAATGATTATATTCGAATGATAATTCTCCCCAAGTACATGGGGGTATGATTTAAATCCAATTATGCTTTTGAAAGGTATTTTTCACACTATTCTAAAACTTTGGCTGGTTCTATTCTTTTGTATCCCAGCTTTACATGCGCAGATCCCCAATCCTAAAAGTAAAGGACAAGATTATTATGTTTCCAATCCCGATGGTATTTTGGATTGGTATTCCGTGCAGGAACTTGATAGTATATGTAAAAGCATAGAACAGGAAACAGGGGCGGAGTTTGCCATTGTGCTGGTCAATGATTACGATGGTGAAGATGATTTTGAATTTGCTTTATCTTTATTCAATAAATGGGGGATTGGGAAAAAAGAGTCCAACAATGGATTGTTGCTCTTTATCGCAAAGGATAGGCGGGAATATCGTTTTATTTCTGGCTATGGAATGGAACGGCTCTTTCCGGATGCCTATTTAAAGCGGGTGGGCGAATTATACCTTGTACCTAATTTTCAACAGGGGTATTACAGCGCTGGTGTTTTTCAAGCGGTGCGTTTTATTGAACATGTGCTTAAATCACCAGATTCCGTAAAAGAGCTGAAGGAGATGATGCCCGAAGCACAGCCTTTCTTCAGTTGGGATAATGCTATTTTTAAAAATAGCTTATTGGTGATCCTCTTTTTTATTGCATTATACATCTATACCCATCTAGTCATTAAATCGCTATTAAAAAAAGCGAACAAAGTCTCGTTTGTAAAGCCAATATTTTATGGGCTTGGATGTGGTGTATTATTGATGTTTGTATCAGTTTTCCCACTGATCATTTTATATGAGGATCTCAGCCCCTTGTATAATAAGAACAATACCCCTTATATATTATTTGCATTGGGAGGGGTTATTTTGGCCATGCGGATTACTACTGGTAGGGAAAGTATCGTTAAGGGTGGCAAGGATGAGGAAGAAAAACAAATTGCACTCAAGAAGTTTAGGAATTACCTTCTGGTACCTATGTTGCTTTCACCATTGGCGCTATTCGATTTGATTTGGCTTTCAAATCGGATGTTCAAAAACAGAGGTCGTTTTCTTCCACCGAACAATGATCCGGAATGGACGCGCTTGAATCGAAATAAGGACGCCAAAAAGATCAAGACGATCCTTGATGATGGCCAACGTGCCGAAGAGCAGAAAGGATCCCGGAAATATGAAATCTGGCAGCATAGTAAGACCGGGAAGTATGAATTGGTCCCTTGGGAAGTAAGTAAAAAATTTGATGTCTGTCCGGCATGTGGGTATCATACCTTATTGAAAAACCAGACCAAAACGGTAGTTGCTGCGAATTATTCCAGTGCAGGTTCTGGAGAGAAATTCGATAAATGTCAGTTTTGTAATTATAAAAAGCATATTGAATTCTACACCATTGCCAAGAAGACCCGCTCCAGCAGCAGTAGTTCTTCTGGAGGATCTTCTGGCGGTGGTTCCTCATCCAGCAGTGGAAGTTTTGGTGGTGGTTCTTCCGGTGGTGGGGGTGCCGGCGGGCGATGGTAATTACAGTTCCAATAAAAATTCGGTAAGATTTTTATTCGTTGGCAATTCCAGTTTTTTCCGCAATCGGTACCTACGGATCTCCACACCTCTGGTACTGATATTCAATAAGGAGGCAATCTCCTTACTCGACATGTTCAGCCTTAGGTAGGCACAGAGTTTAAGATCATTGGGCACCAAGCTCGGATAATCAGCTTTCAGTTTTTTGAAGAAATTCTCATGGGCTTCATTGAAGCTTTTTTCAAAAAGATCCCAGTCCCGATCATCACTATGTGCTTCATCAATCAGTTTATTTACCTTTCGTAATTGCTCGTTACTCAACTTGTTACCATTAGAATCATTCAGGTTGGTCAGTTCATGATGCAGGTTGTTGAGCATTTCATTTTTATAGACAATATTCATGGCCGAATTGGCCAATTCCCTGTTTTTGATGGCAAGTTCCTGTTCGAGTTGTTCGTTCTTTATGGCCATCAATTTCTTTTCGTTCTCTTCGGCTTCTCGGGCCAAACGTTTTTCTTGATCTGCTAACATGTTTTCCTTCAGCTTACGTTGGTCTTCCTTTAGCCGCTTTTCATAAGCTTTCTTGCTCCAAAAGAACAGAAAGATAGCCGCTAATACGTATAGCAGGATCATTGGCCAACTCAGGTACCAAGGAGCCTTGATTCGAAAGTTAATCGATGTGATATCAGATTGTATCCCGTTTGCTGATATCGCTCGAACCTTAAAGGTATAATTTCCAAAGGGCAGATTCGTGAAATCCCTATAAGCTACCACATCCCAGTTGGACCAATCATCGGTATAACCTTCCAAGACATATTGGTATCGAATGGGCGATGAGGAATACCAAGGCGACGCGAATGAAATCCTTAAATTGTTTTCGGCATTGGGAATGCTTAAGTCGTCATATAAAGGTTTCTGGTCCTTGGTGATGTTCCAGATATTGGTGATAATGGGTTTGGGAATCTGTTGCTTTACGGGGAATTTGTTGAAGTAAAGTGCAAAACCATTATCTAAACCAAACAGGGATAGTTCGCTGTTAACCTGTAATATATGTTCGTAATTATTCATCATTCTCCCTTTTAACGAATTCCAGGAGGAAGAGTCAATTCGGATTTGTTCATCGGCGGGAAATTCCACCCGGGCAATATGAGATTTTTTGATTAGCCAGTATTGGTTGTTGCTGATCGGAATGACCTTGTTGGCATTGTAAAAAGAACCCAGCTGTCCGTTGAGTTCCGCATAGGCTTTAAATTCATTCAATACATGGTCAAAACGGTAGAAGCCTGAGTCGGTAGCAAATACAGCGTTATTGGCCAAGTTATATATTCCATGGATCCGGGCATTCTTCGGCAGTCCTTTATCCATGGTTTTCCATTCTTTTACGGATTGGTATCCGGGATTGAATTTTACCTGTTGAACTTGCTGTTGGTTACTTATCCAAAAAGTTTCCGCTTGCTCTTGGTAAATGTCGCGCGTTAGGTCGTTCCTGCCTTCCAACTGTTTGACAAATGACACGGTTGGATCTGTGGTCATCAATCCGATTCCAGTGTAATTTCCTTGCAGCCAATAATTACTATTGGCAACAGGTAGAAATTTCCAAGCTCCGGTTACAGAAGAGATTTTTTTAAGCACTTGGTCCTCTAAGATAAAAGTGCCATTATTATGGCCTATAACCAGTTTTCCCGCAATATTCGCCAATTGCCATACTTGGCCTTGGGAATTGGGGATGAGTTGAAATTTCAATGAATTATAAGAGGAAACCCCTTTCCAATCACTTACGAACAAACCTTGGTTGGTGCCCAGGTAGATCTTATTATTGAACAGGATCGAACTGTATACTGTACCGATATTGCCTGTAAAGTCTGAATAATAATATAAGGGTGAATTGATATCAATGCGGTCGATCCCATTATCTAAGCCCACCCAAAGATTGGATTGTTTATCCACGGCTAAACTTAATACGGTATTGTTCTGTAATCCATTGTTCTTGCTGATATGCTGAACGATTTCACCCGATTTATTCACGATATACACCCCATTCTGTATGGTTCCAAAGGCGTACTGATCTGCAAAAAGTTTAACCCCATTATTGATCTGATATCTTTTGAGGGCATCATCAGCCGCCGTTGGAAAAGGTTTGATGGAGCCTGTGGGGCTCATTAAGAACAAACCATGATTGGCGGTTGCGATTAAGGTTTGATGATCATGGAAGGGGAGCATGCTTAAAATATTCATGCCCTGGAGCTTGGCTGCGTCTGGAATCCTTTCTAGACGATTATTGCTCAAGCGGTGTAAACCCGAAGGTATCTGTTCAAAATACAGGTTGTAACCAACCTGATGGCCGAATAGGAAAGGCTCGCCCTGTGCTCTTAGCAAATCAATGCTCCCTTTTTGATAGCGGTAACTTTTTGAAAAGCTGTGGAAGAATACCTGGTCTTCTTGGATGAGGATCCGCCAGATATCATCATTGCGTAAGGTTTCTTTATCTTTGATTGAGTCCGACAAGCTGGTGTAGTTCATTTTCCCATAGCTTCCTCTGGTCCAATAGCCAAATTCACCCGACCCACCAACAAAAACTCTTCCTTCTTTATCGATATTGACGCTGCGTAGGCTGGCGTGGTTCTTCATAGGGAAAAGCTTCCATTCCTGTCCATCAAATACCAATAAACCTTCCGTATTGGCTGCATATACAAATCCGTCATGACTGATGGCAAGTCCCCAATTTTGGTTTCCAGCAGCATACATCGATTTGGTATATTGCTGCACAAAAGGGGTTCCGACCCTAGGGATGTTCTGCCCTAGGATGCTGACACTAATGAATAATAGGAAAAAGCCAATAAAGCCAGATTTTATAGACATAAGGTTCAAACTTATCCAAAGATAATAAATCCATTTAATCCTTAAAAAATAGCATATTTGTAGGAAGAGAGTGCGTTTATTATATCATCCACATTAAAAATCAACTATGCTCAAATTCGCAAATGCTAAAATCAATATAGGCTTGCATATTACAGAAAAGCGTTCCGACGGATACCATAACCTGGAAACTGTGTTTTATCCAGTGAAGATTTATGATGCTGTCGAAATCACACCTAGCCAGGAAGTAGCCTTGCAGATTTGGAATTCAGATTTAATAGCTGATGATAATAACTTGTGTTTAAGGGCATATAGGTTGTTAAGTTCCATATATGATTTACCTCCAGTAACCATTCATTTGCTGAAAAATATTCCGATTGGTGCTGGCTTAGGGGGAGGTTCTTCCGATGCAACAGCTGTATTACTGTTATTGAACGAACAATTTTCCTTAAATATTTCTACAGAAGAATTGAAGCAATTAGCTGCAAAACTTGGTGCCGATTGTCCATTCTTTGTAGAGAATAAAGCGATGTATGCTGTAGGTATAGGAACAGATCTCGAAGAGATTGCTCTTGATCTATCTTCCTATCAGATCGTACTGGTCAAGCCGGATATCCATATCTCTACGGCAGAAGCATATAGTCAGGTCCTTCCGAAACCATCCGAACTGGATTTACGGCAAGCGATAAATCTTCCCATTCAGGAATGGAAATATACCATTAAGAATGATTTTGAATTTTCTCTTTTCGAAAAATATCCGCTGATAGGTGATATCAAGAATAAGATGTATGAATTGGGGGCTATTTATGCATCCATGAGCGGATCTGGATCTTCTGTCTACGGTATTTTTGATACCACCGATGGATTGGAAGATTTAAAGCATTACGGTCAACTGTTTTTGCCTACTAATTTATAATCCTTTCCAGTTATTTAGGGCTTTTAATTGTATTGATAAAATGCGTAAATAATTAGCGTTTTTTCAATATTTTCATTAGTATTGTGGTGAAAAAATAAATAATTAACAATAAATGTCCCTAAATCTTAAGAATTTCATCAAACAAGTTGATTTGCGAAACCCAAATGAACCTGAATTTTTACAGGCTGTCACGGAGGTTGTCGAAGATCTTATTCCCTATGTAAATGAGCATCGTCCTGATCTTATTGACCTTAAAATTTTAGAACGGATGGTTGAACCTGAACGAATTGTTTCTTTTCGGGTGGCTTGGACAGATGATCAGAATCAGATCCAGGTAAATCGAGGTTATCGTGTTCAAATGAATTCGGCCATCGGACCTTACAAGGGAGGTTTGCGATTTGCCCCAGATGTAAATCTGAGCATTCTTAAGTTTTTGGCATTTGAGCAGGTGTTCAAGAACAGCCTGACCAGTTTGCCTATTGGTGGTGGAAAGGGAGGTTCTGATTTTGATCCCAAAGGAAAGTCAGATATGGAAATCATGCGTTTTTGCCAAAGCTTCATGACCGAATTACAAAGACATATTGGGTCGGAAACCGATGTTCCTGCGGGGGATATTGGTGTTGGAGGACGTGAAATAGGCTATCTGTTCGGGCAATATAAGCGCTTGCAGAACAATTTTTCAGGTGTATTGACCGGAAAAGGTACTGCTTGGGGTGGTTCGTACATCCGTCCAGAGGCTACTGGTTATGGTCTGCTTTATTTTGTTCAATGTATTTTGGATTACAATAACGAAAAGATAGAAGGAAAGACTGTCTGTATTTCCGGAGCAGGGAATGTAGCCTTTTACGCTGCTGAAAAAGCTATTCAAATGGGCGCAAAAGTACTCACCTTGTCCAATAGTCAAGGAGCGATTTATGATAAGGAAGGCTTTAGTCTGGATAAATTGAATTATCTAGGAACCTTAGGGCGAGATCTGGCCAAATACACGAAGAAATATCCTTCTGCAAGTTATCATGCCAAGGAAAATCCATGGCAGTTTGCATGCGATATTGCCCTTCCATGTGCCACCCAGAACGAGATCAATGAGGCAGATGCCAAAAGATTGGTGAAAAATGGATGTAAGATTGTGGCTGAAGGGGCAAATATGCCATCCTCAGCAGAAGCCATTAAAGTATATCTGCAAGCTAAGATCCATTTTGGTCCTGGAAAAGCGGCCAACGCTGGAGGTGTCGCTGTTTCCGGCTTAGAAATGTCCCAGAATGCGATCGGACAGCAATGGGCACGGGAAAAAGTGGACCACCGCCTGAAATTGATCATGGAAAATATACATAAAACCTGTGTGCGCTATGGTAAAGAGCCAAACGGCTATATCAATTACCTCAAAGGAGCTAATATTGGTGGGTTCATAAAAGTAGCCGAAGCCATGAAAGCGCAAGGGGTCGTTTAAGCAATTTAAATTTTATATTTTTGAAATTCCAAGTCCAATTCAGGCTTGGAATTTTTTTAGTGATCTATATGCGTGTATTAGCAGAATTACCTCATCCGGAATGTAAGATTAGCATCTTCGGCATGAATCAGAAGTTTATCATCAAGTTTGAGCAAGGTACTTTAGAGCAATCCTATAAATTGGCTGAAGTGGATGTAGTAGGTGGTATAAATGGAGTTTTTGAAATGTTGGATGAACACTTTATTCAACAGGTGCTTTCTATCTTTACCCAGATGAGAGGGGCAATAATCGAAACCTATAATAAATATCAATAATAGGTTTATATAAATTTTATAAATGCTTGAAAAACAATAGGTATTTAATAAATAAACCCCAAAACAAAATTATATTTTGTTTTGGGGTTTTCTTTTTGTTGTCATAAAAATAGGAAAGTAAATTATTAATTTATGTAATATATCTAAAATGTTGAATTATAGTTGTTTTTATGTGGTAAAAAAATTTTATTTGGCTATTAAATCTGCCAAATATCTAACACCTTTGGAGGCTTTTTCGGAAATCTTGATCACGTTGGGTGGAACCCGATATTCTTCCGCATTAGGGTCAATCAGAATGAGTTTACATAAGGGGGAAGTTTCATATAATAGGTTTGCTGCAGGGTAAACCTGAAGGGATGTGCCGATCACTACAAATACATCAGCCTGGGAGGCAAGCTTGGATGCCGGGATCATATTCGGGACAGCTTCCCCAAACCAAACCACATGTGGTCTTAATGGAGAACCTAACTCACACACACTTCCAGAAATTATTTCATCGCCTTTGATTTCATATACCAAATTGGGATTGATGGAGGATTGGGACTTTCGGATTTCACCATGGAGATGAAGTACCTTGCTGCTACCGGCTCGTTCATGTAGGTCGTCGATATTCTGAGTGATGATGTGTACATCAAAATCCTGCTCCAACTCAGCCAATTTTAAATGTGCTTCGTTTGGAGTGGCTTCTATACAGTTCTTCCGACGCTTGTTATAAAAATCCTGCATCAATGCTGGGTTTCTTTGCCAAGCCTCCGGAGTGGCCACATCTTCTACGCGATGACCCTCCCATAGTCCATCTGTTCCACGAAAAGTAGGTAATCCACTCTCTACGGAGATCCCAGCTCCGGTAAATACGACAACTTTTTTCATTTTCAAAGATAAAAAAATCCGATTCCTACGGATAGGAATCGGATCTTCTTATGGGCTATTTTGTTATTTTACAAAATACCTGTGTTCAACTACTGTAGCTTCTGCTTTTTTGCTGTCAAATGTATCTTTAACAGCACAATAACCAGTTACTCCTCGGTAGATCAATGCTCCACCCAGAGTGATTCCAGATACGGATGTTAACGGGCTTTTCAAAACGGATTTGATACCCATCGCTAAAATGAATCCACCTGCAACAACAGATAATACGCGTTCCGATTTGCCGATATTTCCATCTGTACAAGAATCGTCCATGGTAGATTTTAACTTGTCGAATGCTAAATTTAATATTCCGCTCATAATTGTCTCTATTAATCGTTATGTTATAAACGTTTTGGCGAGGCTTTTGTTTTGAGAGAAATTAGAATTTTCAGGATAACCTGCAAAATTTGTACTTTCACATTTAAAATAAATTTATCTATGCTAGTAAAGAAGTATTCTGGCGAATTGGTGCCTTTTGATGAATCTGCTTTAAGAAAATCACTGACACGTTCCGGCGCTACTGATCAGGAGGTGGATCAGGTTTATAAAGATATCAAGGATTGTCTTTATGATGGAATCAGCACAAGAGAGCTTTATGATGCGGCATTTAAAGCCTTAAAAGCTAAGAAAAGTTCCTACGCTGCGCGTTATAGCCTGAAGAAAGCCTTACGTGAATTAGGACCAGAGGGTTTCTATTTTGAAAAGTGGGTGGCCAGGATGTTTCAAGAAGACGGGTATCAAGCTGTAACCGGACAAACCGTTCAAGGCCATGCCGTATCACATGAAATTGATGTGGTGGCTCTCCATGGGGAAACTTTACTGGCAATTGAATGTAAATTCAGAAACGATGCTGACGCGAAGATTTCGGTCACTACGCCTATGTATTTCAAGTCTAGGGTAGAGGATGTATCGGGTATTCCGTATAGTTTCTTCGGCCAGAAAAAGGAATTTACGGATGGGTGGTTGGTGACCAATGCCTACCTAACCACCGATTCCATTGCCTTCGGCGAATATTATAAAATGAACCTGCTTTCATGGGATTATCCGCGCGGAAGTTCCATCAAAGCTCGGGTGGATAATAATGGGGAGTATCCGGTAACTTGTTTAACGACCTTGACCCAACAGGACAAGTCCATGTTATTGAAAAATCAATGTATTCTGGTAAAGGACTTGATACGAGATGCTGCCGTATTGGATCGGATTCAGATTCCCCAACCTAAAAAGCAGCAGATTTTACAGGAAGCCCAAGAATTGTTAGCTAGCCCTTTGGAACATGAGTAATAAATTTGTTAGAGAAGAGATCAGCTTTTTTAAAGGAGCTAGAAATAGGTTAATCGAGCTGAAGTATGTTTTTGGCGTTTTCTTTCAGTTTATGAAAGGATTTAGGACGCTACATTTTGTAGGACCTTGTGTTACGGTGTTTGGATCTGCCCGCTTTGGCGAAGATCATCGGTATTATAAGCAGGCAAGAGCAGTATCGGCTGAATTGGCCAATATCGGATTTACGATCATGACCGGAGGAGGACCTGGGATAATGGAGGCTGCAAATCGAGGTGCTAAGGATGTAGGTGGTCCTTCAGTAGGCTGTAATATCGTACTTCCCCACGAGCAGATGCATAATCCCTATATGGATAAGTTCGTGAATATCGATTACTTTTTTGTTCGCAAAGAACTTTTAAGGAAATATTCCTTTGCATTTGTGATCATGCCGGGAGGTTTTGGAACATTGGATGAATTCTTTGAAACCTTGACCTTGATTCAAACCAAAAAGATTTCCCAATTTCCAATTGTTATTATGGGGCTTGATTATCACCGATTTATCAAAGAACATGTGGAGCTGATGATTCAGGAGAAGACCATTAGTCCGGAAGATCAGGATCTGTTATTGTTTACGGATGATGTGCAGGAGGCTGTGGAACATATCCGGAAATATGCCGATACCAATAAGATAATCAAACTGAAAGAGCCAAAACCAAGCTGGATATTGGGTGAGCCCAAAATCAGAAAGGAAAAAAAGGCGGTTTAATATAAAATACCTATTGTTTTGCAATAGGTATTCTTTTTTGTATTTTCCCGTTGAATTATGAAAATGACACTTTTTTAAGATTCCTGAACCCAATTTAATTAATCATGTTAAGAAAAGATTTCATTAAAAGCTTATCCATTCTTGCGGGGGCTAGCCTTGCATCGCCTGTATTTTCAAAGACCGAATCGTATTTGTTTGCTAAAAAGATAAAAAAGGGATTGGGATTTAGTATGATCCAAGAGAACCTGAGTTTGGTGGATAAATTGAAGTTGGTAAAGGATTTGGGCTTTGATGGGGTAGAGTTTAATGGACCTATAGATTTTACTGTTGATGAGTTGTTGGATGCAAAGGAAAAATCGGGGATAGAAATTCCGAGTTTGGTGAATCGGGATCATTGGTCGAAGCCGCTTTCGGATCCTGATGCTTCTGTAAGGAAATTTACGATTGATTCGGTGGTAAAGACTGTTAAGGAAACAAAGGCATTGGGTGGAGATACTGTTCTGGTGGTGCCTGGAGTGGTTAATGATAAAGTTTCTTATGAGACTGCCTGGAAGAATTCCATTGATTCTATCAAGAGGATATTACCACAGGTGGAACAATTTGGGGTGAAGATTGGGATTGAGAATGTGTGGAATAACTTTATTTTAAGTCCTATAGAGGCTAAAATGTATCTGAAGGAAATCAATCATCCTTTAGTGGGATGGTATTTTGATTTAGGAAATATTCTTAGGTACGGCTGGCCGGAGCATTGGCTGGAAAGCTTGGATTCGCATATCGTGAAATTGCATGTGAAGGAGTTTAGTAAGGATATCATGAATAATCAAGGCTTAGGAAAGGGATTTGGGGTGGAATTAGGGAAGGGGGATGTGAACTGGAAGAGGGTAATGGAAACGATTCGGAAGAGTAATTATAAGGGAGAGTGGATGACGTTGGAAGTAGGTCACGGGGATCGGAATCATTTGAGAAAATTATCCCAGCAGTTTGATGAGATTTTAAAACTTGGGTAATGTTTACGTCATTGCGAGGAGGTACGACGAAGCAATCTTTCTTTCCATGTCATCCTGAGTTTCCATGTCATCCTGAGCGTAGTCGAAGGATCTGCACGGGTACCAAATGTAGATGCTTCGACTTCGCTCAGCATGACATGCAGGGAAGATTGCTTCGTTCCTCGCAATGACGTAGGATTAACACCAATTAACAACACCAATTATCAATACCAAATATAAATACCAATTATCAACACCTTATTTATGAGAAAAATCCTATTATTATTCCTATTCCTTTCAACCTTTCTTTCTGCTTATTCCCAGCGTTTGATTTATTCTTCCGATTATCCTGTAGAAAAAATCCGTATTATCCTGGAACAATTGCGCGGGGGCACAGTATCTGAAAACTTAACTGATCTTGAATATATCCCTTTAGGAGGTGGTAAAAACGACATTATTGATTACATATCAAATATCATTACTACCTCTACTAATATAGGCATCATCAACAACAGTAATCAAAATCTATTCATATACGATCTGAAAGGGAATTTAATAAAACGTATTTCAGAAATCGAAGGATTTAAACCAAAAAATAAAGTCTTATTCTATTACATCCAACAGGAAAAAGGAAAAATTGTTGCATATGGCGATAAATTAAAGGTTGTTTTTAACGAAAAAGGAGAAATCCTGGAAAAGGACTTAGATTATAAATACAAGGGGACAAAGTCTTTTATTTCCTTACAGGACACCAAATTTTATTATGGTTCTCCTGCTTCTGGAAAAAAAGATTCCTTGCCGGAATATGCTCTAAAAATGAATGATAGTATATTGGTTCGTTATGACCCAAGAGATACCATAGGATTTATGTTTGGAACTGAAACAATCATTAAAACCTCCGAAGAAATTGGTTTTGCCGTATTCCCAAATACCTATCGAATTGCCCAGCTCAATCCTACGGGAGTAAGTAAAATTATCCAATTAGTATTCCCATTTAAAAATACGGTGGATACCAGTAATTATGATTTGTATAAATCCGTACAATCATATATGAAATATATTGAAAATAATAGGGATAAAATAGTAAGCATTGCGGCAGCAAAACGCTATAAACAATATCTTTTATTTCAAGTAATTGGTTCAAACCAGACTCGTATTGCCCTAAATTTATCGAACAATGAAATAATTAGCCTCAATAAAATACTTCCCGATAAATCCAACGATTATCTGGAATTTTTAGGCTATAATTTATTGACAACGGATGGAGAATACATTTATACCATTATATTTCCAAATGATATAGCCCGTGCAAAGGAGAAGTCTAAAATTGAAGGGCATAGTATGCGAAAGGAATATCTCCAATTAGAAAAGTCCCTAAACCCAATCCTTGTCCGTTTTAAGCTTAAATAACATGCGCCAAAAAATTATACTATTCCTCATGTTCATCATGGGCATGATTGGTACTATCCATGCCCAAACAAAAATTCAAGGTACTCTTATTGATTCCACCTACAATAGGGTGTTGGAAGCAGCTACGGTTTCCATTTATGAAAACGGCAAGAAATCGGTAGATCAAGTTTCCCTTACTGACCGGTATGGGAAATTCCTAATCGAAAAACCTACGGTTGGAAAACCCATGTATATTGAGTTCAGTCTTCAGGGTTATAAAAAAGTAAAGATCGATTATCAATTGGCCACCAATGAAAGCAAGGATTTTGGCAAAATCAATATGATCCAAGTAGAGAATGAGATTGAAGTGGTGGATCTGATTCCTCCTGTTCGCATGAATGGGGATACCATCGAATTCAATGCTGATGCTTTCCAATTGGATTCCAATGCGGTTGTTGAAGATCTGTTACAAAAATTGCCTGGGATGGTTGTCTGGGGCGATGGTGAAGTGACGTATAATGGTAGAACGGTTCCCACTATTCTAGTGAATGGCAAGCCTTTCTTTGGATCGGATATGGCTATTGCGCTTCAGAATATTGATAAAAAAGCGGTGGATAAGCTTCAGGTATATGATAAGCGAACCTTTGAAGAAAAACAGAAAGAGCCTGAAAATAAACAGATGGAAATGAATGTGGTGCTGAAAAGGGGGAAGGAGAACATGATGTTTGGTAGTATTGGTGCTGGATATGGTACAGACGATAGGTATCAAGGAAATATGAACCTGAATAAAAGCTTTGGCAAATCACAGGCAACAGTTGCGTATTCTGTCAATAATATCAATAAAAACCTGAGCAGTGTGGACCAACTCTTGAGGAATACAACATTCAAAGGGATAGGGGTAAATGCGGATTTTGAATCCGATTTTCAGCGACAGGGGATCCTGAATCAGCATGTGATTGGCGCTCGTTATCAATACGACCTTAGTGGTAACAACCAAACCAATAATCAACACAATTTTCAGGGAAATGTAAATGCGAGATGGGAAAAGAATTTGCAGGAAAACGAATCGCAAACCATTCTATTGACCTCGGAAAGTACAGACCATAATAGCCGCTCATCCAAATCCAATGCGGAATATGATTCTAGACATCAGACTGGAAATTTTAAATATTCCCGGAGAAAAAATTCAAGCAATGGTGAAGAACGTAGCTTTAATTACAGTGCAGATATCAATTTGAGAAATAGCCACTCAGAAAGTATTTCAAGTAACCTGTACCTATATGATTATTTGGAAAACCAATCTTCCAATAGCCTTGAAAACTCAAATACCTCATTAAATTCAGCTATGGATTTCAATTTACGGTATAATTTAAATCAGAAATGGAAAGTAAAGGATGGGGATGGGAAAAGTTTGAATAAAACGTTTGATTTAATTGGTTTTGATTTTGGATTATGGGGATCAGTAGGTTCCTCAAATGGAGAAAACTTTATGCTTGGTAATTATGAGAACTTTACTGATCCTGAATTGAACAAAGAAAGTAATAGGAGTTATAATAGTTCAAATGATTCTAAAGATATATCTGCAGATATGAATTTATCATATGATAAATTTGGTTTGAAACAGCGGTTAAATTATAAAAAATCAGATTTTGACCAAGTTGTAAATGAACTGTTTGCGGGAGATATGATTGAGAATGGTTCATTGACACATGTTTCTTCATCAAATCAGTTAGAATATGAACCAACTTTAACCTATAATACCAGTTTACAGAGTAAATACCTAAATGGTAGGTATAGTAAAAGCATCAGTCTTAACCTGTCTATGGGGGCAAGATTTTTTAGGGATGATCAGACCTCTACATTGGATTATCGGAATTTACTTCAAAATTTCACCACATTTAAGCCTAATATTTCCCTAAACCAAAGCTTTAGCCGTATGGGTAAATATTACCTCAGCAATGCTTTAAGTTATAATTATAATGAAGAGTATCCTTCTTTGGATAGGCTGAGGCCGATATATGATGATATCAATCCAGGAATACGGTATTATGGTTCAAGATATCTATTAAAAGCTACTGGTGTTCATGCTTTTAGTTTGAATGGAAATTATAATGAAATGAAGCAATATTCTGCTAGGTTTAATTATAATGTTAATTATAGAATTTATAAGGATGGTCTTACGGATAGTTTGGTTTTTGAAGGACCCGAACAACAGGTATATACGAGTCAGGTTCCTCAATCTCAACATCTCGTGTCTTATTATCTTAGTTTTGATAAACCATTTTTGTTAAAGAAAGATCATACCTTAACCCTTAATGTTTCCAATAATGGAAGTTGGGGTAATAAATATCAATATGTGGATGACTTTATGCAGGAAATGATCAATAGAAACCTTTCTTTTCAAATGAATATGAATTATACATTCTTGAATAAGCTGCAGGTGGCGATGAAGAATAATTTTGGAATTTATTCGAGAACAGATAAAAAAGCGGAGAACAGTAATAATGATTATACGTCAAAGAATTGGACTTTGGGTCTTGCTACGGCATATATGTTGACGAAAAGATGGACAATTAATACTAGTTTGGATAACAGGACCAACTTTTCAAAGTTTCAGGATAATAAGGCTTTGATCTGGAATGCGAATATGACGTATAGAATGTTGAAAGGTAATAATTTAGAAGTGAAGGTAGCAGCGCTGGATTTATTGAAGCAGAATAAAGGCTTTTATTTTTATGATAGTGTAACGGAGTTTACTTCAGGAACGAGGAATATTCTAACGCAGTATTATATGGTTTCTTTGAGCTATATGCCAAGGAAGTTTGGGAAGTAATTTTAGTGTTTTTTCGTCATTGCGAGGAGGTTTGCGTCATTGCGAGGAGGTTTGCGTCATTGCGAGGAGGTACGACGAAGCAATCTTTCTTTCCATGTCCTCCTGAGCGTAGTCGAAGGATCTGCACGTGTACCAAATGTAGATACTTCGACTTCGCTCAGCATGACATGCAGGGAAGATTGCTTCGTTCCTCGCAATGACGCTGAAAGATTGCTTCGTTCCTCGCAATGACGTCAACCTGCAATGACGTATGGCCTCGCAATGACGTAAAACCTCTCAAAAGTTAATTACTATCAAATAACCTATTCCCAAAAACCTTATTATAATAAGACAAGGTATAAACATCGATCTGATGTGTATAAATCCTTCCTTCCTTGGCCTTTCCGTGCAATTTACTCACTGAATAATACACAATATCATCATTCGAAAAATTATCCAAATCCTTATTACTTGATTTTTTACCATCAATCCAAACTCCATAAACCGAGGGGTTTTTCCAGGCAGAAAACGTATTCATATCTGGTGATTTCTTTGTTGGTTTTGTTTCCAATGTAATAAATACACCAGGACTCAAAAACATATTACCTTCCCCAGATCTCGCAGCTCTCTGTTCCTTCGTCATTTTGGAAGCAATATACGCCATCCGTTTTTGATCAATGGAGCTAAAATCCACATTATTCCTATTTTTACCAACAGACAATTCTCTAATCACTTTATCATACTCCTCCAACATGGCTTTACTTGCACCTTTTTGTGGCACAGTATCCGTAGCCTGAAATGCCTTATTCGCAGAAACCACATCTTCCATTTCAGAAATTGTTTCCATTGGAAGACTTCCAGCAGTCTTGTTACTGAACAATAGGGCAGACCCTGCCAGCAACAAGCCAGAGAAAACAAGCATACCTGCTTTGTTCCTCCATTTTTCTTTTTTGTTCATCATGTTTAATCGGGTTTTTAATTGTTTAAAATTTAATTGACTACTCAGAATTGGATTTTTCTCTTGATATTCCAGTCCGATCAAGAGGTATTGATAGGCTTTTAATGAATTGCTTTTATTTAATACCGCTTCATCCGCTAAATATTCATGATTTAATTGTATTGAATTTTTGATCAACCAATTAAAAGGATTCCAATAAGCAAAGATCAAGATGATTTCAGCCAATAACACATCTAAACTATGAACCTGTCTGACATGCGCTAATTCATGATCTAAGACCATTTTCGAAATATCCTTTCCATAATCTTTCTTAGAAACAAATACATACTTGAAAAAGCTGAAAGGATCGTTTTTCCCGTTTAATACAATCAAGGTAAAATTTGATTGCGGAATTCCTTTATTTCTTCTAATCAATCTGTATAATTGAAGGAGGTTTTTGAGAAACCTGATCAATAACAAAACCGATATACCTATCCCAAGGATGACAAGCACAAAAACCCAATCAATCTTTTCCTGCTCAACTAAGTTCGGTTCGGTAAGAATGGAAGGTCCAACTGACCCTTGGTTAATAACAGTCTGCTGTATATTTGGAATCTGATGAAGCAATTCCGGTGCATCCATCACGGAAAAACTTAGGAAAGGAATTACAAAGGGAAATAGGATACAGGCGATGAGGTATATTCTCTTCGCTACATGATAATTCATGTTTTCAAACCATAGTTTATATGGGAAATACAAACAGGCAGAGCAAAGCAGATAATTTATAATATAAGCCATCATGATTTTTTCTTTTCTATTTCCGAATCGATCATTCGTTTCAGTTCTTGCAACTGTTCTTCATTCAGATCACTTGATTTGGTAAAAAAGGAGGCAAATTGCAAAGGAGAATTTCCGAAAAAATCCTTGATCATACTGTTTACCTGTTTCCCAAAATACGCTTCCTTGTCGATCAAGGGATAGTACTGCCGAGAATTTCCCAACATCTTATAACCTACAAATCCTTTCTCCTGCATCCTTTTCAATAAGGTCAATACCGTAGAATTGGACGGAAGAGGAGGTTCGAACTGATCCATAATTTCTTTCATAAAGGCTTTTTCTAGGTTCCAGATGATTTCCATTACTTGTTCTTCGGATTTTGAAAGGCTCATGTCTACAATTGTTTATGTTACTCTACAAATGTAGATATTAAAATTAGAATTCCAAACTTTTTATCAAATTTTAATGGCATAGCCAAATCACATAAATATTACAATCTAAGCAATCGATTGATTAGCATAATATGCCCTTAGCATCCCTTTCAACCCCTTAAAAACGGGTTTTTATCGAAATCTAATACTTATATTAGGTTCAAACATTATGAATTTTATTATGAATAAAACCTTTTTGACCTTAGCCATTTCCTGTTTGTTGACCGGTTCTGCTTTGGGACAAAGCGCCCAAGATTTTAAGGACGCCTATGAGAACCTATCTATTTTCCAGGATGCCATGGCGACCAAACTTAAGCCAGGCATCAAGAAAAAACAGATTGAACAATTAAAGGATCCAGCTTTAAAACAACTGGCATTGGACTTATTGAATGGTAAAAACGATAACCAATATAAATTGGCAAGTTATAAGGCCTATTTATCCCCAAATGTTCTGGGAAATATGTTGAGCATTGGCGATGGATATAGTAAATATGAGAATGTTACGGGTGTTTATCTTCCAAAAGGTAAACATATCATCATCGTAGATGGAATTGAGGAAGGTAAAGATGTGAAGTTATTGGTTCCCAATTGGATGCGAAAAGCTCCCAATCCGGAAGAACCTACCAAAGATCCGAAAGGATGGGGAATCGAGAAGAAGGAATTTGAGTTGAAAAATGGTGTCAATATCATCGAATTAAAGGATTTTGGAAGTTTGGCCTACATCAGTTATTTCTCCTATGAACCTGAAAAAGAAAAACCGATTACAGTCAATTTTTGATCAACCAATTAAAAGGATTCCAATAAGCAAAGATCAAGATGATTTCAGCCAATAACACATCTAAACTATGAACCTGTCTGACATGCGCTAATTCATGATCTAAGACCATTTTCGAAATATCCTTTCCATAATCTTTCTTAGAAACAAATACATACTTGAAAAAGCTGAAAGGATCGTTTTTCCCGTTTAATACAATCAAGGTAAAATTTGATTGCGGAATTCCTTTATTTCTTCTAATCAATCTGTATAATTGAAGGAGGTTTTTGAGAAACCTGATCAATAACAAAACCGATATACCTATCCCAAGGATGACAAGCACAAAAACCCAATCAATCTTTTCCTGCTCAACTAAGTTCGGTTCGGTAAGAATGGAAGGTCCAACTGACCCTTGGTTAATAACAGTCTGCTGTATATTTGGAATCTGATGAAGCAATTCCGGTGCATCCATCACGGAAAAACTTAGGAAAGGAATTACAAAGGGAAATAGGATACAGGCGATGAGGTATATTCTCTTCGCTACATGATAATTCATGTTTTCAAACCATAGTTTATATGGGAAATACAAACAGGCAGAGCAAAGCAGATAATTTATAATATAAGCCATCATGATTTTTTCTTTTCTATTTCCGAATCGATCATTCGTTTCAGTTCTTGCAACTGTTCTTCATTCAGATCACTTGATTTGGTAAAAAAGGAGGCAAATTGCAAAGGAGAATTTCCGAAAAAATCCTTGATCATACTGTTTACCTGTTTCCCAAAATACGCTTCCTTGTCGATCAAGGGATAGTACTGCCGAGAATTTCCCAACATCTTATAACCTACAAATCCTTTCTCCTGCATCCTTTTCAATAAGGTCAATACCGTAGAATTGGACGGAAGAGGAGGTTCGAACTGATCCATAATTTCTTTCATAAAGGCTTTTTCTAGGTTCCAGATGATTTCCATTACTTGTTCTTCGGATTTTGAAAGGCTCATGTCTACAATTGTTTATGTTACTCTACAAATGTAGATATTAAAATTAGAATTCCAAACTTTTTATCAAATTTTAATGGCATAGCCAAATCACATAAATATTACAATCTAAGCAATCGATTGATTAGCATAATATGCCCTTAGCATCCCTTTCAACCCCTTAAAAACGGGTTTTTATCGAAATCTAATACTTATATTAGGTTCAAACATTATGAATTTTATTATGAATAAAACCTTTTTGACCTTAGCCATTTCCTGTTTGTTGACCGGTTCTGCTTTGGGACAAAGCGCCCAAGATTTTAAGGACGCCTATGAGAACCTATCTATTTTCCAGGATGCCATGGCGACCAAACTTAAGCCAGGCATCAAGAAAAAACAGATTGAACAATTAAAGGATCCAGCTTTAAAACAACTGGCATTGGACTTATTGAATGGTAAAAACGATAACCAATATAAATTGGCAAGTTATAAGGCCTATTTATCCCCAAATGTTCTGGGAAATATGTTGAGCATTGGCGATGGATATAGTAAATATGAGAATGTTACGGGTGTTTATCTTCCAAAAGGTAAACATATCATCATCGTAGATGGAATTGAGGAAGGTAAAGATGTGAAGTTATTGGTTCCCAATTGGATGCGAAAAGCTCCCAATCCGGAAGAACCTACCAAAGATCCGAAAGGATGGGGAATCGAGAAGAAGGAATTTGAGTTGAAAAATGGTGTCAATATCATCGAATTAAAGGATTTTGGAAGTTTGGCCTACATCAGTTATTTCTCCTATGAACCTGAAAAAGAAAAACCGATTACAGTCAATTTCCTTACTGGACAGGTAAACGGATATTTTGATATCAATAAACATAAGGATGCAGATTGGGACCGCATGTTATCCCAAGCGGTATTTCCTATTCTGGATGCCAAAGGAAAGCATATTCAGATTGCTTATCCGGTGGAATCCCTTAAAAAATATGCGGCAGGTAAAGGGGTAGAGCTGATCAGTAATTATGATTCCCTGGTATATCGCCAACACCGGATCATGGGACTGATCAAACACAACCGAGTGCCGGAAAATAAAATCCTGGCTCGGGTAAACTATAACTATTACATGTTCCGTGATGGGGATGGGGTAGCTTATATGGGTGATAAGAAGGGATATGCCATGGGGATGGTGGTAAATCCGGCATCGGTGATCAAAGGGGATCCATGTTGGGGATTCAGCCATGAAGTAGGGCATGTGCACCAAACCAGACCCATGTTCAATTGGGGAGGTTTGGGTGAAGTGAGTAATAACCTATTTTCCTTATATGTGATGCGTTCCTTCGGAAATAAATCCCGGATATTGGGACAGAACAATTTCAATTTGGCAAAGACCAATATCATCGATAAAAAGATTTCCTTCCTGCAGGATCCTGATGTATTTAATAGATTGGTTCCATTCTGGCAATTGCAGTTGTATTTTGAAGGGGCTGGTAATAATCCTGACTTTTATCCTGATCTTTTTGAGGCTTTCCGTAATCAGAATAAAAACAATACCCCGAACAGGCAGCGAATCCAGGCAAATTGGGGCAGGGCAGGAGCTCCAATGGAACGTAATCCAGCTGTACATCAACTGAATTTCGTGAAAACAGCCTGTGAAGTTTCCAAAACTGACCTGACCGAATTCTTTGATAAATATGGCTTCTTTTATGTAGGTACTATGGAATATGATGATTATGGAAAATATAATTATAATATGACGCAAGAAATGGTTGATGAATGCAAGAAAGCCATTAAGGCGATGAACTATAAAAAACCTAGTTTAGATATCAGTACGTTAAGCGATAAATTTTAAAATATAAGAATAGCTTGTTTTTTGACAAGCTATTTTTTTTTAAATTAAAGCCATTAATACCACATTATTTTTAATACCACTTTAACTTAAAGCTGCATGAAATCAGTTTCGCGATTATTTTTTCATTATTTATTATTGCTGTTACCAATCACCTTATTACCAATTACGTCTTTTGCTGCGAATGGGGATAGCAGTATAGTGGAATATTTCAGGGCTAGGATCAAGGATTATGAAAAATCTGGAGATTATGCTTACCAGAAGGGAAAAAAGCTTCCGATAAACCAGGTTGCTTCAGCTAAAGAAAGGATTTGGGAACTTTGGAAAAATGCAAATACCACTTTTGAGCAGTTACCGATAGTTTCATCGGAAGCCCCAAAAGAGAAATATGATTATCCGATATATTCTTGGAAAATGATTGAAGAGAACCCCATGCCTTTCTATTATTTCAAGAAACAGGAAAAACCTGCGGGAGGTTATCCATTGTTCCTAAATACCCATGGTTCAGGGCCAAAATCTTCGGAGTTCCTCGCTACGCTAAAATGGAGTTTAGTTTATCAGGACGGTCCCTCTGTTTATTTTATTCCCCAGATTCCCAATGAGAAAAGATACCGCTGGTGGTTTAAATCCAAGCAATATGCCTGGGAAAAGTTATTTCGATTGGCAATGATAGATAATACCTTTAACCCAAATAAACTCTATGTAATGGGTATTTCGGAAGGAGGATATGGAAGCCAACGCTTGGCGGCATTTTATGCGGATTATCTAGCAGGAGCAGGGCCAATGGCAGGAGGGGAGCCTCTAGAAAATGCGCCACCATTAAATTTTAGGCATATCGCCTTTTCGTTGGAAACTGGGGAAAAGGATACGGGTTTTGGAAGGAATAAACTGACATTAGCGGCTAAGCAGCAATTCGATAGCTTAAGTAAGATGTATCCAGGAGATTTTATCCATAAAATCAATCTGCAAGAAGGAAAAGGTCATAGTATTGATTATCGTGTAACTACACCTTGGTTGGTAAATTATTCTAGAAAGCCACGTCCAATAGATTATGAATGGATACTGTTTCCGATGGATGGCCGATATCGTAGAAGTTTTTATAACGTTTTTGTGCGGAAACCCTTGAATATTTCAGAGGCGGATGAATTTGATCGGGCATCATTTAAATTTAGGGTAGATAAAAAGGATAATGCCATCTATTTAGAAACAAGTTTGAAGGATAAAATGAGTGTCAAAAGCAAACCAGTCGATTCGGGAGAAATCAGTATCTATCTAGCGGAGGACATGGTTGATTTGTCTAAAAAGATCAAGGTATATTATCAGGGAAAACTTGTACAAAATAAAAAATTGCAGCTTTCAGAGGCGAATATTATAGCGAGCTGTGCGATTTTTGCAGATCCAGAAAGATTATTCCCGGCCAGGATTGATTTGAAGTTATAAGCTGTTTCTGATTAAATTTTCTTGTAAATATATTCTTCAATTTCGATTTGTCTGATCGTTGAAAATCCTTTATCTGAACCGATTTTTATAAATCCACAGTTTTCCAGGACCTTTTGTGAGCCTAGGTTATCAAATGCAGTACGTCCATATAATGGTCTTGTTTTTTCAATGTCAAGGAAATTTTCCAATGCTTTTGAAGCAATTCCTTGTCCCCAAAATTTTCTGTCAATCCAATAGGTGATTTCTGCATCTGATTCGAGGATAAATTTGGAAATGCTTCCTACGATTTCATTGTCAATCAAGATCGTTTGGTTGTTGGTGGAAGGATCTGCTAATATTTTAGTGTATTTATTAAGATATGCGGATTTGTTCTTAGAATCTTTTGACATAAATGCCGCTAAATGCCGAGCTTCTTGATCCAGTTGGAATTGAAATAAGGTTTCTAGATCTGAGGATTCTGTTGGTCTTAATCTTATGTTTTTGTAAAAGTTATTCATGGGCATAAATAGTTTTTTAAATAGTTCCAATTAAATCCTTTGGAAAATTATCTTTAAGTAAAAATAAAACTAATAATCATTTTCGTGGATTAGCTTTTATGTTTGGCTTCGAAGTAATAGTATACTGAAAGCATACTGAAAGTAAGTAAAATGTATGCTTTATATATTTATTACTTGCTTTAATCTTGGTTTAAACATGCTTAAAGTACGATTCTAACCCTAAATCAAACATATTTTGAAGTGTTAGGTTAGAAAGCAGGCTTAGGAAATAGATAATATACGTTGATATTCAGAATTTGCTGAGACAAGTAAATATAATAATCTTTTTGATGGAATTTTATGGGTAAATTTAAGACTGAATGATCCCAAGGATGATTTCTTAAAATTAAAGGATATGAAAACTTTAGAAATTATAATTGAACGCGGAGAAGAAATGTTTGGAGCGTATGCAGAGAGAATTAAAGGAGTTTATGGGACAGGAAATACAGTTGAAGAGACAAAACAATCCATCCTTGATAGTATTGAACTGTTAAAAGAGTATAATACTGCAGAAAATATTCCAAACGTATTAAAAGGTGATTATAATATTGTCTATCATTTCGATGCTGAAAGTTTTCTTAACTATTACAAAGGAATCTTTACCAATGCTGCACTCGAAAAAATAACAGGCATTAATCAGCGTCAGTTACAACATTATTCATCAGGTTTAAAAAAACCACGACAACCACAGCTTAAAAAAATTGAAGATGGCTTACACAAGCTTGCAAAAGAACTTCAATCAATAGTATTAATTTAAGGCAACTACTAATTATTTAAATTTTACTTATAGTAATCCTATAATTTATATTATGTTAAATAGAATATTACAAAGACTCCCCTTATAGAGAATCCTTGCGTTGTTTTAAAATATAATGTATCCGATTAGGCTGAATGTAATATCACTGCTGCTACCGTTAAGTTGCTTCTAGGATCTATTAATATACCCCTTGAATTTTCAGGAAAATCCAGTTGGTCATCAAAGATGATATTCTCCGCTGCTTTAATTTTCACTTTGGCAATATCATTCAAACCGATATTCTCTCCAACAATTTTTTCCTGATTGTGCACATCGTATTTATACTCAATTTCAGCTACCTTAATTTTGGTCAGTTTACTGTGATTTTGTAAAAGATAGATTTGACCAATTTCCAAAGCTTGATTTTCAAACCAAGCCAAATTCGCCTCTACTATTTTTTCGGATCTTGCTGGATATGCTGCACTAACTATAAAATCACCCCTGGAAATATCCAATTCATCCTCCAAATGCAAAATTACAGATGCACCATTCTCAGCGATATCTAATGGTTTCTGGTCGAATTCTATGGCTGAAACCCTAGATCGTTGTCCGCTTGGAAGGATTACAACCTCTTCTCCTATCTTCAGCCCCTCTCCTAGCACTTTACCAGCATATCCCCTATAATCATGTAAATCAGCGCTTTGTGGTCTGATTACCCATTGTACAGGCAATCGCCAGCCTTTATTTTCCGAACTATCAATTTCCACATTTTCAAGATATTCCAATAAGGAGGGTCCTGAATACCAACTCATTTCATTCGATTTTGAAACAATATTATCACCTTTTAAGGCTGATACCGGAATAAAGTCTACATCTTTTAACTCGAGGTTTTCAGCTAAACGAAGGTAATCCGTTTTAATATTCTCATATACAGCCAATTCATAATCCATCATATCCATTTTATTGATACAAACCAATACCTTTTTTAGCCCTAATAATTTGGCTAAAAATGAATGTCTTTTGGTTTGTTCGATAACCCCTTTCCTCGCATCGATCAAAATAATGATCAGATCAGAATTGGATGCACCGGTTACCATGTTTCGGGTATACTGTATATGCCCGGGCGCGTCGGCTATGATAAACTTCCTTTTTTCGGTTTGGAAATACTTGTAAGCTACATCGATGGTAATTCCCTGTTCACGTTCTGCCTTGAGCCCATCGGTCAATATGGCAAGATCTACAGTTCCATCGTCATTTTTTCTATTAGCCCGTTTTATGGCCTCCAACTGGTCATCCAATATGGAATTCGTATCATAGAGCAATCTCCCGATTAAGGTGCTTTTTCCATCGTCAACAGATCCAGCTGTAATAAATTTTATAATGTTCATGATGATGCTATACTAAGTTTAAAAATAACCTTGTTTCTTGCGCTCTTCCATCGCGGCTTCCGATACCTTATCGTCCATTCTTGCTCCTCTTTCGCTTACCGTAGAAGCTTTTATTTCTGCGATAATGTCATCCAAGGTATTCGCTTCTGAATCTACTGCAGCTGTACAGGTAATATCTCCTATTGTTCTGAATCTTACGGATTTATTTTTAATATTATCTTCTTGATCTAATTGTAGGACAGGATGTGCAGCCATCCATTGCCCATTCCTAAAAACCACCTCTCTTTCGTGACTGAAATAGATGGACGGAATGGCTATCTGCTCTCTTTTTATATAGTTCCATACATCCATTTCCGTCCAATTGGAAATGGGAAATACGCGGACATTCTCACCTTTCTGAATCTTCCCATTGAAGATATTCCACAGTTCAGGTCTTTGCCTCTTTGGATCCCATTGTCCAAAATCATCCCTAACCGAAAATATCCTTTCCTTTGCCCGAGCTTTTTCCTCATCCCTCCTTGCCCCACCAATACAAGCATCAAATCCATGTTGTTCGATGGTATCCAACAGCGTAATGGTCTGCAGCGCGTTTCGACTGGCGTTTTTGCCTTTTTGCTCAATCGCCTTCCCTTGATCTATGCTATCCTGAACATAGGCAACGATCAATTGCTCGCCAGTTTCTTTAACCAATTGATCCCTAAAATCTAATGTTTCCTGGAAATTATGCCCTGTATCGATATGCACTAAAGGAAAAGGGAATTTTCCAGGCCGAAAGGCTTTCTTAGCCAAGTGCACCAAGGTGATGGAATCTTTTCCCCCAGAGAATAATAAGGCTGGCTTTTCAAATTGCCCGGCAACTTCTCTTAATATATAAATGGCTTCCGCCTCTAAATGATCTAAATAATCCATGCTTATGTTCTTATTTCGTAATCTGATGTAATCCACACTCCTTTTTGCTTTTATCTTCCCACCACCAACGTCCTGCCCTAAAGTCTTCGCCTGCCTGTATAGCTCGTGTACAAGGTTGGCATCCAATACTTGGAAAACCTTTGTCGTGTAATGGATTATAAGGTATGAAGTTATTCTTTAGTTGAAGTTCAACTTCTGCCAATGTCCAATCAAATAACGGATGTATTTTGATGATTTGATTGGATGCATCCCATTCCACTGGCTCCATTTGATCGCGGTTATCGGATTGCTCTCTTCGGATTCCCGTGATCCATACCTCATATCCGTGGATAGCCCTTTTTAAGGGTTCAATCTTTCGGATATAACAACATTCCTTTCGATCCTCTATGGATTGATAAAAACTGGAAGGGCCTTTTTTGTTAACAAGTTCTTCTACAGCTGATGTATTTGGATAATATGCCCGAATGGGCATTCGGTAGGTTTCCAAGGTCCGGTTCCATACATAATAGGTCTCTGGAAAAAGTCGACCAGTATCTAAGGTGATCAATTGGGCTTGACTTCTGATGGAAGCCAATAAATGGGTGATCACTTGATCCTCTATACCAAAGGAGGTTGTGAACACAGCATTGCTCCCAAACTTAGTATCCACATAGGTTAGAATTCCGATCGCATCAAGCCCTTGAATCTCCTGTTTAATTTCTGCTACCCTGTTCATAATCTGCAATTAATCCTTTGGTATGTTCATTCAACACCTTTATTTTTTCTTTTAGATTGCCTCTAAGCTGATTGCGATAGCTGGATAATAACTCCAGGCTCTCATCAATTTCCTCCGGTAAGATATCCTGCAAGAATTCCTTTAATCTTTTGCTGATGGTGGGTGACTTCCCATTGCTGGATATGCCGATCTTTAGGTTGCCTTTTTGAACAACCGATCCCAGGTAAAAATCACATAAAGCCGGTTTGTCTGCCACATTTAATAGAATATGCCTACTCTTGGCCAATTCTCTTACTTGCTCATTGAAAGTTGGGTTATTGCTGGCCAGGATGATGATATGCTTATTCTCCACATCATTATCCTGAAAGGCTCTTTCATGGATGTCCACATTTGGTTTCCCATTTGCGAATTCCCGAAATGCTGGAGTGATCTCCTTTGCTACCACCATGACTTGAGCATGTGGCGAATTGCTTAATATTGCCTGTAATTTCTCCAATCCGACAGGTCCTGCTCCTACCAGCAAAGTCTGTAACTGATCCAATTTCAGGTATATGGGGAATAACTCGTTCATGATGCAACGGAGCTTAAAAGTTCTTTTTTTACCTGTTCAAATTGTTGATGTTTAGCGACTACCTCACCAAGCACGATAATGGCAGGAACGCCTATCTTATTTTCTTCAACGGCTTCGATAATAGAGTCTATTCGTCCTAAAACCACTTTTTCATTTTCCAAGGAACCATTTTGGATGAGTGCGATCGGCAATTCTCCTTTTCCAGCATCCTGATAAAGCTTGACGATTTGCTTAAGCTTTGCAAATCCCATCAATACCACCACGGTTGCATTGGTTTTTACGGCAGCAAATAAATCTTCTGAGATCCTTCCATCAGATGTGGAGCCGGTAATCACCCAAAAAGATTCGGCTATTCCTCGATAGGTCAAGGGGATTTCCTGCAATGCTGTTAAACCTACGGAAGACGATATACCTGGAACTACAGCGGTTTCAATACCAAAGGTTCTAACGAAATCGAGTTCCTCGCCACCTCTACCGAATACAAAAGGGTCGCCCCCCTTTAAACGAACTACATGCCCATGGGTCAATGCATATTCGACCATCAATTGATTGATATAATCCTGTGAAGTAGAGAGCCTTTCCGCCCTTTTTCCTACATATATTTTAGTACAGTGGGCTGGTGCTTCTGCTAATAAGCATTCATTGACTAGGGCATCGTAAAGAATAACATCAGCAGACGCTATGGCTTTCATTCCCTTTAACGTAATTAGATCTGGGTCGCCTGGCCCTGCTCCAACTAAAGTAACCTTTGCTTTCACTTGTGTCATGTTGTTTGCTGTATATTAATGGTTTACTAATGATTTTAATTCTTCTCTTCGGGCTGCCGCTTCCAGATAGAATGCTTGAGCTTGAAGGATATAAGTCGCTGCAAATTCTTTGGACGGTGCATATTTGTTGATCTGTAACACCCGCTGTTCAAATGTGTTAGGCAAGTTGAAGCTGCCATCATTGATGTACTGTTGATCAAACTCCTGGATAACGGCCGATTGGGTAGAGACATTGATCCCCCGATCCAGCAACAGGGCTTTGGCAGTCCATACAAATGCTGAATAGGCATGGTAGATCGCATCGGCGAATTGCTCTTGATTTAAGGCCAACGTGGCCAGGTCCAATTTTTCCTCGGCTTCCAATAAGAGAGTCGCCACCAGGTCGATCATCACCCCAGCACATTCACCAACGCCAATAGCGGTGGCAAAAGTCTCTTCATGACCCCAATCGAGCATTTCATCGGCTGTCAGGTTGCTCAGGTCAGCTAAAGGTTTCAACAAACGGTAGAAATGATCCTTTCCATGCGCATCGTAATAACGGTGGAAATTCTGGTCGTTTCTTTTATTGCTTTTAAAATCATTCAAAAGGAGATCTATTACTTGAAGCACGCGTTTGGTAGGAACTTTGATCACCCGTTCGGCTACCCTGCCTATGCCATCGCCTACTGTTCCGCCTCCAAGCATTACCTGCGCAGCAGGAACAACAGCGCCTCCAGCCTTCACCGAACTGCCATGAAAACCAATATGTGCCAATCCATGTTGTCCACAGCTGTTCATGCAGCCAGAAATCTTGATCTTCAATTCCTGTTCCCGGATGAAATCAGGATGAAACTCATGAATATAGTTTTCCAAGACCCTTGCCATTTCCGTAGAATTGGAAATGCCTAGGTTACAGGTGTCCGTACCTGGGCAGGTAGTGATATCTGCAGTACTGTTATAACCTGCTTTTGCCAGCCCCAAATCATGCAATACATTGAATAAATGCGGCAGGGACGATGGTCTTACATATTTGAACAGTAGATTTTGGTCCTGAGTGATCCGTATATCATCCGCAATATGATCCTTCACGCCTTCGATCAGTTTTCTAGCCTTATCTGTGGAGAGGTCTCCTGTTTGCACTTGGACATATACGCCGAAAAAACCTGATTGTTTCTGTTCAAAGGTATTCGTGCTTTTCCACAGGAAGAAAGCTGGTTCATCCACAGGTTTAACTTCTTTTATTGGATGATTAGGTAATTCTAAAGGCTCCTCTACCCAGGCATCGATGGCTACCTTTTGGTTTTTTATGGCTATTTTTTCCTGTTCGATAAGCGCTAAAACTTCTTCAAAACCAAGTTTTTGAACGAGGTACTTGAACCTGGCCTTATTGCGGTTGTTCCTTTCGCCATAACGATCGAATACCCGGAGGGTGGCTTCCATATAAGGGATGATTTCATCCTCATGTAGAAATTCAGATACCACTTGACCCAAGATCGGTTGTGCGCCCAATCCGCCTGCCAAAAGGACTTTGAAACCTCTTAATTCTTTACCATTGATAGTTTTGATTTTGGGTATGAATCCGAAATCATGGATATAGGAAAAGGCGGTGTCTTTTTCACTCGAGGAAAAGGATATCTTAAATTTTCGCCCCATTTCGGCGCAGATGGGATTTCGTAGGAAATAGCTGAAGGTTTTATGTGCATACGGAGATACATCAAATGGTTCAAGCGGATCAATTCCTGCCGTTGCAGAGGCCGTTACGTTTCTGACTGTATTTCCACATGCTTCTCGCAAGGTCATGTCGTCTTCCGCAAGTTTAGCCCATAACTCCGGTGTTCTGTCTAAACTTACATAGTGTATCTGAATATCCTGGCGGGTGGTCAGATGCAGGTTGCTACTTGCATATTCATCCGAAATATCAGCAATCTTCAATATTTGTTTAAAAGTGACCTTTCCAAATGGTAATTTGATCCGGACCATCTGGACCCCTGCCTGCCTTTGCCCGTATACTCCACGCGCCAGTCTAAGCGATCGGAATTTTTCCTCTGGTACCTCCCCTTTCTGATATGCCCGAATCTTTTGTTCCAACTCAATGATTTCCTTTTCTACAATAGGATTCTCTAATTCTGTTCGAAAACTCTGCATGATATTCCTTTGATGTTTATTAATTGTATAACATTATTACCCTTTCATTATGGAATTTGTAATCTCCGTGGACAAATGTATAAATTATTTTTTTAGATAGTATATTAAATCTACCAAATTAGTATATATTTGTAGCGTTATTGATTTTTTTGATGGTTTAACTCAGACGGATGAATAGATTTAAATCCTTGTATTTCATGTTGTTATCGATGTTTTTAACGCAAGGTTGTGCTCCAAAAGAATCGGAAAGCTATCATGCAGACAGAGGTTATTCGGGTTCCATTTCCATTTCAGGAGCCTTTGCATTATATCCTTTGGCGGTTTTATGGTCAGAGGATTTTAAGAAGATTCATCCCCATGTACGGTTTAACATCTCGGCAGGCGGAGCGGGAAAAGGTATTGCGGATGTGTTGACCGATATGGTGGATATTGGATTGGTTTCTCGTGACCTTCATCCACAGGAAAATGATCGAGGAGCCTTTCCTATTATCGTGGCGAAAGATGCTGTCATTGCAACCATCAATAGCCGACATCCAAATATGGAGCTTCTAAAGAAAAGAGGTTTAACGATCAAAGAATTGGAAAATATATTCATCCATGGTTCCTATACACGTTGGAAGGATATTGATTCTCGGATGGTTGATGAGCCGATTTTGGTTTATAGTCGGTCGGATGCTGCAGGAGCAGCAGAAACCTGGGCCAAGTTTTTCAAATCGTCGCAGGAAGACCTGAAAGGCATTGGGATTTTTGGTGATCCTGGTCTAGCTCAAGTGGTGAAAGAAAACGAATTGGCTGTTGGATTCAATAATATCAATTATGTTTTTGATCTACATACAAAGAATACATCGGATAATATAAGAGCCTTGCCGATAGATATTAATGCAAACGGAAGAATAGATGAACAGGAAGATTTTTATGGGCATCTGGATTCGCTAACCAAAGCCATTGGCAACGGTTCTTATCCATCGCCTCCGGCACGAGACCTGATGTTTGTTGTTCAACAAGGAAAGCAATCAAAACTGCTGAAGGAATTTTTTGGATTTATCCTTCAAGCAAAAGAACAAGGATATTTATTAGCACATGGCTATGTGCCATTGGATAGTGCTACGTTAGGTGGGCAATTAGAAAAATTGAATGAATTATAAGCTTAAAAGCGTAAGTATTCATGGATAGAAGAATAGTTAAGGATAAATTAGTCAAAAACAGTTCAGCCTTATTATTGGGATTTATGCTCTTGGTAGTATTGTTGATTTTTATTGGACTTATACTCAAATCGCAACCTTTATTGGAATCTCATCCCTTAGGGGACATTCTTTCTAAGAGTGTTTGGGCGCCCATGAAGGGAGAATTTGGTTTTCTGCCTTTTATATTAGGTACGGTTTGGGTAACACTTATCGCCCTATTGATCGCTGTTCCTTTATGTATTTTGGCTGCTGTGTATTTGGTTGAGTATGCAGAAGACCGATTAAGGAATATGGTGCTGCCCTTGGTCAATGTGCTGGCCGCAATTCCTCCTGTTTTGTATGGCGTGTGGGGAGTCCTTTTTGTCGTGCCGGTGATCAGGGACGTTATAGCCCCACTTTTTGGGCTGCAGATATCTGGCTATTCGGTTTTTGCTGGGGGGATGGTATTAGCGGTGATGATATTCCCAATCATGATGAGCATCATGGTGGAAGTGATACAGACTATTCCTCAAGAACTGAAGGCGGTTTCCCTCTCTTTAGGCGCAACGAAATGGGAAACCATCCAGCATGTCATCCTTAAGAAAGCTAGGCCAGGCATCATTGCCGCCGTTGTATTGGCAATATCCCGTGCTTTTGGAGAAACCATTGCGGTATTGATGGTTTGTGGGAACATCCCTAAAGTTCCGAACAGTTTATTCGACGCTGGTTATCCGATTCCAGCACTTATTGCCAATAATTTTGGAGAGATGATGTCTATCCCGCTATACGATGCTGCATTGATGTTTGCAGCGCTGTTGCTTTTCATCATCATTTTTGGGTTCAACCTCCTTTCCAGGTTGATATTAAATAAATTAGAAGCTCCACATTAATTATGGCTAATATTTCGAAAAGACTTCAAAAAGAAAAGATTGCCAAATTGCTCATGCAGCTTTCGGGCATTTTGATCACCGGATCCTTATTTCTGATCTTAGGGACGATCCTGTACAAGGGTTTGCCGCATATGACCTGGGAGATGATTTCTCAAACACCTAAGGGAGGATTTTACCTGGGAAAATCTGGGGGTGTATTGAATGCGATTATCGGTTCATTATACCTGGCTGGATTATCTACAATATTGGCAACATTGATCGGGATTCCCATAGCGATATACCTCCATGTGTATGTGCGACAAGGCACAGCCATCTCCAGGTTTTCCAAATTGCTCTTTGATGTATTATTTGGTATACCTTCTATCGTATATGGAGCAATTGCTTTTAGCATTATGGTTTTCTTTGGGATCAGGGCTTCCCTTCTTGGTGGAGTAATCACCATAACCTTATTGACCATTCCAATTGTGGTAAGAACATTGGACGAGCTTTTGCGTACCATCCCCCAAGATCTGAAACATGTGACAGCATCCTTGGGAGCTACCCGCTGGGAATCGGCTAAGGTGATGCTCAAATACATCAGACCAGGTTTGTTCACGGCTTTATTATTGGCATTTGGTCGCGCTATTGGCGATGTGGCCGGCGTGATGTTGACCACCGGCTATTCCGATAATATCCCCAAATACTTAGATGAGCCAACAGCCACGCTGCCCTTGGCGATATTCTTCCAACTGAGCAGTCCTATCCCAGAGGTGCAAGGTCGGGCTTATGCCTCCGCGTTGATCCTTACATTTTTAATTTTAATTATTGTGCTATGTACTCATTTCCTATCCTCCAAGCAGAAGAAACACCAAACATAATCAGCCTGAAACAACCCCATATACAGATCAAGGATCTGCATGTTGTGGTGGAAGGGCAAGAAATCCTGAAAAACATCAACCTGAGCATCCCCAATAACTCGGTGACTTCGATCATAGGGCCTTCTGGATGTGGTAAGACCACCTTATTGAAAACCTTGAACAGACTGCTGGATGATAGTAAGGATGTGGAGATCAGTGGTTCTGTTTTGGTCAATGGAGAGGATATATATGCCAAGAATGCGGAAGTGACACATATCCGGAAAAAGATGGGTTTGCTATCGCAGAAACCTTTTACGCTTCCGATGTCGATATTTGAAAATATTGCTTATGGTCCCAAGATCCATGGCGAAAAGGATAAAGGTAAGCTTAAAGCTATCGTAGAGCAGCAATTGCGGAATGTAGGACTTTGGGAAGAGGTGAAAGACCGTTTGGATTCTTCGGCGACAAGGCTTTCTATTGGGCAGCAGCAAAGGCTGTGTTTGGCTAGAGGATTGGCGGTTGAGCCAGAGATCATCCTGGGCGATGAATCTACTTCGGCACTGGATCCTATTTCCACTCAGATCATTGAAAACCTGCTGATGGATCTTAAACAGCGGTATACAATTGTTCTGGTGACCCATATCCTTCGGCAAGCCCGAAGGGTCTCGGATTATATCCTGTTTTTATATCAAGGAGAAGTAATTGAGTTCGGTAAAACCGAAGAATTACTTCTCCATCCTAAGCATGAAATCACCAAACAGTATGTGAAAGGATTTATTTCATGAGTATGTTTTCATTAAGTCCTTGTTTCGCCTTCAGGACCTTCCTCAATGGTTTCGGCAATTTCTGCTACACCATCCGGGTCAGTGTCCATTCGGAATGGAGCAGCTTCATCAAATTCACCTTCCCATTTGGCGACAACAACTGTTGCCAAACAGTTACCAATTACGTTGACCGATGTTCTGGCCATATCCATTAATTCATCAATACCCAAAATGGCTGCAATAACAAATACCGGTAAACCGAATTGATCTGCCGTAGCGATCAAAATGATCAAGGAGGCTCTAGGAACGGCCGCAACACCTTTGGAAGTGATCATCAAGGTGAAGGCGATCATCAATTGTTGTCCAAAAGATAAATCGATCCCCGCTGCTTGAGCCACAAAAATAGAAGCTAAAGAGAGGTATAAGGATGTTCCATCCAGGTTAAAGCTATACCCCGTAGGAATTACGAAAGAAACGATCTTTCTTGGAACCCCGAATTTCTCCATCGCGCTCATCGCCTTTGGTAAGGCAGCATCCGAACTTGTGGTAGCAAAAGCGATGGAAACCGGCTCTTTGATGGCATTTACAAATTGCTTGATCGGTACCTTGAGATATAAGGCCACGGGTAACAAAATGATAAGCAGGAAAAATATTAAAGCTAAATAAAGGGTCGCCAAGAGCATGAATAAGTTTTTGAGGATATCCACGCCGAGATGTCCAACGGTATAGGCCATTGCCGCACCAACCCCAATTGGTGCAAATAGCATGACCAAATTGGTGAACTTAAACATCGCTTCCGAGAGACTTTCTGCAAAGTCGACAAAAGGTTTTCGTTTCTTCTCTTCCACCATGGCCAATCCGATACCGAAAATAACGGCGAAAACAACAATTTGTAGGACCTTATTCTCATAAACCGACTTTACGATGTTTTCAGGAAAGGTATCCCTGAAGAAGGATGTGAATTTATAAAGGCCATGAGCACTCTCGTCGATATGGCTTAAGGCTAATTTATCGCCTTCAGACATACCGGAGGTCTGAGGTAGCTCCTCATGTGGCATATGTTCAATGTCGATACCGACACCAGCTTTGGTAAGATTGATCGCCGCCAAACCAATAAAAATAGCACAGGTGGTGGCACAGAAGAAATATAGCATGGACTTCCAAGCCATACGACCAACTTGTTTTAAGTCGGAATGTCCCGCAATACCAAAAACTAACGTAGCAAACAAGATTGGTCCTACAATGGTCTTCACCAGTTTTATAAAGCCTTGGCTTAAGGGTTGAAGCGCTTTAGCAACATTTGGGAAATCTAATCCGACAAATATACCAAGGACCATACAGGTTAAGATCCAGGTGGTTAATCCTTTACGGACAATTGCGTTTAGAATCAATACAGCAGCTGTAATCCATCTGACGAGCATCATAACACTTGCTGGAACGGCTACGATGTTAAATTCGTATAATAAGGTAATAATTGAAGCTAATGCTATGGTAACTAGCATTAAATATCCCGTTGCTTTTTTTGACATGCGGTTTATGGGGGTTACTTTTGTTAAAATTTTGTTTTAAAGACGAACAAAAATAAAAAAATTGGTGGGCATACCAAATTTCGAAGCCTTTTATTCCCGATTATAGGGATTTAAACCAACGGAAAAGTTCTTCCTTGAAAGTTTCCCCTACAGGAAAGAAATCCCCATTATGATGTTGGACTTGATGGGCATCAATTGCCTTGATTTTTTTCTTCGGCAAAATAATAGATCGGTGGATTCGGATGAATTCTTCTGCCGGCAAGCGGTTCATCATTTCTTTCATCGTTTCTAAGGTCATCAACTTTTGTCCTTCAAAATGGATAATCAAGTAATCTTTTAATCCTTCTATATAGTCAATTTTGGATAGTTCGATCCGATGGTCCTTTCTGTCGGCTCTGAATTGGATATATGCTTTGGTTTGAATTGTTTTAGGCGTTTTCCAAGCGAGGTGCTTGTCAATCGCCTGATTAAACCGTTGCTGGGAAATGGGTTTTAATAAATAATCTATCACCGTAAAAGCATAGCTCTGAAGTGCAAATTCTGCATAAGCGGAACTGATGATGAAATCATAATCCTTTCCCAATAATTTCATGATATCCAAGCCATTCATGGCAGGCATCTGAATATCCAGTATAATTAAGGGGTGGGCTTGTCCATGATGAGGATCGGGATTTTGTTTTAGTAGAGAAAGTGCATGGGTAATATCATCACCAGCGTATACAAGATTTAGTTCAGGTCGCTTTTCAGCATAATCAGCAAGAAGCTTATATGCCATTGGTTCATCATCTAAAATAATACATGGAATCGGTTTCATCATCTGAATGTTATTGTTAGTGTAGCCTCAAATTCTCCATTTGTGATGGTTTCAATCAAATGGTATTGATTAGGATAGTAATGGTCTAACCGTTTCTTTAAATTTTGAATGCCGATTCCTTTTTGCTGATCTTTGCCCCCATCTTTTATTTTATTTTTTACTTTATATAGTAAGCTTTTATCATCAGTAAATAAGCTTATTACTAATGGACTTGTGTTGGTGATTTCTCCGTGCTTAAAGGCGTTTTCAATAAACGTGATCAATGTGAAGGTTGGTAGTTTAATTTGCTTATTGTTCAATTCTACTTGCAGGTCTATGCAATCTTCAGAGGAGATTCTTAGGGTCTCCAGACTGATAAAGGAGTGTATATAATGGAGCTCCTCCTCGATGTCCATCCATTCCTTATCACTGTTGTAGGTATTATATCGCATAAGTTTCCCGAGCTCTTCAATGGCAGGCAAGGATTTTTCGGATTTGAAATAAACTAAGGAGTAAATATTGTTGAGACTGTTGAAGATGAAATGGGGATTTAGCTGTGATCGCAGGAATTTAATCTCCGTATTTTTATTTTCTTCAATCAAATTGGATTGTTTGGAAATTAATCGGATGGTATAAAGAATCAACCAAAGCGCTGTACTTAAAATGATAGGCTGGAATGCATAATAGAGATTATCGATAGCATAAAAACCAAAGGTGGTGTTTGGATGATAATTCCTCATCCCAGCAAAAATCGGCATAAGGATTTCTTCAAGTAGATATCTACTGGTCATGAAGTAGATAATACCAACAAATATAGCCGCTATGATTTTCCATGCCCTCCACGTTCGAAATGCCCACGGAAGGCCGATAAGGTAGTGGAGATAAAATGTGGAGGAAAACACCAAAAAGTAAGTGGCTAGGAATAACCCAACCGACTTGAGTTCAATTCCGTCTCCAGTCCATTTCAAAAGACTGAAATATGCCCAAATCAACCAAAAAAGGATATTGATAACAATTTCCTTTCTTAAAGTAATGCCTGGTTGGTATTTATTCTTTTGATTTATCAAGTTGTTTTGCTCTTTCTTTATGGATGGCTTTTGAGTTCATAAAGATAGCTATTCAATATTTCATAAAATATCCGCTTGGTCGATTTTTCTAAGGGGTTTGTCGATATAAATTGTATAAGCTGGAGGTTTGTATTAAAATTGGATCATTAATCCATTACAAATGAAAAAATACTTATTAATTATCTTGCTATTAACTGTCCAGCAATTGGTTCATGCCCAATTGGTTCCATTCCAAACAAAATTTGAGAAAACCATTCCGGTTTTAAATGTCGCCACTTTTCATATGGGATTTACCAGTGATGCTACTCGGACAGCGTTCAATCCGAAGGATCCTGAACGTGTGAAAGAAGTACATGCTTTGGCTAAACGCTTCGCTGCCTTTAAACCAACTGTTCTAGTTTTAGAAAATGTTCCATCGCGAACGGAGGCTTTGCAGGCCATGTATGATGCGTACTTGAAAAACCCCCAAATGACATTCGAGCATCCTAGTGAAATTGAATTATTAGCGTTTGAGGTCGGAAGGTTGTCCGGTGTAAAAAAAGTCTATGGTATAGATTATAAAAAGGGATATAATTACAGGATATATGGGGAATTAGAAACGAAAGCGGATTCCATCACCTATAATGCCTACTGGAAATTGGTGGAAAAGAACACCAAGAATTACATGGAGAAATTGAATAGGGAACCTACGGTTATGGATCATTTTCAAATGAACAATTCGAAGGTTTATCTTGATTTTTTAATGAATGTGAATGCTGATATGCTATTGTATGCATCAAGCCCAGAAGGAAATGAAGGGGCTTTCGAAGCGGCTAAATTTTATGAACGGAACCTGATCATGTTTTCTAATTTCAATAAGATTCCCTTGTCAGCTGATGATCGCGTGTTTTTGTTGATGGGTGGTACCCATTCTGCGTTTTTCAGACAATGGCTGGAACGATCTCCAAAATATCATGAAGTAGATGTTCTTCCTTATCTAAAATAAAAAAAAAGAGCTGTTATTTTAATTAACAGCTCTTTTTTAATATTATAAGCTAGCTTATTCAGCGTGTAACCAGGCTTTCTTCGCTAATAATTCTTCTTCTGTTTCCACTACTTCTTCGTCTTCTACACAACAATCAACCGGACATACTGCTGCACATTGAGGTTCATCGTGAAAACCTTTACACTCTGTACACTTATCTGAAACAATATAATATACTTCATTAGAAATAGCATCTTGCGACTCGTTAGCATCGATTGTAACACCATCTCCAAAATCAATAACTCCGTCTAAAGCTGTTCCATCAGAAAACTTCCATGAAACCCCTGCATCATAAATTGCGTTGTTCGGGCATTCTGGTTCGCATGCTCCACAATTTATACATTCATCTGTAATTTTAATTGCCATTTATGTCCTTACAATAAAATAATAAACTAATTTTGTGTCTTCAAAGGTACTACTTCAGCTACTTACTTTGAACAAAAAGTATATAACATTGGTAGTTATTTACAAACTAATGGCAAATATACGGCAAAATAATAACAGAATAATTCTAAATAATAAGATTTTGACATTAAAACAAAGAATCCAAGCATTTGTAAAACTCGGCGATTATCTTCTTTCCAGTGATTTTGAAAACTCCCCTTTCCTCTTTTCAGTAGCCAATAGGAACCCTTGGTATAGCAAAGAAAATGTCTTGAAACAGGCTAAGGCTATCGGACAGAATCTGACCGAGGAAAAATTGACTTTATGGCTGCAAGGTTTTCCAGATCATGAGAACGATAAGGTAGTTGGGTTGGTGTTGGCCGGAAATTTACCGCTTGTGGGTTTCCATGATATCTTATCTGTACTGATCACTGGTTTTAAAGCTGAAATCAAAACTTCTTCGGAAGATGCAGGTATTACGAAAGCTGTTTTGGATATCTTGGTTTCTATCGAACCGGATTTCTCCAATCGTTTTCAACTGGTGGAGCGTTTGGAAAACTATGACCTGATCATTGCTACTGGAAGTAACAATTCTTCTCGTTATTTTGAACATTATTTTGGTAAAAAACCACATATCATCCGTAAGAACAGGAATTCTGTTGCGGTGATTACGGGTCGGGAGACTAAAGAACAACTGAACCAGCTCGGAAATGATATTTTCGATTATTTTGGTTTAGGATGTCGATCGGTTTCCAAGATCTTTATTCCCGAGGATTATGATATTGCTCGATTATATGAATCGCTGGAGAGCTTCTCCCCGATTAAAGATCATTTTAAGTACAACAATAACTATGATTTCAATAAATCCATCTACCTGATCAATCGTAACGAACATTTTGATAACGGGTTTTTGTTGATCAAGGAAGATGAGGCTATGGCCTCTCCCCTGGCCGTTATCCATTATGAACGCTATAAAGAGTTGAAGGAGGTGGAATCCTTTATCCAAAATCACTTAGAAGAGATTCAGTGTGTGACTGCAGAAACAGACTTAAAAGTTGATGCTGCGGTATTCCCATTTGGAGCAAGCCAACACCCTGCCTTGGATGATTATGCTGACGGCGTGGATACCTTAGCTTTTTTGAAAGCAAACCAATAAATTGGTTTTTGTGGCGTTATATGGTTATGAATTCATAAAAAATTATATTTTTGTTCGATTATGTATGTTATTAAGGTAAAAGGAGTAGCAAAAATTCCGGATTATGTTCAGTTACGAGATGATGCATTTACCCTTCTTGCCTATTTCCGCGTGGATCGACCTGATAAATCATTAGATAAAATAGGCCTTGGTGATAAAGCAGAATACATCATGGAGATCGTTCGGGAACTGCCGTTTGGCCAAATAAAGAAAATAGACGTATAAGCAATATGAAAGAAACAAATACGGTTATCAAATTAAAGAATGTCGAGATCTATCAGCAGAAGCACCTGGTATTGTCCAATGTGAATTTGGATATTGCACAAGGTGAATTTCTGTATCTGATCGGTCAATCGGGATCAGGAAAGAGTAGTTTGTTGAAGATAATCTATGGCGACCTCTACATCGCTAGCGGTGAAGGTATGGTAGCAGGTTTTGATTTGAGAAAACTTCATGAAAATGATGTACCATATTTACGTCGAAAATTAGGGATTGTATTCCAGGATTTCCATTTGTTGAATGATAGGACCGTTGAAAAAAACCTTGAATTTGCTTTGAGAGCAACAGGTTGGAAAGAAAAAGGTCTGATTGAAAACAGGATTTTGGATGTGTTGGAAAAAGTAGGATTGCGATCAAAACTTAAGAAGATGCCGCATGAGCTTTCCGGTGGTGAGCAGCAACGTGTAGTTATTGCACGCGCACTTCTGAACAACCCAGAAATCATCCTAGCCGATGAGCCGACAGGTAACTTAGACCCGTCAACCTCCGAAGAGATCGTTCTATTATTAAGAGACATCGCCTCTTCCGGAACTGCGGTTTTGATGGCTACCCATGATTACCAGATCATAAGAAATATGCCTGCAAGAATCCTTCGTACCGCGGATGGTTCTTTGCATGACAATGTATCGATATAAAGGCTGACAAGCCATTTCAAATCCGACATTATTGCCAGTAAAAACCAGTTTTTACTGACAGCATGTCGGATTTTTTGCGTTGGCAACATAATTGTTGACACGCCTACTAATACGTTAAAATAAGCTGATGATGAACGAAAATGAAAATATTCAAGACCAAGAATTGAATCAATTCGAGGAGAACGTGGAGAATACAGGAGCTGAAGCTGAAGACCTGAACCAAAAATTAGCCGAGTCCAATGATCGTTATGCACGATTGGTGGCTGAATTTGACAACTACAAAAAACGTACTTCCAAAGAGAAAATAGAGCTCATGCAGTCTGCCGGAAAGGATGTAATCATCAAATTGCTTCCTGTGATGGATGATTTTGACAGAGCGCTAAACCATATGAAAAATGTTTCCAACGAAGATCCTATCAAACAAGGCGTTGAATTGGTGAATACGAAATTCCGTAAAACCATGGAACAATTGGGTGTGAAGGAAATGGATGTCATTGGACAACCATTTGATCCTGAATATCAAGAGGCGATCACCATGATCCCTGCACCTACTCCTGATCTGAAGGATAAAGTAATCGATGTAACAGAAAAAGGTTATCTATTGAACGATAATGTTATTCGTTTTGCAAAGGTAGTAATAGGACAATAAGAATAAAACAATGTCAAAAAGAGATTATTATGATGTGCTTGGTGTCCAACGGACTGCTGAAGTAACAGAAATAAAAACGGCATATCGTAAGCTTGCCATCAAATATCATCCGGATAAAAACCCGGGTGATCAAGAAGCCGAAGATAAATTTAAGGAAGCAGCCGAAGCCTATGAGGTTTTGAGTAATGCAGAAAAACGCAGACGTTATGACCAATTTGGTCATGCAGGAAATTCTGCTTCTGGTTATGGTGCTGGCGGCATGAATATGGATGACATTTTCAGCCAATTCGGTGATATATTTGGTGGAGGAAATCCATTTGAAAGTTTCTTTGGTGGCGGCGGAGGCACGCGTGGCGGCCGTCGGGTTCAACGGGGAACAAATTTACGTATCAAAGTAAAATTGACCTTAGAAGAGATTGCCAAAGGGGTTGAGAAAAAAGTAAAAGTTAATAAACAGGTAGTTTGTCATACCTGTACAGGAACTGGTGCAAAGGACAAAGGTTCTTACCACACCTGTAATACCTGTGGTGGTAGTGGTTCGGTAAGAAGAGTGACCAATACCATATTGGGACAAATGCAGACAACTAGTACTTGTCCGACCTGTAATGGCGAAGGGGTAGAAATCACTGCAAAATGTACCACCTGTAAGGGTGAAGGACTAGAGCGTGGTGAAGAAACCATTGCTATCAATATTCCTGCAGGTGTTAGCGAGGGAATGCAATTGTCGATGAGTGGGAAAGGAAATGCTGCTCCTAGAGGTGGTATTCCTGGAGATTTGATCATTCTGATTGAAGAAGTACCACATGAGACCCTAAAAAGAGATGGTATCAATGTGATCTATGATCTGTATATCAATTTCGCTGATGCAGCTTTAGGAACTAGTGTGGAGATCCCAACAATCGATGGTAAAGCCAAGATCAAGATCGATGCTGGAACGCAGGGAGGAAAGATATTGCGTTTAAAAGGAAAAGGTCTTCCTGAAGTGAATTCTTACCATAAAGGAGACCAATTGGTGTATGTGAATGTTTGGACACCAAAAACCGTGAATAAAGAGGAAAAGGAATTATTGGAGAAATTGAAGAATTCTGCGAATTTCAAACCTCAACCAGGAAAAAGCGAAAAATCATTCTTTGAGCGAATCAAGGAATATTTCGAATAACATTTTGTTTATTTTATCCTTGTTGGTCATGGCCAATTAAGAAGAAAGAGGCTGTCTAAAAAGGTCTCTTAAAAGAGAACCCCGTCATTAAAAAATGGCGGGGTTTTTCTGTTTTTTGTCCTCAAGATTTTGTATCTTAAGGTGCAACCAAAAAACAATATGGCAAACATACAATTCAAAGCGCTTCCATCCAATAGTCCTAGTCTTTTTCCTGAGAATATTTTAGACCGTATCCCCTTGAACCATCCTGTTCGGTTGGTGAGCCAGGTTGTTGACCAGTTGGATCTGGAACATATCATCCGTCAGTATAAAGGAGGGGGAACGACCAGTTTCCATCCCAGGATGCTCATTAAGGTACTGTTCTACGCGTATCTGAGCAATATCTATTCTTGCCGCAAGATCGAGCGCGCCCTGCACGAGAACATCCATTTCATGTGGCTTTCGGGCAACAGTACACCGGATTACCGTACGATCAATTATTTCAGGGGAAAGCGTCTTAAGGGACAGATACAGGAGCTGTTTGCCAGTATCGTTCGGATGCTGCATGATATGGAGTATGTCAGCCTGAAAGTCCAGTATGTAGATGGTACCAAGATCGAATCGGCCGCCGGTCGTTATACCTTCGTTTGGAAGAAATCGATCGAGAAGAACAAGATAAAGCTGGAGGCGAACATCGCTTCGGTCCTTTCGGATATCGATGCACAGATCAGCCGGGACCAATCTTCATTAGGGGATCAGCAGGTCGGTCAGATGAAAAGCAACAACAGGTTTACCCGGTTCACAATGAAAGGACTGGATAAAGTCGCTGTGGAATTCGGTTTGATGGCCATTGCCCATAACCTCAGAAAATGGGCAAAAAAGTGGAAAGACAAAGCTTTTATCGGTAAACCAGGTGGCAAAAACTCCCTATTTGCGATAAATCAAGCCATCAACATGCTGAAAAGTACAAAACATCGACTTGCAGCCTAATATTGCTCATGAAATTATAATGGAGCTCCAGAAAGCTATAAAACAGAAGAAGGTGCCTTTTTAGACACCTTCTTTTTTATTTTAATAGCTTCCTCTTTCATTGAGAGGATGCATTTTCTGTCATTTCGAAAAGCCATCTTCCGTAATTCTAGGAGGTACTTTTGTCATTGCGAGGAGGTACTATCGTCATTGCGAGAAGGTACGAGGAAGCAATCTTCCCACTTATCATTCTGTCTTCCCACTTATCATTCTAAGAGAAGTCTCCCTGCCATCCTTAGCAAAATCTCCTTGTCATCCTGAGCGAAGTCGAAGGATCTGTAAACTTGTATTCGAACAGATCCTTCGACTGCGCTCAGGATGACAGAGAAGTTTACCAAGCCTTCTTTCTCAATCTCAGTTTCTCAACCTACAAAATAGCTTCCCTAATCCTAATCAACTGTGTCAACAGGTCCTCTAGCCTATCCAAATGCAACATATTTGCACCATCAGATTTCGCATTTGCTGGATCAGGATGGGTCTCAATAAAAAGCCCATCAGCACCAACCGCAATTGCTGCTTTCGCAATCGTTCCAATCAATTCAGGTTTTCCTCCTGTTACTCCAGAAGTCTGGTTAGGTTGTTGCAAGGAATGCGTACAGTCCATTACAGTCGGAACCCCAAAAGATTGCATCACAGGCAATCCTCGGTAATCCACGATCAGGTCTTGGTATCCAAAAGTATTCCCACGATCTGTCAGGAACACCTTATCATTTCCGGAATCCTTCACCTTATCAACGGCAAATTTCATAGATTCCGCCGAAAGGAATTGTCCTTTTTTAATATTCACCACTTTTCCGGTCTCTGCTGCTGCCACCAACAATTCTGTTTGACGGCAAAGGAAAGCAGGGATCTGCAATACATCCACATAAGCAGCAGCCATCGCCGCTTCGTGGCTTTCATGAATGTCAGTAACCGTAGGAACACCAAAAGTCTTCCCTACTTTTTCCAAAATCTTCAAAGCCTTCTCATCGCCAATTCCGGTAAAGGAATCCACTCTAGAGCGGTTCGCTTTACGGTAAGAACCCTTGAAAATGTAAGGAATATTCAATTTATCCGTAATCGTAACGATTCGTTCGGCGATACGTAGGGCAATTTCTTCCCCTTCGATCGCACATGGTCCTGCCATCAGAAAAAAGGCAGTAGAATTACCATTCTTAATGGATGGTAAATAGGTATTGATCATATTATATTATTAATTTCCGAGTTCAGACATAAATTTAATGCGCATCAGCTGTATATCCTCAAAGGAATAATCCGCTTCACCCAATTCATCCAATGCAGCATCGATGCTATCATTCTCTGCCGCTTTAAAATAATCGTATACCTCATCCTGACGATCCTGGTCGATCATTTCATCTACAAAATAGCCGATATTCAGTTTAGTTCCTGAATTAACGATCGATTCCACCTCTTTCAACATATCCTCATAGGATATTCCTTTTGAAGAAGCAATATCTTCCAAACTGATCTTTCTATCGATATTCTGGATGATGGACACTTTAAGCGCTGATTTATTTGCGGTGCTCTTGATCACTAGATCTTGTGGACGATCAATATCATTATCCTCCACATATTTCTTGATCAGCTCCAGGAACGGCCCTCCAAATTTCATAGCCTTACCCGATCCAACACCTTGGATCTTTTTAAGTTCTTCCTGCGTTATTGGGTAATGAGTACACATTTCATCCAATGATGGGTCTTGGAAGATCACAAAAGGAGGCAATGAACGTTGTTTTGCCAATTTCTTGCGAAGTTCCTTCAGCATTTTTAACAGTTCGGCATCCAATGCGCCTGAATGGCCAGAAGGTTCATCCGAATTATCTTTTTTCGCAGCTTCCATTGGTCTATTCAAGATAAATTTGATGCCGTAAGGATTGGAAATATAACGCTTCCCTCCTTCTGTCAATTGAAGCAGCCCATAATGGTCAATATCTTTCTTGATAAAGTCTGCCAGTTCTGCCTGGCGGATCAAGGAATTCCAATAATTTACACCAAGCTCCTTACCCAATCCGAACAACGGATGGGTGTCGTGCTTATAGGAAGAAATAGGTTGGTTGTTTTGGCCGATCATCACGTTGATCACATGCTGATCGTCAAATTTATCCCCTTCCTCCTTTATGAAATTAAGGACCTTCAGTAAATGTTCTTCCGCATCAAAATATGTTTTCTGAGAGCGGCAGTTATCACACATATTGTTACAACCGGTTTCATCAAACTTTTCCCCAAAATAATGAAGGATCTGTTTCCGGCGACAAACGGCAGATTCTGAATAATCGATGACTTCCTTAAGAATTTGTGTGCCGATCTCCTTTTCAGATACCGGTTTATCTTTCATGAATTTGGTCAGCTTCTCCACATCTTTTTCCGAGTAGAACGCCAAGCAAAAACCTTCACCTCCATCTCGGCCAGCCCTCCCAGTTTCCTGGTAATAGCCTTCCATGGATTTTGGAATATCATGGTGGATTACATAACGTACATCCGGTTTATCGATCCCCATACCGAAGGCAATCGTAGCCACAATGACTTCAATTTCCTCCATCAGGAATTTATCCTGCGTTTCTGCACGGGTCTTCGCATCCAATCCCGCATGGTATGGTAAGGCTTTGATGCCATTGATGTTCAACACTTCAGCTATCTCTTCCACCTTCTTACGGCTCAAGCAATATACGATCCCCGCTTTACCTGTATTGTTTTTGATGAAACGCACAATCTCTTTGATCACGTCCTGTTTAGGCCGCACTTCATAGTAAAGATTGGTTCGGTTGAAGGATGATTTAAAAAGCGTAGCATTAGTCATCTGTAAGTTCTTACGGATGTCGGATTGCACCTTAGGAGTCGCGGTAGCTGTTAAGGCAATGATTGGGATGCCCGAACCAATCTCATTGATCACTTGACGGATCTTTCGGTATTCCGGTCTGAAATCGTGTCCCCATTCCGATATACAGTGGGCCTCATCCACAGCAACAAAAGAAACCGTAATGGTTTTCAGAAAATTTACATTTTCTTCTTTTGCTAAGGATTCAGGTGCAACATATAACAATTTTGTTTTCCCATCGGTAACATCCTGTTTCACACGTTGGATCTCACTCTTGGTGAGGGAAGAATTTAGAAAATGGGCAATACTTTCCCTTCCGCCGAAAGCACGTAATTGATCCACTTGGTTTTTCATCAAAGCGATCAACGGCGAGATGACAATGGCAGTACCATTGCTCATCATGGCAGGAAGCTGGTAACAGATGGATTTTCCACCACCGGTTGGCATGATTACAAAGGTGTCTTTTTTGTTGAGGACATTGGTTATAATAGCCTCTTGGTCACCCTTAAAAGTATCGAACCCAAAAAAATCTTGAAGATTATCGAATAATGATTTTTCTATTTCCATTGACAAGGCAAATAAATAGATGTGTTTAGCGATTAAGAAAACGTCACAATTATTGTATTTTTGCAACGAACTGTTCTAATTATATTAAATAAAATTACGCAAATAATACGTGAAAAACAACATAGATATTAAAATGCTTGCAAAGGAAACTTTTGAATTAGAAGCTTCCAATGTTTTGGCATTATCGGAAAAAATCGACGAGGACTTTGTGCGGGTTGTCGAAGCCATTTTGGGCTTAAATGGCAGGGTAATTATCACAGGTATCGGCAAGAGCGCTATCATTGCGCAAAAAATCGTAGCGACCTTAAACTCAACAGGTACGCCCTCCATTTTTATGCATGCGGCAGATGCCATTCATGGTGATCTGGGTATTATTCAAGCGAATGACCTGATCATTGCCATTTCCAAAAGTGGAAATACACCAGAGATCAAAGTGTTGATCCCTTTTCTTAAACAAACAGGAAATACATTAGTAGCTATTGTTGGAAACCGTCAATCCTATTTGGCAGATCAGGCGGATTATATTTTGGATACGACCATTACCCGTGAGGCTTGTCCGAATAACCTTGCTCCTACTACCAGTACCACAGTGCAATTGGCGATGGGCGATGCCTTAGCAGTTTGCCTTCAGACCATGCGTCAGTTCTCCGATCAGGATTTTGCGAAGTATCATCCAGGAGGAGCTTTAGGAAAACAATTGTACCTAAAAGTGGGTGATCTATCCGATAATAATGGACTTCCGCATGTGGAGCCTGAAACCGACATCCGTACTGTTTTGATTTCCATCACCAAATTCCGCCTTGGCGCTACTGTTGTTGAGCAAGAGGATGAAATTCTTGGAATTATTACGGATGGGGATATTCGTAGGATGTTGGAAAAACATGAGGATGTTTCTGGTTTGAAAGCGATGGATATAATGTCCAAAGGACCTAAAACCATTGAGAAATCAGAATTGGCGGTCAATGCGTTGCATACTATGAGGCAGAATAGTATATCGCAATTGGTTGTGGTGGATCAAGGGAAATATGCTGGGATTGTGCATATCCAGGATATTCTTAAGGAGGGGATTATATAGTTTATAGATGTTAGATGATAGATTATAGATATTAGATGTTAAATTATAGACTTTGCCGTCATTGCGATGGCTGTCCCCGTCATTGCGAGGAGGTACGACGAAGCAATCTTTGGACTTTGTCATCCTGAGCAGCGTCGAAGGATCTGTTCGGGTACCAAATGTAGATGCTTCGACTTCGCTCAGCATGACAATCGGGAAGATTGCTTCGTTCCTCGCAATGACGTATGGTCTATCATCTAACGTCTCTCATCTCCCATCTATCATCTAAAATTGTAAAAATCTTGTTGAATTAAACCATTTACTTTAGAATAAATCAAATAGTTTATAAAATTGGTCTTACATTTGATTGAGTAAACACAATAACTAAATAACAGAAACAAATGAAAAAAATAGCGAGTATAGGTGCGGTGCTGATTGCGTTTATCAGTTTAACAGCGATGACGTTGTTGACACCCGAATTTAAGTTCGAGAAGGAAACGCATGATTTTGGAAAGATTCCACAAAATAAGGATGCTTCTTTCGAATTTAAATTTACCAATGCTGGTAGCGATGTGATCATTGTGAACGATGTTGTTCCTACCTGTGGGTGTTCTGTTGCTGAGTTTACCAAAACTCCAGTAGCAAAAGGTGAGTCGGGAACAATTAAAGTAACTTATAATGCGGCTACAACTGGTCCTTTCACAAAAACATTCGTCGTTAAATCGAACACAAAAACTCCAGTTAAAACATTAACCGTAAAAGGTATCGTGGAATAATTGGATAGGAAAAATATAAATCTATTAAAAGAAAAGCCAGTCTGCATAAGATTGGCTTTTCTTTTTGATTTTCCTGTACCAAGAATTAAACCAAAGAAATCCTTCAATTGAAATTAAAGAAGAATAATCCTTCAATTGAGATTAAGGAAGAATAATCCTTCAATTAAAATTAAAGAAGAATAATCCTTCAATTGATATTAAAGAAGAGTAATCCTTCAATGGAAATAACTGCAAAGAAATCTTTCAAATGGCTGAAATTACTGCAATCTTTTATTTTTAGCTTGCTAGCTATATAATTCGTATTTTTGAAAAAACTGTAAACTATACAATCAGTAAACGATGAAAACAGTAATCAATGCTATCAGTAAACGACAAATACAATAATCAATACTAGCAGCAAAACGATACATACAGTTATCTATGCTATCAGTGATCGATACATACATATCAACAATACAACAAGTAAAGCAAAAACAGTAAAACACATACAGTAATCAATAAATAATGCCAACTATATCAAAAAAGGGCATCAACATGCCTGCCTCACCTATCAGAAAATTAACGCCATTTGCTGACCAAGCAAAGCGCGAAGGAAAAAAAATCTATCATTTAAATATTGGGCAACCGGATATCGAGACCCCAGAAGGCATGTTGAATGCATTGAAGAACATCGATTTTAAGGTTTGGGCTTATACCCCATCGGAAGGAACCCTTTCTTACCGCACAAAATTAGCGGAATACTATAACAAGCTTAATTACAACATCACACCAAGTGATATTTTGGTCACCAATGGAGGCTCCGAAGCCATTACCATTGCTATGCAGGCTTGTTTAAACCCAGGAGAAGAGGTTATTATTCCAGAACCATTCTATGCAAACTATAATGGATTTGCATGTTCGGCAGATATTGTGGTAAAACCTATCATGTCTTACATTGATAATGGTTTTGCCCTTCCTTCCATTGCTGATTTTGAAAAGGTGATCACCGATAAAACGAAGGCCATTGCGATCTGTAACCCGAATAATCCAACCGGTTATTTATATTCCAGAGAAGAATTGGAAGCCTTACGTGAGCTTTGTTTGAAATACGATCTTTACTTATTCTCCGATGAAGCATACCGTGAATTCTGTTATGATGGTAAAGAGTTCATCTCTCCTATCCAGTTGGAAGGATTAGAAAACCATGTGGTTATTTTTGATACGGTTTCCAAAAGATATTCGGCATGTGGAGCTCGCATTGGCTGTATCATTACCAAGAACAAAGAACTATATCAAACTTCATTAAAATTCGCACAGGCTAGGTTGAGTCCTTCATTGGAAGGTCAGATTGCCGGTGAAGCTGCAGTAGATACACCAGATAGCTATTTTGAAGCAGTTTCTAAAGAATATACCGCTCGTAGGGATACCTTAGTAAGTGGATTGAACAAAATCGATGGTGTTTTCTGTCCCAACCCAGGTGGTGCATTCTACGTGGTGGCTAAATTACCGATAGATAATGCGGATAAATTCTGCCAATGGATTCTCGAAAGCTTTGATTATAACAATGAAACGGTGATGATGGCTCCTGCTACAGGATTTTATTCCACTCCAGGCGCCGGAACCAACGAAGTTCGATTGGCCTATGTCCTAAATCAAGATGATTTGAAAAAGGCTTTAATCTGCCTGGAGAAGGCTTTAGAAGCCTATCCAGGAAGAACAAATTAATTTCCATAAAACAATTTCTTCTTTTTAGCGTTCTATATATAGAAACTAATGAGAAGAATTTATGGATAAATTAAAGAAGTTCGAACTAATGGAGAAAATATCCAGGGAATTGGAAGACATTAGAAACAGCCAGCAGGCAGTTTTGGAAAAGATAGCCAAAGTGGAAGTCGATAACATCGAATTAGGCGATAAAACTATCGAATCGAAAATCCCTGATATATATCAAAGAACGGCAGATAATTCTGCTGCTATCTTAGAGATATTAAATTCCTTCCAGGAAAAAACCGATGATTTTGGATCGAAGAACAATATCGATCAACTTCGGGAACAACAAGAAATCGATAACTTGAAGTAAAATAGAAAAACCCCTCATCGAGGGGTTTTCTTTTTGTTATCGTTGTTTAGTTTAGTTCGTTAATTTCTCTCGCACCAAGTTCAGTACAAAATCCAATTGTTCCTCTTGTGTAAGATCTGTATTATCCAATACAATTGCATCTTCTGCTTGTCTTAATGGACTTTCTTCTCGGGTACTGTCAATATGATCTCGGTGAGCTAAATTCTCTTTCACCTCTTCCATAGTGATTTCCTCTCCTTTCGCAGCCAGTTCGGCATATCTTCTTTCCGCACGTACCTGTGGACTCGCCGTCATGAAAATCTTTAGATCGGCCGAAGGGAAAACTGTCGTGCCAATATCCCGACCATCCATCACAATATTTCTTTTCTTTCCCAATTGCTGTTGTTGATGAACCATTGCCTTGCGTACCGCTTTAATCGCACTCACTTCACTCACATATTCTGAAACTTCCATCGTACGGATCGCCTCCGAAACGTCTTCTCCATTCAACAGGATCTGCGTCTTTTCTAAGTTGGGCACAAAATCGATGTGGATATTATCCAAAGCTTGCTGTATCGCTACTTCATCATCCAAAGCGATATCATTGCGCTGTATAAATAAAGTTACCGCGCGGTACATGGCTCCAGAGTCCACAAAAACAAAATTCAACTTCTTGGCTACAGCTTTTGCAACCGTACTCTTTCCGCATGAGGAAAAGCCGTCGATGGCTACGGTAAAGTTTTTCTTTGTCATTTTAATTTGTGCCTCCTATCATGACGCCTGGTTTATTGACCAATGGGATTTTGATTAGATTTTCATCCACAATACTTTCTGGAAGGAAAATATATTTTTTATCATAGATGGTTCCATCGATGTAATAGCTTAACCAATATTCATTGGTCAGTCCAAACACCTGGATATCAATCGCTTCAATCTTTTGAACAGATTCGGCTTCCATATCGCCAATGAAATGTCTTAATGTAGTGGTTTTCACCTGCTTGCCATCCTTCTCGCCGTATCCTTTGGAAGAAACCAGTACGTTTTTGATGCCGACCGGCTTTTCATTGATCAGGTAAACATTCCACACCTTTGCCGTAGGACTTTCATTTTCTAATACCACCGCAATGGAGATATCCTCAACGATATTTAATGGTAAATCCTTTTTCATTAGAACTATTTTTTCTTCGCTCTGCTAGTTTTAGTGGTTTTAGTAGTGGTTTTGGTCGCTTTTGCTTTTTTACCAGTTCCACCTTTACTATCTTCTTCCGCCCATTTCAATACGTCAGCATAGGTAATTTTCTCTACTTCCGTGCCTTTTGGAATCTTCAGATTCTGTTTTCCAAAACGAACAAAAGGTCCCCAACGGCCGTTCTCTATTCTTGCCTCTGCATTCTCCTCAAATACGCGGATCACCTTATCTTTATCTTTCTGACGTTTTTCTTCAATGATCTGAATCGCCTGCTCTTCCTCTACATCCAACGGATCCAATCCTTTTGGTAAAGAATAAAAACTACTATTATGCCTGATATATGGTCCAAAACGACCAATGGCAACCGTCATTTCCTTATCCTCAAATTCACCAACCTTTTTCGGAAGCTTGAATAATTCCAGCGCCTCTTCCAAGGTAATGGTTTCGATCATCTGCCCTTTACGTAAAGAAGCGAACTGTGGTTTTTCTTCATCATCTGCAGTTCCGATCTGCACCAAAGGCCCAAATCTTCCCACACGTACAGAAATAGGTTTTCCTGAAACCGGGTCAACACCAAGTTCGCGTTCATGCGTTGCACGATCAGCGTTTTCAATGGTATTCTGCACCTCCGAATGAAACGGACCATAGAAATTGGAGAGCATATCCGTCCATTCTTTGAATCCCTGCGCGATCTCATCGAATTCCTTCTCCACTTTTGCGGTAAAGTGGTAATCTACAATACCTTTAAAATGTTGAACTAAAAAGTCATTAACCAGCACACCGATATCTGTAGGGAACATTTTATTCCTTTCAGCACCCGTGATCTCTGTTTTGCTCAAACTGCTGATTTCCCCATCCTGTAGTGTAATGGTTTGATACACGCGCTCTTTACCATCGCGGTCCTCTTTAACGACGTAGCCACGATTTTGGATGGTAGATATGGTTGGGGCATACGTAGAAGGTCTACCAATACCTAATTCTTCTAATTTTTTTACTAAGGAAGCTTCCGTAAAGCGCGCTGGAGGTCTTGAGAAACGCTCTGTAGCCTGCATGGTCTTTAAGGTTAAAGCTTGCCCCTTAGTCAATGGAGGTAACAAGGAGTTATCTGCATTATCATCTTCCAGATCCTCCTGGTCATCGTCGGAAGATTCAAAATATACTTTCAAGAAACCATCAAATTTCATCACCTCTCCAGTCGCTACAAATGCTTCAGAACGTGTTGATACTTCGATGTTTGCAACGGTTTTCTCAAACTCTGCTTCACTCATTTGTGAGGCAATCGCACGCTTCCAGATCAATTCGTAAAGTCTTCTTTCCGAATTATCCCCATCAATGCTATGTTCGCTGAAATAGGTCGGTCTGATCGCTTCGTGAGCCTCTTGTGCTCCCTGTGCTTTTGTTTTATATTGTCGCTGCTTATGGTATTTGTTCCCATAAGCTTTAGTAATTTCATCTTGTGCCGCCTGTAACGCCGTATCGGATAGGTTTACCGAGTCGGTACGCATATAGGTTATACGTCCGGCCTCATATAATCTTTGGGCAACCTGCATGGTCCTGGCTACGGAGAATCCTAATTTACGACTGGCCTCCTGTTGAAGCGTCGATGTTGTAAAAGGTGCCGATGGCGTGCGTTTAGAAGGTTTGGTTTCTAAAGAGGTAACTTGGTAAGCTGCTTGTACGCAATCTTTCAAAAAGGTATTTGCTTCTTCAAAATTGCTGAAACGCTTAGGTAATTCGGCCTTGAATTGTTCTTTACCCTTACCAGTTTTAAAAATGGCAACCACCTTAAAGCTTGCTTCAGCATTAAATCTATTGATTTCACGCTCTCTTTCTACAATAAGTCTTACTGCAACTGATTGAACACGACCTGCTGACAGTGAAGGTTTTACCTTGCGCCAAAGAACAGGCGATAGCTCAAAACCTACCAAACGGTCCAATACCCGTCTAGCCTGTTGCGCATTCACTAAGTTAAAGTCTATTTTTCGAGGTGATTCAATTGCTTTTAGAATAGCTGGCTTTGTAATCTCATGAAAAACAATACGTTTGGTGTTGTCATCCTTTAAACCCAAGGTTTCATATAAATGCCAGGAAATGGCTTCTCCCTCGCGGTCCTCATCGGATGCTAACCATACTGTTTCTGCTGCTTTAGCTAATTTCTTGAGTTCCGAAACGATCGCTTTTTTATCAGAAGGTACTTCGTATTTCTGTTTGAAGTTATCATTGGTATCGATGGCATCATCGGTCTTTACCAGATCCCGAATATGCCCATAACTTGATTTTACTAAAAAATCTTTCCCCAAATATCCTTCAATTGTTTTTGCTTTCGCTGGAGACTCAACTATCAATAGATTTTTCGCCATTTACTATAAGATTTCATGCAAAGAAAACGATTTCAAAACGGAATGCAAATTAAAATATGATATCTGCCAAGTAAAAAACAGCAAATACCACAGAAGCAATACCATTAGCAGTCATAAATGCGCGGTCTACCCGACTGAGGTCTGTAGGGCTTACAATGCGATGCTGATAGATCAACATCAGGCCATACAACGCGACACCGATATAATAGAAGATACCCGTAGGCATAAACCAGATCGGCAATAGTACAAAAATGAAAGATAATATATGTAGCACTTCGGATATCCGTAAGGCGTTCTTTGCTCCAAAATTGGCCGGAATGGAGTTCAATCCATTGGCCTTATCAAATTCCTCATCCTGTAGAGCATAAATGATGTCAAAACCACTCACCCAGGTCAGCACTGCTAAACCATAAAAAATGGGAACAATATTAAAATGTCCTGTTACGGCCAAATAAGCTCCTACAGGTGCCAAGCCCAAGCCTATTCCCAGCACGATATGGCATAAGGGTGAAATCCTTTTCATGTAAGAATAAAAAAGGATCACGAACAGGGCGACCGGTGATAGCATCAAGCACATCGGATTGATGAAATAACAGGCCAGCATGAAGATCAAACAATTGATGATGGTGAATAGTAATGCCTGTTTGGGTGCAATCCTTCCCGCTGGAATATCCCGAACCGCTGTTCTTGGGTTGAGGGCGTCGATATCCCTGTCAAGGTATCTATTAAAGGCCATGGCGGCATTTCTTGCGGTTACCATACATAACAACACCAAAAGAAATAATTTCCATTCAAACTGATAATTTGTGGTGTGGATGGCCAAGAAGAAACCGATGATGGCAAATGGTAAAGCGAAAATACTATGTGCAAAAAGCACGAGCGACATGTATTTCTTCATAATTACTCAATCGGCGATACAAAATTTTGATTGACATCATCTATCGCCTGAAGCACTTTATCGCAACCTAATTTGGTTTCGGCAGAGGTCAGGAAATTCGGAGGAATTTCTTCGAACCATTTTTTTAAGGCACGACGGAATTTCGCCACGTTCTGATCCGATTTTACGCCAGACTGTTTATCCGCTTTCGTGAATACCAACATAAATGGAATCCCCTCTTCACCTAACCAGCAACAGAAATCCAAATCGATCTTTTGAGGTTCATGTCTACTATCGATCAAAACAAAAACACATTGCAGGTTTTCACGGTGTCTTAGGTAGGCGCGAATAAACTTTTCCCATTCTGCCCGGCTTTTTTTGGAAACCTGTGCAAAACCATATCCCGGCAAATCCACCAGATACCAGGTGTTATTGATGATGAAATGGTTGATGAGTTGGGTTTTTCCCGGCTTCTGCGATGTTTTTGCCAAGTATTTACGACCCGTAATGGCATTGATCAACGAGGATTTTCCTACATTGGATCTTCCGATAAACGCATATTCTGGTTTATCAGCTAGCGGTAGTTTTGATACCTCTGTATTGCTACTTACAAATTCGGCCTGTTTGATGATCATGGCACAAAGGTACAATAAATAAGAAAAATTTATTTACATTCATGCCCAAATTACCTCAAGATGCTAGATATACGACACATTGTGAAGCAGTATGCCAATCATACGGCATTAAATGATGTTTCATTTATAGTCCCTAAAGGACAGATTTTCGGTTTGTTAGGTCCTAATGGTGCCGGAAAGACCTCACTGATCCGTATCATCAATCAGATTACTGCACCTGATGCCGGTGAAATCTATTTTGATGGCGAACGCCTTTCTCCCAAACATATCGGAAGAATTGGTTACCTGCCGGAAGAAAGAGGCCTCTATAAAAAAATGGAGATCGGCGAACAGTTGATCTATCTAGCCCAATTGAAAGGCCTTTCGAAACAGGATGCCAAACAACGCATTAAATATTGGTTTGAAAAACTGCAGATTGAATCCTGGTGGAATAAGAAAGTGGAAGATCTCAGTAAGGGAATGCAACAGAAGGTGCAGTTTGTTGCCACGGTATTGCACGAGCCAGACCTGATCATATTGGACGAACCCTTCTCTGGATTTGATCCCGTGAATGCCCAGATTATTCAGGACGAGATCTTGGAACTGAATAAAAAAGGGGCTACTATTATCTATTCAACCCATCGGATGGAATCTGTAGAAATGCTGTGCGACCATATCGCCTTGATCAATAAATCCAAATTGATCTTGGAGGGATCGGTAAAACAGATCAAAAATCAATATAAAAACCAGACGTATAAGATTCAATATGTTTTGAAGCCCGAGTATACATCGCTGCTTGAACATTCCAGCCTCTATGAGATCATCCAACATGAAGTTGGCGAGGAGTCTAAATTGACGATTCAATTAAATCCTGGTATCAACTTGAATGACGTATTGCTTCACCTGATCCCGATGATGGAAATCCATCAAATATTTGAAATCGTTCCAACGATGAATGAGATATTCATTGATAAAGTAACATCTAATTATTAAGAAGACAAGAGCCTAGTTATGAATAAGATTATATTAATCATTCAAAGAGAATATTTAAGTAGGGTTAAAAAGAAAACTTTTCTATTGACGACTTTTTTAGTGCCCTTATTTTTTATTGGTATCTACGTAGGTGCATTCTATCTGACGAAAAAAAGCTTTGAAGACAACAATGCCATTGTCTATGTATTGGACAACACCAACCAGGTCGGCAAGGAGTTGGTGAACAATAAAAACATCACCTTCACGCATTCTGCGGATGAATTGGGTGTTCAATTGAAAAAGGTCAAAGATGCAGGGGATAATACCAGTCTATTAATAATCCCTCAGGATTTCTTCGAAACCCAGAAAATCGAATTTCTATCCTCCGGAAAGCCCAATATCAATACGCAATCCGAAATTGAGAAGCAGTTGGAAACGGTCATGTTGAATTACCAATATGCTAAACTGAATATTGACCCGGATAAAATCAAGAACATTGATAGCTCGGTCAAGATTTCCGCTAAGGAGATCACCGATTCGGGCGAAGCCAAAGAAAGTGATACCCGCATAGCTATGGGTATTGCCATGGCCTTGTCCGTATTGATCTACCTTTCCCTCTTTTTATATGGCGCTCAGGTAATGCGTGGTATTATTGAGGAAAAATCCAATAGGATTGTCGAGGTGGTTATATCCTCGGTGAAACCTTTCCAATTGATGATGGGAAAAATCATTGGTATTGGTCTGGTCGGGATTACCCAATTCATCCTATGGATCATTTTAAGCTTTGGATTGATCAGTTTGGCAACTTCCACACTGATCGACAAGGATGAGTTTATTGCCCAAACGGAACAACAAGCCGCTCAAAATGCCAATCCGGAGAATGAGGATATGTCGATGGTTGCCAGTTTAGGAAGTGCTTTGGATTCCGTGAATTTTCCTGAGCTATTGACCTGTTTCTTCTTGTTCTTTTTAGGCGGTTATATGCTTTATTCAGCCCTGTTTGCTGCAGTAGGTTCTGCGGTCGATAATGAAACAGAGGCCAATCAGTTTACCATGCCTATTACCGCCCCTCTCCTGTTGGCCTATGTGCTCTCTTTTGGGGTGTTGATAAATGATCCGCACGGAAGCATTGCAACTTGGTTAAGTTTTATACCTTTGACCTCTCCTATTGCCATGTTGGTCCGTGTTCCATTTGGGGTACCAGTATGGCAGATCGCTTTATCATTTGCTTTATTGGTAGCTGGATTTATATTCACCACTTGGGTAGCAGCCCGAATCTATCGCGTAGGCATTTTGATGTATGGCAAAAAAGCCAGCTTTAAAGAGCTGATCAAGTGGTTTGGCTATAAGAATTAATATAATAGAATTAGAAATCAATATACGAATTAGCGACAATACCATCCAATGTCAAGTCTGATCAATCTTACTGTATTCAAGAAGTTCCTATCCTCCAATACTTCCGGAGGAATATTATTGTTTGTCTGTGTGATTTTATCCTTGATAATAGCCAATACGGGGCTTGCTTCTGGTTTTAACAACATCCTGCAGACTACTTTTGGTTTCGAGAACGAAAGTATCCAACTGAAATATTCCGTAAAGGCTTGGATTGACGATGGGTTGATGGCTATATTCTTCCTCTTGGTTGGATTGGAGATCAAAAGGGAATTGGTAGAAGGAGAATTGTCCTCGCCTAAAAAAGCCGCACTGCCTATTCTGGCCGCTATTGGTGGAGCTATCGTTCCTGCCATTATCTATTCGGTCTTAAATAAAGGGGAAGCCACTTTTCATGGCTGGGGAATCCCGATGGCTACCGATATTGCTTTTGCCTTAGCGATCATGACCCTATTAGGTAACCGCGTTCCCGCAAGTTTAAAGATCTTTCTAGCGGCTTTAGCTATTGTGGATGATTTATTGGCCATCTTGGTTATTGCTATATTCTATTCCACAGAACTTCATTATACCTATCTGATGTATGCTGGTGCCTTATTGGCACTATTGGTGGCCTTTAATTTTTTTGGGGTCAAAAGTATTTGGGCGTATATCATCCCAGGGGTCTTTATCTGGTATTTTATCCATCATTCGGGAATCCATGCAACCATTGCTGGTGTATTGGTTGCCATGACCTTGCCCACCACGCCGGATGCAACAGAATCTCCTTTGGAAAAATTAGAACATGCCCTGGCAAATCCTGTTAACTTCATCATCATACCTTTGTTCGCCTTGGTCAATACCAATATTACCATTCACGGCGAAATGGTAAGCGGATTGACAACTCCCTTGGGATTGGGAATCATCCTCGGGCTTTTCTTTGGAAAGACGATTGGTATTTTTCTCACTTCTTGGTTATGCGTAAAATCAAAGATCGCAAACCTGCCGGAACTGGCTTCTTGGAAACATATGATCGGTGTGGGCATGTTGGGTGGTATTGGGTTCACGATGTCCATTTTTATCTCCATGCTATCCTTTAAAGATCCCGTTTTCATTGAAGAGGCTAAATTTGCCGTGCTTATTGGTTCCTTGATTTCTGGATTTCTGGGTTATCTATGGTTATCAGCGCTCAGCAAAAAGAAAGACAACTAGTCGGCATCCTTCAAAAATTCTCTTCTCAGCAACTATCGTCAAAGTAGAATTACAGCTACAAATTGTCGGGCATATTGTTATGGAAATGGTGTAAAAATAATAAAGCTTGAGTCAATCGGGCGATCGCTCAAGCTTTAAAAAATAACCTCTTTATGAGGTAATCAACCTAAACCTAAGACAAAGGTAGATAAATTCTATTAATAAATCCAAATGTTTTGTGGGAATTAGCTTCTGTACTCTGGTCTAAAATTTTTAACTATCTGGAAATCAGAAGATTAAATTTCAAAAAAAAAGGTTTTCAAACGGGGAGAATGAAAACCTTTAATAACCAATTATAAACCTAAATTATGATGACACAAAGATAGTGTACAATTTACACTTTTGCAAATATTTTTTTATTTTTTTTTAAAATCCGCTTTTAACCTGAACTAAATGGCTAAACAATATTCGGTTTTGGAAGCTGGGCAGCTTAAAATAATATCTTAACTTTGTATCAAAGAATCAATATATGTTTACAGGTATCATAGAAACTTTAGGACGCGTTACGAAAATAGAACATGAACAATCCAATATCCATTATTTTGTGGAATCCCCTATTAGTTCAGCTTTAAAAATCGATCAGAGTGTTTCCCACAATGGGGTTTGTTTAACAGTGGTCGGTATGGAAGGTGATGTTCACCAAGTAACCGCAATCAAAGAAACTTTGGAAAAGAGTTCGCTTGGCCTGTTAAAAGAAGGTGATCAGGTGAACTTAGAGCGCTGTACACAAATTGGCGGTCGTTTAGATGGACATATTGTTCAGGGCCATGTAGATCAAACGGCGATCTGTGTGGCTGTCGAACCCCAGGATGGTAGTACCCTGTTTACTTTTGAATATGATCCGGAGAAACAAAATGTAACCGTGGAAAAAGGTTCGATTACAGTTAATGGAATCAGTTTAACAGTGGTTAATTCTGGAAAGAATTCATTTTCTGTCGCGATTATCCCCTATACCCTGGAGCATACCAACCTACATCAGGTGGAAGTTGGATCTACGGTCAACTTGGAGTTTGATATCATTGGTAAATATGTAAGCAAGTTGCTTGCTCTGAGATCCTAAAGTGCGAAACCCATTACTTCTTTTTTCCGTTTCGTTTTAAAGCGATCCGGTACCAATTGTAGGATTTCATTTTTCAATAAATTGATGGCCTGTTTCTTCACATAATTCTGTGGAGTGACAATACTGATCTCCCGTACCGGTTCCGGAGCGCGGAAGTAGCGTACATTCTGTAATTGATCTTCATCATAATTACTGATACTCAATTCCGGAAGGATAGTCATACCGCCATTCAGATCAACCATTCTTTTTAAGGTTTCCACACTCCCGGTATTGTAATCAAAAGAACCTTCCTTCGATTGGTTGTGCTTGTAATTGCAGATATTCAAAACCTGTCCGCGCATGCAGTGCCCTTCGTTCAATAACCATAGTTTTTCATCAGCAATCTCTTCTGCGCTGAGTATTTTCTTCTGGTATAAGGAACTCTTTTCGGAGACATACGCCACAAAGGTCTCGTAAAATAAGGGAATCTCATTGATGGATGAATCATGTATAGGGGTAGATAATAACCCGCAATCCAAGGTGCCTAATTTTAGTTCCTGTACGATCTGTTCCGTGGTATATTCCCAGATCTGAAGCTTAAGTTTATCGTGTTTTTTTAGGAAGTTAGAAATAACAGCGGGCAATAAATAAGGTGCAACAGTAGGGATTACACCGATTCGTAGTTCTCCAGTGAGCTCTCCTTTCTCGGTCTGTAGCAGTTCATTTATTTTTTTGCTCTCCGTGAGCACGGTCCTTGCTTGTTCTAGAATCTTTTCGCCAATCTCTGTAGGTACTACTGGTTGTCTGCTCCTATCAAAAATCTTCACCCCTAAGGATTCTTCCAGCTTTTGGATCTGCATACTCAGGGTTGGTTGGGTTACATAACATTTTTCGGCGGCAGCAACAAAACTTCTATAGGTATCTACGGCTATAATATATTCTAATTGTACAAGTGTCATTCTATAAATTTTGATTATACAAACATACGACGACTATAGCCGAATTGCTACAAAATTCCTGAAAAAAGTAGCCTTCAGTAAAAAGGCCTGTTTTAGTATGGTAAAACGATGATTTCGGTAAAAAAACATGGTTAAAGCATGCTTAAAGCATGATTTTGTAACCCAACCATAGGAAAAGCATACTTTCACATTACTTTCAGTATGCTTTTACAACGAAGAAAAGGCTATTCCATGTATCATGTAATAGCCTTTTTTAATGATTATTAATGAGAGAGATTCTTTTTAATCTTGCTTGCGATGCTTGATTTCCAACTCCAGGATAATATCTCTTTTCTTACCTTCTAAAAAAGAAAGGTTGCCAGCCACAAAAATACCTTTTTCATCGGTATTGATGTTTCTGATGCCGTAAACCGAACTTTCATCGTCCGGGTTGCTCATGCCTTCATAGCGATATAGATAATCGATGGTATAATCAGCTGCCTCTGCCAGCAAGCCATCAAACTCAATATTGTAATCTACGGTATATCCTTTTGCCTGTAGATGGTCTAAGGCTTCCTTTGCATTTGCATAGTCGTTTTTAGTGGTCATATCAAATCCTTTTTTTGTTTTAAAACAGTTAACTTTGGCTATTGTTTCATTAAATATACTAAATCGAAATCTATTCTGAACATATGGCCCATTCCATTCCTCCCGCAAAAAACACCCCCAGCGAAGCATTTGAAAGATTATTGGAAGTTTTATATACCCTACGTTTGGAATGTCCTTGGGATAAAAAACAGACGATGGAATCCCTACGACATCTGACCATCGAGGAAATGTATGAATTGGCGGATGCCATCTTGGATAAGGACCATAAGGAGATCAAGAATGAACTGGGTGATATATTGATGCATTTGGTGTTCTACGCGCGGATTGCCGAGGAAGAACAGCAATTTACCATAGTCGATGTGCTGAACGGTATCTGCGATAAATTGATCAGTAGACATCCCCATATTTATGGAGATGTACAAGCGGAAACCGACGAAGTGGTGAAACAGAATTGGGAAAGCATAAAATTGAAAGAGGGAAATAAGTCGGTCCTTTCCGGCGTGCCTAAAAGTCTTCCTGCATTAGTAAAAGCTTATCGGATTCAGGATAAGGTCAGAGGCGTCGGTTTTGATTGGGAAGATAAAAAGCAGGTTTGGGAGAAAGTAGAAGAAGAATTGGCCGAATTTAAGGCGGAATTCAATATAGAGCAGGAAAACATCAATTTAGAACGTGCAGAAGCCGAGTTTGGTGACCTGTTGTTCTCGTTGATCAATTATGCCCGACATCTGGGTATCAACCCGGAGAATGCCTTGGAGAAAACCAACAAAAAATTCATGTTCCGTTTCAATTACCTGGAAGAGAAATCCAAAGCAGATGGTAAGATCTTGGGTCAGATGAGCCTGGAGGAGATGGATGTTTATTGGAACGAAGCTAAACGTTTAAAATAGCAGGTTTTCCATTCTTATTTCCTTATCTTTAGGCTGATACAAAACCTATATATGAAAATTTTGATAAAGATTTTGAAATGGTTGGGGATCCTGCTGGGTTCTTTCCTACTCTTGACCATTGTTTCACTCTATGTTTTCAAGGTCGATTATATCCTAAAAGGCATTTATGTCATTTACATGAAAGGCCATACGACGGCCTATCTGGACGATTACCACTATTTCGATAACCATACCGTCAAGCATGGCACACCTCAACCATGGCCAATCTCCGCATCCTATAATCAAGTGCCGATCACGGATTCATTGAAAAGAATCCATGAACGATCTGGTTCTATAGCGTATATGATCATTCATCAGGATAGTATCTGGTTTGAGGAGTATTATGGTGGATATTCGGATTCCTCCAGATCCAACTCCTTCTCCATGGCAAAAAGTATGGTCGCGGCCCTGCTTGGAAAGGCCATTGAAAACGGTTTGGTAAAAAGTATAGATCAGAAAGTAAAAGATTTTGTACCTGAGGTGCAAGGTCCATTTGCTGATTCCTTGACGTTAAAAGATCTGGTTTCCATGAGTTCAGGGATGAAATGGGAGGAGAAATATTACGATCCATTCTCGATCACTACCAGGTTATACTTTGATAAGGATATTGTTGGCGCCTTGGATGCGATGCCGATCAACGCCAAGCCAGGACAAGGATTTAAATACCAAAGCGGGGACACCCAATTATTGGGTATAGCCTTGCAAAGAGCAGGTAAGAAATCACTTTCAGAGTTGATGACCCAGTATTTTTGGGAACCCATGGGGGCAGAACATGATGCCCTATGGCAGTTGGACAGTAAGGAAAAGGGCATCGAAAAGGCTTACTGTTGTTTTGCAAGTAATGCCAGGGATTTTGCCCGCTTCGGAAAACTCTATCTTCAGCACGGAAAATGGAATGGACAGCAATTGCTGGATTCCAGCTATGTTTCGCAATCATTAACCAATCGATTCCCGGATTCTCCGGAGTATGGCTATGGCTGGTGGATGGGGAATTATCAACAAAAGCCTTATTTCTATATGGATGGGCATTTGGGGCAATTTGTGATCGTGGTTCCTGAAGATGATCTCATCGTGGTGAGACTCGGACATAGTAACGACGGTAAAAACAAGGCAGATCCAGCTTCTTCCTTCTATAATTTCATTCATCAGGCTTATATCATGTTGGGCGATCGGATAAAAAGTAATACTTCCGAATAGGATTTCTTACCTTTGCAGCATGAAAAATTTAGCTGTTATCTTTGATATGGATGGGGTTATCGCCCATACGAATCCCTATCATGCAAAAGCCTTTGAAGTCTTTTTTGACCGTCACCAAATCACTTATAGCGAAGAGGAATTTGAAAAGCACATGTATGGTAAACATAACAGCCATATTTTTACCTATTTCTTTAAAAGACCTATACAAGGCTCAGAGTTGTTGACTTTAGAGGATGAAAAGGAAGGTTTGTTCCGTGAAATCTATCAGGAAGAGGCCAAGCCTATCCCCTTTCTCCCCGATTTTCTAGCTGATCTAAAAGCTCATGATTTTAAATTAGGGGTTGCTACTTCCGCACCTCGAGCAAATATGGATCTAATACTGGACCGCCTTTCCATCCGTGATTTCTTTAGTTCTACCCTTGGAAGTGAAAATGTGGAACTGCACAAACCTCATCCAGAGGTTTATCTGAAATCTGCTGAAAACCTTCAAATAGATCCTTCGGCATGTTTTGTTTTTGAAGATTCTTTCTCTGGAGTGACCGCAGGATTAAATGCCGGAATGCATGTGGTGGGCGTATTGAGCTCCCATCAACAAGCAGATCTCCCCATCTGTAAAGCGTATATACAGGATTATAAAGGTTTGAATGCCGATTTTCTATTGAAATTGATGGATTAGGAACATTTTTTCGTTTTTATAATATTTCAATTTCCACCTAACATATTGACTCTTAATTTGTTTAAATTTATAGGAGCCTAATAGGCCTGTAATTTTGACATGAAATTTTTAATATTTATGTCATAATTGCAGTTTATGTCCATTTAAATGGGCTGGGCATTGGTTTTGATGCATACGTTAGAAAAGAAAATAACTAATCTATGAATTTTAATAATTTTACGATAAAGGCTCAAGAAGCCATACAAAAAGCCTCTGAAATTGCTGTAGGAAACCAACAACAAGCGATAGAACCCATTCATATTTTAAAAGCATTGTTGACCGTTGATGAAAATATCATCGGGCATCTCTTGAAAAAACTGAATGTCAATCTAAACTATGTGAATGCAGAGGCCGACAAGCAGATTGCCGCACTTCCAAAGGTTAGCGGTAGTAATGTTTATCTGAGTAATAGCGCCAATGCGGTATTACAGAAAGCCCAAAGCTATTTGAAAGAGTTTAATGATGAGTTTGTTTCTATTGAACATATTCTTTTGGCTTTATTAACAGCCAATGATAAGGCTTCTGCCCTATTAAAAGATCAGGGCGTAAATGAGAAGGATCTTAAATTGGCCATCAAGGAATTGCGAGGAAACAATAGGGTAACGGATCAGAATGCGGAAGCTACTTACAATGCTTTAGGAAAATATGCTCGGAATCTGAATGAATATGCAGAATCAGGAAAATTAGATCCGGTAATCGGGCGTGATGAAGAAATTCGCCGGGTGATGCAGATCCTTTCCCGCAGGACCAAAAACAATCCGATTTTAGTGGGTGAACCCGGTGTTGGTAAAACTGCCATCGCGGAAGGAATTGCCCATCGGATCATCAAAGGTGATGCACCGGAGAATTTAAAATCCAAAACGGTGTTCTCCTTGGATATGGGTGCTTTGATTGCAGGAGCCAAATATAAAGGTGAATTTGAAGAACGCTTGAAAGCGGTAGTGAAAGAGGTATCAGATAGTGATGGCGAGATCATTCTTTTCATTGATGAGATCCATACCTTGGTTGGTGCAGGTGGTGGCGAAGGTGCTATGGATGCAGCCAATATCTTGAAACCAGCCTTGGCAAGAGGTGAATTGCGTGCCATTGGTGCGACTACTTTGAATGAGTATCAGAAATATTTTGAGAAAGACAAGGCATTGGAGCGTCGTTTTCAGAAGGTTATGGTGGAAGAGCCTGATACCCAGGATGCGATCTCTATCCTTCGCGGATTGAAAGAGCGCTATGAAACCCATCATAAGGTAAGAATATTGGATGAGGCGATCATCGCGGCTGTTGAACTATCACAACGCTATATTACCGATCGTTTCTTGCCCGATAAGGCCATCGACTTGGTGGATGAAGCTGCTTCAAAGTTGAGGTTGGAAATGGACTCCGTTCCAGAATCCGTGGATGAATTGGATCGTCGGATCATGCAGTTGGAAATTGAAAGAGAGGCTATCAAAAGAGAAAATGACGAGAAGAAGGTAAAAGAACTATCTGAAACCATTGCCAATCTTTCCAACGAGCGTGATTCCTTGAAGGCTGCTTGGCAATCGGAGAAGACCCTGGTTGATCAAGTTAACCAAGAAGCGCAAAATATTGAAGATTACAAATTAGAAGCGGAACAAGCTGAGCGTGCAGGTGATTACGGTAAAGTAGCGGAATTACGTTATGGAAAGATCAAGGAAGCGCAGGATGCTGTAGAACGTTTGAAAAAAGAACTGGCAGAAAAACAGGATAGCAGCCGCATGTTGAAAGAGGAAGTAACCTCGGAAGATATTGCAGACGTGGTTTCTAAATGGACCGGTATCCCTGTCAATAAAATGATTCAATCGGAACGCGAAAAACTATTGAATCTGGAGGAAGAATTGCACAAACGTGTGGCCGGACAAGATGAAGCCATTGAAGCGATATCAGATGCAATTCGGAGATCCAGAGCAGGTTTGAGTGATGCTAAAAGGCCGATTGGTTCGTTCATATTCTTGGGAACCACCGGTGTGGGTAAAACAGAATTGGCGAAAGCCTTGGCCGAATTCTTATTTGATGATGAGCAGGCTTTGGTACGTATCGATATGTCGGAATACCAGGAACGTCATGCCGTTTCCAGATTGATCGGAGCGCCTCCGGGATACGTTGGTTATGATGAAGGTGGACAATTGACAGAAGCTGTTCGTCGTAGACCGTATTCGGTGGTGTTATTGGATGAGATCGAAAAAGCACATCCAGATGTGTTCAACATTTTATTGCAGGTGTTGGATGATGGCCACTTAACGGATAATAAAGGGCGTGTGGTCAATTTCAAGAACACCATTATTATCATGACCTCGAATACAGGATCCCATATCATCCAGGAGAATTTTTCTAAATTGATGGATGGAAACCGTGAGGAAATTATCGCGAAAACCAAGGATGAGGTGTTTGAATTATTGCAGAAATCCATCCGTCCGGAATTCTTGAACAGGATTGATGAAATTATCATGTTTACTCCGCTTTCAAGGGATGAAATTGGAGATATCGTTCGGATGCAGTTTGGAAAGGTCCAAAGGCAATTGGCCGAACAGAATATTTTCTTAACAGCCACTGATGAAGCGTTGGATTGGTTGGCACAGCTGGGTTATGACCCAGTATATGGTGCAAGACCATTAAAACGGGTAATTCAAAAACGTATTCTGAATGAATTGTCGAAAGAAATCCTTTCTGGAAAAATCACTTCGGATTCGGTTATTGAATTGGATAGTTTTGACCATCAATTTGTATTCATCAATAAGGATAAGAACAAAGAAGGATAAAATAGTTTTTACGATTATTCATTGATCTTTAGGTCAGCTAAATAATATTAAACAGGGAACCAGTGGTGTTCCCTGTTTTTTTTATTTTTGAAAGGATTAGGATTGAACCCATGCTTAAGATTTTAGAAAAACATATTAATGCTATCGTTCCTATGCCTGCGGCGGACTTTCAGGAACTTACAAACTATGTAGAAGTTGTTTCCTTAAATAAAAAAGAATACCTGCAGGAACTGGATCACTATTCGAATGACCAATATTTTGTGTTACAGGGATGTTTAAGGATGTTTACCCTGAATGAAAAAGGGGTAGAAATGACTACCGACTTTGCTTTGGAGAACTGGTGGATCTCAGATCATAAATCGTTGTTGCAGGAAACCAAATCCTTATGTGCCATACAGGCAGTTGAAAAAAGTGCGGTCATACGGATGAGTAAACAGAATGAAGTGAAAATATGCGAACGATTTCCTGTCATGTATGCTTATTTTTCGGCAGTTTATCGAAAAGCATATGCCGCTGCTCAATACCGAAACATCTTATTTAAACTTTATTCTAAAGAGGAAATCTACCTACAGTTCAGCAGGAATTTTCCTGATTTTATGCAACGTGTCCCTCAGTATTTAATAGCTTCCTATTTGGGCTTAACGCCGGAATATGTTAGTGAGATACGCAAGAAAAGTATTTCTTAAACTGGTTTAAGATTTCTTTGGCGCTAATGGATTTACTTTGTGGTATTAAATAATTGAAAAAATTAATTAGACATGAAAGCAAGAATGAACATTTCGGCGATTGAGCCAAAGGGATATCAAGCGGTATTAGGATTAGAAAATTTCGTACAGCATTCTGGTTTAGAGAAATCGCATATTGAATTGATTAAGATCAGAGCTTCCCAGATAAATGGTTGTGCGTTTTGTATTAATATGCACACAAAAGATGCGTTGAAACAGGGAGAAACGACTCAACGGATTTTTTTATTGGATGCTTGGAGGGAAACCAATCTTTATGATGAGAAGGAACGTGTGATTCTGGCGATGACGGAAGAAATTACGATGATTTCTAAGGCAGGATTAAAGGAAGAGACCTATGCGGAGGCGGAAAAGGTTTTTGATGAGGGGTATATCGCGAAGATAATATTGACTATTGCTACGATTAATGTTTGGAATAGAATTGCGATCAGTTCTTTGACACAGCCTTTGTAGGGGGGCGGTGTAAAGATTGCTTCGTTCCTCGCAATGACGCGGGGTGTTGTACCTCTTCGCAATGAACTGTGTATATATCCAAATAATAAATTAAATTTTCTCCAAATAATATTCTGATTAGGCCGCTTTTGCGATGTAGCCCTTTCCAGATTTTGCGATGGCGAATGCCTGTTTGATCAGTTTGTTCACCACTGCTATGATTGCGACCTTGTAGGGTTTTCCCTTTTCCATCAACCTCCCATAAAGCCCGCTGCAGGCGGTGTTGCTCCTGATGGCGGATATTGCCGCCATGTACAGCACCTTTCTGACCTGGCCCATCCCCATCTTGCAGATATGTCCCTTTCCCCTTACACTGCTGCCGGACTCGAATATCCTGGGCGCCAGTCCGAAATAGGATATCAGCTGCCTGTGCCCCTCGAACCGACTGAAACCGTCCGTCAGGATGATAAGCAGTGCTGCGCTGCGTGGCCCTATTCCGGGTATGCTCCGCAGGTTCGCATTGAGTTCCCCGTAATTCTCCATGATGATCTGCTGGACCTGCCTTTCATGTTCATTGATGTCCTGATCATAACGTTTGATCCCTTCCTCTATGGTCTTCCTGAGCGTGGGTTCCAGTGTTCCCGCATGTTCATATGCATGGAGCCTGTTCGTTAGCATGGTCCTGCATTCCTTCTGTCCCTTGATATAGCCTTCCAGGTTCCTGATCCTCAGCACATGTTCCTCCGGCAGCCTCCATTGGGCAGGTTCCGTCATGCTGGTGAACTTGGCGATGAGCTGGGCATCCTTCCTGTCGGTCTTGGTCCTGGCCAGGGTCATCTGGGAAAAACGCCTGATGACAAGGGGGTTGATGACCGAGACCCGTTCATCCCTCTCCCAGAGGAACTTTGCCAGCCGGAAGTAATAGGGACCGGTGGCCTCCATCGCTATATGGCTGCCGTGCATGTGGCCCAGGGCCTCCACAAAACCCGCTTCGTCGTTACTGAAACGACCCTTAAAAACCTCTTTCTGTCCCGATTGGACAGAAATGTCAAAATAATCCTTTGAACAATCAATACCTGTTACCATCTTTGTATACCATTTTTGTGGATTACAGCAGCTCTTATCATAACTTATCAATCGTAAAAACAGGCTCCGGGCCTAATGAACTGTCCAAGTTTATGATAGGAATAAGAGAGGGGGATTAACATTGCGAAGGGTCTCTCAAGGACCAATGACGATTAAAAATCTTACTCCCTCTCTCGCTGTATCCTAAATGAAATACAAAATTATATTCTGTTTCTTTAATTCCTATAACTTCCCTACAAACTTACGATGACGAAGGACTCCTCGCAATGACGCGGGGTGGAAAAAATAAAAAGAGGAACAAATGTTCCTCTTATTCAATATCCACATAGGTCTAACGTCTAAAATCTATCATCTAACGTCTAAAAAACCTACCCATACACATACCTTATCTCATCCCTTAAATTATACCGGGATGCCATGACTTCACCATAGGCGCCGGCGGTACGGATAGCGATCAGGTCTCCCCTTTCTGAAATAGGAAGGGTAACTTCCTTTCCAAAGCAGTCGGAGCTTTCACAGATAGGACCTACCACATCATAATTAAGTAATTCTTCCTGGTTTGAGCTGCCTAATTTTTCGATCTTATGGTAGGCTTGGTATAAAGCTGGACGCATTAATTCCGTCATTCCGGCATCTAAAATCAAAAAGTTCTTTTTGATTCCGCTTTTGGTGTACAGCACCTGGCTTACCAAGGTTCCGGATTGAGCCACAAGCGCTCTACCTAATTCAAAATGTACTTCCTGATTGGGATTTCGCTCCAAGAACTTATCAAAAACATCAAAATAGGCTTCAAAGTCAGGCATCGGGTTTTCATCAGGCTGTTGGTAATCAACGCCTAATCCCCCTCCTACGTTCAATACTTTAATGGTCGTTCCACGCTCTTCAAACCAATTCTTCCATTCATTCACCTTTACACAAAGGCTTTTGAATACATTCATATCGGTGATCTGCGAACCAACATGAAAATGCAGACCCAACAGGTTCACATGCTCACAGGATCGTAGTACTGATGCCGCTTTCTCCAATTCGGAATTGGGAACCCCGAATTTATTCTCATCCAGACCGGTGGTGATGTAATGGTGTGTATGCGCATCCACATTCGGATTGATCCGAAGGGAAATATTCGCTTTTACACCCAATTTACCAGCTAATTCATCAATGATCAACAGCTCTTGGATAGATTCCACGTTGAACGCAAATATTTGTTGTTCCAAGGCCAGGATGATCTCCTTATCGGATTTGCCTACGCCAGCAAAAGTAATCTGCGAAGCTGGGAAACCCATATCGATGGATTTTTGTACCTCATTGCCACTCACACAGTCGGCCCCATATCCCTTTGATTGGATAAGTTCCAAAATACGGTCGTTGAAGTTCGCTTTAAGGGCGTAGTGTAAATGAAATCCCCGCTTGTCAGCAGCTTTTTTAGCGGCATCCAAGGTATTTGCCAAAAGCTCCATATCATAATGGTAGAATGGCGTTTCTAAGGATTTCAAATGATTGATATCTAATTGATGTATGTTCATTATAGGTTTAGAAAAGTCTGTTATGTAAAGATCTTAGGGCTTCCACTTTATGTTCAGAATCCAACAGGATGGAAACGTTATAATCGGAACCGCCATAAGACACCATGCGTAATGGAAGATGTTTTACAGCATCTAATACGCGCGCTGCATAGCCATGGGTGTTGGCACCAAAATCACCAACCACACAGATGATAGTCTGATTTCTGTCAACACTTACCCTACCGAAGTCTTCCACTTCGCGGATGATGTCGCCCAGGTTCTTGGTATCGTCGATGGATAAGGACACAGCCACTTCGGAGGTGGTAATCATATCGATCGGTGTTTTATAACGCTCAAAAATCTCAAAGATCTTACGTAGGAAACCATAGGCTAATAGCATTCTGGAGGAATGGATATGGATAGCCGTAATTTCATCCTTAGCAGCTACCGCACGGATAAATCCTTTCTGTCCACCATCTTTCGAAATCAGGGTTCCATAGGCTTTCGGATCCATGGTATTCAATAATCGTACAGGCACATTATATTTTTGTGCTGGGAATACGCTTTGAGGATGCAGGATCTTAGCTCCAAAGTAGGCCAATTCTGCCGCTTCATCAAAGCTAAGGTTAGCGATTGGAGTCGTGTTCTTCACGATACGAGGGTCATTGTTATGCATCCCATCAATATCCGTCCAGATCTGAACCTCATCAGCTTGAATTGCTGCACCGATCAAGGAAGCGGTATAATCTGATCCACCGCGACGCAGGTTATCAATCTCACCGAAGGAATTGCGACAGATAAAACCTTGCGTGATGAACAGGGTGTTTTCTGGTGTTTCTTCTAAAATAGCCTCCAACTTCTCTTTGATAAAAGGCACGATAGGTTCATTATCCTCATCGATTTTCATGAAATCCAATGCTGGCAATAGCACAGACTTCACTCCTTTTTCCTGTAAATACAGGTGCCAAAGATTAGTGGACATCAATTCCCCTTGCGCAAGGATGATCTTATCCTCCACAGGCGTAAACAGGTCGTTTGATAAGGAGGAGATCAAGTTAAAGTGATAATCGATCAATTCTTTTCCATTCTTATATCCGTTCTCTGTGCTGAAGAGTTCCTTGATTAAGTTTTCGTACTTATCCTTATGTTCACTAATTAATTGTTTGGCCTCGTCCTTCTTACCATTTAAAAGGGCTTTAGCAATTTCTACCAAGGCATTGGTCGTTCCAGCAACAGCTGAAAGTACAACAATTTGACGTTCTGCGGGATTTACTATGTCTAGTAATCCTTTGATACGTTCAGCACTTCCTACGGATGTTCCTCCGAATTTTAGAATTTTCATATCTACTTTTTATACAATTTTTTTTTGCGGGTGTGAATATAGGTTTTTTCACAAAAAAAGCGGCACAAATTCCTAAATGGTTTTGTGCCGCATACATTTCTATGCGGAAGAACTACTTCTTCAGGTTCTCAATCAACAACTGAGCAAGTTCTTCACCGATTCTTTCCTGCGCCTCATTGGTCGCAGCACCAATATGTGGTGTCAAGGAAATCCTCGGATGTGTTAATATTTCTGTTCTAGGGCTAGGCTCGTTGTCAAAAACATCAAGTGCTGCAAAGGAAACTTTGCCGGAATTCAATGCTTCAACCAATGCCAGTTCATCGATTACACCACCCCTAGAGGCGTTTACCAATCCTGCTCCATCTTTTAATAAGGCGAATTCTTCTTTTCCAATGACAGGTTTATCGGTAAATGGAACATGCAGGGAGATGAAGTCAGCTTGACGGAAAATAGTTTCCAGATCAGCCTGTTCAACTGGAACTTCCACTTGGATTCCGCCGGAAAGTGTTAATGTTAAGGATTTAGGTCCTTCAAAAAGATCAGAATATAACACATTCATCCCTAATCCCAAGGCAATTTTGGCTGTTTCGCGGCCAATACGACCAAAACCAACCACGCCTAATGTTTTTCCCTGTAATTCTACGCCAGCTGCATAAGCTTTTTTTAATGCACCAAAATTGGTCCCGCCCTCTAGAGGCATCTTGCGATTGGCATCGAATAAAAACCGAACGCCATTCAATAAATGGGCAAATACCAATTCCGCAACGGAATGCGAAGATGCAGCAGGTGTGTTGACTACAGCAATTCCCTTTGATACGGCATAATCCACATCAATGTTGTCCATACCTACGCCACCACGACCGATAACTTTAAGATTTGGACAAGCATCGATCAATGCCTGTCTTATTTTTGTTGCACTACGAACGGTTACTGCATCGTAATCGTTCAAACGAAGAGCAAGCTCCTCTTGAGGAATATGGATGGTATCTACGATAAATCCTGCATCCTCTAATATCTTTTTACCGATGGGATTAATTCCATCGTTTGCTAAAATTCTCATTAATTATTATTTGTGATTTTCTTCAAATTCTCTCATGGTATCGACTAAAGCATTGATGGATGAAATGGTCAATGCATTGTAAACCGATGCACGGAATCCACCAACGGAACGATGACCTTTGATACCTACTAAATTACGTTCTTTTGCTAACGCTAAGAATTCAGCTTCCAATTCAGGGCTGTCCATAACAAACGTAATATTCATTCTCGAACGGTCTTCTACAGCGGCTGTTCCCTTGAAGAATGGGTTTCTGTCAATCTCCTCGTACAAAGTACGTGCTTTAATGATGTTCTCCTGCTCAATGACATCCACCCCTCCTTTCGCTTTTAACCAACGAAGGTTTAACATGGAAACATAAATGGAGAATACTGGCGGCGTATTATACATGGATCCTGCTTTTGCGTGGGATTCGTAATCAAAAATAGTTGGGAAGGTACGGCCTGATTTTCCGAACAATTCATTTTTGATGATCACAAGCGTTACACCTGCCGGTCCCATGTTTTTCTGAGCGCCAGCGTAGATCAGATCGAACTCGGAAACATCAATTTTTCGGCTTAGGATATCCGAAGACATGTCTACTACCGTTGGAACTGCAGTTGCTGGTTTTTCAAAAACTTCGGTTCCATAAATGGTATTATTCGACGTATAATGGAAGTATGCTGCATCTGCTGGGATTTGGAAATCCTTGGGGATGTAGGAATAATTCTGGTCACTCGAAGAAGCCACGATCTCGACATGTCCTACTTTTTTTGCTTCTTTAGCGGCCTTAGTTGCCCAAACACCGGTATCTAAATAAGCTGCCCTCCCATTTTCTGGAAGAAGATTCATAGGAACCATGGCAAATTGTTGCGTAGCACCACCTTGTAAGAAAAGAATGGAATAATCTTCAGGGACATTCAATAGCTCCCTAACGAGACGCTCAGTCTCTACGACTACCTCTTCAAATTCTTTGGAACGATGCGAAACCTCTAAGATAGAAAGACCTGTACCATTAAAATCAAGCACTGCTTTTGCAGCTTCTTCAAAGACTTCCTTTGGTAGAATACAAGGACCTGCACCGAAATTATGTTTCATTTTTTACTGTTAAATTGTTAAAAATAAGGATGATAAATCGTCTGGTGAAACGGATTTTATCGTAAGAAAGAACAAAGGTAAAACATTTTTAAAATTTTTTAAAGCAAATTCCTTATTTGTTTTAAAAATCACAAAATATATTATTGTTTGATATTAATTTGTCATACAAAAGGCATTTAGGCTTCCATAAATTCTTTTGTCAAAAAAATTAACAATTGCCTTTGAATGTTGATATTTTTAATGCCTTAAATACTGTTTAATGCCACAAAAATTGTGTACCTTCGCCTGTTAGGTGTAATCAATTGGATGATGCACCTGAATGTTTGATTGAAACCAAAAAAGAATGGCTGAAGAAACAGAAAACGAAAACAACTTAGTACCTGCCGAAAACAGGATTATCCCCATCAATATTGAAGACCAAATGAAATCGGCCTACATCGATTATTCGATGTCGGTTATCGTTTCTCGCGCCCTACCGGATGCACGTGATGGTTTCAAACCGGTTCACCGCCGTGTATTGTACGGTATGTTGGACTTGGGGGTAACTAGTGGAAAACCTTTTAAGAAATCTGCCCGTATTGTCGGGGATGTATTAGGTAAGTATCACCCACATGGTGACTCATCAGTTTACGATACGATGGTTCGTATGGCTCAAGATTGGTCCTTACGCTATCCATTGGTCGATGGACAGGGAAACTACGGTTCCCTAGATGGTGACCCACCAGCGGCAATGCGTTATACCGAGGCTAGACTTCGGAAGATCGCTGAAGAAATGCTTGCCGATATCCAAAAGGACACGGTAGACTTTCAATTGAACTTTGATGATTCCCTTCAGGAACCAACCGTTCTTCCGACCAGGATCCCGAACCTATTAGTAAATGGTGCTTCCGGTATTGCGGTAGGTATGGCCACCAATATGGCGCCTCATAACCTAACGGAGGTGATCGATGGTACTATTGCTTATATTGATAATAGAGACATTGAGATTTCGGAATTGATGACCTATGTAAAAGGTCCTGACTTCCCTACCGGAGGTTTGATCTACGGATTTTCTGGGGTTAAAGATGCATTCGAAACTGGTCGTGGCCGTATTGTGATGCGCGCTAAGGCGGAGATCGAAACGACCAAAACCGGTAAGGAAATTATTGTGGTAACCGAGATCCCTTACCAAGTGAACAAAGCAGAGATGATTAAACGTACTGCTGACTTGGTTCATGAAAAGAAAATCGAGGGAATTTCTGAGATCAGAGATGAATCGGCGAAAGATATCCGTGTGGTTTATGAAATTAAGCGTGACGCCAATGCCAATGTGGTATTGAACAACTTATATAAGTACACCGCTTTACAGACTTCTTTCTCGGTAAACAATATCGCCTTGGTAAAAGGTCGTCCGATGTTGATGAACTTAAAGGATATGATCCATGAGTTCGTTGAACACCGCCACGATGTGGTTATACGTAGAACGAGGTTTGAATTAGCCGAAGCTGAAAAACGTGCGCATATATTAGAAGGATACTTGATCGCATTAGATCACCTGGATGAAGTGATCCAATTGATCCGTAATTCCGATACGCCAGAAGATGCGCGTGTTGGATTGATGGAGCGATTTGGATTGTCTGACATACAGGCAAGAGCTATCTTGGACATGACCCTAAGAAGATTGACAGGACTAGAGCGCGATAAGATCAAAGAAGAATATGCGGAATTGATGAAGACCATCGAATACTTAAAAGAAGTTTTAGCGGATGAGTCTTTACGCTTTAAGATCATCAAGGAAGAACTTGTTGAGGTTAGGGAGAAGTATGGTGATGAGAGAAGATCTCATATCGTACATTCTGCTGAGGATATGCGTATGGAAGATTTCATCGATGATGAAGAAGTGGTGATCACTATCTCCCATAACAGTTACGTAAAACGTACGCCATTAACAGAATACCGTCGTCAAGGACGTGGTGGTAAAGGTGCTATCGGGTCAACAACCCGCGATGAGGACTTTACAGAGCATATTATTACGGCATCTGCACATAACTACTTATTGTTATTTACAGAAGCTGGACGTTGTTTCTGGCTGCGCGCCTTCGAGATTCCGGAAGGAAGCAGAACATCTAAAGGAAGAGCACTACAGAATATCATCAATATTCCAAAAGATGAAAAGATCAAGGCTTATATCAAAGTCACCAATCTGAAGGATCAAGAGTACCTGGAAAACAACTACATCATCATGTGTACGAAAAAAGGTACGATCAAGAAAACATCATTGGAAGCATACTCAAGACCAAGAGCAAATGGTATCAACGCGATCAACATCAATGATGGAGATCAATTGATCGAAGCAACCTTGACTTCGGGTACAAGTGAAATTGTGATGGCGCTTCGTTCTGGTCGTGCGATCCGTTTTAACGAGTCGACTGTTCGCCCGATGGGAAGAACGGCAACTGGTGTTCGCGGAATCACCTTAGCACATGAAAAAGATGAGGTAGTTGGCATGATTAGTGTTAATGATCAAGAGACAACTGTATTGGTAGTTTCTGAAAAAGGTTTCGGAAAACGTACGGATATTGAAGATTACCGAATCACAAACCGTGGTGGTAAAGGTGTAAAAACCATTAACGTAACGGATAAGACCGGTGAACTTGTTGCGATCAAAGGTGTAACCGATGAGAATGACTTGATGATTATTAATAAATCAGGTATTGTTATTCGAATTGGTGTGGAAAGTTTACGAGTGATGGGACGTGCAACGCAAGGTGTAAAACTGATTACATTGAAAGATACGGATGCAATTGCTTCCATTACTAAAGTAGAAAGACAAGAAGAGGAAGAATTTGATGGCGAAGAAACAGAAAATCAATCTGAAAATAGCTCAAGTAATCCTGAGAATGAAGAACAAGAATAATCTATTTATCGGAGCTTTAGCTCTCCTATTTGTATTATTTTCACAAGCTTCTTATGGGCAATCTGCCTATAAGGAGGCTAGTAATGCGTTTGCTTTATATACGCAGACTGGAGATATCAAGAATTTAGATAATGCCATGAAACAATTGGGCAATATCTATAAAACCAAAAAAGACTCCACGAAGACTAGGGTAAATGTATTACGCGCGATGGTGTTAAGCTCGCTCGCTTATGCGGATTCTAATCGTACCGTAAAAACGAACATCAATCAGGATCCTATCGATCTTACTTTCCAAACTCTTGGAAAATTAACTGATAAGGATAAGGAAGGATATCCTGGTGAGATGGATTACGTGAAGCAGAATTTGGCAGCTGCATTGATTACCCGTGCGAATAAGGCTTTGAAAGACAATAAATTTGATGCGGCATATCAAGATTTCAGTAAAGTGGATGAAATGCACGTCAAATCGGAAGATGTCACCTATAACCTGGCATTATTAGCAAATAAGGCTGGTAAATTGCAAGAGTCGGTTAAGTTTTATAAAGCTATACTTGAGTCGGAAAAAGTTACTCCTCAGCAATACATTGAACTTTCTGATATTTATGATAAATTAGGGGAAAAGCAATTGGCTTTGAGTACGCTTGAAACTGGTCGAACCAAATTTCAGGAAGAAAAATCCTTATTGTTCCTTTTGATTGATAAATATGCGAAGAACAAAGCTTACGATGCGATTGTTCCTTTAATTGGAGAAGCATTAAAATACGAACCGGAGAATATAGATCTTAATTATTTAGCGGGTTATGCAAATGAAAATGCAAACCAGGTAGCTATAGCTAAGACCTATTATGAAAAGGTTTTGCAATTGGATGCAAATAATTATGAATCTAATTTAGCCTTGGGATTAATCTATTTAAAAGATTTCTTGTCTGATACCTCGAATCAAGAAGCGCAGTATAATGCACAGAACTATCTTTTAAAAGCGAATGAGATTAAGCCTTATGAGATCAATGCGTTGAAATCATTGGCGTTGTATTATGAAAAGGCGGAAGATGCAACGCAATTGGATCGTGTAAACATGTTATTGAACCAACTTACAAATTAATAAACAAAACAAATACGATATGAATCTGAAGAAATCCATATTATTAGCAGGCGTACTTTTGGCGACAGGAACTACTGCTGTATTTGCACAAGCTAGTAACGTAAAAAAAGCTAAAGCTGCAATTATTAAATTTGAAGAACTAAAAGCTGCTGGAACGGCTGCTTTAGGGAAAACAAATCTAACTACTGCTCAAGAAGCAATTGATGCAGCTGTTGTGCATGAAAAAACAAGTAATGATCCAGAAGCTTGGACTTACTATGCCTTAGTTTATTCTAATATTGCATTTATCGATAAGAATGCAGAAGCTGCTACCAAAGCTTCCGAAGCTGTTAAAAAAGCAACTGAATTAGATAAGGAGAAAAAGCATACAGATAATATTACTGTTGCGAGCCAAACATTAGGTCAGTTTAAATTCAATCAAGGTGTTGCTGCATGGGATAAACAAGATTATAAAAATGCATACAATGAATTCAACGATGCATTGACTTATCTTCCTGGTGATACCACATTGACATTCTACGCTGGTTTGTCGGCTGTACAGACAAAAGATTATGACAATGCGATTCCTAAATACAAGGCATTGATCCCTAACAAAGAATTCTCAAGCCATAAGACAGTATTATTGGATCTTCCAAAACTTTATATGTCTAAAGGTGATACAACATCGGCATTAGCTGCTGCTGCTGAAGCGGTTGCTGCTTATCCAAACGATAATGATGCTGTTGTACAGAATATTGAGTTTAATTTGATCACAGGTAATGAGGCGAAGATTTTGAGCGATATCGAAGCGCAAATCACGAAGGATCCTCAAAATAAAAGCTTGCACTACTATTCTGGTTTAGCATATGGTACTGCTGGAAATACGGAGAAAGCTTTAGCGGCTTACAAAAAAGCGCTAGAGATTGATCCTAATTATCCTGAGGCAAACATCAATGCGGCTGTTGTGATCATGAATTCTGGTCGCGATGAATTATTGGCGATCAATGATGATAAGAATTTACCTGCTGCTGAATACAACAAAAAGCTTGCTGCGATCAAAGCGAAAATCGCTACAGCTCTTCCTTATTTGAATAAAACAATCGAGTTAGATCCAAATAATAAAGATGCTTTACGTAGTTTGAAAAGTTACTACGACTTTATCGAGGATACAGCGAAATCTACTGAAATCCAATCGAAGTTAGATGCTTTGAATTAATCAAAGTATGGAAATAAAAAAAGCCATTCTGAAAAGGATGGCTTTTTTGTTTGTCTAAATTTATCCCAATGCGACATCCAATACCATCATCACCACAAATCCCAAGACAAATCCTAAGATAGGGATATCGGAATGTTCTTCTTGTTGGGTTTCTGGGATTACCTCTTCGATAACCACAAATATCATGGCCCCTGCGGCAAATGCCAATGCATAAGGCAAAATGGGAAGGAAGAATCCAACAGCAAAGGCGCCAAGAACAGCAAAAATAGGTTCCACCACGGCCGATAACTGTCCGTATTGGAAACTCTTCCATCTGGAGAGCCCCATTCTCCTTAATGGCATGGATACGGCAATTCCTTCCGGAAAATTCTGAAGTCCAATTCCCATCGCCAATAAAACTGCCCCAGCAATACTTGCTTCTGGAGATCCTGCTGCCGCTCCACCAAACAATACCCCTACAGCCAATCCTTCTGGAATATTATGTAGGGCAATGGCTATGGTCAATAAGGTGGTTCGATGTAAGGATGATTTTGGACCTTCTGATTTTAAAAAGTTCAAATGCAGGTGTGGCATGAGCTTGTCCAAACCAAATATGAAAAGTGCACCCAATATAAAGCCAATGGCGGCTGGCATCACTTTTTCAAATCCACTGCCGTCACTCATTTCTATTGCTGGTGACAATAAGGACCAAAAACTAGCAGCGATCATAACGCCACCTGTAAAGCCCAACATGCCATTCAATAGTCGTTTGTTTACTCCTCTGAAAAGAAAAACGGATGCTGCTCCTAATGCGGTCACTCCCCAAGTGAATAAACCTGCTAATAAAGCTGCTGTAACGGGATTTAAGGTTCCCAAATAGGCAATTAATTCGTCGATCATTTAAATAACTAATAAAATCGCTTTGAAATTAACTATTCTTTGGAACAATCCTATCTATTCTATTGATTATTAAATGAAATTCAAAAAAAAAAGCTCCCGAAGGAGCTTCTAAAATGTAAGTATATGCTATTTAAGGTGTGATCTTAGCATCCAAGCTGTTTTTTCATGTTTTTCTAGAATGCCAACCAAAAAATCTTCTGTTCCGGCATCCTTGTTTTTTTCCACTTTATCGATATCCTCTCTCAAGGAAATGATCAGGCTTTCAAAATCGTTGAGGATTTCTTTGATGAATCCCTTGGAATCATTTTTACCATAAGCCATTTCTGTTAATTGGGTTATTTCTAACCAAGCTTTCATGGTTCCAACAGCATAATGGCCAATGGATCGAACTCGTTCCGCTACTTCATCAATGATTTCCGCCAATTCATCATATATCGTTTCAAAAAATAAATGTTGAGCATGGAAGTCTGGTCCTTCTACGTTCCAATGAGCGTTTCGAACCTTTGTATACAGCACATTTTCATCTGCCAATAATTTGTTCAATATTTCAGCTACTGCTGAGGTGTTTTTTTCTGTAATTCCGATATTAGTTTTCATAGTATTATATATTTATTTGTTGTTTATACTTTTTGAGAATTTATTCTAGTATTTACTTGCTTCCTCAAGTTTCTTCAGTGCCTCCTCCCCTAATCTCAGTTGAACAGCGGCTTCAAAGGCTTCAAGATGTTCTGTTTTGGTCGCACTAGCAATAGGTGCTGTGATGGTAGGTTGGGCTAATAACCAAGCTAAGGCTACTGCGGAAGGGCTTGTTCTGTATGCATTGGAAACTTCATTTAATGCCGCTACAATTCTCCTTCCCCTTTCATTCCAATAACGTTTCTGAATGCCTTCTCCCCTAGCTGATTTTGTAAAATCAGATTCGGTTTGATATTTCCCACTTAGAAAACCACTCGCTAAAGAATAATAAGGAATAACGGCTAATTCATTTTCCTCAACTAATTTCAAATAGGTCTTTTCATAGTTCTCCCTATCGTATAGATTATATTCTGGCTGTAGGCTGATGTAAGCAGGTAAATTTTGTTCTTTGGAAATAGTTAAAGATTCCTGCAACCGAGTAGCTCCAATGTTTGATGCCCCAATATGTTTTATTTTACCTTCCTGGATCAAATCTTCATATGCCCTTAGCGTCTCTTCAATTGGGGTCACTTCATCATCATAATGAGTTTGGTATAGGTCTATATAATCGGTCTGTAGTCGTTTTAGAGAAAGTTCTACTTGTTCCTTGATATAACTCGCCTGGGTATTTGGTTTGGTATCATATCCAAATCGGCCACCAACTTTAGTCATGAGGATAATTTTTTCTCTGTTTCCTTTGCTGTTGATCCAGTTTCCTAAAATGGTTTCAGATTCGCCGCCTTTGTTTCCAGGTGCCCAATGGCTATAATTATTGGCTGTATCGATGGCATTGAAGCCTAATTCCATAAATTGATCCAAGATATCAAAGGATTGCTGTTCATCTAAGGTCCAACCGAATACATTACCACCAAATATAAGAGGAACAATCGTTAGGTCTGATTTTCCCAATATTCTTTTGTTTTCCATATATATCCCTAATTTTGATGTATACAATTTACCAATAAAAACTGCAATAAAAGATATTTTAAAGGCATTTTTATGTCATTTTAGGCTTTAGATTTGTTGGAATTTGAACTTCATCATTATTATCTTAAATCCTTCTTAATATTTGTATTTTTGCCCCGAATTGAACTGTCATTAAATGAGTAATATATCATTCCTTCATCGCTTTCAGCACGATGTATCGCATATCAAAAAACCGGAGAAATTTACATTTCCCTTTTGTTATGAGCCGCATGCGTTAAGTATGCTTGCTGCAAAGCAGGTGCAGGAATATTTATTGACCCAAAAAGATTTCGAACATAATTTTGGGCTAGATGATCATAATAGTGCTTTAGTGATTGGAAAGATGTTTGGGGTTTTGGTCGTTGAAGATGAACATGGTGGCTTAGGTTATCTTGCCGCCGTTTCTGGGAAGCTGGCTGGAACGAATCAACATCGTTATTTTGTACCTCCAATCTTTGATATGTTAAAGCCTGAAGGTTTTTTTCTGGAGGAAGAACAAGAGATCAATCGGATCAATAGGGAATTGGAACAAATAGAAGAAAATGGAAATCTTCAAGCTTTGAAACTTCAATTTGAATCTGCCAAGGAGGAACAACAAAAATCACTTTCGACACTCCGGGTGTTGCATAAACAAAATAAATCGGAAAGAAAGCAGATTAGAACCATCCAAAAACCGATCCTTTCGGAAAATGCCTATCAGGAATTAGAAATTGATCTCATTAAGCAAAGTTATCGGGATCAACATGAATATGATGTAGCGAAGGGAAATGCTTTAAAGGTGATAGAACGTTTCGAGGAAAAGTATCTTATGGAACAACAGCAGATCGAAGCGTTAAAGAATGAGCGTAAAGAAAGGTCGTCATCCCTGCAGCAACGTCTATTTGATCAATACCATTTTTTGAATGCGCAAGGGGAATCAAGATCAGTGTTAGATATCTTCCAAGAAGCTATTCAATTGCAACCTCCTGCAGGAGCTGGAGAATGCGCTGCCCCAAAATTATTGCAGTTTGCCTATCAACATAAGCTAAAACCTATTGCTATGGCGGAGTTCTGGTGGGGAGAATCGCCAAATACAGAAGTAAGAAAACATTTATCCTTCTACCCTGCTTGTCGTGGTAAATGCGAACCCATCTTAAACCATATGCTACAGGGATTGGAAGTTGATGATAATCCCATGCTTCAGCATCCGGATAGTGATTTGGACATTGATATTATATACGAAGATGAATCGATCATTGTTGTCAATAAGCCAGCAGAGTTTTTATCGGTTCCCGGGATCAATGTTAAGGATAGTGTTCAGACCAGAATATTGGAAAGATTTCCAGAAATAACCGGTCCATTGATCATCCATCGTTTGGATATGTCGACTTCCGGAATTTTAGTGTTGGCAAAGAATAAGGAATCCCATCAATTTATTCAAGATCAGTTTATAAAACATACTGTTAAAAAGCGATATACCGCCATTTTGGATGGTGTAATAGATCAGCAGGAAGGACTTATTGATCTGCCGTTACGAGTAGACTTGGATGATCGTCCAAGGCAAGTGGTCTGTTACGAATATGGTAAACCTGCTCAGACAAAATTTAGGGTTCAAGCAATAGAAAACGGAAGAACCCGGATCCATTATTTTCCTTTAACAGGTAGAACGCATCAATTACGTGTGCATTCAGCGCATAAAAAAGGTCTATTCTGCCCTATTCTGGGGGATGATCTTTATGGCCAACGGGCAGATCGTCTACATCTACATGCAGGCTTTATTGAATTTACCCATCCCATTTCTAAGGAGAGGATAAGTTTTACGCTCGAAGATCCGTTTTAGTTAACTGAAATTTACTTATCTTGGATGTAAATAACTCCTTTTATGGAAATCTTAAAATACGCCTATCAACACCCACTTTTCGAAAATGAAGATCTGGAAAAAATTTTTGCTGCCCATGAAAAAATTCAGGTATCTAAGGGTGAATTCTTGTTGAAGAAAGATCAGGTATTGAATCAATTTTATATCCTTGAAGACGGATTGGTCAGAACTTTTCTATACGATTATGAAGGGAATGAAATCACGACAGGCTTTTCTGGAAAGAATGAAGTGGTTATTGAAGTGGCCTCTATTTTTCAACGTATCCCATCCCAGGAATATATCCAATGCTTAACGGATTGCGTGCTATGGAAATTAGATTATGATGTATTTCAGGAACTTTTCCATCAGATTCCGGCCTTTCGGGAATGGGGTCGTGCATGGATGGCTTTCGAATTATACCTCAGCAAAAAAAGAGCAACAGAGATGATCACGGAGCCAGCCAAAAGTAGATATCTCCATCTCATGAAGGATAAACCTCAAATCATCCAACAAGCACCACTGAAATTCATAGCTTCCTATCTGGGTGTAACGGATACTTCTTTGAGCCGAATTAGGAAGGAAATCATAAATGAATAATTATAAACATGGCTGAATATTTCGAAGATAAAACCTTTACAGCAGAAGATCTTGGCGATCGACCCTTAGTAAAAGGAGAATACGAATACTGTAGATTTGAAAACTGCAATTTCGAACGGATGGACCTTTCCGAAATGAAATTTGTGGATTGTACTTTTTCGCATTGTAATCTTAGTCTAGCCACCTTGGAACATAGTATGATTCAAGATGCAAAATTCGAACATTGTAAGTTATTAGGATTAAAATTTGATAGCTGTAATCCTTTTAACCTGAGTTTTAGCTTTGATCATTGTATCCTAGATCATTCCTCCTTTTATCAATGTAAACTGAAGAAAACAAAGTTCATATCCTGTAAACTACATGAAGTTGACTTTGAATCTGCGGATCTGCTGCAGGCGTACTTTGAATATTGTGATTTATTAAATAGCACCTTCCTAAATTCCAATTTGGAAAAAGCAGATTTTTCAACTTGCATAAACATACAATTAGATCTAGATCAGAACACGGTTAAAGGCGCAAAATTTTCTATTTCTTCCCTACCGGATTTATTGGTGAAATATAAAATACAAGTAACTGGGTAGACATGGATCGCATTGATATAGCGAAGAAGAAACATTTACCCAGAATTTTAGCTACTCTCCAGCAGTTGGGGATATACAATGACCAATTGGAAATTCAATTTTTAGGAATTAAAAGCCAACAGCTGCTTCAATTATGGGTAAGGAATACGGGCGATACTTCATTTCAACTTTATCAACAATTTCCCTTGACGGCTTTTTCAGGTACTTTAGGTCCAAAAGAAAAAGAAGGTGACCTTCAGATTCCCGAAGGAAACTATTATATCAATCGTTTTAATCCCAAGAGTAAATATCACCTGTCCTTAGGAATCAATTACCCGAATGAGGAAGATCTATTCCTTGGTCGAACAGGTTCTGATATCTTCATCCACGGTGGATCAACTTCCAAGGGATGTTTGGCTATGGGTGATGAAGCGATTGAGATTGTTTATTTATTGGCCTTAATGGCCAAAGATAATGGACAAAAGGAAATACCTGTCCAAATAGTTCCATAAAAAAACACCGAAACAACAGTTCCGGTGTTCACTCATTTGTTAAAAGACAATTAAACGGTTTGTTTAATCGGAGTATCTTTTTTGATCTTTGATATTTTCCTTTGTAAGAGTACGATGGAAAGAATTAAGGTGATACCAGCAATCCATCCTAAGCCCCAAATAGCATCTTGGACATATTCTACTGATCCATTTTCGATGATCAAGGTTCGGAATATCTGTAGATAGTGTGTTAAAGGAATCATGTTGGCAATAGCAACTATCCAATCTGGCATTTGACTCAATGGCCAGGTAAAACCACTCAGAATAAAACTAGGCGTAGCAATCACCATTAAAATTTCAGTAGCTTTCAATTGGCTAGGAATAGCCAGGCTGACCAAAATACCAATAAAACTGACAGCTGCTAAGAACAATAGTGTGGTCCAAAAGAAGGCCGTTCCATTAACATGCAATGGCATTCTATACCAAAATGAAAAACCATAATATAGCCCATAGATCAAGATCGACATGAATAGGTATGGTAGTATTTTCACTAAAATCAAAATGAATACATTTTGTGATTTTCCAACCAACTCTGCAAAAGTTCCTTTCTCAAATTCAGAAGAAAAACTAAGTGCCAAACCTAACATCATGACCTGCTGTAAAACAGTCAGTAAAACTCCGGGCAGCATGAAATAAAGGTAATTACCACTTCGGATATGCTGTTTGATAATAGTCGTTTTAAAGGGTTCATATTGCTGTGCCGCGACAAACTCTGGGACTCCCTTTTTTTGTTGGGCTTTGATTTGAATTCCTGCTTTCATGGTTCCGGCTGCTACATTCGCAGCCATCATCGCATAGTTTGATGTTAAGGTGTTGGAAGCATTCACAAATAAGGTGACTTCTGTTGGCCTATTGTAATTAACATTCGAAGAGAAACCTTTAGGTATTTGCACCACGACCGTTGCCTCATGTTTCATGGCCTCATCGTTAGCATTAAAAGCATCATCCAATACTTTTGCCACATAGATTACTTCCCCGTCATTGAACATGTCAATTAATTGCCTACTCAAGGGGCTGCGATCTTCATCCACCACGATGATAGGTAGATGCGTTACTTTTCCTTTTTTATAGACCCCTCCTACCAATACACCATAAAGAATCGGGGCACCAAGAAATAGTACCAAAAGGACCTTATTCTGAAAGAATAATTTGAATTCCCTTTTGATCAGTGCTATAAAATTTTTCATTTTCCCCTCCTATTAGTCTTCTTTTATGATAAATGTAGCTTTTGTCAAGAGATCTTGAACTTGTTTAGGGTCTACTGCCTTTAAGCGTATCTCAAACATGGATTGCTGTTCTTCAAAATCCGGATAAGCGGTACTGATGTTTGCATAAGCGGTTAATGGTTTAACCGTCTCGATACGAGCTTGAATTTCCTCATTGTTCTGATATGGAATAACCAATGTTTTTTGGCTACCCTTTTGAAAATCCTTGATTTTTCCTTCAGGAACCGTTACTCTGAAATAGGTGCCATCCTGAATATATCCTGATACCAAACTATAACCAGCCAAAGCCAATTCTCCGGTTTTGAGGTTGATGTTTTCAATACTCATATCCTGCGGAGCCAAAATAAATCGCTCTTTAGCAGCAACCGTAACTTCAGATACTGCACCTAAAGCACGTTCCTTTTGGCCTAAAGCCATTTTCTGCTGTTCAATTCTTGCTCCATGTTGGACGTCGGCCAATTCTGCTTGGGCAGCTAAGTATTGGTTTTTTGCGCCTTGGTATTTGGCATAGACTTCATCGTATTTTTGCTGTGCAACTAGGGAATCCTTCAATAGGTTATTCATCCGATTTAAAGATTTTTGGGCAAAGTCATATTGTTCCTTTAATCCGGATACTTTTGCGTTCAATTGTTTTATCTGTCCATCAGTGGCACCTTTAACAGCCATTTCATATTGTGCTTGTGCAGCGTTGAGTGCTCCCTGTGCCTGAATGGATTTCGCATCCACTTCAGGAAATTCCAGGATAAGTAAGGTGTCTCCTTTTTGAACAAATTGTCCCTCCTCTACCAATACCCGCTGAATCTTACCAGGGATTTTGGTGGTTACGGCAATTTGATCCCTTTCAATTTTACCTTCTATTTTAATTTGTTTTTTAGGATCTGTTTGACAGCTCTGTAATAGTAAGAATGCACTAAGGCTATATATTAATTTTTTCATGGTTATCGAGTTATAGTTTCGTATAAGTTTCCGTTAGCTTTCAAAAGTTCGCTAGCCGCTTGACGTTGTGCCAGCACTTGCTGGAAGTAGTTTAAAGACTGTTTATAATATTCGTTTTCAGCTTCCAGGCGTTCCGTAACATCTGTCAAACCTTCTTCAAATTGTCTGGATGCAAGATGAAGGTTGTTTTTGGCAATAGCTACCTGTTGCTCATTCACTTTGGTCTTTTTCAAAGCAAGCTGATAATCTACCGTGGTTTTTTTCTGTAATAAGGAAAGCTTTTCCTGTGTATCCAACAGTTTGTTGTCATTGATCTGCATATCCAATTTTGTTTTCTCGATGGCAGTTTTATGTGCCTTTCCTTCAAAAATATTCCATTTCATTCCGATTCCTACCGCATAATTAGGGGCCATCTGAAAATGATTACTTTCCAATTTTAGGTTGCCCATTTTAGGAAGATTTTTGATGGTTAAATCTGTTGAAAATGCATTGATATAGGATAGATTACCAAAGGCAAAAACCTGGGGTAATCTACTACCCTTTTCTTTTTTGTAAACATATTCATAAGCTTTGCCTGCAGCCTCTAAAGCTTGAACTTCCTTACGGTTCATTGTTTGGGCATCTTCCAGATTCAAGCTGAGTTCCTGCAAATTGTAATTAGTTTCTTTTAAGCGTTCTATCGGTAGTCCTGTCAGTTCTTGAAGTTTGAAGAATAAGAGCTCCCGATTACTTTCCAGTTCTGCTTTTCTACTTTCCAATTCCAACATCGCCAATTTAATCTTGTCCCGATCATAGGGAATAGCTAAACCATTATCTATCGCTCGAACCACTTTTTCGTGTTCCTTTTTCAAGCGTTTTTCAGAATCTTGAATAAGTACATCCACCTCTTTCAACAACATCAGCTGATCAAAACTCAGGACCACTTCTTGAGCTAATTGATCATAACCTGCTTGATTCATTAAATCCTGTGCTTTGAATTTTTGTTCGAGGGCTTTTTGTCCGTTAGTGATCTGCAGTCCACTAAAAATAACCTGGGTGGCAGTTACCCCTGCCATGGCTACTTGTGAAGAAACATTTAATTGTTGCGAGCCATCATAAATGGAAGTTCCTAAAAGGGGCAATTGTTTTGTAGGAAGATCTATATCCATATTACTGTTCAAATAGCCATACATGGCATTTGCACTAACATGAGGTAGGAATTTTCCTTTTACATGCTCCCTTTCCAAGGAAATCTTTTGATTTTCCAAGGTGGCATTCTGAATAGATCTGTTGTGTTGAATGGCTTGTTCTACAGGTTGTTTAAACTCTTTAAATCCGATTTGTTGAGCTTGAACGGATATTGTAGAACCAAATAATACGGCAGTACTTATTAAAGCCTTTCTAATTGTTTGATTGTTCATGACCAGTTTGTATTATCTTTTAACAATACAAAGGTCATGAGGATAAGGGAGGATATTTTTAAGATATCTTAAAAAAGGTCTATACCTTTCCTCTAATTACGGATAAAGTTTGTTGTGATATGCCAAGATATGAAGCAATATGTCCTAAACTGGCATTTTGGAATAATGTAGGGTTTTGGGTTATAAGACCTTCATACCTTTCCTGGGCAGTTTCAAATTGTGTGTTGTAGAACCTGTTCGAAAAATTGATCAATGAATCCAATAGCACTTTCTGAATGATCTGATTGACGGTTATATTGGTTTTGGCAAGTTCTTCTATGGGAGCAAATGGCATTAGCCATATTTTTGATGGCGCTAATGCTTGAAATCCAAAAAGTGAAGGTTTTCTGTAGAATACACTTTCAATACCTGTACTAAAGCTATTAGGACCGAAAAAATAATGCGTAATATCCTTTCCGTTTTTATAATAATAGATTCTAGTGAAACCACTCTCAATAAAATAGATATACCTTAAATGACTGTCTGGTTCAAAAATAATATCTCCTTTTTGATATTCTTTCTGTTCCATGATCTGGTCGAAAAATTGTTCAACCTCATCATTAATATGATAATATTCACTAAAAAAATTCAATAAGGGTGTTCCCATGAAATAAAAATAAGGCTTTTATTTCCGATTATTAAACTAAAATTTCCTTTCACGTCCCTTTCTTATTTGGAACTGTTCTAAACAAGCTATAAGTTTGTAGTGTTGTTTATAATGATTCTAAATAATTACATGAGACTTACTTTTTACATACTTTGCTATTCCTTATTACAAACATCAATTAATCCTGTTTTTGGTCAAACATCTTTGGATAAGGATCAGCGCCAAAAGCAGGATTCTTTATTTCAAAAACAAGTTATTGAGCAGGTGGTTGTGACAGGACAAATAAAGCCTACCTCCTTAAAAAACTCCATATATGCCGTTCGAACCATCAATCGGGATGATATCATTCGACGAGCTACAAGCGATATTACCACTCTTCTGAATACGCAATTAGGAATCCGCTTTAATAATGATTTGGTTCTTGGTGAATCTGACATTGAATTAATGGGTATGAGTGGGCAAAATGTAAAGATCTTATTGGATGGCATTCCATTGATTGATCGTGGAAGTACGAAACAAAGTCTGTCACAGATCGACATCAATACGATCGAGCGCATTGAACTTGTTGAAGGACCTGTGTCGGTCATTTATGGAACGGATGCTTTGGCAGGTGTAATCAATATCATTACAAGAGATGCAAGTACCTTAAAGAGCCAATGGAATTTGGAAGTCAGACTTCTTGAAGAAACGGTAAATACCGAATATAATCCAGCCTATGCAGAAGGTCGACATAACCTACATGCCAATCTGATTTACAGCAAAAATAATTGGTATGGGAATATGACCGCCAGCAGGAATACCTTTGGTGGTTATCAAGGCAATCTTTCTGGAAGAGCACTGGCCTGGCAACCGAAAGACCAATACCTGGCATCAGGAAAAATAGGTTATAATCATAATAATCTGCATGTATTTTACAATTTTAGTTTGCTGGACGAGGATATTTATACACCGGGGAACATCTTACCCAATAACAGATATATAGATAAGAATTATCTAACCAACCGATATAACCATATGGTTCAGGCCGACTGGCAATGGAAGGAAAAATGGAATTTTGTTAGCTCTTTTACCCAACAGAATTACAGGCGTGCCACCGTAACCAATATACATGACTTTGAAAAAGGAACGATGGAACTGAGTACGGGCGCTGGTGAACAGGATGTTTCTACTTTTTATCAAAGTTTTGGGAAAATTACTGGCCATTATAAATGGTCAAATCGATTGGATTTATTGAGTGGCGTGGATATTGATTACGATCGAGGGTCGGGAGCCCGAATACAAGAGCGATCTGAAATTTGGGATCTTGCAGCTTTTATAACGGCAGATTACCGACCAATTTCTTGGTTGATGATTAGACCTGGTCTACGGTTTATACATAACTCCATATATGATGCTCCTCCGGTAATTCCTTCTATTAATGCAAAATTATTGTTGAATGAACATTTTGATTTGAGACTTTCCTATGCTCGTGGTTTTCGGGCACCAAGCCTAAGAGAACTTTACTTTAACTTTTTTGACAGTAATCATCAAATTGAAGGCAATAAAGATCTGAAAGCTGAACATAGTAACAGTTACCATTTAAATCTAAATTTTGAAAAAGCATTTCATTCACAAGCTTTTCTAAGGACAAGTTTTGGTAGCTACTACAATCAATTCAATAATCTGGTCACGATGAGTATGAAGCCTGGGGATAACAGGGTGAATACTTACCTCAATTTGGCCCATTATAAAACCACTGGATTTAACCTTGCCAATACTTTTTCTTACAAACACTTAAAAATAGATCTTGGCCTTGGCTATATAGGTAGATATAATATGCAAAAAGCAATTAATCAAGAACTAAAACAATTTTTATGGACGCCAGAGCTTAATGCTGGAATATCGCAAGAGATACCTCGATGGGCGACAAATATTTCTGTATTTTATAAATATAATGGCAAAAGGCCGGGATATGAAACCATACAGACCAATACTGGCGTAGAAGCTAGACAGACCAGTCTCGCCAGTTTCCAACAACTCGACCTGAGCGTGAATAAAACCCTTTTCAAAGGTTTAAACCTACAGGCGGGTATTCGAAACTTGACCAATACAGAAAATATTGAAAATACGGCCACAGTTGGTTCAGGAGCACATAGTTCTTCCGTTTCCTCTGTACCTATTAGTTATGGAAGATCATACTTCTTTGGTTTGCTTTACAATTTGAATAAATAATATGAGAACAATTACTACTTTAAGTGCTGTTGCGATTTTAGGATTTTTAATGTTAGGATCTTGTAAAAGACAAGATGCACCTATCCCTAAAATAAAACCTTCTGATGGAAATAAATTAACCTTAGACGGTGGACCTGGCGGTTCGTATGCCGAAAATGCGGTATATGTTGATTTGAGCACAGATAAACAATCGTCAGTTAAACGAAGTTCCTGGAACTTAGGCTTTCATTGCGGTGCAGAATTCAGTGTTATTCTGAATAGTTCGATGGATATGTCGGCAATGGTTACCAATTCCACCGACATTAAATCAGTCAATAAAACTAATTTCGATGTTGAACAATTGAAGTTAGATATCAAGCCTGAAAAACTGAAGATTTATGATGATACATTAGGTAGGCTAAACCATAATGTCATCGCTGAAATCAAGGCCAATGCTAACGACAATAAGGTCTATGTAGTTAACAGCCCAACTCCCAAAGGCGATGATGAATTTTGGAAAGTTAGGATCGTAAGAAGCGGTACAAATGCTTATACCCTGGAATATGCAAAATTAGAGGATCAACAAATCAAATCATTGAGTATAACGAAAGAGGAGGCTTTTAATTTTAAATTCATCTCCTTCGCCTCAGGTCCGGTAAATGTAGAGCCCAAAAAAGAAGAATGGGATTTTGTGTGGACAAGATCAATCTATTTTACTTCCATGGCCGGAACTCCTGTACCCTATTCTTTCAGTGATTTAATATTTACCAACCATCTTTACAAAGTTACTTCTGAACAAATCATCTTTTTGGACAAAGATGGAAAAAGCAATGGTAAACCCACTTATGCTGAATTTGACGAAAGCAAATTATCCTTAGTAACCTTTAAACCCAATAGAAATGTGATTGGTGCTAATTGGAGAAGTGCTTTCTCTCCTGGTGCCTATAAAGATCGTTACTATGTAATCAAGGATAATCTTGGAAACATCTATAAGTTGAAATTTATCGCCATGGGTGCTGGAGGTGATGGCGGAAAACGTGGATATCCTGAATTGGAATATAAACTTGTAAAAGCCTATTAACATGAAAAATATTGGATACTTGTTCGTATTTATGGCCTTTGCGCTGTTTATTTCCTCCTGCCAAAGTGGAAATTCGGAAACACAGAGCGCTGCAGCCAATAACCCTGATTCATTACGCATTGTCTCGTTGAATGGTACTATAACGGAAATATTGAGCTTGGCCGGATTAGAAGATCAGATCGTAGGCACTGATGTAGCTTCGACCTATCCAGAGTCCATAAAATCCAAACCTAAGGTTGGTCATAATCGTAAAATCCCGGTGGAAGGTGTATTAGCCTTAAACCCCAATTTGGTTATCGGAACCACAACAGAGGTTCCAAAAGAAACTGTTGAACAGTTTCGACAGGCAGGTCTAAAGGTCTTACTGCTTGATCAGGAGTATTCTGTTGAAGGCTCGAGGAACCTTATCCGTGCATTAACCGATTCGTTGAACCTGAAACTTAAAGGAGATTCCATTCTTTCATCGTTCGATAAAGAAATTGCGGATGTAAAGTCTTTCCCGGAATCCCACGGAAAACCTAAGGTCCTATTTATTTATGCACGTGGTAGTGGAACCATGATGGTTGGTGGATCTGATACCCAAGTGGATAAAATTATCCAATTGGCAGGAGCGGTGAATCCAGCAAAAGATTTTAAGGACTATAGACCATTAACATCCGAGTCTTTGGTGAATTATAATCCTGATGTATTGTTGCTGTTTGATTCTGGATTATCCAGCCTAGGTAGTGCTGAAGGCCTATTATCAGTTCAAGGCGTAAAGCAGACCAATGCTGGCAAAAACAAGAAAATTATTGCCATGGATGGACAGTTATTATCGGGCTTTAGTCCGCGGTTGCCACAGGCGATCAAAGAGTTACATACTAAAATTCATGAATGATAGAAAAATATAAAACGATTTTCATTATCTCTCTACTACTATTTCTAATTGGCTCCTGCATACTTTCCATATGTGTAGGGGCCATAGAAATACCCTTAGGTGATTTAATGAAAATAATTAACAAACAATTCCGATCAAATAATCCTGTTGAATCCCAACAGGAGGCCGTGTTAATGGCTATCCGTATGCCCAGAGTCATCCTTGGTCTTTTGATCGGTGGAACATTAGGGATATGCGGTACAGCCATCCAAGGGATTTTCCGAAATCCATTGGCGGAACCTGGGCTGATAGGGATATCCTCTGGTGCATCCTTATTTGCTGTAATGTTCATTGTATTAGGAAATTCCCTATTTTCTAGTTTAACGCATTATATGGGTTACTATGCTTTAGCTATAGTTTCGTTTTTAGGAGCTCTGCTCACGACAACTGTACTTTACAAGTTTTCAGTGAGGAAAGGAAGAACTTCCATCACAACCTTACTTTTAATGGGCATTGCTATCAATGCATTGATCGGGGCATTGGTGGGTCTTTTTACATTTATTGCGAATGATGAAGAGTTAAGGAATATCACTTTTTGGAATCTAGGAAGCTTGGGAGGTGCTAGCTGGCAATCAGTTGCTGCCCTGCTCCCATTTGCATTGATTTGTATGGGCTCTTTGCTATTCTTTGGAAAACCCCTAAATGCCTTATTGTTGGGTGAATCCCAAGCGGAACATCTAGGGATTAATTTGCAGCAAACCAAAAGGACTATTGTGGTATTAACAGCAATCGGTGTAGGCGCCTGTGTGGCCCTTTCAGGAATCATCGGATTTCTGGCACTTCTTGTTCCACATTTATTGCGGATGACCGTTACGGCTGATCACAAATTCCTTCTTCCCGGCTCCGTACTTTTGGGAGCTAGTTTATTGGTATTAGCAGATTTATTGGCTAGAACGATCGTTATTCCTGCCGAACTTCCGATAGGAATCATTACAGCTATCATGGGTGTGCCCATGTTTTTAGCCATAATTATAAAGAATACGAAGGAAGGAAATATATCATGATTTCCATCCAAGGACTTAATTATTTCATTGGATCCCAAAGGATTCTTCAGGATGTTCAAATGCGGGTTGTTGGCGGTGAATTGGTTGGGATTATCGGTCCTAATGGTGCTGGGAAATCCAGTTTATTGAAATTAATCAGTAAGGAAAATCATGGATATTCTGGTGAGATCTTGATTAATGGTAAGAATTTGAAGAAATATAAGATTTTGGAATTGGCTAAATTCAGAGCTGTTCTTCCGCAGAGCAATTACCTTGCTGTTAATCTTAAGGTTTTGGATATTGTTTTGATGGGTAGATATCCGCATTTCAATTATAAGCCGAGTTCTGAAGATATTAGGATTGCGAAATGTTGTTTGGATGAAATGGGTATGGCGGGGTTTCAGGAAAGAATGATTTTTACGTTATCAGGAGGAGAACAACAAAGGGTGCAATTGGCAAGGGTTCTTGCCCAGATTTATCAGCAAAGGGACGGGATATTGTTGATGGATGAGCCGATCAATGGATTGGATCTGGAGTATCAACAGGTTATTTTAGAAAAGGCAAAGGATCTGGCAAGGCTTGGAATGTGTGTTATCTGTGTGTTGCATGATATCAATTTGGCGGCGCAGTATGCAGATCAAATTCTTTTATTGAAAAATGGGAAGGTAAAGGATTTTGGACCTCCTGAGGAGGTTTTGACGGAGGAAGCGGTTTTTGATATGTATCATACAAAAGTGAAAAGAATTGAAAAAGGAATTTTGGGGTATACGGGCATTCTTCCTTCAGGGATGGGATGATAAATAGGGGCATTGTGATTTTACGTCATCGCGTTTTACGTCATTGCGAGGCACGAAGCAATCTTTAGCCATGTCATTGTGATTTTACGTCATTGCGAGGCACGAAGCAATCTTTTGCCATGTCATGTTGAGCGAAGTCGAAGCATCTAAATATGGTACCCGTACAGATCCTTCGACGCTGCTCAGGATGACAAAGTCGAAAGATTGCTTCGTCGTACCTCCTCGCAATGACGCTGAGATTGCTTCGTCGTGCCTCCTCGCAATGACGAGTAAACCATCTCCCCATGACTGACCAGAACAAAAAAAAAAACAAAAAACAAACAAAAATTAAAAAACAAAAAATGAACAGAACAACAGAAAATAACATCAGATCTATCTACGAAAAATACAAACAAGAGAACCCAAAAGTTCGTATCAGAGATGCTGCAAAAGCTTTAAAAGTAACCGAGGCAGAATTGGTTTATAGTTCAGAAAACAACCTTTATCTCCTCCCCGATTTCCATAACCTATTAAACGAATTAAAAGAACTCGGTTATGTCATGGCATTAACAAGAAATGAATATGCCGTACATGAAAGAAAAGGCATATACAGCAAGGCGGGGTTCCATGGTACCATCGGATTGGTCGTAAATCCAGATATCGATCTGCGCCTCTTCATGAAAGATTGGAAATTTGTATTTGCTGTCAATGAAAACAATAGAAAAAGTATCCAATTTTTCGATCGGTTTGGAAATGCCATTCATAAAGTATATCTCACTGAAAAAAGTTCTGTAGAGGCTTATGAAAATTTACTGGATAAATTTCAAACCGACCAACCTGATCACCTATCCATTGAAATTCAAATTCCATTAAAGGAACTTCCATTGGAAACGGAAAAATTTGATGCAAAGGAATTTCATCAGGAATGGAAAGATCTTCAGGATACCCATGATTTTATGGGAATCCTAAAAAAGCATGGATTAAGCCGAATTCAGGCCATGCAAAATGCACCAAGTGGATTTACAATGGAAATTCCAAGATCAAAGATTGAATCTATTTTAAATTTAGTATCTTCATTAAAGACAGAAATAATGGTCTTTGTAGGAAATTCAAGTTGCCTGCAGATCCATACTGGACTTGCGCAAAGGATTGTTCGGACTGGTCCGTGGATAAATATCCTGGATGAAGAATTCAACCTTCATTTAAATGATCAAGCTATTCATAGTCTTTGGATTGTTAAAAAACCAACAAATTTAGGTTTGGTCCACAGTGTAGAGGCTTTTGATGATCAAGGAAACCTGATCATTCAATTCTTTGGCAAAAGAAAACCTAGTATTCCGGAAAGCGAAGACTGGCGGTTATTGGTTCAATCATTAACAGAAACCTTATGAAAATAATTGGCATATTGATCTTATTCTTGTTGCCCAATATGGTTGTTCTTGCACAAGAAGTCGAAACCCAGGAATTTGTAGAAGCTGAAATCATCCTCAAAGACAAAAATGGAAAAAACAGCAGTTTGGAGAATGTTGTTCAAGCAGTCGAAGAAAGGCCATTGGTGTTTTTTGGGGAACTTCATGATAATGAACAAGCCCATAAGGTACAACTAAAATTACTCACTCTATTAAACAAAGTTCATCCTACTGTAGTTTTAGGAATGGAGATGTTTGAAACAGATGTTCAACATATAATAGATGAGTATTTTGCCGATTTGATCAGTCAGAAAAGTTTTGAATCAGAAGCAAGAGTCTGGTCCAACTACCAAAACGATTATAAACCTTTAGTGGAATTCGCAAAAGCTAATAAAATAAAATTAATTGCGAGCAATGTTCCTCGGAGATACGCTAATGCAGTTTATAAACAAGGGATAACCGTATTGGATAAATTCGATAGCAGGGTTAGATCCTTTATGGCTAAATTACCTTTAAAAGTGGATACTACGTTAACCACCTACCAGGATATGCGTGAAATGCTTCCTGGTCATGATGCTACAAATATGATCTTTTCCCAGGCATTAAAAGATGCTACTATGGCTGAATTTATCCTGAAAAACTATCAGGAAGGACAAGTTTTTCTACATATTAATGGGGCTTATCACAGCAAAATGAAAGAAGGCATCATCAGTTTTTTTCCAAAAGACATTCAGCAAAAAGTGTTAACCATCAATACCGTCAAGCGAGAAGAAGTTACTCCTGAACTATTAGCAACAGCTGATTTTACGTTGATTGTTGATTAATGAATTGATTCTTGACTGAAGAGTAAATAATTAATTGAAGATCAAACTTCAATCACAGCATCATTTACAATGGCAAATACTTTAGCGGAAATTGATTTTTCCATCAGGTACAAACCTGTAAATTTCCCAAAGGCAGGCATGGTTAAAATTCTATTTTCCAGATGGAAACATGGTAATTTGAAGGACTGCCTGCCTTTGGTTTCAATCAAACATCCAGGATGGATATGTCCAACAATATTATACATATAGGCAGGTAAACCATTAATGGGTTCATGAGATAATATAACCCCTTCTGATAAAATAACCTCTTCTTTAACCTTTAGATTTATTTGAAGGAAATGATGATCAGCAAGAATATCATGATTACCCTTCGTTAGGGTAAAGTCAATTTTATGAAAATAGCTATTAACAAATAATTTGAATTTTTCCCAATCCTCGTTCCAAGACGAATGAAAAAGATCACCTAGAAAAACAACCTCTTTTACCTGTAAATCGTTCAATATTAAGTTTAACCGATCAAATTCTTCTTGAGGATCTGGTGATGGAACGAAGAAACCCGATCTTCTAAAATGGTTGAGTTTACCCAAATGCCAATCGGAGATCACCAACATTTCATAGCTAGGGATATAAAGCCCTTTTTGAGGTAATAGGAAAACCTCTAAACCATTTAAAATAATTTTTTTAGCCATTCAACAACTGCATTTTCACTTTTTCTAAGCGGCTTTGCCAATCCTCATTGGAGTACCGCTCTCTAAAGGATTCCGCAAAAATCGGAAAGGAAAAGGGCGTTAGTTTTTCAGGACGGCTGAATAAGATTTTATGATTTGCTATTCGTTCAAAGGCTTGTTGCATTCTACCTTCTTCCAATTGAAAATCAAAAACTTCATCATATGCTTCCCGCAAAAGTAGGTTGTTTGGTTCATATTCCGAAAAAACTGAAAAGAACAAACCCGCATTCGCCTGGAGGTGTTTACTTTTCATCTGCTTTCCTGGGAACCCCTGGAAGACCAATCCTGCTATTCCAGCAATATCCCTAAATCTACGTTTGGCCATTTCCTGCACATTAATTCCGGAGTTTATATCCTGATGGAGATGCTGGGGCGAGAATAATTTTTGCAGAAATTTATCATCCACCTCATAATCTGTATCCGATAACAACTCAAAACCGTATTCATTACTGGCAATGCTGAACGTGGCCGGTTTGATGTTTCCTAATCGATACGCAATAACCTGCGCCATTCCTTCATGTACTAATTTTCCATCAAAAGGATAGAAAAAGAAATGGTTGCCGTATTTGGTTTGAATATACTCAACCAATAATTCATCCTCCTTGGGTAGTTTGGATAATCTTTCTTGTTCATCGAACAAAGGCTTTAAGAAGGTTATTTCGGGAGAAACTCCCCTTTTTTTATGAATATTCTTGAAACTATGTCTGATAGCTATCCCCAGATCTGGTGAAATGGCGAACCTTCCTCCCATCCAGGATGGAATGACCCCTTTCTTCTTTTCCGATGCTCTTACTATTGCATCATTGGCAATGATCTGGACCAATTCTAATTGTCTTCCCGAGAACCAAAAAACATCACCAATATTTAATTTCGCAATAAACGATTCTTCGATAGATCCTAAGTATTTGCCTGAAAGGAACTTTACCCGCATCATGAGATCGGATACAATAGCGCCGATGGATAACCTATGCCGCATAGCGATCCTTCTATTGGTAACTTTATATAATCCATCTACCAGTTCCAATCGATGAAAATCATCATAAGCTGTTAAGCTGGTTCCTCCATGGATCAACAGCGCCATACATTGGTCAAATTCCTCCTGACTGATACTGGAAAAGCAATGGGTCTGGGCGACTTCCTGAAGAATATCTTCCGCTTGGAAACCATCTCCAACAGCCAAGGTCATGAGGTATTGGATCAATACATCAAAGGATCGGATATAAGGGATTCTACTCTCTACGATATGATTCGAAACAGCATATTTTAAGGAATCACCTTCAATGATCTCCAGCGAATTGGTGGGGACATAAAAGATAACTGAAGTGGCATCTGGTCGGTGTCCAGAACGCCCGGCTCGCTGAAGAAATCGGGCTATTCCTTTGGGGGATCCCACTTGAACAACACAATCAACAGGTCTGAAATCTACACCTAAATCTAAACTACTTGTACAAACAACGGCTTTTAATCTTCCTTCATGTAAAGCCTCCTCTACCCAAAATCGCACCTCATCACTTAATGAACCATGATGGATGGCGATCAATCCTGCAAATTCTGGATAATGGGTAATGATTTGTTGATACCAGATTTCTGCTTGGGATCTGGTATTCGTAAAAATAAGGGTGGTTTGGTAGTTATTGATGATATCGACTACTTTATCCAACAGTTTGATTCCTAAATGTCCAGCCCATGGAAATTTTTCCAAATTATCTGGAAACACAGTTTCAATTGCTATTTGCTTATTGATGTTTGCTTTAATGAGTGTGCCTTTGTTATGTTCACCCAATAAAATATCCTTTGCTTCCTGAAGGTTTCCAATGGTGGCCGAGATTCCCCAAATCTTTAGTTTGGGGTTTATGGATTTAATCCGGCTGATGGCCAATTCCATGAGCACACCTCTTTTAGATCCTAATAATTCATGCCATTCATCTACGATAATGAATTCCAGGTTTTTGAAATAGTCTTGCCCGCCTTTCGTGGCCAGGATCAGATGCACACTTTCGGGTGTAGTGATCAATGCTTGAGGGGGATTTTTTCGTTGTTTCTGTCGTACTGCTGTGGTGGTGTCTCCTGTTCTTAGTTCAATTTCATAGTCGAGATCTAAATCTTGGGAAACTTGGGAGGTAGCTTTATGAATTTCTTTGGATAATGCGCGCAAAGGCGTAATCCATAGTGTATGTAATTGTTTTTTCTTGGGTTTGTTAAGTTGATTTTGTTGATCGTAATAGGACTTTAATACCCCAAACCAGATAGCAAAAGTTTTTCCGTATCCTGTTGGTGCATTTAATATCCCGGATTGGCCTTTGGAAATGGCTTTCCAACAGGATTTTTGGAAATCATGTGCTGTCCAACCTTGGTTATAAAACCATACTTCCGCCAATTCGTTCTGCATATTCTTAATTTGATAAAATAGATAACAATCTATGAAGATTTTTGTTAAGTATAAAAGAGTTTAAACAATTGATATAAATAAAACTTATAAATCAGTTTAATATTATGGCAAATAAAACCGTTGGAATTTTTGTTGGAAGTCTGAGAAAAGATTCCTTTAATAAGAAAATAGCAAATTATTTAGTGAGTATAACGCCTGAAGGTTATACATTTAAGATTATAGAAATTGGACAATTGGCCTTTTATAATCAGGATTTTGATGATGAAGGTACTGCTCCTGAGAATTATGCGACATTTCGTGAGGAGGTTAAGGCTTTGGATGCTGTATTGTTTGTAACGCCGGAATATAATAGATCAGTTCCTGCTGTTTTGAAGAATGCTATTGATGTGGCATCACGGCCATATGGGAAGTCCGTTTGGGACAAAAAGCCTGGTGCGGTTATTAGTTCATCGATAGGTGGTATTGGTGGTTTCGGTGCCAATCATCACTTGAGGAAGTCTTTGGTTTTTGTGAATGTTCCTACCATGGCGCAGCCGGAAATGTATTGTGGGAATATCGCGGATAGTTTTGATAAGGAAGGGAAACTGACAAACAAGGAAACTGAAAAGTTTTTTAAAGGATTTTTGGAGGCTTATGTAAAATGGGTGGAAACTTTTGTGAAGTAAGGAATTATTTTTTCCGTCATTGCGAGGAGGTACGACGAAGCAATCTTTCCGCTTGTCATGCTGAGCGAAGTCGAAGCATCTACAGTTGGTACCCGAACAGATCCTTCGACGCTGCTCAGGATGACATAGTCCAAAGATTGCTTCGTTCCTCGCAATGACGTATGCTTTACAATGCAATCCTGGTTTTAAACAAACCTTACCTCTCCAAAAAATTCTGGTAAATGAAAATTTGGTGTCGGATTATCTATCAAATTCCAAGAAATAAAATGAGGATTTGGTAATTCATCACCACATTTATAGAAATTAGCAAATGCTACTTTGCCTTTCAATGCTCCATGTTTAATTCCAATTAACTCTACAGGAATTACCAAAATCTCTTGCCAGGTTTTCGCCGTATTCAAGGTACGAATATTACTATAAGTATCTACTCTTAAGATTTCTTCCGAAGACAAACGATTTCGTTTAGCCTTTACTGCTGGACCATAACCGATCAAGCCAGTTCCCAAAACATTGAATTCAAAATTGTAATAATTTTTTCTTTCATCCAATGAAATGAAGAACTCCACACAACTATCCTCCCACACATTCTCATTCGGCCTAATAAATTGTCCTTTTACAAATTCCTCTTCCACATCATAATGGAGGATAATATGCGATTTAGAATAAGCGATCTGAAACCTCACTTTCGGGATATACGGATAATCTTCCTTCCAGGAAGCCTCTGATATACCTTGCCAACTGATTTCACTCATTGCTTGCGCAATACTATGATAATCTTGCTGGATATGGGTCAAATCAATCTCGCTTACTTCTAAATGCTTCATCTTATTTACTTAAAAGATTTTCTGCTAAAATCTCGGTTAATTTGGCATGATTTGCTTCCAACTCCTGCACTAATTTCAATTGTGCTTTTGTTCTAACCAAGTTATGTTCATCGTACGCAATTTTATAATACGTATCGCCATCAATATAATCGGTCAAGAATCTAACAGCTTGCATGTAAGGTAGCAAATGTACCGCATAAATTAAAGAATCAACTTCTTCATCAGTTAGGAAATCTTTAGCTTCCGACAAATAACCTGATGTGAAAGATTGAAATAAAGGGATGTTCAGAACCACTTTGTCCAAGTCAGCCTCGTCCTCTGCAGCTGAATTGATGATAGTACGGATAGCATCGCCAAAGTCATATGCCACATAACCCGGCATTACCGTATCCAAGTCAATAACACATTGCACATTATCGTCCTTATCCAATAGAACATTATTGAATTTCGTATCATTATGCGTTATTCGAACAGGTAATCTATTCGCACGACCCATTTCTAAAATGGTACGCATTTTATCTTCTCGTTCGAAAATATAATCCAATAGATCTTGAACTTTTTCAACCCTTTTAACCGGATCTTTTGCAATGGCATTACGTAGGTTCGTCAACCTGAATTCGATATTATGAAAGTTAGGAAGTATTTCTACAATTTTTTTAGGGTCAAGGTCACTTAACTGTTTTTGAAATTGGCCAAATGCCATTCCACCCGAATATGCCTGAGAAGTAGTTTCCAAAATGTCATAGCTCCTTGTTTCTGGTATCAATAAGAAAACCCGCCAATAGTCTCCCGCTTCATCCTTTACATATTTTTTTCCATCCCTAGTTGGCACCAAAGTCATTGTTCTCTTCAACACTTCATCTTCGCCAAGATGTGCCAATTTTGCTTTAAGGTGATTACATACAGCTTCTATATTATTCATCAAACCATCCACATTGGTAAATATATGATGATTTATACGCTGTAATAGGTAAAGGTTATTATTAGCTGCGTCGGTGGTTATTTTAAATGTATCGTTGATATGGCCTGAACCAAACGGAACAGCGGAAATCACTTCCCCGTTAAGTTCAAATTTTTGTGCCGATAAAATGCTCTTTTCAGTTTCTTTGGTTGACATTACTTCACTTTTCATTCATAATTCTATGTAAGTAAACGCAATATCATCATAAGGACCCAATTAATAAAATATTTTTTTCAATCAAACGGTTGCATGATTTTTTACCTATATTTTTCGTAATTTGGGCTTATATATCGTTCAACCCCCTATATGGTCACGGAAATTATTATTATACTTGTCTTAATTGTATTAAACGGAATTTTATCAGCTTCAGAGATTGCTATCGTCTCCAGTCGAAGAGCCCGACTCGCTGCTCAAAGTGAAAAAAATAATGGTGCTCGTGCAGCATTGCAACTTAAAGAGAATCCCAACAACTTTCTTTCTACCGTACAGATTGGAATTACCCTTATCGGAATATTAACGGGTTTTTTCTCGGGTGGTACTATTTCAACCTTTATTGCTGATCAATTGAATCAGATTCCAGCATTATCCGCATATTCCAACCAAATATCGGTTATTCTAGTGGTTCTGATCATCACCTATTTATCCCTTGTCATTGGAGAATTGGTACCTAAGCGCATAGGAATGGCAATTCCGGAGAAATATGCTTCCTTTATTGCGGTACCTATGTCTATTCTAAGTACCATAGTTAAACCTTTTGTATGGTTACTAAGTGTATCTACTGATTTTATTGTCAAATTATTCAATATCAAATCCGGAAGCAATACGGTTACTGAAGAAGAAATCAAAGCTTTGGTAGATGAAGGCGTTGATAGTGGTGTAATTGAAGGTATCGAACATGACATGGTGGACCGCGTACTTAGCTTAGGTGACAAAAAAGCCATAAATCTTATGGTTCACCGAAGTAAAATAACTTATTTGGATATACAAAGGTCTTTTGAAGAGAATAAAGCCTTTATTTTGGCTGATGAACATACCGAATATCCTGTTTGTAACGGGAATTTTGACCATGTGATCGGATTGGTTCATGTAAAAACTTTGTTTAAGGAATATTTGAGTGGAAGAGAGCCTGATCTTACGAAGATATTGCACCCTATCCCATTTGTAAACGAGAATACGTATGCATATAATGTCTTGCAAACACTGAAAACTTCTAAAGTTTTACAGGCCGCAGTTGTGGATGAATACGGTAGTCCGCAAGGTATCATCACCATGACGGATATTGTAGCTTCCTTAGTTGGTGGTTTTGATTCTCCTGAAAATGAAGAAAAGAAAACGATCAGAAAACGGGAAGATGGCTCGTTTGTCATTGATGGTTCTTATCAATTAAGTGATTTTATTGAATTATTCAACCTTGACCTTTCTGAAGACGATGAGGATGAGATAGGTAATTTAACTACAGTAGCTGGCCTAGTGTTTTTATTGTTGGATCACATTCCAGAAGAAGGCGAGAAAGTGGTTTATAAAAACCTGGAATTTGAGGTGCTGGATATGGATGGTCACCGGATCGATAAATTGATTTTAAAGGCATTGAATCCTCCTCAGGATGAAACTTATAACATAGACTAATAATTCTATATTAATTATTACAATTTCATACGCTAAAAATAATTCTTCAAGGCTAAGGAAATAATACCAATTATTTTCTTAGCCTTGACTTATTTGGTTCATTATGGATCTGTATTTTAAGTGAGGTTTAAGTATCCTATAAGTGTGTTTTAGCACTTACACCTCACTTACACCTTACTTACATCTCACTTGCAACATGAAGACAAAATATGTCTTGTCTGTCTTGTCCTTATATAGCTATACAGATATTGGATTAACTCAGAATTGGTTATTCAGGCTATAAGATGATTAATTTGTGCTGAAAGAATTGATTAATTTAATCAGTTCACTTTTTTGCTGTAGTCCACTTTGCCTCCAAACTTGGGTTCCATTTTTATATAGGATTAAAGTAGGTACCCCTTGTACCTGGAATTTTGCAGCTACAGCTTGGTTTTTGTCCACATCAATTTTGATTATGCTTAATTTATCTCCCAATTCTGCCTTAACTTCTTGAAGGATGGGTGCCAATATCTGACAAGGGCCACACCATGCTGCTGAGAAATCAACTAAAACCAATGCGTTACGTTGTATTATTTCGTTGAACGATGCCATTATTATTTATTTAAAGAGAATAATTTATTTAATTTAAAGGAAGACATAACTCCTCCAATTCTTCAATATCTCCATTGAACATATTAAGATCAACTGGTCCTTTTATTCCATTAACAGTTCCTTTTTCGGAGAACTGCCATATATTCCAATGTTTTTTAGGTTTTTCAACCCAAAAATTATAATTGGCAATCCAAAGGGTATAGTCAGCAAATTCCTTTTCTAAAAAATCTGCAAAATATTTATCTCCCGAATAAAGAACAGGTTTTACCTGGAAATGTTTTTCTACCTGCAACAACCAACGTTTCAGTCCTACCTTTAAACTATCCATGGATTGATTTCTAGGCATTTCTTCTATATCTAAAACTGGTGGAAGATCACCGGGTTCCAACTTTACAGTTCGAATAAAATTATTGGCCTGTTTAATGGAGTTTTCATTCGGTCTAAAATAATGGTAAGCTCCTCGGAGTTTGTTCTTATCTTTAATGGACTTCCAATTGGATTTAAATTTGGAGTCTTTTGCTTTTTCGCCCATCGTCGCACGAACGAAGATAAAATCAATCGGAAACTCATCGTTAATTGTCAGGACTTGATCCCAGAAAATAGTTCCCTGATATTGCGATACATCAATGCCGTAGATTTTATCATCATGCCTCCGCATTAATTCTATATTCCTGACATCATATTTTCCATTATCTTCTTGGCTGATCTTTTCCTTTTCGAACCATTTTACCCATAAATAGGCAATTCCAGCCCGGTGTTGGATACCAAAAATCACTAAGACAAAAACTGCAGGCAGAACAATACTCCAAATCAGTAATTTACGCTGATCTTGTTTATCTGGGGTTATTTTTTTCTTGACTGTTTTGCGGGTTTTTGTCATATTGCGTGAAATTAGGCTATTTCTGAATAACCTCAAAGAAAAATATAAATGATCATATACAATCCCAAAGACTGGCTAAGTACCACTATTTATCTTCATACTTTTCGAATTTTCAAAAGACTCCTTCCCTATTTGATTGCATCCGCAGTTATCTCAGCAGCATTGGCTTATTGGGAATTATCTTATGTGGATGCAGAAGATCGAAATATGTTGAAGAACGTCAGCATTGTTCATAGTTTATTGGGTTTTGTCTTGTCGCTACTCTTGGTGTTTAGAACGAATACAGCTTATGATAGATGGTGGGAGGCCAGAAAGCAATGGGGATCTCTTACCAATACCAGTAGGATTTTGGCCATAAAGATGAATGCTTTTTTGTCTCCTGATGATAAAGTGAATAGAAGTTTTTATAGGAAATCAATCGCTTTATTTGCTGAGACGCTTTCATCCTATTTAAAATCTGATTATACCAAGTTTATGCTGGACGAAAAGATAAATCCGGAGTTGAATACATTGGATGATAAAAAACATGGACCTAACCAGGTTGCTGCATTGATTTACAAGAAAACTAATATTTTATATAAAGAAGGTAAAATTACTGGGGACCAATTGATTACGCTAAACAAGGAATTAACGGCATTAACTGAAGTTACAGGAGCTTGTGAAAGAATTAAGAACACGCCTATCCCATTGGGCTATAGCTCATTCATAAAAACATTTATTATCTTGTATACAGCGACTTTACCGATTGGTTATGTGTTTTCTTTAGGCTATTTTGTGATTGCTGCTGTACCATTTATTTTTTATGTTTTGGCTGCTTTGGAAATGATTGGGGAGTCAATTGAAGAACCGTTTGGAGCTGATGCAGATGACCTGCCAATTGAAAAAATGGCTTCAAATATTAAAAAGCATTGTAATGAGATTCTGGTAGCTTAACTAAATCAATATCTCAAACAAAAAAGCGAATCATGTCTGATTCGCTTTTTTAATGATTCATTATTTAAATCTATCGTTTCTTAAAGATATTAAAAATTGATTTTTTCTTTTTATGGTTTCCATAACCGTAACCATATCCATAACCATATCCACCATAACCATAACCATAGCTTCCATAGCCATAACGGGTATCATTAAATTTTACACCATTTAAAAGGATAGCCATATTGGTTAAATCTCCAGATTCATAGATTTTTTGAACTTCTGGCAATTGACGTTTATCCATCTTACCAGCACGTACAACAAATAAAGTCACATCGGTAATTCTATTAACAATCTTAGCATCAGCTACAATTCCTAATGGTACATTATCAACAATGATATAATCATAACGATTCTTTAACTCTGCAAATAAATTGTCAAGTCGTTCTGATAATAAAAGCTCCACTGGGTTAGGCGCTATTACTCCAATTGGAATGATATCAAGTCCGTCTGCAATTCTATCCTTATAAATAATATCATCGATTTGCGTATTGCTATCGGCAAGATAATGTGTAATTCCTACTGGCATTGGAACTTTGGTTTTATGACTTAATGTTCCTTTTCTTAAATCCAAATCAACTAAAACCACACGTTTTTTTAGAAAGGTAAAACTTACACCTAAATTAATGACAGAGAATGTTTTACCGGCTCCTACATTGAAGGAGGTGAAAGTCAAGACTTTCTGTTCTTTATCCCCGGATGACATAAAGCCCAAATTTGTTCGGAATATCCGGAAGGCCTCAGTTACCTCATCGGTTCCCTGCTCTTTAACAACCACTTCCTGTTTTGCGGATTGCATATCCGTAGAAAATGGAATCTCTCCAGCAAATGGAATGGAAACTTCAGATTCGATATCCCGCTTGTTTCGAATCTTCGTATTGAATAATAACATCAATAATAAAACGATCGCTGGAATTGCCAACCCTATTCCTATACCAATAGCAAGCTTCTTTAATTTATTTGGATAAATTGGCCAATCACTTCCTGAGGCGGAGTCAATGATACGGATATTATCATCAGTCATCGCCTGGTTAATTGCATTTTCCTCTCGTTTATTCAATAAGAAAATATACAGTTCTTCTTTAACTTTTTGCTGGCGCTCCACAGAAAGCATCATCCGCTGTTTTGTTGGTAAGGATTGGGCTTTTCTGATAGCGGCATTTTCCTCCTGTTGAAGGTTTCTGATTTTAATATTAAAACCAGTGATTACATTGTCTACAGCTCTAACGATGTTTTCGCGCATAGCCACTAAAGCGTTGTCCATATCCTGGACAATAGGGTTGTTCGAGTTTTCCCCTGCTTGCAATCGATTCCTTTTTAAAAGGACACTATTATATTCAGAAATAATCGATTCAATGTTACCATCAACTAACCCAGTATTGCTAGGAATAAGATCTCTTGCACGCGCGGGATCATTTAATCGTTGACGCATGATCTCTACCAATTTTTTCTGCGTTTCTATATCCTTACTCGTCGATTGGTACCCACGAGATTCAGACCAATATTGTTCGCCTGCAGCTTTTACATCCAAGCCTTGGTTTTGAATTTTCATTCCTTCTATATCGGATTCAACAGAACTTAATTCCTCTTCAATAATCGCTATCCTATCCCTAATAAAATCAGCCGTATTATGAGCTATCATATTCTTATCTTTGATAGTCATCACATTATAGACTTTTATTAATTTGGTGATCATATCGGCAGCTCGCAATGGATTGCTATCTTCCATAGTAACCTGCAAAAGCTCTACATCTTCCAATTGACGAATTTGTAATTTACCCAAGAAATAACCAACCATGGCATCTATAGGAGATTTGGTAATGGTAATCTGTTCATCAGAAGACTTACGGTAATTCAAATTGGGATTAAATTGAATTATCATTTTTCCAACGGGAGTATTTACCAATTGGTTCAAAGGAACAATAATAGATTTTGCCTCTTTATTAGTAGAAAAATCTGATAATTCCACTTCATTAGCATCTTTACGTCGTAAATTGAAAGAAAAACCTGCATTTTGGTTGATGCCTTCAAATTCTACTAAATAAGGTGATTTGCGATATAATTCTAATGTACGCAGTCCCGATTTAACTGAATAGCTAATATCTGTATTTAGTGAATCAATGGTATTTCGCATTAATTCTTTTGAACGTAATTGTAAAATCTCACTGTTTACATTGACGGCATTATAAAAGTTATTAGGTCGTGCAATCCGTGTAGCAACCATGGTATTACTAGCTGTCTTAATCATAACAGTTTCAGACTGGCTATATAAATAAGGAGTCTTACTATATTGATAATAATAATATCCTCCAAAAATCAATACAGATAATAAGAACCATTTCCAGTTGGCTAATAAATAGCGGAAAAGATCTAATATATTGATTGACTTTTCTTGTTGTTTTTGCATATATGTGTTACTTATTTTAGACATAGTTTTATTTTTTGAATACAGCTAACATAGTAAACACCAGGGTAGTTAATCCTGTAAACATACCAATATATCTCCAGGTCATATCCTCTCTAGGTGTAGTAACAGCTGTTCTAGGTTTCACATATACAATATCATTCTGTTTTAAATGGAAAGTGGGAGATTCAAAGAGAGCTACCTTTTCGATATCATTCAAATACATTTTCCGTGTTCCATTTTCCTCACGGATGACAGCAACTTCATTTGTCATCGCGTTATTGGTTAATCCACCACTACGTGTAATCGCTTCCAATAAATTGATTTGACCGTCTGGTACATTTAGAATTCCAATACCCCCTACTTCACCCATCATAATGATTTTCAAATTGGTCAATTCAACTTTAACAGTAGCATCATTTAAAATTTTATCACCTTCTAATCTACTTTTGATAAGGTTCTTTATCTCATCAATAGATTTTCCTTCTACATTTAGGGTTCCTAAAATTGGAAATTCAATATTTCCATTCTGATCCACTAGGTAACCTCTATCTGAGCCGACTACATTTGATAAAATAGCTCCCTTTTCATCCACAGTATATAGTCCAGATTCATTATTAAATGGAGCGGCTAATTCCGGATTTTTTGAGCCAACTTGTATACTTAATCGGTCATTGGCTTGAATTTTCAATGGTGGAATTTTTTCCATTTCATATTGAAGGTTTGGAGACATATCTTCCACGAATACGACCTTTTTGGATACCAAACAAGAATTCAATAATAAGAGCGTAAAAACGCTAATTCCGAAAATGATTTTTTTCATGATGGATTTTTTATGTGGATAAGTTAGTGTATGACAAAGATGCAGCTTCAGCGTTAGGTAAACAAACTAAATTTGCTATTGGTATAATTTGAACAATTTGAATTAAAATATCGGTCATGGATGAAAACAGGTCGGCATTCCATCGAATGGCTGAACAGCTCGGTAAAACGGATATCAATTTATCGGTATTTTCCATAAAGGTTAGTGTGTTTTGAGGTCCTTGCTTTAATCTCACAAAACCAGCCAATTTCCTTTTTTCGTTACGATAACAGGCTGTTTTTCCGCTCCAAGGCGTACCAAAAATTAAAACTTCGCCATTTATCAAACGAATTGCTGGATTATCATCATTTAACAATGAAAATCCAGGAATGTTTTCTAACCAAAGTCTACTGTGTGTACTCTTTCCAGTACCACTTTTTCCTAAAAACGCGAATGCATTTAGCCCATTTTCAACCACAGAAGCATGGATTAAAATGGTATTTTCAGATAAAGAGGCTTGAGCAAATATTACCATTAAAAACCAGGTTAAAACATTCTCTTTATATTTGTTAAAACTTGCTGCTTTAATCCGAACCTTTTTAAAATCTTTACTACTTAGCATGGACCATTCAAATTGACCATCCTCACTTTTTAGAATCGTTAAATACTGGTCTCCATATTCATAAAATTTGAATCTATCCTGCCAGAAATTGGAAATATCAGAAAGTAATTTAGCCTCTTTCAGATCATAGGATAATTCATTAAACGAAACCTCAACTCTACTAATAATTGGAATTTCTTCAGAAAATTTGGATTTAAAATCTGTAAAAGAAGGTAATATAACATCCAAATTGAAGGTTTGAGGAACTTGAAGTTCTAATCCAAGACCTGCAACTGCATAATAAACCGTTTTGTGCATAGTTTCCAATTTTGAATGCATGATTAGTTCATTTGAATTACTTTTTTACATCTTAAAGCCACTTTCTCATCATGAGTAACAAAAATCATGATCTTTTCTTTTGCATATTTCATCAAATTATCAAGCAGTCGATTAGATGTTTCTTCGTCCAATGCAGATGTTGCTTCATCAAAAAGCCAAATGTCGCAATCTCTTAAAATGGCTCTAGCGATAGCGATTCGTTGTGCCTGTCCTTCGGATAAGCCATAGCTTTGTTCGCCAATTTTGGTATGTAGTCCTTCAGGAAGCTGAAAAACAAAATCAGCGCAAGCGTGATTTAATGCATTGATCATTTGCTCTTCGGTTATGGATTTATTGATAATCCTTAAATTATCATAAATGCTACCTGAAAATAAGGTATTACCTTGAGGTACATAGGAAAAGTTCAATTTATGCGAACTGTTCAAGTCCTTTACATCCCCAGTTTTATCTTCCAATATAATTCTTCCTTTAACAGGCTTTATCAAGTTTAATAATAGTCTTATTAATGTTGTTTTGCCTTTACCACTTGCTCCTACAATAGCAACCGGCTCCCCAGCTTTCATATCCACATTAAGTTTATGTATCACATCCTGATGCTCGTAAGCAAAGGTTACATTTTCAAACCGTATAGAATTAATTTCTTTTGCAAAATGGTTATTGGAAGTTTCAACCTGTTCAATAAGATCAATTTCCATTAATCGATCTGCTGAAGTACGAAATCGGATGAAAGCAGGAAAAAACGTAATCAATGATAAAATAGGTGATTGAATGCGCCCAACCAATTGTAAAAACGCAGTCATAGTTCCAAAAGTAATTTCATTTTGGTGCAATCGATAAATTCCCCAGATAAAGGCAGTTAGGTAACCTACATTAATGGCTACTTTCATCATGGTTTGGGTTAATAGATTGAAATTCAATTGTTTAAGTTTTAAACCTAACGAATTTTGCTGTGCAGATTCCATGATGAAATGGCGGGCTGCAAATATACTTAGGGACTGGATTAAACCCCTGTTCCTTAAATTTTCCTGCATAATATTTCCAACCTCACTCTCCGATTGTTTAACATTATAGTTTAATTGGCGAAGTCGCTTAAAATATATTTTGGAAAATAAAAACAAGGGAGAAATAGCTATAATCATGATGGCTAGCATAGGATCAATTACCCATAAGAAAATGAAAGTAGCTATCAATTTTAAGGTAGTTACAATAAAGTTAACTCCAGCATGACTGATCATCTGAACAACTTCATTACAATCGTTTGTAATTCGAACCATCACATCACCAGTAAACCATTGTTTTAGTACCTGCCAAACTGCATTCAATTGTTTAGCAACAATTTGGTTCTGAATCCTTAAGGTAAATTTCAGTTGGGTTTTCTGGTTTATATAAGTCGCGATCAATTTAGCAACTATACCCGCAAAAACGCTTCCTACCACTAAAAATATATGTAATCTTAAATCCCCTGGTATTACATTTAATGCAATGTCTACCGACTTTTTCGAATAATAAACAAAGAGCAATGAAAAGACAATACTGCTTAATTCTAGTAAAAAATAAACAAATATCTGCGCATGGAAACCTTTTGCAAAGTTCCACGCCCAATTGATCTGTCTTTTAATGGAATAATTCATTCTTTATGTCCAATTAATCTATCACGTGTTTTAAAAATTGGAAACCAAAAGGCTTCTGCAGGGGCATATTTTTTAGCATTCAAAAGATGAGGTACTACCCGTTCCAAAGCATTGTTTCGTTGTCTATTTTCTTTTAAATTATCCGAGTGTTGAGCATATCGTGTATCATGGAAACCAAAATTACCAGCTATAAGCACATCATTTAATAACCATTTGGCATCTTGCTCAGGATGATTCTCAAATGGAAGAAAATTTTTGGATAATCCTAAATATTGAATAAGCAGGTTATTAACCATATACATCCAATCCAATATTCCTAATTTTTTATAATGTGCCTGAAGCTTTAATTTATCAATTTCGCTTATTGATTTTTTATATAACCTTGCCACATCACAGAATTGCCGTAAGCCAATTCCAAAACCCAAATAATGTTTTAAAATATGGGAATTGGTCTGAATATGTGCCAATGTCCAGGATATACCATTAATGGTCTTTTCCTGAATTTTTAATTTCCTATAAAATCCCTTTTCAGCATTTATCAATTTTTTGATATAACGCTGTTTAAATGGATTTAAGATATCCATCATTTTGGTATGGTGCTCCACTTCACATGATTTCCATAGGTAGATTGAACTGTTCAATGCACCGGTATTTACTTGGATGTTTTTTGATCTTATTAAAGCATTAGCCCGTTTAAAATCTTTAATAGAATCAAAATATAGATCAATATCTCCACTGCTTCTCAATAAAGGTTTTTCATAAAGACTCGCTAAACTTAACCCTTTCAGCAAGGTAAAAGGAATGTCCTCTTCTTTAAAGATATCATCAATTTGAACCAATATTTCGGCCATCAATTTATTTTGTCTTTCAATTTGGTCTACCCTCACAGTCCATCGAAGTTGAAAGATTTTATGTGGTAAAAAAGCTGGAGGTAATTTCAACATTCCTTCATAAACAATTCCCTCAACAGTTTGTGCCATGGAGATGCTGTACAGGTTTTTCCATTCCTCCTTATCTAAAGGAAAGATGGAAAGATCGTCAATTGGACTATCCCAAAGTCCAGATCTTAATAAAGTGAGAAATGCCTGTTGTACCTTATTTAACATTAATCTTCTGCCAACAAATTATTCTTTTTAAAAATGGCAATTAAATTTTCAGCATCAGCTTCAACCGTTTTGTGATCATTATCAGAGAGTTCGTATTCTTCCATCAACAATTTAACCACATCATCAACAGTGAAATCTGTATTCTTAAGCGAATTCCACAGCCAAGCTGCAGTTTCATTCAAGGTATACACCTTAGAGAAATCCATCATGCCCTGATCAGGTTCTATAATCACATAATCCTCCCCTACCTGCCTTACTTCTAAGTCCTTACGTAACCTCATGTATATCTAAATATAATTCTACTTCTACTTAATCTTAAATATTTTATAAACAAAAATCCTAAATGGTCGAGCTAGAAACCAAAACATCGCAGCTATTTTAGAAGATGCAGTTTGTAAATTGATTTGTTTTCCATTTCTAATCACTACTTCAACCGATGCAAACACTTCCTCTTTAAATATTTGCTCTATTTGAGCTAAATTACCATCTCCAGCCATCCATATTAAATTATTTTTAATACGGATAATCCTATGCATGACATAGCCAGATTTTGTATCTGCTAAAACAATGTGCCCAATTTTTAAATCCCTTTCCTGAATAGGCTTAAGAATTATCCTTTCACCTGGTTTAAGAAATGGTCGCATACTTCCTCCTACTACTGTAATCTGAACTGGTTTGCCCTCTTTTAATAAAGGCTTGACCTGTTCAAAAAAGAGCTCATTCTTAATACGGAGGACGCTAGGATCATTGTTTTCGTATGAATTATGCATAGTAGAAAGGCAAAATTAATAATTAATTAAAATAAGGAATATGCTTCTCGAATGTAAACGGCTAAAAATTATTATTTGTAGCTAATTTATGATTTCAGAGGCAATTTTAAAGACTTTTATAGATGGTAATAGTCTTATCAATCATTTTATCTAAAGTAAAATTTTGTTGAAAGCGTTCTGATGCGCCTTTACTCAATCGGTCGTAAAATTCTTTATTTTCGCCTAACCTTAATATAGCATTCCTAAAATCATCAACATTTTCTATTGGAACTGTTAATCCAGAAACCTCATGTTCATTAACCCAGCTAACACCAGAACCAGGAATTCTAGTGGAGATAACAGGCTTACCTAAAGACATGGCTTCGATCTGTACGATAGCAAATGCTTCCGTTTTAATAGTCGAACTTAAACAAAAAATATCACAAGCTTTAAAATAGTTGGGTACATCTTCGTCTGCTATAAATCCTAAAAAAGTAATTTTATCTTGTAGATTTAAAGCTTTTACTTGATTCTCTAGCTGTTCTCTTAATGGCCCGATTCCACCAATGAGTAAATGGTAAGAATCATCCAAACCCTGGATTGCATCTATTAAAAAGGGATATCCCTTATATTCGACCAGACGACCAAGCGCAAATAAAATTTTTTTGCCTGCAAATCTTCCTATTATCAAGTTTGCTTTTGTAGAATCGGTTAACAAAGGTTCAACTCCAATAGGGATATGAGCAATTTTTTCTTGAACTTTGGTTAAGAACTGAGACTCTTTTACATAAATTGGACTCGTACCTACTATCAAATCTGCTCTTTTGATCAACCAATCCTGAAGCGGTTTATATAGCTTCAGCAAGGTTTTTTGTTTCAGGATGTCACTATGCCAGTGCAATACTACTTTTCCTTTAAAACCTGCTAAAAACAGGCTTAAAGTTGCCATAGGATCTGGATGATGGATATGAATGACATCATATTGGTTAGCAATACTTCTAAGCTTGCTAATCATCTTTGGTGCCAACATGGTAGCAGCAACTTTAATTTGCGTGGAGACAACGAATAACTTGGCATATTGATTTATAACTATATCTGTTTCCGGAAAATTTTCAGTGGAAGCACATAACATGTCACAGTGAATTTCCCTTTCGGATAGTCCTAACATGAGATCATACATGACTTTCTCCACTCCGCCACGAATGGGATAAAACTTTCCTACTTGTAATATCTTCATTTTTTGAGCGTATAAATGTAATTAAAAAGCTTATGAAATAAGGTTGCCAGAAAAATTGTTGATAATATAGAAACTCCTAAATAAAGCCAATTATTCTGTATAAAAATATGGTTACCTCGGAGTATAAAGTATAGAACTCCGTGGATAAGGTAAGTTTCATAAGAAATCTTCCCCAAGAAATTAAATATGCTACCCTTTGATAATCCAGAATAACTTAAAAGAATGACGACTGCTAATACTATAAAAACATATGAGAAGATATATAAAAACTCGATTTTAAAAAACGCGAAAATAAAGGCCAATCCTAAACAGATTGGGACAAATAAAATATTACCAAATTTTGTTCTGCTCCATCCGATTAATCGTGATTCTTGGGCTTGAAATAACATACCGAAAGGAAATGCAAGGTTAGACACCCACCAAGCACGATCGAATCCTTTTTGATAAAGGAGATATGAAATAATCAATGAAATGGAAAACATACTGATTATTTTAATTTTCAGGGACCATTTTGTGCTGAAAACCACAAAAAATACTAGATAAAAAATCAAAATAATATATGCAAACCAAGAATAAGGTAAGGGGGTTAATCCGATCCAAAGATTTTGGAATATTTCTAGATTGAATATTCCTTTATCAAGAAATTGAGTGAATAAAAAAAAGAAGGTGATGACCAATAATGGTAAAATAATTTTCCATAATCTCTTGCCTAAAAAACCTTGAAGATAAGATTGTTCTTTTTTTCGGTAAGAAGCCATTAATCCATATCCCGAAATAAAAAAGAATAGGGCTACTTTGGTTCCTGCCCATTTTGTGATAGTCAAAAACAAAGGCATTTCAGCATGGAAATTGAGATGGCTCAGGACAATCAATATACTTAATATTCCTTTGAAACTGTTGGATTGTTCAATGGTGAATGGTACATATTTCTTTTTCCACAATGAAATGGATAATAGATATAATATTCCAATAATTGCTATGAAAGAAATAGAATTCATTTAATTTCCCTTAATTCAATAATAGTTGAAATAACTGCAACCAATTCGTTGCTTTTGGTTCTTTAATTTCAATAGATGGAACGGCTTTTAATTGGTGGAAATCTCCTTCAATTAATTCTTTCATTAAAATGGCTAATTGTTGTTCATCATCTGGATGGAAGAATGCTGTTAATTGGCTGTCCTGCGCTGTTTCATGTGCATATGGTAAATCTGCCAAAAGCATAGGCTTATTAGAAATTTTAAATTCAGAAATCGGCAATCCCCATGATTCAATTTTGGAAGGAAAAATCAAACAATCAGTTTTGTTATAACATTCCATTAACATACCTTTTGGAATAAAGCTCATGAAGTCAATTTGTGCTATATTTTTCCAATTTTTATACAACCATTCGGCATATTTATTTTCATTTCCCTTTACGGTAATTTTAACCTTAAAATCTGTAATATGGTATTTTTCAATCAATATTTTTGAAGCTTTGCATATTACTTCAAAATTCTTATGGCTGTTCGGTGAGCCTGCAAATAAAAAGCTTTTAACTTTTTGTATTTTGGAATTTGACTGAATTGCATGTTGCAAGTCCATATCTGGAGGGGAAACAATAATTCGTTTCTCGTTGAGATCAAACATTTGAGACAATGCTTTTCTAAACCATTCTTGTTGTACGACCAAATAATGGTTCTGATGGATATTTGTTTTATAAATGTATTTGGTCATCAAAGCAAAGAGAACAATTTTTGGCGCAAATATTACATCATGCATTTTCCAACGATAAAAGGAAAAAGAATTGTGGCAATAAACGGCCTGACGTTCCGCTTTTACGGTAGGGCTTGTATCATGTAATGAAAACCATAAATAAACAGGACCAATTTCTTTGGAAATACGGTTCATGGAAACATATTCGTACCATAATCTATTTGTCCATCTTTTTTTTGGCCAGGTGGTCTCTATATACTCAATATTAGGAAAATCTGCCAACTCCCGTTTAAAAACAATAGCTGTCACATGATAACCATGCTTAGGTGCAAAATCAGATAGAAATGCTAAACAATCTCTTAAAATAGCTAATGTACCAGCTTCCACTAAATTAACAGCAGATATGACAATCTTTTTCATTTTTTAGCAGTTAATTCAGTAAAAAGGTTTATCCATTTTTCCATGACGCGATCCTCGGAATAATTAGTTGAATTTTCAAATGCCTTTCTACCCATTTCCCTTCTCCTATTTTCGCTATTCATTAATTCCAATAGTCGTTTTGCAAATAACGTTTCATTCTCCTCTGGAATTAAAAATCCATTTTCTCCATCAGTTATAATATCTTTCGGTCCACATTTACAAGCATAGGCGACCATAGGTAGACCACAGGCTTGTGCTTCTAACAAAGCCATAGGTAAACCTTCATACCTTGATGTTAATGCGATGATGGAACTATTAAGATATTCTTTCTCAATATTCTTAACTGGTCTTTCCAATGATACGCTATGTTGCAATTGAGCATCATTTATCTGTTGTTGTAGTTCACTTTCTAACGGACCTGAACCAAAAATCTTCAGTTTCCAATCTGGGTTCTGTTTATCCACTCTTTCCCAAATCCGTATTAAAGAATCGAAATGCTTTTGAAAATCATATCTTCCTACTGCTATTACTTGTTTGATATTTAATTCAGCCAAGCTATTGGGTGTAAAACTATTTGCATTTGGTATTACGAGAATATTGTTCAATGCACCCCAATAATTTTTGTCCTCTTCGGTTAATACTACAAATCGATCAAATAGTTTAATGGTTTTTAGATCCTGTTTACTGCGCCATCTATCTACCAAGTTCCAAAGGCCTCCTCTTCCATATTGGATTCGTTTAAATCTCGAAAAATGAATTTCTGCTATTTTCTTACTTCCGTCTTTGATTTTTAAAATGATAGCTGCATCATGATCGAATAAGGATATGGTAATATCTGGTTTAATTTTTTGAAGAACCTTTTCTAAAGATGCTTTATGTTTTCGTTGTTTGCGTGGAAAATCTAATATTTTGGTCATTAGACCTTGGTTATTATTTTCCGTATAATTTATATGAAGATCAATTTGGTCAATTTGTTCATTAAGTTGAAAATAGGGTTTTCTACCGAGTTGATCAGTGGTAATTATTGTTATTTGGTGGCCTAATTTACTCAAATAATTGGCTTTATTGGCCAATACTCTTTCCATCCCACCCGAATTAAACGTACCGAGGATACAATAGACTATTTTCATCTAATTTTTCATTATTACCTATGACATCCAATTCTTCAACCTCATTTTCTTCATCGTCTGAAAACGTATCTAGGCAATAAAACAAGGCATAAATAAAGAAAATATCCGTTGCCACCTTAACCCAGAAAATAAAGGTTAATACCAAGAAAATAAGAAACATCATCCAATATTTTGGATAGCGATTCATAAAATATAGTGCGTTAAAAACAAATAGAAAAGCAAAAACAGAAAAGCCAATTAATCCACAATAAAGAATAAAACGACAATAGCCGATATCTGTACTGAATTCATATAAACCAAATTTTCCTGATCCTATAAGCCAGGTTTTTTGGTCTTCTGGCCATATCCACATTTCTCTATTTAATTTGTCGGTAGATCCCGTTCTCCATTCCCCATGTTCTATCCAATTAAAAAAACCTTCGAATGCGAATCGCATTTGATCATAGAATTCTTTATTGTTATTGTATAGATAGACGGAAATAAATATGGCAAGAACTAAGAGAAATCCAAATAGAATCCCAAGTTTTATAGATTCCATTTTAACAATACTTCTAAACAAACCAGATCCTACAAAAAAATAGATCAATGAACTAGATACCCCAAGAATAGTTGTACGAGCAATCGCATTACCAATTACAGAAATGGTAAAAAAAGCAATCAATAACATGGCAATATACCATGAATTTTCTCGCGTTTTAATACTATTATTTAAGGATGATGTTATCAATACAAGGACAAGAGAAAACCGGACCCCTGCAGAATCAAGAGCAGCCCCTATTCCATATAAACGATTTACTTCATCAAAAAAATCCTGGCCTTGATTTACAATACTATCTACCAACAATTTAAAAGCAGGAATATTATCAATCATTAAAGCAGCAACACATTGAAAAAAACATACAGCAGCCAAATAATTTGTTAGGATCCTTAAGGAAGCAATTTCATGAACTATTCTAATAATATAACAGACCGCAAAAGCTCCAAAAAACCAAACAGAGAAGCTTACAATATAACTTGCATAGGAGTAATCTGTCGTATTATTTATATCAGTAGAATAATAGCAAATAAAAGAAAATAATAAAGATATAATAATGGAAATAAGCAACCCTCTACTTACAGTTAAATTCTGTGTTTTCAACCAGTTCAAACCAGCAAAACCAATACCTAAAACGCCCAACATCATCTTTGTATTGAGACTAGCAGGTAGAAAAGTAAAGCTTATTGGAAAAAAATAAAAGCTAACTATAACCGCAATAAATATGTAAGATATTATTTTGAACATTTTATAAATCAAGTTAATGATAAATAATTCCGTAAACTACTCTAATTATCACATAATAATGAAGTTTAACGAACCAAAATTGTTTTTTTGTAGCCATAAATTGTAAGAACCTAATTCGTAGCGATTGTGCTTTGTTTTCCATGGCATATTTATTCACTTCTGGAAATAAATTCAACCACCTGATATATTGTTTTTTTTGGCTACTAATTAGCATTGGAAGTTTAATATTCAATTTTAAAAAAGCCAAGAGATTTTCCAAATCAACCATATTATTGTTGGCCTTTAAAAAATTTTCTACTTCCTCCAAATTTCCACTAACTTCTTGAATATGTTTTTCAGCATAAACTTTGGTTAATGATTCTTGATTAGACTGTCCATAGTGATAAAATGCATCTGAAATTTGCCCTACTTTTTTTGCGTAATGAAATAATTTCACACTCACCATCAAATCTTCACCCATATTTTTCCCAGGAATGAACCTAATATTATGATCCTCATAAAGCTTTCGTTTAGCAAAAAATATCCAAAGATTCCAACGTAAATTCCCATTCAACATAAGCCTAATCGCATCTTGATTATCTTGAAAGGTTGCCTGAATCATTTTGCGTTCATTATTGGAAAATTTTAAATACCAATTGAAGCCCAAAATATCAAAATCTTCCTTTTCAGCCTTAGTAACCAATAATTCAATGGCATGATGATCTAATTGATCATCAGCATCCACATAATAAATATATTTACCTGTAGCTAAATCCAGTCCTGTATTCCTAGCGCAAGCCACTCCTCTGTTTACATCATGGTTTGCTAATACAATTATTACCTCCTTATTTCCATCAAATGAAGCCCGGAAATCCTTAAGCATTTTCAGACTTTCATCTTGGCTTGCATCATTTATAAATATCAGCTCCAGATATGGATAAGTTTGATTTCTTAAAGAGTCTAAACTTAAACCAATGGTTTTCTCCGCATTATATACAGGAATTATGATTGATACATAAGGCAATTTCATGTTTTAATCGTATTTTTTTTGAGTGTAATCTCCCTATTACCAGTAATTAAATTTATAAATGTGGGCATAATCCTTCTCAAGAATACATAAAGGTAATAGCAAATAAATAAACAGATAAATGGGATGATGAAATAAAACATAAGTTGCAACATGCTATCATTTGTTTTATTAATTCGAGCAAAAAATCCTTTTATCCAATTAATAATATAAATTTCATGAACAGCATAAATAAAGAATACAGATCCTGCGGTTTTGATTAAAAGGTTTGAAAGGTTATTGATTTTGCTTAACAAATATCCTCCGTAAAATACAGCCCAAATACCAATAATAGCATACACACGGATTAATTGTTCGTAATATGGATATTGACTACTATTTAAGCAGACTATAATCAAAATCAAAGAAATAAGTATGAAAACTAAACCTATTTTATAATCAGTAATGATTAAGTCTAATTTTTTCAAACCAAAATAGGACCCAATTCCAAAAAATAAAATACCGGTTAAACTAAAACCTGGAATATTAATTTCTAGATTTAGTAAATAGGGTATCATTAACAGCAATATGCCAAATGCGCCAAGAAATCTGAACAATAAATAGAATAAAGGAGTCAATAGGGTCATACAAATTAAATCCCTAAGATACCAGAGCGGAAAATTTAATGGATAGTTCCAAAATATATCCATTAAACTGAGATTTTTAAATTCTTCACCTTCTATATTTGGAATACCCAATAAGTCGAAAACATTAACCTTAACTAGTATGCCGATAAGCATGAGTAAATTCCAAGCTAAATAGGGTATTAAAAGGGAAAAAATTCGTTTCCTAAGTTGTTCTTTATAAATAGTGATTGTAAATTCTTGTATTTTCAAAAAAAACAAATAACCGGAAAACACAAAAAAACTTGGAACAACAATTCGACTAAAGGTATGTGAAATTGCTTCGGAGACTAATATATAAATAGATTCAAAATCCCAAGACCATTTTACTGGCAGAATATCAAATCCAACCGTATGCCCAAATAATACAATGATCATTAAAGGCATTCTAAGTATGTTTATTACTTTTAGATTTTCAGTTTCTAAAGCTTTAAAAATCATTGATTTACAGAAAAATGATTTACTAATAGATTAACAATATTTAGATCTTTGGAGGAAAATTTCCTAGCAAAAAGGTATGGAGAACTTACAAGCTTATCAAAATCATCAGAACGCCAATCGATAATTTGATTATCTACCCATTGAATGTATCGCATACATCCTAATCCTTCATCCTGTTTGTTATATATATTTCCTCTAAAGTCAGAATTCCAACAAAATGTTTGTATGAAAATTTCATCAGGACAAAAAGTATTGGAGTACATTTTTTCAATTTCTTTTCTTTTTTTAATGATCAATTCTACAAAATCAGATGTCAGACTTACCCATTGGGTTCCTTTTTTAAAATTTGTTCCAGAATTCCTTTCGATGTTCAATTTTTCTTGAAGAACTAAATGGAGAGACCTAAATAGCTTTTTACTAATATTTATTAAACCATTATTTTTTCGAAAAGATTTCGGAAAAATATGAAACCTTTTAACTTTTCGCTTGATTTCTATTTTATTATCTTGTTGATAATATCCTATAAACTCTTTGCCATCATGTTTATCAAAAAATTGATGAATCTCATCTTGTGATTTAATAGGCATATCAACACCTGAAAGAAGATGAAAATATTGATAAGCATTTTTGTGAAATGCATTCTCAAATAAATTAAGCTCCGCTTCAACTACGGATACATCAGCCCACCTCACATCAACGCGATTTTCAAGCACAAATAATCTAGCATTATTTACAAATAATTCAGGAAGATTATTAACTTTTTTATCAAAATGAATAAATATATCATTCCTGTTATCATCTAATAATGTAATTAATTTCCTAAGGATAGGGAATTCATTATGTGCAAGTATTAAATAGGCATGTTTCTTCTTCATGATTTTAATTTATCTAGAATCTTATCAACCAGGTCCAAATGCTGTTCACTAAATTTTCTTGCAAATAATGCCTTAGATTGTTGTATTTGAGAATAATCATCCATAGTTAAAATGGTAGAATTTGCATCACCCACCTTATGAAAAAGATAACCCTCTAAAAATTTCATATTAAATTTTTTGTTCGATACGGCTAATTCAGTAGGTATGAATAATTCGTCCCCACACATGCTATATTTATATTTCTTTAGGATTTTTGATTGATTTTCTAAAAGATATTTTACGGCTTTATCCGTTAAACTCACCCAATTAGAAGCTTTAATAAATTTGGTTTTTTTATTGATTTTAAAATGAATTAATTCTTGAATTCGAATTCCAAGACGCCAAATCTTTTGAGCTGTTACGTTCGTTGAAAATGATTTCATCATCAGATTCAGTCTATTTCCTTTTCTAATTAATTCTTCTGAAGAAAACAGCATTGTTGCAAAATATTCTACTTCATCTCGACCATTAAAAAATTGATGTATTACATCTTGATTTACCAAAGGAAGATGGGTGCCTGAAATAATATGATAATAATGATAAGCACCGTACTGAGCACTCTCTTTAAATAAGGAAAATTCTGCTTCTATCTGTGATACATCTCCCCAGCGAACATCTATTCTTTTGTCACCTTCCAAAAACTTAAGTCTTGATTTATTAGTTTTTATTTGTGGAAGACTGCTTACTTTTCGATCAATATGAATGTAAATATCATTCCTGATATCATCTAATGTATCAACCAAGATTTGAAGGATATTGAATTCCTGATGAGCTAAAATTAAAAAAGCATGTTTTGAACCCATATTTACAGAACATTAAATTTTTGAATAAATTTTTTCAATTGTTCCTGACCATTTTCATCAAAATAAGACATTTTATGGAGGCTGCATTTTGCTAAAACTGTTTCAATTTGCCAAAATTCGGCAGAACCATTGAATTTAGTCTGTAGAATATGAGGAAAAACATCACTCAACAACATACATTTTTGGTCTTTCAGTTGATTTTCTATTAAATGTTGGTAAAGAATCTGATAGAAAAAATAATCTATAGGTTTACTTTCTTTTTGCCAATAATATAATAATAGATTTAGACTGTCTCCGATAACTTTATTACCTTTTTTAGCAAAAATAATGCTATTTAAAACCTTGACTCTAAAATTTTTATCCCATCCCCAATAATATGCGTAGGACTGTTCCCAAAAGGTTTTATGCTCCTCATTTGGATCCCGTTGAAACATGAAATAAGGTAAATCCATCATTTTTTTGGGAAGGGAATCTGTTAGCAAAATGGTTGCATCCAACCAGACACCTCCATAATGGTATAATAAAGCTAACCGAAGAATATCAGAAAAGAAGGTTCTACTTAATGATCCATTTTGAAGTTTATCTATTAAATAAGACGGAAATTCAAGGTAATCAGCGATATTTTCATCATTTAACCTAATAACTGAAAAGTCTGCACAATATTTATCTACACTTTTAAAACAAAGATTGACCACTTCAGGCAATGTATTATTTTCAACTCCTTGCCCCCAGTATTGCCAGATAATTTGATCTGAGGTAAGCTCCTTAACCTTTTTTATTACTGGAATTTCAAGTTGGTTTTGGTAATAGTTTTCGACCACAGGTTTCCAATAATTAGAAACAATGGAATGTTTCCTTTTAATTTTAGCACTTCTTATAGTAGACCAAATTTTTCTTAACATATAATTCTCAAGTAGTAAAATTAGGCTTTAAGGTTCCTATATCCATTTATTACATATTCATATAGATTACCAATTATTGGAAATGAAAGTAATTTAGATAACATCTCCATTTTTTGGTTTGTACGCCACTGTTTTTTGTAAACCAGTGGTAATTTATTATAATATTGCCACCAAATATTAAATTTTACGGTTTGGTTGTTCCATGGTTTTGCTCCTGTGTAATGTATATTTCCATGATGTTGCACTTTCTCCCAATCCTCTAATTTGTATCTTCTTAAAAATTCTCTTTTATATTGTGGCAAAAAATAAGTTCGGATACTGTTATAAATAGGTTCTAAACCTAAAACCTTTCCTTTACAATACATATTTAACACATCTTGATCAGGAAATTGGAGATATGGTACTTTCAATCCATCAATTAAAGTAGTGCTCAGGTTATCCGCCCTCATTTTATTCAAATTCATGATTAAAAATCCAGAATTAAAATAGTATCCCGGTTCACAACCTATCTGCTTTAAATATGGCTTTTGGCTATCTAATGCTGCTTCATATACAGCAGCTAAATAATAGTTTTTTAAATCTACAGTATGATAAAGTTGATTCAGATCATTTCTAACAATTATATCACAGTCTAAATAGAGTACTTGTTCGTAATTTTTTAAAATTTCTGGAAGTAATAATCTAAATGAAGCTGCAATAGTGTATCGTTCATCTATATATACACCTTCCAATGCCCCCGAAAGATTTATGAATTTTAATGTTAATCTCTTCGGATCAAAATTATCAAGTAACTTTATCTGGTCTGAAGCTAGCTCTTCAGTTAATAAACAAATTACTTCATAAATAGCTGTAGGGGAAGAATTTTTAAGTATGGACGATATACAGGTAACAGCAGGAATAAAATAATTCGGTGTAAAAGCAAGTGCAATAGGTGTGATTTTTTTCATTTTAAAATTTAGCAAGGGAGTTATTTACCTATAATTTTATCTTTGAAATATCTCAAAATCAATTTGAACTGATCTTTTGGAGATAAAATCTCACATTTTCTAACTAAACTTAATTTATGGATAGGTAAATGTCGAACAACTAATTGATAATAATCATACATGCATTTGGCATATAATTTTTCCCATCTAATTTCATGTAAGCAATATTTATCAATTTCATTTTCTGCGTTAGGAAAAGTTAAGTTCTTAAACCAATTGAATAACTGAGTATTTGCACTTAATTTATCATTAATTTTTCCTAAATTACTTGATAGGTGTATACTAGAAATTCTAAAATTAAAAGCCCTCGATCCTATTGATCCCATACCATTATCAGTCATCTGAATTACGGAAGCTGTATCTGAACCAAATGCTGATGGAAAATCAATGAATTTTAATTCCTTTATTTTAGAACTCTTAAATAAATAATTACCAATACAAGTAAATACCGTTGCATTCAACCAATAAAATACGAACTCTATTTTACTTGAATATTCTGGTATAAATCCATCCAATCCAATTATTTCATTTTTTTCATTAATGATTTTAATAGGAGAATGAACAATATCTAAGTTTGGATATTTATTCATAATGGTCATACCGGATGATAAAAAGTCTGGTTCATATAAATCATCATCAGCTGCTAAAACTAAATATTCTCCATTAGCAAATTGCAAGCAATGGTTCCACTGATTAACTAGATTAGCACCACCTATATTTATTTCATTTTTGAAATATTTAATCCGCGGGTCATCAAAGAGTTCCACAATTTTTTCTAAGCCTTCAGGAGAGCAATCATCTACAATAATTAATTCAAAATTTGAATAGGTTTGATCCAAAATACTTTGAATTGCTGATTTTAAAAATTTAGCTTTATACGCAGGTAAAAGAAACGTAATTAAGTCCATGATCTACGTTATTTTGAAGGAATTATTCTACCAGGAATTCCGACCACAATTGCCTCTTCTATTAATATATCTTTAGTAACAATAGATCCCGCCCCTATTTTTACCCCATTAGCAATCGTAACACCTCCTAATATTTGGGCCCCCTGCCCTATATCCACATTATCTCCAATAATCGGAGAAGTATCAGGAAAACTACCTTTGCTTCCAATACAGCAATTGCCATGAATTGTACAATGTTTTCCTATCTTTGCATTTGGATTAATAATTATGGAGCCATAATGATAAATTTTCAAATCTTCATCAAAACATCCTGCAGGGATAAAAAATCCTAATTTTCTGCCCAAAATATTTTTTCTGCGTTGATAATAATATTTTAAAAATTTACTTGGCTTTATATATGAATAATATTCTTCTTTCCGAAGTGCTATCATAAATCTTCGAATCCAATACTGTTCGGATTGTAGTATTAAATCCAATAGCCATTCTTTAGAAAGAAATCTTGGATAATAAATTCGTGAATCTTTAGCAAGGAAAGTTTTTATATTCATAATATTAATCATCTAAAACATCTTTTACAACTTGTAAATATTGATGACCAAATTTTAAATCTGGTTCTAAATGATTTCCTTCTGCCCATTCGTTCCAAGATTTAATAAAAATAATCTGATTTTCAGACGCATACGACTCCACTCTTTTTTTAGCATTCAACAAAGCCTTCTTAAAAAGATCAGGAGTAGAATCATGCAAAACGAATCCATTAACACCACTTCTTGGACTATTGTCCCAATTTGGAATTACTGTAGGATAATATAAATTTTCACCTGCATCTTCTTTAAAATCTTGAATTGCGTCCTTATAGTTATAAATCCTTGTAGGTCTTTTAAAATATTTTTTATAATACTTTGAAAGCCGACTTGTTTTTGCTCTCCTATAAAGATCAACCACTTTATTGGCAGATTTCAAATAACTATCTTTTGTATGGACAGCAGGAGTTAATGCATCAAAACCATTCTCTTTGCAATCCCAATCAACTTCAACGTTTGTAGCCACTAAATGAAGCCCCTTTAGTCCATTTTTGTCTGCTAATTCTCTGAACGTTTTAACAAAAAGTTTTAAATCTGGTATTTGCAGAGGCTGATAAACTAGAAATAAAGGCTTTCCATTAATTTTAATGTATCTATCATCTTTGAATGCAGGTAAAAGATAATTGAAATGTGAAATATAATCAGAAACACCAGGATAGACCTGTTCCATTAATACAGTCTTTGGATTTCCATGCCAAATACCACTCCAAGATTCATTTGCCCAAGCTAGACAGAATGGGAAATTAGGTTCACCACTTTCTAAAACTTCGTTAAAAGGTCTTTCCAAGATTCTTTTTCCATTTCCGAACCAATAATGCCAATAACAAAATCCTCCTATTCCATATTTTTCTGCAAGTTCTGCCTGAGCTTTTCTAGATTCTGGCAAACGAAGATCATAAAAACCCAAATCAGCTGGAACATGCGGTTGGTAATGTCCTGGAAACAATGGTTTTGCTTTGGCCACATTGGTCCATTCTGTAAATCCATTTCCCCACCATAAATCATTTTCTGGTATTGGATGAAATTGAGGTAAATAGAATGCTATGGTTTTAATTTTTGTCATAGATAATTGTTTCTGTTTAATAAAATCTAAAAATCAGAATTCCTTATAAATCAGTTTCGATTGGCTTTTCTTTAATTATGAATGATTTTAACCTTCTTTTTATTTTTTTTAAAATTTCTCTTATTTTAAATTTCAACTTAGTTCTTCTTTTTAATTCCCTATGAACTTCAATTAAAATATCAGGCTTATTTGACTTTATCTGATGGATTACTCTATCAAATTCAAGATTATCTTTTATTTGAAGAATTAATTCACAGAGTACATAAATATGCCTTCGCTTCAATTCCGAAAAATCGTATAAATCTATGCCGATGGATCTATTTTTATCTAATAAATAACATTCTGTTTCGTATAAATCCATTTCACGTGTTATTAAATTGAAAATATTTTTTGATCTTGAAGCACTTTCTTCTAATATTCTATATACACATGTTTCCTCATTAATGAAGTGAACGCTCGACTTTACTAAAAAATTTGCATAGATATAATAGGAAATATCTAATGCAGGAATAAACTCCTTTAATATTTCATTTAAAGACTTAGTTTTTATCATCCAGGAGCATGGTGCCATATATCCTCTATCCCAAATGAATTGCTTGAAATCTAGATGGATTGGAAAGTTTTTCGACCCAATAACTTTCCTATTCCAACTATCTGCATTCTGAAAATAAAAACCCGTATTGGTAGCACATAAATCTAAGTATGATTTTTTTTCGAAAACTTCAATTTGTTTTTTTAATTTTTCGGTATCAGTCCAGTAATCATCACCCTCACAAAATGATACATATGGAGTTTTTACATGACTTAATGCCCAGAGAAAATTTCCTTTAATACCTAAATTCTTCGAAGGTCTTAGATAATTAATTTTTATATTTGAATTTTTATCATGGTTATCTATTATGGAAAAAATAATTTCTTCCGTATTATCTGGAGAACAATCATTTGAAATTATCAGTTCAATTATACCGTCATAATTTTGTGATAAAACAGAATTAATAGCTTCTTTAATGAATCTCTCATGACCATATGTAATCATTACTACAGATATAGTAGAATTATTCACCATTTTCCTCAATCTACCCTAAAGGTTCTTAATAATTTTTCCAGGTATTCCTACTACAGTACAATTATCCGGAATGTTTTTAGTAATTACTGCACCAGCACCAACAATCACATTTTTGCCAATTGTAACTTGGGGTAAAATTGTACTGTTGGTACCTAAAAACGAATGATTACCAATTTCACAATTTCCAGATATAGCCACTCCCGGACATACTTCAACAAAATTTCCTATTTCTACATCATGTCCTATAGAAGATAGCTGATTTATTAAACATCCGTTTCCAATTTTTATGTCATTTGTAATTACAACTTGTTGCATAATGTTAATTCCTACGCCTAATTCTACCCCATAGGAACCAATTGTAGATGTATTAGAGATAAGATTAATTGGTTTACCTCCTAAACTAATAAATGTGTTGAAAGCATGTTCTCTAATTTTTGGTCCACCAACTCCAATAGTGAAATGGGAATCTATATTAGAAAAATATTTTACAGCGTCTTCATCATTCATTATAATATTAAATTTACCATATAGTTTTTCAGGAGATTCTAAACTTATATTATCAAAAAAGGCCAATTTATTAAGTTTGCGATTTTGCTTTACTACCTCTAAAACCTCCTTGGCTAAGCCCTTAGCTCCAAATATTAGCATATTCTAATTATTTTGTTCTCTTAATATTAACCTACATATCCAATCAACTTCTTCATTAGTTAAATCAAAATACAATGGTAGGCATAACATTCTTTTAGAAAGATCATCGGATATAGTCATCTCAACTGAACCTAAATAAGGTAAACTTGATGATAAACTTGGATAAAAATATCTTCTAGTAAATATTTCGTTCGCATCTAATGCTTTTTTTATTTTTAATAGTAAATTTTCAGATGAGATAATGTAGGGTAAATAAGCACCGTTGTTTTCTGAATCTTTATGCCATTTTGGGTTCACGGCTTTAAAATTTTCAAGTTTCTCAGAATATCTATTTATAATTTCAAGTCTGCGAGCAATGATTTGATCGATATATTTCAAATTGACCAAACCCATTGCTGCATGAAATTCAGAATTCTTACCATTAATTCCAAGTTCACCAAAACTATCGAATCCTGTAATACCAAAGTTCCTAATTAATGAAAGTTTCTTCAACAAATTTGGATCTTTTGTAAAAACTAATCCACCTTCTGTACTATGATAAAGTTTAGTTGCATGTAAACTGCAAATAGAAATATCACCATATTCAAAAATTGAACGGCCATTTATTTTAACTCCAAAAGAATGCGCACCATCATAAATCACTTTAAGATTATACTGTTTAGCAATCTCTTCAATTGCTAGGACATCACATGGATTTCCATAAACATGAGTTGCTAAAATTGCTTTTGTATCTTTCGTTATAGAAGCAATAATTTTGTTGGGATCTATATTTAAAGTTTCCGGATCTATATCCACAAAAACCGGCTTGCACCCTTCCCAAACAATTGAAGAAGTAGTTGCAACAAATGAAAATGGAGTTGTTATAATCTCTCCATTAATATCTAGTGCCTTAATGGCCATCTGAAGTGCAATGGTCCCATTAGTAACAAATAAAACATGATTTAAACATAAATATTCCTTTAAATCCATTTCCAGTTTACTGGCTAAGGGGCCCATATTTGTTATCCATTCCCTTGACCAAATACCTTTTAGGAAATTATGATATTCTTCAATAGGAGGTAAAAAAGGCTTTGTAACAGGTATCATATATGTTATGTTTAAAGACCTTGTAAATCAGTTAATTTTTGAAAATAGGTTGAATTCTTTTTAAGTTCTTCAAAGGTACCAGATGAGGTTATTTGCCCTTGTTCCATTAGATAAATTATGTCAGCGTTTTTAATTGTTGATAATCGATGAGCTATGGAAATGATAGTAATTTTACCTTTAAGCTTATCTATACTTTCCTTAATTATTTGTTCTGTTTCAGAATCCAAAGCAGAAGTAGCTTCATCCATAATTAATAAATCAACATTTCTATAAAGTTCTCGAGCAATAGATATCCTCTGTTTCTGCCCTCCAGAAATATTAATTCCATTATTTCCTAAAAGAGTATCTTCTTTATTAACTAGGGTTTGGATATAATTATTTAATCCACTTAGACTTAGTGTATAGTGGAATTTTGCAAGATTTTCTTGGTTCTTTTCATCCCAAAAAGTAATATTTTCAAATATACTTGCATTGAATATTGTTGGATCTTGAGTAATATAACCTATTTTCCCTCTATAAACAGAATTATTGATTAAATTCATGTTTTCCCCATTGACATGAATAGTTCCAGAATTATTAGGTAATAAAGTTGAAATTATATTTACTAAACTAGTTTTTCCTGAGCCAGATTCTCCAACCAATGCTATTGATTGATTTTTATTGATATTTAGATTGATTTTATTTAAAATTTTATGATCTGAAAAGTTTAAATCAACGTTTTTCAATTCAATAGAATCAATATGATCTATTATTTTAGAACCGTTATTATTTTCACGATTTGAATCTAAATAATTTTGAAACTCTTGAACATTTTCTACAGAGCCAATATTGGCTAAATAATTATTCCAATTTGTTTGTATATCCACAATTTTTTGCATCGCTCTATAGAAAAACAATAAAATAATCATTATTGCCGCTAATGGTGATTGAAAAAAAATGATGTGAACTGCTATTACAAGACATATAATGGCAATTGTCATTGGTTCTCTTAAAGCAGATAATTTTGCATTAAGTTTTGCGACTTCTATGCCGCTAGAAATTAGATTAGATAATTCTTTTTGTAAACGTTTAAAAAAATTAATGCTTCGCCCAGTAGCTTTCAAATATTTATAATGATTTACTACTTCGATTACTACACCGCCATATCTATGGTTATTCTTTGTGATTTCTCTTGAAAGACTTTCAGTTTTTTTATAAAAATACTTATAAATGAAATTAGATAACAAACCACCAATCGTAACTAAAATTGAAAACTTCCAATCTAAAAAGAATGCAAATCCTAGATAAATAATAACGAACATGCCATTTTTAATCGTTTCCAAATATTGGTTACAAGCGAAAACAACTTGCCATGCCTCACCTATTAAAGAGTTCTGCAAACGACCTATATCAATTCCTATAAATTCTTTGTATTTTAAATCTCTTACTCCATCAATCATTTTTGATCGGATTTCTTTAGAGAACATTTGTTGGTTAATAGCTAGGTATTTTCCTGCATAATAAAAGCATACCCCTTTAATTATAAATAAGAAAACAATCAAGATTAACATATTGATTGGATTTAATTCTATTTTTAAGAATTCAAAAAAGATTTGAATAAAATGGTATATTTTATCTTCAGAACCTACTGTATTACCGTCTGAAATTTGAATTAATGGAACGAACATAGCTATACCTATACTGTCCATTATTACCATTAAAAAACTAAATATTAATAATAAAAATAGTCGTGATCCTAAATATTGATAGAAAAAATATAAGGTGGAAAATTTACTTTTTAAAAATGATTTCATTTATATTATTTTTTCCAATGCTATTTAATAATTCTTTCTGGAAAGAGAAAAGATTTGCCTATATAATATATCAGCTTAATATGTAAAATAGGCCTGATTTTATTGAATTTTGGATAATACTTCAATATTTGCTTATTTCTTTCAGTCTTATTATCAAGGAATCTAATTGCATTCCTAATGAATTTTTTATATATCAAATACTCTGTAAAATCATTTTTTGGATGGTTATAATCTGACCCCAATTCTTTTTTAACCATTATGTTAGATAAAAACCAATTTTTATCAGGATTTCCTTTAGAAAAATGATGTACTAAAATATTGTTAATTACATAATTATTATATTTCTTAGCAATTCGAAGGCTTATGGATAGATCATAACTATGAAACCCTTCCAATGTTTCATCAAATTGAAATTCATTAAATACCTTCTTTCTAATAGCTAAAAATAATCCATCAATACTAAATACTCTATTTCGTGTATTTTGACATTGGAATATACTTTCTATTTCAGTTCCTTTGCCATGAATTAAATGAATAAAATTGTATGGTTCCATCATTCCCCAATCATTTGGTGCTTGAGGTACATAATTGCTTCCCGCTAATCCAATTACACCTACATCCTCCTCATTAAGATGTTTGATTAATATTTGGCCCCAATTAAAGGTTTTAAATTCAACGTCTTCGTGTAAAAAAAGTAAATATGAAAATAAACTTTTTGAAGCTCCTAAATTATATGCCTGTCCAATACTCATTTCTCCATAATTCGGTACTCTTATAATTTCATATTCTATACCGATTGTCCTTAAAATATTATCTTCTAAGTTTTTATATAAATCTTCCTTATGAGATGAAACAATTATTGACAGCATTTTATTTAAAAAATATTTTATTTTAAAAAATTAATTTTTCTAGGGACTAAAAGGCTTTTAGTGATAAAGTAAATTAATTTTAAATGATATAATATCCTAATGCGATCAAATTTTGGGTAAAATTTTATATTTGATTTAAATCTTACCATATTTGATCCTTCAAATTTGTTATTATTCATTATAAATCTCTTAAAAGCCAAATATTCTATATAATCAACTTTTTTAAAATTAAAATCTGAACCTACTTCTTCCCTAATTTTTATATTAGAAAGAAACCAATTCTTATCAGGTTTGCCATGAGAAAAATGTAAAAGTTTAATATTGCTAATAACATAATTATAGTATTTTCTTGCAATTCTCAAACTTATAGACAGATCATAGGAATGAAAGCCAAGAATATTTTCATCAAATTTAAATTCTAAAAAAACTGATTTTTTTATTCCTAAAAATACACCATCTAAAGAATATACTTGATTCACTTCTTGTAATGGTACAGACAAATTATTGTGGATTTCAGAATCGTGATGAATGACATTAATAAAGTTGTGGGGTCCGCATGTGAACCAATCATTCGGTACCTGTGGAACATAATTACTTCCCGCCAATCCAACGACACCAACATTCTCCAAATTTAAATGAGCAATCAATTTCTCACCCCAATTTTCCGTCAAAAACTCCACATCCTCATGCAAAAACAATAAATATGGAAATTGAGATTTATCAGCTCCTTTATTATAAGCCTGCCCAATACTCATTTCACCATAATTAGGAATACGAATGATCTCATGCTCAATCCCAATGGTCTTAGCAACATTTAAAACCAAATTATTGTACAGATCTTCCTTATGCGATGAAACAATTATAGATAGCATACTTAAGAATTACTTACCAAACTCCTCCTTCAACATTCTTCTCAATCCCTCCTCCATAGCATACGGAGGAACAAATCCAGAAGACATAGCCTTTTTAGAATCATATTTGGTCACTGCACAGAACTTCTTTACCCGAACTGAACTGATCGCCAATTTCTTCCTGCTCAAAAACGCCAGGACATCAAATCCATATCCACCCAACATCCCGATCCAATAAGGAATATGCGTCGTCGGGATCTTCTTATCCAAAATCTCCCCTGTATGGTAAACCAAATCATTCGTCGTAAAATCAGGTTTATCTACGTAATTAAACACATGATAACCCGCTACCCTCTCCTTCACCAAAAATTCTATAAAAGCAATTACATTACCAACATAAGACATGGATTTTTGATTCTTTCCATCTCCTACCATCATAAATTTACCGGATGCAATCTGGTTTAGCAAATTAAAAACGTTTCCCCTATTCCCTTCACCAAAAATAACCGTTGGTCTTACCACATTAATATTCCAATCTGCATGCGTTTTATACCATTCCTGCAGCACCTGCTCCGCTTCCCATTTACTCTTTCCATAATGGTTAAATGGATCAGCTGGAAACGACTCATCCGGATTATCCTTATCCAAGCCATAAACAGCCACAGAACTGGTAAAGATCAATCGCTTAATCCCATTGGCCTCCATGGCCTCCAGGGTATTCCGCATCCCCTGCACATTCACATCATAATACAACGAAACAGGAGAAACATCATCCCGATGTTCCGCAGCCAATAAAATAACCAAATCAAATCCCGCTAAACCCTTACTTAATGATTCTTTATCCAACACATTACAATTCAATGTAATAGCAGGAAACATCAAGCTTTCCGCTTTATCAAGATTGATCAATTCATATAATCCTGATTTGTACAAACGCTCTAACAATTTCGTTCCCACAAATCCAGATCCACCAATAATGGCAATTTTCATAAAATCTTTAAAAATTATATTTTTTCACCAAAGGCATGCCGATTTTTGCATCCTTTTTGGAACTTAAGTTGCTGCTTTCCAATTCAACAACAGGTTTAGTTTCAAGTTGTTTTTCCTTTTTTTTATTTACCACAAAATTGAAGGCTAACGTAAATATCATCCATAAAACCAGATCCAATGCAACCACAATATTGTTGCTGATGTATTGGACCATCAATATGTTAAATAAACAAAAGAACAAAGACAAACCTACGATAGTCATCATCGCCGTTTGGTGCGACATGCCAGACCGTAACAATTTATGGTGAAGATGGCTTCTATCGGCTCTAAATAAAGGCAATTTATTGAACCATCTTACGATAATGACCCTTGCTACATCGAAAACAGGAACGATCAAGGTGGATAGGGCAACTACGATTGCACCTTCCGAAAACGGCTTGATACTTTTGTTGTCCATGGCAAAACTGATTGCCAAAAACGCCATCGTATAGCCCAAGGTCATACTTCCCGTATCGCCCATGAAAATCCTTCTTCTTCGTTTGGATTGCCCAAAAACATTGAAATAAAAGAAAGATATCAAGATACCTGTGGTGATAAATGCCAATAAGGCATGTATCCAAGCATGGTAAAAAGCGAATAATGATCCCAGCACCAAACAACCGATAGCCACTAAACCAGAACATAGTCCATCCAGCCCGTCAATCAGGTTGATCGCATTAATGATCAACACAACCAGAAACATGGTGAAAGGTATTCCAACCCAAGGGGATAATTTATCGATGAAAAGAATTCCGTAAAGATCGTTAATCCAAAGACCTCCTAAAGGAAAAAGACTCGCTACAAGGATCTGTACAACAAATTTCCATTTGTAGGAAACACCAATAAGATCATCCGCAATCCCAACGATGTATAACATCACCATACCGCAGATCAACATAATGAACATTGGAAAGATCTCCCAGGTAACAACCCCTAAATCAACAAAATTGGTTTTATAAACTAGGATTACGGTGATGGCCAATAAGCAACATTGTACAGGTACGAAAGCTACCCCGCCTAATCGAGGAATAATAGTTTGATGTAATTTTCGGGAATCTACCGGATCGAATAACCGCTTTTTATAAGTAATCAACATGATGTAAGGAATAATGATATTCCCCAACAAAATGGCGATTACAAACGGGATAAAAAGGATCAGGTATTCCAAAACCATGTATATTATATCTAGTGTGATAGGGATTTGATAAATAAATTATCGAATCCGTAAAACAAAGGTAAAAATTTAATGATTTTAGAAAACCTATTTACCCGTCCTTAACCCCTATATAAAATTATTTGTAGCATTTGGTTTACATTGCTAAATTCAATCCAATTTATTGTAAATCATTAAAAAATGAAGCTAAATATTAATTGATTATCTTTAATATTATTTAAACTGTTAAATAAAAAGAAATAAAAGAAAATTTAGGTTATATCTTTCTTATCAAAAAAAGCTAAAGTTTTATTTAAAAATACCAGAAAAAAATCCCTTTTTCGGCTTTTCCTTCTTTTCCAGATAGATTAACTCCTCATTAAAACTTAACTTCAAGGCCTTTTTGTGGATAATAGCCTGATAGATGATTCCCCAATCTGGCAGCCCGCCAAAATTACGATCGTCAATAAAAAGATCTGCTGTTAACTTCCGACTACCGGCCGTTGCCCTGTCCTCTTCCGGGAAATTGGAGTTATGCGCATAAAAATATAATCCCTGCTCTGCGCAGTAATCAATAGCCTCTTGCAAAAGCTCGCCCTCTCTAACCGTCCATAATATCAATTGATGATGGTCATTCATCAGCTGTTTTAGCACATCAATAGCATGCGGAATCGGCTTTCCAATCTCTGGATATCGGTGTTCCACTATCGTTCCATCAAAATCAACTGCAATAATCATGTTGCGAAGAAAATATTTTAATACGTTAAATGCAATTATTTACTTGCTTTTATATAAATGACTCAACAAAGCAAAACAGAGAATAAAACTCATGATAAACCCGAACCAGGATAATATCGGTATCCCCCAAACTAAATATCCAACCCTACCATGCGCTAAGATACTTGCCCCTACTCCGAAAGTCATGGCCAAAATCGACAAAAGAAATTTATTACCCATCCGGTGAAGGATCAATTGCAGGTTATCGAAATCCTGCATTTTGTGGTTCAAGGTAACCTTATCATTCTTTACCTTATCCAAAAGATCCAATAAGTCATCTGGAACATCAACCAATACATCCTTGGCCATCTTTGCTTTCTCTTTGAGTTGAGCGATGAGGTATTCTGGCGATAATTTTTGCGCAGCAATTTTCTTGGCAAAAGGCGAAATACTTTCTGGAACATTCAGGTCTGCATCCAATTGTCTTCCTGTACCTTCTAAAATAGATACCCCTCGAAGAAGGATATATACAAAATCAGGTAATAATATATGATTGCTCTGCAGAACGATGTTCAATTTTTGCAGCATGATCGAGATATCAATATCATCCAATGCATTCTGTTTGATCATCTCAAAAATCTCATAGGCATCCCGTTCCAATCTTCTTTCATCTTCAATATGATGAACAATGGCCAGTTTCTTAATGTTCTTGATCAAACCCTTGGCATCATTGGCCAGGAAGTCCAATACCATACCTTCAATGATATTTCTGTCCTGTGGAATCATAAAGCCCATGGCACCAAAATCGATGAATATGATCTGACCGCGTTTATTGACAAAAACATTCCCAGGATGTGGGTCGGCATGAAAGAATCCATGCATCAATACCTGTTCCAAATAAAGGTCCAGTACATTTTGTAGGATGGATTTGGGATACAGACCATATCGTTTGAACCCTTCCTCATCATTGACTTTCACTCCGTCAATAAATTCCATACAGAGTAAGGTGTCCGTGCTGTATTGTCTGTACACCTTAGGCACATAAACATCCTTGTTTTCAGCGAAGTTTCGACGAAAACGTTCAATGTTATTTAATTCATTGGTGAATGAAAGTTCATTTAGAAGAGAGCTTTCAAAGGAAAGGACAATTTGGTAAAGGTTCATTTTATCCACCACCTCATATTTCCTTTGCAACAATTTGACCAAATCCTTTATAAAATCCAGGTCAGCTCGGATGGCCTCATCAATATTGCTGCGTTTTACCTTGAATACGATTTCCTTACCATTCAAAAGCTGAGCTTTATATACCTGCGCAATAGATGCAGAAGCAATGGGGACTTCATCAATGCCTAAAAAATGATCTTCAAATTTGATCTCCAAATCCTTCTCCAACCGAGCTTTGATGTCAATGGGTTCCGTCGGAACTTCATCCTGAAGTTTAACCAGTTCGCTCTGAAGGTCCTCTGGAATAATATCTGGCCGATTACTCAATAATTGACCTAATTTAATGAAAGTTGGTCCAAGTTCTTCAATCGCTAAACGAATGCGTACATTGAAATCATCCTCAAAGATCTTGCGTGCATGATTGTTCCAAAACAAAAAGCTATCAGGTAAAATACGATCTAGATTAGACCGGGAGATTATTTCATCAAATCCATGTTTGGATAATATTTTAAGAATCTGCCCTACTCGTTTTATTTTCTGAAAGCCATTAATGTGCATCATGGATTTTAAGATCTTCTAGTTAAATCGGTAACCAATAAAGGATTACTTTGTTTCATTTGAGCAATAAAATTAGCAATATAATCTGTATTTGCATGTTCCATAATATCATTCAGCTCTTTCTCTGTGACTCCGATCAATTGGATAAAGGAAACTTCACCATGGGGAGTTGCTATTTTTCCCAATTCCGGATCGAGGCTGGTTACAAAACCTACTATTTCTGTATCCGTGTTCAGCCTAATTGGTCCTTTGGCAGGAATAAATTGATTTTCTTCAAACCATCGTCCACTTGAATAGACATACCTTGCTAAGTTGTTGAATACCTGCATCGCCCAAAACGGATCGCCTTCATCCTCTTCAAATGGGGCTAAGCGGAAAGTGAATTCAAAACCCCATTTACTAAACTCTTGTCCCAATTGATCCGGACTATAATACAATTGGCTCATTCCATATGTTGTTAGGTGGTAATGAACTGGATCCTCCCGATCATAAACATTGATGCCATCTATGGGGTCTGTACCGCCAGCCATATAATGCAAACCACATAAGGGCCCATAGTGCCTCGGCTCTTTCTGCGGATACACTTTTGCTAGTTGCTGATCTATACTGATCCAACCTACGGCATCATCTGCATTGAATTTTAATTCATATTCCTCTCTCGTCATTTCCATTTGATTTTGTTGAAATATCCTATCCTTTTACATATATAAAACGAAATCGTTTTTTTAATATTGTAAGTATAAAATCATGTGAAATAAGTTTGATGTTATGATCCAATCCCTGCTGGCTTCTTCCCTAGAAAGAAAAGACGAACTCCCAAATATTGAATTGGCCAATATGATCTTGGAAAAAAATGATCCTAAAAGTATTAATGAGCTTATTGAACTAATCAGCAGTAAAAACAAGGCTTTTCAAAACGATAGCATCAAAGTTTTATATGAGGTTGGAGAAAAAAAACCGGAATTATTAATTCCATTTTTTGATGATTTTATTGCCTTTTTGGACAGTAAGAACAATCGTTTACAATGGGGTGCAATGACTGCTCTCTATTCCATTGCTAAAGAATATCCAAATTTAATCTATCCACATCTGGAAACTTTGCATCGCAAAGCCATGGAAGGTTCGGTCATAACCCGAGACAATTTCATTGCCATTATAATCCTTTTAATCAAAGAAAAGGAATATCATGCCTTAGCCTATCATTATTTACAAATACATCTTCAATCTTGCCCTAGCAATCAACTCCCTATGTATGCAGAATGGGTTCAAAACAATATTCATATGGATTATGCCGAAAATATAGGTGATATTTTGGAGGCCAGAATGCTTGATCTTGAAAAAGAAAGTAAGAAAAAAAGATTATTAAAGGTGATTAATAAAATTAAATCCTTCAAATAACTTAAATACACCATATTAATTAATAGTTATATCTAAAAACAACAATATATGTTATTACGTGAATTTTAACTTTAATTCCTAGGTTTCACCTGGTCTAAAAATTAACATTTATAAGCATATTTAAACCTCATTAGTTACAATATTTAATTTTAAATCTAATTTCACCTTATTTTCTCACTCTCCTTCATAACTTTCTGTTGAAATTCATTGAAGCCGAAACGCTACAAATATCCAAATAAACTACCTAAAAAGATTAAATATTAATTTTATGTAAAATATTTGCTATAATTTTGTCGTAGTATTTAATAGCTTGTTTTTCACACTTTCTGTATAGCCAAATACTATAAAAATCAATTAAAGATGCAGACAATTAAGAAAAAAGTTTATCAAACTCCGACAATCACCTTATATTTTATTGAAATGGAAGAAGGGATTGCGAGTACATCTACGACCATTAGTATTAATTCAGGAAATGAACCTAGAATTGAAAATTGGGATGAATCTCCTGCCGATACCTACAAGAATTTTGATCTATAAAATCATCATCCCATGAATACCTTTAAATTATTAAGTTGTTTTTTGCTTTTCATCCTACTAATTGGCTGCGATAAGGGCATTGAGAAAGAGAACCCCAATCCAATAGAGCCACCGAAGGAAGCTAGTATTGAATTTAATATTGATGGTTTAGAAGATACGGAAGATGTATTCCCAGAATTTAAAAATGAACAAAAAGCTTCAGCTAATCATAACCGTACCATTAAACCAGTATCCTTCAGAAGTGATGTGCTGTCATTGAATGGTTTTGATGTTATCATGGAAATTACCGAAAAACTGCCTGCTCAATTCCCTGGGGCAAGCAGCAATAAGAAAATCCAAAGTAGTACCAAATCTTCTTTCAATGGGAATAATCAAGCCATCAGATACCACTCCCCCCTTAATAATGGGGTTAAATACAGGATAGTATTGTACAAAACCAATGGATCAGGTGTAGCAACGACTTATGCGGGCCAACAAGAAGGGACAATCGGATCTAACTATATCTCAATTGGTGCAAACAGAAATACCCAATACCGATGGTATGCATATACGTATAATAATACCAGTCCTATTGATACCTTTGTGGTCGCCAATGGAACAGTTCCGGTAAAACCTTCCGCAAACAGTACTACCAAAAAACAGGATTTTGCCTATGCAACTGGCTTAATAACCACTAGTAATGTAGTTAATGGCCTGAATAGCATTCAGAACATTGTTCTAACCCGTAAAACAGCAAGATTTGTCGTGGAAGTGAATTCTAGGGGAATGTTTGCTCCGGTTACTTATGCCAGCCTAAGAATCAAAGATAATGCTGGTTTTATGAAAGGTAATTTCCGTTTATCTGATAGTTCCTATCTAAATTTGACCAATGTTCAAACTACTGATCAAGTTTATAACCATAACAGTTCAGCCTATGTAGTACCAGTGGGCACAGATACTGTTCCAGAATTGAATTGGAAAAAAAGATACACCTTTTATTCGCCAGTGAATTCTGTCTCCAAACCTTTGACCATATCTATTGATACCATGAGGATTACCAGCAAGCGTTTAAGAGATACCGATGGAGCAGCAACTGATGTCGTAAGGACTTTTACCAACAATGAATTTGTATTCAATAGTTTTATAGCCCAACCTGGCAAGAGTTATTTTGTTTCCATAATATTGGTAGAATCTGCCATCCCAATGGGTTCAGCAAGATGGGCACGGGGAAATACTTGGCGTGTTGCCGATGGACCATTGCGACCAGACGGATTTTGGGATTATCGAATAAGGTATGATAACCCTTTATATCAAACCGTTGCAGGAGTTCCAACAACCGATTATTTCACACATGATATTTATAGTGTAGCTAATGGAAAAAATATTTGTGAAATGATCTATCCTGAAGATACTTGGACATTACCAACCCCTGCACATTTCAATAGTTTTAATAACATTACCCAGAATGTCGGTGTCGAATATAATGGCTGGTACCTATATATGACTCCAACCACACCTGTATTAGGATATCCTTCATATCCACATGGAGATCTGATTTTCACTCCTGTGGGCTATAAACAGTCTTCTACAGGTCCAACAAATAACTTTTTTCCAAATTCCACTAGTTATCAAAATACCAAAGGCTATTGGAGGACTACAACGAGTGGTACTTTCGCAAGGCTAAACTACAATAATACATCATGGTTCAATGATCGATGGGATGAAACAAATAGCTTCACATTCAGTAGTTCTAATCTTGCCAGCGTCCGTTGCGTCAGAAAATAAATTTTATTTATTTCTTAACATACATCAATGTTTATTGTTTCTTAAACAAAGACCTTTGTCTTAAATAATTGAAAATAAATAAAAACAGCTTTATGAAAACATTATTAAGTTTATTCGCTTCCGTATTCCTTTTAGGGAATGTTGCCTTTGCACAAATAAAATGGTCCGTAGACCCTGCACATACCAATGCCCGTTTCGAGGTGAAACATCTAGGGATTGCTTTTGTTGATGGCCAATTCAAGAAATTGGAAGGTGCTGTGGAAACTAAAGACGCTAATAACTTCGAGGCAGCTGTAGTTAATTTTGATATTGATGTAAACAGTATCGATACCCGTGTTGAAGCTAGGGATACCCACCTGAAAAGCGATGATTTTTTCTCTGCAGAGAAATTCCCAAAAATGACCTTGAAAAATGCAACTTTAAAAAGTGCTGGAAAAGGAAAATTCAAACTTACCGGAGATCTTACCATTAAAGACGTGACCAAAAAAGTTACTTTCGATGTGGTACAGAACAATGGTATTATTACAGATCCATGGGGAAAAACACGTGCAGGTTTTACAGCTACGACCAGCATCAACCGTAAAGAATTCAACATCAACTATAACGATAAGCTTCCTTCTGGCGTAGATGCTGTTGCACCTACAGTTGCCATTACGGTAAACGTTGAAGTAGTAAAAAACTAATCGTTAGATAAGAATCATACTAATTCTTGCATATAAAAACAGGCTCCAGAATTATCTAGAGCCTGTTTTTTTTATAAATTCCTATTTATTCTTCTACCTCATAGGTCCAATTTCTCAGTTTTTCCTGAAAAATCCGGGAAATTTTATTGAAATACCTCTTTTGCTTATAACCCATTACCCACTGTACTCCCTCTACCGCATTTGTACAGAATATCTCATCGGCCACCTTCAATATTTCTGGTTTTATTTCTGCTTCAACCACTTCGATACCTTCACTTTGGGCGATATCCATAATCACTCTACGCATTACCCCATTTATACAACCTTCGGTTAATGCAGGGGTATATAATACCTTATCATAATACACGAAAATATTAGAAGCCAATGCTTCACAGAGATTTCCTTGTTGGTTTAAAATCAACACCTCATCAAAGGCAAATTTTTTCCGGTATAATCCGGCCATCACATAGATCAAGGCATTATTGGATTTTATCTTAGAAAGCTCATTATAAGCTTTTTTATACTCTGTATATACATCGATAATCAAGCCTAATTTCTTGTCCCGCAAACTTTCAGGCTTTCTGTCCAGCTGAATAATAAAAGAGGGTTTATTGCTCTCTGGCCCATAAAGTCCTCCACCTGTTCGGAAAACAATGAATCTTGCCCGGCCAGTTTGCCCAACCATATTGTTTTTCCTGGAAAGCTCTTCAATCTTTTGGCGGATAAAAAATCCATCAAATTTCTCGTAATCTTCAAAATGAAGCATTTTCATGCTTTCCTGCAATCTCTCGACATGAAAATCCAGGAATCTCACATCCCCATCTCTCCATAACATCGTTTCAAATAATCCATCCCCGTATCTAAAGGCTCTACTATCCGCAGTTAGGATGGACATGTCTTCTGGAACTATCGTTCCGTTATAATTGATATATTGTATCGGCATATTTTAGATCTGATTATTGGCATCGCCATAAGTTCTCCATTTCTCTAATGCTAAACGAAAATCCTCCGGTAATGGTACTTCAAAGTATAAATTTTCTTTTGTCTTAGGATGTATAAACCCTAACGACTTGGCATGCAGCGCTTGCCGTGGCAACAAGGAAAAGCAGTTGGACACAAATTGCTTGTATTTTGCAAATTGAGTGCCCTTTAATATCTTATCTCCTCCATAGGATTCATCACTAAATAAAGGATGGCCTATGGATTTCATATGTGCACGGATCTGATGGGTACGACCGGTTTCCAGTTCGCATTCGATTAAAGTAACATAACCTAAACGCTCCAAAACCCGATAATGGGTCACGGACCATTTCCCTTTTTCTGGGTCATCATAGACATCCATGATCCTTCTATCTTTCAAGGATCTTCCGATATATCCTGATACAGTTCCATCTTCCACGATATCACCCCAGGCAAGTGCGATATATTTCCTGCTGATGCTATGCTCATAGAACTGCTTCGCTAAAAAGGTCATCGCCCATTCGTTTTTTGCAATGACTAACAGTCCTGAAGTGTCTTTATCGATTCGGTGCACCAATCCTGGGCGACCTGTATTTCCAGGTAAAGTTGGTAATTGGTTCAGATGAAAAGTTAAGGCATTTACCAAGGTTCCCGTATAATTATTATACCCCGGGTGAACAACCATACCTGCCTCTTTATTAACCATCAGCACGTCATCATCTTCATAAACGATTGACAAAGGAATATCTTCTGGATAGACTTCGGTATCTCTCGGTGGATCTGGTAAAACAACGGTAATGACATCAAATGGCTTGACCCGATAACTGGCTTTGATTACTTTATCATTTACCTTGACAGAACCGGCATCAATAGCATTCTGAATCCTGTTCCTAGAGGTATTCTCTACCCTATTCATCAGGAATTTATCAATACGTAATAAAGCTTGACCTTTATCAGCAACTATCCGTAAATGCTCGAATAATTCCTGTTCGTCCTGCTCATTTTCCAATTCATCTAACATGCTACAAAAGTAGTATTTTAAAGCGTTCAACAAACTCAAAAGTAAAAATCCTATCTTTAATCCATGCTTAGTCAATTTCCCATCCATAGTCCCGAAGAAGAGATAAACCACCCAGTTTTTTCCAAAAAAGCTGTTCAGGTATTCATCAAACGGGATGACAAAATCCATCCCTTCATTTCAGGAAATAAGTGGCGCAAATTGAAATATTCTTTACAAGAGGCTAAGAACCTAAATAAAAATCTGTTGGTAACCTTTGGAGGTGCGTGGTCCAATCATCTGTTGGCTACAGCTGCTGCTGCTGCCCAATTTGGCTTTCAATCCCAAGGGATTGTTCGTGGAGAATCGGTTGATAATCCCGTATTGGCCATGTGCAGACTTTTTGGTATGAAATTGCAATTTATCGATAGGAGTTCATATCGAGAGAAAGAATCCTATTTTAATAACCATTTTGATTCTTCAACAGCCTATTTCATAGATGAAGGCGGGCGCTCAAACCTGGGCGTGCTGGGTTGCAAAGAAATTATTCCAGAACTTCAACAGGAATATGCTCACATTATTACGGCAGCAGGTACAGGCACTACTGCAGCGGGACTATTACAAGGAATTGATGAAGCAAATTTAGCATCCCGGTTACATGTTATTCCTGTTTTAAAAAATGGCGGATTTATTAAGGATGACATAGAAAAGTTCGAGGTTTCCACCAAGAATATGGATCTTCATCTAGATTATCATTTTTCAGGATATGGGAAATCAAACCCCGAACTCATCCACTTTATAAAAGATTTCGTTGCCTCCACAGGAATCATGATCGAACCAGTTTACACAGGTAAGGCGATGTATGGATTAGTTGATCTCATCAAAAAAGATTATTTTAAACCAGGTAGCCGAATCCTTTTTCTGCATACCGGTGGTTTAACAGGTTTGCTTGGACAATTAAACCTATTCTAAAAGCTAATTGAGCAATTTGCGTTATTTTCAAAACTAATTCTACCACTATTTTGTTAATTAAGTTGAATAAAATCGCAAAATATGAACAACCACCACGAACAGCATAACGAAATTGATGTAGATGTTATACTAGATCCACAACGTGTGGAAGCAGGTAGGCCTGTATCCATTAATATTTCCTTAAAGCAAGATAACAATGCTGTTTCTTTAGATACGGTGCATGAGAAAAAAATGCATTTATTGGCTGTCAATGATGAACTGACCTGGTTCGATCATTTACATCCCGAAGAAAATAAAGGCCCGTACCTAGTTGAAGAAACCTTTCCAACCGCTGGAAAGTTCCTATTATTCGTAGACTTCAAGCCTCAGGATGGGGAGCCCATGGTACACAAACATGAAATCCATGTTGTAGGGGACGAATTGAGTGAAAAAATTGAATTCCAACCGGAGATAGTCGCTAGAGAAGACGATTATATCATCACTTTGGTCAATGGCCGGGAATTGAATACGGGAATGCAGACCCTAGCCTTCACCGTTGAAAAAGAAGGCGAAATGTTAGGTGAAAAGGATTTGGAAAAGTATCTAGGCGCATCTGCGCACATTGTGATGATCGAAACCAAATCAAAAGATTTTTTACATATTCATCCCGTATCCAATAAGAAATATCCAATATATGCAGAAGCCCATATCGAAAAGGCTGGCAACTATCGGATTTGGGTGCAGTTTAAAATATCGGGTAAAGTCCATACCGTAGACTTTTCTGTAGAGGTATAATATTATTTGATTCCTATGACAAGAGGGATAGCTTTATTTTTATACTTTTGTTGCTAATCATTTAAAGCTATCAATCAAATACCTATGCGCTTTCGCATTTTTTTGCTTCTTTTCATATTTATCCAAGCTTCGAAACCAAAGCATGTAATTGCCCAAGTTCAGATCCAAGATACGATTAGTACAAAGTTGGAAAAGGATACCATCCATCCTACACAACAACTTTATGACATTGTGGACCTGTTCAAGGATATCAATCCTTTTAAGAAAAAGGATTCCACTGTAGTAAAAAGTACTAAAAGATCTGCAATTACCTATTTGCCCAACCTGAACTATAACCCATCTATTGGTGGTCAGATTGGGATCAAAGCGGTTGGAGGTAAAATTTTGGGTAATGAAGCCAACACAGCAATGTCCATAGGTGCGGCAGCGGTCAGTGCCACGACTAGAGGGATTATTGTGGGATACCTGATCCATGACATCTATACCCCTGGTAATAGATGGAACATCAAAGGAAATATGATGGTGGCCAAGGCCGTAGGACTGGATTATGGTATGGGTATAGGTGGTCCATTGGAGAATCCCACGGAAGAAGAATTGATCATGAACAATCCAGAACGTGAGCGTTATGTGAATAAGTTTATGGTTTATTCCATCAGTGAGCGGGTTTATAAAAACCTATTCCCTGGAGCTTTCGTAGGTGTAGGTTTCTTTTTTGAGATGAAACGGAAATTCGAAACCGTAGGTTCCGATCCAGGCATGGCACCTGTAGAAATATACAGCCGTTGGAATGGTTTTGATGCCACTCGTGTAAACAACAATGGCCTCATGTTGAATATGCAATACATGACAAGGGATAATCCGAATAGCGCTTATAAAGGCTATTATGTGGATTTGGTGCTACGTATGAACCAATCTTGGATGGGAAGTGCACAAAATGCATATCAATTACAGACAGATTTCCGAAAATATTGGCAATTGTCTACTGAAAGACCTAATCATGTATTGGCCTTCTGGAATTTCGGTTCTTACAATCTTGGAGGTAAATTGCCTTATGTGGATCTTCCAGGTACCGGAAAAGACCCTTATGCCCGAAGTGGTCGAGGATATACCTTAGGTTATTTTAAAGGAAGATCATTTTTCTATTCGGAATTGGAATATAGATTCCCTATCCTAAGGAACCAATTCCTAAGCGGAGTTGTATTTGCCAATGTGCAGACTGCTAATGACCAGATGGGCACCGAGTTATTTAAAATCTGGCAACCGGCTGGAGGTGCTGGCCTTCGACTATTATTCAATAAAGCAACCCGCACAAACCTTTGTATAGACTATGCCTATGGAAGGTTTGGTCAGCATGGCTTATTCCTGGGGTTGAACGAGGCATTTTAAAGACATTATTATTCATGACCCATATAAAAAGTAAATCACTATTAACTGTTGCTTGTTTGTGTTTTATCCCCTTTCTGGCAAAATCTCAAGAAACAATAAGAGATACCAGCTATAGGGAAATTGACCCTGTCGTGGTTAAAGCTTATTTCAATTCGCAAGCCTTACTAAGCTTGACTAGTCCATCTAAGGTTTTAACTAAACCATTACTTAATGCACAACAACCATCTTCCTTGATTTCAGCCATGAATACCACAGCAGGCGTACGCATGGAAGAGCGATCTCCTGGTAGTTATCGATTGGCTTTAAGGGGTAGTATGATCCGTTCTCCATTTGGAATCAGGAACACAAAAATTTATTTGGATGAAATCCCAATGACGGATGCCAGTGGAAACACCTATTTCAATCTTTTGGACCCTGTAGGGATTCAGCAAATCCATGTGTTAAAGGGCCCTGATGTTTCCTTGTTTGGACCAAATTCTGGAGGAGTAGTTCGGATTAGCCCTAATGGTTTGAGCCAACCAAATCATGAAAAATCCATTCTTTTACAGGGAGGGTCCTATGGAATGTTTCATCAAACTTTATCGATTGGACATGAAGTGAATAAAAAATACAGCTTTTCCTTTGACCAGGCATTATTAAGATCTGATGGATACCGTGAACAGACCGGTTTATCCAAAAAATATGTTCAGACTGCGCATCATTATCAATATAATCCCTCGGGAAGCTTAAAATTCTTAGGGATTTATAGTGATCTTGGCTATGAAACGCCTGGAGGTTTAACCCTTCAACAGTATGAAGAGAATCCTCAACAGGCACGTCCTGCTGCAGGGAATTTTCCATCTGCTGTTGACCAACAAGCTGGAATCTATAACAAGACTTTATTAGGTGGATTGATCCATGACTATCAATTTCAGTTTGGATTGAAACATGTCATATCTGTATTTGGCTCCCATACGGATTTTGAGAATCCCTTCATCACGAACTATGAAACTCGTAAAGAAAAGAATTTAGGATATCGAACCTATTTTTCATTTGATAGAAATCCATCAGAGGATTTGAGTTGGGAAGTTCAGGCAGGGATGGAATTACAGAAAGGTTGGTACCATATTAAGAATCATGAAAATAACCTTGGCGAAATAGGCAATCTGACAGACAATGACAGGTTGGATATGCTTCAGGATTCTTACTTCCTAAGAGCAAAAGCTCAATTGTTCAAGAAATTTACAGCTGAAGCATCATTAGGGCTCAACAATAACAGCATCAATTTCGAACGTGGAATGACAGATGAGCTTGCCAAAGGTGATATCGATTTTCATTCTAAATTGATGCCAAGGGTAGCCTTATCGTATTTAGTAGCTTCGAATACCGCTTTGCGTGCAGCCATTTCAACAGGTTATTCTACACCGACTTTATCAGAGGTTCGTTCTTCCGATAACCAGATCAATACAGGTCTACAGGCTGAATCAGGAACAAATTATGAATTGGGATTTAGGCAGGAAGCCTTCAATCGGAAATTGATTATTGATTTGACGGCTTATCACTATAAAATGGACAATGGCATCGTCCGACAGTTGAATGAAGAAGGCAATGAATTTTTTGTGAATGCTGGAAAAATTGATCAAAAAGGTTTAGAGACTAGTGTACTTACGGAATTAATCTCCCCTCAGCCTGAAAGATTTATCCAACAACTAATTCTTTCTACCAACCTGACATATCAGCATTATAAATTTGATGATTATCAGGTTGATGATAAAGATTTTTCTGGAAATAAGGTTACTTCTATTCCGGAATGGATGTGGGTGAATATGTTGGCCTTGAAATTTAATAAGGGCTTTGAATTGAATGTATTCCATAATTTCACGGATGAAATTCCGTTGAATGATGGAAATAGTGTTTTTGCAGATAAATATCATTTGGTTCAGGCGAAAGCTTCTTGGGGAATTGGATTTTTAGATAAGTATAAGGTTCAATTTTTTATTGGTGCTGATAATGTGTTGAACCAAAAATATTCTTTAGGGAATGATATTAATGCGATGGGAAATAGGTATTTCAATGCTGCTGCCCCTAGGAATTTTTATGGCGGGGTTAAGGTTGGTTTTTAAGTTAACCACGCGTCATTGCGAGGAACGAAGCAATCTTTCCACATGTCATGCTGAGCGAAGTCGAAGCATCTACATTTGGTACCCGTAAAGATCCTTCGACTACGCTCAGGATGACAAAGACCGCTCAGGATGACAAAGTCCAAAGATTGCTTCGTCGTGCCTCCTCGCAATGACGCAAAACCTTCTCGCAATGACGCAGAGTTGCCCTCGCAATGATGGGAATCACGCCCAAATCCACCATTTTCCTATGTAAAACCATTAAATTCACTACAAAAACACCCTTAAAACATACTTAAACCGTGTTTTTACTACCCTTACATACTAAAAACATACTTTCACATTACTTTCACCCTACTTTCAGTACGAACCAAACCCCTATCCTAATTCGACAAATAACTCGCCTTCACCGTTATATTAGCCGTCTTACTCCTAGAAGTTGTATTAAAAGCTCCCCCATAAGAAAACTCTTCATTATCATTCTGACCCGTAATTTGAAAAATCCCTAAATCCGCTTTCACCAGCTCCCCTAACGAAGAACCTGCCTCTTTTGCAATATTCTCGGCTCTTGAACGCGCATTCTGTGAAGCTTGAGAAATCAATTTCAACTTCAAATCCTCCAATCCAGAAAAATAATAACTAGGCTGATTCGAACTCAACTCAATCCCCTGCGATATCAATGCCGAAATCTCCCTTGACGCATTATCCACCTTATTCAAGTCCTTAGACTCCACACTGACATTCTGTGACAAACTATAACCAGAAAAAGTGGTATAACTATTCCCATTACTATCCGTAGAAGAATTAAACTCTCGATTTATATTCACCGCATTGAACAGAATTTCGGCCTCCTTAATACCCTGCCTAACCAAAAAATCCCGAACCAATTCCCTATCCCTCTTCAATTGCTCCGAAGCTTCGCTCAGATCCATGGATTTTCTACTATAAGAAGCAGACCATTTCACAATATCCGATTCAAAATCGGTTTTTGCATTACCAGTAACATTAATCGTATTTGAGTTTTTGTACTTGTATTTGTAAGCATTGGCAAACAACAAACCAAATATTATAAAAGCGATCCCTGCGATTACACTAATGATGATTCCTGTATTCTTCATGATATGGTCATTATTATGTTTATAATAAAATTGTTATAATCTCATTAAACCTAAGTTAACGTTTTTTTGAGTAATATTGATGTTCCAAACAATACAATTTATGAAACATAAATTCAGCTTACTTTTCATTAGTTTTTCCTTATTATCATTTGCCCAGGCCCAGAAAAAGCCAATCGATCATACGGTATATGATAACTGGAAATCTATTTCCAATCCTTCCATCAGTAAATCCGGGAATTATATCTATTATGCTATTGTTCCACAGGAAGGTGATGCATTGGCCATTTTGAAAAATAATAAAAACCAAAGTTTACTGGAAATCCCAAGAGGTAGTAATCTTAAATTAACGGAAAACGAAAAGTTTTTGATCAGCACCATCAAGGCCCCTTTTAAGGAAGTTCGTGAAGCAAGGATTAAAAAGAAAAGACCTGATGACATGCCCAAAGACAGTTTATTGGTTTTTGATATCCTGAAGAATAAAACCACTAAATTTCCTGCAGTAAAATCATCACAGCTAGCTAGAAAAGCGAATAATTATGTAGCCTTCATATCAGAAATCGTGTTGCCAAATCCTAAAAAGGACGAAAAAGCAGACTCGACGAAAAAAGAAGAGGTCAAAAAAGAGGTTATCGCTGCAAAAGATAGTACCAACAACAGAAGACCTAGCCCTAGAAAAGAGAAAACCACTCCTGTTCTCCATGTATTGGACTTGAATTCAGGTGACACTTCGCAAATTCTAAAGGCGGATAATTTTTATTGGAGCGATAATGAACAATATTTATTATTCACCCGCAAGGGCGAAGGCAAAGATACCCTGAATGAAGCTGGATTATATATTTACGATCTCGCAACCAAAAGCAGCAAAAAGATATCTAATGGAAAGGGAACTTATAAATCCTTCCGTTTTGATGATCAGAATCAGCAATTGGGATTTTTAGCTGAGAAGAGTCCGGAAAAAGCATTGCAAAAGGAATATAAGTTATATTATTATACTCCTAAACAAGACAGCGCTTACATCATTGCCGATAAGAACAGTTCAGGAATGCCAGAAAAATGGAATGTTTCTGGCGATGGATTCATCAATTTTAGTAAAGCAGGAAATAGATTGTTCTTTGGCTTGGCACCTATTGCCAGAGTAAGAGATACGTCTTTGGTAGACTTTGAAACCGCAAAATTAGATATCTGGCACTGGCAGGATGATTATCTTCAGCCGATGCAGTTGGTGAATGCCCGTCGGGATATGTCGCGTAATTATACTGCTCTGATCAACTTAGCCGGTAACCGGGCGATCCTTCCACTTTCCGATGATACCTTCAATAGAATCAGTTTAACCGGTGATGCGGATAATGAATGGGCATTAGCGACTTCAGATGCAGAATACCGTATTGAAACGCAATGGTCTGGAGGTTCCAAATCGGATGTATACCTGGTTTCTACCTTGACCGGAAAGAACAAATTAGTGATCAAGAACCTTTCCGGAATGGCCATGCTCTCTCCTACTGGAACACATGTGATCTACTTTAATCGAGAAAATGCCAACTGGTACAGTTATGATATCCAAAAAGAATCAACAACACATCTAAATGAAGGCTTGGCCATCAGTTTTGTAGATGAGGAAAATGATGTTCCTGCATTACCAGGTCCATATGGATTGGCAGGTTGGTCCAATGACTTTAAGAATATCTACCTAAATGATAGATTTGATATCTGGAAATTAAGTTTGGATGGAAAACATAAAAGCATGCTTACCAAAGGAAAAGGTCGTGAAAATCAAATCACCTACCGATATGTGGATATCAGCCGGGATGATGATCCAAGAAAAAGAGCGACTATTATTGATGAAAAGAAAGCAATCTATTTAACCGGTTTCAATAAAACCAACAAATATAACGGCTATTATAAATTAGATAAAAAAGGTCCACAAGAGATTTGGGCTGGACCATTTACCTATAGAATGCTTAGCAATAGTGAAAAACTAGATCAGGTAATCTATACCAAGGAAGATTATCAAAAGTCTCCTGATCTTTATTTATTGAGCAATCTTAAAAATGAAACCCGTTTATCAGACATCAATCCGCAACAGGCCAATTATAATTGGGGAACAGCGGAATTGGTAAAATGGAAAACTCCGAAAGGACATGAGGCAGAAGGTATCCTTTACAAACCGGAAAACTTTGATCCAAACAAGAAATATCCGATCATTGCTTATTTCTATGAGGTATTAAGTGATGGCTTGCATACCTACCAAGCACCTGCACCAACTCCTTCCAGATTGAATATCCCTTATTTCGTCAGCAACGAGTATTTGGTGTTTGCACCAGATATCCGTTATGAAACAGGATATCCAGGTCGTTCGGCAGAAGAATATATCAATTCAGGTATGCATCATTTAGCACGGAACAATGCTTGGGTAGATTCGACGAAGATGGGTATCCAAGGACAAAGTTGGGGTGGCTACCAGGTGGCACATTTGATCACCAGGACCAATATGTATGCCGCTGCTTGGGCAGGTGCTCCAGTAGTGAACATGACCTCTGCTTATGGAGGTATCCGTTGGGGAACAGGAATGTCTAGACAATTTCAATATGAGAACACCCAAAGTAGAATAGGCAAGCCACTATGGGAAGCACTGGATCTATATATAGAAAACTCTCCATTATTCTTTATGGATAAAGTGAATACGCCGGTTGCTATTATGCATAATGATAATGACGGTGCAGTGCCATGGTACCAAGGGATTGAATTTTTCACGGCATTACGTCGTTTAAATAAACCTGTTTGGTTGTTGAATTATAATGGCGATGACCATAATTTAATTCAAAGGCAGAACAGAAAGGATATACAAATCCGCGAAGCGCAGTTTTTTGATCACTTTTTGAAAGGTAAACCAGCAGCAAACTGGATTAAGAAAGGTGTGAAAGCTACGGAAAAAGGTATTGATTGGGGACTGGAAGTAGATTAATCCTTATTAAAAACCAATAATAGGCTGGATATTTTGTTATATCCAGCCTTTTTTTTGACACATTTATTGTTTTTCAAGCTTATTTTGTGATTTTTTTTTCAAAAAAATATTTTGAAATCGAGAATTTACCATATTTTTGAAATGTTTTTAGAGAGAATCATCACAAACTCAAGATATAAATATAAAAATATGTCAAATTCCAGATTCGCCGCCGTTGAAGAAGCAACAAAACACCACTTCAACGTGTCATCAGCAGTAACTTCAGAACGTGCTATCCATATTTTTGGTAAAAACGTTTTCACCACTGCAAAGATGAGGGATTATCTTCCCAAATCTACTTTCAATGATTTAAATACCGCTATTGATGAAGGAAATCAAATCAGTAGAGAGATGGCAGAGTTCATTGCACAAGCTATGAAAGCTTGGGCTATTGAAAATGGAGTATCACACTATACCCACTGGTTTCAACCATTGACCGGTTCAACAGCTGAAAAGCATGATGCTTTCTTTGAACCAGATGGAGACGGTGGTGCGATTGAAAAATTCACTGCAGATGCATTGGTACAACAAGAACCGGATGCATCTTCTTTCCCAAATGGTGGTATCCGTAACACCTTCGAAGCACGTGGATATACGGCATGGGATCCGTCCTCTCCTGCTTTCATCTATGAAACGGCCGCGGGAAAAACCTTGTGTATCCCAACTGTTTTTGTTTCGTATACTGGTGAGTCCTTAGACTATAAAGCTCCCTTATTAAAAGCAATTGCAGCAATCGATAAAGCAGCGACCGAAGTGGCGCAGTACTTTGATAAATCCATTGATAAGGTAACTGCTTCATTAGGTATCGAACAGGAATATTTCTTGGTAGATTTAGCCTTATATAATGCACGTCCGGACCTTCAGTTAACTGGAAGAACATTATTTGGACATATGTCTGCAAAAGGCCAACAATTAGAAGATCATTATTTTGGTGCTATCCCTGAGCGTGTATTAGCTTATATGGTAGACCTGGAAAATGAAGCCTTAAAATTAGGTATTCCTTTGAAGACTCGCCATAACGAGGTTGCTCCGTCGCAATTTGAATGTGCTCCGATGTTCGAAGAGATCAACTTGGCCATTGACCACAACCAATTGTTGATGAATCTAATGGAACAAGTGGCTATCCGTCATAATTTCAAAGTATTATTGCATGAAAAACCATATTCAGGCGTAAATGGATCTGGAAAACATAATAACTGGTCTTTGATTACCAATACAGGTGTTAATTTATTGTCTCCTGGAAAGACTCCTAAAAACAATTTGATGTTCTTGACCTTTTTTGTCAATACCATCAAAGCGGTTTTTGAGCATGCTGATTTATTAAGGGCATCTATTGCAAGTCATTCCAACGACCACCGTTTGGGAGCAAACGAAGCACCTCCTGCTATTATCTCCATCTTCTTAGGTTCTCAGTTGGATGAAATCTTGGAAGAAGTGGAATCTGCACGTGTTGCGAAGAAAGTGAAAGCAGATGCCAATCTATGGCATGGCATTCCAAAAATCCCTGATTTGAAATTGGACAATACCGATAGAAACCGTACTTCTCCATTTGCTTTTACGGGAAATAAATTTGAATTCCGTGCGGTGGGTTCTTCGGCAAACTCGGCATTACCCATGACGGTTTTGAATGCTATCGTTGCCGCGCAATTGATTGAATTCAAGAACGAAGTGGACAAACAGATCAAAAAAGGAATCAAAAAGGATCTTGCGATCTTGAATGTTGTTCGTAAATACATCAAGGATTCAAAAGCAATCCGTTTTGAAGGAAATGGTTACAGTGAGGAATGGGAAATTGAGGCTGCTGCTCGTGGTTTATCAAACATTAAATCAACACCTAAGTCTTTGGATGTTTATGTAACTCCAGAATCTATTGAATTGTTTGAGACGTTGGGGATTTATAATAAAAGGGAATCGGAAGCGAGACATGAGATTTTGTTGGAGAACTTCTTCAAGAAATTACAGATTGAGGCAAGGGTGATTGGGGATGTGGTTACTAGCCAGATCGCTCCGGCATGTATTATCTATCAGAATCAATTGATTGAGAATGTTAGGGGATTGAAAGATCTTGGATTGGGTAAAGAAGCATATAGTTCGCAATTGAATTATATTGAGCGCATCTCTAAGCACGTGAATATTATTTTGGAAAAAGCGGAAGAAATGCGTCAAGCACGTAAGAAATCGAATACTATTGAGGATATGCGTGAAAGAGCAATTGCTTATGATGAAATTGTAAAGCCTTTCTTTGATGAAATCAGGTATAATGTAAATAAATTGGAGAAATTGGTGGATGATGCAAAATGGCCATTGCCAAAATTGAGAGAATTGTTGTTTATACATTAGGGTGTCTAATAGATTATAGATTTTAAATAATAGATTTTAGATTATAGATAATAGACATTAGATTATAGATTTTGAAAAAGACCTCGTTTTACGAGGTCTTTTTCTTATTTTATTGCCTCTTTTCCTGCGTCATTGCGAGGAACTTTACACGTCATTGCGAGGCATTTGGTCATTGCGAGGAGGCACGACTTTCCGCGTCATTGCGAGGAACGAAGCAATCTTCCCGCATGTCATGCTGAGCGTAGTCGAAGCATCTGTTCGTTTGTACCCGTAGAGATCCTTCGACTACGCTACCAATGACATGTTGTATAACCTATTGTTAATCAGGTCAATGTATCTTCTCTAATTTCATATCGAACTCCAGTGCCAACCTGTTCAGGTACTTTTCCTTCTGCTTTTTCAATTGTGTTTCATAGGTCTGCACCCCTTGTTCCACATAGGTGGTCCCCTTTACCATCAGTCGCCAATACTGTGCTGCCAATTTGTTGGCCATGGCTTTGATGGCGATCATAGGCCCTTTTCTGGCCCGAAGCCTTCGTCCGAATTCCCCGATCGCTATTTTCTTGCTCTGTAGGAGTCCCTGTGCAATGACCCGGAATATCTGTCCGGTCAGCGGTTTCCCCTTCCGCTTGACCCTTCTGCTACTTGTGCCCGAGCTGTTCTGCCCCGGAGATAGCCCCAGCCAACTTGTGAAATGCTTCTCCGTGGCCCATCGTTCCAGATCGTTTCCCGTCTCGCTGTAGATCTGCATCCAGGTATAGTCCGTGATCCCGGGCAATATGGTGGCATCCCTGCCCTGGAAGAGGTCCAGCAGATGGGCGCCAAGGTCCCTGATGTCCGGCCTGTTGTGCCGTATCGGTTTCCTGGGCCCTGACTGGGTCCCTTTGCCGCCATCGCCGCCCTTCTGCAGCAGGGCTTCCAGCTTATGGTCACATTCGGCAATCTGCTTCATGTAGAACAGATAGGCCTCATGGGCGATCCTTAGGGCGAACACACCCCTTTCTGTATAGAAACCCTCCAGGGCGGCAAGGATCTCCTGGGACTTGGTCCTGCGCAGCCTGGTATGGCACAGGGACAGCAGGACACCAGGATCGCGCTCGCCCGACAGGATGGCACCGATGACGGCCATACCGCTTGCTCCATGGATCTGGCTCAGTACCTCGGGAAGCCTGATGTTCATTTCCACCAGGGCCTTCTGCATGTGGTTGACATGCATGGCGGCGTTCCGCAGCAGGTCCTCCCTCAGCCTCAGGTAGCTGCGGATCTCCTTTTGGTCCCCTTCGGCCACAAAGCAGCGGTTCAGCAGTCCATAGCTGTGCAGCTGCTGGATCCATTGGCAGTCCTTTACATCGGTCTTCCGTCCGGGGACCTGTTTGGTCTGGCGGCCGTCGACCAGCCAGACGTCAAGCCCTCCGGCGTGGAGGATATCGTAAAGGATGAACCAATAGGAACCCGTGGCCTCCATCTTGTCAAATATATCAGAACAATATCTCATAAAGATCTTCAGGTGCCTATATCGGCGGTGTCCACCTCTTCCCATTCCGAACAGAGAAGTTAAGCCCGCCAGAGCCGATGGTATTGCCGTAACAGGTGGGAGAGTAGGTCGGCGCCTAATTTTACAAAGGAGCCCCGTTATCGATAGATGACGGGGCTTTCTGTTTTTATGCACCCCACGCGTCATTGCGAGGAACGAAGCAATCTTCCCGCATGTCATGCTGAGCGTAGTCGAAGCATCTACATGTGGTACCCGTACAGATCCTTCGACTGCGCTCAGGATGACATAAGGCGCCGCATATCCAAGGATTGCTTCCTCGTACCTCCTCGCAATGACGGAGGGCGCCATAGGTCTAGCTACTAAATACTAACTACTTAATACTAAAAAGGAAATTGCAAAGTTTTTGAACTGCAACCGAACGGTGGCTTATCCGATTCTTTTCTTCCAAGCTCATTTCTGCGAAGGTGATATCATATCCATTTGGAATAAAGATTGGATCATAACCAAATCCTTTAGTTCCAATACGCTCATTAATAATTCTACCTTCAATACTTCCTTCAAAAAAATGTTGTTCATTATTTATGTTTAAGGAAATAACGGTTTTGAAGCGAGCGGTTCTATTGGCATTATCACCAAGTTTTTCCAATACCAGATCAATGTTTTTCTCCATGTCCCTCGTTCCGGCATACCTTGCCGAATAAACACCAGGCTCCCCCTGCAAAGCATCAACCTCCAACCCCGAATCATCTCCAAAACAATCCACATTAAATCTTTCTTTTAGATAATCCGTCTTTTGTTGGGCATTCTCTTCAAAGGTCACCCCGGTTTCGGGGATATCCTCATGGCAACCAATATCTGCTAAGGAAAGTAGCTTGAACCTATCACCGATCATCTGTTGCACCTCTTCTAATTTATGGGCATTGTTTGTTGCAAATACTAATTCCATTCCTTTGTTATTTATTTTTTTTATAAGATGTTAAATGTAAATACTGTTAAATATATAGGTAATTATTTACCCTGTTAAAATACAAAAAAAGCATCAACCTCTTGGATTGATGCTAAACTACACATTAAATTTAACGGATTATGATTAAACAGTTTTAACAATTTAAATTAAAAGGCTTGGCAAAGCATGATTAAACAGCTTGGCTAAATATCGCCTCCTTGCTTTCCAAATTGGAACTTCCCATCAAATACTCATCCACCTTCCTTGCACATTCCCGACCTTCAGAAATCGCCCATACCACTAAGGATTGTCCTCTACGCATATCGCCTGCCACAAACACATTTTCCAAATTGGTCTTATAAGCTGATTCTGTAGCCTGTACATTTCCTCTATTATCCAACTGCACGCCAAGTTGTGTGAGTAAGCCTTCGTGTTGAGGATGCAGGAATCCCATGGCAAGGGTGACCAATTCGCAAGGGATTTCCCTAGCCGATCCTTCTACTTCTTTAAAAGATAGTGGTCTTCCCTGCTGATCGGTTTCCCATTCCAGATCCGCCACCAAGGCTGCACGCAGGTTCCCTTGTTCATCCCCTAAAAACTCTTTCGTACTAACACTCCAATGCCTTTGGCAACCCTCTTCATGCGAAGTCGTTGTTTTTAAAACCATGGGATAGCTAGGCCAAGGCATGGCAGAAGTACGAGCTTGGGGAGGGGTAGGCATCAGTTCAAATTGGGTAACCGATTTGGCACCATGTCTATTGGAAGTCCCTACGCAATCCGATCCCGTATCACCACCACCGATCACCAATACATTTTTTCCAGTAGCCGTTATTTCTGCATCTACAATAGTGGAATTCCCAACACGTTTATTCTGCTGTTTGAGGAATTCCATCGCATAATGCACTCCATTCAACTCCCGACCAGGAATATCCAGGTTTCGCGGAATGGTCGATCCACCGGTCAATACCACGGCATCATATTCCTGTAATTCCTTCGCTGGGACATTATTCCCTACTTCGGCATTCGTCCGGAAGATGATCCCTGATTCTTCCATAATCGCTACCCGACGGTCTATCACCTGCTTATCCAGCTTGAAATCGGGGATTCCATACCGCAATAGGCCACCCACTTTATCATCTCTTTCATAAACCACCACCTCATGCCCAGCCTTGTTCAACTGTGCGGCAGCGGCCAATCCCGAAGGACCAGAACCCACTACAGCCACCCTTTTCCCTGTTTTCAGGAAGCTCTTATGGGGTTTTACATAGCCTTTTTTATAGGCTATTTCGATGATGTGTTTTTCGATTTCTTCAATGGCAACCGGGTTTTTGTTGATGCCCAGCACACAGGCAGATTCGCACGGTGCTGGACAGATCCTACCCGTAAATTCCGGGAAGTTATTGGTCGAACTCAAAATCTGATAAGCTTCTTCCCATTTCCCATCATATACAGCGTCATTGAACTCTGGGATCACGTTGCCCAAAGGACAACCCGAATGGCAGAACGGAATTCCGCAGTTCATGCACCTTGCCGCTTGACTATTTAGTTGTTCATCCGAATACGGATTGACAAATTCCTTATAATGTTGTTTCCTGCTTTCCACAGCATCTTTCTGAGGGAGCAAGCGTTCATATTCTAAAAATCCTGTTGGTTTTCCCATGAAATTCCTGATTATGCGGTCACTAATTTTTTCAATAATACATTTTTGTATTCCCTTGGGAACACCTTTATAAAGCGGTGCTTTTCAACCGCCCAATCCTGAAGGATGGCGCTTGCTCTTTCACTCTTGGTCAATAGGATATGGCGTTTCAATAAGCTGATGATCGCTGTTTCGTCTTCGCTTTCCAAGGGGTCCAGATCCACCATTTCCTTGTTGCAGTTTTCCTTGAAATTGCCCTTGATGTCGTAGACCCATGCGATCCCTCCGCTCATGCCCGCAGCGAAATTCCTTCCGGTCTCGCCCAGAATCAATGCCCTTCCGCCGGTCATATATTCACAACCATGGTCGCCGATCCCTTCCACGACGGCCGTTGCACCAGAATTCCTTACCGCGAAACGTTCGCCAGCCATACCGTTGATGAACAAGTGCCCGGAGGTTGCTCCATATAAGGCGACATTTCCGATGATGATGTTCTCATGTGGCTGTAATTTGCTTTCCTTGCTTGGATAAATGGCCAACTGAGCGCCTGATAGTCCCTTGCCCACATAATCATTGGCTTCGCCTTCTAATTCAAAGGAAATCCCGCGCGTGTTAAAGGCGCCAAAGGATTGGCCTGCCGAACCTTCAAACTTAAAGTTTATGCTGTTGTCCGGAAGTCCTTCCGATCCGTAGATCTTGGAAATTTCATTGGACAATAAGGTGCCTATCGTTCTATCGGTATTCTTGACATGGAAGGTTCCAAAGACCGGAGTTTTGGTCTCCAATGCAGGTTTCGCCACATTCAATAAACCCCAATCCAATATCATTCCCATGCCATGGTCCTGTTCTTCGGTATTGTACAAGGTTTCCCCCTGCGCATTCGCCGCTACATGGAGGATGCCCGAGAAGTTGATTTTCTTGGCTTTCCAGTGTGGCATATCCTCTCGTTTCTTCAAAAATTGCGCGCGTCCAACCATCTCATTGATGGATTTGAAACCCAGTTCGGCCATGATCTCACGCATTTCCTCCGCTAGGAATCCAAAAAGATGGACGATATCTTCCGGTTTTCCGGAAAACAACTTCCGCAATTCCGGATCTTGGGTGGCCACACCAACCGGACAAGTATTCAGGTGGCATTTACGCATCATGATGCATCCACCAGCGATCAAGGCTGCTGTGGCTACACCCCATTCCTCTGCGCCCAATAAGGTCGCTATCACCAGGTCACGGCCAGTTTTCATCTGTCCATCCGCCTGTAGGACCACCCGACTGCGGAGCTTGTTCTGTACCAGTGTCTGATGTGCCTCTGCCAAACCTAATTCCCAAGGTAATCCCGCATGTTTGATGGAGCTGATCGGCGATGCACCGGTCCCACCATCATAACCTGCAATCAGGATAACATCGGCATGGGCTTTCGCCACCCCGGCAGCAATCGTGCCGACCCCTGCCTTGGAAACCAATTTTACATTGATCCGAGCATCCCTGTTGGCATTTTTCAGATCGAAGATCAACTGCGCCAAATCCTCAATGGAATAGATGTCATGGTGTGGAGGTGGAGAAATCAGACCCACTCCAGGTGTGGAATGCCTTACTTTCGCGATCCATTCATCCACCTTGTCACCTGGCAATTGGCCTCCTTCTCCCGGTTTTGCACCCTGGGCCATTTTGATCTGTATTTCATCGGCCTGGGTCAGGTAATTGGAGGTCACACCGAAGCGTGCAGAAGCCACCTGTTTGATGGCAGAGCGCATGGAATCGCCATTCGTTAATTTTTGATATCGGATCTCATCCTCCCCACCTTCGCCGGTATTGGATTTTCCGCCAATCCGGTTCATGGCAATTGCCAAGGTGCTATGGGCCTCATGGGAAATCGAACCAAAGGACATGGCTCCCGTAGCGAATCTTTTCAGGATTTCACTGGCTGGCTCTACCTGATCCAATGGAATAGCCGTGCGATGTTTGGCAAAATCCAATAAACCGCGTAAAGTGAACATGCGTTCCTGCTGGTTATTGATCAGCGAAGCGTATTTTTTATAGGATTCGTAATCGTTGTTGCGACAGGCCTGCTGCAGGAGATGCACCGTCTGTGGATTCCATAAATGGCCTTCGCCCCGACGTTTCCATTGGTATAATCCGCCTTCAGGCAATAAGGTCTGGCTAACTCGGCTGTGTTCAAATCCACGTTTATGTTTTGCCAAGGCTTCCTTGGCGATATCATCCAGGGTTAAACCTCCAATACGGGAAACGGCACCACAAAAGTATTTATCCACCACCTCGGCATCGATACCCAGCACCTCGAAGATCTGCGCACCATGGTAGGATTGTAAGGTGGAAATACCCATTTTGGAAAATATTTTCAATAAGCCATTACATACGGCTTTTACATAATTCTTTTTCAGGTCGTCCCAGGTCAGTTGGGTATCCATTTGCCCGGTTTCCTTCATGGTCCTGATGCTTGCCAAGGCCATGTAAGGGTTGATAGCCGTTGCACCGAAAGCCAGTAGACAGGCGAAATGATGGACTTCCCAGGCATCGCCCGCCTCCACGACCAATCCTACCGCACCGCGGTTGCCGGTTTTGATCAGATGGTGATGCACCGCAGAAACAGCCAACAGGGAAGGGATTGCGCAATGCTGCGAATCGATCGCCCTATCCGAAAGGATAATAACCTCAAAGCCATCCCGAACGGCATCATCCGCATAGCGGCATAAGCGTTCCAAACCCGCTTCCAAGGATCCTTCCTTGCCATCGGCACGGAAATAACTTTGGATGGTCTTTGCCTGAAAAACCCCGGTATCGATGGACCTTAATTTCTCCAATTCGGAGGAGGTGAGGATGGGATGCTCCAGGGTTACACAATGGCAGAATTTCTGATCCTCAATTAGGATATTGCCGGCATTGCCGATAAAAGTGGCCAAACTCATAACCAATCGCTCCCTGATCGGGTCGATTGGCGGGTTGGTCACCTGGGCGAAAAACTGTTTGAAATAACTGGAAATATGCTGAGGTTGATCGGATAGCACGGCTAAAGGAACATCCGTACCCATGGAACCAATAGGTTCATAGCCCGTTAAGGCCATAGGGGTAAGGATCGTTTCGATATCTTCGCGGCTATAACCGAAAGATTGTTGGTATTTGAAAACCGATTCTTTGGAAAGGTAAGTAAAGGTGACACGCGGATCGGCCAACTCATCCATTCGGATTTTATATTTATTGATCCAATCGCCATAAGGTTGCTGCCGGATAAGTTCGCCTTTGACTTCCTCATCCGAACGGATTTTACCCGCCTCCATGTCTACCACAAAAATCTTCCCTGGCTGTTGGCGGCCTTTTTTGATGATGGTTGATTCGTCAATTGGTAATGCACCAGCCTCCGATGCCACCACCACCCGGTCGTCTGAGGTAATGGCGTAGCGTAATGGGCGTAGGCCATTGCGGTCCAAGGTGGCGCCGATGATCTTTCCATCTGTAAAACAAAGTGCTGCCGGGCCATCCCATGGCTCCATCAAGGTGGCATGGTATTCATAGAATGCCTTTTTTAAAGGATCCATCTGTTCATTGCCATCCCAGGCTTCCGGAACGAGCATCAAGAGTACATGGGGAAGGCTTCTGCCGCTATGTAGCAGGAGCTCGACCACATTGTCCAGACAAGCTGAATCGGATTGGCCCTTATCCACTACGGGCAAGAGGATTTCCATTTCCTCAGCCGTAAAATAGGGTGAAGAATAGGCCCTAACACCGGCATAGAACCAATTGAGGTTTCCGGTCAGGGTATTGATTTCTCCATTATGGGCAATCATTCGGAAAGGCTGGGCCAATGACCAGGATGGAAAGGTGTTGGTGGAAAACCTGGAATGCACCAATCCAAAAGCGGAAACTACGCGCGGGTCTTTCAGATCCTCAAAATAGCTACCCACCTGGTAAGTGGTCAACTGACCTTTATAAATAATTGTTTTGCAAGAAAGGGAGGCGAGGTAAAGGGGTAATGGATAGGCTTGGTGTTTTTTGATCTTCTGGATGATCAGGCGGCGGAGCACATATAATTTGCGTTCAAATTCTTCGGTGTTTTTAACCTCTTCGGGTCTGGCCACAAAGAATTGAACGATTTCTGGTTCGGCACTTAAGGCCGTAGGTCCTATACCGGATCTATTGACCGGAACGGAACGAAAACCAAGGAAATCCATGTGACGCTCTGAAGCTGCTTCCACGATCACCTCGCGGCAGATCTTGTTCATTTCCTCATCCTTCGGCAGGAACAACATCCCTACGCCATAATAACCCGGTTCCTGTAATTGTATGCCTAAATTGATACATTCTTCCCATAAGAATTCGTGGGGAAGTTGGATCATGATACCGGCACCATCCCCAGACTCTGGATCACATCCACAAGCACCACGATGTTCCATATTCTCCAACATGGTCAGTGCATCGCGCACCTGCGCATGGGATTTCTGCCCCTTGATATGGGCGACAAAACCTACACCACAGGCATCGTGTTCAAATTCGGGATGATAAAGTCCTTCTTGCTGCATGATATTTTGAATATTAGATTGATTTAATAACGAGATTGCTAATATATGAATAAAAACTTGTTTTATTTATAATATTTATAATTTAATTAATGTTTTGTTGTTTTTAATGTAAATTATACTTGGTTTTATGATTGAATTTGTATTTGTTTCGCCATCTCATTATAAAAATGAAATATCATTCGTTACATTTGTTTATAGAACAAACAAATTATGGTCATCAAAGAAATTGAGATCTACCGTTTGAGCATTCCGATGGAACCATTTGTGATTGCAACGGGGGTTATGGATTATGCACAGAATACTTTTATTCGGGTTCGGACGGACGCTGAACTGTATGGGGTAGGCGAATGTTCCGCCTTTCCCATGATCGTTGGGGAAACACAGGAAACCTGTATTGCCGTGGCAAAGGATTTTGCCAAGATCTGGGTGGGGAAAGATCCCCTGGCATTAGCGGATCGCCTAGCAGAATTGCATACCTATATCGCGAAGAACAGTACCATCAAATCGGCCTTCGATATGGCCTTATATGATCTGGCAGCCAAAGCTGCCGGCGTTCCGCTCTACCAATATTTAGGAGGAACTCCTCGGGAGATCCATACGGATATTACCATTGGCATTGGCAGTGCGGAGGATATGGCGGCCAAGGCTTTGGCATTGTATGAGGGTGGGGCAGTGGCCCTGAAAGTCAAATTGGGGAAGAAGCCGCAAGAGGATATTGCCCGTATGAAGGCTATCCGGCAAGCGGTGGGTTTTGATATCCCTATCCGCATCGATGCCAACCAAGGTTGGACCTATGAAGAGGCTGTGGAAGCGTTGCAAGGATTGGAACCCTTGAAAATCCAATTCTGCGAACAACCGATGCGAACCTATAATGACCATCTGCTTGCTGCACTACGAGCGGAGACCATTGTTCCCATCATGGCGGATGAATCGGTCTATGATCATCATGATGCGGAGCGCATCTGTAGAACTGATAGTTGTGATTACATCAACATCAAATTCTCCAAATCTTCGGGTATTGCAGAATCGCTGAAGATACAGGCGGTAGCCAAGGAATATGGTATCCCATGTATGATCGGAGGGATGTTGGAAAGCCGTTTGGCATTGGCTGCCAAGGCGCATTTCGCCTATGCGGCAGATAATGTGAAATTCTATGATCTGGATACCTGCATGGTGGGCCATCTGGAAGATCCAGTAATTGGGGGAGTAGTTTATGATGGCTATGCCATCAAGCTGACCGATGGTCCGGGCATCGCGGCTGATATTTCGGAAGAATTCTTACAAAAATGCGATAAATGGCTGGTATGATCTACGCACAATTAAATAACGACAGCTGGAATCTGGGAGTAAGTGAGGTATTGATCCTACTTATTCTGGTCTTGATCCTGGCCTTTTTCTTTTATATTTTCCGGAAGCTATTGAAGCGAAAGTAAGTTCGTTTACGGCTGAAATTTGGGTATAAATGAGTACCTTTGGGAACATTTATCAGAATTAAAGATTATGAGTACACAAAGAGGACCTATTTCTCAATTCATGGAGAAAAACTATCTTCATTTTAATGCTGCTTCGATGGTAGATGCGGCGAAAGGCTATGAAGATCATTTGGCAGCGGGTGGTAAAATGTTGATTTCATTGGCCGGTGCGATGAGTACCGCAGAACTTGGAATTTCCCTAGCTGAAATGATCCGTCAGGATAAAGTGGCTATCATTTCCTGTACTGGTGCGAACTTGGAAGAGGATGTGATGAACTTGGTGGCTCACTCTCACTATAAGCGTGTTCCAAATTACCGCGATTTGACGCCTCAAGATGAATGGGAATTATTGGAGAACCATTACAACCGTGTAACCGATACCTGTATCCCAGAAGAAGAAGCTTTCCGTCGTTTGCAATCCCATTTAGAAAAGGCTTGGAAAGACGCAGAAGCTGCTGGCGAACGTTATTTCCCACACGAATTTTTATATAAAGTTGTTCTTTCCGGAGATCTTGAACAATATTACGAGATCGATCCGAAGAACTCTTGGATCTTGGCAGCTGCAGATAAAAATATTCCAATCATTGTACCGGGATGGGAAGATTCTACTACAGGTAATATCTTCGCCTCCTACGTGATCAAAGGCGAGTTGAATGTACACACGGTTAAAACCGGTATTGAGTACATGATCTATCTTACAGAATGGTACCGCGCGAATTCTGGTGGTAAAGGAGTAGGATTCTTCCAGATCGGTGGTGGTATTGCCGGAGATTTCCCAATCTGTGTGGTTCCAATGATGTATCAGGATTTGGAATGGCATGATGTTCCTTTCTGGTCCTATTTCTGTCAGATCTCTGATTCGACCACTTCTTTTGGTTCTTATTCAGGCGCAGTTCCGAATGAGAAAATCACTTGGGGTAAATTGGATACCGAATCCCCTAAATTCATCGTGGAGTCTGATGCAACTATCGTTGCGCCATTGATCTTCGCTTGGGTATTGGGTCAATAGTCCATATTTTTGATTTAAGAATAGGTTTTAGAAATGGCAGATAGCTTACATACAACGAATCCCGTTGCGCTTCAAGCGTTGATGTCGGAAACCTTATTTATACCAAAAACTCCTCAGCAGGAATTAACTTCTGCTGAGGAGTTTATATATCAAGGGGATAAGAGCACAGGGGTGTTGTTTATTCTGCGGTATCCGGATTATCCTTATTTCTCGCCGGCGGCAGAAGAGGCTTTTCTGAAAACCATAGGTGCATTGCAGCTCCACGCTGGAAATGTGGCTGTAGTCAATCTGGCCAACCCGCATAATCCGAATGATTGGAAACGGATCATGGCCTTTTTCCAACCGAAGAAAATTACCTTATTGGGTGTGGAACCTATTTCTTTGGGCTTACCGGCCATCGCACATAATTCTTATATGCACGGAAAGATAGCAACGGTCTTTAATACCTTCAGTTTTGAAGAGATGTTTGCCGATGTGCAAAAGAAAAAGATGTTCTGGATGGAATTTAAATCCTTTATGGGTTAGTCGAGCTGTTCTGTTCTTCTTCTAAGTTTTCTACTTCTTTTTTGGTCTGAACAGGATTTTCTACTTTTTTCTGGGTTGGATTTTCTATACTTTTTTGAATAGGATTTTCCTTGCTGTTTTGATCAGATGAATTCTGCTCTGGATCGTCTTTGCCATTCTGGTCTGGAACAACAGTTTCCTTGCTGCGTTTTCTGTTCATCATGTCTTCCACGGACTTTGGCCTGTCCTGAGGCTTCCAAATAAAGCCGGGTAGTACCTCATTCTCTTGGGTTACCAGTTTGAACGGATAAAGCTTCTGGTCAACCTTCCTTTCCGAAACATAATCATTGATTTTTCGGTCTACCATACGTATTTTGATCCGGCTACAGCGGTCATGGAACATCTCTTTGATGATCTTTGTTTTATCATCTGCATTGAACACAAGAGCCTCCGCATTTCCTGTTACGAATAGGCGTTCGATATTGTTATTGGCAAAGAAGGCGACAATCTTTCGGCCTTTTAATTGATTGAACTTAACAGTATCCAGGACTGCATTCACCATAAAAGCATTCTCTTTTAATAATGCATTATCCATTTTGTTGTTCTTGATCTGCATAAAAATAGTATCTGCAGAGATCTGGGATCCATCCGACCAGATCATGGGTTTACCCATAAACCTGAACATGGAATCGACCATTCCGTAATAAACGGAGTCAGCAACAGCCTGAAGGTCTGATTTGAAAACCCTGACATTATTGTAGGCATTCACGATCCGGGTTCTGGCAGTATCCGAAAACATAACGGTGGAATCTTTCACCGTTGTATCGGCTTTCAGCGCTGAATTCATGGCCTTCTTCATCAAACTATCCGGCTCATTTCCCGTTGGTATTACCGCATTTCTGCGCAGGATGCTATCGGCTTTACTGATGGCCTGTATCTGTTTCGGATCCACAGCCACCGTGTTCTGGGTTGAAGGATTTGAGTTACTAACCTTTGGTGTTGTTTTTTTCTGGACAGTTTTAGCAGGAGTAGTCGGTTTTTTTGGATCCTGAAGGATTTTCTCACCGGCAGTCTGTGGGTTTTCCTGGATGGAATCTCCAGCAGCATTAAAATCCATATCCTCCTCATCCCCATAATCCACATCGGTATCTTCTTGGAGTTTTCCTCCCGATCGATCTAATTTTAAATCCAAAGGCTTATAATCCCTAACTAAAATAACCTTGGAAAATATGGTGTCAGCCGTCATATAGGCTGTGTCGATCCTGGTATTGGTTTTAGCGGTAGGCGCAAGGATACTATCCTGCTTGGGAGGTTCAATAGTTTTAAGCTCTGGGTTCTTCGCCAATTCCTTCTGCCTTTCCTTTTCGAGCTTTTCAGCCGCTTTTAAACGTTCTTTCTCGGCCTTTTCTTTTTCTTTGGCCAATTTTTCCTGATCGCGTTCAAGCTGCCTGATCTCTTTGGGGCTTAAGTTAGCCCTATCGATCGTATCTGTAGCTGTTGAATCCGCATTCCCTGTGGAATCTGATTGAACAACATATTTGATCAGTGGGTCGGTATGCATTAGGATAGACTGATCGGCCTCTAAGTACTTACCATACTCGCCATTGGCATAAAATTTATCCAAGGTATCTACGAATACCACATTCCTAAAAGCTTCTCCAATGCCTTTCTCCCGATCGTAGAATAAGCTGTCGCCTTTTAAAAAGCGAGATCCTTCGGTGTATAAGTTGTTTTTGTTGAATTTCGCAACGCCAAAGGCGGTGTTGTATTTACCACGCTCTGTATATAATTTCTCCCCTTTTCTACCATTGATATTCGTAGGGCCAAAGAAAAAGGCATCCCGATACATGGTATTGTATTGTAGGGAGTCCGTATAAATTATGGCGCCAGGCGAACGGACTACCACTTTGTTACGGAAATAAGCATCCTTGGTCGTTTCGAAATAATAAGCATTTCTAGAGGTGATGGTATCTTGACGACCAATAATTCGGCCTCCATTCCTGTAGGAACCACGTTGGGATCCCGTATTATAGGTCAAGTGGTTGGTGGTCAACGTAGTTTCGCCATCAATCATCCTCACATTATAAAGTAGGGTTGCTTGCTGTGCAGCTGCATCATAAAACAAATCATCCCCAAAAATGACCGTTCCAGAAGGCTGTGTGATAATGATATTTCCTTTTGCCTTAAAATATTCCCTACCATCTTCTTCTTTGTAATAATCGCCAGAATCGGCTGCCAATCTCGATCCCTTATGTTCATACAATGCATTATACGCCCGGAATATTTTTTGATTTATGGCTTTAACAGAAGAAGAACTTAACAAACGAAGTTCATTACCTGCAGGTTGAGCCTGTGGTGTAACGGGAATCTGGCCATAACTGGCCAAACAGATGATGCTTAAAAACAGTAGAATAAGGTATCTCACAAGCGCAAAAATATACAATTAATTAGCAAAAATTTGTTAAACAATAATTTTTAATAGCAAAGGGGATGCAAAGTTTATTATATCTATTTTTGAAGAATGGATGCAAAGGCTTATTTCTCGCATTTCTTAACAAAAAACGAACTGATAAACCGTTCCGAAAAAGTGCTTTTGGCAGTCAGTGGAGGTAAGGATTCTATGCTGATGCTGCATCTGATGCATGATTTGGGCTATCAAATCAGTATTGCCCATTGTAACTTTCAATTACGGGGCAAGGAGTCCGATCTGGATGAAGAATTGGTGAGGAATTACGCGCTTCAGCATCAAATTCCTTTCCATGTTATCCATTTTGACACCGAGGAATACGCCGATGAACATAAAATATCCATTCAGATGGCTGCTCGTGAACTGCGTTATGAGTGGTTCGAGCAGTTAAGGATCGAATTTGGATATGGGAAGATCGCGATTGCGCAGCATCTGAACGATCATATCGAAACTTCCCTATTCAACCTGACCAGGAGCACGGGATTGAAGGGCCTTTTGGGCATTTCCATCCAGCGAGATCACCTTATCCGCCCCTTGATGTGTTTTACTGGAGCGGAAGTGGATAAAATAGTGAAAGATCTTCAGGTTCCCTACCGTGATGATCAATCGAATTTTTCCAATAAATATGCCCGGAATAAAATCCGGTTGGAGATTATTCCCAAGTTCAAGGAAATTCAGCCTGATTTTGAGCAGATATTCTTGGAGAACATCAAGCATTTTGAAGAAAGTTACCAATTCATCCAACGTATTGTTTCGGAGAGAAGAAAAGAGTTGTTTCGTGAAGATGGTAAATATGTTTACATCCAACGAGCAGACTTATCGGAAAACCTTTCTGATTCCTACTTTTTATTTGAGCTGTTTAAACCTTTTGGTTTTCAAAAAAGTATTCTGGAGGAAATGATTGCGGTATGGGATAAGCCGATGGGGCAGGTATTTGAATCATCGGATTATGAGCTATTGATGGATAGGGATCAATTGATCATTAGAAAGAGATCAGGATTAAAAAAGGAGCAGAAGCTGCTAATATTAGAAGATAATGTTAGTAAACATTTAAGCGCAGGAGAAAGCGTAAGCTTTCCTTTTCTAGATTCGTATTTAACCTTAGGCCGTTTAAGAGATCTTGAGGTTGAAGATCCTAAATCATCGAAACAAAACACAAACACAAACACAAACGAAAATGGAAAGTCTGAAATCCATATCGATGCAGACCTCCTCCAATTCCCATTAAAATTACGCTTTAAGCAACAAGGAGATTATTTCATTCCTCTGGGCATGACAGGCAGGAAGAAATTGAGCGATTTCTTCATCCAGGAAAAGGTCAACCGCTTTGAAAAGGAAGAGATTCCGATCTTGGTGAATGGCAATGGAGAAATCATCTGGGTAGTCGGCATGCGGTTAGATAATCGCTATAAAGTGACTGAAAATACAAAGAAAGTACTTACATTAGTGTTCAAATAGTGGAAATGACAGATCAACCTTTATTTCAGGAAAAACAGTACCTAGGTCGGGACATGACTTGGATTAGTGTTCGATTGATCCTTGCCCTGTTCTGTTTCGTAGCTTATTATATCAATTGGGAACACCTGATTTCCCGCCAACTTTTCTTCATTGTCGGCGTTTTGATCTTATTGGTCTCGATTATTATGCTTTATATGATCAGTTATCGGACAAAAGTCACCGATACGCATGTGATCTTAAGTGGTCTTTGGACCACCAGTTTGGTGAAGATTGATTTAAATTCCATCACCAAGGTGGAAAAAAAGAAGTACTCCAACTTCTTCTTTAATAACCCGGTTTACAATTTGCATAAGAATGGTAAGATTCGTTTTTATTCAGGAGGCAAAGAAGCCATTTGGTTAACCGACAAAGATGGATTGGTCTATGTGATTGGTTCTCAGCATCCTGACCAGTTTTTTCAAGCTTTGCAATTGGCAAAAGGCAAAAAGTAAAAATTTGTTAATTGAGATTTCCTTGACAATTTTCCCCGCTAAGCATTCAAATATTTATTAAATTTGATAAAAAGCATTAAAAAAGAATGACACTTATCTATTTCATTATATCCGTAGTTGTATTTTATTACCTGTTCAAATTTGGTATGCGCCTGTTGCTGCCTTTCTTCATGAAGAAGGTGGCTGAGAAGATCATGAATGGTCAACAAGGGCAATACGCCAATGAAGGTCCACAACAGGGACGTTATCAAGATCCATTTTCCCAGTTCAAGCGTGAGTCTCGTCAGGATGGTAAAGTAAGGGTAGAATATACCCCGGAAAAATCCAAAAAGGGCAAAGGCACGGAAACAGCTGGTGAGTTTATTGATTTTGAAGAAGTAAAATAAGCTAAGCCCATCTAAAAAGCCTATATTTGCTTTGCTATGTGGCTAAAGCACCTTTCAGTCTTAAACTTTAAGAACTATACAGAGTCTACCTTAGATTTTTTACCCGAAACCAACGCCTTTACAGGACAGAATGGCTCCGGAAAAACAAATCTATTGGATGCGATCCATTACCTTTCACTCTGCAAATCTTTCTTCAATCCCATTGATTCCCAGCATATTAAAAAGGGGGAAGATTGGTTTATGGTGCAGGGCGAATTCGATCGTGAACTACTCTGTGATGTGGTTTCCTGTAGCATCAAAAAAAACCAGAAGAAGCAATTCAAGAAGAACAAGAAAGAATATAGCCGACTTGCCGATCATATTGGACAATTTCCGTTGGTGATGATCTCTCCGAATGATACCTCCATCATTATCGATGGTAGTGAGGAAAGAAGGAAATTCGTTGATAATGTAATCTCCCAAACGGATAACCAATACCTGGATATCCTGATTTCCTACAACCGCATATTGCTGCAACGCAACACCGTTCTGAAGAACATCAAGGATACCGGTGTTTTTGATGTGGGACTTTTGGAGGTGCTGAACCTACAATTGGTCGAATCGGGTGAACGGATCTTTAAAAGAAGACAACAGTTCATGGCTGAATTTCTACCAGAATTCCGTCGGTATTACCAGTTCTTATCCGATGATGCGGAACAAGTGGAGCTTATCTATGAATCACCGCTTATGGGGCAGGATTTTCTGCAGCTATTGGAGACAAGCTTAGATAAAGATAGGCAATTGGAAAGAACCAGCATTGGTATACATAAAGATGATCTGCTGTTCAGTATCCACGAGGGGATGCCCTTGAAGAAGTTTGGTTCCCAAGGTCAACAAAAATCCTTTTTGATTGCTTTGAAACTCGCCCAATACTCTTTTCTGAAAGATAAAAAACAGTTTAAACCATTGCTTTTATTGGATGATATCTTCGATAAATTGGACGAAAACCGCACCAAGAAATTGATGCAGTTGGTGTCGGAAGATGAGTTTGGACAGATTTTTCTTACAGATACGGATGCGGATAGAATAAACAGAATTTTTGAAGAAATAGGTAAACCTATTCGTATCTTTGATATACAAGGAGGTCAAGTAAATGCTGAAGTACAATAAAGACGATGCTTTTCGAAGAAGCGATGATATCACCATCAAACAGGCGGTAGAGAAGCTTCTGGATGTCTATCGTCTTCGCAGGAAATTTGACGAAACCTCCATTGTGGCTGCCTGGCCAGAATTGATCGGACAAGCGATCGCCAACCGAACCCAACAGATCTATATCCGGGATAAAAAGTTATTTGTTCGTGTAGAATCGGCTGTCATCAAGAATGAGTTGGCGATGATGCGTAGGCAGATCATCGGCCGTGTGAATGAGTATGTGGGGCAGGTGGTCATTGAGGAATTTGTAATTCTGTAGTTTACCTTAGTTCTTTTCAGTTTACCTTAGTTCTTTTCTTTTTTATCGATGAAATATTACCTATCAGCCGTGCTGGGTTTTTTGATCTGGGGAACCTTTGCCCTCGTTCTTAAACCGCTCGGTGCCTATGCCGCCCTGGATATTCTGATCCACCGCGTTTTGTTCGCCTCCGTTTCCATTGTCATTGCTTGTTTCCTGTTCAGACGCAAGCAGACCCTGGCAAGTATACAGTACCTCCGAAATCTTCCAAAAAAACAATTAAAGAATCTGCTGATCAATGTGATTGGAAGTGCCATTTTATTGGCCTTGAACTGGTTCCTCTTTATCTATGTAATGAATACCGTTTCGGTCAATGCCACCTCACTGGCCTACTTGATCTGTCCGATCTTAACGACCGTCTTGGCCAGTATCTTCCTTAAGGAACACCTAAACAAAGGTCAATGGTTTGCCGTGGCGCTGAGTGTGGTCAGTTGTATCCTCATGGCCTATGGCCATTTTATCGACCTCTTCTATAGTTTTGTAATTGCGCTTTCTTATGCGGCCTATCTTGTGCTGCAGAAGAATTCCTTTCAACTGGATAAGTTCGTCACCCTGACCATACATATTTTGGTCAGTACGCTCTTATTGCTGCCTATACTGGGGATGATCGACACCTCTGTACCAAAAACCGATGATTTCTATCTTTTGATTATGGTCATTGCCATTGGATATACCATTATCCCATTGTTCTTGAATATCTACGCCTTAAAAGGCTTGGATAGCTCTGTAGTGGGCATCCTGCTTTATCTTAATCCCATCATTTCCTTTTTCTTGGCGATCCTTTATTACAAGGAATCCATTACCCTATTCCAGATCATTGCGTTTAGCCTTACCTTCTTGGCCATCATCTTATTTAATGTTTCCTATATTTATGAAAGAAGGAAAACAAAAAGAATAGCCAATATATGAAAGCATTTAAGGAACAACTCTTTCAATTATTTGAGGTCGATGAACTGCAGGCAGAACATATCCTCAGCCTTTTCAAAAGGGAGGAGCTGGCAAAAGGAGACCTGTTCTTAGCAGTTGGAAAATCAGCAGATCGCTTAAGTTTTATAGAGTCAGGCTATTGTCGAGTGGTGAAATGGACAGAAGAAAAGGAAGTAACCCAATGGATAGGCTCTCCAGGTTATTTCATGACGGATCTATCGTCCTTCTTTTTTAATCAACCAGCACTGGGAACCATTGAAGCGTTGAGTCCGATGGGCATCTGGACTTTAACAAAAACCGATTACCAGAGCTTGGAAAAGCAGTTCCCTGAATGGAATCTGTTGGAAAAGCGTTTTTTGGCGAAGTGTTTCATGCAGATCGAATCCCGTGTATTTGATTTTATTGGCTTATCTGCAGAGGAGCGATATCTGAAATATTTCCATCAACATAAAGCCCTGTTTAATCAGGTTCCCCTGCAATACATTGCCTCGGTTTTGGGGATGAGCCCAGAGACATTAAGCAGGATCAGGAATAAGTTGGCTATTTCTTGATAAATGTCAAGTGCTTTCGGAATACCTCAGGCTACCTTTGGTATATGAAAACAGCGATAGAAACAACGATAAACATTCAAGCTCCAATCTCACTCGTTTGGAACATCTTATCTGACTTTGAAAAGTATCCTACCTGGAGCCCAACCATCAAGGAATTTAAAGGAATACCAAAGGAAGGTTCTCGAACTAAGGTAGTATTATCACAACCGGGAGGAGGCAAAATAACCATGAATCCCATCTTTTTAGCGATCAAATCCAACCAAGAACTACGTTGGAAAGGTAGTTTGCTGATAAAGGGAATCTTTGATGGTGAACATTATTTCCTGTTAAGGGAAACTAAAGATGGAACTACCGAGCTGGTACAAGGGGAGAAATTCTCCGGAATATTAGTGCCCTTCCTCCAGAAAATGATCCATGGAAATACAAAAAAGGGTTTTGAACTCTTTAATCAAGCGATAAAAGATCGGGCAGAGGCTTCAAATTATAAATATTGATCCAAGTCTCCTTTTCCTTCACGAATAACCTCAAAATCCCCGGAAGTAAGATCCACAATGGTAGAAGCCACGTTATCACCATAACCACCATCGATCACCAAATCTACCTTATCCTGGTATTTTTCATAGATCAATTCAGGGTCGGTAGAGTACTCAATGATTTCATCCTCATCGTGGATGGATGTCGTCACAATGGGATGCCCCAATTGCTTCACGATCTCCCGAACGATGTTATTGTCAGGGACACGAATACCTACAGTTTTCTTTTTCGAACTCAACAGCTTCGGAACTTGAGAGCTCGCATTAAAAATAAAGGTAAATGGACCAGGCAAAGCCTTTTTCAATACCCTGAACACAGCTGTATCAAACGGCTTGGTATATTGCGAGATATCCGTCAGGTCATAACAGATAAAAGAGAGATTTGCTTTGTCAGGTTTTAATCCACGCAGGGCATAGACCTTTTCAATAGCCTTCTGATTGCTGATATCACACCCCATACCATAGACGGTATCCGTCGGGTAGATGATCACTCCACCTTTTTTCAAAACCTCTACGGCTTCTTCTATTACCTTCGGATTAGGGTTATCGTTGTATATCTTCAACAGCATGCTTTTCTCTTTTAGGGTTATGGATGTTAAATCCGCTATATGATAAACAAAAACCGTCAAAAGAAGTTTCTGACGGTTTTAATTATATTTTTAATGATCTTAGAATTCAGCGTTCTTAGGCGTCCTTGGGAAAGGTATCACGTCCCGAATGTTGGTCATGCCGGTAGTGAACAACACCAAACGTTCAAATCCTACACCGAAACCAGAATGCGGCACCGATCCAAAACGACGGGTATCCAAGAACCACTCCATTTCTTCCGTAGGAATACCTACTTCATTCATCCTGGTGATCAATTTCTCCAGGTTTTCCTCTCGCTGAGAACCACCAACCATTTCTCCGATTCCAGGGAACAGGATATCCATCGCACGAACGGTTTGTCTACCTTGCGCATCAACAGGGTTCTGTTTCATATAGAAAGACTTGATCTCTCTTGGATAATCAGTTAAGATAACCGGTTTTTTGAAATGTTTTTCTACCAGATAACGTTCGTGCTCCGATTGCAGGTCAGCACCCCAACCTTCGATCAGGTATTTGAACTGTTTCTTCTGGTTAGGCTTGCTCTTCATCAGGATGTCGATCGCTTCTGTATAAGTCAAACGAACAAAATCATTCTCCACAACAAAGTTTAATTTCTCTACCAGATCCAACTCAGAACGATCTGCCTGCGGTTTAGATTTCTCTTCCTCCAAAAGACGAGCTCTCAAGAATTCGATCTCCTCCGGACAGGTATCCAAGGCATATCTGATCACATATTTCAATAGATCTTCCGCCAACTGCATGTTGTCTTCCAATTCATAGAAAGCCATTTCCGGTTCGATCATCCAGAACTCCGCCAAGTGACGGGTAGTGTTAGAATTCTCTGCACGGAAGGTTGGTCCGAAGGTATAGATATTTCCAAAAGCCAAAGCAGCTAATTCGCCTTCCAATTGGCCGGAAACCGTTAAGTTGGTTGATTTGCCGAAAAAGTCTTCTTTAAAATCGATGTCCCCTTGCTCTGTACGAGGTAGGTTGTTCAGATCCAAAGTCGTTACGCGGAACATCTCTCCAGCGCCTTCAGCATCCGATCCTGTAATGATAGGCGTATGCATATAAACGAAATCTCTTTCTTGAAAGAATTTATTGACAGCAAATGCCAATGCGTTTCTCACTTTGAAGATCGCGTTGAAAGTTCCGGTACGGAAACGAAGGTGTGCAATTTCACGAAGGAATTCAAGACTGTGTTTTTTAGGTTGCAATGGGAATTTCTCTGCATCCGAATCACCAATAATGCTGATGTCCGTCGCTTTCACTTCCACACGTTGTCCTTTACCTTGGGATTCCACCAAAGTCCCTTTTACACGAACAGCGGCACCAGTAGTGATTCTTCTCAGGATATCATCTGGGGTGTTCTCAAAATCGATTACAGCTTGGATATTATTGATGGAAGAACCGTCATTGATCGCCACAAATTGATTGTTACGAAAGGTGCGAACCCATCCCTTAACAATTACTTCTTTTCCAAACTCTTCTGATTTTAATAATTCTTTTATTCGTGTATGTTCCATTTTTATGAAAATATGATTATTTCTGCGGTTTAAGCTTACAAAAATAGCAATTAATAGGATTTTACCCAACCTTTTTCCAACACCTCTTTGGCATGGTAGGTTAGGATAGAGGTTGCGCCAGCACGTTTAAAACTCAATAAGGTTTCCAAGATCACCTGCTCACTTAACCAACCATTAGCAATGGCTGCTTTTAACATCGCATATTCTCCGGAAACATTATAGGCAGCGATCGGAAGATCAAAATTATCATGCAATAACTTGATCACATCCAGATAAGGTAATCCCGGTTTGACCATTAGAAAGTCCGCACCTTCTTCCATATCCAATTGTGCTTCGATCAAGGCTTCCTTGCTGTTGGCTGGATTCATCTGATAGGTCTTTTTATCACCTTTTTTAGGTGCAGAACCTAGGGCATCCCTAAAAGGACCATAATAAGCAGAAGCATATTTCGCGGTATAGGACATCAAGGATACATTGGTAAAACCATTTTCATCCAATACCTCACGCAAGTAGCCGATACGACCATCCATCATATCCGATGGAGCAATGATATCCGCACCTGATTCCGCATGTGCCAAAGCCATTTTACCCAATACTTCTAGGGTTTCATCGTTCAGGATCTCACCGTTCTCCACAATACCATCGTGGCCATCCGAACTATAGGGATCCATGGCAACGTCGGTTACCACACAAGCTTCCGGGAAGTTCTTCTTTACTTCCTCGATGGCCCGAAGGTACAAGGTACCTTTGCGGTAGCTTTCCGTAGCATATTTATCTTTTAAAGACTCTTCTACAGCCGGGAAAAGGTCAAATGCTTTTAACCCAAGCTTCATGCAGCTTTCCACTTCGCGTAAAAGGTTATCCACCGAATACCGGTAAATGCCCGGCATGGAGGATACTTCTACTTTCTGGTTTTCGCCATCAACAATAAATAATGGGAATATAAGATTCTGTGCATGTAGGTGGTTCTCTTGAACCATATCGCGTATTACAGCCGATTTCCTGTTTCTTCTAGGACGATGTAACATGATGTGTTGTTTATTAATAATCTAATCCGAAAATTGCTTCCGCCAAACCTATTTCATCTGGGGTAAATGGAAGCGTGTATTTTAAGCCCAATTTCTCGATAGCAGCTGCGGTAGAATGACCGATACAGATGATCTTCTGATCCGGATCTGCCAAGTTTTCGCGGAAATAGGCTTCCACATTGCTAGGGCTAGTGAAAATCATCACCTCCGCATTGGTCTTGTTCACCTCTTCTTCAATGACAGTTTCATAGATTGGCATATCGATCACCTTGGTTTCTGGAGTCAAGGCCTTTTGGATGGTCATGTACGATCCTTCAGCGCGAGGGATCAATACCGTCTGTCCATCCACCAATTTCGCAAATTCCTTCGCGATATCTTCGGTTTCAATACCTAAGTTATCACCAGAGAAGTCTGCAATGCGGTTGTACTTTCTCAATGTATCCTCAGATCCTCTGCCCAAAACGGCAATCTTGGTTTTTTTCAAAATCCAAGGCTCCAATTTAAAGAAATGTTCAATCGCATTCTTGCTGTTGAAGAAAATCCAATCAGCGCGTTTAAGGATAAAAGAATCCAATTTATTGATGGTTGGGAAAATACGGATCAACGATCGGTCATCGATCTGGATCTCGTGTTTTTTAAGGAACCTTCCTAAATAGGAGTTTTCTGCCAGATCGCGGGTGATGAATACCGAAGATGGAAGTTTTCTATCCTTGCTGTATTTGGCAAAGATCTTTTCCGCCATCCCTTCGGTGCTTTCTGCCTGCAGGAACACGCGGTCTGGAAAGTCCTCATTCGTATCTGCAATGGAGGTCCAAGATTGGTACATGCCATCTTTTTTACGGCAATAAGAACCTAGTGGAGCGTGACAACCGGCATCGAACATGTTCAATACCTTGCGTTCTACCGCAATAGTCTCCGCCACTTCCTTATTGTGGATTCCCTGAAGAATATCAAATAATTCGGTATCGGATTCGCGGATCTGAATCGCCAGAACACCTTGAGCAGGAGCAGGGATCAATTCCACCGGAGGGATCTCTTCCAGGTGGAAATCCGAAAGATCCATATTAATCCGGGCAATCCCGGCTTTTGCCAACATAATGGCATCATATTTTTCATCCCTTAATTTCTGAACCCTAGTTTGCAGGTTTCCACGAAGGTCATCGAATTCTAGGTCTGGTCTTAAGGAAAGTAATTGTGCTTTTCTACGGTTGGAAGATGTACCAATGGTGGCATTGTGCTTTAGGGATAGGCGTTTGCTGATATCCACACAATCCTTATGTACAATCAGTAGTTCTGCAGGGTCTTCCCGTTCCGAAACGGCTGCAATAATTAACCCTGGAGGGTTTACGGTAGGTAAATCTTTGTGAGAATGCACCGCGAGGTCAATACCTCCGGACAACAGTTCCTCTTCCAATTCTTTGGTAAAGAAACCTTTGCCTTCTAATTTATCCAATCGGAGATGTTGGATGATATCTCCTTGTGTTTTGATGATTTTTAACTCGGCCTGTACCCCAATGTCAGCCAATCGATCCTTGACAAAGTTTGCTTGCCATAAGGCCAATTCACTGCCCCGGGTACCGATGATAAGTTTTCTGTTCACGTTCAAAGATTTACATATGAATAATTCGCTGGCAAAGTTAAGGAAATAGCCAATCAATTCTGCCTTTTTATTGTCAGAATGCGAATATTTAAAATAGCGTTAAGGAATTAGTTGCTCTCAGATTCCGCAGATTTCACGAGAATCTCTTTTGCCATCACCATGGGAACTTTGATGTATTTCTTTTCCATGTAGTTGATGACTTTGTTGAGCACTTCGCGGGCCTGAGGATCAAGCTGTTCCATTTCATTGGCGAAAACCTCGGTCATGGCCAATTCACGAATCGCTTTGATTTGCTCTGGAACTTCTTTCATCGCAACTTCTACACGACGTTGCTTTAAGATCGGAAGGAATTCTTTGATATTTTGGTCGATGATCTTCTCGGCACTCTCCAATTCCGCATAGCGCTCTTGAATGTTCTTCTCCGCAATCTGTTGCAAACTGCTCACCTCAATGTATTGGATCGGGTGTTTTGCAATGATTTCCGCATCGATATCATTCGGAATTGCCAAATCGATAATCACTTTTTTATCATCTTCACCATTCAATAGGGATTGATAAAGGTCTTCATGGATGATCGCCTCAGGAGCTCCTGTACAGGTAATCATCAAATCGAACCCTTTCTTGTAATTTTTCAATTCCGATAGCGGGTAAACAGGCGCGTTCAATTCTTCTGCAAGTGCTGCAGCGTTTTCCACGGTTCTGTTGAAGATGGTAAAATTGCTGTATTTATGTTTCTTCAGGTATTTGGCCAAGTTTTGGTTGGTTTCGCCCGAACCAATAACCAATATCCTAGGGTTGTCGTTTAATTTTACTTCACGAAGCTTACGGTAAGCCAAAGAAACCACGGAGATGGGGTTGCGTGAAATATTGGTGAAGGTATAGACCTCTTTTGCTGTTTTAACCAGGCGGTCCATCATCAAGCGTAAGAAATCGCCAGTGAAGCCTGCTGCTTTACAACGATCGTAAGCACGGCGGATCTGGGCAAGGATTTCTTTTTCTCCGACCACTAAACTCTCCATGGAGCAGGAGGTACGGAAAAGATGTTGAAGGGCATCTTGACCAGTATATCTGTTCACTTGGCTTAGGTAACATTGCATGCGCTCAGCCGGTACACAGAAATTCATCTTGTCAAGAAATTGAACTACAAAATCATCGTTCAATTCATGCGGACCATAAAACACGAATTCCACCCGGTTACAAGTACCGATGTAGAATATTTCAGGGATGTCTAAACTGTTCTTAAGGTTAATAAGGCGATTATCCAACTCCTCATTGCATATAACCAAATTCCCAAGATCTTTTAGATCGACATGTTTATGGGTAAACGCTATAACTTTTAAATTCTTCAAAGCTTAATCTTCCGCCAATAATTTTGTACTGCAAATGTAGATTAAAACCTTTGGGATATTGTCAAAAATCTGTCAATACAATGAATTTAGAACGATTATAAATAATGTTAAAAAAATGTTAAAATGTTATTTTAGAGGGTGTTATAGAAGTATTTGGAAAATAATTGTGATGACAATCATAATTTATAACGGGGAAAAGTCACCATTATTGTAGGGGTTTTAAGGAGAAAAAATCGGGATGAGTGATAATATTCATAAGGTTTTCTCATATTTGACAAAAAATAAAGATATGAATCGCTTAAACAAACCAATGGCTATTATCGGATTTATTGTTGTGTTTTTATCCGCAATTTTCTGTCCTTTCTTGAAAACACCCTTACAGGCGAACTGGAACTTATTTCAGGTGGATATGGGGCTGTATATGATCACTAATGGGTTGTTGGGATTGGCTGTGCTGTTGTTTTTTATCCGGAAGTTACGAGCATTTCGGATAGTGGGTTTGGTGTTAGTGGGCTGGTTGGTATTGGCAATGGGCTTGGTTTATTTCCAGATTCATAATTATTTTGGTTGGAAGTTTATTGATAATATTTTGGTGAAGACATTGCATATGAAATGGGGCTGGGCGGTGATAATCGTAGGCGCGTTGATTATTGTTTTTTCCGTAGGAAAAGGATCGGTAGGAAAAGGAAACCCAATCGCAGAGCAAGAAGATTAATGATTTTGTCATCCTGAGTGTAGCCTCCATGTCATCCTGAGCGGAGTCGAAGGATCTGTTCGTATACCACCGTAAAGATGCTTCGACTACGCTCAGCATGACATGACTACGCTCAGCAGGCCATGACTCTACCCAACACCACATTCCCCCCACCTTATCTCCTCCCTGGCCTATGCGAAATAAAATGATCCTTCAACTTATCCAATCCAATATTCTCCTCCACCTTATCCAACTCAAATAACCAAGCCTTTTCCGGCAAAACCTCCGACTGCTCCTTCGAATTAATCAAATCCAACGGTTTCACCTTCACTGTTTTCTCAATTGCCGATTTTCCCTCATGGCTTCTCCGAGAAGTCCGCACAATCTGAAATTCCATCGTCGGCCATTTATTGATCGCCGAAAAATTACCCGTATAAATCTGATTATACTCCCTTGCAGGAATAATATTCGCAAAAATCCCAGTTCGTTTATTTCCCGAAACCTCCTCCACCGCTACCAACAGCTCAAAAGAAGTCTCATTGACCAAGAAAAACTTCACCAATCCATCCTTCTGCTCACCAGTAAGCGCCAAATAAATCCCTTTGTCAATAAATTTAGCATTCAGATTCACCTGAACAGGTTCATCATCCTCGGCCATCCGCATATTTCCATGCACCAAAGTAATCTTATTCAGCAATACCGGAATCTCAAATCCTGTATCATCCGTTACTCCCACCATCTCATTCCCTAAAAAAGAGGTGATATGTCCTTCTATGGGCTCTTCTACAAATCGTACTAAATCGCCTATTTTATAATTCATCGTAAACTTTCTATTATTTCTATCAATCGATGTACATCTTCCTTGTCATTATATAGATGCAATCCTATTCGTATTCCTGTTCCTCGCGGGAAACATTTAACTCCACTCTGTAATAAATTTGGATATAAGGTCGGGTCGATCTGTATATTGATCAAGGAAGATCTGTTCGCTCTTTTGCAGATATCCAACAAAAATCCCCTTTCATCCAACAACTCATAAGCCTCATTCCGCACTTCTTCCAAATGTGCGCCAACTTCCCTCAAATCCATTCTTTCCAAAAACTTTAGCGAATGCTGCAAGGTCCCATGTGCCAACGTATCCTGGTGTCCCGGTTCAAAGAACGTTCCTAACAAGGATTTGGTATGCCACATGGCAGCCTTCGGTCGTGGAATATCCTTCAGCATCCCATTTAGAAAATCAGCTAATCCATCACTCAGCGTAATAAAGCCATTACCAAAACCCGACAACAACCATTTATAACCCGAACAGGCTAGCGCATCTATCCCCGAAGCTTTAAAATCGAAAGGCTCCGTGCCCAAGTATTGCGTAGCATCGGCGATGATCCACATCTCCGGAAAGGTCTTCTTGAGTTGCTTAATAAAACCCAGATCAATTTTTAATCCCGAAATATACTGAACCACACTAAAGACAAAAACATTAGGCCGCTGCGTTTCGATAGCCTCCAGAATCCTTTCCTCCACATTTATGCTGACCGGAACTTCCTGAAAGCTTAATCTCCTATTGATCAAGGGATATTGCAGGGAGGGGTATTCATCCGCTAAAACCAAAAATTCAAAATCAGTGGGCAAGCGTTCTATCAGGGTGTTATAACCAAAGGAAAAATTCGGCGTTAGGAAGGTGTTTTCGCTATTCGTATTGAATAAGGTAGATATGCTGGCTTTTACTTCCGAAAGGAAATCCGCCTGCTTATCCCGTAGGTCTGTATGGATATCAAAAAACGTTTCATCCCAATTTCTTCGCCACGCAAGTGTTTCCTTAGGAATCAATCCGTTTCCGGGTGTATTGACATATAAAATCTGCTCAGAGAGGTTAAAGTGTTCTTTGAAATCCATAGGGCTTTATATCTTGATGAGCTAAATCTAGCAAATATTTCTCTTGGCTGATTAATTCTGCCCCCATTCTTTGCAGATGTTGCGATGGTACCTGGCAATCGATCATCGACAAACCAAAATCTTGTGCAAGATGGACCAAGGCGACTTTGGAAGCATCGGAAACTCTGGAGAACATACTTTCTCCACAGAAAACCCGGCCTACCTGAACACCATATAATCCCCCAACCAACTTATTATCCTGCCAAACCTCTATACTATGTGCATATCCGGCCTTGTGCAGATTAATATAGGCTTGTTGCATGTCATCAACGATCCAAGTGCCCTGTTGATCTTTTCGATCCACCGTTGCACAGGCTTGAATTACCTCTGCAAAAGCTGTATCTACTGTGATTCGGAATTTGCCGGATCTTACTGTTTTCTGAAGGCTTTTTGAGATTTTTATCTTTTCAGGATAGAGCACAAATCTTTCAAAAGGCGCATACCATAATATGGGGGTGTCCTCATCATACCATGGGAAAATTCCATATTCATAAGCCAACAATAACCGATCGATGCTTAAATCGCCGCCAACGGCCAATAATCCATCTTCGTCTGCTAATGAAGGGTGAGGAAAACTGATTTGTTTTTCATCCAATCTGTAGATCATGCCTTTAAGAAGTACTATTCTTCTGGTTGGCGAGGTTCTTTGCTGATCTCGTCAAACAATTTATCCATGTGCTCCACATATTCGTTGGTGTCATCCAGGAAGAACTCCAATTGTGGAACAATGCGTGCCTGGTTTTTAATCCTTGCACCTAATTTATAGCGAATCTCGTTGGATTTGCTTTTGATGTTTTCCAGATCTGCTTTTGCGGTGGATGTTTTTAAGAAACTAAGGTAAACGCGTGCGATGGCCAAGTCGGGTGTAACCCGAACTTTGGTCACAGTAATAAAAGCACCTGGAGCCCATGCATTACCCTCACGCTGAAACATCTCCGCTAAATCCTGTTGGATCACTCCTGCAAATCGTTGTTGTCTTTTACTTTCCGTTGCCATGTTTATCTGTTTTTAACTGTTGTTCACGGACGAATGTGTGTCCGTTTTACAAATATAAGATTTTTGGCCGTCATTGCGAGGAACTTTACCCGTCATTGCGAGGAACGAAGCAATCTTTACACTAATCGAAAGATTGCTTCGTCGTACCTCCTCGCAATGACGCCAAAAAAAGGCCTCCTCCCAATGACGATTAGCGCAATGACGAATTACGCAATAACAATTTTCAAAAAAAATCCCAATAAAAAAAGACTTGTCGTGGGCATGGTGACAAGTCTTTAATCAAAATTAGTTTATAATTGGATAGAATAATTTCTTTCAAAGTTTTAAGACATTCAGGTCTATCATTTTTTAGTTTCTTTGGGTGGTTATTAGTGTGAGTGTAAACTCACTTTTTATTTCTTTTCATCTCCCTTTACATCACAAACATAGGTCTTTAAAGACTTTACTGCAAATTGTTTTTTAAAAAAAAGTAAGTAGTTACTTAATTAATTTGGCTGTATTTTCCTTATTACTCCAAGATTGCTTTTTTCAGACAGGCTAAAATCCAAGCCAATTACAACCCAACCACCGCCCCAAATTTGGATAAAAACCTTGCTAAAACGGAAAAGCTGTTAAAAATTGTTAAAATTTCCAGCCTAAAATCCAATTATGAAATAATTGTCAACAAAAATTTAAAAAAACATGAAGCTTCTGTAAAGAATTGAATAAACCCCATCCCCAATCCCCCAACAATTCAACAGATTTTGATTCCATATTGTAAATTCTACAGATATTGGTACTTTTGTTCGAGATACCGCACACATGAAAATTTGGCAAAAAAATATAGATGTTGATTCGTTTGTCGAGTCATTTACCGTAGGGCAGGACCGTGAAATGGATATGCACCTAGCAGGTGCAGATGTATTGGGTTCCCTTGCGCATACCCGAATGCTCAACAGCATCAATCTGATGACAGATGAGGACCTAACCCTGGTCCAAAAAGAACTTAAAAATATCTACCAAGAAATTCTGGATGGCAAATTCCAGATCGAAGATTCGGTCGAGGATGTGCATTCCCAAGTAGAAATGATGCTTACCCAACGGATTGGAGAAGCCGGCAAGAAAATCCATTCCGGGAGGTCAAGAAATGATCAGGTATTGGTGGATCTGAAATTATATTTCCGATCAGAGATCGAATCCATCTTTAAAAATACCGAAGCACTTTTCCAGCAGCTTATCCAACTGAGCAATCAGCATAAGCAGGTATTGATGCCAGGTTATACCCACTTACAAATCGCCATGCCTTCTTCCTTTGGATTATGGTTCGGCGCTTATGCGGAAAGTTTGGTGGATGACCTTCATTTGTTAAAAGCAGCTTGGCATATCTGTAATAAGAATCCATTGGGTTCTGCAGCAGGTTATGGGTCTTCTTTTCCATTGAACCGTACCATGACCACCAACTTATTGGGATTTGAAGATCTCAACTACAATGTGGTTTATGCGCAGATGGGAAGAGGCAAGACCGAAAGGATCCTTGCCCAAGCGATGAGTTCCATTGCAGCGACATTGGCTAAGTTTGCCATGGATGTCACCTTGTTCATCAACCAGAACTTCGGTTTCATTTCTTTTCCGGCCCATTTGACGACCGGATCCAGCATCATGCCGCATAAAAAGAATCCCGATGTATTTGAATTGATCCGTTCCAGATGCAATAAGATCCAGGCATTACCAAACGAAATTGCCATGATGACCAGCAATCTTCCGGTAGGTTATCACCGTGATCTACAATTGCTGAAAGAAAACCTGTTTCCAGCATTCCAATCCCTTAATGACTGTTTGGCTATTGCGAAATACATGTTGGAGAATATCAGTATTAAAGATAATATCCTAGATGACCCTAAATACGATTACTTGTTCTCGGTAGAGGTTGTCAACAATGAGGTACTAAATGGTATCTCGTTCCGGGAAGCCTATAAAAACATAGGATTAGCGATTGAAGAAGGGAAATTCCAACCCGCGAAAGAAGTAAACCATACCCATGAAGGAAGTATAGGAAACCTTTGCAACGATCAGATCGAACGGATGTTCCAGCAGGTCAAGGCTGAGTTCGGATTCGAAAAGGTGGAGAAAGCGTTGAACGAATTATTGAGAAAGGAGGCTTAAGCCTCCTTTTTTATGCTGAATTTATATCGAATCTCACTCTGAAACACTTCCCCAGGTTTTAAAAGCACTGTCGGGAAACCTTTTTGGTTAGGACTGTCCGGATAATGCTGGGCCTCAAAACAAAAGCCCCCATACCTCAAATATTTATGTCCTGATTTTCCTAGGTCATCTGCCAGGAAATTTCCGGTATAGAATTGCAGGCCTGGCTCCGACGTAAATACCTCCATACAAATTCCACTGTCCTTCGAATAGGCATGCGCTACTGCTTGGCTTAACGGTTGTTTGTTCACAAAGCAATGGTCATAACCTGTCCCATTTATCAATTGTTCCTCTTTGGCTTCAAAATCCTGTGCGATGCTCTTTGGCTCCCTAAAATCAAAGGCAGTACCTTCCACCGGCATAACACCACCTTCTGGGATCTGTTGATCGTTGATCGGAACAAATTCATCCGAATTTATTTGAACGATATGGTTCAACACATCGCCATTACCTTCGCCATTCAGGTTGAAATAGGCATGGTTGGTCAAATTGATGATGGTGGTGGCATTTGTGGTCGCTCGAAACTTGATGATGATCTCATTCTCATTGCTCAGCTCATAGGATACCGAAGTCTTCAGTTCTCCGGGAAAGCCTTCCTCACCATCGGCAGAGACATAATAGAAATCCACCAATTTCTTAAAACTGACCTGCCTGTCCCACACTTTGGTATGAAAACCTTCCTTTCCGCCATGTAGACTGTTCGGACCATTGTTCAGCGAGAGGGTGAATTCCTGATCATCAATACAGAACTTACCTGATGCAATACGGTTGCAGAACCGACCGATCGTAGCCCCATGGTATTGTTCCTGGGCATTCATATAACCATTGATACTGTCAAAACCTAAAACCACATCGATCAGATTGCCATACTTATCCGGTACCAACGCACTCACCAATCGGGCACCATAATCCGTTAGGGCAATCTGCATCCCTGCCCGGTTTCTCAACGTGATCAGGTGGGTGTTCTTATTGTTTATTTTATCTTCAAAATCCTTTGCTAAGGGTAGCGGGTAAGTCGTCATGCTATTATCGGTTATTGTTTCTAAAGATAGCAAATATGCAACGCCTTAGCAACGAGAAAAGGCTTTAATATTTCTTCTGATTTTTGTAAATTGGTAAAAATCAAGTATATGAACAAACTATACGCCTTATTCTTTCTGCTCAGTTTCCTATTGTTTCTCTTTTCCATGCTGGTGGTACCTGCCGACGCCATCGCCCGTATTCCCTTTCAAGGCGATCAATATGTTTTTCCCGAACGAAATATTGTTTGGGTTTTAGCCCTTACCGCCCTGGTATTTGCCTTGCTTTACCTTTTTACCTTTAAATTCCTGCAATCTTCCCGTTGGGGATATATGCATTTTATCTGTTTTACGTTCCTGTCCATCAACATCATCAGCTACTCCTTTCTCCAGCGGTATGCCATGGATAAAATATCCGAATTATTTACCGGTTCGATGGCGATCCTCCTCTGGATGCAGCTCATCTATCCGATTAATCTGCTGATGGGTCTCTTCCGCCGAAAATCCAACTTTTAGGCCAAGCTCCCCTTTTAAAAACGTATATTTGCAATCCAAAATCCTAGATTAGAGATGAACTGGAAACAATTGATATCAGCAAAGAGGTGGGGATATGAAGATCGGGTGCCAAGCGAACAATTTGATGCACGATCGGAATTTCAACGGGATTACGACCGTTTGATTTTTTCCTCTCCTTTTAGACGTTTACAAAATAAAACACAGGTATTTCCATTGCCAGGCGCAGTGTTTGTCCACAACAGGTTGACCCATAGTTTGGAGGTTGCCTCGGTTGGTAGGTCATTGGGACGCTTGTTCTATAACCTGCTGAAAAAGAACAACCCTAACATTGATGAAGAAGCGCCTTACCTTCAGGAGGTCGGCAATATTGTTTCTGCAGCCTGTCTATCCCATGATCTGGGAAATCCTGCATTCGGACATTCCGGCGAAGCCGCTATTTCTTCCTTTTTTACCGATGGTAAAGGGCAGAAATACCAGGAGATGCTAACGAAAGAACAATGGGCAGATATCACCCATTTTGAAGGGAATGCCAATGCCTTGCGCATCCTGACGCATCCATTTAATGGAAAAGATCCGAAAGGTTTTGCATTGACCTATACCAGCCTTGCGGCTATCGTAAAATATCCTTGTGCTGCCATTGATGGCCATATCAAAGGTTCCCATCACCGTAAAAAATACGGATATTTCGATGCGGAAAAAGAAACCTTTGAAAAGATTGCCCAAGAGTTGGGACTGGAAAAAGATCCAGCGAATCCTCAAGGATACTTGAGGCATCCCTTGGTCTATCTAGTAGAAGCCGCCGATGATATCTGTTACAATATCATCGATCTGGAAGATGCCCATCACCTGAAGATATTGAGTTACGAAGAGGTAGAAGCCTTATTGTTGCCTTTATGTGGGGGTGAAAACCTAAAGTCCCGTTTGGCAGATCTGGAAGATCCATCCAGTAGGGTAGCACTATTGCGGGCCAAAGCCATCAATACCTTGATCAATGCCTGCGCGGAAGTATTTGTGGACAACCAGGACCAATTCTTGGCTGGAACCTTCCAAAAACCGCTCATGGATGCATTGGATGACGATATCGTCGCCCATATGAAAATGATCTCTCAGATCTCTGTTAAGAAAATATACAATGCGGCAACTGTGGTGCAGATCGAAATTGCCGGTTTCAAGGTGATGAATGCGCTCTTAGAGGAATTTGTGCCGGCCTATCTGAAATCGAACAAATCCTTGTTCGATAAAAAATTGGTCGCCATGATCCCTTCCCAATTCCATAGTAAAGAGGAGGATACCTATTCAAAAATCCGATCCGTATTGGATTTTGTTTCCGGGATGACCGATGTGTATGCGGTAGATCTTTACAGGAAGATCAAGGGGATATCGATTGCCTCGCTGGATTAATTTGAGTATTTAGTAGATAGTATTTAGACAGATTACTTTATTAATTAGAAGATAAAGATGCGTACCGTTGTGATAGCAGAGAAACCCTCTGTGGCGAGGGATTTGGCCCGGGTTATGGGTGCAAAGGAAATCAAGGATGGATATATCAGTGGAAATGGATATGCCTTTACCTATGCATTTGGGCATTTGGTTCAATTATGTACCCCGCAAGCCTATGGTTTTCACAATTGGTCGGTATCCAATCTGCCTATTATTCCGGAAAACTTTGCCTTAGAAGTGAAGAAGGTCCGTAAGGATGGGAAACAGGTGGATGATGCCGGAGCCTTGAAACAGTTGAACACCATCAAATGGCTGATCGACCAAGCCGAAGAAATCATCGTGGCGACGGATGCGGGGAGGGAAGGGGAGCTGATCTTCCGGAACATCTACTATTACCTCCAATCAAATATCCCATTCAAACGTCTCTGGATCTCTTCCCAGACCGATAAGGCCATTAAGGAAGGTTTTGCCAACCTGAAGGATGGTTCCGAATACGATAGCCTTTACCAATCTGCCCGTTCTCGTTCAGAATCCGATTGGCTTATCGGTATCAATGCCACCCAAGCCCTTACTTTGGCTGCAGGAAATAAAGGCCTATTATCCTTAGGGCGGGTGCAAACACCGACCCTAGCGATGATCTGTGCCAGATACCTGGAGAATAAGGACTTTAAATCAACCGCATTCTACAAGATCCAGGCAGGTTTTGAAAAGGATGGAATCTCCTTCAAAGCTACGAGCCAAAAAATCGATAAGAAGGAAGATGCCGAGGCCAGCGTAGCCAAGCTACATGTAGGCATGGATGCCCAAGTAACGCATGTAGAGGCGAAGGAAACGAAGGAGCAACCGCCCTTATTGTTCGATCTTACCTCCCTTCAGCAGGATGCGAATAAAAAATATGGTTATTCAGCCGATCAGACGCTCAGTATCGCCCAAACACTATACGAAAAAAAGATCATCACCTATCCGCGTACCGGATCCCGCTATATTGGCGAGGATGTGTTTGAAAAGATCGAAGAATTATTTCAACACTTGGCCGATACGGCGACAGAAAGCATTGCTGTGACCAGTAAAAACCTGATAGGAGCTAAGCTGAATAAACGATCGGTAGATGATAAGAAAGTCACCGACCACCATGCCCTGCTCGTTACGGATGAAAAACCTGCTCCTATGCCAATGGATCAGCAAAATATCTACAACATGATCGCTAAGCGGATGGTGGAGAGTTTTTCTGAGGTTTGTATCAAGGATATCACCACGGTAAACATTGATGCGGCCGGCATCGAATTGATCGCTAAAGGTACCGTGATCCGACAGTACGGCTGGCGCTTGTCTGCCGATCAGGTCGAAATCCCCGAAGAAGATAAAAATAACGATGATCAGGATAATGAAAATGCGGCTTTGCCCAAACTTTCACCGGCAGAAATCCTAGAAGTATTACAGATCGATCTTTCCGAACGCTTTACCAAGGCTAAGCCCATACATACGGAAGCTTCCCTGCTAAAGGCAATGGAAACCTCTGGAAAGGAGATCGAGGATGAGGAAATGCGTCAGGCAATGAAGGATTGTGGATTGGGTACTCCTGCTACCCGCGCAGCTACCATTGAAACCCTGTTCCAACGGGACTACATCAAAAGGGACAAAAAGAAACTGATCCCCACCGAAAAGGGATTGGCGGTTTACCAATTGGTTAAGGATCGCTCTATTGCTAAAGTAACCCTGACCGGAAAATGGGAACAGAAATTGGAGGAAATGCGCGCGAATAAGGTAAGTTATGAGGTGTTCATGAAACATATCAAGGACTACACGGAGAAGATCACCAAGGAATTATTGCAGCTGCGCATTGCCATTGCCCATGAAGAACTGAAACCATTGCAGAAAGGGAAGATCAAATGTCCTAAATGTGCCAATGGCCAGATCCATCTGTTTGAGAAAGTCGCCCAATGCGATCATTATGCCCGAGGTTGTGATTTCAAGATCTGGCGTACGCTGAACGGTGTTTTCTTGGAAGAAAAGGAAATGAAGAATCTCCTGGAAAAGGGAAAAACATCGGTGCTAAAAGGGGTGAAAAACCAACAAGGACAGCTTCAGGACGCCGCTCTTCTGTTCGAGAACTTCAAAGTAAATATCGCTTAGTAAGCCAAATAATACAAGCTCTTTTCACTACCTTAGGGATATGGAGAAAATCTATGTCTTTTCTGGTTTGGGGGCAGACCGTCGGGTATTTGCCAAATTGGATCTTTCGGGATTTGAAGTGGTCTATGTCGATTGGCTGAAGCCACGAACTTCCGAAGCTTTTGAAAGTTATGTATTTCGCTTGGCCGACCATTACCAGATCCCCAAACAAGGAGCGCTCGTTCTTGGACTTTCCTTTGGCGGCATGTGCGTTTCTGAATTGGCAAAATATTACGATTTCAAAAAAACGGTATTGATCTCTTCCGCCAAAACAAAGGATGAACTGCCCAAACTATTGGGTATTTCCAAATGGCTTTCCCTCCATAAACTCTTGCCCGAAGCCCCAAGCAGTAAAGCATCTATGAAAGTGCTGACTTGGCTATTTGGTGTCAAGGATGAAGCTGATCAGGAATTTTTCAAGGAGATCATTCAGGATACGGATCCGGAATTCCTGAAATGGACAATCGATAAGATCGTTCATTGGGAGAATAAACAGGTGCCAGTGAACTGCTTACACCTACATGGCGATAAGGACCATCTTCTTCCCATTCAACATGTGGATTACAGCATCCGGATAAAGGGAGGGGGGCATTTCATGGTTTGGAACAGAGCGACCGAACTTTCCTTCCCAATCAAGAATTTTTTGAACTAGTATACATCATTTCCCTTACCTTTGCTGCCTATGGCGACAAAACTGTATAATCCATTCTTGTATTTTAAATTTGACCCGAATACCTGTTTTTTATCCGGTAAAACCCTTACATCTGCTGATGAGCGGATCCAGGTTTTTCCGGTCTGGATGATGCAGGCTTTCCAATTGGAAGACCAACCCTTCAAGATGCTGGATGAGAGCATGCGTACCTATAAGCAATTGCAGCTGCCCTGCTCGGCAGAAGTGGCAGAGACCATTTCCCAACTGGAAAATAAGGTCCAAAAAGCTGCGGAGATCGGATATGAGGCCATGAAGGACCTTAGCCAATTGGAATTGTTCCAATGGATTTCAAAAATCCTTTACGGCGTTGTGTTCAATGAGATCCAGGCAGGTATCAAACAGGCCGTACTTTCGGGCGAAGAAATGAACTTCTCCCAGGCGCTGGTCCAAAAATTCCGGAACCTGCATGCCATGTTGCAGTCCTTGATTGTTCCCATGGAATTTGAACATAAAAACCCTTTTACCATTGAAGTGTTTCCGGTAGATAATCCGGAGAATACCTTTATGTATAGGGATGAGATCAATACCTTGATCTTTTCCTTGCGTATGGGTGATTTTGGTTTGATTGCTACCCTACAGGATAATGGCACCCATGCTATCTATCATGAAGAAGCATTGGCAAAAATAAAAGGGGAAACCTTGCATCCTATTCAGTTCGAGGAAATCTGTGCCCGGTATTTCTATTCGGCCTATCTGTTCAATCGCCTTCCGGAATATACGTATATGGAAGTTCCTGATAAGGTTTTTGTAGAGCCGATGCCCTTGAACGATTGGACCATGAAGCCTATTTTTGATAATTGGCAGGTGAAGACCTACGGACAGGTCTTGGAGAACTTTTGGAAGCCTTGGGGATTCACGCTGTTTGAGATCATCAAAAATCCAGATCAGCCAATGAGTTTTTTGACCGATGAAAACGGTGGATTTAAGAAAGATATTCAACTCCCTAAATAGAACAAAACCAGCTTATTGCTGGTTTTTTTGTATATTTATAATCATACTATGATTATGCGCTTGTTTTTTATCCCCATATTGGCTCTCCTCGTTACTTTTGCAACTGCCCAAGAACAGACAAAAGTGGATACCAGTATTGTAAAGGATGTGGATCGGATCCCGGAGTTTAATGGTGGTTCGCGGAATTGGCAGCAGTTCCTGACCAAGAACATCAATCTTCTGGATGCTATTGAAATGATGGATAGTACCCAATATGCCGATTTTGGAGCAAAACAAACGGCCATCATGGAATTTACCGTCTGTGAGGATGGATCAGTCTGCGATGTGGATGTCATCAATAAAGATAAACTTAGTCCCGCCTTTGTGGATGAAACCCTCCGGGTGATGAAAAAATCACCTAAATGGAAGCCTGCCTTGAAAAATGATAAACCCGTAAGAACTCGGTTTAGGCAACATATTACAGCCGTATTGATCGATGATCTATAATCTTCGGACAGCATTTTTTACCTAAGACCCAATTGATTCCTTACATTTCCAGCTTCAGGAATCTTCCTGTTTCACTGTTCTTCTGTTTGATCAGGTCTTCTGGAGTTCCCTGGAATAATACCTTTCCACCTTCTTTACCACCTTCAGGTCCCATATCGATCACCCAGTCGGCCGCTTTGATCATGTCCATGTTATGCTCAATGATCATCATGGTATTTCCACGGTCCACCAGCCTGTTGATCACCCCTAACAACACATTGACATCCTCAAAGTGTAATCCAGTTGTTGGTTCATCCAAAATGTAGAAAGTTTTACCAGTATCTTTTTTCGAAAGTTCGGTCGCTAGTTTTACCCGTTGTGCCTCCCCACCGGAAAGGGTGGTAGAGGATTGCCCTAGTGTAATATAGCCTAAGCCCACATCCTGCAGGGTCTTGATCTTCCGATAAATGGAAGGGATATTCTCAAAGAAGGTTACCGCTTCATCAATACTCATATCCAGTACATCAGAAATCGACTTTCCTCTATACCTCACCTCTAAGGTTTCTCGATTATAGCGCTTTCCATTACAGGTTTCACAAGGAACCTGAACATCCGGCAAGAAATTCATCTCGATGATCTTCATTCCGGCACCTTGGCAGGTTTCGCAACGCCCACCTTTTACATTGAAGGAGAATCTGCCGGGTTTATACCCACGGATTTTTGCTTCCGGAAGCTGTACATATAAAGCTCTTATATCTGAAAATACACCAGTATAGGTGGAAGGGTTGGATCGAGGCGTTCTTCCGATCGGCGATTGATCGATTTCGATCACCTTATCCACATGTTCCAAGCCTTCGATCTTGCTGTAGGGAAGTGGTTTTGCTTTTGCCCTAAAGAAATGATGGTTCAGAATCGGATATAGGGTATTGGTGATGAGGCTGGATTTACCAGAGCCAGATACACCCGTTACCAGTACCAATTTCCCCAAGGGGATATCGATGCTCACATTCTTCAGGTTATGTCCTTTAGCGCCTTTTAATGAAAGCGTATGGCCATTTCCTGCGCGTTTTTCTTTGTTATAATGAATCTGTTTTGTGCCGTTCAGGTAATCCGTGGTCAGGGTATGCGCCTTCATCAATTCCTTAGGCGTTCCTTGTGCCACTACCTTACCACCGAATACACCGGCTGCTGGCCCCATGTCGATCACATAATCGGCATGCATGATCATATCCTTATCATGCTCCACAACGAGAACGGAATTGCCGATATCCCGAAGGTTTTTCAGGGCATTGATCAGACGTTCATTATCGCGCTGATGGAGACCAATACTTGGCTCATCCAGGATATAGAGTACATTCACCAATTGGGAACCAATCTGGGTGGCCAAACGGATACGTTGGGCTTCCCCGCCGGAAAGGGTTTTCGAGCTGCGGTTCAAGGTCAAATAATTCAGACCAACATCCAATAGGAACCCGATACGGGTCTTGATTTCTTTGATGATCTCTGTTGCAATGATATTCTGGCGTTCCGAAAGTCTTTCTTCGATCCCATCGAACCAATGGAACAGCGCTACAATATCCATTTCTGCCAGTTCCGCAATATTCTTTTGATCTACCTTGATATGCAGGGATTCCTTTTTTAATCTTGCGCCTTCGCATTCCGGACAGACCACTTGGGTTCTGAATTCCTCCAAGGATTGGTTATCATCCTGGTATTTCCCGCTCATTTCTTCCAGCATCTTGAAAATACCCTGGAACTGCACGTTATATTCCCTAGCGCCATAGGAACCATAGGAAACCGTAAGGTTTACTGGTTCTTCAGTACCGAAGAGAAGCATATCGATCGTATCTTCCTGTAATTTTTCGATGGCTGTTGTTAAGGAGAAGTCATATTTTTTAGCTACTGCCTTTAATACGGCAAACGTCCAGGACTCTTTGGAAGGTCCCAATGGAACAATTGCCCCTTTTTGTATACTCAGGCTGCGATCTGGAATAACGATCTTCTTATCGATCTCATAGATGTAGCCCAAACCATCGCAACGAGGGCATGCGCCATAGGGCGAATTGAAGGAAAAGGTATTCGGTTGGGGTTCATCGTAGGAGATGCCCGATTCGGCGTCCATCAAATACCTACTGAAGAACTGTTCCTTGTTTTCCTTATTGGCAATCTTGATAATCCCTTTTGCGGTTTTTAAAGCTTGTCCGATGCTGTCGAACAATCTTTTCCTGGAATTGACCTCCACCAATATACGGTCTACCACAATCTCGATATCGTGTATCTTATAGCGGTCCACCTGCATTTTAGGGGCGATATCCAATATCTCTCCGTCCACACGCACTTTGGTATAGCCTTGTTTGCGGATCTGTTCGAACAGTTCGCGGTAATGTCCTTTACGGCCTTTTACCACGGGGGCAAGGATATAGATCCCTTCGCCTTCAAATTCTTTTAGGATCCTATCGGTGATCTCATCATCCGACATGCGTTCCATCTTCTTGCCGGAAACGTAGGAAAAAGCTTCCCCGATTCGGGCATAGAGCAGACGCAGGAAATCGTAGATTTCCGTGATGGTTCCAACAGTAGATCTCGGGTTCTTGGAGGTGGTCTTCTGCTCGATGGAGATCACGGGGCTCAGGCCCGAGATTTTGTCAACATCCGGGCGTTCCATTCCACCAAGGAATTGGCGGCTATAGGCCGAAAAGGTCTCCATATACCGGCGCTGACCTTCGGCATAGATCGTGTCAAATGCCAGGGAAGATTTTCCACTTCCGCTTAAGCCAGTAACGACTACCAGTTGGTTTCTAGGAAAAGATACGTCTATGTTTTTCAGATTATGAACTCGAGCTCCAAATACTTCTACCTCACTTTGGTCACCAAGATCAATTGTTTTTTGTTGGGCCATCAAACTAATTTTTGCAAATGCAAAGTTACTGATTTTTATTACCTTTAATTAACAAATTTGATATTTTGAAGAAGCTGGACGTAAGTAGGAATGAGCGGGAAATCATTGAGGATGCGCTTAAACATTGGGAAGATCAGGCCTTGCTGCCTGGAGAGAAAGTGGCAGAGCTGAAAGGCAATTTGGATGATAAGGGTTTTGAGTGGGGCGTACTTGCGCGATATGCCATGTGGATCGCTTTAGCGTCCTTAATCCTGGCGGTCGTATCCATGTTTTCCGATAATTACCTGGAGACCTTGGTGCAGCAGTTTTACGACACCCCGAATGTGGTGTTCTGTCTGTTTTTTGCTGCCTTGGCGGTGATGTTCTACCTCTGGGGCTTCCGGAATAAAAAGAAATATCCCGATAAGACTTTTTCCAATGAGACCATGATGTTGGCCGGATCTTTTTCCACCGCCGCCAGTATCGGTTTCCTCGGGCAGATCCTTGACCGTACTGAAAACCACTATACGATTCTATTTCTGTTATCCATTGTTATTTATGCCGTCCTTTCGGTAAAACTGAGTTCCAAGTTGATCTGGGTGTTTACCTTGGTGGCCTTAGGGATATGGTTCGCCACAGAAACGGCCTATCATAGTAATTGGGGCTTTAAATTCTGGGGTATGAATTACCCGCTGCGGTTTACCATTTTCGGAATATTGTTGACAGCCTTCGCCTATTTTATCCAACCGCGTATCAAGAAGTTGGTCTACTTTCAATCCACCTCTTTTGTGGTTGGTCTTTTGTATACCATGATCGCCCTGTGGTTGCTTTCCATCTTCGGAAACTTCAGCGATTATGAACAATGGTTGAAGGTACGACAGTTCCAGATCTTTTATTGGGGATTATTGGGAATCGGTCTATCCCTCGCATTGGCCATCTATGGCATGAAAACTAAAGACCATGCTGCCAGGGATATCGGTTTTGTATTCTTCATCCTGAACCTATACACCCGTTTCGTTGAATACCTCTGGGATAACATCAACCGTACTATTTTCTTTCTCTTGATCGCTGTTTCCTTCTGGTTTGTTGGCCGCTGGGCAGAGAAGGTTTGGAAGGATGGGAGATTTTAGATTATAGATGTTAGATGTTAGATTTTAGATTATAGATATTAGATAGTCTGCAATTAACATCGTCATTGCGAGGAGGCACGACGAAGCAATCTTTCGATATGTGTGAAGATTGCTTCGTTCCTCGCAATGACGTATACCCCTCGCAAGGACGATAAGTTCCATGAATGGATTTGACGCTACATCAATTTTGTTATGAAAAAAACTGTAGCTAGAAAGTGTTATCACTTTTGTTCCATAACTCTGTATTTAGGTATAAATTCTCTTTCCCATTTTTCTAACTTATTATTTTTGAACGTAAATAAATAAACTTCTTCATCATTTGGGAATCCTCTATATGATATTATTTCAAGCGTGTCTTGGTTGACAATTTCTTTTTTAGAAATAACATACTTTTTGCCTAATAGATCCGAAACTTGTTCAATGTTCATGCCCAATGAGAGCTTGTTCATATTTTGATTCTTCATATATGCCAGATTAGTGCTAATACAAGATGATAGAAATCCAACAAGTAAAAGGCTTACAGAAAGAAGGTAAAGGGAGGTTTTTGTTTTGATCATAACTTAATTGTTAAAATTTATGGTATAGTCAATAATTTGATTTTTATGCTTGTAAGAACGTAGTTCATAATATATAGGTTCACCCATAAATGCTGAAAATTGTTGTTAATATCATGGTATTTTTGACTATTTGACTGCTTATTTTCGTACAGGTTTAATCCTTGTTTGGGACTCAGGTTTAAAATATTCAGATAACTATAAGCAATTTCAAAATTCATATTATTATTTAGATTGGTGGAAGGCACATATCCGTTATCAACACTGGGGCGTATAATAGTTGTATCGATCAAGTTTCATAGGAAAAGGATATTTGCAATATTAGGAATGGATAATATAACAGATGTTATTATCCAAAATTTACAAAAAAAATTATTTTTAATAACATCCCAAATAATAGAAAAAGAAGGTGACTTTTTAGACACCTCTATTGACTTTTCATTTCCTCTCCTTTAAAACACGGATTTTTTTAAATAACTTCTTTTAAAAATCCTGCCACATATTCTCCGGGTCGTATGGAACTCGATTTAGTCCTATATCGTCCCAAGATTTATACTTATAATTCCTGCTAATAGAAATATAGTAAGACCATCTCCAAAAACATAACGGATTGATTTTATAAAGACGAAAGACTTGTTTGTCTGCATCGGAAGGATTTGTTTCTTCTATGAAACGATTTATTGACCAGTTAGTCAAATAAGGATCCTTAAATTCAAATGACTCCTCTCGTGTAAAGGATGCATTCGAATTAGAATATCTAAAAGGATCATTTCCATCTATCATCAATAAAATGTTCTTGTTGATTATTGGTAAGTTTACAATGATGACAACGATTGCTAGGGTTACAAAAATAAATTTCCATTTCATAGTTTGTTCTAATTGGTCTTGGATCAATTACGAGATTCCTCTCCGATTCCACTGGCTACAGCGTTTTTTGTTTGAGTCAAAGACTCGGACTATTGGATAGAAGCACTTTGAATTTTATGTTTGCCATAAAAAACCCCGCCATTTTTTAATGACGGGGTTATTTCTTTAAGACATCTTTTTTAGACAGCCCCTGCTATCCGACATACATCTAATGTCTAATATCTATCATCTATAATCTAAAAAAAACTACAAATGTATCACTTCGCCATAAGCATCCGCTACGGCTTCCATGATTGCTTCACTCATGGTAGGGTGAGGGTGAACTGCTTTCAACACCTCATGACCTGTACTTTCCAATTTACGCGCAACAACCACTTCGGCGATCATTTCCGTCACATTGGCACCGATCAAATGCGCTCCTAAGAACTCACCATATTTAGCATCAAAGATCACTTTCACAAAACCATCTTTTGCACCTGCTGCCGAAGCCTTACCTGATGCAGAGAATGGGAATTTACCTACTTTAATATCATATCCAGCTTCTTTCGCTGCTTTTTCGGTAAATCCTACAGAAGCAATCTCTGGAGAACAGTACGTACATCCAGGGATATTGTTGTAATCGATTGGATCTACATGCATACCTTTGATTTTCTCCACACAAGTGATACCTTCTGCAGAAGCCACATGCGCCAATGCCTGACCTTTAACGATATCACCGATCGCATAAACACCATCGATGTTCGTTTTGTAGAAATCATCCACTACCACACGGCCTTTATCGGTTTTAACACCAACTTCCTCTAATCCTAGGTTCTCAATATTTGGCGTTATACCAACTGCAGAAAGAACAATCTCTGCTTCGATAACCTCCGTACCTTTATCCGATTTGATGTTCACTTTGCATAGATCACCTTTGGTATCTACCGACTGAACTTCCGATTTGGTTAGGATGTTGATACCCGCTTTTTTCAAGGATTTTTCCAATTGTTTGGATACTTCCTCATCTTCCACAGGAACAATTCGGTCCATGAATTCCACGATGGTCACTTTCGTACCGATCGCATTATAGAAATAGGCAAATTCAACACCGATAGCACCCGAACCTACAACCACCATAGATTTTGGCTGTTGTGGAAGGTTCATCGCTTGACGGTAACCTATGATTTTCTTTCCATCCTGCGGAAGATTAGGTAACTCTCTAGAACGAGCACCTGTGGCTAAGATCGTATGTTTTGCAGTGTATTCCTTGGTAGAACCATCCGCAGCCTTAACTTCAATCTTTCCGCCTTTTTTAATTTTCGCAGTACCCATGATCACATCGATCTTGTTCTTTTTCATCAAGAACTGGATCCCTTTGCTCATGCCGTCTGCTACACCACGACTTCTTTTTACGATGGCACCGAAATCGGCTTCTCCGCCATTTACTTTAATACCATATTCTTCAGCATGGTTCAAGTATTCGAATACCTGAGCACTTTTTAACAATGCTTTTGTAGGAATACAGCCCCAGTTAAGACAGATTCCACCTAATGCGTCACGCTCGATAATGGCTGTTTTGAAACCCAATTGAGAGGCTCTGATGGCAGCTACATAACCGCCCGGTCCACTACCAATAACAATAATGTCGTAATTCATAAATATTAATTGTCGTTATGTTTGCAAATACAATTCTCAAAAGTACGCATTTTTTTATTTATATGTCATTTCGCAGTCAATCCTTTCCCTAGGATTTCGTTTAGAATCTCCTTTTGCCTTTCTTTGCGCTGACTAATAGAAATTTATATGTTACGTATCTTTCAACAGGTTGCTCTTTGGGAAGCAATCTCTACCATTATCCTTTTCTTTGTTGCGATGCCCCTGAAGTATTTTGCCGGAATCCCCGAAGCGGTTCGTGTCGCAGGTTCTATCCACGGTTTTCTAGTGGTCCTATTCGTGATCCTATTGCTGGCCTGTTGGCAGACCTACAATTGGAAATTTTCACGCGTCGTGAAGTATTTTGTCCTGAGCTTGATTCCGATCATCTCCTTCTGGGTAGAAAAGGATCTTAAAAAAGAAATTGCGGTTCAGAAGGCTGCTTAAGATTTTCTAATCCCTTTTCTTTTCATCACTTTCAATGCCCATATAGGCATAAGTGATTTCTGTTTTACCATGCGGAGTAGGATTGCCGTCTTTATCCAGGTTCACAAATACGAGCCTATCGATGGAAAGAATGGTCATCCTACTTATTTTATTTCTAACCACACAGCGCATGGTCAGGGAGGTCCGTCCGAAATTGGTCGCTTCGATCCCCAATTCGATGATATCCCCCTGTTTGGCAGCACTCTCAAAATTGATCTCCGAAATATATTTCGTGACCACATGGGGGTTGCCCAATTGTACTATGGCGTAGATCACCGCCTCCTCATCGATCCATCTTAATAAAGTCCCTCCAAATAAGGATCCATTAGGATTTAAGTCTTCTGGTTTGACCCACTTTCTGGTATAAAAGTTCATGTTAGACTGGTCTTAAATTTACAGGTTAATATACATATTCTTTCTTAAACACTTGATTCGAGATAAATGTACGGTTTTAGCATACTGAAAGTAATATTTAAGTGCATAAAGGCACTTACACCTCACTTACACCTCACTTACAATCTACTTTCACTCCGAACCAAATAGGTAAAAAAAGCCCCCAAAAGCATAACCTTTGGGGGCAATATAAATGTTATAAATTTTGAATCTTAGCGGATTAAGCGTGGATTGCTCGGTTGGAAGTAGCTGCTAATGCGGCTTCTTTTAAGGCCTCTGTAAAAGTAGGGTGAGCATGACAGATTCTACCGATATCTTCTGCAGATGCACGGTACTCCATTGCTACGACTGCTTCAGCGATCATATCTGCCGCACGAGGGCCGATCATGTGAACACCTAATACCTCATCAGTATCCGCATCAGCCAAAACTTTGATGAAACCATCGGTATCACCAGAAGCTTTCGCACGTCCAGAAGCTTTGAAAGAGAAGCTTCCAGCTTTGTATTTTTTACCTTCTTCTTTTAATTGCTCTTCGGTTTTACCAACAGATGCTACCTCAGGCCATGTGTAAACAACACCTGGGATCAGGTTATAATCGATATGTGGTTTCTGACCAACGATGCGTTCAGCCACATAGATGCCTTCATCTTCTGCCTTATGAGCCAGCATAGCTCCTTTAACCACATCACCGATCGCATAAACACCTTCCACTGAAGTTTCCAAATGCTCATTAACCGGGATTTTGTTTCCGCGTTCTTCCGGAGTGATGCCGATGTTTTCCAATCCTAGACCAGCCGTGTAAGCTGTTCTACCAACCGCAACGATACAGTAATCACCTTCGATCACTACGTTCTGTCCTTTGGCATCTTCAGCAGTAACCGTTACTTTTTTACCTTTAACGCTAGCGCCAGAAACTTTATGTCCCAATAGGAATTCCATGCCTAGGTTTTTCTTCAATACACGTTGAAGTTCTTTTCCTAAACCAGCATCCATTGTAGCGATGATCGATTTTGCATATTCCACAACAGTTACTTTTGAACCTAAACGGGCATATACCGAACCTAATTCCAAACCGATTACTCCACCACCGATCACGATCAGGTTTTTAGGAACTTCGGTAAGGTTCAAGGCTTCTGTAGACGTGATGATACGTTTCTTGTCAACTGGTAGGAAAGGTAATGCCGTAGGTTTAGAACCTGTAGCAATAATGATGTTCTTTCCTTTTATTTCTTCGGTTGAACCATCTTCTTTCGTGATTTTGATCGTGTTCTTGTCAACAAATGATCCCACACCTTGGAAGCTGTCGATTTTGTTTTTCTTGAATAGGTAGGTAATACCTGCAGTATTTTGAGCAATAACATCGTTCTTACGATCGATCATTTTTTTGATATCCAACTTCAGGTTGCTCAAGCTGATACCATGTTGTTCAAAATTATGAGCGGCATTGTGATAATGTTCTGAAGAGTCTAACAAGGCTTTCGAAGGAATACAGCCAACATTTAGACAAGTACCACCAAAAGTGCTGTATTTTTCAATTACGGCTGTTTTTAAGCCTAATTGTGCACAACGGATAGCGGCAACATAACCACCAGGACCACTACCGATTACGATTACGTCGTATTGCATAGAATATGTGTTTGATTATCCTGCAAATTTAATATTTAAATGTCTATTAAGCGAAGCAATTTTAATAAATTGAAGCTCAAACGTATGCATGGAATACAAGAAGGGAGCCTTTTTACCAAAGACTCCCTTCTGCTTGTTTTTTTTGAAAAAAGGTTCTGCGATTATTCCGCTACGATTTTACCTTTCATGATACCGAAGTGACCTGGGAAACTACAGATATAATCGTATACACCTTTCTCAAGGGTAACGGTGATTTTATCTTGTTCGCCTGGTCCTAATAATTTCGTGTGTGCCACGATGGAAGATAATGCAGATTTAGGGATATATTCACTATCCGCAGCCTGTGAAGCTTCGCCTCCGAAAGTAGTTACATCTACGCCTGGTTTCAAGATCACCAAGTTATGGCCCATAGCCTCTTTTGGTTGAGAACCTACATTTTTCAACGTCAATTCTACTGGCTCACCAGCTTTAACACGAATCAAATTGATATTGAATTGCATTTGGTCATTACCTTCTACGGTCCATTGGTTGGAAAGTGTTACATTTTCAATTCCAGGAACGGTAGTTTCTGCAGGAGTAGCTTCAGTTGTAGTTGAGGTTTCGGTTGAAGCTGTGTTGTCTTCTTTTTTCTCACTGTTCCCAGCACATGATGCCAATCCCATCGCTAACGCTAAAGCAGGAACAAAAAATAATTTCTTCATAGCTAATTGTTATATATTTTATACGAATTTACTATTAATAATTCATTTTAAAGAGCTAAACCCTTTTTAGGGTGTCATATTCATGTTTTTATTTTTGGTGGTCACGGCGATAATTTTTTGATACAACTCAATGGGGTCAAAAGGTTTGCCGATCACGCCATCAGCACCGGCTCTGAAAGCGGCTGCCTGTTCATGTTCGAGTACGGAAGCGGAGATCGTAATGATCGGGATTCCGTGTTTCTCAGGGATGCGGTGGTTCTTGATTTCTTTGATCGCCTCAAAGCCGCTCATGATCGGCATGTGCGTATCCATAAGAATCAGGTCAAAATGCTGTTGTTCCACTTTTTCAACGGCCAATTGTCCGTTTTTCACGATATCCACCTCACAGTTCCAGCTCCTCAGCATATGCGCCAACATAAAACTGTTCAGCTCATTATCTTCCGCCACCAATACCTTCAGGTTGTCGAATTTCGGAAAACTGTTATAAGTAGGAACATCCTTGCTACTATCTTCAATTTTATGGTTGGAAGCTTCAAACCAGCCTTCGAAATGAAATTCCGAGCCTTCACCATAAACACTGCTTGCGCCTATGTTTCCGTTCAGCAGGTTAGCCAAGCGTTTTACAATCGCCAAGCCTAATCCAGTCCCACCGAATTTTTTGGTGATCCCATCGTCTGCCTGCTCGAAGGCCATAAAGATCTTATCGACCGAATCCTCTTTGATACCGATTCCGGTATCTGCTACGGTAAACCGTAATCGGTAGTTCTGGTTTTTCTGCTCTTGAACTTGAACCCTCAATTCGATCTTTCCTTTTTCCGTAAACTTCAGACTGTTCGAAATAAAATTGCTGATGATCTGTTGCAATCGTAAAGAGTCATAGCGAATGAATTGGGGTATTTTTTCATCGGCAACAATAGAAAAATCCAGGTGTTTATGGTTCGCCTTGATCTTGAAAATGCGATCTATATCCTCGATCATCTTGGTTAGGCTGAAATCTTCGAATTCAATCTTCAGCATGCCGGAATCGATCTTGGAAAGGTCTAAGATGTCGTTGATGATGAGTAGGAGCGATTGGGAGGCATTGTCTAACCTTTTTAACCAATCGCGTTGTTCAGCCGTTAATTCCGAACTCTTGAACATGTGCATGATTCCCATGATGCCATTGATGGGCGTTCGGATTTCATGACTCATATTGGCCAAAAAGATCTCTTTTGATTTTCTTGCCTGAACCGCTTCTTCTTTTGTTTTCAGCAATTCAATCCTGGACTCTTCCAGTTCTTTGTTCTTCAGTTTCAGTTCCTGTTGGATCAGGATCTGTTGAACAAAGGATTTTACTTTTGCAATGGTTATTTCCGGATTCAAGGGCTTGTAGAGGTAATCTACCGCGCCACTTTCCAATCCTTTCAGCAGGTATTTATCCTCCTTGGAAATCGCTGTGACCATGATGGCCATAATATGGCTCGTCTTGGGGTTCGATTTCAATAAGGAGACAAATTCAAAACCATTGATCTCAGGCATCTGAACATCCACTAGTGCAATGGAAATATCATCCTTCCAACAGATTTTGAGCGCCTCGTTGGGGTCGGTGGAACTGATGATATTTACATGTTCAACATCCTGCAATAACGCATGTAAGCTAATGATATTTTCTTCTTTATCGTCTAATATCAAAATGTTGATTGGTTTCATGTCTTTATGATGAAATTGAATTAAAATAGTTTACTATTTCTTCGTTTGATAATACTTTTACATTTTCGGAGCTGGCGATGCCACCTTTGGGCATGGTGTCTATGACTGCCTCTGAAGGGTCCTGGACATAACAGGTTGCTCCGGCATCCAGCAAAGCCTTGAATCCATTTGCGCCGTCATTGTTAGCCCCGGACAACAAAAACCCAATGGCCTTTGGTCCATAGACCTCTGCTACGGATTCAAAGAAAACATCAATGGAAGGCCTGGAGAACTGCACAGGTTCCGAAACATCCAATGAAAAATAATGATCCGGTTCTACCAGGGTATGATAACCTGGGGGTGCAAAATAAATGCAGTTTGCCAGTATCGGATATTTATCTTTTATCGAAATCACCTCCCTGTTCAATCGCTTGGACAAGCTCGATTCGATCTTTGTTTCGTATTTGGAATTTCTATGCAACACGATGACAATGGCCGCGGCAAACGTGGCTGGAAGATGGTCAAGTATGTCCACGATCAGCTCATAGGCTCCTGCGGATCCCCCAATGACAATGATATGATTGGCGAATGATTCCATCTTACTTGATCTTTTGATAAATGTTAAATTCCTTGTCGACCACTTTAAAATTCTCCATCACCGGATGGCGAAGGATGGTTTCCTTGGTGCCGAGACACAGGAAGCCAAATAAAGCCAATGATTCGTAGAACAGGTTGATCACTTTTTCCTGGAGTTTCAGATCAAAATAGATCAACACGTTCCTGCAGGTGATCAGTTGAAATTCATTGAACACCTGATCACTTGCCAGGTTATGGGTTGAGAAAAGGATGTTCTTGCGAAGATCATGGTTGATGATCGCGGCATCATAGCGTGCGGTATAATAATTGGAAAGGCTTTCTTTCGAGTTATACGCATTGAAATTGTCCGAATATTCCTTGAATTTCTTCAAGGGGTAAATGCCTTTTTTGGCGATGTCCAATACCTTGCTATTGATATCTGTTCCATAAATGAACGAACGATCATAAAGGTTGTTTTCTTTTAACAAGATGGCCAAAGAGTAGACTTCCTCTCCGGTTGAACAGCCAGCGCTCCAGATTTTGATACGCGGAAATGTCTGCAGGTAGGGCAGGATCTCCGAGGCTAATCTGTTGAAGAAGCCAGGGTCTCGGAACATTTCCGTCACATTGACCGTGACTTCCTGAATGAAGAATTGTTGAAACCCGGGAATGTTGATGACCGCATTTTTGAGGTCCACAAAATCCAGGGCTTCCAGGTTCATGATCCGTTGTATCCTCCTTTTGAGGGAAGAACGGGTGTATCCCGACAGATCGAAATCGGATACATTTTTCAATAAGAAAATCAGCTCCTCAATCTCCGGAAAACTGATGTCATAAGAGTTCCTTAACTCAGCCATACTTGCATCAATGATACCAAACGATCCAAATCGATCGGTTTACTCACATAATCATTCGCCCCCAATTCAATCGATTTTTCTCGATCACCTTTCATCGCTTTAGCAGTAACTGCAATAATGGGTAAATTATTGTGTTTTTTATTTTTTCTTATTTCCTGAATGGCCTCATAACCGTCCATCTCCGGCATCATGATGTCCATCAGGACAATATCAATCTGCTTATCTGGATTCTCTACCGCCTGCACGGCCTCCAGGCCGTTGTTCGCGATTTCAATCTTCATCTTATATTGTTGTAGCGAAGAGGTCAAAGCGAAAACATTCCGCATATCATCATCCGCAATGAGAACTGTCTTGTTTTCCAATACACTTGTTCCATAAGATTCTGATGATACCAGTTTTTCGGGGTTCTTGATCGGATTATAGGCTGGTGTCGATAGTTTATTCAGAAACAGGTTAACCTCATCAATCAATCTATTGTTTGATTTACTGGATTTCAACACCATCGATTGGGTATGCCTAAGGATCTTCTCCGTTTGTTCTGCACTCAGGTCGTATGCCGTATTGATGATCACCGGTAATTTCTCGTACTTCGGATTTGATTTGATTCGATCCAGCATTTCCAGACCACTACCATCTGGTAGTTTAACATCCAAGATGATGCAATCCAGGTTCTCTTCCTCTTCCAGTTTTTTCATGCCGGATTCGATCGTAAAGGCTTGGATCACATTGATGTTTTGCTCGGCAAAAGCCTTTTTGATCAGATCGCTCTGGAATTCCTGGTCTTCGATCAACAGGATCTTTTTAAGTTCCTTATTGATATTTAGATGGATGGTTTCAAATGCCAAGGCTATACTTTCCTCGTTCACCGGTTTTGGCATAAACCCAATGGCTCCAGATTCCAGGAAGTCTTTCTTATCGAAATTCGCTGCCGACATCATGTGGATCGGGATATGCTTGGTGGTTTTATCGTTCTTCAAGGTTTTTAGTACTTCCCATCCATCTGCCAAAGGTAGCATGACATCCAAAATTATGGCATCAGGCTGTTTCTGTTTGGCCATTTGAATTCCGGCAACACCGTCATACGCATTCAAGGTGTCGAAGCCATATTCTTCTGAAAAGCTTTTTAATATATCCGCAAAATTGATGTCATCCTCAATGATCAGGATGCTCTTTGTTTGACGGTTTTTTGGAAGTTCCATCTTTGCATCTTCCGATCCTTGGCGAATATTCTCTTGCTTTGCTGTTGCTTTTGTTTCCTGGCTGGTGCTTTCTTTGCTGGCTTCTTTTGTAGGAGCAGGCATTTCTTCTTTATTGATCTCCGGTATGTAAGGGATGATCAGACTAAAGGTACTACCCTGTCCAATCTCACTCTCGAGGGTGATCCTCCCATTAAGTAGGGAAGAGATTTCCCTGGAAATGGACAGGCCAAGACCGGTTCCGCCATATTTTCTGCTGGTGGAGCCGTCCTCTTGTCGGAAAGCTTCAAATATGAGGGATTGTTTTTCTGGAGATATACCTATACCGGAATCCTTTACAGCGAAATGGACGTTTCCACTTTGTTGGAAGATCTTTAGGGTAATGCTTCCTGATTTTTCAGTGAATTTGAAAGCATTAGAAAGGAAATTTTTAAGGACCTGTTCCAACCTGTATTCATCGGTAACAAACTGTTTAGGTGCTTGTTCAATGTCTATCTGGAAGTTGATGGATTTTTCTTTTGCCAATTCCTTGAACAGGGATTCCATATTGCTGCTGAAATCCTGGATGCGGATCAGATCTTTCTGCATCTCCACTTTACCGGACTCTATTTTCGCCAGGTCTAGCAATTCATTGATCAGCTGTAGAAGATCAGAGCCGGCATTATGGATCACCGAGGCATATTTCACCTGTTCGGTATTCAAGTTTTCTAGTTTATTATCCTGAAGGAGTTTCGCCAGGATGAGTATACTGTTCAAAGGAGTTCGTAGCTCATGGCTCATATTGGCCATGAATTCAGATTTGTACTTACTGGCCAATTCCACTTCCACGATCTTCTGTTCCACAATATTGTGGGCTTCATTCAACTCCAGGTTCCTTCTTTCCAATTCTGCGGCTTTAACATTTAGTTCCTTGTTCGCTTGGGAAAGTTCTTCCTGCTGTACGCGGAGTTCCTCTTCCGAGGCTTCTAAAAGATTGGTTTTATAGACCAGCTCTTCATTGGTAATACGGAGTTCCTCTTGCTGGGCCTCCAGTTCTTCGGTCTGTCTTTGGGTTTCCGCAAGCAGCTCTTCGACCAAGGCATGGTTCTGGCGTGATTGAAGTGCAGAACCGATGGATCTTGATGTACGGGTCAGGTAATTAAGGATGCTCTCCACTCTGTTTTTAGGGAAAGAGCCTATAATTTCTATAATACCTATACAATAATCCTCATATACGATAGGAAACAGAATAGCATCTGCATCCATGTTCTTGATGGTCCCTGTTTGGATATTGGTTTTAGAAATATCCTGAACGGGGATGATCTGATGTTTCTTGTTGGCTGCTACAGCTCCTAGGATGCCCTCATCCAAGATAAAGTTTTGAATGGTTTCCTTGTTATGTAAACCGATCGAGCTTTTTAAGATAAACTCATAGGAATCAGTTTTCCGGACATAAAACGCGGCTGCAAAGAAATCAAGGACTTCCGACATACCGTTGAGGGCGGTTTGGGCAATGGCTTTTTCACTTGGGAGGCCATTGATCTGGTTATGGATCTTGGAAGAATTCTGAAGTACCCAGTTCACGTCCTCCAATTGTTCGGCTGTTTTTAACAGGTTCTGGTTCAGTTCCCTTTCCTTATTACCCGTTTTTCGCAGGTGAGCTAAGATACGCATGGTTTGTACCACCACAAAAAGTACCACGATCAACGAAAATAGCCCCAGAATGATGGTGATATACCTGGAGGTAGTCAATTCATCATTTCGTTTCTTGATTTTTTCTTTCCGAAACTCGATGATCTCATTGGTCAATTTATTGCTTGTTTCTACAATCCTTGCCTGCTGATCGGCAATTTTCAATAGCATATCGGCCTGGATGTTCGAAGCATTAATGTTATTCAGGGCAAAAAGCTCTTGCGAATAGGCTCGAGCATCCTGTGTGGCATCCAATTTTCGATCTATCAATTCGTTCGGTGTATCCAAAACCAATAGGCTTTTTTGAATGGCATTCCTCAATTGATCCTCAACAAGAGGATCGGTGTTTTTTTCAAGGTTTTTATATTTTGAGAATTTCTGGATATTGACTTCCCAATCCTGGATGGCATTGAACTTCTCTTGGGACAAGGCCATATAGTTATTTACCGTATCGCTGTACCTGCTCTGGCTTGCCAGAAAATACCAAAAAGAGAAGATGATTATGACATATGCTATAATAATACTAGCAATAAATTGCCATCTTAAGAAGCTGAGTTTGTTCATGTTCTAATAGGGGATATGCTGTTTTGTTCACTTGCAAAAGTCTACATTTTTGTTTAAACTTTTACTTTAATGGGTTAAAAAATTAATAATAAGCCTTTTGAACGAAAAATATTCTCCTCTTTTTTATTATCTTTAGTACCGTTGGAAATTATTAATCTTATATAAATGGAAGCTCCTGTACAATTAGTTTTAATTATTGTAGGTTCGGTAATCGGATTTTTTGTTTTACTCTATCTGCTACCCCTAAATTTGTGGTTTACCGCACAATTATCAAATGTAAAAATTAGTCTGTTGAATCTGGTGCTGATGCGTCTACGGAAAGTAAGTCCGGCATTGGTGACCAATGCGATGATTACTTCGACAAAAGCCGGCTTGAAGATCTCCTCCAATGAGATAGAAACCCATTATCTTGCTGGTGGAAATGTGAATAAAGTGATCAAGGCGTTGATTTCAGCGGATAAAGCAAATATTCCTTTGGATTTTAAATTAGCGACCGCGATTGATTTAGCAGGTCGTGACGTATTTGATGCGGTCCAGTTGTCTGTAAACCCCCAAGTCATCAATACGCCTCCGGTAGCTGCTGTGGCGAAGGATGGTATTCAGTTGATCGCTAAAGCCAGGGTTACCGTTCGTGCAAACATTAACCAATTGGTTGGTGGTGCAGGTGAGGAAACCATTTTAGCTCGGGTTGGAGAAGGGATCGTAACGACCATTGGTTCTTCCTTGAACCATAAAGAAGTGTTGGAAAATCCAGACCGCATTTCAAAAACAGTATTGTCTAAAGGACTGGATTCAGGTACCGCCTTTGAAATCTTATCGATTGATATTGCGGATATCGATATTGGTGAAAACGTAGGGGCGAAATTGCAGACGGATCAGGCCGAAGCGGATTTGAAAGTAGCGAATGCAAGGGCAGAAGAACGTAGGGCAATGGCTGTGGCTACAGAACAGGAAATGCGCGCGAAGGCTCAAGAAGCAAAAGCCAAGGTTATTGAAGCAGAGTCACAAGTGCCTATGGCCATGGCAGAAGCATTTAGAAATGGTAATCTGGGTATTATGGATTATTACAAAATGCAGAATATCCAAGCGGATACTGATATGAGGACATCGATTTCAAAGCCTAACGGGCCAGAGAAGAAATAAGAAAAAACCCTGACGATGGGCGCCAGGGTTTGATACTAACCAATTATAAACCTAAATTATGAAAAGACAATGTTAAAAATTCGCTGCATTGGATTTTTATATCCTTTCTTATGCGTTGAATTATAGTACAAAGGTACATCAGAAAATTATAAAATCAAGAGAATTGCCATAAAAAGTTGCAGTTGCAACTATAATCTGACAATTCTCTGATTTATGTGTTGTAACTGATAAAACAATGTCTTATTTTGATTAATTCCCTGCCCTTTGCTGCCAAAAAGATTGCTTAAATTTGGAGCAAAGAAATGTTATGATCTTCCAAAAGCTATTATCAATTAAAGCAGTTGTACTCGATGTGGATGGAGTAATGACTGATGGATCTCTCCAGGTCTCTGAAGAAGGGCATCAATTACGGACTTTTTATGTAAAGGATGGTTATGCTATGCAATTGGCCATCAAACGGGGTCTTCCCATCTGGGTTATTTCAGGAGGTCGTTCCAAAGGGGTTCAATCCCGAATGGAAGGACTTGGAATAAACGAGGTGCATATGGGGGTAGCTGATAAATTGACTCTATTGAAGGAATTAATGGGGAAATATAGCTTGGAAAAGGAAAACCTCCTGTATATGGGTGATGACCTTCCGGATTATGAAGTCATGCAAGCGGTAGGTTTTGCCTGCTGTCCTTCAGATGCTGTGGAGGAAATCAAAGAGATCTGCCATTATATGTCACCATTCGCCGGAGGTAGGGGAGCTGTTCGCGATATCCTGGAAAAAACCATGAAACTGCAAGGGAAATGGAGTGTGGAAACGACCATTAAAAGTATCTGATGATTTTACAGGAAAAATTAAGATCCGTCGACATCGTGCTAGGATCAAAATCACCACGGCGGAAGGAGCTGCTGGCGAGTATGGACTTGGACTTTGAGATAGAAGTTCGGGAGACTGATGAAACAGTAGATCCGAATCTAAGCCCTTTGGAAGTGGTGAAGCAGATCGCCAAAGAAAAATTAGCAGCATTTAGTGAAGACTCCTATTTTGATAAGTTGCTGATCTGCGCGGATACAATTGTGCTGGATTCCGATGGGAAGGTCTTGGGAAAACCAAGCGATCTAGAGGAAGCAAAAGCCGTTATCAGGCAATTGGCCAATAACCTGCATTATGTCTATACGGCAGTAGCTCTTTCCTATAAGGATTATCAATACTCATTTGTGGAAGAAACCAAGGTTTGGTTTTCGGATCTAAGTGAGGAGGAGATCAGCTATTATGTAGAGAAATACAAGCCCTTGGACAAGGCGGGGTCCTATGGCATCCAAGAATGGATTGGTAGGATAGGGATCGCAAAAATAGAAGGTTCGTATGAGAATGTGATCGGTCTTCCGACGGCCAGATTGCAGGAAGAATTAAAGAAGATATTTTAAGTTTAATACTAAAAAAAAACCGCTAATCTTATTTGAAATTAGCGGTTTTTTGGTTTTAGCTGACCAATAGTTTATATCCTTTTCCATGTACATTGACGATCTCCACATTCGGATCTTCTTTCAGGTATTTTCTTAGTTTACTCAAGAAAACATCCATACTCCTTCCGGTGAAGTAATTATCATCATGCCATATTTTTATCAGGGCTTCCTCACGGGTCAGTACATCATTTTTCTTCAGGCAAAGCAAGCGGAGCAGTTCAGCTTCTTTGGTGGATAATTTCTGCTGTTGACCTTTGTAGGAAATGATCTGACTCGTATAATCAAAGAAATAATCGCCGATCTCAAACTTGTCGGAAACCTCTTCTTCCTTATCCTTGGATGCGCGTTTCAATAACGCATTGATCCTTAATAATAGTTCTTCGACACGAAAAGGTTTAGTGATGTAATCATCACCTCCAAGCTCGAATGCCTGGGTTTTATCTTCCATCATCCCTTTTGCTGTGGCATAAATGATGGGAACAGTTTGATCAATCTTTCGGATATCCTTTCCAAGGGAGAAGCCATCTTTTTTAGGCATCATCACATCGAGGATGCAAAGGTCGAACTCGTCCTTTCGGAATGCATCCATGGCCTCTTGACCATCAACACATAATACGACTTCGAACTTGCCTTTCAATTCTAAATAATCTTTCAGGAGTTCCCCCAAATTTGGGTCGTCTTCTGCTAATAATATTTTTTGGTTCATAAATTTCAAGCTATTATGTTAAGCCACTTCGCGTGAAGCACTCTTCAAAGGAAGGGTTACTTCAAATTGTGTGCCTTTATCTTTTTCACTCTTAACTGCGATTCTTCCATTTAGGCGTTTGACGATGTCATTGACATAACTCAAACCTAGCCCAAACCCTTTTACATTATGGATATTACCAGTTGGAATGCGGTAAAACTGGTCAAAAATCTTCTCTGCTTGGTCTTTTGTCATCCCAATACCTTTGTCGCTTACGGAAATAATGATGTTCTTTCCTTTGTTGTAAGTTTTAAAAGTTATGTCCGGACTGTCCTTACTATATTTAATGGCATTGTCTACCAGATTGTACATGACATTCGATAAGTGTAGTTCATCACCGATCACCACATCTTCCGCCGCATCCAACTGAACCGTCAGATTCCCATTGGCTTTTTCCAATTGGAGTTTCATACTTTCCAATACGGCGCTGGCCAAGGTGTTGATCTGTACATTGACCCGTTCAATCTTCAAATTTTCTTTTTCCAATCGCGCGATGTTCAATACCCTTTCAATATGTGATCCCAATCGTACATTCTCATCGTAGATGATGTTAGCGAGTTTATTGACCCGTTTTCCATCGGCGGAAATCTCAGGGTCACGCAGGGATTCACTTGCAATCATGATGGTAGCAACCGGCGTTTTAAATTCGTGGGTCATGTTATTGATGAAATCCGTTTTCATCTCCGACATTTTTTTCTGACGGAAGATAATCATCAAGGTATAGGCAAAACACCCGATCAACAGCGCTAATAAAGCCAGGATTGGAAACAACCAATAGCCCATATTGCTGGTGATAATGCTTTTTTTGTTCGGGAAGAAAATGCGGAGTTCGCCGGGAGGTTTTCCTTCATCCCCCTGGAATAATTTGACCGCATAATCTTTATGGTCTTCGGAAAATTCCATGGGTTCATTATTGATCTGGTAAACCTCACTGAAGACCAATGGGGAATTCTTGGAAGTCTGTACCTGCATGACAAAGGATGCGGTAACTCCTCTTTCCTCTAGTTCTCTCACCAATAATTCCATGACGTAGACCCTGTTCAATCTTTTTTCAAGCGGGCGTTTGGCCAATTCAATACCGATGGCCACATCTTGAACCACGGAACTTTTCTTGCCACTTAACACCGCTACTGAATCGTATAGACTGGAGGCTTCACCAAGCTTGGTCATGTTCAGTTTCTCGATCTGTTGTTCCAGGTCAATGATCTGCATGATCAATTTTCGGTTGGTCCGCGGTTGTAGGGTTATCCATTGAAAACTTGACGCTACCCGTTGGTTCACCTCAAAATGAGGTAGGATATAACGAGTACTGTCGTCCCTAACTGGACTGTTCGGCAATTCTTTTATGGCATCTACCCGAGGGGAAGGCTGTATGGTACCATCGGGTTGTAGAATAGGCTCCAACCAGATGGTCAATAATTTTCTGTTCTCACTTTTACGGACGTAGGTCTCGAAAAACTCATTGCTGATGGGAACATTCATGAAGGACATGTTCAAGCGGCGTTCGTCGGCATTGAAGCGCTGTTCATAGCGGAAAAGTTCGGCTTGAAGGATTTTGATCTTCTCTTGGATGGCCACCTGCTCGGTCAGGATCTTTTGCTTTTGTTCCTGCTCCTTTTGGCTTTCCAGAAAACGCTTCTGGTTCTGTCTTTCCTGTTCCCGAGCAAAATCATAGATCTCTTTCTGCTCCAGTTTGTTCCCAACTGCTGCCAGGGATGCTTTGACAGCATCATCAAAAATCTTTGATTTCTGGCGGAAGGATTCGCGAATAAAATAATATTGCATTGCCATTACCCCAATCAGGGCGATGGACATCAACCAAATTATTAACGCAATACTTCTTTTCTTCATTTGTTACAAAAGTAATAAGGGAAATGACCTTATTTATCCATTTAACACAATTTAACAGCAATTAGGTCAGGCAAATAGCGGAATTCTTGTTAGCTTAGAACATTATTAAAAGTTTATAAATCTATTGATTATGAAATATTTCGCATTGTTGACTTTTGGGCTACTTGTTTCCATCAGTACGTTATATGCCCAAAATAAGGAAAATAAACAGGAAGGTAAAGTGATAAAGGGAGCTTTGTCCTTAAATGCTGATACCGCCAAGAGCAAAGATCAATTTTCAAACATGAATTTTTTGATACAGCCACAAAAACTTGCAGTTAATGGGATTCCGAATGCATATCGTCAAAAAAACGATGATTCAGTCATTCTACATAAATACCTGGATCCTAAAGCTAGTGTAGCAATGCCAGGCACCGAAATCCTGGACAATAAACAAGAGAAAAACCAAAAAGGAACCATTTTAAAGCCTTTGATCAAGAAATAATAGCTATTAAGGAAAGTAAAAGCCCGGGCATAAGCTCGGGCTTTTTATGTTTCTAGATGTATCGGATGAGGATTATTTTACTTCAGAAACACGGATGGTGTTTGTTCTTCCTTTCGCATGTAGTGGCGTAGAAGACGTATTGATCACGATCTGACCAGGTTCTACCAAACGGTGCTGTTGTAAAAGTCCATTTACATCTTGGATCGTACCATCGGTACTTTCGTATTTTTCGTAGATGAAGGCTTTCGCACCCCAAACTAAGCTTAATGTACGCAATAATGTTCTGTTACCGGTAAAGACATAAATATCGGCATCCGGACGGTAACTAGCAATTTCCATCGCTGTATATCCTGAAGCGGTCATGACCGCAATAGCAGAAGCATTTGTTTTTTCGGCCAAGAAGATGGATGAGCTACAGATGGCATCTGGAATACGGGTTACACCTACTGTTCCCAAGGTTTCTTTTTCGCTGTAGTAAGGGTAAGATGTCGCTTCTACATGGGTAATCACCTTTGCCATGGTTTCAATAACGATCTCTGGGAATTCACCTACAGATGTTTCACCAGAAAGCATCACTGCATCAGCACCATCGATCACCGAGTTAGCCACGTCGTTCACCTCAGCACGCGTAGGACGTGGTGTAGTGATCATACTTTCCAACATCTGGGTCGCAATGATTACCGGTTTGGAAAGGTTACGGCATTTCTGTACAATGATCTTCTGAAGTCCTGGAACTTCTTCCATTGGCATTTCCACACCCAAGTCACCACGAGCTACCATGATCGCATCCGTAGCCTCGATGATCGCATCGATGTTATCGATCGCTTCTGGTTTTTCGATCTTCGCAATCACTTTGGCATGTGATCCCTTTTCCTTGATGATCTCCTTACATTGGTAAATATCTTCAGCTGAACGCACGAAAGACATGGCAATCCAATCGGCACCATGATCTAAAGCAAAGTTCAGATTGTCCAGATCTTCTTCTGTTAAGGAAGGGATAGATACTTTGGTGTTCGGCAGGTTCACGCCTTTGCGGGAAGTTAGGATACCGCCGTGTACCACTTCGCAGGTAACTGTATCTTTATGATTAGTGGTTAATACGCGTAACTGTAATTTACCATCATCTAACAAAATGATCTCGCCTTCTTTTACATCATTAGGAAAGTTTTCATAAGTGATGTAGATTCTTTTTTCATCGCCGATCAGTTCATCGGTCGTGATTTCAACGGCACTACCGTTGACCAAGATGGCACCGCCTTCTTTCATCTTTCCGATACGGATTTTAGGTCCTTGTAGATCGGCTAATATACCCACATTGAAAGGGTGTTCTTGGTTGATTTCGTTAATGGTATTGATTACTTTGAGGTGATCCTCTTGACTTCCGTGGGAGAAATTAAGGCGACAAACATCGACACCTTTAGCAATCATACGGGTCAGAACATCTTTTTTAGAGGAAGCTGGGCCTAATGTTGCAACAATTTTGGTCCGCTTTTTTAGTTTATCCATTTGAATGAATTTTAATTTTTTATATTCTTACTGTTATCAATTCGCAAATAAAATCCCCGATTTGCGAAGGTTAGGTTTATGTGTAGAAGTTACACTATCTAAATAATTCGCTAAAATATCAGATTTTCTTTAGATTTCAATGCGGTTGGGTCTATTTCTTTTACAAGAAGGACCTCGGGTATGGTTTTAATATTGTCGATAAGTGCGTCTAAATCATCAGGATGTATAAAATGCTTGATGATCAGAAAATAATCAAAGCTAAGGATTTCCGGCACTAAAGAAGCTCCTTCGATGGATTTGTTACTTAACAGGTAGTATTCAAATTCGAAGGTAGGGTTATGGAACCGGAAAATGTTAAAATGCTGTTGTACAGGTTTTTTGTTTTTTTTGTTTTCGTAAATGATGTGATAGTCCAATTCATCCTGCGGTTTATCTTTTTTATTTCCGTTATGGTCGTAATAGTCCTCTTTTCCGTTGATAAATTGGAGCCCTGTATGCTTGTTGATAAAATGGGCCAGGCGATAATCGCGAAGTACTGAGCTAATTCCTACTAAATTAAAATCCAGTTCCAGGTCGAAGTCGGTTTCCAGTTTAAAAGTGATCTTACTCAAGCCAAATAAAGCGTTTAGTGATTAACAAAAATAAAGAAATATGCGGTTTAATCTATGAAATATGATAAAATTAACATTAAAAATAGATTAAGTTTGTAAAACAATTTTAGTTTTATTATTATTGAATAAGGTTAGTATCTAAGCGGTTGAAAAACCAAAACTGGGGTACCTTTGTTCTTTATTTGTTTCCAAAAGTCAAAAAGATTTGATTATTGGGGAAATTTATTTTTTCTTTGCACAGATTTATTAAACAATTAAACTAGAAAATCATGTCAGATATCGCATCAAGAGTAAAAGCAATTATCGTAGAAAAGTTAGGTGTAGACGAAAATGAAGTAACACCAGAAGCTTCTTTCACGAATGATTTAGGTGCAGACTCACTTGATACAGTAGAGTTGATCATGGAATTCGAAAAAGAATTCAACGTTGCAATTCCTGATGACCAAGCTGAAAACATCAGTACTGTAGGTCAAGCAATCGCTTACTTAGAAAAAAACGTTAACTAACTAATTTTATTAGGCCAGACATCATAAATGGAGCTTAAGAGAGTAGTTGTAACAGGATTAGGCGCACTTACACCAATCGGCAACACCGTCCCAGCTTACTGGGAGGGTTTGATCAATGGTGTAAGTGGAGCCGCTCCTATCACACATTTTGATGCGTCAAAATTCAAGACCCAGTTTGCTTGTGAAGTTAAGGGATTTGATCCCCATGAGTTCATGGATCGTAAAGAGGCGCGCAAAGTAGATCCGTTCGTGCAGTACGCCATTGCTTCTACAGATGAAGCGGTGAAGGATGCCGGATTGGATTTTGATAAATTAGATAGAAACCGCATAGGGGTAATTTGGGGTTCGGGTATTGGTGGTTTGACTACTTTTACAGAGGAGGTTGCCAATTTCTCAAAAGGAGATGGTACACCACGCTTTAACCCATTCTTTATTCCGAAAATGCTCGTGGACATTGCTCCAGGACATATTTCAATGCGCCATGGCTTAAGAGGACCTAACTTTTCCGCTGTTTCAGCGTGTGCATCTTCTACCAATGCGATGATCGATGCTTTTACCTATATCCGTATGGGTAGGGCAGATGTAATCATTACAGGTGGTTCGGAGGCGACAATCAATGAAGCAGGGATTGGTGGTTTCAACGCGATGCACGCACTTTCTACACGAAACGATGATCCGAAAACTGCTTCTCGTCCATTCGACAAGGACCGTGATGGATTTGTTTCTGGTGAAGGTTCGGGCGCGATCATCTTGGAAAGCCTTGAGCATGCATTGGCACGCGGAGCAAAAATATATGCTGAGGTAGTTGGCGGAGGCATGAGTGCTGATGCACACCATATCACAGCTTCACATCCTGAAGGATTGGGCGCGAAATTGGCGATGACCATGGCCATCAACGATGCCGGTATGGACTTCTCGGATATCGATTACATCAACGTTCATGGTACTTCCACACCAGTTGGAGATATCAGCGAAACGAAAGCGATCGTGGATCTATTCGGTGAGAATGCCTACAAGCTGAACATCAGCTCAACAAAGTCAATGACAGGCCACTTATTGGGGGCAGCTGGGGCAGTGGAAGCAATTGCTTCGATCCTGGCGGTGCAGAACGATATCGTTCCACCAACGATCAACCACTTTACGGATGATCCTGAAATTGATAACAAATTGAATTTCACATTCAATACCGCTCAGAAACGTGTTGTGAATGCAGCATTGAGTAATACCTTTGGCTTTGGAGGCCATAACGCTTCCGTTATTGTCAAAAAGTATAAAGGTTAACATGGTATTTTATCCTATAACAGGCTAAGAATTTTACTGATAGGTAGTTGATCTTTTTCGACTACCTATTTGTTATTTAATATAATCATGCCCATTAAACAGGTCTATAATCTATATCTGTCTCCCAGTCGATCATATGTACGGAAGCTAAAAAACCTATTGGGTTTTGTTCCAGGAAATGTGCGTTTATACCAAATGGCATTTCGGCATAAGTCTGTCGCTATCCTGATCAAAGATGGGGTAAAGAACAGCAATGAGCGTTTGGAGTTTTTGGGGGATGCCGTTCTGGGATCTGTTATCGCAGAACTTTTATTTAAACTTTATCCTTATAAGGATGAGGGGTTCTTGACGGAGATGCGGTCAAAGATCGTTTCCCGTTCAAACCTCAATCAGCTTTCCCGCAAGTTGGGACTGAACGAATTGATCGAATACGATGCCCGGATGATCAGTTACCCGAATAAACAAGGGTCGCTTTTGGGAGATGCCTTTGAAGCCCTTGTTGGTGCGGTCTACCTGGATCGTGGCTATCAATTCACCCGGGAATTTTTGTTGACCAGGATTATCAAACCCCATGTGGATATACATACCTTGGAAATCACGGAGACCAATTTTAAAAGTCGCCTGATCGAATGGTGTCAACATAACGGTAAAGAAGTGGCATTTTTGCAGATCGATAATCCGGAAGGAGAATCCAATAAGTTATTTTCTGTGAAGGTTGTGGTAGACGGTGAAGATTGTGGAATAGGAAGAGACTTCAACAAAAAGAGTGCAGAAAAATTGGCTGCCGAGAAAGCATGTGAATACCTGAAAGTATTTACAGACTTTACCATCTAAACATTTTATACGAATTAGCCTTACGATTTCAGTATGAAAGCAATTAAACCATCATTAGCAAAAGGAACTCGTGATTTCACTCCTGTAGAAATGGAGAAAAGAAATCATATCTATAATACCTTAAAAACCATTTTCAAAAAATATGGTTACAGCGAAATCCAGACACCTTCGTTTGAGAACCTTAGTACCCTGACCGGTAAATATGGGGATGAAGGGGATAAGCTGATCTTTAAGATTCTGAACTCTGGAGATTACCTTTCCAAAGCACCTGAAAAGCTGTTGGAAGAGAAGAAATCCACAGAACTGATATCTTCCATTTCGGAAAAAGCCTTGCGTTACGATCTTACCGTTCCGTTCGCCAGGTATGTGGTGATGCATCAGCATGAGATTACCCTTCCATTCAAGCGTTTTCAGATCCAGCCGGTTTGGCGTGCGGATCGCCCGCAGCGAGGTCGCTATCGCGAATTCTACCAATGCGATGTGGATGTGGTGGGTTCTGATTCCCTATTGAATGAGGCTGAGTTTATTTTGATTTATCAGGAAGCCTTGACAAAATTAGGACTTCAGGATTTCAACATCAAATTGAACAACCGTAAGATTCTTTCCGGAATCGCGGAAGTGGTTGGGAAACCGGAATTGATCGTCGACATGACGGTGGCCATCGATAAGTTGGACAAGATCGGTCTGGAAGGTGTCAATAAGGAATTGCTTGAAAGAGGTTTTACAGAAGAGGATCTGGCGGTATTAAAACCGATCATTGAGTTGAGCGGAACAAACCTGGAGAAACTTACAGCCCTAAAATCGGTATTGGTGGATTCGGCTGTTGGTTTGCAAGGAATAGCTGAAATTGAGACCGTATTCGATTACCTGCAGAAACTGGGTCAAGGATCATTGCTGGAGAAAATCGTAGAAGTGGATATAACCCTGGCTCGCGGATTGAATTATTATACCGGCTGTATCTTTGAGGTGAAAACGAACGAAGTGCAGATGGGAAGTATTGGCGGTGGTGGTCGTTATGATGACCTGACCGGGATGTTTGGTCTGAAGGACCTCACGGGCGTAGGTGTATCTTTCGGTGCAGACCGGATCTATGATGTGCTGGAAGAATTGAATCTGTTTCCGCCGAGCAATGCAGAACGCACGAAAGTGTTGATCATTAATTTTGACAAGGAACTGGAAGGCTTTACCTTGCCACTATTGTACCAGTTGAGGGATGCGGGGATTGCGGCTGAGTTATATCCTGCCGCTGTGAAACTCAAGAAACAGATGAGCTATGCCGACGCAAAACAGGTGCCTTATGTGCTGTTGATTGGAGACGAGGAGGTTCGTTCGGGGGAACTGTCCCTGAAGAACATGGAGAGCGGGGAGCAGGAAAAGTTGGGGATTGCTGCTTTAATTGAAAAACTTAAATAAGTATTCTAAGATATAAATGAAATAAATCGACTCTAAGTAGGGTCGATTTTTATTTTGTAACCTAAAATTTATCAAAAATCTCGTTAATATTGATTAAATTTGTGGTCAGTTTAGTAAAGAAATTCAATACTTAGAAATGAGTTCAACACCTATAACAAAAGAAACCTACCTAGAGTGGTATAAATCTATGCTGCTCATGCGCAAATTTGAAGAGAAGTCAGGCCAGCTATACGGACAACAAAAAATCCGTGGATTCTGTCATTTATATATCGGACAGGAAGCTGTTGTGGCTGGTACCATGTCTGTTATCAAGCCGGAAGATTCCTTAATCACTGCTTATCGCGATCATGCTCATGCCTTGGCTAAAGGGGTATCTGCAGATGCATGTATGGCAGAATTGTTCGGTAAAGCGACAGGCTGTTCAAAAGGTAAAGGTGGTTCTATGCACTTTTTCTCGAAAGAGCATAAGTTTATGGGTGGCCACGGTATTGTAGGTGGACAGATTCCATTGGGTGCCGGTATTGCCTTTGCAGAGAAATATTTGGGAACTGATAATGTGAACATTTGTTATATGGGTGATGGAGCGGTTCGTCAAGGAGCGTTCAATGAAACCTTGAATATGGCGATGTTATGGAAATTACCAGTGATCTTTGTTTGTGAGAACAACGGTTACGCGATGGGTACTTCTGTAAAACGTACGACCAACATGCAAGATATCTACAAAATGGGATTGGGATTTGATATGCCAAGTGCACCGGTAGATGGAATGGATGTGGTTGCAGTTCACAACGCGATGGATGAAGCCGTTCAACGTGCTCGTGCAGGTGAAGGACCAACTTTCTTGGAGATCCGTACGTACCGTTACAAAGGACACTCGATGTCTGACCCAGCGAAATACCGTACCAAAGAGGAGTTGGAAGAATACAAAGAGCGTGACCCAATCATCGCGGTTAAACATGCTATCGTAGAGAATAAATATGCAGATGATGCATGGTTCGATCAAGTAGAAGCTGAAGTTAAGAAAACGGTTGATGATTCTGTTAAATTTGCAGAAGAGTCTCCATATCCTACTGCAGAAGCAATTTATGAAGATATTTACGTACAGAAGGATTATCCTTTTGTAATGGATTAATGAACGATAATTACTTTAACTAATATAGAACAATCTTAAGAAATGGCTGAAGTAGTAAGAATGCCAAAAATGAGCGATACCATGACAGAAGGGGTCATCGCAAAATGGCACAAAAAAGTTGGCGATAAAGTAAACTCTGGAGATTTAGTTGCAGAGATTGAAACAGATAAAGCAACAATGGATTTCGAATCTTACCAAGAAGGAACCTTGTTGTACATCGGCCCTAAAGAAGGCGAAGCAGTGGCAATTGATGCTGTGATCGCTGTTTTAGGCGAAGAAGGAGAAGATTATGAGGCATTGTTGAAAGACGATGGTTCAGCTGCTCCTGCGAAAAAAGAAGAAGAGAAAGCGGAACCTGCGAAAGAGGAATCTTCCAAAGAAGAGTCTTCGAATGAAGAGGCTACTGGATCGAATGTTACTGCAGAAGATCTTGGTGTTACGGTTATTACGATGCCTTTGTTGAGTGATACCATGACGGAAGGGGTTATCGCACAATGGAACTTTAAAGTTGGAGATACCATCAAATCTGATGATGCTATTGCTGATGTGGAAACGGACAAAGCGACCATGGAAGTAACAGCTTACGCAGATGGTACTTTATTATATGTAGGTGTTGAGGCTGGACAGGCAGCGAAAGTAAATGATATCATTGCTATCGTTGGTCCTGCTGGAACAGATGTTACACCTTTATTGAACCAAAAATCGGCTGCTCCTGCTAAAGGAGAAGCGAAGAAGGACGACGCAAAACCTGCAGAGGAGAAAGCAAATGCTGCTGCTCCTGCAGAATCAGGTTCGGCACCTGTTGCTGCTGATGATTCTAGGGTTAAAGCATCTCCATTGGCTCGTAAGATTGCTAAAGATAAAGGAATCGACCTGAACCAAGTAAAAGGTTCGGCAGAGAACGGAAGAATCGTGAAGAAGGATGTGGAGAATTTCGTGCCTTCGGCAGCGCCTGCTGCTGCGGCTGCATCTGCTCCTGCAAAATCTTCGGATGCGGAAGTGAAAACCATCAGTCTACCGACTTATATTGGAGAAGAACGTTATACCGAGAAGCCTGTTAACCAGATGCGTAAAACAATTGCTCGCCGCTTAGGAGAGTCCTTGTTCACCGCACCACATTTCTATCTGACGGTAAGCATCGATATGGATAATGCGATGTCTGCACGTGCGCAGATCAATGAAGTAGCACCGGTTAAGGTTTCCTTCAATGATATGGTTATCAAAGCGGTTGCTGTTGCGTTAAAACAACATCCTAATGTTAACTCTTCTTGGTTGGGTGATAAGATCCGTTACAACGAGCATACGAATATCGGTGTGGCCATGGCTGTTGAAGATGGTCTATTGGTACCGGTTATCCGTTTTGCTGACGGTAAATCGTTGTCACACATCTCTGCAGAGGTGAAAGACTACGCACAGAAAGCAAAAGCTAAGAAATTGCAACCAGCTGATTGGGAAGGTTCTACCTTTACCGTATCTAACTTGGGTATGTTCGGAATCGATGAGTTCACATCGATCATCAACTCTCCAGATGGTGCCATTCTTTCCGTTGGAGCGATCCAACAGGTTCCAGTGGTTAAGAACGGAGCTGTTGTTCCTGGAAATATCATGAAGCTGACTTTAGGTTGTGATCACCGTGTGGTTGATGGCGCGACTGGAGCGCAATTCCTTCAAACATTGAAAGGATTGTTGGAAGCACCAATCCGTTTGTTGGCATAAGGGTTCAACTTTTAAGATATGTTAAAAGGGGTCATTTTTTGACCCCTTTTTTTGTTAATTTTCAGAAGAAATGCTAATTTGTCGGTTAGGTTAATTTAGGTTGATATAAACTTATATACACAATATATTTTGGTGATTACAAGGTTATTTTTAATGATGGGTTTAGGGGCAATGGTTGTCATGTCCTGTGCTTCCCCAGAGGCCAAACAACAAGAGGTCAAGGTCAATCAGGCAAAGAAAGATAGCATCAGTTTACTATACGATCCGAAGGCAGCGAACATGGAGATCGATGCGTTTATGCAGAACCTCCATAAGCGTTCAGGATTCAATGGGAATGTGCTGGTAGCCAAGAAGGGAAAGATCTTGTATCAGAACTCTTTTGGATGGGCAGATTACCTTCTGAAGGACAGCTTGAATCTGGGTTCACAGTTTGAATTGGCGTCTGCATCAAAACCATTGACGGGTTTGGCTGTTATGAAACTGGTAGAAGAGGGGAAATTGAAACTCGATCAGACGGTCAATGATTTCTATCCGGACTTTCCATACCCAGGCATCACCATAAAACAACTGTTGAGCCACCGTTCTGGTCTTCCTAACTATGTTTATTTTTCGGAAGACGTGTATAGGGCAGAGAAGAGGGATCAGAAGAAAGGAATGAGCAATCAGGAGGCGATGAACCTGTTGATTCAACATCACCCGAATAGATATGGAGCTCCTGATGGAAGGTTCCATTATAATAATTCGAATTATATGGTGTTGGGATCGATCATTGAGAAGGTAACTGGAAAAGATTTCGCGGTTTACATGAAGGAAGCCATCTTTGATCCTGCAGGAATGAAACATACCAACGTATATTCCAAGGCTGTTTATGAAAAGATCCCTACGAAGGTGATTGGCCATGATAGGGTTTGGAGACGTTCTGTAGTCCAGAATTATTTGGATGGACCGGTGGGAGATAAGGGTATTTACAGTACGGTTCAGGATATGTTCCTATTGGATCTGGCTATCCGCGATGGGCGGATATTGAAACAGGAGACGCTAGATTCAGCCTATGTGCCAAGGAGTGATGCGAAAAGAAGCTTGTTCAGTTATGGATATGGCTGGCGAACCTTTAATCCACCAGGAAATCCGATGGTTTACCATACGGGTTGGTGGCATGGATTTAAGAGTTTGTATGTTAGGGACTTGAAAAACGATGTGGTTATTGTGCTGTTGACGAACATGGCAAATGGCAGTTTGAATAATCTAGATAATTTGTATAAGATATTAGAAATTCCTATTTTGAGACAAAATGCTTACAATGCTAGTGGCGAATATGTAGAGGCTAGTGGTAGCAAATAGCTAAAATAAATTTATTATGAAAAAAACCTTGATTTTAGGGGCGAGTACTAACCCAGCTAGATATTCATATTTAGTAGCGAATAAATTAGTGCGCAAAGGATTTCCAATTGTCAATGTAGGGCGCAAGACAGGGAAGGTTGCTGGCGTTGAAATCGAACCTGCAGAGGAGATTCACGATGATATTGATACGGTTACCCTGTATGTTGGGCCTCAGAATCAATCCGCATATTATGATTATGTGTTGAAGACTAATCCGAAACGCATTATTTTTAATCCTGGTGCAGAAAATCAGGAATTGGCGGATAAGGCAAGAGCGCAAGGGATTGAAGTGGTGGAAGCTTGTACGTTGGTGATGCTGAATACAGGGCAGTTTTAGGGAGTAGTTAGTAGTTAGTAGTTAGTATTTAGTAGTAAGACGTTAGATTATAGACGTTAGATAATAGATATTTTATGGAGCGAGGGGTGGACCCCTCGCTTTTTTGTTTTTACAAGTTCGTGTTGGTGGGGATTGGTTTTAAAGGTTTGGGATTAGGCAAGAAATTCTAACGGATATTATCTGTTTTCTTGAGGCGGTTTCCAATGTGTAACTTCAAAATATGTTTGAAATAGAGTTGTAATCGTGGTTTAAGTAGGTTTAAAGTAGGGTTAAAGTAAAGGGGAAGTATGTATAGCATACATTTTACATACTTTATGATTGCTTTCAGTATGGTTTGAGTACGAAGGCAACTTTATTAGTATGAAAGGGGAAGAAATTCGGGAAGTTGCGGGGAGTGATTTATTGTGGGGAAGCGGGGGGTGATTTGTGGAGGGGAAGAAAGAGTGATTTTTTGGTTGGATGAGGGAGTGATTGTTTGGTTGGATGAGGGAGTGAATTGTAGATGGAAACATCAATCTTAAAAAAATAATTTACTAACTATTTGATAGTTATAAAAATGTTTGTACTTTTGCAATCCCTTAATGGGAGAATTGTGTCTTGAGCGAAGCCCTACTGCTTCGATGGACTTTTAATTAATTTATTTATAACATGTCAGGAATTATTGGTAAAAAAGTAGGAATGACCAGCCTGTTCAACGCTGATGGGAAGAACATCCCATGTACAGTAATCGAGGCTGGGCCGTGCGTGGTAACGCAGATACGTACGGTAGAGAAGGACGGTTATTCAGCTGTTCAACTTGGATTTGATGATGCCAAGGAAAAGAACACAACCGCACCTTTAAAAGGACACTTTGCGAAAGCAGACGTAAGTCCTAAGCGTAAACTAGTTGAATTCAAAACTTTCGAGGATGAGAAACAACTAGGTGACGTTGTTGATGTTACTTTATTCGAAGAAGGCGAGTACGTAGATGTAGTTGGTACTTCTAAAGGTAAAGGATTTCAAGGCGTTATGAAGCGTCACGGATTTGGTGGTGTAGGTGGTGCGACTCACGGTCAGCACAACAGACTACGTGCACCAGGTTCATTGGGAGCTTCTTCTTGGCCTTCCAGAGTATTCAAAGGTACTCGTATGGCAGGTCGTACAGGTGGAGACAGAGTAAAAGTTCAAAACTTACAAGTATTGAAAGTTTATGCTGAGCAAAACCTAATCGTTGTTAGTGGTTCCATTCCAGGAGCTAAAGGTTCATATGTAATCGTAGACAAATAGTAGAGATGGAAGTTAACGTATTAAATTTATCAGGTAAAGAAACAGGTGCCAAGGTGCAACTTCCTGAATCAGTTTTCGGCTTAGAGCCAAACGACCATGCGATCTATTTGGATGTGAAACAATACTTAGCGAACCAACGCCAAGGAACAGCCAAAGCAAAACAACGTAATGAGATCGCGGGTTCAACTCGTAAATTACACAAACAAAAAGGTACTGGTGGCGCTCGTGCGGGCTCTATCAAATCTCCATTGTTTAACGGAGGTGGTCGTGTATTCGGTCCAGTTCCACGTGACTACAGTTTCAAATTGAACAAGAAATTGAAACAATTAGCACGTAAATCTGCATTATCTTACAAAGCACAAGAGAACAATGTTTTAGTATTGGACGAAGTAAACTTCGATACGATCAAAACTAAAAACTACTTGGCTTTAGTAAATGCATTAAACATCGCTGACGAAAAAACCTTATTGGTATTGCCAGCGTACAACAAAAATGTTTATTTATCAAGCAGAAACTTGAAGAAAGCAAAAGTTGTTGTAGCATCAGATTTGAATACATATGATGTATTGCACGCTACAAAATTATTGTTGACAGCAGATTCTGTTAAAACTTTGGAGGAAGCATTCGCTAAGTAATATGGAAATTATTAAAAAACCTATTTTAACGGAGAAAGCTTCATTGTTGACGGAAAAAGGAAACCGTTACGCTTTCAAAGTAGATCATAGAGCAAATAAGATTCAAATCAAAACAGCTGTTGAAGCTATGTTCGGTGTTACTGTAGTAGCAGTAAACACAGCGGTAGTTGCTGGTAAAGCAAAAAGCCGTTATACAAAAGCAGGATTTGTTTCAGGAAGAAGCCCTAAGTATAAAAAAGCCATCATCACGGTGAAAGATGGTGAAACTATTGACTTTTACAGTACACTATAATAAGAAATGGCAGTTAAAAGATTCAAACCGGTTACCCCTGGTACTCGTTTTAGAGTAGGTGCTGATTACTCGGACGTTACAACAAACGTTCCTGAGAAATCATTAGTAGTTGGCATCAATAAGCGTTCAGGTGGTCGTAATAACTCCGGTAAAATGACTATGCGTTACATCGGTGGGGGACATAAGAAAGCATACCGATTAATTGATTTCAAACGCGATAAAAAAGACGTCCCTGCAAAGGTAGCTACAATTGAGTACGATCCGAACCGTACAGCACGTATTGCATTATTGCACTACGCTGATGGTGAGAAGCGTTACATCATTGCTCCAGCTGGATTGACCGTAGGTCAGACAGTAGTTGCAGGCGAGAACGTTGCCCCAGAAGTAGGAAATACTATGCCATTGGCAAACATCCCATTGGGTTCTATCATTCACAACATTGAATTGAATCCAGGACAAGGTGGTTCCATTGCACGTTCAGCAGGTACATATGCACAATTGTCTGCACGTGATGGCAAGTATGCAATCATCAAATTGCCTTCAGGCGAGACACGTATGATCTTATTGACTTGTGTTGCTACGATTGGTTCAGTATCAAATGCTGAGAAATCGAACCAAGTATTAGGTAAAGCGGGTCGTAAGCGTTGGTTAGGCCGTCGTCCAAGAGTTCGTGGTGTGGCTATGAACCCGGTAGATCACCCTATGGGTGGTGGTGAAGGTCGCTCTTCAGGAGGTCACCCTCGTTCACGCACAGGAGTTTTAGCGAAAGGCTACAAAACTCGTTACAAGAAGAAAATATCGAATCGTTACATCATTGAGAGAAGGAAAAAATAATGGCTCGTTCAATTAAAAAAGGTCCTTATATCGATCACAACTTAGAAAGAAAAGTTCTTTCTATGAATGAAACAAACAAGAAGTCAGTAATTAAGACTTGGTCTCGTAGATCAATGATTTCACCTGATTTTGTTGGCCATACCTTCGCAGTGCACAACGGGAATAAATTCATTCCGGTTTATGTAACAGAGAATATGGTTGGTCACAAGCTTGGTGAATTTGCGCCTACGCGTACTTTCAGAGGCCACGCAGAAAAGAAAAAATAATAGGTAATGGAAGCAACAAAAAAACTCAAAAAATCTGTTTTAATTAAACAGCGCAAAGAGCAGGAAAAAGCTCAAGTAGGAGGAGCTTCTACTGCCAAATTATTAAACTGCCCTACATCGCCTCGTAAAATGCGTTTAGTGGTAGATCTAATCCGTGGTCAGAAAGTAGAGAACGCTCTTTACATTCTTAAACATACAAGCAAAGAAGCTGCAGTAAGAGTTGAGAAATTATTATTGTCGGCGATCAAAAACTGGGAAGCAGCAAACGAAGGTTCTTCAGTTGCAGACAGTGGCTTATATGTAAAAGAAGTATCTGTAGGTGGTGGTCGTCAATTGAAAAGATTACGTCCAGCTCCACAAGGTCGTGGTTACAGAATCCGTAAGCGTTCAAACCATGTAACTTTGGTAGTAGATAGTTTAAATAACGTTAATAACTAATAAATAAAAGAATGGGACAAAAAGCAAATCCAATAGGTAGCAGATTAGGGATCATCAAAGGATGGGATTCTAATTGGTTCGGAGGCAACAACTATTCTGATAAGTTAGTTGAAGACGAAAAAATCAGAAAATATCTTTCAGTACGTATCGCCAAAGGCGGAGTAGCGAAGGTTGTTATCGAGCGTACGTTGAAACGTATCACGGTAACTATCCACACTGCACGTCCAGGAATCGTTATCGGAAAAGGTGGTCAAGAAGTTGATAAGATCAAAGAAGAGTTAAAGAAATTAACTAAGAAAGATGTTCAGATCAACATTTTCGAGATCAAACGTCCGGAATTAGATGCGAAATTGGTTGCAGAAGGTATTGCAAAACAATTAGAGGCTCGTATTTCATTCCGTCGTGCAATGAAAACAGCTATCGCATCTACTATGCGTATGGGTGCTGAAGGTATCAAAGTAATGTGTTCTGGTCGTTTAGGTGGTGCTGAGATGGCACGTACTGAGCAGTACAAAGAAGGAAGAACTCCTTTGCACACATTGCGTGCTGATATCGATTATGCATTAGCAGAAGCATTGACAACTTACGGTAAGATTGGTGTTAAAGTATGGATCTGTAAAGGTGAAGTATACGGAAAGAGAGATCTTTCTCCTAACATCGGTCAAGCATCAGGCGTAAAAACCCGTGGAGGAAACGAAGGTGGTAATGACCGTCGTGACAACCGTGGAGGTGGCCGTCGTGATAACAACCGTGGAGGTCGTCGCGATAACAACCGTGGTGCAAAAAGAGATTAATTAATTAAAGATTTAAAACTATCTGTCTAGACAGATTTAAATAGAATACGAACATGTTACAGCCAAAAAGAACGAAGTTCAGAAAGATGCAGAAAGGCCGTATGAAAGGTAATGCTTCTCGTGGAGCAGAATTAGCTTTCGGTTCTTTCGGTATCAAATCAATGGAGCCAGCATGGATCACTAGCCGTCAGATTGAGGCAGCTCGTATTGCCGTTACACGTTACATGAAACGTGAAGGACAAGTATGGATCCGCATTTTCCCTGACAAACCAGTTACGAAAAAACCTGCAGAGGTACGTATGGGTAAAGGTAAGGGTGCTCCAGAATATTGGGTAGCGGTAGTGCGCCCAGGCCGTATGTTATTTGAAGCAGAGGGAGTTCCATTGGAAATCGCAAAAGAAGCATTACGCTTAGCTGCTCAAAAATTACCGGTTCAAACGAAGTTTGTTATACGTAGAGACTACGTAGAAGCATAATAATCGTCGGTAATGTCCCATGTTAAGCCTTACAGCCGTTACCTGTAAGGCCTAGTAAAACAAGCGGATAACCCGGCACAACAAATTGAAAAATGAAAAATTCAGAAATCGTAGAATTATCAACTGAGGATTTAACAGCTCGTCTCGCTGAAGAGAAAGCTGCCTTGAACAAATTGAAATTTGCACATGCTGTTTCTGCTATTGAAAACCCTAACGTGATCAAAGCAGCTCGCAAAGTTATTGCACGTATCTCTACCGAGATCTCTAAGCGTAATAATGCAGCAAAATCTGAAACAGCCGCTGAGGCATAAAATTTAAGTCGAAATGGAAAGAAATTTAAGAAAAACAAGAATCGGCTTAGTAGTTAGCAACAAGATGGACAAGTCTATCGTAGTGGCTGTTGAGCGTAAAGTGAAGCACCCAATTTACGGTAAATTCGTTAAGAAAACTACTAAATTTAAAGCTCATGACGAACAAAATACCTGCGGTATCGGCGATACGGTATTAATTATGGAAACTCGTCCGCTGAGTAAGACTAAGAACTGGAGATTAGTAGAAATTTTAGAAAGGGCTAAATAACATGGTACAACAGGAATCAAGACTAAATGTAGCTGACAATAGCGGTGCTAAAGAGGTTTTAGTAATTCGTGTATTGGGCGGTACGCGCAAGCGTTATGCATCTATCGGTGATAAAATTGTTGTTACCGTTAAGAGCGCTATCCCTTCAGGAAACGTGAAAAAAGGATCAGTTTCAAAAGCTGTAGTAGTACGTACGAAAAAAGAAATCCGTCGTAAAGATGGTTCTTACATTCGTTTCGACGACAATGCTGCAGTATTGTTAAATAACAACGATGAACCACGCGGTACACGTATCTTTGGCCCAGTAGCTAGAGAGTTACGTGAGAAGCAGTTCATGAAGATTGTATCACTAGCACCGGAGGTTTTATAATTATGGCACAGAAAACACAAAAAACTACGCACAAAATCAAAATTAAAAAAGGAGATTTAGTGAAAGTTATCGCTGGTAACTCTAAAGGTGTTCAAGGAAAAGTATTGCAAGTTTTAGTGGATGCTAACAGAGCAGTAGTTGAAGGCGCTAACATCGTTAAAAAACACACTAAACCTAGTGCAGCAAATCCAAATGGTGGTATCATCGAGAAAGAAGCTGCCATCAACATCTCAAACTTAGCTTTAATCGATCCTAAGACAGGTAATCCAACCCGCGTAGGACGTAAAGTGAATGCAGATGGTAAAATAGTTCGTTACGCTAAAAAATCAGGGGAGGAAATCAAATAATGACATACGTTCCAAGATTAAAAGTGAAATATGCGGAGGAAATCCGTACAGCACTTAAAGAGAAGTTCCAATACAAGAGCGTTATGCAAGTTCCTAAATTGGAGAAAATCGTTGTTTCCCAAGGTATCGGTGCTGCAACAGCTGACAAGAAATTGATCGATAACTCGATTACTGAGTTAACGACTATTACTGGTCAACAAGCAGTTCCTACGAAATCGAAGAAGGATATTTCCAACTTCAAATTACGTAAAGGTATGCCAATCGGAGCACGTGTTACTTTGCGTGACAACAACATGTATGAATTCTTAGATCGTTTGATCGCAGTTTCATTGCCTCGTATCCGTGACTTCCGTGGTATCAACGATAAAGGTTTCGATGGACGTGGTAACTACAACTTAGGTATCACAGAGCAAATCATCTTCCCTGAGATCAACATTGACAAGATCAACAAGATCGCAGGTATGGATATTACTTTCGTAACATCTGCTAAGAATGATATCGAAGCTTTAGAGTTATTGAAACAATTCGGATTACCATTCAAAAATCAAAACACGAACAACAATGGCTAAAGAAGGAATCAAGGCGCGTGAAGTAAAGCGTCAAAAATTAGTAGCAAAATTTGCAGAGAAACGTGCGGCATTAAAAGCTGCAGGTGATTACGCTGCATTAGACAAATTGCCTAAGAATGCTTCTCCTGTTCGTTTGCACAACCGTTGTAAATTAACAGGCCGTCCTAAAGGATATATGCGTCAATTCGGTATCTCTCGTGTAACATTCCGTGAGATGGCATTAGACGGAAAAATCCCAGGGGTGAAAAAAGCTTCTTGGTAATTCATAAAAAATTTATACTTTTGCCCGGATAAATCGCTCAATGCGATTTATCGGGTTTTTTTTGCATTGCAATATTTTTAACAGATAGCAGGTCTATTTCTTAGGTTAGAAGATAGAAACCGTTATCATAATTTAATACATATAATGAATACAGATCCAATAGCGGATTACCTTACCCGAGTAAGGAATGCCATCAAGGCCAACCACAGGGTTGTTGAAATTCCTGCATCGAACCTTAAAAAAGAAATCACAAAAGTTCTTTTCGACAAAGGTTACATTGCTAATTACAAATTTATTGAAGAAGGACCTCAAGGTTCGATCAAGATTGCGTTGAAATATCACCCAATTAGCAAAGTACCGGCTATTCGCACATTGACACGTGTGAGTAAACCTGGTTTAAGAAAGTATGCAAGTGTTGACAACTTACCTCGTGTATTGAATGGTTTAGGAATTGCGATTTTGTCTACTTCTAAAGGAGTAATGTCAGACAAAGAAGCTGCCGTTCAAAACGTTGGTGGAGAGGTTTTATGTTACATTTATTAATCTAGGAAAAAAACACAAAAATGTCAAGAATTGGAAAAGCGCCAATCGCTATCCCTTCGGGAGTATCGATTACAGTTTCAGACAAGAACCTGGTAACTGTTAAAGGCCCTAAAGGTGAGTTATCACAACAAGTAGACAGAGACATTACGGTACAACAAGAAGATGGTAACATCGTCGTAACTCGTCCTACAGAACAAAAGAAACACAAAGCATTACACGGATTATACCGCGCCCTGTTGAACAACATGGTGGTAGGTGTAACAGAAGGGTACAAAACTACACAAGAGTTAGTGGGTGTTGGTTACCGTGCATCAAACACTGGTAATACATTAGAATTAACTTTAGGATTCTCTCACCAGATTGTATTCGTATTGCCAAAGGAAATTACTGTAACAACAACTGCTGAAAAAGGAAAGAACCCAACGATCACGTTGGAGTCTACCGACAAACAATTGATCGGACAGATCGCGGCTAAGATCCGTAGCTTCCGTAAGCCAGAGCCATACAAAGGTAAAGGTATCAAGTTTGCGGGTGAAGTATTAAGAAGAAAAGCAGGTAAATCAGCTAAAAAATAAAAACCATGGCAGGAATTAAATCAGCTCGTAGAGAGCGAATCAAAAAAGGAATCAGAAAACACCTGGCTGGATCAACAGAACGTCCACGTTTAACAGTTTTCAGAAGCAATAAAGGTATCTACGCACAGATTATTGATGATGTAAATGGTAAAACTTTAGCATCTGCATCTTCAAACTCTAAAGACTTTGCGGCATCAGGCAACAAAGTAGAGCAATCTAAAGCTGTTGGAAAATTAGTTGCAGAGAAAGCGATCGCAGCAGGAATTAGCAAAGTAGTTTTTGACCGTAATGGGTACTTATACCACGGCCGTGTTAAGTCATTGGCTGAGGGTGCTCGCGAAGGCGGTTTAGACTTTTAATCAATTAAGGAAAATGGCATTAAGCAATATTAAAAGAGTAAAATCAAGCGAGATTGAATTAAAAGATCGCTTAGTAAGCATCCAACGTGTAGCGAAAGTAACTAAAGGTGGTCGTACATTTAGTTTTTCAGCTATCGTGGTAGTTGGAGATGAGAATGGTATCGTAGGATACGGATTAGGAAAAGCTAAAGAGGTTACTGAAGCGATCACTAAAGGTATCGACGATGCGAAAAAGAACTTGGTAAAAGTTCCTATCATCAAAGGTACAGTACCTCACGAACAATACGGTAAATACTCTGGTGGTTCAGTTTTGATTAAACCAGCGGTAAGTGGTACAGGAGTTCTAGCGGGTGGTGCTATGCGCGCCGTGTTAGAGTCTGCAGGTATCAAAGACGTATTGGCGAAATCATTAGGATCATCAAACCCACACAACGTGGTTAAAGCAACAATCGATGCATTGGCAAACATGCGTGATGCGTATACTGTTGCACAACAACGCGGTGTCGATTTAAACAAAGTATTTAACGGTTAATATCATGGCAAAAATCAAAATTACCCAGATAAAGAGCGTTATCGACAGAAGCGAGCGCCAAAAGAAAACTATTGAGGCATTAGGTTTGAAACGTATCAACCACTCAGTAGAAGTTGAAGCTACAGCAGCGATCATTGGTATGGTTCGTAAAGTGAACCACCTAGTTGCAGTAGAGGCAATCTAAGAATTTCCAAATGGAAGGGATACTCACTATCCTTTCCATTTTGTTAATACTATTTTTTAATTGTTACTACCTGTTTAGTGAGAGCGAAGGGGTAACATCATTCAACAAGAAAATGAATTTAAGTAATTTAAGACCAGCAGCTGGTTCAACGAAAACAAGAAAACGTATTGGTCGTGGTCAAGGATCTGGACGTGGTGGTACTTCCACTCGTGGTCACAAAGGAGCAGGATCTCGTTCAGGTAACTCTACGAAGATCGGTTTCGAAGGTGGTCAGATGCCTTTGCAACGTCGTGTGCCTAAATTTGGTTTCAAAAACCACAACCGTGTAGAGTATGTAGGTATTAACTTAGATGTATTACAAGGTTTAGTGGAGAAACACAATTTAACTTCGGTTGATTTTGAAGCATTACGTGTTCACGGATTGGTGTCAAAGAATGATTTGATCAAGATCTTAGGACGTGGTGAATTCACTGCAAAAGTAGAAGTTAAAGCACATGCATTTTCAGCTTCAGCTCAAAAAGCTATCGAAGCAGCAGGCGGTTCTATCGTTAAATTGTAATACTACATGAAGAAACTAATCACAACCTTAACCAATATATGGAAGATAGACGAATTACGTAATCGTATTTTGAATACGTTACTATTTCTTCTAATATACCGCATCGGATGTCACGTGGTATTACCAGGTGTAGATCCAGATGCTCTGGTACAAAATAGGGAAGGTGGTAATGACATTCTTAACCTGATCAATATGTTCGCCGGAGGTTCATTCTCCCGTGCGGCTATTTTTGCGTTAGGGGTAATGCCATACATCTCTGCTTCTATCGTTGTGCAGCTATTGGGGATTGCTGTTCCTGCATTTCAAAAGATGCAGAAAGAAGGAGAGTCTGGTCGTAAGAAAATGACACAGATCACACGCTACCTAACCGTGGCAATTACGTTGGTTCAAGCAGTTGCTTATGTGAAGACTCAAATCGGTCCTGAAGCTAAAACAATTGCAGATCCTATGTTCTCCATTCTTTCCGCTATCGTTTTGACAGCAGGTACATTGTTTGTGATGTGGCTTGGTGAGAAAATTACGGATAAAGGTATTGGAAATGGTATCTCCTTGATCATCATGGCAGGTATTATTGCTCAATTACCGGCAGGTATTACTGCTGAATGGGCATCTCGTATGACCCAAGGTGGTGGTGGTCCGATTCCATTGTTGATCGAATTCGTTGCCTTATTCTTTGTTGTGATCTTTACGATCCTTATCGTACAAGGTGTTCGCAAGATCCCTGTACAGTATGCGAAGAAAATTGTGGGTAACAAACAGATTGGTGGAGTTCGTCAGTATATTCCTCTGAAGGTAAATGCGGCAGGTGTAATGCCGATTATCTTCGCTCAGGCAATCATGTTTCTACCTATGTCTTTAACCCAGTTCTTTCCGAATGTGCAATCAGACTTTTTGACTTCGTTGAGTAACTATACATCCGTTACGTATAATGTGGTATTTGCTTTATTGATCATTGCATTTACTTTCTTCTATACCGCGATTATGGTTAATCCGCAGCAAATGTCAGAAGACATGAAGAAGAACGGAGGTTTCATCCCTGGCGTTAAACCAGGTTATGAAACAAACTTATTTATTGATAACGTCATCTCTCATATTACATTCCCAGGGGCAATCTTCGTTGCGATTATTGCCATCTTACCTGCGATTGCTACTTTGTTCGGTGTGAACAATCAATTTGCACATTTCTATGGCGGTACCTCCCTTTTGATTTTGGTGGGTGTTGTTCTGGATACCATTCAACAAATTGAATCGCACTTATTGATGCGTCACTACGACGGATTGATGAAAACGGGTAGAGTTAAAGGAAGAAGTACGGCTAGTACTGTGGAAGGTTACGATCAATCAGCATTATAATTCTGAATGTCTAAAGTATATTATAAAACAGCAGAAGAGATTGAGCAGGTGCGGGAGTCAGCAAATGTACTCTCGCAATTGCTTGCTGAAATTGCTGGAATCATTGAGCCTGGGGTAACCACGCTTTCACTTGATAAGTTCGCGTTTGATTTTATCAGTGATCATAAGGGTACACCAGCATTCCTAAATTACCATGGGTTTCCATATTCACTATGTATCTCGGTAAACGATCAGATCGTTCATGGATTTCCAAGTGACTATGCACTTCAAGAAGGGGATATTGTTTCCGTAGATGGCGGTGTTAACCTGAATGGTTTCATTAGTGATTCTGCTTATACTTTTGCAGTCGGAGAAGTATCTGATGAGGCGAAACAATTGCTTGAAGTTACCAAGGCTTCTTTATATGCCGGTATTGAGCAAGCAGTTGCTGGAAAAAGAGTAGGTGATATTTCATCTGCAGTTCAAGAATACGTTCAACCTTATCATTACGGAATCGTCCGTGAATTGGTAGGGCATGGAGTAGGTTTTCACTTACATGAAAAACCAGAAGTTCCGAATTACGGAAAACGTGGTTCTGGACCAAAATTGGAAGAAGGTTTGGTGATCTGTATCGAACCGATGATCAATGCGGGAAAGGCCGGCGTTAAATTTTGGGATGATGGCTGGACGGTAAGCACAGTGGATGGTAAGCTTTCTGCTCACTTTGAACAGATGGTTGCTATCCGAAAAGGCGCTCCAGATGTGTTGTTGAATTTTGAAGCAATAGAGAAAGTTTTAGAGAAAAAGTAATTGGTTTTCAATTATTTTTATTTATCTTTGCACTCCTGTTTGCGGGTTAATACATAAAATAAAACGGTATATATGGCTAAACAAGCCTCAATAGAACAAGACGGCATCATAAAAGAAGCACTTTCTAATGCAATGTTTCGCGTAGAATTAGAGAATGGGCATGAGATCATTGCCCACATTTCTGGTAAAATGCGTATGCATTATATTAAGATTTTACCTGGAGATAAAGTAAAGCTTGAAATGTCTCCTTATGATTTAACAAAAGGAAGAATTACATACCGCTATAAATAAGAATTTTTTCTTGGAATAGCTTTTAAAAATAATACTCAAGATGAAAGTTAGAGCATCAATTAAAAAACGTAGCGCGGATTGTAAGATTATCCGTCGTAAAGGAAAAGTTTTCGTAATCAATAAAAAGAACCCTAAGTTCAAACAACGTCAGGGTTAATTTTAACATAATCGCTTAAAATATTATATGGCAAGGATCGCAGGTATAGATTTACCTAAAAACAAAAGAGGTGTTATTGGCCTTACCTATATTTTTGGTATTGGTCGCAACACTGCTGCTTATATCCTAGAGAAAGCAGGCATCAGTGAAGACGTGAAAGTTCAAGAGTGGAATGATGATCAATTAGCAGCTATTCGTACTATCATCAATGATGAGATCAAAGTAGAAGGTGCTTTACGTTCAGAAGTACAATTGAACATTAAACGTTTGATGGATATTGGATGTTACCGTGGACTACGTCACCGTAAGCACCTTCCAGTTCGTGGACAACGTACTAAGAATAACTCTCGTACGAGAAAAGGTAAACGTAAGACAGTTGCAAACAAGAAAAAAGCTACTAAATAATAAGTAAGAAATGGCTAAAAGTAAAAAAGTTACTAAAAAACGTATCGTAGTTATCGAGCCTGTAGGACAAGCTCATATCAACGCTACTTTTAACAACATCATCGTAACTTTGACTAATAATCAAGGTCAAACAATTTCATGGTCATCAGCTGGTAAAATGGGATTCAAAGGTTCAAAAAAGAATACTCCATACGCTGCTGGTCAAGCTGCAAGTGATTGCGGGAAAGTTGCTTACGACTTAGGATTACGTAAAGTTGAAGTTTTCGTAAAAGGACCGGGTGCAGGCCGTGAGTCAGCTATCCGTTCACTGCAAACAGTTGGTATCGACGTTACAACAATCAAGGATATTACTCCACTTCCTCACAACGGTTGTCGTCCTCCAAAACGCAGAAGAGTTTAATAACAATATTTGTTTAAGATAAGATTCGTCAGCTATAGGCTGATAGATACTTCAAACAGCACAAGAAATGGCAAGATATACAGGACCTAAGTCCAAAATAGCTCGTAAATTTAGAGAGCCAATTTTCGGCCCAGATAAGGCCTTAGAGAAAAAGAATTATCCTCCAGGTCAACATGGACCATCAAAAAGAAGAGGTAAACAATCTGAATACGCAATTCAGTTGTTAGAAAAGCAAAAAGCAAAATATACTTACGGAGTTTTAGAGCGTCAGTTCTCTAACTTATTCGTAAAAGCGGCAGCTAAACAAGGTATTACTGGTGAGAACTTCTTGAAATTATTAGAAGCACGTTTAGATAATATCGTTTACCGTTTAGGAATTGCTCCTACACGTTCAGCTGCGCGTCAATTAGTATCGCACAAACACATTACAGTTAACGGCGAAGTTGTTAACATTCCATCATATAGTGTTCGCCCAGGTGACGTAGTTGCCGTTCGCGAGCGTTCTCAATCTCTTGAGGCTATCGTTAATTCCGTAGCTGGAAGAAAAATCAACAAATTTGGTTGGTTAGAGTGGAATGCAAATGAGCTTAAAGGTACTTTCTTAAGCTACCCTGAAAGAGCAGACATTCCTGAGAACATTAAAGAAAACTTAATTGTAGAGTTGTACTCTAAATAATAATTGATAACAACATGCATTTCATAAGGAGATGCATGTTGTTATTTTCTCATGTATAGTAAATAAACTTAAAAGAACATAAATGGCAATTTTAGCATTTCAAAGACCGGATAAAGTTATCATGCAGAAATCTACTGATTTTGATGGTACCTTCGAATTTCGTCCATTAGAGCCAGGATTTGGAGTAACTATTGGTAATGCTTTGCGCCGTATTTTATTGTCCTCACTAGAAGGATATGCAATTACGTCGATAAGATTCTCAGGCGTGTCGCACGAATTCTCTACCATCAAAGGTGTTGTAGAAGACGTTACGGAAATCATCTTAAACTTGAAACAAGTTCGTTTCAAGAAATCAGGTGAACAAGGCGATAACGAAAAGATCTTTGTAGTTATCAATGGTCAAGATCAATTTACTGCTGGTGATATTACGAAATTCTCCAACAATTTTACAGTTCTTAATCCTGATTTAGTTATCTGTAACATGGATAGCTCTGTTACTGTTGAGGTTGAACTTTCAGTAGCTAAAGGACGTGGATATGTAAATGCAGAGGAGAACAAGGTAACAGATGGTCCAGTAGGCGTAATCGCAATTGATTCTATCTATACTCCGATCAAGAATGTTAAATACACCATTGAGAATTACCGTGTAGAACAAAAGACTGACTACGAGAAATTGTTGTTGGACATTTCTACAGATGGTTCCATTCATCCAGAAGAAGCTTTGAAAGAAGCGGCTAAAATCCTTATTCAACACTTTATGTTGTTCTCTGACGAAAACATGTTGTTAGAGTCTCAAACTAAAGAAGAAACTAAGGTAGTTGATGAAGAGATCCTTCACATGCGTAAGATCTTGAAAACTGAATTGGTAGATCTAGATCTTTCTGTACGTGCATTGAACTGTTTGAAAGCTGCAGATATTCGCACATTGGCTGAGTTGGTAACATACGACGTAGCTGATATGTTGAAGTTCCGTAACTTCGGTAAGAAATCTTTGAGTGAAATCCAAGAATTGGTAAAATCGAAAGGTTTATCATTCGGTATGAACTTGGCTAAGTACAAGTTAGACGAAGAATAATAATTAACAATAATAATAAGCGACCTGTTGCGTAATTCCTCTTAGAGGTGGGTTGGTTCAACTCAGGAAATAAGAACGGTACGCACAAAAACAATTAACAAAATGAGACACGGAAAAAAAGTAAATCACTTAGGCCGCACTGACAGTCACCGTAAGGCGATGTTAGCTAACATGGCGACGTCATTGATCAAACACAAACGTATTACGACTACTTTAGCGAAAGCAAAAGCATTACGTACTTATGTGGAGCCTTTGATTACAAAATCTAAAAACGACACGACTCACTCACGTCGTACGGTATTCGCTTACTTAAAAGACAAAGATGCTGTTACTATCTTGTTCCGCGAGATTTCAGAGAAAGTAGCATCTCGTCCAGGTGGTTACACTCGTATCATCAAATTGGAAAACCGTTTAGGTGATAACGCGGAGATGGCATTCATCGAATTAGTAGACTATAACGAAGTTTATGGTAAAACTGCTAAGACTGAGAAAAAAGCTACTCGCCGTCGTGGAGCTACTAAGAAAAAAGCTACTGAAGCTACTGAAACTAAAGCAGCAGCAACTCCAGCAACTGATGATTTAACAATCGTTGAAGGTATCGGTCCTAAAATTGCTGAAGTATTAACTGCAGCTGGAATCAGCACTTACGCTGAATTAGCTAAAACTGATGCTGAAAAAGTAAAAGAAATTTTAACTGAAGCAGGATCTAACTTTAACACTGCAGATCCTACTACTTGGGCTGAACAAGCACAATTAGCTGCAGATGGTAAATTCGAAGAATTAGAAAAACTTAAAGCCGAATTAGACGGTGGTAAAAAAGTTGACGAATAATATTTTCGGTTTATAGAAGAAAGAGAGGTATCAGTTTTGATACCTCTTTTTTTATGCTATTTTAACCCAAATCGTTTTTATTTTATTTGTACATTTGACATTCTAAACTTTATTATTTTATTACACAATCCATGGAACTTTTTAATGTTTATCCTGTAACTCCCATTAATATCGTAAGAGCTAAAGGATCAATCGTTTGGGACGAACAGGGTACGGAATACCTTGACTTGTATGGTGGACATGCCGTAATATCTATCGGACATACGCATCCGCACTATGTAGAATCAATTACCAATCAATTAAATAATATCGCTTTCTATTCGAATTCGGTATTGATTCCAATCCAACGACGATTGTCAACCCTATTAGGGGAAGTTTCCGGAAAGAATGACTTTAGTCTATTCTTGTGTAATTCAGGTGCTGAAGCTAATGAGAATGCATTGAAATTGGCCTCTTTCCATACGGGAAGAAAGAAAGTCATTGCATTCAGTAAATCCTTCCACGGGAGAACTTCCTTGGCGGTGGCTGCTACCGATAACCCAAGTATTGTTGCCCCGGTCAATCAAACGGACAATGTTGTTTTCTTGCCATTCAATGATGAGGAAGCATTAGCAGAAGCATTTGCTTCATATGGCAATGAAATCGCGGCAGTGATTATTGAAGGTATCCAAGGAGTGGGTGGAATCAGAGAGGCCTCCATTCCTTTCTTAAAACTAATTCGTTCGCTTTGTGATCAATATGGATCTGTATTCATTGCAGATTCGGTGCAATGTGGTTATGGAAGAACCGGACTTTTCTTTTCCCATGATTATGCAGGGGTGGAAGCTGATATCTATTCCATGGCGAAAGGAATGGGCAACGGTTTCCCAATAGGAGGAATAATTATCTCTCCTAAATTTAAGGCCTCATTTGGACTTTTAGGCACTACCTTCGGGGGTAACCACTTGGCCTGTGCTGCAGCGGTTGCAGTTTTAGAAGTCATCAAACAAGATAATCTGCTGGCAAACGCAGAAGCTGTCGGAAATTACCTGATCGAAGAACTGAAGAAATTCGATAAGGTTTTGGAAGTACGTGGGAGAGGATTGATGATCGGTATTGAATTGCCAGAGGAATTGGCCCAAGTGAAAAAGGATCTATTATTGAAAAATAAAATCTTTACGGGTGAAGCCAAACCAAATGTTATCCGACTGCTACCGGCATTGAATATGAACAAAGAAATGGCAGATCGGTTTTTAACTGCATTTGACGAAAGATTAAAAGCATAAATCAACAAGATGAAGAAGTTTTTTTCCGTTGCGGATGTCGATAACCTAAAGGATATTGTTGCAGAAGCATTAGCTATAAAGGCGAATCCGAATGCCCAAGAAGAATTAGGAAAACATAAAATGTTAGGTTTGGTGTTCTTGAATCCGAGCCTAAGAACACGTTTAAGTACGCAGAAAGCGGCCATGAACCTAGGCATGAATGTCATGGTCATGAATATGGACAAAGATGGATGGGCATTGGAGACACGCGATGGTGTGGTGATGGATGGTACGACCGTTGAACATATACGTGAAGCTGCGGCTGTTATGGGCGAATATTGCGATATACTCGGCCTTCGTTCTTTTCCGACCTTGAAAGATAAAGAGGCAGATTATTCAGAAGATCTATTCAATAAATTCATCAACTATTGTGGGGTTCCCGTAGTTTCCTTAGAAAGTGCTACCAGGCATCCACTACAGAGCTTAACGGATCTTATTACGATTACAGAGTACAAGAAAAAGGAAAAACCTAAGGTTGTCCTGGCTTGGGCTCCGCATGTAAAGGCGCTTCCTCAGGCTGTTCCAAATTCATTTGCCGAATGGATGAGCAAGGCACAGGCGGAAGGGCTATTGGATTTTACCGTAGCACAACCAGCCGGATATGAACTGCATGAGGATTTTACCCAAGGAGCGCATATTACAACTGACCTCCAGGAAGCCTTGAAAGATGCCGATTTTGTTTATGTAAAAAACTGGTCTTCCTTTAAAGAATACGGTGCTGTCTATCCAGTGAACGAAAATTGGATGATGGATAATGAAAAATTGAAATTGACCAATGATGCGAAGGTTATGCACTGTTTGCCGGTCCGTCGGGATTTGGAATTATCCTCCGAGATATTGGATGGACCAAATTCATTGGTGATCAAAGAAGCAAGCAATAGGGTGTGGGCTGCTCAAGTGGTATTGAAAAGAATGTTGGAGGACTTGAAAAGCTAAGAATTCATGTCGGTATTAAATATTATTAAGATTGGTGGGAATGTGATCGATGATGCCAATCAATTATCTGCCTTTTTGGAGAAATTTTCAGCGCTGCCAGGTCGCAAGATCCTGGTTCATGGCGGTGGTAAAATTGCGACCCGTATTGCAAGCGATATGGGAATCGAGGCCAAAATGGTAGAAGGAAGAAGAATAACGGATGCAGCGATGTTGGATGTGGTTACCATGGTCTATGCCGGGTTGACGAACAAGAATATCGTTGCTGAACTTCAGAAATATAACTGTGATGCTGTCGGCTTATGCGGGGCAGATGCAAACATGATCAAAGCTGTAAAAAGACCGGTAAGAGAAATCGATTATGGTTTTGTGGGTGATATCCTTGCCGATTCCATCAATGCTCTTGCCATAAAAAAGCTATTGGAAGCAGAATTTATCCCGGTATTCTCTGCCATTACCCATAATGGACATGGGCAGCTCCTGAATACCAATGCGGATACCATTGCTTCTTCACTGGCGGTTGCACTGTCTAAGCTATATGAAGTATCACTGATCTATTGTTTTGATAAAAATGGAGTTCTAAAAGATGTAAATGATGATAATTCCGTGATTGAAACCATTAAATCCTCGGAGTTTGAAACCTTAAAGGAAGGAAAAGTAATTCATGATGGCATGATCCCAAAGCTATTCAATGCTTTTGATGCCATATCCAAAGGAGTTACGAACGTCTATATTGGCCATGCCAATAACCTGCATCTTTTTCAACAGCGTAAATTCGGAACCTGTTTGATTGCTTAACAGCGGGGAACTATTTTCCCCCATATAAACGAACCTAAACATATGAATAGAATTACGATTATTGGCGGAGGAAACATAGGATTATCCTTAGCTAGAGGCTTGGTAAAGGCAGCTTATTGCGATGCCCCATCCATTACGATTACACGCCGCAACCTTTCCTCTTTGGAAGAGGAAAAGAAAGATGGATTTAACGTAAGTGACCATAACCCCGAAGCTATTTCTGATGCTGACTATATTGTATTGGCTATTCTTCCTCAGCAGATCCGAAAAGTGATGGATGAGATCGCGCCTACACTAAGAGCCGATCAGACCATAATTTCGGTTGCATCAGGTGTTTCCTGTGCAGATATCAAAGAGGTATTAGGACAAGATAAGGTCGTCATTCGGGCCATGCCCAATACGGCTATTGCCATCGGACAATCCATGACCTGTATCTCCACAGATCAAGCAGACCAAGAAAAGATCGATGAGGTTTCGAAAATGTTTGAATCCGTAGGGTCTGTCGTGGTAATCAACGAAGATCTGATGACCTCGGCCACAGCCTTGTGTGCCTGTGGGATTGCCTTTTTTCTGAGAGGTATCCGAGCGGCCAGCCAAGGAGGGGTAGAGATTGGTTTCCATGCGCATGATGCCCTTAAAATGGCTATTCAGACTGCCAAGGGAGCTGCTGATCTCTTACTTCAAATGGGAAGCCATCCTGAAAGCGAAATCGATAAAGTTACTTCACCAAAAGGTTGTACCATTGCCGGGCTGAATGAAATGGAGCATAACGGCTTCAGCTCAGCCTTTATCAAAGGCATTAAATTATCAGCTAAAAAAGCAGGAGGATTATATAATGACTGATGTAGATTTACTGATTGCAGAAAGTACTGATCTCTTACAGCAATTGATCCGGACAACCTCCTATAGCAGGGAGGAAGCCGAAACCGCAGAAATCATAACCCAATTTTTAATCAATGCGGAGATTCCTTCTGAATGCGTAGGGAATAATGTGATTGCGTACAATAAGTATTTTGAGGACTCCAAGCCGACCGTTTTACTCAATTCGCACCATGATACCGTAAAACCAAATCCTGCCTATACCAAGGATCCGTTTCTCCCGCAGATAGAGGATGGTAAACTTTTTGGATTAGGAAGCAATGATGCCGGAGGATGTTTAGTTTCTTTGATTGCCGCATTCCGCTATTTCAACGAGCTGCAGGACTTGCCTTTCAACCTCTGTCTCTTGGCTTCGGCCGAAGAGGAGGTTTCTGGTAAGGGCGGGGTAGAAGAGGCCTATGAACACCTAAAACCATGTGATTTTGCTGTTGTAGGCGAACCAACCCTTTTGGATTTGGCTATTGCCGAAAAAGGATTGATGGTACTCGACTGTGAAGCAATAGGCGAAGCTGGCCATGCTGCAAGGAACGAGGGAGTAAATGCCATTTATAAAGCTTTGGAAGATATACATTGGTTTCAGACGTATGAATTCCCTAAGGAGTCTGCATCCTTAGGGCCGGTTAAAATGAGTGTCACCATGATCGAAGCAGGTTCACAACATAATGTAGTTCCGGCAAGTTGTAAGTTTGTGGTGGATGTGCGCACCACCGATGTTTATAATAATGAGGAAGTACTTCAGATCATTAAAGAGAACATAAGGAGTGTAGTTCAGGCGCGTTCTACTCGGTTAAACCCATCTTCTATCCCCATGGACCATCCTATAGTAAAAGCTGGATTAGCTTTAGGGAAAAAGACCTATGGTAGCCCGACTATGAGCGATCAGGCATTACTGCCGATTCCTTCTGTAAAAGTTGGACCAGGAGATTCAGCAAGATCGCATTCGGCCGATGAATTTATTTATCTGAAAGAAATTGATGAAGGGATCCGATTTTATATCGCCCTGTTAGAAAATATAAAAAGCGGGATATAATTCAAATCCCGCTTTTCTTTTTCACATGTAGCGTCTCCTTTGGAATACGCTTCTATTATAAAGTGATCTGTCTTTTGATGCTTTCTTCAAGAGAGATGATCGTCTCTGTACGTTGGATTCCCTTTAGGCCTTGGATATCCTCGTTCAAAACTTTTCTCAAATGAGAGGTGTCGCGGCAAACTATTTTAGCGAATGCACTGTACTGACCCGTACAATAGTGCAATTCCACAACTTCTTTAACCTGTTTTAGCTGTTCCACAGCATCTGCATACTGCGAACCCTTCTCTAAATAGATACCTAAGAAGGCGGTGATGTCAAATCCGACCTTTTGAGGGTTGATAATTAGGTTCGATCCACTAATTATGCCTAATTCTTCCATTTTTTTCATCCTAACATGGATGGTTCCTCCGGAAACTATCAGTTTTTTTGCAATTTCAGTGTATGGAATCGAAGCATCTTCCATTAAAATGGATAAAATTTGAACATCCAGGTTGTCTAAATCGTAATTTGAATAGTTTTTCTCCATAAAAATGGTATTTATTTGTTATTAAAATAGTTTATTTTTAAAAATATCGAAAAAAATCAAATAATTTTCAATTTTTTTCGATTAAATATTAAATTTGATTCAACAAACATGGTAATTCATTGAAAATATCATGTTCCTTCCCTCAAAATAACATAGGTTTATAATTGGTTAGCGTTGAAGCTTCTCGCCCGAGAAGCTTCTTCCATTTAAATTCCAACCTCAAAAACCTGAGTATTTTATATTTTTTCAAAAATAACAACATTTATTGGTATTTTAATAATCGATTAATAATATTTTGGTAATTTAATTAACATATTTGCATTTGACTATTGGAGTTATAATTACTTAATATTTTGTACATTCGAAAAGCGGATAATATAATGGATATGAAAGAGGATGATGTAAAGATTTCGAGGAAGAAGCCGATTTTTCCAGTGGGCCCCGGCTTATTAAAATACCTAAAAGCTTACCAAAGGGACGGGAAATTACCACTGGCCTATCGCGATCTATTGAATTTTCATGAAACGATTCCTTCTATCGATAAAAATGGGGATGATACCCTTTGGGAAATCCCGCTTTACCCGCCACATGTTCAAGACCAACTGTACGATCAATTGAAGATTGTTTATGCCCAATTGAAAGCTTCGGGAAATACCCGTATCGTACAGCATAAAGTAATCGAAAAGATCGAATTCTGCGCCTTTGGCAATACCCATCCTTTTCGGATCAAGATCGTCAACCGTTTGAACGATGTGTATGATTACTTCTATATCAAACAAGCCGATGCTTCCAGAATATATGGATTGGAATTGGAGGAGATCCTTTCCCCCAATCAAGTGAATTACCTGTATGATCGGGATACCCTAGTGGAGGAGCATATCGTCGGGATACCAGGTGATACCTTTAGTAAAGGTCGGATGTTTTCGCCAGATTATAACCAGACCAGGATTGCCAAGGAATTTGTGAAATTTAATGAACGATGCGTGATTTCCATGTTAGGCGATATGCGAGCCTATAACTTTGTGATGCAGATTACCCCTGATTTTGATGATTTCCAATTCCGGATTCGGGCCATTGACTTTGATCAGCAGTTTTACGAAGGTAATATCAAGGTATATATGCCACAGTTCTTCAAAGAGAACTTTCCCTATGTAAAGCTGTCTATGGAACATCTCAATGATAAAACAGTACTCCAATACCAACAAGAAGAGCGATCCTCCATTGTACATCGGGTCCGTAGTGAAAGACATCGAATCAAAGATTTGCGGGATGCATCCAAAACCCAACAACTTTCTACGCCTGAGAATATCGAACGGTTAAAGGTCCAATATGCCAAATACTATGATAATGAAAATTATTTCCATTGCGAATCCATGACCGACATCATCGAAATGAATGTGAAAAACGTGATCCGCCAAGTCCAACTATAGCAAACTGGCTCAGCGCTTAAATTTTACTTTACCCTTTTCTGATTGTCCTTGACAAAGGCCTCCCAACCTGAATAGGATTTACCGGTTTGGGTATCGTTTTGTTGGAATGAATGGCATACCGCTACGGCAAGGCCGTCAGTGGCATCCAAAAATTCAGGAGTTTCTTTGAACCCCAATAAATTCTGCAGCATGGCAGCCACTTGCTCCTTACTGGCATTTCCATTCCCTGTAACCGACTGTTTAATCTTCCGAGGGGAATATTCAAAGATGGGGATATCCGATTGCAGTGCCGCAGCCATCGCCACGCCCTGTGCCCGACCAAGCTTCAGCATCACTTGGATATTCTTTCCATAAAATGGAGCCTCTAAGGCAACGCAGTCGGGTTGATACTGTTCAATCAATGCAGAAGTCTTTTTGAAAATCCGCTGAAGCTTTAGGGCATGATCATCCAGATGCCCCATCTTGATCACGCCGAGGGTGATCAGGGAAATCTTTTTGTTCACTTCTTTTACAATACCATAACCCAGAACTACCGTTCCAGGGTCGATACCTAAAATAATCCTTTCCTTCGCTTTTTCCTTTTGCATGCTACAATATTACGATTTTGTCAATCATTGCACATTAAAAACCGTTATTAATTAAAAAATTGTTAAAATTGTGCTTTCATAACGGAGTTGACAAAGATTCAAAAAAAATATCTCAATATTCTCATTAAAGTCGGCATCGTGGCTTTAGCCATGTGGTTCGTCTTTTCTAAAGTCAGTAACCAAAACAACCTTATTGCCTTCAAGAAACTGATCCAGAATATTGATCATACCACCATGTGGTTCATTATTGCTGTAGTTTTCTTGTTGATGTTCCTGAACTGGTTTTTGGAAGTCGTTAAATGGAAATTCCTCGCCCGTAAAATTGAAGAATTATCCTTATGGAAGGCTACAAAGTCCGTCTTTTGCGGATTGACCTGGGCTATTTTTACACCCAATAGAATAGGGGAGTATGGCGGTAGAATCATGGTCCTAAAACCCGAACATCGAGCAAAAGCAGCTGTCTCTATGGGGGTAGGCTTGTTCGGTCAATTGGTGCTTACGTCGGTATTTGGTGCCCTGAGTATTGCTTGGTTCGTCACTAAATTCATAGACACCCCAACTTCGGTCGACTTTGGAATCTGGATATTGGCCATCATCTATGCCCTGGCATTCGTCGTCCTTTATTTCAATGTCTCCTGGATCGATTACCTGGTTGGAAAAATCAAATTTCTAAAGAAAATCAAGCCCTTTTTCGCCGTATTGGAGGATTATTCCACGAAAGAATTGGCCTATGTGTTATGGCTTTCCACCTGCAGGTTTGCCATCTTTACTTCCCAATATATTATCCTGATGTTGATCATCCTACCTGAACTACCAGTGGTATCCATGGTATTGATGATTTTTATTATGTTCTTCATTCAATCGGCCTTGCCTACCTTGGATATTTTCGACTTTAGTGTGCGCAGTTTTGTGGCTAGTAATTTATATGCCTATATTACGACCCAAGAAATTGCAGTCATGGCTATTGTGTCCTTTGTCTGGTTCGTCAATTTGATCTTTCCGGCTATTATTGGTTCTTTTTTTGTATTAAACGTGAATTATATCGGTGATTCTAAGTCTTAGTTTCTATTTGTTCATCATGACCATCGTTTATGTGGTCCTTGTCCTATACATGCGAAATGGTTGGATGCGGATTCCATATTTTCAAAGCGAAGAGCATTTCCCGAACGAAAAGGTCTCCATTATTATTGCCGCGCGAAATGAGGAGCAGAATATAGGAAAGACCTTGGATGCCATCATTGCCCAAGATTATCCAAAAGAATTATTGGAAGTTATTGTCATTGATGATCATTCTACCGATAAAACCGGACTAATCGTACAATCCTATGCTACACGAGGTGTCAAACTGATCACCCTAAATGAGGGCAGCAAATTGAATTCCTACAAGAAATTTGCCATCAATAAGGCGATCATTGCTTCTGAAGGTGATATCATCATTACCACAGATGCCGACTGTCAAATGGGCCCTAAATGGGTCAGGACCATCATCTCCTACATGGTATTGAACCAAAAACAGATGGTTTCCTCCCCCGTATCTTATCATGAAGAAAAATCCTATTTCGAAAAATTACAAACATTGGAGTTTCTGTACCTAATAGGCTTAGGGGCATCGGGAATTGGAAATGAGAATCCAACTACTTGTAATGGGGCTAACTTGGCGTATAGAAAATCCTTATTCTTTGAAATGGGAGGGTTTAAAGGTATTGATGACCTGGCTTCAGGCGATGATGAACTATTGCTTCATAAGGTTGCTGAGAACCATTCGGCATGGATTGGTTTCTGTAAATCAAGGGAGGCCGTAGTCTATACGGATGCAAAGGAAAATCTCAAAGCATTCTTGAACCAGAGGCGCCGTTGGGCATCCAAGAGTACAAAATATAAGGATAAAAAAGTAGTGGTTTTAGGCGTATGTATTTGGATCTTTAATCTTGTTTTCTTGGGTAGTTTGCTCTCCGTGTTGGTCTTGGATAAGGATGCCCAAACATTGGTGCTTGTTTCCCTCATCTTTAAATTTTTGTGCGAACTGGCTTTTCTTTACCCCGTTTTAGCTTTTATGAGGCGGAAGGAGTTACTGGTCAACCTACCTTTGCTTACCGTTATACATCCTTTATACCTGATTTACATCGGAATCATGGGGAATATCGGAAAATACGATTGGAAAGGCAGAACGGTCAAATAGACTTGAACGATTAGGAAACTCCTAATTTTCTTCTTTTACTTTTGCCCGGATTGCCTCTTCTGCCTTTTTCACCACTTCTTCCAAGCTTAATCCTTCCGTAGGGATAGGATCGAGTACTTCCCAAGTCATATGGGTGAACGGGCGTAATGGAAATGAACCCCACTGCACCATTTTATAGGATCCATTGATCGCAATAGGTACTACCAAGGCATCTGGGTTTTTCTTTAACAAGGTGGCTATTCCTCCCACCGAGAAAGCTTTCATTTTACCCGTTTTCGTCCTGGTACCCTCCGGAAATATAAATGCCGACCAGTTATGTTGTTTCATGTTATTAGCAAGCTTTAATATCTCCGCAATAGATTGTTTGGGATCCTTACGGTCGATGTTTGCGGCTCCTCCATGTTTTAGGTTAAAAGAGATGCTGGGGATATTGGCCGTCATCAGTTCCAATTTGCTGATGAATTTGCCATGAAACCTTCTCAAAAAGAAAATCAAAGGTGGAATATCGTAGGTACTTTGGTGATTCGCAATAAAAATGATAGGTCTACCTGTAGGCAGGTTTTTATTGTCGATAAATTCTGTTCTATTGAATAAGGTATAATTACAGGCTACCAATAGACCATTAAGGATATCAACACTTTTTTTATGAGCACTATAACCACCCAATTTTAAACATAACCATTGAATAGGATGGAATATCAATAATGAAAGTGCAAATGACAAATAAAATATAGGGGTTAGGATATATCCTAATACTTTTCTCATAATCAAATTAAAATTGAGCAAATATACATAATTGAATATTATGCATTGTTTAATGTTTTAAAAACAAAATAATATTCAATTAAATTTGAATTTTATTAAATCAATTTTTAATTTTATTAAAATTAAATGTGAAAATATGAAATTTCCACTGCATTGCCCCGCATGTAACCATGAAATGACCGTTGTAAAGCTTCATTGCGAATCCTGCCATACCGAAGTAGCTGGAAAATTTGGATTGCCCCTGTTCCTCAAACTGGAACCTGATGAACAGGATTTTATCATGCAGTTCTTGCTCGACTCTGGAAGCCTTAAAGAAATGGCCAATAAAATGGGGAAGAGCTATCCTACTGTTCGGAACAAACTGGATGAACTCATTGACAAAATTAAATTACTTAAAGATTAAGGAAAATGAAAACCAATTTGATATCAAAAATATTTTACCCATTTGAAAACAATACCAGCAATTTTTTGCTGATTCTTGGCAGTTGCTCCTTTTTAATATTATGCTTTCTAGGCTATCAATGGGAATTTATTTCCGATGGAATCATTCAGATGCACATGGCAACATATAAGGAGTTTTGGAAAGTTCTCATCAATAATTTGATCAATACAGCTTCCCTCAGCCTGCTGATGTTTTTCCTTGCACGGCTAATATATGCCAAATCAAGGTTTATCGACGTATTAACCGTGGTGTTAATTGCGCAGGCCAATCTAGTATGTATAGCGCTTGCTCTTTTCAATCCCATGTTAAAAGAAACAACGCAAGCAATTATTCCTTCGATGGTAAATGGAACTATCAAACCCGATGAAGGGATGTTAAATCAATTGGTATGGTTATCGTTTGCTGCGATACTGGCCTTGGTTTTTATATTGTTCTTTTTCTTTTTGCTGGTTCAGGGTATGAAAATTGCCATGAATAGCAAAAAGGGATATCATGGAATCATCATTATACTGATGACTCTTTTATTGGATGCGTTATTATGGATCACACGACCTTATATCAATTAAAAATGAAGAAATATTTATTTATACTATTTACGCTGTTCGGATGCAGCTTAAGTTTTGGACAATCGTTCGAAGGCACTTGGGAGGGAAGTTTGGAAATTCAGGGCATGGAACTCCCCTTGGTTTTTGAACTGAAATATGATGGCGAATGGAAGGGTACCATGCAAAGTCCGAAACAGTCGAAACAAAAGGCACCTTTATCGAGCATCAAAGCGAGTGCAGATTCTATTTTTATTGAAATGAAAATGATCGGCCTCAAGTATTCCGGTAGGCTAAGTCCCGACAAACAGGCTATTGATGGCATTATCCAACAGGGTGGTTTGAAAGCACCTATGCGGATGCTTAAAAAAGATCCCGCAACAATTGTTACGGATTTTCCTAAGGTGCGATCGCAAAAAGTAAACCCACCTTATAGTTACGACACCTTGGATGTCCATTTTTCCAATACTGCCGAGAAGATCAAATTTGCTGGCACCATCACCAAACCGAAAGGGGAAGGAAGGTATCCAGCGGTAGTTTTGGTCAATGGTTCAGGACCTCTTGATAGGAATTCGGCCATGTATGGGCATGAGCCTTTTAAGGTGTTGGCAGATTATTTGACCAAGCAGGGGATAGTGGTATTGCGATACGATGAACGAGGGGTTGGCAAATCGGAGGGGGATTTTAAGACTGCTACCTCCGCAGATTTAGGCAAAGATGCCTTGGCGGCCATCAAATACTTAAGGACACAATCGAATGTAGACCCTAAAAAAGTGGGTATTATCGGTCATAGTGAAGGCGGACTCATTGCCTTTTTATTGGCAGGACAACGAATTGCCGGTTTGGATTATATTGTTTCCTTAGCTGGTCCAGCTATTCGTATCGATTCCTTGATGATCCTCCAGAACGAAGCCTTGGCCAAAAATAGTGGTACAACGATCGATACCAAACAATTGGCGATGATCAAACGGAATTATGAGATTTCTAAAAGTAATCTATCCACAGAGAAGGCTTTTGAAGCTATTATGACTAACATGAAAGTTATCCCAGGTAGCCAAGAAGCTGATTTTGCTGATCAGATTGCCGTGCTCATTACACCATGGTACAGGTATTTCTTAAAGATAGATCCTACTACATTTATCCGTAAGATTAAAGTTCCTGTTTTTGCAGCATATGGAGGAAAAGATGTTCAAGTCAACTCCACCGAGAACTTGGAAAGTTTAACCGATAATCTGGCAAAGCAACCGAAGAATGAAATAAAGTTGTACCCCAACCTGAACCATTTGATGCAACCCGCTAAAACCGGTGGAATCGGAGAATATCCAGAGATCCCTATCAGTTTAGATCCGGAGCTGATGAAAGATATCGCCAATTGGATAAAGGCCTTATAAGGGATCAGCCTATAAAAAAAGGGGAACATGCTAACATGTTCCCCTTTTTTTATATATCCTATTTAATTATTTGAATACAATGGAAGAGCGCCCCATGATGGAGTTGTCTGCATACAGCAAAATGGTATAAGCGCCTTTTTCAAATTTATGGTCCTGATCAGACCAAGCCATTTGATATTCTTGGCCATTATTTGAAAAATTGATCGCTTGTTTGAAAGTATATTGCAATTTCTCACCATGTACATAGAAAAGATCTTCAGAATCAGCAATCAAATTTCCTTTTGGATTGATGATACGTACATAGATATCTTTTTTGCCTGTTTCGGCCAATGGATTATCCGCAATGGTAAAGTTGATATGCATCTTATCGATACGTTTTGCTTTCGTCTCCAATTCCACATCACCACTTTTCTTCATTTCCACTCCCGCAATATGAATGTTGGAAACCTTTAGGTTAGAAGCTTTGGAGATCTTGTCCGTTAGCTGTCTCTTTTCGGTGCTAAGCGTATTTGCCCTTGTTTTATTAATTTCAGATTCCTCCTTCAATTGCAGGTTGGATTCTGCTAATAATTCATTTTTTATCTTGAGCCCAGTAACTTCATCCTTCATTTTGGATACCTGATCCTTCAATCGTGCAACATCCTGTTTCGCGCGTTCCACCTGAACATCCGTTACTTCGCCTTTTTCCAATGCCGTACGTAATTCCTCAATTTTAATGCGGGCAGTTTTCTCTGCATTGATCAAAGCCTCACTGCTCTCAAAATCTTGAGCCTTCAGGTTGTCCAATTCCGCTTCGATGCGGTCTATCTCCGTTTGTAGATTCTCTTTTTGAAGGGTTACTGTATAAAGCTTTTCTCCTGAGGATTTAAACTTTACGTAAAAATATATGTTTGTAGCTAGCAAAGCTGCAATAGCAATAATAAAAAAGTAAACCTTTGAATTATCTCTCTTTCCAACGGGATCATCAACCGAATTCTGGCTGTTTACTTTATGTTCCTCAGTTTTCATATTAATTAACGCTGATATTTATGTGGATCCTTTACAGGACAAACATAAATGCAAAAATGATTCCTAATAAATAATAAAGTTTGAAAGCAAATATTGTTCCAAATGCTGTTACTCAAAATAATTTAGGGTATCAAAGCCGCCTGCTTTAAGGTATTCCTCCTTTTGCATGAGCTTAAGATCAGATAGGACCATCTCATTTACCAGCATTTCCAAGCTGTATTTGGGTTTCCATCCTAATTTTTGATTGGCTTTTGTAGGATCGCCGATCAATAAATCTACTTCCGTTGGTCGGTAATATCGAGCATCTACCTTGACAACGGTCTGACCTAATTTTATTTTTTCTGGGTCTAGGCCCAATGCTTTCAATTTCTCGTCGTTGCGATCGATGATAACACCTTTTTCCGCTTCTGCTTTTCCAGAAAATTCCACTTCTACACCTAGCTCTGCAAAGGCCATCCGCACAAATTCCCTTACCGTGGTAGTGATACCAGTAGCAATGACAAAGTCTTCGGCAATTTCCTGCTGAAGGATAAGCCACATAGCTTCCACATAATCTTTCGCATGTCCCCAATCGCGTTGCGCAGAAAGGTTTCCAAGGAATAATTTATCCTGTAAGCCTAAAACGATCTTCGCAGCTGCTCTTGTGATTTTTCGGGTCACAAAGGTTTCCCCACGTACAGGGCTTTCATGGTTGAATAATATACCATTACAAGCATACATGTTATAAGCCTCGCGATAGTTGACCGTAATCCAGTAGCCATATAGTTTGGCTACCGCATAAGGGCTACGCGGATAGAATGGCGTTGTCTCACTCTGCGGCACTTGTTGCACCAAGCCATATAGCTCAGAAGTAGATGCTTGATAGATCCGGCAATGTTCAACCAGTCCTAATAAACGAACCGCCTCTAAAATCCGAAGGGTCCCCAAGCCATCAGCGTTAGCTGTATATTCTGGGGTGTCGAAACTAACCTTAACATGCGATTGTGCGGCCAGGTTATAGATCTCGTGTGGTCTGGTTTCTTGAATAATGCGGATCAGGTTGGTAGAATCGGTTAGATCGCCATAATGAAGCACGAAATTACGACCCAATTGATGCGGGTCCTGGTATAGATGGTCAATCCGATCGGTATTGAAAGAAGAACTTCTTCTTTTCAACCCATGAACGATATAACCTTTTTTTAGTAAAAACTCAGCTAAATAAGCACCATCCTGACCAGTAATACCGGTAATCAGCGCTACTTTTTGATTCTCTTGACTCATTCTACTGTTAATATCCGACAAATATATTGCAAATAAACAGCAAACGATTGATATATAAAAAATAAAGCCACAGATTTCTCCGCGGCTTTTTCAAATATTTTAGGAAAACTTAGTTCGCCACGCGACTAAATTTAAATAATAAGGTACCTTGTCCATTGTCCAATGGAATCGGCATACGCATTTCCAAACCGTTTTCATCAGCGTAGGATAGATCCAAACGGTATCCACTTGTTACGTTGGCAGCCTTATCTCCAGCATACAATTTCTTGAATTGGAAAGATGGTTGTCCACCTGTTTTGCCTGGGTTGAAGATAGACCAAACGATGGTACGAACCGCACCATTGGCACAAAGATTACCTTCCGCATTGAACGTGATGGTTCCGCGTTGGTTTCCTCCTGGCAAATCCCAGATCGATCCAATGAAACAATCTACTGGTGCCTCATCAAAAATGTTCTTAATGGTATAAGAACTTGGAATGTTCTCCCGAGTAACGGAATTTAAAACCCATTTTCCTTTTACTCCTGAACGCCATTGCGATGCTGTAGGTCCTTGTCCTGATACTTCAGTGCCGGCGCCTGTACCACCCTTTTTCTGGGCTCCACAACTACCCAAGATTAACACACAGGTTAACAGGGTTAAAAATGAAAAAATACGTTTGTGCATATTACAAAGTTTAAAATAGTATATTAAATGTATATTCGTAGCAAAATAACGTTTGAAATTTTGATGAACAAAACATCCAAAAATCATACCATAAGCAAAATTGTTGCCAAGGCTATTCTAAGATTTATCTTAATTGTTCTCCTCTTTGGAATCGCTTTCAGCTTCAGCAAAGATGCTAATTTACTCGATAAGGTCTCCCTCTTTTTTCCCCATAAATGGGCTATATTTGCACCTATAACATTATTTGTCATCTTCTTGTTGCTGATGTTCATTATGTTAAGAGAAAAATATAGGAAAACAGATATCAACTGGCTTTTTAGTTTGAGCGGAGCTTTTCTGCTTTTTTATTTGATCATGCTCTATTCCCGCATCTATCCGATGCTTTAAAAAAATATTTTAAAATGGATAAAACAAAGATTTGGGCCATTAGTAAAAATTTGCTGAAAGTACTCATTACTGTGGGTGCTTTTTACTGGTTGTTCAGCAAATTGGATCCAAAAGATATCCAGGAGGTAAAGGAAGCGTTGCTTTCCAGTAATCCTTTGTACCTGCTCTTGGCGCTAATTTTCTATTTTATTTCCATCGTTATTGCGTCATCCCGGTTAAATTCTTTCTTTAAGGCGATTGGGTTGAATCTACCAGAGCGTTATAATTTCCGTTTGTATTTATTAGGCCTATTATATAATTTCTTTTTGCCTGGTGGAATTGGAGGCGATGGCTATAAGATCTTTTTTATCAAGAAGAATTTTAATATATCGAGGAAGAAAGTATTGGGGGCTGTGTTTTTTGATCGATTGAGTGGTCTTTGGGCATTAGGGATTGTCTCAGGAGCACTAATTATTTTTATGCCGCGTTTTGCTATTCCTAATTCGGTTACTATTGCGGTATTGCTCATCGGAACGTTAAGTTACCTCTATGTGCTCCGTTTATTCTTCAAGGAATTTCTAGCAAACTTTGTGATCACGCATCTCAAGGCATTATTTGTTCAGGGTTTTCAGGCCATAGCCGCCATCTGTATCTTATACTCCATCGGATTTGACGATAAGTTTTCGCCCTACATATTCATATTTATGGTGACCTCTCTGACGGCTATTATACCATCCATCGGAGGAGCTGCAGGGGTTCGGGATTCAGCAATGGTATACCTAGCTAACTATTTAATGCTTGATAAGCATTTCTCTTTAATCATTTCCATGACATTTTATATCATCTCCTTGATCGTTGCATTAAGTGGGATCTATTATATTTTTAGACCTCAACGCTTAGGGGCAGATCGCTTACCATCGGCTAAAGAAGTAGAGGCAGAAATCGATAAAGAAGAAGAATAATGGCAAATATTGTTATCACAGGAGCAAGCAGCGGGATTGGTTTTGAAGCTGTGCTGGATTTAACTGCAAATAAGGATCATCAGGTTATTGCGTTGGCAAGATCAGCAGATAAACTTCGAAAATTACATGAAATTGCAAGCTCGTTGAATCATGATGGTGGGAAATTGTATCCTGCCCAATTTGATATTGTATATGATAATTATCCGGATTCTTTAGTGCCATTTATCCAATCAAAATTCGGTACGGTGGATATCCTGATCAACAATGCCGGAGCATTGATCAATAAGCCATTTTTGGAATCTACTGCGGAGGATTTTGCACAGATGCTGCAGTCCAATCTGATCGGACATGTGAATATGATCAGGCATATCGTGCCTCTGATGACGAATGGTGGGCATATCGTGAATATTTCCAGTATGGGTGGTTTTCAGGGGTCTTCCAAATTCCCCGGTCTTTCTGCGTATTCTTCCAGTAAAGGCGCTTTGTCGATTTTGACGGAGTGTTTAGCGGAGGAATTTAAGGATAGGAATATCCAGGTTAATTGTCTTGCCTTAGGATCGTCGCAGACAGAGATGTTTGAGGCTGCGTTTCCGGGTGTTGAAGCAGGTACATTAGCCTTTGAGATGGGAAGATATGTTGCGGAGTTTGCGCAGAACGGTAATAAATATTTTAATGGCAAGGTCTTGCCGGTCGCTAATACTACTCCATAGTTTTTAAGGATTTCTCCGCATCGTGTCATTGCGGGTGTATAATCGCGTCGTTGCGAGGAACTCTACGTCATTGCGGGGAACTCTACGTCATTGCGAGGAACGAAGCAATCTTTGGACTTTGTCATCCTGAGCATCGTCGAAGGATCTGTACGGTTGCATACGAACAGATGCTTCGACTACGCTCAGCATGACATGGTACACTCAGAATGACATGAGGGAAGGTTGCTTCGTCGTGCCTCCTCGCAATGACGCTGTGGTTGCTTCGTCGTGCCTCCTCGCAATGACGCGGACCCCCCCCTAAAATCCCACTCCCCAACCATATTAAATAAATATGAAAATATTTATTGTATTATAATAATAATTAACTCATAATTTCCTAACTTACACCTAACAAGTCGCCTAATAACCCCAATTATTAGGCTGCAAACTAATCAATAACAAACAAACAAATTATGAAAAGAAAGCTACTGTTTTTCACGATGGCTCTTCTGGCGAGTATTCAGGTATTTGCACAGAATCGGAGCATCTCGGGAAAAGTTACAGATGCCGTGAGCAATAAGCCCATTGCAGGAGTAACCATCAAAGGGGTAGGAACCAACTATGCTGCGCAGACAGATGGAAATGGGGAATACCAAATCGAAATCAACCAAGCTGCTACCGCATTGCATTTTTCCTATTTAGGATATGCTTCTCAGCTAGTTAAATTAACCGGACAATCCAATATCAACATTTCGCTCACACCTTCTGCCGCCGATTTGGAAGAAGTTGTTGTTGTAGGATACGGTACACAAGTAAAAAAGGACATGACCGGATCTGTCGCCTCCGTGAAAATGTCCGACTTGGAAAGTGTACCACTTCAAACGGTTGAAAGTGCGCTTCAAGGCCGTGCCTCGGGTGTATTCATCAATAGCAGTAGTGGTAAATTAGGCCAGGCCTTACAGATCAGGGTCCGTGGTACCTCTTCAATTTCGGCAGGAAACCAACCCTTATTCGTTATTGATGGGGTGCCGATCATTACGACCGATATGGGAACCTATGATGAGCCAGACAATCCCTTGGCTGCTATCAGCCCAGATGATATCGAATCCATGGAGGTGTTAAAAGATGCCGCTTCTGCCGCTATCTATGGCGCTAGAGCATCCAATGGTGTCGTGTTGATCACAACCAAAAAAGGGAAAGCAGGTCGCACGAATATAGACCTTGGTTATTTTGCCGGCTACAGCGACCCGACCAAAAAGGGTGACTTCCTAAATGCCGATCAATACCGCCAATTATTGACTGAAGCAGTAACCAATGCGGGATATATTGATCCGGTGGATGGTTATGCAAATATGAGCGAGTTCTGGGAAGATTGGACCGGAACTACGGATTGGGATGAGAACTTCAACTCCAATTGGGTGAATGAAGGTCTTCAACGCGGAAACATCCAACAAATCTCAGCCACAGTTTCTGGTGGGGATAGTAAAACCCGTTTCATAGCCTCAGGAAGCTACAATGATAATAAAGGTATTGTGGTGGGCAATAGATTTTTTAGAACGTCTGGTAGGATAGGCCTAGACCACAGTGCAAATAATTGGCTGGAAATCGGTGGTTCCATCAATATCAATAAAATTGATAACTACCGGGTCAACAGTGATAATGCTTTTGCCAATCCATTACAATTAAATGCCCTGCCACCAATCCAACCGATCCGTGATGCCGATGGTCAATTGAATCGTTATACGGTGTATTACAATAACTTGATCAACCTGGAAAATGGAAATAACTTGTCCAATACCTACCGTACTTTCGGAACGGCTTATGCCAGTGCAAGGATTACACCTGATTTGGTATTCCGCAGTGAATACGGTATGGATTTCCAGAACCTGGAAGAAGAATTGTTTTTAGGGACCAGAACCCAAGATGGGGGAGATGTAGGGGGATATGCCTACAGCTACCAGGCTAGATCCATCAATTTCAACACGAACAATACCCTGACCTATTCCAAGACATTCAACGATATACATAACTTCTCCTTAATGGGAGGTATGTCTTACCAACAGGGACAGTTTAGATATACCTCAGCCGAGGGTAATGGCATGCCATCCGATAAATTCAAGAAGGTTGTCAGTGCGGCCATTAAATCGAATGCTAGTGCGTCCGCTTCAGATTTTTCCTTTCTGTCCTATTTGGCAAGAGCGAATTATAAACTCATGGATCGCTACATGATCGATGCTTCCGTTCGGATGGATGGATCTTCACGGTTTGGGGCAAATGAACAATACGGTGTCTTCCCGGCAGTCGGTTTGGGATGGACCATTTCGGAAGAAGATTTCCTGAAAGATAATGGAACCTTAAACTTCTTGAAATTGAGAGCAAGTTATGGTAAGACCGGAAATGCAGAAATTGGGAATTATCGTTGGAGATCACTTTATGGAGGTGCAAACTATGCCGGTATTCCAGGAACTATCCCTTTTCAGATCGGTGATGAAGATCTGACCTGGGAAACAACCGCTGCAAGCAATTTTGGATTTGATTTTGGCCTTTTCCAGGATAGGATCTCCGGAACCTTGGAATACTACCATAAAAAAACTACAGACCTACTTTTAAATGTGCCAATTGAATCTGTTAATGGTTACAGCAGTGTTTTCCGCAACATTGGCGATATGGAAAACAAGGGTTATGAGATTACTTTAAACAGTAAAAACTTAGTAGGTGATTTCCAATGGTCTACTTCCTTTAATATTTCCTTCAATAAAAACAAAGTATTGAAGTTGAACGATGGCCAGCCGATTTATCCAGGAGGGCGTTATTTAGGCCGTGTGGAAGAAGGTCAACCATTTGGTGTGTTCTATGGGGTGGCTTATGCCGGTGTCGATCCAGCCAATGGAGATGCTTTATACTATAAGGATGCCAGCCGTACCGAAACGACCAATGATTTCTCCGAAGCTGAAAATCAGCATTTGGGTAATCCGCACGCTAAATTCTATGGTGGTCTTGGGAATAAATTTGCCTATAAAGGCCTAGAGTTGGATATCCAAACGCAATTTGTTTCCGGTAATAAGGTCTACAATGCTGCCGGTGGATTCCAAGCTACCAATGGTGATTTCTTTGATAACCAATACAGCAGTCAGATGAATTATTGGACGCCTACAAATACCGATACCGATATTCCTCAACCAAGGTTCTACGAAGAAAACGGAACAAATCCTTCTTCCAGATATATCCAGGACGGCTCTTATTTCCGCATGAAAAATGTGGTGTTAAGCTATAATCTTCCAAAAGACTTCTCGACCAGGTACGGAATGCAAAGAACAAGACTATATGTTTCGGCAACCAACTTATTGACCTTTACCAAATACGATGGTTATGATCCAGAGATCAATACCACCTTCGCTGGTAATTATCAATTGGGAACTGATTTCTATACCCCTCCGCAGCCTAAGACCATCACTTTTGGTATTAATGTCGGCTTCTAACCCTTAACAGTTATTATTATGAAAACGAAACACATATTATCATATTCCTTTCTTGCCCTTGCATTGACTTTATCATCATGTGGGAAGAAGTTGGATTTGGCCCCACATAGTGAAATCCCTACAGATGAAGCATTAGAAACTGCCAATGACGTAAATAATGCCGTGGTTGGTGCTTACACCATTATTGCTAGGGGCTCTTTATACGGAACAAATTTAGTGATGGTACCTGAAATCTATGCCAGCCCAGGCTATGTGCAATGGACAGGCTCTTTTGGAACCTTCAGGCAGATTGCTTCACAGAACATCATTTCGACCAATGCGGATGTAGCCCGTACATGGACCGATGCTTATCGCGCCATCAATGCCTGTAATACCGTCATTGAAGCTTTGGGAGTGGTTAGCGACCCTACTCAAAAATCCATTATCAATGGTAAGGCCCTATTTGTACGTGGAATCATGTATTTTGAATTGGTCAGGTTATATGGATTGCCTTATGAAGCTGGTGGTGCCAATAGTACCCCTTCCGTGCCTATATTTCTAAAATCCGTCAAAAACTTTCCTGATCTACAATATGGAGCAACCAGAAGTTCAGTGGCCGATGTCTATAAACAGGCTGAAAATGATCTGACCGCTGCTATAGGCATGTTAGGCGATTCTCCAGCTGATCTTTATGCAGCAAAAGGCATGTTGGCGAGATTATATCTACAACAACAGGATTATGGAAAAGCATTGACCCAAGCGAATGATGTTATCAGTAGTGGGGATTATACATTAACAGATAATCTCGAAGCCCCATTCCGAGTGAAGAATTCTTCGGAAGGGGTATTTGAAATTCGTCAGAATGAACAGAGTAATGCTGGAACCTCCAATGATGGACTTACTACTTTTTTCGCCTCTTATGTGAATAATACCGGCGGTTTGGTTGGACGTGGGGATTTGAATATCCAGGACGCCTTTTATGAGACCTACGATCCTGCGGATAAGAGAAGGACCGAAATGATCTATGATGGAAATGGCGCGAAATCAGGGTGGTTTACGAAGAAATGGTATGGGTATTTTGATAATATCCCTATCGTGAGGTTGACGGAACTGTATCTAACCCGTGCGGAATGTAACGTAAGGTTGAATAGTAGTGTTGGGGCAGCTCCGCTGGATGATATTAATCTGCTACGGAAACGCGCAGGATTAGATGATTTGGCCGCGGTTACCTTGGAGGATGTGCTGCAGGAAAGAACTTTTGAACTGGCTTTTGAAGGGTATAGATTGCATGACCTGAAAAGAACAAAAAGGAATATAGGGACTTTGCCTTATAATTCACCAAAATTGGTTTATCCAGTTCCATATGGAGAGCGATCGGTAAACCCTGAGCTGGGGCAGAACGAAGGATATAATTAATTGATTTCCCGTCATTGCGAGGAACGGCCCGTCATTGCGAGGAACGAAGCAATCTTTCGATTAGTGAAAAGATTGCTTCGTCGTGCCTCCTCGCAATGACGTAAACTTTCACAATTCCTCCGCGCTATCCCGAATTTTACTCCATATCCGAGTCCTTGAACAAAGGCAGGACAATCGTAAAAGTAGTTCCTATCCCTTCAAAAGTCTTAAACGTAATATCCCCTTTCATAGACTCCACCGTTTTCTTCACAAATGCCAATCCCAATCCCGTTCCGGAACTTTTCGTTGTAAAATTAGGTTGGAAAATCTTTGGTAATACCTCCGCCGGAATACCCATTCCATTATCCTTTACCGTAATCTTCACATGTTCCTGATCAGGATATTCCAGAATAATACTGATCAAATGTTTCTTCCTCGTAATAGATGCCTCAATGGAGTTTTTAATTAAATTATTAAAGGTCCTCAATAATTGATCCCTATCCCCATATACCCAGATATGCTCATCTTCCGTATTATTGATTACCTTAATGTACGTATTATGGCTATTATGGAAAACATTCGCAGACTTATTGATCTTCTCAATGATATTGATCTTAGCTAATTCCGTATCCGGAAGTTTCGCGAAATTCGAAAACTCTGTCGCAATCCGCGATAAACTATTGATCTGCTCAATAAAGGAATTGGAAAACTTATGGAACCTTTCTTCAAATCGAGGGTCATTTTCACTATAGCTCCTCGAAAGCATCTGAATTCCTAATTTCATCGGTGTCAACGGATTCTTGATCTCATGTGCAATCTGTCTGGCCATTTCTCTCCAGGCATATTCCCGCTCTGTGTTCTTCAGTTGTTTCGCATTCTCCTCTAACTTCACGATCATGAAGTTATATTCCTTCACCAATGCACCAATTTCATCGTCCCGCTCCCAATATAGTGGTTCATTGGGCTTGTTACTGAAAATAGTCTCCGACAATTTTCGTCCGATTAAACTCAATGGTTTGGTAATGGAATTGGCAACCAATACCGTCACAAAACCCATCCCCAATACAATGATGGTATAGATATTCAATAAGGTATTCAATAACAGGTTCTGACTCCTATTTTCTTCCTCCTGAGAGGTGAAATATGGAATGCTCAAAAACACTAACGTGTTAAAGTCGTTGTTCCTGATGGTAGCATAACTGGCGTTGTAGTTGAACCGTACTATCCGTTCAGGAATATAGGCATCTGTTTTCTTGGCTACATTGAGTGCATTGAACGCCAATGGATTCATGAAGTTGGAAAGTAGGTTGGTGTCGTAGATCCGTGATTGGGTCGTAAATTGTAACTTCCCGTTCTTGTCATATAGGTTGAAATCGGTAACCGTGGTCTCCGATAGTTGTCTTACAATCTCTCGGATTTGGGCCTCCGAATCTTCCCAGGTTGTTTCCAATCTGTTTTCGATTTTCTTGACCACATCTAAGATATAGGCCTGCCGCTGTTGGATCTTCGATTTTTCAAATTGCCTATTGATACTGATAAAGGAAATAAATCCCGAGATGACAACGGCAAAAATCACCACACCAACAATCATCGTTTGAATCCTGGTACTGTACTGTATCCTGTTGATGATCAATTTGAAATGGTACTTTATACTTAAAAAGTTGAACGATTTTTGGGCAATCGTGGAAGTAATATACCGAACCGTATTGAACAAAAGGAAAAAGATGTACAAGGACAGAAAAAGGAAAGAAAAAATAGCCACCGATTGCCAGAAGGTCATCAATGGTGAACTGACTACCAAAGTAGAATGCTGGTCGGGTTTATAGACCACATGGAAATAGCCATTGAAATCCTCGATATTCTCGTATTGTTGGATTTCTCCGCCAAAGTTTGTGTCTTTATTCGGATAGGTAAAAGAACCATTCTGGGTCAAAAGATTACCATCCCGGTAAAGCGCAAAGGAGGAGGAATTGATATGGTAATTTCGAATGAATTCGATCTTGCTGTCAACAAGGATCTCAGGATAGGGTAGGGCAGTTCCGAATGCTCTATTCTTGAAGTTCAAAAAGACCTGAACCGTTTCATCTTCCCTTCCTTCCAATGGGATATCAAACTGAAGAAAATATTCATGTGTCCCCAGTTCACTCCGTAAACGATAAAAATGCTCGGTTTGGGGAACCTTGGTCGATTTGTTGATTACCTTTTCCCGATATTCCTCAATCTTATCGTTCGGATAATTCTCCAATGGCACATTATTCAGGTAGAAGAAGGAATTGAATTCAAACTTGGAAAGGTAGCCACTGAAATAATTTGCCTTAAGGTAATTATTAATGCTAGTTGTATTCAGGATTTCCCTATCCTGCTGTTGGAGCATATAGGTCAAGGACTTTCTCAGTTGATTATCCTGAATTATCCTTTGCTCCATATCCACAAACAATGCGGTGGCGTTCAGGTCATCCTCGGCTTCTAATTGGTTCAGCGTGATTCTCATCTCCCGCTCCATCTTATCATGTAAGCTCCGCATATAGACCGAAGTCGTCATGAAGGCCAAGAATACCAAGGTAAGGATAAAGGTAGACATGGTGAGGCTTACGCGAACCTTACTATAGGCCCGTAACATAATCACACCTGCCAAAAAGATGTTGAAAAAGGTGTTCTCCCCAATAATCAACGCATTGATGATAATGGCTGATACCAAGGCGATCAATTGTATGTTCAGAAAGGAGGTTGTATTGGGCAGTATGGATTTTATAATCCCAACAATAGAATCAATAAAATATAAAAGGATGACCATGTTGATACACATGATCAGGATATTCAACCAGCTATACTGACTAAAGGATAATAGATTCGTCAGGTCTAAAGTTACGGCCGAACTATTGGTAATCAACGTTGAAAGGTGAAAGAACAACAGATTACTGATGATATAAATGCTCAGGATACCCAGCAATGCCAAGGTATTGATCAAGTAGGGCGATAATTTCCGTAAAGGGATCTTGAGGTAAGGTTGGATGGAACGGATGTAGAATACCAACCAGACCACACTGATGGTCGTCATAAAGAATGCCCATAAGTTCGGCAATATCGGACTATAGGCATAATATTTTGGGTCAAAAAGCCCCATGGAAGATTGCGCACTCAACCAGTTCGTGTTCAGATCGACCACCCTTGTTAAGGCTAGCGTGATGGCAAAGAATAAGATGGAAAACCAGGGTCTACCATTTTTCGCCAACATCAGACATATATTGTTTACAAGAATGATAAAACAGATAGAAGCAAATACCCAACAGATGAACTGTATGGTCATGTAGAGGTTGTCCTGTTTACCTTCCTTCAGTTTTACGGAAAATAAATAGGATCCATTCTTACTGTAGATGTTCTTGACCGTTTCTTTGTCATTATATTCTGCCACTTCCAAATTGTTCGTGCTGATCAATTTAGTGGAAAATATATTGATGAGGTATTCGTTGTTGAAGGGAAAATTGGTGTTCACCGGAATTAAACTCAGCACGGTCATACGTTCGTTTAGTTTCTTCCGCTTAACCACATATGCCCGATTATCGGCCTTGTGAAAAGACACATCCGTCTGAAGCCCTTTGTCTGTAACTGGGACGTAATGGTTATTGCTCCAAAAAACTGGTTTATTATCCTTGTAGATGTAAAAATACAAGCGGTTTTTTTCTGACTGCTTTTCCGTGAATTCCAATACCTGGCTTGGATAGAGTTCTACATTGGAGAAGGCTTTCATGATATTTTCATCGTTGAAAATATCATCCACCATATCTTCATAATCGTGAATGTTGTTGGCCACCGTTCGAGTGTCCAATTCCAACATATCATCTTTGGTGACGATATTGTTGATGGTAATTGCGGTTACCAAGAAGGAAACCGTTAAAATCAAAAGTAGAATCCGTATTTTATTACCCATTCAGCTATAATCTGACCGTAAATATAATTAATAAAAAAGTCCTCGCAATATTTATTGCGAGGACTTTATAAAGATGTACCGTTTTAACTAAGCGTGAACATCTTCTTGACGGAAGAATTTCGCGGTGAAGTATTCACGGTTCATTCTTGCGATATTCGTTAATTTGATACCTTTTGGACATTCCGCTTCACAAGCTCCTGTGTTTGTACAGTTACCGAAGCCTTCAGCATCCATTTGGTCAACCATCGCCTGAGCACGCTCATAACGTTCGGTCTGTCCTTGTGGCAACAAGGCGAATTGGGATATTTTTGCCGATACGAACAACATCGCAGAAGCATTTTTACACGCCGCCACACAAGCACCACATCCGATACAGGTAGCCGATTCGAAAGCCTCGTCTGCTACACGTTTAGGAATTAGGATGTTGTTTGCATCTTGCGCACCACCAGTATTGATGTTTACATAGCCACCAGCTTGTTGGATGCGGTCAAATGATGTTCTATCTACCGCTAAATCTTTCAATACTGGGAAAGCTGCTGCACGCCAAGGCTCGATCACGATAGTTTGCCCATCATGGAAGGAACGCATGTGCAATTGACAGGTGGTGATGCCGTATTTAGGACCATGCGGACGTCCGTTGATCACTAAGGAACACATTCCACAGATACCTTCGCGACAGTCGTGGTCGAAATATATAGGGTCTTCGCCTTTGCGGGTTAAATCTTCGTTTACCACGTCCAACATTTCTAGGAAGGACATATCATCTGCGATGTCTTTCGCTTGAACGGTTACGAATTGACCTTTATCGTTTGTATTTTTTTGACGCCAAATCTTTAGCGTTAAATTTAAATGTCCACTCATAATTGTAATATTGAGTAACAATAGGACGCGCCTATCGCTTATTTATAACTTCTTTGTGTTAACTTAACGTTTTCGAATACTAACTCTTCCTTGTGCAATACTTCAGGTTGGTTTTCCCCTTTGTATTCCCAAGCTGCTACGTATGCGTAGTTTTCATCGTCACGTTTTGCCTCTCCGTCTTCTGTTTGTGATTCCAAACGGAAGTGACCACCACAAGACTCATTACGTTCTAGGGCATCAACAACCATTAGTTCTCCAAGTTCCAAGAAGTCAGCTACACGACCCGCTTTTTCAAGGGACATGTTCAACTCTTCGTTCTTACCAAGAACACATACATCAGACCAGAACTCTTTGCGTAGCTCCTGGATCAATCCTTTTGCTTTGGTCAATCCTTCTGCTGTACGAGCCATTCCACAGTATTCCCACATAATGTGGCCTAATTTCTTGTGGATATCATCTACAGTTTTACTACCCTTCAAGGATAATAGTTTATTGACATAATCCTCCACCTCTTTACGAGTTTGCTCGAAAGCAGGATTATTGTGGTCAACTGGATTGAAGTTTCCGATTTTTGCTAAGTAATCTCCAACTGTATAAGGGATTACAAAGTAACCATCAGAAAGACCTTGCATCAATGCCGAAGCACCTAAGCGGTTCGCGCCGTGATCCGAGAAGTTAGCTTCTCCCAAACAGTATAAACCAGGAACCGTAGTCATTAGGTTATAGTCAACCCAAACACCGCCCATGGTATAGTGTACCGCAGGGTAGATACGCATTGGTTGCTCATAAGGGTTTTCGTCGGTGATTTGGTAATACATGTCGAACAAGTTACCATATTTCGCTTCTACTGTATCTTTACCTAAACGGTTGATCGCATCCGCGAAATCCAAGAATACCGCTACACCCGATTTACCAACACCACGTCCTTCATCGACCATTTCTTTCGCATTACGAGATGCCACGTCACGTGGTACCAAGTTACCGAAGGAAGGGTATTTTCTTTCCAAGAAGTAATCGCGATCGTCTTCTTTAATATCTTTAGGTTTGATTTCGCCTTTGCGAAGTTTTTCCGAAAGTTCAATAGTTTTTGGAACCCATACACGTCCGTCGTTACGTAGAGACTCCGACATCAACGTTAATTTTGATTGGTGGTCTCCCGTTACTGGGATACAGGTAGGGTGGATTTGTGTATAACATGGGTTAGCGAAGAATGCACCACGTTTGTGTGCTCTCCAAGCTGCTGTAACATTACAGCCCATGGCATTGGTTGAAAGGAAAAATACGTTTCCATAACCACCAGTACATAATAATACCGCATGTCCAGCATGGGATTCGATCTTTCCCGTAACCATGTCACGGGTAATGATCCCTTTTGCTTCGCCATTGATTTTAACGATGTCCAACATTTCATGGCGTGTGTAGGATTCTACTTTTCCTTTTTGGATCTGACGGTTCAAAGCAGAATAAGCGCCTAACAATAATTGTTGTCCAGTTTGACCACGTGCGTAGAAGGTACGGGATACTTGCGCACCACCGAAGGAACGGTTATCCAATAAACCTCCGTATTCGCGGGCAAAAGGAACACCTTGAGCCACACATTGGTCGATGATGTTTACAGATACCTGTGCCAAACGGTATACGTTTGCCTCACGAGCACGGTAGTCACCACCTTTGATCGTATCGTAGAAAAGACGGAAAACAGAGTCACCGTCGTTTTGGTAATCTTTTGCTGCATTGATACCACCTTGCGCTGCAATAGAGTGCGCACGTCTTGGTGAATCTTGGTAACAGAAAGTCTTTACATTGTAACCTAGTTCGGCTAAAGAAGCCGCAGCTGAAGCTCCAGCCAATCCGGTACCAACAACGATAATGGTAAATTTACGTTTGTTGGCCGGGTTAACCAGCTTCATATCAAATTTATGTTTTGACCATTTTTCGGCCAATGGGCCTGCAGGTACTTTTGAATCTAACATATTCTCTTATTTATTTAGTAGATCTCGCGAAAGCTGAATCTGTAAATAACCTATTTAACAAAATAAAAATACAATGGCATGGATGCGAATAGGATCGGGATGATGATACCGAAGATCCAAACGCCTAAGCCTCTGATGATTCCATTGTAACGTCTATGGTTGAAACCGATCGTTTGGAATGCCGATTGGAATCCATGGATCAAGTGGAAAGACAATGCTGCCATTCCTAAAACATATAATCCTACCAATAATGGGTTCTGGAATGTCACTTCTACCTGCTTGTAAAGATCCTTAGATTTTACCGTTTCGATACCATCGTTTACATAAGTTACATAACCTGTGTAGTCTGCAGGTACATTTTCAGCAAAGATGGTCTCCCTGTTTCCAGTTGCCAATTCCGTGTGGTACTCCACATAGGGAGTCGTACCGAATTTGTATTGGTACCAAAAGTTTTGCATGTGGGTAACAATGAAAACTAATAGAACAGTACCCAAGATTCCCATGTTGCGAGAATTCCAAGCGCTATTTGCCTTGCCATCATACTGGTTGTAACCAATAGGACGTGCCGACTTGTTCTTAAGCGTTAAGATCAAGGCATAAACTGCGTGGATGATAATAGAAGCGTAAAGTAAGTAGGATACTACTTTAATTGGGGTAAAGTGGGTCATGAAATATGCATAATTGTTGAACGCATATCCCCCGTCATCTTTAAATAGTTGTAAGTTACCAATCAAATGGACTATTAAGAACGTACATAAGAACAATCCTGTCAAGCTCATGATTAGTTTCTTCCCTAATGAAGATGTTAATACTGGCTTTGATTTACTCATTATTACTATGAATTTAATTTAGTTTCGCAAATCTATTCAATTGGTGACACATAACACGGAATTATGTTCAAATTTCCACTAATTTAGAATGGTTCTAATGTTTTATAAACAACAATGGCCAGATTTGATAACAAATCTAGCCATTGTTGTTTTTTTAGGTGATGAAGGGCTATGCCTACACCTGCCCTGAGCCTTTTCTATAAAAAGGAATATCCTAGACCAATAGACCACATGCTGATCTTCTGGCTCCTATTGCTTTCTTGACTGATGTTGTTCAATCCATGCTCATAACGCAAGTCGATCGTGATGCTTTTGATATCTGCACCAATACCGCCGATGATTCCTGTAGAAGATTTTTTGTAGTTCTCAAAATCTGTTGCGCTGTTGAAATCCACTTTACCATCTTGGGCAAAGGAAAATACCGGTCCAGCTTGAATACGCACGCCCAAAGGCCCTAATCCAATCTTGGTTCCCAATAAAATCGGAAGATCCATGCTTTTTAATGTAGCTTCCCCTTCTTCATTATTTTCTTGGTCCTTAAAACCTGCTTTTTTCTGGGTATAATACAGCTCCGGTTGAACATGGAATCCGGCTGCTCCAACACGTCCCCAAACACCCAACTGATACCCGGTCTTAGTGTCTGAGTTTAACCATTTTCCATCTGATTTTAGGCTTGAGAAATTCAATGCCCCTTTAACACCTAACTTTAAGCTCGGTAATAATTGAGCTTGACTGGCCTGCACACAGAATAGCAATGCAGCAACTCCTAGTATGATTTTTTTCATATTAAAAAATTAATATATTTACTATTTCCAATTACTAAAGTAGTAAGATTTTATCAAATAAGCGTTAAACTCATGTATAATTTCAAGATTCAGGCGAAAGATTGGCCAGTTCTAAAACTAAAATTAAAAAGAAAGTATAATACCTTAACTGAAGAGGATCTGCAGTTTCAGGATGGTCAAGAGGATGAACTTTTAAAACGCCTGGCTGTTCGTCTTAATAGAAATATTGATTACGTCATTTTCACCTTATCAAAAGAAATGGTGGACTTGGATTCCAACCGCTTGTAAGATGTCGGAGAAACTGATTTCCTGGGAGGATTTTGAACAGGTGGATTTACGGGTAGGAACGATCAGGAGCGCCCTTGATTTTCCGAAAGCCAAAAAGCCAGCCTACCAATTGGAGGTAGATTTTGGGCCTGAAATCGGAATTAGGAAATCATCTGCGCAGATCACTGCCCATTATTCCAAAGAAGAACTGATTGGAAAACAGGTGCTGGCAGTAGTTAATTTTCCAAAGAAACAAATTGCCAACTTCATGTCCGAATGCCTGGTAACCGGCTTTGCCGATGAAAACGGTGATATCATCCTAACCACTGTCGAACGTCCTGTTCCCAATGGCTCCAAATTAATATAATGAAGATCTATAATTTTGAAGATGATCCTTTAGCTGCTGTTCCCAATGTGGATGAACAGTACATGATGGAAGCCCTAAAATTGGCCAAGCGGGCAGCCGAAGAGGATGAAATCCCAATAGGTGCCATTGTTGTGGCCAATGGAAAGATCATTGGTAAAGGATATAACCTGACCGAAAAACTGAATGATGTAACGGCGCATGCCGAAATGCAGGCTTTTACGGCTGCTGCCAATTTCCTGGGCGGAAAATACCTGCGCGATTGTACCTTATATGTCACCATTGAACCTTGTGTGATGTGTGCCGGTGCCAGTTACTGGACGCAGATCAGCAAAATTGTCTATGGAGCCAAGGATATCAAAAGAGGGTATTCCGTTATTCAGGATAAAATCATCCATCCAAAGACCACCATTGTTTCCGGTGTACTGGAAAAAGAATGTGCAGAATTGATGACATCATTTTTTCGTCAAAAACGATGAATCGACCAATAATTAAGGCCCGAAAGCAAACTATACCGGGCATTAATTGTTATATTCGTACATAAATTAATAACATCAAAAATAATAATATTATGGCATTTCAATTAGAAGCGTTACCCTACGCTAACAACGCATTAGAACCACATATTGACGCAGAAACCATGGAAATTCACCATGACCGTCACCACCAAGCATACGTAGATAACTTAAACAAAGCAATCGCAGGAACAGACGCGGAAAATGCTTCATTAGAGGATATCATCACGAATATTTCTAAGTACCCAGCTGCTGTTCGTAACAACGGTGGTGGTCACTTTAACCACCAATTGTTCTGGACAGTTTTAGGTCCTAACGCGGGTGGTGAACCAACTGGTGAATTAGCCGATGCAATCAATGAAACATTCGGTTCATTTGATGAATTGAAGAAAAAACTTCAAGAAGCTGGTGCAACCCGTTTCGGTTCTGGATGGTCTTGGTTGATCGTTGGTAAAGATGGTAAATTAGCGGTTACTTCTACGCCTAATCAAGATAACCCTTTGATGGATGTAGCAGAGGTTCAAGGTACACCAATCTTTGGTATTGATGTATGGGAACATGCTTATTACTTAAAATATCAGAACAAACGCCCAGCTTATCTTGATGCTATTTTCAATGTTGTGAACTGGGATGCAGTAGCAGAGCGTTACGCGGCAGCGAAGAAGTAATGCTGCGCACGCAGCATTACTTCTTCGCTGCGTAGATATTAGATGATAGACATTAGATAATAGACATTAGCTAATAGATATGGTAAAGCGGACAGATATTGTCCGCTTTTTTTTTGCATCTTTCCCGTCATTGCGAGGAGGTACTGCGTCATTGCGAGGAGGTACGACGAAGCAATCTTTGGACTTTGTCATCCTGATCTTCGTCGAAGGATCTGAACGGGTACCAAATGTAGATGCTTCGACTGCGCTCAGCATGACATGCGGAAAGATTGCTTCGTTCCTCGCAATGACGCGGCTCCACAACCACGCCCCACTACCTCACCCTATTAACACACCCAAGGTCTATCATCTCAAATCTATCATCTATTATCTATCATTAACATATTTTAGCTAAGGAGGGCGCTTTCATCCCGCCCTCTTTAGCTAAAATATGTTAATGATAAGTCCGAATATGTTATATAAATGCCTGATAATATGCGTAACTTAGTGCGAAAAATTTTTTTTAGAATATAAATAGATAAAAAAGGATATAGAACTATGTTAAAAGGATTCTTTAATGTACCTACTCCAACCAATGAGCCGGTATATTCTTATGCTCCAGGAAGTAAAGAAAGAAGCTTGTTAAAAGAAGCTATCGCTGCCGCTCGTGCAACAGAAATTGATGTACCTATGTATATTGGTTCGGAAGAGGTTACTACGAGTAAAAAAGTAAAATTAACGCCTCCACACGATCACAAACATGTGTTGGGATATTATAACCAAGGAACAAAAGCGCATGTAAAAGATGCAATTGATGCAGCTTTGGCTGCTAAATCGGCTTGGGAAAACCTTCCATGGGAACAACGTGCTGCGATCTTCTTGAAAGCTGCCGAATTGATCTCTAGCAAATACCGTTACAAATTGAATGCGGCAACGATGTTAGGCCAATCTAAAAACGCTTACCAAGCGGAGATTGACTCTGCCTGTGAGATCGCTGATTTCTTGCGATTCAATGTGAAATACATGTCGGAAATCTATCAGCAACAACCGCCGATCAGCCCGAAGAATGTATGGAATAGGGTAGAGCAACGTCCGTTGGAAGGATTTGTATTTGCGCTGACGCCATTCAACTTTACTGCAATTGCAGGTAACTTACCGACTAGTGCGGCGATGATGGGTAACGTGGTGGTTTGGAAACCATCCAATGCACAGATCTACTCGGCAAATGTGTTGATGCAGATCTTCAAAGAAGCGGGCGTACCTGATGGGGTAATCAACTTGGTTTATGTATCAGGTCCGGATGCTGGAGATGTAATCTTCAAACACCCTGATTTCGCTGGTATCCACTTTACAGGTTCTACGGGCGTATTCCAGGACATTTGGAAAACGATCGGTGAGAACATCCACTTGTACAAAACCTATCCACGTATTGTTGGTGAAACAGGTGGTAAGGATTTTATCTTAGCTCACCCTTCTGCGGATATCGAAGTGTTGAACACGGCATTGGTTCGTGGTGCTTTTGAATACCAAGGACAAAAATGTTCTGCGGCTTCTCGTGCTTATGTACCGAAATCGTTGTGGAAAGAGTTGAAGAAAATGATGGAAAGAGACATCAAATCCTTCAGAATTGGTGGAACGGAAGACTTCAGCAATTTCATCAATGCGGTGATCGATGAGAAAGCGTTTGATAAGATCACAAAATACATCGACCGTGCAAAAGAATCTAAAGACGCGGAAGTAGTTATTGGTGGTGATTATGATAAATCTAAAGGATACTTCATCAACCCTACGGTTATTGTCGCTAAAAAAGGTGATTACGAAACATTGAGCGAAGAATTGTTCGGTCCAGTATTGACCATTTACGTTTATGATGACAAAAAATGGGAAGATACCTTGAAATTGGTAGATACTACTTCGATCTATGCATTAACAGGATCTATCATTGCGCAGGATCGTTATGCAGTTGAAGAAGCGACTCATTATTTACGTAATGCAGCAGGTAACTTCTACATCAATGATAAATGTACAGGTGCAGTAGTAGGACAGCAGCCATTCGGTGGTGCTAGAGGTTCTGGTACAAACGATAAAGCGGGTTCCATGATCAACCTATTACGTTGGGTTTCTCCAAGAACAATCAAAGAAACATTCAATCCGGATACGGATTACCGTTACCCATTCTTATTGGAAGATTAATCCTGAATTACCTTTTTAAAAAGGTAATTCTGAAATTATAAAAGGATTTTCCTGAAGTATATCCCGTTGTGCGAGCATAACGGGATTTTTTTGTTTTCATTCGGCTGGATATAGGTAAAGATTTACCAATATTGTCTTCGAGATCGCTTCGAGTTGATAGTGAGGTGTAAGGGAGATGTAAGTGAGGTGTAAGTGCTAAAAGACACTTAAATCCTACTTACATATCGCCTTTACCCTACTTAGACCATGAACTAAATAAGTTTATTTGTAACATATGTCCCAGATTAGGAACTAACTCTTTAAAATAACTATCTTAAATAAAATATTGACTAAATAACCTACGCTTATGTTTTTTCGTTTATTGAAGTTAGAATGGAAATCCTTTTTTCGATCTGCCAATTTGGGTAGAGGTTTGGGGGTAAAAATATTCTTGGGCTTCTTGGCTGTTTATTTTCTTGTCAGCTTTTTGGGGTTGGGGATTGCTTTATATCCGATCATGGAGGAGGTTTACCCCGGTGAGCAGCCTATTAAAATGGTGAATGGTTTTTTGTTGCTGTGGTTTGTGGGGGAGTTTGTGATGCGGTTTCTCCTGCAGAATCTTCCGGTCATGGACATCAAACCCTTACTCACCAAAAGGATAACCCGCAAGAATATCCTGCATTTTCTGTTGGCAAAAACCAGCTATTCCTTCTATAATTTCCTGACCTTGGTGACAGCTGTGCCTTTTGCCATTTACAGTTACCACATGCAAAGTATCAGCTTGCTGCAGATGCTGGCCTGGTTGATTGCTGTAGCAGGAATAGTTTATTCTTCCAACTTTTTTATCTTTTGGGTTCAGAAAAGATTTTCCAATAACCTGAAAGCCCTGATCCCATTTATTGTCATCTGCCTTGGACTGTATGCGATCGAATATTTTGCCATTTATTCCATCAGTAATTTATTTGGCTCCTTTTTCGATTTGATACTCCAATATCCTATCCTTTGCCTGATCCCAGTCTTATTGGCGGTTGTTTCCTATTGGGTAACCTATAAGGATCTGAAGGAAAATCTCTACCTGGATGCGTATATGGAAGAAAAACAAGGGTTTTCCGGGGCTTCAGATCTGAGTTGGACTAGTAGGTTTGGTGCGCTTGCACCCTTCCTGCAACTGGACCTCAAACTGATCTGGAGAAATAAACGAACCAAATCTGCACTATGGTTGAGCCTGGCCTTTCTGGCCTATGGCTTGTTCTTCTATACCAATCCTAAGTTTGATGGGGGCAACATGATGGTGTTTGTAGGGGTGATGATCACCGGGATCTTTATCATCAATTTCGGACAGTATATTCCGGCTTGGGACAGTTCCTATTTTCCTTTATTAAGAACAAGACCAATCACTATGGAAAAATATTTGGAATCGAAAGCAGTTTTGATGTATGGTTCAGCATTGATTTTGATGGTCTTGAGTACACCTTATCTATATTTTGGTTGGGATAAAGTATATACCAATTTTGCATGTGCGATTTATAACGTGGGCGTTAATGTTCCGGTGATATTGTTTTTTGGGGCTTATAATAAAAAGCGGATCGATCTGTCGGCCGGTAGTGCCTTCAATTATCAGGGAATCGGAGCGGCCCAGTGGTTGGTGGGGATTCCTTTGTTAGTGGCTCCAACCTTAATTTGGTTCGGCGTTTCTTTCCTAAAGGATCAGAATACGGCTAACCTGGTATTGATCGCTTTAGGATTGATCGGCTTGTTGTTGCGGAAAGTCATCATCAAAGGGATCGCGGAGATGTACGTGGAGAAGCGTTATGTGATGCTGGAAGGCTTCACGCAAAAGGATTAATGGTTTTATAATTATATTGGATTTTAAAGATTGTAAAGATGATACATATAGAAAATTTATCAAAAGTATATAATGGGGTTAGGGTGTTGGGCGTAGAGAGCTTGGATATCAAAAAAGGGGAGAGTGTAGGATTGGTAGGGAATAATGGGGCTGGGAAAACAACCTTGTTCAGTTTGATGTTGGATCTAATTCAACCTTCAACTGGAGAGGTGAGTATCAATGGGGTGAAGGTGAATGAGAGTGAGCGATGGAAGGATTTTACGGGATGTTTTGTGGATGAGAGTTTTCTGATCGGGTATTTGACTGCGGAGGAATATTTTTATTTTCTGGGGGACCTGCAGGGTTTGTCGAAACAGGATGTGGATGCGCAGGTAGGAACATATGAGGAATTTTTCAATGGGGAGATCTTGGGGAAGAAGAAGTTTATACGGGATCTGTCGAAAGGGAATCAGAAGAAGGTGGGGATTGTTGGGGCATTGATCGGGAAACCGGAACTGTTGATCTTGGATGAGCCTTTTGCGAATCTGGATCCTAGTTCGCAGTTCAGGTTGAAGAATATGATCAGGGGATTGATGGAGAAAAAGGATTTGACGATCTTGATTTCGAGTCATGATTTGTCGCATACGGTGGAGATCTCGGATAGGATTATTGCGTTGAATAAAGGCGTGGTGGAAAAGGATTTGGTGACTTCTAAGGAAACTTTGGAAGAATTGACGAGTTATTTTTCGGTGTAAGGTTTTTGGCCTCAGCGTCATTGCGAGGAGGCACGACGAAGCAATCTTTCGCCTAGTGTAAAGATTGTTTCGTTCCTCGCAATGACGTAAAAGTGCCTCCCAATGACGCTAAACCTTGCCCTTGCCAAAAGTTCCTAACCTTTCCCCTTGCCAAAAGTCCCTAACACCTCCCCAGTCTCCTTAACCAACGACACCTCCAACATCTTCCCTTCCGCGCTCACATCAATAAATGTCCGTTCACCTTCCTTCGGACCCCCACCAATAATCACATAATAATTATGCTCCGCATTCGGCTCATGAAAACCATGCCTATGCGTATGTCCTGAAATAACAGCATCCACCTTATTCCTCTGTAATACCTCATGGAAACATTCCTTATTATGCTTCGTTCCATGCCACTCATCCGAATGATGAAAAGGAATATGCGTCACCACAATAGTATGCCTCGCTGATTTCCTTTCCTTCGATTTCAATACCCCTTCCAACCAAGCCTTCTGTTCCAATCTATACCCGTCGTAATCCACCGTCCCAGCATAAACCTCATGGCTATCCGGTTTATCCTCGCCACTATCCAATACCACCCAATACACCGGTCCCATCTTAAATGCATGATAGAACTTACCCTCCGGATAATCAAAATAGGGCTTATAAGACCTCGCAAAAGCTCCTCGGGTTTCATGGTTTCCCCGTACCATCACCATCGGCGTTTGCCCAGCAAATTCGGCACTTACCGGTTTCAATAATTTATCCGTTAGGTCTTTCTGATTATTCACATAATGGAAAGAATCGCCATTCAAAAACACCAAATCCTTTTTAGGAAGTCTGCTTTTTTTATACAATACGCCATAAGAATTTCTATTCTCATGGATATCATTCAAAATCAAGGCGTAAACACTATTCTGATGGCTGGAAGCCAGATTCGCCGTGATCTCCTTGGATTTTATAGCCTGACCATACTCAATCTTATACGCCTCAAAACGGGTGATTTCCTTAGCGGCTACCCGATAGGTCAAGCTTGGCCCATTCCGTTTCACCCGAAACTTAAAGAGATCGGTATTTGCATTCCGCATCCCATCTTCAACCTGGTAAATCGTTTCGACGATAGCCTTGTTATTATCCAACACTTCCACCCAGGCAATACAAGGTTTATTAAAAATACAACAGATGCTGACTTCACGGTCAGTCAGATTTTGTAGGTAGGGCGCTGTTGCGAAATCAAAGCTTTGCGCTTGATCTGCACTTTCCAACAAACTGGTGGAATGGTTTTCCTGCTTGGCATGCGCAGGGATGCTTGCACTTAAGCCCATCAGGCCTAGTCCTTTTAGGAAATTTCTTCTATTAAAGCTCATTATTTAAGTATGGGTTGATGATCAATTAATACCTTAAAATTAAGCCTTTTAAAAATAAGGAAACTGTTTTGGTTGTAACAAGAATGCGATGAATAAAAAATGGGCAATCGTTTGCGGATTGCCCATTTGCCCCATTCGGGTATTTGTTAAACTATTCTTCTTCTATTAACTATTCTTCTTCTTTCGCGATGGCTTGGTCAAGATCTTGTCCAGTAACTTCTGCACGGATCTTAGCCTCTAATTCATCCATCAAATCCGGATTATCAAACAACAGGGATTTCACGGCGTCACGACCTTGTCCCAATTTGGTGTCCCCATAGCTGAACCATGAGCCTGATTTCTTGATGATGTTATATTCCACACCTAAATCGATGATCTCCCCAACTTTGGAAATACCTTCACCGAACATGATGTCAAATTCTGCCACTCGGAATGGAGGAGCAACTTTATTTTTAACGATCTTCACTTTTACGCGGTTACCTGCTACCTCATCCGAATCTTTGATCTGCGAAGTACGGCGGATATCCAAACGTACAGAAGCATAGAATTTCAATGCATTACCACCAGTTGTCGTTTCCGGGTTTCCGAACATCACCCCAATTTTTTCACGTAATTGGTTGATGAAAATACAACAACAGTTTGTTTTGGCAATCGTTCCGGTTAATTTACGTAAGGCTTGGGACATCAAACGCGCCTGAAGACCCATTTTAGATTCTCCCATTTCGCCTTCGATCTCTCCCTTCGGTACCAAAGCGGCTACGGAGTCAATCACGATCACATCGATCGCTCCTGAACGGATCAGGTTATCGGCAATTTCCAATGCCTGTTCACCATTATCTGGTTGTGAGATCAACAGGTTCTCGATATCTACCCCCAGTTTTTGGGCATAGTATTTATCAAAGGCATGTTCCGCATCAATGATGGCAGCGATACCCCCTTTTTTCTGAGCTTCAGCAACAATATGTGTAGCTAACGTGGTTTTACCTGAGGATTCCGGACCGTATATTTCAATGATACGACCTTTTGGAACTCCACCAATACCTAAGGCGATGTCCAATCCCAAAGAACCGGTAGAAATAGCTTCGATCGGTTCTACGGCAGAATCTCCCAATTTCATGATGGTTCCCTTTCCGTAGGATTTCTCTAGTTTATCTAAGGTAAGCTGTAAAGCTTTTAATTTGTCTGAGTTGCTCATATTTTTAGTATATTAAGATCAAAAATAACGTATTGTTTAGATAACTGCAAATTATTTACTAAAAAAATTAGTTTAAATATTGTATTTATTTAAAAATAAGATGTTTAATAGCAGTTAAAGTTAGTTTAAAGATAAATATAGGTTAAGTTTTTTCTACCGGTTTGGCCTTATATTTCTGTTCAAAGTATTTGCAGAAGTAGGTAATGGGACAGATTTCGCATTTCGGCTTTCTGGCCACGCAGATATATCGCCCATGCAGGATTAACCAATGATGCGCAATAGCGATGGTATCCTTCGGCAGGTATTTGATGAGTTGTTTCTCGACGGCCAATGGGGTAGTTGCCCGGCTGGTCAGTCCTAAACGATTGCTGACCCGGAATACATGCGTATCCACCGCCATCGCCGGATTATGGTAAACCACAGAAGATATGACATTAGCCGTTTTACGACCAACTCCTGGTAATTTGACCAGATCTTCGATTTTCTCCGGTACGGTAGAATCGAATTCTGCTACCAGTTTTTGAGCCATACCCAACAGATGCTTTGCTTTATTGTTCGGATAGCTCACGGAACGGATATAGGAAAAAATCTCTTCCACGGAACTGGCGGCTAAAGATTCCGGTTCAGGGAAGCGTTCGAAAAGGGCAGGGGTAACTTGGTTGATGCGTTTATCCGTACATTGTGCAGAGAGAATAACAGCGACCAACAACTCATAAGGGTTGCCGTAGTTCAATTCAGTCTGTGCATCGGGATTATGGGTAGAGAAGTATTCGACGAATGCCTTATATCTATCTTTTTTTAGCATGTACAAATATACTAAAAAGGAACATAGCCACTCCGCTGTCTGAGTGGCTATGTTTTATAAATTACGAAGTGACTTTGAATAGTTGAGTATATTTGCTATTGTTTTATCTTCTGGATTTTTTGATAGTTGCGAAATGCAACCTTTAATCTTATCCTCGAATGATACTTCAACTTCATTATTCTCTACTGTATTCGAGAATTGTTCTTCGTAGTTTAATTCATTTGTTTTAGTAGAATTTTCAACCATAAGCATCTTTGTTTTATATAGTTAACGCAAGATACTTATCAATATTGTGAAAAATTTAACATTTTTTTACTTTTTCTTCGAAAGTAGCTTATCAGCCTCTACAATGGCCTTATAGGCATTCACCACACCACCACTAACGGAAATTTCATCCAAGTAAACACGTTTGTTTCCAGATTCTCCCTTTACTTTTACCTTTTGGTCGATCTTGGTCACCGAGTTCATGATCACTTGTTTTACTTCTTCTGCTGTAAAGCTTGGGTAATATGCACGGATCAAGGCAGCTAATCCTGATACCACTGGGGCAGCCATACTGGTTCCATCCATATCTTTGTATTTGCTTTCCGGCATGGTCGAATAGATTTTCACCCCTGGAGCAAATACATCTACGCTACGGTAACCGTAGTTGGAGAATTCTGCCAATAGGTCGGCATCTACTTTCCAAGCTGTGGCGCCAACCGTGATCCAGTTTTTAGCTTCACCGATGATCGCATCCACGCTATCCGTAAAATATTTCATGGGGTAATTTTTCTCTACATCGACGTTCTTGGAATCATTACCAGCGGCATGAACCAAAAGGACATCCTTGGATTCGGCATATTTAACGGCTTCATCTACTGTTTTTTTGTTGTAGACATAACCTTTTCCGAAACTCATATTGATCACCTTTGCGCCGTTATCTACCGCATAACGGATGGCATTGGCTACGTCCTTATCTCTTTCATCACCATTGGGAACCACACGAACCGACATGATCTGTACCTGATCGGATACGCCATCGATACCCAGGTTGTTTTTGCGTTTGGCGCCGATGATCCCTGCTACGTGGGTACCATGGTCGGCATCAGGACCTTTTACATCTGCATTTCCATAATGACGTTCCGATGCATCATCGTACGTATCGCCGATCAACGGACGCGGGTCGAAACCTTTGTTCAAGTGGTAATCTACCTGATCGCTGAAATAGGTAGCACCTTCTTTGATGTCCTCAAAGAATTTTTCAAAGCTTCCTTTTTCCATTTCCTTTTTAGCGATTCGGATGATGTTCTTTTGGTTGTTGTTCGGGTTAGGGAATGCATCCAGATCCGCTGCCGTAATAGCTTTAGGATCCTTTCCGATACCTTTTACAATGGCTTCCAAGCTTTCTTTGATACGCACATAGTTCTGCTTACCGAACGCCGCCTCATCCATTTTGGAGGTATAATCGGTCACCATTTTTTGATAAGCGACAAATTCTCTTCTTTCTTTTTCAGAAAGAGGTGTAGAAGGAAGGACGGAAATGTATTTAGGTTCATAGATACGGATCAAACGGGTCACTTCCAGGTTATCGTGGTCCACGTTTTCACCTTTGGCATTCCCAAGGAAATTCCAACCATATACATCATCGATATAGCCATTGCCATCATCATCCTTACCATTTCCAGGGATTTCCTTTTTATTCTTCCAAAGCACATCTTTTAAATCTTCATGATGGATATCCACACCACCATCCAATACGGCCACGATTACCGGGCTAGCTTTACGGCCCTTTAATAATTCGTAGGCTTTGTCTGTGCTGATTCCCATCGCTCCATCTTTTTGGTGATCCAAATTGAACCAATTTGCCGGAGCTTTATCTTTTTCTTGGGCAACGCTATAGAAAGGTAGGATACCTAAAGCGAGATAGCACAACAATTTATTTGTTTTTAACATATTTATTAAGATTATAATTTTCCAAAATTAATGTTTTATGGGATATTCATCTGTTAATTAATCTAAAAACTAGATATTATTGCTAAATTTAATCCCAACTAAGACCATTATTAAATTTAAATATATGAAAGAAAAAATTGTTTTTGGTTTAATACTATCGATGATTATTTCATCATGTTCACAAGAGACAAGCGTGAAAAAAGACCCTATAATTTGGCCAGAGGCCACAGCTCCCATTGCGGAATTAAAAGCATTCCAACGTATAATCCATGGCGATACCGTTCAGGATCCTTACTATTGGATGAATGATTATTTTAAGAAGGGCCCAGACTCTTCAAAAGTTGTTTCTTACCTGGAAGCGGAAAATAATTATACCAAGGCGATGATGCAGGACACGGAAGGTTTTCAGGATGTGCTTTTCAAGGAGATGAAGAGCAGGATCAAGGAAACAGATGAAAGTGTTCCCTATCTGAAAAATGGCTATTATTATTACCAACGTACCGAAGAAGGGAAGCAATATTACAAGGTGTGTCGGAAGAAAGGTAATCTTCAAGCTCCTGAGGAGGTGCTTTTGGATGTGGATAAAATGGCCGAAGGATTTCCTTATTACTCCTTGGGTGGTGTTTCGGTAAGTCCGGATAATAAAATGGTTGCTTATGGGGTGGATACGGTATCCCGTCGGGAATATGTGATCTACATCAAAAACCTGGAAACAGGGGAGATATTAAAGGACAGGATCGCGCGGACTTCTGGTTCTGCGATCTGGGCGAATGATAACAAGACCCTTTTCTACACGGCTAAAAATCCGGTGACTTTATTGAGTGAGAAGATTAAGCGTCATACCTTGGGAACCGATTCCAAGACCGATGCCACCGTTTATGATGAAAAGGATAACACCAATTATATTGGGGTATGGAAATCCAAGAATGATCAGTATATTTTCATCCAATCGGGAGGTACATTGAGTTCGGAAACCTTATACCTGCGTTCGGATGATCCGAACGGAACCTTTAAGGTGTTCCAGCCGAGGATGAAGAATGTGCTGTACTCTGTAACGCCATTAGCGGATCGTTTCCTGATCCAAACGAATGATGGTGCCCAGAACTTCAAGGTGATGGAAACGCCTTTGGATAAGACCGGAAAGGAAAACTGGAAGGAATATATCCCGCATAGAAAGGATGTGCTGATCGAGGGCTTGGATGAATTTGAGAATTACTTGGTGGTATCTGAACGCAAGAATGGGTTGACCAACCTGGCGATCCGTAATCTAAAAGATAACAGCCAACATTACATGGATTTTGGCGAAGCAGCCTATACGGTATATTCCAGTGCCAATCCGGAATACCATACGGATGTGGTTCGATATGGCTATACCTCGATGGTTACCCCATCTTCCACCTATGATTACAACATGAAGACCAAGGATAAGACCTTGTTGAAGCAACAGGAGGTTTTGGGAGGATATGATGCCAACCAATATACTACCGAAAGAATCATGGCTAAGGTAAGGGATGGTGTGGAAGTTCCGATTTCAATTGTTTATAAGAAGGGAACGAAGAAGGATGGGAAAGCGCCTTTATTGTTGTATGCGTATGGATCATACGGAAGTTCAATGGATCCGACCTTCAGTTCGACCCGTTTGAGTTTATTGGATCGGGGTTTTATTTTTGCCATCGCACATATCCGCGGGGGAGAGGAAATGGGAAGACAATGGTATGAGGACGGTAAGATGATGAAAAAGAAGAATACCTTTACGGATTTCATCGATTGTGGGCAGTTCTTGGTGGATCAGAAATATACGTCGAAAAACCATTTGTATGCGCAGGGCGGTAGTGCGGGTGGATTATTGATGGGTGCAATTATTAATATGGCACCAGAGCTTTGGAATGGTATTATTGCGCAGGTTCCTTTTGTGGATGTGGTGAATACCATGTTGGATGAAACGATTCCATTGACGACCAATGAGTATGATGAGTGGGGGAACCCGAACCAGAAAGAGGCATATGAATATATGAAATCGTATTCGCCTTATGAGAATATCGAAGCTAAGGAATATCCGAATCTGTTGGTAACAACGGGCTTGCATGATTCGCAGGTGCAGTATTTTGAACCGGCGAAATGGGTGGCGAAATTAAGGGCTACCAAAAAAGGAAGTAATGTGATCTTGTTGAAAACGGATATGGATTACGGGCATGGCGGCGCTTCTGGAAGGTTTGATTACTTGAAGGATGTAGCGCTGAATTATGCTTTCTTGTTTAAGCTGGAAGGGATAAGGGAGTAGGGAATTCGAAGTGGGGATTTCGGAGTTGGGAATTCGAAATCTTCGCGTGAGTGATACCTTCGCGTCATTGCGAGGAGGTACGACGAAGCAATCTTTGGGTATGCTGGCGCCCCATGTCATCCTGAGCGCAGTCGCAGGATCTGTACGAATGGTTATGTACGAACAGATGGTTCGACTTCGCTCACCATGACATGGCTAAAGATTGCTTCGTTCCTCGCAATAACGTGAAGTTTACAATGTCGAAGCCTCGCAATGACGCGAAGTTTACAATGACAAGGTCTCGCATTGACCTAAACCTTATTTCTTATTTTTCAAGCTGTCCGCTTGCAATTGAACTTCCTGCTCTCTCGCCTCATTTTCCTGCTCCCTCGCATCAACCTGATGCTGCTTATAATTTTCCATCGCAACCTTACTTGCAGTCTGCGACACCAATACCCCAGCAATCGCAATCACCGTAACCACCAATATCCCCCACATGTGCTTTTTCTTGTCCTGCTTAACCAGCCAGTACATAAAATACACATAAGGAATCACGAACAGGATATAGAAAATAATACTTGGACCAACCATGATATTTAAATATTTCTGCAAAACTAAGGAAATATTTACGGTTTGGAGCATATCCCTACCAATCTCCCAACAATCTCCCGCCAATCTCCCAAAATCTTACAAAACAATGAAAGATTTTAAACGTTTCAATAATGTAGTGGTCTAATTGAAAGGATTGCAAATAAGTAGAATAGATGTAATTTTTTATGTAAAAAAACTACATTGATATTGCATAAAAGAAAAAAATAATTGTTTACTTTTGCGCAGTCTGATCACAGGATATAAAACGATAAGAAGATGATTTGTAACAGAACATTTTTGGGATTATTTGGCCAAGCTTTCTACAAGCTTGTTCAGGTGTCCTATGTGCATGTTCGATCATTTAATTGTCCAATACTTCGATTCCGACGACCTATTCTGCCTCGAGCTTGATTTACGAGGCAGGCAAATTTCCCATATTGATTTTCCATCAAGCTCGATGGAAGATGGTTAGAGTAAGATTAGATAATCCAAATACTTCGGTATTTACATTTTAGGTCGATAAATTTAAATGACACTTTCAGATTTTTTGATTATTCCCGCTACAGCAGATCATATTGGTTATGCTGAGGTTATCTGTGACGAAATGTTTGAGTCTGCAAAGGCTCGTGGTACAGGTATTGCACGTCGTAAACCCGAATACGTGGCCAGAAAGATGGAGGAAGGGAAGGCAGTGATCGCTTTGCACAAGGACGGTACTTGGGCAGGTTTCTGTTATATCGAGACCTGGAGCCATGGGGACTATGTGGCCAACTCTGGCCTGATCGTCAATCCTATTTTCCGAAAGGTGGGTCTTGCAAAAGCCATCAAGAAAAGGGTCTTTGAATTATCGCATGAAAAATATCCGAAGGCCAAGATCTTTGGTCTGACTACCGGATTGGCAGTCATGAAAATCAACTCGGACCTGGGATACGAACCGGTGACCTATTCGGAATTGACCCAAGATGAAGAATTCTGGAAAGGATGTCAATCTTGTGTGAATTACGATATTCTGATGGCGAAGGACCGTAAGAACTGCATGTGTACCGCCATGCTTTGGGATCCAGTGGAAAAAGAAAAAGAGCTCAAGGAAAAGATCCAGCGTAAAGCGGAAGCTAAAGAACGTTTGGACCGTATCTCCAAGAAACAGTCTTTATTGAAACGCATTGAAGCGAAGCTATGGAAGTCTACCAAAAAAATGGTAGCAACGGTGTTTCCGGTAGGCGTTAAACCTGTAAAAGGTTTTTAAATTGTTATTTTTGTTATTATCAGCATATTAATCGTTATAAAATGAAAAAAGTAGTTTTAGCATTTAGTGGTGGGTTGGATACTTCCTTCTGTTGTATCTATCTTTCTCGTGACCTAGGTTTGGAAGTTCATTCTGTCATCGTTAATACCGGTGGTTTTTCGGATGAGGAATTAAAGACAATTGAAAATAGGGCGTACGAGTTAGGCGTGAAATCCCATACGACCATTGATGAAACTGAAGACTATTACCGTGGAACGATTAAGTATCTTATTTTTGGTAATGTACTGAAGAATGCGACCTATCCACTTTCGGTGTCTGCCGAGCGTGTTAGCCAGGCAACAGCAATTGCCAATTACGCGAAGAAGATCGGTGCTGAATGTGTGGCTCACGGTTCAACCGGAGCAGGAAATGATCAGGTACGTTTTGATATGATCTTCCAGACCTTGATTCCTGGAGTGGAGATCATCACGCCAATCCGTGATCTTCAGTTATCTCGCGAGGATGAAATTGAATATTTGAATAAGCATGGTGTGGAATATTCGGCAGAAAAGGCAAAATATTCTATTAATAAAGGCTTGTGGGGTACATCTGTAGGAGGTGCGGAGACATTGACCTCCAACCAATACCTACCAGATGCGGCATGGCCAACCCCTGTTACTTCAACCGAGCCAATGCAGGTAAGTATCGACTTTGAAAAAGGTGAGCCTGTAGGTTTGAATGGCAATAAAATTGGCGCTGTAAAAGTGATCCAAGAATTACAGGCTTTGGCTCAACCTTATGGAATCGGCCGCGATATCCACGTTGGAGATACCATTATCGGTATCAAAGGCCGTGTAGGATTTGAGGCTGCTGGTCCATTGATCTTGATCAAAGCGCATCATACTTTAGAAAAACATACCTTGACCAAATGGCAATTGTCTTGGAAAGATCAATTGGCTGGTTTTTATGGAAATTATATGCATGAAGGCCAAATGCATGATCCGGTAATGCGTGATATGGAGGCTTTCTTGCAAAGTTCTCAAGAAACGGTAACAGGTCGTGTTTTTGTAGAATTACACCCTTACCGCTTTGTTATTTTGGGTATCGAATCGGAGCATGATCTGATGTCCAATAAATTCGGTAGCTATGGGGAAATGAATAAAGGATATACTGGTGATGATGTGAAGGGGTTCTCCAAGATTTTTGGTAACCAAACCATCATTTGGCATAAAGTAAACAGCAAAGGATAACATAAGTAAACAACAAGGAATTTTAAGGAAACAGCGAGGAAAAATGGAAAAGATCAGGGTAGGAATTATTGGTTCGGCAGGATATACGGGAGGAGAACTCCTGCGTATTTTGATATTCCATCCACAGGTGGATATCGTATTTGCCAATTCGGCTTCGAATGCCGGCAATAAATTGGCCGATGTTCATAACGATCTTTTTGGCGATACGGAATTGACCTTCTCGTCCGATTTTCACAGTGATGTGGATGTTCTGTTCCTTTGTGTGGGCCATGGAGATGCCAAGAAGTTCTTGGATGCGAATCCCGTGGATCCAAGGGTAAAGATCATTGATCTTTCTCAGGATTACCGCTTACGGGCAAATACGGCTTATCAAGGCGCACAGTTTGTGTATGGTTTGCCGGAATTGAATAAGGAAGCGATAAAATCGGCTCAATACATTGCTAATCCGGGTTGCTTTGCGACCAATATCCAATTGGCATTATTGCCATTGGCTTCAAAAGGATTATTGAAAGGTGAGATCCATGTGAATGCCACAACGGGTTCTACTGGAGCTGGGCAGAAGCCATCGGCAACCACCCATTTCTCCTGGAGGAACAACAACCTTTCAGCCTATAAATCTTTTGAACACCAACATCTGCAGGAGATCTCGGAATCACTTGATCAATTGCAGCCTGGCTTTTTACCGGAAGGTGATGGGCCATTGGCAGCTGCTGAAGGTTCTTTGTTAGAACGTGCAGCAAGTAGGATTAATTTTATTCCGCAGCGCGGAGATTTTGCAAGAGGAATTTTCTCTGCTATTTATGTAGATGTTGATCTTTCAGAGGAAGAAGCCTATGAGTTGTATGAGGATTTTTATGCAACGCATCCATTTACACATGTTTCAAAAGCTAACATTGACCTGAAACAGGTCGTGAATACCAATAAGAGTATCATGCATCTGGAGAAGCATGGCAATAAATTATTGATCTTAAACGCAACGGATAACTTGCTGAAAGGCGCATCCGGCCAAGCTGTTCAGAACATGAACTTGATGTTTGGCTTGGATGAAAGAGCCGGCTTGAATTTGAAGTCGGTGGGATTCTAAGGGGGGTAGATTATAGATGTTAGACGTTAGATGATAGACTTCATCCGTCATTGCGAGGAACGAAGCAATCTTCCCGCATGTCATGCTGAGCGTAGTCGAAGCATCTGTTCGTTAGTAACTGTATAGATCCTTCGACTGCGCTCAGGATGACAAAGATTACGCTCAGGATGACAAAGATTACGCTTAGGATGACAAAGTCCAAAGATTGCTTCCTCGTACCTCCTCGCAATGACGGCAAAAACCTTCGCAATGACGGCAAAGCTCCTCGCAATGACGGGGTTGAACAAAAGAAATAAAAATCCGAAAACAGTAAACAAACAAAACAATAAAAAAGCCTGGAAGATCAATTCTCCCAGGCTTTCTATTTAAACTAAAACACGTTCATTAATCAATGAACAATTTTAGCACACTTGTCAAAAGTCTATTATCTAATATCTATTATCTAATGTCTAATAGATATTACTATCTATTTCTCCAACAAATTAACTTTTCTTTCAACAGAAACGTTATCACCTGTTACTGCATTTCCATCTTTATCTACCAAAGTAAGAACTACAGTTGCTTCGCCTTTAGGTAAGTTCAATACTTCATAAGGAACCCATTGATCCAACATGAACTCTTGACCATTGATAGTCGCTTTTACTTTATTTGCATCCGCTCCTAATGTAGTATTAGATACAAAGAAGTCCAACAACAACACATTAGTCTCATCGCCTTTATAATCGCCTTTCGGACGGCTATAGAATACTGATGGTTCTGTTGGTTGAGGAAGTTCGGTGATCTTTCCATCAGCTTCTACTTTGAACTTGATCAATTTCGAAGCATCTGCAGTCTTGATCGACTCATGGAATGAACGTGACAAGAACGACAATAAGTAATGCTCAGAGTTTACAGGAACTGTAAACGTATGTTCTGGTTTATACAAAGCAACATACGGCTTATTATCTAAGATAAAATGGATATGTTGACCATCATGGGAGTTAGCCATATGATGGGTATGCTCAGTCTGTTCAGTCAAGTTAAAGTTTGACACACCGTATTTAACAGTGATCTTCGCTGAATCGGCACCTAATTTCTCTGATGTTAATTCGGTAACTTTCAATGTCGCACCTGGAAAATCCTTAGCATGAGGAAGTGGATTTACGGCAATTGCACCAACAGAATCTGCTAATGCAGTCGTGTCTCTTACTTCGCCATCCTTGTTTTTAGTTGGAGTGTTACATGAAGCCAATAATACTGTTGCTGTAACTACTGCCAATGCTGATTTTAATGTTTTCATTTTTTTATATTTAGTCGAATTGATAATATGATAACAATTTGAATCCAAGATAGTTTGTTTTTTATTGAAATACGACGTCTAAAGCTGCTTTTATAGCAACTAATGTCTGATTTAAGTCATCTTCTGTGTGTGCTGCCGAAATAAAGCCCACTTCATATCCAGAAGGGCCAAAATAAATACCACGGTTCAAAAGCTCTCGGTGCATGACTTTATATTTTTCCATGGAAGCAGGATCAATTTCATCCGCACGTTGGATTTTATCGTTTTCAGAAAATGCAAACCAGAAAATAGATCCGATCGTCGTGATGTTGACCACATAATTTTTCTCTTGGATATATGCACGGATTTCTTCCACAAACTTTTGAGTGGTAGCTTCCAGCTGCTCATAGAATCCAGGAGCTGCCAGAATGGAAAGGGCGGCAATTCCAGCCGCCATAGCTACGGGATTTCCAGAAAGCGTACCTGCCTGATAAACGGCTCCATCAGGTGAGATGCATCCCATGATTTCTTTTGATGCGCCATAGGCACCTACAGGCATCCCGCCACCGATAATCTTACCATAAGTTAGGATGTCAGGTTGGATGTCGTAATATTTCGAAGCGCCTTCGAATCCCAAACGGAATCCGGTTATCACTTCATCAAAGATCAATAATGATCCATTTTCTTTGGTTATATCCCGTAGGAAGTGGATATAATCCTTATCCTGAATCAATAAGCCATTGTTCGCGGGTACTCCTTCGATGATTACTGCAGCGATCTGATCTTTGAAGTCCGCAAAAACCTTTTCCAAAGCCTCTTTGTCGTTCAATGCAATAACGATCGTCTCATCCGCAAACGCTTTTGGAACACCTGCAGAAGAGGTTTCTCCAAAGGTTACCAGACCGGATCCTGCCTTTACCAATAAGGAATCGGAATGCCCATGATAGCAACCTTCAAACTTCACGATCTTATCTCTTTTGGTATATCCTCTTGCCAAACGAATAGCCGACATCACCGCTTCCGTTCCAGAACTTACAAAACGTATTTTTTCAATCTTTTTGTTGTTGTTGAGGATAAGTTCGGCCAAGTGGTTTTCCAATTCCGTTGGAGCACCAAAACTCAAGCCTTTACTTAATTGTTCCTGTACCGCTTCTCGAATCTTGGCGTTGTTATGCCCTAAAATCAACGGCCCCCAAGAACAACAGTAATCGATAAATTCATTGCCATCGGCATCCCATAAATGTGCCTGGTCTCCACGCTCAATAAATAGGGGAGTTCCATAAACAGATTTAAAGGCGCGAACAGGAGAGTTTACCCCTCCCGGGAAATATGCTTTTGCCTTCTCAAATAATTCCGCTGATTTCTTACGTGAAATATCCGAAGTAGATGTTGTCATTTCTTAATGTTTTTTATTTTAACAAAGGTACTATTTACGAATTAGTATTAAAAGAAATGGCCTCCCAAAGGAAGGCCATTCATTATCTTTTAGAAGGAGATTATTTACCTTCTTCCAATACTTTAGTTACTAATTCAGCAGCTTCTTTCAATAAGATCGCTGAGTATACCTGAAGACCAGATTTGTCGATCAATTCTTTCGCTTCTTTAGCGTTTGTACCTTGAAGACGTACGATAATAGGAACTGGGATATTTCCGATTTCATTGTAAGCGTCGATAACACCTTGCGCTACACGGTCACAACGAACGATACCTCCGAAGATGTTGATCAAGATTGCTTTTACGTTAGGGTCTTTTAAGATGATGTTGAAACCAGCTTTCACTGTTTCTGCATTTGCCGTACCACCAACGTCCAAGAAGTTTGCAGGCTCACCACCAGCAATCTTAATGATATCCATGGTAGCCATCGCTAAACCAGCACCATTTACCATACAACCTACATTACCATCTAATTTAACGTAGTTAAGGTTTGATTCACCCGCTTCAACTTCGGTTGGATCTTCTTCCGTAACATCACGCATAGCAGCGATGTCAGCATGACGGTATAATGCGTTCTCATCTAAGTTAACCTTAGCATCAACTGCCATGATCTTATCATCAGATGTTTTTAATACCGGGTTGATCTCGAACATAGAAGCATCAATAGAATCGTATGCTTTGTATAATGCAGCTACGAACTTCACCATATCTTTATGTGCAGCACCTGTTAATCCTAGGTTGAAAGCAATTTTACGTGCTTGGAAACCTTGAAGACCAACTTTAGGATCGATTTCTTCTTTGAAAATTAAGTGAGGAGTTTTCTCAGCTACTTCCTCGATGTCCATACCACCTTCAGTAGAGTACATAATGATGTTACGACCAGTTGCACGGTCTAACAATACAGACATGTAGAATTCTTTTGTTTCGCTTTCGCCAGGGTAGTAAACATCCTGTGCAATCAAAACCTTGTTAACTTTTTTACCTTCTGGACCAGTCTGTGGAGTAACCAATTGCATACCGATGATGTCTGTTGCGCGTTGCAATACTTCATCATGGTTTTTTGCTAATTTTACACCACCACCTTTACCACGGCCACCCGCATGGATCTGTGCTTTTACCACAACCCAATCCGAGTTGAATTCTTCTTTCATTCTCTTAGCAGCTTCAACAGCCTGCTCTGGGGTTTCGGCAACAATACCTTCTTGTACTCTTACTCCGAAACTCTTAAGTATTTCTTTTCCTTGATATTCGTGAATGTTCATTGATAAAAAAATTTGCTGTAAAAATAGGTTATTTATTCGGAAGGGGCAAGATATTATTTCGATAATTGCCTTGTTTTTTTGCTAATTTTGTATAAGCATAGAGATTAAAAAACAATGAAAGTACATTTATCAAGACAGAACGATGCGGTTCATTTCGAAGCATCCAGCGAGTTGTCATCCGTGAAAGTAAATATTGATGGGCCAGATTCCATCGGCGGCGAAGGAAAAGGTGTCAGACCTATGGAATTGGTGCTGATGGCTTTGGGTTCTTGTAGTGTATTCGATTTGACTACCATCCTCCAAAAACAACGTCAGGATCTGCAGGATATTCAAGTGGAAGTAACAGGAGACCGTCGGGAAGAAATACCTAATATCTTCACGAAAATTCATATTGCATTCCGTTTAAAAGGCGATATTGATGAGGCAAAAGCGCAAAAAGCAGCTGAACTTGCCGTGAAAAAATATTGCTCTGTACATGATATGTTAGCTCAGGGTGGTGTGGATATCACCTACAGCATTCAGATCAACTAAGCCTTATTTCATTACTAATTTCGATGGGAAAACGACATGTTGTGGTTCTGCAACATGTTCCTTCTTATCGATGCAATCGAATAAGATTTCCGCAGCCTTCTGGGCCTGCTTATCCGGATATTGTTCAATACTTCCCATTGGCGGATTGTCCATGTATTTCCATAATGGATAATTGGCGTAGGAGATGAAGAACATATCCTGATTCAAAACAATGCCCTTCTGCTTCGCATACCGAATCAGATCTAGGGTTACAAAATCATTGAAGGAGACTACGGCAGATGGTCGGTCGGCTAGGGAGCATAGTTTTTCCATCGCTTCCTCATTCCCTTTCTCTGTTAGATCGGTATGGACAACATAGCTTTCGTCCGAAGTGATTCCTTGTTTTTTAAGGGCTTTTAAAAAGGCTTCTGAACGTTCTTTGGACGCAAGTAGGGATTCTGGTCCATTGATCAAGGCAATCTTACGATGTCCTCTTTCTACAAAAGCATCGATAGCCTCGATCATACCTGAAGAAAGATCGCTATATACTTTATGTACGTTATCCAGATCTGGGACACAATCAAAAAATACTACTGGGATTTCGGTTTTGGAGAGGATATCCACAAAGTCGGTATCTCCCGTGTTTTTCCCTAGGGAAATTAAAATACCATCCACACGATGCTTTTTGAAGGTCTGGATGATATGGCTTTCGCGGTTCTCATCATCTAGGGATTGCCCTAAAAGTACGGTGTACTTCTTTTCATCCGCCACATCTTCGATGGCACTGATCGCCTCAGAAAAGAAAGGTTCCGATAATTTCGGGAGAATAACACCGATGGTAAAGGTCTTACGCTGTTTGAAAAAGATAGCAGTCTGGTTAGGCTCGTAAGCCATTTCCTCGGCCATTTTCTTTACACGCATGGTCGTGACCAAGCCTATACTCGGATGGTCGTTCAATGCGCGCGAAACCGTTGAAGGTGAAATCTTCAACTTTCGCGCAATTTCCTTAATCGTTGTTGGTTTGTTCCCTGCCATGCAGTAAAGTTAAGAATTAAATAACTAATTCTTAATCCTTAATCATATTCCTCTCACGTAATTTATTAACGGGAACTGCAGAAGATGTTCTGGTTGTACCTGTTTGGCTACTTGCTTTGGCACTGCTTCCTGATAAGGTATAAGAACCTGAACGGATATGCTGTATAGCCGTAGCTAACATATCCTCACGAAGATCTCCAAAATCAAAGCGAACATTGTCAAAAACACCGGGTTTATCGGCTGGAATGCCATCCCAATAATCGGTATAGCCTGCGCTGTTTACAATCTTGAAGGATGCTGCCCAAAGGCCTGCTTTGTTTAGGATATCCTGACGGAAGAACCCTACAGGTTTGCCATAAGTACTTCCATGTTCTCCAATAAGGCGCACATTAGCATAGGGTTTCAGCGCGGAAATCACAATTTCTGAAGCTGATGCGGTATAATCCGATACCAAGAAATATACATCGGTAATATTTGTCGCCGAATTGTTGAACATTACATCATCAAATTCACGACTTCCTTTGGCCTTCTCTTCTTTCAGGTTTTTGTTGATATCGTAGCTGAACATCAATTTACCTGCGCCATTGCTGTTGACGATTTTGTTCGCCAAGTATATAGCAGTACTGACATAACCACCGGTATTATATCGCAGGTCGATAATAATCTTGTTGATGGCCTGTTGGTTAAATTTATTGAAAGCTGCATTCATGGCATTATACATGGCCGTGTATTGACCAGCATCATTGGTCATTTCTTCAAAGGATGATAACGCGAAATAACCCACCTTATCAGCATTTACGGTATAAACACTGTCTTTTACCACCGGGAAAATATCGTAGGAGCCATAAGTAAGTGTTTTAGTGAAAGGAACTCCGGCCCTTTCCAGATCCAATACCAATTGGGTTTTGTTCAGTTCCGCTTCAATTAACCTGAAGTTTTTACCCAATGCCTCCACGCCATTTATTTTGATGATTTTATCCCCACGTTTAATCCCAGCTTTGTCGGCTGGTGAATTACCTTCTGAAAGGCCTACATAGGCTGCTGAATTGGCATCTCCACCTTCAAAAACAACAAAGAGCCCGAAACCATCATATGTATCTGCCCGGGCACTTCTGCTAGAAGTCGAACTGATATCTTCGATCCAAGAGAACCTATCCAAAGGACCGGTATAATTTTCAACGATGTTCTGTCCAGGACCATGAAATACATAATCATTTTTAACAGGCGTTAATCCCATTAAATGATTTAACAAGCTTTCGCCACTGCTATATTTATCGCTGATGTCCGAAATCGGGTTATACACAGGAATGCTGGATTCCCAGTAAGAAAGGTATTTGTAATAGAAATAGATACTATCCCGCACTTTCTCATCCGTAGTTCTGTTGTTGCTTACAGGAGGTTTTTCAGGAGATGGGATTTTATCCGTATCCTTTTTACAGGATGATAGTCCGATAAGGACTAAAAAAAGTAGGGTGAAATATTTATTCAGCATGTGCCAATTCTATGTTAAAATGTATGTATTGTTGCTTGCGCAATTATAATTCCAAATTATAGACTTAGCACATGCTGATTAGATTAATTACTTAAGGATGTTTTTTAAATTTTGCTCATTTGAAAACTTAAACATACCGGTAATGTGAGGTGTCTGAGGTTGTATGCTCGTTGCTTCCATCTCAGGTTTTCCCGATTTTGTCGTTCTGCGCATACTCGCTGAAGCACTACGATATGTTCCGTTCGTGATATGATATAGCGCATCCGAAAACATACGCTCGTTTGGATCTCCTAATTGAAGTGCAAAGCTTTCGTACGAATCCGTTTTTTCACCTTTCAATCCATTGAAATAATCACCAAATTCATCCTTGTTTACCATTTGGAAGGAGGTGATGTAATACGAACCATAACCATGGACTACTTTGGATTCAAAGAAACCAACAGGTTTTCCATAAGTTCCAATGGACCCATCATTGCCTCTCACTGTGATCAATTGTACATCCATATACGGTTTCAAGCTGTTGATCACCAATTCGCTAGCCGATGCAGTCTGCTTTGTTCCAAGGAAATATACGCGTTTTAGGTTCAGCGTGTTTTTCTTGTCGAAATAAACAGGACCAAAAGCTTTGCCGGGTTGCAATAATCCAGCATCTTCCAATACATAGTTCACTTTATATTTATACATCAATGCTTTTGCATGGGTGGTTGGCACCAATTGATTGGCTAAATATTCCGCAGACCAAGTTGATCCACCACCATTATAACGCAGATCAATCACTAGCTCATCCACGCCTTCAAAAGCTTTGAACACATTTTCCATCGCTGTATGATAGCTGTTTGGCTGCCCCTGGTTGTTGTATAGATTGACAAATGAGGTATATGCCATGTAACCTACTTTCTTACCATTATGATCGATTACTTTATTGACCATGATCGGATCAATCTGGTAGGCATCGCCCGTAACGGTAATCGTGCTTTCCTTACCATCGATTGGACTTACCACCACTAATTTTAAGGTTTCGCCAGAGAAGAATTTCATGGCGTTCTTAAATTCATTAGCACTCTCCGAATTATAATCAACCTTAGTATCCCCGTTGATGCTGACTACTCGCATTCCACGAATCAAACCCGCTTTAGCTGCTGGTGAGTTCTTTTGAACATAACGGATATAAAGATTCGCGTTGGTTGAACCAGCTGATTCCAACAGGAATATCGGTGTAGCACCGGTCTCTTTATACACACCTTGTTGAATTTCTTCACTCACAGTTCCAGCGCGGTCTACGAAACTGAAACGATCCAGTGTAGCGGATTTTCTCAACTCATCCAATACCTCTTCTGCGGTCTTAAATTTTCCAGTGAAGGACTTTAAGTCTGGCTCATTACCGATCAGTTTTGGCTGCGGTAATTTATCCGTCCATAAGGATAGGGCTAAAGAATAATAATAAGCCGAATCTCTGAACAAAATTTCTTTTTCAGCATCTTTATCAGTCTCCGTATTTACAGGATCTTTTTTACAGCTGGCGGCTACCACTAGGGCTAAAAGCGCCCCCACAAGGATTTTCTTTTTAAACATAATTAGGTTAGTTTTTCTTCTATGAAAATAATCTCTTCGGGTAAACACCCATTTTCAGAAGCAATATAAGGAATTGGATCTATATTGCGGAATACCAATTCATCGATAAAATAGACTTTCACCCCTTTTTCTAACCCTTGCCAGTCGATGTGCTTGAGCTTGTTCAGCTGCAATGCAGGATTACCCTTAGTCAAAACGGCAATCGTTTTCCCTTGTTCCAATAAGGCTGCAAAAAGCAACTTAATTTCATTAAATAACAATAATTTTAGCGGTAAATGCCCATTAACCTGCAATCGCTCATAATTTTCGCTATAATCCTGTTCAAACTTGAATTCTTTTTTAGCCGCCTCAAATACAGCAGCCTCACCTTCGGAAAACAACTTTTCCTTCATAAAGGCAGTTAGGGATTTGCTGATTTCCCGAGCCTCGGAAAATTCAACAAATTGTCCAAAGAGGTAATATATCTGTAACAAATAATCGTGCTTAGGATAAAGCACATCATCCAATTCAAAGAGATATACTTTCTTATCCATTGGGATATCTTTCCAATTCATCTTTATATGATTACTCAAGCTTTATATAGTTACTAAGGCCAATTCTTCTTGATCATCCGAGACCATCAACAATCCGGTTGCCGGTAAATGCAGTTTCTGTTCTACATCCAGGCCTTTTCCTTGTAAATAAATATGGATCTCCGCTTGGGAGGGAGGATTTTCAATCGTAAAATACACAGGTAGATCCGATAGATTAGGCACTAAAGGAATAATATCGTATTCTTCGAACAATAACTTAGATTCTGCTAAACTATTGATCTCCGATTCGCCCAAAGGCAGGATATAATCGATCTGTTTGTCCAAGCTTAATTTCAACAATTCATGGGCATAGGTCGGATTTACTCCCGTTGGTATTTTTAGGTAATTTGCCTGTAGGAAACTAGGCACTTCTTCAGAGCTGGCAAAAACGACTTCAAATTTATCTGAAAATTGTTTGGCCAAACGTTGCGCCAGGGGACGGGTCCCATAGGTAATCAATATTTTTTGCATAGTGTAATTCTAATAAATCAAACCATCACGCATATGAATGGTGCGATCAGAAATCCTCGCCAATTCTTCATTATGCGTTACGATGATAAAAGTCTGTTGCATCTTATCCCGAAGGTCAAAGAATAATTGGTGCAAAGCGGTGGCATTTTCAGAATCCAGGTTACCCGAAGGTTCATCTGCTAGGACCAATGTAGGATCATTGATCAAGGCTCTGGCCACGGAAACCCGTTGTTGCTCACCTCCCGACATGGCCGAGGGTTTGTGGTTGGCGCGATGCTTTACACCCAGGATCTCCAAGAGCTCCAAGCCTTTCTGTTCAACGGTCTTGCGGTCCTTGCCGGCAATATAACCCGGAATACAGACATTCTCCAAAGCGGTAAATTCCGGAAGAAGATGATGGAATTGAAATACAAAGCCGATATGTTTGTTTCGGAAATCACTTAACTGCTTTTCTGAAAGCGAGAAAACATCCTGGCCTTCCAACATGATCGTTCCACGGTCAGGCTTATCCAAGGTGCCAATAATGTGCAATAATGTACTCTTTCCGGCTCCGGAGGCTCCTACGATGGAAACGATTTCTCCTTTCTTTACCGATACACTTACCCCTTTCAGGATTTCCAAATCTCCGTAGGATTTGAATATGTTGTTGGCTTGTAAGATCATAATGCGAAAATAAGAAAAAAAGCCACCCCGAAGGGTAGCTTTTTTATAAGTCGTCTGCTATTTTTCTAAAATTAGCCGGGGAAATTAACCCCAGGATATAGGCTAATGTCCATTTTACCAATGGAAGAGCCGTATTGTTTGTTGATGGCATCAATGAACAGGTTGGCTACAATAGCATTTCCCATAGGGGTTAAATGCACACCATCCAATGAAAACGCATTACCGGTAATGTATGCTGAACTGATCATCACACCGTTATAGATATAACCCGTTTTAACCTTGTTCAAAAAGGCATGAACATCCGCTAAAGCTAGCTTTTTGGCCGCCGCAGTCTCTTTGATAAAGGTATTGATTTCTGAGATACGGGAAACCACTAAGTTGATTTCTCCTTCATCCAAAACATATTTACTTTCAATGGGATTCAATGGATGCAAACCATAAGGGATTTTTAATGCATTTTCAACACCCAATTTAGCCGTTGGGAAAGTCAATATAAACAGATCGTTAGCTGTTGCTATACGTGGTGTGCCGTTTCCAGTTGCGATATATACATTTTTGGCTTGTCCACCTGTTGCCGCTTCTACAGCTGCATTTAAACGTGCTGTGGTAACCGTATTAAAGAAAGGGACACTGGTTACATCAGGAATGGTCGCTACCACCCCTTTTTTCTCTCCTTGGGTTAAGGTTGTGATGAAAGCAGTATAGGCCGCTTTGAAAGTTTCCAAACTGATTAATTTGTTGGTAATGTTTGATTCCACGCCACCATTTGTCGCAAAACCTAACACATCGTTATTTCCTAACCAAAAAGAGAAGAATGTATAATCGTGTGATCCTACGTATTGTAGATAGCTGGTAGAATTTTTGGTCGCATCAGGTAACAAACGTTCAAAATAAGGGTTTCCTGCTTCCGAACCCATGCCTGGTTGTGTTCCAAGATCCAAACGCATGCCTGGTACACCTAAGTTTTGGATTGGATCCAAATATTTTGTGTATAAAGGACCTCCTTGGGCATTCTTTCCTCGTTCGGCCTGTGCAGCAACTGGTTCAGTGATCGGTGATCCGGAATCTGTAAACCCTTTGAAGGTAATATATCCAGAACCATTTGCTTGGTCGGCACTAAAAAATGGGGAGGTAAATGCTCCGCCGCCAACTTCTTTCATCTTTTCAGCGATCAAGTTCGGGAATGCCACTTTTTGTCCTTCTAAGTAAAGGCCATTGTTGGAATATCCAGCCGTTAGGGAGTTTCCGACAGCAATGAATTTTGAAAAATCTGCTGTACCTTTGGTCGCTTCCAATTCATCTAAGCTGGGCGCACATGAACTAGCCAATCCCAATAAGGCTAATCCGATATATAAGTTAAATTTATTTTTCATGTTGATCATAATTTGATTCCTACCAAGAATAGCTTAATGAAATTCCTGGGGCGTGAATATTGGTTTCGTAAGCACCTGATAATTGGGTTTCCGCGTTGGTAGTTGTTCTTTTCAGGATTTTTTGGAACACATAAGCCGCAGACATTTGCCAATTAGGCGTGAACTTATAAGTCAATCCAGCTGCTGCCATCATACGGTTGTTATCTGGCGTCTCAGGATATACGTATTTTGCCTGCACTGGTGTATACACATAACCGGTACCTGCTCGTAGCTCCAATTTATCTGTGGCCTCATAGTTGAAACCAATTTTCGCTGAAAATGCATTCTGATAATTTTTTTCGGATCGCGTATCTTGAAGGGTAGGGGTGTTGTTCTCATAATCGAACACCAACTCTTTGTAAATGCTGTAATCGATGAAGGATGCATCGATCGCTGTTTTCACTTTCTCAGAAACAGGGAAAGCAATACCTACGTTGAAAGAAGCCGGTAAAGGCAATTCAGCATCAAATTTACCGTTCGGGAAATTGGCAGCCAAAGATGCCGGAACATCGAAAGTTGCATCTCCACCTTCTAATTTCGTAATCACTTTAGAACGGTAGTTCAAGGAAATAGCAAATTCATCGGCTAGGTTATAGTGAACACCTAGGTTATATCCCATTCCTGTGCCTGTTCCACTTAAATCAGCCTGGCCGGCTTTTCCGTCAGAACCGAATACCGGTAATGCTCTTCCTAAATCTACGATACCTACGTTATACACAAAACCACCACCAACGCTGAATTGGTCTGTGATCTTAAAGCTTAATGTTGGTTGGATGTAAAATGCACGCATGGAAAGATTGGTCAATGAATATCTTCCCGGCCATTCCTTGCCCCAATCTACCGATCCACCGTAAGGGGTATAGATCCCGATACCTGCTTTCCACCAAGAATCCTTCGGTCCAAATGCAGCAAACAAGGAAACCGGAGGAGAGATTTGAAAACGTGTATGATGTACTTCGGAGCTACCTTTCTCTTGGAAGGCGGAGCGATACATGATCGCACTTGCACCCAGGGAAATGGCGTTGTTTTCCATTTTTACCAATGCACCTGGATTGTAGAGGATCGATGTTTCATCAATAAACAAAGCGGATCCTGCTCCAGCCATACCCACTGCTTTTTGGCTTTGGGTATTTACCTGCGAACCTTGGGAAAAGGCAAGGGCAGGCGATGCCATGAGTAAACAGAGTAATAATCGTTTCATATAAATATTGATTAGCGTTTTAAGTTTATTTTAATATTATGCTAACATAGTAAATAATTATTAAAATATTAAATATTTGTCAACTTTTAATAAATCGGTAGGTAATCCATTTTTTATCAAACATATTTTAAGCTATATTGGTTTTAGATTTATAGAAACTAAAAAAAATAGGCTATTATGGCAGAAGTATCATTTAAAGGTAATGCAGTGCATACCAGTGGAAATCTTCCCAAAGTAGGAGATGTAGCTCCAGATTTTACATTGACGACAGGAGATCTGTCACAAAAATCATTGAAGGATTTTGCAGGAAAACAGGTTATATTAAATATTTTCCCAAGTATTGATACTGGAACTTGTGCAGCGTCGGTTAGACAATTTAATGAGAAAGCATCAGGATTGGATAATACAGTGGTGTTATGTATTTCGAAGGATTTGCCTTTTGCGCAAAGTAGATTTTGCGCAGCAGAGGGATTGGATAATGTGATTACTTTGTCTGATTTTAAAGATGAGTCTTTTGCTCAGGCATATGGTGTGAAATTTACGGATGGTCCTTTGACAGGTTTGTTGAGTAGATCAGTGGTGGTGGTTGATGAAGATGGAAAAGTGAAATATACAGAGCAGGTCGCTGAAACGGTAGAAGAACCGAATTATGAAGCTGCTTTAGCAGCTTTGTAGAAGTTTGTGAAATAATACCCGTCATTGCGAGGAGGTACGACGAAGCAATCTTTCGATTAGTGTAAAGATTGCTTCGTCGTGCCTCCTCGCAATGACGATAAAGCTCGCAATGACGTAAAAAGCCTATCAATTACAGTCTACCTACTCGCTTCCAAAGCTTGCAAGATATCCTCAATAATATCCTCTTGATCCTCAATACCAATCGACAACCTGATTGTCCCAGGTCTTATCCCCAATTTCTCCCTTTCCTCTTCCTTCAATTTCGAATGCGTAGTTGTACCAGGATGGGTAGCAATAGACCTTGAATCCCCTAAATTCGAAGTATAAAGAATCATTTTCAAAGCGTCCAAAAACTTAAATGCCCTTTCCTTACCACCCTTAACTTCAATCGTCACAATTCCACCCCCTGCTTTCATCTGTTTCTTCGCCAGTTCATACTGCGGATGCGAAGGCAGAAAAGGATATTTCACATCCAGAATCTCATCATGTTTTTCCAAAGTCTCGGCCAATGCCAAAGCATTTGAACAATGACGATCCATCCGCAGTCCCAATGTTTCTATACTCTTCGAAAGAACCCAAGCATTAAATGCCGACATCGCTGGTCCGGTATGGCGAATAAAAAACATCAGTTTATCCATCAATTCCTGCTTTCCAACGATCACCCCGCCCAATACACGTCCTTGTCCGTCCATGTATTTAGTGGCCGAATGAATGGATAGATCAAAGCCATATTGTAAAGGCTTCTGAAGGTATGGCGTAGCAAAGCAATTATCGATCGCAAAAATAATGTTCGGGTATTTCTTCTTCAGACCTCCTAACCATTCCAGATCCACCAATTCCAGACCCGGATTAGAAGGCGATTCCAAAAAGATGAACTTGGTGTTCGGCTGGATCGCTTTTTCCCATTCCTCCGGATTGATCGCATCCACATAGGTGGTGGTCACTCCCCAGCGTGGGAACAACTGCGTGAACAATTGATGGGTAGAGCCAAAGATTGCTCTAGAAGAAACGATATGGTCTCCACTTTCTATAAAACCTGCAAAACAAGCAAAAATAGCACCCATGCCCGATCCAAATGCCAAGCCAGCCTCAGCTCCTTCCAACAAACATACCTTATTGATGAACTCCGTTGTGTTCGGGTTAGCATACCGGGAATAGACCATTGCCTCTTCCTCTTCCGCAAAAACCGCACGGCCTTGTTCTGCACTGTCGAATATAAAACTGGATGTTAGGTATAAGGGCACCGAATGCTCCCGGATGTTGGATCGTTGAGCCTGTTCTCGGATGATTTTGGATTGTTCTTTGTTCATGATGAACAAATGTATTTACTTTTTAAGAAAAATCTCCAAATACTAACCATAATTTTCCGCCTAAATCCCTGTTTTTTATTACGCAAAGGTTTGCTTACTTGCCTTAGGATTTGCCATAGCAAGGCAATTTCTTTAGATTTGTTTGAGAAGGATTTGGATTCCAGTCCAAATTGAAAAACATCAAAATCAAATAAATGAAAGTAATTGCAATTGGTAGAAACTATATTGATCATGCCAAAGAATTAAATAATCCAGTCCCTGAAAGTCCGGTGATTTTTCTAAAACCCGATACGGCCATACTAAAAGACAATAAAGATTTCTACTATCCAGAATTTTCCAAAGATGTACATTATGAAGTAGAAGTAGTATTACGCATTTGTAACGAAGGAAAACATGTTTCCAAGAAATTTGCCAATAAATATTACGATGCCATCGGTTTAGGGATCGACTTTACGGCACGTGATATTCAGTCAGCCCACAAAGCAAAAGGCTTACCTTGGGAATTGGCAAAGGCCTTTGACCATTCTGCAGTGATCAGTCCGCTGATTCCGAAAGATCAATTCGAGGACCCTCGCAATCTCTCTTTCTCCATGAAGAAGAACGACGAAACTGTTCAAGAAGGAAATACCCAGGATATGATTTTTGATTATGATAGCCTGATCAGTTTTGTATCAACCTACATCACCTTAAGAAAAGGCGATTTAATTTACACAGGTACACCTGCCGGCGTAGGACCTATCCAGATCGGGGATAAACTGGAAGGGTTTTTGGAAGGCAAAAGCATGTTTACCTGCCATATCAAATAATATGAAAAAAAGCACACTCACATTGATAACAACCCTGATGCTTGGCCTAACAACCCAGGCACAGAACCCAAATATCATTACCTCCAAAACCTATCCACAAGGGTATTTTAGAAACCCTTTGAATATTGCGCAGGATGCTTCCGGTACTTTTGGGGAATTAAGGTCCACCCATTTTCATGCGGGGGATGATTACAGGACCCAGCAGCGCATTGGATTGCCTTTGCATGCTGCCGCTGAAGGTTATGTTTCCCGATTAAGGGTACAGATCGGTGGTGGCGGAAATTCTGTCTACATCACCCATCCTAATGGCTATACCACCGTATACCTGCATATGGACAGCTTTAATTCTACCTTGACCAACATCATGAAAGCGGAACAGTACAAACAGAAGCGTTTTGATGTGGATATGGAATTGAAGGAAGGGCAGGTGAAATTAACCAAGGGACAGTTTATCGGAAATGCGGGAAATACAGGAGGTTCTGCCGGTCCACACCTGCATTTTGAAATCCGGGATACGAAAACCCAAAGACCTCAGAATCCACAACTTTTCGGGCTGAAGTTTACCGATAATTATAATCCAACCATTAATGGGATTACGGTGTATGATCTCCAAGATCCCTTGTTCAATGAAGGCACACCAAGACGTCCTCAAGCCGTTAAGGCATTGGGGTCTGGGCGTTATACCCTAGCTTCCGGTGCAGTTATTCCTGTGAATGGAAAGTTTGGTTTAGGGATCAATACCATTGATAGGCATCGGGCAGGAGGATTTCAGAACGGCGTCTATTCCATCGAATTGTTCTTGGATGGAAAAGCGATCTCTACCGTGCTCTTTGAAGAACTGGATTTCAACAGCTCAAGTGCTATCCACGGATACATCGACTTTGCCACTTTTAAAAGAACGAAAGCGAAAGTGCAGAAAAGCTTCAAAGATCCGGGAAACCCCATAAATATCTTCAAGCACCTGGATAACCAAGGAATCATTGAATTGAAGGATGATCAGGTCCATGATGTAAAATATGTGGTAAAGGATGTCCGCGGAAATTGCAGTGAATTGAATTTTAAGGTTCAGAATAGATCCAGTTATCAACCAAAAGCTAATCCTGCGAAAGGCGAACTCTTCGCCTATAATAAGGACAATAAATATACGGTAGATTTTATCCAGGTAGATATTCCAGAAGGCGCATTATATTCCGATCTGGATTTCAATTATAGCCAGAGTGCTCAACGCCCAAATTCCTATTCCCAAGTGCACCATGTAGGAAGCACTATGGTACCCTTGTTTTCGACCTATAAACTCAGCATTAAACCAACCAATCTCCCACCCCATTTGGAAAGCAAAGCGTTGATTGCATCGGTGCAGAACGGTTCGGTAGGTGGTAAATTCGAAAAAGATTGGGTAACCGTGAATACCAAGGTATTTGGCTCCTTTTATATCGTGGTGGATACCATCGCACCGACAATTACCCCAAGGAATTTCAGCCCTGGCAAGAATGTGGCCGCCCAATCTAAGATAGATTTTACCATTGCCGACAACTTTTCGGGAATCCAATCGTTCAATGCCTATATAGATGATCAATGGGTACTGATGGAATACGATTCCAAGAATAGGCACCTGTGGCATCGCTTTGAACCTAGTCTTTCCAAAGGCCAGCACCGATTCAAATTGGTCGTGAAGGATTGGAAGGACAATGAAAAAGTGTATGAAGCAAATTTCACCAGATAAGACTATAAGATAATTCTCACCAAATAAGAAAGATTATGGCAACATTAGCAATAGGGGATCAAGCTCCTGCAATTACAGCAAAGGACCAACAAGGAAATACAGTTAACCTATCGGATTTTAAAGGGAAAAAGGTAATCCTTTATTTTTATCCAAAAGATAATACACCGGGATGTACCACCGAAGCTTGTAATTTCCGGGATAATTACCAAAGCCTAAAGCAGGATGGTTTCGAAGTGATCGGCGTAAGTACCGACAGCGAGCAGTCCCATCAGAAGTTCATAGAAAAATTTGAATTACCCTTTACCTTATTGGCCGATGAGGATCAGAAGATCGTGAATGATTATGGCGTTTGGGCAGAAAAAAACATGTACGGTAAAAAATACATGGGCACCAATAGAACCACTTTCGTTATCGATGAGGAGGGTAAGATCGAACATATTATCAAAAAAGTGGACAACAAGAACGCAACCCAACAAATTCGGGACTTATTGGCAAAATAAGTCATACGAATACATTATATTTGCCCCTTATGAGCAAGCAAACAGACGATTTTTTCAAGAATATTATTTCCCATGCGAAGGAATATGGTTTTGTTTTTCCTTCGAGTGAAATATACGACGGCCTAAGTGCCGTATATGATTATGGTCAATTAGGTTCTGAACTGAAAAACAACCTGAAGACCTATTGGTGGAAATCCATGGTGCAATTGAATGAAAATATAGTAGGTATTGATGCCGCTATTTTCATGCATCCAACCACTTGGAAAGCTTCCGGACACGTGGATGGGTTCAATGATCCCATGATCGACAATAAGGACTCCAAGAAACGCTATCGTGCAGATCAATTGATCGAAGATAAAATCGACCGTTATGAAAAGGATGGTAAAACGGATAAGGCCGCGCAGCTACAAAAAGATCTAGATGATGCCTTGAATGCGGATGATCTTGCTCGTCTAAAAACCATAATTGAAGACCATAACATCGTTTGTCCTATCTCGGGAACCAAGAACTGGACCGATGTGCGTCAATTCAACCTGATGTTTGCTACCCAAATGGGTGCTATGGCTGATGGAGCAGAACAAGTATATCTTCGTCCGGAAACGGCACAGGGTATCTTTGTGAACTTCCTGAATGTTCAAAAGACAGGTCGTATGAAAATCCCTTTTGGTATTGCGCAGATTGGTAAAGCCTTCCGTAATGAGGTCATCGCTCGTCAGTTCATCATGCGTATGCGTGAATTTGAACAAATGGAGATGCAATTCTTCGTTCGTCCAGGCTCGGAATTAGACTGGTATAAGCAATGGAAAGAAACACGTTTGAAATGGCATTTGGCATTAGGAGCAGATCCTAACAAATACCGTTTCCATGACCATGTGAAATTAGCGCATTATGCGAACGCTGCAGTCGATATCGAGTATCAATTCCCATTCGGTTTCAAAGAAGTGGAAGGTATCCACTCCCGTACAGATTTCGATTTAAAACAACATCAGGAATTCTCAGGAAAGAAACTTCAATATTTTGATCCTGAAATCAACCAGAGCTATATCCCTTATGTGATTGAAACCTCTATCGGATTGGATCGTTTATTCCTTACCGTATTGGCGAATAGCCTGGTACAGGAAGACCTTTCTACCGAGGAAAGACAGGATTCACGCGTGGTCTTGAAATTCCATCCAGCGATCGCTCCAGTGAAGGCTGCGGTGTTACCATTGACCAAAAAGGATGGCCTACCTGAAAAAGCAAGAGAGATCATGGCGAAATTGAAATTGGATTACAATATCCAATACGATGAGAAGGATTCCATTGGTAAGCGCTATCGCCGTCAAGATGCCATCGGTACGCCTTTCTGTATCACAGTGGATCACCAGTCATTGGAAGATAATACCGTAACTATCCGTCACCGCGACAGCATGGAACAGGAACGTGTAAATGCAGAAGATCTAGAAAGGATCATTGCTGACCGGGTAAGTTTAAGTGGCTTATTGAAACAATTAATCTAATCTTTAGAGGAATATATAAAGCCTGTTATGGAAACGTAACAGGCTTTTTTATTTAATTACCTTTAAGTTCAACCAGGTTCTGCCTTTTATTATGCAGGTAGATATAAGGACTACATCCGACTTCCTTTTTAAAAGCATGAATGAAACTGCTCAAGGATTTGAAGCCAAGATCACTTGCCAAGGAATAAATGGTTTCTTCAATACCAATAAAGTCCTCGATATGATCCATGCAATATTGGATTCGCTTTCTTTTCAGAAAGGTTGCAAAACTGCAGTTCTCCTCTTTTCTGATGATCGTTTCGATTTCTTTTTTGCTGAGTTTCGTCCGGCTTGCGAAGGTATGCAGATCAAATTCTTTGTCTAAATAATCCAGTTTATGGCAGAAATACTGTTGAATCTGTTGAAAGATGAACTTTTCCTTCTCCAGTTTTTCATTTACAGATTTCATTTCTAAAGACCTATGGATATCATGTGCATAGCGTACTTGAAGAATCAGTGCCTTTATTTTATATGAAAAACGGAAGTAGAATATCAACAGGAAAACCAGACTTAGATAGAGGCTGTTCGGAATCTTAAAAAAATAACCAAAATGATACATAAAGCCTGATCCGATGGAAACCAGTAGCATGCAAAACTTACTTGCAAATAAAGCGAGGGCCAAAGAACCATCCAAGGAACTGGAAAGCATCCTGATTTTAGAACTTAGCGGCTTCAATATGAATAGATCGTAGGCAATAGATCCCATCAGTAAAAAGGTCTGGAAATTATGGTAAAAGAAATCCAGTAGGTGAAAGATCTCGCCGCGAAGAAGCTGTTCGGAAAATATGAGATTGAGAAAGTAATAAACATAAAACAGCACAAAGGGAAATAAAGCGATCAGCAGCAGATAAGGAGAGGTCTGTTGTTCGATGCTGTTGTTCCGGATATATAGGGAGGAGACCGATGCCACACACAGCGATACGCTGCTATAAATGAACTGTTGGTCAGTTCCCGTAAATATGCTCGTTAAAAAATGGTTGATAAATACGAATAAAATAATACCCATCATGAACCGCAGGAAGAATCCCCTTTCTTCCCGTAAGCTATTGATATGATAAAAATATATTCCTGTCAGGAATTGAAGACTAGTTAGTATTATCAATAATGACATATAGCAATTATAGAGTAATACTATTAAGAGAATAAAAAGCAAAGATTAATTTATCTATTAACACTGCGAAAATCAGCCTTTTTTCTAATTTCTGATATTCTCAAAACTTTTTTTGAAAATGAAAATCATTTATGAGACATCGGGCATAACCGAGAGGGGTTAGATTTGCAGCCTTATTGTTAAACGATAAAAAATCATGAAAAATAACCTAATAGTTATCTTAAGTATGCTGACAGTTTTGCTGTACAGCTCCTGTGATAAGAAAGAATCCCCAGAATTGGAACCTTTAAAAGAAGAGTTTGCAACATTGGATGAAAGTGTGCCTGCTATCATCCCTCATCTTTATCTTCAGATCCAAAACAATGCTGAAGTGGTAGAAAAGGATGTTTATCTAAATGCAGAAGTGGAGATTGATGGACAATCTGCCTATGCCGATTTACCAAAAGCAACCACTAGAATCAAAGGTCGTGGAAATACCACCTGGTTCAGGGCAAAAAAACCATATCGGTTGAAACTTGATGAATCAACCTCCATACTAGGCTTTGCTGCAGCCAAAGACTGGGTATTATTGGCCAACCATTTGGATTATTCCTTTATGTGCAATGCTATTGCCTGTAAGGTTGGTCAACAATTGGGTATGCCTTTTACCAATACCATGATCCCTGTGGATGTGACCATCAATGGAAAATATAGAGGAAGTTATATGTTGACCCAACAGATTGAAGTGAAGGAAGGACGCGTAAATGTGGGCGATGATGGACAGTTGTTGGAGCTGGATATGAATTTTGATGAGGAATTCCAGTTTAAAACTGCTGGATTCAATCTGCCGGTCATGATCAAAGCACCAGACATCAGTTCAGATGCAGAATTCAATTCGATCAAATCTGAATTCGAAAACCTGGAAAGGCTGATGATGGATACCAAATTTCCGAATAATGATTATGGAAAGCTGATCGACAAACAACAATTGGTAAATTATATGATCGTCAATGCATTGACGGCAAATTATGAAATCAACTACCCAAAAAGTGTGTATATGCATAAAACCCCAAGCGGGAAATATACCATGGGCCCAATATGGGATTTTGACTGGGGTTTTGGTATGGATGAAATCAAACAGCAATATTTCCATTTTGAAACGCTTCCCTTATTTAAGGAAACAGATAGCCGCTTAGGCCATAAATTTTTTACCCGTTTCTTGAAAGATCCTGAAATCAGGAATATGTACAAGAATACGTGGAGAAATTATAAATCCAATCAGTTTGAAGCCCTAATGGATTATATCGAGGATTATGCCGCTAAAATCCGCCAATCACAGCAGTTGGATTTTGCCCTATGGAAAGTTGGTCCAAACAACCATGCAGAGACCAAGAAGAACATGAAAACCTACCTAAGAAAAAGAGCCCAGCACCTAGATAACTATATCAACCAATTATAGGAAGAAGGGCATTCCAAGGAATGCCCTATCCACCTGCTCCTTAAAATTCTATTATCTTTTCATCCGTCCAGCTTTCATCCAAGGTGGCCTTGAATCCTGCATCAGTTGTCGGTGTTGGATACATATTCCCTCGAATCATCACCTTTACATTGCTTCTAACGTCTATACTCACAACAGTCGATTGATCTACACCCACGCTATTAAAGAGTTCCAACTTATAATCAATCCTTCTATCCTCCTTGAAATTCCCTACAAAATGGTTGAATACAAAACGGTTCATCACTTGGAAATTACTGAAGATTTCTATCGGTTTCACTTCCTTCACCGGCGTATGGATCTGTAATTGATTGCTGAAGGGAGTCCAACTCAACATGTTATTGATAGGGCTGACCCTTAATTTAACCAAATGGTTTAAGACAGCGACATCCGTCAATTCGATGGTGATCTGGTTATAGAGTCGTTGTAAGGTAATGGAGCTGCTATTTCCGGTTTTTCCAACCCTAAACCTATTGGTATTTCCAAAAAATCGGGCTCTGCCATCTGAAAAATCATGATCGAATCGAAAATTTTCGATAGCCGTTTGCCGGCTGGGAAGGTTTAATTCCTCGCTGGTTTCTGCAAATAGGAAGGCTCCTCGATAATCCCCTTCCGGAAGTTTGAGATTTATGCTTGCGTTTTCTCCGAATCCGATGCTGTCGATCGATTGCCAATGGGCCATGTCCTCATTGTAGATCATATACATTAATTTTCTTTTTAGTTGAGGATGCGGCACAGACCTACGTTCGCCAAAAATACGGATATTATCCACCTTCACCGTCCCTGATCCTTTATGATTATCGGGGTAATCAAATTGCAATTGAAAATAATCGATGTCCTGCTTTTTCGTAATTTCTTGGACATCATAGCTTCTTTTGTGCGGAAAAAATTCCTTTCTCCCCGTTGGAAAAACAAACTTCTGTTCAAAATCGGGTAGGGGTCTATCATTTTTGTATGCCCTCAAGGTGAACCCTTTGGCGGAATGCTCACTGATGCCGATTTCAAATTCAATAGTCTTTAGCTGACCTTGGAACTTCTGGGGCAAACGCATCCGGAAGACCTCCGGATTAGTACCGGTCAAGGCATAATCACCGGGGAACTGTCGGGTATAAAATCCATCTGAAATAGTATTAATACCGTTGTTTTTTGATCTAAACTCTACCGATGGGGTATGGTCGCTAGCAAATACATAATCAGGTTGGAATTCTCGCCTGTTGAAACGCCATAGATACAATAAACTGGGGTCGATATAAGGATTGGAATGATTGGTATTATCCTTCCGAATAGCTGATTGGCTAACTGAATGGCTAGGACTCGAAAAATCTGCAGAGGAGGAAAAGGGTTCTACAATGGAGGTGAAATTGTTGATTTCAAATTTGAAATCATATAACAGCTCCGGTTTTAGATCTTCGGGATTGATTAATTTCTTGCACTGATATAAGGGAAGGAAGCATAGAATAACAACAGTGCATCTGACAAAGTTCTGAATAGTTGATTTCATAAATCATTAATTTTCTGATAATTACATATCATTAAATATAATTTATGACCCAAAAGCAGAGGGTTATTCTCTATATTATAATATAAGAATAACCCTCTGTTAATATTTTATTAAGAATTAGATCTTGATGGTTTTTTCTACATCATTGATCCTCACTTTTACCTCTTCGCCTTTTTTACCTCGGATGTTATAATCCATTACCTGCCCATCTTTCCAGGTAAAATCAACCGTATAATTCCCTCTTGCTTTCAGGCCTTTTACTTGACCATCCTTCCAGGCAGAAGGTAAAGCCGGTAACAAATGGATCACTCCATCGTGGCTCTGGATAAGCATTTCTGCAATTCCTGCAGAGCCTCCAAAATTCCCATCGATCTGGAAGGGTGGATGTGCACAGAAGAGGTTAGGATAGGTCCCTGCACCAGCGCCTTGATAGGTGGTGTTTTGTGCATAGGCCGGTTTCAACAATTGGCGAAGGATCTCTAAGGAATGATCTCCATCATGCAACCTTGCCCAGAATAGGATCTTCCAAGCTCTTGACCAACCCGTACCTTCATCCCCACGAACCTTCAATGTCTCTTTAGCGGCTTCTGCCCATTTCGGACTCGTAATCGGTGAAATGAAATTCGCCGGGTAAAGACCGTATAAGTGGGATACATGGCGGTGCTGCGGTTCCGTTTCTTCGTAATCTTCCAACCATTCCATTACCCGTCCGGATTTGCTGACAACCACTGCTGGTGGTATTTTACCCAGATCTTGCCGCAATGATTGGGCAAAGTTATCCGAAGTCCCTAAGATGCTGTCTGCAGCAATGACCGATAGGTATAATTCCCGAACGATCTGATTGTCGATGGTTGGTCCCATCACGACGGCAGCTCGTTTGCCGTTAGCCATTTTAAAACCATTTTCTGGAGATACTGATGGCGAGGTTACTAGCCAACCAGTCTTAGGGTCCTTGACCAAGGTAGCTTGATAGAACAGTGCTGCATCCTTCAGTACAGGATAGATATCGCGGAGATAAGCCTTATCTTGGGTAAACTGATAATGTTCCCATAGATGGTTACATAGCCAGCCCGAAGCCGTACTGGCTCCCCAGGAAGCATGCTCCCCCGGTGAAGAATAACCCCAAACATTGGTCATCATATAGACCACCCAACCCGGCGCACCGTAATAGGCCTTGGCTGTTTTGGTCCCTTCCTTGGCCACATTTTTGATCATTTCGATAAATGGTTTGTGGTATTCGGATAGATTACTGACCTCAACGCCCCAATGGTTCATCTGGGCATTGATGTTCAGGTGATAATCCCCATTCCATGGTGTCTGGATCTGATGTGCCCATAAGCCTTGTAGATTGGGAGGTAAAGCCTTTGCTTGATCAGGCGCCGCACTGGACAAGGTTAAGTATCGACCGAATTGGTAATACAATACCGCCATCCCATTATCCTGTGCTGGGTTCTTATAAAAATTACTGATCCTTTCCGGCGTTGGGATATTGTCCTTGGATTGCTCGTCTGCAATAGTCAGTTCCACCCGATCGAATTTAGCGGCATATTTCTTTACATGGACCTTAAAGTGTTTGCTGAAATTGCTTTTGGAGGCTTTCACGATCTGTTGATTAACATACGCAACAGGTTCATGATCGTAATAACTGGTCGTGGCCGAAAATAGGATCTGCGCTTCATCGGCTTCTTTCAAGATGATCTGGTTATCATGCAAGGTGATTTTTCCACCTTTGTTGATGACTTTTATCTTTGCTGCAAAGGTTAACCCTTTACCACCTTTTCCATCCGGCAGGCTGCCGGTAACCGTGATTTCATTTCCCTTGATCTGGTAATCGTCGATATGTTCGTCGCGGTAGAAATGCAGGGCAAACCCGATGGATTTCTTCTTGTTGGCAGATAAGCGGATCAATCCCACATTCTGATCAAAGGAGGTAAAATATTCCCGTAGAAAATTAGTCCCCTTACTGGTAAAGGAGGTAGATGCTTTTGCTTCGTCCAGGTCCAGCCAACGTTTATAATTGCTCACTTCTTGCTGGTCGAAATGCAGGATGTTTAACCAGCCGAAATTCTGGAAACAGCCGTATGGAACATTTGCGCCATTCCCCTGACCAGATCCGGCACCCACACAAACAAAGTTTTTATTCACTAGCGCTTCAGCTAGGTTGTTCTTTCCTTGAAACAAGAGCCCTTGTATTTCCTTCAGGCTGTTTTTTGCCTCATAGTTGTTCGCATCCTGCGGACTTCCAGACCATAGGGAAATTTCATTCAGCACGATGCTCTCATCATGTACTTTGCCATCCGGCATCATCCCGATAAGGCCATTTCCCAGGGGTAGGGTTTCCTCCCATCTTTGGGCAGGCTGGTTATACCACATGCGTAGGTCTTGGGCATTCGCCATACCGAGCATAAAGCATAATCCGATTAACATTTTTTTCATAGGTTGGTTGATTTATTTATTGTTGGTTTATTCTTTTGTGAATATTTCAAATTCTGCTACTGCAAACTGCTTGTCGCCACTTAAATTTTCCGAAGGGATAAACCGGATATAATGCGCCTGTTTTGGACTTCCAAAAGAGATATGCTGTGGAACAGCATTGGCTTTGATATTCGAGAATTCCCCTTGTGCAACCGCTTGCCAGGTCTTTCCATCCACACTCAATTCTACCCGATATTTGGTTGGTGTTCCGGTGTGTTTTTGGTCCTGTCGAGGGGTAAACTGCATCCCGGTAAGGGTATAGGTCTTTGACAATCGGAATTCCACATAACCAGGAGCACTCAAGGTTGTTTCCCAATAGCTGGAAAGTTCATTATCTAAGGCAGCACGGATATTTTTATCGGCATGGATAATGGTGATTTCCTTCTTGTCCAATTTATTGGGTAGCTCGGAATTGAATTTGAAATCTGATTTTTCTTCTAGAAATAGTGCAAAATCACTCAGGGTAGGGGCGACTGGAGCGAATAATTTCAGCCTAATTTTAGATGTACTAACCGGCTTATTTAATTTGATCAGTCTGTTCGCTCCGATGCTGGTTGCACGGGTCAATGGGTTCCACTGGTTGTTTTCCCAGATGTCGATTTGGACGCTATCCAGGCGTTGCCCCAATTTGATGTTTTCCCGAAGACGGATAAGATCGAACGTCTGTTCTTTGGCTAGGGTAATTTCCAAGCTTGGATCTAATACCTTATCATCCGAGGCGTAATAGGAGTATCGGTCCCCATCAAATAGATTTTTGGTTGAAAATTGGGCGTGGTTTTCTCGTGTATTACTTGTGGTTGCGGTAGCTCCCTCCGCCAAATTGTAGGCAAAGGTCAACCGCAGTTTTTCTCCGAAAGCTGCTAAGGATTTGACGTCATTTTCATGCAGATAACCATCCGGCATAGGGGCTAGGCCCAAATTCATGCCACCACCTCGACCAACGGATTTCAAATAGATCTCAAACAGCTGGTTCGGTGTTTTTACCTTGCTGTCCTGAACGGCATGGTAGAACCAACCTGGTCGCTGCGGAACATCGCATTCTGCCGGAATCCAATATTGACCATTGCGGTCACCGGTAGGCAGGTTAGAACCATCTACTTCGCCGGGAACAGGTGTTTTACCGTTCTGGCTTTTGGGCGTAATGGTCGACCAGCTGGTTTCGGCCGCAAATCCATGTTCATTTCCCACCCAGCGCATATCCGGACCCACATCGGAAAAAATCATCGCGTTTGGTTGCAGTTTCCGGACGATCGGCCAGGTTTTTTCAGTCCATTCATAGTAGGTTGTTCGATCGATGGTCCGCTTCTCGTTCTTACCACCATAGTAACCATCTCCTCCATTTGCACCATCGTGCCAAGAAGTAAACAGCTCCCCATAATTGCTCATCAATTCCGTCAATTGTTCCCTGTAGGCATCAGCATAGGCCTTGCTGCCATACCGGGTATCGTTACGATCCCAGGCAGAAAGGTAAACGCCAAATTTTAAACCATTATCATGGGCGGCTTCCATGAATTCCTTGACCATATCGCCCTTTCCATTCTCCCAAGGGGAGCTTGCTACGGAATAGGATGTTGTTTTGGTTGGCCATAAACAGAAACCATCATGGTGCTTTGCCACGGAGATCAACCCTTTGAAACCTCCGGAGGCTGCAGCTCTTGCAATCTGATCGGCATCAAATTTTGCTGGGTTGAAGATCTTTGGATCTGCATCCCCAAATCCCCATTCCTTGTTCTGGAAGGTCGTAGGGGTATAGTGGATCAAGGTGTACATCTCCATTTCATGCCAGCGTAACTGCCGTTCACTCGGTAATGCGCCATAAGGAGCCGGAGCAGTTTGCCCTAATGAAAACAATGGACTCAATAATAATAAACTGAAGAGGTAAGATCTTTTCATATATAAATGGATATTGCCGTTAAGATACAGAATTCACGAAATATAAGAAACAGATAGGGGTAATATGTATTACATATGATACATGATAACTGGTAAATTGAAGAAGGATTTTAATGAACTAAAGGTGATTTAAAATTTTAATTACCTGAAACAGAACTACCTAAGTCCTATAGCTGATATTTTTCTTGCAAAACATCTTATACTTTTATTTACTTTGTAATTCAAAGTACTTTTATAAACTTTTAAAACAAGAAACATGACAGTTCAAAATCAAGTAAATTTTGTTCCTTACGCGGTAGCGGGAATATTGCTGATGGTTCCGGCCATTGCTATGCAATTCACTAATGAAGTTAATTGGAGCCTATTCGATTTTTTAGTGGCTGCGGTATTATTATTTGCGGCGGCATTTGGGATCGACCTGATCTACAGAAATGTAAAGAATAAAAGTAAGAGCTGGATCTATATCCTATTGGTATTGTTCGTTCTGGCGGTTATCTGGGCAGAAATGGCCGTAGGTATTTTCGGTAGCCCGATTGCTGGAAGCTAGTATGTTAAGTTTTTTTAAAATAACAGTCTGTTAATATTGTGTTGGTTAACTTTGCAGCATGAGAAACATCAACGCTGTTCTATTCGACATGGACGGTACTTTAATTGATTCAGAGTACTTTTATTTTAGCAACTGGGCACCGATCTTAAAATCGGATTACGATTTTGAGATCGATTTTGACGATTGGATCCGTGACTTTGCAGGTCATACCTTAAAGGATAATGTAGAGATGCTGAACCGGGAGCATCAGCTTCAGGTAGATGAAGAAGATATGTGGTTCGCAACACGGGCCAATTATGCCAAGGCAAACATGAAGAACATCCGCTTAATGCCGCATGCAAAAGAAATCCTAGAGAAAGCAAAGGCAGAAGGGCTTACTTTAGGCTTGGTGACCTCTAGCTACCAAACTACCGTACAAACTGTTCTGGGAGAACATCAACTATTGGATTATTTCTCCTTTTTCGTGACCCGTGAATTGGTGGAAAGCCCAAAGCCAAATCCAGAACCCTATTTATTGGCGGTCGAAAAGCTAAATATACCCAAGGAAGAGATTGTGGTCATTGAAGATACCAGTACCGGATGTACAGCAGCCAAGGACGCAGGACTGTACTGTATAGCCGTGAGCAAACAAGCGGTAGAACGCCAAAGACTTAACCATGCTGATTTACTTTTAAACGATTTAGCAGAGGTAAAAAATTCGTTATTTTAAGATGTAAGCCTTTTATCTTTCCGTAATATTCGTAAATTTAGTTTCTTGATTATAAACTTATGAATAGACGGACGGCGCTAAAGCAGTTTTTCGTGCTGGCAGGGGGAATCTGGATTGCTTCCTCTTGCGACTTCAGCGCGGAAGCCCCCAGCATAGCATTAAAACAGATCAAACTGACCAAGGCCGATGAGGAACTCTTGGCAGAACTGTTGGAAACCATCATCCCCAAAACCGATAGCCCTGGAGCAAAAGATTTAAAACTGCACCTCTTCGTCATGAAGATGGTCGATGATTGCGAAAGTCCCGAAAACCAGGAGGCTTTCCTAAAGGGGCTAAAAGCGGTGCCTAAACCTCAAAATAATCCTCAAACCGAATTGATGAGCTATTTGGAAGGTCTTCCAAAGGACGATGTCTTTCTCCGCATCCTGAAAAGACGCGGTATCCAAGGCTATAAGAATTCCGAATACGTGATGAAGAATAAATTGATCTATGAACTGGTTCCTGCTAGGTATGATGGGGCGTTAAAAATCAAGGCATAAAAATGGCAAATCTGAATATAGATACACGAGATAACCGCACTTACGATGCCATCGTGATCGGTTCTGGAATCAGTGGGGGATGGACAGCTAAGGAATTGTGTGAAAAGGGGCTGAAAACTTTGGTCCTGGAACGTGGAAGGGATGTGAAACATGTAAAGGATTATCCCACCACGAACCTCTATCCTTGGGAATTTGAACATCGGAATGAACTGCCCTATGCGGTAAAACAGGAAAACCCGATCGTTAACCGTTGCTATGCTTTTCATGAGGATGCCGCTCATTTTTTTGTGAAGGATAAGGAGCATCCCTATGTGCAGGAAAAGCCCTTCGATTGGATCAGGGGGTATCAGGTAGGGGGTAAATCCTTGCTTTGGGCAAGACAGACCCAGCGATGGTCGGACTTTGATTTTGAAGGTCCTGCCAGAGATGGATTTGCCGTGGATTGGCCAATCCGCTATGCGGATATCAAACCTTGGTACGATCATGTGGAACGTTTTGCCGGTATTGCAGGGGATAGGGATGGTCTTCCGGAATTACCGGATGGGGAATTCCTACCGGCCTATCCGCTAAACATCGTCGAAAAATATTTCAAACAGCAAGTGGAGCAGAAATATCCCGAAAGAAAGGTGATCTCTGCCCGCTGTGCGCACCTATCCCATGCCAATCAGATTCACATCGATCAAGGCAGGGTGAAATGTCAAAATAGAACCTTATGCCAGCGAGGCTGTCCCTTTGGAGGTTATTTCAGTTCGAATGCCTCTACCTTACCCTGGGCAGCAAAGACTGGAAATATGACCTTACGACCAAATTCCGTCGTGCATTCTATTTTATATGATGAAAGCAAGGGGAAGGCAATAGGGGTAAAAGTCATCGACAAGGACAGCAAAGAAGAAATCGATTTCTTCGCGAAAGTAATCTTCCTGAATGCTGCGGCACTCAATTCCAATTTATTGCTGCTGAATTCCACCTCCCAACGTTTTCCAAATGGTTTGGGAAATGATAGTGGTACGCTGGGTAAATATGTGGCCTTCCACAATTACAGCGCAAGGATTTCTGCGGAGTATGAAGGCTATCTGGATTATAAAACCGATGGTAGGAACCCTGCCGGTGGTGGTTATATCCCGAGATTCCGTAACCTGCATAAACAGGAAACGGATTATCTACGGGGCTATGCTGCTGGTTTTGGAGCCTACCGTTCCTCTTATTCGGATGAATCTGGATTAGGGATTTCGCTTAAGGAATCCATCCTCAACCCGAAGCTTGGAAACTGGGGCGTGGGTTCGCATATGATGGGGGAGACCATACCGAAGGCTTCTAATTATGTAGCCTTGGATGGAAAGGAGAAAGATGAATGGGGAATGCCATTGTTGCGGGTGTCGGTTGATTACGATGATAATGATAATAAGATGAAGAAGGATTATCTCGATACGATGGAAGAGATGTTCCTGGCAGCAGGTTTTAAGAATATCCAACGTAATGATGCCTGGCAGGCACCGGGATTGGATATCCACGAAATGGGCGGCGTAAGGATGGGCCTGGATCCGAAGACCTCCATGTTGAACAAATGGCACCAGCTACACGCCTGTAAAAATGTATATGTGACGGATGGTTCGAGCATGACCTCGACATCCACCCAGAACCCTTCCCTGACTTATATGGCTTTTGCAGCAAGGGCCGTAGATCATGCTGTTTCAGAACTTAAAAAAGGAAATTTATAAGATGAGAATAATCAACCTAACCAACCTGTTTTTTTTCTTATTTATCCTGGATACGGGCTTTGCGTCAGCACAGCCCAAACCGGCTAAACTTAGCCCACAACAAAGGGCTCAAATTATTTTGGATTCCATCTATACCCATTATGCGGTGAATGGAAGTTTCTTGTTGCGCGAAAATTATCCTTTTGATGCAGGCTATCAGGCCAGTTATCTGGGGGATAATAAACCCGCTCCGAAAGGGAATGCGTATTCCTACCTCTGGCCATTTTCCGGTACTTTATCTGCGCAGGTGGCTCTTTTGGAAAGCCAACCTAAGAACAAGGCCAAGAGGAAGGAGATCGATATGAAGGTATTGACCGGATTGGAGGAGTATATAGACCAAAGAGCACCGGTGGGCTATGCTTCCTATGTACGAACGGCACGGCAATCGGATCGGTTTTACGATGATAATGTCTGGCTGGGGATAGATTTTGCGGATCTGTACTTAGCTACCAAAGACAAAAAGTACTTGGCGAAATCGGAAGAAATCTGGCGCTTTGTGGCGAGCGGGATGGATGATAAATTAGGCGGAGGGATTTATTGGTGTGAACAAAAAAAGGAATCAAAGAATACCTGTTCCAATGCACCAGGTGTTGTTTTTTTGATGAAACTATATCAGGCAACCAAGAAGAAAACGTATTTGGATCAAGCTGTTTCCTTGTATGCTTGGACGAAGAAAAACCTACAGGATCCGACGGACCATTTGTATTTTGATCATGTGACCTTGTCGGGGAAGATCGGAAGGGCGAAATTTCCTTATAACTCCGGACAGATGTTGCAGGCTGCGGTGTTGTTGTATGAAGTAGGGAAGGAGAAGAGGTATTTGGAAGATGCGCAAGCCATTGCGAAATCTGCTCATGGATATTTTTTCCATGACGAGGAGGAAAGGGCAGGGAAAAGGTTCAGGTTATTGAAGAATTCGGATATTTGGTTTATTGCGGTGATGATGAGGGGATTTGTGGAGTTGTACCAGGTGGATAGGGATCCGGTTTATTTGCAGAGTTTTAAGGATAATTTGGATTATGCCTGGGAAAATCTGAAGGATGAGAATGGATTGTTCTATAAGGATTGGAAAGGAGAACGGAAAAACAATAAGAAATGGTTGCTTGATCAAGCCGCCATGGCGGAAATGAACGCAAGGTTAAAATTTTAGGTTTTTTTGTGGGTAGGACCTCATTGAAGGGGTTAGCGTCATTGCGAGGAGGTACTTTCCGCGTCATTGCGAGGAGGTACGACGAAGCAATCTTTCTCCATGTCATGCTGAGCGCAGTCGAAGCATCTGTTCGTATGCAACCGTTCAGATCCTTCGACGATGCGCAGGATGACACAGTCCAAAGATTGCTTCGTTCCTCGCAATGACGGAGTGATTCGCAATGACGGGGAAAAGTACAAGAAACAGTAACCAAACCTATGATTTTCGCTATAAAATCATGCTTAAAGCATATTTAAACCGTGTTTTTATATGCCAAACATACATTTTACATACTTTCACATTACTTTCATCCTACTTTCGCTCGGAAGGAAACCACCACTCAACCAATCCTTAACCACCACTCAACCACTGCTCAACCACCCCTCAACCAATTTCCAACAACCTACCACCACCCAACCCCCTCCACCTCAACATTTAACATAATTTTTCCAATTTTTTCCAAAAATTAACAACTCATGGATAATAAATCTATTTAGCCAGCGTTTTAATCTTACTGTAACTAATCTGATACAAATCTTACTAAAAAACTAAACCGTTTTAGTAATTACATTGAAACATATAAACCTTTAAATAATTATATACTAAACGTTAATTAACATGCCGAACTATTACAGTAAACAAAATCATCGCACAGGCTTTGTACGGGGGAGTATTTTATGCTTTGCCCTCTTGGCCTGCAGCTATGGGTATGCCAATGCCATGCCTAAAGCTGCCACCGTTGAGGTAAATTCCGTAATCGCTCAACAGACAGTTACCGGAACGGTGAAGAACAGTGCCAATGGATCACCCTTATCAGGGGTTACCATTAAGGTCAAAGGAAAGGATGCCAGCACCCAAACAGATGCCTCCGGAAAATTCAGCATTGCCGCCGAAAATGGCGATGTCCTACAGGTAAGCTATATTGGCTTCGCCAACCAGGAGGTCACCGTTAGTGGCACCATGGCCAATGTCAATCTGATTTCCGAAGAAGAAAGTCTGGAGGAAGTAGTGGTGGTCGGATACGGTACACAAAGAAGGAAGGAAATCACCTCTGCTGTAGCCTCCGTAAAAGAAAAAGATTTCAATAAAGGCGGGATGCGTAGTCCCATGGACCTTGTTCAGGGAAAAGTGGCCGGTCTGAACATCACCCGTACCCAAGGTAGCAATCCCAATTCCAGTACCAGCATCCAATTACGGGGTATGGCTTCCCTAAAAGGAACCAATTCACCCTTGATTGTAGTCGATGGTATTCCGGGCGGGAACTTGGATCTGATCAAACAGGGCGATATCGAATCCATCGATGTCCTGAAGGACGGTTCCGCCGCTGCGATCTATGGTACCCGCGGTAATGGCGGGGTCATCTTGGTCACTACCAAGAAAGGGAAAGCAGGAGCCGCCCAATTCGAATACATGACCTATGGACAGACCGAAAGAGTCAACCGAAAACCTAGCATGTTAAGTGCCGATCAATTCCGACAGCTGATCGTTCAGGGTGAAAACAAACCCGATCTTGATCTTGGTGCTTCCACCGATCTATACGATGAGCTGATCAATAAGGACAATTTTTCCCATTTCCATAATTTCATCGCCAGTGGTGGGGGAGAAAATTCCACTTACCGGGCATCCTTCAACTATGAAAATGCTAAGGGTATTGCCAAACAGAATGGAAGAGAACAATTTGGAGGGCGTATCAACTTCAATCAGACAGGTTTGGATAACCGTTTGACATTGACCGCTAACCTGGCTGCCAATTTCAATAAGGCCAATCTTTTAGGCGGAAAGACAGGCGATTTTGAGCAGACTATCCAAAGAAATCCGACGGCACCCATCATGAATCCGGATGGGACCTACTATCAAACACAAGAATATAACAACTATAACCCGATGAGCCGTTTGGCCCATAGGATCGAAGAGCGAAACCAGCAGACCTTCTCCGGAGATGCTCGCTTGAAATTCCAGATATTGGATGAATTAAGCGTGTCCGCCTTCGGTTCCTACGTTCGCGACAACTGGAATGACCGACAATATCGGTCGATCCTGGATTGGGACCAACGGCCGGATGATACCGAATATGATGGAACAGGATATGCCTATAAGCGTAACGACCTGAACTGGACCAAAACGTTCGAAAGTACCATCGACTATAACAAAACCTTCAACGATGTACATACCTTCACCGGTCTATTGGGCTACAGTTACCAATACATGACCGCGGAGTATTTCAACATGTCGAACTCGGGATTTTCCACCGATGGATTCCTGGATTGGGATTTCAATTCCGGAACAGCTATCATCAATACCAAATACCCTAGACCAGCTTTAGGATCTTTCAAGGATGAAAATACGCTGATCGCCTTCTTTGGAAGGGTTAACTACAATTATGCGGATAAATATTTCGTGACGGCGATCCTTCGTAGAGAGGGTTCCTCTAAGTTTGGAGCGAACAATAAATGGGGTAACTTCCCAGCGATCTCCGCTGGTTGGAACATCAGCAACGAAGATTTCTTCGGCAACAAGGACGTGGTCAATGAATTGAAACTTCGCGCTGGATATGGGGTTACAGGTAACCAAGGGATCCCGAATTACCTTTCCTTTATCCGTTTAGGTACGGGCGGGTATTACCCACAGGATGGGGTATATTACCAGACCTATGGTGTAGAGAACAATGCCAACCCGGATCTGAAATGGGAACAGAAGGCAGAGACCAACATCGGTTTGGATTTTGCGCTCCTAAACAGCAAGATCACTGGTGCATTGGATGTCTACCATCGGAAGACCACCGACCTTCTGTATGAATATAATGCGCAATTGCCTGCCTATGTGCAGCCAAGCATTTGGTATAACGTAGGAGAGGTGGTGAACAAAGGGGTGGAACTGCAATTGACCGCTTTCCCAATCTCTAGGGAAAACTTCACCTGGCAGGTCGATTTCACCGGTAATTACCAGAAAAATAAATTGGCGAAACTTTCCAGCGATATCTTCAAAAGCAACTGGTTGGAATTCGGAGGACTTCCTAGTCCGGGGAATTTAGGTAATGCCATGCGTTTGGAAGAAGGCGGCGAGATCGGGAATTTCTATGGTAAACGTTTTGCCGGATTCGATGACGAAGGGAAATGGCTTTTCTATAAAGCCGATGGCAGCACCGCCCATGCCGGAGATATGAACAACGATGACCGTGCGTATATCGGAAACGGGATACCAAAATTCCAGGCTTCCCTGGGTAACCGTTTTACCTATAAAGGTTTTGACCTGACGGTATTCCTTCGAGGAAAATTCAAGTATGATATCCTAAATACGGCCGACATGTTCTTTGGTAACAAGAAATGGATTCCGAACAATGTTTTTGAGTCTGCTTTTGGAAAGCATGATCAATTGAACGATGATCCACAGTATTCCGATTACTACCTAGAGAATGGTTCCTTTGTTAAGATTGACAACATCACCTTAGGTTATAACATCAGAACCAAGACCCCGTTGATCCGCAATATGTATGTATACCTGACAGCAAGAAATATTGCGACTATTACGTCCTATTCAGGGATCGATCCGGAGCTGCAGGATACTGGTTTTGATGGCGGGATAGATTCGCGTGGTTTTTATCCGAGGACGCAATCATGGACGATGGGATTAAATATTGGCTTTTAAAGGAGGGAATTATGAAATTACTAGATAAAAAAACGATACGATTTGCGGCTGCACTTTTTATTGGGACAAGTCTGATGACAGGTTGTACCAACCTGGATGAGACCATGTACAGTAAATTGGAGAAGGAATCTTTCTATAAGAACAAACTGGAGGTGATGCAGGCGGCCTTACGTCCATTTACGCATATGCAGGCCTGGTTGGCACCAACTGGAGCAAGTGCATTCTATTACCATTCTGAACTTTCGGCTGATCAACTTGCTTGGCCACAGAAAGGTCGTCATGGTTATGATGGTGGAGACCATTTCCGTATGCACTACCACACCTGGACAGAAACGGAAAACCGGATGCGCGATGCATGGAACCTCATGTGGACCGGGGTAGGATTTGTCAACAATGCGATTGCTGACATTAGTACCTTGGATGCTGAAAAAATCGGCATGACAGCGGAAGAGGTACAATCCGTGGTTTCACAGCTGAAGGTCCTTCGGGCATACCATTACATCCGCATGATGGACATGTGGGGGAATATTCCCATTGTGACAGAAGTTGCCAACAGTCCTGTAAATCCGGAGACCAAGACTCGTAAGGAAGTGTTCGATTTCATTAAAACGGAGTTGGAAGCAGAAGTGACCAAACTTCCGGATCTGAATGCAGAAACGGTGGGTAAAGTAAACCGTGCGGCGGGTTATGCCATGCTGTCAGAGCTTTACCTGAACGCCCAAAAATGGACGGGAACCCCGATGTGGGATGAATGTATCGCGGCGGCGGATAAGGTGATCAGCGGTGCTGGTGGCGGGATTGGTGGAACACCAAAATTATCCCCGAACATCAACGCGATCTTCAGCAATACCAATTCGGCAAATCCAGAATCGATCTTTCAATTTCAGTACAGCCGTAAGGGCGGATTCACCTTTGATTGGGGAGGCTTCTTTATGGGCTATGATTATATGAAAGAAGCATTGGGCGTAAGTTATGGCGGATGGAATGCCTTTGTGGTGATCCCTACAGCCTTCGATGCCTACAATGCACAGGATCTTCGTAAAAAAGACTGGTTCCTGTTCGGACCACAGTACAAACGCGGGACGACCACACCGGTGCTGGGAACGGAAGAATATGCCAAACAACCGTTATCCTTCGTGAATTCCATCCGTCGGGAAAGTGAGGGTGATAAAACATCGGAAGGATCCATGGCTGAAGGGGAAGAAAACTCCGGCGCTCGATTCAACAAATATAAATCAGGAATTACCTCCGACGAGAATTATCAGGAGAATGATTATGTGATCTATCGCTTGACCGAGGTGATCTTCAATAAAGCGGAGGCTTTAATGCGTAAGAATGGTGGAGCTGCCAATCAAGCGGCAGTAGACCTGATCAATTCCAGCCGTCAACGTGCTTTTGCGGCAGCTGACTGGACGGCCAACAGGTATACAACCGCAACCCTTACACTGGATGAATTGTTGGCTGAACGCGGCCGGGAGTTTATCTTTGAAGGGAAGCGCCGGACCGATCTGATCCGTTTTGGTAAGTTCACCACTGGAACTTGGTGGGACCATAAAGCAACGGGTGATGTGAACAAGGAAATCTTTCCGATTCCACAGACCCAAATGGCCATTAATCCAAATCTGAAACAGAATCCAGGATATAATGGTGGTTAAGTAAAATACCTTTCTCAAATAAAAAGCGGGAATTCAATGAAAATTGATTCCCGCTTATTTTTTTATGTGATTAGGCTTATTTCGTTGCCGCTCTGTTTTTCACATATTTCTCTAGGAATTGATCTTGTTCCCAAAGGACATGGAAGATATTCTCTTTCGCTGCATAACCGTGCGATTCACCTGGAAGGATCACCATTCTGGCAGTTGCACCCAAGTTTTTCAAGGCTTGGAAGTAACGCTCGGTCTGTAGGGTAAATGTTCCAGGATTGTTGTCGGCTGCACCATGGATCAATAAAATAGGTGTTTTCATTTTATGTGCGCTCATGAAAGGCGACATGGTCATGTACAGTTGCGGGTCATCCCAGAAGTTACGCTGCTCGCTTTGGAAACCAAAAGGCGTCAAGGTACGGTTGTAAGCTCCAGAACGGGCAATTCCAGCTGCAAATAGGTTGGAGTTGCTCAATAAATGGGCGGTCATGAAAGCACCATAGGAGTGTCCACCAACTGCCACCTTGTTGCGGTCGATATAACCCAATTGATCAACGGCGTCGATGGCTGCTTCAGCATTCGCCACCAATTGCGGAATGAAGGAATCGTTCGGTTCTTGTTTACCTTCGCCCACAATAGGGAAGGCTGCATTATCCAGTACCGCATAACCACGGGATACCCAATAGATGAAGGAACCATAACTTGGGAAAGTGAATTCTTTCGGATTGGCTGTACTTTGTCCGGCAGTGGATTTGTCTTTATACTCCCTTGGGTAAGCCCAGATCAATAAAGGAAGTTTTTCCTTCTTGTTCTTATCATAACCTGCTGGAAGGTAAAGTGTACCGGATAATTCCACCCCATCCTTACGCTTGTAGTTCAACACCTCTTTGTGCACTCCATCCAACGATTTGAAAGGGTTCTCGATGCTGGTTACGGCTGACTGCTTGCCGGATTTGATGTTTTTCGCGTAATAGTTCGGGAATTGGGAAGCCGATTGAAGGGATACCAAGATATCGCCTTTTTCGATGTCGACCACCGAGCTGATACGTTCCTGCATATCGGATTCCTTCGCTGTATAAATGCGTTTTTTCTTGCCGGTCTTGAAGTCGTATTCTTCGATGAAAGGGAATTCACCTTCTTTGGTAAATCCAGAACCTATCCAGTAGGATTTTCCGTTTTTGATGTACATACTGTACGTTCCGAATTCATTTTTATCGCGGTAAGGCGATCCCGGATCGGAATATACATCCTGGCTATTTCTATCATAGATCACCTTATTGCTTCCGGTTTTTGGATTCAACAGGTAGGTTTTCGAGTTTCTGGTATCATACCATTGGCTGTATACCAAGGCATAGTCATCATTCCCCCAAACCACTCCCGCATAGCGGTCTGCGATTTTCATCATTGATTTTGGCTCCGCCTGAAATGGAGCTTCCCAGTTGAAGAGCTCATCACGGAATTCCGCTGGTTTGTTCGCATCTCCACCATCCAATGCTTGAACAAAGGATAGGGTTGCTGCTTTGTCCGAACGCCATGACATGGATCTTTTTCCAGGACGGGTTGAAGAGAAGCCCTTCGGCATGATCTCCATCAATGCAGTTTCATTCACTTTTTTGATCAGGTTGCCCTTCAGGTCATATACATTGGTCTCGGTAGGGAAACTTCCTAAAGAAACCACATAGGAAAATGGTTTTTTAAGGGTTGTGACCATCACGTATTGTCCGTCTGGAGAGATGGAAGAGCCCATATACATATCCGCAGCTTTGAAGGGTTCCGTTTTTCCGGAAAGGTCTACCCAAACCAGGTTGGAAGTGACCAAACGTTGGAATTCAGCCTCATCAGCCGGTGTTTTCAACAGATCCTGGTAAGTTCTTAATTGGGAAACTGTACCATCCGCATTGGAAATAATCGGACCGGTAGCCAAGCTGTTTTTCTTGTCGGTTTGAGCGGTAGATGGATTGACCAAGCTTATTAAAAGTTTGTCGGAAGATGGCGTCGTTCCTCGCGATGACGGCTGCGTGTACCAAGTGAACGGTGAATGTACAATGGCATTCAGGTTGTAATCCGTTATTTTTTTCAATTCTCTACTGGCAATATCGTAAATGAAAAGGGCAACGCCATTTTCATTGGTATTGGTGAAAGCCAGTTTTTTGGAATCTGGGGAAAAATCGATATTGGAAATCAAGGCATTCTCCGGAAGGTTGATCTTGATCAGGTCCTTGCCATCAATAGACTGCAGGCTCAAGGCATCAAAGTAGGTTTCGGTACTAGAAATACTCGCTTTGGCATTGATGCGTAGACCGGCCAATCTGGTTTCTTCCACGCCCAGTTCTGCCAAGTTTTTGTAGGTTGGGCGGTAGGAGAAGAGTACCCATTTTTTATCGGTACTGATCCTTACGGTCGGAGGTCGCTGATAATCGGCGAGTGCCATTATTTCTGTTGGTGGTTTTTGAAAGGTCAAGCTTTCTTGAGCTTGTAGGCTTCCAAAAGAACTCAGAAATAAAAAGGGTAATAAAAATTTGAATTTCATAATCATTTGGGTGTTTGTTTCGAAATTGATAACGCTAATTTAACAATATATTATTGGGATGCTAAGGGAAGATTTATATATAACTAATTTGTTATAATTAACCAAAAATTCTCTTATATTTTGACAATAAAAAGAGGAAGAAAAAGGGAGTCAACAAATAGCTACAAAGTGCTAATTTAAAGTTATCAACATCCTCAGTGAATTGAAAACGAACACCTTACTAATTATTCGAGGTAACCAAGTGGGTTTTACCAACGGAATCCACATGAATGTGGAAAAGTATCATTACCTCCTACGTTAAAAAATATGGGATATTTGTTCTACATGAGTATGAAACCATCTCATTTCAATCGTTTTTTTATTTAAACAAAGAAGCAGAGCCCAAAAAGCCCAAATTCTTTTTCAACTTAATATAACATGGCAAGAATCATTAAATTCGAAAAAAATGACTGTGCACCATGCGCACAGGTATCGGCTTACCTAGACAACAAAGGTATTGCCTACGAAACTATCAATCCATTTGATGAGCCGGAATTAGCTGTTAAGTTCAAAGTACGTACCGTTCCTACCGTGATTGTATTGGAGAACGACGAAATCAAAAATAGAATCATCGGATTTAAGCCAGAAGAGTTGGATCAGATTGCCCTGTAATTAATCCATAAACCTAAAGGACCATGATTAATTTATATTACGATTCAAGAACCGGTAATGTGGAGCGCTTTATCAACAAGGTGATCCAAGTTACGGGATGGAAAGCCATCCGTATTGAGGAGCATATGGAGATCTCGGAGCCGGGACATTTGGTCACTTATACCACCAATTTTGGTAAAGTACCGGATAAGACCGCTCAGTTATTGACCATGCAAAGCCATATGATCTACTCGGTAACATCCAGCGGAAACCGCAACTGGGGAAGGAACTATGCGATAGCAGCTGATAAGATCAGCACAGAATTCGAAATCCCAACGGCCATGAAATTCGAACTTTCTGGTACATTGGAAGATATTAATCAATTTATTGACATCATTAAAAATCAATACTATGATAGCAAACGAGGTAGCGAAAAATTGGATATTGCTTAATAACGAAATCATGATCAAACATGATGACGAGTACAGCCTTGATAAGGACAAGGAGGCTGTGCGCGCCTATTTCCTGGAGTATGTGAACAAGAACACCGTGTTCTTCTACAACTTGAAGGAAAAAATCGATTATTTGGTAGAAAACAACTATTACATCAATTTCTACGAATGGTTTACGTTTGAGCAAATGGAAGAGGTATTCAACTTTGTGTATGCAAAGAAATTCCGTTTCCAATCTTTTATGGCGGCCTTCAAGTTTTTCCAAAGTTATGCGCTTCGCGATGATTCGGGGGAGAAATTCCTAGAGCGTTACGAAGACCGTGTGGTGGCGGTTTCTTTGTTCTTAGCAAGAGAAGAAGGCGTTCAAAAAGCTATCGAGTATGCAGAGATCATGATCAATCAAGAATATCAACCCGCTACCCCGACGTTCTTGAACGCTGGAAAGAAACGTTCCGGCGAATTGGTTTCCTGTTTCTTGGATGAGATCGGCGATAACCTGAACGGTATTGGTTACGCGGTGGATTCGGCCATGAAATTATCATCTATTGGTGGTGGAGTGTCTTTCAATATTTCGAAGATCCGCGCACGCGGTGAAGCGATCAAAGGGGTTGATGGCCGCGCAGGTGGTGTTCTTCCGATCATGAAGATCATGGAAGATACCTTCTCGTATGCCAATCAATTGGGACAACGTCCTGGTGCAGGAGCTGTCTATTTGAATATCTTCCACTCGGACATTGAAGAATTCTTGGATTGTAAGAAAATCAATGTGGATGAGAAAGTACGTATCAAGTCCTTATCTATCGGTATCATCGTTCCGGATAAATTCATGGAATTGGCAGAGAAAGATGAGCCTTGTTATTTGATCTATCCGCATACGGTTATGCAGGAGTATGGTCAGTACCTGGATGAGTTGGATATGGACGTGATGTATGATGAACTGATCACGAACCCTAACGTTAAAAAGAAAAAAATCAATGCCCGTCACTTGTTAGTGAAAATTGCACAAACGCAAAAAGAGTCGGGATACCCATACATCTTCTTCAAGGAGAACACCAACCGTGCACACGCGTTGAACGGATTGGGAAGAGTTAAATTCTCGAACCTATGTACAGAGATCATGCAGATCTCGGAAGTTTCTGATATCAACATCTACGGTAAAGAAGATACCATCCGTTACGGGATTTCCTGTAACCTAGGGTCTTTGAACATCGCAACGGTGATGGATAATAAACGCATCAAGGAAACGGTGAAGACCGCTATGCGTGCCTTGACTGTAGTAACCGATGTAACGGATATCGAAATGGTTCCTTCCATCGCTAAAGCTAACCGCGAATTGCATTCGGTAGGACTAGGTGCCATGAACCTTCATGGGTATTTAGCGAAGAGTTTCATCATGTACGAATCTACAGAAGCATTGGATTTCGCCAATACCTTCTTCATGATGATGAACTACTATTCGCTGGAGGCATCGATGGAGATTGCTAAGGAACGCCAAAGAACTTTCGTAGGATTTGAAAAATCGGGCTATGCGGATGGAACGTATTTCGATCAATATTTGATCCGTGAATTCCAACCTAAAACCGACAAGGTGAAGGAATTGTTCGCAGGCATCCATATTCCAACCGTAGAAGATTGGACAAACCTAAAAGCACAGGTGGCGGAACACGGTATCTACCATGCTTACCGTTTGGCCATTGCTCCGAACCAATCTACTTCTTACATCATGAACGCGACGGCTTCTGTTATGCCAATCGTGGACATCATCGAGGTGAGAGAGTATGGAGATAGTACCACTTACTACCCAATGCCTTATTTGACGAATGATAACTACTTCTACTTCAAATCGGCATACGATATGGATCAGATGAAGGTGTTGAAACTGATCTCGGTGATCCAACGTCACATTGACCAAGGGGTATCGACGATCTTGCACACGAATTCAAAGGATTCTACCCGTGACTTGGCGAAATATTACATCTACGCCCATAAACTGGGATTAAAATCGCTGTACTATACCCGTACGCGTAAATCAACTATTGAAGAATGTATTTCTTGTTCAGCATAAGCTGTCAGAAAAGAATTATTAAAATATTAAAAAGAGGGGACACCTATAAAAATGAGTAAACAATTTACAGCCGTAAACTGGAATACACCGGACAACGACTATGCATTGATGTTCTGGGAACAAAATATCCGCCAGTTCTGGATCGATACGGAATACATTCCTTCCAAGGATATTGATAGCTGGAAAGGATTGAGTTGGGATATGAAAGAGTGTTATAAGAAAGCCTTAGGTGGTTTGACACTGTTGGATACCCTTCAGAGCCACACCGGTATGCCTAAGATCATCGATCATATCGATTCCTTACAGAACAAGGCTGTATTATCGTACATGTGTATGATGGAAGCGATCCACGCCAAATCATATTCGACCATTTTTACCACGGTTTCTACCACCAACGAGATCAACGATGTATTCGGTTGGGTTGCCCAGAACAAATTCTTACAGTATAAAGCATCTACCATCGATAGCCATTACCGTGCAATCGATAAGGAAAAGGTGACGGATGAAGAATTGTTCATGGCCTTGGCTGCTTCGGTACTGTTGGAATCTTTCCTTTTCTACTCTGGATTCTTCCTGCCATTATGGTTATGTGGACAAGGACAGATGGTGGCCTCTGCCGATATCATCAAGAAGATTGTTGCCGATGAGTCCATCCACGGAGTATTCGTAGGATTGATCGCGCAGGAAGTATTTGCGAAGCTTCCAAACAAGGAAGAAGTGAAACAACGTTTCTTAGCCTTATTGAACGATCTTTATGAAAATGAGATCAAATACACCGAAGAATTGTATACGGTGGTAGGTTTAACAGCTGAGGTAAAGGAATACGTTCGCTACAATGGTAATAAAGCCTTGATGAACTTAGGGTTTGATCCTATTTTTGAAGTAAAGCAGGTCAATCCGATTGTTTTGAACGGTTTGAACACCGAGACGACACAACACGATTTCTTCTCGAAGAAATCGACGAACTACGAAAAAGCAACCGAAATCGTGCATTTGAAGAATGAGGATTTCATGATGGATGCGGTAGTGGATATTTAAGAATAAACTCTTTGTTATCAAAAAAGCCCCCTGGATATTATTTCTGGGGGGCTTTTTAGTTTCTTTTAGTTTCTTTTTGCGGCTTCTTGGCTGCGGTTACTAGTTGGCTGCTTTTACTTGGAAGGAAGCGCCATAAGTTCCCCAAGCAATGCTCACCTTGCCGGATTTATCGGCCATGATTTTCATCCTTTCCTGGCTGCTCGATAATTTGTCGTTCTTGACATCAACGCGTAACGCATCATCCTTCTGGTCGTATTTAGTACCCCATTGGTCCCAAGTCTTATTGAAGATAATGGTGGTATTGGCTTCGCCAGGGATGGTATGGATGCCGTATTTTCCAGCTTCTAAGGCTTTTCCATTGATGGTGACATTGTTGTCGAAGGAGATGGTGGTGGTAGCATTTGCGCCTGTGCGCCATACTTTACCAAATTCTGCCACCTCCGTTCCGATCTTGCGGCCTTTTAAGGAAGGGCTGCTGTAATGGATATTAATGGTAACCCCATCGTTGGTTTTGACCATCGTACTGTCTGCTGGACTTAGTTTCTGGGCAGGTGCTTTTTGAGCGGGTGCTTTTTGACCTGGTGCTTGTGGCGGTGTTTTTATTTGTGCAAAGCCAAGGCTGCACATGACCATCAAGCATAAAATGATTGAATAAGCTTTCATGTTTTCCTCCTGATTTTATAGGTTTCTATATATCTAAAATAAAATTAAAGCGTAATAGTTTGATTATTAACAAAAAAATAATTTTCAGGAGCTTGATTGAAGCGAAGTAATTTATTGAATTGTAACAAAAATTGTTGGGATTACGTGTAAAAGAGCAACGGCCAACAATTTCTGTCGGCCGTTACATCCTATTATAGTGGAGGGTTAGTTGCTGTTTAAACGAGGTATTCGAACAATGTTTGGTCTTTATTGACCTCGATAAAGTCGAATTTGTATTCCTTTAACCGTTCTATAAATGAAATATAATCATTTGGATTGTTTAATTCAATACCAATTAACGCTGGACCGCGTTCGCGTTCTGTTTTTTTGATGTATTCGAAACGGGTAATATCATCTTTCGGACCCAGCACTTCGGTAACCAAGAGGCGTAATGCTCCTGGCCGCTGCGGGAAGCGAACGATGAAGTAATGCTTGAAGCCCTCATATAGTAAAGACATCTCCTTGATCTCGCTCATGCGATCGATATCGTTGTTGCCACCAGAAATGATACAAACAACTTTTTTACCTTTGATCTCCTCTTTATGGAATTCCAGCGCAGCAATGGAAAGTGCGCCTGCTGGTTCGGCAACTATAGCGTCTTTATTGTACAGTTGTAAAATTGTGGTACAGATCTTTCCTTCTGGAATGGACTTCACGCTATCCAACAATTGGGAACTGATATCGAAAGTCAGTTTGCCGATTTTCTTCACGGCAGCACCATCCACAAATTTATTGATCTGGTCGAGTTCTACGGGTTCTCCTTGCTGCAAAGCAGCCTGCATGGATGCCGCACCTTCCGGTTCTACACCATAACATTTGACCTGCGGAGCATGCTTCTTGAAGTAATAGCTTACCCCTGAGGATAGACCACCACCACCGATAGGGATGAATACCACATCCAGATCCGGAAGATCTTCTAAGATTTCCACAGCGACCGTTCCTTGGCCTTCAATGATCTTAAGGTCATCAAAAGGTGGGATAAAGGTCATGCAGTGTTCCTTGGCATAATCCAAAGCTGCTTTTTGGCAATCGTCGAAGGTATCACCGATCAGGACGATCTCAATATTGCCATTTCCCCACATTTCGGTCTGGGTAATTTTTTGGCGAGGTGTAGGCCCAGGCATGAAGATCACGCCTTTGATATCCAAACGTTTGCAGGATAAGGCTACGCCTTGGGCATGGTTTCCTGCACTGGCACAAACCACCCCATTGGCTCTTTCTTCAGGAGAAAGGCTGGATATTTTGTTGAAAGCGCCCCTAAGTTTATAGGAACGAACGACCTGAAGGTCTTCTCTTTTAAGGTAAACTTCGGCACCGTACTTTTCAGAAAGATGATGGTTGTACTGCAGCGGCGTGCGCACAACCACATCTTTGATTCTTTCTTTTGCGGCTTGAGAGTCTAGGGTTAAGGTTGATAAATCCAAGCTCATCTAAATATTATTTCACCAAGGTAAGCAGGTCTTCGTCGCAGATGTCTTTTTTAGCGTCTGCAAGGACCAGAAACCGTTGGTAGGTATCTGCTAAAGTATCTTTGTCCAAATGATAACCTAAGCGCTCTAAATGGTGTTTAAGCGCATGGCGACCAGAACGAGCAGTTAATATGATATCTGCTTCTTCCAAGCCCACATCTTCTGGACGGATGATCTCATAATTTTCACGGTGTTTCAAGAAACCATCCTGATGGATTCCGGAGCTATGTGCAAAAGCATTTCGGCCAACGATGGCTTTGTTCGGTTGCACCGGCATATTCATCATATCGCTCACCTTACGGGAAATGTAAGTGAACATTTTGCTGTCGATATTGGAACTTAAATTTCCAAACGAATGCTGATGTACCTTCAATATCATCGCTACTTCCTCCAAGGAGGTATTTCCTGCGCGTTCGCCAATACCGTTGATGGTACATTCTACCTGGCGGGCTCCGTTTTGGATAGCGGCGATGGAATTTGCCGTTGCCAAGCCAAGGTCATTGTGGCAATGTGCCGATATGATGGCTTGGTCGATATTACTCACATGGTCTTTTAAGTACTTGATTTTAGCACCGTATTGGTCAGGCAAGCAATAGCCATTGGTATCTGGGATGTTGACTACTGTTGCGCCTGCGCCAATTACCGCTTCGATCATCTTTGCCAAGAATTCCAAATCCGCACGGCCAGCATCCTCTGCATAAAACTCCACATCTTCCACATAGGATTTCGCATGTTTTACAGCAGCTACCGCACGTTCTAAAATTTCTTCCCTTGTGCTGTTGAATTTGTATTTGATGTGCATATCCGAAGAGCCAATACCTGTGTGGATACGTGGTCTTTTCGCATACTTAAGTGCATCAGCAGCCACATCGATATCATTCTTATTCGCACGGGTCAACGCACAGATGATCACATCGTTCACCGCTTTGGAAAGTTCCACTACCGATTGGAAATCGCCGGGACTGGAAACAGGGAATCCTGCTTCGATAACATCTACGCCCAAGCGTTCTAAATCTTTCGCGATCTCGACTTTCTCGGGGGTTGTCAACTGACATCCTGGTACTTGTTCGCCATCACGTAAGGTCGTGTCGAAAATATATAAGTGATTAGGATCGTGTAACATATCAATATCTATTTATGTTTATACCTTGGTTTATTCTTTTTCAAAATTTACTTTAAAAATTCCAACACCTTGGCTCCCATTTCTTCGGTTCCCAAGATCTTGTCTGCAGCGGTTTCTGAATTGGCAATATCGCCTGTTCTCCAGCCTGCTTTCAATGTTTCCGAGACAGCATTGGTTACCGCTTTGGCCTCATCCTGCAATCCGAAAGCAATATCTAACATCAAAGCAGCGGATAGGATAGAAGCTAATGGATTAGCTTTGTTCTGGCCGGCGATATCGTGGGCAGAGCCATGGATAGGTTCAAAAAAGCCAGTTCCATCACCAATGGATGCAGATGCCAACATGCCCATCGAGCCTGCAATCTGCGAAGCCTCATCGGTTAGGATATCCCCAAAAAGATTAGCGGTCAGTACCACATCGAATTTCTTCGGGTTTTTCACCAATTGCATGGCTGCATTATCAATGAACATATGTTCTGTTTCCACGTCAGGATATTCCTTGGCAATTTCCTGAACCACTTCACGCCATAGACGTGACGTTTCCAATACATTCGCCTTATCTACGGAGCAGAGTTTTTTATTTCTTGTTCTTGCTGCATCGTACGCTTTGCGTGTGATCCGCTCTACTTCATAACGGTGGTAGTTCATCAGATCGGATGCGAAGGTATTATCCTCATTGCGTTTTTTCTCTCCGAAATAAACATCACCAGTTAATTCACGGAAGAATAGGATATCCGTACCGCGCAAAACTTCCGGTTTTAGGCTGGAAGCATCCAAAAGTTCATCGAACAAAAGGATAGGACGAAGGTTGGCATACAATCCGAGTTCTTTACGGATTTTCAAGAGACCTTGCTCTGGGCGTACCTTTGCGGAAGGATCATTATCGTATTTAGCATGTCCGATGGCACCAAAAAGGATGGCATCCGATGCTTTTGCTTTTTCTAATGTTTCATCGGGTAGGGGATTTCCGGTAGCTTCGATTGCCGTGTGGCCCATAATAGCCTCATCAAAAATAAATTCATGGTTATATTTTTCTGCAATACGGTTCAATACCTGTTTACCCCAAGTTGTAACTTCTTGTCCAATTCCATCACCTGGAATAATAAGAATGTTCTTCTTCATGTTATTTTAAAACGTTTTCTATGTTATGTTCAATGGCTTTTACCTGGCCATGCGCTAATTCAATTTTATGGTCAATCCCTTTCGGTAGCTGACTCTCGTAGTGCCCCACGTAGATCAATGTTTTCCCATACTGGCATAATTCATCGACTACATCATTGAAGTATCTTGCCTGATTGTAATCTAATCCCTGGCAAGGTTCGTCCAGCACTAAAAGTGGCGGATTTTTAATGATGCTTCGCGCCAATAGGGCTAGGCGTTGTTTCCCCAAGGGAAGGCTGTGTAATAATTGATCTTTATATTCCGTAAGATCAAAAAAGTTCATCAGTTCTTCGATCTGTTTCTTCTCCTGGAATTTGACATCGATAAACCAACCGATACTATCGTAGAAGCCTGATGCCAAGGTATGCCACACGGTGGCTTGTTGATCGAAATACCAATGCATTTCGGGAGATATCATCCCTATTTTTTCCTTGATATCCCAAATGCTCTCACCCGAGCCTCTTTTCTTTCCGAACAAGGTGATATCCAATCCGTAGGATTGTGGATGATCCCCATTTATTAAGCTGAGCAAGGTGGACTTTCCAGAACCATTCGCCCCTTGAAGCAACCAGCGTTCGCCCACTTTCACTTCCCAATCAATGCCCTTCAGCACCTCTTTTTCACCATACTTGATGTGTACATCCTTTAATTGGAACATGTACTCATGATCTGTATGTGGGATGACCTTGAGAAATTCCGGGATGTTTTTTTGCTGCCGTACAGCATCCTGGATCAATGCATCCTGTGTTTCTTCCCGAACAAGTTTCCCTTCTACAATATGCGCATAGCTATTGATGGAATTCGGAACTTGCTCATCGTTTGTGATCAGTATGAGCTGGACACCTTCTGTTGCCAGTTCATCCAACCATTCGTTCAATACCTTTCTGGACTGTTTATCCAAGCCGGTATAAGGCTCATCAATGATCAATAAGGTTGGTTTTAACCATAATCCCTTGATCAATTGCAGTTTTTTATGTTCACCACTCGAAAGTTCGATCAATTGGGAATCCAACATCTCCTCATAGCCAAAGGCCTGCAGTTTATGTTGGATATCCCGAATGTCTAATCCTTCTTTCTGGGCATAATGTGTTAGTTCTGCTCGAACTGTCAGGGTATCTTTTCCTTGGTGGCGGTTATACCGCTGCTGATAGTAAAAGTTTCTATCGCCTTCTAAATTGGTAAATTGATACCAGTTGGCGATGTAAACTGCATCATGATGTGCAGCAAGGTATTTGCCCAAAGAAGTTTTACCAGACCCACTTTTTCCGCCTAAAACATAGTGTTCGTTTGGATATATGGTCCATGAAAGGTCTTTCCATATACTTTTCCCGGCATAGGCCAGGTTTAAACGATCAATATGGATGCTTTTCGGCATTATCTGTTTTGTTCAAAAGCTTCGATTTCCGCTTTATGGCTCAAGATGAAATCAATATCATCATATCCATTGATCAAACAGGATTTCTTGTATGGGTTGATTTCAAACGCATAGGATTCTCCTGTCTCTGCAATTTTGATAGTCTGATTTTCAAGATCTACCTCAATCGCCGTTTCCGGATTTTCGAATACCTTCTCGAAGATCTTCTCCAAGAAATCTTCAGGCACCGTAATAGGCAACACCCCATTATTCAAGGCATTCCCTTTGAAGATATCGGCGAAGAAGGAACTCACCACCACATCAAAACCATAGTCCTGAATTGCCCAAGCCGCATGTTCGCGGGAGGATCCACAACCAAAGTTTTTACCGGCTACCAGGATTTTTCCTTGGTAGGTCGGGTCATTCATTACGAAATCGGCTTTAGGTTGGTCATTGCTGTCGAATCTCCAATCACGGAACAGGTTATTACCGAATCCTTCACGGGTGGTAGCCTTCAAGAAACGAGCTGGAATGATCTGATCGGTATCTATATTCTCTATCGGTAGAGGAACCACCGTAGAATTTAATTTTTCAAATTTTTTCATGCTTGATTACAATTTCTGCTTACACCAATTCCCTTACATCCACTATTTTTCCGGTTACTGCAGCAGCGGCAGCAGTCAACGGGCTTACTAACATGGTTCTTGCATTCGGCCCCTGTCTACCTTCGAAATTCCTGTTAGAAGTAGAAACACAGTATTTACCTGCAGGGATCTTATCCTCGTTCATACCTAGGCATGCCGAACATCCAGGTTCGCGAAGCATGAATCCCGCCTCTTCGAACACCTTATCGATACCCTCTTGTTTGGCTTGGGCTTCAACCTGTTTTGATCCAGGAACGATCCATACTTCCACATTATCTGCTTTCTGCTTCCCTTTTACAAAGGCAGCAACCTGACGTAGATCCTCAATGCGGGAGTTTGTACAGCTACCGATGAACACATAATCCACCGGTTTGCCCAAAACGCCTTCACCATCATGGAAACCCATGTAGTCCAATGCTTTTTGGTAAGATGGTCTTTCGTTCTCTGGTTGGGATTCCGTTGTTGGGATTTCCTCCGTAATACCGATTCCCATACCTGGGTTGGTACCATAAGTAATCATGGGCTGGATATCCGCAGCATCAAAGGTCAATACCTCATCGAAAACAGCATCCTCATCCGAGTATAGCGTTTTCCAATAGGCCAATGCCTGATCCCATTGCTCACCTTTTGGTGCGAACTCACGACCTTCGATATAATCAAAAGTGGTTTGATCCGGTGCGATCAATCCACCACGAGCACCCATTTCGATACTCATATTACAGATGGTCATACGACCTTCCATACTCAAGGAGCGGATCGCAGATCCTGCGTATTCCACAAAATAACCGGTACCTCCGGCTGCTGATATCTTGGAGATGATGTACAGGATGATGTCTTTTGCACCGACACCATTGCCTAATTCACCGTTCACTTCAATTTTCATCGTCTTTGGTTTTTGCTGCAATAAACATTGCGTCGCAAATACCTGCTCTACCTGAGAGGTTCCGATTCCGAAGGCGATAGCGCCAAAGGCACCATGGGTAGAGGTATGGCTATCGCCACATACCATCGTTTTTCCGGGAAGGGTGATACCCAATTCTGGACCGATCACATGGACAATACCTTGGTAAGGATGCCCCAAACCGTATAGTTCAATTCCGAATTCCTTGCAGTTTTTGGTCAACATATCTACTTGGTAGCGGGATAGTTCCTCTTGAATCGGAAGGTGTTGGTTTAATGTGGGCACGTTATGGTCGGCAGTAGCTACCGTTTGTTGCGGGCGGAACACGGGAAGTCCGCGCTTACGTAATCCATCAAATGCTTGTGGGGAAGTCACTTCGTGGATCAAGTGGGTGTCGATATATAACATATCTGGAAACCCTTCTTGACGCTTGACGACGTGTGCATCCCAAATTTTTTCTACTAATGTTTTTCCCATTTCTCTCTATTACTTGGTTGGTTTGATAATTCAAAGGGGTAAAATTATGATTATCATAATTTTACCCTTTAAACCATCTACTAATTTACGAAAAATTAAACAGTTTTGATAGCTTTCATCGCTGTCATTGCTTTACGCAATTTTCTACCTACCACTTCTACCTCGTGATTGCGTAGTTTTTCGTTAATCTGTACCAACTTAATATTGTCTACCGACCCATCTTTTCCTTCATTGTAGTTCTTTCCAACCACATCAGTATCAATCTTTTTCATGAAATCTGCCAACAAGGGTTTACATGCCTGATCGAACAAGTAACAACCATATTCTGCCGTATCTGAAATCACGCGATTCATCTCAAATAATTTTTTACGAGCGATGGTATTGGCGATCAAAGGTGTTTCGTGTAGCGACTCATAGTAAGCAGATTCTGGTTTGATTCCTGCTTGAACCATGGTTTCGAACGCTAATTCTACCCCTGCACGGATAAATGCCGACATCAATACGTAATTATCAAAATATTCCTGTTCGTCGATCTTAACATCGCCTGCCGGTGTTTTTTCGAATGCGGTTTCACCGGTCTCTGCACGCCATTTCAATAGGTTGGCATCGCCATTTGCCCAGTCTTCCATCATGGTCTTGCTGAAATGCCCAGACATGATATCATCTTGGTGTTTCTGGAACAAAGGACGCATGATATCCTTCAATTCTTCAGAAAGTTCAAATGCCTTAACCTTTGCAGGGTTGCTCAAACGATCCATCATACCACTTACACCACCGTGTTTCAAGGCTTCGGTAATTACTTCCACACCGTATTGTACCAATTTCGATGCATAGCCTGGGTCGATTCCTTTTTCCACCATTTTGTCGAAAGAAAGGATCGAGCCTGTTTGCAACAATCCACATAGGATAGTTTGCTCGCCCATCAAATCCGATTTAACTTCGGCTACGAAAGATGATTTTAGGACACCTGCGCGGTGACCGCCAGTTCCTACACAGTAAGCTTTCGCTTCTGGCCAACCTTTTTCCTGCGGGTCGTTTTCTGGGTGTACAGCGATCAAGGTCGGGACACCAAATCCTCTTAGGTATTCTGCACGAACCTCTGAACCTGGACATTTAGGAGCCACCATGATCACCGTAATATCCGGACGGATCTGCATGCCTTCCTCCACAATGTTGAATCCATGAGAGTAGGATAGGGTAGCGCCTTGTTTCATCAAAGGCATTACGGCATTGATAACCGATGTATGTTGTTTATCTGGTGTCAGGTTGATCACCAAATCCGCTGTAGGGATCAATTCTTCGTAGGTACCTACGTTGAAATTGTTGTCCGTAGCGTTTTTCCAAGAATCTCTTTTTTGTTCAATAGCTTCTTTACGTAAAGCATAGGATACATCCAAGCCACTATCTCTCAAGTTCAAACCTTGGTTCAAACCCTGTGCACCACAGCCTACGATTACGATTTTTTTACCTTTTAAAGCTTCTACGCCATCAGCAAATTCCGCTGAGTCCATGAATTCTGCAATTCCCAACTGGTTCAATTGCTCTCTAATCGGTAAGGTGTTGAAATAATTTGCCATTATCTTCCTGTTTTTAAAATATTTTTCTTTTCAGAATTATGTTAGTTATTGATGTTGATTATGCGTTTCTGTGCGACGGCATAGCCGAAGTGAAGGTTATCATGTCCGGCCGTCGTTGTTAAAACGTCTTCGATGCTATTCAGCGTAGCGAAGTAGGTACCTGTTTCATAGGGCGTGATGATATCAAATAGCCCCGCTTTGTAGTCGATTTCAATAGCCTCGATGCTTTCTATCGCTATTCTTTTCAGCTCCTCTACCTCTTCAGGCTTTACGGTATAGGCCGGTTTTGTGCCTTTGGTATAAGAATCTACATACTTTACCCAATTGACCCCTTCGCGGATACCTGTACGCGTATAGACCAAGGTCTGTGTGCTTACGACGATATGTCCAAAGTTCCAGATGATATTATTGTTGAAGCCTTCTGGGATTTCGTTTAACTGCTCGTTGGATAATCCATCGATCAATTTGATGAAAGCCAAACGACTGTCTTTTATGAATTTGAAAACATGTTCCATTTTTGTTTTTTTTAACCTAATGAATTAATAACCTGATGAATTAATCTGTTGTCTCCTTAAAAGAGTTTTACATGGTAAAAACCTTATCCTGTTGATCAAGGAATTCGTTTTCTACCACCTCTTGCGAAGGTTCTTCCCGTTCGAACTGTTTCAGTTTCGAGTGGAAACCAGCACTATCTTTAATGATAGCGATACGGGCACCACGCACAAATTCAATCAGGTTGTATTTTCCAAGTTCTTCTGTTAACCTATCGATTTCCTCCCGATGACCTGCTGTTTCAAACACGATGTAATCATTCCGGATAACCACGACATTCGCTCCATATTGGCGCAACAGCCTTTCCACATAGGCTTTCTCGGCGATCACATCGGCCGGAACCTTGTAAAGCGCCTGTTCTTGCCAGATCAATTCATCGTTGGTATTGTAATACGCTTTTAAAACTTCCACCTGCTTTTCGATCTGGCGGCAAAGTTTCCTTACCACTTCTTCAGATTCAGTGATCAAAATAGTGAAACGATGGATACCATCCACCTCCGAAGGCGAGGTGTTCAAGCTTTCAATGTTGATTTTGCGTCTGGAGAAGATTCCCGAGATGCGTCCGATCATACCGATCGAATTTTCTGTATATAGGGTTACGGTATATTCTTGCTTTTCCATTTTACTTCAATCTAATTTCTGATACACTAGTTCCTTGCGCGACCATCGGGAAAACGTTGTTTTCCTTGCCCACCATCACTTCTAATAGGTACGATCCATCGTGGTCCAACATGGCCTTCAAGGCATCTTTTAAATCCTTACGTTCGGAGATTTTGTTTCCATCGATGTAATATCCTTTTGCCACGGCCACAAAATCAGGGCTGGTGATATTCACAAAAGAATAACGCTTGTCGTGGAACAGTTGTTGCCACTGACGCACCATACCCAAGAATTCATTGTTCAGGATAAGGATCTTCACTTTGGCACCGAATTGCATGATGGTTCCCAATTCCTGGATGGTCATCTGTATACCACCATCCCCGATAATTGCTACCACATCCCTTTCCGGAGCACCATACCAAGCGCCAATGGCTGCTGGTAGGCCGAATCCCATGGTTCCCAATCCTCCAGAAGTTACATTGGATTTGGACTGGTTGAACTTGGCGTAACGGCAGGTTACCATCTGGTGCTGACCAACATCGGTAACAATGACAGCATCACCACCTGTTAGCTCGTTCAAGGTTTTGATCACTTCTCCCATGGTCAGGATATCTGAAGTCGGGTTCAGTTCATCGTGGATAACCTCTTTGATCTCCTCTTTTTCCAGGTCACGGAATTGCTGTAACCATGCACTGTGATCCTTTTTATCAATAAGCGATGTCAATAGGGGAAGGGTTTCCTTACAGTCGCCCCACACCGGATAATGTGCTTTCACATTCTTATCGATCTCCGCAGGGTCGATGTCCAGGTGCACTACTTTCGCTTGTTTTGCATATTTATCCAAACGCCCAGTTACACGGTCATCGAAACGCATACCGATCGCGATCAACACATCACATGCATTGGTCATGACATTCGGAGCGTAGTTACCATGCATTCCCAACATGCCCACATGTAATGGGTGGTTGGTTTCCAAGGCACTTAAGCCCATAACGGTACTCGCTGAAGGGATACCCGCCTTTTCGATGAACGCTTTGAATTCCTCTTCTGCTTTACCCAGGATAATCCCCTGTCCGAAAAGGACAAAAGGTTTTTCAGCAGCATTGATCGCTTTTGCGGCTTCTTCTATATATTCCTTACGCACGATCGGCGCAGGGCGGTAACTGCGAATATGATCGCAGGAAGTATATCCCTCATAATCGAACAGCTGCATCTGGGCATTCTTGGTGATATCGATCAATACCGGGCCAGGACGGCCGGTACGAGCAATATAAAATGCTTTGGCCAACACACTCGGAATCTCGGTAGCATCGGTTACCTGGTAGTTCCATTTGGTAACAGGGGTGGTAATATTGACGACGTCGGTTTCCTGAAAGGCATCTGTTCCCAGTAGGGATGCAAATACCTGTCCGGTAATACAAACAATAGGATTGCTATCAATCATGGCATCCGCCAATCCAGTGACCAGGTTGGTTGCCCCTGGGCCACTTGTTGCAAAAGCCACTCCCACACGTCCTGACGTACGTGCATAACCTTGAGCAGCATGAATTCCTCCTTGTTCGTGACGCACCAATATATGCCTCAATTGATCATTGTAATCATACAATGCATCGTAGATCGGCATAATCGCCCCACCCGGATACCCGAATACGGTATCCACTCCCTCGTGGATTAAGGCCTCCAAGACCGCTTTCGAACCACTGATCTGTGTTGTCATTTTTTAGTATTTAGTAGTTAGTATTTAGTAGTTAGACCTAGGGTCGCTACTGCTTTACTAATGTTTTTTTTAGTATTTAGTAGATAGATTTTAGTATTTAGTAGGTAGTATTTAGTAGGTAGATCTTGGGTGCATAAATTCCGCTATAGGTCTTTATACTAAATACTAACTACTAAATACTCCCTAAAGATCCGTCACACACCCTTTCGATGCGTTGGCGACAGATTTGGCGTATTTGTAAAGAACGCCTTTGCTTACTTTGAGGGCAGGTTGTTGCCAAGCTGCTCTGCGGGAAGCGATCTCGTCGTCGGAGACTTTCAGGTTGATCGTGTTATTGACGGCGTCGATCTCGATGATGTCGTCGTCTTGTACCAACCCGATCAGGCCACCCTCGTAGGCTTCAGGGGTGATATGGCCCACAACGAATCCGTGGGTACCACCGGAGAAGCGACCGTCGGTAATCAAGGCCACGGAAGTTCCGAGGCCAGCACCGATGATCAAGGACGTTGGTTTCAACATTTCCGGCATCCCAGGGGCGCCTTTAGGGCCTTCGTTTTTGATCACGACTACATCGCCCGATTTGATACGTCCGGTTTCCAATCCTTTTACCAGATCATGTTCCCCATCGAATACACGGGCAGGACCTGTGAATTTCTCGCCTTCTTTTCCAGAGATCTTAGCAACAGAGCCTTCTTCTGCCAAGTTTCCATAAAGGATCTGTAGATGGCCGGTAGCTTTGATCGGATCGTTCAACGCATGGATGATCGGCTGGTTGTAATCGATGATCGACTTTACCTCCGCCAAGTTCTCTGCTACCGTTTTTCCGGTAACCGTTAGGCAGTCGCCATGTAATAAACCTTCGTCCAACAAGTATTTCATAACCGCCGGAATTCCACCATATTGGTGTAGATCCTGCATCAGGAATTTACCCGATGGTTTGAAATCTGCCAATACCGGAGTTTCGTCCGACATGCGTTGGAAATCATCCGGAGTAATTTCTACGCCTACCGCATGTCCCATGGCAATAAAGTGCAACACGGCATTGGTAGAACCGCCTAAGATCACGATGATACGCATCGCATTCTCAAATGCTTTACGGGTCATGATATCGGTCGGTTTGATATCTTTTTCTAATAGGATGCGGATATATTTACCCACTTCCAGACATTCCTTCTGTTTTTCGGTTGAAGTGGCAGGGTTAGAAGAGGAGTAGGGCAAACTCATACCCATGGCTTCGATCGCTGATGCCATAGTATTGGCGGTATACATACCACCACATGCTCCTGCACCCGGACAGGTATGACGGATCACCCCATCATAATCCTCATCCGAGATCGTTCCGGCGATTTTCTTGCCCAATGCTTCAAATGCCGATACGATATTCAGTTCTTCCCCTTTATAATGACCAGGAGCGATGGTTCCACCGTATACCATAATGGCCGGGCGATTCAATCTTCCCATCGCCATAATTGCACCTGGCATGTTCTTATCACATCCCGGAATGGCTACAACACCATCGTAGTATTGACCGCCACAGATCGTCTCGATACTATCTGCTATCACATCGCGTGATACCAGGGAATAGCGCATCCCATCAGTACCATTACTCATCCCATCACTGACACCGATAGTGCCAAAAGTCAACCCGACCAGGTCATGGTTCCAAATACCTTTTTTTACCACGGCTGCCAGATCGTTCAGGTGCATGTTACAGGTATTCCCATCATAACCCATACTCGCAATACCGACCTGCGCTTTTTCCATATCCGCATCGGTCAGACCGATCCCATATAACATGGCTTTTGCTGCTGGTTGCGTCTCATCTTGTGTGAAGATGCGGCTGTACTTGTTGATTCCCTGCTGGTTATCAGATGATGACTTCATAATTCTCTTGCTCTAATACTAAGTTTTTATATTTTCGTTGGATAGATGATCCGATGCTGTCTTCCCACTCTTCCGGGAATACCACATTGTCTACTTGTTTGATTCCTATAATCCCTGCTGCGGTACCACTCAAAAAGGCGCTGTCGGCCTCGTAAATGTCCTTTACCGATAATCTTTTTTCGATGATCTCAAAGCCCAGGCTCTTACAGATAGCAATCACCGTTTCTCGGGTAATTCCTGGGAAGATATTGCCCAAAGGAGGGGTGTATATTTTAAAATCCTTTTCTATGAATAGGTTCTCGCTGGATGCTTGTGCCACAAACCCATCCTGGTCAGTTAACAAAGCTTCATCAAAACCTTTTTGGATCGCATCACTGGTTGCCAAAATGGAGTTGATATATTGTCCAGAAACCTTCGCGCTGGTCGGGAAGGACTTTGGATTTGGTCGTTCGATCTTGGAGATGTTCACCTTGATGAGATTCTGTCCAAGATAAGGGCCCCATTCCCAGGCCGCAATCATGATGTTGGCATGATCGGAAGCGGTCAGGTGCATGTTCGATCCGGAATAGATCAATGGCCGAATATAGGCCGCCCTTAGGTTGTTTACCTCCAAAAGCTCATAGGTCTTTTCGATCAGCTCCCTGTTGTCCCAAGAATAAGGTAGTCCGATGGCTTTACAGGATTGCTGTAAGCGTTCGAAATGCTCCTCCGCTTTGAAGATGCGGGTGCCGTTATGGGTACTATAGGCACGCAGTCCTTCAAAGGCGCCATAACCATAATGTAAAGACTGACCGAATAGATCAACTCCGGCATTATTTGCCTTTACGAATTGTCCATTTAAATAGATGAGTGTTTCCTGATTATAATACTGCATAATGCCTGCTTTCTTTTCCGATTGTTAATTTAGGTCGAATTAAAATTCTTTACAATAGCCAAACAAAGTATTTTGATAAAGTTTTTTATTTCGAATATTTAAATTCATTAAAATTTTATTCTGTAAAAATTGGAATTCTATCATTTTTAGTTTTGTGGTTAGTAGACTAATATTAAAATTGGTATACTTTTGATTTTTTTTAATTTTTCCAAAAACTCGGAAAATTCTTCCTAAAACCAGGAAAAGTGAAGTAAAACACAAAAAAAATAGCCCTTAAAACTTGAAGTCTTAAGGGCTACATTATCTTGTGAATTTATCTATCTATTGCTCGGCTATTCCCTCCGCTAGAATGATGATATTGTTTTCCTTTACTTCGACCACACCACCTTTAATAATAATGACCTGCTCAATATTGTTGTTCTTAATAATGACCTTGCCATCTTCTAGCGTAGACACAATAGCCGCGTGGTCCTTCAAAATTTGAAAGGATCCCGCCGAACCAGGGACTGTAACGGCTGTTACGTCGCCTTCGAAAGCTAATCTGTCTGGAGTAATTACTGTTAATTTCATTGTGCTTAGATAATAGATTTGAGATATAAGATAGTAGACCCTGAAAAACAATTTAAGACTCTACTCTTTTGAACAGAGTCTTAAATCTAATGTCTATTATCTAATATCTAGAACTAAACTGCTTCTGCTAATAGTTTTTTACCTTTTTCGATAGCATCTTCGATGGTACCTACTAAGTTGAAGGATGCTTCTGGGTATTCATCAACCTCACCAGCCATGATCATATTGAATCCTTTGATGGTGTCTTTGATGTCTACTAAACAACCTTTCAAACCTGTAAACTGCTCCGCAACGTGGAACGGCTGAGATAAGAAACGTTGAACACGACGAGCACGGTGTACCGTTAATTTATCCTCTTCAGAAAGCTCATCCATTCCTAAGATAGCGATGATATCCTGAAGTTCTTTGTAACGTTGTAGGATTTCTTTAACGCGTTGTGCTGTATTGTAGTGCTCATCACCTAATACTGCTGGAGAAAGGATACGAGAAGTTGAATCCAATGGGTCAACCGCTGGGTAGATACCTAACTCAGAGATCTTACGTGATAATACGGTAGTTGCATCTAAGTGGGCGAAAGTTGTCGCCGGTGCAGGGTCAGTCAAGTCATCCGCAGGAACGTAAACCGCCTGTACAGATGTGATGGAACCGTTTTTAGTGGAAGTAATACGCTCTTGCATTAAACCCATCTCGGTAGCAAGCGTTGGTTGGTAACCTACTGCTGATGGCATACGACCTAATAGTGCGGATACCTCAGAACCTGCTTGTGTAAAACGGAAGATGTTATCGATGAAGAAAAGGATATCACGACCTTGACCTTCGCCATCTCCATCACGGAAGTATTCCGCAACAGTTAGTCCAGATAAAGCAACACGCGCACGTGCACCTGGAGGCTCGTTCATCTGTCCGAATACGAACGTACATTTCGAATCCTTCATCAATTCCAAGTCAACAGTTTCCAAAGGCCATTCGCCTTTTTCCATGCCTTCCATGAAATGGTCACCATATTTAATAATGCCTGACTCCAACATCTCACGCAATAAGTCATTACCCTCACGAGTACGCTCGCCTACTCCGGCAAATACCGAAAGACCACCGTGACCTTTTGCGATGTTGTTGATCAATTCTTGGATCAATACCGTTTTACCAACACCGGCACCACCGAACAATCCGATTTTACCACCTTTAGCATAAGGCTCTAACAAGTCGATAACTTTAATACCTGTGAAAAGTACTTCAGATTCTGTTGATAGATCTTCAAATTTAGGAGGTACATTGTGGATAGGACGACCATTCTCTTTGTTCAATGCTTGGATACCATCAATTGGATCACCAACAACATTAAATACACGACCTTTGATTTCTTCACCAACAGGCATTTTGATCGGAGCGCCAGTATCAACTACTTTCATGCCACGAACTAAACCTTCAGTAGCATCCATTGCAATTGTACGAACACGTTCCTCACCTAAGTGCTGTTGAACCTCTAATACAATACGTTGTCCATTGTCTTTTTCAATGTACAATGCATCGTAAATCTTAGGAAGATTTTCATTGTCGGCAAAGTTGACGTCAACTACTGGGCCGATAATCTGCGCTATTTTACCAATATTGGGCATATTATAGGGACTAAAATTTATTAATCAATTTAATTACAGCGTTTTTACGCACTGTATTTTGGAATGCAAAAATAAGTTTTATCTCCTTAAAACAAAAGGGATATGCATAATAAATTATTATTTTTTTTCTCGGCGGAATTTTCATCCTTTAAAACCCTTTTTAAATAGGCTAATTTCTTGATTTACTGAAAGCATTTATTAAAAAAATCACATAACAAATAAGTTACCCCCGCTAATTTGTTGAATTACGGAAAATCATTAGTTTTATGAAGAACTAACACCTAAATATTATGAAATATTGGTTTCTAAGACTTTGTCTTGCCTGTATTCCTTTGGGAGCTAGCGCACAATGGAATTACCCAAGCTACGATGCGCTCAAAGGACAAATCCAATCCATCAGTTCCAATAAGCTTGTTGAACAGGTCAGTATTGGAAAATCCTTTTCCGGTGAGCAGATCCCTGTGTTAAAGATTCAATCCAGCAAGGAGGCAAAGCCTACTTTGTTGATCGTTGCAGGGGTAGACGGTAAACATCTAGCCGGATCTATTAATGCCTTATCGGTTGCCAAGCATATTCTTGCGCTACCTGCTGCTGAATTGCAGACGCTTTTATCGGATAAATCCATTTGGATTGTACCGGTCTTGAATGTGGATGCGTATAAAAGGAATGCCCAGACGTTGGATTGGGCTTCCGGCAATGGCAGACAGATCGATAACGACCGTGATGGGCGAATAGATGAAAACCCGAATGTAGACCTGAATAAGGATGGGGTCATCTCGCAGATGCGTGTTAAATTACCTGCTGGTCCTTTTCGGTCACATGCCGAACATCCGGACCTGATGGTAGTTGCTGACCGTACGAAATCTGAATCGGGGTCTTACGAGTTATTTAAAGAAGGCTTAGATACAGATCAAGATGGTCTATTTGGAGAAGATGGCCTTGGAGGGGTGAACATCGATCGTAATTTTACCTTTGAGTACCCTTTCTTCGAGCAGGAAACCGGCGATTATGCCGCCTCAGAGCCTGAAACCCGCGCCATCATCGACCTGATATTTGAACATCCGCAGATCGCGACGGTTCTTCATTTTGGTCTGCAGAATAACCTTTCTGTTCCGGAACAGTTCGATCCCCGTAAAGCAAGCGAAAGGATCACCAAATCCTGGACGAGCAATGATACTCAGATTTCGGCCATTATCAGCCAACTCTATAATAAGGATATGAAGAGTTTGGGCGATGCGCCAAAAATGCCAGCAGGAAGAGGTAACTTTTCCAGTACGGTATATTACCATACCGGTAAATTCAGTTTTGTTACACCATCTTGGTGGATTCCAAGCCAAGCCGATACCAGTAAAAAAGCGCCGCCTAACCAAGGGTTAAAGGATGAGGATAGGTTTGCCAATTGGGTTCGTGCGAAGCAGATCCAAGGGGCAATTCTTCCTTGGACAAAAATCGATCATCCTGATTTTCCAGGACAGGAGGTAGAAGTTGGGGGAGTGGTGGATAAATTCAGGCAGAATCCTCCGGTCGAGCATTTGGAAGAATCTGGGCGCTTGCATGCGGACTTTATCGTCAAATTGACCAAAGCGATGGCCAAATTGGAGTTCAGTGCACCAAAAGTGACCAACCTGGGTGATGATGTGTACCGTATAGAAATACGCCTATTCAATACCGGTGCTATGCCTGTCTATCCGGAGATTGCGGACAGGATCAAGCATGTATCCAAGATGAAATCCATTCTGGAGATCCAGAAATCGCAGAAATTCCTAAGTGGCAAACGCTTGCAGCTGTATCCTACGTTGGCTGCAGGAGGTTCGACCAATTTTTCCTGGTTGGTTAAGGGCAAAGGAAAGGTACAATTGACCGTTGGCTGTCCATCTGCCGGAGAGAAAACCATTGATATAACCCTATAAGCTAGAAATTCCATGAAATTAAGATATAACATACTGACCCTGGCGATGACATTGAGCTTGAGCCTGGGTATGGCACAACAGAAAACCGAGGAAGGGCAGAAAGAAATTGCAGGTCTTCGCGCGGTGGGCTCGCCTTCGAACCCAAAGGTTCCGATGAATTGGAACAGGTACCACGATCTGAAACAGATGGAACAGTTCTATAAGGATCTTCAAAAAGCTTATCCAAACTTGGTGAAATACGAATCCATTGGCAAGAGCTATGAAGGCCGGGATATCTTCGTGTTGACCGTTACAGATTTTAAGGAGGGGGATGCGAAGCGCAAACCGGCCATGTGGATCGATGGGAATATACACGCCAATGAACTGCAAGGTTCCGAAATTTCGATGTATACAGCCTGGTATCTGGCTGAGAATTACCATGCAGTACCTTTCATCAAAGAATTATTGAAGGATAAGGTCTTTTATATAGCACCGACCATCAATCCAGATTCCAGAGAATATTTTATCTATGAACCCAATACCATGCATTCCTCCAGGACAGGGCGGAGACCGTTTGATAACGATGGTGATGGCTTAGTGGCGGAGGATCTGTATGATGATCTGGATGGTGATGGCCACATTGTGATGATGCGCCGAAAGTCCAAGACGGGTCGCTATAAGGTGGATCCAGACAATCCGAACCGCATGATCATCGTGAAGCCCGGAGAAGTAGGCGATTATGAGCTGCTTGGATTTGAGGGGATAGATAACGATGGAGACGGATTGGTGAACGAGGACATTACCGGCACCTATGACCCGAACAGGGATTGGGGATGGAACTGGCAGCCAAACTATGTGCAGGGAGGTGCTTTGTACTATCCGGGCACTTTGCCTGAAACGCAGGCGGTAAAGAATTTTATCTACGCCCATCCGAATATTGCCGGCGCCCAATCTTACCATAATTATGGCGGGATGATCCTTCGTGGTCCGGGTGCTGCAGAAGACGAACGTTTCTATTCGAGAAAAGATGTTCAGGTGTATGATGCCTTGGGAACCACGGGTGGTAAGATGCTGCCCGGATACAATTATATCGTCATCCATAAAGATCTATACACCGTTTTTGGTGGTGAGATTGATTTTCTGGCCTTGACACGTGGAATTTTTACCTTCTCCAATGAATTGATGACCAATTATAAATTGTTCAATGAGAAAGCAGAGGGGATGCGGCAGAGTGATGAATACTATGAGTTTGATAAACTGTTGATGTTTGGTGATGCCTATGTGCCCTGGAAGGAATATGATCATCCGCAATACGGAAAGATTGAGATCGGTGGGGCGAAGAAGAACTATACCAGAAACCATCCCGGGTTTTTATTGATGGAGGATGCGCATCGGAATGCTGCTTTTACCATCTATCATGCCTATCATATGCCAAAATTGGAAGTCTTGGAAACCGATGTGAAATCTTTGGGAGGCAATCTTTATGAAGTGAATGCAACAGTTTGGAACAGTCGGATCATTCCGACGCATTCAGACCATGATGTGCGGTATCGGATTGAAAGGCCAAACCATATCCGATTGGAAGGAGCGAAGGTGGTGACGGGGATGCGCGTGATGAATGCGGATTTCAATGAGACCATCGAGCAGAAATTTAAACCGGAACAGATTGAGGTGCCGACCATTGAAGGGACTTCAGCAGTGAAGGTAAGATGGATTGTAAGAGGAAATCCGAATGCGGCAAAGATTGTTGTGGATAGCCCGAAAGGGGGGTATCTGGAGCATGACCTGAAACAGCAAGGAAATAAAGGGTAATTGTAGCTTTTGCTAATTAGAAGGACTTTGACAAGCAACACTTGACATATTTTGTCTTCTTACTCCAAGTGAGGTGTAAGTGACATGTAAGTGAGTTGTAAGTGACTTTAGGCACTTACAACTCACTTTTACGCTACTTGCAATATGCTTTCACATCGAACAAAATAAGTAAAAATACAGATGCCTTACTGGTTATCTTAGCAATGGGAAAATAGCACTTTCCACATGTTCGGTTTCGATGAGCTTAAGTAATTTCTTGCTTAGCTTTTCATTCTTGATCGGATTTTTCTCTTGAGGGTCTTTTTCCAGGTCATAAAGTTCAAAATAACTGTTATTAGGATCCTTCACCTTAAACTTGATCAGTTTATAGTTCTTATACCGAACGGCCTGTCTACCGCCATCTTCGTGGAATTCCCAATACAATTGGTCATGTTGTTGCTGTTTACCTTTGCCCAATAGGGTCGGTAACATCGAAATTCCATCCGTGTTTTCTGTTTTTTTATCGCCTACGATCGCCTGAACGGTTGGTAAAATATCCCAAAAAGCTGATACATGATCGGAGGTACTGTTCGCTGCCACCTTACCACTCCATTTCACGATCATGGGCGTACGGATCCCACCTTCGTAAAGATCTCGCTTAAACCCTTTCAACCCCGCCGTACTGTTGAAAAATACCGGATCGGCACCCCCTTCGCGGTGGGCACCGTTGTCGCTGGTAAAAATTATAATGGTGTTTTCAGTCAATCCCAATTGGGCTAATTTGTCCATGATCTCGCCCACATAATGATCCATTCTGCTTACCATGGCCGCAAATGTCGCTCTTGGTTTAGCGACCGATGCATATCCCGGGACGGTTGCATTTGGTCCATAATCATTTCCTTTATGCGGTTTTTCCGTAAAAGCATGTTCATATTTCTTGAAAAACTCATCTTCAGGACCTGTTAGCTCGGCGTGGGGAAGAACCGTTGGTACGAAAAGAAAGAAAGGTTGGTCCTTGTTTTTGTCTAGGAATGCCAATGTTTGTTCCTGAATCAATTCAGGCGCATAGGTAGCCATTTTTGTGAGGTCATTTCCTTCCAATTCGACACGCTTATCATTATGCCATAAATGCGTAGGGAAATAACGATGGGACTGCCGTTGGCAATTATAGCCGAAAAACTCATCAAAACCTTTTCTGTTTGGATCTCCGGAGGTGCCTACCATGCCTAATCCCCATTTTCCAAATGCTCCGGTTTTATAGCCATGTTCTTGGAGGATCATGGCAAATGTGCGGATGGAATCTGCCAAAGGTTCTTGCCCTTCGGGCTCGATTTCTTTGTTTCCACGCACATAGGTATGGCCGGTATGCTGCCCTGTCATGAGGGATGATCTTGAAGGCGCACATACGGAGGTTCCGGCATAGAAATTACTGAATTTCATTCCTGCATCGGCTAGTTTATCCAGGTTTGGGGTGCTGATCTTTTGTTGGCCATAAGGACCGATATCCCCAATTCCAAGATCATCGGCTAGGATAAGAACGATATTCGGTTTCTGTTGTGCCTGGACTTGGATAATAGTGGTCAATAGCAAAAATAATAAGAGCTTTTTCATGATAATTTATTAGCAACCTTCGGAGGATTACCTCCGAAGGTTAATTTATTTATTTAACCCAGCCTGGGTTTTGTTTGATATTAGGATTCAAAACTATTTCAGCAGATGGAATTGGATATAAATAGTAATACTCCGGGAAGGAAGGGGGAGTGCCTTCATAAGCAATATTACCACTAGATCCTCCGTTCAAAATAGGAATTGGAGCGTTAGCCGGGACATCAACTCCCTTTTGGATATAACGTCCAATTTTACGAGCGGAAGCGTAATCCATTTTTTTCCATCTCCTTAAATCATCAAAACGAAATCCTTCTCCCATTAATTCTATTGCACGCTCTCTTCGAATTTCCCATAATATAGGAGTAACGGAAGCATCCCTTGTAGGGTCTGAAGGTATTGCAGTTAATTGCAAAGAAGCTACTTGACCTCTTTTACGAAGTTTGTTAATGGTTTGGTCAGCTACTCCTTGATTGAAAGTGCCAAGTTCATATTTTGCTTCCGCCAAATTCAAAAACACTTCACCCATTCTGAAAATTGGTGCATCATTAATGTCTTCATTTTGAAGTATTTTAATCTTATTACTAAATTTATAGAATCTATAACCCGTAAAAGTTACATTGAATGGTTGGCCATTTGTATAATCTGCATAATGTGGTTCTTGACGTAATACCAACCCTTGCCAGTTAATAGTAGGTAATGTTTTTCTGCTGGGAATAGACAAGATATTCATAAGGTCAATATATTCCCTATCTGCTAGATTTTCTGTATGCTCAAATGTATAGCTAGGGTGGTTAGTTATCACCTTAAATGGAGGAGGAACAGTGTAATAAAGTCTAATATCCCTGTTTCTGAATTCTTTATACGGAGTGTCATCTCCAGCAAATTGAGGACTAGTCCAACGTGTTTGTCCATCTTTCATTAAATATAAATCAGCAGCTTTTTTAGTAAGGTCCCAACGTCCAGAAGAATTTCTAGCTAAAGATGCTAAAGTATGAGTAATTTGATTTACTTCATATTGTTTGTATAGAAGCACTTCTGAATTGTTCGCTAATGATTCACTATTAAATAATTCGTCATAATCATTGTGCAATTCTGGGAAACTAGCTATCAATTTGGACGAAGCATCAACAGAAACATTCAAATATTTTTCTGAATCGGATAATCCATGATATTTTCTCCAAGTACCTTCTCTTAATCCGAACCTTGAGATTAATGCTCGAACAGTATGCACATTTATAGTGTTCTTACCATCTCCCGCAACTTTAATATTTGCTTCTGCAAAAGTAAGCATGTCCATAATTTTTTGAGCGATTTCATCCCTAGAACTTGGAGTTCCGTATAGAATTTCTTTATCTCCATCATTTATGGCATTTTCCACCCAGATCACTCCACCGAATTTATTTAATAAATCCATGTAATTGTAAGCCTTAAAGAAATACCCAATGCTGCGAATATGTTTTTTCTCCACATCGCTTAATTGAGATGCTGCATCAATATTGTTCAATAAAATATTTATTGCCCTAATCTGAACGTATGGTGCATTGTAGTCAGAAGAAGTTCCAGGAATGACTATGCGATTCCAAATCCAATCTGAGGTTGCATTGTTGTTGGCTAAGGCGAATAGATCTCCATTGACTTCCGAATTGGGTACTGAGTTGCTGTATCCTGGGAAAATTCCATAAAACTGCCAAGAGTAGGTAATAAAATTATCGTAAGATGTGAAAGTCGTATTTTCAGTTAAAGTACCTTCAGGAGATAAGTCAAGTAGTTTTGTACAACTCGTATTTCCAGTCGCAAGGCTCGTTGCGAGTGCGATATATATAATTGATTTAAATATTTTCATGATAGTAGGTAATAGGTTAGAAATTGATGTTTACACCAAAGCTATATTTTTTCAAATACGGGTAAATTCCGCCTGATCCTAAATCAGCTGCATCAGCTTCAAATCCTTTAGGTAATTTGTCAAACAAGAAAAGGTTCTCACCCGTTAAATATAGTCTAATACTTTCCAAGAATTTGGACTTCAAAACATCATTACCAAGGTTATAACTCAATGTAATGTTCCTCACCCTTAAATATGAACCGTCTTGTAAGAACTTGGTCTGTGTCCTTCGATTAGCACTCGTATTCAATCCTGCATTGGAATAAACTCTTCCATAGTAAGCGTCTTGATTTTCTGGAGTCCAATAGTCCAGATTATGTTTGAAGAAAGTAGAAAACTCATTATTATAAGGCCAGAAAACAAAATTACTCATCCAAAGGTCTCTTTTTCCAACTCCTTGTAGAAATACGGAAAGGTCAAAGTTTTTGTAACCAAAATTTCCTGTAATTCCATATTGATACCTTCTTTTACTGTTCCCGATTACTTTCATGTCACCTGGATCACTTAAAGTACCATTTCCTGAGAAAATGATGCCATCACCATTTAGGTCTTTATAAAGAATATCTCCTGGATTTTGAGCGACGCCATTAAAAAAAGGTATTCCATCTTTTAATATTCCGCCTTGAAGTTTTTCATTCAAACTTCCTGCTTCGAAATCATTCTCCGTATAGAATCTATCGGTCACATATCCCCAAATTTCATTGAGTTCTTTACCTTCATAAAAGCTGTTTATTAGTCCGGAACTATTTTCAAGGCGTGTAATAAATCCTCTATTGTCGGAAAGGTTGAATCCGACTGCATAAGTAAAATCACTGATTTTATCTTTCCAGTTCAATTCCCATTCCCAACCTTTTGATTCCAGATCAGTGGTATTCTGAAATGGTGGAGCAGCACCTAATACCGCAGGTAAATCTGCTCCTTGATATAACATTCCGATAGTTTGCCTTCGGAACCAGTCGAAACTTGTATTCAGCTTACTATTAAATAAGGCAATGTCAACACCTAAATTTAAGGTACGAACCTTTTCCCAAGTAAATGTCGAGGAAACTAACCCTGGAGGAGCTATTGTTAAATACCTGATTCCAGTAGTCGGATTGATCCAAGAGGAATTCGTTGCAGACATAGATGGGATTACTGGAAAATAATTTTGTCCACCGCCAGAATTATATACGACCTGGTTTCCAATTTCTCCAAATGAACCTCTAACTTTCAACAAAGGAACTTGATTTCTTAGGGCGCTCATGAAATTTTCTTCACTGATATTCCATCCAGCAGAAACAGAAGGGAAGAAACCAAATTTGGATCCTTTTTGGAATCTTGAAGATCCATCCAAACGACCATTTAATTCTAATAGATAACGGTTTTTGTAATCATAATTGATTCTTCCAAAATATCCTAATACAGCATATTGCCCGAATGCGTCATCGACAAATTGGTTTCCGCTACTTGTACCTAGTGAAGGGGAATCAGGACTAAGGATATCATATCTGGTTGCCGAATAAGTTTCGTAATGGCTTTTTTCATAGTTAGTTCCCAATAAATATTTAAAATTGTTATTGGAAATACTGTGTGAATAACTTGCGTATAAATTTAAGGCATTATAATTTGTTATACTACTACCCCTTTGGTAATATTGGTTATTAAATAAATATTCCTCATTGTAATTATTAGGGTTCATATATTTATGCCTAACCTGATAATATTTGCTATTACTGTTGTTTTTATCAAATGTATACTCAGCAGTTAAATTTAATCCTTGAATTGGATTATATTCTAATTTTCCAAATAATCGCAGGTTATCACCATAATTTAAACTTGGATCTTCGTATTTCAAGTAGTTATTTGGTGTTCCGTATGGGATTTGAGTGCCATCCATTGCGACATCATAACCTGGGTTAATATAGGAACCATGCGTAATAGAACGGTAGAACATTTCCCCCATGTTCATAGGAGTTTTTCGTTTGTCGTTTTTATAGAGAAAGTTCGCACTCGCATTCAGATTTTTTGCTATTTCGGTTGTTATAAAAGCATTTACATTATAACGATTGTAACTGTCTTTATCAGTGGCCATGATTCCATCTTCATCTGCAAGCATGCCAGATAATCTATATGCCATTTTTTCCCCACCACCAGAAACTGAAATATTATGTAATTGTTCAAATCCTGTGGTAAAAACTTCCCCATACATATCATATTCCTGTAATGCGTATTTAGTATTGTTTACCTCAGCTATACCATTTGGGTATTTGTTTGGGTCGGCTTGAAACTCCTTTAAAAGTTCCAACCAGGTTTCGACATTTTCACCTGTCCAATTTGTTGCTTGTCCGAAATCCTTTAGCCCTTGGACAAATTCTAATGGACTAGCCTTTTCTGGTAAACTTGTAGCATTCGACCAAGTTAGATTTGAAGAATAATTGAATTTGATTGGCTGGTTTTTTCCTGCTTTTTTAGTGGTCACTAAAATCACCCCATAAGCTGCTCTTGCTCCATAAATGGAGGAAGCTGCAGCATCTTTTAATACCGTTATATTTTGAATATCCTTAGGGTTGATATCATCAAGGTTCATTGGGACGTTATCTACCAAAACTAAAGGGCTGCCTCCATTTATAGAAGTAATACCCCTAATATTGAGGTCAGATCCTTGCCCTGGACGCCCACCTCCAAAAGTTACTTGCATGCCAGGTACAGCTCCTTGAAGGGCTTGAGAAGAACTGCTCACGGGCCGATCCCCCAATACTTTATTCATATCTACAGAGGAGACAGCTCCTGTAAGATTAGCTTTTTTCTGTGTGCCGAAACCAACTACTACAACTTCATCTAAGGATGTTAAATCCTCCTGAAGGATAATTTTCATTTCGCTTGAGGATACGGCTATTTCTTGACTAGAGTATCCCATATAGCTAATGATTAAAATAGCTTGATCATTACTTGCATTTATCTCAAATCGACCGCCCTCATTGGTACTTGTTGCTTTGGTAGAATTTTTTTCTGTAATACTAACTCCAACTAATGGCTTACCACTTTTATCAACAACAATTCCTCGAACAGGAAACCCTTCCTGTCTATTGTTTTCTGGACGAATTACCATGCGGTATGCATCTAATTTTTTAATGGTCAATCCCGCATTGTTCAATAATGGCAAAAGTACTTCAGTCCATGGAAGATTACTTACCTGAATTCTTGAAAAAGATTCATTGTTTATCAGATTATCTGCATAGATGAATTTAATATTGGTTTGTTTTTCAATGGATTTTAATACTGATTTAAGGTCACTATTATAAAGTCGCATGGAAACCTTCTCCTGTGCAGCAGTAGGATTTGCAATTACACGTAAAGAAAAAATACAGATAAAGCAGATGATAAGTTTAAGCATCAATAATACTTTAAATAGATAAGGCCATTTCACATGGAGCCTAATGGCATGTAAATTAATTTTCATAAATTAGACGAATTGATTTAAGCGTCTTACTTTCTCAGGGCTAGATGCTTAATTATTAATAATTTGATGAAGGATACATCTTTGGATGTGTCCTTTTTTTCTGAAGGTTTATAGTTTTCTTATTTCATAATATCACAATTTAGTTTAGTAAATGGTTATTAGGTTATTTTCTTTTTTGAATTTAAATTCTATTCCCGTTGATTTCAATAATTCTAATACATCTTCAATATGATCGGATTCCATATTTCCGGAAAGATTATGTTGTTTGAGTGAGTCATTCTTAATTTCAATTTGAACATCATACCATTTTTCCAATTTAGAGATGATGTTGTCAAAAGGTTCTTTGTCAAAAACAAGCTTATTTTCCTTCCAAGCTATTTCTGCAGGAACATCTGACGAATTATTTTTTAGGAAGATACTTTTTTGAATAATCATATCTTTTGTGGGTATTTTCGAGGTCTCAGAATTTTTGGGTTGATTATTCAATTTCTTATCATAATTAACGCTGATTTTTTCTCCAGGGATAACTTGTAAAAACTTACTATCTTTTTGATCTTTATTGATAAATAATTCGATTTTTCCTTCGACCAAACTAGCTTCTGCACGATTTTCATCTGGGTAAGAACGAACATTAAAACTTGTCCCAACTACTTTTACGGTTAATTCCTTTGCGTTGATATACATGGGAAGATTTTGATTTTTTGAAACTTCAAAATACGCTTCTCCAGTTAAACTTATATCCCTATTTTCCTTACCAAAGGATTTCTTAAAAGCAATAGTGCTTGCGCTATTCAGCCAAACATGTGTTCCATCAGGTAGCGTCACATTTTTCCGTTCTCCGTTTTTAGTTTCTATCTTTTGACTAAAATTATCAACATTGTATGAGTTAGAAATTCCATAATATAAAACAGAACATGTGAAAATACCAATCAGAATAGCAGCTGCATATTTTAAAAAAGCATTTCGAGAAATTTTTAAAACAGTTCTATTAACTTCATCACGTCCTCTCGTAGCATTCATAGTTTTTCCAAACTTTTCCTCCAATTCGAGAGGACCAACTATCATATTTTTTGGTTTCGTTAGTTCCTTAAATAAAACGGAGAGTTTTTCATCGTTAGTGATAGCACTATCCAATTCCACTTGTTCTTTAACTGAAATTTTTTTAGATAGATAAAGATGGATTAATTCAAAAAATCGTTCTCCTTGCATGGCGTAAAATTGGTGCTAACTATATATAGGACAGGTAATACAAGGATACTCCTCAATCAAAAAGAAAAAAAATAAGATATTTATATCTTTGGTGCTGATTTTCAGTATTATAAATTGAGGTTTTCTTTAATTTTTCCCATTGCAATTTGAAGGTGTCTATCAATAGTTTTAATACTGACCTCCATAATATCCGCGGCTTCTTTATAACTACAATCATTATCACGGATAAGTATAAGAGCCATTTTTGATTTCGGTGGGAGTTGAGCAATTGCCTGTTCGATTTGATTTTTTAATTCTTTAATTAGAAATTCCCTTTCCGGATTGATAAGATCTCTAGGCTCTGGATTTAGGCTGTTCAAGTGATTGTGACGAACCTTGATTTTTTCTAATGCATTTAGGGAGAGGTTTTTAACACTGGTGTAGAGATAAGTTTTTAAATGGTTGATTTTCAAAAGTTTTTCGGGTTGGGTCCATAATTTTACCATAAAATCTGCCATTATATCTTCCGAAATTTCCTTATTTCCAGTAATTGAAAGAGAAAAACCTAATAAAGGGGCATAAAAATGATTGAAAAGTAATTTAAATGCAGTTGCATCTTTAGCAATTGCAATTTTACTTTTTTCAACTACCCAATCTATCTCTCCTCCTTTAGGTTCCATGAATTTTCTTTGAGAATTCTAAAAATATATATAAAAATCTGATTGCTCAAATAATACCATTCCCTATATTGAACCAAACTGTTTTTTAACTAAAAAAGCCCCCAAAAAGGGGGGCTTCATATCTAAATACTAAATACTCACTACTAAATACTCCAAACCTAACTGTTCCTCTTCAACTGCTCATCCAACAACTGTCTTTTCAACTGTTGTTCTCTTTCCATTGCTTTCTTCCTCAGGGTCTGTAATTCTTCTTGCAGTTCATCCACGGTATTCTTACTATCCACGGTATCCACTTTCGATTTTCTAAACGCCACTAAGGTTCCAAAAAACGCAGCACCTAAGGCAATGATAATAGCCCAGACCATCGTATGGTAAGTTCCTTTTGCGAAATCCATTCCTAAAAAGGAGATACTATCTGTTTTTTGTTGTTCTGCTGCCAAAGCGGTAGAAAGGTTTTGAACAGAATCCTTCAAAGATTGCATACTACCAGCAGCGCTCGATGCCGAACCATTCAGTTCATTGATCGTTTTTTTGTATTTGCTCAGGGAGTCCCTCACGTTCTGACGGATGATATCCAAGTTACTTTTTCTAATGATTTTGAAATCTGCATCCTGTGACCTCGATTGCACGTTGAGTACAACAAATTGGCTATCTAAGGTAGTGGTCCGAAGTTTTTGTTGTAGCGTTTGACCATGAACGGCAGGGCTTAGCACCCAAAACAATAATAGAAAGGATAAAAATCGCATATTTTTAAGTTGTTTTTTACTGTCTTATTTAATCAAGTTTAGCAATTTAATTAGATATTGTAAAGAAAATATTGTAATTATATCCTCCCCCAATTGACAATCCTTCCAAAAAATAGAATATCTGTTTCATCATTGCTAATAGCAGATGCATTTTGATGCCAAGTGTGTAATAAATTAACTTCCTGATTCAATGAATACTAAAAGTTCCGACTTCAAACGCATTTGAATATAATTCACTAAATTTATAAAAATTATAAACTGCGAAATCGCAAGTAGGTTTACAGTCGAAATTGTAAGCCAATTGTAAAGGGATTGAAATAATATTTGGTTTCTGAGGCAATTGCGATTCTAATCTCATTATACATGATAAACAAAACTGTTTCAAATGCTAAGGAGGCGATTCAGGATATTGAGGATGGCATGACCCTGTCCCTAGGGGGCTTTGGCTTATGCGGTATTCCGGAAAACCTGATCAGTGCTTTATTGGAAAAAGGCGTGAGCAACCTGACCTGCATCAGCAATAATGCAGGGGTGGATGATTTTGGTCTCGGCCTATTATTACAGAAAAAACAAGTAAAGAAAATGATCGCTTCTTATGTGGGCGAGAATGCAGAATTTGAAAGACAGATGCTGAATGGCGAACTGGAGGTCGAGCTGATCCCGCAAGGAACCTTGGCAACGAGACTAATGGCTGGCGGCTACGGGCTACCGGTAATCTATACCCCTGCAGGAGTTGGAACAGAGGTGGCAGAAGGGAAGGAAGTTCGCCGGTTTACCTTCCATGGGGTAGAAAAAGATTACCTGATGGAATATGCCTTTGAACCCGATTTCGCCTTGGTAAAAGCTTGGAAGGGCGATACAGCAGGTAACCTGGTTTACCGAGGTACAGCGCAGAACTTTAACCATGCGGTAGCTATGTGCGGAAAGATCACGATTGCTGAGGTAGAGGAACTGGTGGAAGTAGGGGAATTGGATCCTAATCATATCCATACACCGGGTGTATTTGTACAACGTATTTTCCAAGGAGAGCAATACGAAAAAAGAATTGAACAACGAACTGTAAGACAAAAAGAAGATGAATAAACGCGTATTTATTGTAGCCGCAAAACGTACTGCCATGGGCAGTTTTGGAGGTGCTTTATCCAGTATCTCTGCCACAGAATTAGGTGCAAAAGCTATTTCTGCTGTTATTGAAGAAAGTGGAATCGATGCATTACAGATCGATGAAGTATATATGGGTTCGGTGCTACAGGCCAATCTAGGACAGGCACCAGCGCGCCAGGCATCGAAATTTGCCGGTTTGTCGGATCATATCCCAGCAACGACCATCAATAAGGTCTGCGCCAGTGGCATGAAGGCCATCTCCATCGCTGCCCAGCAGATCCTTTTGGGCGATGCCCATGTGGTGGTAGCCGGTGGGATGGAAAGCATGAGCCAGGTGCCATATTATGATGTTGCTGCTCGTTGGGGCGCAAAATATGGCGATCAGAAATTGATCGATGGGCTGGCGAAAGATGGGTTAACCGATGTGTATTCCAACCAGGCCATGGGGAATTGTGGCGAGGTTTGTGCCGAGAAATACAGTATTTCCCGCGAGGATCAGGATGAATATGCCATCCAATCCTATACCCGTAGCAAGATCGCTTGGGAATCCGGAAAGTTTACAAAGGAGGTTACTCCGGTAGAAATCAATAGTCGTAAAGGAACGGTGATCGTTTCGGAAGATGAAGAATATAAACAGGTCAATTTTGAAAAATTGAGCCAATTGCGTCCTTCCTTTAAATCGGATGGAACCATTACTGCGGCCAATGCCTCTACCTTGAGTGATGGTGCTGCTGGGGTATTATTGGTAAGCGAAGAGAAAATGAAGGAATTGGGTTTAAAGCCAATCGCAGAGATTATTGCTTATGCGGATGCGGAGCAGGCGCCAGAATGGTTTACTACCACACCAGCTATCGCTACGCAGAAAGTTTTGCAGAAAGCAGGCCTAACCATGGATGATATGGATTATTTCGAATTCAACGAAGCCTTTTCGGTAGTTGCCTTGGCAAATGCAAAGCTGTTGAGCCTTTCGACCAACCAGATCAACGTATATGGTGGAGCGGTGGCTCTAGGGCATCCCCTGGGATGCTCCGGCGCAAGGATCATCGTGACCTTGAGTTCGGTGCTGCATCAGGAGAATGGAAATTATGGGCTTGCTGCTATCTGTAATGGTGGCGGTGGTGCCAGTGCAATGATCATTAAAAAATGCTAAGCTATGTTGGATAAATTTGGAATTGCAAAGCGTATCGCGAAAGAGATAAAAGATGGTTACTATGTGAACCTAGGAATCGGGATTCCTACCTTGGTAGCGAATTATATTCCGGATGGGATGCAGGTGGTCCTGCAGAGTGAGAATGGCATGTTGGGGATGGGACCCTTTCCATTTGAAGGGGAAGAAGATGCCGATTACATTAATGCTGGAAAGCAGACCATTACCACCTTACCCGGATCAGCTTTTTTTGATTCATCCATGAGCTTCGGCATGATCCGCTCGAGAAAGATCGACCTAACGATCCTTGGCGCGATGGAGGTTTCCGAGAATGGCGATATTGCCAATTGGAAAATCCCAGGAAAGATGGTAAAGGGCATGGGTGGAGCGATGGATCTGGTGGCCAGTGCGGAGAACATCATTGTTGCCATGCAACACGTGAATAAGGCCGGCGAATCCAAACTCCTATCTTCCTGCAGCCTACCGCTTACAGGCGTCCGCTGTGTTAAGAAAATCGTAACAGAACTCGGCGTATTCGATGTCCTCCCGGAAGGAGGCTTCAAACTCGTAGAACTGCACGAAGGAGTAACCCTAGACCAGGTAAGAGCCAGTACTGCCGGCCGCCTGGTTGTCTAGTAATAGACGATAGATAATAGATAAGAGATTATAGACTTTAGACTTTAAAAAAAAAACGAGCAGCAATGCTCGTTTTTTTAAGGTCTATTATCTCTCATCTATTATCTATAATCTATAATAAAATATCTATTCTACCGGAGATCGACCACCTCGTAGCCTGGGTAGTTCTGTTTGTTGAACTGTAGACTGGCATTGCTGATCGCGTGGTTCACATACAGGGCATTAAATGCATAGGTGTATTTGGCGCCCGATTTATCCAGGATACTTACATCATGGATATGGGATTTGCTGTTTACCCTTAAGGTGATCTTCTGATAGTTGGTTGTCTTATCCGTAGGGACAAGATCAATTACATCTACCTTTCCTTCTTTGGCCACATTGTTCGTGCCTACATATTTGTAGTTAAATCCTTTTTTGTAGAAGGTGAAAATATTGGAAGGGCCGATCTTTTGATTACCCTCATCGGCCGAATTGACCTGCACTTCCTTTACCTCTTTTGATACGGTCCAAGTGGTATTCGCATCGCCATAAATATCCTGATCAGCCAATTCGATCTTGAATTTATCTTCCGGTTTATTCACCAAGATCTTGCCGTTCACGGTGGATGCTTCTCCGGTACGTGGAGTTACTTTCAACAAGAAATTCGATTGTAAGGTATTATAGGAATCATATTTCGCCGATACCTTATCCAAAATAGATTTTGCTTTATTGCTCTGCGCAAAGGCAGTGTTGGCGATAAAGACCGCCAGTACTACGTACAGTAATTTTTTCATGTTCTTCATCTTATCTTAACGTTTCCAAATACTGTTCCAAAGAATATTCGTCTGGATAGAGCACCTCGCGTGCTTTACTTCCTTCAAATGGACCTACAATTCCTGCAGATTCCAATTGATCGATTATCCTTCCAGCGCGGTTGTATCCTAATTTTAATTTGCGCTGTATCAATGATGTTGAACCTTGTTGATGCATAACAATCAGGCGGGCAGCTTCTTCGAACATCGGGTCACGGCTATCCATGTCAAAGTCGGATGAAGATCCGCCTTCGCTGTTCTCACCTACATATTCCGGTAGGTAATGCGCTGAAGGGTATCCCCGTTGGCCACCGATGAAATCGGAGATCTGATCGACTTCCGGTGTGTCCACAAAGGCACACTGTATCCGGATCAGATCACTACCGGTTGCCAAAAGCATATCCCCACGTCCAATCAATTGGTCGGCACCGCCACTATCCAAGATCGTTCTCGAATCGACCTTTGATAATACACGGAATGCCAAACGCGCCGGGAAGTTGGCCTTGATCGTACCGGTAATAATATTCACGGATGGTCTTTGCGTTGCAATGACCAAGTGAATACCTACCGCACGGGCCAGCTGTGCTAATCGTGCAATCGGTGTTTCCACTTCCTTGCCTGCCGTCATCATCAAATCGGCAAACTCATCAATAATAAGAACTATAAACGGTAAGAATCGATGACCCTCCTCAGGGTTTAATCGACGGTTGATAAATTTCACATTATATTCCTTCAGATTACGAACCTGCGCATTCTTCAACAGGTCATAACGCTGATCCATCTCAATACACAAGGAATTTAAGGTGTTGATCACCTTTTTCGTATCTGTAATAATAGCGTCATCTTCGTTAGGAAGTTTCGCTAAGAAATGCCTTTCGATCTTTTTGAACAGGGAAAGTTCCACTTTTTTCGGATCGACCAGCACGAATTTTAGTTCTGCCGGGTGTTTTTTGAATAGCAGGGAGGTCAAGATGGCGTTGATCCCGACGGATTTACCCTGTCCCGTAGCACCAGCTACCAATAAGTGCGGCATCTTTGCCAAATCGGCAATATAAACCTCGTTGGAGATGGTCTTTCCTAATGCAATAGGAAGGTCCATATCCGTTTTCTGGTATTTTTCAGTGGCTAAAATGGAACGCATGGAAACCATTTCTGGTGTACTGCTCGGTACCTCGATACCAATAGTACCTTTTCCTGGCATCGGTGCAATAATACGGATTCCCAATGCGGCCAGACTTAAGGCAATATCATCCTCCAGGTTCTTGATCTTGGAAATTCTGACACCGGGTTTCGGGATGATCTCGTACAAGGTCACCGTAGGGCCGATGGTCGCTTTGATATGCTCAATTTCTATGCTGTAGTTCCGTAAGGTCTCCACGATACGGTTTTTATTTCCTTCTAATTCCTGCTGGTTGATGGTGATCTTTCCGGTACCATAATCTTTCAATAGATCTAAGGTAGGGTACTGGTAGCCGGATAGATCCAGTTTCGGATCATATTCACCAAATTTCTCCACCAAATCATTGGCCGTAATGGGCTTTTCCTCAATCGGTTTTTCAACCACCAAGCTAGGTTCTTCCTGGATTGGAGCTTCCACTTTGTTGGATGTTGGCTGTTCGATACTGAATTCAATCTCGTTCTCCTGAGTATTGGAAACGACTTGATTGCTCGGTTTTGGGGTGTTGACCTGTAGCGGAAGGGATAAACTCAATTCTTCCTCTTCAGGAGTGAGTTCTTCCTCGTCTTCTAGCTCTTGTTCAGGTTCTGGTTGTGGGTAGCTGTAGGTATGCGTAGCCACCTCGTTTTGTCTGTTTGCACGGATTTTATTGATTTGGGAGTCTTCCAGCAATTCCTCCTCATCTTCAAATTCATCATTTTCCTCATCCGAGTTTTTTGAACGGAAAGACAATCGTAGGTCATAATTGTAAAGCAATACCAAGGCGGTAAGCACAATAAAGATCAGTACCCCTGCAGTTCCTACCTGACCGATCTGTGCCTTGAGGATCTGATTGGTCCAAAAACCAAACTTACCTTCTAGGATATGTGGTGTTTCGGCAATGAAATCTTGGATAAACCCAAAGGTTACTGAAAGTAGGATGATGGAAATAAGGGAATAGACCCAGGTTTTCCAGATCGGGAAAATGGATCTTTTATAAAGAAATTTGTATCCTGTAACAAAAAGGATCACTATAAATAGGAATGAAGCCACTCCAAACCATTCGTAAATGAATTGATTGGCCAATAATGCTCCAAATTTCCCTAATTTATTTTCAACCAAAGGAAGTTCTGTTCCTTCGTCCTGAATTTCTTCGCCGGTTTGGAATAGGGTAGACCAACCGCCATTAGTTGCGGCGATATAGCTTTGGTCTGCCTTCCAAGTGAAAAGGTATGATACAAAAGCCACAGTAAACAACCCTGCCAAAAGCAGTAAGAATAACCCGAATATTTTCAGGGCTTTTCGTTGTCCTTCCGAAAAATTGATCTGATCGAAGGTTTTAGTAGCTGTTGTTTTGGCTCGTTTTTGATAAGATAGCGTGGTATTCTTAGTCTTCTTAGTCCCAGCCGATCCACTGCCATTCTTGAATGTATTTAGTCTTGCCATTTAAATGAGGCTAATATTTTTTCTTTGTACAAACTTAAAAAAAAATAGGAATGCTTCCAATTGTACGTATTTTTGATTTGATAACAAAAGGATGTAGCAATAAGCTTTCCAAACTCGTAGTATGGAATAAATATAATATAATAATTCTATGAGATTAACACAACAAATTGTTGTATTCCTAATATTTGTAAGTTCCAGTTTACTATTGAATTCCTGTGCGAAGGATGATATGATGAATGAGTACAATGATGTACCGTCATCAGAATTCGCTGCATTATCGGTATTCAATGGCTTAGGCTTTGGTGCAGGACTGGACTTCTCGGTGGACAACAAAAGAATCAATCAAGGAAATGAGCAGTTACAGCCGGGTGATTTCCTTTCCTTTAAAACCATATTTCCAGGGAACAGAACAATTGAAATCAGTACGAAAGCAAATGGTACGGTGTTGTTGAGTAAGGCCATGGAGTTTAAGGGCAGTAATTTTTATTCTGTTTTTCTTTATGGGCGTACGTATGTGAAGTATCTGCTAACCCAGGATGATTTTGTGGTGCCAAAGGACAGGATGGCTTCCTTGCGATTTGCTAATCTTGCGGAGGGTAAGAAGGTTGATATTCAGATCAAGCAGGGCAATACCTTGCAGAAATTGAGTATTGGAAATGAAGTGACGAAATTCCAGGATTTTAGTATGGAGGTTATGGAACTGCAGGTTTCTTTTCAAGGAGAAACAGAAAAGGCAAAGACGATAAGTATTACGCCAAGTTCGCAGATGTTAGGGACGATTTGTATTTATGAAGGTCTTGTAGTGCAAACGAACCAGCATGATTTATTGCATTCGGTTATTAAGTATTGATGGGGTTTTTATTTAGTAGCTAGTATTTAGTAGTTAGTATTTAGTAGCGAGTATTTAGTAGTTAGTATTTAGTAACTAGAACGTCATTGCGAGGAGGTACGACGAAGCAATCTTTCTTTTTTGTCATCCTGAGCGAAGTCGAAGGATCTGTACGGTTGTATACGAACAGATGCTTCGACTACGCTCAGCATGACATGGCTAAAGATTGCTTCGTTCCTCGCAATGAACTGTGTATATATCCAAATAATAAATTAAATTTTCTCCAAATAATATTCTGATTAGGCCGCTTTTGCGATGTAGCCCTTTCCAGATTTTGCGATGGCGAATGCCTGTTTGATCAGTTTGTTCACCACTGCTATGATTGCGACCTTGTAGGGTTTTCCCTTTTCCATCAACCTCCCATAAAGCCCGCTGCAGGCGGTGTTGCTCCTGATGGCGGATATTGCCGCCATGTACAGCACCTTTCTGACCTGGCCCATCCCCATCTTGCAGATATGTCCCTTTCCCCTTACACTGCTGCCGGACTCGAATATCCTGGGCGCCAGTCCGAAATAGGATATCAGCTGCCTGTACCCCTCGAACCGACTGAAACCGTCCGTCAGGATGATAAGCAGTGCTGCGCTGCGCGGCCCTATTCCGGGTATGCTCCGCAGGTTCGCATTGAGTTCCCCGTAATTCTCCATGATGATCTGCTGGACCTGCCTTTCATGTTCATTGATGTCCTGATCATAACGTTTGATCCCTTCCTCTATGGTCTTCCTGAGCGTGGGTTCCAGTGTTCCCGCATGTTCATATGCATGGAGCCTGTTCGTTAGCATGGTCCTGCATTCCTTCTGTCCCTTGATATAGCCTTCCAGGTTCCTGATCCTCAGCACATGTTCCTCCGGCAGCCTCCATTGGGCAGGTTCCGTCATGCTGGTGAACTTGGCGATGAGCTGGGCATCCTTCCTGTCGGTCTTGGTCCTGGCCAGGGTCATCTGGGAAAAACGCCTGATGACAAGGGGGTTGATGACCGAGACCCGTTCATCCCTCTCCCAGAGGAACTTTGCCAGCCGGAAGTAATAGGGACCGGTGGCCTCCATCGCTATATGGCTGCCGTGCATGTGGCCCAGGGCCTCCACAAAACCCGCTTCGTCGTTACTGAAACGACCCTTAAAAACCTCTTTCTGTCCCGATTGGACAGAAATGTCAAAATAATCCTTTGAACAATCAATACCTGTTACCATCTTTGTATACCATTTTTGTGGATTACAGCAGCTCTTATCATAACTTATCAATCGTAAAAACAGGCTCCTGGCCTAATGAACTGTCCAAGTTTATGATAGGAATAAGAGAGGGGGATTAACATTGCGAAGGGTCTCTCAAGGACCAATGACGATTAAAAATCTTACTCCCTCTCTCGCTGTATCCTAAATGAAATACAAAATTATATTCTGTTTCTTTAATTCCTATAACTTCCCTACAAACTTACGATGACGCAGGTTTCTTAAGAAACCGTTATCAAATAATAATTCTTCTTACCGCGTTGCGCGATCAAATACTTTCCATTGATCAACTGATCATTCCCAACCACCAATTCCACATCAGTTAGTTTCTCTCTGTTCAACGAAACACCACCACCTTGCAACATTTTTCTAGCTTCACCTTTAGAAGGAAACACCTGTGTTTCCACTGCTAAAAGATCAAGAATATTTATCCCTGCCGCTAATTTATCTTTTGCAAGATCAAATTGAGGTACACCATCGAACACTTCCAAAACCGCATCATGCTCCAAATTGGACAAGAAACTCAAATCGCCATTTCCAAAAAGAAATTCCGAAGTCTTAACAGCTGTTTCATAATCCTGTTCCGAATGCGTACGGATCGTAATATCTTTTGCCAATGCTTTTTGAACGATACGTAAATGTGGGGCAGCATCATGCTCTGCAATGATCGCATCAATCTCTTCCTTCGGTTTTAAGGTAAAGATCTTGATCCACGATTTACTGTCATCATCCGTAGCGTTCAACCAGAATTGATAATATTTATAAGGCGAAGTTTTCTTCGGATCCAACCATACAGCTCCCGATTCGGTTTTACCGAACTTTTGGCCATCCGATTTCTTGATCAATTGCGTAGTCACCGCAAAGGCCGATCCCTGATCGATACGACGAATCAGTTCACTACCGGTAACAATATTTCCCCATTGATCCGATCCACCCATCTGCACCTTACAATTGTGGTTTTTCCATAGATAATAGAAATCATAACCTTGAATTAGTTGATAGGAGAATTCAGTGAAGGAAAGTCCACTTTCGCCTTCCAAGCGTTTCTTTACAGAATCTTTGGCCATCATATAATTCACGGTAATCAGCTTCCCGATATCACGGATGAAGTCTAGAAACTTGAAATCCTTGAACCAATCGTAATTGTTCACCATCTTGGCATCGGTCTCCCCGTCGCCAAAACTCAAGAATTTTGCAAGTTGATTTTTCAACGCATTCACATTGCGTTGTAAGGTTTCTTCATCTAAGAGATTTCTCTCCGCTGATTTGAATGAAGGGTCGCCGATCATTCCTGTTGCACCACCCACCAAAGCTACCGGTTTGTGACCAGCGTGTTGGAAGTGGATCAGGGTCATGATCTGCGTTAAATGACCAACATGTAGCGAATCGCCTGTAGGGTCGAAGCCGATATAGCCTGCCACCTTTTCTTTGTTTAGCAATTCTTCTGTTCCTGGCATGATGTCTTGAAGCATGCCTCTCCAGCGTAGTTCTTCTACAAAGTTCATAGTTTACCCTTAAGATTTTTTATTAAAGAATTGCAAAGATAACAGATTAAAATGTATCTTACAGATAAATTGTTCGGTTATTGGGTTGATATGAATTTTCTTTCTCATTTCTATTTTGAACGGTATGCGACACAGCCGGAGCGTGTTTTGGGCTCCCTGCTACCCGACCTTTTAAAAAATGTAGATAAGAGCTATATCTTTCATCCCCAAAAACAAGAAGAACAATTTTTCCTCCATCCACAGACCCAGGCCATTTCCGAAGGTTGGTACCGGCATGTGGAAGTCGACAAGCTTTTCCATAGCAGTGAATTCTTTCTCGAGCATAACCATGTATTGCGCAAGCAATTGGAACCCGTATTGGAAGGCTTGCCCATTCGCGCCTCCTTTATGGCGCATATTGCCATCGAACTGCTGCTTGACCATCTACTGATCCAGCACGAATTGGTCAACGTAAGCCGATTGTATGAACATTTGGAACATGTAAACCTATCCACCTTGCGTTCTTACCTGAAAACACTGGGGGTAGAGGATGTGGAAGGCTTTATGGATTTTTATGATAAGTTCCTCTCTTGGCGCTATATCTTTGAGTATAAGGAGGTGGAAAAGATTTCAAACCCCTTATTCAACATATCAAAACGTATTTGGACTTTCGAAACGCAGCCCAGCCAACACGAGGCACTGACCGAGGTCCTGATCAATTATAGGGATAATCAATTAACAAATTTCAAGGAGATCTACATGTATATTCAGGATAATATCACGTATTTATCATAATTTTTTTCACATTTGTAGCCTTGACCCAATAAATTAACTAAATATGGCAAATAGACTTTTCCGTAAGAAAAGCGTTGATCAAATCTTGTCCGATGCCGAGCACGGCGGTTCTGGACTAGCAAAAATATTAGGTGTAAGGGATTTGGTTTCCCTGGGTATTGCGGCCATTGTAGGTGCCGGTATCTTCAGTACCATCGGCTTGGCGAGTTATAACGGGGGGCCGGCGGTCTCCATGTTGTTCGTTTTTGTCGCATTTGCCTGTGTGTTCACTGCCTTATCTTATGCACAGTTCGCCAGTACGGTCCCTGTTTCCGGAAGTGCCTATACCTATGCCTATGTGACTTTCGGGGAACTGTTCGCCTGGATCATTGGATGGGCGCTTGTGCTCGAATATGCCGTTTCCAATATGGTGGTGGCCATTTCCTGGTCGCAGTATTTTGTTTCCATGCTCGAAGGCTTTGGCATCAACATCCCCCGATGGATGACGATGGCACCGGGCTATGCCCTGGATGCGCATCAGAAGTTCCTGGAGGTTGGTCTGGATAAGATGGAGAACATCGATAAGATCGCTTTACAAGCTTATGAAACCGCTCCGCGGATTGCTGGGATGCCGATCATCCTGGATATCCCTGCGGGGATTATCACAGTTTTGGTGACCTGGTTGGTGTATATCGGTATCAAGGAGTCCAGGAAGGCGAGTAACATCATGGTGATCATCAAGGTGGGGATCATCCTGGCAGTGATCCTGGGTGGTATTTTCTTTGTAAAACCGGAGAACTGGATGCCATTTGCACCAAATGGTTTGGGAGGGGTGATGAGCGGTGTAGCTGCGGTTTTCTTTGCCTTTATTGGCTTTGATTCAATTTCTACAACTGCGGAGGAGTGTAAGAACCCTCAACGGGATCTGCCTAGAGCGATGATCTATTGTTTGTTGATCTGTGCGGTTCTGTATGTGGCGATCACCTTGGTGCTTACCGGTATGGTGAATTATAAGGAATTGAATGTGAAAGATCCATTGGCCTATGTGTTTTCCTATGTGGGATTTGATCATATGGCGGGGATTATTTCGGTGACTTCGGTTATTGCGATTACTTCTGCTTTGTTGGTGTTTCAATTGGCACAACCAAGAATCTGGATGACCATGAGCCGTGATGGTTTGTTGGGAAAGAGCTTTTCGAAGATCCATCCAAAATATAAGACTCCTTCCTTTGCAACGATTGTGACAGGCTTTGTCGTGGCTATTCCAGCATTGTTCTTTAAGATGGATTTCTTTGTGGATCTGACTTCTGTGGGAACTTTCTTTGCCTTTATTTTGGTTTGTTGTGGGGTGTTGTATATGGACCATTCGGGGATTTCAAAGAAATCTAAGTTTAGGGTGCCTTATGTGAATGGGAAGTATATTGTGGGGATTGGATTTTTGGTGGGATTGTTTTTGGTGTATAGATACGGAGGAGAGACTCTTGATCATTGGTTGACCATGGGTTCTACGGAGATATTGTTGCATAAATCACTGGTGATTGTATTTTGGTTGGTGTGGGCAGTGATGAGTGTGTTGAGTTATAAGTATAATTTTTCTTTGTTGCCGGTGATTGGGGTGTTGATTAATCTATACTTGATGTCGGAATTGGGGGCAAGTAACTGGATAATTTTTATTATTTGGTTGTTGATAGGATTGGTGATTTATTTCGCGTATGGGTATAAGCACTCGAAATTAGGGAAGGAAGAGAAGTAAATATATCGTCATTGCGAGGAACGAAGCAATCTTTACCCATGTCATGGTGAGCGTAGTCGAACCATCTGTTCGTTTGTAACAGCGTATAGATCCTTCGACTACGCTCAGGATGACATGGGGCGCCGCATATCGGAAGATTTCTTCGTCGCACCTCCTCGCAATGACGTGAAAGTTCTTCGCAATGACGTATAGTTTCGCAATGACGTAGAGTTTCGCAATGACGCGAAGCCTCGCAATGCCTAAAACCCTACAACCTCTTCAGCTTCACTTCTTCCGTATTCGGAATAGTCAATGGAACCCTTTCAAGCGTCACAAAACTACTATCCAACCCAAAACCCTTTTCTTCCGATAAACTGAACTTTTTCAAAACCTTATAGATCTCCAGAATAATTTTCTCATTCCATTTCAAGAAATGCGTTTTCGAAATCACTTTCTCCAGCACAACAAAATTAAAATCTCCAGGGATATGATGCTTCTTCAAGGTCGCATAATTACTGGTTATATCAATCTCCCCATTCTTCACCATATCTTCCACCACTTTCCGGAACAATAAACTGATCTTTTGCTCTTCCCTAAATCCCAAGTGAAAATCTATCCGGATAACTTTTCCAGGAACCAATTGCGTCACCTTATATTCTCTCGTATGCGGATTATCCATCACATCCACATGCGCCAGCCAATACACATCGGCCCGTTTCGGCTTCTTATTGATGATCGAATAGGTAATCTTCGATTCCACCTCATGGATATTATTCGCACTGGTCAGATACACCAAATGGGAAGCAAAATAAGGCACCGTTTCATCCTCGCTCAATTCCGATAGGATAGGATAATACTCCCTAACATCCACAAACTTCACAAACCTGTTCTTGATCTTCCTTGCGCCGAACCAAGCATACATCACTACGAACAATACAATGGCCAATAGCAAAGTCAACCAGCCACCATGCGTGATCTTACTGATATTACCCATCAAGAAAGCCAGTTCGATGGTAGTATACACCAGGGCAAACAGCCCTACCAAAATAGGGTTGATGCGTTTTCTGAGCATAAATACCGTCATCAGGATGGTTGTGGTGATGAAAGTCAGGTTAATGGCCAATCCATAGGCTGCCTCCATGTTACTGGATTCCCGGAATACCAAGATGATTAACATACAGCCTAAATAGAGGATGAGGTTAACCGATGGGACATAGATCTGTCCTTTATGGTCACTAGGATATCGAATAGCCACTTTCGGCCAAATATTCAGACGTACAGCTTCGGCAATCAGCGTAAATGATCCGGAAATCATCGCCTGACTGGCGATGATAGCCGCAATGGTCGCAATGGTCACTCCCCAGATCACAAACCAATCCGGCATAATGGCATAGAACGGGTTGATTTCACCCAACATGGAACCTTGATGTTCCAATAACCAGGCACCCTGTCCGAAGTAGTTCAGGATCAACATCAGTTTCACAAAGATCCAGGAGATACGGATATTCGACTTACCACAGTGCCCCATATCGGAATAAAGCGCCTCAGCACCCGTTGTACACAGGAAGATGGCCCCTAAGATAAACCAGGCATTGGGGTAATTGCTCAATAATTGGTAAGCATAATATGGATTTAAAGCCTTCCAGATTTCCGGCGAATGTCCAAGGTAGGAGATCCCTAAGATCCCGATAGTGGAGAACCAGATGAACATCAACGGGCCGAAAACACGGCCGACGATATTCGTTCCGAATCGTTGAATGATAAATAGTAGGGAAATGATGAGTACCACGACCGGAATGGTAGGGAAATTTGGCGTTTTAATGGCCAAACCTTCCACCGCAGAGGAAATGGTGATCGCAGGCGTGATCATACCATCGGCCAGCAGTGTACTCGCACCGATGATGGCCGGGATGATCAACCATTTTGCTCTTCTTCTCACCAGGGAGAACAGGGATAGGATACCACCTTCCCCTTTGTTATCGGCATTGAGGGTAATCAATACGTATTTGACAGTCGTTTGTAGGGTTAGCGTCCAAAAGATACAGGAAAGGCCTCCGAAGATGACCATTTCCGTGATTTCACCTTTATTAAAGATCGCTTTGAATACATAGAGGGGAGATGTTCCGATGTCGCCAAAAATGATTCCTAAACTAATTAATAATCCCGCAAAACTTATTTTGTTGAGATTTTGTTTATGGTCTGTGGACATACTTAATTGTTAATGTTTTAGAATATAAAAACGGCACGAAATTACAACTTTTTATGGCACAACGTAATTTCCTGTTAAAAATTGTTAAAGGATTTATTTTTTCCCGTCAAAAAATCGAAAAATCTCTACTTTTGTATTAGGTTTTAAGGATTAAATGATTACTTTTGGTTAAACCAAGTCACAGAAAAGAAATCTAAGTACCAACGATGAAATTAGAATTGAGGAAAATATCACGCTATGCACTATTAAACATAGTCCTTTTAGGGGCTGTGTTCAGCTATGCGCAAGCCTCTCATTCATCCGTTGATACGGCTGGAACAAGGTCAAATAAGGTCGCTATGGTGGCATCTAAAAGTAGAAACGTCGCAAAAGTGAATTTATTGGCTGAGCAGTCAGATAAATTAATCAATGATGTAAAAGTATTGTACAATCCTATTGCTGGAGAGGTTACAGTGAACTTCAAATTGAACAAGAGCAATACGGTAGTGATTAAGATTATGGATGCCTTGGGAAATGAAGTGTTGAACCTGCATAATTCAAGCTTAGAAGCTGGACAGCAGAGTTTGAGTTTTGATGTGAACCAGAAATTATTCGAAGGGTTTTATTTTGTAAGGGTTAGTTCCGGAACGGAATCGGTAGTGAAACGGTTTACGGTTAGATAAGATTCGTATTCGATAAGATATTTTTTTTATTTTTTTTAGCCTTCCAAGAATTGGGAGGCTTTTTTTTTGTGGGATAGGGTAAGTGGGTTGGCGAGATGTGGGATAGGGAGAAGTGGGTTAGGGAGGAGCAAAAAAAGCGTCATTGCGAGGAACGAAGCAATCTTTCGATTAGTTTGAAGATTGCTTCGTTCCTCGCAATGACGTGTAGTGCCTCGAAATGACGTGTTACCTACCTCTCAGAGATTGGCACATAAGGACGTAAAGTCTCACCGATATAAACCTGTCTTGGTCTTCCGATCGGTTCTTTATTATCCCTCATTTCTTTCCATTGTGCGATCCATCCTGGTAAACGACCAAGAGCGAACAATACCGTAAACATATCCGAGTTAAATCCTAATGCACGGTAAATAATTCCCGAATAGAAATCCACATTCGGATACAACTTACGATCGATGAAATACTGATCGTTCAATGCTGCTTCTTCCAAACGTTTCGCAATATCCAATACCGGATCATTAACCCCTAATTTCTCCAACACATCGTCACAAGCTTTCTTAATGATCTTCGCACGAGGGTCAAAGTTCTTATATACACGGTGTCCGAATCCCATCAAACGGAAAGGATCGTTCTTATCTTTTGCTTTTGCCAAATATTTGTCTGCATCGCCACCATCAGCTTTGATCGCTTCCAACATTTCAATTACCGCTTGGTTCGCTCCACCATGAAGTGGTCCCCAAAGCGCATTGATTCCTGCTGAGATCGAAGCGTACATATTCGCATTGGATGATCCTACCATTCTTACCGTAGAGGTCGAACAGTTCTGCTCATGATCTGCATGAAGGATCAATAATTTATGCATTGCATCAATGATCAATGGATCGAAAGTTTTCTCTTGATTCACCTCTCCAAAGATCATGTTCAGGAAGTTCTCGATATAACCGAAATTGTTCTTCGGATAAACTACCGGATGTCCCAATGATTTCTTCTGGATCCAAGAAACAATCGTAGGCATTTTCGCCAATAGATTGATGATGGTTTTGTTTTCTTCTTCTTCTGTTTGGTTCGGGTTCAAAGACTCTGGATAGAAAGAAGATAATACACCTACTAAACAGGACAATTGACCCATCGGGTGTGATTTGGAAGGAAATCCTGTAAAGAAGTTCTTCATATCCTCATGGATCATCATCTGAGCACGAATATCCGCACGGAATTTCTCCAGTACGTCCTTCGAAGGAAGATCTCCGTAGATCAATAAATAAGCAACTTCAAGGAAAGTGGATTTTTCAGCTAAATCTTCAATAGCATATCCTCTGTATTGTAGGATACCCTTTTCACCGTCTAGGAATGTAATAGCACTTTTTGTAGAACCCGTGTTCTTGAATCCGGGATCCAAAGTAATATATCCTGATTGGTCTCTAAGTTTCGAAATATCTAGGGCTTTCTCATTCTCTGTCCCTGTGATGACAGGCATCTCGAAGGTAGATCCATTCAAGTTAATAGATGCAGTTTCAGACATAATAAAATTTCTAGTATTAATGGTATTATAACATATAACGTTTACTTACAAATGTATAAAATTGATTTCTATTTTCTGAGGTTAAAATTGAATAATAATAACATATAATCGTCATTTTAAGACAAATTTCCAGAAAGTTCGGAAAACCTTATTTTAGCCTTTTTTGCTGTATTTAAGGCTGTTTTTAATAGCGCTTTTGATGGTTGTCTCGCTAACCCTCAGCCACTTAGCTGTTGAACCAAATATTAAAAAAATGTTAAATATCTTGGAGAACTACGAATTATTCGTAAATTAGAGGAAATAATAAGGAAAATGGAAAAATTAACGATACAAGAAGAAGAGGCGATGCTGTCCATCTGGCAATTGAATGGCGGCTTTATTCGAGAGATTCTGGAGAACATGAAGGGTTCGGAAATGCCCTATACCACTTTGGCGTCCACCATCCGGAACCTGGAGCGGAAAGGTTATGTAAAACCTGTAAAATATGCCAATGCCAAACGTTACGAGCCACTCATCAGCTCAGAAGAGTATAAAGGAAAATTCATGAACTCCTTCGTGGGCGATTATTTTAAGAACTCCTATAAGGAGATGGTTTCCTTTTTCGTGAAAGAAGAGAAACTGAGCCCGAATGAACTGAAGGAAATCATGGATATGATCCAGAACAATAAAAGCAAGTAATCCTTCCGAAGAAGAATAGCAAAACATCCTGTACCATAAAAGCGACTAACCATGGAAAGTCTACTAACCTATATCCTTCAAGTAAACCTATTGCTGAGTCTGTTATTCCTGGGCTATCATTTTCTGTTGAAGGGATTGACATTCTATTCCCTCAACAGGGTTTATTTTGTTTTGGGCGCAGTATATGCCTTTGTATATCCCTTTCTGAACATCAGGGCATGGTTTGCAGAAAAGATCGATCTTCCAAAAGGGGAGGTGCTGGCTTATCTGCCTTTTGACCTGGAGGAAACCCAGAGCAGTTTGGCGCTCTCGGACCTGCTGGCTGGACTTTTGCTATTAGGAGCCGCTGTTTTTGCCCTGAAGCTGATCTTCCAATTGTTGAGCCTATTTCGGATACATTGGCATTCGAAGCCTGCCCAGTGGCGCGATTACCTGTTCAGGAATGTGGTATTTCCTATTACACCATTTTCATTTTTCAACAAGATCTATTTACATCAGCAACAGCATGAAGAGCTGGAACTGAACGATATATTTAAACACGAATACATCCACGTGAAAGGCCAACACAGTGTAGATGTATTATTGTTTGAGTTTGTATTGATAAGCTGTTGGTACAATCCTTTCGTATGGCTCATGCGCAGAGCCGTGCGTCAGAATCTAGAATTCCTGACCGATCAACAGGTGCTGGATAAAGGGGTGGATCGACAGACTTATCAGTATTCATTGCTGAATGTCACCAAGCAGGGTGCTCGGGTCGGCATCAGTAATCAGTTTAATTTTAACACACTAAAAAAGCGCATTATGATGATGAACAAAAAAAGGTCATCTAAATTGGAGCTGAGCAAATATGCTTTTATGCTCCCGATGTTGATCGTGGCCGGGATTACCTTTTCGGTAAGCCAGGCAGAAGGTAAAATCGAGGTTGTTGTGGACAACCTGAAACAGGCAGATGTGGGGAAGATGCTGGATGAGGTAGTGGTGAATTTGCCGAAGATTGGGGCGAAGGATACGGTGAAGGAAGTGAAAAGGGATACTGTTCAGCTTAAGAAAATTGCATACGATCCTTCTGTTAACATGGTTGTTTCTGGAAAAGCCTCTTATGTGAGTGATGTGGATGGTTCCAATAAGCGGATGGTGATTGTAAAACCCGACAATTTTAAATTGAATTATAAGAATAAAGAGGATCGTCCGCAGTTCTTTGTCAATGGAAAAGAGGTTAAAGAGGAGGCGGAGTTTGAAAAAATTGATCCAAAGAATATTTTAGCTGTGGAGATCTATAATCCAACGGATGGAACTACTAAGACCGATAAGGGGAAAGTTTATATTACCCTTAAGGGAGGAGAGGTAGAAAACAGTAATTTTGATGCATTGAAGGGCCGACATACAAAGACCTTTTCTGTTTCCATAGGAAGTAATTCAGGAGAAAATAAACAAGGGGATCCAGAGGTGAAAAAATTGAATATTAATGGGGTTGGTACCACTGGTGAAGTTTCAAAGTTGTTTTTCAGAAATAAGGATGGACTGACAAAGTTCGGGATCGATGGAAGTAAAGTAGGGTCCGTGGGAGAGCCTTTAATCGTAGTCGATGGTAGCCCGGCAAGTAGTTGGGAGGGGATTGAAACACATAATATCGAGTCTATTACCGTGCTTAAGGATAAATCCGCTACCGCTTTATATGGTGATAGAGGGAAAGATGGTGTAATTTTGATTACAACAAAGTTAGGATTTAATGGCCTTGGAAAAGTGACTAAGGATTCTATTCCTTCGCTACATGGAAGGGTAAAGGAGGTAGTCGTTACAGGTTTTAAAAAGTTTCCTGGTGATGCGAATCCTATTCGAATCAATAGGCGATTGATAAAGGAGGGGGATTATACTGAGTTCCTGAATAATCTTCCTGAAAAAGCGGTGTATTATTTAGATGGTAAGGAAGTGAAAGCAGGGAAGTTGTCAAGGTTGGATGTAAAGGATATTAAGGAGGTTGCTTATATTCCGGATGAGACAGCGAAACATATGTTTGGAGACAAGGCTTCAGAAGGCGCTGTTTCGGTAATGACAAAGTAGGTTTTTTATCGTCATGGGGAGGAGGAACGTCATTGCGACCTCGCTGTCATTGCGAGGAACTCCGTCATTGCGACCTCCGCGACATTAAGTGGCCCTACGTCATTGCGAGGAGGTACGACGAAGCAATCTTTGGACTTTGTCATCCTGAGCGCAGTCGAAGGATCTGTACGGTTATTACCTACGAACAGATGCTTCGGCTCCGCTCAGCATGACATGAGGGAAGATTGCTTCGTTCCTCGCAATGACGTATAGTTCCTCGCAATGACGTATCTCTCGCAATGACGGGAAGTTCGCCATGCCAATACCTCTACCTCTACTTCAACTCCTTAAAAATCACCGGGCTATTTCCATACAATGGCGTAGAGCCGTCCCATTTCTCAATAAATTGCTGCTGAATAATCAAAGGCGATAGGGTCGTTTGTCTCAGTTCATTGGCCTTTGCTTCCGCCTCTGCCTGCACGATCATCTTCTTCGCGTCTGCTTCCACCACCTTCAGCTCATTCTCCGCTTGCTGAGCCTTCTGGATTGCTGCATTCTTCGCATTGATTGCCTGCGTAATTGCCTCCGGATACTGAATACCGCTGGTCAACTGCTCCAAAATAAATCCTTCCTGCTCCAGGAAAGCAATCATCTTCGCCTGAACACCCGCTTCAAATTTCTCCCTGTTGCTAATAATAGAATCCGTAGAATACTTATTGAATTCAATGCGGTAAACATCCTTGATATGGTTCACCAACGTATTCCCCAAGATCTCATCGATCTGTTTCCTATATTTGATAAAGATCTTCGGTGTACTGCCATTCGACACGCGTAGAGATAGGGTAGGATCAACCGTAAAAACAGATCCATCTTTCGCATTCACCGTAAAATTCTCATAATTCACAGTCTGAACATAGGTCGGAAATTCATAAATGGATTCCGTGATCGGATTATACCATACCCGACCCGTTACCAGGCTCACATCCTGAACCCCTTTATCCGAGCCGTAAAGTTTCACCTTAATGCCTTCATAACCGGCATCAATACGTTCCGTACAACTAATCCATACGATCAGGGCAACGAACAGCGTCGCGCCCAAAGCAATCATGTTTCTTTTCATTCAATTGGTTTGTTAAAGATATATTTGAAAAAATTATAAACGACCGCAATCAGAAGGATCACCAGCAAGACCCCTAGAAAAACATCCCAATCAGACCGCTCACTCAGCAGCTGAAAAGCTTCAGTTGATCCCAATATCACTAAAAAGATCACTACAGGTATCGAAATATAGGGGCTAATCTTCCTCATTGGTTTTCTCCTTCTCTTTTTCCAAAAATTACTAAAAATTTTGGAATTTTCCAATGAAAAAAGGAAATCTTTTATGGATTTCCTTATGATTTTTAGTATAAAATGCCATGATCGGCAAGAATAGAAGAATTTTTGTTCGTTATTTTGTATTTAAATTCGTCATCGTGAGTTCAATACCAATATTTACGAAGCTATGCACCATCTTTACGGCGTGTTCGATATGTGCCGGCAGATCCTTTTGCTCATCCGGATCGAAAGGCCCCAATACATAATCCACCTGACGGCCTTTCTGGAAATTATCCGAAATCCCAAACCGCAAGCGAGGATAAGCCTGCGTGCCCAAGGTCGCTTCGATCGAGCGTAGTCCGTTATGTCCTGCTGCCGAACCTTTGGGTTTAATGCGCAAAGATCCAAAGGGAATCGCCAGGTCATCCACGATCACCAATACGTTCTCCACCGGAACCTTCAGCTCTTTCATCCAATAGTTCACCGCTTTTCCGCTGAGGTTCATGTAGGTGGTCGGTTTGATTACATACACCTGATGTCCACGCTGCTTGAAATCGGTATAATAGGCATGCTTTAAGGTAGACCAGGTAACCCCTGCCTGATTGGCCAGCTCATCCGCCACCATAAAACCTACATTGTGCCTGGTATCGGCATATTCCCTGCCTATGTTTCCTAATCCGACGATCAAATAGTTCATGGCAGCAAAAATAGGGAATTACACACAATTTCCCATAGCCCATTTTTTGCCAATCAGCTTAGGATCATTTTAAAAAGTAGCAAGCATCACTTTTTAATCTCCATATAAACGACAAATTTGTCTTAAATAGAAATGACATCTTATGAAAAAGTTATTTAGTTTCACTGGCCTCGCAATCGCAGGTCTATTTATTGCCTCTTGTGGTTCGGGCGAACAAAAAGATAAACCAGCAGTGGATCACAGTAATCACGAAACATCAGCGACAACGACGAGTACCCCTGTTGCAGAGCCAAGCTCCACGGCAGCGGTTTCCAATGAGGTGGTTGTGGAGAGTGATGACCAAATGAAATACAATATCCACGAGATCAAAGTGAAGGCTGGAGAGCCTGTAAGCCTTACCCTAAAGCATGTGGGCAAGATGGCCAAAGAAGTGATGGGCCACAACCTGGTGGTCTTAAAAGCAGGAACGGATATCACGGCCTTTACCGAGGCAGCACTGAAAGCAAAGGATAAAGAGTACATCCCTGAATCGGCGGATATCATAGCGCATACCAAATTGATCGGAGGTGGTGAGGAATCGAAGATCGAATTCACCTTGGAACCTGGAACCTACGATTATATCTGTACTTTCCCAGGTCATGCGGGCATCATGAAAGGGAAGATCATTGCCGAATAAATCGCTATAACGAAGCTCTTATATAAAAAAAGAACCTCTTAAATTCAAATAAGAGGGGAAAAAATGAAAAAACATGGAAGCATTAGCAAAAAACAAAATGGGTGATATCGTTGCGCAGGATTTTAGGACAGCAGCGGTTTTTTCAAAATATGGGTTGGATTTCTGCTGTGGCGGACAACGTTCGGTGGAAGATGCAGCGGCTAAGAAAGGCGTAGCCTTGGACCCCTTGGTTACCGAGCTGGAGGATGTGCTGAACGCGAAAGGCGGCGAGAACATCGATTTCAGTGCCTGGCCATCCGATCTATTGGTTTCCTATATCGTGAAGACCCACCATCGCTATGTGCGGGAGAAAACGCCTGTACTGTTGGCCTACCTGAACAAGGTCGCTCGCGTACATGGTGAGCGTCATCCCGAGCTGATCGAAGTGAACCGATTGTTCGAGGAATGTGCCTTGGATCTGGGTCATCATCTGGAAAAGGAAGAACGCATCCTGTTTCCGTTCATTGAGGCCTTGGAAGAATCCAAGAGCCATCAGGAAAAGCCGGAAACCCCTACCTTCGGAACCGTAAAGAACCCGATCAGCATGATGGTACACGAACATGAGGCCGAAGGCGACCGCTTTGAACGCATCAAGGAGCTTACCAACAACTATACCGTGCCAGATGACGCTTGCAGCACCTACCGGGTATCGTTTGATATGCTGCGGGAGTTCGAGCAGGATCTTCATAAACACATCCATCTCGAAAACAATATTTTATTTCCAAAATCAATAAAATTAGAAGAGTCTCTACATTAACAATCGGGTCTCAATACCAAAATTGAAACTCTACATTAACATTTTTTTATTTAGTTGAACAGTTTGTAAAATGAAAAAGGCATCGAATTTCGATGCCTTTTCTATTTTCTAAATATTAAGTTCTTATTAGTTATTAAGTTTAAAATACCTAGCCGTTATACATCTAACTACTAAATACTAACTACTAACTACTAAACTTATTTTTTACCGCCTTTAGCTGCTTTAGCTGCTTCTTGCTCTGCTTGACGTAATGCACGAGACATAACAACTGAAACGATAGTATCGTCGCTGTTATTCAATACTTTTGCGTCTTTCAAATCTACTTTACCAACACGGTAAGATTTACCAACTTCCAATCCTTCCATAGGGATCTCAATTTCTTGAGGAAGGTTGTTAGGTAATGCTTTCACGCGAAGTTTACGTAATTTCTGTACCAATTTACCCCCCATTTTAACACCTGGAGAAGTACCTACCAAGGTAATAGGAATGTTTACAGAAACTTCTTTATCATCGAAAAGTTCTAAGAAGTCAACATGTGTAACTAAATCAGTTAATGGGTGGAATTGAGCTTCTTGAACGATAGCTTTTGCTTTTTTACCATCGATATCCAATTCTACGAAGATCACTTCTGGAGTGTATAGAACTGGCTTCAAATCAGCTGCGGAAACCGAAAAATGTGTTTGCTCTTTACCTCCGTAAAGAACAGCAGGGATCTGACCCTCGTAACGCAATTCTTTCGATTCTCTTTTCCCTACGTTCTGTCTTGCAGAACCGCTAATAGCAATTGATTTCATTGTTATAAAATTTAAATAATGAGGCGCAAAGCTACTAATTTTGTTTTGGAAAAACAAAATTAGTAGCAGTATTTAGTAGTGAGTATTTAGTAGTTAGACCTATGGCGTCTTAGCAGGAAGATCTATGGCGGCTTAGTACTTTGATCTATGGCGGATAAGTATATCACAAAAAATGTCGGCTATAGGTTAGCCGACATAGTTCTTTATACTAAATACTTACTACTAAATACTAAAGTAAAGCAAAGCTTCGCTTTACTTTACGTCAAAAAGATCCGAGATGGAGCCGTGCTCATTTACGTTCTTGATGGCGTTTGCGAAAAGATCCGCTGTAGAAAGCACTTTGATTTTACTGCATAATGCTGCTTTTTCAGGATTCAACTGAATGGTATCTGTAACGATCATTTCCGTTAATACGGAGTTCTCGATCGTTTCGTATGCTTTTCCGGAAAGTACAGCGTGTGTACATACTGCACGAACAGATTTTGCACCATTTTCCATGATCAATGCCGCAGCTTTCGATAGGGTACCTGCTGTATCGCAGATATCATCGATCAATACCACATCCATACCTGTTACATCACCAATGATCGACATCGATTCAATCTCGTTTGCACGTTTTCTGCGTTTATCACAGATGACTACCTCTGCATTGAAGAATTTCGCGAAGGTACGGGCACGGTAAGAACCACCCATATCTGGCGAAGCGATCATCAGGTTCTCCAAGTTCAAGGATTTGATGTAAGGAACGAAGATGATGGCACCATCCAAGTGATCTACCGGGATATCAAAGAAGCCTTGAATCTGGGCAGCATGCAGGTCCATGGTCATGATACGGGATGCTCCAGCAGCGGTGATCAGGTTTGCGATCATTTTTGCGCCAATGGCCACACGAGGTTTGTCCTTACGGTCTTGACGGGCATATCCAAAATAAGGAACAACAACCGTAATGTAATGTGCTGAAGCACGTTTTGCTGCATCGATCATCAACAATAATTCCAACAGGTTGTCGGATGGTTGATTGGTCGATTGGATCAGGAAAACATCACTTCCACGAACGGATTCGTTGTAGAAAGGTTGGATTTCGCCGTCAGAGAATTTCGACAAGGTCATGTCTCCTAGTGGCTTTCCGTAAGATTTTGAAATCTTTGTCGCTAGCTCCTGGGTTCCAGATCCAGCAAATAATTTTACGGTATTGAATTGCAAAGGCATGGTGAAATGATTTATTAATTTATTGTAGCCGCAAAGTTAGGTAAATGTTTTAAAATTTAAAATTAATTGGAAGGGGAGATGGGGAGATGGGGAGATGGGGGGAGATGGTGGGAGGTGGTGGGGAGATGGGGGGATGCACTTTCTGCGTCATTGCGAGGAGGCACGACGAAGCAATCTTTCGATTAGTCCAAAGATTGCTTCGTTCCTCGCAATGACGCGGAGGGTGTCATTACGCGGGATGGGCAATGACGTGGAAGGGTGCCATCACGCGGGGTGGGCAGTAACAAGTTTAGTTCGTACTGAAAGCATACTGAAAGTAACCTGAAAGTATGTATTTAGTAACCTAACATACTAAAAACCTGCTTTAACCATACTTAAACCTTGATTTTACAGCGAAAACATATCATTTACATATAGAAAACGCAATATTTTTGTAATCATTCCACAACCCTTCCCCACCCCCCCCCAACCCCCTTCCTCCCAAATTTATTCATAAAAAAATAATCTTGATTACAACTTCTAAATTTTTAATTTTGATGAATATAATTTAATATTACAGTAAAATTATGGTAAAATCATCCATGAAAGCTCTGGATAAAAAGCGTTGGGAAGCCATTCAGCAAGATAACCAGGCGGCTTTTGAGGAAGTCTATCAAGCTTATTCCCTCCGATTATTCCAAGAAATAACCAAGCGGATCAGCGACCGGGATGCTGCGCAGGATATCCTGCAGGATATTTTCCTCTGCCTTTGGGAAAGAAGGAAGAAATACCAGCCCCAGGGCGAGATCTATCCCTACCTCTATGGGATGGCCATCAACCGGGTCCTCAATTATTACCGCAAAAACAAAAAACAGCCCATACTCTATGAAATTTGGGAAAATCTGCCCGAAAGTCTATTGGGCTTGGAAGAACTTTCCCTGGCCTTCAAGCAGGCCCATACCCAGGAACTGGAAACCCTCCTGGAAATAGCCATTTCCCAATTGCCCAAACGCATGCGGCAGGTCTATACCCTCCGTTTCGAGGACAAGAAATCCATCGCGCAGATCGCCTCCGAACTTCAGACCTCGCCCCACACCGTCAACAACCAATTAAAAGAGATCCGAAAACGCTTCGTCAAAACCTTAAAAACCACCCGTTTTATATTCATCTAATATTATCAAATTATTAAATCGGATTTTCCCAATAGCCATTTTTTAATATTTCGTTCCTTTCTAATAGACGCATCAAGGTATTTGTTAGAAATGACCCAAAAGGAATTTGATAAGTTATTGGAAAGATACAGCCATTCCGCCTGTACAGCAGAGGAAATCGATCGATTGGAGATCTGTTTTCTGAGGCTGACAGATCGGGAAGAAGGTAAAGAAATTCCGATTGAAATCGAGGGAAAAGAAATTCCTATGCACGGCGAGGAAGCCGAACTGCTTGCCCGGGTCTATGCACACATCCGCAACAAAATGAATTCCGATAATGCAAAACCTACCAAGGTCTATAACATCCATAAGCGATGGATTTCCTGGGCAGCCGTGATTTTCCTATTGATGGCATTCAGCTTTTGGATTTGGAAATTCTATGGGATAGGGAATAGGCAAGAAAACCAAGAGCAAATGGTTCAGCAGGATGTGCCGGCTGCCCAAACAAAAGCCCTATTATCCTTCTCGAAAACAGGCAGCAAAGAGCTTCAGGACAAAAGGAAGGATGGATTGCATTCGAAGATCAAGCGGTCCAAATACGTTATACCGCCAATGGCGTGGTCTATATCCCCAAAAAATTGCCGCATTATCAAGATTTCCAAACAGCAGGCCCTTCCAGGAAATCCAGCATCCATCGGATCTCGACCAGCAATGCGCAGCAGTACCGTGTAGAGCTTTCCGATGGCAGTATCGCCTACCTGAATGCAGGTTCCAGCATCCGTTTTCCTAGCCTTTTTGAGGAGCAGGAAAGAAAAGTCCAGGTAAGCGGTGAAGTCTTCTTCGAGGTAGCCTCATCTCCTTCACGCTCGAGCAATCCGCAATGGAAAAAAGTCCCATTTATTGTAGAGACCGAGCATCAACAAGTGGAGGTGCTGGGTACCACCTTTAACATCCGGGCCTATGCGGGCGAAATGGAAACCACCAGTTTGGCAAGCGGAAAATTGCTGGTGCGCAGTAAGCAAACAGCAGGGCAGGCCATTCTGCATCCTGGCGAAACGGCCTATCTAAGTGAGCAGATACATATCAGAAGCGGGAAAACCGACGAGGCCATCGCCTGGCGTCATGGGGATTTCCAGTTCCAGGACCATTCTTTAGGCCATATATTAAAAGAGATCGAACGCTGGTATGATGTGAAAGCATCCTGCCCGGCGGAGCTGGAAAACCTACGGTTTTCCGGTATCATATCCCGGAAACAACCCCTGTCGGCCATCATAGACATGCTGAACAGCACGGGTCAATTCCAGATCAGCTTATCGGAAAGGAGGTTGTTAGTGCGAAAATAATACCCTTAAAGAAGTAAATAGGCGATGCTGCTCGTAACAACATCGCCTGGTAAACGCTTCATAAAATCTGAATCTCAAATTTTAGATAACTTAATACAAGAACAAAAGTATGAATTTTTATCAAGTCATGCGCATTATGAAATTATGCATGCTCCTCATTTGCTGTTGTTTGATCCAGGTTTCCGCAAAAACCTACGGACAACGAATCAGTATGGTTAAATCCAATGCCAGCATTCCGGAAGTACTCTTGGAAGCCAGAAAGCAATCGGGCTACGATTTCTTTTATGACGCCAATATCTTCGCCGGAACGTCCAAGGTAACCGTTAAACTGGCCAGCGCCACGCTGGAAGAAGCCTTGAATGCCTGTTTTTCCCACCTGCCTTACCGCTATAGCATCAAGAACAATATCGTGGTCATCCATAAGGTAGCCGATACAAAATCTGCTGCTAAGGCTTCAAAGCAACAGATGGGAAAGATCATCGGCAAGATTGTGGACAGTAGGGGAAAGGGAATCTATCGGGTGAGCATCAAACTGCAGGAGAACGGCTATAGTACCCGAACGGCTGCCGATGGATCCTTCAGCATGGATGTCCCTATCGGAACGTATACCATCATGGTCAGCCACGTGTCCTACCAGACACAAAAGGTCGTGGATGTACTGGTTCGCGCAGGCGAAATGGTACGGATGGATCTCGCCATGAGGGAAACCAGTTCCAAGATCAAGGAGGTGGTGGTCACCACAACCTTTAAGAAAGCCACAATTTCCGGGCTATTGGCCGCCAGGAAGAATGCGGCCTCGGTAACCGATGGGATCTCTGCGGAGGAGATCGCGAGGACACCCGACAACGATATGGGACAGGTACTGAAAAGGGTGACCGGCTTAACCACGGTGAACAACCGATCGGTGGTGGTTCGGGGGATGTCGGACAGGTATAATCAGGCCCAGATCGATGGGGTGAATTTACCAAGTACCTCCATCTTTAAACGCGATTTCGCTTTTGATGTCATCCCTACGGAATTGGTGAGCTCAGTGGTGGTGAACAAGACTGCTACGCCGGATGTCTCTTCGGAATTTGCCGGAGGACAGATCTCCGTGAATACCCTGGACATCCCCGATCGCAACTTTACCAGTATCAGCCTAGGTACCGGAGGAAATAGCCAGAGCCTAGGTAAAGATTTCTATCGATTGGGTGAGCGGAAAACAAATGAGTACCTGGGGTTCTATGATAAAAGTGCCGAAATTCCGGCGGGGATTACCCCATGGTATATCCATATGGAAGCCCGGCAGAAGGAGGTGATCCCAAGAGGGAAACAAACCGATCCATCCATTAAGGATAAGTTTCTGATCATCCATACCGACCCTCGAACCTATGGGGATTTGGATGCGATCGAGCAGAGTAAACGATTTACGGTTGAACCTCTTAGAAGGAATAGGTATATCGGAAGCCCCAACCAGAATTTTAGGTTTTCCTTGGGCCGGGTATTTGATCTCCCGGAGGATATCCGTTTGGGATTTGTGGCCAGTGCGAATTTCCGGAATGAACAGAACCTAAGGCAATCCAATAATGTACGCGGTGCCACTTTTATCCATTATTCGCCTGATGGAAAGGTAACTGGGAGATGGATGGATAGCGATAAATTTGGCTATAATGGTCCTGGAGTGACCTATCGATTTAATAGCAGCAGCGGTTTGATCGGGAACATTGGTATCCAAGGTCCAAAATTTAAGCTGGCCATAAAAAATGTCTACTCGAGAACCTACGCCGATGATTTCTCGGAATATTACCGAATGAACTATTCGGATGCGGTGGAGTCGGATGATCTTCATCCGGCCAGGGAACAATATCAATTGCCGGAATCCCTTTCCATTTTACAGCATCAGATCAATGGTGACTACCATTTTCCATGGCGCATCAAATTGGAAGGGATGTTCACCGTGAATAACAGCAAGATGCGGATCTTGGATGAGCGTCGGTTGCGGTATAACCCAACTTTAGAGCATGAAGGGAAAATGCGGTATCAGACGCCAGCGGTTTATACTACCTCACAGACTGGGTCGGGTGAATTGGGTCGGGAAGGAAGGCTATGGTCCTTAGCGGATGGTGTGGACTACAATTGGGCAACCGCTTTGTCGAAGAGTTTCGATTTTGGGGATAAATACCAAAATATCATCAAAGTGGGTTATCAAGGTTGGGACAAACGTAAGAGCTATGATCAGGAAAGGGTAATGTTTATGATGCGTTCTTATGTAAAAGGAAATGAATCAAGCACGGTTCCCTTCCTTTCCTACCATGATATTTTTGCCGACCATGCCAACGTGGGGGATCAGGATAACCAAGTTTATTATTTTCCCAGCTATACCAATGGAAACATGTTTGAAGGAAGGATGAAGAACCATTCCCTATATGCCATGATGGATCAACGTTTATGGCGTTTCCTAAGGTTGGTATATGGGGTCCGTGTAGAATATTACGATCTCAAGAACCAGCAGGATGCCGCATTTGCCAGACGGAGTGAATTTAATCCTACTGTAATTGATAATCCATTGTACCGGCATCAAAAGGGAGTGTTTGACAAGGATGTGCGCTGGATGCCTTCTGTAAACGCCACGTTAAACCTCACCCATAACATCAATTTTAGAAGCTCTTTTTCACGGACAGCCATCCGGCCAGATTTCAGGGAAACCGCAATGGTAGGGGGTAATATCCCGGAATTGAATGCCAACGTATATGGGGAACATGTTTTTACCACGGGAGTAGAAAATACCGACGTCCGTTTGGAGTGGTACCCGAGTGCGGAGGAACTGCTCTCCATTACGGCCTATTATAAATACCTGGATGCCCCGGTAGAATTGATGCGGAGTCGATCAGAAAATTCCAAAACCTACTATTATAACAATATGCTTTCTGCCTATAACAAAGGGCTAGAATTGGAATTCCGGAAAAACATGGGATTCCTTGGGAAATCCAATTGGCTGAAGAACCTATATCTGTTTGGCAATGGAACGCTATTGCGGTCCAGGGTAGAGGTGTTGGATATCTATAAAACGACAAGAGTGGATGAGGAGGTGGTAAGAACGAAAGAAAGATTGCCAGGTCAGGATCGGCCATTAATAGGACAATCGCCTTGGTTGTTGAACCTCGGGATAGCTTATTGGGGTGAAAATTATGGAATTACAGGTAGCTTCAACCATAGGGGGCATCGGACTTCGCTAACCCATGTGCAGATGAACCTTGTGGAGTTTGAGAATGCCCCAAGACAATTGGATCTCCAAGTGTATGCACGTTTTATGAAGAAAAAGATGGAGGTAAAATTCAATGCTGCCAATCTGTTGAATGATTGGGCTGTATTTTATAGAAATGAAAAGTACAAGTCTCCAGGAGAAATGGAAGAAGCGATTAAATTAGATCCTAAAAATGCAGAGAGACCTAGTGTTGGGGATCTAAGATATAATTATGACGATGGGGATGCTATCCTTTACAGATTTAGGGATGGTCGCCGCTTTGGTCTAAATATTTCATATAATTTTTAAATCATGAGAAAGAAAATGTTATGGGTACAGATTGGATTGGTTCTGGGGTTTTTATTTGTCCAAGCCTGCAGTAAATCCGTAGTTGATGAAAATATCCTGCCAGTTACCCAAATAAAATTGAATGCTATAGGGAATTTATCCTTGAAAAGTATTACCTATCAAGAGAATGAATACAAAATGGAACGAGGACGATATCTAATACCTTATGAAGCGGGCAAAGACAGCATTAAAATTAAATTGAATTTCAATAACGCTAAATTATCAGGATGGCACCAAATTCCAAACCATAAAAGAGAAATCAACCAGGTGTATTACGTTTCAGATTTTGCCGATTCTACCTTGACTGTAAGTGACAAACACCCTTTAGATGATTTTAAAACCGAAAAAGGATATATGTATGTGAAGTTTTTTGGACAGAATACAGACTTATTCCCGGATAAGAAACCTTTTCATCTCGCAGTTTATGGCATAATAGAAGAAAAATCAAGACCTTGGGTGCATGTTGAATATACCGAAAAACCGTTAGATACCATATTCAATATCTCATCTAAATTTCCAAAAGAATATTTTAAAGTAAAACATTATGAAAAATATGTTGCTATAAAATTAAAATTATTGAATAATCAAAAAGAAGAATTAAAAATAAAGGGTAGAAATTCTCAAGATTTATTTAGGGCTTATTATTTTTTGGAAAAAACCTCAAGAAGGCATATTTACACAATTTGGCTAAACCCTCGTAAAGTAACCCCGTTTTCTAAGGAAGATTATAATACCTACAATAATAATAAAGATGGTGGATTTACTGTCAATAATTTTTTTAGTGTTTTGGAAAGATTTTAATCCGGCTCCATGAAAGGCATCAACACCCATCAGCATCAGGAACTCATGCGTAGGATCTACGGATTGGAAATCCTTTACCAGCTCCATGGTTTTGAGGAGGAACTTTCTTCCCTGCGCGAGAAGCATCAATTCCTGCGCGAAGCACATCGGGAGTACTGCCACATCCTAAATAAATTGGATGAAATATTGGAGGATTATAAAGTCGCTGCACATGAGCTTAAGAAGGAATGCAAAGGAAATGCTATCTTGAAAAATGGGCACCATAAACAGGATCTGGAGATCCAACGGATGTTACGGAAAATAAAAGCAATTTAAACTGATATTAACCTTTAATTTAATCCCTGGGCGTGAAATTTAATCATTCTCAGGGATTGCTTTTTCATTTAATCGGGAAGAGCGTTGCATGAACTACTTTTTTTTGTAGACTTGTACTATCATATCACGATATGATCGCCTAAAAAACTTATAAACATAAATCCTAAATTAAAATCAAACACATGAAAAGAAGATTTTTACTTACTTTTTTCGGGGTAGCGTTGTATGCATCCTGTTTGATGGCGCAGCAAAAAGCGGTAACAGGGAAAGTTGTTTCTTCCAATGGAGAGGTGCTTTCAAATGTTACGGTGCTCGTGAAAGGGACCGACCGGATGGTGCAGACCAATGCGGACGGAACCTTCTCGATTCAAGCTGCTCCAGGCGAGACCTTGGTGTTTCGCATGATCGGTTCCGATGAAAGGAACCAGGTGGTCGGTGCTGGAAATGTATACAACATCACGCTGCAATCGTCCGATGAAGCGATCGACGAAGTGGTAGTGACCGCCATGGGTATCAAGCAACAGGCAAGAAGCTTGGGTTATTCCGCCCAGAATGTTTCTTCCAAAGAGCTGACCGAAAGTAATCAGCCCAACTTAGTGAACACCCTACAAGGTAAGGTGGCTGGTGTACAGGTAACCAATTCTGGAGGTTCACCCGGTACCTCTGCCTCTATCTACATCCGAGGTGGAAGTTCCCTGAGTGGGAATAACCAACCGCTATTTGTTGTGGATGGTATTCCGATCGATAACAGCACGCCCATCTCCCAAGGAGGTTTAACAGCAGGAGTGGCCCCGGCATCCAACCGGGCCATCGACATCAATCCCGAAGACATCGCAAGTATTTCGGTATTGAAAGGTCCTGCCGCATCTGCCCTTTATGGATTGCGGGCAGCCTCTGGTGCAGTGATCATCACGACCAAGCGGGGGAATTCCGGAAAAGGAAGCATCAGCTACGGAAATACCTTCTCTTGGGATAAGGCGAATAAATTGCCAGAATTGCAAGGGGTCTTTAAACAGGGACGAAACGGGATTTTCGAAAATGAAAGTTACCTTTCCTGGGGGCCAGAGTTTGCATCAAATGAGGTGATCTACGATAATCTGGGCGGATTCTTCAAAACTGGCTTTGCCCAGAACCACGACCTCTCGGCGAGTGGTGGTTCGGAACGTTCTACCTTCTATGTTTCTGGAAACCTCATGGAACAGGGAGGTATCGCAAAGAACAACGACTTTTCCAGAAGGTCCTTTCGGTTGAACGCAGACCATAAGATATTCGACAACCTAAAGATCGGCGCCAATATGACCTATATGAATACAGGTCGTACCTATTTCCCGCAGGGTTCTGAAAATGGGGTAATGGGTGCCATCTATTGGCCGAGGAACGTGCAGATGACAGATTTCCTGAATGAGGATGGAACGCAGAAAACCCTGAGTGAAAATGGGGAAAATGCCATTGATAACCCGTATTGGACCATCAATAAAAAACCGATAACCAATAGGGTTAACAGGGTGATCGCGATGGGGGATGTGAATTATAACCCCTATGAATGGTTGACCTTGACCTATCGATTGGGAACAGATTATTATGGGGAGAATTTTCAAAGTATCACGGCTCCGACATCACAAACTGGATTAACGGGTTATATGACTGAATCAAAGGCCAATAACCAACTGACCACTTCGACGTTCTTGGCCAATGCCAAGCAATCAGTGTCGGACTTTAATTTTGATTTTACCGTTGGTCATAACATAGAGACGATATTTAGAGAAACCAATACCGCCACAGCAAGGAATTTCATTGATCCGGATTTTGCTTCCATCAATAATGCGTTGGCGGAAGACCGTACCGTATCCACCAGCATCTCCAGAAGGAGAATTGTTGGGGTGTTCGGTGATTTTACGGCAGATTGGAAAAACATCATCTACCTGAACCTAAAAGGAAGAAACGATTGGACATCCACCCTCCGAGCAGGTCAAAATTCCTTTTTCTATCCAGCAGTGAGCACCTCCATTATCCTTACGGACCTGATGAAGGAACTTTCTGGAAACAGTAGTACCGGTTTTCTGTCGTATGCAAAATTAAGGGCAGCCTGGGCGCAGGTAGGTAAAGATGCACCAGCGCATAAATTGGCCACAACCTTAGGTACCTATATCAATGATTTCACCATCAATCCACGTGGATTTATCTCCAATATGAATGATACCTATGGAAATCCTAACCTGGTTCCGGAATTCACGAATTCGTTGGAATTTGGCGCGGATCTTAAAATGTTCAATAACCGTATCGGATTGGATGTGACCTGGTACAAGACAAATTCGGATAATCAGATCCTGAGCACCAGGACTCCGCCTTCTTCAGGCTCGTTCTTGGCCGTGCTGAACGGTGGAGAGATCGAGAATGTTGGTTGGGAAGGGATTTTGAACGTGCAAGCAGTTAAAAAGCACGATTTTTCATGGTCCTTCGATGTGAATTTCAGTAAAAATAAGGCCACTGTGCTTAATCTTCCTGGTTTCTTGGATCGGGTGGAACTGTCGGATGCTTGGGTAAAGGGCGATGCTGCACAAGGAGCTGCCTTCTTGAATTCTACCCTGTTTGGGATAAATGGAAAAACCTGGAAAACCAATGATGCCGGACAATATTTATTGGATAATAACGGTATGCCACAAGTAGTTTCGACCTTGTCCAATATCGGCGACCGTAATCCGGACTGGATCGGCGGTATCACCAACAATTTCCAATATAAAAACCTTGGATTATCCTTTATGTGGGATGTTCGCCAGGGTGGCGATGTATTCAATGCAACGGCCTATACCTTGGTGTTGTCGGGTTTGAGTCCATTGACGCTGGATCGCGGAACGGCTGTGATTCCGGGTATCATCGAATCCACCGGAGCGACCAATACCACCGCTATTCCGTTGAACCAAGATTATTATACCAGCAGGTTTGCGAACAATGGGTATAATTTCGTGGAAGATGGAAGCTGGATCCGATTGCGTTATGTGAGTCTTTCGTATAAGGCACCGGCTTCGTTTACAGAGAGGTTGAAATTATCGAATCTCCAGTTCACACTGACCGGAAGAAACTTGTTGTTGTTCACGGATTATTCGGGAGTTGATCCGGAAGTTTCCGGATCTGGAGCAGGAGTAGCAGGAGCGGGGTCCTTCGGGTTTGACAACCTAGGGGTTCCAGCGACCAGGGGATTTGATTTAGGTTTGAAATTTTCATTTTAATAGGCCATGAAGAATTTTATTAAAAACAGTTTATATATAGCACTAGCAGCAACGAGTTTGGGATTGGGATCATGCCAGAAATTCCTGGATGTAAATGAAGATCCGAACAATCCCTCGAAGGTAGAGGCTGCGAGCAGGATTGCTGGAGCAATCACGACTTCAAGTGGGGCGGCACAGTGGCGTGCTTCGCGGGAGGTAGCCGGAGTAACGCAATATGGGGCCATACAGAGTGCCTCTTCAGGAGGATATTCGGCAACGAATTGGCGATTTACTTCGGGTTATTTTGCTTGGCAGAATGCCTATGTGATCACGATGCCAAATGCCGTGGATATTATTGTATTGGGAGAGGAAGAAGGAAATCCACATTTTGTTGGAGTAGGAAAAACCTTATTGGCACTGAATTTCGGATTGCTGACCGCTCAATATGGTGATATCGTAGTCGATGATTTTTATAATGGTAAGGATATGATTTCCTTGGTCCCAAAATTCAATACCCAAAAAGAGGTCTACGAGCGTTTGCAGACCATACTTGATGAGGCTATTGCCGCTTTTGAAAGAACGGACAACAAGCGGGGCTTGCACGTGAAAAACGGAGACCTGCTGTACCAAGGGGATATTTCCAAATGGAAGAAGTTCGCTTGGGCCTTAAAGGCAAGGTACATGAACCATTTGAGTAAGAAATCGGGGCTGTACAATGCGGATGAGATCATCAAAGCCTGTCAGAATGCGTTCAATGGCGATGGAATGGATGCCGAGTTCCCTTATTTATCGGGCGGATTGTTGGTGGATGAAAACCCATGGTCGAGCTGGGGTGGTTTTGAATCCTTAACCAACCCTAGGTATTTTGCTTGGTCGCAGTTTTTTGTGAACATGCTGAGCTCTTTTCCGGTGACCAATAAATTATACCAGGATCCACGGATCAGTAAGATCATGCAGCCTGCGGCTTCCGATGGGAAATATCGTGGACCAGCGGCGGGGGCATTTATTGCCAATGGACAAGGGGTTTTGCCAGATGGTTCGCCGGGTGATGCAAGCAAGACCAAGCCAGAGGATTACGGCAGATTCAGCAAGAGTGGCTTCTACACCAACACCACTTCTCCTTTTGGTTTCATTACCTATTCGGAGGTGAAACTGATCGAGGCCGAGGCACGATTGCGGAAAGGGGATAAGCCGGGCGCATTAGCCGCTTATGAAGAGGGTGTGAAGGCCAATATGCGTAAATTGGGGGTATCTGCCTCGGATATCAATGCCTATTGGGCAGCACAAGTAGCTGATAACCTGACTGGACATTTTGACCAATTGAATACAGGTCTTTCGCACATCATGCGTCAGAAATATATTTCCTTGTGCCTAAACCCAGAAACTTGGGTGGATATGCGTAGGATGGATTACAGTTCGGCAATCTATGGTCCGAGTCTGAAAAGACCGGCCAACCTGAACACGACTATTTTTGATCCGAACAATAATTCCCAATGGATACAAGCGATGCTTTATGAAAGTAATGAGCAGAACAGGAATCCGGAAGAGGTAGGTGATAATTCGGAGAAATACCGATTGTTGACCCCACTTTGGTTCAATGTGGTAGAATAAAAGAAAAGGCTTGAAACATTGTTTCAAGCCTTTTTTTGATGTTGCCCGACCTGGATTCGAACCAAGACAAACGGCACCAAAAACCGTCGTACTACCATTATACTATCGGGCAATCCTTTTAGTTTTTTGTCTCAGGTTGTTCCCTTTTGACGATGCAAATATACGTCGAGTTTTCTAATTCGCAAATAAAAAATTAGGTTAATTGTTAAATATACTGATTTTCAATGCAATATTTTTTGGCTTTAAATGGCTCTCTGTGCATTTTATGTTGTTTTGCCTATTAGAACTGTATTAAATTCGAAACTATTTGTTCGTTTATTCGTAGGAATCCTTATTTTCGAAGCAGAATTATTAGAAAACCTGCTGGTACAACTATGAATTATAAAAAAATCAATAACCTGTTGGGATGGGCCTGTGGTATCATTGCTACACTGGTTTATGTGTTGACGTTAGAAAAAACAACAAGCTGGTGGGATACAGGTGAGTTTATTGCCTCTGCCTACAAAATGCAGATTGTACACCAACCTGGTGCACCTTTATTCCTGATGTTGCAAAACATATTCTCGAATTTCGCCTTTGGTGATAATACCAAAATTGCTTATTGGATGAATGTGGGTTCGGCCGTATGTAGTGGTCTGACCATTACCTTCCTGTTCTGGACCATTTCGGCCTTGGCTAAGAAAGTATATGGAAGAATCAATACCTCTGGGGAACTATCCAATACCGCAATCATCAATATCATGGGTTCTGCTGCGGTTGGGGCCTTGGCCTATACCTTTACCGATACGTTCTGGTTTTCGGCTGTAGAGTCTGAAGTATATGCTATGTCTTCCCTTTGTACGGCAGTGGTCTTCTGGGCCATCCTGAAATGGGATGAACATGCCGACGAGCCGCAATCCAACAAATGGTTGTTATTGATTGCTTATGTCATGGGCCTTTCCATTGGGGTGCACTTATTGAACTTATTGGCCATTCCGGCCTTGGCTTTGGTGGTGTATTTCCGAAAAACCAATAAAGTGACCACTTCTGGAGTGGTAAAAACTTTATTGTTAGGGGTGGTGATCCTGGGTTTTGTCCTTTGGGGTATTATTCAGTACCTGATCAAATTGGCGGCGCATTTCGATAGGATCTTTGTCAATTCCTTTGGCCTGGGATTCGGTTCGGGTGTTACCTTCTTTGCGCTATTGGTATTGGGTGTACTGGTTTGGGGATTATGGTATTCGCATAAAAAGATCAAGCCGATCATGAACATCGCTTTCCTGAGTGTTGCCTTCATTATCTTCGGGTACAGTTCATTCTCGATGATCTTGATCCGTGCGAAGGCAAATCCAACCCTGAACAACTCCGATCCGGACAATGCTTTCTCTTTCTTGAGCTACCTGAACCGGGAGCAATACGGCGATGAACCTTTGTTCAACGGACGCTATTTCGATGCTAAACCTACGGATATGCATGAAACGGGCAAAGTATACCGGAAGGATGCCAACCGTTATAATGTAGCCAGAAAAAAATACGATTATACTTTCGATAGAACTACGCTTTTTCCACGTATCTATTCGGAAAAACATGAAGCCTACTACCGCGACTTCCTGAACCTGCCGGAAGGAACTGCCCCTACTATGGGGGATAACCTGAAGTTCTTCTTCGGTTACCAGATCGGCCATATGTACAGCCGCTATTTTATGTGGAATTTTGTCGGTAGACAGAACGATGCCCAGGGGCATGGTCAATTTACGGAAGGAAATTGGATTTCGGGAATCAAACCGATCGATAATATGCTGGTTGGCGGACAATATGCCCTGCCTGAATCAGAAAAACAAAATGCAGGAAGAAACACCTATTTCTTCTTACCGTTGATATTGGGGATTTTGGGTGCTGTATGGCACTTCAAAAAGGACCAAAAAGATGCGACGGTGGTGGCGCTCTTGTTCTTCTTTACCGGACTGGCCATTGTACTTTATCTTAACCAAACACCGATGCAGCCAAGGGAGCGGGATTATGCTTTTGCAGGATCTTTCTACGCTTTCTGTATCTGGGTGGGTATGGGTGCCCTTTGGATTTCGGATATGCTGAGCAGGAAGATGAACGCCAAAACGGCTGCCATGGCGGCAACAGGGGTATCCGTGCTTTGTGGACCTGTGCTGTTGGCAAGCCAGAACTGGGATGATCACGATCGCTCGGAGAAATTCCTGGCAAGGGACATGGCGAAAAACTACTTGGAGTCTTGTGCGCCGAATGCCATCCTATTCACCTATGGGGATAATGATACCTATCCGTTATGGTACGTGCAGGAGGTGGAAGGTTTCCGTACGGATGTGCGCGTAGTGAACTTGAGTTTATTGAGCTCTGATTGGTACATGAAACAGATGATGGAGAAAGTGAACGATGCGGATGCATTGCCATTGAACATCGATCCGGAGCAGATTAAGGATGGGGTGAGGGATGTGATCTATTACAATGATTTCAAGATTCCTGGACATGTAAACATTGAGGAATTATTGGCAGTGATGCTTTCTGATGATCCACAGGCAAAAGTTCAATTGCAGAGTGGTGAATTCGGAAACCTGCTTCCAACGAAGAATATGCAATATAAGGTGGATAAAGCCGCGGTAATTGCCAATAAGGTGGTGCCTAAGGAATGGGAAGATGTGATTGTCGATACAATGCAATGGACTTACCCAGGGAATATCGTTAGCCGTGCTGACCTTTCGATCATGGCCATTCTGGCGAACAATAATTGGAAGCGCCCGGTTTATTTTACCACAACAACACCTGAAGAAAACTACATCGGATTGGGTAAATACCTGGTATCTGAAGGTTTTGCCTTACGATTGATGCCGGTAGCTTCGGCGATGGAAGGTGAAATGAGCACTCCGATCGCTGATGTGGAGGGTACTTACAATAACATCATCAATAAATACAAATGGGGTAACATTGCGCATTCGAAATATCTGGATCCGGATTCCTACCGTTACATCAGCATATATGCGGGAAGTATCTTTGGGGAGACCGCACAAGGTTTATTGGCAAGCGGACATCAGGCAGAAGCCAAGAAATTGGTGAACAATGCCTATGAGAATCTTCCAAAACGGACCTACCTGATGTCGGAGATCTACGGTTATTCCAGCTTGATCGATGCGATGTACAAAGCGGGTGAACCTAGCAAAGCAACGGAAATCGTGAAACGCAATCTGAAATTCATCCGCGAGAACATGGCTTATTACATGGCGATAGCGGAAACAAAACCTAATCTGGAGATGCGGAATATGCGTTATGCCATGGCTTCCCTGCAGCATTACCAACAGATCCTGACGACGGCGAACCAGAAAGAACTGTTGGCCGAAGCCAATCAGATCTTCGATCAGTATAAAGGTCTTTTCCAAACAGGAGAGTAAGGAATTGATGCGGAGCATCAAGCATTAAATAATTGATAAAAAGCAGCTTATTTCGTAAGCTGCTTTTTTTATGTTCAGGGAATCCGGGATTGCATTACGAATTTTGGAAAAAATGCCTTATTTTTGCCTAAATAAATCCATAGATGAAACAATCGAAATTATTAGATGGTCCTAAGTTTCAGATTACGCTCAAGCGATTGTCTCAACAATTAATTGAAAATCATGGTGATTTCAGTAATGCCGTGATCATCGGAATTCAGCCACGCGGAACCTATTTAGCAGAACGTTTAGTGAAAGAAATCAAAGAAATGACCGGGGTAGAAGTGCCTAAGGGAATTCTTGATATTACTTTTTATCGGGATGATTTCCGGATGAAAGGGGCGAGTCCATTGGCAGCGAATAGTACGGTGATCGATTTTATCATTGATGGCAAGGATGTGATCTTGGTAGATGATGTGTTATGGACCGGAAGAACCATTCGTTCGGCCATGGATGCGCTTCAGGCTTTTGGTCGTCCGAATCAGATTGAGCTTATGGTGTTGGTGGATCGTCGTTTTTCCAGACAGATCCCGATCCAACCGGATTATATTGGTATCCAGGTGGATTCCATCGATTCCCAAAAGGTTATTGTCAGCTGGAAAGAGGTAGATGATAACGATAGTATTGTGTTAATCACCGATAAGAAGTAGTGATTTTATATTGTTTTACAAATGTCAGCATCTGAACAACTAAGTACCCGTCATTTATTAGGCATAAAGGATTTGAACAGCAATGATATCCAATTGATCTTGGATACAGCGGCAAATTTTAAAGAGGTCTTAAACAGACCGATCAAGAAAGTGCCTTCCTTACGTGATATCACCATTGCCAATGTTTTTTTCGAAAACTCTACCCGAACGAGGTTATCTTTTGAATTGGCGGAGAAGCGCCTTTCGGCGGATATCGTGAACTTCGCGGCATCTTCTTCTTCGGTGAGCAAAGGGGAGACCTTGATCGATACGGTGAACAATATCCTGGCGATGAAGGTGGATATGATCGTGATGCGCCATCCTTATGCGGGAGCTGGGGTTTTCTTGAGCAGGCATGTGGATGCACAGATCGTGAATGCCGGTGATGGTGCGCATGAGCACCCGACGCAGGCTTTGTTGGATTCTTTTTCCATCAGGGAAAGACTGGGCGATGTGGCTGGTAAAAAAGTGGCTATCATTGGGGATATTTTACACTCGAGGGTGGCTCTTTCGAATATTTTATGTTTGCAGAAGCAGGGTGCTGAGATGATGGTCTGTGGACCAACTACCTTGATCCCCAAATATATTTCTTCCTTAGGAGTGAAGATTGAGCATGATCTGATGAAGGCGTTGAATTGGTGTGATGTGGCGAATATGCTGCGGATCCAGTTGGAGCGTCAGGATATTGCTTACTTTCCTTCTTTACGGGAGTATTCGATGTTGTATGGTTTGAATAAGCAGATCCTGGATTCGTTGGATAAGGAGATTGTGATTATGCACCCGGGCCCTATTAATAGGGGAGTGGAGATTACGTCGGATGTAGCGGATAGTAGTCATTCTATTATTTTGGACCAGGTGGAAAATGGAGTAGCGGTGAGAATGGCCGTGCTTTATTTGCTGGCTGGGCAGAGGGGGTAGATTCGTCATTGCGAGGAGGCACTTCGTCATTGCGAGGAGGCACGACGAAGCAATCTTTCGACTTGTGTAAAGATTGCTTCGTTCCTCGCAATGACGCGTAAAGGCAATCACATCACACACAACCACAACCACAACCACAACCACCAAACTTCCCCCAATCCCCACTCCCCCCCCCAATCCCATTTCTGTTAAATAAAGTTAAATGCCCTAGGTTATTAACAGGTGTTAACAACTTTTGAGGAAAACATACAACTTATCCATTAATTTCGTAGGTTGAAGGATTTGTGTCATTTTCACAGTGAAACTACCTTCCATATTAATTATTTGACAGGCAATCTATTAAAGGAGTATTCAATCGTATGTATAAAAAAATTTACCAGGTAGGTGTGGCTTTGAGCTTAATGAGTACACCAGCATTGGCACAACATTCAGCTTGGCAAGAGGTAAATAAGGCTTATAAAGAAGGCTTAGAGTTATTTGAAAGGGGAAAATTTAGTTCTGCATCCAAGCAGTTTGATCTGGTGGAGCAGTTGAGGACCAAGTCGACCCTACAATTGGATGAAACCCAAGAAATCAGTTTACTGAAAGAGAATGTCCGTTATTATCAAGCGGTATGTGCGATTGAACTTGGCGAATCTGATGCGGAAAATCAATTCCTGAAATTTATCCGTGACTATCCGGCAAGTGCCAATTCCAAAGCTGCCTATTTCCAGATCGGTAAATCCTATTACGCAAAGAAAGACTATCCTAAAGCGATCGAATGGCTCGAGAAAATCGATAGTAAAAACCTTGCTGGTGCGGAGAACTTAGAATATCGCTTCAAACTGGCCTACGCTAAATTCATGACCGGCGATTATGAAGCTTCAAAACCGGTGTTTTTGGAGTTGAAAGATCAAAGAAGCCCATACCAGGAAGCAGCCATCTATTATTCGGCCTACCTAAGCTACCTTGATCAAGAATATAAAACTGCATTGAATGAATTTGAACGCTTAGAAGGTTCAAAAACATACGAGAACAGTTACCCTTATTATATCACTGCCCTGTATTTCTTGGATAAACGCTATGACGAAGTATTAAGCTACGCATTGCCAAAACTGGAAACCACCAAGCAGGAAAGTGAAACCGACATGTTCCGCATCATTGCCGCCACCTATTTTATCAAAGGTGATTTGGACAAATCCAAAGAGTACTACGATAAATTCCAGGCGCAGGATCAAGGAAAAACACAGAACAATCAGGATAGTTACCAGATTGGTTATATCAATTACAAATTAGGACATTACGAAAAGGCGATTGAGGAATTGAGTAAACTGGAAGAACCGGATGCTTATTACCAAAGTGCCATGATTACCTTGGGGGATGCCTACCTAAAAACTGGCAACAAGCAAGGCGCTAGAAATGCATTCTTCAAAGCTTCGAAACTGGAGTTTGATCCAGAATTGAAAGAAGAAGGTTTGTTCAATTATGCCAAGCTTTCCTACGACCTGGAATTCCACCAGGTTGCGCTGGATGCGATCCAGGAATACATCAAAACCTATCCTAGAACTAAAAGAAACGAAGAGGCGAGGACATTGCAGGCGGAGGTATTGTTGAGTACCAAGAATTACCGCCAGGCAGTAGATGTGTTGGAAGCCTTGAAAAATAGAGGTAAAGAAGCGAATGCGGCTTACCAGAAAGTAACGTATTACCGTGGGTTGGAATATTACAATGAGCGTGCTTTTGAGAACGCGATTTCCATGTTCATGCGTTCGGAAGAAAACCGTCATGATGAGGAGATTCATGCTTTAGCGACCTATTGGAAAGCTGAAGCCATGTACGAGGTTCGTAAATACAAAGAGGCAGTTGCTAATTTCAATAAATTCCTGGCCTTGCCAGCAGCCCGTAAAACGGATGTGTATAACTATGCGAACTATGCCTTGGCGTATGCCGCCTTCCGTGCGGACAATTACAGCACCGCTGCCAATTATTTCGAGAGATTCTTAGCAGGCGGAGGTAAGGATGGTATCGATCTGAATACCCGCAACGATGCCTTTGCGCGTGCAGCAGATTCGTACCTGGCAATTAAAAACTACAGTAAGGCCGCTAATTATTACGACCGTCTGATCGCTTCGGGCGCGCAGAGTCAAGATTATGCCTTATTCCAAAAAGGGATATTATTAGGCCTTCAAGGCGATAACAATGGAAAGATTGCGACCTTGAATACCGTAATGTCGAAATACCCTAAATCCAATTATGCGGATGATGTGGCATTCGAGGTGCCATATACCTATTTCTTGATGGGCAACCATGACGAAGCGATAACCGGTTTGCAGAAAATGGTGGAGCAATATCCACGTAGTTCTTATGTACCGAGAGCTTTGGTGACCATTGGTTTGGTACAGTACAACAAGGATCAGAACGATGCGGCTTTGGCTACTTTCCAACGCGTAGTAAACCAATATCCTACAACGGATGAAGCGAAACAGGCTTTGGGATCCATCGAAAACATCTACTTGGATAAAGGGGATGCTTCGGGATACATCCGCTATGCGACAGGTACCAACATTGGTGACTTGAGCACGGCAGAGCAGGATGCACATACCTTCTCCATCGCCCGTACCTTATTCGATCGTGGAAACTGGCAAGCAACCGTTGAGGCGGTGAATGCTTATTTCGATAAGTTCCCGAAACCGATCAATGAGAAACATGCGCGTTTCTTACGTGGGGAAAGTAATGCTAACCTGGGTAAGGACAAAGAGGCATTGCACGATTTCAATATCATCATGAATGACTGGACTTCGGCCTATACCGAAAAGACCTTGATTTCTGTAGCGAAATTGCATTTGCGCAATAAGGCTTATAACGAAGCGACGCAAGTACTGAAGAAATTGGAGCTGACTTCGGAATACAAAGAGAACTATGGTTGGGCAGTGAACAACCTATTGGTGAGTTACTTCAATATCGGCGATTATACCGAGACCTTGAACTATGCGAACATCATCAAGAAGTATGAAAAAGCTTCGGAGGAGGATATCGCTAAAGCGCATCTATATGCGGCGAAGGCTTATTTGTCGACCAGTAGAGGTTCTGAAGGCATGAAGGAATTGAACCTTGCTGCCTTGAAATCAAAAACCGAAACCGGTGCTGAGGCACGTTATATGGTGGCGGAACAACAAGTGAAGAACAAAAACTACGATGGGGCAATCAAGTCGGCCTTGGATATCGCAGATTCCTTCTCTTCGTATGACTATTGGGTGGCCAAAGGATTTATCCTGATGGCTGAAGCCTACCAAGCGAAGGGCGACAATTTCCAAGCGAAATCGACGTTGGAAAGTGTGATCGAGAATTACGAAACCACGGATGATGGCATCCTGGAAACGGCTAAAAATTTGTTAGAAAAAATTAAATAAGAATAGGAAAAAGATGAAGGTCAACACATTTTTTAAAAAATCTACCATATTAACCTGCTTATTGGGAATGGGCTATGCGGCATCTGCGCAGACGCCAGAAAAACCAGTAACATTGGATTCTATAGATATCGTACGTGATTACCGCCCTATTCTTGCTGATGCAGTAAAAATTCGTCGTAGTCCTGATATGTCCAATAAAAGAGAGTACATGCCGAAATTGAATTACGGAAATGTGCCGGATAAGAAATTGGACATCAATACCGGATTGAAGGAACTGAAGATCATGGAAACCCCATTTTCGCAGATCTTTGATCTAAAGAGTAATTATGCCAAATTCGGTATTGGGAACTTTAATACCATTTTAGGTGAAGCCTATTTTGCGGTGGAAGATTATGAGGATATCCGTTTTGGAGGATATGCCAAGCACTTGAGCCAAAAAGGAAACTTGGAAGACCAGAAATTCTCCAGACAGGAAGTCGGAATCTTCGGACGTCGTATCCTACCGATGTTCACCCTGAATGGTTTAGTGGGATACAATGGTTTTGGAACCCGTTTTTATGGTATTCCATTGGCAGATGACGAAACCCCTTTAAACCCAACCCGTGAGGCACAACGTTTTAATGATATCTTCCTTTCGGCAGAATTGACCAGAAATTATGATCCTAATAATGCGGATGCGCTGAGCTATTCACTAAAAGCGGATGGATATATCTATAAGGACAAGTACGATGCAGGTGAGAATTCCATCGCCCTTGCAGGATACTTGAACAAAAGGGTGAATTCTTTCAATGTAGGTGCAAACCTTGCCGTGGATCTGAATTCCATCAAAGGCGTAAATACACCTGATGGTTCCTTGAACAACTCGATTGCGAATATCAATCCTTATATCAAATTCAAAGGCGAGAACTATAACATTACCTTAGGAGCCAATATCGTTTCTGAATTTGGCGATAGCTCCAGATTCAACATCTTCCCAGAAGCAGAGATCGACTTTGCTTTGGTTCCGGAATACTTCTATATTTTTGGAGGGGTTAAAGGTGGCGTGGAAAAAGGATCTTTCCGTAGTTTCACGAAGTTGAATCCTTATTTGGGACCAAATCTGAACATCCAGAACACGGTAGATCGTATGAATATCTATGGGGGTATCAAAGGGAATGCAGGTGCCACATTTGGCTATAAAGTAAAGGCGTTCTACAGAAAAGTAGAAGGTTTACCTCTTTTTGTCAACAACCAGACCACACCATTCAATTTCGGGTTGATCTATGATGGTGATGGTGATGATGCAGTTAAACATGTAGGTTTAGAAGGGGAGATCAATGTCCGTCTTTCGGCCTTGGTTAACCTTGGTGGTCGTTTGAACATCGACAATTATACCATGGTGGTCGAGGATGAAGCTTGGCACATGCCGAAAATGCGCTTAGCAGCCAATGCTCGATTTAACATTTCGGAGAAACTATTTATTGATGCCGAAGCGTTATTCCATGGGAATTCCTTTGCAAAAGAATATAGATTCGCGACCCAGAATGGTCAGCCTGATGCGACCTTCCAGAAAACAACGGTTCCTTCATTCTTCGACCTAAGTGCTGGTGCGGAGTACAAAGCAACCAAGCAATTGGGGATTTTTGTGAAAGCGAATAACATTTTGAATACAGAATACCAACAGTACCTATATTATCCTAAATTAGGGTTTAATATTTTGGGTGGTATTAATTTTTCATTTTAAGGTAGACAAACTTTAAATTTGCACCGAAAAACGAATTCATGGATTTAGGAAGATATATTTATCAAGTATTAAAACACCGAAATGAAGTGTTTGTAATAGGATTGGGCGTTTTTAAACGCATCCATACCTCTTCTGTATTTGATGAACGTAAAGGTGTTTATTTACCGCCATTGACTTATTTGGAGTTCGATCCGAAGTCGGTGGATGGGGTGGATATCGTAGAATACATACAGCAGGCTAAGCAGGTATCCCACGCAGATGCGCAGGACTCGGTGCAGGAAGCTGTCATCAACCTGTTTGAGGAAATCAAGGACCATGGGCAGGCGAGCCTGACCCATCTTGGCCAATTGATCAGACATGGAAATTCCCTTGTTTTTAAAGCGGAGGATCTGAGTGGATTCCAATTGGAACCTGTGGAAGCCGGAGAAATCCTACCAACCGCTGTGGTAACAGCGCCTGAAGAGGAACTAGAGGTGGAGGAACCGGTAGCAGAGCCAGCGGAGGAGCAGACAGTCGAGGAAACCGAAGTCACTGAGGAGGTACCAAACGAAGAGCCTGTTGCCTTTACCGAAGAACCCGAAGCGATTGTCGAAGAACCTGTTTATGAAGAAGAAGCTCCGCGCTCATCGAATAAATTAGTTTGGTTTATTGCAGCAGCCATCCTTGCCATTGCTGTTATTGGTGGCTTGGCGTATAACAAAGGTTTCTTTGGGAAAAATACCTCAACAGCAGCCTTGGATAGTAATAAACAAGTAATAGCACAGAATAATGCAGCCATGGCAACTACGGATAGCAGCTCTTTAGCCTTGGATTCTTTAGGTAGAGCTGATTCCACAGCGGCCAAAGATTCTGCAGCCGTGAAACCTGCAGCTAGCGAAGAGACTAAAAAACCATTGATTCCTGCTGGTCATCAGTATTCCATCGTCATTGGCAAGCATGCTACCTTGGCGCAGGCGTTCGATCAGGCAGAATCATTCAATAAAGCGGGAGTGACCTCCGTTCGGGTAATCCCAAGTAAATTAGCACACAACAAGAAAACGGTCATCTGGGATACGTATGTAACGAAAGCTGAAGCGGACTCCGCTTTGCGTGTTGTTCAGAAACGTCATGTAGCAGATGCCTGGGTTCAAAAACTGAATTAGTAATCAATCAAAACAAGCATAACTTTTAATAATCATTATGTCATTAGTACAAGCAACAGTTGATACCTTAAATCAAGTTCAACAACAAGAATTACCGGTAGTAGTTCAGGAAGATCTTAATCTTCTTCAATTATTGATGAAGGGTGGATGGATCATGATCCCAATCCTATTGTTATTCTTCTTAGGATTAGTCATCTTTTTCGAACGTTACATCACCATTTCCAAAGCAGGTAAAACAGAGGGTGGATTATTAGCGCAGGTTAAAAGTAATGTCCTTGCCGGAAAATTGGATTCTGCTATGGCGGTATGTCGTTCTAGCAATTCTGCATTATCCAGGATGTTGCAAAAGGGATTGACCCGTGTTGGACGTCCGATCAAAGACATTGAAGGAGCGATTGAAAACCAAGGAAAATTAGAGGTTTCCCGTTTGGAGAAGAACATCAATATCTTGGGTATCATTGCAGGTATTGCGCCGATGCTTGGTTTCGTAGGAACGATCTTTGGGGTAATCCAGATCTTCCGTGATGTAGAGGTAGCAGGTGGTATTGATATCGGTTCGGTATCGGGTGGTCTTTATGTGAAGATGATCGCATCGGCTTCCGGATTAACCATCGGTATCTTAGCTTACATTGGTTACCATATTTTGAATATGATGGTAGAACGCTTGATTTTACGTATTGAGACGGATGCTATCGAATTTATTGATCTATTGGATGAGCCTAGCTTATAATAGCTAATAGCGCGATCATTCCATAAGCTTTACATATCATACTATGAATCTACGTAATAAAAGAAATAAACCAGCTGCCGAGGTACACACCGCTGCGTTGAACGATATCATGTTCTTTTTGATGTTGTTCTTCCTTTTGGCTTCTGCAGTTGCCAACCCACAGGTTGTAAAACTACTATTACCGAAATCTTCTGCTGGAGAGCAATCTGTAGCAAAAAAGACCATGACCATTTCGGTAACCAGTGACCTGACCTACCATGTGGATAAACAAGCCGTGCCTTTGGAAAACCTGGAAAGTTATATCCAGTCCAATATCGCTACGGGTGAAGAGTTGACCATCATGTTATATGCAGATGAAACAGTGCCGATCAAAAACATCCTTTCGGTGATGGATGTGGCCAATAAATTAAAAGTGAAACTTGTATTGGCTACGGAGCCTAAAAGAGACTAATTACCTGGGTAATTAAACGTTTCTTTCGGCAGGTAGTCGAATTGATTAGGAATTAGGATATGTATTACCATCAATATCAAGAAGAAAATAACCTTGGAAAGGCGTTTGGGATTTCGTCTTTGGTGATGATCGCCTTGGCGGCCATCGGGTTTTTTATTGTGTTTTCAGAAGACTTGCCGGAATACGGGATGGGCGGAATTATCGTGAATTACGGTACTTCCCCGGAAGGTATGGGCGATGATTACATGAGTGTGGATGAACCTTCCATGGATGAAAATGCCAATAATGTAAGACCAGATAAGATCGATCCAAATACCACACCTATTCCAACCCCATCCCAGCAAGTAACCGACAAAGCGGTGCAAACGCAGGATATGGAAGATGCGCCGGTAGTGCCTAAATCGGAGAAGCCGGTAAAGGCCAATGCGGATCAGGCTACTGCGGAGAAAAAGAATGCTACACCAGCGGTCAATCCGAATGCCTTGTATAAAGGCAAGAAGAACAACGCACAGGGCGTAGGGGATGGTACAGGAAGTACAGCCGGAAACCAAGGATCCAAATTAGGAGACCCATTGGCATCGAATTATGGTGAAGGTGGATCTGGTTTTGGAAACACCATGCTTTCCTTGGAGAATCGTCGATTCGAGGTTCGTCCAAACGTGGAAGATAATGGCCAACAGACCGGTATTGTCAAGGTGGAATTTACTGTTGATAAAAGCGGGAACATCATTCGTGCCCGTCAAGCTAAAGGAACTACGATCGCTGACTATAGGTTGGTGCAGAAATGTGTGGATGCGGTTCGCAGAGCACGTTTGAATTCTTTAGCCAATGCTCCGGATACCCAAACCGGATTAATTACCTTCAGATTTAGAGTAAGATAATCTTTCTAGAATATGAAAACATTTACAGAGGTAATCGAGTATCTTTATGCTCGATTACCTATGTTTACCCGTGATGGCGCTTCTGCCATTAATCCCGATGTGGATAAAACACTTTTACTTTGTGAAGCATTGGGAAACCCCCATAAAAAATTCAAATCCATACATATCGCCGGAACCAATGGTAAAGGCTCCAGTTCGCATATGTTGGCTTCTGTGCTTGCTGCATCGGGCTATAAGACCGGATTATACACTTCGCCTCACCTGGTTGATTTTAGGGAAAGGATTCGCTTAGATGGCGCTATGATCCCTCAACAGCAGGTAGTTGATTTTGTGAACAATCACCAAGCATTGATCGAAGAGATCCAACCTTCCTTTTTTGAGGTGACGGTGGCTTTGGCGTTTGACTATTTCGCAAATGAAAACGTGGATATCGCTGTGATCGAAGTGGGATTGGGCGGGCGTTTGGATAGCACCAATATCATTTCGCCTGAGCTATGTCTTATCAGTAACATTGGGATGGACCACATGAACGTCCTGGGGGATACTCTGGAAGAAATAGCTGGAGAAAAAGCAGGAATCATCAAAGCCAACACGCCTGTAGTGATCTCAGAAAAACAAGCGGATATACAGCATGTTTTTATCGAAAAAGCAGCCGCTATGCAAGCGGAACTGACCTTTGCTACGGATGTGCTTGAATTGGTTCGCGCAGATCGTACCTCCGAAGGATTGCAGGTGGAGGTGTTGAATAAGGCGACACAAGAAAAGCAGCAATGGCTATGCGACCTGACAGGTACTTATCAGCAGAAAAACATCTTGGGTGTGCTTACTTCTATCCAAAAGCTGAAGGAATTAGGCTATGTCTTGCCAGATGAGAAAGTTGCTTATGGCCTAAGCCATGTGCAGGAAAGCACCGGACTCCGTGGAAGATGGCAGACCTTGCAAACAGCTCCTTGGGTGATCTGTGATACCGGTCATAATGAAGATGGGATAAAAGAAGTACTGAAGAACCTTCAAACCCTAAACTTCCAAAAACTACATATTATCTTTGGCGCGATGAAGGATAAGGACTTGAGCCATATTCTGCCCCTGTTGCCTAAAGATGCACAATATTATTTTGCAGCGCCCGATATGCCTCGGGCAATGCCTGCGGATCAGCTAAAGCAATTGGCATCAGGATTTGATCTGAAAGGAAATCATTACGAAAGCATTGAACAAGCATTTGATGCTGCCCAACTACAATACCAGGAAAATGACTTGATCTTTGTAGGCGGGAGTACCTTCGTCGTAGCGGAGTTGTTGACTAATCGTTTTTAGTCAACTCTCCACGTAAAGGCTCTTGTATCCAATGCGCTACTTCCTCTTGGGATGCAATCTCACCCTGAAGGTACATAAGCTTGGTTACAGCGGTCTCAAATGTCATGTCGTAGCCATTGAGTATACCAATGCATTTTAATCCATTAGAGGTCTCGTAACGGCCTAGTTCCACTGAACCTACCTTACATTGGGATATATCCAGAATATTCTTTCCCGATTTTACGGCATCAGCCAGTAGGTTCAAGAACCATTCGTCGGTCATGGTATTGCCGGATCCAAATGTCTCCATCACAATACTCCGAACGTCCGAGTTTAATACCGCTTCAATGGTTTCTTTGCTGATACCAGGGAAGAGTTTCAGCACGCCTACGCGGGTATCGATATGGTAGTGGCAAATGAATTCCTTGCCTTCATTATTCAATAGTACTTCCTCATTGTATCGAATATGAATCCCTGCTTCGGCCAATACTGGGTAGTTTGGCGAACGGAATGCCTCAAATTTATCCGAATTGTATTTGAAGGACCTATTTCCACGGAATAGTTTATTATCAAAAAGAATACATACTTCCTGAATGATCGCACGACCATCCTTTTTGGCCGATGCAATTTCCAAAGCCGTCATCAAGTTCTCCCGAGCATCCGTACGGATTTCTCCGATAGGTAATTGAGAGCCGGAGAAGACTACCGGTTTCTGAAGACCTTCCAACAGGAAACTCAACATCGATGCCGAATAGGCCATGGTATCCGATCCATGCAGGATCACAAAACCATCGTAATGCTCATAATTATCACGGATGATCTTGGCCATCTCCAACCATATACTCGGTCTCATGTTAGAGGAGTCGATGATAGGGTCGAAGGAATGCACCGTCAGCTTATAGTTCAAACGACTTAAATCCGGAAGGTTTTTTTCGATCAACTCAAAGTCAAATGGAATAAATGTTCCTGTTTCAGGGTCCTTAACCATACCGATGGTTCCACCTGTATAAATGATAAAAATGTTATACATGGACTAGATGTTAAATACTTTTTTAGAATTATTGGTTGTTATTTCAGCTAATTTCTCCAACGATATTTCATGGATATCCGCTACTTTTTGGGCAACATGTACCAAGTAGCTGCTTTCGTTCTCTTTGCCACGGAATGGAACCGGTGCCAAGTAGGGGGCGTCCGTTTCAAGGACGATATGCTTCAGGTCGATCTCCTTTACCACGGCGTCCAATCCAGCCTTTTTAAAGGTGACCACACCACCGATTCCCAACATGAAATTCAGGTCGATGGCCAACTTAGCTTGGTTTAGATTTCCCGTAAAGCAATGGAAAATCCCAAACAAACGACCATCCTGTTCCTCTTTCAGGATCTCAAACACTTCATCAAAAGCCTCCCTACAATGTATGCTGATCGGTAGGCCCATATCCTTCGCCCAATTGATCTGTTTCCGGAAAGCCGCTTGTTGCCATGCAAGGCTGTCCTGCTCCCAATAAAGGTCGATGCCTATTTCGCCAATAGCATAGATCTTTCTAGCCTGGATCTCCTGTTCAATCCGATCTAATACCTGTGCATAATCTTCCTTAACACTGCAGGGATGCAAGCCCAACATCGGAAAGCAATGAGATGGATATTCGCCGACGGTCTGGTAGACCATGGGAATGGATTCGAGATCCACATTCGGAAGGAATAAGCGATCTACCCCCTGATCAAGACAACGTTGCATTTGTTGCTTCAACTTGTCGGGTTCCGTACTGTAATAGATATGGGTATGCGTATCTGTTAGCGAATATTTGCGAGGACTGCTTATTTCTTCCATGGAGCCAAAGTTAATATTTTGTTATTGAATGTGCCCCTATAGAATAAAAAATCGCAGTTATTTCAAAAATAACTGCGATTCATTATTAATATTTCAATATTTTAACCTAGAGGCCAATAACATTATGGTGTTGGAACCGGAATAGTAGGCTGTGCTGGTGTTGGTTCTTCTTTTGGACCTGGGATAATTTCCAATACATCCACATCAAATACCAATGGTGCATATGCTGGAATCATGTTTCCTTGAGCACGCTCACCGTATCCTAAAGATGAAGGAATGATGAAAGTAGCTTTAGATCCTTTTTTCAATAATTGAAGACCTTCAGTCCATCCTGGAATAACCGGTGTATGACCGATACGTACGCGCAATGGCTCGTAAGGTCTCATTGGTTGGTGGATTTTCTCTTTTTTCGCAGTCTCTGGATTGTTCGTATCGAACATTTTTCCAGTAGTCAAGCTACCAGTATAGTTCAATACTACGGTATCACCTACAACAGGGCTGTTGCCAGAACCTTCTGCTTTGATAACATATTGTAATCCTGATGCTGTTTTCTTAGGTGTCAATTTGTTTTTCTCCACGTAGCTAGTGATTTTACCTTGTTCTGCTTTTTTCAGGTTTTCTGTTTCAGCTAGGTAGAATTTGTTCACTTGTTCGAATAGAGCAGAGTCAGTTAAATTACCTTTCTTGAAGTGTTTTTTAACTTTTACTGTGAATTGGATGTATTTATCAGCGATATCTGGTTTTGGTTGACCAGTTCTAGCTGCCATGGTATCCAAGTTCAATCTGAATACGGCGCTATCGCCTTCACCCAACATTTTTAACATGGTATTGTTATCACCTGGGTATCCACCTTGCATCAATGAATCTGGGTAGATAGGTGCAATTTGGGACATACCTAAATCATAAGTACTTCCTAAAAGGGAGTCACGGTCTGTTTCAACGATCATATCCAACGCTAGGATATCACCACCTACAGCTTTTTCAGCGCCGCCATCCTTGATATACTTATATTCAAGGCCACCTTCACCTTTTTTAAAATTCTGACACGATGCAAAGAATAGTCCTGCTAGTGCCGTTAAAACTACAATCGATTTTTTCATTTTTCTATTTATAACTCTTAAAATATGCTATGTTAAATATTCTTTATACTCCGGCAAGATAGATTTGAATCTGCTTACCACTTCACCTAATTCCTCTGTAGAATTTCCGCCGGCAGCATTCAAATGGCCACCGCCATTGAAATGCTTCTTACAGATTGCATTACATGGGATTTCTCCAATGGAACGCAAAGATAATTTAATTAATTCAGTTCTATCTACAAATAATCCAGCCAAACGAATGCCTTTGATCGAAAGGGCATAGTTCACCAATCCTTCCGTATCGCCCGTCGTTACATTGAACTTTGCCAGATCATCCTTGCTCAAGGAGAATAAGGCTGTATGATATTCCGGAATCACCTCCAAACAGTTCAATAAGGCATAGCCTAAAAACTTAAGCCTGTTCTCTGTACTGCTGTTATAGATCTGTTCGTGGATCTCCCAGTTTCTAGCGCCAGCTTCCAATAAACCTGCAATGATCAGGTGTACTTCCGAAGTGGTCGATTTAAATCGGAAAGAACCGGTATCTGTCATAATCCCTGTATACAAACAGGTGGCTATTTGCTCATCAATATGTGCTTTATCCTGAAATTCCTCCACGATAAATTTATATACTAATTGAGCGGTTGCTGCTGCATTGGAATCCCAATAGCAAACAGCAGCAAAATCCTCTGGATCCAGATGGTGGTCGATCATCCATTTCTGGCCTTTCGCTTCCCTGATAACGGGTTCCAAGATGTTGGTACGAGATAATGCGCTATAATCCAAACAAAAGATGATTTCTGCCGTATCGAACAAAGATTGTGCATAGGCTGTATCTTCCGTATAGAAGATCAATTCCTCACGGCCAGGCATCCAATCCAAAAAGGTTGGAAAATCCGATGATAGCACGATGTGCACATCATGGCCTTTCTTCTTCAACCAATAGTACAAGCCTAAGGAAGAGCCAAGGGCATCTCCATCAGGTTTATGATGGGTAGTGATGATGATCTTTTTAGGTCTGGATAGTTCTACTAAATATTCTTCTCCTGTCAACATACGAATTTTGTGATTGCAAACCTAATGAAAAAAAATCGGCAATGAAAAAAAACCTTAATGCCTAAATGCATAAAGTTTCCAATCCCGACGGGTGCAAATCAGATAATTCCCCGAATTGTAATTGATTTTTCCATCATAGAATAGGGGCTGGGCCTCTACAGGATAGCCATCTGCTATTCCACCGTTCTCTGTAAATAAATAGATCAGGTTGGTGCCTTGTGGCGCTATACCCATCTTCAGCAAACCAGATCCCGCAGGGAAATAATAAGGTTTGTTTTCAATCTTCTTGGTAAAGGTATGGTCAAAGAGCGGTTTAACCGTATTCCCCAATTCCAGTATTTGCAGCACAGAACCATCCAAAACGATCATTTCTGGAGCAGAAGTACCTGCAATATTCTCAAATTCGGCATGGTATTTTGCGTCCCATTTTCCTTCATATACCACCTTGCTCTCGCCCTGTTTATTCATTTCATAGACTTTACCGTCCTCATCGGCGGCATAGTAAACATAGCCATTTTCCCGTTGTACAATGCCCAGGTTAGAAATAAAATTAACATCCCCAGGGACATCGATCTCTTGGGTTTTATTTCCACCCATATCAAAGAAATAAACCCTACCGTAACTTGTAGCCACAACCACCTGGTTGTCCACAAACTGTGCAGGCCCCATTAAACTGCCTTCCACCGTCACATTATCCCATCCTACTACAGCACCTCCTTCCAGGTCATAGGCCATCAACTTGTTCTTACCCGGAATGATCAGCATTTTCTGATTTCCCCAATCCACATAAGTAGGTTGAAAGCTTGGCTCAGCAGAAACACTGCTGGAAAAGCCGGACATCATTTTACCATGAGGATCAAATCGATAGAGTCTCCTTCGGTCGGTAACCAGAACGAGCGAGCGGTCCTCCAACTGGATGGTCTTCCCAACAATTCGACCTGAAAATACGGTAGACCACAGTTTATTTCCACTAGGATGAATGGCATGAACCGTATGATCCTGCTCTTGTGCCAGGATAAACTGCGAGGTATCCGAATGTTCAAAAACATAAGGCCCCGATATTAGTCGGCTACCCATGCTGTAGGTCCAATCTGCATTTACCCCCAGTCGGTTCTTACTTTTATAGATACCATAAAGGCGGCTGATAAAATTACCGGCATTGCCCGACAACTGTAACGACCAGGAATAGAATTCCTGATACCCATAATCTTCCTTATTCCTAAAGTTCTTACTGTAGGTATTGCTCAAGTTATTGATCAAAAAGTTGCTGGCATTTTTGGTGTTCAGGAAAAAGGTGACATTGGCCTCATTTCCTTGGATCTGCTCATAGTTCTTAAAGCCAATTCCACCGATCAATAGATCTTTACGCTTCCAGGTACGTAGATACTCCTGTAACGTGGATTGTTGGTTTGCTAGGACGATAAGATTGTTTACACGAACAAAATAGGGTCTCGAAAAGGCCTTTAAACCTTCGCCGAAACAGCGATAGGGCATATGGGCATGTCTGAACCTATAGATGCTATCGCCAACTGTTTCGGCGAGTTCCGGTAAGATTTGTTCCAATTTACTGCTGTCTTTGATGGCAATAAAACCTAAATAATCCGAATTACTCTGTTCTACAACGGCAAAATCCCCAGCAATAACCGATTTAAAATCAGCCAGCAGGTTCGGTCTATCCTTCGCGATTTCCACTTCCTGATCAGTTAACTGTTTGGCTCCATCCTGACCCTGTTGCCATTTAGCCAAGTCGGTAAACCAGCTATTCGCATCGGAAAAGGAATATTCCACAAACATCATCGTGTTTGATGGGAAATAATTGTACAAGCGTTGCACTGTTTTCCGTTGGTTGGCAAACAAGGCGATATACTGACTGTCCTTATCTTCCAGTTCACTCTCGCCCGAAAGCATCAAAGCATCCTGTTTATAATTGATGTTCCAAACTGTCTGTCCTTTTAATTGGATGAACTGACGTAGAAAATCGCCGGCCTTATTCCGCTTAAAAACAGCAAAAAAGGCAGGAAGATTTTGTTGTGGAACATACACCGTAAAAGGTGAATTACGGTTGCTGAGTTCATTGAAATAGGTTATTTGAGACTCCTTAAGCTTTTCCTGCTTTTTGTCGAGTACTTTCAACAACAGCTCTTTGTTATAGCTGGCAAAGAAAATATTGGACTGATAACTCACGTAAAAACTCGAATCGGAGATTTTACTTTGGGTAGAGTCCTTCAATATCTGTTGAAAACTATAGATCGTATGGCCCAAACTATCGGATTTACCGAATTTAAACTGGGAGCTTAATTGACCCAGCAATTGATCCATCGCTTCTTTTTCAGGTTCTTCAACAACCGGAATGCTATAGAGCATTTCCGTCTGATCCTTCCCCGGATGTAAGGATATAAAAATATCTGAACCACCCAGATAAGCGGATAGATTTTTATTCCTTAAAAGTTGTTGTTTGAGGAGGTTCAGCTGTTCCAGGTCCTGCTTGCCAAGAATAGCCTGGAATATTTCAAAATCCTTAAAGATGTTATCCGTGGTCTCGTCGTTCACGAAGGAAGCGACCAGGTAAGTGTCACTGGGTAAAAATGCGATAGGTTTTACCGCTTCTTTTTTTTCTGAGTCCAATCCACCAAAGTAGAAAACCGAAGCTACAATGACAGCGATGAATAGAAGAACAGAAACAATTATTGTATTTCTCATGTTCGAAAAGCCTTCCGAGGTATTAGTTTATGTTGAATATATACAAAATTGCAAAATTAGACGAGTTTTTTAGGAAGTTATTTTATACATTTATAAACGAAAAAATAACCAACAATTATTTTAACGGCATATATGAACAAGCAAATAATTCTAACTGCCTCATTTTTTGGCTTGCTTGCAGTGATCTTGGGCGCTTTTGGAGCTCACGGCCTGGAAGGCAAAATTTCAGAGAAACAGTTAGAGACATGGGGAACAGCCAATCAATATCATTTTTACCATACATTGGCATTGTTATTCTTATCCACTTTTTCCAGGGCAAAAAGTCAATCCATTAAGGTTTCTTATATCATGTTTACCTTGGGTATCTTCTTGTTTTCCGGTTCGCTTTACCTTTTGAGTACCAGAAACCTGTTAGGGATAGAGAATATATCAGTTATTGGCCCCATCACACCATTGGGAGGCGTATGCTTCATGGTCGGATGGATCGCCTTATTTGTCGCAGCTATGAAGAATAGAGCATAAGCATATTAAAAATTAAATTGATGGAAGCTGCAGGCCTTGGTCTGCAGCTTTTTTTTATGCTAAAATGAGGCTAATATTCCCTATTTTTGTTATATGTCTCAAGCGGAATTATTAGCCTCAAATCGAAAGACTTTATTTGTTGAAGTGATCTTGCCACTGGCCATCGCCAAAAACTATACCTATCGGGTTCCCCTGGAACTCAACGACAAGGTAAAAGTAGGTTGCAGGGTGATCGTGCAATTTGGAAAGAACAAAATCTATTCGGCTATCATCGTGGCTTTAAGCGAAGAGGCTCCGCTGCAATATGAGGCAAAGTATATCCTGGATGTGGTAGACGATGATCCCATCATCTTCCCTAATCAGATTGCCCTATGGAACTGGATTTCGGAATATTACATGTGTTTTCCGGGGGATGTCATGCAGGCTGCACTGCCTGCCGCATTGAAAATGGCCTCCGAGACCAAGATCATGGCAGCAGATGATCCTACTTTAGATCGAAGCCAGATTTCCGATAAAGGATACATGATCCTGGAAGCATTGGACCTTGCCGGAGAACTGACCGTCAATGATGTCATAAAAATCCTGGGGCAGAAAACCGTATTCCCTTTATTGAGAAGCCTTTTTGAAAAAGGTTACATCCTGATCTCGGAGGAGATCAAGGAAAAATATAAAGCAAAGACCAAAGCTTTCTTACGATTGGCATCTATCTTTAATGATGCGGATGGGAAGAGAGAACTATTGGACTCCCTAAATAAAGCGCCTAAACAACAGGATGCGGTCCTTGCCTTTATGCAATTGCAAAAAACAAAAACAGATATCAGTAGGCAGGATGTCATGGAAGCATCGGGTGCTTCCGCAAGTGCCATAACTGCCTTGATCGATAAAGGCGTATTCGATGTGAAGGAAAAAGTGGTGAGTCGTTTCGAAGGAACAGATGTCCTATTATCCCCGGATTTTACTTTTAATGAAGCCCAGCAAACAGCATTCGATCAGATCAAATTCAATTTTGAATCCAAAGATGTCGTGTTGCTTCATGGGGTTACCGCCTCGGGTAAAACCCAACTCTATATCCGCCTCATTGAGGAATGCCTGGCAACAGGAAAATCAGCTTTATATCTACTGCCAGAAATCGCATTGACCGCTCAGATTACCGAACGCCTTAAACTGCATTTTGGCGATAAGCTCGGTGTATATCATTCTCGGTTCAACGATAATGAGCGTGCAGAGGTGTGGCATCGGGTTAGGAAGGGCGATTTCCAAGTGGTCATCGGAGCAAGGTCATCCGTTTTTCTTCCCTTTTTCGATCTGGGATTGATCATTGTGGATGAGGAACATGAAAATTCCTATAAACAATATGATCCGGCACCAAGGTACCATGCGCGGGATACCGCCATCTATTTAGGCCACCAACATCAGGCTAAAGTATTACTTGGTTCGGCTACACCTTCCGTAGAAAGTTATTACAACGCCAAAGCGGGAAAGTATGGTTTAGTGGAACTCCTGCAGAGATTTGGCGAAGCCAAATTACCGGAAATCCAAATCGTCGATATCGCTGAAGCGGGAAGGAAGGAAGAGATGTTTTCCTACTTCAGCGGAACATTATTGAAAGCTATTCAAACCACCATCGCCAATAAGGAACAGGTCATCCTGTTTCAGAATAGGAGGGGCCATACCCCCTTTCTGCAATGTGGAACCTGTGGTTATGTGGCCAAATGTGTCAACTGTGATGTCAGTTTGACCTACCATAAAACCAGCAATCTCCTACATTGCCATTATTGTGGCTTCTCGGAAGAAATGCCCCAGACCTGTCCGGCTTGTGGTTTACCCCACATGCAGAGCAAAGGTTTTGGGACAGAAAGGGTGGAAGAGGAATTGGAGCTGTTATTACCTGATCTGCGGATCGGTAGGCTGGACCTCGATTCCACCAAAGGAAAACATGGGTTCGACCGCGTGATATCCGCTTTCGATAACCAGGAATTTGATGTGCTGATCGGAACACAGATGGTCACCAAGGGACTTGATTTTGGGAATGTGAGCCTCATCGGTGTCATCAATGCCGATGGGATGGTCAACTTCCCTGATTTCAGGGCCTATGAACGGGCATTCTCTCTATTTTCTCAAGTATCAGGAAGGGCGGGGAGAAGGCAGAATCCTGGTCAGGTCATCATCCAGACCTATACACCGAACCATCGAATTCTCGAGCAGGTCCAACAACATGATTATGAAGGCATGTTCATGACCGAAGTAACCGAAAGAAAGAATTACCAGTATCCTCCTTTTTATCGGTTGATCAAATTGGATGTGAAGCATAAAGACCAGGATCTGGTCAATGATTCAGCCATTCGCTTGGCTTCTTTACTAAGACAGCAATTGGGAGCCAGGGTACTGGGTCCTGAACCACCATTGGTTTCCAGAGTGAGGAATAATTTTATCCAGACCATTACCCTGAAGATCGAAAGAAAGGACATTTCCATCAGTAAGGTCAAAGATCTGATCAAACAGTCTATCCTGCACTTTGACCTGGATAAAAAGAATAAAGGGGTTAGGATACAGATTGATGTGGATCCGTATTAATTAAATCTATTCGAAGCTGTATATTTCAAAATTACCAGGCTTGATCACCCACCAAGGGAACAAATCGGAAGGTATCCAATTCAATACGTTCAAAATCATTCTCACCCACACGTAGGATAGTCACCATCTTTTGTGCTTTTTCATCTCCCACCGGGATGACCATCAAGCCGCCGAGCTTGAGTTGTTTCAACATTTTTTCCGGTACGAAAGGAGCTCCTGCTGTTACGATGATGCGGTCGTAGGGCGCATGTTCTGGTTTGCCCATCGAGCCGTCTCCCAAGAAAAAATGAGGTTTATAACCCATATAGGGCAATACTTGAATGGTTCTGTTGTAGAGGTTTTCCTGTCTTTCAATCGTAAAAACCTCTGCACCCAACTCCATTAGGATACAGGTCTGATAGCCTGATCCGGTCCCGATTTCCAATACTTTATCGCCTTTGTTGATATGTAGCAGTTGGCTCTGGTAAGCTACGGTATAGGGTTGGGATATGGTCTGTCCATCGCCAATGGGGAAGGCGATGTCCCGATAAGCTTGATTCCAGAAAGTTTCATCGAAAAAGAAATGCCTTGGCACTTTTCCAATGGCAGCAAGGACTTTTTTGTCTTCGATACCCCTTTTTTCGAGATGTCGAACCAACTGTTTCCTCGCTCCCTGTTCCCGGTAATTGTCAACAAACTTATACGCCATATCCCCCAAAATTACCCTTATTTTACCATATTTCTAAGATTAATTGCAAAACATTCATGCTCAATTAACTGAGGATTTTTTAGGTTTAAACCTATTCATAAGCTTATTTTTTGTATTTTTATTAAAATCATGATCAAATGAAAAAGCTTTTTGTATTTATCCTATTCATTTCATTTCAGTTACCTTTTCTATTCGCGCAACAGATCTCTCCAAAAGACGATGACGTGATGAAAGTATTGGCTATCGGGAATAGTTTTTCCGAAGATGGCATCGAAAACTACCTTTATGATTTAGCAAAGGCTGCCGGGAAGAAAATGGTGATCGGAAATCTATATATAGGTGGAGCACCGATAGAACTGCATCTGAAAAATGCCCATAATAACCTAAAAGCCTATAGCTATCGTAAAGTAGGGGAGGATGGCATTAAAAAAACAACAGACAAAGTCAGTATTGAAGAAGCCCTAGCAGATGATAATTGGGACTATATTAGTTTGCAGCAGGCAAGTCCACTTTCAGGAAAATATAATGTGGTCATGCGGGGTCTGCCCGATCTTTGGACCTATGTTTTTGCCCATATGAATCCAGATTCCAAGATGGTCTATCACCAGACTTGGGCTTACCAACAGGATTCCAAGCACGAAGGGTTCAAAAATTATGAAGGACAACAATTGGTGATGTACGATAGCATCATGAATGTGACTAGCCAGATCGCCAAGACAGGAGATTATGAGTTTGTGGTACCGGCTGGTACTGCTATTCAAAATGCAAGAACAAGCTCTATCGGCGATCACATGACAAGAGATGGCTACCACCTGAACTTGGACTATGGAAGGTTCACGGCAGCAGCAACCTGGTATGCTAAATTGTTCAATCTCGATCCAAGAAAAAATAAATATAAACCGGAAAAAATAACCGATATCCAAGCCAAGATTGCAAAGGAGTCGGCTTGGAAAGCGGTTAAAAAACCATTTAAAATCACAAAGGTTAAGAAATAATGAGTGTAGCATATTACGAGGAAAATGTTGCCTCTGCCACAACCAATATCAAAGCGTTAGAATCCAAGATCAATAAAAATTCCTTCCTCAGATTAGGGGTTATGATTCTAGGAGGAATCATTCTGTTCAAACTATTCGATACAAATAATATTATTTTGGTGATGGGGACCATCATTCTGGTCGTCGTTATCTTTCTGTTTTTGGTCTTTCGGCAGAGCAAGATTGAACGAAAGCTACAGGAGGCAAGGATTTTCCTTCGGATCAATGAGAACGAACTGAATATCATGAACCGCAAGGGCAATATGTATGAGCATGGAGAAGAGTTTAACGATGGAGCCCATCCTTATGCTTCTGATCTGGATGTTTTCGGAGCCAATTCACTCTTCGCTATGGTTAACCGCTGTTCCAGTAAGGATGGGGTAAACGTATTGAAGGATTGGTTCTCCCATGCAGCCACCAAGGAAGAAATCTTGGCGAGACAGCAGGCGGTTAACGAATTGCGTGAAGATCCGGCGCATCTGCAGACCTTTCAGACCAAAATGATGTTCAATCTGGGCTCAAAAGTTAACTTGAGAGCATATATCGCCAGCTTTTTTAATGATAAAAAACTGAATTTTGGGAATAAATGGTTAGCATTCTATGTGGAAGCAAGTCCTAATATTTTCTTCTTTGGATTGGCCTTTTCCCAATTTTACTATAATATCGTTCCTTATCTGTTGATCTTGGCTGTTGTCCATCTTTTGTGGACACTTTCTCAGGCCGGGAAGATTTCCCAATTTTCCAATAAGATCGATAAACTGGGTGCTTCCCTATTGGGCTTGGCCGATGCCATTAAATTAATAGAAGATAAAAAATATACATCAACGCTCAACCTGGAAATCCAACAGCAGATCAAGGTAAAAGGCTCAGAAAAAAAGCTATCGACCATCATCGCTGAACTCGGTAAGTTGATCGATAAGTTGGATGCCCGAAATAATATGTTTGTAGGGGCAATTCTTAACATGTTGTTCCTATGGGATTTTAAACAGGTAATGGCTATCAATAAGTGGAAAGAGCAGTACCAGGATTCCATCTTGCAGGGATTTGAAGCCATATCGGCTTATGAAGCATTGGTTTCTTTAGCTATTCTTTCTAAGAACAACCCAGATTGGGTGCAACCGGAAATACTAGATCATGTCCGGTTCGATAAGATCAAAGCGGAGGAATTGAATCATCCGTTGATTATCAAAGAAAGAGCTGTTGCCAATGATTATAATGCTCAGAACCACGATATCGCGTTAATTACAGGGTCTAATATGGCGGGTAAGAGTACCTTTTTAAGAACAGTGGGTATCAATGCCGTATTGGCTTATGCCGGTGCAGTAGTCAATGCAAAACTGTTTCGCTTGCCAATTTACCATTTATTGACCTATATGCGGATCAAGGATTCCCTCAATGAAAGTACGTCAACCTTTAAGGCGGAACTGGACCGGATGAAATTTATCTTGGATCAGGTAGAGCAGGATAAATCCAGTTTTTTCCTGATTGATGAAATGTTGAGAGGAACAAACTCGGTAGATAAGTACCTAGGTTCTAAAGCCATCATCAAAAAATTGATCGGTTTGGACGGAAGAGGGATGTTGGCTACCCATGACCTTCAACTCGCAGAACTGGCGGAGCAATATCCAGAAAGAATTAAGAATTATCATTTTGATATTCAGGTACAGGGTTCCGAAATGCTTTTTGATTATAAATTAAAGCATGGTCCATGTACCATCTTCAATGCTTCTTTGCTATTAAAGGGGATCGGAGTAGTCGTTGAAAGCGAAAAAGTTGCTTAACTTTGCGGCTTTATTAAGAAAATGACTATTCAAGAACGTATTGACCAAAGTGAAACACGAATTACCATGACGGTGTTTCCTTTCCTCACCAACCATCATGACACCCTATTTGGCGGTAAAGCCATGGCCATGATGGATGAGGTTTCCTTTATGTGCGGCACCCGCTTCTGTAGAAAGCAATTAGTAACCGTCTCCACCGATAAGATCGATTTCCACAAGGCTATTCCTTCTGGAAGTATTGTGGAAGCCATCGCCAGGGTAGAAAGTGTAGGCCGTACCAGTCTGAAAATCGCTGTAGAGATTTTTCTGGAAAGCATGTATAAGGATGGCCGCGAACTGGCTATCCAAGGAAGGTTTACCTTCGTCGCTCTGGACGATGATAAAAAACCTATCCCTGTTCTAGAAGGGATTATTTAGCCCTAGCATATTGTGGAGCCCAGGTAATGGGCTCTTTCAATTCTTCCGCCCAGGAATAAACCAGGTGTGGGTCTTTTAGGAAAGCCCGCCCGATCAACACAAAATCAGCCTGCTGCTTATCCAAAATTTCTTCTGCTTGTGTGGCTGATGTGATCAATCCTACCGTACCGGACAACATCCCGGTTTCTGCCTTTATTTTTTCGGCAAAGGGAACTTGATAGCCTGCATGCACATCGATCTGTTGTTCACGAACTGCCCCGCCAGAGGATACATCGATTACTTCCACCCCTAAGTTTTTCAATTCTTTGCATAAGGCAATGCTCTGTTCCAGATCCCAGCCATTTTCCGCCCAGTCTGTCGCTGAAATCCGAACCCAAAGGGAATGGTTTTCCTGAAGCTCCTGTTGAATTTCTTGAACGATTTCCAGAAGAAACCGGATCCTATTTTCAAAAGCGCCGCCGTAGATATCTGTTCTTTTATTGACCAATGGAGAAAGGAACTGGTGAATCAGGTAGCCATGCGCTGCATGGATTTCGATGATCTGGTATCCAGCAGTTACAGCTCTTTTTGCCGCTTTCCGGAAGTCTTGTATTAAACTTTTGATTTCTTCCAGGCTAAGTGCTTTTGGTGGATGTTCCTTTTCATGGTAGGGGATGGCGGATGGTGCCAAGGTTTGCCAGCCATGTGTTTCATTCGGAAGGAATTGTTTTCGGCTGATCCATGGTTTATCGGTGCTGGCTTTTCGTCCGGCGTGTGCCAATTGGATTCCAGGGATGGACCCTTGGGATTTGATGAATTGGGTGATGTTTTTGTACATGGTTATTTGTTCATCCTCCCAAATGCCTAAATCGCCATAGGAAATCCTTCCTTCAGGGGATATGGCCGTTGCTTCTTGGATCACCGCTCCAGCACGCCCAATGGCAAATTGACCGAGATGGGTAAGATGCCAGTGGTTGGCATAGCCGTTCTCCGCGGAGTATTGACACATAGGGGAAACAACGATGCGGTTGGATAGGGTGAGGTTTTTGAGAGGAAGGGAAGTGAATAACATGTTTTTTGTTTTAAAATTAAGAGTTTTATTTGGATTTCCCCGTCATTGCGAGGAGGTACGACGAAGCAATCTTTCGATTAGAATAAAGATTGCTTCGTTCCTCGCAATGACGCGGAAAGATCCTCGCAATGACGCCATCACCCATTTCTTTCCACTTCCGGTAATTCCTTCAACTCCTCCTCCGTAAACAACCGATAATGTATCTTAAACGTCTTGCCCAATGGACTCTCCAAAGAAAACCCACCAGGTCCAAAACCATCCAACACATCCAACGTAAAATGCGAAAACTTCCAATACTCAAACAAATCCCTATCCACCCAGAACTCAAAGCCTTCCACTAACCCTATCATCGCATCATTCATCCTTGGATAAAACCCTCCCTTATCAAAACACTGTGGCTGCGTTCCTTCACAACATCCACCTGCTTGATAAAACATCAAGGGACCATGCTTTTCCACCAACTCCTTGATCACCGCCTTTGCCTCTTCCGTAACATCTATTCTTGAAACCATAAAATCCTTTCTTAATTAATCCCCAATCAATAACCAAATAATAATATTTCCACCCTTAATATAATCAATTATCCCCTATTCTTCTCCTCCTAAACCATTTACCAGCTAAAAAAATAGGGGTTAATTCCATAACCCCTAATCACACATTTAACTATTTACTACTATTAGAAAAATCCAAGCTTTTCTTTGCTATAGGAGATTAGCATATTCTTAGCTTGACGATAGTGAGCCAACATCATTTTGTGGTTTTCGCGACCAATACCCGACTGCTTATACCCTCCAAAAGGAGCTCCTGCAGGGTAGGAGTGGTATTGGTTCACCCATACACGACCAGCTTGTATAGCTCTCGGTACTTGGTACAATTGATGCGCATCACGGGTCCACACACCCGCTCCCAATCCATAGATCGTATCGTTGGCAATCGCAATCGCTTCCGCTTCATCCTTAAAAGTTGTCACAGCCAACACCGGACCAAAGATCTCCTCCTGGAAAATACGCATTTTGTTATGTCCTTTAAACAAGGTCGGTTTGATGTAGTATCCCTCTTCCAAGCCATCACCAACCTGGTTGGCATCTCCACCTGTTAATACTTCCGCACCTTCCTCTTTTCCAAGATTGATATAGGACATGATCTTATCTTTCTGGATCTTGGATGCTTGGGCACCCATCATCACCGTTGGATCCAATGGATTACCCACCTTGATCTGGTTTACACGGTCGATCACGCGTTCAATAAATTTATCATAGATATCTTCCTGGATCAATAAACGCGACGGACAGGTACAGATTTCCCCTTGGTTCAGGGCAAATAATACCGCTCCTTCGATCGCTTTATCCAAGAATGAATCATCCTCATCCATTACCGAACTAAAGAAAACATTCGGCGATTTACCACCCAGCTCCAAGGTTACCGGAATGATGTTTTCCGTAGCATATTGCATTACCATCCGACCTGTAGCGGTAGAACCGGTAAACGCGGCCTTGTTCACTTTTGGATGGGTAACCAAATGGCGACCTAATTCCGAACCGAATCCATTCACGATGTTCACGACACCAGCAGGGATCAGGTCTCCAATCAGTTCCATTAATACTAAGATAGATGTAGGAGTACTTTCAGCGGGTTTAAGGACAACCGTACAACCTGCTGCCAATGCGGGAGCCAGTTTCCATACGGCCATCAATATCGGAAAGTTCCATGGAATGATCTGGGCAACGACCCCAATCGGTTCATTGACGATCAAAGAAACCGTATTGCTGTCCAGTTCGGTCAAGGAACCTTCTTCCGCACGGATCACACTCGCAAAATAGCGGAAATGATCAATAGCCAATGGAATATCGGCATTCAAGGTCTCCCTTACTGCTTTACCATTATCAATAGTCTCTGCTGCAGCGATCATTTCCAAGTTCTGTTCGATGCGGTCGGCAATCTTGATCAGGATATTGCTACGCTCAGTGGCCGAAGTCTTGCCCCAGGTTTCAAATGCTTTTGCAGCAGCTTCTACCGCTTTATCAATATCCTCTTTTGTAGAATGTGCCACCTGCGTGAATACTTTCCCGTCGATAGGAGAGATGTTGTCAAAATATTTCCCTTGGGTTGGGGCAACAAATGCTCCATTAATGTAATTATCATAACGTTCCTTGAACGATGGTCTTGCTATTTCTGCCATAAATTTAAATTTTATACAATGTGTTTATAAATGGATATACCCAGTTTACAAATGGGTATACCCAAATTTAACCTTTCTATAAGCAAAGGGATAGCATAATTGTCGCTATGAATAGCACAATACTATCAAGAAAACCAATACCCGTTTTTATTTTCAAACGCCATTGATTATATTTGGTTACCAACCGATTATAAATACATGCTTATGGGAAAAGTAAATTTGGTCCGTGAACTACCGTACGCGACAGGAAGGGAAATATCGACATTGGTTGAGAACAGGAAGGCTTATACCCTGAATAATTTTGAACTGAATGTCTTCGAAACGTATGAACCTACGAATCTCGTTCCACTTCAATTTGATGATATCGTCATCATCAATATGTTGAAGGGTAAAAAGATCATGCATTTAAAGGATGTTCCATCTTTCGAGTATCTACCAGGAGAGACGTTGGTCCTGCCGGCTTCAAAACCCATGGAGATCGATTTCCCCGAAGCACGTTTACAGGATCCTACCCAATGCACCGCTTTGGTGATCTCCTCCGAAAAGATCGGCAATACCATAGACTATCTCAATGAAATGTACCCGAAGCAGGAAGAAAAACTCAGTTGGGACTTTTCCTGGGACAAATTTCACATCAATAATACATCGGAACTGGCCGCAATAACGAACAAATTGTTCGCTACCATGATCAGTACCGACCCGTTCAAAGATGCTTTGACGGACCTGCTCTTTAAAGAATTACTGATCCGGATCATCCAGCAGCAAAAATTTGAACTATTGAAGGAGCCAGCTCCAAAACTGAATGGTCCAGTTTCTTACCTCAAAAAATATATACAGGATAATATCAGTGAAAAACTGACCATAGAAGATCTATGTCGTAAGATGAACAGAAGTAAGGCAAGCCTTTTCCGCTTGTTTAAGGATGAATTTGGGATCAGTCCTATGGAATTGGTCATTCAAGAACGGATTGAAAAAGCAAAGGAGTTATTGCGCAATCAATTCTCCGTGAAGGAAGTCTGTTATTCTTGTGGGTTTTCGGATGTCAATTACTTTATCCGTTTATTCAAGACCCGGGAATCTATGACTCCCGGACAATACCAAAAATCATTTAGTATTCAGGCATCTTAATGCAAGGCTTACGCACTGCATCTTAGCGTTTCATGGCGCGATCCATCTCGCGTTTCGTCTCGCGTTCTTTGATGCTATCACGCTTATCAAAGTCTTTTTTACCCTGAGCCAGGGCGATCTCCACTTTCGCATACCCCCGCTCATTGATGAAAATGCGTAATGGAACGATCGTAAAACCCTTTTCTTCGCCTTTTTCCTTTAATTTCTTCATTTCCCGTTTGGTCAGCAACAATTTGCGATCGCGTTTTGCTTCATGATTGTAAAAGGATCCAAAGGAATATTCGGCAATATGCATGTTCCGGATGTAGAGGCCATCCTCAAAGAAATTACAAAAACTATCGTTGATATTGGCTTTTCCCTCACGAATGGATTTGATCTCGGTACCCAATAGAGCAAGTCCAGCTATGTATTTGTCCAATAGTTGGTATTCGAAGCTTGCTCTTTTATTTTTGATGTTTACGTTTGATGAAATCGCCATTATTTTCTAGTTATTGAAGCACAAATGTAAGAATAATAGAATTTTTGCAAAACTTATCCTCTTTTTATAGGAAACTTTATGTTAATATTAATTTAATTTTATGATATTTATATGTCAAATCAACAAGAGAATGAGGCTTAAGTTTTGTATGTTTGCGTCGATTTTTTGTAAATAAAGGGAAGAATTACAATATTTATCGGATTGTATGGCTGTAGTTTTGTACCTTTGTAAGATTTTTGACGATTTTTGTTAAAAGTTCAAAAAGTAAATATTGTTGAGAATATAGACACCTGACGAATGAGCAAGGGAAAATTAAATGAAAGAACTGCGCGGTTTTTAAATGGCGAGTTAGGAGATATCAAATCTAAAAACTTATACGCCTATTTCAGGCCGATTCAATCTAAACAAGATACGGAAGTTAAAATCGATGGTCGTCGAGTATTGATGTTTGGCTCCAATTCTTATTTAGGATTGACGACGGATCCTAGGATCATCAAGGCTTCGCAAGATGCTTTGGAAAAATATGGAACCGGATGCGCAGGCTCTCGTTTTTTGAATGGAACCTTGGACATTCACGTCGAATTGGAAGAAAAGCTTGCCGATTACGTAGGTAAAGAAGCAGCAATCTTATTCAGTACAGGATTCCAATCCAACCTAGGTCCCTTATCTTGCCTAACCGGCCGTCATGATTATATTCTTTTGGACGAACGCGATCACGCTTCCATCATCGATGGTAGCCGTTTGTCTTTCTCCAAGGTGATCAAATATGCCCATAATGATGTCAATGACCTGCGCGATAAAATGTCGCGTTTGCCTGAAGAAAGCTTCAAACTAATTGCTACAGATGGTATTTTCTCCATGGAAGGCGATATCGTTAAATTACCTGAACTTGTTCAAGTAGCTAACGAATTCGATGCGGCAATATTGTGTGATGATGCACACAGTTTGGGTGTGATCGGAGAAAAAGGTGCTGGTACAGCAAGCCATTTCGGTCTGACCGAAGAGGTGGATTTGATCATGGGTACATTCAGTAAATCATTGGCATCCTTAGGAGGCTTTGTTGCCGCCGATGCCGATACCATTGAATTCTTGAAACATAAAGCGCGTTCCTTGATGTTCAGTGCGAGTATGACACCGGCTTCGGTGGCATCTACGTTGAAAGCATTGGAGATCATCCAAACGGAACCAGAACATATCGAAAGACTGTGGGCCAATACCAATTACGCTAAAAAGTTACTTTTGGATAATGGTTTTGATCTAGGGGCTACCGAAAGTCCAATCTTACCGGTTTTTGTTAGAAACAATGAGAAAACTTATGTGGTTACGAAAATGCTTCAGGATGATGGCGTTTTTGTAAACCCGGTAGTTGCTCCTGCAGTTCCTGCTGAAGAGTCCTTGATCCGTTTCTCTCTTATGGCTACCCATACGTTCGACCAGATCGATGAGGCCGTTGAGAAGATGGCCAAGGTTTTCAAAACCTTGGAAGTGGAAAGCTTCATCAGTTAGTTTTAACAGCGTTTACACTTAAATTTTAGATCTGTGATTACGATTGTTCCTGTAGAAACCAAAAAGCAAAGGGCAGCCTTTATCGACTTCCCACATGATCTCTATGCGAACGATCCTAACTATGTGCCGGAACTATTTCTGGGACAGGAAGATCTATTGAACCCGAATAAACATCCGTTTTATAAGCATTCCAGCGCTCAACCTTTTCTTGCCTATAAAGATGGGGAATTGGTTGGTCGTGTAGCAGCAATCTATAATACCAACCATAATGCCTTCAATAAAGTTAATGAGGGTCAATTTGGTTTCTTCGATTGTATTAACGATCAGGAGGTCGCTGATAAATTATTGCAGACTGCAGAAGAATGGGTGAAAGCCAAAGGCGCGAACAATATCGTTGGTCCGATCAACCTGACGACCAATGATACCTGTGGTCTCCTGGTGGAAGGTTTTGAACGTCCACCGATGGCGATGATGCCTTATAATTTTCCTTATTACTTGGACCTGATCAGCCATGCAGGTTTTGCCAAAAAGGTAGATCTTCGTGCTTATTTGGTCAATAAGGCAGGGGCAAATCAACGCTCGGTACTCCTTTTGGATAAATTGGAGGCAAGATTGGAACGTTCTGGGATCAAACTCCGCCAGATCAATCTGAAGGATTTTAAGAGCGAGGCCGAAAAAATCAAAAAAGTATACAATAAGGCTTGGGATAAAAACCTTGGTTTTGTTCCCATGACCGATGAGGAATTCTATTATGTGGCCAAGGATCTCAAAATGATCGTGGATCCGAAATACTGTATTGTCGCTGAAAAGGACAATGAAGTGATCGGGTTTGCTTTGGGGATCCCTAACATCAATGAAATCCTGATAAACATCAAAAGGGGGAGGTTATTGCCTACCGGTATTTTCAAACTCCTTTTTGGTAAGAAAAACATACGTTCCATCCGGGTTTTGATGCTTGGCGTGTTGGACAACTACCGTAAACTGGGAATTGAAGCTTGTCTTTATGGCCGAATCATCAAAAATGCGATGCCATCGGGTATTTTGGAAGCGGAATGTTCGTGGATGCTGGATCATAATTACTTGATGAACCACGCCATTGAACAGATCAATGCCGACCTTTACAAAAGGTATCGCCTTTACGAAAAAGCGATATGAAAAAAAAGATCTTCATTACGGGTGCCAGTGGATTTGTAGGATCTCACCTGACTGAAGCTGCACAGAATTTAGGTTTAGAGGTCCATGCTGCGGTGAGAAAATCCAGCAAGGTAGCCGATATCAAACCTTTCGTCGATAAATTTGTGTTCCCTGACCTGGGCAACGCTGAAGAACTCAAAAAACTTTTTGATCAAGAGGGATACCATTACATCATCCATGCAGCGGCCATGACCAAAGCCAAGGATGAGCAGACGATGAACCTGGTCAATGTTGGTTATACGGATGCCATCATGGATGCTGCGCTTTCTGCGGATATGCCATTGGAAAGGATTTCCTATGTCAGCAGCCTTGCCGCTGTTGGACCTATTCCATATCAGGAAGAAAAATTGATCGATGAGTCTTTCCCGTACCATCCATTAACCGTTTACGGCAGAAGTAAAAAAGCTTCGGAACTGATGATCCAGGATAAATATACGGATCAGCGGATTTCCATCTTTAGACCAACCGCGGTCTATGGTCCACGGGAAAAGGATATCTTCATACTTTTTGATACGATGAAAAAAGGGCTTGATCCCTATATCGGCTCAAAACCACAGAAACTGAGCTTTGTATATGTCAAGGATCTGGTCGATGTGTTGCTGAAAGGGGTGATGGTTCCACAAGAAGGCTTACAGATTTATAATATCAGTGATGGCGAAGTGTATTCCAGATACGCAATGGCCGAAATATTCAAAGAGGTGTTCAGCCGTAAACTTTTTAGGATGCATGTTCCCTTATCCCTGGTAAAAGGGATTGCCGAGATCTCGCAATACCTGTACAAGAATTCGACGAAAACGCCAGTGATCTATCCGGAGAGACTCTTCGAACTAACGGCAGAAAATTGGGCAGTAGATATTTCCCATGCCAAAAATCTGTTGGACTACGATCCGAAATACCTATTGGAGAATGGCCTCAAGGAAAGTCTCGAATGGTACAAAATAAATAAATGGTTGTAATCCCATTTATTGCACCTACAAATTAAAACAGTAATTTATTCCAAACAATGAGTGAGCAAAAGATCAATAAGAAACTTTTTCAGGATAGAAAAAGAACCAATATATTAAGTAATCCGGAACAACGATTTATATCTTATTTGGTTCCAAGGATTCCAGCATGGCTGAGCTCGGATGGCTTAACGGCCATTGGTTTCTTCGGATCCTTGATGATCTTGGGAAGTTTTCTGCTGGCTGAATATGTTCATATCAATTTCTTGTTATTGGCGGTAATTGGTTTTTTTGTGCAATGGTTTGGGGATTCGTTGGATGGTAGGATCGCCTATTACCGGAACAAATCCAGAAAATGGTACGGCTTCGCGCTGGATATCGTCATGGACTGGATCTCGACGGTATTTATTGGATTGGGTTATGTATTCTATACAACGGGGGATTTTAAATATTTAGGTTTTGCGCTGGTTTCCTTATATGGTTGGGCGATGATCATTTCGCAATTGCGCTATCGGATCACAGATAAATATACCATTGACGCTGGACTTTTAGGTCCGACGGAAATTCGGGTGGTGATCTCTTTGGTGTTGATTTTAGAGGTAATCGTACCAGGTTCGATAAATTATAGTGTTTTGTTGATCTGTATAGCTTTGTTTTTTATCAATATCGGGGATACCAAGAAGTTGTTGGCTCTAGGCGACGCGAAGGATAAGGAGGAAAAGGCGGCCAAACTTGCCGAACAGAATAACCAAAAACAAGCGTAGTGACCGTATTGAACTAAATAGTTGCTGTTTTAAAATAATGGGATGTCCGGAAAGTTCAAAGAATTTCTAAAAGCACAATTGTCTGCCTTTTTAGGCGGACTTGCTGATTTTAGTATCTATACCTTCTGTTATAAAGTCCTACTTTTTACCGCTCCCTTTTCCAATGTGGTTTCGGGAAGTTTAGGAGCCATCCTGAATTTTACCATTAATAGGTATTGGTCTTTCAATAATACAGCTACTCCGCTGGCGAGCCAATTATGGAAATTTATTGTGGTGGTAATCGGGAGTATATCCATTAAATCCCTGGGTATTCATCTTTTTGTGGATATCTGGCATTGGCATTTTCTGCTTTCCAAATTAATTATTGAAATTGTGGTTTCTTTGGGTTTTAACTTTACCCTTCAGAAGTATTGGGTTTTTAAGAAGTAGGTAAAGTCCCGTCATTGCGAGGAGTTAAAGTCACGTCATTGCGAGGAGGCACGAGGAAGCAATCTTTGGACATGCGGCTCCCCATGTCATCCTGAGCATCGCCGAAGGATCTGTACGTGTACCACATGTAGATGCTTCGACTGCGCTCAGCATGACATGGCTCGAAGATTGCTTCGTTCCTCGCAATGACGCAGGGTCCCCGCAATGACGCAGAGCCCCCCAAGTTGCCTTCGATGCAAAACCATGGTGAAAGCAATGCTAAAGTATGCTTTTCCTATGGTCAACATCCATTTTCATGCTTTTTCCCTTCTTTCACCTTGCTTTAAATATGAACCAAGTAGGTTCCGGAGCAAAATATGTTTACCTATCAGCAGGCCAACATTTCCTGGGCCCTGACTGGGTCCCTTTGCCGCCATCGCCGCCCTTCTGCAGCAGGGCTTCCAGCTTATGGTCACATTCGGCAATCTGCTTCATGTAGAACAGATAGGCCTCATGGGCGATCCTTAGGGCGAACACACCCCTTTCTGTATAGAAACCCTCCAGGGCGGCAAGGATCTCCTGGGACTTGGTCCTGCGCAGCCTGGTATGGCACAGGGACAGCAGGACACCAGGATCGCGCTCGCCCGACAGGATGGCACCGATGACGGCCATACCGCTTGCTCCATGGATCTGGCTCAGTACCTCGGGAAGCCTGATGTTCATTTCCACCAGGGCCTTCTGCATGTGGTTGACATGCATGGCGGCGTTCCGCAGCAGGTCCTCCCTCAGCCTCAGGTAGCTGCGGATCTCCTTTTGGTCCCCTTCGGCCACAAAGCAGCGGTTCAGCAGTCCATAGCTGTGCAGCTGCTGGATCCATTGGCAGTCCTTTACATCGGTCTTCCGTCCGGGGACCTGTTTGGTCTGGCGGCCGTCGACCAGCCAGACGTCAAGCCCTCCGGCGTGGAGGATATCGTAAAGGATGAACCAATAGGAACCCGTGGCCTCCATCGCAACGGTGTCCACACCATGGGAGAGCAGATAGTCCAGGGCTTCGCGAAAGTTACGGGTAAAAGTGGCGAAGGAAACGACCTCCTGCCCCTGGACGGAGATGAAGATTCTGCGTGAACCGATATCGATCCCCGCAGCATGATCGTGAATGATTTTCATGGCACATCAATTAAAATGTGAAACCATTAAGCCCATAGAGGAAAAATAAACGGCAGGCTACCATACGGACAATCTAAAAGATGTACCAAACTCCAATGCCTCAATCTATGGAACCAAGCTCAGGGACAGGCAAGATGCACTATACGATAGTCCGGTCAAACTGCAGAATGGTCAATGAACTAAGTTACTAAATGTCATCACCTTCCGATAAATTTAGTTCAAATTTTTAATTCTCAGGATGACAGGGAGAAAGATTGCTTCGTCGTGCCTCCTCGCAATGACGGGATGGTTGACAAAAAAACAGGCTGAACCATTTATCATGATTCAGCCTGTTCTATTCGCTTGCAGTATCTAAATTCTAAATACTCACTACTAAATACTCAAAAATTAGATACTCAAAAATTAAATAGCTAACGTTTTCTCCTTCAACCAAGCAGCGTGTTCTTCATCCAATTTCGGGCTTAATTTCTCAAATACCCAAGCATTGTACCTATTCAACCAATCAATATGCTTTTCATCCAATAAAGTTTTATCCACTAAATCCGTAGCAATATAACAGATCGTCAAGGTCTCAAAATCCATGAAATCTCCAAAATAATTGCTTTCCACCGCTTTCGACAACACCAAATTCTCAATACGAATACCATATTGACCTTCACGATATAATCCCGGTTCAATAGAGGTAATCATGCCCTCTTCAATCAGGATATCAATCGCAGCCATATTGAACACCTGTGGACCTTCATGCACATTCAAAAAGAAACCTACCCCATGACCTGTCCCATGTCCATAATTACGCAACTGCTCCCAAATCGGACGTCTTGTGATCGCATCAATCGAATATCCCCTTGTACCTTTTGGAAAGATTGCCTGAGAACCTTCAATAGTTCCTTTCAGCACCAAGGTATAATCTGTTTTCTCCTCTGCTTTAATGTTTCCAAGAGAAACAACACGCGTAATATCCGTTGTTCCATCCTTATATTGACCTCCGGAATCCACCAATAATAGTCCTTCTGGTTTTAGTGTAGCATTGCTTTCTTCGGTCGCTTTATAATGTGGCAAAGCACCGTGCTCCAGATAACCGGCAATGGTATCAAAGGAAATATCCACAAAACCATCATTTTCCGCGCGAAATCCTTGCAATTTCTCAGCAATGGAAATCTCGGTCAATTCACCTTTGCCGACTTCCTCTTCCAACCACTTAAAGAATTTGGTCAGAGCAACACCATCTTTCACCATGGCATTGCGTGTATGTTCGATCTCTACCCCATTCTTAACCGTTTTCAGGTTAGTGGATGGATTGGTCTCCTCTACAATTTCAACCCCATCAGCAACAGCATCATAAAACGCAAAACATGTGCGTTTGGTATCCAACAAAATTCTACCGTTGGAAATAGACTTCACCGCATCAAATGCCTTTTCATAATCCTCTACTTGTACCCCCGAAGCATTCAATGATGCTACCTCTTCATTCGAAAGTTTTCCATCAGCAATGAAAAGGGTGTTTTTATCCGCTTGGATCAGGAAGAAGCCCAATACCACCGGATTACAATGCACATCATTACCACGGATGTTCAATAACCAAGCAAGGTCATCCAAGGATGAAACCAAATGGTTATCTACACGTTTATCTTTCAATTTAGCTTTAACGGCCTCGATTTTTGAAGCCGTCGATTGACCTGTTGTTTTTTCATCCAACAAATAGGCTTTTTCCAAAGGCAATGCTGGTCTATTCTCCCAGATTGGATCCAACAGATCTAAATGTCCATTTACATGGATTCCTAGGGGTTGTAATTCCTGTTGAACAGCCTGAGCGACCGCCACGGCAGCCAGGTTACCATCAAAAGCAACAGTATCGCCTTCTTTTAATTGTTTTGCAAGCCAAGTAGCATATTCTGGTTTTCCCTGTACCTGAAGTTTCACCAATTCAAATCCTGTCCCTTCCAACTGCTCTCCAGCCTGAACAAAATAGCGTGAATCTGTCCAAAGACCTGCAAAATCTGCGGTGATCACCAATGTTCCTGCCGAACCGGTAAATCCGGATGTCCAAGCAATACATTTATATCGGTCTGGGAGATACTCACTGATATGTGGGTCAGATGATGGGATAATATAGGCATCTACACCTTTTTCTTTCATCTGCTCCCGGATGGAAGCTAATTTTTCGATGTGATTCATTATGTAATTTTTAATATTCCACGCAAGTTATAAAAACTCTCTTAATTAATACATTACCTTAATCATAGATTTGAAATTTTACACTTTTAATGCACTACTTGTTTAGTAGATTACGATATTTGCTAGCTATGAGAAGATTTTTTTCATTTTTTTCGATGCTGACATTGGTCACTGTGCTGGGTACAGCTCCGGTGTTGGGCCAAGGGATTAAACCAAAAATCCAATCTGCCTTTCAGACTTTCCAAAAAAGCCCTGCCCTTCAAAGTGGCTTGGCTTCTTTAACGGTCATCAACGCGAAAACCGGCGAAGTGGTTTTTGATGGCAACAACAAAATCGGAATGCCAACAGCATCCACCCTCAAGGTCATCACCTCCATAACCGCCCTCGAACTATTGGGCGCGGACTATACCTTTCCGACAAAACTCTATGTTACTGGAGATGTCGACTCCTTGGGTGTATTGAATGGAGACATCATTATTGAAGGCTCTGGAGATCCTACTTTGGGTAGTGATCGCTACGAACAGACTAAAGCGGCTACTATCCTTTCCAAATGGAAAGAGGCCATTCTTAAACTGGGAATCAAACAAATAGCAGGAAGTATTATTGCCAATGACCAACTTTATAATGGATATGATGTACCGGGCACTTGGATGTGGACCGATATCGGCAATTACTATGGAGCAGGTGTATCAGGCCTGAATTGGAAGGAAAACAAATTGGGCATCAATTTCAGTCCATCTAGACCTGGCCAACCGGCAGCTCTTCAACCTGTAAAAACACCTCCATTTTTCCAGATGATCAATCAGGTAAGCACTGGAAATGTGGGTTCGGGAGATAATGTATATGCCTATTCTGCTCCCTATTCCAATACGATCTATTTAAGAGGGACCTACGGAAGTGACCTAAAGAAAACCATTGAGATATCCGTTCCAGACCCTGCCCTGTATCTTGCGTACGATCTTTCTGAAGTCCTTGCCCAAGATTCCATTGCAGTGTTGGATACCATCATCACCTTTCAAGGTTTAAAAAATAGAGACCCACAATACCTGATCAGCGGGAATAAAAAGCTGATCCATACCCACCATTCTCCGAAGTTGATGGAGATTGTACATTGGTTCAACCAAAAGAGTATCAACCTTTATGGAGAAAGTCTATTGAAGGTCATTGGAGGCATTTCCGCCAACAAAACCAATACCAGCGAAGCAGCCAATCTGGTCGCTAAGTTCTGGCAAAATAAATTAAAGATTTCACCGAGTGAAATCAATACCTTTGATGGTTCGGGATTATCGCCACAGAACCGGGTTACGACCCAAGCAATGGCCAGAATCATGCAATATGCAAAGGGAAGAACCTGGTATGCCGATTTTCTAAAATCTTTGCCCAATGTGAATGGGACATCCATGAAAAGCGGAACTATAGGAGGTGTATTGGGCTATACCGGCTATCAAAAAGCTGCCGATGGCCAAGAATATACCTTTTCCTTATTGGTAAATAATTACCAAGGATCAGCCTCCTCGATGAGACAGGCCATGTTTAAATTATTAGATGCATTAAAATAGATTATTCAGGCAATAATCGACACATATAAGTATAAACTAAAATTGTAATGAGTAACATCAACAGAAAGAAAGACGCTTTAACCTACCATTCTATGGGGCGTCCAGGTAAAATTGCCGTTGTACCAACAAAACCACACAGTACCCAAAGAGATTTAACATTAGCCTATTCTCCTGGTGTAGCAGAGCCTTGTTTGGCGATTGCAGAAAACAGCGAGGATGCATATAAATATACTGCAAAAGGAAACTTAGTAGCGGTTATCAGTAATGGTACTGCCGTACTAGGTTTAGGAGATATCGGTGCGCAGGCCGGAAAACCAGTGATGGAAGGTAAAGGTCTATTATTTAAGATCTTCGCGGATATCGATGTGTTTGATATTGAATTGGACACCAAGAATGTTGATGAATTTGTAAACATCGTAAAAGCATTGGAACCTACATTCGGGGGGATCAACTTGGAGGATATCAAAGCGCCAGAGTGTTTTGAGATTGAAAGACGCTTAAAGGCAGAGATGAACATTCCGGTGATGCACGATGACCAACATGGTACAGCGATTATTTCTGGTGCAGCCTTGATCAACGCCTGCGAATTGCAAGGTAAGGATATTGCTGATGTGAAAATCGTAGTGAACGGTGCAGGTGCTGCTGCTATTTCTTGTACAGCCATGTATGTTGCGGTTGGTGCAAGAAAAGAGAACATCGTGATGTTAGATAGTAAAGGGGTTATCCGTAACGACCGTGACAACTTAGATGCAACAAAAGCAGAATGGGCAACCGACCGTGACATTCATTCCTTGGAAGATGCCGTGGCAGGTTCGGATGTTTTCATTGGTTTATCCAAAGCGGATGTATTGACCAAGGAGATGTTATTGACCATGAACAGTAATCCGATTGTTTTGGCGATGGCTAATCCAAATCCTGAAATTGCTTACGATCTAGCGGTTGAAACACGTGATGATATCATCATGGGTACTGGACGTTCCGATTATCCTAACCAGGTGAACAATGTATTGGGATTCCCGTATATTTTCCGTGGTGCATTGGATGTACGCGCTACAGCCATTAATGAAGACATGAAAATCGCTGCTGTTCGCGCAATTGCCGAATTAGCGAAACAAAATGTACCTGAAGAGGTTAACATTGCCTATAACCAAAGTAATATCCGTTTTGGTAAAGATTATGTGATCCCAAAACCAACCGATCCACGTTTGATCACGGAAGTATCTATTGCGGTTGCTAAGGCCGCTATTGCTTCTGGCGTAGCCCGTAAGACCATTGAGGATTGGGATGCCTACCGGGAAGAACTTCATAAACGTTTGGGTAAGGAAGACCGCATCATCCGCAATTTATCTGCAAAAGCAAAAACCAACCCTAAACGTGTGGTATTCGCAGAGGCTGATAACACCAAAACCCTTCGCGCTGCCCAGATCGTAAAAGAAGAAGGTATTGCATTCCCTATTTTATTAGGTAACAAAGAGAAGATCCAAAACATCATCAAAGAATATGCTTTTGAATTGGATGGGGCGGAGATCATCGATCCGCAAGCGGAGATTGACTCGCCACGTTTCGAAAAATATGCAGAGCATCTTTACAAGAAAAGACAACGTCGTGGCATCAATAAATTGGATTCCCGAAAATTGATGACCAATAGAAACTATTTTGCTGCCAGCATGGTTGAGTTTGGTGAGGCAGATACCTTGATTTCTGGATTGACCAGAAATTACGCATCTACGATTCGTCCGGCATTGCAGGTGATCGGTGCCAAACCAGGAAGCCGTGTTGCAGGTATGTACATCATGATGACCAATAAAGGACCTTTATTCTTTGGTGATACCACCGTTAATGAAGATCCAACACCACAGGAGTTGGCTGATATTACGGTATTATTGGATTCTGCTGTTAAGCGATTCAATATCAAACCACGTATTGCTATGTTATCCTACTCCAACTTTGGTTCCAATGAAGGAACGGTTTCCGATAAAGTTCGCCAAGCGGTGAAGATCCTTCATGCAGAACATCCTGAAATCGTAGCTGATGGTGAGATCCAAGCGAATTTTGCATTGAACCCAGAAATGTTGTCCGCTAATTTCCCATTCTCTGCATTAAATGGCGAAGCAGCAAATACCTTGGTATTCCCTAATTTGGAATCCGGTAATATTGCCTATAAGCTATTACAGGAAGTTGGAAATGCAGAAGCTGTAGGACCAATCCTATTGGGAATGAACAAGCCTGTCCATGTATTGCAATTAGACAGTTCCGTTCGTGAGATCGTGAACATGGTTACCATTGCGGTGGTGGATGCCATTGAGCACGAAAAAAACAACAATAACTAACATTTCCGTATGTACGAATACATCAAAGGAAAATTAGTAGTAAAAGCGCCCACCCACGTTGTTATAGACGTAGGTGGGATTGGCTATTACCTGCATATTTCCCTGACGACCTTTAGCCAGATCAAAGATTTGGAAGACTGTAAGCTCTTTACTTCCTTTCAGGTTAGAGAAGACTCCCAGACTTTATACGGCTTTGCAACAGAAGGCGAAAGGCATTTATTTGAACACCTGATCTCCGTTTCAGGTATAGGACCAAATACGGGTCGTATGATGCTATCTTCCATTACTCCGGAAGAGATCCAGCAAGCCATTGTTGCCGGACAGGTCAATATTATCCAGAAGATTAAGGGTATTGGGCCAAAAACGGCACAACGTGTTATTTTGGAATTACAGGACAAATTGAAGAAACAAGGACCAGATGCCTTGATTCCGCTGCCGGTAACCAAATCTTCAGCTATTAAAGAGGCATTGACGGCATTGGTGATGTTGGGTTTTGGAAAACCGCAAGCCGACAAAGTGCTACAGGCGATCCATAACGCAGAGCCAGATTTGACCGTTGAAAAATTGATCAAAGCAGCATTAAAAAGATTATAATTTACATGGCAGAAGACTTACAGATAATCCAAGGGGATAAACAGACGCAATATGAAAACCTCCTTCCACAGATCAAGGGATTGATTTCAGGAGAGACCAATTTTGTGGCCAATATGGCAAATATCTGCGCGGCATTGAAAGAGCAGTTCCATTTTTTCTGGGTAGGATTTTATTTGGCTGAAAACGAGGAATTGGTTTTAGGCCCATTCCAGGGACCCGTAGCCTGTACGAGGATTGCTTATAACCGTGGAGTTTGTGGGACAGCCTGGGCAAAGGAAGAAACCGTAATCGTTCCGAATGTGGATGAATTCCCAGGGCATATCGCTTGCTCTTCTTTATCGAAATCGGAGATCGTAGTACCTTTGTTCAAGGACGGTAAATGTATAGGTATTCTCGATGTGGATAGCGACGAACTGGCTGATTTTGATGAAATTGACAGTAAATACCTAGCTGAAATCTTAACCTTTTTAGGAGATACTTATTAAAACGTAAATCTTTTAACAAAGAGTAAAACAATTCCCGTATATTTGTGTTGAATCACAACTATAATTATTAATCTATCATGTCGGGAACTAAATCTTTGGCTCTGCTGAATTTCATGATGGTCACGTTGAATTTCACGTGGATTATCTTGATGGACAACAGTTTTTTCTTCGGAAATTCGATCAATACGGCCATTAGTTCCTATCCAACTTACCTAACCCCAGCACCTATTACATTTAAAATATGGTCATTTCTTTCGGCCAATATGATATTGGTAGGGATACTGATGTTTATAGCTTCTAGAAATGAAGCTGAAAATCCAAGAACAGTTCTTAAGATCAAGAAAATAGGTAATCTACTTATCCTGAATCAATTATTCTGTGGTTTGAGTATGGTATTAAAAATGAACAATCATTTTATCCTTTCTGTAATTTGTTCATCAGCATGTTTGATTACCATTTTAATGATCAATAAACGGATAGAAATTCATAAACTGGTTTCGAATTCTTTCATTCGCTATTTTATCCGTTTAGGTTTTGGGGTATATACAGGTTGGATGATTATTTTAATGGCCTTCAATAGTGTGATCATTTTAGCCAAATTTGAATTGGTAAGCTCCTCTTCGGAATTGTTCTGGTTGAATGTAGCTGTGCTGTTGGCATGTACGGCATACGGTATTTATTATACCATAACACATTATCTCCCTGCGGTTTCTGCTGTTTTAGCTTGGGGTATTTTTGGCATTCTTATCCAAAACATCAAGCAGCCACATTTCATTGATCCGGATATGAAACCGTATCTATATGTCATGTTATTCGCGTGCATTCTCGCTACCTTGTATTCGTTCTATCTATGTAATGTGCGGAGAAAGTTGCAAGAAGGGTTTAATGAGTTTCCACCTTCCATATCTTAATCGATTTATCATCACTTACCGTAAAAATCCGATTTTCTTGCCAAAGGACATTATTGATGCTGAGGTAATGGCTTTCTACACCTTTATCCCGAGAGATATTCTTTAAAAGACCCCAATCTGCAGATCTCCATATTTTTATGGTCTTATCCCTACTTACGGTTACCAAAAAATTATTATCAGCCGAGCTGTCTATGCCATAAACCGTGAACATATGTGGCACAAGGCTCTGTTTTTTCTCCAAGGTCTTTGGATCCAAGCGATTGATCTTTGCATCCCGTCCTCCAGAAATTAGCTCCCCATTTATAAATCGTAAGGATGTTACCGGCAATTCATGGATTGGCTCTTTTATATATTTATGGAAATCATAGGCATCATGGACATGGACCATCCCCAATTTATCCCCAAAGGCCAATAATTTACCGTCTTCTGAAAGGCAGATGACACGCGCGGTGGTATCGGATACCTTGAAACGGTATAAAAGTTCTAAACTTTCCAAACTCCAAACATAAGCAAACCCTTCCTCTCCAATAGCGATCAGTTCCCTTTTGGAGGGGATAAGTTTGATATCAAATATGGCTCCCGATTCCGTATTCCAATTGGCAACAAGCGATTGCTTTTGGGTATCCACCAATAAGAGTTGCCCAGAACGCAATCCAATGGCCAAGAGGTCAGAATCCGGAATGGCCAATAGTTTGTATACAGAAGAACCCACCTTACAAAGAATCCTTTTGAACTTCATTTCCTGCAGATCCCATTCCACTACCCCTTTATCATTTCCACCGGTATATAATACCGAGGAATTTTCAGGTTGGGCTAAGGCAAAGACAGGATTTTGATGTCCGGTAAGCGTAGATTCTAATGTAATTTCCAAAGTGGATGCCATGTTTGGTTTATTGATGTCTTCCTTCTAAATTTTTGGCAATGGTTTCTAAGCTCATTCCCTTTTCCTTTAATAGAACAATCAAATGGAATAAAAGGTCTGATGACTCATTGATAAAGTCATTATCGGTTTCGGTAAGTGCGGCAATAACCGTTTCCACAGCTTCCTCTCCTACCTTTTGAGCAATCTTATTAATCCCTCTGCTCCTTAATCTGTTCACGTAGGATTCATCGGAAGGGAAATCGATGCGGTGTTGCACGATGCGCTCCAATTCCAATAGGAAATTCTGGTTGAAGGGGGTATTGAAACAACTTCTGGAACCTGTATGGCAGGTTGGTCCAGCCGGGTTCACCTTGATCAATACGGTATCTTGGTCACAATCAATATGACTACTTACTACCTGCAAAAAATTCCCACTCTCCTCTCCTTTTGTCCACAACCTATTTTTACTTCTGGAAAAAAAGGTAACCTTTTGCTCTTCATTGGTTTTATTCCAAGCCTCCTCATTCATATAGCCCAACATTAACACTTCTAATGTCTGGGCATCTTGAATAACCACTGGAACCAAACCGTCCCCTTTCTTAAAATCAATATTCATGATGATAGTTAATATCAGAACCGAACAGGAATCCCTTGGTTCTGCAGTGTATTTTTTAATTCTGGAATCAATATTTCGCCATAATGAAATACTGAAGCTGCCAAAGCTGCATCGACTCCGGCTTCTTGGAATACATCGACAAAATGCTGTTGGTTTCCTGCACCGCCAGACGCAATCAATGGAATGTGGATACTGTCATTTATTTTTTTCAATAAGTTATTATCAAACCCATTCTTGGTACCATCATGGTCCATGGATGTCAATAAAATCTCACCAGCTCCCCTATCCTCTGCTTCTTTTACCCATTGCTCGGTCTCCAGATCTGTTATATCCCTGCCACCTCTCAGGTGTACATAGTTCTTTCCATTCACGAAGCGGGTATCCACCGCTAATACAACAAATTGAACACCAAAAGCATTGGCCAGTTCTTCCAATAGTTTTGGGTTTCGAACAGCAGCCGAATTGATGGAAATCTTGTCTGCACCCGCATTCAACAGGACATCCGCATCCGCTAATTCATTGATTCCACCACCAATGGTAAAGGGAATATTGATCTGACTAGCTACTGCTTTCACTAAGTCTACCGTAGTTTTACGATGTTCATGTGTAGCGGTAATATCCAAGAAGACCAGTTCATCTGCTCCTTGCTGTGAATATTGCCAAGCCAATTCAACTGGATCACCGGCATCTCGAAGGTCAACAAAATTGACCCCTTTTACCGTGCGTCCATCTTTAACATCTAAACAGGGAATAATCCGCTTTGCCAACATGTTTTAGAAACTGATTAAGGCTTTAAGATTCCAGTCTTTTATTTCTTCGATGCTGATTCTATTTTCATAGATAGCTTTACCAACCACCACAGATTCCATTTTACCCAAATCATTCAGCGCCTCAATATCTGCCATGGAACTGATGCCTCCTGATCCGATCAGTTTTATGATCGGCGAATGTCCAAGTAGTTTGCTGTACAGCTCTACACCGGCACCGCCTAATTTACCATCCTTACTGATGTCGGTACATAGGAAACGATAGAATCCTAATGCCAAACATTTATCAATGTATTCCATTAATTTAATTGGGGAGCTTTCTAGCCATCCCGAATATTTGATCACCTCATCCAGTACATCAATGGCAATGACGATATGGTCAGCGTATTTGATCCGGCCTTCGTTCAATGCAGAAAGTTCTTCCAAAAATGCCGGATTGGTTATCGCTTGTGTACCTACGATGACGCGGTACACCCCTGCATCGATCAATTCCTTTACTTTTTCGATACTACGGACACCACCACCATATTGCACTTTCATTTCAGTGCGTTTGATGATGTCGAATAGATAAGCTTGATTGCTAAAATCACCTTTGGCTCCATTAAGATCTATGATATGAACGATCTCTGTACCATTGGCATGGTATTTTTCGATCTGTTCTTCCAAAGAAATCGGATAAGTGGTAACCTCGTCGTAGTTGCCCTCTCTTAAACGGACAACCTGTTTGTCCAATACATCAATTGCAGGTATAATATACATAATATCAAAAATTCGATTAAAAATGACTAAAGTTAAGTAAGAGCTGTTCTCCTGCTTTTCCGGATTTCTCCGGGTGAAACTGAACTGCCCAAAAATTGTTCTTGGCAATCGCTGCTGAAAAGGTTAATCCATAATCACAGGTTGCGATGTTATACCTATCCTCATGTTCAATAAAATAAGAATGTACAAAATAAAAATACGTATTATTTGCAATATCCTTAAACAATGGACAGGAAGGGTCGAAGCTTATGCTATTCCAACCCATATGAGGTACTTTTTCGGTTACTCGACCTTCAAAATGCAAGGTCTTCACCGGAATAATCCCCAATAGATCGGCATGGCCTTCTTCGGAAAAGTCGGTCAGCAATTGCATCCCTACACATATTCCCAAAACTGGCTTTTCCAACTTGGGGATGGCCTCTGCCAAACCCGAGGCTTTCAATTTATCCATGGCTGCCCCTGCATGCCCAACCCCAGGGATAATGATCCGATCGTAACGATCAAAATCATCCTTGGTATTGATCATGCCGTAGGAAATATCCAAGCGCTGTAAAGCAGCGGTTATGGAGAATATATTCCCAGCACCATAATTTACGATTCCAACCATCTATTTATGTTTAATAACCAACTGGTCTTCAAATAGTTTTACAATAATCCTTTTGTGCTTGGCAACTGCATATTATCAGCATCTCTACGCACCGCCTTTTTGATGGTTTTGGCGAAGGCTTTAAAGATGGCTTCGATCTTATGGTGTTCATTTTCTCCCGTTGCCTGTACATTCAGGTTTGATTTGGACGCATCCGAAAAGGATTTGAAAAAATGAAAGAACATCTCCGTAGGCATATCTCCAATTTTTTCCCTTTTGAATTCGGCATCCCAGACAATCCAGTTCCGACCACCAAAATCTATCGCTACCTGCGCAAGACAGTCGTCCATCGGAAGGGTAAAAGCGTATCGTTCAATGCCGCGTTTGTTTCCAAGAGCAGTCAGGAAGATTTCACCCAGCGCAATACCGGTATCTTCAATAGTATGGTGTTCATCAATATGCAGATCGCCTTTGGCTTTGATCGTAAGGTCCAAAGCACCATGACGAGCTAATTGGTCAAGCATGTGATCGAAGAAGGGTAGCCTGGTATCAATATCCGATTTTCCGCTGCCATCCAGGTTCAATTTGATATAGATATCCGTTTCATTGGTTTTACGGTGATGCTCGGCCACACGGGTCCCCAATTTTAGGAATTCATAGATTGCTTTCCAATCGGAAGTCTCTAATGCAACCACATCGTTGCTGATTTCCACGCCTTCCAATTTCCCAAGATCATCGTTATTGCGCAGCCAGATGGCTTTCGCGCCTAAATTCTGTGCTAACCTCACATCATTAACGCGGTCGCCAATCACAAAGGAGTTTGCCAAATCATATTTTTGAGGATCAAAATACTCCTTCAGCATACCCACACCTGGTTTTCGGGTATCGGCATTTTCATGCGGGAAGGTCCTATCCACATGCTCGCGGGCAAAATTTACGCCTTCACCGGCGAAGGTATCCATCACCAAATGATGGACAGGCCAAAAATTCTCATCCGGATGGGAAGAAGTTCCTAAACCGTCTTGGTTAGTTACCAAGACCAATTCAAAATCCAATTCTTTGGCAATCCTTGGCAAGTATTGCAAGGCGCCTGGATAAAATTTCAATTTGGCGAATGAGTCTACCTGCTCATCTGCCGGCTCTTGAATTAATGTGCCGTCTCTATCGATAAAAAGGACACGAATTAATTGGTCAGACATGGGATATTATTTATAAAACTCTTGTATTTCGTTTATTAAACGTTCATTTTCCAACTTTGTCCCCACGGTAATACGTAGGCAACCATCGCATAATGCCACTTTTGAGCGGTCGCGAACAATGATTCCCTTGTCCACCAGAAAATCATATAGGGATCTAGGATCCTGAAGCTTGACCAAAATAAAGTTGGCATCGGAAGGGGTGATCTTTTCAACCTGCTGTAAGGCATCCAATTGGGATACTAAAGTTTCCCTTTCTTTGATGGTTTCCCGAATCCACTCGTTCACCACCTCATAATTATTCAATGCTTCCAATACCAGATCTTGGGTGGCCTGGTTGATGTTATAGGGTGGTTTTATTTTATTGAATACCGCAATGATTTCTTTACTCGCAAATGCCAATCCCAATCGTAATGCAGCCAATCCCCAAGCTTTGGAAAGTGTTTGTAGAACAACCAGGTTCGGGAATTCCGGCAAGGAATAGGTAAAGGATTTCTGTTTGGAGTAGTTGATGTATGCTTCATCCACCACGACAATACCTTTGAAATTGACCAAAAGGGTTTCAATATCCAATGGATTGATGCTATTACCGGTTGGGTTATTGGGCGAGCATACAAAAATAAGTTTGGTATGAGTGTCCAATGCCTCTGCGATACCATCTAGATCCAATTGATAATCTGCCGTCAAGTTTACTTTACGGACCTCCACATCATTGATATTGGCAGACACCTCATACATACCGTAAGTAGGTGGTACCAGGATCACATTATCGATTTTTGGTGTACAGAAAGCACGATAGAGAATATCGATTGCTTCGTCAGAACCATTGCCTAAGAACATGTTCTCGGCAGGCACACCTTTTATGCTGGATAATTTATGTTTTACTTGATGTTGAAGGGGGTCAGGATATCGGTTATAGTCATGAGGAAGCGGGGAGCCAAAAGCGTTTTCATTGGCATCCAAAAAAACAGATGCTTCCCCTTTGAATTCATCCCTTGCGGATGAATATGGTACGAGATTTCTAATGTTCTCTCGTAATAAGGCGGTTAAGTTGAAGGACATTATTTTAGACTATTTTTTTCTAGCTGTAAATATGGGCAAAAATTCACAAAAAAGGCTAAACTAAATACCATTTCCCCTCAATTGATAGCTCGGTATTAGGGAAAACAGTCTGGGCTTCTTCCAATAAAGGGCCGAGTGTTTTATACCTTGCGGAATAATGGCCCAAGAGCAATTTTTTCACCTGGCTTTCTTTAGCGATTTCAGCCGCTTCTAAACAGGTGGTATGGAAGGTTTCTTTGGCTCTGTCCCGCATTTCATCCAAAAAAGTAGATTCATGATATAAAAGATCAGCTCCTTGGATGGATGGTAAATAGATCGGATGCCTTACGGTATCTGAGCAGTAGGCATACGACCGGGAGGCAGGACCAGGGACCGTCAATGCCGCCGCTTGATGTACATTGCCCTGAGGATCGACGTAATCTATCCCCTTTTTCAAAAGCGAATAATAGGGTTTTGGAATATTCAAGGGTTCCACTTTTTCCGCTAAAATACTGGCAGAACGCTTTCCTTCATCAAATCGAAATCCAGTGCATGGGATACGATGGATTAATGGAAAGGATTTTACGGTCATCATCCTGGATGAAAAAATAAACTCTTCCTTTTCTGGATTTGTCGGATGGAAAATGATATTATACCGGATGACCGTTTCGGAATATTTGAAATGCAATTCCAAAATCTCCTGTAAAGGTGCAGGCCCATAGATATGGAGATCGGCCTTTCTACCTACCAAGTGCATGGAGGACACCAGGCCTACAAGACCTAAATAGTGGTCTCCATGCAGATGAGAGATAAAAATATGATCGATGCGATTGCTTTTGATACCATAGCGTGAAAGTTGCATCTGCGTACCTTCGCCACAATCGATCAAGAATAATTGTTCGTTATAATTGATGACCTGAGAAGTAGGATGGCGTTCAAAAATGGGTGTTGCTGAGCTGTTACCCAATACCAATACTTCAAATCGAATCATCTTATGCCTGCCCTTCTTTTAAATCCAATCGGATTTCATTTCCGAAGATCAGGTCTTTTGCTTTTTCTACGTCTTTGGTGATGATCAGGTAACTGTCCAAACCTAAGGAGCTGATATATTGTTTAACTCCTTCATTCAGGTTGGTGATAATGAATAAACCTCCCAAAGATTTACATAATCTACGTGCTAATAAACCGGTACGGATACCTGTTTCATCTGTTTCTAACACTTTATTCATATCCAAGACAATGTTTCGTTGTCCGCCGGTATTGCGGAGCATAAACTCGCCCTTTAAACTTGCGGCAGCATCTCCATCTAATTTTTCTTGAAGGGGCTCAATCACCACAAATCGATCGTATTTATCTACCGTAAATTTCATAAATGTTAGTCTTTTAAGATTAATGTATTATAGTTTCGCCAATTCTTCGCTCACATTGCGTTCAACGCGGTCCAGAACATCTCCATTTTCTGGATATTTGAACTTGTCGCCCGTGATGTGTTCAAAAAGTTCAATATAGCGTTCAGAAATTGAATTTACAATAGTATCTGTCATTTCAGGCACTTCTTGACCTTCTTTTCCTTGAAAACCATTTTCGATCAACCATTGTCTTACAAATTCCTTGGACAGTTGCTTCTGCGGTTCGCCATTTTGCTGACGTTCCTCATAACCATCCGCATAGAAGTAACGGGAAGAATCTGGTGTATGGATCTCATCGATCAGGTAGATGATGCCATCGCGTTTTCCAAATTCGTATTTGGTATCCACTAAGATTAATCCTCTTTCTGCTGCAATCTCAGTTCCTCTTTGAAAAAGCGCTTTTGCATATTTTTCCAATTGGGTATAATCTTCTTCAGAGACAATCCCTTGGCTGATGATTTCAGCTCTGGAGATATCCATATCATGACCGACCGCTGCTTTGGTGGTTGGGGTAATGATCGGTTCCGGAAGCTTATCATTTTCTTTCAGCCCTTCAGGAAGAACTTCACCGCAAAGCTCACGTCCGCCATCACGGTAGGTACGCCATAAATGTCCGGATACATAGCCACGAATCACCATTTCTACTTTAAAAGGCTCACAGCTTTTCCCGATCGTTACATTCGGATCTGGAACAGATACCACCCAATTCGGCAAGATATCAGCAGTAGCCTTTAAGAATTTGGAAGCGATCTGGTTCAATACTTGACCTTTATAAGGGATTGCACGAGGTAAAACGACATCGAATGCTGAAATACGATCGGAAGCTACCATCACCAAGTAATCGTTTGCAATGGTATAGACATCCCTGACTTTACCCCTATAAAATGCCGTCTGGTTTTTGAAATTGAAATTTGTTTCTTTTATTGTACTCATATTTGTTGCGTTTCCACGCGTTTAATTGCTATTAAATATCGCCATAGGCTTCTAGGATACGTTTCACCAATTTATGGCGAACAACGTCTGCCCCACTCAGGTAGATCATATCAATCCCTTCGATTCCTTCTAATATCTTGACGGCATTCACCAGACCAGATTGGGTCTTTTTTGGAAGATCCACTTGGGTCATGTCGCCAGTTACGATGAATTTTGCTGTTGGTCCCATACGTGTTAGGAACATCTTCAACTGCATATCGGTCGCATTTTGCGCCTCATCCAGGATCACAAAACAATTATCCAAGGTCCTACCCCGCATGAACGCTAAAGGTGCGACCTCAATGGTCCTGTTCTCTAGGTATCCTTTTAGTTTTTCTGCTGGAATCATATCATCCAACGCATCGTATAAAGGTCTTAGATAAGGATCCACCTTCTCTTTAAGGTCGCCAGGTAAAAAACCAAGGTTTTCTCCCGCTTCTACGGCAGGACGCGTCAGAATGATGCGTTTGATTTCCTTGTTTCTTAAGGCGCGGACCGCTAATGCTACCGCTGTATAGGTCTTTCCCGTACCAGCAGGGCCTATCGCAAACAGGATATCATTCTTGTTGATGCTATCGACCATTCGACGTTGATTTGCCGTTCTTGCACGAACTACGATTCCATTAGGGCCATAAACAATAGGCTCTCCTTTCATCGCAGCAGCTTTTGCCTCCGCCTCATCCTTTGGTGCGGCAGCAGGTGCTTTTAAGTCGGTAACCGAACTTAAAAGTCCCTCGAGCTCAAGTAACGATAGTGTCTGAAACTGGTTGACATGGCCAAGAATTTGGTCAAATACCTGCTGAAAGCGGTTCCTTTCTCCTTCTTCACCCAACACCTTAAGTTGACTTCCTCTGGCTACCAAGCGCAACTTGGGAAAAGCGCGTTTGATAAACTCATGATTCTCATTCTGAGCACCCCATAGGGTTATCAGATTGACTGTGTCCAAATTGATTTCTAATTCACTCAAATTTTAATCGATTAATTTTTCTTGATTCAAAAATACAATTTACTTTTTCTATTTTTGTAGTTCGCTTATCAAAAACAACAGTTAAATTTTTTGCTACGGGCATTTGGATAGTATGGGAGTAATAACGTTAACCACAGACTTAGGTCATCGCGATTTTTATCAGGCCGCATTAAAGGGCAGTATTATTTCGCAATTGCCGAATGTACGTCTGGTAGACATATCCCATGATATCCCTTCTTTCAGCATTCAGCATGCCGCATTTGTCATCAATAATGCCTACCCCTATTTTCCAGCGAAGACTGTTCATCTGATCGGTATCGACACTGTTTTTCAGGAGGATTCTCGCTATTTGGCCATGTCTTACAAAGGGCAATATTTTGTTGGCGCGGATAATGGGATTTTCAGTATCATTCTGGGGGAAGATCGTCCTACGGAAATGATCGAGATCAATATTATGCAGGATTTGAGGTATCTGCACTTTCCCTTAGCGGATATTTTGACCAAAGCAGCCTGCCATATTGCTAACGGAGGCAAATTTTCTGATATCGGTTTCCCGATCGAAAACCCTGTACAAAAGGTTTTGTTTCAACCTGTTTATAATCAGAACAGCATCAAAGGTCATGTAACGTTTATTGATTCCTTTGGAAATGTCATCAGTAATATCAGTAAGGAATTGTTCAATAAGATCCAAAATGGAAGGGATTTCGTTTTGAGATTTAAAAGAAATGAGACGATTTCAAAATTGAGCTGGCATTACAATGAGGTATCTGAAGGGGAGAAACTCTGTCTTTTTGGGATCAGTAATTTCTTGGAAATAGCTATTAATAAAGGTAATGCCAGTCAATTGTTGGGCTTATATCAGGATGAAACCATTTTGGTCGAGTTTTTTGACCATTAGAATCCCATGCCGACTTTCACAACGGCTCTACCCATATTATAGGTGACCCGCTCGTGATAATAATTATCTAGATTATTATTTAGAAATCCATCAAAAACAGGTCTTAACTTTGATCTTTCAAGTTTTATCTGTTGGAATTGATAGCCTATGCTCAGGGAAATGAAAGTTCTTTCTGCACCTACTTTCCATCTCCAACCCACATGTGGATGAAACCTCAAACCACCTTTAAAAGACCTATCCTTTTCGGTTACTGTGTTGTTCCAGACTTTATCTGCTGTGGAGTTTAGCCCGGCGAAGCCATAACCCGCATCCAATCCCGAATAAAATGTGGTGCGTTTATGGGGATTTAAAATAAATCGACCAGCAACATTGAATGGTAATACCCAGAACTTTTCATATTCATCAGCTGTGTATTTCTCCACTCCAGAAGAGAGACCCAATTCCCAAGATTCGGTCAACTTCAGGCCATGCATGGTCAAAAAACTATAACTGTTTTGAATAGGAATAAATCCATAGTTCATCAAACCAATTTCTGTTTGATTTACATAGGTCCTTTTACCCATTTGGGCATGTAAGGAAAAACTATTTCCTACGAAACATAATACGAGGATAACTATAAATTTCTTCATCTTACGAGCCTGGAGTTATATTAATACATCCTAATTCCTTAATATTCGATTTGTCTTGATAATCATATTGACAAATCTTTTTGGGGCCAATGACAATCATGGATTTCGGACCAGGAATTACATCATAACTCATCATGTTTGGCAAATTCTGCACTTCTTTTAGCGAAAGCTGCTGCCCCTCTTCAAAAGCGAAGCTCCTAAAACCATTCATTCCTTCTGTGAGGTAAACCATATTTCCAGATAAGCCTAAACCATAAGGAGATTTTAATGCTTGGGTAAGTTTTAGTTTAGGATTGCTCAAGTCTGCAATATCGATGACTTGTAATTCATTACTTCCTCCTCCGCATTCAATACCACTCCTCAGGGTGACAAAAGCATATTTGTCGTTTACAACCACGGGGTCGCAAGCGCGAAAGTGAGCAAAAGTGGATATCTTTTTAGGCGCGGCGGGGTTTTCCAGACTGATGATGTGCATACCTTGCGTGGTTCCAATGAACAGATTATCCTTATAGGGGAAAATAGTTTCCAATAGACCCGATAACCTCATCTTATCCACATAGGTTGCCGTATTTTTGTTGCTGATATCAAACCAATTCAAATCGGAAATATCCACGGTGTATAGATGGTTTTTGGATATGGTGAAACGTGCCAGTGACCCAGCTTGTCCAGTGCCACCTGAATTCCCATCGTAATTGATATTTGTATCATATTTTACAAAAGGTGTATGTTCTCTTGTATTTTTATAAGTAACTAGGGAATCCTTCCATCCAGCTACTACCTTCGTACCATTCATAGGCTTCCAACCCCAAACTGTATTCACCGTTTTAAAAACATCCTCCACTCTTTTCATCAACGTGGGTTTTGCGATGTTTTTAAGATCGAAAAGTAATAAATCGGCATAGTTATCCGTATATAAGACATCATCTTTTATGGCGAAATCCGAAGTACCTTCAACCGCCAAAAAAGTAATCTTCTCCGGTTTTGCCGGATTAGAATTGTTGTAAAAATGAATACCTTTTAAAGGCTCATTGATCAACAAAAAATCTTTATAGATATAGATTTTTCCGGTAGATTGAAGCTCTACCCCATCCTTGGTGCCGACAAATTCCTTACGGATCTCGGCCATTGTTTTGAATACAGCCACTTTGGCCATCACCTCTTGCTCATAAGTAATGCGATCGCAAGACACCGATAGGAATAATATTCCAGTAAGAAGGCCTATAAGACCTCTTGAGATGAAATTGTTGGTTCTTTTCATGCTGGTTAATAATTAGTTGTCATGTTTTTTAAATTCTTACGTTAAAAAATTATATTTTGCTACAATGTTTATTAAAAAAAGTATGTTTTTCATGTGGAACATCTTCAAACAGAAAAGAAAAATGAATTATAATTATTTGAAGTTTTTATTTGCCTGTATCTTGGTTTTCTCAGGATCGGCAATTCTTAAGGCACAGGATAGTACAGCACTTAAAACAGATTCCATCACCTTTGAATCCCAACGTGCTCGAGTAAATAAATTGTTGAACGAACGAAGTGCAAAATTTGGTGACTACGATAGTTCGCTGACCAAAAAGACAGGTGTTTTTGGTCTTTTTAAAACCAAAGGCGACATGCAGAAATCCATCGATATCCTTCGGAACATCGTGATCAATGATAACCATATCTTTATCGAGACGCGGAAATTGTTGGATCTTAAGGATGCCCAAAGCGAACGGTATCAGAAATTGGCAGCAGAGTATGACCAACAGGTTTCTGCCTACATGAAAACCATCAACAAATTGCAGCAAGAGAATGACAAGCTCCGTGGGGATATCAGTAATCTGGAGAACAGCGATCAAGGGAATGATAATAAATTGTTCATCGCCATCGTGATCATTTTGGGATTGGTAATTTCGGTTATTTATCTTTATTTAAAGCAGAAGCCTAAAAAATTGACTGTATAGTGATACGAAGAGCTATATATATGAGTACTTTTGCTCGATTTGATAATTTTAATTCATGGCCAGACCGAGATTGAACAGTGGAGATTCGCATTCGGAAGATTTACCGAAGCCGAAAATTAACAAGGAGACCCTAAAGAAAGCCTTAAAGATCTTTTCTTACATCCGACCTTTCAAATGGAAGTTCGTTATTGGGATGTTATTCCTTATTCTTTCGAGCTTGACCATGCTTACCTTTCCGGCCTTGATGGGCGCGATGATTGATGCAGCACAAGGAAAGCAGAAGTTCGATTGGCTCCCTGCCGATGTGATGTACATTGGTGTGCTGAGTATTTCGATACTGGCCGTACAATCTACGATTTCCTTTTTCCGGATTCGCTTGTTTGTGGAGATTGCAGAAAAATCACTTGCCAACATTCGGAAAGATACCTATCACCGGTTGATCACCTTGCCAATTGATTTCTTTGCCAACCGCAGAGTGGGTGAACTGAACAGTAGGCTTTCTGCCGACCTTTCTCAGATCCAGGACACCATGACAACCACCTTGGCTGAAATCTTGAGACAGACCATCAGTTTGGGCGTAGGGGTATTCCTTTTGGTGTTAGTTTCTCCAAAATTAGCGCTCATGAACCTGAGTGTGCTACCTATCATCATTGTAGTAGCACTTATTTTCGGCCGTTTTATCCGCAAACTTTCCAAAGAATCCCAAGATCAGTTGGCAGATTCCAATGCGATCGTTCAGGAAACTTTATTGGGGATCAGCAATGTAAAGGCATTCGTCAATGAATATTTTGAATCCAAACGCTATGCTTCCAAATTAGGGAAGGCGGTGAATCTTGCCGTGAAAGGGGCAACTTACCGCGGGTTATTTGCATCATTTATCATCTTTGCCATTTTCGGGGCAGCGATCGTCGTGATTTGGTATGGTGCCTCTCTGGTTTCGATTAATGAGATTTCGGTGGGCGACCTGACTATGTATATCTTATATTCCATGTTTGTGGCAGGTTCGATGGGAAGTTTCCCTGAACTCTACGCCAGCATCCAACGGTCCTTGGGAGCAAGTGAGCGAGTATTGGAAATCCTTGACGAAGATCAGGAAGATATCAAAGTGGATGAAACCGACAAAAACATCAAACAACCTTTAACAGGTGCCATCGCTTTTGATCATGTACGTTTCGCTTATCCGACACGTCCAGATATTCAAATTTTGAAAGATATTTCTTTCCAGATCCAAGCCGGCAAGAAATTGGCCATTGTAGGGCCAAGCGGCACTGGAAAGTCGACCATTGCTTCGCTCATATTGCAGTTTTACCAACCTACTGATGGTTCAATTTACTATGATGGCATCCCTGCTTCAGAATTGGCATTGACCGATATCCGAAACCAAGTAGCCGTGGTCCCCCAAGATGTACTTCTTTTCGGAGGAACGATTCGGGAGAACATCAGCTATGGAAACCTTCAAGCTGATGCCGAAGAAATCATCACAGCAGCAAAGCGGGCCAATGCCCATAACTTCATCATGGAGTTTCCAGAAGGATATGATACGGTTGTTGGTGAAAGAGGGGTTAAATTATCCGGTGGACAAAGGCAGCGAATCGCTATTGCGCGGGCTTTGTTGAAAGACCCAGCCATATTGATCTTGGATGAAGCGACTTCCTCCCTCGACTCCGAATCCGAACGTTTGGTGCAATTGGCTTTGGAAGAATTGATGAAGAACAGAACATCCGTGATTATTGCCCATAGATTGTCTACCATACGGGACGCTGATATGATTATCGTCGTAGAAAATGGCTTCATATCCGATGTTGGAACCCATCAGGAATTGATGAATAAAGGCGGGGGATTATACCAACATCTCTATCAATTACAGTCTCTTCAAGTTTTTGAAAGTTAATTTTTGTTAATTTCTCAAACCCACAAACATTTTGGCTTATTGCTTGTTTCCATTATACAATAACATGTAATTACAAAATAGGATAAAAAATTATAATCATGGAAAAGAATAGAAATGGATTAGTGGCATTCGCCCTACTAGGATTAGCTGTCGGAACTGCTGCATATTATTTATTAGGAACAGAGGATGGTAAAAAGCAATTAGACCGTGCAAACGACGGAATCAAGAGCTTAACAAAATCCATTAAAGATCTTTCTAAAAAAGAAGCAAAACGTGCTTCTAAATTTGCAAAATCCGCAAAAGAAGATTTAGAGAACTTAAAAGACCGTGCTAAAAATGCAGGTAGAGAAGCATTAGACAAAGCTTCTTCAAAAGCTAACGAATGGGCTGGCCGTGCATCAGATGCAGCACAAGGCATGGCTGACAAAGCTAACGATGTTGCTGATAAAGCGAAATCAGAAATTAAAAACGCTTAATTTCTAGACATCCGTCTTGGCTAGACAGATTGATTTGTATCTTTGCATATCATGGATCTGTTAACACAAGTCAAGACTTTAATATATAAGGATGTTTTATTGGAATGGCGTTCTAAATACGCTATCAATAGCATTCTTCTTTACGTAGTATCCACGGTATTTGTTTGTTATCAATCATTCCAATCCGTGGATACTTCTGTTTGGAACACCCTGTTCTGGATCATTCTTCTTTTCGCGGCCATCAATGCAATGAGCCGTTCCTTCCTTCAGGAAACAGGTAATAGACAACTTTATTATTATAGCATGGTAAGCCCAAAAGCAATAATTTTGGCAAAGATCATCTATAATTCCTTGATCATGATCTTAATGACAGGGATCGCTTTTATTGTTTACAACCTGATTTTTAGAACCCCGATCGGCAATCTACCTGTTTATTTATTGAGTATATTTTTAGGGAGCATTTCCTTTGCTACAGTATTTACCATGGTAGCAGGGATCAGTGCGAAAGCTGGAAACAACAGCACCATCATGGCCATCCTCAGTTTTCCGGTAATCATCCCCCTATTGATCGTCCTCATCAAATTATCAAAAGCTGCTGCCATAGGCGGTGTGATCGCTGATAGTTGGGGAGATATTGCTGTATTATTGGCAATTAATATAGTTACTATTGCCATTTCTTTGCTGTTATTTCCTTACCTTTGGCGAGATTGATTTTTTTGTTCGTATGAGAAAAAGTTGGTGGAAAATTCTTGCAGTTGTCATGGTTGCAAGTACCGTAGTTGCTGGTTTATTAGGCCCAGTACCCGTTTTGTACATCTTGAATGAAACCATCAGAAATGTGTATTTCCATGTACCTATGTGGTTTACCATGATGATTTTATACCTGATCTCCTTAATTTATAGCATCAAATACCTAAATACCGGAAAAAGAGAGCATGATTTTATGGCGGTAGAAGCTGTAAATACAGGTGTTATCTTCTGTTTTTGCGGTTTATTGACAGGTATGCTTTGGGCCAATTTCACCTGGGGAACCCCTTGGACAAATGACCCCCAATTGAATGGGGCTGCCATTGCAACCTTGATGTATCTGGCCTACCTAGTTTTAAGGAATGCCCTTGAAGAAGAACAAAAACGTGCCAAAATATCAGCCATCTATAATATTTTCGCTTTTCCGATCATGTTTGTGCTGATTTATATCCTCCCAAAAATGAATGATTCGCTTCACCCAGGTAGTGGTGGAAACTCTTCTTTCGGGGACTTGGATATGGACAATTATATGCGTCCGGTATTTTATACAGCGGTAATCGGTTGGATTTTGATAGGCACCTGGATTGCCACCCTACGTTATAGAATTCGATTAATAGAAGATAAAAGAAATAGTTTTTAATACAATGAGAAATTTCCTATACACTCTTTTTGCACTGCTTTTTAGCTTTGGGACAGCGTTCGCTCAAGAAAAGGTTCCTATGGCCGATGGCCTTCGCTCTGAAGGAAAAATCTACGTGGTTGTTTTGGTGATGTTGGTGATTTTCTTGGTGGTTGCCATCTACCTTTTCACCATCGACCGTAAAATCAGCAAATTAGAAAAAGACAAATAGCATTTAGCATATGTTAATCAACCAACATCGGACATTATCAGGGCTGAATGTTTTCCTGGTTATTCTTGTTGGGACGGTACTATGCCTTGGGGTATATCTACACTTGCCGGAGAAACTTACTCCCGTGCTTTTTGAACCCGGCATCAGCAACCTTTTAGGTTTTCAGATCGGGGCGGAATTATCCCCCCAATCTAATGTGTTCATCACATTAATCTTGACCATCCTCCAAGCTTTCTATCTGAATAGGGTCGTCAATCATTTCAACCTCCTTGGAAAACCCAATTTCCTGACCGCCTTGATGTTCATGACCTTGGTCAGTGTGTTCATACCGTTTTTGGTATTATCCCCTACCCTTATCTGTAATTTTATCACCATTTGGATGGTGCAGAAGCTTTTCAATATCTATAAACATGCAGATGTTAAGGGTATCATGTTTGACTTGGGCTTATTGGTTGCATTGGGAAGCCTGATCTATTTTCCATTTATTGTGATGCTTTTGCTCATTTGGGCAAGCTTGGTAATTTTTAGGGCATTCTCCTGGAGAGAATGGATTACGCCTTTATTGGGTGTAACCGTTGTTTATTTCCTATTGGCCGTTTGTTATTATTGGCTGGAAAGAATGAATGAGTTCTATGAAATCTTTAGACCATTCACCTATGCCCTTCCAACCCGATTGAATATGGATGTACATGATTATTTTGTACTGATTCCTATCGTGGTGGCTATTGGAGGGTTTTTATTTATATTAAAGGATAATTTTTTCAAGAGCGTTGTCCAGGTTCGAAAGAGTTTCCAATTATTGTTCGTGATGCTGATCCTCATCTTTGGATCATTCTATCTAAATCCGGATAAATCGGTAAACCATTTTTTATTGACCATTCCAGCGCTTTCCATTTATCTGGCCTACTTCTTTACCTATGCGAAGATAAAATGGTTTTATGAAACCTTGTACCTGATTATATTGGCCACCATAATCTATTTTCAGTTTTTCTAAAAAACTGACAGTTAGCTGTTTAACCTTTTTTAACAACAAAATCTTACGTGGTTATTAAAAATTAGATAGTTTTGTAGCGAAATTTTAGCCTAAACAGGGCCATTATTATTTTAAAGTTGATACAATTGAGACGAATATTTACACACAAAAACCTGCTTACAGCATTGGGTATTGGGGTACTGATGTTGGGCTTTACGGAGGTTAAAGCACAGTCATCTACTTCACACTCACCTTACTCACAATATGGTTTGGGACAGATGAGGGAGGATCTATTGCCTCAAACTCGCGCAATGGGCGGAATTTCCAGTGGTGTTCGTTATCAAGGTGGTCTACCAATCTTAAACATGGCAAACCCTGCCAGTTATTCTGCATTAAACAGAACGATCTTAGATGCCGGTCTATATGGCAACTTCACCCAATTGGCTAAATCTGGTTCTACTGGTAAAACAGCAGACTTTGCATTCAGTCATTTTGCCTTCGGTTTTTCATTGAACAAACAGAATGGTCCAAAAGTAGGTGGTGTGTCTTTCGGTTTGATGCCTTATTCGGATGTAGGTTATAATGTAAAATCTGCTCGTCAGATTGATAATATCCCATATCAAACCAGTTTGGTAGGTGAAGGTGGTATCAATAAAGCCTATGTAGGATATGGGGTTTCTCCATTTGCTGGTTTCAGCATTGGGGCAAATGCCGGTTTCCTTTTTGGAAACCTGTTCGATAAAGCAATGATCCAATTCCCTTATGAAGCAGGGATGTATAATACCTCAGAAACCATTACCCAACAAATAAGAGGGGCTACTTTTGATTACGGTGCACAATATTTCAAAGCATTGGGCAACAAAGTCAATTTTACCATTGGTTATTCAGGTTCATTGAACAATACTGTAAACAGTAAGACCACATCTTTAGTTACCCTGACCCAAACGGATGCAACAGATCCTGATGGCGAACAAGTGGCTATCGATACTTCCTCCTTTGAACCACTTTCAAACAGAAACTTAAATCTACCTCTAAAACACAGTGTTGGATTTACCTTGAGCAAAGGTATCAACTGGAGTATTGGAGCTGATTTTAAATACGCAGACTGGTCAAAATATCATACCGAAATGGGTGAGCCACCATTGGGCAAAAACATCGGAATTGCAGTTGGTGGACAGTTCAAACCAGATGCTACTTCATTAAAATATTTGAACCTGGTTGATTATCGTTTAGGATTCAGGTATAATAAAACACATATTTCGGTAGATAACCACCGTATTTCCGATATGGCGATTACCGTAGGTATGGGATTCCCATTACCAGAGACGAATTTTGGTAGAACATTCTCGAATGTGAATGTTTCAGCAGAGTTTGGTCAACAAGGCACCATGAACAACAACCTGGTTAGAGAGCGTTATATCAACATCAACCTAGGGTTTACCATCAATGATGCTTGGTTCCAGAGAAGAAGTTACGATTAACATGAAAATTAATTCATTGAAAATATCATCAATTTTGCCCCTATCAATGTTATTGTTAGGGGCAATCTTGTCAATTGCCTGCGAAAACGACCAAAAAGATATCGATCGATTGGCCAATATCGAAGCAGAAGAGGCTGTTGATATTTCCAAGCATGTTACCGTGATTTATAGCGACTCTGCAAAAGTGAAAGCAGAGTTGAAAGCGCCCGAAATGCGCCAATACCACGATTCCGCACGTGTAGGAAACATGGAGTTCCAAAAAGGATTGCTCTTGATTTTCTATGGGCCGGACGGGAAAGAGTCGCAGCGCATCACTTCCAATTATGGTGTCCTAAAACAACAGGAAGGGATTACGGAATTCCGAAAGAATGTGGTGATCACCTTGGCGAATGGTTCCATTCTGAATACTGAGGAATTGATCCATGACGATAAACAGAAAAAATACTATGGAAGTCAACCTATTTCAGCCATTTTTACAGATGGCCGCGGGAACATGCAGGGAACTTCCTTTACTTCAGATCTCGATTTTAATATGATCGAATGGACCAATGGAACAGGCTTGATTTATATGCAGAACAACTCGGGATTTCCGGGTTTAGGGAACTAAAATAAATTTTTACACTTTTTTTCATAAAAGTTGTATCTTGCGCCTTGTTTTTTAACAAACACAATTAAGTAAACAAATCAAGCATTTATAACAAAAATATAGAATACAGTTATGGGATTAATGAGCTATTTGCGGAACCGTGCGGGGCTAGTCATTTTCGTGATCGGTTTAGCAATTATCGCGTTTTTATTAGGAGACATCATCAACATGGGTACTCCATTTTGGCGTGCTAGTCAATCTGAAGTAGGAAATGTGAATGGTGAAAGTATAGATTACAACGAATTCAACCAACAAGTTGAACAAACTGCAGCGAGATTCGCGCAGCAAATGGGTGGTCAAAATACCCCTCAGATGCAAAGTTATGCGGTTCAACAAGTATGGAACCAATATTTGACCCAAGAGTTGATCAAACAAGAGATCGAGAAAATCGGTATCGAAGTAGGTAAAGATGAATTGAACAATTTAGTGACCGGAAACAATCCGTCCATGTTGATCGCACAATACTTTACCAATCCTCAAACTGGTCAGATCGACAAAGCATCCATCAACGCGGTGATGCAACAAGCAAAACAAGATCCTAACACCAAAAGAGAATGGGAAGCTTTATTGGAAAGCATTAAAACAGATCGTTTATTCCAAAAATACAGCACATTGGTGAACAATAGCGTATATACAACTGCTCTGGAAGCGCAATACGATTACAATTCCCGTAATAAATTGGCGAACTTCAAATACGTGATGTTGGATTATGCTTCCATCGCAGATGCACAAGTAAAATTGACAGATGCTGATTATAAGGAATATTACGACAAAAACAAGAACGCATTCAAGAACCAAGAGGAATCCCGTAACATTGAATACGTACTTTTTGACGCACGTCCAAACCAAGCTGATACAGCTTTAGCCACTGCAGCTATCCAAAAATTAAAAACAGATTTACAGGCATCAACCAATGATTCTTCATTTGTAACTGTAAACTCAGAAAGAAAATACCCAGTTACGTATTACGGAAAGAACCAATTAAGCGCAGCTTTGGATTCTGTGGTTTTCAACGCAGCTCCAGGCACCGTAGTTGGTCCTTACCTAACACAGAACGTATATGAAATCGCGAAGGTAATCAACGTGAAGATGAGCCCTGACTCGGTTAATGCAAGCACGATCGTCATCAACCCAGCAACTGAGGGTGGCGTGGATAAAGCGATTGCCAAAGCAGACTCTATCAAAAACTTAATTACTGCTGGCGGAAACTTCTCTACCCTGGCATTGGAATTCAGTGCTGATCCGAATTCAAAAACCAATGGTGGTGAGATCGGAACATTGGTAAGAGGTCAGATCCCAGAATTAGATGCAATCTTATTTGATGGTCAAACGGGCGATGTTAAAGTGGTTCCTACCAACAATGGTGTTCACATTGTAAAAGTGAACAGACAGATCGGTAGTTCAAAAATTGCCAAGTTAGCTATCGTTGATAAATCAATCGTTTCTGGAAAAGAAACTACAGATGCAGCTTATTCTAAAGCCAACAAATTCTTCTCCGCATTGAACGGAACCAATTTTGAGGAAGTAGCAAAACAACAAAACTTGACCATCCTTAAAAACGAAGGAACAAAAGCAATGGACAACAGTTTCGGCGCGGTTGAAATCCCTCGTGAATTAAGCCGTTGGGCATTTGAAGCGAAAGCTGGAACAAATGGAGACAAAGTATTCGAAACGGCAGATAACTTTATCGTTGCTCGTGTTACAGATATCCAACCAAAAGGAATCCAACCATTAGAGTCGGTTAAGAAATTGATCGAACCGGTTGTGAAGAACTTGGTTAAAGCCCGTATGTTGAAAGAGAAAATGAACAATGCATTGAATGGTTCAACTTCCATCGACCAAGTGGCTCAAAAATTAGGCAAGAACGCACAATCTGTTGAGAATGTTGTTCTAGCTAACCCAGTTATTCCTGGTGTAGCAGTTGAAAACGCAGTTGTAGGTACCGTATTCGGGTTACAGCCTAACAAACCATCAAAATCAATTGAAGGTTCTCAAGGTGTATATGCTGTTCAGGTATTAGGATTCGTAAATCCAAAAGCTTTGGCGGGTGAAGAATTAACCGCTCAACAAAAGCAAATTACAGCGTCTAAAGCTCAACGTGATCAGAACGTAATTTTCCAAGCTTTGCAGGATAACGCCAAGATTGTTGACAATCGTATTAAATTCTATTAGTAAAGAATAGTTAAATTTGTTGCTGGGTAACCCAAAGTTGCCCAGCTTTTTTTATTTTTAGAGAAATGGATATTCAAGAGAACATTGTAAATAAAGTAGCCCAAAGTGGTTTGGTGACCATTGATTTGGCTAAATATGCCCCAACAGCACCTATTGTCATCTACGATATCAAGGAGAACCTCTTTCATGGATTGATCCTGAAGGAAAAGGATTTCCGGGAATTCATCAAAACACATGATTGGTCGCAATATGCAGGCAAGCACATCGGTATTGTATGTACTGCCGATGCGATTGTCCCTACATGGGCTTATATGTTGTTGACGAACAAACTGGTGGAGCATGCTCTTTCCGTACATTTTGGAGATGAGGATAAGGTGCGTCAGGATTTATTTGAGCAAGAATTAGCAAGATTAGATTATAGTGTATACCAGGATGAGCGTATCGTCGTAAAGGGATGTGGAGATATCTTTGTTCCAGAATCGGCTTTCGTGACCTTTACAGCCCAATTAAGTAAAGTAGCCAAGAGCATCATGTATGGCGAGCCATGTTCTACTGTACCTGTGTTTAAGCGTAAAACTTAAACTATTTATTCAACCCACGGTCTTAGTTATATGAAAAGAATTATTTCAGCCCTAGTCTTGTTTATTACGCTGACCACTATTGGTCAGGCACAAACATTACCATACTTATCAGAACCCACTTTCAAAGCCGGCGAGGTATTGAAATACAAACTGCGTTATGGCTTTATGTCAGCGGCTACAGGTACCCTATCCGTACAACAATCAAAATATAATTTTGGTAATATGGATGCGGTACATCTATCTGCCTTTGGTCAAACATCTGGTGCATTTTCAAAATTCTATACCGTAAAGAATCAATATGATTCCTATATAGACCAAAAGAATTTCCTACCGATCCTGTATACCGAAAATATTCGGGAGAACAATTATCGTCGGGTGGAGTATGCTACTTTCGACCATAAAACAAAGAAAGTAAAAGGTAAAAAAGGGACTTTCACCAGTCCTACCCAGCAAACATTCGATTTGGTCTCTGCTTATTACTTCTCGCGTAACCTTGATTTCTCCACATTGAAAAAAGGCGATAAATTCAAGATTACTTATTTCTTGAATGATGAGGTCGCACAATTGGGTGTGGAATATATCGGTGTAGAGAAGGTCAAATCTGTTCTTGGAACATTAGAGTGTATCAAGCTGAGTCCTGAAATTTCTCCAGGAAGAATCTTTAAAAAGAACAGTCGTTTGTATCTTTGGGTTACGAATGATGGAAACCGTATTCCCGTTAAAGCGCAAGTAGATATTCTAATTGGCTCTGTAACGATGGATTTGGTTAGTGCAGATGGCTTAAAATTCCCGTTAGGCCAACGGGTTAGTTATTCAAAATAAAAATGATTGAAGTAGGAAATGTACTTGTTCACGAGGATATCGTGAACAACGATTTTGTTTGTAACCTGAGCAAATGCAAAGGGGTTTGCTGTATTGAAGGCGATTCTGGCGCACCATTAACGGAGGCAGAAACAACAATCCTGGAAGAAATTTATCCTAAAGTAAAGCCTTATCTAACCGAAAAAGGCATAAAAGCCATTGAGGAGCAAGGTAAATATGTGGTAGATTCCGATGGCGATCTGACCACCACCTGTGTAGATGGCAATAAAGAATGTGCCTATGTAACCTGGGAAAACGGTATTACCAAATGTGGTATTGAGAAAGCCTATGAGATGGGCGATGTACAATGGAAAAAGCCTATTTCCTGTCACCTCTACCCTATCCGTGCTACCCACTACCCTGAATTTGATGTACTGCATTATGATCGTTGGTATATCTGTAAAGATGCCTGTACATTCGGCCAAGAATTGAAGGTCCCGGTCTATAAATTCCTAAAAGACCCTTTGATTCGAGAATATGGTGAAGATTGGTATAAACAGCTTGAAATTACCTTAGCTTCCCAAGCATAATTTTATTATTTTTATGGTCAATTTCAGGGATTATTAATGGTCTTAAACCATTTTCATGTTAACAATAGACGAAATACAACTTCCTATTAAAGAACATCTCAAGCGCTTCGAAAAAACCTTTAAGGATTCGATGCGTAGTTCCGTTCCTTTATTAGATAAAATTACAAGGTATATTATTAAGCAAAAAGGAAAACAGATGCGTCCGATGTTTGTTTTCTTTTCTGCTGGCGTATGTGGTGGCATCACCGAGGCAACCTATCATGGAGCATCCTTAGTGGAACTATTGCATACGGCTTCTTTGGTGCATGATGATGTAGTGGACAATGCCAATGAAAGAAGAGGATTCTTTTCTATCAATGCGCTTTGGAAAAACAAAGTTGCGGTTTTGGTAGGCGATTTTCTGCTTTCCCAAGGATTATTATTATCCGTAAAACACAAAGAATTTGATATATTGCGGATTGTTTCCGAGGCGGTTCAGCAGATGTCGGAGGGGGAACTTCTTCAGATCGAGAAAGCCAGACATCTTGACATCAAGGAATCCATCTATTTTGAGGTGATCCGAAAAAAAACAGCATCCCTGATCGCTTCATGTTGTGCCTGCGGAGCATCCTCTGCGGGAGCAGATGAAGAAACCGTGGAAAAACTAAGGCTGTTTGGCGAAAAGGTGGGTATTGCTTTTCAAATTAAAGATGACCTTTTCGACTTTGGATTGGATGATGTAGGAAAGCCCGTAGGAAATGACATCAAGGAAAAGAAAATGACGCTGCCATTGATACATGCGTTATCCACGGTGGATAAAAGCCAAAAAAGAAAGATCATCAACCTGGTGAAGAACCATAATGAAGATCCAGAAAAAGTAGCAGAGGTGATCAACTTTGTGAAGATAAACGGTGGAATGGAATATGCGACTGAAAAAATGATGCAATATCAACAGGAAGCATTTGACATATTAGCCGAAATCCCGAACGGTGGGGAATATAAAACCGGACTAGAACAACTCGTTAAGTATACTACAGAAAGAAAGAAATAAACATCTACCATGAGCCACGAAGCACTCTTTATGATCGGATTTATAATTTTTATAATTCTGATGTTAGCAATTGACCTGGGACTATTTTCCAAAAGCGATAAACCTGTATCCTTAAAAGTGGCCGCCATTATGAGTGCCATCTGGGTTACTTTTGCGCTTTTATTTGGTCTATTACTTTATTATTGGGGAAATGAACTGCATAATGTGCATGATATGGCACGGCTCAAAGAGGTCGTCGCCAAACACCTGCATAATATTACCATCAATGAAAATGACCTTGTAGGAAGTATTCAGGCCTATAATAAGAACCTTACACTCGAATACCTAACCGGTTATGTAGTAGAATACGCCCTTTCGGTAGATAATATCTTCGTTATGGTATTACTGTTCAGTTCCTTTGGTATTCCAGAAAAGTATTACCACAAAGTATTGGTTTGGGGTATCCTAGGTGCCATCATCATGCGTTGTATCTTCATTTTCGTAGGTGCGGCATTGATTACCAAATTTGGATGGATCCTATATGTATTTGGTGCATTCTTAGTGTACACTGGGTTTACCATGTACATGAACAGAAATAAAGAAGAGGAAGTGGATCCAGAAAACCACCCTGTGGTTAAGTTCATGTCCAAAAGATTCAAAGTAACCCATAAGTTGGATCAAGGAAATTTCTTCCATGTAGAAAATGGCGAGAAGTACATGACTCCCCTATTCTTGGTGTTATTGGTCATTGAATTTACAGACTTAATCTTTGCGGTGGATTCGATCCCTGCGATCTTCTCGGTAACCAAAGACCCTTATATTGTATTCTTCTCGAATATTTTTGCGATCCTTGGATTACGTTCGATGTTCTTCCTATTGATCAACATCATCCACAAATTCCATTACCTAAAAGTAGGTTTAGCATTCTTATTGATCTTCATTGGTCTGAAAATGTTATTACATAGCTACTTGAAAGAATGGGGCTTTACCACCACCCACTCCCTGATTGTCATTCTGGGAATCCTAGCTTTGAGTATCATCGCATCCCTGATGTTTCCGAAGAAACAAGATTTTGAAAAATCCTAATCATATAAACAGGCTCCGAAAAGGGGCCTGTTTTAGTATGTGCTAATATTTTTACAAAGAGTGGCCTAGCTACTCTTTATTATTTTATAAATTCGTACACAGTTTTTTAATATTATAATAACATGAATTGGAGTAAATCTATTCTTTTTGCAGCAGCTCTATTTGCTACAACCCAAACATTCGCACAAGACAACTTAATAAATGCCTTAAAAGGCAATGCCAGCGACAACAGTAAGGCAGGATTCAAGTTCACGGAAGTGATCAACCTTGGAAACACCTCCATTAAGGACCAAGGATCATCTGGTACCTGTTGGTCTTATTCTGGAAACTCCTTCTTAGAATCCGAGATGATCCGTATGGGCAAAGAGCCTGTGAATATTTCTCAGATCTATACTGCCCGTAATACCTATATTGAAAAAGCAAAGAACTTTGTGCGTCTGCATGGACAACAGGCACAAGGCGACGGCGGACAATTGCATGATGTATTGACTATTTTCAGAAAATACGGTGCAGTACCTTACGAGGCGTATACCGGATTGCCTGAAGGAGAGACACGCAATAACTTTGGGGAGATGAGCCCAATCCTTCAATCCATCACAGAATCTGTGGCAAAAAGTAAGAAACCAGGAGCAAACTGGATCAATTCATTTACTGCGGCGATGGATTCTTATCTAGGAAAAGTACCTGAATCCTTCCAATACAAAGGAAAAACCTATACCCCACGGACATTTGCCGATCAAGTAGTAGGTATCAATCCAGATGATTATGTAGGGATCTCTTCTTTTGAAGAGCATGCGTTATACAAACCATTTGTCCTATTGATCCCTGACAACTGGTCTTTCGAAAGTTTCTATAACGTGAAGATCAATGATCTTACTGATATCATCGACCAAGCTTTGGAAAAAGGATTCACAGTAGCATGGGCAACTGACGTATCTGAGAAAAGCTTCAGCTGGAAGAATGGGGTAGCTTATGTGCCAGAAAAACCGATCGAGCAAATGAGCAAAGAAGAGTTGGACAATATGTTCAACGGACCGAAACCAGAAGCGAAGATCACTCCTGCGCAACGTCAAGAAGCTTTTGACAACTATACCACAACCGATGACCACGGTATGCACATCGTAGGTTTGGTAAAAGATCAGAACGGAAAAGAATATTATATCGTTAAGAACTCTTGGGGAACTACCAACGATTATAAAGGTTATATGTATGCAACGAAAGAGTTTGTTCGCTATAAAACAATCTCTTTATTATTGCACAAAAAAGCATTAACCAAAGAAATGCAGAAGCAATTAGCTATCTAAAAAATGTTAAATCTTTTAAAGTCCTTGTCTCTACAAGGGCTTTTTTTGTTAATAATGGTTACTTTAGTTTAAAATTTCGATTAATAAAGTTACCTATGAAAAAGCTACTATTCATTTTATTCACGCTACCTTTCTTGGTTTTTGCACAGGAAAAAGGTATTCACTTTGAGCACAATACCACTTGGGCCAAAGTTAAGGAGAAAGCCAAAAAGGAAAATAAGTTCATATTCGTGGATGCATTTACCACCTGGTGCGGCCCATGTAAATACATGTCGGATAACATTTTTCCACAGGAAAAAGTGGGAACATTTTTTAATGAAAAGTTTGTGAACCTGAAGATACAGATGGATGAGACCCCAGGGGACAACGAGGAGGTGAAATCTTGGAGAGCCGAAGCAAAACGATTCGCAAAAGATTACGCCATTGCCGCTTATCCTACCTTTTTGATCTTTAATCCAAATGGCGAACTGGTTCACCGTATTGTAGGTGGTGGCGAAGCTGATGAGTTTATCGCTATGGCCAAAGAAAGCTTTGACCCGAGTACTCAATATGAAACCATCGTTAAAAAATACAAGGCTAATCCTAAGGATGTCGAAGCCGCCAAAGCCATGGCAAAAGCAGCAACAAAGGCATATGACAAAAATACTGCAGCAGAAGCTATTGCTTCCATTATAGAGAATTCCAGTGCTGATGCCGTTTTAACGAAGGAATTTATTCCTATGTTGAGATCATCCATTACAAGTGTGGATAATAAGGCATTTGAATTGATTCGCAATAACAAGGCAAAAGTAGACGAAGTGATGGGTGCAGGAAAAGCGGATGCCATGCTAGGTACTGCCGTAATTAATTCGGTACTAATGCCAAAATTACGTGCTTCTCAAACGGATAATTTTGACCAAGCAGCAGAAGAGGCTATTAAGGCTTATCCGGATTTGAAATTGCAAGAGGCCCTCATGACCTTCAAGCCTAATTATTATAGAGCTAAAAAGGACTGGACCAAGTACAGAGAAGCCGTAAATCATTTAATTGCATCAGGAGCCGCAGTTTCCGAAACACAACTGAACAGTTTTGCCTGGACTATCTTTGAAAACTGTACCGATCCGGTATGTTTAGAAGCAGCCTTGGCCTGGAGCAAAAAATCCTTGGAAAAGAAAGAAAATCCGCAATATTTAGATACCTATGCAAACATTCTGCATAAATCTGGAAAAACCAAAGAGGCCATTGCCATCCAAGAAAAAGCGATCAGCTTAGCAGCTGCGGAAGAAAAAGCAGACTATGAATCAAATTTGGCCTTAATGAAAAAAGGTCTTCCTACTTGGGAAACCGAATAAGGCACACCTATATGGAGCTGCTTCAATAACAGTAGCCAAAATAAAAAGGATTCTTGTTGTCCAAAACTTAATCGATGGACAGCAAGAATCCTTTTCTTATTTCACTATTTTAATTACTTCACATCCCGATAACCCACCTTCATATTCTGAAACATGAAAGCCCATTTATCAGTATGCTCTGCAATAACCATAGCAGTTGATTTTCCGGCACCATGACCAGCTTTTGTATCGATACGGATCAGCATCGGATTAGTTCCCTTATTATATTCTTGCAAGCGCGCAGCGAATTTAAAGGAATGCGCGGGTACTACGCGGTCATCATGATCGGCCGTAGTAACCATCGTCGCAGGATAATCTACCCCTTGTTTCAAGGCATGATAAGGCGAATATTTATACAGGTAATTGAACATTTCCGCATTATCATCTGCTGTTCCATAATCAAATGCCCATCCGGCACCTGCCGTAAACTTATGATAACGCAACATATCCAACACCCCTACTGCCGGGAAGGCTACTTTAAATAATTCCGGACGCTGGGTCATCGCTGCACCGACCAACAATCCACCGTTAGAGCCACCCGCAATCGCCAATTTTTCCGAAGAGGTATATTTCTCCTTTATCAGGTATTCTGCTGCGGCAATGAAATCATCAAATACATTTTGTTTCTTCAATTTGGTACCTGCTACGTGCCAAGTCTGCCCATATTCACCACCGCCACGCAGGTTAGCCACCGCATACACGCCACCCTGTTCCAATAGGATTACATTACTGGTACTGAAAGAAGGCGTCAAACTGATGTTGAAACCTCCATAACCGTACAGCATCGTCGGGTTGGTCCCATCCAATTTGATTCCTTTTTTATAGGTAATGATCATCGGAACTTTAGTACCATCCTTAGAGGTGTAGAAAACCTGTTTCGATTCGTAGTTGGCAGGATCGAATTTAATCGCTGAAGCTTTATACACTTCTGATTTACCTGACGCAATATCATATTTATAGATGGTTCCTGGATTTACATAATTCGTAAAGGAATAATACAGGGATTTCTCATCCTTTTTGGCACCAAATCCTGAAGCGGTACCCACACCCGGTAATTCTACCTCATGCTCCAATTTGCCTTGCCTATCGTATTGTTTGACAAGCGTGGTCGCATCCTTCAAATAATTAGCGAAGATTTTACCTCCACCAGTAGAAGGGCTCAACACCTGTTCCGTCTCCGGAATGAGATCCTTCCAATTTTCCTGCGTAGGTGTAGCAAAACTGGTCTGCACCAATCTTCCGTTCGGCGCATTCAACTCGGTGTAAATAATCAGGTTATCCCCTTCATTATCCAATACATAATGATTGGACTCCATGTTGTTCACAATCGGAACAAAATCTGAACCTGGATTCTTCAGGTCTTTGATGTACAACTCATTTCCCGAGGTGGCATTTGCCGCAGTAACGATCAGGAACCTTTCATCCTCGGTCAATCCCGCACCGATATATCTACGCGGGGTGGTTGGCCCACCAAAGATCAAGGCATCAGAAGATTGGGCAGTGTTCAGCTTATGGAAATACAGCTTATGCTGGTCGGTCATTGCCGACAAGGCAGATCCTTCTTTCGGTTTATCGTAAGAGGAATAATAAATACCTTCATTTCCCTGCCAAGCAAGGCCGCTGAATTTCACATTCGTCAGGGTATCCCCTACGATCGAATTATCCTTCGTGTTGATGATGATGACCTTGGTCCAATCCGAACCTCCTTCAGATATCTGATAGGCCGCCAATGAACCATCTTTGCTAAAAGATAATCCTGCCAAAGAGGTCGTACCATCATTAGAAAACTTATTGGGATCCAAGAAAACTTCTTCTTTCCCATCATCTCCTTTTTTACGATAAATAACCGATTGGTTCTGTAAACCATCATTCTTATAAAAATAGGTGTACTCGCCTTCGGAAAAAGGAGCGGAGAATTTTTCATAATTCCACAGGTTCTCCAACCGTTTTCGGATGTTCTCGCGGAAAGGAATCTGGCTTAAATAATCCTCGGTGACTTCATTTTCAGCTTTTACCCAAGCTTTGGTTTCAGCAGATAGGTCATCTTCCAACCATCGGTAGGGATCTTCCACGGTAACACCAAAATAAGTATCGGTTTGTGTTCCTTTTTCAGTTTTAGGATAAGGTTTCAATGTAATATCAGTTTTTGATTCAATAGCTTTTTCTTGATTACAGGCAGCCAAGCCCAGGACAATGATGCCCAAACAGGTGTATTTCCTCATATCTATTACAATTAGTTTATAACAAAACTAATGATTTAATTTGCTAGTTTTGAACTCATGGGCATACGCAACAAGATTTATTTTGCTTCCGATTTTCATTTAGGATCTTATCCTACTTCACATTCCTTGGATAGGGAGCGCAGAATCGTTGCCTGGTTAGACCATATAAAAACCGATGCAAAAGAACTTTACCTCGTAGGCGATATCTTTGATTTTTGGTTTGAATACGCCTCGGTAGTCCCCAAAGGTTACATTCGTTTTCTTGGCAAACTGGCTGAATTGGCCGATTTAGGTGTTAAGATCACCCTATTCAAAGGGAACCACGACATGTGGATGTTTGGATACCTAAAACAGGAATTGGGTGCTGAAGTCGTCTCCAATGAAAAGGTTCTTCAAGTAGATGGGAAGCGTTTTTACATACATCATGGGGATGGTCTTGGTCCAGGAGATGCGAAATATAAATTTTTGAAGAAAATTTTTAGATCGCGTTTTTGCCAATGGTTATTTGCCCGCCTACACCCTAACCTGGGGATAGGTATTGCAACCCGATGGTCGAAACACAGCCGAATCGCCAACAACAATGAAGAAAAGTTTCTTGGCGAAGAAAATGAATGGCTGATCGTGTATTCAAAGGAAATCCTCCAGGGCGAACATTACGATTATTTTATTTTTGGACACCGGCATCTTCCTTATGAAAGGACCATAGGTAATCAATCCACCATCGTCAACCTTGGCGAATGGATCAATTATAATACCTATGCCGTTTGGGATGGTGTACAATTAACACTGGAAACATGGAGTTCAGGGAAATAGCCGATTCTATTTTTCGATTAGCGTCTTCCGACTTGGAATTATTGGAGGAAATCGTTGAAGAGGTCCATGTACCTAAGAATACCAAGCTTATCGAGTCGGAAAAGATCAGCCCTTATATCTATTTTAAGAAATCCGGTATCTGCCGAATTTATTATCACAAGGCAGAAAAGGAGATCATTCTTGCCTTTACTTTTCCTGGAGATGCCTTAATCTCCTTGAACAGTTATATCCATAACCAAAGAGGTTATGAAACCATCCAAAGCCTCGAAGATTCCAGCTTATACCGCATTTCCAGCACCGACCTACAAAATCTTTTCTTAAAATCTATCGGTATAGCCAATTGGGGAAGAAAATTGGCCGAATTGGAGTCCCTGAAGATTGAGGATAGGTTGATGTTCCGACTGTTTAAATCCTCCCTGGAATCTTATGAAGAGCTATTAAAGAAGGCTCCGAACATCACGAACCGCATCAAATTAGGATATATTGCCTCTTACCTAGGAATTAGCCAAGTTACCTTGAGCCGCATCCGGGCGACAAAAAAATAAAATCATCGAGATTTTTTTAACATATGTAAAAAGCTTATTGCGGGTAAAAGCAGAAATTTGCCTCAGTAATTAAAACATACAACAAATGAATTGGATTATTCTAGTATTGGGCGGGCTTTTTGAAGTCGCTTTCACGTATTGTATCGGACGTGCAAAATTTGCCACCGGAACGGAAATGTACCTGTGGTATCTGGGTTTCTTGGTTAGTGTAACGGTTAGTATGGGCTTATTGATCAAAGCAACCAGTACATTACCCTTGGGTACTGCCTACGCCGTATGGTCGGGCATCGGTGCGGTAGGAACCGTATTGATGGGTATTTTCTTCTTTAAAGAACCTACAGATTTCTGGCGCATCTTCTTCATTATCACCTTGATAGGCTCTATCGTTGGGCTAAAAGCAGTTTCTTCGCATTAGTTCCTTAAAAAAAGCGCAAAAATCTTTATTTTTGTCGATTACTATCATTCCCAACGATTTGGGAATGAACTATTCAACAGAGGAATACTATGTTAGACAAATTACAAGCGATAAAAGAGCGCTGGGAAGAAGTAGAAGCGGAATTATCCAATCCTGATACCATTAGCGACATGAGTCGTTTTGCAAAACTTAATAAGGAATATAAAGACCTAGGTAAGATTGTAGAACAATACCATATCTATAAAAATATGGTGAGCAACATCGATACCAACAAAGACATCCTTGCCAATGAGAAGGATCAGGAGTTGAGGGAGATGGCGAAGGAGGAATTGGATATTCTTTGGACCCAACGTGAGGAAAAAGAAGAAGAGATTCGTCTGATGTTGATCCCTAAAGATCCAGAGGATGGTAAAAATGCCATCATCGAGATCCGCGGTGGTACAGGAGGAGATGAGGCAGCCTTATTTGCTGGCGATCTATACCGTATGTATACCCGTTATTTCGAGACCAAAGGTTGGAGAACTGAGGTGATGGATGTAACGGAAGGAACATCGGGTGGTTATAAAGAGGTGATCCTAAAAGTAATTGGCGATGATGTGTATGGTCAATTGAAATATGAATCAGGAGTTCACCGTGTTCAACGTGTCCCTGATACGGAAACGCAAGGCCGAGTACATACATCAGCAGCCTCGGTAGCTGTCTTACCGGAAGCGGAAGAGGTTGACGTGGAGATCAATCCAGGCGATATCGAGATGCAGACATCCCGTTCAGGTGGTGCTGGTGGTCAGAACGTGAACAAGGTAGAGACCAAGGTTCAGTTGACGCACAAACCTTCTGGAATCGTGGTTGTTTGTCAGGTAGAGCGTTCGCAATTGGCAAACCGCGAGTTGGCGATGGAGATGCTTCGTAACAAGCTTTACGAACTTGAAGTACAGAAGAAACATGGTGATGTAGCCGCGAAACGTAAGACGATGGTATCCACCGGAGACCGTTCGGCGAAGATCCGTACCTACAACTATCCACAGGGTCGTGTAACCGAGCACCGTATCGGTTTGACGATGTATAATTTACCTGCCATTATGGATGGTGATATTCAGGACATTATCGACAAGCTACAGTTTGCAGAGAATGCCGAAAAGATGAAAGAGGGCGCTGTAGACTAATATTTTTCAAAAATATTTAGCAGATTTAGAAATAAACACTATATTTGCACACCTTCTGAAAAGAAGGAAAATGGTCTGGTAGTTCAGCTGGTTAGAATACATGCCTGTCACGCATGGGGTCGCGGGTTCGAGTCCCGTCCAGACCGCCACAACAAAAACAACAGTTAATTATTGAATTAACAAGGTCTGAAAAGACCACGTTCTTTAAAAGAAATTGCAAAATATTGGTCTGGTAGTTCAGCTGGTTAGAATACATGCCTGTCACGCATGGGGTCGCGGGTTCGAGTCCCGTCCAGACCGCCAATATTGGTCAAGTTTAACTTGGAAATCATTTTGCAAACATGAGGTCTGGTAGTTCAGCTGGTTAGAATACATGCCTGTCACGCATGGGGTCGCGGGTTCGAGTCCCGTCCAGACCGCAGTAAAAAGAAGGTGTCTAAAAAGGCACCTTCTTCTGTTTTATAGCTTTCTGGAGCTCCATTATAATTTCATGAGCAATATTAGGCTGCAAGTCGATGTTTTGTACTTTTCAGCATGTTGATGGCTTGATTTATCGCAAATAGGGAGTTTTTGCCACCTGGTTTACCGATAAAAGCTTTGTCTTTCCACTTTTTTGCCCATTTTCTGAGGTTATGGGCAATGGCCATCAAACCGAATTCCACAGCGACTTTATCCAGTCCTTTCATTGTGAACCGGGTAAACCTGTTGTTGCTTTTCATCTGACCAAATACAGCTTCCACTTCTATGGGTCGCTTGCTCCGATGGTACATTCCCTCTTCCGACAGCAGTCTTTCCCGGGCTTTATCCTTGAGCTTATTGAGCCTGTGGTTCACTTCAATGAGCCGATCGCCTTTAGCTTTATGGCACCCACTGCGCATCGGGCAGCCCTCACATCGCCGAGCCTGGTAACAGCTGACCTGGGCAGTGTATCCGTTGGCACTGACTCTGGTTGCATGACCGATAAAGCTGAGCTTCTGTCCTGCCGGACACACATAAAAGTCCTCCTGCTGGTTGTAATATAGGTTCTGTACCGAAAAAGGATCCTGTTTATCCTTGCGCTTCTGTTCCATATGGAAGTAATTGTACTTCACAAAAGCGGTTATACCCTGTCCTTCCATCAGCTCGTAGTTCTGCTCGCTACCATATCCGGCATCTGCGACGATGGATTCACTCTGTTTTCCGTAATGGGACTCAAAGCCTTCCAGGTGTTCGGGCAGGGTTGTGGTATCTGCGGCCGTTTGATGGATGCTATAATGGGTGATGAACTGCTCTTCGGTGCTGATCTGGGTATTGTAGGCCGGTTTAAGCTGGCCATTTTTCATGTGGTCCTCTTTCATCCGCATAAACACGGCATCGGTATCGGTCTTGCTATAACTATTGCGATCTCCCAGTACTTCCAGTTGCTCCTCATATTTCTCCAGTCGGGGCAGATAGTCGTCTTCAAGCTTCCTCAGCTGCCTATCGGTAGATCTATCCACTCCTTTGAGCTTGGCATTGATCGATTTGATCTTTTCCCTCAGCTGGGCACTATCGATGGCCCTGCCGACCTGCTGATCCCCTAATGAAGATTGGTCCCGGCTGATCTGTGCATCGATATCCGAAAGGACCGAAGCGATGTTCGCCTCCAGCTTTATCTTGTTCTTCTCGATCGATTTCTTCCAAACGAAGGTATAACGACCGGCGGCCGATTCGATCTTGGTACCATCTACATACTGGACTTTCAGGCTGACATACTCCATATCATGCAGCATCCGAACGATACTGGCAAACAGCTCCTGTATCTGTCCCTTAAGACGCTTTCCCCTGAAATAATTGATCGTACGGTAATCCGGTGTACTGTTGCCCGAAAGCCACATGAAATGGATGTTCTCGTGCAGGGCGCGCTCGATCTTGCGGCAAGAATAGATATTGCTCAGATACGCGTAGAACAGTACCTTAATGAGCATCCTGGGATGGAAACTGGTCGTTCCCCCTCCTTTATACTGACGGATGATATGTTCCAGATCCAACTGGTCAACAACCTGGCTCACCAACCGAACAGGATGGTTCAAGGGGATACGGTCTAAAATATTCTCAGGAAAAAGACTAGGACTATTGGATGGAAGCGCTTTGAATTGTATGTTTGCCATATTGTTTTTTGGTTGCACCTTAAGATACAAAATCTTGAGGACAAAAAACAGAAAAACCCCGCCATTTTTTAATGACGGGGTTCTCTTTTAAGAGACCTTTTTAGATTCTGTGTTAATATACAAGTCAATTTTATCTTTTTTTTGTAATTTCGGGTTTTAGGCGGTCTATTGCCAGCCTGTTTAGGGTAGCCGTTTTTGGCCGCCCTAATTTGTATCTACTTTTTCGTTCTGATACTTTTGGAGATGGTATTGTGGATCATACCGCTGTTCGTTTTTATAAATTATAAACATCAGCTCTAGAAGTTTCCTTTGCACAGCTACTGCTGCTTTCATTTTGATGCCATTTCTTGAAACAAGCCTTGTAAATGTATTAGAATAATGTTCATCATGCCTTATGGCGGCCAATGCAGGTAAATGAAGGGATTTTCTCAGGTATCTGTTGCCCCGTTTGGATATGGTAGGTTTGCTCTGGATCGATGTTCCGGACTGTTTTTCCTTTATGTCCAGGCCGGCATAGCTTACCAGTTGCTTTTTATTTCGGATCATCTCAAATCCATTCGTTTCTGCCAATACTGTTACTGCTGTCAGCAGTCCAATTCCAGGGATTGTGGTCAGGTTATCTGTTTGTTTTTTGAGTAAGGAACTCTCCTTAACAATGAGCTTTAACTCGGTCATTATTTCCTTTTCCTGTCTTTGCAGTACTGCTATGCGTTCCTTTATCCGTCCTATAGAGTTTTCATTGGGTTCTGCCTCTGCCTGTTCTGCATGTAGCTGGTTCTTGACAGCAGTACGTTCCTGTACCAATTGGTCTCTCTCCCGGGTCAGCTGCTTCAAACGCTTATAGGTGGGGTCTGGCTTGCGCCACAACTCCAGGTTGCGCTCTAGGCCAAATAAGGTGATAGCTTCCGAGCAGGTACTATCCGTTATCGTCTTGATCTCTAAGGTACGGAAATAGTTGCTGATCTTGTTTGGCAGGACAATACTGATATTGCACCCCTTGCTTTCCAGAAAATAGGCTAGCTTTTCGTGATAAACGCCTGTAGCCTCCATGACAAAATGAAGAGGACTATCCTCACAGGTATGGGTCTGTACCCATTCGTAAAGCTTTATCAAACCTTTATCCGAGTTTCGGAAATTACCATATTGGCACAGCTTTTTATCCAGATTGGAAAAGATCTTGCCAAAGCATACGACCAGTTCCTTACTACCGACGTCAATGCCAACGACCTGCTTGAGTGTTTTCATGTTAATTTTTTGATGTGAAACTGAAAAATCAATAGTGAAACTTCCCTTGGACTTGTCTCCTTATGGATATTCAAGCTGGACTGTAATTCCGCCTTACATTCTGTTCTGTCTTAGGAAGCGAAAAAGAGGAAGGCCATCTCTAAAAATCAGTATGCTAAAAAAGCTACTAAGACAGCCCTAGGCTCTCCCTCTTTTCACTAAATACAGCAAATCTATAAAACAAAAAATGTCTCCTACATTTGCTTGACACAAACATAGGAGACAGCCTCTTTTTTGTTTTTAATCTTTTCCTAATCCTTCGAAAGTTCATAACTCAAAGCGCCGGATGGGCAATGATTGATCTGATCAATCAATTCTTCCGTAGTTGCAGGCTCCGGTGTAATCCATGGTCTTCCCTTCGGATCGTAAACCTGCGGCAAAGTCTTTACACATATTCCCGAATGTATACATTTTTCAGGCTTCCAGAGAATGGTGATCTCTCCATTCGGATGTGGATATCTAATCGTTTTTTCTTCCATAATCGTTTTTCATTAGTATTTAAACAAAAATCATAGGTATAAGTTTACCCTAAACGTATTTGTACCCGAGATTCTAGTAGTTTAACAATTTTAGGAAAATTATGTTATATTTATCATACATCTAACCAATGAACTTTTAAACTATTTATGAAAAACTCATCAAGCCCATTTGATCAGCGAGGCAATAATTTGATGGAGGATGGTAAGAATTTTGCCATCATCTCCTACCTGACGGCTATCGGTCTCATCATTGCTTTTGTATTGAACAACGAGAAACGGAACGACTTTACCACTTTTCACATCCGGCAATCCTTAGGCATATTCCTGGCTATGTTTATCTTTGGGATGTTCAGTTATCTACCTTTTATTGGTTGGATCATCTCCGTTTTAGGATTTGTCTTATTGGTTATTCTATGGATCGCTGGGGTAATGAATGCGGTGAACGGCCATAAAAAACCAGTGCCCATTCTAGGGGAATATTTCAACAGTATTTTTTCGGGAATCTAATCGGATCAGGAACGTAGGGTTTTATCTGATTAGGTTCGCTCTGAAACCATAGTGAAAGTAATGTGAAAGTATGCAATTCCTATGTTGAGCATATAAACACATGCTTTAACCATACTAAAAGCATACTTTAATATTGTTTCTAACACGATGCCATGGTTTTAGCATAAAAAACAGTATTTTAAAAAATAAGTGATAAACCATATCCAAAAAGATATGGTTTCTTTAATTAAATAATTTATAAGGATTAGAAGACGTTATTGTTATTACATAAAAATTCTTTTACGTTTGGGAAAGAATTCATAATAATTTCAATTTTTTGATTATTATGGGTTACTATTTGAAAATAAGGGTATTAATTAGTGAGTAAAATCAGAAAGATATTAGTAAAGACGCGCACGGACATGGAATTGTTGGAAGGGATGCGTAAGGGGGAGAATTCGGCGATTGCTGATATCTACAAAACCTGTTATCCATCAGTATCGCACATGATCCTGAACAACAAGGGGACAGAGGATGAAGCAAAGGATATCTTTCAGGAAGCAATGATCGTATTGTATGATAAGATTACTCAAGCGGAAGGTTTTGAGCTAAGCAGCAAATTAAACACGTTCTTATATGCGATTTGTAGGCGGTTGTGGTTAAAACAACTGAATCGACGGAATCTTTCCCTGGATAGCATAGACCAGGAGAACTTGGATATTCCGGATATGGATTCAGCTTTGGAGAGCCATGAAGCCGAAGAAGTAAAATTCAATCAGATGGAAGCCGCCATGGCCAACTTAGGTGAGCCCTGTGCCAGCATCCTGAAAGAATTCTACATCAAGAAAAAATCCATGCAGGAAATATGTGATCAATTGGGATACACGAATGCTGACAATGCGAAGAACCAAAAATACAAGTGTTTACAACGGTTGAAAAAATTATTTTTTGACCAATGGGTAAAGGATGAAAGATAACATGAATCAAACAGAATTTTTAACATTAGCAGACCGATACCTTGGCGGAGAGATGACCGCAAAGGAGCGATTGGAATTCGAAAGCCTTTGCCGCGAGGACGCTGAATGGAATTCACAATTTCTTTCGCATAAGGAATTTGTATCGGACTTGCGCAAGCATGAAAACCGAAAAGAATTTATTGCTTCACTGGATCAGGTGGTTAAAAATACATCCATAGAGCCGATTGTGTTAAGAATGTGGAGAAAATTAAAGATCAATGCTGTTGCAGCTGCGGCTGTTGCTGTCATTTCTTCTCTAGCGACGCTCTATTTAACCGGATACTTCTCGACGATACGTAAGACCACTACAGAATACAGTGCGCTTAAACGCGAGATAAACAACGTAAAGCGTAATGTCAATGCGCACCATAATGCAATCCGTAATATCAACAGCAAAGAGAACCCTGCCGCTACTCCTTTACAATTTGGTGCAACGGGATTCATGTTGACAAAAGATGGTTATGTGGTGACCAACTTCCACGTGGTTAGCGGAGCTGATTCTATCCATCTTCAGAATAACAAAGGCGAAATTTACCGAGCTGCTGTCATCCATGTGGATGAGGAGAAAGACTTGGCAATCCTTCATATTTCGGATACCAGTTTCAATATGAGCCAAAACATCCCATATACGTTCAAGCGTCAGGGCTTGGATCTGGGCGAAGGCATATTCACTATTGGATATCCTAGGGATGAAGCGGTGTATGGCGAAGGTTATTTGAGTTCGTCCACCGGGTATAGTGGTGATACCACCGCTTATCAGATCTCGGTACCTGTAAACCCTGGAAACAGTGGTGGTCCGGTATTGGATAAACAAGGAAATGTGATCGGTATTATTTCCGGAAAACAAAAAGGTATTGATGGCGCCGCATTTGCCATTAAGACAAAAGCGCTGATCGAAACCCTGAACAGAATCCCTAAAGATTCCCTAAAAGGTAATATCGTGCTGAGCAGTAAAAACAGCCTATCAAATCTACCTCGCACCGAGCAGATCAAAAAGTTGCAGGACTTTATCTACATGGTGAAGGTATATTAAACAATAACAAGACTTATGTATGTTAAAAAAGGTTTTGCCAGTGGCAAAACCTTTTTTTTATGGTATTTAATAATTTCCCGAAATAAACAGTTGGTTTATTTGTTGGGTTGTGGGATTTATTTATTGGGTTGAGGAGTTGTTCTCAAATACGGTTTGATCTCGGTATAACCTTTCGGGAATTTACCAGGGATATCTTCCGTCTTAATAGCTGGAACAACAATTACATCCTGTCCATCCTCCCAGTTCGCAGGGGTTGCCACCTGATATTCATCTGTTAACTGCAAAGAATCGATGACACGAAGGATCTCGATGAAGTTCCGACCGGTAGAAGCTGGATAGGTCAATGTTAATTTCACCTTTTTGTCTGGTCCGATCACAAATACGGAACGAACGGTAGCTGTTGCCGAAGCATTCGGGTGAATCATATCGTATAATTCTGCCACCTTACGGTCTTCATCAGCAATAATAGGGAAATCTACATTGGTGGATTGGGTTTCATTGATATCTTTGATCCATTCCAAATGTTCAGGAACAGAATCCACACTTAATGCCAATACCTTAACATTCCTTTTTTCAAATTCTTCTTTTAACTTGGCGGTCATGCCCAACTCAGTGGTACATACCGGGGTAAAGTCTGCAGGATGCGAATATAATACGGCCCATTTCCCATCGATATAATCGTAGAAATCAATATCTCCAATAGATGTCTTTGCCTGAAAGTTTGGCGCTGTGTCTCCTAGTCTTAAGCTCATATAATTAATATTTTAATTGTTTCTAATAATACTCTACCAATATAGTAGTATTTATTTTTAATTCCAAAATTCTAGTCGTGTATGATGGTCAGTTTTTTGTAAATTAAAACTATCTACTTAACAACGAGGGCTTTCATAAAGTTTTGAGAAAAGTTAAAGATGACAAATGTTAGAGGTCCGGGGGAGCTATTTGAAGGAGAAAGGATAAAATTGATTGGATTATTATTATGCTTGCATAGTAATATTATGTATATTTGGTTATACCATATAAACAAACGATATGAATTTTGAACTATCCGAAGAGCATAAAATGATTCGTGATGCCGCTCGCGAATTTGCACAGGAACTGAAAGCAGGGGTAATAGAAAGAGATGAAGCGGCAAAATTTCCTTACGATTTTGTGAAACAGATGGGTTCCCTGGGCTTTATGGGCATCATGGTCCCAGAGGCTTATGGCGGTGCTGGAATGGACACCTTGGCGTATGTATTGGCATTGGAAGAGATTGCGAAGATCGATGCTTCTGCTGCAGTGATCATGTCGGCGCATAATTCGTTGGTATGTTATGGATTGAATGAATACGGCTCGGAAGAGCAGAAACAGAAATATTTGAAGCCATTGGCTTCTGGGGAGAAATTGGGGGCCTTTGCGCTTTCCGAGCCGGAGGCTGGATCGGATGCTTCATCGCAACATACTATGGCGGAGGATAAAGGGGATCATTACCTCTTGAACGGCACCAAAAACTGGATTACCAATGGTGGAAATGCGGATATCTATCTGGTTATTGCACAAACTGATCCTGAGAAAGGACATAGGGGTATCAATGTGTTGATCGTTGAAAAAGGCATGGAGGGATTCAGTATTGGTCCTAAAGAGAATAAATTGGGGATCAGAAGCTCGGACACGCATTCGTTGATGTTTTCTGATGTGCGGGTTCCGAAAGAGAACCGCATCGGAGAGGATGGGTTTGGTTTCAAATTCGCTATGAAGACGTTGGATGGTGGTAGGATTGGGATTGCGGCTCAAGCATTGGGTATTGCTGCTGGGGCTTATGATCTGGCATTGGCTTATTCTAAGGAAAGAAAGACTTTTGGCAAACCGATTTCTAATCATCAGGCGATACAGTTTAAATTAGCGGATATGGAGGTGGATATTGAAGCGGCAAGATTGTTGACTTATAAGGCTGCCTGGACGAAGGATCAAGGTTTATCGTATGGAAAGGTGGCTGCCATGGCGAAACTGCAAGCATCGGAAGTGGCGATGAAGCATACCGTGGAGGCCGTGCAGATTCATGGTGGTTATGGGTATGTGAAGGAGTATCATGTGGAAAGGTTGATGCGGGATGCGAAGATTACGCAGATCTATGAGGGGACTTCGGAGATACAAAGGTTGGTTATTGCTAGGGAGGTGTTGAAGGATTAGGGGGATGGAGAAAATGGAATAAAAAAAGCCCTGTAGATGATTCTACAGGGCTTTTATAATAATCCTTCTTACAAAGGATTCTGAACAACTACTCCTAAAGTTCTGTTCAATTCTGATCTTGGAATTAAGAATTCCCATCTTTTATCTCCAGCAGGAACACTCATTACATCTGCCAAAGTTGCGTTATGGTTTGATCCATTTCTGTCCAATGGTAAATTCAAACGTTTCAAATCGTAAAAACGGAAACCTTCAGCCCATAACTCCACACGTCTTTGTACTAAGATTTCCTCAATCAAAGCCGCACCTGTGTTTGTCGATAAAGTATAAGCCGCATCTCTTGTTTTTACTAGATCAAACAATACTTGCTTAGCTTCTGCTTCTCTACCTGCAGTTCTAGCCAAAGCTTCTGCTTCGATAAGGTACATTTCGGCAGCACGCATAAACATCAAATCGCCGTTACTGTTTCCAGGGTTTGGCAAGGTGAATTTTCTGGTCATATATGGTTGTCTTACACCGCCAGAAGCTACTGGGAATCCTGCCTCTTTTGCCGTTGGATCCCAAAGCTTTTTACGGATATCTGTTGCTGAGATCTTATCATAAAGCAAAGAGTTAATTGCTTTTGGATTACCCCTTGTATTGGTAGAACTAAAATTACCTACATACGCATAGAAGGAATAGAAATACAATGGTTGATCCTCACGGTGTTCAATACCCCAAATCCATTCTGGATTATTTACATCCACAAAATTATTCAAGTATTGTGCAGCTGTCATCAAAGTATATCCTTGACGTGCTTCCTTAGCCATTGCAGCAGCGATATCGTAATTTTGCTGGGTCAAAGCTACACGCGCTTTAATTCCTTTTGCCACATTGCTATTTAAATGGGAAACATTAGGTCTTGGTGTTGCCGTTTTGAACAGCTCAATCGCTGCATCCAAATCCTTATTGATTTGGTCATAAGTTTCCTCCACGGTATTTCTAGGAACAGCACCTTCGGTCTTTTCCAAAACCAAAGACATACCCATAGAAGAGTTATCTCCGCCTTTTACATATCGTTTACCAAAAAGTTGTACCATTTGGTAATAACTCCATGCACGGTAAGTCAATGCCTGACCCTTGATAAAATCCTTTTCTTCTTGTGGACCTTCTGCAGCATCAATGTTCGCAATGATTTCATTCGCATTACCAATTAATGCATAGTAGAAACCATAATTGAACAACAGAATGCTTGCCGTCTCGTTTCTATGGCTATTCCACTTATATTCACTGTTGAACCAGCCGTTTGCAGCACCGGTCATCACAAAATCATCACCTAACACTTCTGTATAGATCATGTTTCCACTTTGACCACCGGCCGCCTGATTGCTGTGCCATTGTGAATACATATAACGGTGCATACCATTAATGGCAGTAAGTGCATTTTTCGTTGTGGAAAAAATGATGGTTGGGCCTATACTACCTGTAGGGTCTTTTTGTAAAAAATCTTTTTTACAACCACTTATCAATAGGGCTGCCATTGCAGTAGCTACAAAAACAGTCTTTTTATTAAAAATCTTCTTAAAAAACATAATCTTAGAATCCAAAGTTAACACCAAAGTTAATTGTTCTTGCATGCGTATAGGTATTGTTTCCAGTATTACCTGTAAAAGCTCCTACCGGGTTAAATCCTTTTTTCGCCGACCAGAAATATAGGTTCTCTGCACTTGCATATAAGCGCGCATTTTTTACGCCTATACGAGAAACATACTGAGATGGTATAGTGTATGCTAAATTGATCGAACTAATATTCAAATAGGATCTCTTTCTTAACCAACGATCCGATAAAGCGCTTGTTTGACCAGTCCTAGATGTATTCATCGCAGGAATAAGCGATACATCTCCTGGGTTTTTCCAAGCACCTAATAAGTCTTCATGTAAATTCGCACCATTTGTAGGACCTGCACTCATTAACCCTGCGTATTGGCCATCGTAGGCATAACCACCAAGACCATAAGTTAATACAAATCCAAATTCAAAATCTTTATAGTTGAAGGTGTTCACAATACTTCCATAAACTGGAGCTATTGCACTTTTTCCAACATAAGATAACCTTGCGGTACCGTGATCTGAGGTTACTGTATCCATAACGCCATTTCCACGTTCAATCACTTTGTGGTATTTTGGATCAAAAGTAGCATTCTCCGCCAAGCCCAAATACAAGGCATTACCATTATCAGGATCTACTCCATAATATGTTCTCAACCAAAAATCATACATAGAATGGCCAACTGAACGTTTGTAGGCTCCATCAACAATTTCTGGAGTTTCTAACGGCATTTTGGTCATTTCATTTTTAATCGTAGTTAGGTTGATTCCTAGCGTCCAGTTAAAGTTTTCTTTTCTGATCAATTGACCATTTACAGACAACTCGATACCTTTGTTCGTTGCCGCTCCAACGTTTTGGTTGATAGAAAATGAACCTCCAGTAGTACCACCATTATGATAAGGTTGAGGAACACTGAATAATAACCCATCAGAGTTTCTGTGGTAATATTCTAAAGTACCATTGATTCTATTGTCCAAGAACGCAAAATCCACTCCGATATCAAATGGTTTTTGAGTTTCCCAAGTTAGGGCACTACTACCAAGTGAAGTCATTGCTGAACCAGATTCTGATGCATTGTTATAAAGACCATAAGTAGCTTGATAAGGATAGTAACCCACATCAGCATTACCTAACACACCATAAGATGCTCTTAATTTCAATAAATTAATGTTTTCATTTTGGAAGAAAGCCTCTTGGTCTAAACGCCAAGCACCACCAATAGACCAGAAATTGTTCCATCTTAAATCTGAATGGAATTTAGAGTTACCATCTCTTCTGATCATAGCGCTTAAATAATAACGGCTATTGTAATTATAGTTTGCGCGCGCGAAATAACTTTCCATTGTACTTTCTGTTTTACCAGAAGTCAAAGAAGCAATATCCACAAAGTTACTGAATACGTGCATTCCATCGAAACCTTGTCCAGTTCTCATACCATTGATAGATTCATATTTGTATGAATAAACTTCATGACCTAATAATGTCTCTAGATTGTGCAATCCAAAGCTATTGTTAGCTCTTAAGATTTGGTTGAAGGTATACGAATAAGATCTCGTCCAGCCTTGGCTATAACGACCAGCTGGAGCTCCATCACCTACCTCAGTGTTTTCATAGCTTTCTCCTCTAGTATTTGTAAAATCAGGACTAAAAGTTGTGCTCAATGTTAACCAAGGCAAGAAATTAATATCTAAATAAGCTCTTGCGTTAATGAATTCACGATTACCGAAGTCATTGTTCATCATGGTTTCTGCCAACGCATGACGACCACTATTGAAAATCCGGTTTAATCCATAGTCTGCAACAAAATTTCCATAATCGTAACGTTTTTCTCCATTTGCATCCAAGATAAGATTACCCGTTTGAGGATCTCTTAAGTAAACAGGGTAAATTGGCGCAATACCTCTACTGAAATAGAAAGGGTTATTGATACCATCACCACTAGATGCGTTATTATCTGTATGAGAACCCGCGGATAAATTCATTCCTGTTTTCAACCAACTCTTGATTTGAGAGTTTAAGTTTAAGCGACCCAAAAACCTTTCTTTGGAAGATCTGTATGACCAACCGTTATCCTTCAAATAGTTCGCTGAAGCAAAGAAATCGGTATTATTTGAAGAACCTGAATAATTTACATTATACTCCGTTCTTTTCCCGTTCCTAGTGGATTCCTCTTCCCAAGTTTTGTAATCAGAATATTTGAATTTAGCATTAGGGTTGAATATACCATCTACACTCACCAATTCATTATTAGGAATATCGAAAGCATTGTAATTTCCTAAAAATTGAACGATATCTTGGTAGGTTTTTCCATTATACACCTGGTTTCCAGCTGAATTTCTTGGCAAAAGACCAGAACCAATCTGACGAGCAATGTCCACAGGAAGTTTTGCCTCGCCATAGATCATGTTATTGGTGTAAGCTTGCCACATCAACTCATAATACTCCCCTGCAGAAACGGTATTGTAATTAGGTACACCATTTTGGTTATAACCAAATTGGGCAGAAGCTTGCAAAGTAGGACTTCCTGCTTTACCTTTTCTAGTGGTAACCATAATTACACCATTCGCACCACGAGATCCGTACATGGCGATGGTGGCTGCATCTTTCAACACGGTGATAGATTCTACATCAGATGGGTTGATATTGGACATTCCGCCATCGTAAGGAACTCCATCCACTACGATAAGTGCGCCTGATCCTGCTGAGTAGGAACCAATACCACGGATTCTGATGGTTGGAGATGATCCTGGAGCACCACCTGGTGCACTTGTCTGGATACCTGGTCCAGCACCTTGCAAAGCAACTAATGGGTTCGAAAGAGGTCTTTTATCCAATTCTTTCTCACCAATTTGAGTTGCAGAACCTGTAAAGTCTGATTTTTTCACCGTACCATAGGCAACAACGATTACCTCGTCCAATGAAGTTTCATCTTCTGCCAATACGACATTTACAACAGAGCGATTGTTGATTTGAACTGTTTGCGAAATGAAACCAACGTTAGTGATGGTTAGTGATCCATTCGCAGGCGCAGAAATACTGTAATTTCCGGCACCATCCGTCTGTGTGGAGATGGAAGTCCCGACAACTTTAACAGTTGCCCCTGGCAAGTTTTCTCCTGTGGTTTGTGAAGAAACTCGACCAGTCACCTGACGATTCTGCGCATGAGCAACACCTATAAATAGGGCACACAGCAGAATAAAACTGAGTAAATTTTGTTTCATAAATAATTGTTTGAGTTTGTTAAATAATTGCTTTTTTGGTTAGTTCCGGCTGGTTAGACCTGAACTATCATAATTAGCATAATTTCCACAATTCAAACATATAATATTTTTTTAACAAAAGCTTAACACTTCATTGTAACTTTTAATATTTTCTCACTTTTTTATTAAAAACTTAGTTTTAATTGGGTTTCTTTAATAATTTCTTTAAAATTTTGACAGTATATTGATAAAAAAATTATTCAAACTCTTTCTAATTGTAAAAAAATTGGCTTAATTGAATAATATTCATTCAAAATTTTAGAGAACTATGAAGCTCAAACCAAAAAAATAACCTCGATTCCTCAAGGTTATTCCAATCGGTGTTAAAACAACTTATTTCAATCGATTCTCGATAAGGCTTAAATAATTATAATCATCAAATGAAAAAGCTCCCGACTTTTTCATGTTCAATTCGAATAAAAATTTTGATTTTTTCAAGAGATCCTGATCATCAGACATCAATCCATCATACATTAATAGCTGTGCAAGGGGTCTAATCTGTTCAATCTCCAAGCCAGCAACAAAATCCGTTAAGGATTTAAGGTCATTTTCGACAAAAAATGACCTATCCTTATTAAAAAAATGTAAATATCCTTCTTTGTTGAACTCCTCTGTCGATAAGATTTGTAATTGTTCATTCTTATCTACCAATAAACGTAAAAATTTACCCATCTCATTGATCCAATTCAGGATCGTATCCTTTTCATATCGTATTCCCATAATTATCTAATTTGTCCTTGTCCATTAATAAACCATTTTTCACAAACTAGTTTTTCCAGTGCAAATGGCCCTCTGGCATGCAGCTTCTGCGTAGAAATACCAATTTCTGCCCCTAAACCGAACACTCCTCCATCCGTAAATCTAGTGGAAGCGTTGGCATATACTGCTGCTGCATCAACCATCTTCATAAATGTCGCAATATTTTTGGGATTTTGGGAGACAATGCATTCCGAATGCTTGGAAGAATAATGTGCAATATGTTCTAATGCCTCTTCAAGCCCATTCACTACTTTCATGGAACAAATCAGATCAAGAAATTCTCTTCCAAAATCGTCTTCCGTAGCTTTTCCCAGGTGCTGGTAAGCAAAGGATTTCCAAACAGGATAGGATATTGCATCTGCCAATACTTCGACCTTCGCGCTTTCAAATTTTGGAGCCAAGCGTTCCAGTAAGCCATTCAAGACGAGCGCATCGACTAAGATCGTATCCAAGGCATTACAAACGGAAGGTCTTGATATTTTAGCATTAGCAATGATATTGGCCGCCATGTCCAGGTCAGCTGTCTCATCCACATAGGTATGGCATACACCTGCCCCAGTTTCAATCACAGGCACCTTAGCATGCTCCCTTACATAATTGATAAGACTTTGCGACCCTCTTGGGATAATCAGATCGACATAGGAACGCGCATGCAATAGTTCTTCTACGTATTCACGCTCTACGGGAAGCAATTGAACAAGATGGGGATTACAACCAGCAGATACCAGAACCTCCTTAAGGATTTCAACCAAACAGGAATTACTGTACCAAGCATCTGAGCCTCCTCGTAATAAACAAATATTAGCAGACCTCAAACAAAGACTGGCCACATCAATGGTCACATTTGGCCTGGACTCATAGATGACCGCGATGACCCCAAGGGCAACTGTTTCTTTACGGACCAACAATCCATTTGGAAGCTCCCTTTCCAAAAGCATCTGACCTGTTGGATCATCCAATTTCGACACCTCCAAAATGCTACTTGCCATCTGTTCTATTCTGGGCTCATCCAATAATAACCTATCGCGCTTTGGATCTTTATCATCCAATTTTGCCAAGTCCTTCTGATTTTCCTGGATGATAAGCTGTTTGTTTATTAAAAGACTTGAAGCAATTTTTTTCAAAACCTCTTGTCTATCGGCATTTGACATGCTGGCCATGGTGCATTTAGCTTGCCTAGCCTGTTCCAGTTCCGCTTGTATTCCTACTTTATCTTCTTTTTCTAAGTTTTTCATCTTTTCTTTTATTAACATGAAATTATGCTGCCTATAACAGGACGATATCGTCTGCATGAGCAATTTCCAGATTCCGAAGTCCCTCCCTTGATTTCAATCCATGCATCAGGCTAACAGAATCAATTCTGGATTTTCCGACCGCATGGACCACTTGCTGTTCATCCATAATCTGGAAAACCTCTCCTACCACAAAATCCTGAACAACCTTCTTAATCCCAACAGCCAATAAACTTTTCCTTTTCAGGATCGCTTCAATAGCGCCATCATCTACCTGAATCAAACCCGAAATCAAACTCCCACTTGCCAACCATTTTTTCTTGGAGGATAATTGTTTTTTCTGGGGCAAGCATACCGTACCGTTTTCACCTCGAACGGCCTTCAGCAGCCCATTCTCCTTTTCCATGGAAAAAATAACCACTTCAATTCCCATCTGCGTAGCCATTCGGGAAAAGTTCAATTTGGATACCATACCACCCAAACCGACATCAGAAACTCCCTTGCTTGGCAGAGCCAAAATCGAACGATCAATCTTATCAATCTGCGGGATAACCTCTCCCCTTTCATTCAGGACCCCTGGTACGGAAGTGCTGAAAAGCAGTTTTTCTGCTCCAAATCCTACTGCGATTAGGGTAGCCAGTTCATCATTGTCGGAGAATTTCAATTCCTTATTGCTCACCACATCGTTCTCATTGGCGATGGGGATCACATTGTTTTTCCATAGGGTTTCGTAGGTGCTTTTCAATTGCAGGAATTGACTGCGATTGGAAAAATGATGTCTTTCGCATAAGCTTTGGGCCAAGGCTATTTTATAGGGGCGAAAAAAGGAGGCATAGGTCATGACCAATAAGGGGTTTCCAATGGCAGCTGCGGCTTTCCGCTGCGACAAAGTACCGGTATATTTCGGAATAAATCGCTTGCCGGCAGCAACTGCACCAGAAGAAACTAATACGATATTATAGGTTGATTGAAGTTGCGCACATTGTCGGGCAATCTCCAACACGATCCGATCATCCACCTCACCATGATTGGTAATGGAAGCCGAACCAAATTTTATGACTAAAATTGGCTTTTTCATGAATAAAATTTAGGGTTGATTTTTAGAAAAGCATAGCTTAACCAGCAGATTGCTGCTTATAGGTTCTCCAGAGATTGATAAAAACAATACAAGAGAGCAGCAGCGAGCTGGGGACAAGAAAATCAGAAAATGACAAACCTTCACCTCCTTTATACTGGGCGTATAATGGGAAGCCTGAAAGCAGCAGCAGAAATACGGCTAACCCTAAGCAAATCAGGATGAAGGATTTGTTCATAAAAACTAATTTAACGAGAAAAATCCTTAAAAACAAAAAACAGACCCTAAGGTCTGTTTAAATATCTGTTGATTTCTGCTAAACGGAAATCGGATTAAGCCAATACCAATTCCACCGGGCAATGGTCGGAATGAACCGCAGATGGAAGGATTCTAGAAGAAACGATACTATCTTTTAATCCATTAGAGACCATATTGTAATCGATGCGCCAGCCCAGGTTTTTACCTCTGGCTCCCGCACGATAAGACCACCAGGTATAGTGATGCGGATCAGGATTCAGGTGCCTGAAGGAATCTATATATCCCGAATTGATAAAGTTTTCCATCCATTCCCTTTCGGCAGGAAGGAAGCCCGAACTATTGGCATTGGATTTTGGATTGTGAATATCGATGGCGCGGTGACAGATATTAAAATCGCCACAAACCACCAAGTTTGGTTTCTCTTTCAATAGATCGTTCGAATAAAGCTGAAAATCATCCAGGAATTTATATTTAAAATCCTGTCTTACATCTCCAGTGGTTCCCGATGGGAAATAAACACTCATAACGGATGCCTTATCAAAATCGGCACGGATCACTCTTCCCTCAAAATCATAATCTTCATGTCCACAGCCGTATTCAATATGCTTAGGCGTTATTTTGGTGAAAATGGCCGTTCCACTATAGCCTTTTTTCTGTGCCGGATACCAGTAGTGTTCATAGCCCATTTCCTCCAATAATACGATCTCTGGAACTTGATCAGGGCTTGCTTTGATCTCCTGTATACAGATGACATCAGGATTTTCAAGTTTTAACCATTCCAACCAGCCTTTTTTAAGCGCTGCGCGGATACCGTTTACATTATAGGTTAATATCTTCATTTTACGGAAGTTTATATCTCTATTTTAAGGAAGTTTATAAGGTCCTTTGGAGCCGAATAATTTTCTGAACAAGCCTTTTTTAGGTGGCAATCCCTGTAATTCGCGCTCTAGATCCTGAGCTTCTCTTTTATTCAGCACGCGCACCGCAAAACGAACATCATCCAAAGGACGATCATTACTATCTGTTTTTACGATAGCAACCTTGTCGACCATATCTACACCACGCAATAATTCACCAAAAACAGTATAGTTTCCATCCAGATGTGGCGTACCACCAATGGTGGAATAGGTCTGGCGTTGTAAAGGCGTAAGTTTTACTCCCTTTAATCTAAATTTTTCCAAAGAGTCCAAGGCTGCTTGTGAAAATACGCGTCCCTGAACCAGATAAAACTGAGATGCTGCGGATTCTTTGGCTGGATTGTTATCCCTCGCCGCACCGATGGTTCCCTTTTTATGGATCAATTCTGGTTGGATTTCTGCAGGGATCTTATAATCTGGTCCACCTTCGCCCAGTTTTTGTCTGCTGGCTGCATAACGGGAATCCGGATCTCCACCTTGAATCATGAAGTTGTTGATCACCCTGTGAAACATGAGAGAATCATAATATCCCTCCCTAACCAATTTCACAAAATTGTCCCGATGTTTTCGGGTCTCATTATAGAGTTTTAAAAGCGCATCGCCTTTATTGGTCTTGATTTCCACATAATAAAATTGAGGCGTTTGTGCCTGCGCGAAGGAAATCCCTAAGAATAATGCGCATAAAAACAGTAATCTCTTCATATATTTTTTGGATAATATTTTGCTTTTCTTTTATTGATATCTTGTTCTTGTTTAGATAATATTTTGATCTTCAAAATAGTCGATGACCAAGGATTTGATGATCATTTCTTGTTCCATTAAGGTATAATTTGGAATGGGTTTTATCAACTTCCAATGCGGCCAACCTTGTTCATCAGAACCTTCCAGTTCATAAAAGCCCAAACTACTGAACAAACGGCAATTGGCGATATGCATCAATTCCTCTTTTTCTCTTTTTGAAAAGGCCTGTGGCCCCTTTCCCAATTCCTGCACACCGATCAAGAACAACATGATCTTGATGTCGGGGGTATCCATTTCAAATCGATCAGCAATGACTTGCTGAAGATGTTTCCATTTGGTATTTATTTCTGCTGCTTGCATTTGAAATCATTTTGTAAATGGTCTTAAGCTAATGTTAATTCGCTTTTAGACCTTTAGCTGATGTTAAATCGAATTATCGCCATTCAGCAACCAACTGTTGGCAACGTTTTTCGATCAGGTCAAAAACCGGTTTGAACATATTGGAATCATAATAGGGATCCGGAACGATGTCATTATCCAAAAATAGGGTGACTTTATCTCTATGCTTCTGGTTTTCAGTCTGGGCAATAACATCTTTATAGTTCTGTCTGTCCATCACTAAAATACGGTCATAAGCTTCGAATAGATCAGGAATGAAGAACTGCGCACGTTGCATGGAGATATCGATGCCATGGTCTTTTGCAACCTGTACCGATCTTTTATCGGGGGCATGTCCAATATGCCAATCACCTGTACCAGCAGAATCGATCTCCCAATCCAAGCCCGCCTCTTTTACCTTATGTTCTAAAATCCCATGTGCCAATGGAGAACGACAAATATTGCCCAGGCACACCATTAAAATTCTCATGGTTTCAAAGATAGTAAATTAGATGATAGATGTGAGATGTTAGATTTGAAACGATAGATTTGAGATGTTAGATTATAGATGTTAGATGTTATAAAAAACCGTCATTGCGAGGAACGAAGCAATCTTTACACTAATCGAAAGATTGCTTCGTTCCTCGCAATGACGGAATCTCGTTCCTCGCAATGACGGGAAAGGTCTAACGTCTATTATCTATCGTCTATTATCTATTCCTAATATTTCAAAGGAACATTAAATTCAACAGAGCTTCCTCGTTCAGGAACTCCTTTTATCCTTACGATATTTCGCTGTGTACTACCTAATGCAGATTCCACATCATCCACATTATTTACGGCTTTTCCGTTAATATGGGTGATAACCAATCCTCTTTCCACACCGAAGTATTCGAAGATACCTCCGCTATGTACTTGAGAAACAACTACACCGGAATTAATACCCAATTCTTTCTTAACTTGTGCATTTGCAGGGACAAAGCTAGCTCCCAACTTGTTGAAGATTTCAGTTGCTGATGCACTAGACTCTTCATCCTGTGATTTAGACTTATTTGCCTCTTCGCCTTTTAAAGTAATCGTAACATCTTTTTCTTTACCATCACGCTTGTAGGTCAATTTAACTTTATCGCCTGGACGCAATCTTGCTACATGCTCTTGTAGATCTGGAGATCCATAGATGGTTTTTCCTTCAACTTTGGTCAAAATATCACCAGATTTGATGCCTGCAGCTTCCGCCGCTCCACCTTTCACCACATCGCTTACATAAACCCCATTCAGATCATCAATTCCGTACTGCTTTCTCACATCAGCATTCATCTCACTGAATGTTACCCCAATATATCCACGCTTAACACTTCCGAATTCTTTGAAGTCATCTACGATCTTCTTGGTAAGATTGATTGGGATAGCAAATCCATATCCTGCATAAGTACCTGTTGGGGAAGCAATCGCTGAATTGATACCGATCAATTCACCGCGTGCATTAACCAATGCACCGCCACTATTTCCCTTATTAATTACCGCGTCGGTCTGTAAAAAGGATTCTACAGCAGTATTGATAATCTGCTCTTGTTGTCCTTGTCCATATCGACGCTGTGGTTGCTGCGATTCTCCCAAAATACCGATCTGACGACCTTTTGCTGAAATGATACCAGCAGTTACTGTAGATTGTAATCCAAGCGGATACCCTACTGCTAATACCCATTCTCCGATCTGTACATTATCTGAATTACCCAATTTAACCATTGGTAATCCAGTAGCATTAACCTTGATCAAAGCCAAATCAAAATTCGGGTCACGTCCGATTACTTTGGCCTCATAGGATCTTTTATCCGTTAATACCACTTCAATTTTATCAGCTTCTTCTACCACGTGGTTATTGGTCACGATGTATCCATCAGGAGAGATAATCACCCCAGAACCTGATGCCGTCATCGGACGACCTTGACCACGTCTTTGCTGAGGAACTCCGAAGAATTCTTCAAACATATCGAATGGTGAACCACCGCCACCTCCTGAGTTACGGCTTGATACCGTTACTTGAATATGCACTACGCCAGGCGATACAGCAGCTGCTGCCTGGGTAAAATCTGGATTTCCAGTTGAGGACATAATTTCCTCCCCCGGATTATTTGCGTAATATACTTTTTGACGCTCTTCGAACGTCATGCCGTCCATTTGTTTCTTTTCAAGAAGCTTGAAACCCCCTACAGCTACAGCTCCTCCAACAATGGCCGCCAATAATGTTGCTCCTATCTTTTTCATATACTATTGTTGATTTATATATTTTTGTTATAATTTCATTTTCCTTAATTCAAATGTAATACCATTACAATTCTCTTAATTGGTTTTGTCAGTTAAAAAATGTTAATGGAAGCAATGTATGTTAACCATTTAACATGATTTAACAAAAACTGGGTTTATTGTAACAAGAATATTAAATTTACAGCACATTTTCAACCTTATGGCACAACAAATTTCATTTTATAAATACCAAGGTGCTGGCAACGATTTCATCTTAATCGATAACAGAAACTTAATTTTCGATGCTAAAAACCAAGATTTGATCGAAAAACTTTGCGATCGAAGATTTGGAATCGGCGGAGATGGTCTTATGCTGCTTCAAAACACAAATAATTATGATTTCCAAATGCTTTACTTCAATGCAGACGGAAAAGAAGGGAGTATGTGTGGCAATGGAGGGCGTTGCTTGGTAGCCTTTGCCAGAGATCTGGGAGTTGTGGAATCTAACACTGTCTTTTTGGCAGTAGATGGAAAACATGATGCCAGTATTGACGGTAATCAGGTGAATTTGGGAATGATTGATGTCCATGACCATCATAAGGATGGTGAAGCTTTTGTGATGAATACCGGTTCTCCACATTATGTTCAGTTCACCGAAAACCTACAAGAGAAGGATGTTTTTCAAGAAGGGTATGCCATCAGAAACAATGAAACCTACAAAACTGAGGGCATCAATATTAATTTCATTGAAAAAGAAGAGGACGGTTATTTTGTCCGCACCTTCGAACGTGGTGTAGAAGATGAAACCTATGCTTGTGGTACGGGTGCTGTTGCCTCAGCCATGTCGGTTGCTCTTCAATCTGGGGAAGATGGCGATTTTAATATCCCTATCCGTGTTTTAGGAGGGCAATTATACATCTCCTTCCACAAAGATGGCAATAGCTTCAGTCAGGTTTATTTATCTGGGCCAGCGGAACAAGTCTTTCAAGGAAAAATAGATATTTCACAATAATTTAATCTGCTATTTGGAGGCGAAAAAGCGCGAATAACTGTATATTAGTAGCTTTTTCGAGAAGGAACGATCCATCATGCAGCAGACAGACACTTCTTTACCCTATCGCTTGGTTTATTCTTTGGGGAAGCACCCTTACCTGGGCTACCTCATCGAACCACATATCGTGTATCTAAATCAAAATGGATCTTATTCCTTATCCTATAAACGGGTTTTTAGTAACACGGTGGATGAATATGCCAAGGCAATAGATGAAGTGGATGCAAAATTGATCCAACTCTGCGATGAAATGGAGCAGACCCAGATTATCAAAAGATTTCATAAAAAAGCCATCCGTCCAATCACCTATTTCAGCAAGATTTTCGACCAGCAGATCTATGATTCCATTCGCCCGAAGATTGAAAAGGGAATGTTGGCCATCCTTAATATCATTGGTGATAAACCGTTATTCTTAATGAGCAAAGATGGATATCCGGCCGAACAAGAACTTAAATTAGCTGAAAAACCAACATCCATCCTTTTTCATTTTAGAAGGAATGAAACAGAGACCCGCTATTTTCCAACTTTAAAATATGATGGTTTCCGAATGGAATTCATGTACAAGAACGCCGAAGTCATTGTCAATCAACAGGCTTGGTTATTATTGGACAACACCTTATATCATTTTGATGAAGAGCTAGAAGGCAAAAAACTAACGCCATTTTTAAATAAACGCTTTATATCCATTCCTAGGAATACCGAAAAAAGGTATTTCGAAACATTTGTCACTTCCTTGATCGAGAAGCATCATGTTTATGCCGAAGGATTCGATATTATCGTGTATAAGGAAAACGCGAAACCACAATTACGGATCATACATTCGCCTGAACAGGAAACCCAACTCCAATTAAACTTCCAATATGGCGATTTTACTTTCCCTGCCGGTGGGCAGCATGCTGTAACCGTAAAATATGTCTATAACCGAGAACTGGATAAACACCAATTTTACCGCATCAAAAGATCCATGGCCTGGGAGGAAAACCGATCGAAATATCTTTCGGATTTGGGATTAGAAAAGGTAGACCCTCTATTTGGCACTTATGCTGCCAGCAGCAATGCCTTAGGCATACGAATGTCGGCCATTGAATGGGTGAACGAACATTTGACCGAACTTCAGGAAAAAGGATTTGAGGTTATTCAATCAGAAAGTGACAAACGCTTCTTGATCGGGAAAACTAGTATCAGCATTGAAATTGAGGAAAAGAATGACTGGTTTGATATTAAAGCGGTTGTCCGATTTGGGGATTATGAAATCCCTTTCATGCAACTGCGGCAACATATCCTCCAAAAAATACAAGAATTTGAGTTGCCAAATGGCGAAATAGCAATCATTCCGCAGGAATGGTTCTCTCAATACGAACATCTCTTCCAGTTTTCAGCTCATAAGGAGGAACTTCGATTAAACAAAACGCATATTGGTCTTCTGAATGAGATCAGTGAGCATACGCAGGTAAGTCTTCAGCGGAAGCTCAATAAACTCGGTGAATTTGATGAAATTGTTGATCAGGCTGCACCAGCATATTTTAAAGGAGAATTGAGGCCATACCAGAAGGCTGGTTATAATTGGTTCCATTTCTTGGATGAATATCGTTTTGGTGGTTTGTTGGCAGATGATATGGGCTTAGGGAAAACGGTGCAGACCCTGGCGATGTTACAGAAGCAGAAAGAAGCCAATGTGGGAACTGACCTTCCTAAAACATCCCTCTTGATTGTTCCTACCTCATTGATTTTCAATTGGCAAAAGGAAGCGGAGAAATTTGTTCCCAAACTGCGGGTATTGTTACATACCGGAGGGACTCGGAGTCGAGATAGCTTTGCTTTTTCACATTTTGACCTGGTGATCAGTACCTATGGCATTGCGCGGATCGATGAGGAACTTTTTAGCAATTATTATTTCAACTACATCATCCTGGATGAAAGTCAAAACATAAAAAACCCAAGGTCTAAGTCTTTTACTGCGATCAAGCATTTTAAAGGTCGAAATAAATTGGCACTGAGTGGAACACCGATCGAGAATTCGGTAGCAGATATCTGGTCACAGATGCATTTCGTCAATCCAGGTCTATTGGGAAGCTTTTCCTATTTTCAGAATGAATTCGTGCTGGCGATTGAGAAAAAGAAGGATGAGGCCAAAGCGAAGAAATTGCAGGCTATTATCAAGCCTTTTGTTTTGAGGAGAACCAAAGCGCAGGTAGCAACGGAATTGCCCCCAAAATCCGAACAGATTTTTTATTGCAGTATGACCGAGGAACAACAGGAATACTATGAAACAGTAAAATCGGAGTATAGAAATGCGTTATTGGATGGGGCGTTTTCGGGAAAAGCTTCACAGATTGCGTTGTTGCAGGGCTTGACCAAATTAAGGCAATTGGCCAACCATCCATTGATGATCGATGCGAATTATAAAGATGGTTCCGGAAAATTTGATGCCGCTATTGAAACCATGGAATCCATTCTGAAGGAGGGTAATAAGGTGTTGATATTTTCACAGTTTGTGAAGCATCTTCAGATTTTCAGGGATTATTTTGATAGGAATAAGATAAAATATGCTTATTTGGATGGGGGGACGAGTGATCGAAATAAGGCGGTTCGGAAATTTAAGGAGCAGGATGATGTTCAGGTTTTCTTGATTTCCATTAAAGCTGGTGGAACGGGGTTGAATTTAACGGAGGCGGATTATGTGTTTATTTTAGATCCATGGTGGAATCCAGCTGTAGAACAACAGGCCATTGATCGTAGCCATCGAATCGGCCAGAAAAAGAATGTGTTTATTTATAAATTTATAGCGAAGGATAGTATTGAGGAAAAGATACTGGCTTTGCAGGGCATGAAGAAATCTTTAGCGACCTCGTTGATAAATACGGAGGAATCTTTTGTGAAATCCCTTACAAAAGAGGATATCAATGAGTTGTTTAGATAGGTTGGGGAAGTGGGCAGGGTCGTCATTGCACCGCGAAGGCATCTGACGCTGTATTGCACAGGGTCGTCATCCGAGGCTGTTTTGCACCGCGCCATCTAAGCCCAGTGCCGTCATTACCCAGTACCGTCATTGCGAGGAACGAAGCAATCTTTATACTCATATCGGAAATAATATGTCATGCTGAGCGCAGTCGAAGCATCTGTTCGAATAATTCCAAGCGTACAGATCCTTCGACGATGCTCAGGATGACAATTCAACGATCATCAGCGTGACAATTAAAAGGCAATCAGAATGACAATCCCACGGAATCAGCGTGACAATTCAACGGAATCAGAATGACAATTCAACGGAATCACGACAACAATCGAAAGATTGCTTCGTCGTACCTCCTCGCAATGACGTAGAATGTACCTCCTCGCAATGACGCAAAACCGCAAGGACGCATAATCCCAATGACAAAAGGCTACCAAAAAAACCTATCTCCTCAATAACCCTACAGCTTTCCTGAAATTCTCCGCGCTCACCTTCACATCATTCATATTGTTTTTCCAGTTATACTCATACTCCGCAGAAATCATCCCTTTAAAACCCTGTCTCTTCAATTCAGCTTGGACAGCCTCCATACCCAGCTTACCCGTTCCCCAGTGCACATCATGTGCCTTCTTACTCCCAAACTCATTCAAATCCTTAAAATGCAGATGAAAAATCTTGCCTTCCAACTTCTTCAAAGTCGCTATCGGATCCAAACCCGACCGCATCCAATGCCCCACATCTGCAGCTGCACCAATTTTTGCACTCTTACCCTCAATAGCTTTCAGAATAACATCCGGATTCCAATAATGCGAAGGTTCCGGGTGGTTATGGATCGCCAGCTTAATATCATACTTATCACAAAGCTTGGAAAGAAAATCCAATTGCTTTTCCCCAGGCTCACTATTGATCACTTTTATCCCTAAATCTTTTGCAAACTGGAAAACCTTCTCCCATTCTGCCTCATCTTTAGCACCCACAACTCCGTAAGCCCACACAGTAATCCCTTTATCCTTCAACAATTTCTTCACCAAAGCTCTTCCCTCCTGGGAAAGCTCATAAGTCATTGCCTCCGTACTCCCAGCGCCGATTTTCTGTCCAGGAAAAGCTTCCACATAACGCAATCCTGCGCTATCAATCTTATTCAACGCCTCTTCAAACGTAAATAAACGAAAAGTATAAGCTTGCGAGCCCAAATGCCAACCCAACTTTTCTTCCGGATAATTGGCCTTATTCCCATTTTGAACTACATTTCCCGATGTAGCACAAGCTGAAATAAAAAGAGCAGTAGCAGCTACACAGCTCCAAAGGAGTTGTTTAAAAGTTTTCATATATAAGTTTATTTTGATTCGGATTTATCCTTCAAATTGAGGCAAAGCTGCTTGGATCCTATCCAAAACCGCTTCTTTACCCAATAGTTCGGTGATCTTGAAAACATCAGGACCAAATTTCCCTCCTACCAACATAATCCGAAATGGCATCATCAATTCGCCCATCTTCATTCCCGATGCGGCTATCTTATCTTTGAACAAAGGTTCCAAGGCCTCAGCGGTCCAAGTATCCTGTTCAGCAAAAGTCTTCGCCACATCTTGGAAGAAAGCAGTTTTATCTGCATTCCATTTCGGTTTTACTGCATCAACATCGTATTGGGCAGGTTTTAGGTAAAAGAAGGAAGCCTGTTCCCAGAAATCTTCGATGTAAATTAACCTTTCTTTTACCAAATCAAGAATACTATTTGTAAAATTCTCATCCGCTTCCACCCCATGCTCCTTAAGAACAGCATTTACCTGAGGCAATAAATCGGCATTTGAAGTCTGTTTGATCCACTCCTGGTTGTACCATTTAGCCTTTTCAAAATCAAATTTGGCACCAGCCTTACTGATACGATCCACACTGAATTTCTCAATCAATTCCTCCATGTGGAACAATTCCTGATCCGTCCCATCGTTCCATCCCAATAAAGCCAACATGTTCACAAATGCTTCAGGAAGGAACCCACGCTCACGGAATCCAACAGTTAGATCCCCAGTTTTTGGATCTGTCCAATTCATGGCATAAACCGGGAATCCCAATCGATCACCATCACGTTTACTCAATTTACCATTACCATCTGGTTTCAGGATTAATGGTAAATGCGCCCATTCAGGCATCTCATCCTTCCAACCTAGGTATTCCCAAAGCAAAATATGTACAGGTGCTGAAGGCAACCATTCTTCACCCCGGAAAACATGGGATATTTCCATGGCATGGTCATCAACAACGACGGCCAAATGATAGGTCGGCATGCCATCCGCTTTCAACAATACTTTATCATCCACCAATTTGGTCTCAAAAGTTACACGCCCGCGGATCATATCCTCGAAAGATACATGCTCATCTTCCGGCATTTTGATGCGGATGGTATGTGGAGCACCTTCAGCCAACAACTTCGCCGTTTCCTCATCAGAAAGACTAAGGGAATTCCTCAAATCCAACCTGTTCTCGTGCGAATAGCGGAAATTAGGTTGCAATTGACGTTGCTGATCCAACTCCTCTGGCGTATCAAAAGCATAGTATGCTTTACCTGCTGCCACCAATTGCTCTGCATATTGGCGATAAGAAGGCTTTCGTTCACTCTGACGGTAAGGACCAAATTTCCCTTCCTTAACGGGGCTTTCATCTGGATTCAATCCACACCAAGCCAAACATTCCATAATATATTCCTCTGCACCTGGAACAAAACGGGTCTGATCGGTATCCTCTATCCTAAGGATAAATTCTCCACCATGATGCTTAGCAAATAAATAGTTGAACAAGGCAGTGCGCACACCACCTAAATGTAATCCGCCTGTTGGGCTTGGGGCAAAACGCACCCTTACTTGTTTTTGTGAACTCATAACCGCAAAATTAAGCATTTCTAAATTTCTTTCTCGAAGCTATTGGAAAATGATTATTTTGGAATCACTTTTTAGGCTATGAAGCAACATCCTTATCGTTACAATAAACAACAGTGGAAATTTTTGCTGTTTATTTTTGCAGCATTGATCGCTGCAGCTTCCTTGCTGTACAGTAATTATTTGGTCAAGAATTTGTCCCTATCCGAACGTACCAAAGCGCAGGTTTGGGCAATGAGTACCAAAAGTGTGGTCAGTATGCCCGATGTGGATGATGAATTCATCAGTTTCATCTTTGCAGTTCGGGACAGTTTGAGTTTGCCCGCCATTATTACCGACCAGAACGACAAGATTATCCTTTGGCGAGATTTAGACAGTACCAAAACGGCCATTGAAGATTCTACATCCACTTTGGAATATGATCCGGTATATTTTGAAAAACAACTGAACCAGATGAAAAAAGCACATCCAGCCATTGAACTATCGCTGGATAGGAACGAAAAATGGTTCGTTTACTACCATGATTCCAAAGCCTTAAAACAACTCCGCATATTCCCTTATATCCAGTTATCGTTAATTGCTTTCTTTTTAGCCATAGCCTATACCGTATTCAATTCCATCAGAGATTCCGAACAGAATTTGGTCTGGGTGGGAATGGCCAAGGAGGCGGCCCATCAATTGGGAACCCCCATTTCTTCCCTGATGGGATGGCTCGAGTTAGCTCGGGTCACCTATGAGCCGAAGGACGACACGCTATTGAATGAAATGGAACGGGATGTGCAACGGCTAGAGATCGTGGCGGATCGATTTTCAAAAATAGGCTCTACGCCTTCCCTTTCCAACCATGTGGTTTATGGAATTGTGGAAGATTACGTCAATTACTTTAAGATCCGCAGCAGTAAAAGGATAACTTTTGAGCTCACGGGGGACCAACATGTGGAGGCCAAGCTCAATGTGCAGGTATTCGATTGGATCATTGAAAATCTACTTAAAAATGCAGTAAATGCCATCGAAGGTGAGGGCAAGATTACTGTTAACATTTCTGAAAACATTGCAAAAGAGGAAATTTTTATAGACATTAGCGATACGGGGAAAGGCATTCCCCGCTCTAACTGGGAAACCATTTTCCTACCTGGATTCACCACAAGGCAGCGCGGTTGGGGTTTGGGCTTAAGTCTAACGAAACGGATGGTGTATTACCACCGAGGTCAGATCTTTGTGAAGGACTCCGAAATAGGAAAAGGGACCACTTTTAGAATAGTATTAAAAAGCAATCTACGATATGAGCCCACTCAAATCTGATGAGTATCCAGCGATCTTCAACGATTATATCGAAACTGTTACAGGCGATGTATATGATGATCTGAACGACCAACTGACCACCTTTCCCGAATTTATAGCCAGTATCCCCGAGGATCTGGGCAGCTATAAATATGCGGAAGACAAATGGTCCATCAAAGAAGTATTGAACCACATCATCGATGCCGAACGCATCATGACCTATCGTGCATTAAGGTTTGGCCGGAATGACATGACCGCATTAGCTTCTTTTGAACAGGACGAGTTTGTTGCCAATGGTCGCCATAACGAACGAAAAATGGAAGATCTTGCGCAGGAATTCTATCACCTCCGCAAAGCAAACCTCTACCTTTTCAATTCCTTTGATGAAACGGAATTGGCAAGAAAAGGGATGGCTTCAGACCGATTGATTTCTGTACGCGCATTTCTGTACATTATCGCCGGCCACTTGAACCACCACGTGTTAATCTTAAAATCACGTTATCTTAAAGATCAGAACATCAACAATGATTTGGCATAGGGAATACAGCTTGGAAGAGGTGAATGAACTGTTCGCCATCAACATGACAGGCTTCTTGGACATTAAGGCAACCTCCATTTCCGATGATGAAATCATCGCCGAGATGCCGGTCAACGAAAAAGTAAAACAACCTTACGGCCTATTGCATGGTGGAGCATCCTGTGTACTGGCAGAATCGGTAGGCAGCATTGCTTCCAATATGGTCGTTGATGCCAATGTGTATGCCGGTGTAGGTTTGGAGATTAATGCCAACCACATCCGACCAGTGACCAAAGGTAAAGTCACAGCCATCTGCAAACCATTGCATATCGGCAAAACAACCCATGTGTGGGACATCAAAATCAACAATGAAAGAGGTGCATTGGTATGCATTTCCAGGCTTACCATTGCGGTCATAAAAAAACCTTCGATCTAAAAACAAACCGCCAGTCTGTTTGTTCATCCGATAATAATACCATTTTGGTTTTATGATACGGTTTAGGTTTTGAAGAGACATCGCCCATTCGATGTCTCTTCATATTTTATCAGAACGCAATCGTTTGCTTATTAAATTTCATTTTATTTTTCCAATTTATTTTATTAGCCTTGTGGTTAGCTAAAATTATTAAATCCATAAATCGAATTTATGAGTAACCAACAAAATCAATCTACCCTTGGACCCATGATCATCATCGGTTCCTTGTTCTTTATTTTCGGATTTGCCACCTGGCTAAACTCCTTATTAATACCCTACTTAAGGATCGCCTGTGAGCTTACCGAAGTTCAATCTTACTTTGTAACCTTCGCTTTTTATATCGCTTATTTGGTCATGGCTCCAGTTTCTACTTGGGTACTGAACAAATTCGGATTTAAGAATGGTATGGCTATTTCATTAGGAATTATGGCTGTGGGTGCTTTATTATTCATTCCAGCAGCATATTCCCGTACCTATCTGTTATTTTTAACCGGATTATTCATCATGGGTGGTGGTCTTGCTATCCTTCAGACAGCCTCCAATCCTTATATTACCATTATTGGTCCTGTGGAAACTGCGGCGCGCCGTATCAGTATCATGGGTATCTGTAATAAATTTGCAGGCGCATTAGCTCCAATCATTTTAGGTTTATTCCTAAACTTGAGCGAGGCCGATAAGGTTAAAAATTCCTTAGCGAACATGAGCCCTGAAGAATCGGCTGCAGCTTTGGACAAAATCGCCCTACAAGTGGTTAACCCGTATATCGGTATCGTTGTTGTTCTTTTGGTATTGGCATTCTGGATTTCCAGAGCAAATTTACCGGAAGTAGCGGGTGATGAGGAGGAAGATGCTGCTCATCATAACATTACCGAAGGAAAACAGAGTATCTTCGATTTCCCACACGTATTGTTAGGATTTATCGCTTTGTTCGCTTACGTAGGCGTGGAAGTATTGGCTGGTGATACCATTATTGCCTACGGAACCTATTTGGGTATTCCATTGGATACCGCAAAATTCTTCACCTCGTTTACCATGGGTGCGATGGTGGTTGGTTATTTGATCGGTATTGTAGCCATTCCTAAATATCTTTCTCAAGAGACTGCATTAAAGCTTTGTGCGATATTGGGTATTATCCTTACGGTAGGTATCGTCATGACTGACGGTATTGTATCCCTTACTTTGGTTGCTTTATTAGGTTTGGCCAACTCCTTGGTATGGCCGGCAATTTGGCCATTGGCGTTGAAAGGTGTGGGTAAATTTACAAGTGCCGCTTCCGGCATCTTGGTTATGGGTATCGCCGGTGGAGCGGTAATCCCATTACTTTACGGACAATTGGCACATTTCACCAATTCGCACCAAGCGTATTGGATCGCATTGCCTTGTTACCTGTTTATTTTATACTATGCCATTGCTGGACACAAAGTTCGTAAGCACTAATATTAATCGAGAAATTATATTAATCGAGCATTATTATTAATTAAAATGACATAAAGCAAACGGAGATATTAACCTATCTCCGTTTGTTTTTTTATTAGGTATTAGTATCTTCGAAGAATAGAACATTTATGATTATGAAAAAATTAGCATTCGCCCTATTGCTTGCAACGGGTCTATTATTCAATGCTCAACATGCTGATGCACAGATAAAACTCCCTCCAGCAAGTAGCACGCAATTTATTATCCAGGATCTTGGAATTAGCCAGGTAAGTATCATCTACCAAAGACCTAATATCAAAGGCCGGAAAGTATTTGGTGATCTAGTGCCTTATAATCAGATTTGGCGTACTGGAGCAAACAATGCCACCAATATTACCTTTCAGGATGAAGTGAAGATTGAAGGCCAGACCTTAACTGCAGGAACCTATGCCATGTTCACTATCCCTACGGAAAAAGAATGGACCATTATCTTTAACAGCAATGCCAAACAATGGGGCGCTTATACCTATGATAAGGCAGATGATGTGTTACGTGTGAAAGTAAAACCTATCAAATTAAAAGATAAGGTAGAGTCCTTTACGATTAGTTTTGATGATGTGAATGATCAGCACATGAAAACTTCATTGGCATGGGAAAATACTAAGGTTTCGTTCTTGATTGAGGTTGATCAGAAAGCGGAGATCTTAGCGAGCATTGATTCGGCGATGAAAGGCGAAAAGAAACCTTATTTCCAAGCTGCGCAGTACTATTTTACGCATAATGTGGATGTGAAGAAAGCTGCGGAATGGATGGTAGAAGCGGATAAAGGGAATACCAAAGCTCCTCATATTAAGTATTGGAAATCGTTGATTCTTGCGAAAGCTGGTGATAAAGCTGGAGCGGTTAAAGCTGCACAGGAAGGTTTGGAAATGGCGAAAAGAGATAAGAACTCGGAGTATATTAAGTTGAATACGCAAGCTTTGCAAGCTGCGCAGAAGAAGTAGAGCGGTGATTTGAGATGGCTCTGCCATCAGAAATATTGGGCCTTGTCATAAGAATAGGACCATGTCAAAAGAATTGGGCCATGTCATCCTGAGCGAAGTCGAAGGATCTGTACGGTTACAAACGAACAGATCCTTCGACTTCGCTCAGGATGACAATAATATTACACATTCACCTCAGCGCCTTAAACAATATCTCCACCGGATGCAGCGCCAATTCCTTAGTTCCATCCATAATCTGATGCCTACAGCTCGCCCCTGGCGCAGCAACAACCACCCCTCCTTTCTTCTCCCGAACTGCTGGAAACAACACCAACTCCCCGATCTTCATCGACACCTCATAATGTTCCTTTTCATAGCCAAAAGAACCAGCCATCCCACAACATCCTGAAGGTATATTCTTCACCTTAAAATTCTTCGGAATACCCAACACCCCTTGCACAATAGGCAACAATCCCCAAGCCTTCTGCTGACAATGTCCATGCAGCAAAATCTCCGAGCTTTCTTCCGTAAACTGCTCCTGCCTAATATTCCCCGCCAAAAACTCCTCCAACAAAAACTCTTCTATCGTCAAGGCCAATGGCGCAATCCTTACCGCATCTTCCATCAATTCCTCATCAACCAAATCCACATACTCATCCCGAAAAGTCAGAATCGTCGATGGCTCCACAGCAACCAGTTTCACCTCTGCCGACAATCTCCCCCGAAAAACCTCCACATTCCTATTCGCCAATTTCCTCGCCTCCCGCAACAAACCTTTCGACAACAATGCCCGACCAGAAAAAGCATGCGGGACCATCAACACCTGATAGCCCAGCCTTTCCAATAGCAGAATGGCCTTCTTCCCAATCTCCACATCATTATAATTCGTAAACTCATCAAAAAAGAAATAAACCGATTTGATGGGACTCGAACCCGCCGTATATACCTTATCCTTCTTCTCATACCAAGACCGCAATGTCCTGGAAGCAATTTTAGGGATATGCCGTTTCGAAGAAAAGCCCACCATCTTCTTCACCAGATTTCCGGTAATGCCATTTCCGGCAACCGCATTGTACAGCCCCGCTATGGGCTGCATAAACTTGGTCAAGGTATCCACATGTCCAACCATCCTCGCCCTTAATGGCACCCCATTCGTATCATAATAAGCCTGTAGGAATTCAGCCTTCAATTTCGCCATATCCACACTGCTCGGACATTCCGATTTGCAAGCCTTACAGCTCAAACAAAGATCCATTACCTCCTTCAGTTCCGGATGATCAAAGGGGTTTGCCTTGGTCGAATGGGTCAACATTTCGCGAAGCATATTCGCCCTTGCCCTGGTGGTATCCTTTTCTTCCTTGGTCGCCATATACGATGGACACATGGTTCCCCCGGATAGATGTGTTTTCCTGCAGTCTCCCGAACCGTTACATTGTTCGGCATGCTGTTGTATCGTTTGTGGTCCATAACGGAACACCGTTTTTATTTTCCTATCCTGCTGTCCGGGTTCATGCCGCAGAAAAGTGTTCATGGATGGGGTATCCACAATCTTCCCCGGATTAAAGATCCCATGCGGATCCCAAGCCTTTTTGATCTCCTTCAACAATTGGTAATTATGATCTCCGATCATCAAAGGGATAAACTCCCCACGCAACCTTCCATCACCATGTTCCCCACTCAACGAACCTTGGTATTTCTTCACCAGATGCGCAATTTCTAAAGCTATCGTTCTGAACAAGGAATTGCCATCCTCCGTTTTGAGGTTGATGATGGGTCTTAAATGCAGTTCTCCGGTAGCTGCATGCGCATAATGCACTGCATACAAGCCATATTTCTCCAATATCTTATTGAACTCCTCAATATAAGCCGGAAGATCCTCCACATCAACAGCCGTATCCTCGATCACAGCCACCGGCTTTTCATCGCCCGGCACATTGCTCAGCAAACCTAATCCCGCTTTTCTCAGGTTCCATACCCGTTTTTTATCAGCTCCTAAGATCAATGGAAAATGATATCCCAATCCATTCAATCGCATTTCTGCTTCCACTGCCAGCACCTTTTGCAAAATCTCCGCCTCATCCTTTCCATCATACTCCACGATCAATATGGCCGCCGGATCGCCCTCCACAAAAAAGCGGTTCTGGAACTGCTCCAGATTACCCTTCGTACATTCCAGGATGTAGGCATCCATCAATTCACTCACCAGGGGCCGATGTTTCAGGGCAATAAGATTCCCCCTTAAGGCATCCTGTAAGGAATGGAAGTGTACACACAATAGCCCAGATGGATTCTCGGGCAATGGATCAACATGTACTTTAATAGATGTGATAAAGGCTAAGGTTCCTTCCGAACCACAGATCAGTTTACAGAAATTAAAAGGTTCGGCATCTGCCACAAATGGATCGGAATCCAATAATAGATCGACCGCATAACCGGTATTACGTCTCAGGATAGAAGCTTTAGGGAAGTTGGAACGTATCTGTTCCTGGTTATCATAATTCCCCAACATGCTCCTCATTTGCGCATATAAGGCTCCTTCTAAGGTCGGAAGATTACTCTTCTCGATAAACTCATCAAAAGATAACCCCTTAAAGCACACTTCCGAGCCATCACTCAATAAGGCTTCGATCTCCAGCGTATGCTCCCTTGCACTTCCGTAGATCAAGGAATTGGATCCGCAGGAGTTATTGCCGACCATACCACCTATCATCGCCCGGTTGGCGGTGGAGGTCTCAGGTCCAAAATATAATTTATGCGGTTTTAAGAAAAGGTTCAGTTCATCCCGGATCACGCCAGGCTGCACCCTCACCCAGGATTCTTCCGTATTCAGCTCCAAGATCTCCGTGAAATAACGGGATACATCCACCACAATACCCGATCCTACCACCTGACCCGCCAAGGAAGTCCCCGCCGTTCTTGGGATCAAAGAAGTGTTATGATCCTCGGCAAATCGGATCAGCTGTTTGATATCCGTTTTGTTTTTCGGATAAGCAACAGCCAAGGGCATTTCACGATAAGCTGATGCGTCGGTAGCATAGAGCACCCGCATCTTCTCATCCCAAAATAGCTCACCCTCCAACTGCTGAGCAAGCAAAGACAGCTGCTCTTCCATCATGGCCTTATCCTTTTATTTGTGTGGTATAGGTACTCTCGAAAATCTTATCCGCATTATTGGTTTCAAAACCATCCCTGCGGTGCTTGGATTCGATCTCTTCCTTCGGTAGATCCTTGAATTGAGGGAGAACACTTCGCTCCGCAAATTCCACATAGCTACCCGCGATCTGAATGGTTTTATCGTCCGCAAATTTTGCATCATACAAGGCAGAAACGGTGCTGCTCTGACGAAGCAACCCGTCTTCACTGGTCTTAATCTTCCCTCCGGAAGTATTCAATTTCACGCCGATACTCTCCAGAAAAGCATTAAATTCTTCCAAGGTATTGTATCCATCCTTTAATTCATGGATACTGATCGTATAGTGGTTCAGGTAATACCTGTTGTAGATCACCCAAGCGGCGTATTCACTTTCCGCCAATAAGGTTTCATATTCTTCCGAAGTTGGGAGCCCCCAAAGTGGCTGTTGTAAAAAGGCAGCAACCTCCGGACCATTGTTCAGGTCCAGATCATCTACCGGATCTGAGGTAATCTGCGCGGTGTATTTATAGATGATATCCTGAGCAGCCTGACTCAATTCATGCACCCTAAGTTCCGAAACAAAGATTCTCGGATAGCCTTCAATCGCTGGCGCATACCAATAGGCGTTCAATTTCTTACCCTCAAAATGGAAATAATCCTTCTTCGTGTACCCAAAAGCCAGGAATATTTTTTCAAAGGATTGGATTCCCAGATGCGGAACACCCAATGTTCTAAAAGCAATATGGTCGTTTACTATATCATCTTGGGATTGTACAACCTGACGGTCCAAAAGAGCTTTGGTTATTTTATCGACATCAGCGACATTCTTGCGATAATGTTCGAACAGGTCATTCAGAACAAAATCAACAGGTTTATTTTCATCAAAATGCATCTCAAAAATTTTAAATTTACAATTAGAATAAAGTTATCGAAAAATTGACAAACAAAAACAATTATTCAGTAAAATATTAAATAATGAAAATATTATTCAGCGAATTATAATTCTTCCATAAGAATCTTCTCCAACTCGTCGGCAGTAAGGTTCATGTTGATGTTTCCATCCTTGGCAAAGGAAATCTCCCCTGTTTCTTCAGATACGATAACGGCAACGGCTTCCGAAACCTCGGTTACCCCAATGGCTGCGCGATGTCTCAATCCAAATTGTGGCGGAAGGTCTTCGGAGTCTGATAAAGGAAGCACCGAACTCGCGGTCATGATACGGAAATCGACGATAATAACCGCACCATCGTGTAAAGGGGAATTTTTAAAAAAAATGGATTCCAAGAGTCTTTTGGAAATCGGAGCGTCGATCACCGTTCCACTGGTCTGGTAATATTCTTCGTCGAAGTACCTGGAAAAGACCAATAGTGCACCGGTCTTTGCGCGCGACATATTCTGGCAAGCTTCTACGATCGGACGGATATATTCGGAGTTATCGGCATGGCTGCTCTTTTTCGTACCGAAAATATTCCAGAAGAACTTTTTCCGTCGGAGGGAAATGTTCTTACCGATATGTAGCAGGAATCGCCGTATTTCTTGCTGGAAGACGACAATCAAGGCGATGGATCCCACGGAAATAAAACCACCGAATATTTCGGTCAGCAAACGCATTTCCATCTGCTTAACGACCAGGTAGATTCCGTAGAACAGACCAACACCTATCAGGATATTTACCGCAATCGTACCCTTAATCAAACTATAGATATAGTAGATAATGATTGCTACGAGTATGATATCGATAAAATCCTTGAGCCTGAAGCCACTTAAGAGGTTGAAATCTAGTCCATCCATATGTTATGCAATTTAAAAAAATTTATCCATTGATTTAGCGTTATTACTTAGTAAAAGGAATGCTAAAACATTAAATTTGTAAAAACAGATAAATCATGACTAAACTATCCGTCAATATCAACAAGATTGCAACCCTTCGTAATTCTCGTGGTGGGAATGTTCCAAATGTACTATCCGCAGCATTGGCCTGTGAACGTTTTGGTGCTGAAGGGATTACTGTACATCCTCGCCCGGATGAAAGACATATCCGTTATCAGGATGTGTATGATTTGAAAGCGAATATCAAGACCGAGTTCAATATCGAAGGGAATTGTCAGGAGCAAAAATTTGTGGATCTGGTATTGGCGAACAAGCCTACGCAGGTGACTTTGGTGCCGGATGCGCTGAACCAGTTGACGTCGAACCATGGTTGGGATACCATTGCGAATAAGGATTACCTGATCGAGATGGTGAAAATGTTCAAGGATCAAGGGATTAGGGTTTCTATTTTTGTGGATCCGGTGGAGGATATGGTGGAGGCTGCGGCGGAGACAGGAACTGATCGTATTGAGCTGTATACGGAAGCTTATGCGGCAGAGTTTGGGTTTGATAAGGAAAAGGCTATTGAGCCGTATTTTAAGGCAGCAGTGAAGGCGAGGGAAGTAGGTTTGGGATTAAATGCTGGGCATGATTTGGATTTGAATAATTTGGAGTATTTTAATCAGCATATTCCGGAGCTGTTGGAGGTAAGTATTGGACATGCTTTGATCGCGGATGCGATTTATTTGGGCTTGGAAGAAACGATAAAGAGGTATTTGGCCGCATTGAAGGGGTAAATTACGTCATTGCGTCATTGCGAGGAGGCACGACGAAGCAATCTTTGTACTTTGTCATCCTGAGCGTAATCTTTGTCATCCTGAGCGCAGTCTTTGTCATCCTGGCCGTAGTCTTTGTCATCCTGAGCGTAGTCGAAGGATCTGTACGGTTACTAACGAACAGATGCTTCGACTACGCTCAGCATGACATGCGGGAAGATTGCTTCGTTCCTCGCAATGACGTTACCCCCCTATTCTATCCCTTTAAAAATCCGATTCCACCTAATCTTACTCAAGAAAGAACCATCCTTATCCCAGCTCATCCAAGTAAACAACGCCTTTCCAACAATATGATCCTCCGGCACAAATCCCCAACCCCTAGAATCAGCTGAATTATGGCGGTTATCCCCCATCATCCAGTAATAATCCATCTTAAAGGTATAACTATCCGATTTCTGTCCATTAATATAAAACCCATCTGCACGTTTCTCCAATTGATTCCCCTCATACACCGTAATCACCCTCTCATAAATCGGCGCTGAAAGACTATCCAACTTCACAGAAGCCCCTTTCTTAGGCACCGTGATCGGGCCAAAATTATCATAGTTCCAAACCGGACCATTCTGATAATGCGGGAAAGCATCACTCAACGCATCCGTCGTTCCCTTCGGATAGATCAACTCCTCAAAACGTTTCACCTGCGGCCAGGTTCTCACCTGCTCTGCCTCTTCTTTCGTCATGTGGATCACATACAAACCTTGATCAGGATTGGTATAATTCATATCCAATTCCAACCGCAATTCCACCAATCTATTCAAGTCCAACCCATTAGGATCCGTCTGAATAATATAATTGGTCTGAAACTCAGGCGAAGTATAGGCCTTCTCCCCATTCACAAACAAGGTCGCATCTTCCATGGAGATGGCATCTCCCGGCAAGCCCACACAACGTTTGATATAATTCTCTCTTTTATCGATTGGTCTATGCGTTTCTTCCGGATAATTAAAAACAACCACATCATTACGCTTGATTTCCTGAAAACCAGGAAGTCGTTTGTAAGGAACCTTGATCACTTCCGAATACGCCTTGCCACCTGTAATCGGCATGGTATGATGCGCAAAAGGGAAAGCGATCGGCGTCATCGGCACACGTGGGCCATAATTCAATTTACTCACGAACAAGAAATCCCCTACCAATAGGCTTCTCTCCATAGATCCCGAAGGGATCATATAAGCTTCGATCAAGAATCCACGGATCAACGTAGCAGCAACCGTAGCAAAAATGATCGCATCTGCCCATTCCCTACCTGTAGATTTCTTATAAGGGTATTTTTTCTTGAACTCTTCCGTGGTCGATTGACCTAGATATTTGGTATTCGGATCCCTGCCCCACATCGGTAGCACAATGAACGGCACCAAAACGGCCGCTGCATTTTCCCAAAACCTTCTCTTACCGAAAGCCTTAATAAAATTCAGGAAAAGATCGTAAAAGATAAACACATTCACGATTGGCACAAATAACCAGATGATCCACCAGGTAGGTCTACCGACCAGTTGCGCCATGACGTATTGTCCATAAATAGGAACAATAGCTTCCCATCCCTGTTTTCCTGCTTTTCTATATAGCAGATATAGGCCGTATAAAGACCCAATAACAAAAATGGCTAAGAATATATACCACATATATTAACTGTTAAAATCAAACATTTCTGTAACCTGGAAAAACCCTTTTTTCCCTTGTAGCCATTCGGCAGCAATCACTGCACCTAGGGCAAATCCTTCACGGCTATGTGCCGTATGTTTAAACTCGATCTGATCCACTTCCGAACTATACAACACGGTATGCGTTCCTGGAACCTCTTCAATGCGTAAGCTTTCGATCAGCAACTCATCAGGCTTGGCGATCACTTCCTCTCCAGAACCTTCCACAGAGTTCACCCAAGTGTTCTTCTGGTCCACTTCGCCAAGGATCCCCTCAGCAATGGTGATAGCGGTTCCGCTCGGCGCATCCAATTTATGGATGTGGTGGATCTCTTCTACCTGAACATCATATTGTTTGTATGGATTGATCGCTTTTGCCAACATCTTATTGATATGGAAGAAAACATTCACCCCGATACTAAAATTAGAACCATATAATAGGGATTGGTCGCTAGAAAGTGTAATTTGTTTCACTTCTTCTAAATTTTCATACCAACCCGTTGTCCCCACAACGATAGGAAGGTTGGCTTCAAAGCATAAACTGATGTTATCCAGCGCCGCATGCGGGGTACTGAAATCAATAGCCACATCAGCATCCTCAATATCCTCTAGCTCGATGGAATCCCGGTTTTGCTCATCAACGATCAACACGACTTCATGGCCTCTTTTGAGCGCGAAGCGTTCGATCAGCTGCCCCATTTTTCCATAACCCAATAAAACGATTTTCATATTTAAATTGGTTAATATTTTATTTTAACGTAAAAGTCATCTTGATACCCGGAGCGAACATGCTCTTTCCAGAAAAACCATTCATGCCAAGGGCATAGGAATTGGTCGGCATAAAGGTTGGTGACATTTTAAAGGAAAGGTCGTCACTCACGTTCCAACGGTTCTTAAGGATGGAATCCACATAGGCTTCCACGATATTCAAACCGTACCAGCCCAAGGTAACCAATACCGTCAGGTCTCGGTTTCGGCGGCCATAGTCCTTGAATTTGACCAAACCTGCTACATCCCAGTTGCTATCGATACCCAAGACCCCATCCGATGGTTGACCCCTATCAGCTCTGTACTGCAATTCATCCAAGAATAGCTTATAATACCATTGCCAATAGTCAAACACGAAATAGGAAGCTACAAAACCACCATAGATCACCGGGACCTTGACCCACCATAACCCTTGGTTGGTATATTGTCCCCAGCCGGGAAGGATCATGGATCTCTTCCAGGCAACACGGGTAAGGCGTTCGATCTCCAAACGGGCAGAATCCTTTAAAATATCCTTGTAATAATATTTCGCGCGTTCCTTTTCCGCCTTTTCTCGTGCCTTCCGCTCCGCTCTGGTTTCTTTTTTGGTCGTATCCTGTTGGGCAACGGATTTTAGCGTGTCCTGCGGATCGATCTTTTTCGTGCTGTCCTGTAAAACGACCTTTTTGGTTGGCGGAATGCTGTCTCTATTCTGTCCATAAACCAGGTTTATAGCCAACAACAATCCCAATAGCAAGATAATCCTTTGCATTACCAATCAAGTAATTCTAAAATACGGCTTAAATCATCTTCGGAATCAAAAGGAATTTCAATGGCTCCTTTTCCTTTGGTAGATTTCACATTCAGTTTTACGCGGGTAGCGAATTTGGAAGCCAGATCATCCTCAATTTTTTGGTATTGGAATGTCAATGCTTTTTCTTTCTTACCCTTCTGTTTTTTATCCTTGGCTTGTTGCACCTCACGAACCAATTGTTCGGCGGTACGTACAGAAAGACCTTTCTCTACAATCTCTTTAAAGATATACAGCTGTTTGTCCACTTCGCCAACATTGATCAATGCGCGGGCATGACCCATCGTCAGATCGCCGTCGCGGATGGCTGCCTGAATCACCGGAGGTAATTTCAACAGGCGCAGGTAGTTGGTTACTGTTGACCTGTTTTTAGAAACACGGTCACCCAATTCTTCCTGTTTAAGGCTGCATTCCTCGATCATACGCTGAAAGCTCAACGCAATCTCAATGGCATTCAGGTTTTCACGTTGTATATTTTCGATCAAGGCCATCTCCAACATCTGTTGGTCATTGGCAGTACGTACGTAAGCAGGGATCTCCGTGATACCGGCCAGTTTGGAAGCACGTAATCTACGCTCTCCACTGATCAATTGGTATTCGTTTTTCGCTACTTGGCGTACGGTGATTGGCTGAATAAGCCCTTGAACTTCTATGGATTCCGACAATTCCCTCAGTGCTTGCTCATCAAAGTCAGTACGTGGCTGAAAAGGGTTGATGGAAATTTGGTCTACTTTGATAAAATTGATACTACCAGCCGGACTGGTAGACGGTTTCGCTACAGGAACTTCAGCAGGCGTATTCTTTGCAATTCCGATATCATCTTGCTGCAATAAAGCGCCTAATCCTTTTCCCAATCCTGTTTTCCGCTGTAATGCTGCCATATTATGCTGTTACTGTTTGCGTATTTTCTTTTAATAATCCGTTTTTCTCTAATATTTCCCGAGCAAGGTTCAGGTAGTTGATCGCTCCTTTGCAGGAAGCATCGTGCATGATCACCGAAATACCGAAGCTTGGTGCTTCACTCAATCGGGTGTTACGCTGTATGATCGTATCGAATACCAGATCATGGAAATGGGTCCTTACCTCTTCCACCACTTGGTTGGATAGGCGCAGGCGCACATCGTACATGGTCAATAAAATTCCTTCGATCTCCAACGCCGTATTCAATCTGTTCTGAACGATTTTGATCGTATTCAATAGTTTACCCAAACCTTCCAAGGCGAAATACTCACATTGAACAGGGATAATCACCGAATCAGAAGCGGTTAGGGCATTGATGGTGATCAAACCTAAAGATGGCGAACAATCGATGATGATAAAATCGTATTCATCTTTCAGGCTATCCAGCACGCGTTTCATCTTATACTCCCGCTCTTCCAGGTTGATCATTTCGATCTCCGCACCGACCAGGTCGATATGCGCCGGAAGAAGGTCCAGATTTGGCGTGTCGGTATGTTGAACGGCTTCTTTTGGATCTAAGTCATTGATCAAGCATTCGTAGATGCTTGCTTTGATGCCACGCGGATCAAAACCAATCCCCGAAGTAGAGTTTGCCTGAGGATCTGCATCCACTAGCAACGTCTTGTATTCTAGAACGGCTAAACTTGCTGCAAGATTGATAGAAGTTGTCGTTTTACCTACTCCCCCTTTTTGATTGGCTATGGCAATAACTTTTCCCATTGTGTAATTCCTCGATTATGAAAACTAATTTTGAAGCGTCGATACGGACGTCCCTTGCAAAATAACATACTGCATCGATATATGATAATTAAATGATGTTAAATTTGCTACTTTTGGACAGTATCCTGCACATAACGCTGAGGTTGCTAAGATACAAAAAATAGATTTAGGTAAGGATATCTATCTAACATGCTTTTTATAAGTAACATATAAACAATGAATTTAATTATATCCGGAACGAATAGAAAACATGCCAACTCCCTTAAGGTGGCAAAATTTTACCAAAAAGAACTCGCAGAACGCGGCGAAGAGTTCCAAATTCTGTCGATGGAAGAGCTACCGAGCAACCTCATGGAAACGGATCTTTTCGGAAAACGTTCGGAGGAATTTGCAGCTATACAGCAGCAGGTTTTTAATGCGGATAAATTTATATTTATCATCCCTGAGTACAATGGAAGCTACCCAGGCGTGCTGAAATTATTCATTGATGCCTGCGCTTTTCCAAGCAGTTTTTACCATAAGAAAGCGGTATTGGTAGGGGTTTCTTCCGGGAAATATGGAAACATCCGTGGCGTTGATCATTTTACAGGGGTTTGTAATTACCTGCGCATGCATGTATTGCCCCTGAAGATCCATATCCCTCATATACAATCCGAATTGGATGAGCAATTGAATTTTCATGACCCGTTGACCTTAAAGTTCATCAACGAACAGCTGGATGAGATCGTTAAATATTAAGTCTTTAGGGTTATTAAACAGTAAGCCTTTAGGGTTATTAAACACTAAGCCTGAAATGGTTTAAAAAAATCTAAGTTTATGAAGCTTTTACAATCACTAGGAATACTTGTTTTGGCCGTTTTTACAGCATGCCAATCTGGTCAAAATGCCCAATCGGAAAACAGCTTCTTCAATGGGAAGGACCTGAGCGGGTTTCATGTGTTTAATCAGGGCAATGAACCATCCAAATGGAAGGTGGTCAATGGAGAGATCATCTGTGATCCTAAGGGTACAGGTGTTTTTGGTGATCTGATCACGGATAAGGAATATGAAAATTTTGAACTGGATTTTGAGTGGAAGGTTGGAAAAGGAGGAAATTCAGGCGTATTCATCAATGTAAAGGAAGATTCAAGCTTTGCGGCTACCTTTGCGACGGGATTGGAAATGCAATTGCTGGATAATGAGAATGCCGAGCCTAGGCATCAAGTGGATTCTACCCATTGGGCAGGATGTTTATATGCCGTGGAATGTATTGGCAGTAACTCCAAGCCGAAACCATATGGAGAATGGAATAAGGCAAAGATCAGACAGAAGGATGGGGAGGTTACTTTCTGGCTGAACGATAAGATCACCTTTCAAGAAAATGTGACTACAGAGGAATTTAAAGCGAAGGTCGCTACGACGAACATGAAGAATTACCCAAGCTTTGGGATGTTCAGAAAGGGAAAAATCGCTTTCCAGAACCATACGGATTCCGTAGGATTCCGGAATTTAAGGTTAAAAGAATTATAGTCGTTTATATGCAGCCTGTTTTTATAGATGCAGCTTGTTTTTTTAGATAGGTTCGGAGTAATAGCATACTGAAAGTATACCTAAAGTATGTAAAATGTATGTCCGGTATACTTTTTCCATACTTTAACCTGCGTTTAAGCATACTTAAAGTACGATTCTAACCCTAAAACAAACATATTTTGAATAGTCAGCATAGAATGCGTCCAGAGTAATTGGATAATAAAAGTTAGAATTAGTTGCTTAACGTATCGCGTCATTGCGTGAGTCGCGGCATTGCGTGAGTCGCGTCATTGCGAAAGTCGCGAGAGTCGCGTCATTGCGAGGAGGAAAATCACGTCATTGCGAGGAGGTACGACGAAGCAATCTTTCGACTAGTGTAAAGATTACTTCGTCGTGCCTCCTCGCAATGAACTGTGTATATATCCAAATAATAAATTAAATTTTCTCCAAATAATATTCTGATTAGGCCGCTTTTGCGATGTAGCCCTTTCCAGATTTTGCGATGGCGAATGCCTGTTTGATCAGTTTGTTCACCACTGCTATGATTGCGACCTTGTATGGCTTTCCTTTTTCCATCAACCTCCCATAAAGCTCACTGCAGGCGGTGTTGCTCCTGATGGCGGATATTGCCGCCATGTACAGCACCTTTCTGACCTGGCCCATCCCCATCTTGCAGATATGCCCCTTTCCCTTTACGCTGGTACCGGATTCGAATATCCTGGGCGCCAGTCCGAAATAGGATATCAGCTGCCTGTGCCCCTCGAACCGACTGAAACCGTCCGTCAGGATGATAAGCAGTGCTGCGCTGCGTGGCCCTATTCCCGGTATGCTCCGCAGGTTCGCGTTGAGTTCCCCGTAATTCTCCATGATGATCTGCTGGATCTGTCTTTCATGTTCATTGATGTTCTCATCAAAAACTTTGATCCCTTCCTCCATGGTCTTCCTGAGCGAGGGGTCCAGTGTCCCAGCATATTCATATGCATGGAGCTGGTTCCCTAGAAGGTTCCTGCATTCCTTCTGTCCCTTGATATAGCCCTCCAGGTTCCTGATCCTCAGCACATGTTCCTCCGGCAGCCTCCATTGGGCAGGTTCCGTCATGCTGGTGAACTTGGCGATGAGCTGGGCATCCTTCCTGTCGGTCTTGGTCCTGGCCAGGGTCATCTGGGAAAAACGCCTGATGACAAGGGGGTTGATGACCGAGACACGTTCATCCCTTTCCCAGAGGAACCTTGCCAGGCGGAAGTAATAGGGACCGGTGGCCTCCATCGCTATATGGCTGCCGTGCATGTGGCCCAGGGCCTCCACAAAACCCGCTTGGTCGTTACGGAAACGACCCTTGAAAACCTCTTTCTCTCCCGATTGGACAGAAATGTCAAAATAATCCTTTGAACAATCAATACCTGTTACCATATTTGTATATCATATTTGTGGATTACAGCAGCTCTTATCATAACTTATCAATCGTAAAAACAGGCTCCTGGCCTAATGAACTGTCCAAGTTTATGATAGGAATAAGAGAGGGGGATTAACATTGCGAAGGGTCTCTCAAGGACCAATGACGATTAAAAATCTTACTCCCTCTCTCGCTGTATCCTAAATGAAATACAAAATTATATTCTGTCTCTTTAATTCCTATAACTTACTTACAAACTTACGATGACGGGGAAGGGCGCAAAAAAAATGTCCAATAAAAAAAAGCTCATCTTTCGATGAGCTTTCGTCTGTGGAGGCTACTGGATTCGAACCAGTGACCCTCTGCTTGTAAGGCAGATGCTCTGAACCAGCTGAGCTAAGCCTCCTTGTTTTTCCTTTTTTATTTTGAAACAGTTAAGGAATCTGTTTTTGGTGGAGGCTACTGGATTCGAACCAGTGACCCTCTGCTTGTAAGGCAGATGCTCTGAACCAGCTGAGCTAAGCCTCCTTTTTTCCGTCTTGCGGTGTGCAAATATAGGGCTAAAATCTGATTTACAAAATATTTTGAATCTTATTTTGAGATTTTTTTGGCAATATATTCAAATACAAAGAGATAAATTTTGGATTTTTTTACGGGGATGGGGGATTTTGGGGGATTTTTGTGCCTGCATTACCCGTGCCCCTATCAATAGCACGGGTAAACAGGACTTATGTAAGTTGAAACTATGTGCAAATTGCTGAGGTAAAGATATGGTTTATTTAGAATGATTATAAATAATTTGAAGGGTTTTGTGTGATATGACATTGAGATTATTTATTACGCGAAATGGGAGGAGGTGTCATCCTGAGCGTAGTCGAAGGATCTGTACGGGTACCACCTGTAGATGCTTCGACTTCGCTCAGCATGACATGGCTAAAGATTGCTTCGTTCCTCGCAATGACGGGGGTGTTAGTCATAAAACTTCCAGGAAACCCCGAACCTCAAGAAAGCAGGGTTCATCGGGTATCTTCTAACCGTATAATACCCATTCGGATAGATATGCTGATTCGCGAAATTATAACTCAAGAACAAATTTACCCTATCAATATTCGCTGTCAACCAAAAATCAACGATCGGATAGGTCGAAAATTCGATCCCTACATTATCATTATAAAACTGTCCCGCATTGATCGCATAGGAAGGTGTCTTAAATGGCGTATTAAACTTCACATCCATACCAATCCGAAAATCCATCACATTATACAGGATATTCGCATAGTACAGACTATGGAAAGTATACAACTCCGGCGTTGCCAACACATCCATGGCATCCGATTTCTGATAAACCACCATATTATCCAAGTGGAACTTCCGGAACTTAAAGTTCTGCCCTACGGTCAGTTTCAATAGGTTTAAGTTTCCAGCTTGGGTAGGCTTAATCTGCCTAGCAAAAAGAATATCGTTGCTAGGGTTTTCCAACTCCCGGAAATACGTGTAATTATTGATCAGGAAATATTCCGCCTTTCCACTAAATCCAATCTTTGAGTTCGAATAGGAAAAGGAAAGGTTCTGTGTTTTTATCTTATCCAGGTTAAGATCCTCTTCCCGCCAATTATGATAAGAAAGATTGGCATTCTGGAAAATCATTTCCGTCGATTTATTCTGCGAATAAGCCCCTATCCGCAATTTTCCGATCACATCACTCAAATGCACATCGGCATAGGCTTCATATAGAAAATCCCCAAAATTACGGCCCAACACGATCTGGTTAGCCGCAAAATTAAGATCCACCTTATCACTGAACTTATACCCTATCGAGCCTTTCACCATGGAATTCTGATAGAAATTACTCATGAGCGAATCGGTATACCATATCAGGTCGTTCTGGAATCCCAGCTCCACCTTCGCCTCATTCTTCAGATTCCTCCCTCGAAGGAAGAAAGAATAGGTAAAATCGTTGGTAATACTAGTTATCTTGGTCGTATCATCTACCCGCACCAATGAATCGGAAGGAAAGGCATTATACAAATCCGCCTGATTCTTAAAGAAGATAAATTTCTGTTGACGGATACTGGAATTATGGGCCACCACATTGGTTGGATGGATCTCTCCATCCGGACCATTGCCATTCACGGTATCGATCCTGCCCAGATAATAGGACTGCCTTAGGAAAAGGGCCATATCTTTCCATTTATTGAATGGTCTATTCGCCTGCGTTCCATTCAGTTTCACAGGATAACGAGAAGGCGAAGTATTATCAGAGGTATCCCTAAATACGGTATCATTGAGGATGGAACCATTTTCAGTCGCATCCAAAGTGTTAAAAGTTAAGTTGGAAACCAGGTTATACCGCTTACTTGGCGATTCGTACCAGACAAAAACAGCTCCCTTCCGATCGCTATAGGCCTGGTTGTTATAATAGCCATCCGTATTGGTTGCATGGTATTCTGCCCCAATATTCAGATGCGGATTGATATTCTGCGCCAACCGAGCTTTGAAAACCTGATCATCGAAAAAGAAACCTACTGCATATAATTCGGAGAATCTGGCCCTTGCCCTAAAATACTGGACAGAATCTGAAGTTAACAGATAGCGCTCCAAGGCATGGTAACCCGATTGAAAACCAATCGACTTATTGGGGTTGAAGAGTAGATCTCTAGATGCCAGACCATAAGAACCTAGGTTAATGGTTGGGTTCCAAGGAAGATTCTGTTTATTGTAATACTGGAAATTCACATGGGAGGTATCCAGCGCATAGGTCCTGGTCAGGCGTTTCAAGGTGGCCAGGTTGGTATACCTTACATATTTTGCCGTAAAAACGACGGAGTCCTTTTTATTGTCTTCTTTGTTCCTAGCGGAATCCAAGGCAGAACTAAATTCATCCTCGACCTGGGCATAAAGCTTAGGCGTAAGGCTAAACAACACTAATACAAACAATAACCGCTTAAGTATACTCATGTAAGGACCGATACAAAAATTTAATTCAGCAAAAATAGTTCAAAAAAGCAGAATTATTGCAATGCGATTAATTCTTTTAATATACTTGTCATTTTTGGTTCTGCTTCTGCCGCAACTGCAACGATTTCATCCAAAGAAACAGGTTGTAGGTTTTCGTGGAATCCCTCATCTGTAATCACCGAAATAGCAAATACCGGAATTCCCATATGGTTGGCTACGATAACCTCCGGAACGGTACTCATGCCAACGATATCACCGCCTATGATGCGCATATATCTGTACTCAGCACGGGTTTCCAAGTTGGGACCTGGCGCAGAGACATAAACCACCTTATGGGCTTTAATCTGCAATTTATTGGCAATTTCAAGACCTTGCTCCAACATATCGAAATTATAGGGTTGGCTCATATCCGGAAAACGCGGGCCAAACTCTTCATTGTTCCTTCCCCGTAACGGATTATCAGGCAAGAGGTTGATATGATCTTCAATGATGCCTATATCGCCCTTTTTGATCTCCGGATTTAGGGATCCGGAGGCATTGGATACAAACAGTTTCTGTATGCCCAATGCTTTCATCACGCGAATAGGAAAAGTGATCTCCTGCATACTGTATCCCTCATAGTAATGTAAACGCCCTTGCATGGCCACTACATTTTTCCCATTGAGCTTTCCGAAGATCAATTTACCGGTATGGAATTCTACCGTTGAAATCGGGAAGTTCGGGATATTGGAATACATCATCTGATGCTCCACGTCGATCTCGTTGACCAATTTACCTAGACCAGTGCCTAAGATGATACCAAATTCGGGATTAAATTCGCCTATTTTGCGGCGTATAGCTAGTATGGATTCTTGAATCTGTTGATACATGTGTGCAAAAAAACTTTATAATCAAACTTACATTTATTTTTTTGCACACACAAATCAGCAAATAAGGCTAACGGCTTCCTGCAATCTTGCCTTCTACCTTACCTGGGGAGGTAAGCAATAAAAGAAGGTAAGTTACCAGTCCGTTGTATACGATCAGTTCAAACCCGATCTTATAATTCGTATGCGGCAACACATAGGTTGTCAACAAGAACATCAGAATAGGTGATAAGACACAGATCAGAGGGACCAAATTGTCATTTACACGACGTTTGGTCAGGATTCCGAAGGAGAATAAGCCCAATAAAGGACCATAGGTATAACCTGCGATCTTGAAGATGGCAGAGACCACCGATTCATCGTTGATCCAATGGAACAACAAGATTACCAATAGCATAACCACGGAGAATGCCAGGTGCACCATATTACGTTGTTTCACCAATTTTGGATCATTCGGATTTTCCTTTTTGTTGAAGTTCAGGAAGTCTACACAGTAGGATGTGGTCAATGCAGTTAAAGCGGAGTCTGTTGTAGCAAACGTTGCTGCTGTTAAACCCATCATAAAGATGATCCCTGGCAATAAGGTTAAATGACGCAGGGCAATTTCAGGGTATAAATAATCGGATTTACCCAGTTCGGCCAAGGTGATGCCGTTCGCTTCTGCATAGAAATACAACAAAGCACCTACGGCTAGGAAGAACAGGTTGATAACCACGAAAATACTGGTGAATACCATCATGTTTTTCTGCGCTTCGCCAATGGTTTTCATACTCAGGTTCTTCTGCATCAAATCCTGATCGAGACCCGTCATCGCAATGGTGACGAAGATACCGCCAATGATATGTTTCCAGAAGTTACGGGTATCTCCCAATAGGTTTTCCCAGATAAAGATCTTGGAATAAGAACTTTCCTTCACTTTTTCGAAAGCTTCGAATACGGTCAATCCAAGACCATCGGCCATGAAATAAATGGAAAGGATAACCGCCAAAAGAAGGAATGTCGTCTGTAAGGTATCTGTGATAATGATAGTCTTAAGACCACCTTTATTGGTATAGAGCCAGATCAGCACCAAACACACCGAAACGGTTAAGAAGAATGGTACATTCCAGGCATCAAAAATATAGCGCTGTAATACGATAGCTACCAAGTATAAACGGAATGCGGATCCTATGGTCCTGGAGATCAAGAAGATCATCGCGCCAGATTTATAGGATTTATGCCCTAAACGTTCCTCCAAATAGGTATAGATGGACGTCAGGTTCATCCGATAATACAAGGGCAACAGGACATAGGCAATGATGACAAAACCGATGGCATTTCCGAGTACGAACTGGAAATAACTGAAGTTATTGGGATCGGTCATTCCACCAGGGGTATTTCCTACATCTCCAGGAACGGAGATAAAGGTTACTCCTGATAGGGCCGTACCGATCATCCCGAAGGCAACCATATACCATTTGGCATTGCGGTTGGCAACGAAAAAGGTAGAGTTATCGGCAGAACCCTTGGAGGTAAAATAAGATACCGCCAAGAGAATTCCGAAGTACACGACCAGGAAGGTTAATAAAATACTAGGTGACATATTGGGTGTTTACTGTTTGTTTTTCAGATTGTAGTTATCGATCGCTTTACGGACATTTCCGAATTCTTCGATCAATGCAGATGCTGTTTCCTCATCCGTTCCGGTTTCGGCCATCACCATACGAACGCCTCTACCGACCAATTTATGGTTTGACAATTGCATATCCACCATCTTATTGCCCTTTACGCGGCCTAATTGAATCATTACAGCGGTACTGATCATGTTCAATACCAATTTTTGTGCAGTACCCGCTTTCATCCGCGTGGAACCAGTAACAAACTCAGGTCCTACGATCACTTCCACTGGATATTGCGCACGAGCAGCAATAGGTGAATTGCCATTACACACGATACAGCCTGTTGCAATGCCTTTGGCATTCGCTGTTTCAAGCCCACCGATCACATATGGAGTCGTACCAGAAGCAGCAATACCGATCACCACATCATTCGGGTTGATCGCATATTCCTCCAGGTCTATCCAAGCTTGGTTCATATCGTCTTCCGCAAACTCTACTGCTTTACGGATTGCAGAATCCCCTCCAGCAATTAAACCAATTACCCAGTCGAAAGGAACGCCATAGGTTGGCGGACATTCAGATGCATCCAAAATACCTAACCGACCACTCGTCCCAGCACCGATATAAAATAATCGTCCACCTTTTTTCATCCGTGAAACAATAACTTTTACCAATGCCTCGATTTGAGGAATAACTTTCTCTACCGCCAACGGAACGGTCTTATCTTCTTGATTAATGTTACTTAGGATCTCGTTGACCGACATTTTGTCTAGGTCTTGATAATTCGAATCCTTCTCCGTTGTGTTGATCATAGCCTTCTGCATGTGCAATACTTTCAATAACTTTCCGTAAATATGCGACTTTTTAATAAAAAACGCAAAAACCCGCATGCTAAATTTATATTTCGTTTAGCGGCACGAATTTATAATTTTTATCTTTCAGTCCTTTAATCAATTTTTCCAACTGATTAAAAAATTTATCCGTTCTGTTCGGGTCAGACCCGATATGGATAATAATAATAAAACCATTTAATCCGAACTGACTTTCATGTTTGTACAGTTGCTCCAAAATTGCTTCTGAACTCATATACTTATTTCCCATTGCTGGGAAGGTATAATCAGCAGCAGTTCGTAATCCTGGTGTGAAATTGTATAAAACTAGGTTAACATCTTTGGCCCATTCTGTAATGGTTTTATTGTACCATTCAAAGGGCGCCACAAATTTATCAATGTTTTGAATACCTAGTGCATGAAGTTTGGAAATGTTTTCAGTTAAATCTTTGTTAAAAACTTCTTTTGTAACAAGTAGACTATCTCTTTTTTCCCAAGGAGCATATAATAGGTGCTGGTCTGAATGTGGACCAACCTCATGCCCTTCTTTATACATGTTCTTCAACAGGTTCGCAGATTTCCTATCTTCCAGGAATCTCCCGGTCACAAAAAAACTTCCCTTGATGTTGTTTTTGTTCAGGGCTTTCCGGATAGTGCCCAATCCTTCCCGAAACTCATCTCCGGTAAAGATCAGACTGATCTGCTTTTTATGTTCATCCCCACGGATTATTGCCCCGTGGGTATCAATTGCTCTTTTTTTTTTGATTCACTCTCTTTGGCAGACAAGAGGTAAATCAACGATGCCGTACCATCCATGGTCGGTTCATTGGTGCTGTAATCCCCAAAATCGTCATGATAAACCACCAGATCGCTCTGGAAATCCGCGTATTCATCAGGGTTTATCAATTTGATGCCTATCAGGTTTTGGTAAATACTGGAATAGACCGGTCCGTCCACCAGACCACCATCAATGGGGTAACCGTGTAAATAGGTAAACGCTGAATGTGGGTCAATTGGTGTGTCGCCATCGGCCGGCAGGCCATAAACCATACTTGTGCCCCAAGGATTTACGCCAAACAACCAATCTATATTTGCCTGTTCCAATTCCTCAAAAGATTTATCGCCACTCTGTTCTTGGTACCAATGGCATTGGATAGCAAAGGAGGTGGTGAGGTTGTTGCTGCACCAGATGAATGGAACCCCGCGGTAGAACATATTCTCTTGTGCCCTATCCCACACCTGTTCGATTCCTTTTTTATAATAGGTTAGCACTTCTTTCTTGCTGGATCTATCTCCTTGTTTTGCCAGTTCATAATGGCCAAGATTGATAAAGGGATAATATTGGTAATGATTGGCCGTATCACGGATCATCCAAGGCGTAATGTTCTCTTGGCGGGCATAGTTCAATGCCTTGTTCAAATGCTGTTGATCCTGGGTAATTCCGAACATACTGGCTTCCGCTAATTCCATATCATCAACCCAATTGTCCTCGGCATAGATATAGGGCGATTTCACGGATACGGTCTGGGTTACACCGGGTTTGATATGGGCATATTGGTAGGCTGTAAGTGCTTTTTCTTTTAGTGTCTGTGCAAAAGCCTGGTCTTTTTGTTGGTAGAGTTGGTGACCCAAGCCAAAAGCGGAAACAAACTTTGCCGCTGTTGAACTGGTACCGGTGGTATTGTTGAGAAATTTACCCCGCTGTTGTGGTAGACCATCAATAAAATAAACCGGTCTTTCATGGCCACGGCCATAGATAGAATCCTGTCCGGGCATGCGCAGTTTGATGTGATCGCGATCATCGGCGATCTGGTTGAACATGATGTTAGGTTTTGGATGCATTTTGAGCAACCAATCCAGTCCCCATTTTGCTTCATCCAGCACATCGGCAATGCCGTTTTTCCCATCTAGGCCATTGGCTTGCTTTTGATCGCCAAACACCTGCGGAAAATCACGGTATGCCGCTAAGAGATGGTAAGTGGCATTCGCAGAGGTAGTAGCATATTGCAGGTAATCGGAAGCATCATGCCATCCCCCTCCCACATCGACGCGGGTACTATCTGGCATTCCTACCGAACTGGCATACATGGTAAACCCATCATGGGTATGACAGCTGTCTTTTAAGAAGGGATTGAACAGGGTCCTTTGCTGCCGCATATATCTTAATGCAAAATCGGCAGTACCCTCATACACCTGCTCATTGATCTTAAATGCTGGAGATTTTGTTCCATCATCGCTTAGGATATAGAATGTTCCATTTCCCTTAAATGCAGAAAAGTCTAATCGATATCCCTTCTGAAATGGACCATATTTTCCAAATGCTTTACCTGCTTTGTTGGTATAAACCACTTTCTGGCTATCGGAATTGATCAGTTGGAACCGTTTGACTTCGCTGTTTGCTTTGGAAACCCAAACCGCCACCTTTTTCTGTTGTGGAAGGTAGCCCAATTGGTTCACCCTGATCCATGACTGTTCCGGCGCAAACCCATGAAGGGAAAACGCTGAAAGCAGTAATAGACAGAAAAGTATAAAGCATGTAGGTTTATTCATAGGTTAACCGATTATTTCATGTTGAACATGAAAACAATGTTATCAATAGGATAGCATGACAATCTTGCCATCCATGCTGCTAAATACAATTTTATTTTTTAGGACCAATGGCGGGTTGATCATGCCATTGGAGACTTTATATTGCCATGCCGTTTCCCCAGATTTGGACAACACTGCTGTCATCAATCCTTTATCGGATGGCATAAATGTTAATTTCTTATCCGAATAGATAGCCGTTGGGGCCAATTCGTAAGGCAGCCTTACTTTGGCTTTCCAGGTGATATCCATATTCTCGGAATTAACCGGAACTCCGATCAATTCGCCATCCATGGTTTTTGCATAGACCATCTGATGATCTGCCGATAAACCTAGGGATTCCCTTACGCGATAATCATCCTTTTTCTCCCGCCAGATCGTTTTTCCGGTCTGGAGATCGATGGCCGTCATATACCGATCAGGTGCTACGATGAATACGCGGTTTTTGGCCACAACGGGATAAACTGCTGCGGCAGAGAACATGCGGTTCTGATGCCCGTTGCTCCACTCCCATTCCAATTTACCTGTTTGTTGGTTCAGGCAATAAAAGCCATTGCTCCAACTACCAAAAATCACCTTTCCATCGGCCAGGGTTGGTTGGCTGGATACATATCCTTTTACCGGACTGAAAGACCAAATGACCTTTCCGGTCTTGACATCAATCGCCCAGAAAACACCCTCAGAACCCCCAATGAAGGCTTTGCCATTGGCAACTGCAGGAGATCCAAGTACAGCTTTTGCCGCTTCGATCTTCCATTTTAGTTGACCAGTCTTCGCATCGAGGCCATAGATATAGTGGTCGGAAGATCCTACCACAACTACCCCTTGATGCACCATAGGCGTAGAATAGACTTTTCCGCCGGTTTTATAGGTCCAAGCTTTTTTACCGGTTTTAAGGTTCAGGGCATACACTTCGCCAACGGTGTTGGCCGTAAATAAATGCTTTTTATCTGCACTGATGCCGGCACCGATATCCCCATGGTCCTCATATTCCCAAACGAGTCGGGCTTTCGAAGTTTTATTGACGGAGTAATCGGGTCTTTTTATTTGTTGATTGTTTGTTGCTGTTAGTTGCTTTAAAGGCAGTTTTAGCCAATAATCCATGGTTTGGAGCAAAGGCTTACGAACCTGAAAGAACACAGAATCCTTGCTGATGGTGAGGATATTGTATCCACCTACCGCATCTTTAGCGCGCAGATTGGATCGTACCATCACACCTGGAATCCCTTCCCAATCGTACAATTTATTGATATGCCCATGTCCGCAGGTTGCCAATTGCACATTTCGCGTTTTTAGGCGATCGATGGCTTCATACCAGTTGTTCAGTGAAGAATCTAGTGGGTAATGGTTGGTTGCGATAAGGGGTTTGGAGGCATCGGGATTTGCTTTGAAAACCGAATCCATCCAAACGAGGTTTTCACGGGGGATTTGCCCAGGGCTCATCCGCATATTTGGTCCCGAAGTGGTTCCGATGAACTGAAATCCTTTATGTTCGAAGAAGAACATTTCTCCGCCAAATACTTTGCGGAAGCTATTGGCGCCACTTTCGGACCAGTTGCTGTCGTGGTTCCCCGGAACGACATACAGGGGCAATCGGAGGCTATCCAAAATTCTTTTGGCCAACGCTAATTCCTCATCAGAACCGAATTCCGTGACATCTCCAGAAAGGATGACGAAGTCGATGTCCTTTTGCTGGTTAAGATCAGCAACGGTTCTACGAAGATCATCTGCTCCCGTAGATCCACCCACGTGCGTATCGGTTACCTGTGCAAACTTGAAGGTTTGAGCGGTTAACGCCGATGTGCAGCATAAAAACAATGCACAAAAAGCCGACTTAATGATGGATTTCCTCATTTTTATTTTTGTAATAACTCGGATTCTTTACTTTCTAGGTTATCTACATTTAAACCGGTTACACAATAGAAACCTGATTTTGATATCTGCATTTTATTTTCAGTGGTCACTCCTACCAGCTCGCCTGTCGCAGTTTTGCTCGAGAAATAATAAACTGCTGATCGGGTATTGTTTGCAGCTGCAGTCCAAGTTATTTCAGAACCTGTGATTTTTACATTGGTTGGGGTAGTAGGTTTTGCGGCTACTTCTCGTCCAAAGAATGGCATTAGTACATCTTTAGCATAAAGTTCCTTGATCTTATCGGTAATTCCAACCTTATTTGTCATGATACTCTTCATGCTGTACATGACACTACCGAATACCCGGTCGTTGTTTCTAGTCAGATTAAACTGTCTTTGCAACTCATCGGGACTTTGGAAAGCGGTTCCCATTGCTGGATCACCGAATTTGTAGGCCGCATGTCCAACCACTACCTTAGCTTGACCACGGAATTGAACCCAAGTGGCTAGATTACGTTCGAAAGGATTATATTGATTTCCAATTTCTTGGTATAATTGAGGCATTACAATGTCCACCCAACCTGAGGATGTCCATTTTGCAATATCCGCAAATAACACATTGTAGTTATTGTCTTTGTTAGGAGCAGGTGATACGGAAAATACCACTGCTGGTTTGGTTGCTTTGATGGTATTATAAACTCCTTCAATAGCTTTATCTACATTTCCTCTACGGAAATTTTCTTTGGATGAATAGCCGGCTCCATATTTGGTATACTCGGCGTCATCATTATGGTTCTGTCCTTCCGGATAGAAATAATCATCGAAATGAATACCATCCACATTGAATTTGGTGATGAGATCCTTGACGATATCGTTTAGTCGCTGTCTTACTTCAGGGACTGCTGGATTATAGATACGGATAGTTTCGTAATCTTTTACCCAAGATGCATCGATGGATGCATGTAGTGCAGGGAAAGCTGTAGCGCTTGAAGCACGTGTAGAAATACGGTATGGGTTGATCCATGCATGGAATTCCATTCCGCGGGCATGTGTTTCATCGATTAAGAATTTCAACACATCATAACCTGGATCTACGCCTCTGGTACCGGAGATAGCAGCAGACCATGGTTCATAAGGAGAATTGTAGAAGGCATCTCCCATGCCTTTTACTTGAAAGACAACCGCGTTGAATTTCAATTCTTTTATTTTATTCAACTGCTCGATATATTTTTGCTTCTGTACAGCTTCACCGCGGATTCCTGGCCAATCCAATTCCCATACGGTAGCTACCCAAGCTGCTCGCATTTCCTTTCCGGGAAATTTCAGGGTGCTAACTGGAGGTTCTGGTTCAGGTTCAGGATTTGGTGTAACAGGGTCAGAGTCCTTACTACAACTTACTAACAACAAAGTCCATGATAGGAAAAGGCAAAGGTATAAAGAGAGTTTTTTCATCATAATAAAAGTAAAAGGTTCAATAAAAAGATGAAAGGACATCCTGCTCAAATAGTAGAACTAAATTTGCATAACAGATGCCCTTTCACCATATATAAGACTTAAAGTTAATCCTCTAGTACATTAATAGGGAATTCCACGATGGTAAAACCAGCATCAGAGGTTGCCCCATAGATCATTAATTTTTCATCTTTTCCTTCGGCATTTTTCACAATATGGTAACCAGATTGTGTACCAGGAGCTGTATTGGCATTTCCTGAGATACCAAACTCATATACCGGTTTTTTATCTCCTTGCTCGAATGCAGTTAATGCATCAACGATGCTAGCGCCTCTCGTAATGTTGTAAACACGCATTACGGCATCAACAGCTGCACCACCACGTGGAACAGTAACAACCAATAAATAGCGTTCGCCGTTGAATTCAATAACACGAGGGTCACCGGAGTGTACCGGAATTGAGCTAGCTCCCATAGAATAGCTTACTCCACCTCCATTATTGGCAACAGCGATCACTTTATCATGTCCAGTAACAAAGAAGTTCTCTGAATTTCCAATACGGTTATAATAAGACCATTGGCCGTACGTAGCAACCGTATTAAATGCTACCGTTTCGGTTACATTCTTATAGTTCTCAATTTTCAAACGCATCACCTGGGTTCCGCCACTAATAAAGAAGGCATAACCATTACCGCTTGCATCTAATCCGATAGAGAAGTTATCTCCATGACGAGCACCAGATCCAGCAATTGATCCAACATTGATATTAGCAATTACCTGAGGAGCTGCTGCAGGATCTTCCCACAGATACAGTTTCAAAGGTGATGCTCCAGAGGTAGATAAACTAGCCACATAGGTACGACCATTCACTTGGGCTCCCATATTAACTGGGAAAGTACCACCTGTTACACCCGTAGTGTTTACCTGGATCGGTTTGATTTGATTGTTTTTCAAATCTTCCACATTTAATAAATGAACTCCAGGGGTTCCTCTAGAGATTATTAATACATGTTTTCCATCGAATCCCGTTCCACGGACCAATCCACCTGAGAATGCCGTGTATGCGGCATTTCCAACTGGATTTGAAGAGTAATCATATACTGTAGGTTTTCCGAAGTCTGCTCCAAAAACAGGAACATCGAAACGGATTACTGCTTTATATTCCTTAAAACGAGGAGAGTTAACCACTTTTAGAAAGATATCCTTAGAAGCATCCCCACTTTGAAAAGGAATGGCAATGGTATCTTTTTCCAGTTTGGCACCTTCAGAAGTTTCTGCTTGAAAGATTACACCTGAAAAGTCGGTTAAGGTATCCAACCTTGGAAAGGTAATCGTTTTGGTTTTTTCATCAATGGATCCTTCCAAAACTTCGTTTCCTAGCGGTCCAGCATTAACGATCTTAATGGATTTAAGATCGGTATATTTATCGGATTCCATATTTTTTGGGAAATCCTCCGAACAAGAAGTAAATCCTACAAAACTTACAAAAGCCAGTAGTATACCTCCTATTGTTTGATTAAAATTCATTTTCATCTTGATCATCAATTAAGATTCATAATTAGTTCTGAGGCCAACCTTCTGTTTGATCCAACGTATAACCTGCCGCCTCATATTCATTGATCTGATTAGAGCCTATTGGAGATAAGTAAGGATTGATATTCGTTTGGTTGTAGAAAGGTAAACGGTCCTTGTTCAGTGTATATCTGTAAAAACCTTTCATTTTGTCTTTACTAGTAGGGTCACTTGGATTATAAACCTCTATTTGGCCGTTCAATTTCACGACAGAAACAGTAGCTTTCAATTCTCCAGGAGCTTCTGTTGGGAAGTTAACCCATCCTCCTGCTAAAAGATCTGGATTTTGTTCCGTATCCATGTATTGCAATTTCGACCATCTTCTCAGATCGGCTAAACGAGAATCCTCAAAAGTCATCTCCATACGACGCTCTCTACGGATTTCCCATAACAAAGGACTTACCGTTACATCACGATCAGGATCTGAAGGTAATGCCCCGATGTTCATTGCCGCTGTTTTCTTCACGCCTTTTGCAGCAGCATCTGCTGCGATTGGTCTATTTCTGATTTTATTGATCGAAGCATCGATATCTGCTTGGGTAACTGCTGGACCACCAAGGGTAGCCAATTCAGCCTTAGATTCGATCCAGTTCAATAGCACCTCTGCATATCTCAATACCGGAGCATCCGTTACATTATTTGCACCCGAAAACTCGGTACCTGGAGAACCTCCTGCTGCAACGCGAGCTTCCACATCCCTTGGTAAGAACTTAGTAATGTACATAAATGATGCACGGTTCTTAGGTGTAGGATTCGTATGGAAAGTAGCTTCAAAACGCGAATCTCTGTTTTTAACCATTTCCACATTGGTGAAATCAGAAGCTTTTGTAGAATCTGAATTTTGCCAAACTTTACCATCTGTACAGATATACGATTTCAATAGGTCTGCTGTAGGACCATAAGTAACATTATCCGATAAGTTATGAATGGATAAGATGGAATGTCTAATCGCTAAAGCCGCATCATATTGTCTATAAAGGACCATATCTTTATTTCCGGCTAAATTATCGGATGTGAATTGAGATCTGTAATCCGTAACGATATCATATCTTCCGCTACTTTTCACCATTTCTCCAGCCTCAACCGCCAATTCAAAGAATTTCTTAGCTCTTTCATCATTCTTATAATAATATTTCTGCCAAGAACCTTCCGACATGGCGATCTTAGAAATAAAACCTGCCGCGATAAATTTATTTACTGTTTGAGCACCATCATTTGCACGAATATTTTCCATTGCAAATTTCATGTCCTCATAAACAGCATCCATCACTTCATTCCTTGGTGTTCTTTTCTTATAAAGCTCATCAAGTTCGGTGTCATCTATAGGTCTATCGTAATATGGAACATCGCCATAAGCATAAACCAAATCCCAATAACGCATTGCTCTAAAGAAGCGACCAATACCGATCCAGTGGTTAAAAGCTTCTGGTGCAAGAACATCTTGCATTCTAGTCTGAATCCGGTCGATCATAATGTTCAATGAACGAACCGTGGTATAGCTCCAGATTGCACTTACCGGCACCGATCTAGTGAATTGAGATTGGTTGCCTTGGTAAAGCACATCGTCACTAAAGGTATAGGACGCTAAAAGTGCTCCATCTGTACTAAAACCTAATCCATAACCTGGGAAAAAGGTGGTATAATATTGTCTGGCATATAGACGTACATTATCTTCTGTTGTCCATGCAGTTTCGTCATTTGCCTGCGTAAGCTGTGGTCTGTCTAAGAATTTCTCACAACTGGTGAAAAATAAAGCTGCCGCAACGAATAAACTATATTTAATTTTCATAATAATTTCCTCCTGTAATTATAAACCAATTTGAATACCGACAGAAGCTGATTTGAACGATGGATTTCCTGTACCCGTACGGCCAAGGTTGTAATTACCATTCGTCAATAACATACTGTTACCTGAAATTGCTTCTGGATCAATTGGAAGTCCTCTCAAATTATCGAACGTAAAGAAGTTTTCTAAAGAGACATAGATACGCGCTGTTTTAAAGTTCGCTCTACTTAACAAGGCTCCTGGTAGGGAGTATCCGAAATTGATGTTCTTAATCTTAAAATAAGACATATCCAATAAGTAACGTGTTTGAGGTCTCATCACGTAACCTTCGTTAGCTCCACCTAAATGCCATGCTCTTGGGTAGAATGCATCTGTACGATCCTCTCTCCAATAGTCTTCAGCGATTGCTTGTGGCATAGCACCATCTTTAACATGGAAACCAGGAATAGCTAATTGACCAGCACCCCAGATTTCACGTTTACCAACGCCTTGCAAGAATACCGAAAGATCGAATCCTTTAAAGTCTGCGCCTAATCTGAAACCATAGTCGTAACGAGGAGTTGAGTTACCAATTACCATTCGGTCACCTGGATCGCCGAAAGTACTGCTTCCTGAGGTGATATATCCATCTCCATTCACATCTACAAATTTCACGTCTCCAGGCATCATTTTCATGACGTTGTTACCATCTTCAAAGAATGTTTGATAAACCGGATTATTACCTGCTAACATATTTGTGGTTTTGGAAACACCTTGGAAAATAATGGCTGTTTGCTCAAAATTGCCATCTGCATCATATACAAAGTCGTCTTTTTGGTAAAGGCGATCTGTTACATAACCCCATACATCACCATATCTACTTCCAGTTACGAATTCCGTTCCAACAGATCTGTTTTCCCATTCTCTGTTCCACTGCAATCCTTTATAAGTGGTTGTAATAGCATCCGCGATATTAGCATTAACAGTCAAACGTAATCCGTTATCGAAGCTATGGTTGTAATCAATGGCCAATTCCCATCCCTTTGTAGAAAGGTTACCAAAGTTCCCTCTAGCTGGAGTTGTACCAAATGTACCTGGTAATGATTCACCAGGAATGATCATATGATTGGTTTTTCTTTCGTACCATTCAAATACCACCCCTAATTTGTTGAAGAATTTCAAGTCGGCACCCACGTTCAGGTGTTCGATATCCTGCCATCTAATATCATTACGTACCGCACCTGGGGTTGTCATGGAGTAATAATAATTACCCGATCCATCCAACCAGTTGTTTGGTCCGATATCCATGGTAGGCACATATAATGAGTTGGAAACGGATTGGTCACCAATCATACCCCATGAACCACGTAGTTTTGCAAAACTCAACACATTGGAAATTCCCTGCATGAAATTTTCATTGGAAATAATCCATCCTGCTGATACCGAAGGATAATATCTCCAACGCAAGTGAGAAGGGAATTTTGAAGTTCCATCATATCTCAAACTGGTCTCGAAAAGGTATTTCTCTTTGAACGTATAGTTTAAACGTCCGAATACCCCTACTTGGGAATCCCAGTTGGTGTCTCCACCACTTTCCTGTACCCCCGTAGCAAAATCAAACTGTGGATTTTCCTCATTGATCAGATTGGTCCTTCTAGAGAAATGATTTCTCCATTTAAAGGCCACAATGTTTGTTCCCAACATTGCTTTAAAGTCATGGTCTTCTCCGAATTTCTTACCATAGGTAGAGAATGCGTTGAACGTATGTCTTTGGGAGTTGAAGGAACGTTGATAAATATTAGATTGTGCTTTGGTAATGTAGTTTTCGAAAGGGAATTTAAAGGCCATTGTTCCACCGTTGTCGGTTGGAAGACCATTTTCATCCACGTAGATTCTATTACCATTCTCATCATTCCAAGGTTCTACACCATACCAAGTACTTTTACCAGAGAAAGTAGGCATAGATGATCTATTGCCGTTATTTTCTGAACTAAATGTATAGTCTGCTTTCACATCCCAACCTGTCATCAGGTCTACAGTAGTTCCTAAATTCAAGTTGGTATAGCGATCGATTTTATAGGCCGTATGTGATTTTGCGGTATCGAAATAAGGGTCACGGATATCTACACCATGTTCCTGCACACCAATAGGGAAAGCTCTCGACCAACGGTAAAGGTATAACCATGGATCCGCCGTAAAGCCGGTTGCAGAGTTGGCATAACGTTTTGTACCATCAGAATACATGGCACCACCTCGTAGGGACAAATAGTCGGTTACTTTGGTGGAAACATTCAACGTCGCATTATATCTCTTGAAATCATCATGCTTAGCCGCTTTCATCATACCATTCTGGTTCAAGTAACCAGCGCTGATATTATAGGTTGTATTTCCAGCCTTACCATTTAATCCTAGGTTATGTAGGTTGGTTAGGGCATTATCCTTGATCATTACCGCTACTGGGTCGTACATACGAACACCGAACTTCTCGTTGTTCTCCACGTACCAGTCACGGCCATAAACTACAGGATCTGAATTACCGATTACTCCGCCGTATTTTTCCTGCCATTCCTTCGCTCTGCGGATACTTTCTTCCGATATCCGCCAGAAACCACCTGCCGAACCTGCAGACTGCATGTTCTTATGGGCATCCAACGTATATTGCAAACCATCGATACTTGCGATATCAATTGGTTTGAATGGCGTTTGAAGGGAAAAGTTATTGGAATAGGTGATATTGTTGGTTTCTGTTTTTGCACCTTTTTTCGTGGTGATCAAGACCACACCAAATGCTGCTTTTGATCCATAGATGGATGCAGATGCTGCATCTTTAAGCACGGAAATCTCAGCGATATCATTCGGGTTGATCATATTGATACTAGGTATCTCCACGTTGTCAACCAAGATCAACGGGTTGCTGCTACCGGAAATGGAAGCAACCTGACCACGGATTTTCATAATAGGGTCAGAACCTACCTCACCAGAAGGGATCTGTACACTTAAACCTGGAACCGCACCTTGCAATCCACGACCTGCATCAGAAATCGGGCGGGATCCTAAGGTTTTTTCCACGTTTACAGAGGATACTGCACCTGTAAGGTGTTCCTTTTTTTGCGCACCGTATGCTACTACCACTACTTCCTCCAACGCATCGCTGGATTCGGTTAAGGTGATATTGATAGTGCTTCCTGTTACAGTTACGGTCTTGGTCTCTAAACCTACAAAGGAAACGCGCAATGTAGCTCCAACAGCTGCATTGATCGTGAATTTACCGTTTGCATCGGTTACCGTTGTTGCTGTTGAACCTACTACGGTAACCGTAGCCCCAGCAATCACACCGTCAGGTCCTGATACCGTACCTGAAACCGTATTTTGCAATACCGATGTGGCCTTAGTCCAGCCAGCATTTTTTCCTAGAGATTCTTTGCCCTTTGCTTCAGCAAATGAAGCATAAGTTGGCATCGTCAATCCAAGAGCGAGAGAAAAGAGTAGAAGTCTTCGCATTGCTAAATGATTAATAATTTATAATTTGTTTTTTATCTTATTTAGGTCCAACCCTGATATTGTTTCAGGATTAGATCAGTTATTATTCATAATAGGTATTACTCCATATCCCCTAAGGAGGACAATTTCACCAGATTGGATTAACGTGAATAGGCCCAAATTAATTGAGCCTTCCACTTGTTTTTCATTCGAAATCTGGGTAGAGTAGATATTTTTTACGCATCTGTTTGTATGCTGCTAATTCAGGCTGCCAACTTTCGCGTATTTCTTTTTCGGTTTTACCGGCTAAAATCTGCTTCCGTAGTTCATCTGTTCCTGCCAACTTATCGAAGAACTCTGGTCTGGCAAAGAATTTCGACTTGTCCGGCATTTTATCATAGAAGTACAGCACGTATTTTAGGGTGAATTTAAATTCATCCGGATTGATATTCCTAAGGTCCAATCCGTAATTTACTGCTCCCTTACCTTCCACATGTTTTACCATCCCTGCTTTTTCTCCTGGGGTAAAGGTAAAATCACCGTAAACCGGGTTGGTATATCCCACCACTTGGAAAGGCCAATCTGTTCCACGGCCTACCGAAATATCGGTTCCTTCAAAAAGACATAAGGCAGCATATAAACGAACAGAAAGGTGGTTCGGTAAGCTTGGAGAAGGGATTACCGGTAATTTGTAGATAGAACTATGGGTATAATTCTGTACGGGTACTACCGTTAATTTACATTCCTTTCCATTTTCCAACCATTTCTCGCCATTGATCATTTTTGCCAACTCGCCAACGGTTAGACCATGTACCATCGCAATTTTATGGAAGGATACATTGGATTTGAATTTATCATCTTTACGTACTGGGCCATCCACTTGGTCTCCACATGGATTTGGGCGGTCCAATACGATTAATTCCTTATTATGTTTTGCACACAGCTCCATTACACGGTGCAAAGATGTGATGTAGGTATAGAAACGTGCGCCTACATCCTGAAGATCGAAGATCATCACATCGATGGATTTCACAATTGAATCCTGCTTTGCATTTCCACCATATAACGTGAACAATGGCAGTCCTGTTTTGGCATCCACATCATTCGAAACCTTCTCTCCTCTTTCGATATCTCCGCGGAAACCATGTTCAGGAGCAAATCCAAATTTCAGATCTACCTTTTCGCGCAGCAACACATCCACCAAATGTTCATTATTCGGTCCTACAACGGAAGTCTGATTCCCCATCAATCCTACTTTTTTTCCTTTCAATAAGGGCAGATAAGCTTTAAGCTGATCGGCAGCAGGGACAATGGCTTGGTTAGAGACATTCTCCTGAGCGGCGGGCACAGCAGGATTGGAAGTCTTGTTGATTTTCGACGAACCGCAGCTATTGGTCAATAGAACTGCTAAAAGTAGACTATGAACTAAAAAATTTTTCATTAATAGATTTCGTTTCTTTGCGGATTCTACCACATTTATGGGATAAAAATAATAGAAATAACGCACAATAAAGCAAGTTGATGCATGATTTACGTCACTTTCAGCAAAACAATTTGCTAAAAACGCATAAAGCAGAATATTGAGATTTTATTTCTTGGAGGAAGAAAATCCGTAAAATCCCGTAATTCAGCGTTTAAAGCTGATTTTGAGTGCAATCGGTTGCACGACTTAGTGTAAAATAAACACTTTTAAGTAACATTGGTGTTACGGAGAATGGTATATAACAAAAAAAGGGTTGCCCTAAGGCAACCCAACAACAAACTAATATATCACCATTACTTTAGTACAAAGCCAATACCATTGGTTGTTCCGGCAGGAGTGGTTGTAAAATTTTTATTGATCCAAGATTGTTCTGGATTCAGGATATCAAGAACGGTCATGGCTGTCAAATTTCCACTAGTGGGTTGCATCGCTGTATAGCAGCCTATTGCACGCATCATGTCTCTTAGATCATTAAGCGCAACGCCTGCTGAAAAATTAGCAATGACTCCATCAGCGGCCATTAAGTAAAGCTTGGTTGATGCCTCGTTGATTCCAACCGCAATACGCGCAGCTCCACTTGAACTTGTTGAAACATCGTCACCCTTATATAAAAGGAAGTAACTACCGCCGACCAAATGTTTGATTTCCGCTAAATTTATGGCGTCCGTAGGGTATTTAGTAGCATCAGGACTATTGAAAAATTGTATCGCATCCGATCCTTTTTTTACACCAATATAGGGTCTTGTTTTAGAGGCACTTGTTTTGAGGACTTTCCCAAATTTCACAAAAGATCCAGTCGGTTCGCCCGAAGTGACCGCATCCCCATTTATGGCCGCCAATAGCTTCCCTTCAGCCGTTTTTTGGTTGAATTTCACCATTTCAGGCAGGTTCTGAACCGCAAACATGTTTTCATTATAAGGAGTCAATGCCTGCATGGTTAATTTTGGATTGGAAATATCCAATTCCATAATATGTATACTGATAGGTACATCCTCTCTATTGATAAATCTGGCATGCAAGTATTCAACCCCTGGTGAAATGGTCTGCGTGGTATCCATCTGAAACACCTTCAAATAGGTCGTCTTATCCTTGATCGATTGGATCATCGGCGTCATCTGATTATCAGGAGGAATTATATCTTCTTCTGGCTCTTCTTCTACAGGTTCGCCAAATTCTGGAAAGTCATCCCTTACTTTACAAGAATCCAAAGAACCCATTGTAAATAGAGCGATAGATAAACCTATAATTGTTTTTATATATCTTCTTTTCATAATTATCGAACTAACATAAATGAAATATATGGTTTCATAATGGCATCGGTCTTTCCTGCCCAACCCATAGCATAAGCTGTATATTGCCTTTGGTTTAAGGTGGATCCGGCATTCGCATAAAACGCTAGAACCGTAGCATTGGTTACCGCAGCTCCTGCTGGCCTAACTTTCCAAGTTCTGGTAATCGCGCGATTCAATACAAAGGTTGGAGAGATTTCCCCATATTTAATATTACTTAACACCAAAGAATCTTGATCGGGTTTTTGCGCGGTAGCTGAAGTCGAATAAAATCCATAATATAGATCTACAGCTGGAACATTTGGAATCAAGTTCACGAACCGATAGGACGCATAGGATGAATCCGGAAGGGCAAATGTTTCTTCTGTAGGTATCACCTTCGTATTGGCTCCTGTATCCGTTACATGGAAAGTATAACGACTATTAGCCTTTATATTCAGCGTTGTTTTATAAAGCAAAACCGAATCTGTTCCGTCATCCTTGGTTTTCGGCAACACCACTTTAACCTCTACATCTCCGCCCTTAACCATTAAGAATTCAGAACTTGAAGGTCCTCTGGTATTATAACCGCCACCAGGATAAGGTTCCCGACCTCGGATTTTTGGAGTTACCCGCACATCGTTAAATTTAACGATCATGTATCTATCGTCTGGATAAGCCGAAGCCATATTGATCTTAACAATGGAATTCGATTCATCCATAAATTCTACAGCTCCGAAATCCTGGATTTTATCTTTATTACAACCCCCTATGGTAGTGAGTGTAACTAAACCCAATAAAAAAATGAATAAACTATATCTTTTCATAATAATTTCTCTCCTTTTAATAGTTGTCTAATACAAACCAGGTTGGCGTGATCACATAATTGGCCTCTAATCCGCCCCATTTCTCTAACTCTTCTGCATTCCACATGTATTCCGAATTGAACCTTGGCCGCACGCGATAAGTGTAACTTCCCTGTGCTAATTCTGCACCTGACCTTGTTACAAATTGCCTGAAAATAGCAGGATCATATCTATATTTCCGAAGATCAGCCCAGATATCGTATCCCCCCCATCCCCATAAGGCAATATATTTTTGGCCCATAATATCAGCCAATGTCAACTCAGCAGCAGTTTGAGCAACTTCCGTAGAATCCATGTACGAATTTATTTCCGCTGCCGTAATCTCTAATGGATTGAAAATGGTTCCCTGGTTTTCATCTTTGACCGCCGTATATTTATTGACAAAGGTCATATGTCCACGGATACCGTTTAAATAAGCTTCATGCGCAACGGGAAGATCGCCTTTTTTTAAGGCCACCTCCGCACGGATAAATTGCAATTGCGAATACGTCATAATTGGAAAATCCGTTGTGTTTTTGAACATATAGAAATTTCCCACTGCAGGCACAGTCGAGTTTGCCGATCTTCCATCCGGTAAAGCTGCCCGGTATATACTATCTGTAGAAGCTGTTGCTGAAGTACCAAATTTGAGCATCCGGGATAATCTTGGATCGCTCGAGGTCTTTGCCTCTTCCTCATATTCGCCACGCACTCCGCCAGTTAAATAACGCAATATCGGTGCTCCTGCCCTATTATAATAGGTGCTGTTCAATAGCGCTTGATCTTGACCATATACATTGGAGTTTTCTGAACTTGACCCTGTGAACTTTACAGTTGCATTATCTGCTTCAGATGCAAATGACAAGCTGGTATATTTCATTACAGAATCCGCATAATTGGTCAAAAAATCAGGTTTATTGATATATCTCGCATAGTTCAGGGCTTTTATTCCGTAGATGAATTTTCTCCATCGCTCCATATTACCACCGTACATAAAATCATATTTGGATAATATACCCGTATTATCGGCCATACTTTTCTGCCCTAAGAAATACAAAGCCGAATCACACCAAACCTGCACTCGTTTATAAACATCCGGCTGATCCTTATATTCAAACTGTAACCGATCTTCATAAGCACCATCCAATACAATTGGTCCATGATAATCTGTTAATAGCTGATAATCAAAAGCTTTAATCGCGTATCCGATTGCCGTGAATTCATATTTTTTACTCACCTTGGAATCAGCAAGTAGATTTTCTAGGTTTTTACCATGGTTAAAATAAACCATTCTCCACATCACACCTCCGACATCACTTACCCCACCAGGGTAACTGTGCTGTTCCCAAATATAGGATGCACGATCTGTTGAAGTCCCCAGCATCGCTTGGGTAAATTTGTTTATGATCCGTTGATCCTGCCCATATCCGTTAGCGATCTGGTATTGTATGGGTGATAAATACAATTCCGCCGAAACTTCTTGTGGAAAAGAAGGACTGAAATTGATATCCAATATTTTTTTACATCCTACGGTTAATAAAGAAACAGCCGCTATGACATAGGTGATTATATTATTCTTTTTCATAATGTTCCGATTAAAGTTTCAATCTAAATCCAAAGTTAAATCCAATTGGCCTAGTCATGTTTCCATAATCAATACCATATCCGCCAATACCACCAATACCCGGTGTATTAGAGTTTGATTCTGGATCTAAGCCGGAATAATTAGTTAACAAAACCACATCTGTCAATGTACAGAATAGGGAAAGGTCAGATTTAGGCCCAATTCTTCTTACTAGATTTTTCGGCATTAAATAACTTAATGTGATATCACGAAGCCTTACCGTCCAAATATTCTTTTCAACAAATTTCTCACCGGTTACTGAACTATAGTAATAGCCAGAAGTATAATAAGGAGTTACTGCGATGTTATTTGGTGTCGGATTATCGGTGTTTTCTAGTCCGTCTTCTAATACACCCTGAACTACACGAGGTTCTTCCCGGTTTAAGGTTTGACTACTTAAACCAAGAGTATATAATCTATAGTCCAAAAGGTTATAGACGTCTCCACCCACTCTAGAATCCCAAAGGAAATTCAAGGTAAAGTCTTTATACCTGAACTTATTGACGATACCTAGGGTAAATCTTGGAATACGATCACCGACATAACCAAAAGTAGATTCACTTGGCAATAATGGCAAGCCATTTTGAGGATTAATCAAGATGTCTCCACGATCATTACGCTTAAATTTAGTAGCTGATAAAGAACCAATACTCTCTCCGATGAAAACTGCGGAACGAACCCCGCCTGTTAACCAGGTATCGGAATCGTAGGACTCTGGAATATCTTTCGCCAATGATTTAACAATACTACGTTGCTTGGTGTAGTTAAAAGTGATATCCCAATTAAAGTTTGGTTTACGAATTGGTGCTACATTACTTTGGATCTCGATACCATTCGCTTCAATAGTACCACCATTGATTAGTTTCAGAATAAAACCAGTGGCATAACTTAAGCGAGGATTGAAAATCTGGTCAATACTGCGACGACGGTAATACGTGAAATCCATGGTAAACCTCCTTTTGAAAAAGCTTAAGTCCAAACCACCTTCCATATCTTCGGTCGTTTCCACAAATAAATTCGGATTACCACCATTCACTCCATAAGCAAAACCACCGCCTGAAGTCATTTGAGTTTCTAGGTTAGAACGTGTAGCAAATGATCTAAATGGTCCCTTACCTGTTCTGGAAATGGAAAAACGCAATTTTCCTTCATCCAACCAATTATAATTCTCCTTAACTGCATCAAATTCTGAAAAATTGAAGGCTAAAGATGCTGATGGATAAGCAAAGACAGGATTATTTGGCATCAATCTAGAAGACGCATCGACCCTTCCGGTAAGCGTCAGTGACAACAGGGATTTATAACTTAATACCGACTGAAGGGATGCTCCCATGATCCGATATCGATCGATATAATTTTTTGCCCGACGCTCATCCGGGTCGGAATTATTGATGTTATAAAAATTAGGATCATACATTTTGCGACCATACTGCGAATCGGTATTATAATGATAGTCGTAAATATTCGCAGCAAGGTTATTTTGCATGGTAAACTTTTTATCAAAAAAAGAGTTTCTGGTCGTCACGCGGTATCCACCAGTAAATATTCTTGCACCTCTCGTATAGATGTACATTTCTCCTAAATCCGGATCGCTAGAGTTTCCTGACCCATTATAGGATTGACCATGATAAATCTTGAATCCGTTGGTAACGGAATATTCCATCCCCAAAGTTGCCTGCATACTGATCCAAGAATTCGGTTTATAGTTGAACTGGGAGTTGGCAATCATCCTGTTCACATCATCGTATGCGGTATTTTTATAGGCATCCCAAAATGGGTTATCAATTTCATTGTAAATATCTGAAGCATGCAGCACCCTATTCCCCCCTTCATCGATCCAATCACGCACGTCCCATCTTGGGTTAAACCTCAAAAGCGCCATCAAATAGCCCACATCACCCTTATTAGCCTTATCGTTATGAGAATTCATATAGCTAAACGTGGTGTTCATATCCATTTTGGAGTTAATTTTTGAAGTACCCGTTAATCTGGAAGTAAACCTTCTGAGACTCGTATTAGGCACTACCCCTTTATTGTCAAAATACTCATTGGACCAACGATAGGTAATCGCATCGGAACCTCCTTCTATGGTAAGGTTGTGCTTATGGTTAAAACCTGTACGAAAGAAGTTTTTGGTATTATCAGTATGCAATACCTCATTTTCATTATATTTTGGTCCTAAAGCATAGGCAGAAGTTGCGGTGTAAACACCGTTGGTTCCTTGCGCATAGATATATTGGCGTTCCGGATAGCGATACGGTTTTTCAAAACGACCAGAATAGGAATAATTTACTGAAGCCCTACCAGCTTTACCTTTCTTAGTCGTAATCAAAATCGCACCCCCGGCACCCATACTACCATACATCGCGGTAGCTTCGGCACCTTTCATGATCACATAACTTTCAATATCTTCAGGGTTGATATCAATACCACGGTTGGAATAATCGTTTTCCCTATTGGTTCCTACGTGCACCATATCTGCCTCGTTGACAACCGAGTTATCGATTGGAACTCCATCGACGATAATTAATGCATTGTTATCGCCGGAGATAGAAATGAATCCCCTCAATACAATCTGCGCAGAAGCACCTGGCAATCCACTTGACGAATTCACGGTCAGCCCGGGCACACGACCTTGAAGTCCATTGAAAAAAGCCTCGCGTTGTGTTTCCGCAACCTCATCCCCCGAAACCTTTGGCGTAGAATACCCTAAGGTTTTCCGATCACGTTCAATACCGAAGGCCGTAACAACCACCTCATCAATATTGGATTGATCTTCCGTTAAGGATACGTTTTGGATGTTCCCTGAGGGCTTTCTCTCTGCGGTTGTATAACCGATAAAGCGAAACACCAAGGTCGCATCTTCTGAAATACTAATGGAATAATTTCCGGAGCTATTGGTCAGTGTCTGGTTCCCCTTTCCTTTCTCCTGCACCGTTACACCTCCTAGTGGGTCACCCTTTGAATCCGTAACCTTCCCTGAAATGCTGCGCTGCGCATAGAGATTGGAACTAATAAAGACTAGCCCAATAACGAATAGAAGTAGCCTTCCTTTCATAATTTAAGATTTAGATGTTTAATTTAAGTTCTGTTAGTTTTTGTATTACCAAGGCAGATGTCAAAGTAATACATGGTTCGTTTTTCTTATAACAATTATAAAAATAAAAGGTTGATAAATTGCATTGTTTTTTATTTTATTTTATGAAATACGCATGAATACGCATTGCAACAAGAATTAATTTCAATGATTTGTCACAAAAAACGAATATAAATCAGTAGAATCTACGCTCATGATTCGAATCTTTGCAACTTTCAAAACAAAATAATGGATTATGCGTTTTTTTAAATTTTAGGCTACCGCATAGGTCAACTTTAAAATAAAAAGCTTATTTAACGAAATAAAACCAAGCAGCTTATTAGAGTAGTGAATATTGGGAATAAACTTGGTTCAAGATAGGTCCTTTATTTCGGCGCGTTGGAAGCACTCTTTAAGTAGGGTGTAAGTAGGCAAAGGCACATACACCTCACTTGCAACTCACTTACACCTCACTTGGACCAAGAACACAAACACCCGCCATATTCAACAAAAAGAGGCTGTACCTAAAATAGATACAGCCTCTTTTTTTATCTTTACTAAAGTTAAATTAACTCTATATACTTAAATTATTGCAAATTTATTCGGTAATCTCCTCTGCCATATAATCCCCTTCATTTCCTAAACGATCAATACCTTTAATAGCTACTGCATTCAATTTTTGACCGTTTTTGGTTTTCGGGAAACTATACTCTGTCTGCGGCGCATCCAAAATTTCCATCTCCCAAGTATTGCCATACCTTGCATAAGCTACCCACTTGAAAACCTGCTCAGGCTGTTTGTGCAACCATTTAGCAAATACACTGCTGGTCTGTTTGGTCAACATCAAGGTAGGTTTCAAGATCGGGTTGGCTGAAAGCCAAGGTGAAGCCGGCACTAAGGCAGGAGCACGATAAGGTCCTTCATAAAGCGCCTTCAACATCAACGGGTTTTTCGTCAATCCGGCAATACTCCAGTGCACAGCACCAGTACTGTTCGGCGTAACGTCCCTGGTCACTTCGATCTGACGCTTGATCTCCTCGATTTTGTTCGAAGAACGAACTTCCACCGTATTCAATCCCGGCCATAAATGGCGATTATGCTTGTTTTCCGACTCCCACCATTTCAACAAAGAAGTAAAACTCTGTTTTGGCGGGTCGATTGGCCAATACAATTGAGGTGTAAAATAATCGATCCAACCTTCATTTAACCATAATTTCGCATCTGCATACAACTCATCATACTGTGAAGATCCCGTAACACCAGCTGGATAACCTGGTTTCCAGATTCCAAAAGGGCTCAATCCAAACTTAACAAATGGTTTTTCTGCTTTGATCTGGGTATAGATTCTTTTGATGAATTTATTGACATTATCACGTCTCCAATCGCCACGGCTTAGATTTCCACCTGATTTTCTGTACGCATTCCAAGAGGCATCATCCGGAAAATCAGCTCCTCCATTATAGGAAGCATATGGATAGAAATAATCATCAAAATGAACCCCATCGATATCATAACGTTTTACGATATCCATTACCACCTCCGAAGAGTGGTCTTGGGTTTTTTGATTTGCCGGATCGAACCAGTACATGCCATTGCGCAATCTTACAACGTGATCAGCTGCCTTACGAACCATGGATTCGCTGGTTACTTGACCACCATTCGAATGATGCGCACGGTAAGGATTCAACCAAACATGCAGTTCCAATCCACGCTTATGCGCTTCATCCACCCAAAATTCCAAAGGATCGTAATAAGGCGAAGGTGCCTTTCCAGTGGTACCGGTCAAGAAATAAGACCATGGTTCGAATTTAGAATGGTATAAAGCATCTGCAGATGGACGCACCTGAAAGATCACCGCATTAAAATTATTCTTCTTCAGCAAATCCAATAAGGCAATCGCCTCCTGTTTTTGCTGTGCTGTAGAAAGGTTGTTCTTACTTGGCCAGTTGATATTGGCTACGGTTGCTACCCAAGCCGCACGAAACTCACGTGGTGCCTTTGGCAGATCGGTACGGAATTCTTTAAAAGGTTCCTCTTTCTTAACCACTTTAGCTGGCTTTTCAACAACAGCCCCCTTCTTCACTTCTTTTACTTCTTCCGCCTTTTTAGGTTGGTTTTCTACCTGGGCACCCTGCGCTACCTCCGCTTTTGGCTGCTCCTTAGCCTTTGCCTGCCTGTTTTTAGATCCACAGGAAACTACCAGCATCAAGGCAACAGCAAACACGCATAATTGCAAAAATCTCATCTTCATAAACATATCTTAACACGCAAAACTACGGTTTTTATTACCTTGGAATCAAATTGTAACTTATTCGTTATAGATTAAAGAAGCGTTTCGCCTTCAAAAATGACCTGTTGAACCTGAAAATCAGTATCAAAAACCAGTACATTCGCCATTGATCCTTCATTCAGATTTCCGATATCCGATCTTTCGATCAAACGGGCGGGGTACAACGTTGCCATTCGGATACTTTCATCCAACGGAATTCCTACATTTTGCACACAGTTCTGTACAGATTGCAATTGGGTCAATGCCGATCCAGACAATGTTCCATCCGGCAGCACGAAATGATCCCCATTCAGTACATGCTGATATATCCCTTTATGACAAGTGGCCACAGCATCCGTGATCAGAAACAATCGCTCACCCATTGCCTGTTTACTAATTTTCACGGCTTCATAATTCACATGTATACCATCAACAATGATAGAGGAATAGGCTTTTGGATGATTAAAAACAGCGCCTGGCAGTCCAACTTCCCGGTGCTGCAGCGGCGACATCGCATTCCAAAGATGGGTAGCTGTTTTCACCCCATGATCAAAGGCTTGCGTAGCCTCTTCAAAAGTGGCTGTACTATGCCCTGCAGACAGCAATAAGCCTTTCTTATTTAGGTAATCCAAACATTCCTGTTTGGTTTTCTCTGGCGCAATGGTCATCATTTTAACCACATCGTCGTTGCCTTCCAGAAGGTCTTCCAAAATAGGCAAGGTCGCTTCCATGATCAGTTCGGCAGGATGAGCCCCCCTTTTTGCTTCATTTAGAAACGGTCCTTCCAAATGCAAGCCAAGGGCTGCGGAAGGTTTTGTTTGCCGAAAAACGGCTATAGCCTCTTTAAACACCTCCAAGGTATTGGTGGCCAGGGTCATCATGTAAGCAGTACAACCCTGTTTAAGCAGGTTGAGGTTAATTTTTTCCAAAGATTCGGCAGTCAGTTCAGCGGAGAAAAGATCCTCTCCAGTTCCATACAATTGCAGGTCGATCAATCCCGGGCAGATATTCGCGCCTTGCACATCCACCACCTGATATTCTTCAGGAACAGCCTCTTTACCAACAATCCCTGTAATCCTATCTTGATTGATCAGTAAAACTGCATCCTCACGGATTTCATATCCATTATAGATGGTCCCATTGACCAAAGCTAATTTCTGTTTCATCCTGCAAGTTAGTTAATGTATGCAAATCTTGAAAATCCAATGGGCTAATCGTATATTAGTCGGTATTAAAGAAACAATAACATAAATTCAACTACGATAATACTGCCTATCATGTCTAAAAAAGAGATATTAAATACAGATAAAGCGCCCGCAGCCATTGGACCATACAACCAAGCGATCAAAGCGGATAATACCTTATATGTTTCCGGACAGATTCCATTGATTCCAGAAAGCATGGAACTGATCACGACAGGTGTAGAAGATGAAGCACACCAGGTGTTGAAAAATGTAGGTGCCATCCTGAAAAATGCAGGTTATGATTTTGAAGATGTCGTGAAAACATCCATTTTCTTAAGTTCTATGGATTATTTTGCAACGGTAAACGAAGTGTATGCGCAATATTTCAAGGACAACCAACCGGCAAGGGAATGCGTAGCGGTAAAAACACTTCCCAAAGAAGTGAATGTAGAAATCTCCGTCATTGCATGGAAAGCACGGGATTAATCCCATGGCTGAACTATCGTTAATAACTCCTATTGAATACCTGAAAGGTGTAGGCCCTCAAAAGGCCGACCTTCTCAAAAAGGAGTTGATGGTCTTCAGTATTGGCGATCTCCTGCAATGTTACCCCTTCCGATACATCGACCGGACAAAATTCCATAAGGTTCGGGAACTCCATGCCGATATGATCGGCGCGCAGGTGCTTGGCCGTTTGATTAGCCTGCAGGAAGTGGGCGAAAAAAGAGGACGCCGATTGGTGGGCCAATTCCGGGATGAAACGGGTTTGATGGAACTGGTTTGGTTCCAAAGCCTTACCTGGCTCAAAAAAACGTTGCAGGTGGGGTCCGCTTATATAATCTACGGAAAACCGAGCGAATTCAATGGAAATATCTCCATGACCCACCCTGAAATGGAGCTCTATCAACAGCAGACGAAAAAGATCGGTAACCAGACGATGCAACCCGTTTACTCTTCCACGGAAAAGCTGAAAAAGGCCAACCTGGATAGCCGGGGAATTCAGAAACTCCAGGAAACGGCTTTGATGACGGTTTTAAAAGGCGTGGCTGAAACCCTTCCCGCTTACCTGATGGAAAAACACCAGTTGATTTCTTTTCAACAGGCTTTATTGGGCATCCATTTTCCGCAGAACGAGCAGATCCTGAAACTAGCTATCCGTAGGTTGAAGTTTGAAGAACTGTTCTTCATTCAGTTAAAACTATTAAGGAACAAACAGTTAAACACCCAGAAATATAAAGGCCATCGGTTCGATCAGGTTGGTGAAAAATTCAATAGATTCTTCACCGAAAGACTGCCTTTCCCATTGACCAACGCGCAGAAAAGGGTTGTTAAGGAAATCAGATTGGATTGTAATACCGGCGCGCAAATGAACCGATTGGTTCAGGGTGACGTTGGTTCAGGAAAAACCGTTGTGGCCTTGATGAGCATGCTATTGGCCATAGACAATGGTTTCCAGGCCTGTATGATGGCACCTACCGAAATCCTGGCTACCCAACATTACCATGGAATAACCTCCTTATTGGGCGAAGACATCTGTAAGGTTCGATTATTGACCGGATCCACCCCAACCAAAGCCCGAAGGATCATCCATCAGGAATTGGAAGATGGCACCTTGGATATCCTGATCGGTACTCATGCTCTGATTGAGGATAAGGTGAAATTCAAGAACATTGGATTTGTGGTGATCGATGAGCAACACCGCTTTGGCGTAGAACAACGGGCCAAATTATGGCGTAAGAATATCATTCCGCCCCATATGCTGGTCATGACCGCCACTCCGATCCCTCGTACATTGGCTATGACCATGTATGGCGACTTGGATATTTCCATTATCGATGAATTGCCGGCAGGAAGAAAACCTATTAAAACCGTACATTTCTTCGAGAACCAACGCCTGAGGGTGTTTGGATTCATGCGGGAAGAGATTGCTAAAGGAAGGCAGGTATATATTGTCTATCCCTTGATCAAGGAAAGTGAAAAATTAGACCTTTTATACCTGGAAGCAGGATTGGAGGGGCTGATGCGGGAATTTCCGCTTCCGGATTACCGCATCAGCATCGTCCATGGCAAGATGCCCGTGAAGGACAAGGACTTTGAAATGCAGCGTTTTATTAAAGGCGAAACCCAGATCATGGTGGCCACCACGGTGATCGAGGTAGGGGTCAATGTGCCTAATGCTTCCGTGATGGTGATTGAGAATTCGGAGAGATTCGGGCTCTCCCAGCTTCACCAGTTACGAGGACGGGTTGGCCGTGGCGCGGAGCAATCGTTCTGTATCCTCATGTCGGGCGATAAATTGAGCAAGGAAGGTCGGACGCGTTTAGAAACGATGGTGCGGACCAACGACGGCTTTGAGATCGCGGAGGTTGATCTGCAATTGCGGGGACCTGGAGATATTTCCGGAACACAGCAATCCGGTGTACTGGACATGAAAATTGCAGATCTGGCAAAGGATCAGGCTATCCTGACGGAAGCTCGGCAATCCGTCATCCAACTGTTCCAAGAGGATCCCGAATTGGGGGCACCAGAAAACCGCCTATTGCTGCATTACATCCAAAAAGGGCAGCCAAGTATTTCTTGGGACAAAATCTCCTAAAAACTTTACCTTTGTAAACTTGTTCCTTATAAAAACACTAAATGGCAAGAACGAAAATATATGAAACGGCCCATAAGCCGGAGACTGCGGTATTGGTCAGTGTGATCACCCCGGATGTTTCCGACGAAACGGCAAAAGAATACCTCGAAGAACTAGAATTTTTGGTGAGCACCGCTGGTGGAGTAACCAAAGGGATCTTCACCCAGAAATTGGCCTATCCAGACCGTGCTACTTTTGTAGGAAGTGGTAAATTGGATGAGATCAAGGAATATATCAAAGCGGAAGAGATCGATATGGTCGTATTCGACGATGAGCTTTCCCCTTCCCAATTAAGAAACATCGAAAAATATTTTGAGATCAAAGTATTGGACCGCTCCAACCTGATCCTGGATATCTTCGCCAAACATGCACAAACCGCACAGGCAAAGACCCAGGTAGAACTGGCGCAATTGCAATACCTATTACCTCGCTTGACCCGAATGTGGACCCACTTGGAGCGTCAGCGTGGTGGTATTGGTATGCGTGGTCCGGGTGAATCCCAGATCGAGAGTGATAGACGGATGATCTTGAACAAAATCTCTTTGTTGAAGGATCGTTTGAAGCAGATCGATAGACAGAATGAGACCCAACGGAAGAACCGTGGAGAAATGATCCGGGTGGCATTGGTTGGATATACCAACGTAGGTAAATCTACCATCATGAACATGATTTCCAAGTCGGAAGTACTGATCGAGAATAAGCTTTTTGCAACCTTGGATACCACGGTGCGTAAAGTCGTGATCGACAATCTGCCTTTCTTATTATCCGATACGGTAGGATTTATCCGCAAACTCCCTCACCATTTGGTGGAGTGTTTCAAATCTACTTTGGATGAAGTTCGTGAGGCCGATGTCTTGATCCATGTGGTGGATATTTCCCACCCCTATTTTGAGGACCAACTTATTGCGGTAAACGAGACATTGAAGGATATAGGTGCTGTGGATAAGCCGATCATCACGGTTTTCAATAAGATCGATGCGTATAAACCTGCGATCGAAACGGATGAGGATGGTGAAGAGATCAAGATCACGTTGGATGATTTCCGGAATTCTTGGATGGCAAAAAATGCGGATCCGGCTATTTTTATTTCGGCTACCGATAAGATCAATGTGGAAGAATTGAAGGATAAGCTTTATGAGGTGATCGTGAAAATGCATAATGCTCGATATCCTTACAATAACTTGCTTTATTAAATTTGATGTTAATCTACTTTATTAATTTGCCTTATTTAAAATGCAAAACAAAGAAGTAAAATATTTGGATTGGGGGCTACAGGATTATCAGGTAGCTTGGGATAAACAAGAAGCGATATTTGCTGAAACCCTCGCCATAAAACATAATAATAGGGTCAATAATACCACCGATCCTACGCCTAATTTTTTGGTATTTACAGAGCATCCACATGTGTATACCTTGGGTAAAAGTGGGCATGAGGAGTATCTTCTGTTGGATGAGGAGGGGTTGAAGGAGAAAAACGCTACTTTCTATAAAATTAACCGGGGTGGTGATATTACCTATCATGGTCCTGGGCAGATTGTGGGTTATCCGATCCTGGATCTGGATAATTTCTTCACGGATATACATTTGTATTTAAGGACCTTGGAGGAGGCGATCATTCTTACTTTGGCGGATTATGGTATTGCGGCTGGTCGATATCCGGGGTATACCGGTGTTTGGCTGGATGCGGATAATGAAAAGGCGCGTAAGATCTGTGCAATGGGTGTTCGGGCATCGCGTTGGGTAACCATGCATGGTTTTGCTTTTAATGTGAATGCTGATCTGGAATATTTTGGAAATATTATTCCTTGCGGAATCGATGATAAGGATGTGACTTCTATGGAAAGGGAGTTGGGGCGGAAATTGGATATGGAAGAGGTGAAAGGGAAGTTAAGGAAGCATATCGCGGAATTGTTTCAAATGGAGATTGTTTAAAGGAAGGATTATTTAGGTAGCCTTGAAAATAAAAAGGCCATCAGAAATATTATCTGATGGCCTTTTTCAATTTCAACTTTGAGGTTGTTTAATATGGTAAATAACCAGCTTTCAAATCAACAACTTTGTGAGTTACTTCTGTTTCCACGTTCAATGGCGTTGTTCCGTTGATTGCATAGGTATAAACTGAACCCTTGAATTCTTTGGTAGAACTAGGATTGTAGGTAGCAACAATGATATATTTGAATTGACCAGCAGGGCTGTAATCAAAATTCCATGCAGTAATATCTCCTGTTCCGTCATTTGGTAGGGTCAAAACTTCTTGAACATCAAATCCACTATTAGAAAACCTGTACAATTTACGACCGCTTGCAAAATACCAGAAACCTGCTCCATTTCTATAACGTATACCTATTTGGTTCATCATTTCCGGCATTTTCTTCCTAGCAACAACGATATGTTTATTTGGCAAATATCCATTTACAGATGATTGACTAAAATCAAACCGGTGAAGCGCAACGTCATCGCCATTTTTAGTTAAAACAAAGCTGTTTACCCAGGTAATATAATCTTCGACTCCACCTAATACTTCATGACCTTTAAAATCTTCCTGAATCAAATGATCTAATGTTGTTTGATAGGTGTTTTCTGCAGCTCCATATTTACTTGCGAATACTCTTAATTTTTCATTCCTATAATCATAACCTACTAAAAACAGTCCTTTGAAAGTTCCTTCATTCACGTAATAATCCCCTTTTCCAAAATCATAATTTAAAGGATCATTATATACATCGGTACTCACAACACCATTAGCGATAGCTCTAATCTTTTTTCCAATACTAGTAGTACCTTGATTTTGATTTATTTTAACTCGGCTAGGTTGGAAACCACCCGCAACGGGATCAAAAATCATAGATGTTTGACGATTGAAAAGTAGGATTGGCAAATTGGTTCTGCTACCTGCTCTTATTATCGGATTCTCTCCTTCTTCAGTTGCAACAGTAATCGTCGTAAATTGACCATTTGACGCTGAAGTTGCATAATGGTAGAGTTCGACACTTAAAGGGTTTTTCCCAAAAGTATATTCTCCATAATTGTTATAGTGGTAAAATTTACTTGTCCGCTCATTTCCCTTTAAAAATAAGTGCGCATTTCTATTTTCATCTTCTGCCAGTAGATAATAACCTCGAGTTATACTTGCCGCTAAATTTATAACAAAATGATAGTTGTTTTTTGTATTCGTGGATTTATCGAAAACATAAAAGTTTGAACGAAGAACTCCAGGATTAACCCCTTGTGTATTAAAAACAAGGTTTTTTTCATGACTTACTGTATCTCCATTTATTACCCAAGCAAATGTGTAATCATTGTCATCTGATTACATTGAGCTATAGAGAGTGGGCTTAATCTCCAACGTTTCTCCCATAGATAATGAAAATGTGGTTGAAGCTAATGGACGACCCGTAGCAATTGTTACCGAATCGATTTTATTCAAATCCTGGTAATCATAGTTTCCTAAATCTTTACTACATCCTGTAAATAATGCAATGGACAGGAAGATATATAAAATATTATTAAAAGTATTTTTCATAATAATAAGGTTTTAAGGAATTAAGATTCTAGGTTTAGTTCTACCATCCACCTGATGTTGGCCGATTATGCCGGAAACTAATACCGGATAGATTCTGTATTGAGCTATAGCAAGGAGGCCGATATCGATATCCTTAAAGCCAACCTGAACGGAAAGAAGATTGCCGCCAATCCGATTGGAACTGATTTGAAGGCAGGTTCAGACGTGTTTGTCATTTCCCATCCAAGAGATTATTTCTACTATTATACCTCTGGTAGAGTTGCCTGCATGACGGAAAGCAATGCCGGTATCATGAGCAGAAAAATGGAGATCACGGCAGATTATGCTGCTGGGTCAAGCGGTGGGCCAATTTTCGACAATAAAGGAAATATTGCCGGAATTGTCTCCCTAACCCGATCATTTTATTACAACCAGGCGGAGCAGAAAAACCTCCAAATGGTCATCAAAGAAGCCATCCCTGTAAGTGCCATCAAAAATTTGATCCAGCACTAAGTTAGCAATCGTTAAATACATCCACAAAAAAGCCCTTATCCTGCTCAGGAAAAGGGCTTTTATTATTTTTATTTCAATTAATCGGAATAGCCTTCAATCTGAATGGATTGATAGGTAATCGATGTATAGCTTATTTCCGTTTCCACTGGTCTAGCGATTTGGAACAAAGCACTGGGTTCGGTTCGTTTCGCCACCGACAGTATCATCTCTACACAATGAGGAGCAAATAATTCTTCCACCAGTTCTACCCTATTGTTCTCGCCGGAGAGGTGGCCAAGGATCAGGTGTTTCATCCGGGAAGAACGATGGGCCAAAAAGGCATCCATCGAAATCCTGTTGGAAAGATGGCCCTCTCCTCCTCGGATCCTATTCTTTAGGTAATAGGGATATCTTCCATTCTGCAACATATCCTCATCGAAGTTGGATTCCAGGAACAGCACATCGGAAATCTCGATCGCCTTCATCACATTTACACAGATCCTTCCGATATCGGTCAATACCGAAATATTGATTTCTCCATCAGTAACCATGAAACTGCAGGGTTCCTTTGCGTCATGGTATTTAGGAATGCCATAAACGGATAAGTCACCAACATTTACAATGGAATCGGCTTTGATAAAATGCAAGAGATACTCCGGTAATTGAATTCGGGAGGATTCATAGGTCCCTACGGTCAGATAAACCGGTATCTGGTACCTTTTGGCAAACACGGCCAATCCGCAGATGTGGTCCGTATGTTCATGGGTAATAAAAATGGCATCGATGCTGGCAGGGTTAATTCCCAGACTAGCCATCCGCAGATGCAGATGCTTATTGTTGATGCCCACATCCACCAGAATAGCCGTATTCCCTTTCGCTATATAATAGCTGTTTCCATTACTCCCTGAAGCTAACGCACAATACCTAATCATGGAAAAATTTAAAGGATTAACATTCTGGTAAACTCAATGGCACTTTGATGGCCAATCCACCATCAGCCGTTTCTTTATATTTGGCGTTCATATCCAATGCGGTCTCCCACATGGTGCTCACTACCGCATCCAAACTCACTTTGGCTTTGTCCGGATTGGATTGAAGCGCCAATTGGGCTGCTGTAATGGCCTTGATCGCGCCCATGGTATTCCGCTCAATACATGGAATCTGAACCAGACCACCAATAGGGTCGCAGGTCAGTCCTAAATGATGCTCCATGGCTATCTCTGCTGCCATCAAGACCTGGCGTTGGGATCCTCCCAAGCACTCGGTCAATGCGCCCGCCGCCATCGCGGAGGAAACACCGATCTCAGCTTGGCAACCGCCCATAGCCGCAGAAATCGTCGCTCCTTTTTTGAAGATAGAACCGATCTCAGAAGCTGTTGCGATGAATTGAATGATCTTCTCTTCCTTATAGGCATCATGAAATGCCAGATAATATTGCAGTACGGCAGGAATAACCCCTGCTGCACCGTTTGTAGGTGCTGTTACCACACGGCCAAAGGAAGCATTCTCCTCATTTACCGCCAAGGCAAAACAGCTTACACAATCTAATATATAACCAAAATCACGTCCACCGGCACGGATTGCTTCCAGCCAGGTATCATAATCATGGTAAGTACGCCCTTTCAGCATACGTTTGTTCAATTTGGATGCCCGACGTTCCACGTGCAATCCTCCTGGGAGTACACCATCGGTATGGCAGCCTTTATAGATACATTCCTTAATGGTATGGAAGATCTGCATCACTCCTTGCTTGGTTTCCTGTTCTGAGCGCCAGGAGCACTCGTTCTCCAGCACCAGTTCCGAAATTTTAAGTCCGGTACGCATGCAGGCAACCATCAATTCCTGTGCGGTATCGATGGGGAATGGCAGATCCAATTCTGTCAATACCCCTTCCGTATCATTTTCCTGAACAACAAAACCTCCTCCGATAGAGTAATAGGTTTCGCTGATGGCGGAACCATCGCTTAGGAAAGCCTGGAAAGTGACCGCATTTGGATGGAACGGTAAACTTTGGTCGAAAAGGAATAGTAAATTGGTATCGTAGTCGAATTCAATTTCCTTTTCAGCACCCAAGGTTAATTTTTTGTTGGCTTTGATACGGTCCACCTTGGGAACCACGTCATGCACATCGAATGTGACAGGATCATCGCCACTTAAGCCTAATAATACCGCAATATCGGTACCATGGCCAACACCCGTTTTGGCAAGTGATCCAAAGAGCAAGATATTCACCGTTTGAACACGGTCGAGTGCAGCTTTTTCTTTTAACACTTCCACAAATCGTTGTGCAGCACGCCAAGGTCCTAAGGTGTGGGAACTGGAAGGACCAATCCCAATCTTAAACATATCAAAAATAGAAATCTGCTCTTTTGCCATAATTTAATTTATTAAGACAAAAGTAGCCTTTCTTTTACCATTTTTAAAAAAAATGTTAGGAGGGGATTGGGGGAGGGGGGAGGATGAGTGGAGGGATGAGTGGTGGGATGAGTGGCGCCGCGTCATTGCGAGGAACGAAGCAATCTTCCCGCATGAAATGCTGAGTGTAGTCCAAAGATTGCTTCCTCGTAACTCCTCGCAATGAAGAGAGTTTGCTATGTAAAACACCATCTTTTCTATTAAAATCGTCCTTAAAACATACTTAAACCATGATTATAGCACCAAATCCCATGCCTTACATACTAAAAGCATACTTTCACATTACTTTCACCTTAGTTTAAGCTCGAACCCAACCTGTCTTGTCCTTATATAGCTATACAGATTATTGGTTTAATTCTGAATTGATTATACAGGCAAATTTGGTAATACTATATGTACTATACAAACTCTTTTTTCACTATTGGATATTTTTTCGGTTTCCATCTCTTTCTGAGCGCACCTGATCTCATGTGTGCCTGTTCAGGGGTGAGGTAGTCACAGCTCGCGTGCGGTCTCAGGTTGTTGTATACCCTGATGTTCTCCCGTATCTTTCCGGTGGTCTCCCTCAGTCCGCTCTGTGATGTGTAGAGGTCGAACTCTGCCTTCAGTATGCCGTTCACCCGTTCGGCTATCGCGTTCTCGTAGGGATCCCCGTTCTCGGTCATGCTGACCGCTATCCCGTTGGAGCGCAGGATATCCACATAGCCCTTGCTACAGTACTGCGAACCCCGATCGGAGTGGTGTATCAGACCCTTTCCCGGATACTGCCTCTGCCGCAGTGCCATCTGCAGGGCATCGATACATCCCTGTGCCGAGAGGTCGCCCCTGAACGCCCAGCCCACTATCTTCCTGGAATAGGCATCGGTGATCAGGCTCAGATATCCCCAGCGTCTGTTGAGCTGTACATAGGTGATGTCGCTTACCCAGACCTGCTCGGGACGCTCGACCGTAAGTCCCTTTATCAGGTTCCCGTACTTCTTCATCCAGTGCCGCGAATCGGTGGTGACCGCCTTCCTCTTCCTGGTCCTGATCTGTAGGGAATGCTCCCTCATCAGGGCGAAGAGATAGTCGCGGCCGATCCTGATCCCATGTTCCTACAGGGGGCCGGAGAGCATATGGAGCAGCTTCCGGGTACCGATCCTTCTCTGTTCGCTGCGTATCCGCAGCACGTGCTGCAGGATGACCTCGTCCTTCAGTCCGACATCCTGCCCCCGCCACTGGCGGTCATAGTACGCATGCCTTGTTCTTCCAAACAGTCCGCAGATCAAACGGATCCCCATTGCTGGGGATTCCTGTTTGATCTTTACGACCGCTTGGCACCAGACTTTTTTCTGATGTCGATCTTGAGCTGTTCCTCGGCAATGTCGATCATGGTATCCAATGCCCTGATCTTCAGGTTTGCATACTCCAGGGCCTTCTTCAGGGCCAGGATCTCTGCCTCTTTGGGGTCTACGGGTTTATTTTTGGCCATATCATCGGGTTTTGGGGAACTAAGTTCGGTATTTTCCCCCTTATATTCCCTGACCCATCTGGAGACCGTACCGCAGGAGATATCAAAGGTGTTCCCCGCCCGGTAGGCGCTCATCCCGTCCTGGACCGCCCTGACCACTGAACGCTTCAGATCGTTGGTATACCGCTTTGGCCCAATGGGCTGTCGCCCGAACTTCTTCATCCAGCGGATAAGGCTCAGTTCGGACACACCGTACTGTTCCATCAGGTCCCGGCGAGGGACCCCAAGTTCGATCTGATCCAGCATGTGGAGGATCAGACGCTTGTCGAATGGCTGCTTCTTACTGGTCCGCTCCGCGAACTCAAACTCTCTTTCTGTTGTTTCCATACACTTTGTTTTTGTGTATAGCTTTTTTAGGATTGGACAACCCCCATTTCCCCCACAAAAAAAGAAGGCTAACCCTTTGGTTAGCCTTCCATATCTATCAAAAAAACAAAATAATTCGATTACAATCCTTTACCATATTTCAAATCCTTTGAAATCGTTACAGGTAATTTACCTTCTGCTTTAATCTGTCCCAACAAAACCTTCAACGCCGCTTTTTGCATAAAGAAATCATTCTGATAAGTCAATACCACCGACGAACTCCGCATCACATCCACCGAATTCATCGCATATGGATTGGTGAACATAAAAGAAATGGTTCTTCTACCAGCCAATTTATCAATAAACTCTACCGTAGGTGCTGTAAATGCCAGCTCGCTTCTTGGTCTTGAACGATTATCATGAATCGCCAAAATAATCTGCTTATGACCACGGATCTCTTTCATCAAATCCTTTAATACCTCTTCCGACTCATCACCTTTTACAAAGAACTGCTTGTAATTCGATAACTGAGTGGCTAAGCCGGTCTCAAAATCTTCTGCCTTCGTAATACCCACACTCACCACCGCAGTTTCTCTTTTGGCATCAAAACGTTTGATTCCACGATCAGATTTCAATAAAGTAACCGCAGCATCCGCTAAACGCTGAACCAAGGATTGCGAAGAAGGACTGTTCAGGTCCTGATAAAGATTACGGCTACTCACCTCTGTTTTCTTATTCAAGCCCAACCATAACTTCGCAGCCAAAACCCGCTTCACCCGCACATCAATATCAGCCTGCGAAATTCGGCCAGATTTGATCGCCTTTTCGATCAGATCAATCGCCCGGCCACTGTTCTCGGAGATCTCCAAAAGATCATGACCAGCTTCGATCGCCATTACATCCGCCTCGCCATTAGGGAAGAACTTCTTAACCCCCTTCATATCCATTGCATCCGTTACCGTTAAGCCTTTAAAGCCTAATTCCTTGCGCAACAGATCGGTCACTACCTTTTTGGAAATGGAAGAAGGAATATTCGGAGTCGCATCCAAGGAAGGGATGTTCATATGGGCAACCATCACCGATGGTGCACCCGCATTGATCAATTCCTTGAACGGATAAATCTCTAAACTATCTAACCTCGCCTTATCGAATTTCAATTGCGGAAGGTCGTAATGTGAATCCACATCGGTATCACCATGTCCTGGGAAATGTTTCAAGGAAGCCAAAATACCACCATCCACCATACCATTCATATAGGCTTTGGATTTTCTGACCACATTGTATTTGTTATCCCCGAAAGAGCGGAAGTTTATCACCGGATTTTTTGGGTTATTGTTGATATCCACAACCGGTGCAAAATTAAAGTGCATGCCGATACGGTGGAAATCATTCGCAATCTGACGACCCATGTCGTACAATAGGTTATCATTTTGGATAGCGCCCAAGGTCATCTGATAAGGAAAAGAGATGGTCGAATCCGCCATTCGCATGCCCAATCCCCATTCACCATCAAACGTGATCAACAAAGGCACTTTGGATACCTTTTGGTATTTATTGAACATATTGACATGACGCACAGGTCCTCCTTGGAAAACCACTAGGCCACCTAACTGTTCCTTCTGAATGACATTTTGTACAGAGTCAATATATTTCTGACCCAAATTGGTATGCGCACGGACCAAAAACAATTGTGCGATGCGTTCTTTGGGTGTCAATTTGTTGAATACAGAATCAACCCAAGCATGCTTTTGGTTTACAAAAGAAATAAATTCAGGCTTCTTTTGTGCAAATAAGGAGCTCACAAATAATAAAGAAAGGGCGCCTACACTAGCTATTTTTTTAATCATCACAAATTAGTTTGTTACGAAATACGGAAATTTTGCTTAGTTATGGAAATAATACTGCGCTTTTATTCGAAAATTCGATCATAAACGTGCATAAACACGCATTACGTCAAATCATATTTCTTTTGGATCAGGCTGGCAAGTTCGGCTGCATTTTCAATATCACCACAGGCCTCTTTCTTCCAGAGCATATCGATAACCAGAAGGAGAAATTGGGTTTCCAATTCTGGATTTTTAAAACCGAGTTCTACAAACGCACGATGAACGATGGGCTGTACAGGTTTTATGAAAAGCTCGTGTTGGGATTTGGAAAAGGAATGATGGGATAATCTTTCCTGGAGCTTCCAGAAAAGCGGTTCTTCGGCCACTAGCTGGCTAGGAAGCAAAACCATATTGCGCAAAAAATCCTTAGCCCCTTTATAGGTCATCATACCCTTGTGCTGCATGAGCACTTTACGGTAACCGGATTTGACGATATGCGCCAATAAGGCATCCTTATTTCCAAAATGCTTGAATATCAGCGCCTCCGAGACACCCGCCTGTGCGGCAATCTCTTTCGTGGAGCTGTCCAGATATCCTTTTGTTGCAAATAACTGTAATGCCGTCTGCAGTATTTTTTCTTTTCTACTTAAACTAGTTTCCTTCATTCCTAATGAGACAAATATATCCTTTTTTCGCTTAGTCTACACATTGTATCTTTTTTGTGATTTAACAGTATTTACATTAATTTACACTTAAATGAATTAATATTGAGCAATCAATTTTCTTAACCATGAAATACATGCTGTTTCTCCTGATATGGTTGGGGCTAACTACCACCATACAGGCACAGGTGAAACTATCCGGTAAAATAACCGACAAAACAAAGAACGAAGGGTTGCAGGATGTTACCTTACTCCTTCTTCATACCAAAGACTCCACCCGAACTAGTATAAAATCAAACGATAAAGGGGAATTTTCTTTCGAGAAAGTTAACCCCGGCAATTACCAATTAACGGCAACCCTATTGGGGTTTAAGCGCAGCGAGCTGTTGGTTACGGTGGCTAATAAAGCCATGAACCTGAACTTAGCCATGGAACCCGGAGAGATCATGATCGAGGAGATTGCCATTACGGCCCCTCCTACTGTGGCTGTTCGTGGGGACACCATGGAATTCAATGCCAAGAATTTTCAGACCCGGGAATATGCCGATGCCGATGAAATGGTGGCTCAGGTGCCAGGTGTGGTGATCGACGAGAATGGGAATGTAAAAGCCCATGGAGAGGATGTAAAAAGGATCTTGGTGGATGGAAAGGAATTCTTCACTTCCGACCCTCGGATAGCCCTAAAGAACCTGCCAGCAGATATTATCGACAAACTACAGATCATTGATGAACGGAGTGAGCAGTCGAGGTTCTCCGGATTTGATGATGGAAAACGGAATAAGGTGATCAATATCGTCACCAAACCAGATCGCCGCAGTGGATTTTTCGGCCGTGCGAATGCGGGTAAGGGCGATGCGGATAAATTTGCGATCAACACCGCTCTGAATGCCTTTAATGGAGACCGGAAAATGTCGGTTGCCCTCATGGCCAATAACATCAATGAAACGGACCTGGGTTCTGTTGGACGTGGTGGCTCCCGAAATGGAAACAGCAACACGGAAAATGGACTTACCGACACCTACGCAGGGGCTGCGAATTATACGAACTCCTTCCTGGATAAAAAACTGGAAGTGAATGCCAACTATAATTTCCGGAAATCCAATACCAATAATGATATTTTAAATGATATTGAATTCCTCAGTTCAGGCAGAGAAAATCAATTCCAGAATTCTCACAATATTTCGGAGGCCATCAATAATGAGCATACCTTAGGCGGAAGGTTCAAATGGCGATTGGATAGCATGAACAACCTGGATTTCAACCCGAACATGTCCTTGAGATGGAATGACAGGGAAAATTCAACGCAGAGTAATACTTCTTATAATAAGACCGATCCAATCAACAATGTGGATCGAAGTAACAACAACTCGAGCAATAACTTCAATTTCGGGGGAAACCTGACTTATATGCACCGATTTAAGGCTCCAGGACAAACGATAAGTTTGAATATCGATGGAAATAAAAGCAGTAATGATGCGCTGGGTCAAACATTGGCCTTCAATGAGTATTATAGAAACGCTGTGTTGCAGCGAAGCGATACCATCAATAGACAGAATGCCACCTATGGTTATGGTTCTGGATTCAATAGCCGATTGAGTTTTACCAAAAACATCAATAACCTGTCGAGGTTGCAGGCCAATTACGGTTTCCGGAACACCAGTAATTATTCTGATCGGAAAACATTGGAGTTTTTAGCGGAAACCGGTCAATACGAAGAATTGAACCAACGGTTGTCCAATGAATTCCGAAACGATTTCAACCATCATTCTGTTGGGCTTTCCTATTCTTATAATAAAAGAGATACATTACGAATTCAGGCCGGCTTGAACTATGAACATGGCGTGCGTGTTAATGATCGAACAGTACCTTATGATTTAAGAACCGTAGCTAACTTTGGTAGTTTCTTGCCGAATTTCAATACGACCTATTTCTTTACCAAGGAACGGACAATCGAATTTACCTACAACACCAACACCAATGTTCCGTCGATCTCTGATCTGCAGGATTACCTCAACAATGAAAACCCCTTGAATATTTCAACAGGAAATCCGGATCTGAAACAAGAATACTCCCATTCCTTAAAGTTAAATTATAGGGATGTAAACAAGGTTAACGGCAGAAGTTTTACGACTCATGCTACTTTTAACATCATCGACAACAGTATTGTAGACAATGAATTTAGAACCGATACCAGCATCATCCTTTTTGATGATATCGAATTGGGTGCAGGCGGACGTTTTAATTCCAGAACAAATGTGGATGGGGTCTATTCCTTGAATTCACAGACAAGTTATGGGTTGCCGATTAAAAAATTGGGTTTTAATGTGAATGCGACTACGAATTTATTTTACAACAAAAGAAAAAGCTTCCTGAATTCTGTTTTGACGCCAAACCAAACCTTTGGGTTTTCGCAAGGGGTTTCCCTGAACAGTAATTTTGATAGAAGATATACGATTTCTGTTGGCTATGACCTGTCTTCTCGATTTATTGAGAACCCCAGCAACACGATCAACCCGAAATACAACATCATCAATCATCGATTCAATTCGCGAGCAACCATCGAATTGTTCAAGAGTTTCTTGATCGGCTATCAGTTGGTTTATATCAATAACGGAGCGATCCAGAATAATAATTCCACTTCAGCGAACTCGCAGAACATTAACCTGACCTTATTGAATGCTTCTTTGGGCTATAAGTTCTTACGAAGGAAGAATGCGGAACTTTCCATCAAAGGTTTCGATCTGTTGAATAATGCGAAGAACATCAACCGGAATGTTGGCCCTACCTCCATTACAAACTCTACATCACAGACCTTGAATAGGTATTTCATATTGAACCTGACGTATAACATCCGTAATTTTGGAGGTCGAAGTTCAGCTCCACCAGAAGGAAGATCCGAAGGACCAAGAGGGGATCGCGGAGATCGCGGCGGAAATAGAAATGAGCGTGGTGGCAATCAAGGAGGAGGTAACCGGGGAGGAAGATTTTAATTCACGAATAGATATGATTGGACAGGCGGATTATTTACAATAATAATCCGCCTGCTTGTATAAATTCATTTTTCTTTTCCATAAAAGCACCTTTGTCAATTGCCTTGGTCGCTTTGGAAATGATGTTGGTTTTAAATCCTTCTGCTAATGCATCCATCGCTGTAAAGTATACGCAATAATCAGCAGCCAATCCACAAACATGCACTTCATCCACCTTCCTTGCCTTTAAATAGCCCGCTAATCCGGTATCCTTCCTTTTTCCGTTATCAAAAAAACCTGAATAGCTATCGATGTTCCTTTCCATTCCTTTCCGGAAAATTGCTTCTACCCTATTCATATTTAGATCTTCGGAAAATTCAGCCCCGTAGGATCCCTGCACACAATGGTCGGGCCATAGGACCTGTTCCAGCCCAAATAGGTCGATCACTTCAAAAGGTAATTTTCCCTCATGTTGGCTGGCAAAACTCAGGTGATTATCCGGATGCCAATCTTGGGTAGCAACCAGCAGATCATAATCTTTCTGTATATAATTTATCACCGGTATGATCTCATCACCTTTGGCAACCGCAAGGGAGCCTCCAGGAAGGAAATCGTATTGTACATCAACAATTATTAGCGCTTTCATACTTAAATTTACAAATAATCCTTAATCTAAGGACAGCATATAACCCACCCCTCGGATATTGGTAATCTTGATCCTTTCATCGCCTGAAAGGTATTTACGGATCCGGCTGATAAAAACATCCAGACTTCTGCCTGTAAAATAGGTGTCGTTTGTCCAGTAGGTGCGGATGATTTCATCCCTTGGCAGTACCTTATCCTTACTTTCGATCAGTCTTTTCAGTAATTCTGCCTCTCGATAGGATAGTTTTTCGGTTTCATCGCCTATACTCAATGTGTTTTTCAGGGTATCCAAGGTATAGTTCCCGATCACAAATTTATTATTGGACATGCCTTGTCCATTTTTCTTTAAAGCCGCTTCGATACGAACGATCAGTTCCTCAATCTTGAATGGCTTGCGGATATAATCATTGGCACCCAACTTGAATCCCTTCACCACATCGTCGGTCTGCGTCATGGCGGTTAGGAAAATGATGGGCGTATGAAGATCTGTTTTCCTGATCTCTTTGGCTACGGTAAATCCATCCATTAAGGGCATCATGACATCGAGGATGATGATATCGGGTTTATATTTCTGATGGAAAACCAATGCCTGCTGACCGTTCAATACATGTCGGACCATAAAACCATGGGCCTCCAAGCTATCGGTAACAATCATGGCCAAGCTTTCCTCGTCCTCTACATATAATACATTGATCATTTTGTCTCTTTCGGTAAATTAACAATAAAAATACTTCCATTTCCCTCCTCGCTACGCAATTCGATGGTGCCATGATGTTGGGAAACAATCTGTTTTACATAGGCCAAGCCCAATCCAAATCCCTTTACATTGTGGATATCGCCGGAAGGTACCCGGAAAAACAGATCGAAAACCTCCTTTTGGTATGATTTCGGAATACCGATTCCATTATCCTGGATGCTCACTTCAACCGCTTGGTCCCTTCCTTGGATCTTTATCATGATCTGCACATCATCTGCCGCATATTTGATCGCATTGTCCAATAAGTTACTGAAAACATTTTTAATATGCGCAGGATCAGCAAAAACCACATAGCTTTCCACGTTGGTTTCAATGTTTATGCTAACTGCTTTTTTGGCAAATAGTTGGGCATTTTCCTTGCATTCCTTAAGAAGAGCAACAACATCCACCCAGCTTTTTTCGAGTAGTACGCCATTGGTTTCCGCTACATCAACCTGCAATACCCGTTCGATCATATCGGATAGGTGTTCCAGCTCATGCCTGGAAATCCGAAAATATCGATCCATCCTTTCCTTATCGTTCATGGCCCCATAGCGTTCTAAGGATTCTACCGCTGCCATAACCGTAGAAACAGGTGTTTTCAGTTCGTGGGTCATGTTGTTCACAAATGCTTTCCGCATCTTTGCCAATTGGTTCTGCTTTTTGATGGTATCCAAGAGGTAGATAAAGGTTCCGATCATTAAACAGATCAGGAGAACCACTATGACTACTTGCCAAAGGATGGATTTTAACAGGTATAGCCAGGGATTGTCAAAATCCAGCTCCAGGTACTTGTTCTCACCGGCATCAACCATGGTCGGTCTTGTTTTATTTTCCTTGAACCGTTCTTTATAAAATCTTCCGTTGCGTTCGTTTTCGTCTGGAAGTTTTAGCAGGCTTAGTTTAAAGGGGGTATACATTCCTCTTTCCTTTAAAGCCATGGTTAGCCTATTGGAAAGCGTATCCAATACTTCATCGCTCCAATTGATGTTTCGAAAGACGAAGGAGGAAATGAAATGACGGCTCATTCTGGGTTTACCGTTTGACAGGCTATCGTTCGTTGTACGATCGTTATTCTGCCTCCGTCCGAAATTTTCATTTTCGAAGATGGCCTTCACCGAGTCTATATTGATGACCGGATATTTCTTCTTGATGGCCATACTGATCCGATCCACCCGCCCTCTGCGTTGGTTCTGGTTATCCTTTTGAATTTCAGCCTCGTTATCTTGATAAAAATCCTGAATGACATCGAAAAGCTCGTGCTCCGCCGTACCCAAATAAAATTGCTTTCGAATCTGATAACTCCCATACAGCCAGACACTCAGCACCAGGATGATACCTGAAGCGGTCAGGACGATGGCAAGCATCAATATTTTATAGTTTTTTAACATAATTAAAACAAATTTAAATTAGTAGATTTGCACGGCATAAAGAATTTGATGCTTTTAACAATTTATAACACTGATTAACAGTTGGACAATTTGATTGTCGCAAATCAGCCGTTTTAACCGTTAATATAAAGCAAAAGATAGGGGAAATTGCGTGATTTTTAACAAAATATAACAATGAATAACAATTCTCTTTCTATACTTTTGCATGACTAATGAATTTATGATTAAAAATTTACGTTTTTCTCTTTTTGCTACTTTCAGTCTAAGCGCTGTATTATTCTTATCCGGTTGTGATAAGGATATGGCGATTTCGTTGAAGAACGACAATATTGATAATTTGAACGTTTCTTCAGTAGACAGCTTGTCTGCTGTAGTTTCTACAGTTCAAATGCCTACCATTCCAACAGCTGCAACAGGAACATTATTGGTGGGAAAAGTTACCCAACCTATTATTGGTTCATTGACTTCCAACACCTTTTTCAGACTTAATCCGGCAGGGATTACGAATGATTTTCCTACAACAGCAAAATTCGACTCTTTGAATTTGGTTATCCGTCCGAGCAACAATCGTTACGCTTATGGCGATACCAGCAAAATCCAAAAGATTTATGTTCATCGTTTGACGCAGGCTCTTGAAACGACTACGTTGACTCCATCACCGACAGGAATATCATTTCCTATCTACTATCCAGGAGCAACAATATTCGCACATCAATCCTTCAATTTCGATGCGAATGCGTTAGGGTCGGTTAGCTTCAGACCGCATATGAGCAAAGTGGACACCTTATCGGTTAGGCTTTCAGATGCAGTTGGAACAGAATTCTTCCAGAAAATCAAGAACAACGATGTAGCTTTCAATTCTGCATCTAATTTTCAAGAATACTTTAAGGGATTGACCATTCGACCGGATGCTGGCAATACAGCGATGGTCGGATTCAAGGATACCTTAGAAGTAAGGATCAATTACTCCTATGTGGGTACCGACGGGTTTAGAAAGAAAGGGGTAAAAACGTTGAACATGGCTGATAAATCCGTTCAATATAATAACATTGTTGCTGATAGAACGGGAACTGAATTCGAAGCATTGACAACGACAAATCCGCTTCCTGTTGCAGAAACTAACGGCATTTCTTTTATCCAGGCCGGTTCAGGAGTAGCTACGCAGATCAGCTTTCCAGCATTGCGTGATTTTATGCAACAACCTGGCATCGCCATCAATAAAGCAGAATTAGAAATAGAGATTGCATCCTCCCATTTGGGATATTATACGGCTGCACCACAACCTGTCCTTTACACGACAGATATGGGTGTTCCGACCAATTTCTTGCCTGTTCCATTTACCAACACGGTACAGACAGGAACTTATATTTTGGGAAATAACACGGGTAGACCTGGGAAATATGTGTTCAACATGATCCAATATATCCGTACAGTCAACCTTCCTGACGCTCAAAATAAATCATTATACTTATCTTTGGGCAATCCAGCATTATTCAGCACAGGAAACACCAGTATTTTGGCGACCCAAAACAATCAACCGAAAGTTAAATTAAATATCGTATATACAAAATTTAAATAGTCTATGAATAAGAAAAATTGGCTAGCACTATTTTTAGTAGCCACTTTAGCAATTACATCCTTCAATTCCTGTAAAAAAGATGATGAGGAAACCACGGAGACAGGACCTACTGAATGGACTCGCTCAGCAGTATTTCCAGAAGATCCACGTAACGGAGCTTCAACCTTCACGATAAATGATGTTGCCTATATTGTAGGTGGTTATTTAAAAACAAACGAAGTATTAGCAGATAACCATGCTTTTGATGGATCTCAATGGAGCACAAAAGCTAATTTTATTGGTCCTGCAAGACATAGTGCAGTAGGTTTTTCAGTAAACGATCAAGGCTATGTAGGTTTAGGATACGGTGGTGACGCTGTTGGTGCATTGAAAGATTTCTACAAATATAACCCTACAGCTAACTCTTGGACAAAAGTTGCTGATTTCCCTGGTGAAGCGCGCTTTGGAGCGGTTGCTTTCGCTATCGGAAACAATGCATACGTTGGTTTAGGTGCTACATCTACTGATAAAACATTCAGCGATTTCTACAAATACGATCCATCCTCAGATTCATGGACAAAAATCGAAACGCCATTTACCTACAAAAAAGCGTATGCCTATGCATTCGTAATCAATGGTGTAGCGTATGTGGGTGGTGGTTACTCAAATGGTGTACCTACTGATGATTTCTATAAATTTGATGGTACTACTTGGACTAAATTACCTAGCTTAAGAACTGATAACTATGATGCAAGACGTTTCAATGCATCTGCATTTGCTATCGGAAACTATGGATATGTAGTGAGTGGCCGTTCTGCTTCTGGTATTGTTAATACCGTTTGGAAATTCGATCCTTCTAACAACACTTGGACAGACAAACACGAATCTTTAACTTCTGCTCGTGAGAAGGCAGTAGGTTTTGCTGTAAAAGGTAAAGGATATATCACAACTGGTTCTACTGGAACTAGCTTCTTTGATGATAACTGGGAATTTACTCCTGTTAGATAATATTTTTGATATTACGATAAAAAAGGACGGCAAATGCCGTCCTTTTTTGTTGAAGGTCGATGCTAACATCGACCTAATTATCTCGGGTTAGATTAAACCTTTCTTGTTCAATAGTTCAGCTACCTGAACGGCATTTGTTGCTGCTCCCTTGCGCAGGTTATCTGCTACGATCCAAAGGTTTACTGTTTTGTCCTGGGATTCGTCTCTACGGATACGTCCAACGAATACCTCATCCTTGCCATGGGCATCCTTAGGCATCGGGTATTCCAATTTCGCAGGATTATCCACAACGATCACGCCTTCTTGAGCAGCTAATGTCGCTCTCAGTTCATCAAGATCAAAATCGTTCTCAAATTCGATGTTTACCGACTCAGAGTGTCCTCCCATCACAGGGATACGAACCGTGGTTGCTGTAACCTTGATGCTGTCGTCTCCCATGATCTTATTCGTTTCCTTGATCATCTTCATTTCCTCTTTGGTATATCCATTATCTTGGAATACATCGATGTGAGGAATGACGTTTAGATCGATCGGATATGGATAAGCCATTTCTCCTTCTACTCCCTTACGCTCGTTCATCAATTGGTCTACCGCTTTTACACCTGTTCCTGTAACGGATTGGTAAGTAGAAACAACGACACGTTTGATCTTATATTTTTCATGCAAAGGTTTCATCACCACTACCATTTGAATGGTAGAACAGTTCGGATTAGCGATAATCTTATCTTCTGCGGTAAGCACATCACCATTCACCTCAGGAACCACCAATTTTTTGGATGGATCCATACGCCAAGCAGAGGAGTTGTCAATTACGGTGATACCCGCTTCTGCAAATAAAGGAGCAAACTCGGTAGAGGTACCACCCCCAGCCGAAAACAAAGCAACATCCGGCTTCAGTGCAATAGCTTCCGTAGGCGTCACAACCTTATACTTATTTCCCTTGAATTCGATTTCCTTACCCTTACTTCTTTCCGAAGCTACTGGAATCAATTCTGATACTGGGAAATTACGTTCCGCTAATACGGTCAACATTTCTGACCCGACAAGTCCCGTCGCGCCTACTACTGCAACTTTCATTTAGTTTTTACTTTAAAAAATTTATAAAAAAATAGATCTTAATTAATTAATTCAAGAAAACAAACTTAATAAATTCAAAGGAGTTATCTGCATAATATTTAGCAATTTACAATGTAAAACAGTGCTTCCAAAACATTATTCAATAAGCAGCGGATTTCCATGAAATATATTCAGTATTTAGACAAATGTCTTGATAAATTGTCATTTTCCCTATAATCATACGATTGCGTAAAATCACAAATAACCATCATATTCAGCCATTTAATTGGTATTTTCGCATTTATGTTCTCCCATTAGGAGAATTTAGGATTCATTTAAATAAAAATTATCTCCAATAGCATGAAAGAATGCATTTTGATGATCGGTGCGAACGGTCAAATCGGTTCAGAATTAGCGGCTGCGTTAAGATTAAAGTTTGGAAATGAAAACGTGATCACTTCCGACATCCGCGAACCGCAAGCCATTGCATCGGGGGAAATCTTCGAAACCCTTAATGTGTTGGATAAGGAAGCTATCAAAGCCCTTATCGTTAAATATAAACCAACCCAGATTTATTTATTGGCAGCCATGCTTTCGGCAACTGGCGAAAAATACCCTCAAAAAGCTTGGGACTTGAACATGAACGGCCTTTTGAACGTATTGGACCTTGCGGTTGAATTTGGCATCAAAAAGATCTTCTGGCCAAGTTCTATTGCGGTATTCGGACCTCACTCACCAAAAGTAGATACGCCTCAGTACTGCGTGATGGACCCGAACAGCATCTACGGAATCAGTAAATTGGCTGGTGAAAGGTTATGTGAATATTATCACGAGAAATTTGGCTTGGATATCCGTTCGGTACGTTATCCTGGAATCATTTCCTGGAGAACAGAACCAGGAGGAGGTACAACGGATTATGCAGTCCACATCTTCTTTGAAGCGATCCGTCAGGGCAAATATACGTCCTTCTTATCCGAAGGAACGGAACTTCCGATGTTGTACATGGACGATGCCGTTCGTGGAACGATCGAGTTGATGGATGCCGATCCATCGAAACTGAGCATCCGTTCAAGCTATAACCTGGCAGGAATTAGTTTCACTCCTAGAGAAATAGCTGAAGAAATTAAAAAAATTCTACCTAATTTTGAGATATCCTATTCAGACAACGATCCACGTCAATCGATTGCGGACTCCTGGCCAAAGAGCATCAATGATGAGCAAGCAAGAAGCGATTGGGGTTGGAAACCAACGTTTGATCTGACAGCAATGACAAAGGATATGTTAGATAATCTTAAAATTAAATTACAATAAAATGGGTAGAGCTTTCGAATTTAGAAAAGAAAGAAAATTCAAACGCTGGGCCAAGATGGCCGTTCAGTTTACACGACTTGGGAAAGAAATTGCCATAGCGGTAAAAGAAGGCGGTCCTCACCCGGAAAACAACTCCCGCTTACGTACGGCGATCCAAAACGCCAAAGCTGTAAACATGCCGAAGGACCGTGTGGAGGCTGCTATCAAGCGTGCATCAGAAAAGGATGCGAAAGGATACGAGGAATTTGTATACGAAGGATATGGCCCGCATGGCGTTCCTGTATTGATCGAAACCGCTACAGATAATACCAATAGAACGGTTGCCAATGTGCGCAGTTATTTTACCAAAGCTGGTGGTTCTTTAGGGAAGACCGGTTCTTTGGATTTTATCTTTAACCGTAAATCCATCTTCCGTTTCCCTGCTACAGAGGAATTGGATGTGGAAGAACTGGAATTGGAATTGATCGATGGTGGTTTAGAGGAATTATATGTGGAGGCTGATGAAGAAGGAAACGATGTCGTTGTGGTTCAAACTTCTTTTGAGGACTTCGGAAATATGCAACGTCTTTTAGAAGAAAAAGGGATTGAGGTGAGTTCTGCGAAGTTGGAACGTATTGCCCTATCACATACCACATTGACCGAAGAACAGGCTGCAGACGTCTTGAAATTGATCGATAAGATCGAAGAAGATGATGATGTGCAAGCGGTTTACCACAATATGGATTAATCTTATTTATAGGATACTAGGAATGGAGGGTTTATATCCTCCATTTCTTTTAAGCGGTATTTCATCCATGAATCAGTAAGTTTGTATTATGTTAACTTTTACGGAGTTTTTCACGAAAAAGAAGATCGATATTATTGCGCTTCAAAAGTCTAGACCGGATCTCTATCAGGAATTCGATCGGGATTATGCTTTAATGGGTGAAAAAAGCTTTGATCATAGTAAGAAATTCTGGTTCAATAGATTGCGAAAGGAATTTCTGCTGGAGGAAATTGAGATTCCTGCGGAGGAGAAAAAAGAGCTGGTTAAGCCTGATGTTACAAGTTCGGTAAATGTTGAAAGCAAATCTACAGAAGTTTCTGATCCGGGGAATACAACTGCAAAACCTGCAGGGTTTAAACCTAGATTTAAGTCAGGAAATATTAAAAAGCCAGCGGAAGTTGAAACGCCGAAGAAAGAAGAAACTACAGATTCTGTAAAATCCGAGGCTACCACTGCAGAAGCTACTGGCGGGAAAGAGAAAAAAGCTGTTAAACCGGCTGGATTCAAACCAAGGTTTAAAGCCTCCAATCTTCCAAAACCAGCGGTAACAGAAACTCCCAAAGTAGAAGAGACTCAAGATTCTGTAAAACAGGAAGCACCTGCTGCGGAGGTCTCTGCTACGGAAGCGCCTCCAGCGGAAGAGAAAAAAGCGGTGAAACCAGCTGGATTCAAGCCAAGGTTTAAAGCTTCCAATCTTCCAAAGCCAGTGGTTACTGAGACTTCGAAAGAAGTGGAAACTACAGATTCTGTAAAACAGGAAGCACCTGCTGCGGAGGTCTCTGCCGCAGAAACACCTGCCTCGGAAGAGAAAAAAGCTGTTAAACCAGCTGGATTCAAGCCAAGATTTAAAGCTTCCAATCTTCCAAAGCCAGTGGTTACTGAGACTTCGAAAGAAGTGGAAACTACAGATTCTGTAAAACAGGAAGCACCTGCTGCGGAGGTCTCTGCCGCAGAAACACCTGCTGCAGAAGAGAAAAAAGCTGTTAAACCAGCTGGATTCAAGCCAAGATTTAAAGCTTCTAATCTTCCTAAGAAATTGGAGGGCAATCCTGAAGAGGGAAAAACCAATAAAACCGAAGACAAAAAAGACAAAGAAGATGATAATTAGGTAGATACCTGATTACACTTAGGAATATTTTCATATTTTTATACCCCAAAGTCAACGAATAATTATGTTAAAAGAAGAAAGGCAAGCCTACATCATACATCAGATCAATATCCATAATAAGGTATTGTCTTCAGATTTAAGTGTTCAATTGAACGTTTCAGAGGATACGATCCGAAGAGATCTGAATGAATTAGCAGAGAGCGGGCAAGTTCTAAAAGTTTATGGCGGTGCCCTTTCGAGGTCTTTCCAATACCCTTTTCAAGAAGGAAATGTATATGCAAAAGAGGCAAAAAAAGAGATTGCTTCTAAGGCTATAACCCTGATCAAGAGTGGGATGACCGTACTTGTGGGTGGAGGAACAAGCATGATTGAGTTGGCCCGATTGGTACCCAAAGATGTGCAATGTACCTTTTTTACCATTAGTCCTTTGGTAGCTTTGGAATTGGCAGAAAAAGAGAATATTGAGGTGATTTTGTTGGGTGGAAAGTTATCCAGGAATACGAATGTGGTAACGGGTTCTCAGGTGATCAACGAGCTATCGGAGATCAAGGTGGATTTGTGTTTATTGGGAACAAATAGTCTTTCTGTAGAGGAAGGGATCACGGATTCGGATTGGGAAGTAGTACAAATCAAGAAGGCGATGATCAAGTGTTCCAAAAAACTTGGGGTGTTGAGTATTGTGGAGAAATTGAATTCGAACCAGAAGATGCGGGTGTGTCCTTTAAAGGATATTAATTATTTGATTACGGATCTTGATCCTAAACATCCGAGTTTGAAGGATTTTAGTAATCAGATAACGGTTATTTAAGGAGATTGGTTTTTCGGAAGGTTTGTTTTTCGGAAGGTTGGTTAGGAAGATTGCTTCGTCGTACCTCCTCGCAATGACGCGGGAGGCACTTATTTATCAGACATTTTTTTACGAATGGCTCTTTCCACGAGCCATTTGTTGCTTTCGATAAATAGGTTATGCCAGATCATGTTATAATCCACCTTACGGTTAAAAATACTGCGTTTAAGATGTTTTAAAATCCCTTTCGGAGAATAGCTCATTAAACCATTAAATGGTTTTGCATAATATCCAAGGTGATGCTTATCCCATTCCTGCACAGCAAAGCGGTCTACCAATTCCAGGTAATCATTACCTTCCAATTTTTCTTGTAGATGCTGCAAAAGATTCATAGCAGCTTCTGAAAGCAGATCCAATTGAGCTCCCTTCTTTTCAACCACATGCATCTGAAAGCCGGAAAGTTCCTTTCCTTCAAATTGGAGCTCTAATAATCCCCCGGTATTCCACTGCGGATGGTTTGATGGATAATCAAAATAAAAGTTACCCAAGCTGTAACAGATGAGTTTCCCTTTATAGGTTTCTATTCCTTGAAGCACATGGGGATGATGTCCCACAACCACATCAGCACCAGCTTCGATCAATTCCTGATAACGGGTTTTCCATTCTGGGATAGGAACATCCAACAATTCCACACCAGCATGCACCTGGACGATCAGGACATCAACCTTTTCTTTACAGCGCCTAATCTTTTCATCAACACCTTCGGCATTCACCCAAGCATGACCGTAAGATCGATCTCCGTTCAATGCTCCATAACCATTCTCCCCAAAAGCCATAAAAGCGAACCTTACACCTTCCAGCTCACGAACAACAGGCTCTAACGCTTCCCGTTCATCACCAGCTCCAACTACATCACCCTTTTTAAATAAGGAAATGGTCTTTTTTAAAGCTTCCTTTCCATAATCGTTGATATGGTTATTGGCTAATGAGAACAGGTTAAAACCTTCTTGGTATAGCCAATTGATTGCCAGAGGATCCTGACCAACATGCGGTCCGGTTTTGGCAATAGCCTTGCCATAGCCCGCAACTGGCGCTTCAAAATTGCAGGACAAAACAGTGGCCGAAGCCAATAACTGCTGTAAGGCAGCCGAAAATTCGGGTTTACTGTTCATCACCACATCCCCAGCAAAAAGAAGTTTATGTTGTTTAGGCATGTTTCTCTCTCTTTTTTAATAGAATCTCGATCGGTTTTATGGTAATATAAGCAAAATAAGCTTCCAACAGTTCATTCTTTGCCCCCAATAATTTAAGGACACCCTTAACCTTAGGGGTATGCATCAAGGTCTGGAAAACCCTTTCCTTCTTGCCAATATGCTGAATCTTACTATTTATCCATTCCAGGTAAGCTGGTTTTAGATGTTCCTTTAAGAGGTCCACATCCAAAGGTGCCAGGTCCTCATGCAACAAGGAATAGTAGTTCAACGAATTCTGATAGGTATATTTATGTTTCTCTTCTTCAAAAAGCAGGTTGTTTTTGCGGAAGAAATCCCTTTGCCAATTTCTGTTCTCTTTTCTTTCCTTCGGAAGGTTCAACATCGCCAGGGCAATCTCTTCCTCCACGAAAGGGGAATATCCAGGAAAGCCCATTTTGGAAGGCACTGAGATCAGGTATTGCAACAACATCATCTTGGTTCGCATGGCGGTAATAATCCGGAAATCAGGATCCTTCAGATGATCTTTCTGTTTATCAAAAACAGGCTCCACAATAGATAGGTAATCTACGTCCATCGCCAACTTGGAGTTGGCACTCATACCGTGGGTATAGCCTAAGGTTCTATATTCCTGAGCGGAATGGATCATCGGTACATGTACCGCACCGGCCCAGGCATCGCCGATAATCCCACTTAATAAGTGAAGTTTTTTGAAATTCTCCTTTTCCTTGATTTTTTGGTAGAACTCCATATGGTAAGTTCCCGATGCGCCTACTGCAGGACCAAATTGGTCATACCACTGCTCCATATACACATTGAAAATGCCCAAAGGAATTCTGGACCATTGTGTGCCCAAGCGTTCGGACAATAATCCCGCATACACCGATTCCCGAGAAAGCCCTTGGTTAAAGGAGGTTCCATAGGTATAGGCATGGATACGAGATTTATCATCGATCAGCACATTCATTAGTCGAGAGTCAAACCCACCACTGGTCGGTATCAGAATATCTTCCTCAAATCCAGAAGCCCAGCTGTTCAACGATTGATGCAACTTCGCAAATACATCATCCTCTTGACTTTTTTTACCAATCAATTGGATGGTGGAATCGGATTCTTCCCTAACCTCCAATTTTCCATCTTTCAACAGCAGGGTCTGATTCGGCAATAAAAATCGAACATATTTAACCGGAGTATGCCCAAATACACTGTATCCGAAATCGAGATAGGCCGCCAATCCTTCTGGATCGATCTCCAAATTGGTATAATCAATTACCTCATTGATATCCTGGCTGAATTTTCCAGTTTTTTCATGGTAAAATACCGTTTCGTAACCAACCCAATTTCCTTTTGCAACTTCCATTAAACTTTTTTAGATATTTTCTTTTTTGCCAAATCCAGCACCTCCATCCAAATCTGGTTTTTGATCATGTGGTTTATGCCGATGTAAATCAAAGCGAATATAAGGGTTTGTACCACCAATAGGAACAAGTTATTGTGAATCCAACCGAAATATAGCGGCAAATAAGCAATGACCGCAGCGAGCAAGCTAATCAGAAAAGAAGAAAAAAGGTCTTTTGCCTGGGCAAAGATCGTATATCCATAAACTTTAACACTCATGCTGGCAGCAATGATATAACACAGGATGCGAATTGCTAATTGACCAAAAACAACCGCTAATAATCCATGCTGATAGGTAAAAAAGAAAATCCCTACTGCAGATCCAACCTTGATGACCTCCAGTACCAGGGCGAATTTCGACTTTCCCTTGATGTTCAGAAAATTTACATTCATATCCGTCAGGGAAATGAATAAGCCAGCGAAACAAAGCCATTGGAACAGCGGAATGGCATCATTCCATTTTTCCTTTAAAAGCGTCTGAAATGCCGGTTCAGCAACACAAATAGCCAGAAAACTTACCGGAAAAAGTAAAAACGCAAGTGAAGACATGGTTTTCCGGCAGGCATTCAAAAAGCGTGGGAAATCATCCTGTAGCGGAGTCAAGGTAGATAAGGTTGTCCCTTGGACGACTGAAGAAATCAACAAATTAGGCGATTCTCCCAATTTATTTGCCATACCATAAATTCCTACATCCTCGGTGGTATAATTCATCTTTAATAAATTATTGTACAAAGGGCTCAGGAGTTTCCCTAACAGGTTGGAGATCATGAAGGAGATGGAAAATCCCCAATGCGTCCGCATGGACTCCTTACTGAACGATAAATCCAGCTTCCAATTTCCCCATACCCATAACAGGACGGAGCGGAAGAAGGCATACAATACAGCTTGCAATAAAAGCCCCCAAAATCCCAATCCCATCCAGGCCAAAAAAACGACCACGATAGCAGAGCCTAAAACCGCAATAAAGTTTACCCTGGCTGTCAGGTTGAACTGAAAGCTCTTAAGCATCTTTACATATTGGACAATCCCAAAGGCTTGGACCAAAATCTGCAGGAATAAAATCCGGGCATATAGGCTGAGGTTATTGATCTGATAGAGTTCTTCCAGATAGGGCGCGGCAATAAATAGTATCAGATAAATAGCACCACTAACAAGCAGGTTGAAGACAAACATGGTGGAATAGTCGACATCCTTAACCACTTTTGATCGCACGAGCGATGTCGCGAGGCCCGAATCCACCAAGGAAGTAGCAATAGTGGTAAAGATAGCCAGGACATAAATGACCCCAAAATCATCAGGAGCGAAGATTCTTGCCAGCACAATGGTGGTCAGATTGGTTATGACCTGATAGCCAAACCGATCTATGGCATTCCAAAAAAGCCCCTTAATGGTTATGTTTTTTGCGTTTTCGCTCATGAAATGGTATAATCAGCAAATTTAGGAAAGATTCCGACTTTATCTCCATATATTTGATTTTGAATTGATTGATTTTCGAGAATACATGTTAGCACCGATCGCACTTTTTGTTTATAATAGACCCCAACATACGAGAAAAACATTGACAGCTTTAGAGGCCAACCCTTTGGCAGAAGAATCTGATCTGTATATTTTTTCTGATGGACCTAAATCAGCAAACGACATCGATATGGTGAACCAAGTCCGCTCCTTAATCCGGGAGCCTTGGAAATTCAAACATATTTACATCATTGAAAGGGCACAGAATAAAGGTCTGGCAAATAGCATTATCGATGGCGTCAGTCAGGTTATACAAAAACACGGCAGGATCATTGTTCTGGAGGACGATCTGGAAACTTCGCCATTTGCTTTACAATATTTCAATGATGCGCTGGACAGGTATGTAGATGAAGAGCGGGTCATGGAGATTTCGGGTTATATGTATCCTGTAGAAAGGCCTAAAAGCCTTCAGCAATCCTTCTTTTTTCGGGTAGCCAATAGCTGGGGCTGGGCAACGTGGGAAAGAGCCTGGAAGCATTTCAATCCGGATATTGAAGAATTGACGAAAGATTTTAAGCGTAAAGATCGCAAGGCTTTCAGTGTGGACGGAACGGAGAATTTTTGGAAGCAGGTACAGCAATTTAAGGCTGGAAAGATCAATTCCTGGGCAATACGTTGGTATCTATCCATTTTTAATCAGCAGGGATTAGTGTTATATCCTCGTCGATCTTTTATTCAAAATACCGGCACAGATGGTTCTGGTACCCACTCAGATGTTGATCAGGTATATCGTGTGGAGCTATCTACCAAACCTGTGCAGCGCTTTCCTAGCGTCATTCAGGAAGATCCAACGGCCTATGCGGCCATCAAACATTTCTACAAACATCGGAAAGGTACCTTCTTTGAGCGTTTGGCCAGGTTCTTAGAGAAAAAGATCAATGCCTATAAAGCCAAGAAATCGAAAATCTCCTAGATCGATGGATTTAAATTTAGCGAGATAAAAAAATTAAAAATTCGTGAGATCGCTGCGTTTAAAAAACAAGGTCCGTTTTGTTTTTGCTACTAAGGAATATCCCTTACTCAGCATCAATTGGTAAACCTCTGACTTATTCAATTCTGGAATAGAGAGTTCTTCTTCCACCAACACGAAAATCGGTTTATATTTTTCCCAATTATTGGATTTAAGGACAATCAGGTCAAACCCTTCCGCGTCTACTGAAAGAAAGTCGATCTGTTTTCCAGGAGCTAAATATTTATCCAGCACATCCGACAAAGGCAAGGTAGGAACTGGAATGGTCTTTAAGAGGTGATATTTGGCGTGCAAACCATCCCTACTTTCCGAAACTTCTTGGGAGAACCCATTCAATGCAGGTTCGTTGAAACAGTAATAGGTCAATTCCTGAGGGCTTTCGCTGATGCCGATATTCAGATTCACATCCTTGGGTCTGAACCATTTAAACCAACGCATGGCATCAGGTGAGGGTTCAATATTGATTCCGCGCCATCCTTTTTTATAAAAGTAGTTCGTATTGGAAAAACGGTAAGGATGGTGGGCACCCACGTCTACATAAACACCTTTATATCCTTTTTTAGCTTCGTAAAATCCACGAATAACCATATCCTCCCCTTCTTGGGAAAAAGATCGTGCATGGAAAAATTTATGGACAGGAAAGTATTTTAGAATGGTTTGTTTAAGTGTTGACATATTTTCTTGGAGACCTGGAATAACTATGACCTAAATTTATAAATGGATTAAAATCTCGCTTTAAATTAGCATTTATATTTAATTAATCAATGCTCTCCGTTTTTATATTGGTCCTTTATTATTTAAAATGTGCTTACATTTGATGTCGGAATGGACACATCATAACGATTATTATCCATTTTCTTAGCGTGGTTCAGGACTTCATGGTTCAATATGTGATTGATTTTGGGTTAGAATCGTTATTTAAGTAGGCTTAAAGCAAGGTTAAAACATTGAAAAGTATGCGAAGCATAGGATTTACATACTTTAACATTACTTTCAGTATGCTTTAGCAGCGAAGCCAACTTGTTAGATAATATTTATTTCCACTTAATTCCCTATTTTTGTGCCGTTGCATTACAATCCATCATGACATTCGCAAAACCCAAAATATCCATCATTACCATAGTGTACAATAATGTACGTGATATTAGGTATACCTTGGAATCGGTTGCTCAGCAAACCTATCCAAATATAGAATACCTTGTCATCGATGGAAATTCCAATGATGGAACCTTGGATGTCATCCAGGAATACAAAGATCATATCACCGTTCTTGTTTCCGAAAAGGATAAAGGTATCTACGATGCCATGAACAAGGGATTACGCTTGGCAACAGGCGATTATGTACTCTTCCTCAATTCTGGGGATGAACTTTATGCCCCTGACACCTTGGAAAAGGTTTTTAATTCCGGAGAAGATGCAGATATCTATTATGGCGAGACCAAATTGGTCAATGAAGATCGGGAGATCCTGGGCGATCGTCGACACAAATGCCCAGATACCTTTGATTGGAAGTCCTTCAAATACGGGATGAATGTATGCCATCAGGCGATCTATGTCAAAAGGGAAATTGCAGAACCGTATGACATGCAATATAAACTCAGCTCGGATATCGACTGGGTGATCCGTGCAGCTAAAAAAGCGAAGAAAACGGTCAATGTAAAAGACTATGTGGCCAAATATTTGGTTGGAGGCATGTCGCAACAAAGGCATAAACAAAGCTTAAAAGAGCGTTACGAGATCTTCAAAAAATATTATGGTACGATTCCAAATCTACTCAACCATGGAATCATTGCCCTGCGCCTATTAAAACACCGATTGACCCATGGCAAAACAAGAGACTAATTTTATGGATCCGAATATCTTGGTGGAATTGGCCAACATGAAGATGCCTTTCGGAAAATATCAAGGTTATCTTCTTTGCCGATTACCGGAGCCATACCTCGTATGGTTCAAAAAAAATGGCTTTCCAGCGGGTAAATTGGGTGTTTTATTGGAAACACTTTACGAAATAAAACTGAATGGGCTGGAGTATTTATTGACCCCCTTGATCAAAAAGTGATCGCCATCAATTTTTATTTTTTCATTTTCCTTATCTTTGCATAAAATTTAAAAACATTAAACGCCGTTTGCAGCGGTATCAATGAATATATGGCACAATATCAAACATTGCTGTACTATTGCTACAGCCCTATCGAAAACGCGGAACAATTCGCGGATAATCATTTAGCATTTTGTAAATCCCTAGGTCTTGTCGGCCGTATCATCGTCGCAGATGAAGGTTTGAACGGTACAGTATCCGGTACTCCTGAGGCTTGTAAGGCCTATATGGAAGCGGTACATGCCGATCCTCGCTTTGCCAAAACGGAATTTAAGATCGATAATGTCGATGAACTTTCCTTTATCAAGATGCATTGTCGTTACAAAGAGGAGATTGTCCATTCCGGACTGCGTGACCCGAAAATCATCGACCCCAATAAACAAACTGGTAAGCATTTAGAGCCTCAGGAATTCATGCAGATGAAAGATGAGGAGGATGTGGTCATCCTGGATGTTCGTTCAAATTACGAACATAATGTAGGCCGTTTTAAGAATGCAGTTACGTTAGATATCGATAATTTCCGCGAATTCCCTGAAAAAGTGAAGGAACTGGAGCATCTGAAAGGTAAAAAGATCCTGACCTATTGTACAGGGGGTATCAAATGTGAGAAAGCTTCTGCATTATTATTGAAAGAAGGTTTTGAAGATGTTTACCAATTGCATGGCGGTATTATCAAATATGGTAAAGAAGCTGGTGGAAAGGATTTTGAAGGCGAATGCTACGTATTTGACAACCGGGTTACCGTACCTGTCAATTCGGTGAACCCATCCATCGTCTCAACCTGTAAGAATTGTGGAACGGTTACCGCAAAAATGATCAATTGCGCAAACCCTGTTTGCAATGAGCACTTCACCCAATGTGATGAATGTGGTTGGAAATTGGATGGCTGTTGTTCAGATGCCTGCAAAGAGAGCCCAAATAAACGAGAATACGATGGTACTGGCTATTATGTAAAAATTCCTCAGCCCGTTAACTTGGACAAAATTTCTAAGCGAAAGCACAAAAAATTTATAAAAAATTAAAGTTTTATCAGAAAATTGAAAAAATCCGTTTATCTTCATTATATAAACGGATTTTTTTATTCATCAATAACCAAAATAAAATGGAAAGCAATAGAGTAGACATGTTCTTAATGTCTAACAACAAATTTTTTGAATCCTATCATCTCATGGAGATCCGAGACTTATTGGCCAAAGCGGATGATAGTAAATTGACAAATGTTCAGATTCAACAATATAAAGATCCGACTACTGTCCTTATAGTTTCCCTTTTAGCTGGAACATTTGGTATTGATCGTTTTATGATCGGTGATACGGGATTGGGTATCGCAAAATTATTGACCTGTGGTGGTTTAGGAATATGGACCATCATTGACTGGTTTTTGATCATGGGATCCACTAAATCAAAGAATTTTGAAAAATTAGTAACTGCGTTAAATTACTAATTCATGATAGCGAAGAAGAACAGATTATACCTTATCACAGGTATAATCTGTTTTTTTGGAATACTATGGCTTGGGTTCTTACATTATTTCCATACAGCGGTTACACTCTGTCCCGTCAAGAACCTAACCGGTTATCCTTGCCCTTCATGCGGTTCTTCACGAGCTATTGATGCCTTTTTGCATGGAAACATCTGGGAGGCCATACTGATCAACCCTCTAGGGATCATCTCTTTATTTTTGCTGGCCAGCATTATCTGCTTGATCCTGGTTGATCTAATCACCAAAAGGGATTATTATTTCAGGGTATACAACGCAGCGGAAGAGTTCCTCAAAAAAAACATGCTTATTTCCGTTTTACTTATTATATTATTAATTGCCAATTGGATATGGAACATCAAGAAGGGATTATAACATTTACACCCCAACAGGTATCAGAAGACGAAAGAGAATATGCTTCCAACAGCTATTTGATGTCTCTATTTGCGCTATTTGCAGGACTGCCTTTACCCATTTTTAATTTATTGGCCACCATCATCTTTGTTGTGGGCAAAAAAAGATCCACCAAATTTGTTCGATGGCATGGGATGCAGGCATTGATATCCCAAATTTTCATCTTCTTTTTCAATACTGTGGGTTTCTGGTGGACCATCTCCGTGATTCTTCATAAAACGGAAATAACCAATTACTATATCGCTTATATCTTTTTGATAGTTATCATCAATATCATTGAAATTGTATCAACCATCTATACCTCCATTCAAACCAGAAAAGGTATTCATGTACGTTGGTTTTTGTTCTCAGACATTACGGATAATATTATTAAACCATGAAAATCTTAACGAAAACCCTCCTACTTCTTGTGGCCATCGCTGGTTCTTACTTTTTACTTGCCCAAATAAATTGGACCGGTATATTCCAGGTCCAAGAAAATGGAAAGAAGATGGAGAAAAAACTAGGATCCATGATCATGAACCATATCTTTGATACTTATGAGGTATTGGATGGGGAAGATTCCATCATGACAACACTTGACTCCATCTGCCTGCCTATTTTAAGCAAAAATGATATCGATAGTACCAATTATAGCTTTCATATCATCGTGGATGAGGAAGTGAATGCCTTTGCTCTTCCTGATGACCAGATTTTGGTAACCACCGGTTTAATCGACTTTTTGGATAGTGCAGAATACCTTTCGGGGATTATAGCCCATGAAATCGCGCATTGCGAAAAGAACCACGTGATGAAATCTTTGGTCACCAATTTCGGATTGGACCTACTGCTTTCCAGTACAGGAACCGCAGAAGTGACTAACTTCCTAACCGGACAAGCCTTTTCAAGGAGTTTGGAAAAAGAGGCAGATGAAACGGCAGTGGAATATCTAAATGCTGCAGGAATTGATCCAAAAAACTTGTCTAGGGTCATGGAACTCTTCGAAATCCATATGGCTGAGGATATAGATCTGACCTGGATCTCAACCCATCCTGCGCCGGCCGATAGAAAAGCGTATATCAAAAATCGTATAAAACGCTTGAATCCAAAGGCCTCTACTTATCAGCAGGCTTTAGATCCAAGCACTTGGACAAAATTTCAGGATCAGGTTAGGTATTAATTGCCCCATCGCCATTCTCCTGAAATTTGCAAAGGTTCTTTTAGGCCGGCCTTGTTCAGGAAATCCACCAGTTCATTGTCTGCTAATTTTTTAGCAGGCAGCTCCTTTGCATTTGCCAATAAATAAAGGTAGGCTGCGCCGACACGGATGGTCTGCGTCAATCCGGCTTTATCCACCAAACTAAAATCATCTTTATTGGAGTGGTAATACATCCCTGCATTATTCGGAAGCTTACCTCCTCGGCCGGTTCCCGTTGGGATCCCTCGTAGCATAAAAGGCTGATGATCACTATGCAGACCCACACTTATCGCATTATTGTTTTTAAATGTACTGTCCAAGGCAGCATAATTTTCACCTTGTGCGTTGAGTAACGGGATCATTTCTTCCCTTGTAGTGGAAAAACCAGTAGGTGCATTGACCATGTCAAAATTCAGCATGTATTTGATCTGATCCAGAGAACCTTCTTTCAGCACGGCATCAACGTAGGCTTTTGCGCCTAATAATCCCTGCTCCTCCCCCATAAACAGGACAAAGTCAATGGATCTCTTGTTGGCTAATGCTAATTTTTTGAATGTCCTGGCAATATCCATTACCGCATAGGAGCCGATTCCATTATCAATTGCTCCGGTTGCCAGATCCCAGCTATCCAAATGTCCACCTATAACAATCTTTTCGTTGGGCAGCTCCGTACCTTTCATACGGACAAGTATATTTCTCGATTGGGTTTCCCCTGCCTTATTCCGCATGTTAATGCTCACCTTAACAACCTTGCTTGCAAGGGCTTCCTTCCATTTCAAACCATCCTCCAATCCAATACAAATGGCCGGAATATTTATTAATTGACCCGTAATCGAAGCTGTACCGGTTAATAACACATTATTTGCAACGCTATTGATGAATATAATCCCTTTTGCACCATATTTTTCGGCCAAAGCTGTTTTCTCTGATCGATGAAGGTTCTTGAGGTCTTTTCCGGAATTAGGGAGAATATGTAAATAGACTAATGCAATTTTACCCTTGATTTTATCACCCACCCGTTGATAATCTGCTTCCAAACCATTCCCTAAATCAATGATTTCTGCGTTTAAATCCACTTTGATCGGAGAATGTGCCAAGGCTACCGCAGCAATAGGATCTCCGTTGAAGGATAAGGAAAGAGATTCCCTAGACCAACTTTCGGATGAAAAAGGTTGATAGGAGACATCCAATCCATAGGATTGAAGAAGTTTGAATGCATATTCCTCCGCTTTTCTTCCATTTTCCGAACCTGTGAGGCGGTGCCCCAAATGTTCGGTACTGTATTTCAACCGGTCGTAAGCTTCAGCATGCTGATTTACTTCCGAAATAATGCGAGAGAAGGTATTATTTAGGTTTTCTTGTGCCTGAGCACTATTTGGGTTTTCCTGTGCTTGAGCCACAAAACCCGAAAGTAGGAGGCAGATTAGGTAAATTCTTTTCATAATGAAATGAAGTTACAAAATCTGCCTTTTAAATGCTTATCCTTTAGTCAATTTCCACTGCACGTAATTGATGTTCTTGTCGTGTGCAAGGTATTTTTTCTCGTAATAGGTTTTGATGGAAAGAACCTCATCCACTAAATCGGAATGGTAAAGATCGGTAGTTTCTTTTAGTTTAGGAAGTTCCTGTAAGGCGATCTGCTCAAGGGTATAGGCATAGAATCCGTCATTATCTGTTTTCAGGTGCATGATTCCACCTGGAACAAGGACATGTTTATAACGCTCCAAGAATTTCGGGTTGGTCAACCTTTTTTTCTCGCGGCTATCCTGCGGTTGAGGGTCTGGAAAAGTTATCCAAATTTCAGCTACTTCCGCTTCTGCAAAATGCTCCAGCAAAGTTTCGATCTGTATGCGTAAAAACCCTACGTTGGATATTCCCTCTTCCAAGGCTGTTTTAGCACCTCTCCAAATCCGGTTTCCTTTATAATCGATACCAATAAAATTACGCTCTGGAAATAGTTTCGCTAAGTTTACTGTGTATTCCCCTTTGCCACAGGCCAGTTCAAGAACGATTGGCTTATCGTTTTTAAAGAATTCCTTGGCCCATTTTCCTTTATATGCTTTCCCGGCATCCATTTCCACTACATTCTCGAAGGTGGCAATCTCTGCGAATTTTCTAAGTTTATCCTTACCCATAACTGATAATTAAGTCGCAAAATTAACCTTATATTTGCAGTAAACAAGATATTCAGGTGGAAAAACAAGCGAAAATTTATGTTGCTGGACACCGCGGAATGGTGGGGTCTGCTATTTTGCGCAAATTACAGGAGTTGGGATATGAAAATATTATCACTAGAACATCCGGTGAACTGGACCTCCGTGACCAACAAGCGGTTAAGGAATTCTTTGAACTGGAAAAACCAGATTATGTATTCCTTGCGGCGGCAAAGGTGGGTGGCATCATGGCCAACAATACCTACCGTGCAGATTTCATCTACGAAAATCTAGCCATCCAGAACAATGTGATCCACTTTTCCCATGAAAATGAGGTGAAGAAACTGATGTTCCTGGGCTCGAGCTGTATCTACCCGAAAATGGCTCCGCAGCCCTTGAAAGAAGATTTCTTATTGACCGGACCATTGGAGTACACCAACGAGCCATATGCCATTGCCAAGATTGCAGGAATCAAGATGGTGGAATCCTATCGCTTGCAATATGGCGATAATTATATTTCCGTTATGCCGACCAATCTTTACGGCATCAACGACAATTACCATCCTGAAAATTCGCACGTACTACCTGCGCTGATCAGGAAATTTCATGAAGCCAAAATGAATAATGCGGCTTCTGTGAGCATTTGGGGATCCGGAAAACCATTACGTGAGTTCATGTATGCGGATGACCTAGCGGATGCCTGTGTATTTTTGATGGAAAATTACGACGAGGAGCAATTTGTCAATATTGGCGTAGGTGAAGATATTTCCATTAAAGATCTCGCGCTGCTGATCAAGGAAGTGGTTGGTTTTGAAGGCGAATTGGAGTTTGATAGCAGCAAACCTGATGGTACGCCAAGGAAACTGATGGATGTTGGAAAATTAAAAGGGTTGGGTTGGTTGCCTAAAACCAGTCTTAAGGAAGGTATTGCTTTAGCTTACGAAGATTTCAAACAGAAAAACCAGGCTTAACATAAAAAAGAAAAACCAAGGTCGAATGACCTTGGTTTTTTATTTTGCTATCAGGCCTCGCGCCTAATAAGCTTCGCTATCCTTTGGGATACCGTAAATATTATCCTGTACAGACTCCTCCGCCGTAATCATCGGTGGATGTTGTGGAGGAACGGGGTTTATCACCTCGCCCACCGGAGCCTCTACCTTGTTTTTCTTCTTTTTCTTTTTGGGTTTGATCATGTCTGTAATCTTCCCAATCCAGGAGCTTACATTATCTTGATTCACATTTTTTGCTGCAGTTTCCGAAGCTAACAAGACCAAGCCTTTTTTGATCCAACCTGCATTCTTAAGTAAGGTCTTGTTCAACACCAATGGAAGTCCTAATTGAAGCGTTTTGGTCAACCAATCGGATTTGTTGCTTTTATTTGTAACCTCTCCGATTCCCTGAACCAATCCCTTGATGGTACTTACTCCAGGAACCCTGTTCATCAACATATTGGCGATACGCGCTGGTGTCTCAATTTTATGTTTGAGCAGGGAATATTGATTTTTCAAAAAATCTTCCTGCTCAATTTTGAGACGCTTCAACCTGGCAATCTCAGCATTTAGATCATCAATGTTGTTGACACTTCTTCTTTTATTATTGCTGTCTATGATCATTTTCTATCGGTCCTTCCTGGTTAACATCTTGTTTCACTTCCTCCATATTAGGCTTTACGATGGGCTGTTCCTCCTCATCATCTTCATCGTCCCATTTTGTAAGGATTCTTTTGATGGTTACATTCATAAACTTGGCTTCCAATTTAGGTTCCATAGCTCGGATAATCAATAAGATCACCAAGAAAATACCACCTGTGGATAAGAAGCCCAATGAATAGCTACCCATTAATTCTCCTAAATAAAACCCTAAGGCAAGGGATACAAAGAACACAATCAATAGGGTCAATAAAACCTTGCTGGCATCCACGATCAAGGATCCTAAGATCCTGGACATTCTGGAAATAGCTTTGAGTTTCAATAACTCAAATTGTGTTTCTACGTATTCCTTGGATTTATCAAAGGACTCAGAAAATGAAAATTTTTGTTCTTCCATGCAGCAATTCCCCTTTCCGCTTACGCGTGTTCTTCAATCTCTTCGTCGATATACGAATCTGCTTTACCTAGTTTCGTTTTTAATGTAGCTACGATTTTTTCTTTAAAGTCATTCAATTGATCGAATTGCTCTTCTGCGCGCTCTTTGATCGCATCGCCAAGATCGGCTAATGATTCATTGATTTTTTCTCTAGTTTCGCTTCCTTTTTCTGGTGCGAACAAAATTCCCAATATTGCTCCTGCTGCTAATCCAGCTAATAATGCTGTTACAATTTTACCGTTATCGTTCATTTTAGTATGTATTTTAATTTTTTGTAATTTCTTTACCGTTTTATATAGTGTTAACAAAAAATAGACCGAATCGTTTTAATAAATAATATTTTATCGATAATCAATAGTCATTCGGCTACAGCCTTTTCCCACGGTCACTTATAATATAAACATTTATCTCAAATTTTGAGCCCATTTTGTTCTGCAAATAATTTATTCTATCTGCAAATTGAATTATTTTCCTATATGTTGACAAAAACATACAGTAGCGCTGTCTTTGGCATTGGTGCCCGGACCATCACCGTAGAAGCGAACATAACGACCGGAACCCAATATTATATTGTTGGATTGCCAGATATTGCTGTCAGAGAGAGCTTATTACGGATAGAAAGTGCCATATTGTCTATTGGTTTTCACATGCCCAGACGTAAGATCCTGATTAATCTGGCACCTGCGGATATCCGAAAGGAAGGTTCTTCCTATGATCTGAGTATTGCCATTGGAATACTTGCGGCTTCCGAACAGATCCCTACCGATAAACTCGCAACGCATATGATCTTGGGAGAGCTTGCTCTCGACGGAAAAACTTGCCTATTAAAGGCGTATTACCCATTGTCCTCCAGGCGAAGAAAGATGGTTTTCAAGGAATCATCCTTCCCAAACAGAATGCAGAAGAGGCCGCCATTGTGGAAGGGATTGCCGTATATCCGGTAGAAGACCTTTCGGATACTTGTTCTTTTCTATTGGGTATCCGGCAGGTTGCCCCTTTGCGGATTGATGTGCAGGAAATATTTAATCAGCAGGTGAATGGATACGAGATGGACTTTTCGGATGTCAAAGGACAGGAGAATATCAAAAGGGCTTTGGAAATAGCGGCTGCTGGGGGGCATAATGTGATTTTGATTGGTCCTCCAGGTTCTGGCAAGACCATGTTGGCGAAGCGAATCCCCAGCATACTCCCGCCTTTGTCCATGGAGGAATCTTTGGAAACCACCAAAATACATTCTGTTTCTGGCCAATTGGCTGCCACAGAGTCGCTATTGACGATTAGGCCGTTCCGATCTCCCCATCATACCATTTCTGATGTGGCTTTGGTTGGTGGCGGGGCAAATCCACAACCAGGAGAGATTTCCTTGGCGCATAATGGGGTTCTTTTCCTGGATGAGCTGCCTGAATTTAAAAGGTCTGTTCTGGAGGTGATGCGTCAACCCTTGGAATCTCGATCGATTACCATTTCCAAAGCAAAGATCACGGTGGATTATCCCGCCAGTTTTATGCTGATCGCAGCCATGAACCCCTGCCCTTGTGGTTTTTATAACCATCCCAGTAGGAATTGTACTTGTGGATATATTAATGTGCAGAAATATTTGAGCAGGATCTCTGGTCCTTTATTGGATCGAATTGATATCCACATTGAAGTGACGCCTGTTGAATTCAATGAATTGACGACGGTAAGAGCAACAGAAAAAAGTGGGAGTATAAGGGAAAGGGTGATTCTTGCTAGGAGGATTCAGGAACAGCGGTTTAAGGATTTGGAGCATATCCATTCGAATGCGCAGATGCGGGTGAGGAATATTCGAGAATATTGCTTGATTGATGAGATCGGGAAAGGTTTGTTGAAAAAGGCAATGGATAAATTGAATCTTTCTTCGAGGGCTTATGATAGGATATTAAAGGTGGCCAGAACTATTGCTGATCTGGATAATTCTGTGGCCATTAAAATCGAGCATTTAGCTGAAGCTATACAGTATAGGAGTTTGGATCGGGAAAACTGGACGAATTAAAATAGAATACTTCTTAAAACTGCCCAATAAAATGATTGATAATTCCAGGGAACATCAGAATAGTAAGCACCAATCCCGTCAATGCGCCAAATAAATGCGCATCATGATTGATCCCATCATTGGAATTCTTGGAAGCCCATATACAATACACCAAATACAAACCAGCGAATAAAAAAGCCGGAAGCGGAAGGGCAAAAAAGATATAAAGCTTAGTAAGTGGGTTAAATAAAATATAACTGAACAGCACTGCAGAAATAGCTCCAGAAGCGCCTAAACTATGGTAACCATAATTATCCTTATGCCTCATGATCGTAGGAATATCGCTCAGCACCAATGCCACAATGTATAATACCGCAAACATCACATGCCCCAAAACCCCTAATTGTGCAACAAAAATAGCTTCCAGTCCGAAACCGAAATAGTAGAAGGTAATCATGTTAAAGATCAGGTGCATCCAATCTTTATGGATAAGCCCACTGGTAAAGATCAGATAGGCATATTTCTTATCTCTTGAAATACTATAAGGATGCAACATCAATTTGCCATACCATTGCGGATTTGCAAAAACATAAATGCTCAATCCGATAGTAAGGGCAAAAATAACACTGGCAACAGGTAGATTAAAAAGATAATAAGCTAACATTTAAAAACGGTCTTCGAGTAAAAATAAATAAAGTTCTTTAGGTCCATGGGCACCAAGCACCAAACGCTTTTCGATATCGGCAGTTCGGCTAGGCCCTGTGATGGTACTGATCATGGAAGGCAGGTCTGCTCCATATTTTTGACGAACCACCGCCATTCCGTGCTTCAGGTCCATCACCAATTGAGAGGCTCTTGCAATCACAATATGTACCGGTGGATAAACGCTCAACCGGCGTCCCGATTCATTGGCATTGCTCAGCATGATGCTTCCATTACAGGCGATCAGTGCTTCACAACCCGTAATACTGGCTTCCACCTCCTCAAAATTCACTTGCGTGCTTCGATAAGGGAAACCATACTGATCCAACAACTGTTGAACAGTCTTTTCCCAAACATATAGCTTAGAAATTTCCAGCTTCTCCACCAAAATGATCAGATTTTCGATCAGATTGATCTCTCCATCACAATACACAAACTTTCCCGATACCTGCGTGAATTCACGGGCAAAAGTGACGTCCAACGGTTCTTCCTCGTCCTTATACAGCGGGGTCTCCTCAAACATAGGATGAGGGTTCTCCTTCTTCTGAAGAAGTGCCTGACGGATCTTCTTCAACATCTTCTCTTTCGCCGTGGTATTTCGGGTGTTCATGCTATAATATAAAACAAAAAGCTAACAATAGCTATAAAAAAAACAGACAAGGTTTGGGAAAGCCTTGTCTGTCTATGATTTGATTAAATATTTTCAGAATTTGTATTAGGCTTGTTGTCTGCTGCTTGTTCTGCATCATCCACATCGCCTGTCGGAATCGGAAGATCCGTTTGAGGAACACCGCCACCATCAGCCCCACCATTCACGAATTCATCGTAAGTGGTTTTATTGGCAAATGGACGCTTTCCTAAGATTTCCTCCAGATCTGCTTGGAAAAGGATTTCTTTTTCCAATAATTTCTCTGCGATTCTGATCAATCCCTCTTGTTTCTCCAGCAACAATTGTTTCGTACGCTCGTAAACTTCAGAGATCAATGTTCTCACCTCATCATCGATCAACTCTGCCGTTTGATCGGAATATGGTTTTTGGAATTGGCTATCGCCAGAGCTATCACGGAAAGAGACATTCCCCACTTTGTGGTTCATACCGTAAACCGCCGTCATTGCATAAGCCAATTTGGTGATACGCTCTAAGTCGTTCTGTGCACCGGTAGATATTCTTCCAAAAGTAATATCCTCCGCAACACGACCACCCATTGTCATACACATACTGTCAATCAACTGCTCAGTGGTGTATAAAAACTGCTCTTTTGGCAGATATTGGGCATAGCCTAAGGCAGCAACTCCACGTGGAACAATGGAAACTTTAACCAAAGGGTCCGCATGTTCCAGGAACCAACCCGCAATCGCGTGACCTGCCTCGTGGTAAGCCACGATCTTTTTCTCATCCGGAGAGATGATTTTATTCTTTTTCTCCAAACCACCAATTACGCGATCAATTGCATCTTGGAAATCCTGCATTTCAATTGCTTTCTTGTTCTTACGAGCTGCAATCAAGGCTGCCTCGTTACATACGTTCGCAATTTCTGCACCAGCAAAACCTGGGGTCTGTGCCGATAATTTCTTCGCATCAACCTCTTCCGCCAATTTCAATGGCTTCAAGTGTACATTAAAGATATGTTCACGACCGATCAAATCTGGTTTATCGATCGAAATCTGTCTATCAAAACGTCCTGGACGCAATAAAGCCGAATCCAGTACATCTAAACGGTTGGTAGCCGCCAGGATGATCACCCCAACGTTGGTTCCGAAACCATCCATCTCCACCAATAACTGGTTCAACGTATTTTCACGCTCGTCATTTCCGCCCATAATGGAATTCTTTCCACGAGCACGTCCGATCGCATCGATCTCATCAATAAAGATGATACATGGCGCTTTTTCTTTTGCTTGCTTGAACAAATCGCGAACACGGGATGCCCCAACACCTACGAACATCTCCACGAAGTCAGAACCTGACAAGGAGAAGAAAGGTACTTGCGCTTCGCCTGCTACTGCTTTCGCCAACAAGGTTTTACCGGTTCCCGGAGGGCCTACTAATAGCGCTCCTTTAGGGATCTTACCTCCTAAATCGGTATATTTCTTCGGGTTTTTCAAGAAATCCACGATTTCCATGACCTCTTGTTTTGCCTCTTCCAATCCAGCAACATCGTTGAAGGTGATGTTGATCTGAGATTCTTTGTCGAAAAGTTGTGCTTTCGATTTACCGATATTAAAAATGGCACCGCCGCCACCCCCTGCTCCACCGTTCATTCTGCGCATCAAGAAAATCCAGATGGCAACAATGATCAACAATGGCAACATGAAGGATACGAACCATCCCGCCCAAGGGTTTGAACGGTCTTCGAAGCTAACTCCAACACGAGGTTGGTTAGCCGCTAGGCTATCCTGTGATGCTTTTAATTTATTCTCTAATGCTTCGGCATTTGCTTCCGAAAATACATATTGTGGGCTTTGCGTTTTGCTGAAGTTCAATGAATTGCCTTTTGGAGCAACATCCTTATATTTCTCTTCTGCTAAACGATCCTGTTTAATATATACTTCTACATCCCACAATTCCCCATTTTTATAGGCAATCAATTTATCGACATCACCTGGGATCAGGGATTTCGTTTCAAATTCTTTATAGGTTATCTTTTTAGCTCCCTCACCACTAAACAAATACTGGAGCCCAAAAAAACCAATAAAAATTGCTATCCAAAGCCATATCATATTAAATTTTGGTGGCATTGGCGTAATCTTCTTACTTGGAACTTTCTTCATTTATTCTCTATACTACGTTTCTATACAATCAATTCTTAAGCGCTCTGATAGCTGCTTGCTTCTGCATCGCCCCAAAGGTCTTCCATCCGATAATGCGAACGTTTTTCCGTTTGGAAAATGTGAACTACAACATCCACAAAGTCCAATAAAATCCATTCCCCATTCCCTTGGCCTTCTTTATGCCATGGATCTTGGTTAAAAGCCTTATAAACTTCGTCTTCTACACTTTTTGCGATAGCATTTACTTGTGCCGTGGAGTCGGCATGGCAGATTACAAAATAATCGGACAATGTCCCATTAACTTCCCGCATATCCAACCGCACTATTTCGTTTCCTTTTTTTTCCTGCATCCCATGAATCACAATGTCTGCAAGCTTTTCTGATAAGGAACCTTTTTTGTTTTTACTCATTAAGAAATATTATACTTTTGATAAATATTTTATTAAAACTCTTTCTTTTTGCAAAATAACACATTTTCGGGAGATTCACTACGCCAAAAGATAATTGTTTTGGAGCAAATTGGCTCAACAAATGATTATTTAAAATCTCAACTGTCAAATTTCAAGCCATTACCAGAATGGACTGCCATAATGGCAAGGCATCAGACCCATGGAAGAGGCCAAAGAGGCAATGTATGGACCGTTCCGCCAAATAAAAACATTACCGTAAGCACCTTGCTCTATCCAAAATTCCTAAGCTTGCAAGATCATTTCTTGTTGAATATGCTGATCAGTTTAGGGATCATCGATTGGTTGAAAAGTCTTCAGATTGATGCAGAAATTAAATGGCCGAACGATATTCTCTTGAACGGAAAAAAAATAGCGGGAATCCTGATCGAGAACAGTATTACCTCGAAAGCGATAAATCATGCCATAATTGGCATAGGCATCAACGTCAATCAACAGGAATTTCCACAGGAAATCAAAGCAACCGCCAGCTCTCTTTTAAAAGAGACCGGATATGAAATCCACGATCTGGTAAAAGCATGCGAAGAGCTCCTGCAATCCATTCAAAATAAATACGATGCTTTTAAATCGGAGAAAATTACAGAAGAGGAATTATTGAATCTTTACAACAAATTACTTTTTCAAAGGGACATTCCAGCTATTTACACGTCTAATGATATACAATTCGAAGGAATAATCAGAAAAGTGGACAGAAATGGCCTTATATATATAGAAAGTGCCAGTGAGTTAAAAAGTTACCAGTTCAAAGAAGTCGTATTTCATTTGCAAAAAATTGATTACACTCGAAAAAAAAATAACTAAATATGACAAACTTTGAAACATATTATTCTAACTTTGAATTAAACTATATTAAAAATTAATAGTCAATTACACAAACGGTTTTTTATGAAAAAAATAAATTTATTAATTGCCTTCGTACTATTCGCCATTTCAGGTGCATTTGCGCAGGTATTGAAACCAGTAGAATGGTCGGTTGCTACGAAGAAAATCAACGCTAAGGAAGCGGTTGTTTTTATCAAAGCGAAAGTAGATGAAGGATGGCATATCTACGGGTTAAGTGTTCCTGAAGGAGGCCCAATTGCTACCGAATTCAACATCACTGCAGACAATGGTGCAAAATTAAACGGTAAAGTTGCAGCGAAAGCACCAAAATCTAAGTACGAGGAAACCTTCAAAATGAATGTTCCTTACTACAACGGAGAAGTGATTTTCCAACAAAAAGTTAATTTAGCTAATGGTAAACCTACCAAAGTTAAAGGTACTGCTACCTTCATGGTATGTGACAAAGAACGTTGTCTTCCACCAGATGAGTACGAATTTGCTGTAACAATCAAGTAAAATATTATAAAATATCTTATCTAAAAAGGCAGGGTTCCCTGCCTTTTTCTTAGCTTTGCCGCGATAAACTAATAATTATGTTCAATTTAAAACATATTTTAATTGCCACATGTTGGCTTTTACTTTCATTAACCACACCTCTAGCAGGTTTTTCACAAGATTCTTTAATCAATACAGATGATATCGAGTTCAGTTCGGGGGAAGAACAAACGACATCTGATGACACATTGCTAACTGATGTTGGAGATCTAGAGTTCTCCGATGGTCAGGATACCAGTGCACAAGACACAACTACTACAACTGTTGCCGCTGCTCCATCTGATGCAGATGGGGAAGACACCAGCATGTGGGGGATTTTCATTAAAGGGCTAATCGGTGGATTTATTGCATTCTTAATGCCATGTATCTTCCCAATGGTTCCTTTGACCGTAAGTTTCTTCACCAAAAAATCAGGAAACACAGCACAAGCTGTTCAACAAGCTTTCCTTTACGGATTATTCATCATCGTAATCTATGTAGCCTTAGGTATGTTGATTACCATCGCTTTCGGTGCCGATGCCCTGAATGTCCTCTCTACAAATGGTATATTCAATTTCCTATTCTTCCTACTCTTGGTGGTATTTGCAGCTTCTTTCTTAGGAGCATTCGAAATTACCCTTCCAAGTTCTTTTGTCAACAAAATTGATGCAAAATCAGACAAAGGTGGATTGATAGGTCTCTTCTTTATGTCCGCAAGTTTAGCGGTAGTATCGTTCTCCTGTACAGGACCAATTATTGGTACATTATTGGTTGATGCGGCTACAAAAGGTGATCGCTTAGGTCCTGCCATTGGTATGTTGGGATTCTCGATCGCGTTAGCTATTCCTTTCGTACTATTTGCGATGTTCCCATCCCTGTTGAAATCAATGCCTAAATCAGGTGGTTGGTTAAACAGTGTGAAAGTGGTATTAGGTTTCTTAGAGTTAGCTTTGGCCTTAAAATTCCTTTCGAATGTCGATTTGGCCTACAACTGGCAATTCCTAGACCGTGAGGTATTCCTAGCATTATGGATCGTGATCTTTGGCTTGATGGGACTATACCTGATCGGAAAAATCAAATTCTCGCATGATAGCGACCTGAAATTCATGTCGGTTCCAAGAACAATCTTGGCCATTATCGTATTCTCTTTTGTGATGTATATGGTACCTGGTATGTGGGGAGCACCGTTGAAATCTATTTCAGCATTCCTTCCTCCGATCGGAACCCAAGATTTTGATATTTCTGCCGGTGGCGGTGGAGGTCATGCAGCTCCTGCAGGTTCAGCCGATGCTTCTAGCCGTAAATATTATAGCCATTTCCATCCAAGAACAACCTTGAAAGGAATGGACCCTTATTACGATTATGATGAAGCTTTAGCAGCAGCAAAAGCGCAGAACAAACCGCTTATGGTCGATTTCACAGGCTGGAACTGTGTAAACTGTCGTAAGATGGAAGCAACCGTTTGGTCTGATCCAAGCGTAAAAGCCATGATCAATGAGAAATTTATCCTAGTTGAACTTTATGTGGATGATAGTGCTTTGGAATTACCGGAATCTGAGCATTACACCTCTAAAATCACGGGTAAAAAAGTAACCAAAGTAAGTAAGAAGAATTCGGAACTACAGATCGAGCGTTTCAACTCCAATTCACAACCTTTATATGCTTTATTGGATAATAATGGTGAATTATTGGTTCCAACCAGTGGAGCGGATTACGATATTGCTAGCTACAAAGCATTCTTGCAATCAGGTTTGGATAAATACAACGCGAAATAAGTTAACATAATCATACATTTTAAACGTAAGTAAATCGGTATATTTGGCATATGAGTAACATTAAAAACATTGCCGTTTTAACTTCTGGAGGTGATTCTCCAGGTATGAATGCCGGTATCCGTGCAGTTATCCGTTCAGGTATTTACCATGGAATGAACATGTTTGGTATCCGTAGAGGATACGATGGCATGGTTCAGGGCGATATTATTGCGATGGATGCTAAATCTGTAGCCAATATCATCCAACGTGGTGGTACCATCCTGAAAACAGCAAGAAGTGATGAATTCAGAACTGTCGAAGGAAGAAAACAAGCTTACGAAAACCTTAAAAAACATGATATTGATGCCTTAGTGGTTATTGGTGGAGACGGAACCTTTACAGGAGCATCCAAATTCATTGAAGAATTTGATATTCCTATTATTGGTATGCCCGGCACCATCGATAATGACTTGAATGGTACAGACTTTACGATCGGTTATGATACAGCCATCAACACCGTAGTGGATGCTGTAGATAAGATCCGTGATACCGCAGAGTCCCACGACCGCCTATTTGTGGTGGAAGTGATGGGTCGCGACTCCGGTCTGATCGCTTTACGTTCAGGTATCAGTACTGGTGCTGAAGCCGTGCTTATCCCAGAACTGGAAGTGGATTATGATGCCATCATGAAACGCCTGGATAAAACCAGAAAAAACAAATCATCCCGTATCATCATCGTTGCTGAAGGTGATAAAGAAGGCGGATTGGTCGTTGCCGAAAAAATCAAGGCCAACTTCCCTGCTTATGATGTTCGTGTTTCCATATTGGGACATATCCAACGCGGTGGATCACCAACCTGTATGGACCGTGTGTTAGCTAGCCGTTTGGGTGTTGCCGCGGTAGAAGGACTTCTCGAAGGTCGTAAAGGCGAAATGGCCGGATTGATCTGTGGAAATGTACAATTTACCCCGTTCAACAAAGCCATCAAGCATATTGATAAAATCAATACCAACCTTACTCGGATCGTCGAAATCCTTTCCTTGTAAGGAAAAAAAATACCTGAAATCCCGTTTCCAAAAAAGAAACGGGATTTTTTATTTTATACCTTTGTTTAAAATTTTTGGAGATGCAAATAGCTGAACTTTATCAAATCTACCTAGACTACCCATCCATCTGTACGGATACGCGTCAGATCACTAAAGACTGTATATTTTTTGCCCTTAAAGGGGAATCTTTTAATGGGAATACCTTTGCCGAAAAAGCATTGGAGGCCGGGGCTAAATATGTGGTGCTGGATGATCGGGAATATGTTCAGGATGGCCCCGCTTATATCCTGGTAGAGGATGTGTTAAGCAGTTTGCAGGCCTTGGCTACACATCATCGGAAACAATTGGATATCCCTTTTGTGGGGATTACGGGAACCAATGGTAAAACTACCAGCAAGGAATTGTTATACAGCGTCCTTTCCCAAAAATTCAAGGCTTTTGCTACGAAGGGAAACCTGAACAACCATATCGGTGTTCCTTTGACTATTCTTTCCTTACCAAAGGATCTGGAACTGGCCATTATTGAAATGGGTGCTAATCATCAGGGAGAAATTGAATTTCTATGTCATATCGCGCAGCCAAGCCATGGTCTGATCACCAATGTGGGCAAGGCTCATCTGGAAGGGTTTGGTTCTTTTGAAGGAGTGATGAAGACCAAAGGAGAGCTTTATGATTACCTTAAGGAGCATAATGGGCAGGTTTTTGTTCAAGGGGATAATGAATTTCTGATGAAGATGGCGGAGGATAGGAAGTTGAAAGATATTTTTTATTACGGTTTTTCGGATAAGAATGATGTTCAGGGAGGATTGGTGGTTGCTGATCCTTTATTGACTATTTTTTGGAAAGAGCGGGGGGAAAATGGAACGCATGAGGTGAATACGCATTTAACGGGGGCTTATAATACGGAGAACATGCTGGCTGCTGTTGCGGTGGGATTGCATTTTGGATTAAGTGCGGAGGAGATTAATGCAGGGCTGGAGGGATATGTGCCTCAGAACAATCGTTCACAGATTACAAAGACTGACGGTAATACTATTATTGCAGATTATTATAATGCGAATGCGAGTAGTATGGCGGCGGCAATTGAAAATATTAAGGTGATCAAGGCGGAGAGGAAAGCAGCGATATTGGGCGATATGTTCGAAATGGGGGATCAGAGTGTGGAGGAGCATAGAAAGGTTATTGCAGCAGCTAAAGCTGTTGAACTGGATAGATTGATTTTTGTTGGAAAGGCTTTTTTTGGATTGAGGGATGAAGTTGTTGAGGGCGATAAGGATGTAGAGAACCTGATGGTTGATGAAACAAAAGCGGTTGAATTTTATGAAACAACGGAAGAAGCAAAAGCGGCTTTGGTTAAGGATCCGATAAAGGATTTTATGATTTTGTTGAAAGCCTCTCGTGGGATGGCTTTTGAAAGGTTAATGGAAGTTTTGTAGAAATACGGCTTTGCGAGGCTTTAAAGCGTCATTGCGAGGAACGAAGCAATCTTTGGACTTTGTCATCCTGAATGTAGTCTTTGTCATGCTGAGCGTAGTCGAAGGATCTGTACGGTTACTTACGAACAGATGCTTCGACTACGCTCAGCATGACATGCGGGAAGATTGCTTCGTCGTACCTCCTCGCAATGACGAATATATCGCAATGACGAGTATAACGTAATGACATATATATCGCAATGATGATAATTCCTCGCAATGAGTATAACGTAATGTACATATATGTCGCAATGACAAAGAAACCTACCTCCCCGTCTCCAGGTTCAATTCCTTCTCCTTATTAATCAAATTCAAAATACTAGTATCATTCAAAATCTGCAGCATCGCATTCCTCACCTCAATAAACGTATCCCGAATCCCACAAGCATGCTCTTCCACACATTCCTCACAAGAGCGGTAAAAATTCAAACTCACACAAGGCAACAACGCAATCGGACCATCCACCAAACGCATCACCTGCGAGAGATAAATATCCTCCGGCGCCTTGTTCAAGCTATAACCACCTCCAGCGCCTTTCTTGGAATACAAAATCCCCGCATTACGCATCTCCAATAGTATCTGTTCCAAGAATTTCTTCGGAATACGTTCCTCCTCCGCAATCTTTCCGATCTGCATAGGCTCCTTTCCATAATTCCTTCCCAATACCATTAGGGCTTTGATAGCGTATTTTGTTTTCTTCGATAGCATATTTTTCCTCTACTAGCTTATCCTCAAAAATATGAAAATTTAAGGACTATTTCTGTAAGACCTCCACAATAGGCTGCCCTATAGAACCATTAGGTTCCATCACGTGCAATAGCGCACTGATCGTAGGCGCAATATCCGTAATGTGCACCATTTTATTCGTCTTGCCCTTATTCACACCCCATCCCATAAAAACCAATGGAATATGCGAATCATAAGGCGTCCAGGTACCATGGGTCGTTCCGGTAGATCTTGGCGTTCCGTCATACCATTGCGGTTCCGTAATGATCTGAATCGCTCCACTACGTTTCCTGTTATAGCCATTCACGATCTTCTCACGCAGCTGAGCCGGAATCATCATATTCTCACCACCTTCCATATCCACCACAAAAGCTACCCCATCCTCATGACGCAGCATCTTGATGATCGACTTCTTGATCTTCTCCTCATCCAATTTCTGTTTTTCAATCAAGCCATAATTCAAATGAACCTGATAGTTCATCAAACTGGAAACGATCTTATCCACTCCAAATTCAGCCTGCAACTGTTCGTTCAGATTACGCATGATCTGGCGGGAAAAGAAATAGCCCCCATTACCACGCATATCCATAAAATAACGGGAGTTATAGGAAGCCGCATGGTCCGCTGTAAGGAAGAATGTATAATTTCCCTTACCAACAGTTTTATCCAAGTAATTGAAGAATTCAGCCAATTCTTGGTCCAAACGAAGGTAGATATCCTCAATCTCCACCGAAGAAAGCGAATAGCGGTGTCCCACGTAATCCGTAGCCGAAAGACTCACCGCTAGAAAATCTGTAGCCTTTGTCGGATTCTTGCCTAGATTCTCCTGCTTGATCGCTTCTTTGGCAAAATCTAAGGTAAATGTATTTCCGAAAGGCGTGGTTTTGATCAGTTCATAACCCGCATCCTTCATCAACAACGAAGTTTTGCGCGGAAATGTCGGAGTTTCCTCCCCTGCCCATTTGCCTTCATACACATTATCATCATCCACACTGTTGTTCTTATAGGTTTCGATAGGATATAAAGTATTCCAATCCTGCTTCAACAACTTCTCCGCCAATTTCTGCTTATTGAAATTCTGCACCCAATTCGGCAGGTTTTCCATATAATAAGTACTACTGATCCAATCGCCCGAATTTGCTTCAAACCAATATGCCGCATCAGCAAAGTGACCTGCAGGTAAAATTCCTCCCCTATCCTTGATCGCAATACCGATCACCTTGGATTGAAAATTGGTGGCCAATTTCAACTGATCGGTAACCGTTGAAGCCAAGAGGTTTCTTGGGGATTGTTTCCCTTCCTTCTCCTTTGTCCCAACACCCTCTACCGCATCATCTTGTGTACAATACATCGACGTGCCGGTCTGTTGCTCGATCCAGTCATTACCCGCAATTCCGTGGATTGCAGGAACACTTCCTGTGTAAACGGAACTATGTCCGATAGCCGTAAAAGTAGGCACATAATCGATCAGGGTGTTCTCGCAGGAAAAACCATCACGAAGCAATCTTTTAAAACCATCATTACCATAACGATCCGCGAAACGGTAAAGGTAGTCCCATCGCATTTGGTCTACCATTAAGCCAACAACCAATTTAGGCCTTTCTACTTGTGCTGAAACGACATTGCTGAACAAGGCCAGCAACAAAAGAAAACTAAATTTTTTACGCATCATGTGTGTATTTAATTTATTTAGAAATGAGGTGACGTTTAAGGTAGTCACCCGTATAGGATTGATTACATGTTATCAGGTCTTCCGGTGTTCCTGCAAATACCAGATTACCCCCCTTCTCACCTCCTTCAGGACCAATATCAATAACCCAATCTGCTGATTTGATCATATCCAGGTTGTGCTCGATCACCAGCACGGAGTTGCCCAGTTCGATCAATGCTGAAAATGCCTTAAGCAATTTGCTGATATCATGGAAATGTAGGCCGGTTGTAGGTTCATCAAAAATAAACAAAGTTTTTTTCTGATTGTTCCCTTTTATTAAAAAAGAGGCCAATTTAATCCTTTGCGCCTCACCACCAGACAGGGTGCTGGAAGATTGACCCAACTTCACGTAGCCTAAACCTACCTCCTGCAAAGGTTTCAGCTTGTTCAAGATCTTAGGCTGATCAGCGAAGAATTCGATCGCTTCATCCACACTCAGGTCTAGGATATCAGACACCGATTTCCCTTGGTACTGCACATCCAACACGTATTGTTTAAAGCGCTTTCCTTCGCAGGCCTCACAAGGAAGCACAATATCCGCCATAAACTGCATCTCGATCTTCACAACCCCTTCACCTTGACAGATCTCACATCTCCCTCCTTCTACGTTGAAGGAGAATGCTGATGGTTTTAGCCCGTTGGCCTTAGCCGCCGGAAGACTCGAAAACAAGGCCCTGATTTCATCCCAAGCCTTTACATAGGTAACCGGATTAGAACGTGTCGAACGACCGATAGGGTTCTGATCCACCATTTCGACCTGTTCTACCTGATCGATAGCCCCTTCCAGACCATCAAACAAACCCGTCTGATCGCCGGAATAACTACCCACAGCCTTTTGCAGCGCAGGGTATAAGATCCGTTTCACCAAAGAGGTCTTACCCGAACCGGATACCCCCGAAACGACCGTAAAGACATTCAAGGGGAAATCTACCGTGATTCCTTTCAGGTTATTTTCCCGTGCACCCAGTACCCGGATGGATTCGTTCCATTTTCTTCTCTTATCAGGAACAGGGATTTGAAGCTGCTCGCTTAAATACTCCCCTGTCAAACTCTTCTTATCCGTTAATATTTCTTTATAGGTCCCTGCAAATACCAATTCACCCCCGTTGATCCCCGCTTCAGGGCCAATATCGATCAGGTAATCCGCAGCTTCCATCATCTCCTGCTCATGCTCCACCACGATCACGGTATTGCCCGCATCGCGAAGGGATTTCAATACCCCGATCAATCGTTGGGTATCCCGCGGATGCAATCCAATACTCGGTTCATCCAGCACATAAATGGAACCTACAAGGGAACTTCCCAAAGAAGTCGCCAGGTTGATCCGTTGGGATTCCCCTCCTGAAAGACTATTGCTCAGGCGGTTCAAGGTCAGGTAACTTAAGCCCACATCACTCAAGAACTGCAGCCTGTTGTTGATCTCTGCCAATAACCTTTTGGCAATGATGGCATCATGGTCTGAAAGCTTCAGGGACTGGAACAAGGCCAAAGTCTCATCCAAAGGCATCAATACGATATCGGTGATCGAATGATCGTTTATCTTTACGAAACTCGCATCCTTACGCAAGCGCGTGCCCTTACATTCCGGACAATCCGTTTTTCCACGATAGCGGGAAAGCATTACACGGTATTGGATTTTATAGGTCTGTTCTTCCAGCTCGGCAAAGAAATCATTCAAGCCGCGGAAATATTTGTTCCCCGTCCATAATACCTCTTGCTGTGCTTTGGTCAGGTCGCTATAGGAACGATGAATCGGAAAATCAAATTTCAGTGCATTTCGAACCAGTTTCTCCAACCACAGCCCCATCTTCTCCCCACGCCAAGGCGCAATCGCACCATCATATACGGAGCGACTTTTATCCGGAATAACCAAATCAGGATCGATTCCAATGATCTTTCCATAACCTTCACATCGTTTACAGGCTCCGTAAGGATTATTGAAACTGAAGAAATTAGGGGTCGGCTCTTCGAATGTCATCCCATCCAGTTCAAACTTATCCGAAAAGGAGAAACTCTCCGAGTTCACTTCCACCAAACATTCACCCTTTCCTTCAAAATAGGCTGTTTGGATAGAATCCGCCAAACGGTTGATGGTGTCATCGCTATGATCCAACATAATCCGATCGATCACGATATAGATATCACCCTCTTTAAAAGTTGAATTCGCGACCTCTTTATTCTCCAGTACCGATTCGATCTTCTGTATGCTATCCTGATGTTTGATCCGCACAAAACCCTTCTGCAAAAGCAGCGACAATTCTTCCTTTAACTTCCGTTTATTGGTTGGTATTAAAGGGCTATAAATCGTGATGGTCGAATCGTCCTCATAGGCTAGTAGACGATCCACAATATGGGTCACCGTATCCTTCTTCACCTCTTTGCCCGAAATGGGCGAGTAGGTCTTACCGATACGGGCAAACAATAATTTGAGGTAATCATAGATCTCGGTGGATGTACCTACCGTCGATCGGGGATTGGAGGAGATCACTTTTTGTTCAATGGCAATTGCCGGAGCAATCCCTTTGATGTAATCCACATCCGGTTTATTCATTCTGCCCATGAACTGACGGGCGTAGGAAGAAAGACTTTCTACGTATCTCCGTTGCCCTTCGGCATATAAGGTATCAAATGCTAATGAGGATTTCCCGGAACCGGACATCCCTGTTATCACCACCAACTGGTTTTTAGGGATATCAACATCAATATTTTTAAGATTATTAACCCGCGCTCCTTTTATCTGAATATGTGTCCTAGGACTATGATTTGCAGTTTTTTGCATAACCATCAAAGGTAGGCAAAAGTCGTGAATTTCCTACCCTTATCGAGGTAATTTCTCCGGCCGGTTCATGCGGTATTTCGTGGCGGTCACCGATTGTAGGAAGGCGGCCAATTGTTGGATTTCCCCTTTTGTGAGGTCAAGTTTCTTCATCAATGGATCTACTCGTGGATGCATGGGATCGGCCAATTGGGCTTCCGTTTTCGGGTTGTTCATCTGCATGCCGCTATTGTACATATTCAGCAAACCGATCATATTGTCGAACAGGCCATTGTGCATCCAAGGGTCGGTATTCATCACATCACGCAAAGAAGGTGTACGGAATTTGCCTACGTCTTTCGGATCTTTGGTCACGATATAGCGCCCCAGGTCCTCATATTTCCGTTTGTAGTAGGTCAATCCGATATTATGAAAATCCTCATCGGTCATAAACTGTCCATTGTGGCAGTTCATACAACGTGCTTTTGTCCGGAAGAGGTGCAATCCTGCGATCTCATCATCGGTCAAGGCATTATGCTTACCATCCAAGAACTCATCAAAACGGCTCCTTCTGCTGGTCAAGGTACGCTGAAAAGAGGCCAAAGCTTTCATGATCTCTGGCATGGAGAAATCTTCCTCTCCAAAAGCCTCCATGAACAATTGTTTATAAGCTGGAATAGCCTTTAATTTAGGCACCAGTTTCGTCAGGTCCATCGCCATCTCATTATGGGCTTCGATCGGGCTTAACGCCTGTTCTTCCAGGGAATGGGCTCTTCCATCCCAGAACATGGTCTTACGCGCATATACATTTAATAAAGAAGGAGTATTTCGGGTACCGACCAAATGGTCATGACCTACCGGAACGGTAGAATGGTCTGCCCAGGAAGTCTGTGGATTATGGCAGGAGCTACAGGAAATCTGATTGGAACCTGAAAGGATCGGATCGAAAAAGAGGAACTTGCCTAATTTCACATCCGGTTTTTCCATCAATGAGAAATAACTGCTATCAAGCTTAGGCAGGGATTTAAATTCCGACCAATTTGCTCCAGAGTCGATCGTTGGTTTTGGCCATTCCGATATAGGTTTGCTATATAACGCACGCAGATCAGACAATCCTTTATCTGATAAAAACGCGGTACTTAAAACTGTCAATCCTATTGCCAAAGCAATGAACATTATCCTCTTCATGCTGTTCTTTTCTGAAAAACCTCCGCAAATTTAAACTAATTCTAAATAATAGACTAATTTTTCTCTTCTTCTAATTTTTTGAGGAGTTTCTCGACCTCTTCTTCCGAGGCTGTCAATTTGGCTTTACAGATGGTCAACAAGGCTGTTGCACGGTTAATCTTTACCGTCAATTCATCGACGGCAACATCGCCCGACTCAATCTCCGACACGATCTGTTGAAGCTCTTCATAAGCCTCTTGGTAAGTGTATTTATTTTCCATCTTGTTCTTGTTTTGAAAGTACCTCCGTTATCAATTTCCCATCCTCCAACTGAATATCCAATCGATCCCCAACCTGCGCCTGATCCAATTTATGCACCGCTTTTCCATTCGATCGCACGATGCTGAACCCTCTTTTCAACACATGGATAGGGTTCAACAAAGCCAACATTCGTTCTATCTGCAATAAGGCCGACTGTTCGTCCTTGATGGTTCTTCTGCTCAATTGCGCCAACTGATTTCTGGCCTGTTCCATCTTGGTCTTCTCCTGCAGCAGAACGGTCTTCGAATTCCAGGTTATCGAACTGATCAGGTTCGCCAACTTGATGTGTTCATCCGCAAAGGTCTTTCGGGCTGCCCGGATAATCTTTTCGGTTGCCTGATCGACGGGAATAGCAAAGTTGTGAAACTTTTGTAGCAGGAAATCCGCTAGTTCGCTGGGGGTGATGGCATTCTTATAGGCCACCATTTCGCTCACGGTTTCATTGGTGGAATGCCCAATCCCTGTCAGTACCGGTATCGGGAATATTGCAATGGCTTTCGCCAAGAGGTAATTGTTATAGGAAGTCAACCCGACATCTCCACCGCCACCACGGATAATGGCCACCGCATCGAAATGTTCCATGCGTTCCGCGATCACCTCCAATTGTTTGATGATACTCGGGATGGATTTATCCCCCTGCAATAGCGCAGGGAACAAGGTCGTGCTAAAGGTATAGCCCCAAGGATTGCCATGGATGATCTTAAAAAAATCGGATAGCCCTTTACTGGTTTCTACCGATATGATCGCCAATCGTTTGGGCACCATGGGAAAGGGCAAGGACCGATTGGCATCGTAAAGCCCTTCAGCCTTTAACTTTCGGATACTCTCCCTTTTCTCTTTCTCCAGTTCCCCTAAGACAAAGGTGGGGTCGATGTCCACAATCTTTAAAGAAAATCCATATAAAGGATCATAGGATATGCCCGCTTGAAAAAGCATGGTGATCCCTTCGCGAAGGGGTTCGCCCAAAACCTCCATAAATTGCCTATTGATGCGTTGATAATCCATTTTCCAAAGGATGGACCGCATTTCAGCAACCACCTTGCCATCGGTTTTTTCCAATAGTTCGGGATAGCAATGGCCCGAATGGGTATAATGGTTCAGCTTGTTCATCTCCGCCTTTATCCAATAGAGGCTTTTATACCGTTCAGCAATCGTTTTCTGGATGCTGCGCGATACTTCCAATAGGGTAAAAACGGTTTTATCAGCTAAGATTTCGGGCATATCTCAAAGATAATCAATTATTCTATGCTCTTGATGCATGTTTGTGCGTTTTATTAGTACATTTACAGTATAAATCCTAAAACAAACATGATCCGAAAGATAAACCTTGCTGTCCTAGGGCTTTTATGTCTATTCCAAGCCGCCAATGCACAATACAAACAGGTATTGGTCAATAAAACACAGATTATCCATAACAAACAATCTATCCTACCCTTCAAGAAGTTAGATCAATATCGCATTGCCGTGGTAACCACGGATAATCAAAAATATGCGCCATTTATCCAACAGCTTCAGCGCTATGCGGATGTAACGGTAAGCGATTTTCAGCATTTCGACGAGAATACAAAATATTACAACAGCATCATCGTTGCCGGATCTGCCAGTGATTTCAGGTCAGATTATGCTGCTATGGTCTTACAATCCGCAGTAAACAACAAAAATGTGATCCTCTGCCGATTTGGAACCGACCAGAATTATACCAACATCGGTCTCAATAGCCAGAATCTAAGTCGTTTTGCCAGTTTGGTCTATAGCCCCGAAACGGATGCTGAAGGCCAAGTTAATGCCGCTATGTCTATTTTTGGCGGCTTAGGTGTAACCGAGGGCAAAATCAAAACCACACAGACCCGATTACAATATACCCAGGGTAAACAATCGGGATTGAACATTGCGGAAATGACCCAAAAGATCGATGCCATTGCCAAAGAAGCCATCGAGCAAAAAGGAGCTCCAGGAATGACCGTGATGGCCGTAAAAGACGGACAGGTTATCTTTGAAAAAGCCTATGGCTACCATACCTATGAAAATCAACGGGCCAATTCCATTCATGATATCTACGACTTGGCTTCGGTAAGTAAAATAGCCGGCACCACCCCTGTGGTAATGCACCTGCAGGAAAAGAAGATCATTAACCTGGACAGCACCATGGGCCATTACCTTTGGCAGGCCAAGAAAAGCAATAAAGCCAATATCACCCTTCGGACAGTCCTGCTCCATGAAGCCGGATTCACCCCTTTCATCCCTTTCTACAGGAGCCTGAAACCGGGCGATCTTGTCCATAGCCCCGATGAGAACCATCAGGTACAAGTGGCCGATAATGCCTATTTAAAGAATAATTATTACCGGGATGTCATGTGGCCAGAAATGCTAGCATCATCCGTAAAACCGATCGGCAACTATGTCTATTCGGATATCAGCATGTATGTCATGAAAGAGGTTTCGGAGCATGAAACATCCGTTCCCATGCAGGAATATGTACAACAGATCCTGTACCGCCCGATCGGTATGAAAACAGCGGGCTATAACCCAAGGACACGGTTCGCGAAGAACCGTATCGTTCCAACCCAAAATGACACCTTATTCCGTAAAACCCTTTTGGAAGGTTTTGTACATGATGAGGGGGCTGCCATGGCCGGTGGAGTTGCCGGACATGCGGGGCTATTTGCCTCCGCGAATGACCTCGCCATTTATGGACAATTATTATTGAACAGAGGAAAATACGGTGGTGCAACCTATTTCAAGCCAGAAACCGTAGATCTTTTCACCTCCAAGCAATCGGCCACAAGCCGCCGAGGATTGGGCTTCGACCGCTTTGACCCGAACTCCAAATCTGGTTATCCTTCTAAATTGGCCAATAGTTCTGTCTATGGCCATACCGGCTATACCGGAACCTGTATCTGGATCGATCCGAAGAATCAATTGGTCTATATTTTCCTGTCCAACCGCGTGCATCCACAAGTCTCCACGAAATTATTGGATCTCAATATCCGCTCTAGGATCCAGGATGTGATCTATGAAACCATCAATAAAGCCAAGAAATGAAAACCCTATCATTCAGCCTAATCGCCTGTTGCCTATCCCTGCTTACAGCCAAGGCACAAGACCGTAACCTGTCCAAGGATTATAAAAAAATCCATGAAGAGCTTCTGTTGATCGATGGCCATAACGATGTCATCATTGAAAGTATCCTTCCGGGGTTAGATATTGGCAAACGCATCAAATCAGGGCATACCGACCTTCCACGGCTAAAGGAAGGGGGCGTTGATGTGCAGGTATTCGCGGTTTGGTCTGATGATAAGAAATGGAAGAAAAATGCCTTTAAGCATGCCAATGATCAACTGGATGCCTTAGAAAAATTACTGCAGAACAATCCCGATAAAATCGAATTGGCGAAGAGTGCCGCTGATATCGAACGCATACATCAGGCTGGCAAGATCGTCGCCTTGATCGGTATCGAAGGGGGAAACATGATCGAAGAGAACATCGAAAACCTCGATAAATTATATGATCGTGGCGCCCGATACCTCACCCTGACCTGGAACTACAATCTCCCTTGGGCAACTGCCGCTGCCGAAGAGGTAAAGACCAAAGGGGATAAAGGGAAAGGGTTGAACGAAAATGGAAGGGCCATCATTAAAAGAATGAACGAACTGGGGATGATGGTTGATCTTTCCCATGCGGGCAAGAAAACATTCTATGATGTGATGGAAATCAGTAGCAAACCCGTATTGGTATCCCATAGCAATGCTGCTGCCCTAACGCCGCATTACCGCAATCTGGATGATCAACAATTGACAGCCCTCCAGAAGAATGGCGGCGTCATTGGTGTTAATTTTTATTCGGAATTCTTGGATTCCGGCTATAAAAGCCGTGTGGAAAAAGTATTTACAAAAAACCATCAAGTAGATCCAGCTAAGAAATTATCCCTAGATAAGATGTATGCCCAGTTAACCAAGAAACAGAGGCAGCAGGTGGATGCACCTATGGAAATGGTGCTCAAACATATCGATTATTTGGTATCCAAGGTAGGCATAGATCATGTAGCGATCGGTTCTGATTTCGATGGCATCAATTCGGCACCCATCGGCTTGGAAGATGTTTCCAAATTTCCCAACCTGACCAAAGCATTATTGGAAAGAGGTTATAAAAAGGCTGATATCGCGAAGATTATGGGGTTGAACTTCCTAAGGGTCCTTAAAGAAAACGAAAGGAAATAGGTTAATCTTCCAATTGCACCAATTCATCGTAGTTTTTATCCAACTTATTGACCAGTCGGATATAGATCAATCGGAAATAGAATTTCATCAATTTGATGATAAAAAACCCCATAATACTTACGGCAATGATTGTAAATATGGCATAAAGCATCATTTCTCCCGTACTTTTATCAAAAATATGCTTTTCGATAATGAAGGAAATCGACCCAATAGTCAAGGAAATAATAATCAAATAGATATTGAAGGAAATATACTGGTTTACGGTTTTGCGTGAAGCTAATATATCGTTCAATAAATCCTTGGTATTATTGGTGTTCTTGATCTTATAATAGGCCTGAAAGAAAGTATAGATAAAATAAAACGTGATCACATAGGAAATAACATTGATCGATTGATCGATGATCTTCAACCAAAGGGGATCCGTATCACGTCCCATTTCCACATCTGAAAAGAAAAAGAACCACGCATTAAAAGCGAGTCCTAAAAATAGCTCGATCACGGAAACGAAGAAAATCCATTTCGCTAGGGATGAGGAGCTTTTATAGAGCATACGACGGATCTCCTCCTTATTTACTTTCGGAAAATCCCCATCCTTATTCCAATGCTGTTTCAGTAAATCTAAGCCATCCATTATACGATTCCTTTTTTAGCCAATATTTCTTTTATTTTTCCTTTGATGCGGTTCATCTTCACCCGGGCATTTACCTCGGAGATACCCAATGTTTCGGAGATCTCTGCATAATCCTTATCTTCCAGGTACATATAGACCAAGGCCTTGTCGATATCGTTTAATTGTCGGACAGCATCGTAAAGGAACTTCAGTTGCTCTTCCTCTTCCGAATTATATTCTTCATATTTGATATTGGCAAATGATTGATCCCAATCCACCGTGCTGATCTTATTGCGTTTGGATCGGTAGAGGGAAATCGCCGTGTTCAGGGAAACCCGGTAAGCCCAAGTCGAAAACTTGGAATCCCCCTTGAACTTCGGATATGACCGCCATAACTGAATGACCATCTCTTGGAAAAGATCTTGGTGCGAAGCCACATCTGAGGCATATAGCCTACAGATCTTGTGGAGAATATTTTGGTTATCCTCCAGCAGCGCCACAAATTCTTGCTCCAGGTTAGTATTCATTTTAGGCTATTTGTCGACAATATAGTCCTTATGTTACAACTTGTAGGTACATTTTTTTAAATTCGCTTAATGGCTAAAACGAAATCAGCATATTTCTGTCAATCCTGTGGTTATGAATCACCGAAATGGCTAGGACAATGTCCATCCTGTAAACAATGGAACAGCTTTGTGGAAGAAGTGGTGGAAAAAAGTTCCTCTCGGGTTCCTGAATGGCGAAGTACCAGTACGGTACCCGGAACCAATAAACGCAGCAACAAAGCGGCAATCATCCATGAAATCGTTTATTCGGAAGAGCAACGGATCTTAAGTCCGGACAAGGAGTTCAACCGCGTCTTGGGGGGTGGGATCGTTCCGGGATCCTTGGTCCTGATCGGCGGGGAACCGGGCATCGGTAAATCAACCCTGATGTTGCAACTTGCCCTTTCCATTCCGCAGGTGAAAACATTATATATCTCCGGGGAGGAAAGTGAACAGCAGATCAAGATGCGGGCGGAACGTCTCTCCCAGAGTTCCAACGCCAACTGTTATATCCTGACGGAAACCTCCATGCAGAACATCTTTAAACAGATCGATCAGGTAGAGCCGAATGTGGTGGTGATAGATTCCATACAGACTTTACATACCGCGCAGATTGAATCTGCTCCGGGTTCTGTATCGCAGGTAAGGGAATGTACGGCGGAGTTATTGCGTTTTGCCAAGGAAACCAATACCCCGGTTTTTATTGTAGGGCATATCACGAAAGATGGCAGTATTGCCGGGCCTAAAGTGCTGGAACATATGGTGGATACGGTGCTTCAGTTTGAAGGCGACCGGCATCATGTGTACCGCATTCTGCGAGCGGTGAAGAATCGTTTTGGTTCTTCCTCGGAATTAGGGATCTATGAGATGCAGGGATCGGGGCTGAGGGAGGTTTCCAATCCTTCAGAGATCATGCTGTCCCAGCGGGAGGAACCTGTCAGTGGGATCGCTGTAGCGGCCATGCTGGAGGGTATTCGGCCTTTGATGATCGAGGTACAGGCATTGGTGTCAAATTCAGCTTTTGGTACCCCACAACGAAGCTCTACGGGTTTTGATACAAAACGGTTGAATATGTTGTTGGCGGTATTGGAGAAAAGGTTTGGCCTTAGGCTGAGTGCGCAGGATGTATTTTTAAATATTGCAGGAGGGTTAAGGGTGGAAGATCCGGCTATTGATCTGGCGGTGATTGCGGCAATTATTTCCTCCCAGCAGGATATCGCCTTGCCAGCGAATATTACTTTTGCGGGTGAGGTGGGATTATCGGGGGAAATAAGAGCGGTGAATAGGATTGAGCAAAGGATTCAGGAAGCTGAGAAATTGGGCTTTGAGCAGATTTTTATTTCGAAGTATAATAGTAAGGGCTTGGATGTGAAGAAGTATGGGATATTGGTGCGGCCCGTAGCGCAATTGGAAGATATTTTCAGGATATTGTTTGGGTAGTTTTATCCGTCATTGCGAGGCACTCTACGTCATTGCGAGGCGCTCTACGTCATTGCGAGGAGGTACGACGAAGCAATCTTTAAACTATTCGAAAGATTGCTTCGTCCCTCGCAATGACGGGTAAAGTGTCTCGCAATGACGGGTAAAGAGCTCCGCAATGACGAGAAAGCCTACTTAATAACCTCAGCCAATTTTTCTTCCAAGGCCTTGCCTCTCAAATTCGAAGCAATGATCTTTCCACTAGGATCAACCAAAAAATTAGCAGGTATCCCCTCAATAGCATACAAAGGAACGACCTCCGATTGCCAGAATTTCAAATCCGACACATGCGGCCATTGCTCCAATTTATCCTCATGAATAGCTTTTACCCAATCATCCTTCTTACCCGGACGATCCAAGGAAACGCCAAATACCGTAAAATTCTTATCCTTAAACTTATTGAACGCTGCTACAACATTTGGGTTTTCATGACGGCATGGTCCACACCAGCTCGCCCAGAAATCGATCAATACATATTTTCCTCTCAACGAAGACAATTTGATCACATTTCCAGCTGTATCCGGCAATGCAATTTCCGGAGCCACAGCACCGATCGCTACACCTTTCAATTTCTCAATCTTCGCAGCAATGGCTTTTCCCTTTTCGGTATTCTTCAATGCAGGCGACAATTTCTCATAAGCTGGAATACCTAGGTCATTCACATTCTCTGCAGAGATCAAATCCCCAAGAATATTCAAACTTACATAGCTATTCGGTTTGCTCAAAACAAACTGCTGGCTCAATTCTTTCTGTTTTTCAAACAAAGCCATAGCTTGGTTCTGCAACCCGCCCACAAATTCCTCATTTTCTTGCTGTTCTTTAGGTGCATCCGCATACGTCTTGTTCAATTGTGCAAACTGATCCGTCACTGGTTTCATCGCATTCTTGTAATCCGTGAAATCCTTGTTGATATCATTTCCTGATACCGTCGCTGTGCTCAGTTTATCACCTTTTACATTGATCACGCCTTTTGCCAAATACAAACCACCCACATCAGGATTACTCAATTGACGAATGCCCTTACCTTCTGGCGAAAGTATCAACTGCGCCTGTGTAGGCTGCGATACAACTCCATTGAAGGTAAATGCGCCCTTTACCACATTGGCAGAATCCAAATGATTCTGACCACCATCCGAATACGATAAGAAAACTTTTGCCGGCGCATCGTGGGTACCGATGTTACCTTTTATGGAGTAATCTTCCTGTGCAAAGAGCAAGGAAGGAACTGCAACTAGTGCACTTAGAATTAATTTTTTCATTTTCAAGTATTTAATTTATATCCGATTAAATGTTCTATTACCATCTTCCGCTGGCACCACCGCCACCGAAGCCGCCTCCTCCGAAACCGCCGAAGCCACCGCCTCCGCCGCCTCCAAAGCCGCCGCCACCAAATCCACCTCCGTCATTATCACCACCACGGCCTAAGGAATTCAACAAGGTCCACCAGAACAGGTCTGAAGAACCACGACCGCCCATCACACGTCCGCCACCATTGTTCCCTCCACCTCCGCGTTTGGAAATAATGGATATGATGACAAATACGACGATAATGATGAAAATAATGGGAATACCACCTCCACCTTCTGTAGAATAGGTCTCCTTAGGCTCTGCTTTATACTCCCCTTTTGCATGGGAAATTAACGCATCCACCCCATTATTAATACCTGTATAATAATCGCCCTGTCTGAAGGCTGGTTTTATTTCATTTTCAATAATCCGGTAGGCAATCACATCGGGCACTGCACCCTCAATACCATAACCCGTACGGATCGTTACGGCACGATCGCCCAAGGCTACCAGTAATAGAATACCATTATCGTATTTCTTATTACCTACGCCCCATTTTTTTGCCAAGCGATCGCCATAATCAGCGATATCATAATCCCCGGTCGAATTCATCACCACCACCGCTAACTGGGTGGTTGTACTATCTTCAAAAGCCAATAACTTCTGCTCGAGCGCCTGTTGTTCACTGGCACTCAACGTATTGGTATAATCACTAACCAATCGGTTCGGAACAGCAGGAAAATCCTGCGCCAACGCCGTAAAGTGAATGATTAACCCTACAAATAATCCAAGGAATATCTTGATAGACGTACTCAATAAACGAGTTCTCTTGTCCATAAATTGTTGTTTATCCAAAATAAATATCATTTGGAAGTTCATTGACATCATCATCCCTTCTTGGGAAATAATGTGCCAGCTGCTCCCCTGCCTGTTCAATGCCCGCAATCAGTCCATGCACATAATCCGATTGCCTAAAATATGCCAACATGGATTCTTTTGTGGATTCCCAAAAATCCGCAGGAACTTTATCATTGATCCCCGAGTCGCCGATGATCGCAAACTGATGGTCATCGGTCGCCAAATAGATCAATACCCCATTACGCAATAAGGTCTGGTGCATCTTCAGCTTCTCGAAATACGCTGTTGCCTGCTCATATGCCTCTATGCCATGTAGCTTTCTTTCCACCACCAAACGGATCTCTCCTGATGTACGGTTCTCGGCCAAACTAATGGCCTGAACTACTTTTTCCTGTTCCTCTTGATTAAATATTTCCATGAGCTAAAAAAAGGAAAGATGAATGCGGATGGATTGCTCCACGCATTCATCTTTCTATATTAACAACAATAAAATTCATTAAAATTGAACTGTTGGAGCTTTATCTGATCCTTCAGTTGCTTTAAACGTACCTTTAGCTTTGAATCCAAAAATACCAGCCATCAAATTGTTAGGAAATGAACGAACCGTAGTATTGTACTCCTGAACAGCTTCGTTGTACGCTCTGCGTTCTACGGAAATACGATTCTCTGTTCCTTCCAACTGCGCTTGCAATTCTTGGAAGTTCGCATTCGCCTTCAAGTCTGGGTAAGCTTCCACACTAACCAATAAACGACCCAAAGACTGCGATAATGCATCCTGGGATTGTTGGTAATTTGCGATGGCTTCTTCTGACAAGTTGGATGGGTCAACAGTTACTGAAGTTGCTTTTGCGCGAGCTTCTGTAACAGCTGTCAAAGTGCTCTCTTCGTGGTTGGCAGCTCCTTTTACGGTATTAACCAAATTCGGGATAAGGTCTGCTCTACGTTGGTAAGCATTTTCAACCTGTGCCCATTTTCCTTTAACATTCTCATCCTGGGAAACCATGGTGTTGTAACCACAAGAACTGAAAGAAAGTGCTGTGAATAAACCTACTAAGGCGATTAATAATCTTTTCATGTGTAATGTTTTAACTTGTATTCTTTAAAATTAAGAAATTGTTTTTATAAAAATAACATATCAAACGATATACCAATCCTTGTAAAACGTGAAATTATGGCAGGAAATGGTAACTTTGTAGCGTTTTTGGGATAAAACCCCAACAGAATTATGCAGAAAAAAATTGAAATTGCCTTAGTTCCTGAGGCCATAGACGATGAAAAACGTATTTTAAACGAAGGATCCAAAAAACTTCGTATCCCTGTACAACGTATCCAAGGATTCCATATCCGGAAACGCTCTATTGATGCCCGAGGCAAACAAGTGCTTTTCCGCTTGAGGATCGTTTATTTCATTGATGAACCTGTTTCCCTACCGGATTTCCACAGTAAATTAAAGGACGTCAGCCAAGCTAAACCCGTGATCATCATTGGGGCTGGACCGGCCGGACTTTTTGCGGCCTACCGCTGCTTGGAAAGGGGATTAAAACCCATCGTGATCGAAAGAGGGAAAAAGGTACAGGACCGCCGTCGGGATCTGGCGAAGATCAACCGCGAAGGGATTGTCAATCCGGAATCCAATTATTGTTATGGAGAAGGTGGTGCCGGAACCTATTCGGATGGAAAACTATACACTCGATCGAACAAACGCGGCGATGTGCAACAGGTACTGGGTATTTTTGTGGAGCATGGCGCCACCCCAGATATCATGGTGGATGCCCGTCCGCATATCGGAACCAATAAATTACCGCATATCATTGAAAGCATCCGCGAACGGATCATCGAATTTGGCGGCGAGGTGCTGTTCGACTGCAAGGTGGTCGATATCCTGGAACAATTCGGACAGGTGGAAGGCGTTTTGACGGATGCAGGCGAGCGTATCCTGGCCAAACATGTGGTCGTCGCTACGGGACATTCGGCTCGGGATATCTACGAACTCTTTCGGAAAAAAGGCTGGTTATTGGAAGCCAAACCTTTTGCTTTAGGGGTTCGGATCGAGCATCCGCAGGAAATCATCGATCAGGCGCAATACCATTGTTCCATCAGACCGGAAAACCTACCGCCTGCCTATTACAGCTTGGTGGAACAGGTAGACGGCCGCGGGGTATTTTCCTTCTGCATGTGTCCGGGAGGGATTATTGCTCCCTGTGCAACGGATCATGAAGAGATTGTGGTCAATGGCTGGTCTCCTTCCAAACGGAATAACCCACATGCCAATTCCGGAACCGTGATCCAGATCAATCTGGAGGATGTGAAAAATGCAGATGCTGATCCTTTTGCCTTGTTGGATTTTCAGCGGGAAATCGAGCAGAGGGCGTTTCAGCTGGGTGGTGGGAATCTGGTCGCTCCGGCACAGCGCATGGTGGATTTTGTACAGCAGAAGGTTTCATTGGATCTTCCTATAAATTCTTATAAGCCTGGAACGCGGTCTGTGGATCTGCGGGAGGTACTGCCCGGATTTGTGCATCAGGCATTACGTGGGGCCTTGCCCATTTTCGGAAAGAAAATGAAGGGATATTATACGAATGAGGCTATTTTGGTGGGTGTGGAGTCCAGGACATCATCACCGGTGAGAATCCCGAGGGATAAGGATAGTTTCCAACATCCGCAAGTCGCTGGTTTATATCCATGTGCAGAAGGTGCGGGGTATGCGGGTGGGATTGTATCGGCAGCAATTGATGGGATGAATTGTATTGATGCGATTCAGGATTAAGGAGAATTTGGGTAGATTTTGGAATAAAACGGAGAAGTTTTGAAATAATATGTGGTTGGGGGTTGACAAGAATAAGGTTTTATTGTACTTTTGTGTCACCAAACGCGAAATGTTTAACGTTTAATGCGAAAGTAGCTCAGTTGGTAGAGCACAACCTTGCCAAGGTTGGGGTCGCGAGTTCGAATCTCGTCTTTCGCTCAGAGTTTAAAACTTGAAGCTTTCTGATTTTTCAGAAAGCTTTTTTTTGTGCTTCCTCCGTCATTGCGAGAAGGCACGACGAAGCAATCTTTCGATATACGTCTCCCTTTTGTCATCCTGAGCGTAGTTCTTTGTCATCCTGAGCGTAGTTTTTGTCATCCTGAGCGTAGTCGAAGGATCTTTACGGGTACCAGATGTAGATGCTTCGACTTCGCTCAGCATGACATGAGGAAAGATTGCTTCGTTCCTCGCAATGACGCACCCCCCTTTGCTCCAACCTTGCTCCCCCCTCTGCTCCGACCTGAAACCATACTGAAAGTAATGTGAAAGTATGCTTTTCCTATACCAACCATACTAAAAACCTACTTTAACCCTACTTAAACCCTATTTTAATACCATTTTCAACCCATTTACATAGAAAAACATACAGCTAAAACCTAAAAGCTAATAAATTACTCCTCAGGTTTTTTCAAACCCAAGGACATCAAGGAAGGAGTAAAAAAGGAACAAATCCCCAAACCGATCACCAGCAAACCAGCAATCACAAAAGCATTGGCTACGCCAATATAATCCGCAATATTACCCGCAAAAATCAACCCGATCAAGCTCGGAATAATCGCAAAGCTAAAATACAAGGAAAACACCCGGCCCAACATCTCCGGCGCTACTTCCTCCTGTATCGTCGTCATAAAAGCCGCCGAAAAAATAGACATCGCCATCCCCCCGATCCCTGTTAGTACCACGAAAACAATAAAAAGATTCGGATTTAAAATCCCTGAAAACACAAAAGTCAATCCCAACAAAATATGCATACAATTGATCAGCAGCACTTTCCTCAAATTAATCTTGAAAATACTCAAAATAGATCCCCCGATCAGCATCCCTACTCCCCAGATCACCTCGATCACGCTCATCTCAAATTCCTTCCCTCCAAAGTGATCGATGGTCAACAAAGGAAACATAATAGCCACCGGCATAATCCCTACGGTCGCCATTACCGAATACAGAAACATCCAAGCCAAACCCTTATTCCGATAAATCGCTGCCATGCCCATCTTGAGATCCTTCCATACCTGCCCAATAGAGCCCGAAACCTCTACCTTCAAATGCGGGATACTGATGAACAACAAGCTGCAAATGGCAAACACGGCACCGATCACATCCAGGTACAATACCCTATTGATCGGAAAATTGGCGATCGCCAGGGTTCCCAATGCCGGACCAGCGATGGAACTCACCGATTGCAACATCTGGTTGATACCAGAAACCCGCAGCAATTGGTTTTCCGGAACAATCAAGGGGGCAATGGCCTGCATGGCTGGAGAGTGGAAAGCTGATCCAATAGACCGGCAGACCATCAACAGGTACAACAGGTTCAGTTGCACATGTCCATCCTTAATAACGAGGGTCATCATGATGGTACATATGGCAATAAAGGCATCCGCAAAGATCATGATCTTCTTCCGGTCCCAACGATCGATATATACACCTGCAAAAGGTCCGATCAAGGCCTGCGGAAGCAGGGCCGCGATCGCAGAATAGCCTAATATCTCGGCCGATTTGTATTCCAGGCTCAACCAGATAATGATCGCAAAATTCACCGCCGAACTGCTCAGTAAAGAGACGAATTGCCCGAACCAGATAAATAGATAGGTCTTAAACCATTTTTCCTTTTGCATAAGGTAAATATCAAAAAAAAAGCGTCTAAGCCAAAGACCTAGACGCTTTATTACTAAAACTACACTACTAATTTCTCTCTAAACCCTTTGCTACGCGATCTTCAACAAATGCCCTAACCACTTCGTTAGAGAACCTGGATGTCACATCAAATGCAAAGGCGTGTACCAATAGGATACGAGCGTTCTCTTCACCGATACCTCTTGCACGCAGGTAGAACAATGCTTCATCATCAAACTGCCCCATGGTACATCCATGTGAACATTTTACATCATCTGCAAAAATCTCCAATTGAGGTTTGGTGAAAACAGTCGATTTATCCCCGATCAACATATTGTTGTTCTGTTGGAAAGCATTCGTCTTCTGTGCATCTTCGCGCACAAAGATCTTTCCATTGAAAACCGCTGTCGACTCGTCCTGTGGAATATTCTTATACCATTCATAAGATTCACCATGAGGTTTCATGTGATCCACGATGGTATGGTTGTCTACAAACTGTTTATCCGCCAACAGGTTGATCCCGTATAAATGGGATTCTACCTCCTGCGCATCCATACGAACATTCAGATCGTTACGTACGAAGGCAACACCTGGGAAATTACAGTTGTAGTTATTGTATAGACTATGTTTTGTCTGGTAGATCTCTACGTGGTTGATGTAGCTGCTGGTATCGGATGATAACTGCAGGTAATAATGCTGTAGTTTAGCATTCTCTTCCACAACGATCTCTGTTACTTTATTGTTCAGGTTTTTGGCTGCATCATCCAAGGCAATAAAGCTTTCGATGATCTCCACCTCTGCATTCGGTTCAACAACATAAAGGTTTCTGGTCTGCGCAAAGAAATCCTGCGCACCAGTAGCTACATGAACAATATGGATAGGTTTGGAAACAACCTTGTTTTTTGCTACCGAAAGGTAAACCCCGGAAGTATGTAAGGCCGTGTTCAAAGCCACCATCGCCGAGCCGGTCTTATCGGCATGCTTGGCAAAGTGCTTTTGGAAGTTTTCTTCATCCTGGGCGTCTTCGATCGATTTTACAGTCAATCCGATCTCATCTTCCAAGGAGGAGAATGCCAACACATATTGTCCATTGATCAATACGATCTGATGGGCATCCAAATTCGGGATATCGGCTTTGCTCAAGTCGATATCTGCCACATCCACATCTTCGTTCAATAAGTAAGTCTTATTGACCAAGGGTTGGATGTTGGTATATTTCCAATCTTCATTCTTCACGGTTGGGAAGCCCAATTCCTTGAAACGTGCGAATGCCTCCTGCCTCAAGGATTTTACCTCGGCAGTATCATTACTCGTTTCCAACTCTTGGAATGTTGCTGTCAACTGTTGGAATAAAGAGTTTGCTACTAATGTACTCATGTTATTTGTTGTCAATCCGCTCATTACCTTTCTAATTATAAATTAGGCATCCTGCGCATCTAATTCTTTTAACCAATCGTATCCTTTTTCTTCTAGCTCTAAAGCCAATTCTTTGGTTCCTGTCTTTACGATTCTACCATTGTGCAGTACATGGACAAAATCAGGAACGATATAATCCAACAAGCGTTGGTAGTGGGTGATCACGATAAATGCATTGTCTTTGGAACGCAATTGGTTTACACCATTTGCAACAATACGTAATGCATCGATATCCAATCCGGAATCCGTTTCATCCAAAATGGATAATTTAGGGTTCAACATCGCCAATTGGAAGATCTCGTTACGTTTCTTTTCACCACCTGAGAACCCTTCGTTCAACGAACGGTTTGCCAAGTTTGCGGAAAATTCCACCAACTTCTGCTTCTCTTTTACCGTTTGCAAGAACTCTTTGGCTTCCACTGGAGGAAGGCCTTTATATTCACGAATATCATTAACAGCTGTTCTTAGGAAGTTGATGTTTGATACTCCAGGGATTTCAACCGGATATTGGAAAGCTAAGAAAAGACCTTCGCGAGCGCGATCTTCCGGAGCCAGATCCAATAGATCCTTACCATCCAAGGTTGCTTCACCTTCGGTTACTTCATAGGCATCACGTCCTGCCAATACATTTCCCAATGTACTTTTTCCGGCGCCGTTAGGGCCCATGATCGCATGAACTTCTCCTGCCTTAACTTCTAAATTTAATCCTTTTAAAATTTGTTTGTCTTCAATAGACGCATGCAAATTCTTAATGCTTAACATAATCTCTTTTAAAATCTATCCAACTGATCCTTCTAATGAAATGGCAAGAAGCTTCTGTGCTTCCACTGCGAATTCCATAGGCAATTGATTTAATACTTCTTTTGCATATCCATTCACGATCAAGCCTACGGCTTTCTCCGAATCGATTCCACGTTGGTTCAAGTAGAACACCTGGTCTTCACCAATTTTTGAGGTGGTAGCCTCATGTTCCAATTTCGCCGTTTTGTTTTTACTTTCTATGTAGGGGAAGGTATGTGCACCACAACGATCACCGATCAATAAACTATCACATTGGGTGAAGTTCCTTGAATTATCTGCGTTAGGACCAATTTTTACCAAACCTCTGTAGCTGTTATGGCTGGTTCCGGCAGAGATACCTTTAGAAATGATCTTTGATCGGGTATTCTTGCCCAAATGTACCATCTTGGTTCCTGTATCAGCTACCTGCTTATTGCGGGTCATGGCAACCGAATAAAATTCGCCCACTGAATGGTCACCTTTCAGGATAACTCCTGGGTATTTCCAGGTAATCGCTGATCCGGTTTCCACCTGCGTCCATGAAATCTTGGAATGGTCGCCTTTACAGATACCGCGTTTGGTCACGAAGTTGAAGATACCACCTTTACCGTCCTTATCGCCTGGATACCAGTTCTGAACCGTAGAGTATTTGATCTCAGCATTCTTTTGAGCCACCAATTCGACCACCGCAGCATGCAATTGATTTTCGTCACGCATCGGTGCGGTACATCCCTCTAAATAGGAAACATACGAATCCTCATCCGCAATGATCAATGTACGCTCAAATTGACCGGTATTCTGTGCGTTGATACGGAAATAGGTAGACAATTCCATCGGACAGTGAACGCCTTTTGGAATATACACAAAGGAACCATCGGAAAATACCGCTGAGTTCAATGCCGCATAAATATTATCCGTTTGGGGAACTACTGTTCCTAAATATTCTTTTACTAATTCTGGATGTTCCTGAACCGCCTCACCAAAAGAACAGAAAATAACCCCTTTTTCTTTCAGTTTTTCACGGAAGGTCGTTTTTACCGACACCGAGTCGAATACGGCATCCACCGCAACCACTCCGGCCAATATCTTTTGTTCATCCAATGGGATACCAAGCTTCTCGAAAGTTGCCAATAACTCCGGATCAACCTCATCCATGCTTTCCAATTGCTTTTTTGCCTTTGGTGCTGCATAGTAAGAAATGTCTTGGAAATCTACATCGGGGTTCTCGAAGTTCTGCCAAGTAGGCAGGCTCATGTTCTGAAAATGGCGGAAGGCTTTTAAACGCCATTCCAATAACCACTCCGGTTCATTCTTCTTACTGGAAATCAAACGGACCGTATCTTCATTGAGCCCTTTTGGCGCAATATCCATCTCGATATCCGTTGTAAAACCGTATTTATATTCTTCGAGCTCTAACTCTTTTAATAAATCGTCGTCTTTGCTGCTCATTTCGCTTTCACTTTAATACAGGCAGATGCCTAATGCTTTTGATTTGCAAAGTTACGACATAAAATGCATAAAAAGGGCATGATTGTGTTCCCGCTACACAGTTTTCCACAAAAAAAATGACAAATATCATTTCTCCGCTGTTTTAAGCTATTTAGAATGATTATATTATGACAATAAACTGATTAGCATAGATATTTCCTATAATAATAGATATTATCTATAACCCCAGGTTATTTTACACGGCTGCAAATTAACCTGTTCATGAATTTGAGAAAAACCAAATAAAATTTTGTACATTTATGGTTCTTTATTTTATTTGTAACCCTATGTCATTTCAGCCAGATAAAACGGACTTAAAGATTCTTAAACTGCTTCAGGAAAACGGAAGGATAACCAATTTGCAGTTGGCCACGAATATTGGCCTCTCTCCTGCCCCCACCTTGGAGCGGGTTAGAAAATTGGAAAATTCAGGATTCATCAAGAGTTACCATGCTTTTGTAGATGAGGAGAAATTAGGATTAGGCATCAAATCCTTCATCCAGGTTTCTTTGGATTTCCATACGCACAATGCCATCCCTGAATTTGTGGAGGCTGTTCGCGCGATTCCGGAAGTGACCGAATGTCATCACGTGACCGGAAACTGCGATTTCATGCTGAAAGTCTATGTAAAGGACATCAAGGCTTACGAAGGGGTTATCATGGAGAAGATTTCCAAAATACCATTTGTGAAGACTTTCCAGACCATGATGATCATGTCGACAAGTAAAAAAGAACCAATTGTTCCTTTGGAGTATTAATTTATCTATGTCTCAGAAAGATTCAGCGATCATATTAACTTGGCCCGATGCTACGATCCGTGGAGATGAAAAATGGATGATGTTTTTCAAGAAGATCGGTATTGTGAAAAACCTGAACTTTAAGGTTGGTCACACGGGAGTGGTATTGGTTAAGCATGAGACCGGTGAACTTTTCTTCTATGATTTCGGCCGATACATCGCCCCTCGCGGTTATGGTCGTGCCAGATCCAAAGATTCCGATCCCTTACTGAAGATTGCTGTTCGAGCAACCTTTAAGGATGGAAAGATCAACAACCTGGAAGAGATAGTCGCGCATTTTGAAACCATAAAACATGCGATGTATGGCGAAGGCCGGCTCTTCTTCAGCATTGCGGAAGATATTGATTTCGATATCGCCAAGGCTTATGGGGATGAATGTGTACGGCAAGGAACCTATCCTTATGGTGCTGTAGCGAAAAACAATAATAACTGCTCACGTTTCATCACCCGCATGCTGATGAAATCCAATCCTAAGTACCATTACTGGCACGGGATCAATCTTCCGGAAACCATCAAAGCAAGCCCTATAAGCAATGTTGTTAATGTAAACAAGGATCGAATGGTCTATAGCTATTCGCCAGAAGATGGTTTGAAGCACTTCCGGATGAACCGTTGGCAATCTTTCTTCTTTTTGGTAAAACAATTGGGGGATAATGTCTTCCAAAAGAAAGCCTCTCTATTGCCGAATGATCGGATCATCGGGGCGGTTAAATTCGGGTCGAAACCCATATCGGTTCCAAAATCTGCGAAATATCTCGGTGGTGTAGGCGATGGCGCTTGGTATTTCCTGAATGAACGCCACGATAACCATATCGAAATCAGCCGGTACAACAGTCAGGGCATGCTGGAATATGTTGTTTTGGGAGAAACCCCGGAAATCATTGATTTCAGCGAGGAATGGGATATTGCCTATGATAGCCACCTCCTATTCACCCATGTGGTTCAACAGGGTAAAAAGATCAGAATCGAGCATATTGAAGTGCTTCCAGTAGACTCTTATAAATTTAAGAACCTACAGGAAAAATACGCCTAAACCTGCCAATCAATTGGCTGCTCCCCCTTACTTATCAGAAAATCATTGGCCTTGGAAAAGTGTCTGCAGCCATAAAACCCGCGATAGACCGAGAGTGGTGATGGATGTACAGATGTGAGGATCAAATGTTTGCTGCTATCGATCAGACTGGATTTTTTGATGGCATAACTCCCCCATAAGAGAAAGACCACGTGTTCACAGTTGTAGGAAATCGCTTTAATGATTTCATCGGTGAACATCTCCCAACCTTTTTTCTGATGCGAACCAGCCTCATGTGCCCTTACGGTCAAGGTGGCATTCAACAACAAGACTCCTTGCTCCGCCCATTTCGTTAGATTTCCATGGTTTGGAATCTGGAAACCCTGAATATCCGTGCTCAGTTCGCTGTAGATATTTCTTAGGGAAGGAGGAATCGCCATGCCTTCCGGAACGGAGAAAGAAAGTCCATGTGCTTGCCCATGGTTATGGTAAGGGTCCTGACCGAGGATAACCACCTTTAGTTTGTCCAGAGGAGTCAATTGAAACGCGTGGAACACCAGATCGGTCGGTGGAAATACCTGGAATGTCCCTCTTTCTGCCTGTACAAAGGCGGAAAGTGCCTGCATTTTTTCGGATTGAAATAAGGGCTTGATAATGCTGTCCCAGCTGGGATCAAATCGATCTGACATAAATATGGATATAATTTTACATTATTTTACCGCAAACAAGTTGTATAACACGGTAATTAAACGGATATTTGCAAACTTACAGCATTAAGAATAATTATGTCAAATTTAGTTCGAATTATAATATGTAGTTTGTTGATTGTTGGGACGGTAGCCTTGTTCTGGTTTGGACACTGGGGATGGGGTATATTGGCAATCCTGATTACAATTTTAGCATGGGTAACGGTGTTTTTCAATGAGAAAATGTTGCTTGCGCAGTGGTTTCTTCGTAAGGAACGTATGGATAAAGCAGAGGTTTGGTTAAAGAAGATCAACAACTATGAAACGGAATTGATTTCGGCTCAACATGGTTATTATCATATGCTATTGGGATTGATCGAATCGCAACGTGCGCCGTTACAGTCGGAAAAGTTTTTTAAGAAGGCATTGGCTTTGGGATTGCATATGGATCATAGTGTTGCCTTGACCAAATTAAGTTTGGCGGGGATTGCGATGGCGAAAAGAAATAAACGCGAAGCAGAGAAGCTTTTGGCTGAAGCCAAAAAAGCGGATAAGAATAAGTTGTTGGAAGAGCAGATTAAGTTGATGAAGTCGCAGATGGGGATGATGGATAAACAGCAGTTTAGGTATTCGAGGTAGGTACTTCGTCATTGCGAGGAACGAAGCAATCTTTGGACTAATCGAAAGATTGCTTCGTTCCTCGCAATGACGTAGAGCCCTCGTAATGACGGGGATCAAAACCGAATTCTCGCTTCGATAAACTTTCCTTCTTCCTCCAAAGACTCAAAAACCAATTTCATTTCCTTTGCTTTTTTCATCGCTGCACTCAATGGAGAGAACTTAACCGTTATACCCACAGGAACATCCTGCTTCAATAAATAATTCAAATAATTCTGTCTTTGGGAAAGCAGCACCAATACCCTACCCATCTTCACACTATGCAACATATGCGACTTTCCTTCCCCATCAACCAACGTACTTGCAAACACATTCAACCTAAAATCCCTCGGATCCTTTTCATAGGAAATCACAAATAGATCTACCTGCAAGGTATCCCCATTAACCACTTTAGACTTCAGATCAAACTGTATATCATCCACGATATTCACCGTCGTATCCTCTTGCCCAAAAACCAACCTAGGAACAAAAAACAGAAAACCCAACAGGGCAAGTACCATTAATTTTTTCATCATGAAATCTTAACGTAATCGGTCAGCTGATTTGATGAGTTTCTCATCATTCCTGATCCCACGGATCGCAAAACTCAAAAACAGGATCGAGATCGGTAAAATAAAATAACCCACCCCAATATTGCTTACCTTAATATCTTCATTGTTCATATCCCAGATCGAACTTGCAGAAAACCACATTCCAACCGCCAATAAACAGACTAAGATAACCTGCAAAAGGATCAGCTTCAACTGAAGCTTTCTGTCTTTGAAAAAGAAGATAATAAGGATGGGAATCAAGGCAAGTACCACTGTAGCAATCGTTAATAAAAGAAAACTGGACTCCTTGGTCTCCACATTGTTCAAGGAAGAGAAAACTCCTGTAACATAGATGCTTTTTCCAAGCCCAACAGGGTTACTGTACATTAAATAAGGAAATAAGAATAATCCGAAAAGACTGATCCCTGATAGTAACAACCAGATCGATTGTATGCGCTGTATCATAGTATTTTATTGTTTATCCACAAATATAATACAAACAACTTAATTTGTCTTTGGTTTCCCAGAATGTTTAAACGGCAGTTCAATGTTAATGGTTGTTCCTTTTCCCGGTTGGGATTGAACATCCATGGTGCCATGTAGGTAATTGATCCGAGTTTTTACATTCTTCAAGCCGGAACCTTCATTTTCCTCTTTTTCCATCAGATCCACATCAAATCCGGCACCATCATCTTCTACTGTGATCAGGATAGCATGTTCTTCCAAACTGCATTGCACAAGGATGTGTTGAGGATGGCCATGCTTCAACGAATTGTTCAGTAATTCTTGGACTATCCGATAGATATGGGTCTGTTTGTCGTGAGAGAGGCTGTTCAATTCGCCGTAAAGCTGCAGTTCTATCTGGGTATTGCTGTTCTGCAGGCTTTTGCAGAGGTCTTCTAATGAAACCTGCAATCCAAAACGCCGTAGGGCTTCCGGCATGAGGTTCAAAGATATCCTACGCATCTCAGTAATGGCAAAATCCATCTCGTTCAACATCTCATCCACCTTTTCTTCCTGCTTGGATTTGTCCACATCCAGCATTTTATATTTTATGGAGGCTAAAACCGAACCCAAACCGTCGTGGAGATCCCGGGACAAGCGATTTCGTTCCTTTTCTTCCCCCTGCAACATCGCATCCAAAGCCAATAAACGCCTGTTCTTCTGTTGGCTCTTGGAAAGGAAATACAGAATGATCAATATGATCATCAGGATGAGGGCGGCAATGATCCAGGTGTTGCGTATAATCAGATCCGACTTTTCCTTATCCGCTTTCAGCCCATTGATTTCCTTTTCTTTTTCCAGTGTTTTGTATTTTACTTCATAATCCAGGATGGACTCTCGGATTCTACGTTCGAACAAGGTATCCCGCAGTTCAATGTATTTTTTGGACCATTCAAAAGCATTTTTATGTTCGCCCAGCTTTTCATAAATCATGTAATATCGGACAGCCATATTCACACTGTCCTGAAAAAACTGAAAGTCTCTGCCGTTATAGGCCTTTTCACTTAACTGCAGGGAATTTAAGGCGGCTTTATAGTCGCCTTGGTCATATTGGATCAGACTCAATTGAAAATATAGAGAAGAAATCTCCCTGATATCAGTCAATTTCTCCGATTTAAAGGCCGAAATGGCGTTGTTCATAGCCGCTACGGCCGAATCATATTGTTTGGAAAACCTATAATATACAGCTTGGTTATAGTAATAATTGCTGATGGGGATTTCTCCAGCATTTGCTTTAACAAACTTTTCATACTTCGCGAGCGTACTTTTCGCTTCTTTTAACAGTCCCAATGAACATTGGGAAAGAATCAGCATTTTATAGGACTCTTCCAAAATCCAAACATCATAATTGCCCTTCTCCATATGCTGAATGGCCAACAAGAGGTATTTGTTGGCATTGCTGTATTGGATATTGTTCCAAAAATTTAAACCGATCTTGTAATGGACATTTCCGATAAGGACATCATCTTTGGCCTTCAGACTAGCGGGAAGTGCTTCTTTCATCAGCACGTCCATCATTTCAAGTTGTTTATCCTGCCATTGATAAATCGTGGCCATATTGCTCAAGCTTTTTGCCCGGTAATAATACGCCAAGGGATCTTGAAATTGTTGAAGGGCCTTTTCTGCCTCCCGAAATATTCGAATACCTTTTTCAAGGTCATAATCCATATAGAAAGCGCCTTCGTAGACTTTACCGATCGCCAACCACAGATCCGAATTTTTACTGAGTTGCAGCCCTTGTTCTAGATAGGCCTTTGATTGGCTGGAATCTGAATAGGAGTAAAAGAAAGAAAGTTCATAAACTGTCTTGGCCTTCTTCAGGGGATCCTTTTGTAGGCTATAATCCTTTTTTAGACTGTCAATTTCCTTTTGGTATGGAATCAGATCTCCCTGGATGGCGAGCACATCCAAACCCATTAATAGGCACATGATTAGAAAAAGACCGATTTTTTTCAAAGGCATCGTATAAAAAAATGAAGGTGTCTAAAAAGGCACCTTCTTCTGTTTTATAGCTTTCTGGAGCTCCATTATAATTTCATGAGCAATATTAGGCTGCAAGTCGATGTTTTGTACTTTTCAGCATGTTGATGGCTTGATTTATCGCAAATAGGGAGTTTTTGCCACCTGGTTTACCGATAAAAGCTTTGTCTTTCCACTTTTTTGCCCATTTTCTGAGGTTATGGGCAATGGCCATCAATCCGAACTCCACAGCGACTTTATCCAGTCCTTTCATTGTGAACCGGGTAAACCTGTTGTTGCTTTTCATCTGACCAAATACAGCTTCCACTTCTATGGGTCGCTTGCTCCGATGGTACATTCCCTCTTCCGACAGCAGTCTTTCCCGGGCTTTATCCTTGAGCTTATTGAGCCTGTGGTTCACTTCAATGAGCCGATCGCCTTTAGCTTTATGGCACCCACTGCGCATCGGGCAGCCCTCACATCGCCGAGCCTGGTAACAGCTGACCTGGGCAGTGTATCCGTTGGCACTGACTCTGGTTGCATGACCGATAAAGCTGAGCTTCTGTCCTGCCGGACACACATAAAAGTCCTCCTGCTGGTTGTAATATAGGTTCTGTACCGAAAAAGGATCCTGTTTATCCTTGCGCTTTTGTTCCATATGGAAGTAATTGTACTTCACAAAAGCGGTTATACCCTGTCCTTCCATCAGCTCGTAGTTCTGCTCGCTACCATATCCGGCATCTGCGACGATGGATTCACTCTGTTTTCCGTAATGGGACTCAAAGCCTTCCAGGTGTTCGGGCAGGGTTGTGGTATCTGCGGCCGTTTGATGGATGCTATAATGGGTGATGAACTGCTCTTCGGTGCTGATCTGGGTATTGTAGGCCGGTTTAAGCTGGCCATTTTTCATGTGGTCCTCTTTCATCCGCATAAACACGGCATCGGTATCGGTCTTGCTATAACTATTGCGATCTCCCAGTACTTCCAGTTGCTCCTCATATTTCTCCAGTCGGGGCAGATAGTCGTCTTCAAGCTTCCTCAGCTGCCTATCGGTAGATCTATCCACTCCTTTGAGCTTGGCATTGATCGATTTGATCTTTTCCCTCAGCTGGGCACTATCGATGGCCCTGCCGACCTGCTGATCCCCTAATGAAGATTGGTCCCGGCTGATCTGTGCATCGATATCCGAAAGGACCGAAGCGATGTTCGCCTCCAGCTTTATCTTGTTCTTCTCGATCGATTTCTTCCAAACGAAGGTATAACGACCGGCGGCCGATTCGATCTTGGTACCATCTACATACTGGACTTTCAGGCTGACATACTCCATATCATGCAGCATCCGAACGATACTGGCAAACAGCTCCTGTATCTGTTCCTTAAGACGCTTTCCCCTGAAATAATTGATCGTACGGTAATCCGGTGTACTGTTGCCCGAAAGCCACATGAAATGGATGTTCTCGTGCAGGGCGCGCTCGATCTTGCGGCAAGAATAGATATTGCTCAGATACGCGTAGAACAGTACCTTGATGAGCATCCTGGGATGGAAACTGGTCGTTCCCCCTCCTTTATACTGACGGATGATATGTTCCAGATCCAACTGGTCAACAACCTGGCTCACCAACCGAACAGGATGGTGCAAGGGGATACGGTCTAAAATATTCTCAGGAAAAAGACTAGGACTATTGGATGGAAGCGCTTTGAATTGTATGTTTGCCATATTGTTTTTTGGTTGCACCTTAAGATACAAAATCTTGAGGACAAAAAACAGAAAAACCCCGCCATTTTTTAATGACGGGGTTCTCTTTTAAGAGACCTTTTTAGACAGCCTCTCGCATGATTTGTTATAAAGATAAACTATTTACAACTTAATTGAAATACTATTGTCTTCCATAGCCTGCACGGATTCATCGGTGATCTTTGGCGATTTCTTCTTGAGCAATTCAAAAAGCTCATCGCTTTCCCCATTGTAGATCACCTGTAGGGTTGAAACAGATGAATTGAACTTCATCTTCACTTCGCCCACTTTTTTGTCGGTCTCCAATCCTGTCGACAGGCTTTTCAGATCCGCCAATTTGATTCCTTGGATCTGGATTTCAAAATTACTTCCTTTAGCTTCCTTCTTACCAATCAGGTTATTGATTTTCCCACCAATACGACCTGCTTTTTCCGAAGAGCTCCCTACTTTGTTGGCTGTATTTTCCGCTTTGTTCAAGGCACGATCAATCTTGTCCAATAACCCTTGTGCTTTTACCATCCCCGACAATCCCATCATCAAGGATAACATTAAAATAATTTTTTTCATTTTTAATTAGTGTGAATTGTGATAGGATAAAATTAAGGGTAAAGATTCGCAGGCGAAATACCCGGATTTCAGTCAAAAAATGTAATGGTTTTCAGTTACAAAACCGAATTTCCGTACCTTTGCCAGGTGGAAAACATGCAGCAGAGATATTTCATCGAGATTTCATACAATGGAACGGCCTATCATGGTTGGCAGATCCAAGAAAATGCCGTTTCTGTTCAGGAGAAGCTCAATGAAGCATTGGCGATCCTTCTTCGTCAGCCTATTGAAACGATAGGTGCCGGCAGGACAGACACTGGCGTACATGCCAAACAATTGTTCGTCCACTTTGACAGCGATGCGGAAACCCTCCAAAAACCAGAACGCTTTGTTCATTCCCTGAATGCACTGCTCCCTTTTGATATTGCCGTAAAACGGTTGATAGCCGTAAATTCGGATGCACATGCACGTTTTGATGCTACGGAAAGAAGCTATGAATATCATATCCATTTTTCTAAGGATCCTTTTCGACATCAGTTTTCCTGGGCATTAAGGGATCAACCGGATGTGGAAAAGATGAATCTGGCCGCAAAAGATCTCCTCGGGAAACAGGATTTTTCCTGTTTCAGCAAGTCGAATACCCAGGTATTCACGAACAACTGCGACATCAAAGAAGCGGTCTGGGTATGGGAAGGCGATCACTTGGTATTCCATATCACCGCCGATCGGTTTCTACGGAATATGGTGCGGGCCATCGTGGGCACCTTGATGGAAATTGGGCTGGGGAAAAAACCGGTATCTTATGTAAAAGAAGTTATAGCCAGTAAAGACCGTTCAAAAGCGGGAACTTCTGTGCCGGCATGTGGTTTATATTTAACAAAAGTTTTGTATCCTTACATTGGAAATTAGTTTAGCTTGGAAAAGGAAAAAATAGCGGGCAACGCATACGATAGTAAGCTTTTAGGACGACTGGCCAAATATATCCGACCTTATAAGGGGATATTTTGGGTTTCGGTGGTATTGACCATCCTCTTGGCAGCGGTAGCTCCCGCATTACCCCTATTGGTGGAATACACCCTGGATCAATATATCCTTTCTGGGAAATCCGAAGGCTTGACCTGGATGTTGATGGTGATGTTTGCCTTACTTTTGGCACAGACCATTATCCGGTATTTCCATACCCTAATGACCAATACACTTGGACAATCGGTGATCCGGGACATCCGGATACAGGTCTTCAACCATATCACGAACCTTCGTTTAAAATATTTTGATAATACACCCATTGGTCGTTTGATCACGAGGACCATTTCTGATTTGGAGACCATTGCGAATATCTTCTCGGAAGGCTTGATACAGATCATTGGCGACCTGTTACAACTCGTGGTGATCTTGGGGGTGATGTTCTACACGGATTGGAGGCTTACCTTGGTCGTGCTGGTTCCTATGCCATTGATGATCGCGGCGACCTACATTTTCAAAGAGGCCATGAAATCGGCTTTTCAAAGTGTGCGTCTATGGGTCTCCAACCTCAACACTTTCTTGCAAGAGCATATCTCCGGGATGAGTGTGATTCAATATTTTGCGCGTGAGGATCAGGAAATGCGGAAATTCAAGGAAATCAATGCGGAACACCGGAATGCGCATATCCGTGCCAACTGGTACTTCTCCATCTTTTTCCCGGTGTTGGAGATTATTGTGGCCATTGCTACCGGTTTATTGGTTTGGTATGGCTCTAAACAGATCCTCGCGGATGTGATTTCGCCTGGGGTGGTAGTCGCTTTTATCATGTACATCAACATGATCTTCAGGCCAATCCGAGAGTTGATCGATAAGTTCAATACGCTTCAGATGGGTATGGTATCGGCAGAACGAATTTTTGATGTGTTGGATACGGATGAATTTACGCCGAATAAAGGAACGTATAAGCCAGCCCATGTTAAGGGAGAAATCACTTTTAAGAATGTTTGGTTTGCTTATAATGAAGAGAAATGGGTCTTAAAGGACCTAAGCTTCCATGTACATGCTGGGGAGACCTTGGCATTGGTTGGAGCGACTGGTGCCGGCAAATCGTCTGTAATCAACATCCTGAGCAGATTCTATGAGATCCAGAAGGGGGAGATCCTGTTGGATGGGGTTGATATTCGGGAATATGAATTGCATTACTTGCGACAGACCATTTCTACAGTGTTGCAGGATGTTTTTCTTTTTTCGGATACGGTATTGAATAATATCAGCCTGCACAATCCGAAGATCAGTTATGAATCTATTGTGGATGCGGCAAAAAAAGTAGGGGCTTATGATTTTATTATGCGTTTGCCCGGGAATTTTGATTATCATGTGCAGGAAAGGGGATCTACGTTATCAGCAGGTCAGGCCCAATTGATCTCTTTTATTAGGGCTTTGGTGCATGATCCGAAGATTTTGATCTTGGATGAAGCGACTTCTTCTATTGATACGGAAACGGAATTGTTGATTCAGCAGGCGATAGAGAACCTGATGGAAGGAAGGACTTCCATTGTGATTGCGCATAGGTTATCGACTATACAGAAAGCGGATAAGATTATTGTGCTGGATAAAGGGGAGATTATGGAGATGGGATCTCATCATGAACTGTTGGAGATGGATGGGCATTATAGGAAGCTTTATGAGCTTCAGTTTAACTCGGCTGGGATTTAGGCTGGGGAAAGGTGTAGGGGGAAAGGTGTTGAAGGAAAGTGAAAGGCATAAAAAACGTCATTGCGAGGATCGAAGCAATCTTTCGATTAGTCCAAAGATTGCTTCGTCGTGCCTCCTCGCAATGACGGTATGGTTTCTCGCAATGACGCAGGCCCCCTCGTCAAGAGGATAAAAATATTACAGAGGATTAATTCAACCCTCTTTTTTTCATTAAATGCACTGGGTCAGGATCCGCTCCGCGGAACTTCCTATACATCTCCGCAGGATTTCCAGTTCCACCGCGCTCCAAGATATTACTTCTGAACGAAGCTGCTGTTGCCTGGTCATACAACCCTTTTTCCTTGAACGCTGCAAAAGCATCCGAATCCAACACTTCCGACCAGATATAGCTATAATACCCTGCAGAATAACCTCCTGAGAAGATATGTTGGAAATAATTACTCTTATAACGAGGGATAATCGCATCGATCAACCCGATCTTCGCCATCGCCGATTTCTCAAAATCATTTGCTTTTCCAGTAATTGCTGAAGTTGCGCTGTGGTAGTTCATATCCAAGATAGAAGCTGCTAAATACTCCACCGTAGCAAAACCTTGGTCGAATGTACCTGCTTTATCCATTTTCTCGATCAATGCATCAGGGATAGCTTCTTTAGTCTGGTAGTGTTTTGCATATGTTTTCAACACTTCTGGATCTCCTGCCCAGTTTTCCATGATCTGTGAAGGTAATTCCACGAAATCACGAGGCACAGAAGTACCTGCTAAGCTTTGGTATTTAACATTGGAGAACAAGCCATGCAAGGCATGTCCGAATTCGTGGAACAATGTAGAAGCCTCGTCGAAGGTCAACAATGCAGGTTGATCACCCACTGGTTTTGTAAAGTTACAAACGATAGAGATCACTGGAGCCACACGCTTGCCATCCTTACGGCTTTGGCTTCTGTAAGAAGTCATCCAAGCTCCTGAACGCTTTGATTCGCGTGGGAAGAAATCGGCGTATAACAATCCTAGGTGAGAACCATCTTTATCACGAACCTCATACACTTCCACCTCTGGGTGGTATACAGGAACATTGTTCAATGCTACGAAAGAAATACCCCATAGTTTATTTGCCGTAGAGAAAGCGCCTTCACGCACATCTGCTAAACTGAAATAAGGTTTGATCTCTTCTTCGTTCAATGCAAAACGTTTTTGACGGATCTTTTCTTGGTAATATCTCCAATCGTATGGCGCTACATTAAAGGTATCTTTAGCCGCTGCAATTTCTTTTTGGATATCTGCTGCCTCTAATTTTGCCTTCGCAATAGCTGGTGTCCATAATTTATTCAATAAGCTGTTCACATTTCCAGGGTTTTCTGCCATGGACTCTTCCAATACATAAGCCGCATGTGAACTATATCCCAATAATTTTGCTTTTTCCAAACGGTAGTTCGCAATCTTGATCAAGATGTCATTATTGTCTGTTTCATTGCCGTTGTTTCCACGGTTCTGCATCGCATCCCAAATCTTCTTGCGCAATTCGCGGTTATCCGCATACTGAAGGAAAGGCATTACAGAAGGATTATGCAGGGTAAACAACCATTTACCTTCTTGATTTTTAGCTTTTGCCTCAGCTGCTGCAGCATCTTTCAATGCCTGCGGCAATCCGGCTAAATCTTCTTCCTTGTCAACCACCATTTGGAAAGCATTGGTCTCTGCCAATAAATTCTGACCGAATTGGGTAGTCAACACAGAAAGCTCCGCATTGATTTTTTTCAGTTTCTCTTTATCGCCATCTGAAAGATTAGCTCCCGAACGAATGAAACCTTTATAGGTTTCTTCCAATAATTTCTGATCCTCAGCATCCAATCCTAAGGACTCTTTTTTATCATAAACCGCTTTCACACGTTTGAAAAGAGTTGGATTTAAGCTGATCTCATCACCATGTGCTGATAAAACCGGTGCCAGATCTTTTGCAATCGCCTGAATGGTATCGTTCGTGTTGGCCGAATTCAAATTAAAGAAAACCGTAGATACGCGGTTCAATAATTGACCGGAGTTCTCCAATGCCACCACGGTATTGGCAAAAGTAGGTTCATCAGAAATTTCCAGGATAGAATCGATCTCTGCATTATGGGCTGCTAAAGCTTGTTCGAATGCAGGTCTGAAATGTTCGTCTTTGATTAAATCGAAAGGAGGAACCTCAAAGTTCGTATCGTATTTCGCTAATAATGGATTGTTCAAATCTACTGTTGTTGTTGTTTTTGTCTCGTTGTTACATCCTACGATCATACTTGCTATGATGGCGCAGAAAGGTAAAAAACTTTTTTTATTCATTACTTTCCAGTTTGTTTCAATTTTTGTGCAAAGGTAAAGATATTTTAAAAAGATACCAATTCAACCATTTTTACAAACAAAGTAGTTTTTTATTATTTTTTCTCAACTTTGCTGTAACAAAGTTGACGTATAGGCGTCTAACTTACAAAGTTTTAAAACATGAAAGAATTCTTTTGTTGGTGTGCAGGAGTTCACGGAGAGACGCTGGACAAATATCCACAGGAGCTGAACAAATATATCAGTATCGGTGCGACCATTTTCTTCACCGGATTATTCGCTGCCTTGGCGGGCGGTTATGCGCTTTATTTCGTATTCAGTGGTAGTTCATTTGCGTTATTTTATGCGATGCTATTTGGTATTATCTGGGGATTGGCGATTTTCAACCTAGACCGATACATCGTTCTTAGTATCGACAAAAGCAGATCCGGGGGGATGCAGTTTCTTCAAGCGCTTCCACGTATCCTATTGGCCATTCTGATCGGTATGGTCATTTCAAGACCCTTAGAGCTGAAGATCTTTGACAAAGAGATCAAGGAATACCTTAGGGCGGAATACCTGGTACAACAAAATGCTAAGATTGATACCCTGAACAAAACCTTCGAAAATAAATATCAGGTAGAATATGGTCAGCTGTCTGCCATAAAAAGCCAAGCGGATTCCATGGAATCCAATATCAAGGCCGCTAGACAACAATTGAACCATGAGATCTTCGGCACCAAGACCGATGAGACTTCAGGCGTGTTGGGATTTGGACCTTATGCTAAAATGAAGGAAGCGGAGCTTAATAAACAACAGACTTACCTGGATAGCCTTCGTGCAAGGATACAGCAAAAAGAAACCATGTTATTGCAACGCAAATCTGCCGAGGGAATCATGGACCAAAAAATTCTTTCTGCGAAATCCTTGGATAGCGCGGTCAATGTAGCTGGTTTTGCTGACCGTAACGCCGCTCTGAGCAACCTGCATAAAAAACCGGATGGAACAGTGAATACCTCTACCGAATATGCGGTTATTTTTATTGCGCTATTGTTCATTTTCTTCGAGTGTTTACCGGTATTCGTGAAGTTGATGAGTGGTAGGGATGCCTACGATAATGCCTTAAAAAACCAGAAGGAGATCGATTATTATGAATCGGACACCGAAGTTAGGGTAGAGAAAACTGCCATCGACAAGATCGATGATTATCGGGTGGATGCTTCCATCAAACGAAGGATGGATAAACTTCAACGAGAATTTGCCGAAGAATAACAAATCTTAAAATTTTTCTTATACTTGCTCATCTACTAAACTTAAGCACGATGAGCAAGCGATTTTCTTTATTAGCGCTGGCAATAATAACCATCCTAACCTCCAGCCAAGCACAGGAAAAAAGAGGCCGGATACGAGATTTCGGTATTCAGATAGGTATTTTACCTACCGGACAGCACAATGCCATAACAGATGTTGCTGGTGTTTCGGTTGGCCATAAAACCTTGATCCAAGGCAGTGATATCCGAACCGGCGTAACAGCCATTATCCCCCATCAAGGAAACATATTTCAGGAAAAGGTTCCGGCAGCCGTTTTTGTAGGCAACGGTTTTGGAAAAATGATGGGCATCTCCCAGATCGAAGAACTGGGGAATATTGAAACGCCTATCCTTTTGACAAGCACCCTAAATGCGCCCAAGATAGCCGATGGGCTTATCGATTATATGTTGAATCTGCGGGGAAATGAAAAGGTAAGATCCGTGAATTCGGTGGTCGGCGAGACCAACGATGGCGGATTGAACGACATCCGAGGTCGGCATGTGCAAGCAAAGGATGTACAGGAAGCCTTGGCTTCTGCACAGTCTGGCCCAGTACAAGAAGGAAATATCGGAGCTGGAACCGGAACGGAGTGTCTAGGCTATAAAGGAGGAATTGGAACTGCGAGTAGAAAACTCCCGGAATCAAGAGGTGGATATACGGTCGGTGTATTGGTACAGACCAATTTTGGTGGGGTCTTGGAAATCAACGGAGCCCCAGTTGGTCGCGAATTGCACAATTTTTACATGCAGGAACCCAAAGAAGCCCATAAGGTAGACGGATCCTGTATGATTGTTATTGCTACGGATGCACCCTTATCGGCACGAAACCTAGAACGATTGGCCAAACGATCCTATATAGCTTTTGGAAATGTTGGGTCTTTCTCTTCCAATGGATCGGGGGATTATTCCATCGCCTTCAGTACCCATCAATCTGTTCGGATACCTCATTCATCCGAACAAATAGAAAGAAATGCCCCCGAAGTGGGAAATGATTACATGTCGCCCCTTTTCATGGCGGTATGGGAGGCTACGGAAGAAGCGATTTTGAACTCCATGTTTATGGCAGAGGACATGAAAGGTATCAATGGTAGGACAGTAAAGGCCATCCCTATCCAGGAAACAGTTAAGATCCTAAAAAAATACAACAGCCTTCATCAGGATAAACTTCCAAGGGCGGTAAAGCAATAAGCTTCATAAAAAAGAAATATTGGCGTTATTTTTGAAAAGATGCTATTATGATTGGAATTGTAGGAGGTGTCGGCCCCTTAGCAGGTGTCGATATCGTTAAAAAAATAATAGAGGAAACAGACGCGAGAAGGGATCAAGATCATCTTCCGGTGTTATTATCCTCACAGTCGAACAGGATTCCTGATCGTACGGCCTATCTGGTAGGCGAAGAGATTACAAATCCTGCCCATGCGATTGCTGAAATTGCTTTTGAATTGGAGAAGGCTGGCGCAACAGTGGTGGCCATTCCTTGTAACACCGCGCATTCGCCGAGGATATTTGAAGTGATCCAAGAGGAACTGCACAGTAAAGGGTCAAACATCAAAGTCCTTCATATGGTGGAGGAAACGGCGAAATTCATCAAAGAACATCATAGTGATATTCAAGTCGGAGTACTTTCTACGATTGGAACAAGAAACACCGGCCTATACAAAAATGTCCTGGAAAACTTTGGACTGACCTGTGTGGAGCCCAATGATGAACTCCAACAAAAGGTGCATCAAGCGATCTACGATCAAACCTATGGGATCAAAGCTTATTCCTCACCGGTGACCAACCGAGCACATGATGTGCTGGTAGCCGCCATCAAGGAACTTAAAGCACAGGGAGCCCAAGTAATCATCCTGGGTTGTACAGAACTTCCATTAGCGCTTAGAGAAAAATCATATTCTGGATTACCCGTGATTGACCCAAATAGAATTTTGGCGAGAACACTGATAAAAGAATTAGATGAAAGTAAATTAATTCCATACAGCGATTAAACCTTTTGGTTCAAGAAGGCTCTTAGCTATAGTTGATGCGTTGTAAAGCAGCAAAAAACAAAAACACATCGACATTTAAAATTAAATAACATGAAAATTAAGTTCCTTCAATTGGTTGCAGTCCTTTTTATCGGACTAGGTTTGAGCAGTAATAGCGCAATGGCACAAGAAACAATCGTAAAAGTAAATACAGACATCTTTCCTGCAGCAGAAAAAGGCTATAAGAAAATGGTCATCGAAGTTCCGCATTCAGCGAATGATAAGAAGAAGAAAATCGAGTTCAGCATTGGTAAGATGATGGAAGTGGATGGATGTAATTCTTTTGGTCTGCAAGGGACTTTAGAGACCAAAGATCTTCAAGGTTGGGGATATAACTATTATGTATTCCAAACGAAGGGAGAGATCATCAGTACACAGATGGCTTGTCCTGGATTACCAAAAAGAAATCTTTTTGTATCCAACCAGCCAACTTTGGTAAACTATAATGGAAAAATGCCCATTGTCATCTATGTTCCGGAAGAATATGATGTACAGTTCAAGATTTTCACAGCTGATGATGAGGTATATCGTGCAGCGGAAGTCATGGATAAAAAATAAAGATTTTACATACCTATGAAAAATCCCAAACCCGGACAGTCTATTTGTTCGGGTTTTTTTGTCTATATTTTCTTTCCTATTAAATTTAAGCACACATGGAGTATCCTAGCCTTTCCGAAATTGATAAGATTTATGCCCTTCAGCAGAAAAACACTGCAGAGATAAAGCAATTGCCCGCCTCCAAAAGGGAGCAGCTTCTGCGTAAGCTATTGACCAAAATAAAGGAAGCGGAAAATGAGATCCAAGCAGCCTTGTATCAGGATTTCCATAAGTCTGCCCTGGAATCTACGATCACCGAAATCCTGGCGGTGGAAATGGAACTTAAACATATCATCAAGAACATCGGAAAATGGACAAAGGATAAATCGGTGGGCTGGTCGGCCATGTTTACCAATGTAAAGGCTTACCTTCATTATGAACCCAAAGGGCATGTATTGATTATCACCCCTTGGAATTATCCCTTTCAGCTACCCTTGGTTCATCTGGCGGCTTGTATCGCCGCTGGGAATACCGCCATCCTTAAATTATCCGAATTTTCCCCGCATACTAACCGCATCGTGAAGAAAATTCTGCAAGAAGTATTTCCGGAGGACCATGTTGCTGTGCTGGAGGGAGAAGTGAAAGAAACCACCCATTTATTAAGTCTTCGTTTTGATCATATCCATTTTACGGGCTCCCCTGCGGTGGGCAAGATCATCATGGAAGCAGCAAGCAAGAACCTGACGGATATTACGTTGGAACTTGGCGGAAAATCGCCTGCTGTTTTGGATAGGAACATCAATGTCCGCAGGGTGGTTCAAAACCTGATCTGGGCAAAGTTTGTAAATGCAGGTCAAACCTGTATTGCACCGGATTATGTGCTGGTACCACGGCAATTGAAAAGTGAAATCGAACAGGTGTTCCGAGAGGAGCTGCGGGAAGCTTTTGGAAGAGATGCCATAAACTCTCCCGATTATGCACGAATCATCAATAAAAAACAATTTGATCGCTTGGTCGAAGCATTAACGGATGCGAAGCATTTAGGCGCGCAGGTTATTTCTGGAGGAGCTACAGATGAAAAGGAGCTTTATATCGAACCGACGGTGATTGGACAGGTGGCCATGACCAACTCCTTGATGACGGAAGAGATCTTCGGCCCGATATTTCCCATCGTGTATTATAGCCAAATCGATGAAGCCATAAAATTCATCAATGATAGAGAAAAACCATTGGCACTTTATGTTTTTTCGAATGATGGTATTTTTAATAAGCATGTGATTCGATATACTAGTGCAGGTTCTACTTGCATCAATGATGCGCTGATTCAGATCATGCACCCAAAGCTTCCATTTGGAGGGGTTAATAACTCTGGTATTGGACAATCTACTGGTTGGTATGGATTTAGGGCTTTTTCGCACGAAAGAGCAGTGGCTGATGCAAAAGGATTCCCATTATCGAAAATGTTCTGGTTTCCATATTCGGAAAGAACGCATAAATTCGTTCAGTGGATCCGAAAGATTTTTGGATAAATGCTAACTATCCAAAAATCTTATCCCAAAGGCTTTTCTTGATGCCTACATAATATTCACCATCTTCCTTTTTAAGCGGATACATGCGGATGTAGTTTCCTTGGTTCTCATTGCCCTTACCCGTTCGGATATCAAACCGATGCCTATGGAAGGGACATATCAACTTTTCACCCTCACACCAGCCTTTGGTAAGATCTGCACCCGCATGCGGGCATCTACTTGAAGTAACCGATAATACACCGTCTTGACGAATCAAACACAGTTTCTTTCCAGCAACATGTAATGCTTTTACATAGTTTCTTGTATCATCTATTTTTACAGGTACTTTATGCCAGGTTATTTCGTCTTCCATTTTATTTGAGGATTTAGTAGTGAGTATTTAGTAGTTAGATTTTTTATATAGTTTGATATTGAAATTGTGGCTGTTCCCTATTTTATTCTGAAACTTTTTATGTCACACTGAAACTCTTTATGTCACGCTGAAACTCTTTATGTCATGCAGAGCGTAGTCGAAGCATCTGTACGATTGTGTAAGCTTACTGATGCTTCGACTGCGCTCTGCATGACAAAGCTATTAGAAAATTACCTTTCTACAGGAAATCATTGCCGATCTCTTACAAAGATTAGTATAAAAAATAAGGGGTTGAAATTTCAACCCCTTATTTTTTATACTGTACTACCGTAAATCCTTATACAAATTTCTTTGCATTGATTTTACGTTCGTTTTCTGTCAAGTAGATCTTACGTAGACGCATGCTTTGAGGAGTTACCTCAATGTATTCATCAGCTTGGATATATTCCATACATTCCTCCAAAGAGAACTTAATAGCTGGTGCGATACGTGTATTATCATCAGAACCTGAAGCACGCATATTGGTCAATTGCTTACCTTTTGTAACATTGATCGTTAAATCGTTGTCACGGATATGCTCACCTAAGATCTGACCTTCATAGATATCCACTCCTGGATCTACGAAGAAACGACCACGGTCTTGTAATTTATCGATGGAATAAGCAGTTGTAGAACCTGTATCCAAAGAGATCAATACACCTGCCAAACGTCCAGGGATAGTACCTTTCCAAGGCTCATATCCTTTTAGACGGTGTGCCATTACAGCCTCACCAGCAGTAGCCGTTAATACGTTGTTACGTAATCCGATGATACCACGAGAAGGGATAGAGAATTCCAAGTGCTGCATATCTCCTTTGGTTTCCATCACCAATAACTCCCCTTTACGTTGAGTTACCAATTCGATAACCTTTCCGGATACATCCGCAGGAACATCAACTACAAGCTCTTCAATAGGCTCATGCTTAGCACCATTAACCTCTTTAACGATTACCTGAGGCTGCCCAACCTGTAACTCATAACCTTCACGACGCATCGTCTCGATCAAAACCGATAAGTGAAGAATACCACGGCCATATACCAACCAAGCATCAGGTGATTCTGTAGGAACTACACGCAATGCTAAATTTTTCTCTAATTCTTTTTGTAAACGATCGTAGATGTGACGAGAAGTAACGAATTTACCCTCTTTACCGAAGAAAGGAGAGTTATTGATGGTAAACAACATGTTCATGGTTGGCTCATCAATGTGCATTACTTCTAATTGTTCTGGATTTTCGAAATCAGCGATGGTATCACCAATCTCAAAACCTTCGATACCTACTACCGCAACGATATCCCCTGCATGAACTTCAGAAACTTTCACACGGCCCAATCCTTCAAATAATTGAAGCTCTTTAACACGTGACTTTACGATCTTGCCATCGCGTTTAACCAAAGATACCGGTTGGTTTTCTTTGATGGAACCACGAACAACACGACCAATAGCGATACGTCCTACGAAAGTGGAATAATCTAAAGAAGTTACTTGCATCTGTAAAGTACCTTCTGATACTTTAGGAGCAGGGATATGTTCAATGATCGCGTCTAATAGGGAAGTGAAGTCGGTTGTTGGTTTAGTCCAATCGGTCGACATCCATCCTTGTTTAGAAGAACCATATAATACTGGGAAGTCTAATTGATCTTCGGTAGCACCTAAGCTGAAGAATAGATCGAATACATTTTCGTATACTTCTTCAGGACGACAGTTTTCTTTGTCTACTTTATTTACTACGACGATAGGTTTGATACCCAATCCTAATGCTTTACCAGTCACGAAACGGGTTTGAGGCATTGGACCTTCAAAGGCATCTACCAATAACACGACACCATCAGCCATTTTCAATACACGCTCAACCTCACCACCGAAATCGGCGTGACCTGGCGTATCAATAATGTTGATCTTAGTGTCTTTATATTTTACAGATACGTTTTTGGATACAATCGTAATACCACGCTCACGCTCCAAATCATTATTGTCAAGGATTAACTCACCCGACTCTTCGTTGTCTCTGAATTGGTTAGTATAGTGTAAAATCTTATCAACCAAGGTCGTTTTACCGTGGTCAACGTGCGCGATAATCGCAATGTTTCTAATATTCTGCATTGAGCAATAATGTGTTATAAAAAATAAGAGGTGCAAAGATATATATTTTGCACCTCAATTTTCAGAAATTTTTGTTAATATTTTATTAGGACAGTATTTATTCTTAATTAATTTTCAATTACTTGCGTATTTTCGAAACGTAAATCATTCTGTCAGGAGCAAATCAAAAACTATTTGATAACCCCGAGCTCCTTACCAACTTTGGTAAATGCTGCGATTGCCTTATCCAAATGTGCTTTTTCATGGCCTGCTGAAATCTGTACTCGGATACGGGCTTTACCCTGTGGAACCACTGGATAATAGAATCCGATCACATAAATACCTTCATCCAACATCTTCGAAGCAAATTCTTGCGCTAGCTTGGCATCATACATCATCACAGGAACGATCGGGTGGAAACCTGGTTTGATATCAAAACCAGCTTCGGTCATCTTTTCGCGGAAATAAGTAGTGTTGCTTTCTAATTTATCGCGCAGTTCTGTCGTTTCGCTCAACATATCCAACACCGCCACGGAAGCACCTGCAATCGCCGGAGCTAAAGTATTCGAGAATAGATATGGACGAGAGCGCTGGCGAAGCATATCAATGATCTCTTTTTTACCGGAAGTAAAACCACCAGAAGCCCCACCTAATGCCTTGCCTAATGTTCCAGTAATGATATCTACACGATCAATTACATTGAACAATTCATGGGTACCGCGACCTGTTTTTCCGATAAATCCAGAACAGTGCGATTCGTCGATCATCACCAATGCTTCGTATTTATCCGCAAGGTCACAGATCTTATCTAGAGGAGCAACCGATCCATCCATGGAGAAAGCACCATCTGTAACAATGATTTTGTGCCTAGCGCCAGAAGCAGCTTGCAATTGTGCTTCTAAATCAGCCAGATCACAGTTTTTGTAACGGAATCGCTGAGCTTTACACAAACGAACCCCATCAATAATGGAGGCATGGTTCAATTCATCAGAAATAATAGCATCCTCTGCAGAAAGCAAAGGCTCAAAAACACCACCATTGGCATCAAATGCCGCTGCATACAAAATGGTGTCTTCGGTTCCTAAAAACTTGGATAACTTCGCTTCCAGTTCTTTATGAACATCTTGAGTACCACAGATAAATCTTACAGAAGACATGCCATATCCATGCGTATCGATACTTGCCTTTGCAGCTTCGATCACTTTGGGATGGGAGGATAGTCCTAGGTAGTTGTTTGCGCAGAAGTTGATCACTTCCTGTCCTGTACTCACTTTGATATCGGCACCTTGAGGAGTAACAATAATGCGTTCCTCTTTATATAAACCAGCTTCTTTAATTGCTGCCAGTTCTTTTTCTAAAGCGGGCTTTAAGGTTTTATACATATTATTTCAATTTGTTAGGCTAAGATAAGTCTTTTTTATCAGTAGCAAGAACGAAAACGATTGCTTCAATTTCAAAAACAACGCCTTTATTACCAATAAAAAAGGGTGAAGATAAATCTCCACCCCCTATTGTCTGTTGTTTACTTATTTTACTTTATCCTTGTCCAAGTCTCTGAGCGACCTAGCATACTGATCCCGATATAACCTCGGATGTCCAATTTGTCGTCTCCCTTAAGGGTCATCTTACAACTGTACGTCTTTCCAGATTTTGGATCATAAATGGTACCATCCACATAGGTTTTGCTTTCTTTTACAAAACCACTCAGGATTTCCAAGCCCTGGATGTTCCTGGATCTCAACTTCGGATCAGGGTTTTTGGCGTCTTTCTTTGCCGAGTCTTTTATCCAGTACAACTTACCATAAAATTTCTCGCCATTTTTTTTATAGATTTCTATCCTTCCTTCTCCACTTGGGTTTTGCCATTTCCCCAAAATTGGATCGCTCTGTGCATATAATGCAACTGTTATAAATAACGCACAAAGTGTCATCAATACCTGTTTCATAACCTTTTTGTTTAAAATTGTAAAGTGAATATACAATAATTTTATATGTTAGCATAATATTATTTTTGTTACCAAAAATTTTCCCTTCTTGTTAAACCCTTTATTGGCATCAATTTTGAACATTTTGTGCAGTCAGACACAACAATTAAGTTATGAGGTTCATTATTAGTCTTTTAGTTACAGGTTTAGTCGTTGCTATAGCGTCTTGGATTATCCCAGGTGTACAGGTTGCAGGGTTTGGTTGGGCGATTTTGACGGGCTTAGTAATCGGTTTCGTAAATGCCATCGTGGGTGGTATATTACGATTATTCACGTTTCCATTAAATTGGTTGACGTTCGGTTTGGTTTCATTTATCATTACAGTATTGATGATCATGTTATCGGATAAGATCATGGGAACAAAATTTGAGGTAGATGGCTTTATGCCTGCCTTATTCTTTGCGATTGCAGTGGCAGTAATTGAGATGATCATTGGGAAATTGACCAATGATAAGAACTAATATTCAGTAAAGAACAATTAAAAAGAAATTGCTGTTAAACACAGCAGGTTATTAAACCATGTAAAAAAGACTTGTAGGTTTGCCTACAAGTCTTTTTTGATTATTTCCCTTTTTGATTATTTCCTTTTTGGTTTTTTCTTCATTTTGTTCAACCAGATCATTACGCCAGTGACCGGTAGTGAAGTAGCGATCAAACACGAGATAAAATAGAGGAGCTTGGTAAATGGTCCATAGATATCCCCAATATGTAAGGCTTTAATAGACGCAGAAGCTCTTTCGTTAAAGGGCTTTTCCCTGAAGATATCCTTTTCCAGAACCTCACCAGTATATTGATTCAAGGTTAGTTTATCACCTGCAGATGGTGCAAAAAATCCTACCCTATTTTTACTGATGGAAACCGTTCCGGTACTATCCTTGGCAAAATTGATCGTAAGGTCGCCATCATAGGTCAATACCTTATTGGCTGCCAAAATCGTTTCCTCGATGGTCATCGGAGCTTTTCCATCAGCTGGAATAATAGATAATAACGGTTTTTTCTCTTCTTTAGGCGCATCTGGGGATTTATAAGTCCCCCATGTTTTCTGCCATCCCGAACGGTACCAGTCAAAAGACCAGAAAGGCCCGGTTACAGCCATTAAAAACAGAATGATGCAACTATAAAAGCCCAGGGTATTATGGAGGTCATGGTTTACTCGCTTCCAATTGGCTGTCCAACGGATCTTCAAACCATTTCTCCAAGAGCGTATTTTGTTCGGGAACCAGATCACCATACCGGTAATTACTCCCAACAGGAATAATAGGGTTGCCGTTCCTGTGATCCAAGAACCTAGCTTCCGGTTTTCGACTCCTTCGATCAAAGGTTCTTCGATTTCATTGAGTAAGAGCCAACGGTGTAAGCCGAACATCTTCTGCATGAACTCTGCTGTTTTTGTTTTTTCGTCTGCAGGATCGCCGATTATTTCTCCTGAGTAGGGGTTAACGGCAAGTTGGTTGGCACGTGGTCCTCTACCGCCACCTCCGCCAGCTGGTGCAGCAGGTTTTTTCTCCCCTTCTTGAGGTTTTGTGGTCTCAGCAGGTTCGGAAGATTGCTTCGTTCCTCGCAATGACGCGGAAGCCTTGCCTTCGGCGGGTTTTCCTTCGCCTGTCCTTGGTTCGGGTTTTCCTTCGCCAGATTTTCCCTCGCCGGATTTTCCTTCGCCATCTTTTTCCTTTTTGCTATAAAGGATGCTGGTGATTGCATCATCTGCAAAAGGGATCTTGATCCCTACCACTTTACCTTTAACTTCCGGTTTAACCTTGGCCATCAGCTCATCAGCATTCCATTTTTCCCCAGCAGGATCTACCTGATGATAGTTCGATTGTGCCCAAGCCCGGATCTCTGTATTATACACATAGATTGTCCCTGTAAGACAAACAATGAAGACAATGATCCCGGAAATCAATCCTCCCCATAGATGGATATCGTTCAGGAATTTTCTGAATTTAATCCAAGTAGATGTTTTTTGTTTTGGTTTACTCATTTTTCTCTTTACTACCACTAGGTGATTAAAACCAAAAATCAGGCGAGCCAACAGCTCACCTGATATGGATTATTTATCTTTTGCTTTACGATTAATAGATACCGATGTAACGGTTTCCTGGTTGATTGATCAATTTAGCTCCAACAGTCATTTCACCAGATTTTCTATTAAAAACATAGATGTTTCCATCTTCACTAACCGGCGTAACAACGATATATACATTGTCCCCTACCAACGCAATATTCTGCATCTGACGGAAATTTAAGGTTGCCTCGTTTGGAATATTATATTTCTTTGCGGTCTTGTTGTTCAAATCAACGCGGGCAATATATCCACCCTCACCTGCAATGTTGTAAATTACGAATCCTATACCATCGCCAACATATTTCCAAGTTTCGATATAGCTATCATTTATACCTAAAGCTTGGTCTAAACTAAATACAAAAGAATTATCGTAATCGTTGGTTGCAGAATTGATCCTCAAGATCTTTGAACCACCAGTGCCTTTTGCTTCTCCAGAAGTTGCTTGATATACATGTCCATCTGTTCCAATATATTGCATCGTAGAACGATAGCCATTAGTATTTGCCCTAGTTTTATCGGTAGTAATCAATTTAGGGTTATCGAATGATGGATAATCTACCACCAATGTTTTTGCAAATGCCTTAGGACTTTTTGTATCTGAAGCAAATTCTGGAAGTCCCTTATCATTAATAGTGAAAGAATTGACATTATGTTTAGAAATGGCAGCACCTATATATGCCTTGTTCCCACTTTTATTAACGATAGGTACATCTATTCGTGATATGTAATATCCCGCTGCAACTTCATCCGGCGATAAAGCCAAATCAAATGTAGCTGTCTTTGTAATTCTTGGATTGTTAAGGTCTAAGGAAATGATATCCGTTTTTGTTGTTCTTTCTTTAAAAACAAAATTTGGAGACGTTCCTGTAGTAACCACTGGGTTTGCGGTTCCACGAACAGCAATCCCTACACCAGGTGCTGCAACTAACCATCTTGGAGCATCACTCACATAATTTTTTGTGTGCACCTCAGCACCATCAGCTTGAAACCTATTTCTTCCTTTAACAATATATTTATTGAAAACACCACCGTCATCTCCTGTATATTGAATGTTATAAAGGTACTTTCCATCCGCAGAAGCCTGAAGTCTAGCCGTACGAGATGACTTAACGCTTGTTCCTTCATCAAAAACCTTCACACTGTAATTTGGATTGATGGCATCCGGTTCGCTGATACTAAACACCTTAGTTCCTCCATCCCCATCTCCAGCTGTAGTCTTCATCAAAGCTCCTGAAACGGTGATCCAACGATCAACATTTTCATCCGGATCCAATACAACATTATCTTTCTGACAACTGCTGAACGTAAGGGAAGTAGCGGCTATACCCAATAGGGCAAATTTTATAAGATTAGTTTTCATCGTAATAATTATATGGTAATACTTAAATTTTATTAATGGAATAATTCAGTTTTAGGTAGAATCCCCTGCCTGGTTTCTGCACCCCAAAATTGTCATAAACCTCTGCATTGAACATGTTCTTCACATCTAAACTGGCAATGATCTTTTTGGAAGGGAACACATAGCTCAGCCCAAGATTCTGGGATACCTGTGTCGGTGTCACGAACCAATCCGAATCAAACCAAACGGTGCTGAATGGTGCTACATAACCAACTGTATAGAACAAGTTCAACTTGGAATTCTTTTGAATCAGGTTATCCAGGTGATAATGCACATTCCCATTCATCGTAAAGAAAGGCTCATTAGGAATCTGTGTATTGTAATAAGGCAATTGTTTACCCGAATTCGGGTCAAACTGCACTTTGTATAAGGAATTGAATTTGGAGAAATTGAAACCTACGGTCAGGTTGTTCTTGTAGTTATAGAACAGCTCACCCTCAAAACCTACGGATTGCGATTTTCCTAAATTCACAAATTTGGTCACTTCGATCTCCTGGTTGTTCATCAACTCATTGGCCTCCGGCATGATCCTATCCTTCACATTTCTCCAGAAAACATTGGTCGCTAAGGAAACTTTATGGTCGTCGAAATCGAATGTTCCCAATCGGAAACCTGCATTGTAGTTATCGCTGATTTCTGGTCGGATATTAGGATTGGACAATACATTATCTTCTGGGCTTCCAAAGGTCTCCGAATCGACCGGCATACGGACAGCGCGTTCTGCAGATGCCAATAGGATGATATTCGGTTTTATGCGGTAAGAACCTGCCAGCCCATAACCCGAGTTGGTCCGGTTATCCTTCATCGTATTTTCTTGAAAGGTAGTTTCGCCATTGTTCACCGTAGCGGTATAGGAAGTGCTACCAATAGATTGCTGGTATAACTTATAGAAAAGGTTAGTGATCAATTTATTGTTGATCGTTTGGGCTTCATAATTGAAGGATACCACATTTTTTGCCAGATCATTTTTGCGGTTCAATCCCACATTGGCAACTGGATATAAACGATCCGAATCTTTCCGATCTACGGTATAGAATACGTGGTTCACCGAAAGCCTATGGCCCGAAACAACATCATAACTCAGATTTGAACGGATGTTTGCCACTTGACGTTTGATGTCGTTCAAGGTTGGACTACCCTGTTGTGCTCCCGAAGAATGCTTGATGGGATTGCCGTTCAGATCTAAACGAATCTGACCATCCCAATTGAATTCATAAGGAACGGTATCTTGAATGGAAGTATTTCTAAAGCTATATACTGCATTTACCGAAAGACCAAGACCAGGCGTTAGTAGATCTTTTTTAACATAGTTCAAGCTCAACACATTGGCGTTCGCATTCGAAGTCCTTCCATAATAAGGTGTTCCCATGGTCTGTCCATGTTGGATCTCCTTGTAGGAATCCGACACATTATAACCCAAGAAGAACGTATCTGCCCATTTAACATCGGTAAATCCAAATTCGAACCTTCCAGAAATGGATCTGTACCCGTCAAAAAATCTTTTCGTACGGTAATACCTTTGTACTACCCCGTCTGGCTGAATATATTTGGAAAACTTGCCCCAGATTTCATAATCGTTATCCGAATTCAGGAAGCTTCCAGAAACTCGTGTTGTAAAACCTGTTTTGGCATGTCTATATAAAGCACTGATATCCGATTGGGTCGTATTGAAGGAACCATAAGAAACAGATGCCGATAAATTATTACTGTTAGTACCTTTTTTGAGCACGATATTGATGGCTCCGCCCAAAAGATCTCCGGTTAAGTGTGCCGGAAGAACCCCTTTGTAAACTTCGATCCGCTCAATCATGGATGGCGGAATATTGTTCAGATTGAAGGAAGATCCATACGTAGAGATCTCAATTCCATCGATAAAGATACCCACCGATCGGCCGGTCATCCCATTCAGGTTATATTGTACCTCCGATCCCAAGCCACCACTCTGACGAACCCTTACCCCTACTGTTTTGTCCAATAATTCATTGGTCTGTATGTTACGGACAGCCGCTTCCTTCGTCTCGATCACATTCACCGCGAAACCTTTGGTTTCAATCTCCCTTTTTACAGTGTTTCTCACCACTCGGATTTCATCAAGACTGATTTCCCCTTTTGGGTCGATGTGGATATGCAGATCGTATTTTGGCTTCTCTACCTTTAGGCTAACTCTTTTGTCTTTTACTTCGATGGAGGTCACCAAAATAGTTTGGTTTCCATAAGGCACCTGTTCCAAAAGGTATTCCCCTTTTTCATTAGAGACGGTTCCGATCGTTGTTCCATCCACTTTTACACTCGCATTGGCTACCGGTTTTCCATCCAGCAGATGAACAATACCTTTAATGTTGGACGTCTGTCCCATCAAGGAACCGGTAATCATTAAAAAGAGAGCAGCGATGTAAAAATGTTTCATTATATCCGATTAATATCTTAGATTTGAACACTCTTTAGAACAAGTCTAAATAAATATCGCTGCAAATGTAGAATTATTCTAAATAGCAAAATGACGCAATCGGAAAAAAAAGCTTCACAATCGGAAATTATCGCACAGGGAAATCCATTTTCAGACAAAAGTTTGTCTGAATTAGGGACTTTCATGTATTTTACCGTGCTGAAGGGGCGACAACGATTCGCTTTTATTTCTCCGATCGAAGGATATCTTAACCTGTTGGTGCATGACCATTCCGCCAATTGCACGTATTCCATTCAAGCTGAAAATTACCTATTACAAGCCGGTGAGAACATCCTAAAGCATGTGAACAAGGGCGATCATTTGGAATTCAAGAGCCTAAGCCCCGATAATATGGTCCTGATGATGTTGGTGCCCTGTGACAAATTACCGGCCTTCCATACCAAATACTTGGAGAACAGAGATCGATTTGAAAAAGGGTTATTGACCAAAGCTGATTCCAGGATCGAACTATCCCTGCAGCAGATTTTTGAACTCTATCAGGAAGATTCCTACCTCAATCAGTTAAAGATCCAAAGTCTATTGCTAGAGATCATCATCCATCAGGTCGAAGGACTTTACGCAGAAAATGAATCCAAGGAACTTATTGTAAATAAAAGCCATTTTGAGAAGATCCAACAGGTCAAAAAGATGATCGATGAGGACCTTTCCAAAAACCATAGTATTGCCGAATTGGCAAAAGCTGTTGGCACCAATGAACAGTATCTTAAAAAATACTTTAAGCAGCATTATGGAAAAACGGTGATGAACTACATTACGGAAGCGAAGATGGAACATGCCAAAAAACTTATCCTAATGGGTAAATATCGGGTTTCGGATGTAGCTCGGATGACCGGATACAAGCATTCCACCCACTTTACCACTGCTTTTAAAAAGTATTTTGGGATCATTCCTAACTCCTTGAAATACACCTTCCTTGTTGCCCATGAAGGCGTTCATGTCCTTCCTGAGATTGCAAGCTTTTTGCATATCCTGTAATCCAGTCGGCGAAATGTATAGTTAAAGATTGTTAAATGCACTGGTTCACGCGGTTAGCTAAATGGAAATGAACTATTTTCGCATGTTAAATATAATTGAATATTAGTATTAATTGACGTATCTTTGTAGGATGTTTTTGAAGAATCATGTATTTAGCCTAATTATCGGCGTATTTTTGTTAACTGGTTTCAGCAGCTGTAAAAGTAAATTCGAGAAAATACGTGCCAGCAACAACATACAAATGAAATATCAGGAAGCGGTGAAATACTACGAAAAAGGTAAGTATTCCAAAGCTTTGACGTTATTTGAGGAGTTGGTTGCACGTTATCGCGGTACAGCAGAAGCTGAAGATCTTTACTACTACACTTCTTATGCGAGTTACCGGTTGAAGGATTATATCTCGGCTAGATACCACTTCAAGCAATTTGCAGACAACTACCCGCACAGTGCTAGAGCAGAAGAAGCTCGTTTCATGTCGGCATATTGTTATTACCTGGAATCTCCACGTTCTAACCTCGATCAAGACAATACCCGCAAAGCTATCGAACAGTTACAATTGTTCGTGAACCTTTATCCGGAATCGGAAAAAGCGAAAGAAGCAGGTGATCTTATCCAGAACCTTCGTGATAAATTGGAGAAAAAAGCCTTTGATAATGCTAAACTGTATTACAACATGGGCCTACCTGATGATTACAGAGCAGCAGTGATTGCGCTGGAAAATGTATTGAAGGAGTATCCAGACACAAAACATGCTGAAGAGATCGAATACCTATTGGTAAAATCCCAATACTTATTTGCAGACAACAGCTATCCTCACCGTCAGGAAGAACGTTTCAACCAGATGTTGGATTACTATGAAACGTTTTCTGAGAACTTCCCAGAAAGCAAGTACAGCAATGAAGTTAAAGGTCTACGCGCTTCTGCGGAACGTAAGATTGCTTCAGCCATCAAATTGATGGAAGCGGATGCAAAAGCAAGAAAGAAACGCGAAGAAGAATTAGGTGTTTCTACTCCAGGAACTGTTCCGGTAGAAACAAATTAAGTAAATCATTTAGTACAATATATTCATTTTAATATGAGCCAAAATAAAAATAATGTTCCTAACTCTACAGTTACTCGTGACTTAAGAGAATTAGACAACACTACGGACAACCTTTACGAGTCTATCGTTATTATCAGCAAACGTGCAAACCAGATTTCTGTTGATATCAAAGAAGAGTTAAATCAGAAGCTATCGGAATTTGCGAGCAGCAATGACAACTTGGAAGAAGTATTCGAAAACCGTGAACAGATCGAGATTTCTAAACACTATGAGCGTATGCCAAAACCTACGTTAGTAGCGATCGATGAGTTCTTACATGATAAAGTTTACTTTAGAAACCCTTCTAAAGAACAAGAATAAGCTGTAGAAGCATGTCTCTAAAGGACAAAAATATTGTAATTGGTATAAGCGGCAGCATTGCCGCTTATAAAATTGCAACCTTGGTCAGGTTACTTCGCAAGGCTGATGCGTCCGTTCAGGTGATCATGACCGAAGAAGCGACGCAGTTCATTACCCCACTTACTTTATCCACTCTATCCAACAATCCTGTTCTGGTCGATTATTATCAGCAAGAAACAGGGGAATGGAATAACCATGTGCATCTTGCAGAGCAAGCTGATCTGATCCTTATCGCACCTGCATCGGCAAATACCATTGCCAAATGTGCACAGGGATTATGTGACAACCTGCTATTGGCGGTTTATCTATCTGCTAAAGGTCCTGTTGCTTTTGCCCCTGCCATGGATTTGGACATGTGGAAACACCCTGCCGTACAACATAACATTTCCTTGTTGAAGAGCTTCGGACATGCTATTGTACCTCCTGGAACCGGCGAATTAGCCAGTGGTTTGGTTGGTGAGGGAAGATTGGCTGAACCGGAGGATATATTTTCCTTTATAGAAGACTACCTGGCTTCAGACAAACCTTTACAAGGAAAGACAGCTTTAGTATCCGCTGGTCCTACTTATGAAGCTATAGACCCTGTACGTTTTATCGGAAATCATTCGTCCGGAAAGATGGGCTATGCGATTGCCAAACAATTGCAACAGCTGGGTGCAGAAGTCACTTTGGTAAGTGGTCCAACCGCTTTACCGACGCCTTCAGATGTAAACCGTATTGACGTGGTTTCCGCGCAACAAATGCTGGAGGCAATGGACTCCAACTTTTCTACAGCAGATATCATTGTGATGAGTGCGGCTGTGGCTGATTATACTCCAGTTGAGGTAGCAGACCAGAAGATCAAGAAGAAAGCCGAAGACTTTACTATCTCCTTGAAGAAAACTACGGATATTCTGGCGAGCCTAGGCGCTAAGAAAACCAGCTCTCAAACATTGGTCGGCTTTGCCTTAGAAACCAATAATGAATTGGAAAACGCAAAGGATAAATTAGGCAGAAAGAACTTGGATTTCATCGTGTTGAATTCCATGCAGGATAAAGGTGCAGGATTTGCCCACAATACCAACAAGATCACTGTTATTGATCGTGATCTACATGTATCCAACTATGAGCTCAAATCAAAGGATGAGGTTGCAGTGGATATCTGTAAGCTGATCATCGAGCATCAGCTTATGATCAATCAATAAGCCTTTCCCCTTTCTTTTAAAGATTAGCTATCCTGATTTCTTTGGGATAATAGTTATTTACCCGATTGCCTAATACCTTTACCCATCCTAAGGATATTCCTTTATACTTCACTAAGCACCAGCCCTTCATCCCCGCAGGAAACAAAGCCGGATCTAAGGGTTCTTTCCTCAAAAAGTTCTGCGCATCGGCTAATCCAATTTCAGCTGATGAAATGTCTTTTGCCTGCAATACGCTCATGGCCAAATCATGGGATGGAACAAGTTCCTTGCCTAACCATTTACCGATCATGGTTCCCGCATTCTTCAGGTATAGGACCTGCTGTGCTGCTTTTACATAGGCTTCCACAGATTTTGGAAACAGATGAACATTTTCATTATGGATAAAAGAAGCATAATCGTTCGGATTTTCCACCCAATTGACCAATGCTTCCTTTGGAAGTGGAGATTTCTCCATTTTTATCTTCTTCATGGAAAACATCGGTTGGATGCCTTTGAACTTTAGTACAGCTACAAAAAAACCTTCTCCCTTTGTCTTATGCGGGTAGAAACGGTAGCCATAAGCCTGATGCTTGGATGAAAGCGTTTCTTCTACACCCCAAGCTTCTTCCAATGGAATCCTGATCGTTTCAAATTCATATTCTTCATGCAGCCAATCCAGTATCTGTTCGTTCTCTTCCTCGGAGTAAGAGCAGGTCGAATAGACCAATATACCTCCGGTAGAAATACTCGGCATCACATCCGCTAAAATACGTTTCTGACGCTCGCTACAGAGTTTCACATTGGCTTCTGACCATTCGTCTATACTATCTTCGTCCTTTCGGAACATGCCTGAGCCAGAACATGGCGCATCGACCAGGATGAAATCAAAGAAGCCTGGCAGTCTGCGGAAAGAGGAGGGATCGTTATTGGATACCACCGTGTTGGGTAATCCCCAATGCATGAGATTATCGCGAAGGATGTTCACCCGTGTTTTGATGATTTCATTAGCGATTAAGAAGCTATCCGGACTAAAGGAGGCATTTAATAAGGTAGATTTCCCTCCAGGCGCAGCACATAGATCCAAAGCCTTAATGGCCTTATCCCCTAATTTTAAGGTTTCAATGATATGTGCTATGAACATGGAAGAAGCTTCCTGCACATAATAACATCCCGCATGGAACAAGGGATCAAGGGTGAATTTAGGGCGTTCCTTTAGATATTTACCTTCCTCGCACCAAGGCACCTCTCCTGCCATTTCAAAGTCTAAGGATGTTGGTTTGTTAGGATTGAGCCGAATAGAAGTAAGCTTTTCTCCTCGTTCATGGGCATCTAAGAATGCTTTTTCATCAAACAAAGGGTTGGAGCCTAATTTTCTTACGAGGGCATTTGGAAGTAAATTACTCATGCTATTGCTAATAAATTCCCGTAAATTTACAGGAATTATCTAAATCCCTTTTTATATCACATGAAAGAATTTAAAAAATATTATATCATCACGGCTCCACCGGAGGATTTATACCGCGCATTGACCACCGAAATTACGATCAGGCTATGGACCGGAGACCTTGTTGAAATCGACCCCCAAGTAGGTGGTGAATTCTCCATGTGGGATGGCGCCATCCAGGGAAAGTTCCTCGAAATGGAACCTTATAGTAAGATTGTGCAACAATGGTATTTTGGTGAACAAGAGGAAGAATCTATCGTGACCTTCAAACTACATGAACATAAAAAAGGAACGTCATTGGAGGTTAAGCATACGAATATCCCTGATGAAGATTATGAGGATATCGTGGAAGGCTGGAACGAGACCTATGTTGCTTCGCTGATAGATTTTTATGAAGAAGAAGAAGAGGGGTAAGGGTAAGGAAATCTTTGATTTCCTTACTTTGAGTATTAAGTAGTTAGTATTTAGTAGTTAGTATTTAGTATTTAGTAGTTAGACCTATGGCGCCCTCCGTCATTGCGAGGAGGTACGAGGAAGCAATCCTTGGATATGCGGCGCCTTATGTCATCCTGAGCGCAGTCGAAGGATCTGTACGGGTACCACATGTAGATGCTTCGACTCCGCTCAGCATGACATGCGGGAAGATTGCTTCGTTCCTCGCAATGACGGGGCGTTCCTCGCAATAACGAAAGGCCTCCAATGACGCACAAGGCCTCCAATGACGCGTGGGCCGCAATGGCTCGGAAGTCCCGCACACAAAGAAACCCATAAAAACAGAAAGCCCCGTCATCTATCGATAACGGGGCTCCTTTGTAAAATTAGGCGCCGACCTACTCTCCCACCTGTTACGGCAATACCATCGGCTCTGGCGGGCTTAACTTCTCTGTTCGGAATGGGAAGAGGTGGACACCGCCGATATAGGCACCTGAAGATCTTTATGAGATATTGTTCTATGTTCTGTCTGAAATTGACACTGTAGCACGCATGCAGCAGTCTAAATACTAACTACTAGATAGTAGTTACTGAACACGTCATTGACATGTTATTGGAAGAAAGGATCAAAAAAGAGAGAGGACAACAGTACTATCCGCATTGGAAAGCTTCGGGTTATTAGTACCACTCGGCTTTGGTCTCTCAACCTTTACACCTGTGGCCTATCAACGTCGTCATCTCCGACGGCCCTTATGAGGAAGTCTCATCTCGTGGCTAGTTTCGCACTTAGATGCTTTCAGCGCTTATCTATCCCGGACGTAGCTACCCTGCCGTACACCTGGCGGCATAACAGGTTCACCAGCGGTCCGTCCAACCCGGTCCTCTCGTACTAAGGTCAGATCCACTCAAACTTCCAGCGCCCACAACAGATAGGGACCGAACTGTCTCGCGACGTTCTGAACCCAGCTCGCGTGCCACTTTAATGGGCGAACAGCCCAACCCTTGGGACCTTCTCCAGCCCCAGGATGTGACGAGCCGACATCGAGGTGCCAAACCTCCCCGTCGATATGAGCTCTTGGGGGAGATCAGCCTGTTATCCCCAGAGTACCTTTTATCCTTTGAGCGATGGCCCTTCCATACAGAACCACCGGATCACTATGTCCGTCTTTCGACCCTGGTCGACTTGTAGGTCTCACAGTCAAGCAAGCTTATGCCATTGCACTCCACGTACGGTTACCAAGCGTACTGAGCTTACCTTTGAAAGCCTCCGTTACCTTTTTGGAGGCGACCACCCCAGTCAAACTACCCACCAAACAATGTCCTCGCCTTGGGCGAGTTAGAAACCGGATACAGAAAGGGCGGTATTTCAAGGTCGTATCCACGGTTCCTGGCGAAACCGCTTCAATTACTCCCGCCTATCCTACACATCCTGTACCCAATCTCAATGTTAAGCTATAGTGAAGGTTCATGGGGTCTTTCCGTCCCGTTGCGGGTAACCGGCGTCTTCACCGATACCACAATTTCACCGAGCTCATGGCTGAGACAGCGCCCAGATCGTTACACCATTCGTGCAGGTCGGAACTTACCCGACAAGGAATTTCGCTACCTTAGGACCGTTATAGTTACGGCCGCCGTTTACTGGGGCTTCGATTCAATGCTTCTCCTTGCGGATGACATCCCCTCTTAACCTTCCAGCACCGGGCAGGTGTCAGGCCTTATACTTCATCTTTCGATTTCGCAAAGCCATATGTTTTTGCTAAACAGTCGCCTGGGCCTTTTCACTGCGGCTTCTCCATCGCTGGAGGAAGCGCCCCTTCTCCCGAAGTTACAGGGCCATTTTGCCGAGTTCCTTAGCCATGATTCACTCGAGCACCTTAGGATCCTCTCCTCGACCACCTGTGTCGGTTTACGGTACGGGTGTTCCTTACCTGAAGCTTAGCGGGTTTTCTCGGAAGTCTGATTACCTGCACTATCTGCGCCCCCGGAGGTTTGCAGTACTATCGCGCTTCGGCTGTACCGGCGGATTTGCCTACCGGTCCAATACCTTTGCGCTTCAACGAGCTATTCCGTCAGCTCGCGGCAGTGTCACTACTCCGTCACCACATCGCAGTAAGGAACAGTACGGGAATGTTGACCCGTTGTCCATCGGCTGCCTCCATTCGGATGCGCCTTAGGTCCCGACTGACCCTGATCCGATTAGCGTTGATCAGGAAACCTTAGTCTTTCGGTGGGCGGGTTTCCCACCCGCCTTATCGTTACTTATGCCTACATTTGCTTTTCCATAAGGTCCACCGACAGTCACCTGCCGGATTCGCCCCCTATGGAATGCTCCCCTACCAGTGCAGATTCATCTGCAATCCATAGCTTCGGTACCGTTCTTGATGCCCGTTTATTATCCACGCCCGGCCGCTCGACTAGTGAGCTGTTACGCACTCTTTAAATGAATGGCTGCTTCCAAGCCAACATCCTAGCTGTCTGGGCAACCGGACCTCGTTAGTTCAACTTAGAACGGATTTGGGGACCTTAGCTGATGGTCTGGGTTCTTTCCCTCTCGGCCTTGGACCTTAGCACCCAAAGCCTCACTGCCGGCCATATCTAGCAGCATTCGGAGTTCGTCTGGATTTGGTAGGATTTGACTCCCCCGCACCCAATCGGTAGCTCTACCTCTGCTAGACTCATATGCCGACGCTGTTCCTAAAAACATTTCGGGGAGTACGAGCTATTTCCCAGTTTGATTGGCCTTTCACCCCTACCCTCAGGTCATCCGGAAACTTTTCAACGTTTATCGGTTCGGTCCTCCAGTACGTGTTACCGCACCTTCAACCTGCCCAAGGGTAGATCACAAGGTTTCGCGTCTACCTCATCCGACTGTGCGCCCTGTTCAGACTCGCTTTCGCTTCGGCTCCTCGACTTAATCGATTAACCTTGCCGGACAAGAGTAACTCGTAGGCTCATTATGCAAAAGGCACGCCGTCACGGAATCGCTCCGCTCCGACCGCTTGTAAGCACACGGTTTCAGGTTCTTTTCACTCCCCTGTTCGGGGTTCTTTTCATCTTTCCCTCACGGTACTGGTCCACTATCGGTCTCTCAGGAGTATTTAGCCTTGCCAGATGGTGCTGGCGGATTCCCACAGGATTTCTCCGGTCCCGCGGTACTCAGGATACCACTATGCCTGTATTCTTTGCCTGTACGGGGCTCTCACCCTTATCGCGCAGTTTCCCACCTGCTTCCAGTTCATAGCACAGTACAATATCGTGGTCCTACAACCCCATATCTGCCGTAACAGGTATGGTTTGGGCTCTTTCCCGTTCGCTCGCCACTACTTGGGAAATCATTGTTATTTTCTCCTCCTACGCTTACTTAGATGTTTCAGTTCGGCGCGTTCGCTTCATTTGATGGCATGTCTTCAACATGCCGGGTTGCCCCATTCGGAGATCCACGGATCGAGTCGCATTTGCCGATCCCCGTGGCTTATCGCAGCTTATCACGTCCTTCATCGCCTCTGAGAGCCTAGACATCCCCCGTGTGCCCTTGTTTACTTTCTTCACGCCACCATCCCTTTTGCCAGATGGTGCGTTGCTTTGGATCCATGCCCGTGGGCACTTCTCCTCTGTTGTCTTCTCTTGTTATCTCTTTTCTTCCAATATGTCAAAGAACTCTCATCCCTTCCCCTTGCGGGAAGGCCTGTGGAGAATAACGGATTCGAACCGTTGACCCCCTGCGTGCAAGGCAGGTGCTCTAGCCAGCTGAGCTAATTCCCCTTCCGTATCCTGGTAGTCCCGAGCAGATTTGAACTGCTGACCCCTACATTATCAGTGTAGTGCTCTAACCAACTGAGCTACGGGACTGGCTATCTTCATCTCTTCTCGCGACACCGTCCTGGACTCCGTCCGGGCGGGCACTTTCTTCTTTATGAGTCTGTTATCCATCATCTATGATCTGTTATGCAGCGAGGCCGGGTACAGGCCCCAGAAAGGAGGTATTCCAGCCGCACCTTCCGGTACGGCTACCTTGTTACGACTTAGCCCCAATTACCGGTTTTACCCTGACACGCTCCTTGCGGTTACATGCTTTAGGTACCCCCAGCTTTCATGGCTTGACGGGCGGTGTGTACAAGGCCCGGGAACGTATTCACCGCGTCATTGCTGATACGCGATTACTAGCGAATCCAACTTCACGGGGTCGAGTTGCAGACCCCGATCCGAACTGTGAATGGCTTTTCGAGATTGGCATCACATTGCTGTGTAGCTGCCCGCTGTACCATCCATTGTAGCACGTGTGTAGCCCCGGACGTAAGGGCCATGATGACTTGACGTCGTCCCCGCCTTCCTCTCTGCTTGCGCAGGCAGTCTGTTTAGAGTCCCCACCTTGACGTGCTGGCAACTAAACATAGGGGTTGCGCTCGTTGCGGGACTTAACCCAACACCTCACGGCACGAGCTGACGACAGCCATGCAGCACCTAGTTTCCTGTCCCGAAGGACGCATCCGTCTCTGGATGCTTCAGTAACTTTCAAGCCCGGGTAAGGTTCCTCGCGTATCATCGAATTAAACCACATGCTCCTCCGCTTGTGCGGGCCCCCGTCAATTCCTTTGAGTTTCACCCTTGCGGGCGTACTCCCCAGGTGGATGACTTAACGCTTTCGCTTGGACGCTTACTGTATATCGCAAACATCGAGTCATCATCGTTTAGGGCGTGGACTACCAGGGTATCTAATCCTGTTCGATCCCCACGCTTTCGTGCATCAGCGTCAATAACGGCTTAGACAGCTGCCTTCGCAATCGGTGTTCTGAGACATATCTATGCATTTCACCGCTACTTGTCTCATTCCGCCGTCTTCAACCGCATTCAAGCACTTCAGTATCAAGGGCACTGCGACAGTTGAGCTGCCGTCTTTCACCCCTGACTTAAAGTGCCGCCTACGCACCCTTTAAACCCAATAAATCCGGATAACGCTCGGATCCTCCGTATTACCGCGGCTGCTGGCACGGAGTTAGCCGATCCTTATTCTCCGGGTACATTCAGCCCTCCACTCGTGGAGGGGTTTATTCCCCGGCAAAAGCAGTTTACAACCCATAGGGCAGTCATCCTGCACGCGGCATGGCTGGTTCAGGGTTGCCCCCATTGACCAATATTCCTTACTGCTGCCTCCCGTAGGAGTCTGGTCCGTGTCTCAGTACCAGTGTGGGGGATTCTCCTCTCAGAGCCCCTAGACATCGTCGCCTTGGTGGGCCGTTACCCCACCAACTAGCTAATGTCACGCGAGCCCATCCATATCCTATGAATATTTAACCATATGATGATGCCATCTAATGGTTGCATGCGGTGTTAATCCGGATTTCTCCGGGCTATCCCCCTGATATGGGTAGGTTGCTCACGCGTTACGCACCCGTGCGCCACTCTCACCGATGGTAGCAAGCTACCACCGGATCCCGTTCGACTTGCATGTATTAGGCCTGCCGCTAGCGTTCATCCTGAGCCAGGATCAAACTCTCCATTGTAGAATGAAGTGTAAGACCGTGACTATTCATAAAAATAGAAACGTCTTGTTTTTTGTATCTCTGTCCTGCTCCCGGAAATCTGAAATCGATCGATCTGTAGATCGTCTTAATTTTCAGCTTTCGTCTTCCGACTACTCGCTGCGTTACATGATCATAAAATCTTAAAGAACTCTCCGCCTCCGCTCGCGCTTCGGCTTCTGTATGTTTTCCGACCTCGTTTCCTTGGTCTCGAACTGTCATTTCTGTGGGCTGCCAGCGTCGCGCCGGCTGCCGTTCCCCGTGGTTGGGACTGCAAAGGTAGAAGGTTTTTTCGGTTCCGCAAAATTTATTTTAAAATAATTTTTTGGGGCTTTTTTTCCGTGTATCGTTGGCCCGGGGAATCCCCCAAATAGCAACCTGCAGCTACCCTTATTTCAGTGGCCGTTCGGCCGTCCCTCCCTTGCGGAGTGGTGCAAAGATAGGGACTTCCCATCCATATTTCCAAGACCCCCGGGGAACATTTTTTACGGTTACCCTGTAAAGCGCTGTGGCAATGGTGGATAAATTTGTACCCGGGGGTGCAGGATAGGTTTGTACCGGAGGGATTTTATCCCATTTATCTATGTTGGCCTGCTGATAGGGAAACATATTTTGCTCGGGAACCCACCTGGTGGGTATCTGAAGCAGGGTGGAAGCAGGGAAAAAGCATGGAAATGGATGTTGACCATAGGAAAAGCATACTTTAGCATTGCTTTCACCATGGTTTTGCATCGAAGGCAACTTGGGGCCCTGCGTCATTGCGGGGCTCTGCGTCATTGCGGACCCGCGTCATTGCGAGGAACGAAGCAATCTTCCCGCATGTCATGCTGAGCGGAGTCGAAGCATCTACATTTGGTACACGTACAGATCCTTCGGCGATGCTCAGGATGACAAAGTCCAAAGATTGCTTCGTCGTGCCTCCTCGCAATGACGTGACTTTACATTCTCCCAATGATGATAAATTTTACAAATTTTAACTACTGATTATCAATATTTTACACTAATATTGAAAAAGAATTCAAAAAAATATTTTGTACTTACGAAATCCTTCGTAGATTTGAGTACGAAATAATTCGTAGATAAATCTAAAAAACATGAAACCTACAGATAGCGAAATGGAAATCCTTCAGGTCCTTTGGAATAAGGGCGAAAGCAGCGTTCGCGAGGTTTTTGAAACCCTGAACAAAAAGGATGTGGGCTATACCACTATATTAAAACTCATGCAGATCATGCATGATAAAGGTATGGTGAGCAGAGATACCAGCTCCAAAACACACCTATATAAAGCAGAAATTGAAAAAGAGTCTACCCAGGAACAATTCCTGGATAAAATGATAGATTCAGTTTATAACGGCTCAACCGCCCGATTAGTGATGCAGGCATTAGGCAATGAAAGAACGAGCCAAAAAGAACTGGACGAAATCAAGGCATTCCTGAAAAACTTGGAAAATAAATAGGTTTATACCCTTCGATTAAATAAATAGCCATGGAAACTACCACATATAACTTGATACAAGCCTTGGGATGGAGCATCCTACATTCCATCTGGTTAGGAGCGATATGCTATATTCTTGTCAATATCATTAAGCTCATCAATCCAAAACAAAGCGCAGCAGCACGGTACAATACCGCATTTTTCTTGCAGGTCAGCATATTTTTAGGTTTTATGACCAGCTTTCTATTATACTATAGTAAATATAAAGCCATGCAGAACCTCTACCAAGCGACTCCGCCAGAGATGATCCCCGCGATCAATTTCCAGGAAGGAAGCCCATTCAGCTTGGAACGCTTGTTCCCCTACCTGGTAGCCGCTTACCTTATCGGTTTTATCATCCAGGTATTGATCCTTTGCAACAGCTACCTCAAATTACGTCAATTAAAATATACAGGTTTGGATAGCATCCCTAAAGAATGGAACCAGTTGTTCAACAAATCAAAGGAAAGTCTGCAGATCAATAAACGCGTATCGATATTTCTTTCCAAGCATATTTCAGTTCCATTGACCGTAGGATTTCTAAAGCCCTTCGTTCTTTTCCCGATTGCCTTTGTGAACAACCTGAATACGACACAGGTCGAAGCGATCATCCTACATGAATTGGCACACATCAAACGACAGGATTACCTCTTCAACTTATTGAAAGTAGTGATGGAGACCCTCCTATTCTTCAACCCATTTGTTTGGGCCTTATCAAAAATGATCGAGAAGGAAAGGGAAAACGCCTGCGACGATATGGTGTTGAAGCAGATCAGCACGCCAATCCATTATGCCAAGGCATTGGTAGAATTGGAAGAATTAAGAATGAAGAATACCCCTGCCCTAAGTATGGCAGCAACCGGAAATAAAAACCACCTATTTCAAAGAATCAAAAGAATCACCAACATGGAAACCAACCATAGAAATGTAAAACAACAACTCCTAGCGGTTTTGGCAAGTTCAGTTGCCATGATCAGCTTAGCGATGTTGATACCCGCGCAACAGAGCGTTGCAGAAGAAATCGAACTGATCGATCCTATCGTACCAGCACCACATGCAGCATTGAAACCCATGTCCGCTGAAGTATGCTTAGACACGATCAAACCTGTAAATACGGTAAATAAAATCAAGGTTACCAACCATGAAATCGTAGACACCACCGAATTACCAGCTCATGTTCGCAAGGCGATCAAAGAGATGGAGCTTAATTCGAAGGATGTGGCAAAAATGACCAATTCGCCTGAATGGAAAAAACAGATGCAGTCTATCACCGAACAGACCGCAAAAGTGAACGAGGTTTTCAAATCCGACGATTGGAAAAACAAGATGGCTTCCATCAATATCTCCAATGAAAAGATCAAGGAAGTAATGAAAGATAAAAAATGGGCCGATATGTCATCCAACGAGATCAACAAATTCTTTAATAGTAAGGAATGGAAAGATCAGATCAAGAGCATAGAAGATCATTCAAAGCAGGTCGCTTCTTATTTTGAATCTGATGACTGGAAAGATCAGATGAAGTCCATTGAAGCAGAAACAAAGAACATTCAGAAATACTTTGAATCTCCGGAGTGGAAAAACAAGATGCAAAAGATTGAACAGGGAGGAAAAGAGATCGAGAAATACTTCCAGAGTGAAGAATGGAAGCAAAAAGTGAAAGAAAAGGAGGAGCTATATAACTCCGAAGAGTATAAAGAGCTCCAGAAAAAATATGAAGAGGATCTGAACCGATTAAAAAGGGACAGAAAATCAAAAGCTATTTAGTTAAAAATCATTTGTTTTGTTGTTTAGTTAAAGTGGGTTCTGCGGAGTCCACTTTTTTATTTTAATATTTCTTATTATTGTAGGACGATACTGGCAGAATCAATGAGCTTTATTTATTACATCGATCTTTTAGGTACCATGGTGTTTGCGATATCCGGAGCAATGGCGGCAAACAGAAATGGTATTGATGTTTTTGGTGCGACCTTTATGGGTTTTGTGACAGCCATTGGTGGCGGATCGCTTCGTGATGTTTTCCTGAACATCCGGCCAGTATGGGTGGAGGATGGCAATTACCTGATCGCTATTTTTATCGGCGTGATCCTTTCCATCATCCTGAACAAACAATTGGACAATTTTGCGAGGACCCTGTTTTTATTCGATGCCATCGGGATCGGATTCTTTACCGTGGTAGGTGTGGAGAAATCCATTGCCTATGAAAGTAGTGCCATATCGGCGGTCATGTTGGGGATGTTCTCCGCCTGCATGGGTGGGGTGATCCGGGATGTGCTGATGAATGTGACCCCTTTGATATTAAGAAAAGAGATCTATGCTTCGGCCTGTCTGGCAGGTGCCATCATCTATGTACTGCTTTCCCTCACTCCCCTATCCGATGGAATCGTCGCCTTTATTTCTGCATCTGTTGTCTTTACCATCCGGTTTGTATCGGTTAAATATAACCTTTCCCTACCGAGTGTACCCATGATGGAAAACAAATCATAAAAAAAGCAGGTCCATGACCAGCTCTTTTATTTTTTAGGTGTGCTTACCGTTTCTTTTTCATCTGCGGGAAGGACATCTTGTAAGCTACGCGAACCAATCCTTTTGCGATATTATCCAGTTTACTTTTCAACATGGCCTTTTTCAGCGGTCCGATCTTATCAATAAAAAGCTTTCCTTCGATGTGGTCATATTCATGCTGCACAACACGAGCCGCTAGCCCTGTCAATTCTTCCTCCTGCTCTTCAAAGTTTTCATCCAGGTAATTGATCACCACATTCTTCTTACGCAACACTTCTTCGTTGATCTGCGGGATACTTAGGCAGCCTTCTGAAAATGCCCATTTCTCCCCAGATTCCTCCACGAGGATGGGATTGATGAATACCCGTTTGAAATCCTTTGCAGAAGGATCTCCTGGTCCATCCTCATCATCTTCGCCAAAAGGACTGGCATCAATAACAAATACACGAATCGGCAGACCGATCTGTGGAGCGGCAAGGCCTACCCCATTGGCGGCATACATGGTTTCGAACATGTTATCGATCAGTTCCTTCAATGCAGGGTAATCCTCTTCAATCTCTTCGGCCTTCTGACGCAAAACTGGATCGCCATAGGCTACTATAGGTAATTTCATTTATTTCAATTTTCAGCACAAAGTTATTAATTATTTGGCATTAGCGGATATTCTATTGAATTAAGCTAATTTTGCGGCATGCAACAGATCGATTACCAGGTTATCCTTCAGACACTTTCTTCCAAGTTGGAGGTTACTTTGGAGATGGTGTCTATCGATAAGGCGGTGGTATTCGATGCTCCGGAATTAAGCTTTAAAATTCTGATGGATGAGGGGCAGGCCAAGGATCCTATGCTCAATCAAGCTAAAAAAACGGTCTATCTGAACGTTCATCAATTTGTTGCCCAGCAGGATAAGTTGATCAATAGGTTGAAGGTAATGGCCGGCATAGCAAAAAAAATCTATGCCCGGGATACGGTCCTTGCACGGGTGGACAAAAAGGTTGCCCTAGATTTCCAAGAGGAACATCATCTCCAAATCCCTTTACCCGGCAAGTACCGGTATGGGCTTTTCCATCAGGGTGAATTGGTTTCATTGGCCGTGTTCAGTGGAGGAAGGAAAATGCTGGACAAACCTTCGGATTACCGATCCTTTGAACTGCTCCGTTTCTGCCATAAAGCAGATTTTTTAGTCTTAGGGGGCATTTCCAAACTGCTGAAGGGATTTATTGCTGATTTTAAGCCTGGCGATATTATGACCTATAGCGATAAGGATTGGAGCCAAGACTCCTCGCTGGCTGTTATTGGATTTCGGAAAATAGCCGAAAAACCGCCTCAACAATTTTGGGTAAGTGGTAGTAGACAGGTTCCTATCCATGATTTTGCCGAGTTGGAGCAAATCCGATCAGACTATCCGGAAGGCTACCTATTTTCCAATTCTGGAAGCATTAAATTGGTCTATACTGTTTAAAAGCTTGTTTAATTTCTTATATTTAACGCTTAATCAATCGAAATTCACACCTTATGAAACGTAAACTACGCATGGGCATGGTCGGTGGAGGAAACGACGCGTTTATTGGCGCCGTACACCGAATTGCTGCCTTTATGGATGGAAAAATAGAATTAGTTTGTGGAACCTTCAGTGTAAACCGTGAAGTTTCCCTAAAATCGGGTCAGGATCTTTTTGTGCCTGAAGAACGCGTTTATGAAACTTATGAGCAGATGATCGCGGAAGAGGCCAAGCTTCCTGAAGGGGAACGCATGGATTTTGTGACCATCGTTACACCAAACTTTCTGCATTTTGGTCCGGCTAAGTTGGCATTGGAGAATGGATTTGATGTGGTGGTAGAAAAACCGATGACAGTATCTTTGGAAGAGGCGCAAGAATTGAAGGAAATTGTAGAGCGTACAGGTAAAACGCTTTGCCTGACTCATACCTATTCGGGTTATCCGATGGTGAAACAGGCGAAAGCGATGGTGAAGGACGGTCATTTTGGTAAGATCCGTAAGATCGTTGTGGAGTATCCTCAAGGTTGGTTAAGCCGCTTGAGCGAGCGAGAGGGGAATGCGGGCGCTGCTTGGCGTGCTGATCCAAAACGTTCCGGAAAATCCTTGGTAATGGGTGATATCGGTACGCATGCTGCGCATTTGGCGGAATACGTGTCGGGATTGAAGATTACGGAATTATGTGCGGATCTGACCACTTTTGTGGAAGGTCGTTTATTGGATGATGATGGATCGGTATTGCTGCATTTTGAGCAGGGAGCAAAAGGTGTCTTGATGGCATCCCAGATTTCTGCGGGCGAGGAAAACGCCGTTAGGATCCGTATCTATGGTGAAAAAGGTGGTTTGGAATGGGCGAACGAAGATCCGAACAACCTGATCATTAAGATGTTGGATCAACCAAGACAAATCTATCGTACCGGAAATGCATATGCTGCTCCATTTACTCTGAGTTCTTTTGCGACTCACAATACACGTATACCAGCGGGTCATCCAGAAGGATTGTTGGAATCCTTTGCGAATATCTATAGGAATTTTGCCTTGACGGTTTCGGCGAAGAAGGAAGGAACAGAACCATCGGCAGAGGCATTGGATTTTCCAAATGTTTATGATGGTGTTCGTGGAATGGCCTTTATCGAAACCGTTGTGAAGAGCAACGAAAGCAATGAAAAATGGACAAAATTTGTGATTTAGAACCAATAGATTACATATTGCAAAAAATAGATCAGGCGAAGGATTTTCTTTCGCCTGATTTTCTTGTTATCCTATTGGGACCTACGGCATCGGGGAAAACGAAGCTGGCGGTTAAATTGGCGAGGAAGATTGATGGCGAGATTATCTCTGCTGATTCCAGGCAGGTTTACAGGTCTTTGGATATCGGAACCGGAAAAGATCTGAAGGAATATGAGGAGGTACCTTATCATTTGATCGATATCCTTCCACCTTCGGGTCAATATGAGGTGAAACAGTTCAAACGGGATTTTGAGAGGGCATATCGGGATATTTTATCCACGGGAAAGAGACCAATATTATGTGGTGGAACGGGGTCTTATATACTTTCTTTGTTGAAGGAGCAGGTTTATAGTGCTGTACCAAAGGATGTGGCTTTTCAGTTTGAGATGGAGGGTTTATCGAAGTCGGAACTGATTTCGAGGATAAAGCGGATGGAGATTCCCGAAGATTTCCAGATTGATTGGGATAGTAAGAAACGATTGATCCGGGCCTTGGAGATTTTGAATTATTTGAAGGAAAATGATGTTCCAGAAGCTAAGGAGCCTTTGGTAAAGGATTATATTGCTTTTGGACTAAACCCTTCTTTGGAGTTGCGAAGGAGTAGAATTGATGGGCGGTTGGACAGTAGGTTAAGGGAGGGGTTGATTCCTGAGGTGGAAAAATTGATGGAGGAAGGGATTGGCTTGGAGAAGTTGGACTGGTTTGGATTGGAATATAAGTTTGCAGGGAGGTATTTGAATGGGGAACTGGATTATGGACAATTTGTGGAAAAGCTTAAAACGGAGATCCATCGTTTTGCGAAACGGCAAATGACTTTTTTTCGGAAGATGGAAAAAGATGGGGTGGAGATTAATTGGATAGCATTTTGATTGAAAAGTCAGGCATCGCCCCACCACGTCATTGCGAGGAGGCACGACGAAGCAATCTTCCCGCATGTCATGCTGAGCATCGTCGAAGCATCTGTTCGTAAATAACCTAACGTAGAGATCCTTCGACTGCGCTACCAATGACATGTTGTATAACCTATTGTTAATCAGGTCAATGTATCTTCTCTAATTTCATATCGAACTCCAGTGCCAACCTGTTCAGGTACTTTTCCTTCTGCTTTTTCAATTGTGTTTCATAGGTCTGCACCCCTTGTTCCACATAGGTGGTCCCCTTTACCATCAGTCGCCAATACTGTGCTGCCAATTTGTTGGCCATGGCTTTGATGGCGATCATAGGCCCTTTTCTGGCCCGAAGCCTTCGTCCGAATTCCCCGATCGCTATTTTCTTGCTCTGTAGGAGTCCCTGTGCAATGACCCGGAATATCTGTCCGGTCAGCGGTTTCCCCTTCCGCTTGACCCTTCTGCTACTTGTGCCCGAGCTGTTCTGCCCCGGAGATAGCCCCAGCCAACTTGTGAAATGCTTCTCCGTGGCCCATCGTTCCAGATCGTTTCCCGTCTCGCTGTAGATCTGCATCCAGGTATAGTCCGTGATCCCGGGCAATATGGTGGCATCCCTGCCCTGGAAGAGGTCCAGCAGATGGGCGCCAAGGTCCCTGATGTCCGGCCTGTTGTGCCGTATCGGTTTCCTGGGCCCTGACTGGGTCCCTTTGCCGCCATCGCCGCCCTTCTGCAGCAGGGCTTCCAGCTTATGGTCACATTCGGCAATCTGCTTCATGTAGAACAGATAGGCCTCATGGGCGATCCTTAGGGCGAACACACCCCTTTCTGTATAGAAACCCTCCAGGGCGGCAAGGATCTCCTGGGACTTGGTCCTGCGCAGCCTGGTATGGCACAGGGACAGCAGGACACCAGGATCGCGCTCGCCCGACAGGATGGCACCGATGACGGCCATACCGCTTGCTCCATGGATCTGGCTCAGTACCTCGGGAAGCCTGATGTTCATTTCCACCAGGGCCTTCTGCATGTGGTTGACATGCATGGCGGCGTTCCGCAGCAGGTCCTCCCTCAGCCTCAGGTAGCTGCGGATCTCCTTTTGGTCCCCTTCGGCCACAAAGCAGCGGTTCAGCAGTCCATAGCTGTGCAGCTGCTGGATCCATTGGCAGTCCTTTACATCGGTCTTCCGTCCGGGGACCTGTTTGGTCTGGCGGCCGTCGACCAGCCAGACGTCAAGCCCTCCGGCGTGGAGGATATCGTAAAGGATGAACCAATAGGAACCCGTGGCCTCCATCGCAACGGTGTCCACACCATGGGAGAGCAGATAGTCCAGGGCTTCGCGAAAGTTACGGGTAAAAGTGGCGAAGGAAACGACCTCCTGCCCCTGGACGGAGATGAAGATTCTGCGTGAACCGATATCGATCCCCGCAGCATGATCGTGAATGATTTTCATGGCACATCAATTAAAATGTGAAACCATTAAGCCCATAGAGGAAAAATAAACGGCAGGCTACCATACGGACAATCTAAAAGATGTACCAAACTCCAATGCCTCAATCTATGGAACCAAGCTCAGGGACAGGCAAGATGCACTATACGATAGTCCGGTCAAACTGCAGAATGGTCAATGAACTAAGTTACTAAATGTCATCACCTTCCGATAAATTTAGTTCAAATTTTTAATTCTCAGGATGACATGGGAAGGAATCAGGATGACATGGAAAGAAAGATTGCTTCGTTCCTCGCAATGACGCGACCCTCGCAATGACGCGGCCGTAGCTATGACAGGGCCCTCATCCCCCACAATGACGGGGATAGAAAACCCATGAAATAAAACATGAAACAAAAAAAAGCTGCATTTTCCAATGCAGCTTTTCCTTTATAATTTTATTTCTTCGTCTTTGGAATTAAAGAAGTGGAATTCAGTTAGATGATACGAACTCATTTCCTTCACGTTAATCCATCGACCATATTTGAAAAACCACTTCATTCTGCGGGATATTAAACCCGATTTAATGTAGGCGGCAATGTAAGGATGCACACAAAGTGTTACACCCTTTTCATTTTGCTCCTGCAAAATAAAGCTCAAATTGTTTTCAATGTCATCCAGCAACACGATGCTAGATCTAATTTCACCCGTTCCGTCACAAGCAGGACACTTTTCATTGGTCACAATGCTCATTTCAGGACGGACACGTTGCCTAGTAATCTGTACTAAACCAAATTTACTAGGAGGGAGAATGGTGTGTCGAGCGCGGTCAGTTGCCATGCACTCTTTTAAGAAACCATACAGTTCCTTCCGATTGTTGGGTTTGTGCATATCGATAAAATCGATGACTACAATTCCACCCATATCCCGCAACCGAAGCTGACGGGCAATTTCTTTAGCCGCTTCCTTGTTCACCAGGAGGGCGTTATCTTCTTGATTTTCCTTGTTGGCAATGCGGTTTCCGCTGTTCACGTCAATTACGTGTAGGGCTTCTGTGTGTTCTACCACCAGGTAAGCACCTCCTTGCAGGTTGACGGTTTTGCCAAAGGACGCCTTGATTTGCTTCTCAACACCGTAATGGTCAAAAATCGGCTCCTTATGTTTATAGAGCTTTACAATTTTTTCCAGGTCTGGAGAGATCTCTTGAATATAGGATTTAACCTCTTCATAGATGTCCTGGTCATTCACATAAATATGGGTGAATTCATCTGTTAAGATATCGCGTAAAATAGTGGATGCGCGATCCATTTCTCCAAGCACTTTTTGTGGAGGTTCGGCTGTTTTAAGACGTTTGGTAAACAATTCCCATTTAGAGATCAGATCGAGAAGGTCTTTTTGGAGTTCATCAACTCCCTTTCCTTCCGACACCGTACGGATTATTACACCAAAGTTTGCCGGTTTAATACTTTCGACAATCTTTTTTAGGCGATTACGTTCAGTGCTTCCTTTGATTTTCTTGGAAATAGATACCGAGCTTGAGAAAGGTACTAATACAACAAACCTTCCAGCAATGGATAAGTCAGAACTCAGCCTTGGCCCTTTGGTAGAGATTGGCTCTTTGGCAATCTGTACGGGCAACAGCATGTTCCGGCTTAAGATATCCGAAATTTTTCCTGATTTGTCAATGTCCTTTTCAAGCTTTAAACTATTGAGCAGTTTTTCTTGGTAACTGCCATTCTTTACTACCCTTGTCAGTTTGATCAAGGATTGAACCTGAGGTCCCAAATCGAGGTAATGCAAAAAAGCATCCTTTTCGTAACCTACATCTACGAAAGCGGCATTCAATCCGGGCATGATTTTCTTTACTCTCCCTAAGTAAATATCTCCTACCGCGTAATTATTGCCGACCTGTTCTCGATTTAACTCAACAAGTTGCTTGTCCTGTAGTAAAGCAATAGTCACCCCCTTATCGGGGACTGAATCGATAATTAATTCCTTTACCAACAGCTACTTCATTAAGGACGGTTGTAGACTCGCTCTACAACGTTTTTGTCCGGTTAAACCTAAAAACCGTTTATGAAAAAAACAATCTATGATGAGTGTTTTCATCATAGATTGTACACATGATTTTACAGGGCCTAAGCCCTAAAAATGCTTATTTCTTTTTGTGTCTATTTTTTCTTAAACGTTTTTTACGTTTGTGAGTAGCCATTTTGTGTCTTTTTCTTTTCTTTCCGCTTGGCATAGCTTAATTTTTTAAAATGTTTAAACGAATGTGTTAATTACTTCTTGAGTTTTTCGATCTCGCGATCGATGAACTGCGAGAGAGAAGGGTCAGCCGCCAGCGACTTGCTTTTTTCAAAAGCAGCGATAGCCTCATTCTTCATCCCTATATTTTGATATCCTGTTGCAAGGTAAAAATACGACTCTGCATCAGGTTTTAATTCAACCACTGTTTTGAAACGATCGATAGCACGATCGAACTGACGTGATTGTAATGAAAACAAACCTAAAGTTTTGTTTGCCTCGATGTTCTTTGGATCAGCTTCAACCACTTCTCTTAAAAGGGCGATACCAGACATAGGATTGTTTGTTCCTGTGACCATGGCAGCACCAAGACCTGTTTTAGCTTCCAAATTTTTACCGTCCAGGTCAACTGCTTTTTGGAAGGCAGTGATGGCACGTTTGTTCAACGCAACAACCAAAGCACTATCCTGCAAATTCGTATATCCTTTACGGTAAGCATTACCTGCTTTCAACCAATAGTCGAATTTTGGTGAAATGGTAGCCATATCCTCATAGATGAATCCTTGAGGGACAGCTTTTTCCACATCATTCCACTTATCGGCCAATTGCTGATAGATCGCAATTTTCTCTTCCCCAGAAGCTTTATCAGCTTTCTTCTCCAGGTCAGTAATTTCAGAAACAATTGCTGGGTTTAATCCGCGTTTGGAGGCTTCCGAAACGCTAGATAGGGTAAAGTCATCTGCAGCGGCGCCTTGTTCAGTAGCTGCTGCAGCTGTTTCTTCTTTTGTCACCAAACCTTTTACAGGACGTACCAATAGAAAGCCCATGATAATGACTACTACTAAAGCTACGACGATCTGTATTTGTCTGGTGTTCTTCATGTTAAATGATTATTTTTTATTTCCGTTTTTCACTTTTTCTACAAAAACTTTTGCTGGTTTAAAGCTAGGCACGTAGTGCTCAGGAATAATGATAGCTGTATTTTTTGAGATGTTACGAGCTGTTTTTTCTGCTCTCTTTTTTACCACAAAGCTACCGAAGCCTCTTACGTAAACATTTTCACCACCAACCATGGCGCTTTTAACTACTTTGAAGAATGCTTCAACGGTCTCTTGTACATCAACCTTCTCTAACCCAGTCTTGTTAGAGATCTCTGCAATAATTTCTGCTTTAGTCATATCTATTTTACTCTAATTAATCTAAACCCTGTACCTCATAGGCCTTTTGGGGTTGCAAAAGTATCTTTTTATATTGAGTAATGAAAATATTTTTGCGTTTTTTTAATAACCAAATCGTTATCATTCAACGAATTAGTAGATGAATCCCCAATATTACATTCCAAAAGGCTTGCAAAGCTACAATTATTTTATTGACAATCAAAGTTTTAAAATATTTTCTCTGGATAAAACCTCCCCTAACCACTCTATATCGGCTGGTCTATGTAGGGCGGACACAATAATACGATTTAAAAGGGGACTGTCCGCCAACGGATAGGGAAAACTTGATATAACAATCTTGTGATTAATAAGGTGTTTATAGAGCGCCGGTGTTTGAGTGGAGAACACGGGAAAATGGGGAATGTGACTTAATTTTAGCCCTTTGACCAGGCCTTCCAATTGGGAAACATTGCCCTGCATCTGGTCGAAGGCGTGGTTATAAATGGCTTTCCCGTTTTTAAGGGCATACAACGCCGCCGGGGCAGAAGGTGATGACCCCAAAAAAATGGGATGCTTTTTAATAGCTATAATGGTCTCGGAATTGCCCAGCACTACCCCCGCATCCGTCCCCATTCCCTTCGCCAAGGAGGCCAGAACAACGATGTTCAGGTTTTCTGCTTTATAGGTTTCTACAGGAGTGGAAACCTGGTTTTTCCGAAGTACCCCGATGCCATGGGAATCATCCAATATCAAGGTAACATACTTATTATTAGAAAGTTGATTTAATGGGGAAAAGTCGTTTAATCTCGGTGTGAGATTATCCATGCTGTTGGAAATCATGACGAACTCCTCTTCATCTGAGGCATTGATTTCCTCGATGCTGTTGGTCAACCAATCCTCGAATCCTACCGCTACCCCTGGATCATCATCCAACCACAGCGAGGGATGGCAGTCGGGGGCATAGTAAACTTTTCTGCCTTTGCTCAAAACCTTTACGGCAATCTGTGCGGCTAAATAACCACTGGAAAGTACCGCAGCATCCTCAAATCCGAATCGTTGTGCCAAGTCCTGCTCTACTTCTTCATAGATCCCTAATTGTACATTATTGGTTCTTGAAGTACCATTGTTCAATCCGTACTTGTCGATACCATCCTTATATAATTCGATATAATCGGGGTTTTGGAGCAGCCCTAGATAGGCCGTACCGCCAAAAAACAGATAAGAGGCATCATCTTGGTGAATAATTCGGCCTGTAGGCTGGTTCAGCTTTCGGAAAGAGGTCATGTTTATTGAAATATGATATCCAAAAATACAAAATCCTTTCAAACTGGAAATCCATCAGTTCATCCGAACATCCTAACGGTTCATCCCTAAAGATTTTTCACAGCTGTAACAGGGAATTAACTTTCCTAAAAAAACCAAATATGCGATTATTATTCTTTTTCTTTTGTTTATTTCCAACCCTGTTGATGGCTCTGGAAATTAAGGTTCAAGGCACGATCAAGAATCCCAAAAAAGTCCCCGTTCAGCATGTCAATGTATTTATTGCTGGAACCTACGATGGGACCATCAGTGATAGTTTAGGAAATTTCCAGTTTAGCAGTTCTGCGCTTGGTAACCAGAAGATCATCTTTAGCAAAGCGGGATATAACCAATTGGAGATGGAAATAGCGTTAAAGGATAGCTTGGATCTTCAGGTTACCCTCTATCCTATTGAAGAAATTGAAGCCATCGAGATCCGTGCCGGACAGATCATGGTGGGGAATAAATACAATGCGGTTTTATCGCCTCTGGATATTGTGACGACCGCAGGAAGCATGGGGAATATTGTCGCTGCGCTACAGAAACTTCCTGGAGCTCAGATCGCCGGTGAGGACGGCCGATTGATGGTCAGAGGCGGTGATCCTACCGAAACCCAAACCTTTGTAAATGGTATTCAGGTCTTTCAACCCTATACTTCCTCGGCCAATGGTGTTCCTGTGCGGGGAAGGTTTTCCCCGTTTCTATTTAAGGGCACCAACTTCTCGACCGGAGGCTATGGTGCTGAATTTGGGAATGCACTTTCCGGGATCTTAAACCTGAGTACCGCCTTGGAGTTGGCAGAACCTAAAACAGAACTCTCTTTTTCCACCGTTGGCCTGGGCCTAAGCAATACGCAAAGTTGGAAGGACAACTCTTTAAGCTTCAATGGGAGTTATACCAACCTGAATCCGTATATGTCCTTGATCCCGCAAGATATCACCTGGATCAGACCCTATCAACAAGCATCCGGAGAAGCCATTTGGAGGAAGAAAGGAAAACAGTCTTTTTTTAACCTGTATGGCAATTATGCCTTCGAAGATTTTCAATTCGAGGACTACAGCATTGAGTATGATGAGCGGATAAAAACCGCTATCCGATCGCACAACGCCTATCTCAATAGCAGTTTCCAACAATACCTACCCAACAATTGGACTTGGGAATCGGGATTGGGTCTTGGATATTTTAAACAGGATCTTCAGTTTTCCAGTTTTGGAATACCTACGGAGCAATGGGGAAGTCATGTTAAAACCCTAATGCGCAAATCCATGGGGAACAAATGGCAATGGATGTTCGGGACGGAATTCCTTTATGAGAAACTGGCGGAGAACCTCCAAGAACCAAGCCTACCCAGGTATAGTTATGGCTACGAAAGAAAGCAGTTGGCTGCATTTTCAGAAGGGCAGTACCGCCTTTTTGCTGGCTTGCAAGTGGGGGTTGGGCTGCGTTATATACAGACCTTTTCGGAGCAACAATTTCTGGAGCCAAGAGCATCGATAGGCTACGCGATCAACCGCAACCATCAGGCGTCTTTTGCTTATGGCAGGTATCACCAGGGGGCGACATCTGCGATTGCCAAGTTCAAAAATGATCTCCCCTGGACTTCCGCATCACATTATGTGCTCAATTACAGCTATATCGGAAAGGGGCAATTACTTCGGTTGGAAGCCTACTCCAAAGATTATGACCAATTGATCACTTATGACACCCAGACTCCCCAATACCAGAGTCGTTTTGAAAACAAGGGATTTGGGAGGGTAAAGGGTATTGATATATTCTGGAGGGACAGTAAGAGTATTCCATTTCTTCAATATTGGGTGTCTTATTCCCTAACGGATGCGCAGAAATTGGAACGTAATTTTACTCATGCGGTACAGCCTACCTATGTGGCCAAGCATCAACTCTCTTTGGTGGCCAAATATTGGATAAGTTCCATTCGATCTCAGGCCAGTATTACCAATACCTACTCTTCTGGCCGTACCTATTTTAACCCTAATGAACCGGATCTAATGCCCATGACCAAAGGGCAGAATGATCTATCCGTTAGTTGGTCCTATCTGTTGACCCAACAGAAAATCCTCTTCTTCTCCATGACCAATGTGCTTGGAAATGAACCTATCTACGGTTATCAATACCGTAGCCATGCAGATGCCAATGGTCAGTTTGCGCGAAAGGCCGTTGTTCCTACCGCAAAACATTTTGTGTTTGTGGGATTCTTCTGGACCATCAGTAAAAACAAAAAAAAAGACAATCAATTGGAGAACCTTTAACGGTTCATCCCTAAAAATCAACAATCCATCAGATTTGACTTGACATATAGGACAGCATCATAGAACTTTAATCGTAAATAACACTAAAACAAAAAGACATGAAAACATTAATGATTTGTTTATTAACAATATGGAGCCTTTCCGGTTTGGCACAGACCCCTTACGAAAAAGCGATGACCGAAGGTTTGGCAAGCTGGAAAGCGGGCAAATCCCAAGAAGCGATGGCGACCTTTGAACGAGTTGCGCAGGTTGAGAAGGATAACTGGATCCCCAAATATTACCAAGCCATGGTGGGGATTACGAATTCTTTTATGATGACCAATAATGAGGAGAAACTGAAAGCCATTGATGCGGCGAAAGCCCTGATCCCCAAAGACGAAAAAAGCCTGAATGCCGAATGGTATGTCTTGAATGCCTTGGCATTAACTTCCGAACTGACCATCGACCCAATGGCAACGGCAATGACCTTGAGCCCGCAGATCATGGAACAATATCAGAAAGCTTTAGCTTTAGAGCCCAACAACCCAAGAGCGCTTTCAGGAATGGCTGACTTTTCCATGCAATCCAAAAAATACATGGGCGGAGATACGAAAGAGGAATGTAAGCAATTGGAAAAAGCGGTATCTTTATTCGATAAGGAAAAAAACGCCACAAAATTCTATCCTTCCTGGGGAAAGGAACGCGCTGCGGCACTTTTGGCTTCCTGTAAAAATTAATTATGAAGTACTTTTTCCTGACCGTCTTATATTCCATAGTGATCACGATAGTCCTGATGTTGGTTATTGCAGGGTTTTACTTGGTCAATGATGGAACATTGGAGATTGCTTTCTTCCAATCTAAGGGTGCCCAAACCGGACTGCTTCGAGGGATTGGTCTAGGAATAGTAGGCAGTTATCTTTCCTATTCCCTGCATAAGGCAATGCCAGCGGAAGATTTGGCCTGGAAAAGGTATTTCTATTACTTGCTCTTGTCTTTTATAATCGTTCCAATAGTGATTTTAGGCATGAACATTCTCTTATTCACCGATAGGAGTTTGGATGGGATAAAAGCCTATGTTTCCGAACTTAGATGGGATTTCGCCCTTTTTCCGACCTTTACCTTTATCATCATTGGTTCTATATTTTATGGCTTGTTCTTTTACTCCAGCTATAAAAATAAACAGATCAAAAAGCAGAAAAGCATTGCTGGGGAAGCAACAGCACAGTTAGAAACACTAAAAAACCAAATAGATCCGCATTTTTTGTTCAATAGCTTGAATGTATTGATCGGGTTGATCGAAGAAGATAAACAGAATGCCATAACCTATACCAAATCACTATCAAGCATCTACCGCTATATCCTCACCCAAAAAGATAAAGAATTAACAAGCATCCAAGAAGAACTATCCTTTGCCCGCAGCTATATTTCTCTTTTAAAACTACGTTTTGAAGATGGAATAAATTATCAAGAAGGAATTATCGAAGCCGAAAGCAAGGAAATCGTTCCTTTGAGCCTGCAATTGCTATTAGAAAACTGCATTCAGCACAACCGCATTTCTGAGGAGAACCCATTGACGATCAGCATCTATCAAGAAGGATCAAAATTAGTGGTATCGAATAACCTTCAGGAGAAGAATTCACCGAATCCATCCACAAAGATAGGCTTGGCTAATATTGTTGACAGATATGCACTGTTAAGTAAAGAGGAAGTTATTATAGAGAAGTCCGATACCTATTTTAAAGTCAAAATCCCTATTATATGAACCTGAACGAAATTCAAGTATTGGTCATCGAAGATGAAAAACCCGCAGCAAGATCGCTGATACGCAAGTTAGAGACCATGGGGTTTTCGCATATCGATATGGTCCATTCCGTTCATCAAGGGAAAATATGGTTTGCTAACCATTCCGAACCGGATCTTATTTTTATGGATATACAGCTTTCTGATGGTCTTTCATTTGAAATACTGGAAAATCACCCTGTAGATTCCAAGATCATCTTTACGACGGCTTACAATGAATACGCTTTAAAAGCCTTCAAGTTGAATAGCATTGATTACCTCTTAAAGCCGATTGTAGAAGAAGAATTGGCCTTTGCCGTGGATAAATATCTGAAAAACCAAAACAGGGCTGATAAGTACATGTTGCATGATCTCAAACAACTACTTGTGAAAGATCAGTTCAAGACCAGGTTCAATGTAAAGATCGGCCAACAGATCCGCTTGGTTCCTGTGGAAGACATCGAATGTATATATGCTGAAAACAAGGGCACCTATCTGTTTACCAAGGAAGGAGATAATTTTTTGTTGGATCAACCCTTAGACAGGGTGGAAGAAGTTTTGGATCCTAAATTATTTTTTAGAATTAACCGAGGGCAGATCATTCATATCCATGCTATCAAGAACATTGCTGTTCATAGTAATTCCCGGTTGAAGATCTACTTCCATAAGTTTCAGACCGATGACGGAATTGTAAGTCGGGAGCGGGTAAATGATTTTAAAAGCTGGATCGATTAATAGAGATGGAAATTTAAAGGGATATTCACGCCTACCCCAAAAGTAAAGCCATCAATAGGCTTAAAATCCTTTTTTGTGTTGATATCAAAGCCATAACCAGCGGAGAACTCCAGTAAATTAAAAAGTCCGATTCCTGCCTTCGCCGTAGCTGTATGGGGTGTAATCTCCCCTTTTATAAACGGCCATACCGCAACATTATTCAAATAATAAGTAACTCCTAATTCCGGGATCACTGTAGTTTTATCCATCATCCAGGTAAAATTAGCTCCGGCATCAATCTTTACATATTGGCTTTGGTTTGCTGCGAAAAGCCCCCAGGCAGAAGCTTTCAGAAAACTGCCACTTTGATACTGATACCCAATGGAAGGACCAAATATCCAACCCGTGTGCTGTTGGTATCTTCGCTGTCCATATCCCAATTGGACCATTAAAAAAAGTACCAAAAATAAATAAACTGCCTTCTTCATACACATCAATTTGTTGCCAATTTACAATAAAACCCGAAAGTTCTAATAGTGTTTACTGTAAGTTAATATTAATCCCTTAATTTTCAACAATTTTCCAGTTACACATTCAAAGCAATAAACAGATATGAATAGAAAAAGAAGTCTTGGCATACAAAAGGTGCTATTAATACGTTTTTATAATCAGAACATATAACATACTGTTCCTACAGTAGATCACACAACACACAATGAAAATAATTAGTCCGATAAATTCAGACAAGCATCACCCTGGCTTGTTATGCCCATATTGTCAAGAGGCAGACCTCTATGTACGAGTCCGAAGACCTTGGTGGGTAAAGACATTCCTCTTTTATCTTCCTCTACGTCGGTATAAATGCAATAATTGCAATCGAACCACTTATGTAAAAGTGATCAAAGGTATTAATACGTAGTAATAATTCGACAGAAGAATTTTTAATGGCTTTTCGTGTAAGGAAAATATTCCTGTAATCATGGTTTTTGATTAAACTTACAATCAATTTAACATATTACACACTAACACACATCTGCCAGTATGATTCCCTACCTAAGTTCAAAAAACCAGGACTTATTGCTTTTTGCCCAAAAGCGCAAAAAGGAATATGCATCTGCAAAACCCTTTCCGAGTATTCATATCCACGATTTCTTCAATGCGGAATTACTGGAAGAAGTTTTAGCGGAATTTCCGGATCTCTCTAAAGGGGATAATATCGAGTATAACGATCCTTTGCAAAAGAAATTTGCAGGGCAAGGCGAAGCACTTTTTGGCGAAAAGACCAAAGCATTGATGCATTACCTCAACTCCGAACCCTTTTTAAAGTTCATCAATGAACTTACAGGGATTGAAGAACAGCTATTCAGTGATTCGTATTTCTCTGGGGCCGGTCTTCATGAGATCAAACCAGGAGGATTATTAAAAGTCCATGCCGACTTTAATAAACATCCGGTAAATAATCTGGATCGCCGAGTGAACTTTATCGTTTATCTGAATAAGGATTGGAAGGAGGAATATGGAGGACATTTTGAACTATGGGATAAGGAAATGAGCCAATGTGTGAATAGATTTTTGCCCGTATTCAATTCCATCGCAATATTTTCCACAACTTCCATTTCCTATCACGGGCATCCAAATCCATTAACCTGTCCGGCAGATCGCAGCCGAAAATCATTAGCCTTGTATTATTATTCGAATGGTCGCCCAGATGAAGAAGCCATTGCGTTCAAGGATGGTCATAACTCCATTTTTGTAAAAAGGAAAAGTGATGCTACGGATTCTCAGGATTGGGACGCCTATGCGGAAAGGAAGCGGAAGAAACCCCTATTAAAAAGGATATATCGCAAGATCTTTGGATAAAAAGAGCGATATTTATCCTTATGAGCAATATTACCCTTAAGGAGCTGGCGAAAAAACTGGAACTTTCGGTATCCACTGTTTCCAAAGCCTTGAATGATAGTTTTGAAATCAGTGAAGAAACCAAGGTTCGGGTTCGAGCGATGGCGGAGAAATACCATTATCGCCCGAATATATTGGCCAAGAGCCTGAAGATGGGTAGAAGCAATACCATAGGTGTCATAATCCCTTATCTATCCAATCCTTTTCAGTCGCAGGTATTGGAAGGGGCCCATCAGGCGGCCTATGAAAATAATTTCAAATTGGTTTTCATGCAGAGTCGTGAGAATTCCAAGATGGAACAGGATGCCCTAAAAACTTTCCGGCAGCAAAACATCGATGGGATCATCATTACCCCAGCAGCAGAAAGCCATATCAAAACCCTGAAACAATATAACCAGGAGTTCCCCATCGTATTGGTAGATCGGATTGATTTTGAATTGGATACCTTTAAAATCGGGGTGAACAGTGAGAAGGGAGCCTATGATGCCACCCAACATTTGATCGATATGGGTAGAAAGGAAATCCTTTTGTTATGTGGTAAGAACATAGGCATCAATAAGGATCGGATTGCTGGTTATAAGAAAGCGCTTTTGGCGAATTATATCCCTTTGGATCCCAGCAACATTATACAGGTGGAATACGGACAGACCCGAGAGGAATTGATTAAAAACCTGCGTATTTTATTGGAGCGGAGAATAAAGGAATTGGACCATCCCATAGGCCTCCTCGGCACAACGGATACCCTTACGGTTGCCAGTTTAGGAATCCTTTCCCAATTAAACCTTCAAGTTCCTTCGGAAGTGGCTGTGATTGGTTTTGCCAACACCGAAATGGCAGAATCCTTAAACCCATCCCTATCGACCATTGTACAACCGGCCTTTGAAATCGGATATCTCGGCGTCAGCAAATTAATAGAAACCATTGTATCCAAAAACCGCTTTGAAATGGCATTTAACACCACAATGCTCGAAAGCCGGATTATCGAAAGGAAATCGACTAAAGCTTAACCTGCTTCATCTTAGGCACCAATAATTTCATGATAAACCAAGCGATGAGATAAGCAACGGCACAATAGGAAAAGACGAGCATATAACCTTTATCAATCCCATTAGCCACAGTTTCCCCTTGTTTGGTCAAATATTTTAGGAATTCGTCGATATTTGCTACATCAAACTTTTCAAAGAAAGCTTTTCTGCTATCCACATTGGCAATCTCCGGATACTTTTCAAGTAGGTTCACCCCATTTACCTTGCTCCAATGCGTTTCTGCATAATCGAATAATTTCCCAGAATAGATGTTGATGAAGAAGGATCCCAATCCACCTGCCAAACCACCAATTCCTGTTACCGTAGCGATGGCTTTTTTAGGGAACATATCCCCTACTGTGGAGAAAATATTAGCTGACCAAGATTGATGCGCCGCGGCACCTATACCGATCAGTATTGTCGGCACCCAAAAAGACAAATGTCCGTAAGGCTGGGCAAGAAGAACCAATAAAGGAAAGAAGGCAAAAATCAGCATCGCTCGCATCCTTCCTTCGTAGGCATTCATGCCTCGATTAATGAACAAGGATGGCAACCAACCTCCAATCAGGGAAAGCATGGTAATGCTGTACAGTACAAAAAGAGCCAATTGACCGCTCCATTCGGAAGATTTAATGCCATACACCGAGCTCAGATAGGCAGGCATCCAAAATAGGTAGAACCACCAAACACCATCTGTCATAAATTTACCCACAGCGAATGCCCAAGTTTGGCGATGTTTTAAACAATTTAAGATGGAGACTTTTCCTTGGGTTACAGGAACTGTCTGTTCATTTTCTGCAGGGGGAATATCATCCTGTTGGATATAGGCCAATTCTGCTTCATTCACCTTCGGATGTACTTCGGGTTTATCATACATAAATACCCAAAATCCCATCCAAACAAAACCTAAAGCACCAATGATGATAAAGGACATTTCCCAGCCATACCATTTGGCAATAACTGGAATACTTAATGGAGCCGCCAAAGCTCCGATGGTAGAACCGGCGTTGAAAATACTGGTTGCAAAGGCACGATCTTTTTTCGGAAAATATTCCGCTGTGGTCTTGATCGCCGCGGGGAAGTTTCCCGCCTCACCAATGGCAAGGACAAAGCGCACAAAAATAAAGAGCACCACACTGACATTGACTACCCTGGAGAAATCATGAATGCCAGCAATCACCTCTTTTGCTCCTTCGAAGCCTACGAACCATTCGCCTGCTATTATACCCGAGGTTGCAATCCCACAAAAGGCATGTAGGATAGCTCCCACCGACCAGATGGCAATTGCCCATATAAAGCCTTTTTTGGTATCCAGCCAATCTACAAATCGACCCGCAAAAAGCATCCCGACGGCATAAAAAATTGAGAATAACGCCGTGATCAATCCGTAATCATTGTTCGTCCAATGGAACTCGGGAGCTATAAAATCTTTCCAGGTTAGGGAGAGTACTTGTCGGTCTAAATAGTTAATGGTAGTAGCAAAAAACAATAATGCGCATATGGTCCAACGGTATTTTCCAGCTTTTTGATGGTTCATTAGTTTTGTAATTGGTGTGATGTTTAGGTAAATGCAAAACATCCTGTATAATAAAATCCAATTTGCTAATAAAAGTTCAAATAAAAAAGACCTAATTACGCGAACGTTTTCGGAACATTTCGAAATCGATTTCGCAATAAAAGCAACAATTAACACATTTCTAATGTTAACTTGTTGACAAATTAAGTCTTATATGAAAACTACATTTGAAAGCAGATACGCAATCGGTCCTAAAGAAACGAAAACCTTGGACACCCAGGGACTTCGTGAAAACTTCTTGATCGAGCAGTTGTTCTGGGAAGATCGTGTACATTTTGTTTACTCCCATTTTGATCGCTATATGACTGGCGGTGCTATGCCCGTTCAGGAAAGGGTAAAATTGGAAACGATCAATGAACTACTGAAAGAGCCCTTTTTCTTGAGCAGAAGAGAGATCGGTATCATCAATGTAGGCGGCGATGGAAAGGTAGAGGTAGATGGAGAAACCTATGAATTGGGTTTTAAAGAAGCGCTTTATATTGGACAGGGAGCCCAAGAAGTTTATTTCAGCAGCCACAATGCGGCCAAGCCTGCCAAGTTTTACCTGAATTCTACGCCAGCACATAGGTCCTATCCAACAAAAAAAGTAACCAAGGAACAGGCGAACAAAATCGAACTGGGAAGCTTAGAAACGGCCAACCATCGGATCATCAATCAGATGTTATTGCATACCGTATTGGAAACTTGCCAGCTGCAGATGGGGATGACCGAATTGCAGGTAGGTTCCGTATGGAACACCATGCCGGCACATACCCACGAACGAAGAATGGAGGTTTACTTTTATTTTGATATTCCCGAAGGACAGGCGGTCTCCCATTTTATGGGCCCTGTAAATGAAACCAGGCATATCTGGTTGGGGAATGACCAAGCGGTTATTTCACCACCATGGTCTATACATGCCGGCGCGGGAACCAGCAATTATACCTTTATCTGGGGAATGGCAGGTGAAAACCTGGATTATGACGATATGGACAAAAGTCCGATAACGGAATTGAAATAATCATGAAAGCGCTTTTTGGAATCCTTTTTCTTCTCGCATGCTCTATTTCGAGCTTTGCACAGAAACAGATCATCGTCCAAAATCCTTCTGCCCATGTGAGAAAGGAATTGATCGCTATTCCTTTCGAGAAATTCAAGGCAAGCTTTTCAGTAGATACCGTCTTTTCTATATGGGATGAACAGGGAAATGAATTACCCCATCAATTGGAAAAACTAGGACAATCTTCCCCACAGAATGTGTTGATATTAGTGGATCTAAAGGCGAAGGAAAAAGTAAAGCTCTCAGTTAGTGGAACGAGCGGGAAAGTTTATCCAGCCAGAACCTATGCTCGCTATGTTCCTGAGCGCTACGATGATTTTGCTTGGGAAAACGATGTGGTTGCTTTTCGGATGTATGGCAAAGCATTAGAAGGAAGACCAGATGATGCGCAAGGCATGGACTATTGGGCAAAAAGAACAGATAAATTGATTATTGATGCCTGGTATAAGTCTGGGGATTACCATAAAGACCATGGCGAAGGCTTGGATTATTATTCGGTAGGACAGACCTTGGGTATGGGCGATATGGCTTTTTATCCAGAAGGGAAAATCCATTACAGCAAACATTATCGAAGTTTTAAGCTTTTGGACAATGGTCCATTAAGAAGTACCTTTTTACTAATATATGAACCCGAAAATATCCAAGGCCAGCAGATAAGATTTCAAAAGCAGATCAGTTTAGATGCAGGAAGTCATTTCAATCGCATCGAATTATCCATGCACAATGCAAGTACAGCTAACACGCCCTTTGTAATCGGCTTGGCAAAACGAAAGGAAAAAGAGCCTTTGTTCCTTTTGGGTAAAGGGAACCGTAGTTTATCCTATTGGGAGCCTGAGATCAATAAGAGCGGAAGAACAGGAGTCGCCATCATCATTCCAGACCAAAAGGTAGAATTTATAAACGATAGACCAGAACAGTTTCTACTGTTAAGCAAGGCTAAAAATAATCGTCCCTTTGTTTATTACAATGGTGCCACGTGGAACAGGGCAGGAAAAATTACGGATGAAAAGGCTTGGGCAAAGGCAGTAGAAAGCGAAAAAGAAAAAATTGAAAAACCAATAAAAGTCACTGTAAAATAAACGATATGTCGGTATTAAACACATTCGATCTTAGTGGAAAAACCGCTTTGGTAACAGGTTGTAAGCGAGGGATTGGCAAGGCCATTGCCGAAGGATTGGCCGAAGCCGGAGCGGATATCATTGGTGTTTCTGCAAGTCTGGAACGCCAAGGTTCTGAGGTGGAAAAATCCATCCAGCAATTGGGAAGAAAGTTTTTCGCGTATCAATGTGACTTTTCAAACCGAGCGAACCTTTATCAGTTTATTTCTGAGGTAAAACAAGACCATCCACAGATCGACATTCTTTTCAACAATGCGGGGAATATCCTCCGAAAACCAGCTGCAGAACATCCCGATGAATATTGGGATGAAATTATAGAGATCAATCAAAATGCACAATTTATCCTTACTCGAGAGATTGGGAAGGAAATGATTGCCCGTTCATTTGGTAAAATCATCTTTACGGCTTCTCTATTATCTTTTCAAGGCGGAATCAATGTGCCTGGCTATGCTGCTTCCAAAGGTGCGATTGCCTCCATGACCAAGGCTTTTGCGAATGAGTGGGCATCCAAGGGGGTCAATGTCAATGCGATCGCGCCTGGCTACATTGCAACAGACAATACTGAGGCCTTACGCAACGATGCTGATCGATCGGCTTCGATATTAGACCGCATCCCTGCCGGCAGATGGGGGGACCCAGAAGATTTCAAAGGTCCCGCTGTATTTTTAGCATCTGCAGCATCCAATTATGTTCATGGAGCCATCCTTACAGTGGATGGGGGTTGGATGGGAAGATAGGTTTAGGTCTTTCCCTCCATTTTTTATTTCAATTCCTTTAATCTGGTCAAGCCTTCCAGAAAATAATAATCGGCATAGACCAATGGCCTATCGATCTCAGAGTTGTGGGGAAGACTCCCTACACAGTGTTTCAACAGAAAACCACCATTCTCACCATATCCTGCAAAATATTCAGGCCTTGAAAGGGTTTCCAATGTTTCCTTGGCGAAGTTCAAATAGGCTTTTTTATCCTTGCCTTTGGAGAAGGTCGACAGTTCGATCAAAGCTGAAGCAACAATAGCCGCTGCCGAAGCATCTCTAGGGATGTAATTCAAGTTCCGTTTCGAAAAATCCACTACAGGTGTATATCCTTCCTGTCCAGCATTGAAATCCCAGTTCGGAATCTTATCCTTTGGTAGGTTTGGGTGGTTCATATAGAATTTAGCCGCCTTTTGCGCCGTTTCCAGGTATTCCGGTTTTTTGGTTTCTCTATACATCATCGTGAAGCCATAGATCGCCCATGCCTGTCCTCGTGCCCAAGTGGAATTATCGGCATAGCCTTGGCTCGCTTGTCTATGCACCACATTACCAGACAGGTCATAATCCACCACATGATAGGTGCTGTAATCCGGCCTGAAATGGTTCTTCATGGTTTTATCGGCATGGCTGATCGCCACTTGCCTGAATTTGGGATCTCCCGTAAGATCGGATACATAACAAAGCATTTCCAGGTTCATCATGTTATCAATAATAACAGGATATTTCCAAGGTTTGGATTTGTCCCAACCACCTTTAGAATCCCAGGATTTTATCAAGCCTACCTTAGGGTCATAACGTTTTAAAGCCGTATTTGCCGAATAGATGATCAAATCTTTATAGGTTTTAACTTTTTCTGGATCTTTCAGGTATTTGATGGCATTACCATAGGAGCAATACATCACAAAACCAATATCGTGGTTTACGGTAAAATCCTTTGCTTTTTCCAACGCCTCAGTCCATCGAATGGCAGCATTCTTTGTCTGTTCATTTCCAGATTGATGGTATAAAAACCATAGGGATCCTGGGAAAAACCCACCGGTCCAATCCCATTCATTGGTTCCCACGAGTTTACCTGATTTATTGGTCGTTCTTGGAAATAACTTGATTGCATCCGCTTCTTTCGTCAGAAATTCATACTGCTTCTCGGCTTTTACAAAGCTTTCCTTAATAAAAGATGGCGGCTTTGCTGCCATACTTATTAACAACAGGGATGCTACGGCTGCAACGCCTGTTTTTTTGAATTTATGGAGGTTGATTCTCATAGTTTATATTTTTAGTTGATTAGCAAAGTCTATTCTTTAATAAGTTACGTAATAATCTTTGGGAAATACTTCGCCGGAAAAAGCCTTTTGAGAAGTCCATTTCTCGGCTGGGCTGCTCCAGAATTCATCAGATGCAGGCAGTCCCAAAGGCAAAAAAGCTAAAGAAGCTTCATATAGCGAGCCAACATTGGTATAGTAGTCGGCTAAATTGCCTTGTTTATCAGAGGTTAATCCAAGCACTAACCATCCATGTTTATCATAAATATCATGTTGGTAGATGTTTTTCATGATGGCTGTTAAGCCCGCTCTTACCTGGCCTGGTTTTAGGTCCTTCGGTAATTTTTTTTCCAATGCCACTTGCGCTAAGGGTTGGAAACCTCCATTTCTGTAGGTAGAGCTCCGGCCGATGACCGGGAAATAACCCTCCGGCGAGATCAATCTTTCCAAATGGGTAGCATATCGTTGCATGCGCTTGTAGGCTCTATCGTATTTTTCCTGATAGTTCCCTGCTTTTAAATTCTGTCTTAGCGTTTCCACCAACATACTGTGGATCACATAGCCATTGTAGTAATCGAAGGAAAAGGATTTTCCATCGCTGTACCATCCATCGCCAACATACCATTCCGTATCAAAGGTATCAACCGCATGATCTATTTTTGTTCTTTCCGGTTCTACCCCGACACTATACAGAAAACTCTCGGTCATAGCGGCAAACAATATCCAGTTGTTCGGACCAGGTTTTATCCAACGGATATGTTTGAATTCGCTGATCAGCTGATCTTTTGTTTTTTGAGGAAGGGGATCCCATAGGGCTTTAGGAGCACGCATAAACGCTAAGGCAAGGTGGGCTGCATCGACCAAGGTCTGAGAGGACTTGTCCCTCCAGGCAAAATAATCGGGAGAATTCGGATCTACACCATGAATCAGGCCTTGGATGGTCTGCTCCCTAAACTTTTTTCTAAGCTTGCCTTCGGAAGTATTATCATCGGGTAATGCCAGCCATGGCGCAATACCGGCTATCAATCTGGCAAAAGCTTCCAGGTAGCCCACTTTCGGATTGCGGCCATCAAAACTGCTGGAAACAATCATTGGCATATTTATCTGAAAAGTACCTTTACTAATGTTCTCCAGAATTGGACTAGCCATCTTCACCAGAACGGAAACCCAATAGGCCCGATCATCTACTTGTTTATGATCAGGTAAATGGTTTTTTGAAAAAGGGTCTACTTTGCTAGTTGCCTGGGCCCTCTGCATGGTTAATCCTGCAAATAATAATCCTGCCTGTTGTAACCAAGTCCGTCTTTTCATGATTTTGCGTTATAATGGAGTTCCAATTTAATAAGCATTTAACAATAAAAGATGTTTTATTCACGAAAACGATTTCTTAATTAAATTAAGGGAATTGGGATTTTACTTTGTAAGTTTAGTATTCATCCTCATAACCTATAAATTATTCCATGCAAAGAATCTATCTACCTATCTTATTTCTGCTGAGCATTTTTAACATCGAGTCGAATGCCCAGAGCAATTCAGCATATATGATCAAAGCAGATCGCCCTGCCGAATTTTGGGAGGAGGCATTTCCCTTGGGAAATGGTCAAACGGCGGCCATGGTTTTTGGCGGAATATCCGAAGAGTTGATTCAACTCAACGATCATACCTTATGGTCCGGAACCCCAGATCCGGGCAACAATCCTGCTGCAGCGGGTCTATTGCCTGTATTGAGGAAACAGATTTTTGCGAAGGAATATGCAAATGCAGAGGCTACCTGGCGGAAAATGCAGGGACCGTATTCGGCCAGGTATCTTCCTTTGGGTGACTTGCAACTTCAATTTGACCATCAAACCCAAGAGGCTAAGAATTATTTAAGAACATTGGATATCCAACAAGCCGTAAGCACGGTTAGCTATGAATTGAATGGGATTACCTACGAACGATCAGCTTTTATCAGTCATCCCGCGAAAGCATTGATCATTCATATTAAAGCAGACGAGAAAAAAAGTGTCAGTTTTCGTGTAAGGATGAGCAGCAAATTAGAGGCTTCCTCAAGCATCGTATCCGATCAATTGATATTAAAAGGCCGTACGCCATCCATCGTTGCGCATCGGAATTATTTCCCCGAGCAAGTAGTATACAAGGAAAAGGAAGGGATGCTATTTGAGGCCAAACTGGCCATCAAACATAAAGGAGGTACCCTGAAAACTAATGGGGAATTTTTGGAAGTTAAAGATGCAGATGAGGCCACCCTTTATCTCACAGAAAACACCAGCTTCAATGGATTTGATAATTCTGCTATGGCAGATGGAAAAGATCCTGGAAAAGAAGCAGCAAAGAAAATGAAATTGGTGCTGAAAAAGGATTATCAAACCTTAAAGAGAGAACATAGCAGCGATTTCCGCCGATTATTTGATCGGGTTGAATTTGAATTGGGTGTTTCCATGGATCAGAATAACCTGATGACGGTTGATCGAATCCGGAATTTTGAGAAAGATCCCACGGATTTTCAATTACAGACCTTGCTCTTTCAATTCGGCCGCTACCTGTTGATTTCCAGTTCTCGACCAGGCAGCCGTCCTGCCAACCTGCAGGGCATCTGGAACGATAAGGTTCAACCGCCATGGGGCAGTAACTATACGATCAATATCAATACCGAAATGAACTATTGGCTAGCGGAAAATAGTAACTTATCCGAATGTCATCAACCGCTATTGGATTTTATTGGGGAACTGGCCATTAATGGAAAGGAAACTGCGAAAGTCAATTATGGAATCCATGAAGGTTGGGTCGCCCATCATAATTCAGACCTTTGGGCGAAAACCTCCCCCGTTGGAAACTTCGATCAGGACCGGACCTATTATCCGGAGGCTTTCTGTTGGCAAATGGGCGGAGCTTGGCTTTCCCTCCATCTTTGGGAACATTTCCAATATACCCAAGATAAAACGTTCCTATCCGAAAAAGGCTATCCACTGATGAAGGGTGCTGCACAATTCATGATGCATTGGCTAGTGGAAGATCCCGAATCAGGGTTCCTGGTAACTGCCCCTTCCAGCTCACCCGAAAACCATTTCAATTATCAAGGAAAAGGGTATAGTATTGGAAAAGCCACCACCATGGATATTTCCATTGTTCGGGAACTTTTTACTGCGGTGATCCAAGCTTCAGAGGAACTAGGATCAGATGCGCAATTTAGAAAGGAACTGATTGGGTTTAAGGAGAGGTTATATCCATTTCAGGTTGGCAAATATGGACAATTGCAGGAATGGTCGGATGACCTGGATGATCCCAAGGATACTCATCGACATATCTCGCATCTTTTTGGTCTTTTTCCTGGAACACAGATTTCCCCCGGTTTTTCGGATGATCTGGTAAATGCGGCGAAACAGACCTTGGCGCATCGGGGTGATATCAGTACGGGTTGGAGCATGGCTTGGAAAATGAATTGGTGGGCGAGATTAAGGGATGGTGATCGGGCATACCAGATCCTGAACAAGTCCTTCGGGTTTTTAGAGCCTGTTGAAAAGAAGGTGGAAAAAAGACGATCGGGCGGCGGATTGTATAGCAACCTGTTCAGTGGGCATCCTCCTTTTCAGATTGATGCGAACTTTGGGGTAACCGCGGGAATCATCGAAATGCTGATGCAGAGTCATTTAGGTGAAATACGGCTCCTACCTGCCTTGCCAAGTGTTTGGAAAAATGGAAGGATAAAGGGTATTAAGGCTAGGGGTAATTTCGAACTGGATATGGAGTGGAAAGATGGGGAGATTGTAAGGTTAGAGGTAATTTCGCTGGCCGGGAAAGACTGTAACCTGCTGTTCCCGAATAGGGTAAGGTGGAAATCAAAGAATCAAACAGGAAACTCCTTTCAGTTCAAAACCAAGAAAGGAGAAAGGTATGTTTTTGAGAAGATCTAATCTTAGATCTTCTCAAAGTATGGCAATCTTTTCAGCGGAACATCGATCTTGATGGATTTCCCACCTTTGTGTATTTTTCCAAGATCGTCTTTCCATCTACCTTTAGGCAGTTTGACCAGGCGACTATCTTCTTCTGTTATAATCGGAGCGACCAAGAATTTATCGCCAAGCATAAACTGATCCTTGCAGGTTTCAAATCCTTGATTAGGGAATTCGTACTCCAGGTGTCTTACTATTGGCTCTCCAGTTTTAATGGAATATTTTGCCAGGTCTAAAATATAGGCTCCAAATTTTTCATGCAGTTTGGCCATGTTCTTGGTGATCTCCAGGTGTTCCTGATTCAAAATCCGCCAAGGTGCCACCGAAAATTGCATCATCGGCATCAGGGCATGCACCTGGGCAGAGCGAACAATCAATTTCTGATTGAATTCATTTTCTTTGATATTCAGAAAAGTGGCAAAATTACCGCCTCCGATCATATCCGGACAGGTATAGGCATAGCCCAAAAGACCTGAAGCGAGCATATCCGGAATCAACATCTGCATTGCCCGCCAGGAGTAGGCTTTATCGCCCAATCTCTGTACCAAGGGCTGATTACCCATTTTCCATCCTGAATGGTATTCATTAAACGGAAACTCCAATCCTATTTTTGCCCAAGCCATGGTATGGTCTATGGATAATGCACTGCTGTCAAAGCTTGCCAATCGATCCATCCTGTAGAATTCATTGTCGCCGGCATCAAACTTAAACCCATCGATACCATAATCTTGTTGCATCTTCTTCAGTTTGCCCACAAAATAGGCTTTGGCGTCAGGATTTGTAAGATCAAGACAGGCGCTTTTACCATTCCACCAAGAAATGATCGCTGGGCTTTTTGTTGCCTTCTCCTTGATCAGATAGCCTATGGCGGAAAGTTCCCTATACTCCGGACTATCAGGGCTTATAAACGGACAAATCCATAACATGACCTTGAAACCCATATCATGAAGCTGTTTGACCATCGCTTTAGGATCAGGGAATTTCTCTGCCCGAAAATCATAATTTCCATAATAGCGCTGCCAGTTATCATCGATCATTAATACCCCTGTAGGAAAATCATTATCAACGATAGCCTTTGCATATTTTAGGATATCCTCCTGGTTTTGATTGTACATCAATTCGATCCAGGTATTATATTGAGGCTTTAGGAAAAAGAGGGAATCGGGAAGAATCGGGTTTGCTGGGAAGTACAATTTGCTGGCTGCCATATAAGCTGATCGAAGGGTATTCCCCTCCGTTTGCAATTTTAGATCTTCGTATTTGGAGACTACTTCGATGCTGTTTTCTTCGGTTATCTGAAATTTGAATGGCTTATCCGCCCAAAGGAACCTCCCTTTATTCGAAATCAATAAGGGCACAACTTGATTATTGAGGTTCTGGTATTCCAGATCAAAACCTTTGGTTTCCATTTCAAATGGCATGGTGGATCCTAGCGCCACTGCCCCACCCCACCAGTATTCCTTTGGTTGGGGAATGATGTTGATGCTTTTGGTTTGGGCAAAAACAGAGGTGAAAGCCAGGGTTGTTAATAGTATGGCTAAAAAAGAAGTTCTTTTCATGTGTGATTTTTTATTTTTTCAATTCCTTAATCCAAATATTCTTAAAATCTACCGGCTGACCCTCACTCTGAAGTGCGATGAATCCACTGCTAAGTAACTTGCCATCGATTTTTATTTTCGGATCATATCCATTGGCGGTACCACCGCCTATTTGGGGCTTGGCATACTGCAGAACCGTATCTCCATTAATGATATGTTTTATCAGAGAATCTCCCAAAACAATTAATTCTCCTTTTACCCATTGATCTCCATCATAGGTTTTGGAGGTTGAATTCAAGCAATGGGTAGAAGCTATTTTTCCTTGATAAACCACATTGGTTCCTGGAGAGCACATATTACCGGTTGGCCTGGGCTTTCCATCAGAAAGTCCACCCAACAATTGCATTTCTACAGAAATTGGCCAGTCTTGCTCCTTTAACATGCCTCTCGGATCTTGGGAATGGAACATCACCCCGCTATTCCGAAGGGTATAGGAAGGGGCTCCACGAAGCAGCTCTCCAACAAACCTATACTCAAATTTTAAGTGATAATAGGAAAAAGGCTTTTTATAGTATAAGTGGCCAAATTGGTCGTTGAAATCACCATACTGGTCATATCGGATTTTAATAATACCATCCTCAACCCGAAAGGTATTTCCAAAGTTTTCGCCTTCTTCATGGTGATGGATCTTCACGAACCAATCCTTAATGTCCTTTCCATTAAATAGGGGTTTCCAACCATTTTGATCGTTTTGGGACTTATTGCCCGCACAACCGATAGCGAATAAAGAAAAAATGATAAAAGATAAAAAAACACGTTTCATGAATAAGAAATATAAAGATTAAATTAATTTCAATTCAGTACTAGTTTGTGTTTGTTTTAATAGGTTCTGTAAAGATAGGATTTTAAAGGAATAAATTCCTTTAGTAGGGAGCATTAATTCCAGGAAGTGATAATCTGACATAGATAATATAATAGCCTACTTAGTTCGAGGTAAATCGGGGCTGTAAGCACTTTTCAAGGGGCTGTCTCCTATGTTTGTGTCAAGCAAATGTAGGAGACATTTTTTGTTTTATAGATTTGCTGTATTTAGTGAAAAGAGGGAGAGCCTAGGGCTGTCTTAGTAGCTTTTTTAGCATACTGATTTTTAGAGATGGCCTTCCTCTTTTTCGCTTCCTAAGACAGAACAGAATGTAAGGCGGAATTACAGTCCAGCTTGAATATCCATAAGGAGACAAGTCCAAGGGAAGTTTCACTATTGATTTTTCAGTTTCACATCAAAAAATTAACATGAAAACACTCAAGCAGGTCGTTGGCATTGACGTCGGTAGTAAGGAACTGGTCGTATGCTTTGGCAAGATCTTTTCCAATCTGGATAAAAAGCTGTGCCAATATGGTAATTTCCGAAACTCGGATAAAGGTTTGATAAAGCTTTACGAATGGGTACAGACCCATACCTGTGAGGATAGTCCTCTTCATTTTGTCATGGAGGCTACAGGCGTTTATCACGAAAAGCTAGCCTATTTTCTGGAAAGCAAGGGGTGCAATATCAGTATTGTCCTGCCAAACAAGATCAGCAACTATTTCCGTACCTTAGAGATCAAGACGATAACGGATAGTACCTGCTCGGAAGCTATCACCTTATTTGGCCTAGAGCGCAACCTGGAGTTGTGGCGCAAGCCAGACCCCACCTATAAGCGTTTGAAGCAGCTGACCCGGGAGAGAGACCAATTGGTACAGGAACGTACTGCTGTCAAGAACCAGCTACATGCAGAACAGGCAGAGGCAGAACCCAATGAAAACTCTATAGGACGGATAAAGGAACGCATAGCAGTACTGCAAAGACAGGAAAAGGAAATAATGACCGAGTTAAAGCTCATTGTTAAGGAGAGTTCCTTACTCAAAAAACAAACAGATAACCTGACCACAATCCCTGGAATTGGACTGCTGACAGCAGTAACAGTATTGGCAGAAACGAATGGATTTGAGATGATCCGAAATAAAAAGCAACTGGTAAGCTATGCCGGCCTGGACATAAAGGAAAAACAGTCCGGAACATCGATCCAGAGCAAACCTACCATATCCAAACGGGGCAACAGATACCTGAGAAAATCCCTTCATTTACCTGCATTGGCCGCCATAAGGCATGATGAACATTATTCTAATACATTTACAAGGCTTGTTTCAAGAAATGGCATCAAAATGAAAGCAGCAGTAGCTGTGCAAAGGAAACTTCTAGAGCTGATGTTTATAATTTATAAAAACGAACAGCGGTATGATCCACAATACCATCTCCAAAAGTATCAGAACGAAAAAGTAGATACAAATTAGGGCGGCCAAAAACGGCTACCCTAAACAGGCTGGCAATAGACCGCCTAAAACCCGAAATTACAAAAAAAAGATAAAATTGACTTGTATATTAACACAGAATCTAAAAAGGTCTCTTAAAAGGACAGAAGCTCAGCTTTATCGGTCATGCAACCAGAGTCAGTGCCAACGGATACACTGCCCAGGTCAGCTGTTACCAGGCTCGGCGATGTGAGGGCTGCCCGATGCGCAGTGGGTGCCATAAAGCTAAAGGCGATCGGCTCATTGAAGTGAACCACAGGCTCAATAAGCTCAAGGATAAAGCCCGGGAAAGACTGCTGTCGGAAGAGGGAATGTACCATCGGAGCAAGCGACCCATAGAAGTGGAAGCTGTATTTGGTCAGATGAAAAGCAACAACAGGTTTACCCGGTTCACAATGAAAGGACTGGATAAAGTCGCTGTGGAATTCGGTTTGATGGCCATTGCCCATAACCTCAGAAAATGGGCGAAAAAGTGGGCAAACAACCCTTTATTTGGGAATGGATATGACCATAAAGTCCTATACACGATAAAAACAGCAGTCAGGATCGTCAAAACCACAACATATAGACTTGCTGCTTAAAAATTGTAAATGAAAACAGTAATGAAATAGCAAAAGCTATAAAATAAAAGAAGGTGCCTTTTTAGACACCTCCTTGAACCCAGTCTCCAACAATTAGAGAAAGTTTTGTCCTTTAATTCAATTCATCTGGAAAAGGAACTTTTTTACCACTAGCTTTAATAACGGGCATTTGTGCCTCCCATCTTTTTAATTGATCGCTTAGGATCTTGCTTAATGCCCTCAGCTCTTTTGGGTTTTTATCCGATAGATCATTCATCTCCCCAATGTCTTCTGTTATATTATACAATTCCAATTTCCCTTTTTTCATTTCATAGACCAGTTTGAAATCTCCTCTTCGGATAGCTGAGAAAAAGTTTATTCCAGGACCATCAGGAACAGTCCATTTATTGGGGATATGCCAAATCAAACTCCTATTTTTCCAAGAACCATCTGTCTTACCTTTGGTCAAACTTGCCAAGCTCTTTCCATCTATATTTTTTTGAACCAGGGAGTAATCTTTAATATGTGCATACTCCAGTATCGTAGGGAAAAGATCTTCGATAATTACAGGAACATCTGATATTCTTTCCTTCCCATCCTGAACATCCTTAATTAGCAAAGGCACCCGAATCCCACCTTCATAAATAGAGCCTTTGCCGGCACGCAAGGGTAAGTTTTGGGTATGATTCGCTCCAGACCGCATCGGTTTAAGGCTCAGTCCTCCATTGTCACTTAAAAATATAATAACCGTATTTTCATATACCCCTTTTTCTTTAAGCACATGGATGATGTCGCCAATACTCTTATCGAATCCTTCGACAAGTGATGCATAAGCTGCTTCCGTAGCGTCCAAACCATTGCCTAAATACTTTTGGACAAATCTTGGGTCGGGCTGGATCGGAACATGAACAGCATAGTTGGAGAAATTCAAGAAAAACGGTTCCCCTCGTTTTATGGGTTCGGAGATGGCTTTAATCGCTTCTAATGTTAGGGCTTCTGTGAGAAATGTTTCGCTACCATAATATTCCATCAAATCGGGAACGGCTTGAAGGCTTGCTTTCCCTGGCATATTCCCATAATGCTGGTGGGCGTAATAACTCTGTGGATGTCCTGCTGAATGTCCTGCCACATTCACCATAAAACCTACGTTTTTCGGACTTGCAGCAGGTGTACCTGCCGATCCCCAATGTGCTTTTCCAACATGGATCGTATAGTAGCCATGATCTTTCAATATCATAGGGAAAGGGGTAGCATGAAAGGTTTTTGGTATGTTTGGATCTGGGCTCATCCCGTTGATATTCCAATCTGGAGGGGTTAATAGGTCATCTGGATTGTCCGTGGGTTTATTCGCCAATGGATGGGTCCAGTTTGTAATTCTGTGATGGGCAGCATTCACACCGGTCAACATACTTACCCTGGAAGGTGTACAAACAGGTGTAGCATAGGCATTGGTAAATTTTGTGGATTCTTTAGCCAGTAACTCCAGGTTAGGGGTATGGAATTTCTTATTGATTGCTGTTTTTCCTTTATAAAATGGAACGGAAATATCCTGCCAGCCCAAATCATCAACAAAGAACACCACAATGTTGGGTTTATCTTTATTCTGTGCAAAAGATGGAAAGATCTGAAGGATAAGGATAATAAGAAAAAATAGTTTATAGGTTATTTTGGAGGTTTTCATAGTCAATTAGGAAAATTCGGTAGATTGCTTTTTCCTAATTTAAGTTTTAAATTGAAATGAAGAAAATATATTCTTCATAAAAAAGCTGTCATCAGGAATTTTCCGGGTTGCTAAGACAGCTGAGAATTAAAAAATGTAATGTAGCAGTTTTGCTTTAGTTCACGTTGAAGTAATACAATTAATTCTAATTTAAACTTATATCTATGAAAAATTTAATGGTCTCGCTTGTTGTTTTTAGCTCTTTATTCCATCTCGCCTGCGAAAAGGATAGGAATAATAAAAACATTTCAGCCTGCGCTTTATCTATGAAACATAAATTTGAAAAGGAACTTGTGTGTACAGAAAAGGGTACTATGGAAAGTAATTTATATGAGGGTATCTATAATAATCAAAAAGTTTATTTTGTAGATATTATGTGTCCTAGTTGCAATACAGCAGCTCTTCAATTTGGATATACTTGTGATGATAAAAAGGTAATGTTTGAAGAGTTTTCTAAGGTGAAGGATGTAAAACAAGTGTATAATAGCTGTACGAAGGAGTTTATGGAATAATAAATGGATTATAAAAATAGCAGGTGTCTAAAAAGTCACCTATTTCGGTTTTATTGCTTTTGCAATTTCAATCCTGATTTCATTTTTGGGTTTTAGCAGAAAGTCTATATTTTGTGATTCTGATGTTCAGGCAGGGTTCTGGTGTCGGCAGTCGTTTGATGGATGGGTGATGAACTAGTTTTCGGTGCTGATCTGTGTATTGTAGGCCGGTTTAAGCTGACCATTCTTCATGTGGTCCACTTTCATCCGCATGAACACTACATCGGTATCGGTCCTACTATAACTGTTGCGATCTCCCTGTACTTCCTGTTGCTCCTCATATTTCTCCAATCGGGCCAGATAGTCCTCTTCAAGATTCCTCAGCTGTTTAACGGTGGATTTATCCACTCTTTTGAGCCTGGCATTGATCGCTTTGAACTTTTCCTTCAGTTGGATACTATCAATGGCCCTGCTGACCTCTTGATGCCCTAATTAAGTTGGTCTTTGGCGATCTGTACGTCGATATCCGCAAGGACCGAAGCGATGTTCGTCTCCAGTTTTACCTTATTCTTCTCCATCGATCTCTTCCAAACAAAGATATAGCGACCAGAAGCCGATTCGATCTTGGTACCTTTTACAAACTGGACTTTCAGTTGACATATTCCATATTATGCAGCAACCGAACAATCCTGGCAAACAGCTCCTGTATCTGTCCCTTAAGATGCTTTCCCCTGAAATAATTGATCGTATGGTAATCCGGGGGACTGTTCTCCGAATGCAACATGAAACGATGTTCTCGTGAAGGGCACGCTCGATCTTGCGGCAGGAATACATATTTCTCAAATAGTCGTAGAACTATACCTTGATGAGCATCCTGGGATGGAAACTGGTCGTGTGATATGTTCAAGATCCAACCGTTCTACAACCTCACTCACCAACCGAAACGGATGGTTCAATGGGATACGCTCGAAAATATTCTCAGGAAAAAGCCTCAGACTATTGGCGGGAAGCGCTTTGAATTCTATGTTTCACATATTTTTTTGGGTGCACCTTAAGATACAAAATCTTAGGGACAAAAAACAGAAAAATCCTGCCATTTTTTAATGACAGGGTTCTTTTTTAAGAGACCTTTTTAGACAGCCTGTTTTTGTGCACCCGCTGGTACAGAACTCGAACTCCTTTTTGGATGATTTAAGACGACTAAATCAATTGAAAGGCATTGATATTCAGAATGTTAAATAAATTTTTAAATTTATACCCGAGAACTATTATTCCATGAATTTTAGTCCACTAATTCCCATCTCTTTTCGAGTAAATGTTCTAATCGATCTATTTCATCGCAGTACATCGTCTTTTTCCTTGTTCCGAAATAAAGAATATTTTCCATCGGATGATTGCCTTCCCAAACCAATATTATTTTCCCTGAAGCAATGGCTTCTCTGCAAAGAAAATCGGGAACAATCGAAAAACCCTTACCCTCGCTCAAACAACGAATTATGGAACTGATATTGGGTACAATGTAATTCGGACTAAAATCGGGATGCTCACCAAAGTGCTTCAACCAGAAATTCTTTAAATGCTCCATATCCGCCGCCGTGCTGTACCAAAGTTGCTTTTTTAGTATATCGGCTGCTGCTTTTATTTCATTCTTTTGTAATAGCCTTTCCAGTGCAGTCGTGTCGGTTTCACTGCCGGCAATCAGCACAATCCTTTCCTTAGAAAACGGACGATATACCAAATTTTGTTGATCGCCTTTTTGCGGCGTAATAATCAAGTCGAGCAAACCGCTGTCCAAATCGTGCTGCATTTGCGGGTATTCACCAAACTTAATAATCAGGTTAAACGGCAATCCGGAAATATGCTCTTCCAATGTGTATTGAAAAGTCTCAAAACACATGCCCACGCTGATTGTGGCACGCTCATCCTGTGAATGTTTATGAAAATGTTCCTCGCCCGTTTCCAGTTTCTTTAACGGATCTAAAATATAGTTATATAGGATTTTTCCTTTTTCCGTGGGCACCATTTTTCGTGCAGAGCGATCAAATAATTTATAACCCGTAAAGGCTTCCAGTGAGTTCAAATGCAGGCTTACGCCGGGTTGGGAAATAAACAATTGCTGTGCTGCAGCAGAGAGCGTTCCTGTTTCATAAATCGCTTTATAGGTGCGCAGCCATTCCAAATTCCATTTCATATCTATTATTTTTATGATACAAATATGCAATTTAAATTATTTTGATAATATAATATTATGATAGAATTTTGCACAATCAACTAATATGGTTATATAAAATGAAGATATTTATTATAAACGGCGGACAGGTCTTCGCACATTCAGGCGGGACATTCAACAATACCTTAACGGAGTGGACAAAATCGTTTTTCGAGAAAAACGATTTTGAATTACGGATCACCAATATCAATGATGATTTTGATGCGCTCGAAGAAGTAGAGCATTTTAAATGGGCTGATGTTATCATTTATCATACACCTATTTGGTGGTTTCAGGTACCGAATCGCTTGAAAAAATACATCGATGAAGTTTTCTCCGCCGGTCATCAAAACGGCATTTACAGAAGCGATGGAAGAAGCCGCAACCATCCTGAAATCAATTATGGGACAGGTGGGTTAATGCAAGGTAAAAAATACATGGTTACCTCCACTTGGAATGCACCCTCTACGGCTTTCACGTTGCCGGGAGAATTTTTCGATCAGACCGCTGTGGATGATGGTATATTATTTGGTTTTCATAAGATGAATCAGTTTGTCGGCATGGAAAGAATTGATGGATTTCATTTTCACGATCTGGAAAAAAACGCAACAGCTGAGCGCGTCGATAAGTATCATCGCGATTATTTGAAACATATAAGAGAGGCTTTCATTTTAAAAAAACAATTGTCATGAACATTTATTTAACAGCAGCCATATAGACAAAGTCTAAACAGCTTACATCACAAATTTATTTTATTAATAAACTATAAAAATGGAATACAGAACATTAGGTGACTCCGACTTAAAATTATCATCTATCGCTTGCGGAGCTTTTGCCATAGGAGGCAATATGTGGGGCGGGAACGAACAAAAAGACAGCATCGCTGCAGTGAGAGATGCTATTGATAATGAGGTTACAACTCTTGATACAGCTCCATTCTATGGTTTTGGACTGAGTGAAGAAATAATGGGGAAGGCCATAAAAGGATATGACCGAAGCAAGATTCAACTACTTACCAAATTCGGTTTGGTATGGGAAGGTAGCAACAACGGAAAAGGTGAATTTTTTTGATTCGGAAAACTCAGGAAAAAAAATCCGTGTACAAATTCGCTTCAAAAAACAATGTGATTAAAGAAGCGGAAGAAAGTTTGAGACGCTTAGGGACGGATTACATTGATCTTTTGCAAATCCAATTGCCCGACAACACAACACCAATTGCAGAAACAATGGAAGCGTTGGAATTGTTGATTCAACAGGGGAAAATTCATGCAGCAGGTATGAGTAATTACAGGGTAGCACAGGTAATGGAAGCAAGAAAAACATAGCCAATTTCGAGCAACCAGATAAGTTTCAGAATGCTCAATCGCAGTATAGAAGCAGATTTGGTGCCTTATGCCCAAAAAAACAGTCTCGGAGTTATCGTATACAGCCCAATGGAAAGAGGGTTGCTTACCGGAAAATTTTTTAAAAACGGAAAGTTGAAAGAAAATGACCATAGACATGGCTATTTCAAACAGTTCAACTTGGAAAAGGTAAGTACTTTTTTAGACACAAGCTCCCCGATAGCTGAAGCGAGAAATGCCACTCTTGCTCAATTAGTATTGTGTTGGACAAGCCTGCAACCCACCATTACCGTGGTTTTAGCCGGGACCAGGAATGAAGCACAAGCGATAGCCAACGCGCAAGCGATGGATATAAACATCACACAACAAGAAATGCAGGTGATTGCTAATGGGCTTTCAAAGATTTAAGTAAACATCAAGCACATTAATTCGCTCAGCATTTGATCAAATAGAAAACGAAAAAACAGCAGGGTTCTCAAGTGCCAATCATGTAGGAATCACCGTAAGCAGTCTGGAAAAATCCGTTGCTTTTTACGAAGGATTAACAGGTGTTAAAATAGCCAACAATGATGAAATCGGTGGTCCGAGAATGGCTAAAACACAAGGCCAGGATGATACCTTTTCAAAGGCAACCTTCAATTGGATAATTTGAATATGGATATTTTATAGTATGTACTTCCCGCACCTGAAAAAGTATCATATAAAAATAATCAAATCAATGCCATGCATCTTTGTTTTGAAGTAGATGATATGGATCCTGCAATGAAGCGTTTAAAGGAAGTCGGTGTTGAACCCGAAGGTGCACAGATCGTTTTTCAGGAACAGGATGGCTTAAAAGCGGGTTTCGGAACGGCAGTTGCTTACTTCCGCGATCAGGTTGGTACCAATTTGGAAATCATTGCACCTCGGTTCAAAAGGAAGAATAGTTAATAAATAAAAGCAAAAGCCCTGATTGAAACACAAGGTTTTTTCTTTGTGGAACTTGATAGATAATCGAACCATCCCTCGAACTCATTATGAATTCCGTATTAGTTGATTATGTTTCCCTAACTTTGCCAGGATCAATGATCGGACACAAAAAAGCCTTCAAAATCAAGGATTTTGAAGGCTTAAAGTTACTGTGAACTTACTGGTACGAAACTCGAACTCTTTTTTGGAAGATTAATAGTTATTAAACGTACTGAAAGATTATTTATCGTGGTGGACAATGAAAAGGTGTCTGCCGAAACCAAAGCCTACAAAAAGATACCGCAGATATTATCCTTTACCGATGAAGACGGCAACGACAATATGAAGCAGGTCATCGAAGCCAATTACAGGCAGGTCAAAGCGGACGTTGTACATATTGTGGAAAGCGAAATGGAGCGGATTAAGAATGACCCCGATTTACAGCACTTGATACAGCAAGATGGATAACGGCTAAAATAATGGGTATTCTAAAAAGAATAAATAGACAGACTTGTCTGTTCAGTTATTATTCTATACATTTGCTTTCATAAAGGATATAAACATGAATACCCCAAGAGAAAGAATTATTGATACCGCTTCACTACTGTTCCATCAACAGGGATATAATAGCACTGGAATTAATCAGATTATCAGTGAAGCCAATGTTGCCAAAGCAAGTTTTTACCAACACTTTAAATCAAAAGATGACCTATGTGTTGCGTTTTTAAATGCAAGACATGGATATTGGTTTTCTGAATTGATAACATACGTATCAAAATCGAAAAGCACCAAAAAAAGAATATTGAACGCCTTTGATTTCATTATTTATATGAACGAAAAGGAAGGTTTTAGGGGGTGCAGTTTTTTGAACATCCTGTCGGAAATATCAAAAGAACAAGGTACTATACTTTCAGTTATACAGGCACACAAAAACGACCTTAGAAAATTCTTTGAAAAAGAACTCGGAGAGGAATTGCTATCCGATCACATCTACCTGTTATTTGAAAGTTCAATTATAGAAAGCCAGCTCTTTAAATCAAATGAGTTGGTCGAGAAATCAAAAAAAATCGTAAACAATTTAATTTAAGACAATGGAACAGAAACATCCCTTACCTCCATTTACTTTGGAGACAGCAAAGCAAAAAATCCAAATGGCAGAAGATGCTTGGAATACCAAAAATCCCGAAAAGGTATCAATGGCTTATACCATTGATAGTGAATGGCGAAATCGAAACCTGTTTATCAATGGTCGGAAAGAAATTGTAAGATTTTTGACCGAGAAATGGGAAAAAGAATTGGGTTACAAGCTCAAAAAAGAGTATTGGGCGCATACCGATAATAGAATTGCCGTTAGGTTTGAATATGAGTACAGAAACAAAGAGGGTAAATGGTTTAGAGCCTACGGAAACGAGAATTGGGAGTTCGATGAAAACGGCTTAATGAAAAAACGGTACGCAAGTATCAATGACCTCGAAATAAAAGAGGCTGACAGGTATTTATAATTACTAAATTGTAAACGAAAATGAAATACTTATATGGTCGAAAATACTTTATTAAAAAACATCTCGAAATATATAGATCTTACGCAGGATGAAATTTCAGCTTTCGAGCGTTTTTGGACGGAGAAAACATTGGAAAAGGGGGACTATCTTTTGCGTAATGGCGATACCTGTCGTTATGATAGTTATGTCGTTTCGGGAGCATTAAAAGCATTTTACATCAACGCTGACAATGGCAATGAGGAAATCTTGTTTTTCGCTATCGACGACTGGTGGGCTTCTGACTTAGATAGCTTTTCCAAACAGAAGCCCTCAATATACAACATACAAGCCATAGAAAGAACGACCGTTTTACAGATTAGCCACTATTCTTTTCAGCAGTTACTGGCTGAACTTCCCCGTTTGGAGCGGTACTTTCGGATAATATTAGAAAGTTATCTGGGCGCATTGCAAAAAAGAATTATCTATAACAATGTTCAGGATGCCAAAAGCAGATATTATGCCTTTTTGGAAAACTACCCAAACATAGCATCCAAAGTACCCCAATATCTGATTGCATCGTATTTGGGTGTATCAGCTGAATTTATAAGCCGCATCAAGAAAAAAAATAAACCGTCTTGACCTAGATCAATTTTTTCTCCATCAATTACCGTCAACTTTGCTTCATAATATTAAGAAGCAAATGAAACATCATCCTATTTTTCAGAACGCCATTACATGGCAAAGAGAACTGATCAACCGGACGGTAGTTGCCCCCATGTCACGCGTGAGCGCTACGGCGGACGGCTTGGCTACGCACGAAATGAAGGACTATTATTCCGCATTTGCAATTGGAGGATTTGCAGTTATCATTACCGAGGGTATTTACACCGATGTATACGGTAGCCAGAGTTATAACAACCAACCTGCACTTGTAAACGATGCGCAAAGCGCTTCATGGGAAAAGGTAACCCGTGCTGTCCATCAATCTCCCTCCCTTATTTTCGCCCAGTTGATGCACGCAGGTGCTTTATCCCAATATAGTGAGAACACCTTAGCCCCGTCTGCCTTAAAACCTATTGGCACAAAAATGTCTTCCTACGGTGGCCAGGGGGCATTTCCTACCCCTAAAGAAATGGACTTGATGGATATTGAAAGAATGAAACAGGGTTTTGTCAATGGAGCTGTAAACGCTTACAAGGCAGGCTTCGACGGTGTAGAAATTCACGGGGCAAATGGTTATTTGTTAGACCAGTTCCTCACACCGGAACTGAACCATCGAAACGACCAGTATGGTGGCACTATGCAGAACCGTTTCCGTGTTATTGCTGAAATTATCGCTGGCATAGAAACATCCGTACCAAAGGATTTCATTGTCGGTTTACGGGTTTCAGAGGGGAAAGTAAATGACCGTACCTACCGATGGACACACGGTATTGAAACTGCAAAAGAACTGGCAGAAGAAATAAAGGCAAGCAAACCCGATTTTGTTCACGTAGCGGTGCAGACGGGCGAATGGGAACGGGACAGCTTTTTTGGAGACGGAATATCACTGGCATCGGTTATCCTGCAGGCAACGGGCATTCCTGTAATCGCCAACGGTGGATTCCATAATCTTGAAAAGGCGGAAGTTGCCTTGAAGGACAACCATGCAACGCTGGTTGCTATCGGAAAAGCAGCCTTAGCAGATCCCCATTGGGTGATGAAAACGATGAACGGGTTACCCTTGATTCCTTTTCACCGTGAAATGTTATGGCCGGAGGCAACCCTTAGCCATACCCGGAAAATCGTCAAAGAATTAAATCTTGAAAATAGTTAGAAAGAGAACAATGAAAATGAACAGATTCTTGATAATCGGCACTTAACTTTCAGTATAGGCCATCACAGGAAAAACGTTCGCACAAAGGAACACATCTATAACTTCAAATAAATAAAAAATGAAACCTGCTTGTGTCACCATTGAATAAAGGATACATAAAAATCAACTCAAGCAAGCTTCATTGCCATTAAAAAACAAATTATTATCATGAAAATTTCACAAATTAAAATTACGCCGGACGCTTATGAACCATTCCGTCTGGCACAGGGACATCGTGTAAGCGATCTGTTGTTTATTTCGGGACAAACCGCTATTGGCAAGGATGGAAAGCTTATAGGCATAGGTGACTTTGATGCACAGGCAAAAATGGCTTTTGAAAATCTGGACAAGGTATTGAGAGCTGGAGGTTCAAGTCTGAAAAACGTGGTTAAGGTCACTATCATGCTCCGCGACATGAAGAACTTTGAGAAGATTGTCGAATTGAGAGGCAAATACTTTACCCCCCCTTATCCGGCAGATACTATTTTTGAAGTATCGTCATTGTTTTCGCCGGATGCATTGATTGAGATTGAAGCCATTGCTTTGGCTGATGCGCTGGCAGATTGGGAAAAGTAATACGAAAATAAAACCAGTCACAGTAAGGAGTGGATAAGTAGTATCTACTCCTTGTTTATTCTGGACATTTATATACAACGAAGTATAAATAACCATACATTATCAAATGATAATAATTGCGTATTTTAGTATTTTCTGATATAATAAGTTTGACTTGAGAATAAACTTCACATTTCATAATTATCATTTTTCAATTTGGACGGAAAAGCATTCCCAGGATTATACTAATTTTTAGACATCTTCCTTATGATACAAAAACATTCAGATAACTTTGATCTGCTCCGATATTTAAGGTCTCAAAAAAATGATGGCCATATAGCGCCTTATTATCTGGCATCAAAAACGTGTCTTGAAGACTTGAAAATCACCAATCCCTTTAAAAACTACTTTTATACTATCGGTCTGTATTATGGTGAAGGAGCTCGCATCAGGATAGGCACTACCGATTATGATTTAACACGAGGAAGCCTGTTGACGATTGGCCCTGGAATGACCTGCCAATGGCTCAATACCAGTTTCCCATCAAATGACACCCTGTTTTTTTATGATGATATTTTCGTGAATAATTTCAGTAGGTCATTTTTCTATTCCCTTGAATTTTTTTGCCCCGATGAAAAGAGTGTAATCCAACTCTCCGACAGTCAATTTGAAGAAATGCAACAGCTTTTCAGTACGCTTCGGGCAATCGCTGATAAGCCCGAAGCGGTATCGGGAATACTATATTCAATCCTGATTATTTCACAGAAATATTTCTGGAACCTGTACCGGGGCAATAAAAAGGAACTCAACGGTAAAGAACATACCGTTGTAAAGTTTAGAGAATTAGTTTCAAAGAATTTCTCGCAGTATAAAGATGTCGCTTTTTATGCAGAACAGTTGCATATATCACCAAAATACCTGAGCGAAATATTAGTAGAATACACCGGGCTTTCGGCGAAAAAATGGATTGAGTTTCATATCATGCAGGAGGCAAAGTACCTGTTGAGCTTTTGGAATATGTCTGTCAAAGAGGTGTCGTTTCAACTTGGCTACACAGACTCTTCTCATTTTTCCCGGGCATTCAGAAGCTACGAAGGTCAGCTCCCCACTGAGTTCAAAAATACAATTGAAATTCCTGCATAATCGCGAGTTCTACATCAAAAACAGAAAAAACTACATTTTTTGCCGTCATACTTACAGTATTGACGGCTAGGCTCCTTCATATCTTCGTATGGTATTACAGAAAACGTACAATGAAGTTTAGATAAGATGCATTTCTTTCGTTACGAAAAGACAAGACAAATCACCAACGGAAGAAAATATCCTGAATAGGTTGTCACGTTTTCAGCACTTCATGTGTCCATATTTTAAACAGTGGTTGACTGTAATAATTATCCGACCACAGCCTAACAAAAAGAAATTTGAAGGGAACGATTAAAGAAACAACGAAAATAATACACTTGCTGGCCTGCCTGTTTTTCTGCATGTGGTGCTTGCACAGCGAGGCGCAAGTCCCTGTGGAAATCACTGCAGGGCATTCGAGTTACTATTATCAGCATATGTTTTCCGGCAAAATCATTGCGGAAAAGCCGTTTGGATTTTTTAACACGTCTTCTATTTTGCTTCCTTACGACAAAAAGCGGGGGATTGAAGTGATGAGCCAATCGTATCTTATTTACGAAATAAATAAACGCTGGGCAACCGGTTTGGGTTCTATCTATGCACCGGGAAATCGGTTTGTGCCTTCGGCTTTTGTTTGGTATTTCAATAAAAAAAATGACTTATCGTATCTCATTTTTACGAGAATGGATGTTTGGTCTAACCCCAGTCTTGAGCTGTTCGGTTCTGTGGAATATCAAGGTAGCAAAAATCAGGATTTCAATCTTTATGCGCGTTTGCAGCTTCAATATATTACTTCAATGCATTGGAACGGGCACTTAAAGAGTGTTCAATATGCAAGATTAGGAGTGGACAATAAAGGTGTACAATATGGTTTGGGTGTAAACTTTGACCAATACGGGTCAAATACGGAACACTACAGCAACTTTGGACTTTTTGTGCGAAGAGTATTCTAACAGAACTTTTAAAATACAATTAAATATGAATATAGATAACATCAAAACTGAAATACCTCACAACAAAAGGAAGAGAGTAACGGTACTTGGATTGGGTAATATGGGAGCCGCGATAGCCCATACATTTATCAATCGAGGTTATGATACGGTTGTGTGGAACCGTAATGCGGAAAAATGTAAACCACTAGTTGAAGCAGGTGCAGCTGGAATAGAAATACTTAGTGAGGCAGTTGCTGCCAGTAACCAGGTTGTGACCTGCCTGTTAAACAATACGGCTGTGTATGAAGTGCTCAAACAGGTAGCTGGTGCGGTTGCCGGAAAAGTATTCATCAATTTAACGAGCGGCACGCCTGCTCAGGCTCGTGATTTTGCTGAGTGGGCTGAAAGAGAGAACGCTTCCTATATCGATGGCAAAATATTGGCAGACCCGATAGACATCGGAACCGCCAAAGCACAGTTATTATTCAGTGGTAAGCCAACCGTTTTTGATGCGCAGTATCCGCTGTTGGAAAAGCTAGGTGCCATTACTTACTACGGAGAGGACGCAGGAGCCGCGGCTGTAGATTTTTTAGCGCAGGTAGCAATTGGCTATGAATTTTTAATCGGCTTTTTGCATACCCTTCAATTGGTGCATACAGAAGGTGTGGATTTAACCGCTTTTGCACAACGGGTTGCGGGCACCCTACAGGGCTATGGCCCGCTGCTGTCCCTAATGGTCAATGAAATTAAGTTGGGTACATACCAGCCCGACTTGGGGCCGCTTCAGGTTCAAGCCGCGATGTTTGATGACCTCATCAATCATCGAAAATCAAAAAATGTGGAAACTCTGCGCATGCAAGAAATCAAAAACCTCATGGACCGTAGAATAGCTGATGGGCATGGAGCGCAGGGATTTTCGAGTTTATTCGAACTACTAGGGAAACAATAGCAATTACCTGCATTAACCACAATATTTGAAGGGAATGTAAACAAGATATGAACTAGAATAAAAAAAGAAAATGATGAAACAGAAATTTTTTAGTACACACAATGATTATACAGGTCTGATCATTCGCCTGACAATCGGTATCGTTATGTTTCCACACGGAGCGAGGGCTATGTTGGGCTGGTTTGATGGCTATGGGTTTACCCAAACTTTGGAGGGGCTGCAACAGATGGGACAGCCGTGGTTGGTGGGGCTATTGGTTATTGTAATAGAGTTCTTTGCACCCATTTTTATAATAATGGGCTTTGCCTCCCGTTTTTGGGCAATTGCATTGGGTGGACTTTTTATCGGAATAATTTTATTTGGCGGACATCTCGAGCATGGCTTTTTCATGAACTGGTTTGGCGATAAGGAAGGTGAAGGATTCGAATATCATTTGCTGATGCTCGGCTTATGTCTGGCACTGTTCATTCAGGGAAGTGGAAAATATTCACTGGACAATTTGATATCCAAAAAACTCACAGCTTAAATTTAAACAACGATGATCCCGATTCATGAACTTTTGTGGTTTGCTTTGGCTGCCTTCCTGATGGTTATCAGCCCGGGGCCGAATATGATTTATCTTATTTCAAGAAGCATTACGCAGGGTAAAACAGCCGGGCTTGTTTCACTAGTTGGCGTTATCTGTGGTTTTTTATTTCATATCGTCCTGGCGGGATTTGGATTGACTGCCATATTACTGGCTGTTCCCTTTGCTTACGGGATACTGAAAATTTCGGGCGCTATTTACTTGTTGTATTTGGCGTATCAGGCCATTAAACCCAATGGCAAAACATTTTTTGAAGTGAATGAGCATATTGCCAAAGACAAACCTCGAAAATTGTTCCTGATGGGCTTTTTAACCAATCTGTTGAATCCTAAAATGGCTGTATTTTACCTGTCTTTTTTTCCTCAATTTATCAAACCGGAATATGGCTCTATATTAGGTCAGAGTATGGCATTGGGTATTACACAGATTTTTATCAGCTTCACCATCAATTTTATTATTGTAATGACCGCTGCAAAAATGGCTTCTTTCCTTACAAGAAATCCACTTTGGGTAAGGGCGCAAAAATGGTTTATGGCCAGTGTACTGACTTTTTTAGCCATAAAAATGGTGCTTTCAAAAGCTAAATAATGACAAACAAAAAATAAATATGGAAAACAGAATAGACATACAGCAGCTTGAGCCGGATGCATTCAAGGCAATGTTCGCTCTGGAAAATTACTTACACAATTCAGGACTTTCTAAAGCGCATTTCTATCTGATTAAAATTCGTGCTTCGCAAATCAACGGTTGCGCTTTTTGTATCAACATGCACACTTCGGATGCATTAAAGCAGGGTGAAACCGCACAGCGAATTTTCCTGCTCAACGCCTGGAAAGAAACCGGATTATTTACCGAGGAAGAGAAAACAATTTTAGCCATAACCGAGGAAGTAACCTTAATCAGCCAAAACGGGTTAAGCGATGAAACGTACAGACAGGCCGAACAACTTTTTGATGGAAACCGGATTGCACACATCATAATGGCGGTTGTTACGACAAATGCATGGAATAGGATTGTAATCAGCACCAAGAAAACAGTAGTATAAAAAGAATAATGAACTAAAAATGATACTCAATTATGCAAACAATTCCTAAACCATTCAAAATCCTAGTATCTGTCCTTGTAATTTCCAATGTCGTGTTGATGATTTGTATTGTCTACCTACATTTAAATAACAGGCCAAACTTTAATGCAGAAAGAATAAATATCAATGATGCTTCGGGAAAAAACCGTGTCGTTATTGCAAACACAGACCATATTCCCGAGCCCATTATTGATGGAAAAGCGTATAAAAGAGCTTACGCCCCAGCAGGTCTTATATTCTATGACAAGAACGGCGACGAAAGAGGCGGTCTTGCTATTACCGATAATGAGCAGACTAACTTAAATGCCCTATCATTCGATTACCAGAATGCAGATGCCATTGGAATTCTCGCACAGGATAATAAAAGCGACAATTATTTCAGGGCTGGGCTGGTGATCAATGACAAAGACCTGTCGGGGAAACCCGGACATAATATCAACCGTATCAACCTGATAACGGAAAACGGGAATGCGGCTTTTGTAATGAAGGATAACAATGAAATACCGAGAATTATTCTAAAGGTTGATAGTGTGGGCAACCCGTCCATCGAAATGTTTGACAAAGACGGTAAGCTGAACTGGAAACAATAAACTCAAGCCTTATGAAACAGACATTAAAAACCGTCATCCTTATCATACCCATTCTTATGGCGGTGAATACTTTTGGTCAACAACAAAATCAAGTCGAAATGGAACAGAATAACGGAGAAGAGCGTACTGTTACGGAACATGTCGCCGTCATCGATAAAATCAGCATTCCCAAAAAAGCTATCGCGGAGTATTCCCAAAAATCGCTTTTCATCAGAAATATACTTCGGCAACAGCCCGGCTTTGTAAAATATGAAATCTTTCAACAGACAGGCGATAGTGGAGACCTTCGGGTCATTACGGTTGCCACTTGGGCAGACCGACAGCGGATGGACGATGCCAGAGTGGTCATACGGGAGGCAATGCAAAAAGCAGGGATTAAAATGCCCGCCTTTTTAGAACAACATGGCATTACGATGGAAAGGGGTATTTATCAGATGGTCGAGGAGTAGGCTAGAGAGACTTAAAACTGGCTCAATAAATACCTAATACAAGAGACAGTTTAGTGAAAACAAAAAATTATAAGAAATGATAACAAAAGATGAAATTTTAAATCTTGAGAATACACTTTACGAAGCCATCAAAAATAGTGATACGGAAGTACTCGACAACCTATTGCATGCTGATTTGCTTTTTATAATACCCAGCGGTCAGACGATAACCAAAGAAATGGATTTGCAAACGTATCGTGAGGGAAACTTAAAAGTAAACGAAATCACTCCCAAAGTAGAAGAACTGCATATCATAGCGGATCTGGCAGTTATTACTTTGCAGATGGAGTTAAAAGGGAATTATAATAACGAGCCTTTTGAAGCTAAATATAAATATATCCGTTTTTGGAAAAAGTTTCCCGAAGGCATAAAAGTAGTTGGCGGAAGCGGAATGGCTATTTAATCAAAAGCCTGTATAAGACACAGGAAATCGGCAAAACAGTAAAGATTAACAAAACAGGACGATGCGATTATGCTTCTATTTGCATTGTATTTAAATAAGATGAAAGAAAAGTTCCTCATAACCTTGATAATGACCTCAATCAGCTGGCAGTTTTGTACAGCCCAAATTAATTCCATCAATGAATACAACCGTATTGAATTAAATGGTGTCAGGCACAGCGTATTTATTAAAGGGGAAAATGCCCTGAACCCTGTTTTGCTCATATTGCACGGTGGCCCTGGGTTTTCTGATTTTTATTTTTGGCAAACACACAATAAGGAACTGGAACAGCGCTTCACGGTGGTTACATACGACCAAAGGGGAACGGGTTTATCCTACAACGATACCCTGCCTCCCGGAAGCATCACTATTGAACAGCTGGAAGATGATGCGCTAAGTTTAATACATATTCTTAAAGAGCGTTTTAAGAAAGAGAAAATATATTTGGTTGGTTATTCTTTTGGTTCTATTATGGGCATGCATCTGATTCAAAATTATCCATCGCTATTTCAGGCTTATATTGGCGTGGGACAGGTTACCAGTATGTATTTGAATGAAAAGGTTTCGCTCAATTATTCAATTCAACAGGCCAGGTTAAAAAAAGACAGCGTAGCAATGGCTCAATTGCAAAAACTCCGTAAGCATTACCCGTCCCGCTCAAAAAATGAATTATCAGACCTGGATTTATCAAGAAAATGGCTCCGGCACTTTCATGGTGATTTTTGTGAAGGTACCAATGTTGGCCAGCTCTATAAAAATATGGATTCCTTTGCCAGGCAATATTATAAAGATAGCCTGATAGCTAAGGGACAAGCCTTCACAATGAATGCCATGTGGGATGAAGTAATGCAGGTAGATTTATTTAAAACGGTTCGGGAAGTAAAAGTCCCCGTTTACTTTATCGCAGGGCGGTGTGACTATAATACCCCCTCCACACTTGCTTATAAATTTTTCAGGAAACTAAAAGCGCCTCAAAAACAATTCATCTGGTTTGAAAACTCAGGGCATTATGCAGCTTTTGTAGAACCGGAAAAATTTAATAGGATTATGGTGCAGGAAGTTCTGGCCGATAAAGGAACATAAAGCCTGAAATTTGCTAATATCAAAAATAGAATAAAAAGATGGAGAAACATTATAATAAGTTATTGACCTATGCCTATAATATTGTCGGTTCTTATGAAGATGCGAAAGATCTGGTACAGGATGTGCTGGAAAAATACATTACAATGGATAAATCGAGCATCCGCCACGAATCCAACTTTCTGATTAAAAGCACGATTAATCATGCCATAAATTTTAAAACCCGCCAAAGTAAAAAAGAAGTTTTCGGCGAATGGCTCCCCGAACCTGTTTCATTTGATAATGCCGATGCAAAACTTATTAGGGACGAAACGGCAAGCTATACCATGCTCGTGCTGTTCGAGTACCTGAACCCAAAAGAAAGAGCGGCTTTCATATTGAAAGAGGGCTTCAATTATTCACATGCTGAGATAGCCGAACTGCTTGATATAAACACCGAAAATTCACGTCAGCTATTGAGCAGGGCCAACAAACAATTGAAAGACAGTAAATACTCAAGTTATAGCCCACATTTGGGGCACTCATTTGAGACTGTAGGCAGGTATCAGAAAGCGTTGGCTCAGGCTGACATCGTGGAATTGCAGAACTTATTGGTAGACGACATAAAACTCAGTGCCGACGGAGGTACGAAGGTGCAGGTATTGAGCGGTTCGGAAATAGGGAAAACAGCTACGGCCACTTTATTGGTTTATGTACAGCAGCATTTTCTGATGGGAAAAACATTTACCTTTCAATTTTTCAATCATCAACCTGCTGCCTGCTTTTGGGAGCATGAAAAGCTCCATAACTGTCATATACTCCAATTAAGTGAAGATGGATTGATCCAGGAAATATATTCCATTGTAGACCCGGATAAGCTAAAAAATATTACCAAGCTGTCACATATTTAGTACTCAAATGGTCTTCCATAGAAAGAGTAAAAAAGATGAAGACATTATTGAGAATTGACAGTAGCTTACGTTTAAAAAACTCCTATTCCCGCAATGCGGGAGACAATTTTGTACGGGCATGGAAAGAACTGAATCCGGAAGGGAGCATCAGTATACGGGAAGTAGGCACCTCCCACATTCCTCATCTTGAGCAGGAAGTATTGGAGGCATTTTATACTGCCGGGGATACTTCGGGCCACCTGAAACTGTCCGACCAGCTAATAGCAGAACTATTCGGGTGTGATGAAATCCTTATCACAGTGCCTATGTATAATTTTGGTATTCCCTCCTCGCTGAAAGCGTATTTCGACCTGGTGCTGCGCACGGGTAAAACTTTCAGATACGATGAGGACAAAGCAATCGGATTGCTTCAGAATAAAAAAGCATACGTTCTCTCCGCTATGGGGGAACTGGATTCAGCTTTGCCCAATCTAGTGGAAATGCATCTGCAGCAGATATTGAACTTTATTGGCATTAGGGAAATTTACTATTATTCATTGGACGGAACGGATGATAAAGAATCTGTCAAACAACAACTAAACCATCAAAAAGAATTATTTACGAACATCTTAAACAAATAAAAATGGAACAGGCAGAAAAAGCAATCGAAGCATTTGTAAAAGCTGGCGACAATCGTGATGTAGCAGCATTGGAAAGGATCTTACATCCCGGCTTTCAGAATATACAGGACGGGTTTTTCGATGAGAACGGGATTTTTGTATTCTCGAAATCTGACTATATCGAACTCATCCGTACCAAGCGATTCGGCGGAAGCCCAAGGAGCCTGGTGATAAACAGCATAAAGCAATCAGACCATATGGCCATTGCACACGTGACCTTGGAAAGTGAGTATCTTATCTTTCATTCATTGATAATATGTATTCGTGATAATGAGCATTGGAAAATAATAAATAACACACCTACAATCCATGTGAAGTAGTTTTCAGTGATGAGGCTGTCTAAAAAGGTCTCTTAAAAGAGAACCCCGTCATTAAAAAATGGCGGGGTTTTTCTGTTTTTTGTCCTCAAGATTTTGTATCTTAAGGTGCAACCAAAAAACAATATGGCAAACATACAATTCAAAGCGCTTCCATCCAATAGTCCGAGTCTTTTTCCTGAGAATATTTTAGACCGTATCCCCTTGAACCATCCTGTTCGGTTGGTGAGTCAGGTTGTTGACCAGTTGGATCTGGAACATATCATCCGTCAGTATAAAGGAGGGGGAACGACCAGTTTCCATCCCAGGATGCTCATTAAGGTACTGTTCTACGCGTATCTGAGCAATATCTATTCTTGCCGCAAGATCGAGCGCGCCCTGCACGAGAACATCCATTTCATGTGGCTTTCGGGCAACAGTACACCGGATTACCGTACGATCAATTATTTCAGGGGAAAGCGTCTTAAGGGACAGATACAGGAGCTGTTTGCCAGTATCGTTCGGATGCTGCATGATATGGAGTATGTCAGCCTGAAAGTCCAGTATGTAGATGGTACCAAGATCGAATCGGCCGCCGGTCGTTATACCTTCGTTTGGAAGAAATCGATCGAGAAGAACAAGATAAAGCTGGAGGCGAACATCGCTTCGGTCCTTTCGGATATCGATGCACAGATCAGCCGGGACCAATCTTCATTAGGGGATCAGCAGGTCACCGATAGGCAGCTGAGGAAGCTTGAAGACGACTATCTGCCCCGACTGGAGAAATATGAGGAGCAACTGGAAGTACTGGGAGATCGCAATAGTTATAGCAAGACCGATACCGATGCCGTGTTTATGCGGATGAAAGAGGACCACATGAAAAATGGCCAGCTTAAACCGGCCTACAATACCCAGATCAGCACCGAAGAGCAGTTCATCACCCATTATAGCATCCATCAAACGGCCGCAGATACCACAACCCTGCCCGAACACCTGGAAGGCTTTGAGTCCCATTACGGAAAACAGAGTGAATCCATCGTCGCAGATGCCGGATATGGTAGCGAGCAGAACTACGAGCTGATGGAAGGACAGGGTATAACCGCTTTTGTGAAGTACAATTACTTCCATATGGAACAAAAGCGCAAGGATAAACAGGATCCTTTTTCGGTACAGAACCTATATTACAACCAGCAGGAGGACTTTTATGTGTGTCCGGCAGGACAGAAGCTCAGCTTTATCGGTCATGCAACCAGAGTCAGTGCCAACGGATACACTGCCCAGGTCAGCTGTTACCAGGCTCGGCGATGTGAGGGCTGCCCGATGCGCAGTGGGTGCCATAAAGCTAAAGGCGATCGGCTCATTGAAGTGAACCACAGGCTCAATAAGCTCAAGGATAAAGCCCGGGAAAGACTGCTGTCGGAAGAGGGAATGTACCATCGGAGCAAGCGACCCATAGAAGTGGAAGCTGTATTTGGTCAGATGAAAAGCAACAACAGGTTTACCCGGTTCACAATGAAAGGACTGGATAAAGTCGCTGTGGAATTCGGTTTGATGGCCATTGCCCATAACCTCAGAAAATGGGCAAAAAAGTGGAAAGACAAAGCTTTTATCGGTAAACCAGGTGGCAAAAACTCCCTATTTGCGATAAATCAAGCCATCAACATGCTGAAAAGTACAAAACATCGACTTGCAGCCTAATATTGCTCATGAAATTATAATGGAGCTCCAGAAAGCTATAAAACAGAAGAAGGTGCTTTATTAGACACCTTCATCTTAAATCATCTTGAAGAATAATTTTTTTAATGCCTTATTTCTGCATTCTAAACAATTATTCTCCAACCAATAGGGAACCGTCTAAAATTATGCTAATGGGTTAACAAATACTAACGTAAGAGCGGATCGGCACGCTCCAGTCGGAACTCAATAGGAGAATAAATGCGAGTAAATGGATAAATTTTACAATGATAAGTTACACAAACTGGAAACAGTCATCAATGACTTCGAAATTGAAGCCGATTGTTCCATACAACGGATAGAAACCGTTATACACCAGATTCTTGAATGCCTGTCCGAAATGAAAGGGTATGTCCTGAAAAGAGGGTTTAAGAATACTGATGAAGAAATCCGCTTTTTCAAATATCAGAAACCTGCCATTGTAGCTAAACTCATCTACTACAATGCCATTTACAAAATCGAGACAAAAAAAGCCGTATGGCGCAAAACATATAAGGAAATACCTCAACAAAGAACTGAAAAAGCTAAAAAGATTCTTAGACAATAATCTCGATTTTTATAAGTATTACCGGAGCAATAACTCGTTCCTTGACGAAAAAATGTTTTTACGGGGCAACCATGATATAAAGCTGTGGTTGGACACTTATTATTTCCAGTGTGACCAAACCTTTTCCACCTCACATGATTACAAGGTCGCCAAGATAATGGCCAATGATTTGATACAGGTTTACATCGAAGACCAGTTGTATAACAAATTCCAAAAAGACAAATCGAAAGCTCAAAAGAAGCTGAAATGGACAGGTAGCAAAGTGGCATTGATAGAACTGATTTATGCCCTGCATTATCAAAACGTGTTTGACAACGGGAACAATGATATAAGGGAAGTTGCCCAATACTTTGAAAGTGCCTTTGGCGTTGACTTGGGCAATTTCTATCAGACCTATTTGGAGTTGAGAAACCGAAAGATGAATCGAACAAAATTCCTTGATGCGCTTCGGGAAACGCTTATCAAAAAAATGGACGAATTGGACGAAAAGTAAGGTTCAATTTAATAGGTTCTAAAATAGTTATGCGACCGACTTCGGAGGATGTTAATATCACCTGCAAGGGCAAGTAGTTCTGAGGCACAGAATGAGTTTCGAGTGCCTCAAAACACAACTTGCTATGTTCAGGTGGACATTTTTGAGGTGTGGAATTTATTTTGAGCAGCTCAAAACATAACTTGCTGTGTTTAGGCGAACAGAAAGTTTCTGAGTTCTTAAACGGCTATCAGCCGAGCCTGCTTGCGTTCAAGCCATACGACTGCCTTGATAGATAGCAAGTTTGTAGGCAGGCATAACGGCTTTCAATATATCAGTCTGACAACTTCTTTTGATTTATTAGGTAATGAGAGGAGGTGCTGTTTTGTTTCTCGATCACTACCATTTATTCGTTCAAAGGTCGGAGTATGCTCTGTTTCGTTTCAAGGGCTAAAAAGGTCAGTGTTTAGCTGATACAAGGTTTTGACTGAAAAATACGATCCGCCAAAAGCGGATGGGATTTCTCAGCAAACTGAAGGCTTGACCTTGTAAAGCGTAAAAACACTGATTCACCTTTGCCCGTGAAAATGAAACGAATAGCATACCTACTTTTACTGAAATAGTATAAAATACTGAAAAACAATGGTGTTACAGTAAAGTGAACTAAAGTGGGTTCGATGTTCCCTAAATTTTGGTGATTTTATTGAGACACAACATCGAACCCCGAAGATAATTTTCAAGTCAACGCATATCTATCAGAATACCAGTAAATTATAAGGAAATAAAAAAGGGACAAATCTTTTTGTTTAAGACTTGTCCCAAGAGGTGACCCCGCTGAGGCTCGAACTCAGGACCCACAGATTAAGAGTCTTTGTCAATTGCCAAATTGACACTCATTTACAACCACTTAACAACATTTAAAACATTTTGCGCCAAATCTGCGCCAAATGACAAGATTAGATTACGAAGTAAAAATCGTTACCACCAAAGAACTGAAACACCGTTCCTATTTGCTAATTAAAGTGAATGGAGAGAGGTTCAAAGAGTACAATGGTAAGAGCTTAGGATTATCTCTAAAACCAAGTTCAGCAAAATCCTTAAAAGAGAAGCACCAAATTTTAACTGAGCTTGAATTTCAATTTAAGAAGTCTATTGAGATCGGTACATATCCCAGCTCCAAAGATTCAGTTGAGGAGACCAAGTCGATATTAAGAGATCTTTTAGATAGAGCTATATCAAATAAAAAACAGTCAAACCTATCAAACCGATATGTGGAGGAATTAGAAGGTTATGCCAAAAAGCTAAAGGCTTACTTAACCGAAAGCGAATTGAACGACGATATAAGCCATTTAAGTCGATCACGTGTTCAAGAGTTTATGAACCGTTTTAATTCTAGTGCTTCATATTATATGACTGCTAGAAGACATATAAAGACGATATTTTCGGAAATCGGCAAGCTTGAGGAATTTAATACCTCTATCGTCACAAATACAGATAAACGTAAAGCAACCCCCAAACTTCATAAGGTATATACAGAGCAACAACGATCCGATGTGCTAGCTTTCTTAAAACAGCATCATCCAAATTTACATTTATGTTGCCTAATGAGCTATGGTTGTCTTCTCCGACCACATAATGAAATACGTTTATTAAAGCGAAATCACTTTAAAAATGATATTAGGGAGATTCACCTCGCAGGTCATGAAAACAAGGGGAAAAAGATAAGAATTGTTCCCATCCCTAATTACGTAAGAGAAATATTATTGTGCAAGTTGGAGGGGTTGGCTCCTGAGGACAATCTATTTAGTGAGGAAACCTCGCCGTACAATTTGAACTACTTTAGTACAGCATGGAAACGTATGTTCAAACTAATGGAGAAAGAAGGCATTATCGAGAAGAACCAAACGATCTACTCATTTCGCCATACAGCTTCTGTAAATGTTTATAAGAAAACTAAAGACCTTCATATACTCCAACAGCTATTAGGACATTCAGATATGATTGTAACGCTTAAATACCTGCGTGGATTAGGTGTTCATAATGCGGATGAGCTAAAGCATGTAATGCCTGAATTGTAATATTAGAGACAGTCTTATTAGGCTGTCTCTTTTTGTATATAGACAATTGATCTAAGCTATAATATGCTATTTTTGCTCAAAATTGAAGTAAAAATTAGCAAAAAATATAGGACATGATAATTGTTAGGATTAAACCTAGATTCGATTGTGTCTTTTTGTAATCATCGTACAATATGTTTGAAGCAACTGAAATTCAAAGACACCTGAATATTGATAAGGAACTCTTATTAAAGCATTGCCCACAGTTAAAAAATACACCAATTAATGAGGTGATAGCTTGTTTGGATTATAAGGATTTGAAGACCGATGAGACGTATAGATTTAATAATTTCGAGCCATTTGACGAAATCCTCCAACAAAAAATAGACACGTTATTTTATATGGTGTTCTTCAAGGCACAACATGAATATAAAGATTCGTTTCTCTTTGGAATGAGTGGTATCATCCCTAAAGAGGACTTTAATGACAATGAGAAGTCACTCCTTAAGAATAAGATCTTCTTCTTAAAGCATGCAAAACAATTTCATCTTCGTTTATTAGCTTTGATGCAATGGAGGAATACCGAACTGAAAGATGTATCAATCACTTTAACCAAGAAACGTAATTTTGGAGGTGAAATTCCCGATATCCATATTGAAAATTACGCTCTTGAAAGAGGTATTATTGACAATGAAATTTATAGAACAATAGACCTTTACCTAAATAGTCCATATGCAAATGCACAGTATTTTGGAGGGAAAATTAATAATATCGAAGTCGAATCCATTCATGAACGAATATTAGTACTCGATGATGCTATCAGCTATAATGAGGCTTTTCTAGCAACATTAAAAAACATATCTTCTGATATAAATAATAAGAAAAAAAGTAAGTCAACCACCGAGAGACGTAAAACTGATAGATCATTCAACGCTTTTAGAGGTGAAAGTGCCACTTTAGTTTTCAATGGCTACATTTATAAATGTGTCCAAGAATTCTTCAATGTGGAACAACTGACTTTTGCTAACAGTACAAGAAAAAGCGAAGACAATCTTAGATATAGGAAATTAGTTACATACGAAATCCTTGCTAGGTTAGGACTAATTAGTACAGCGATATTAAATAAACATAATACAATTGCAAAGAAAGAGACATACATTTCAACTCTTCCATTTTGGAACTTTTAAAATAATCTCACTTGTTATCAAATAATAACTGACTCTCAGAAGCTAAAGGTCAGCTATGTATCCTCGTAGCAGATTTATATATCGATATTTGTAATATAGAAACGATGAGGTAAACAGAGCCAAATCAAATATTAATTTTAAAATATCTTATATGAGCAAATTAAAAGAGTTAAAGAACAAGACAACAAAGGAAGAGAAGAAAACTTTCACCACGAGTGACTTCTTTAAGGAAGACCAGTCTTTTGCTAACAAGCAGAAATTCGAACAGGAATTTGTTAAGTTATCCAGTTATGACCGAGAAAAAATTGAAATCTTCTTTAATCAATTAAGCAACGGCTTAAAGTTAAACGTGTCGATCGCCCCGACTTATAACGAGGAGAAAAAACTTAAATATTATCATGTAAGCGCACAGTCTGCTAAGCTAAATCGTGGCTATAAGTTACCAGACATCGAAGGAGTAACCAAATTGATTAACATCTATGAATTGAATACCTATAAAATAGATCTTAATCTCGAAGATGTCTATGACGCTTCTTTAAGCTAAACTTCTCACGAAGCCAAAGGAGGGCCCCCTTTGGATCTTCATCTAATTTTATTTTTAAAAATAATTTTTTAAACCCTGACATGGGTAATGGAATTCCTATGTCCAAACTTTAATATATATGAAGAAAAGATTCATTATCATCTACAAAAGCCAGTTTCTTAAAGATATTATTGGAAGCATTCCATCAAATTGTATTCTATTTAAAACATTAACCGGAATTGGTGCCACACACCTTGAAATTATAACACCTAGGCACTCTATCATTATAGAGCCAAACGTACCCGTGATCAAAGGCAAAAAGAAATCACACAAAGGCAAGATAATAGGGGTATATGAAGGTATCTATCTTCCACACATCATAAACTACTTGAAAGACCCAAAGGTGAAATATAAGAAGATTATGACTACGCCCGAATCCTTTCACAAAGTAAAGGAAGCGATAGCAGAAGTTGGCATGGATATGCATAAAGAGTTCTTTTTGCTGTTCGATGAGTGTGATCGCACGAGCAAAGATATTGACTTTCGTAAAGACATCATTCTTCCTATGGAAGACTTCTTTAAATTCGAAATGAAAGCTTTTGTATCAGCAACAGCAACTATTCCCAGTGACCCTCGGTTTAAGAAGCAAGGTTTCGAGATATTGGAGATATTCCCTGATTTCGATTATGCCAAGCAACTAAATTTAATTCAGACAAATAATCCTTTTGCTGCTTTAAAAAAATCTTTGCAAGATAATATCATCGTTAATGAAAACGAACAGATTTTTATCTTCTTGAACAGCACAGTTGGTATAGTCTCGGTCATCGAACAGCTAGGTATTCAAACGCAATCAGCAATATTTTGTTCTAGCAATAGCGCAGACAAAATAAAAGGTAATGGTGGTGTTTCAGTGCATTATGATATTGACGAGAGTGAATTTAGAAAATACAACTTCCTAACCAGTAGATTTTATTCTGCAGTAGATATCTACGTGAATGAAAAACCTCATATAATTTTACTTACCGATCTTAATATTGCAGAACACACTATGATCGATCCTTATTCGGATCTCATACAGATTGCTGGAAGATTTCGTGGTATCGAACTTGCATCGCTAACATACATTACGAATCACGATTCGGAGCTTCACTACAGAACTCCGAACGAGGCTAAAGCGTATTTAAAAGGTTGTGCCGAAACTTATAAAACTATTCAATCCCTACGCGATGTAAGCACCAATGATGGAGCAAAAGAAACCTTGACGGAAGCTTTAGAAAGAATATCGTATACGAGGTTTTTAAACGATAACGGTCGTATTAATTACTTTATGGTTGACAACTATCTTCAAAAAGAAGAGCTGAAAGGCAACTTCACTGACCCCGAGTTATTAAGAGTCACTTTAAATTCGGAACAGCTAAGGAAGCAATTTTCATTAAACCATAGAGATTATATATTCAATATATCTAGCTTCTATCCAAAAGTAAATGGCGTAAAAAATTACATCGACATTGTACGAGACATTGCCAATAGATTGCAAAACATTTATAGTGCAAAACAGGATGTTTTTGCTATAGACTTTTCGGAAGATGAGCTTTACCGATTGGAATCAAAGCATCCCGAGATCATCGAAGCATATCACAAAATCGGAATGGAAGAACTTTGCAAAATAGCTTACTCCAAAAAACATATCGTTGATGCGATATCGAAGCATGATAAAGAGCTAGTTGGAGCGAGCAACTTTGACTTTTTAGATGAATTACATACTATATTCAGCATTAATGAATTCTATTCAGGTAAAATGATAGGTGCTACATTCAAAAGTTTGGTGGATAAGTATAACTTGCCCTACAGGAATAAGAAGAAGTATTTGGCGGATTTCCGACGATTTTTCACCCTCAGCAATAGAACAGGCAGAAATAAGCTGAAAGGCTATGTGATATTGGAAAAGAAATTCAACTAAGTCTATTTTAAACTGATAGGACGGATTTAATCCATGATATTATTAGGGCTTAAACCTAATAATATTGTGGATTACTTTTCGGTATTACATCTCATCCAAGTGATACTATTTATTACTTTTCAATAATCACATTATGAACAATTTTCAAGAACTCCATAAGAACACACATGGCTTACAGATAGAAAAGCCAATTTTTACTTTAAAAAACTTCTTTAGCCATTCATTTGCAGATAAAGAAAAATTTGTAAAGCAAGTAAATCGCCTTGATCCCTATGATAGGGATAAGATCCATCGCTTTTTTAATCAGTTATTACATGGCTTTAAACCATATATTTCTATGCAATCCAAGTTTAATCGCAAGAAAATGCTCTCTTACTTCAACGTAAGTTTTAGTCCTGAAAGTGGACATCGTGGTTATATGCTACCAAATATTGAGGGAATTTCCAAATTGATTAAGGTATATATAAACGGTGTATATAAAATAGAACTTAATCTGGACGACCTTTGCGAGGAGGCAATGGCTCGATAATAACCACTATCATTATTTCAGCTTAGGGCCCTTACTGAAATGATATACCTAGAGTCATTTTATAAAAGTTTAGGGGCGCAACAACGTTCCCCAAAATACCGCGCCTTTGACACTTTTTGCGTCAACTCGAAATAGTCGCCATTCCTCGCGCATCTTTTAAACGTTTTTGATCATTATGCTTCTGCAGAAGCGCTTTTAGATAAATTTGTTTGATCGGGTAAAATGCCAACAACCTTGATTTAAGCTATTTAACTGTAATTAATAGAAGTATTAAATGTGTCATCAAGAATCAATTCATCATAAGTCCAATTTACCTCATCAATGACATTATCTTGACATTTGAAGTTAAAAGGTTCTAATTTTTAAAAATTTTATAATTTTTAAAACACCAATTTCTGATAGCCCCCATGTCCATATATTCAGGAACGTACAGGCTATCCATCAACAATCCCCTCCAGACTATCCTGAGCAGATTCATTTATTTATCAAACCTCTAAACTCATGGAAAATCAACACAAAAATTTAAACGTATCGGAGATTAAAGTCCAATATTTACCCGATTTTAAGCTCTCAGAACGACCAATTATTACAAAATCATCAGATGTCTATAAATTGTTATTATCACAATGGGACACAGGAATAATGCAATTTTTGGAAGAGTTTAAAATCATACTCCTGAACAATACTAATCATGTTTTGGGTATAGTCAATATTGCAATGGGAGGGAAAGACGCAGTTATGGTTGATATGCGCGTAATCTTTTCCATTGCACTTACGGCATCCGCTTCTAAGATCATCCTAGCACACAACCATCCATCAGGTACACTAAATCCAAGCTCTGCTGACCGCATGCTTACCGATAAAGCTGTTGAAGCAGGCAAAGTTCTGGACATTGAAGTGTGCGACCATATTATAGTCACTCCGCATTCATACCTCAGCATGAAAGACAACGGAGACTTCTAACCAATTAAAATATATACTTATGAAAACTGAAAAATCATTTGGGTCAACCTTGCTATCCGTAATTGGATGGATAATGACAATAATTACATTTGTTGTCGCTATGCAGATCGTTATAAAAGTAATCAGCGCTGTACTGTCACTTATCTTTATTGTTATGCTGGCAGTTTCTACAATTGGGTTTATAGTCCTGACAATAAACGCTGTATTAAAACGATCGTAATAATCATATAATAGAATCCATATCACCATCGCTTGAAACTATTGGCGGTTTCCGCTTGGTGTTATGGATTCTTTGGTTTTACTGGATTAATAACAGTATATTAGATATATTTGCAAAAACATAACTGTATAGAGAGATAAAAATAGACATATAAAAGATATAGAGCGTTAGCTTAAAGTTCTCTTTTGGAGGAAACGTGAGAAATTTCTAAAACACAACGAGAACGGACAAAGTTAATGCCCATGCGAGAGCGTGGGCTTTGCTTGTTCGTTGTGTGGGCCTTCTCACGTGCCTCTCCAATTGAATTAAGTTGAAGTCCCACGCTTTTGTATTATTAACCAACCGAATAGGGACAGATCGGTTCCAAAACGATATTAAATTTTATGAAAAGATTAATCTGGTTAGCCCCTTTGTTAATCATGGTACTTAACCTTTCGATCACTTCCTGCAAAAAGGATGAGGTACAACAAACCCCTGAGAAAAAACAGCTTAGAGTTAAGATTGAAAATCTTGACATAAAGGTTCTCGGTGAATTCATCTTCACAGACGAGAATCAGAATTATTTTACACAAAGCTCTTTTAGTTTAAGCCAAGGAGAATCTAAATATTTCGACATACCTAAAAATGCTACCGGCATTAGCTTTTACTTGAAGAATATGAATCCAATGTCTACATCTTCTAAAGAAAGAAAGGAGTTTAAAGTTAAGTTCACGGTCTCCGACTATAATGGCAACACGTATCATGAGAATACAGAAGTCAGTCAGCCTGTATACGAAATAAGAAGCGGTCAACAATTTTATACCCCAAATTCTAAAATGTCATGGGGGCCAGCATTAGACAACTTTTATAAATAAACCCTCACTGCAAGTTAGCTTAAACATTATGGATAACATTGGCTTTTCGGAGATTTTTTCAAACATTGATCTCCAAGAATTACATTGGATTGCAAAGATTGCCTTGTTAGGTGGTCTATTTGCGGTGGCATCAGGCTTATTGCTATTAATAGCTAAAGACGGTAAAGAGGGGAGTGGCAACTTTATAATAGGCGTTATAATCCTTACTATTTTCTTTTACTTAAGATATGAACGATCTAGGGATCAACTAATCGATAAAGTTAATCATGAACGAGAATTGACAGCAAAGCAAGAAAAAAAAGAGACTCTAGAACAGATTCAAAAGCAACAAGACAATTGCAATATTGAAATGGCTCGTCTTAAAGCAGAGGAGTTCTTGCAGAGAAAACAACTTCCTATCATAGAGCTTATTTCAAGTCAGTTTTTAGACAATTCCCGTTGCGAAGTTGCGTATATATTCCGTGTCAAGAAAATGGTCTATAACGGTTATTCATATGTACAAGGTGATAAAATGTATCAAGCGACCCTGACACTGGGTAAATTCTCGGGAAACTACGAATTCATCGATGGAGATCTTTATGATCCTATAGGGAAAACAGTGCAACAATTATTAAAGTAAATTACATTATAGAATCAGATCCTACATTTACCTTCGCAACTTGCCATGCATGTATCTAAAAATCCCACTCACTTGAAACTTGTGGAGTTTTGTGAGTGGGATAAACAAATCCTATTGAAATCGTTTAAACAAATCAGCAAAGTTTTCAGCCGGAACTTCACTCAAATTACTTCCATGACGAACAAAATATTTCCCATTATAAATTGATGGCTTTGAATCAGATTCTATCTTTAGGAGTATAACTTCCTTTTCAAAGTATTTGATAAGAGAAATGTTTCTCAACAGATTGTCTTTATCTCTATCAGTAATAGGTTGATTTTTAATAAGATTGACTATTTTAGTAAAGTATTCATCGCTTAGCTTTTTATAGTTACTAGCATCGCCATTAGCACCAGTTATATCAAAGTTAGAATATCTTATAGCTTCAGTACCATAAATTTCCTTATATCTTCTTGTTGTATCAGGACTATCTGACACACCAATTAAACAATATCCAACAGCATTTTTATGAGTATTTGCCATTGCGGTTAAAGTACATATAACTTTGTCGAATAAATCATTATTAAATTCTCTAGCAGCGTCTAAATTATGCAACCCGACTTTAAAATCATACAACGTTTGTTCTGTTGATGACTGCATTAGGATATTTTCAAATTTTGTTATCCATTGACTTCTAGCTGGATCATTATTGTCAGAATCAATAAAATTACGTGATATAACGCCTACAAAAGCATCAGTTTGAGTTTGTTTTTCTTTGGCAGACCAACGGCCACCACCTGCAGAAAGTTTAATTACTTTATCTCCTGCTTTATCTAGAGCGGCGATGAGTGCCTTCTTATCGGATATCTGTTTGTTCTGCGAAATAAGTAATTCATATAAAGAATAAAAAACAATTTGAAAGTATCTTGAAATTCTAGGTTGTTGACTCTCAAAGATTAAATTGTTGAAGTTCTTACCAGATACTTTTAATAACTCTATAAGCGAATCGAATACAAACTGGATATTGCTAGAGATAACTTCTGTATTGATTTTCTTAATATTTGTCTCCACATTTTGGTATATAGCCGACTCTTCTTTGTCATAGTTAAAGCCATATAGTTCATCCAAAATTTCATAACTTGACCTAATGCTCTTATCTGAAATTACCCAAGCCAATATATCAGCAATAATCTCCTCATCTTTAGACTGTCTAAGATCCTCTTTTGAAATTATGTTATTCCTTACCCAAAATATATCCTCTATATTAATCCCGTACTCCAAATTTTTATTAGTAATACTAATATTCTTCATGGAATTAAGGTCTAATATCTGGCTTGCGCTAGAATCCCCACGTATATTAGATGAAAGTTGTCGAACTAAGATTGCAAAATCTGTTAATACGCCCGCTTGCCGAAGCTCTTGCTTTGATAGATGCTTTCCTCCTGAATTTAATCTTCTGAAAATTTCGTCAACATTCTTCTCCTCTGATTCTTGGTAAATTGATAGTGGAATCTGATATCTTGCTATTTCCACACATAAAGCCCTATCTAATATATCAGTCTTCTGAACGAGTTTACCATCATCTTTAAGAAGTTTGGAATCTGCCATTGTATCTAGATCAAAATACTTCCCTTCTATATCAAATTCTTGATTTATAAAAGACATTATAGCATTCATACGTTGCATACCATCGATAATTTCCAACGTTTTTTCTTCATGTATAGTAACCTCAGCGAGTAAAATCAAAGGTACTGGATAACCGTTGATAATTGAGTTTATAAAACTTTTCTTCTCTTCAATTGACCAAACAAGTTTTCTCTGATATCTTCGGTTTACCAAGAATTGCTTCTTTAAATAATAACCATATAAGGTTTGTATGCTTTCACCTTTAATTGAAAGATCGGATGAGTCTTTTTTAATTGTCATAATTTTACATCACTGTTAATAGAAATATGGCATTCCGTTACGGAATCACTAACATAAAGATATGCCAAACCAAGTTAAAAACGAAATCGGACTGCATCCAAATTCGTTTTTAATGCTCCGCAGTTTGTCATACTTGATGCCTTAGTAATCCCTTCACTTCATAAAAGCACCTAAATCTTTTTAATAAGCGCTGCACACCTATTAAAAATCTTCAAGCTTTTAGAGTTTGGCTCGCCTGCTGTTCTCTCAGGCTTCGCTCTTGTCACTATTTTTGATAAGCCCAGGTCACAAACCCCTTTTTCAAAAATACCGCCAAGAAGCTTCGTCTATTTCATAGATATCGTTGAATCGTGCTTCGCACTTTTCTTCAACGACCTTCGTTCAACTCGCAGGACGGCGAGCGATTAAATTTCAAGACTTTACCATTTAAAATATAGATCATCAAACACATGGAAAACCATCAGCAACTAACCGAACTACAAAATCAAATTGAACAATTAAAGAACCACTTAAACAGTATATCACAAATGCTTTCCCAATCGAATAAGCAAATAGGAGATATCCACAAAGCGTTATTCAACAAAGTCAGTAAAGCAAAAGAAGAGAGGGAAAAGCGAATAGCATATATGACTGCGCAAATCTTATTGAAAGATGTTGCCAAACAAATTAAACGGAAACAGTAACCATTTAAAAGAATGGTTGCAGAAACCTAACAAGACAACTTAAAATTTATAACAGTAAAAATTATAATGGATTAGGACACAATAATTACTTGGTTTAAACCTTAAAATATCATGTCCTACCTTAAAGAAATCGACTTGGAAAAGTGCGCCAAAAATGCGCCAAAACTATAACTTTTATACCAATTATAGCCTAAATACTGTACTTTAGCATATAGAATTAATTAACAGAAATATTAACTAGCATAGTGCTTTAGATCAAGTTAATTCACTGTAAATGAACGGATAGACCACAAAAAAAGCCATCCTACATTTGTAAAACGGCTTTTTTGAAAGTGACCCCGCTGAGGCTCGAACTCAGGACCCACAGATTAAGAGTCTGTTGCTCTACCAACTGAGCTACGAAGTCGTCATTAATCCAAATGTACGAACAATTAGGCAATATCATAAGAGTGATTTGATACAAAACTGCTTTCCATCCAAAAATGTAGTAGTCAAAAACTACATTTCAAAATTCACAGTTAAATAATCTCCTTATTCTAATGTCTGAAATACCTTATAACAACCTTAAAAAAATCTGTTCTAAGGGTATCCCAACTATTTATATTTTTCAACATTATGAAACATTTTTTAAAAATTTTGAAAAGATTTTATTTAATATATCCCTTCTAACATTTTTTTTTTTGCCCCAGGAAACCACCTGGTCTAACTGGCTTTAGAATTCACTAAGAGTTGAATAATTAGTCCGGAAGGGATAATCAGATACAGCTGTCTAAATGCACATGGATAGCAGCCTATACTACCTATTAATAAAACAAGCCCCTGTATTGAATTCCATACAGGGGCTTAATTTTATCTGTTGTTTATTATTTTCTTGCCTATTTCTTCAGGTCCTTTAAGATTTCCTGCACAGCGCGTTCCAATTGCGGATCTCTATCCGCCATGCGGTCTGCTGTCGTATTCTTTACAGCGATATCTGGCGCAACACCCGTTAACTCCAGATCTTTTCCGTCCAGGGTATAACATCCCCAAGATGGCAATCGGTAGAAAGAACCATCCACCAATCCTTTACCAGAGGTAAAGATAATCCAGCGGTAAGTCTCTGTTCCGATGATCTTGCCAAGTTTTAGCTCCTTGAATCCTGCAGCCGTCATCTCTGCATCACTTAAGGATTGCTCATTGATCAATAGCACTATAGGTTTGGCAGCGGGAGCAAAATTACTCTGAGGCGATTTCTTACCGCCACGGTACTGCCATTGCAAATAAGGTTTCTGCGACAAAAAGCGTAATACCTCATCATGAACATTTCCTCCTGTATTATACCTCAGGTCCAAAATGATGGCATCTTTATTGTTTTCCTGCTCGGCCATATCCAACAAAAAGGTGTTCAGTTCGCCTGCCCCCATGTTCTTCATGTGCGAATAGGCAATACGGTTGCCACTCATTTGATCTACCTTCGAACGGTTTCCTTTGATCCATTCATCATACAGTAATTCCTTAAAGGCTGCCCCACTTTGCGGACGGATATTCACATCCACATCTTTTCCATTTCTATTCACCGTCAATTGCAGTTCGCTCGCTAAGGAAGGCATCGTCAGGTAATAATCCCGATCCAAGGATCTATCAATCTTGGTACCATTGACTGCCACCAGCACATCCCCTACCTGCAGATCAACCCCTATACGGGATGCCGGACTGTTTCTTACGATCCGCGAAATCTTGTAGGGGTTCGATGGATCATAGGTAACCCCCAATTCATTGCTCACAAAATTGAAGTCTTTTCTTTCATCAGATCCCATCGTACTGAATCCCATGTGAGAGGAGTTCAGCTCGCCCAACATATCGTTCAACATGATCCGGAGGTCTTGTCTATTGTTTATTCCAGGCAGGTAGAAAGCATATTTTTGCTTGATGCCTTCCCAATCCACCCCATGGAAGGAAGGATCGTAAAAGTTCTCCTCCACATTTGCCCAGGTCTCATAGAACATCTGTTGGAATTCCTTATCCAGATCCCTGTTGAATTTGGAGCTGATCTCTACCCGCTCTAACCGGTTCTGATCGATGTTGTACTTTTGTAAAGTGCCCTGTGCCAGTACAAAATACTTTCCATCCACTTCGATGATGTGGCCGAAACCTCCATCCATCACTTTCTCGGTTTTTGCTGCTGTAAATGGTTCATACGTTATCCTGTATAGCCCAAAATTTCCTTCATGATTGGATTGGAAGAACAGAAACTGTTTCTCGCCTTTGGCAAATGCCTGTGGACCACTTTGTGAACCCGCAAATGGGCTCACCTGTTGGATCCGGTCCAACAGACCATTGAAATCGATGCTGACCACATTTTTCTTGGTTTCTGTTTTCGGCTCTGGCTTTGCTGCAGCGGTTTTTACCGTTTTATCTTTTTCAGGCGTTTTCATATTGTTGCTGGTATCTTTCTGTTCCTTTTTAGGTTCTGCAAAAAGCTCATCAAATTTGCTCAAGCGATAAGGTTCATCGAAATTCTCCAAGGCCATCCGGAAGATGCTGGCATTCCCCATTCCCATTGGGTAAGATGGCTTGGTGCGATTTCCAGCAAAATAGATATACTTTCCATCAGCAGAGAATACCGGAGAGGTTTCCGATACGCCTGTATTTGTCAGGTTATGGGTTTTGTTATTGGCTAGGTAGTGAACAAAAATATCCTGTTCAAAATTACGCATGGCTGTGAACAGCACATACTGACCATCCGGTGAAAATGAAGGGGATGAATTTTGGAATGCCCATAATTCATCCTTCACAATGGTATTGCTCTTCAGGGAATTCAGATCCAAGATCCTTACCTCATCCCGGCCTGATAGGTAAACCGCCTTTGTTCTTTCCTTATTGAAATTGATATCCCTATTGTTCCTCTTGTCGGAGGTCAACTGTTTGGTCTCCCCTTTTCCATCTGCTGAACGGCTGAACCAGTTCTGGTATCCAGCAAAAGTCTGGCTGAAAACCAAGGTCTTGTTGTCCTTTAACCAGATCACTTCCATTACCCGCTCGCCCGAAGATGGCATTTGCCGAACAAATTTTCCATCGATATCCGAAACGAACAACTCTCCACGTGAAACAAAGGCCAGTTTTTTACCATCCGGAGATACATCATAATTAGAGATTTGGCCCTTAACATCAAATTCCTTCGATTTTCCAAGCACTTGGTTTCTACCAAGAAGAATAGAAGGTTGAGTTGTTTTTTTACTGGCTACATCATAGATGTACAATTGATAGCCTTTTTCGAAAATTACCGAAGAGCCATTGGCCGCCACTTGTGGCGAACGGATGGATTCCTTAAAATTGGTCAGTTCCGTTTTCCTGCCATTCTCAAAGGTGTAAAGGTTGTATTCATCGTTTCCTTCATCCGAAGCAAAAAAGATCTTGCCGGACTTATCCACCGTTGGCCATAGATCCTTACCGATGTAATTCGTGTATTCCTTGAAGGATTTATCCTTCGGATTATACCCTTTAATATCCGGGTTGAAAGCTCCTTTATAGCGCTTTCTATTGGCAGCTGTATAACTCTCCCAAGTATCAGTAAACAAGAGTTCTCCACTTGGGGTCTCTACCATCCCATGGATATAGTTGAAAAAATGGGGAATGATACGTTGGGCTGTCCCGCCCTTGCTGTTGACCTTATAACTGCTCATTCGGTTTTCCCTTCCGGATGTGAAGTAGACATTCTGGCTATCCCAGCTCCAACTATCCACCTCATCGGAAGATTCGTGGTAGGTCAGCTGTTGGATGTCACCGCCTTCCAAGGGCATCACATACACATCCATATTTCCATTCTGATTAGCTGAAAATGCCAACCATTTCCCATCGGGAGATATTCTTGGGGAAACTTCATTTCCAGACATGGCCGTTAAGCGTAAAGCATTTCCTCCTGTACTGGGCACTTTCCATAGATCACCTTCATAACTGAAAACGATGGTTTTCGCATCAGGACTCAATGTTGGGTTCGAAAGAAAAGTGGGTTGAACTTGCGCCATGCATGCACTTCCTCCAGCCAGGAGCAAGGCAAGGGTTAATATTGATTTGTTCATGTATTAGGTGTCTAATATGTACTGAATGAACAAATGTAACATTCAGAAACCCAAATTCCATCTATTTATCTAATTTTGCTGAAAATCACAGGTACATGACTTCCCAGACAGCAATAAAACCCAACATCAGTCAACAATATAAAAAAAGGATCCGTTTAGCCGTATCCCTATTTTATTTCGGACAGGGGCTTGGTTTTGCGACATGGGCAAGTCGGATCCCTACCATCAAAACCGCATTAGGCCTTTCTGAAGCCCAATTGGGAACTCTATTACTGATGATCCCCATCGGTCAATTGCTGACGCTCCCTCTAGCTGGTTTTTTGACCAATAGGTATGGTAGTCATCGTTTATTGCCTTGGGCATCTGCATTTTATGCGCTTCTGTTGATCATTATTGGTTTTTCCCCCAATATATGGATGCTCGGCGCTTCCCTGTTCTTTTTTGGCGTCATGGGAAATATGTGCAATATATCCGTGAATACACAGGGTGTGTTGGCGGAGGAGCTGTATGAAAGACCCATCATGTCCTCTTTTCATGGAGCCTGGTCATTAGCCGGGTTTACCGGTGCACTGATCGGGATATTAAGCATGAATCTGGAATGGACCAGCATACAACAGTTTGTAGGAATTTGTGTGCTGCTCCTGGTCAATGTATTGCTCAATAGGAACTTTCTAATTCCCGAAATCAAGAAAGAAGAGGAGAAAAAAGAAAAATCGAAATTCAAACCTGATGGTTTGATCATCCAGCTTGGTATCATTGGTTTCTTTAGTATGGCTACAGAAGGTGCTATGTTCGAATGGAGTGGCGTCTATTTTTCAGAAGTGGTAAAAGCTCCAGAAAAACTGATCATCCTAGGATTTGGATCTTTTATGGTGATGATGGCTTTGGGACGCTTCATAGGCGATGCTGTCATCGCTAAAATTGGCAGACAACGCACTTTACAGATCTCAGGGATTTTGATGTTTTTTGGCATGTTGGTTTCGGTTATTTTCCCTAACCTATATGTATGCACATTGGCGTTTATGCTGGTTGGCCTTGGTGTAGCCTGCAATGTCCCTACGGTATACAGTGTAACAGGAAAACATAAAACCATTCCCGCAGGTGTTGCATTGGCTATGGTATCCAGCATATCCTTCCTTGGATTCTTAATGGCGCCGCCTTTGATTGGGTATATCGCCGAACTGTTCAACCTTCGCTATTCTTTTGCCTTGTTTTCTCTTTTTGGTTTGCTGATGTTCATCATGTGCAGTAGACTTAAAATCTTTAAAAGAGATTAATTGTTGCATGGATAACCATGAACGCCCATTTTAAAAAAACCTGCATATCAGCACTATCTAGATTAAACAAATTAATCCATGGTTAGTGTTTTATACAAAAATGAATATCTTCCTTTTCGTTTATTGAATTTCGAAACATAAAATAAGGCAAATCCATCTTTTAGCCCCTCCAAACCTATTTTTCAAAACAAAAAGCAAGGTTAATAAACCTTTAATAATTTTTTAATGATTATTTTCTTTGTTTATATAAGCTTTATCAATAACTTTAAAACAACAACCGAATAAAAACTTATTTACCTAGGATAAACATATTACATCCTAAAATTTTAAACCTATCTAACTTATTTTATGGAAAAACCTCAAAACAAGCTGTTGGTTTTACTCATTTTTCTTACGTTGCCATTTCTTTCCATGGCCCAGCGTCAAATTACCGGTGTGGTAAAAAACGCAACAAATGGGGCTCCGATAGAGGGGGTCAGCGTATCGAAAAACCAAGTACCACAGACAGCGACCAATTCCAATGGAGAGTTTCAAGTGACGGCCAATATAGGCGATAGCCTATCTTTTACCGGCGTTGGTTTCAAAAAGATTTCCCAAGTGGTAGATGCCCGAAACATCATGGAAATTACCATGTTCGAGGACGGCAGCGACATTGAGGAAGTAACCGTTGTAGCTTTTGGAACACAGAAGAAAACCAGTGTCGTGGGAGCTATCACAACGGTTAAAGCCGCAGATCTAAAGATCCCGGCATCCAACCTGACCGGCTCTTTTGCCGGAAAGATACCTGGCGTTATTTCCTATCAAACGTCGGGTGAACCAGGAGCAGACAATGCCCAGTTCTTCATCCGCGGGGTAACCACCTTCGGATACCAAGCCTCTCCGTTGATCTTGATCGATGGTTTTGAAGCCTCCGTTGATAACCTAGCCCGCTTACAACCTGATGATATCGAAAGTTTTTCCATTTTAAAGGATGCATCCGCTACGGTATTATACGGTGCCCGTGGAGCAAATGGTATCATCATGGTGACCACAAAAGCTGGTCGTGAAGGGCCGGTATCTGTGAATGCACGTGTGGATGTAAATACCGCCATGCCAACCAAGATGATCGATATGATCGACGGGGTGGAATACATGCGGTTGTACAACCAGGCCCGCATTACTCGTGACCCGGTGTTGGGCGCTTATTATTCCGAGCAGAAGATCCAGTCTACCTTGAACAATGAAAACCCAATGATCTATCCTAACATCAACTGGTACAACACCTTGTTCAATCCATCAACCACCAACACCAAAGCCAATGTGAACCTATCTGGCGGTGGACAGGTGGCCACTTATTACGTATCTACAGGATATGACAAGGAGTCGGGGTTATTGAAAGTGGATAGCCGAAATAATTTCAACAACAACATCGATATCAACCGGCTGTTTATCCGTTCGAATGTTATCTTCAAATTGACCAAAACCACCACGTTGGATACCCGTATCCAAGGTCGGTTTGAGCGCTATACCGGACCATATGCCTCTGCGAGTAACATCTTCCGAATGACCATGAACAGTAATCCGGTGGATTTTCCGGCCGTATATGAGCCAGATGCACAAAATGAATTTACAGAGCATACGCTCTTTGGAAATACATTCGTAACAGGTTCCCTAAAACAGAACCCTTATGCAGAAATGGTTAGGGGTTATGAGGACCGCAACGAAAGTAATATCGTGGCACAGGCTACTCTTTCCCAAGACCTTGCCTTCTTGACCGAAGGGCTGAAAATCCAAGGTAAGGCTTCGGTTAGTACCTGGAGCAAGTATTCCAGCCGCCGTAATTACAATCCTTTTTACTATGACCTGGAAAACTATAACCAGATCACTGGCGAATATACCCTATATCCCTTAAACCCAACAACCGGACAAGGATATTTAGGAGATGTGGTTCCGGGAAGAGATGCCAATGGTCATTATTACTTTGAGGCTCGCTTGAACTGGAACAGAAATTTCGGATTACATAATGTAGGCGCCATGACCGTAGGGATGATGGAAGAAAAGCTTCTTACCGCAGGAAACAGTTCATCCATCTATGAAACCTTACCTGAACGTAACATGGGTAACTCCGGACGTTTGACCTACGACTTTGACAACCGCTATTTTATGGAGCTCAGTTATGGCTTCAATGGTTCGGAAAAGTTCACCGGTGAAAAGCAATACGGGTTTTTCCCTTCCGCAGGTGTATCCTGGATGGTTTCCAATGAAAAGTTCTTCGAACCTTTAAAACCTTTCTTCAGCTCGTTGAAATTACGCGGAACCTGGGGTCTGGTGGGTAATGATGCCATCGCAGGACGTGCTGGTCGTTTCTTCTACCTTTCCGACATCAGTATGGGTGGCGGCGCTTACCGTTGGGGAACCAGCTTCATGAATTCCTATGGTGGCTATTCCGTAAACCGTTATGCCAACCCAGATATCACCTGGGAGCAATCAGAAAAATACAACTTCGGTATGGAAGCCAATTTCATGAACGAATCCCTAAAAATTACCGCCGACTTCTTTAAGGATATCCGTAGCAAGATCTATATGACGCGCCAGAACTTCCCTTCTTCAGCAGGTTTAGAGGCTAGCGTAAGTGGAAACGTAGGGAAAGCAAGTTCCCAAGGTTTCGATGGATCCGTTGATTACATGAAGAACTTCAATGAAAACTTCTGGTTATCCGGTCGTGCCAACTTTACCTATGCCGTTAATAAGTTATTGGAATTGGATGAGCGGGATTACCCAGACGCTTACCTAAAACGTCAAGGCCAGAATATTAACCTTCAATGGGGCCTATTGGCAGAACGCTTATTCGTTGATGAAAACGAAATCAACAACTCACCGCTTCAGGATTTCGGTGAATATATGGCAGGCGATATCAAATACAAAGACATCAATGGCGATGGGGTGATCAACAGCAACGACCGCATCCCAATGGGATACCCAACAGTACCAGAGATCCAATATGGTTTTGGTCTGTCCATGGGCTATAAGGCCTTCGACTTTTCATTCTTCTTCCAAGGGAACAAAAACGTATCGTTCTTCATCAATGCAACCAGCGAGTCCAACCTATCCACCGGTAATTTTGGTATTGCCCCTTTTGCAAACAGAAGAAATACCTTAGCTATCATTGCCAATGATTATTGGAGCGAAACCAATCCGAATACCCATGCTTTCTGGCCAAGACTGTCCACCGACCCGATTGAGAACAATATCCAACAATCTTCTTGGTGGTTGCGTGATGGATCCTTCCTTCGCCTGAAATCCGTTGAGGTCGGTTTCAGCCCGAAAACATTAAAACGTTTCGGTTTGAATCCAGGAAGCCGCATCTACTTTTCTGGAGAGAACCTTTTCGTAACCAGCCCATTCAAATTATGGGATCCGGAAATGGGAAGAAATGGATTGGGATACCCTCCTAACAAACGTTTCAACGTAGGTATTCAATTGACTTATTAATCTAAAGAACCGAGAAATGAAATCATTAAAATATATCATACTTGCAGCGACATTGGCATTGGGTTCTTGTAGCAAGTACCTCGATGTAGTACCCGATAACACGCTTCGATTGGAGGACATTTTCAACCTCAAGATCGATGCTTATAATGCTCTGGCAAAAGTATATAGCTATATGCCACAGGACGACAAGACCCACGTGACCAGCTGGACACTTGGGGATGAATGGATCGGCCGTCTGGACCTGAACAACACACAATCGAACCTGCGTGCCATCCGCATCATGCGCGGCCTGCAATCACAGACCAGCCCACAATTAGGCTTTTGGTCGGGAACCGAAGGAGGAAAACCATTGTATGTGGGCATTCGTCAGGCCGATGTCTTTCTGTCGAACATCGATAATGTGAAAGACATGACCGAGGGGGAAAGAAAAGATTGGAAAGCACAGGTCAAATTCCTAAAAGCGTATTATACCTTCCTTTTGGTGCAACGCTATGGACCGATTGTCATCCCAGATAAAATGGCAACTCCAGAATCTACCAAAGAGGAACTTTTCATTCCAAGAAAGAAAGTGGAGGATTGTTTTAATTATATCTTAACCTTAATGGAGGAAGCGATTCCAGATCTTGTAGAAAGAGCCACTTCCAACAACTTGGGTCAGGTAGATCAGGTAGTCGCCAAAGCGATCAAAGCGAGGGTACTGTTCTTCCGAGCCAGCCCATTCTTCAATGGTAACCGCGAATACTTCGGCGATTTCTACGATAAGGATGGCCAACCGTTCTTCCCTTTGGAGGAAAATAGGGAAAAATGGAAAGAAGCATTGGATGCCATCAACGAATCCATTGCCTTATGCGAGGCCAATGGCATCGGGCTCTACCATTACGAAAAAGAACCGTTTATCTACGATCGGGAGGCATTTGCAAGCAACAAAGATCGTATGCAAAAACTATACGATTTAAGGATGTTGATCGTAGATCCTTGGAACAAGGAATTGGTTTGGGCGAACTCCAACCTTGACTATTACGAACAAGGGGAACTGGCGCATTCTTCCAACATCCGTCTGCCGGAAGGATACGGAGATGGGGTGGTCAATACCGCCACCTTCTCCTGGCAATGGATGGCAGCGACCTATCAGATGGCCGAGCGTTATTATACCGAGAACGGATTACCTATCGATCAGGATCTATCCTATGACTACAACAACCGTCATGAGATCATCCGCACACCAGGAGCCGCTGAACTAGACTACAACCATTGGAACGGCTATATGCAGCCCGGTGCAGAGACCATCAAACTCTACATGAACAGGGAACCACGGTTTTATGCCAACTTGGGGATTACAGCAGGATATTGGAGGGGACATGCCGTAAGGATCAACACCATGATGTACGGAAATGCTCATGGGGGATATAATTCTTCCCAACATACCACGGATTTCCTGACCACAGGTATAGGGACCCAAAAGTTCGTTCATCCGGAGTCCCAATCGGGGGCTTGGCAGCGTACGATCAAGTTTCCATATCCTATCATCCGTATGGCCGATCTATACTTGATGAAAGCGGAAGCGATGAATGAGTATACCGGACCATCCCAAGCGGTGTATGATGAGATCAACAAGATCCGTAATCGCGCTGGCGTACCGAATGTGGAAGATGTTTGGTCAGATCCATCCTTGGCAAGAACCGTTGGAAAACACCAGACCAAAGAAGGTTTGCGAGATATCATTCTTGAAGAAAGAAGTATTGAATTTGCATTCGAGGGTATTCATTTCTGGGATATGTGGCGTCACAAAAGGGCGACTTCGGCATTCTCCTCGCCTATTTGGGGATGGACGCATACCGGAACCACCGGGTCAACATTCTTTGTCCTAGAGGTAAAACAAGAGCGTAGATTCACCATCACGGATTGTCTATGGCCAATCAGTTTAAATGAAATGAACACGAATGGACAACTTATTCAAAATCCAGGATGGTAATTCCATTCAACACTTATTCAGAAAGATCATGAAAAAATTAGCTATAAATATTCTATCCCTCCTAGTCGGAATAGCCGTTCTTTCTTCCTGTAAGGAAGTGGAGCGCTTCAAGCCGAACAGTGATGATAGCACCCCTCCAGGAAAAGTAACCCTAAAGACCTACAAACCTCTTTATGGGGGTGCGCGATTTTATTATACCCTGCCCAATGATGAGGATTTAATGGGTGTCGAAGCGATTTATACCAATCCGAAAGGAAAGAAATTCACCTTTGCCGCTTCTTATTTCACGGACTCCCTGGATGTCTATGGGTTTCCAAGCACAGACGAGTATTCGGTTCAGTTATTTGCCGTGGATCGTACAGGGAATCGATCGGAGGCATTGGATGTAAAGGTCAATCCTCTGGAGCCCGCCTTCAGTAGGGTGGCGAACTCCTTACAGGTAAAACCGGGTTTCAGCTCCTTCTTTTTAGATTGGGAAAATGAATTGATGCAGAACATCAATGTGTATGTGGATTTCACTTTTCCACAGAATGGCGAAACCAGAACCCTGACTTCGGTTTTCTCTTCCAATCTGGAAAAGGACCGCCGTTTTATCAACGACCTCTTTCTTAATCCATCAGAGAAAGTGGATGTGAAGGTTCGGGTAGAAGATACCTATGGAAACATCACAGAAACAATCGACAAGGGGCAGATTTCCCTTTATGAGGATAATAAGATCGAAAAGAGCGCCTGGGTTCTTCCAAACCCGAACGATTCCATTGGAGGAGTTCCAATGGTTTTTGGTAATGGCTATGAAGGTAGGAACCGGTATGTGATCGATGATATCATTGACCGTGGCGATAACCTGAATTTTATGCACACCAATAGCCGTGGAAAGACCGGAAAGACCGCAGACGGGAATATGCCTTGGAACTTTATCATTGATCTGGGTGCTCATTACGAACTCAGTCGGATTATCACGGTTCAGCGTCACTCTGGAGGTTTGGCCAATATCAATCGCGGGCAATACTACCGGAACGAAAATGTCGGATTGTACAACATGTACATCTGGGATGATGCGACCAATTCTTGGGAATTTGTTTCCCAGAACAAGATCATCGTTCCTTTGGGACTGAGTGAACTGGAGTTTGTGAAAAAGGGCGAAGCCGGCGACATGGCCTATATGTATCCGGATGAACCTGCCTATACCAAACCAACACGTTGGTTCCGGTACGAAGCGGTCAAGAGTTTCAACGGAAATTATACGCTGGATGATGCCAACTGTCTTTCGGAGATTACACTTTATGGTAAAAAATCTAATTAACCTGCAATTATGAAAAAGATATCAAGCAAAATCGGAAGCTACTTCTTCATGTTTGGGGTATTGGCGGCCATGTTTTCCTGTAAGGGCATGTATGATAACATTGAACCCTATTCGAATGAGGTGGTCTATCCGGCAAAATACGACACTATTGTTAGTAAAATAGGTTATGAGCGGGTGGAATTGGATCTGATGAAAGCAGGACGCGTTCCTTCCAGCCAGATCTCCATGGGAAAATCCAGCAAGACCATCGTGGAATATGACGACAAACAAATTGTAATCGACTCCTTGGTTTCCTGGGTAAATGTGGTAAACCTGACCCAGCCGAAGTTATACCGGATCAAGGTCTATACCATCGACGAGTTCAACAATAAATCGGTTCCTCAGACCATCGCGGTAATTCCTTATACGAAAGGGGATGTGGATAACTTAGTGGTTGCCTCTCCCCGGATCCTAACTTCGCCATCTGCCGCGGTATTGGATTGGACCACGTCCCTATCCTCTATCCTTTTGGACTATAACAGCATGAAGTATGAGTACACAGATAAAAGCGGTACGAAGGTTACAGGATATAAGGAGGGAAACCCACGGATCTTTGCGGCGAACCTCAACGCCGGACAGCCTTTCAATATCCAATTGACCTACAATATTGTACCAAAGGTGAATGGGAAACCGATCTTGGATTCCGTACAATTGGTTAGTCCATTGACGATCAATATGCCAACGGGTTCAACGCCATTTAATGCGGCCGAACGGGATATCCTTGCCGCCAACGGGGTTACTACCTTCACTGCGGATGGCGTAGCTTCCATCAAAAAGCTGACTTTCCCGGTACATACCAACACCCTGCAGGATCTTTTCTATTTCTCCGGAGTGGAGGAGCTGGATTTGACAGGTGGTGATATTTTTGACCTGAAAACCCAGGCATACAATCGCAACAGCATCAGCAAAACTATTGGAGGGGGTGATTATTTACCTTTTATTCGGAAAGTAACGCCGATTACAGATGCGAATGCACAGACCATGGTGGATCTCTTGACATTAGGCTTGATCAAAAAGGTAAAATATGTGCCAAATTCCATGGGTATCGACCATTTGCTGCAGCCTTTTGAAGCAGCTGGGGTCATTGAATATGTAACTGTTCCTAACGAATCGCTGATCCCAATGAATTTCTTCTTGGACGGTAAGATTCAGGATGCTAACAGCTGGGCACTTGATCTTGTGAATCCTGCCACATCATATCCTGCAGGTACAGGTATTGTGAACCCCATCAAGGCTACGATGAAAGGAAAGAACGGAACATTCGTGTTTGTGCTTCCTAAGGAGTACCGTTTTAACCTGCCGGAATATCGTTTCTTGAAATTCAAGGTCTATTCGCCTGCAAAATCTGCAATTAGTGGGGTATATGCACCTTATCAGAGGTTATGGCCACGGTTCATGAATTATTTATGGGCTTTTAATACGGAAAGTACATTTGGTCAGGAATTGTGGAACACCAATGCGAACGATTATAAGATCGCAGATGAGAATTTGCAGAAGTGGACTGATGTTACGATTGATCTGAATACGTTGATGAACCGTCATACGAGGGTGATCGCGATGAATATCGGTGGCGAACCATCATTGACGTTTAATCCGCCAGCGGAAATAACCTATTACTTTGCGAATTTTAGGTTCTCAAAATAGCAATTTCATAATCTTAATAAAATGTGTTTGAAAGGTGCAGTCGGGAGATTGCACCTTTTGTATTTGATCTATTAGGTTTTTTGCTTTTGACTTATTGCTTGATTAATTTTCATCTTATGGTTTTGATTCCTTCAATCTTAATTGAACCATCCAATGGTTGGGATTTGCTTTAATGACTTCCTGTTTTAAGCTTTCATCTTTTTTGGCCATGGCCTGATAGACTTTTAATGGAATGGCATTGGGATAGATTTCCCTGGCATTATCTACTAATGTCTCTGCCTCTTTATATCGTTTATCCGCATTATAGGCTTCTGCTTGATAGATATACAGGATAACTGGAAGTTTGCCATAAATTTCGTTTACTTCCATGTTCAGTGCCTCTATTAGATCAACCTGAAATTTAGAGTTGTTTTTGGCCTGCGGATTTGATATATAATTCTGATAACCAAAAAACAATTTTATTAAATGGGAGTTCCTAGATTTTTCATCACGTAATAGTTCGCCTACTTTTTTAATAGACGGCATTTGCTGGTTGATGGTATCCGCCTGTAACATCTCTTCAAATAGATCATCGAAGACTTGGTAGACTGTCTTGTCATTTCCATCGATAATAGTGGTTTTTCTGGGGGAGTCTACTTTCTGTTGTATTTGCAAAATTGCCTTCAGCATTGCAAAATAAAGGGGTTAGTAGGATAAATAAAGAGATTAATCTTAACATGTTAGTTTTTTTAAGGTATGGGTTAAAACTAAGCAAAAAGAAAAGGAGAAATGATGGGATGTTTTAGACTTAACAATTAAATAATTGTGGATTATAAACCTAACTTATAAGACTGCTCATTATTCGTTTCCAACTTAACTTCACAAAATTAATTAAAACTAAAAGATTAATTTCCTTTAAAATAAATACCGAAAGGCTAAGCAACCATAATCACAATACTATATAACTATTAGTAAAAAATTAAAAAACAATTTGATAATATAAAAATAAAATTCAAAGCCTTGATTTTTTAAAAGTAATATTTATATTTGTAGTACATAACAACATTAATATAATTTATATTCGTTGATTATGAATCAATTATAACAAACAAAAGATATTATAAACCTAAGTAAATTGCTATGCATACTACTATTTTACGTTGTTATACTTTATTATTGATATTGAGTCTGATGACCTTGTGCGCCTGTAACAAAACCTTCGACACATATTATGATCCCGAAAGCACTTTAGGCAACAACATCCTCGAGGTTTTGGAAGAAAAAGGAGAATTCAAACTTTTTATTTCATTAATTGATCGTGCCAATTTGAGAAAATCCTTAAGTGAATCTGCTATATATACTTGTTTGGCTCCAAAAGACGAATTTTTAAACGCATATTTTTTGGATGAACTCAACTATAATTCCTTAGACCAGGTACCTATTACCGAAGTTAGGGCCTATATTAATTATCATTTTATTAATGGAATGTATTATACTTATGATCTTGAAAAACGATACACCTCTACAGAAAACCTTATTAACAAGAGTAGGGTAACTAATTATAAAACTAGATCTGAAGGAAAAAATATTGGAAAAAATATTAGAATTTTTTCACCTTCTTTCTTTACTATACAAGGGGAAGATTTTGAATTTAACTATCAAAAAAAAGGGGATAAATCTTTTTATATAGAAGGAGTAAAAATATCCACTTCACAATGTGATATTGGAGCTAGAAATGGTGTCATTCATATTCTGGACTCCCCATTATTTCCAAGTTTACGGACTGATTTAGCCATTTCCGAAGACCCAGATCTTTCCATTTTTAGCAGTTGGATTGAAAGACATTCTCAGTATGTTCTTGGAGAAGTAGACGAACAAGGAAATGTAGATACAACATTATATAAAAACTTTTCCTTTGGGCGAAATTTAGCTGATGAAAACACGCTATCTACATTATTCGCTCCTACTGATGATGCGATTAAAAAATATTTCGAACCTTATATGGATCTTATAGATAACACATTAGACTCCGTTCCTAAACATGTGATGTATTCTCTAATCCGCTCTTCAGTACATGCTAATCTATGGTACCATTCAGACTTAGTAAGAAACCAACCCCAATGGAATGCATTAACAGGTTACATTCTATTTGGCAATCCTGTATTAGAATCTATTATTGGAACAACCCCGGCAAGTAATTCATTTATTTATAAAACTAACCGAGTAATGGAATCTCCAGAAATGAGCAGCGTTCGTTCAGGTATCATGATGAAATATAAAATATACAACCAATGGTATTGGATGATGACAAATAAAGGATTAGGCGCTGGAATTGTGGATGTATTGTTTTATCAGCATAGTCCAAAAACACTCTTAGTTCAAAGCGATGAAATATGGGGTTCCCCTTTTGCTCAAGATATGGATCAGATACAATTAGAGAAAAGATTAAAAGAGTGTAGAGCGGGAATATTTCATTTTAATGTCCTTACTGACGGTGGATTTAAAAAACGATTTTATCCTACAGATGAAGGCTATATCTTATTTGACGATAATAAATTTTTTGATCACACTGGACATTCCGTGAATCTAATTACCAAAAGCCCTGTTTGGGAAAAACCAACTGGTTCTATATATGAAATTGATGGGTTTTTAAATCCATTGGATAGGTTAGATATTAATAATACTGTTTGGAAAAAAATCCAGTCTAACAGCAATTTATCATCCTTTAAAGCCATTGTTGATAAAGCCTTAATGGCCGGAGAACTTCAGCTCACAGGATTCTTTACCTATTCTGTTTTTGCACCTTCCAATGCGGCGCTTTCAGCTGCAGGCATAAGCCCTTCTAGTTTAACAGCTGAGGCTGCTAAAAACCTGATTAATAGACATATTGTAACAAACAGGCATTTATTTACTGATGGTGTTTTCACAGGTCAACTAACTAATAAAAAAGGAGAATATTTAACCTTTTCTGGTGCATGGAATACTTTCTCAATTCAATTTCAAAATAATGTGGCATACCCTATACCTTCTTCAAGCAATGTACAAGGAAGTAATGGCGTACTACACGTAATAAATAAAGTGTTATAATAATTTACCTGACCGTTATGTACAAACTTACTCGTTGGTGCTGTATTCTAATTTTCATGATACAACTCATGACTCAAAATGCATTTGCTTTGCAAAAGCAATTAATAGGGAAAGTTTATGATCAATCACAAACAAATCCATTTGGACAAGTCTCCATTCTATTTGTCAACAACAATGATCTAATCTTAAGTGCACATAAAAGCGAAGAGGATGGAAGTTTTCAAGTAAACATACCAGCAAATGCAACAAAAGTTGTCTTTTCAAATGTAGGTTATTTAAAACAAGAGATTAAGCTTTCAAATGTATCTTCCTCTTTAACCATTATTATGATGGTTGATAAAAAACAGATTGAAGAAGTTGAAATCGTCGCAACTTCAAAACCAAATGCTGATTTAGGCTTTGTGAATATAAATAAGAGAGAACTCTCGAGTTCTATTGCTTCAGTAGACATGAAAGGGATAGAAAATCTTCCAGTAGTCTCTGTTGATCAATTTTTACAAGGGATGGCGCCTGGTCTTCAGGTAGTATCAAACAGTGGTGATCCTGGTGCAGCTGCCTCTATACGTATCAGAGGGATATCCAGTATATCTGGAATTAATGATCCATTATGGATAATTGATGGTGCAGAAGTAATAGGAAATAATTACTCTGTACAGAGTATATCAGATTTTGGGTTTAGTCCCATCGGCGACCTTGACCCTGCGGATATAGCTTCAATAGATATTTTAAAGGATGCATCTGCTACTGCATTATATGGCTCAAAAGGAGCGAATGGTGTAATTGTAATCCGAACGAAAAGAGGCAAAAGAGGAAAACCTATTTTCAATTTTAATGGCCGTTTTACAATTTCGGAAGTTCCTCGCACTATCCCAATGTTAAATGGTGATGAACATCGTATTTATTCCATTGAGCGTTGGACAGGGGGAAATGATAATGGTACTGCTCTTCCAGAGCTAAGAGGCGATTTAACACGTGCAGATGCTTGGAAATTTAACAACAATACCAATTGGATAGATGCGATAACTAGAACAGGAATATACCAGCAATATAACACATCATTAAGTGGTGGTGGTGATCGAATAAATTATTATTGGGGATTAGGTTATACCAATCAATATGGAACAACAAAAGGTACCGGATATGATCGATTTAACACTCGGTTCAATCTAAATTATCGTGTCTCTGATAAATTTGCTGTAACAGCAGATTTGACATATACCAATTCCCTAACTGATAAACGTGGCACAAAGCATCCATATAACATAAATGGAGACAACGAAATGAATCCATTACGAATTGCAAGGCAAATTCCTGCCTATTTTCCTATGTATTCTAAAAATGGATTAGACCATTTTGTGGATCGGGATGCCACTTCAGTATCTTTCTATTCAAGATATAACCCTTTGGCTATCATCGATTATTCACAATTTTTATCTAAAGCAAACAGGCTAATGGCTTCAACAAGTCTTAATTACAAAGTACTTGAAAACTTAGAATTCAACATGCAAGTTTCTACCGATTTTCGTGAAGCATCTGACGATTATTTTTTGCCAAGCTTTGCAACAGATGCTATCCCTGGTGAGAGTTTTTATAACGCTGGTCTTCAGTCGGAAGGTTACCAATTATTGGTAAACAATGTAAACAAATTATTATGGAAACCAATAACTTCAGAAAATCATCGCTTAACAATTACGGGGGTGGCAAACCTTAGTATGGACAAAAGTAATAATATGGAAATACGCTATTTCAATGGCGGTTCACCACATTTAAAATCCGCAGATGCATCTGCAAGGATATCTTCTATTAGCGGCGGTTTTTCTGATCAACGATATATAGGCATGTTCATTCAAGGGCATTACGCCTTAATGGACAGATATTTTATTACTGCAACTGCAAAATCTGAAGGTGATTCAAGATATGGAAGTAAAAATGCTTATACCGTATTTCCTGCTATTGGTGCTGCTTGGGATCTAACAAGAGAAAAAGTCTTCGAAAAACTACCCTGGATTTCATCCCTTAAGCCTCGGTTTGCCTTTGGAATTACAGGAAACCTTCCAAGAATTAATAATATATATGACATAGCATATGCAACAAGAGAGGGATATTTAGGCGAAACTTATATTTATCCGGATAAGTTTGCGTATGAAAACATCAAAGAGGAAAGAACAACAGAGTACAATTTAGGCTTAGACTTTGGTTTCTTAAAGGATAGAATAAGTGGACAATTTGATATTTATAAAAAAACAACCAACGATCTTCTTTTAAAAGAAACGCTGTCAAGTACTTTAGGTTATGAAAACCAATTTGTGAATTTCGGAAAAGTAGAAAATTCAGGAATTGAACTTGGGATTACCATTGATGTTTTAAAGGCACAAAAAGATAAGCCACGATTAAAATCCTTTTTTAACATTGCACTTAATCGAAATAGACTCATTGAATTGCCAACTAATTTTGATGCCTCTTCATTCTCCGCAACTCGAAATGGATTCGCCTCCAAATTACAGGAAGGAGATGTTATCGGTGCGTTTTATGGCTATAAAGCTTTGGGAGTTTATGCTCATGATGAAGACGCTTATTTAAAGGATCCACTAGGAAATTTAATATTTGAAGCAGACGGAGTAACACCGAAAATAATGAGATATGGTTCTGTAACCGGGCACCAGTTTCAAGGGGGAGATATGATTTATGAAGATCTAAATGGTGATGGGATAATCAACCAACTTGACCGAGTACAGATCGGAAATGCCAATCCAACTTTTTTTGGTGGATGGAATAATACGCTTGGGTATAAACAATTTACCTTGGCATTAAACCTTCAATATCAATTTGGCAATGACATTATCAATGGTTCTCGAATCATAATGGAAGAAATGTCTGATTCCAAAAATCAAGCACAATCCATTCTTTCCAGATGGCGAAGACAGGGAGATAAAACGGATATGCCCAGGGCCCAACCAAGTAGCGATTGGAACCGGATAGCTTCCTCGCGTTGGGTAGAAGACGGTTCATATGTGCGATTAAAATCTTTGTCATTTACTTATGAAGCCAATGATCTTTTAAAAAAATGGGGAATTAGACAATTAAGCCTATTTGTTACCGGATTTAATTTACTCACTTGGACAAATTACCTAGGTGTAGATCCAGAAGTCCCAATAAAAGGCTCTGTTTACCTCTTCGGAATCGATGATAATTACACGGCTCCACCTAAACAATATACTTTTGGCTTTAGGTTTAATTTATAATGAATAATAAAAAATTATAGCATGAATCGATTAATTATATGTTTCCTGGCCATTTTTTCCTACTCACTACTTTCCTGTGATAAGTTTTTAGATGTTGAAGTTCCAGACAATTTGGTACATGATGAATATTGGCAAAATAGAGAACAGGTTCTAGCATCACGAAATGGCATGTATGCTACTCTTCATAACAACATCAATATATTTCAAGTTTGGGGCGACATAAGATCTAGTCTATATACCCCTGGTCCTGGATCTTCGTTTAGCAACGATTATCGACAGTTCATGGTACATGACATTTATCCGACAAATGGTTTAGTTCGTTGGGCATCAGTATATACGGGAATTAACTGGATAAATTCATTTATTAAAAATGCCCCAACCGCCCTACAAAATGATCAGACATTTAAAGAAAGTGAACTTCAAATGTTCATGGGAGAAGCTTATGCTTTACGTGCGTTGAATTATTTCTATTTAATTCGAGCCTTTAAAGAAGTTCCAATCATGGAAGAACCTTATGAATCAGATGCTCAAATATTCAATACAGCGGCCCATGCAGAAGAAGAAGTACTAAACTTTATAGAAAAGGATCTGGAAAAGGCCTTAGCTAATACTGCCTCAGATTTTGAGAATATTAATGATCGCTTTGGTCGAATAACCAAAAATGCAGTTAGAGCAATTTGGGCTGATGTTAAACTTTGGAGAAATCAATACCAAGAAAGCCTTGAATTGTGCGAGTCTTTAGAAGACTACAAATCTAAGCTTGTGGATCCTCAAGATTGGTTTAGCATATTTAATCCAGGAAACTCGAGTGAAAGTATATTTGAATATCAATACTTACAGACAGGTTTCTCTTCTCCAATATACGGTTGGTTTGCAAATTTTCAACCTACTAGTGCTGGCGCCAAATATCTTGCAAACTCTATCAACATTGAAATTGATGGCCTCGAACTTTATCCTCCCCAAGATCTTATCAATTGGAGTGCAGATACCATCCGCTTAAAAAATTATGCAGCCTTTAATATGACCCCTGTAAATTATTCAGCGGTGTCCGGATATGAGATATATAAAATGACTGGACAAACTCCTTATGTTCCAAGTTATAGACCTTCGGGAGGAAGAAACATGAATTATATCTTTTACCGATATAGAGAAATTCTTTTTATCGAAGCAGAAGCATTAGCCCAACTTGGAAGATATGCAGAAGCTGAGGAAAGAATAAATTTAATCCGAAAGCATTGTGATATTCCTGCCTTAACCCCTGGAGCAATGGGAACTGATGTAGAATTTATGCGATTTCTGTTAATGGAACGAGAATTCGAACTGGGATTTGAAGGAAAAGAATGGTTCGCTGCAGTACGTATAGCGCGTAGGCCAGGAATGGAAAGTGTATTGTTAGAAAAAACTGCAGAAAATAATTCTTTAAAAATCCAATATCAGGTAATTAAAGCTCGTCTTCTGAATTCAGAAAGTTGGTTCTTGCCGTATCATGAAACAGAAATCGAAAATAATAAAGCATTAATTCAAAAGGATTATTACAAGAATAAATAAAAACATAAAATAAATTGAATCATGGTGAACCTCAAAAAGCTATATGTTTGGGTATTGATTTCAAGCTTTGCATTTTTAATCCACTTTGGGTGCAAGGATAAATATTCAGATATACGATACGATACAACTGATGAAATTCAGATCATGGATTTTCTAGATAGCAGCAAAACATTAAGTGTGTTCAAAGAATTGACAGAGTATGTCGGTCAGAGAAATTTATTGAAAACTGCAGGTTCTTATACTCTATTCGCTCCAAATAATTCGGCATTTGAAAAATTGTTTCAAACTCTAATTTTAGATGGAAAACCAATTAAAAAAATTAAAGACGCCCCTAAAGAATTCTGGATTTCATATTTTAAATACCATCTTCTGGATAAACGAATCAATACTAATGAATTTACTCACGGCCCATTACCTTCCCCAACATCCTATAGCTTAAAATATCTAATCGCCGATATTAGTGAATCATATAATGCCATTAAACTGAATAATGTGGCGACTATTGTCGAAAGCAATATAAATTTCAACAATGGATTTATCAATATTCTAGATGCCGTTTTACCTCCTCCTACATCTTCAATTTATGATATGCTAGTTGAAAGTGGAAAGTATAATACTATGCTGTCTATTTTTGAAGAAACAGATCTTACGAAATATCTAAAAGATAGCGTGGTTACTTTGTTAATCGAAACTGATGATGCTCTTAAAAAAAGCAATTTTGATAAAAATGAAATAGAAAATTTAAAAGATTGGGCATCTTACCATATTATCCCTGATTCTGGATATTATCTTAACCTATTAACTGCTCAAAGATTTTATCCATTATATAAAAAAGAGGCTCTTTCTTTTTCTGTAGATAACTATGGGAAATATCAAGTTAATGGAAAATTTAGCTTTAATCAATCTGCTAATTTTGGAATCGATAAAATTGGTCAAAATGGTATATATCATAGCTTAGACACTCCCCTTCAAATTACACCAGCAGTTCCTTCTAAAATAAGATTAAACCTATATCCCCCAGGAAGTAATTATGGAAAGCAAAATGTTTTTACTTCGCCACCAGCTTCCATAAGACTCAATAATGGGACTCAAAGTTATCATCAAGACAGAAAACTAATGATTGTTCAATTTGATGCCACTCAAGCTGGGGATTATTTTTGGCTTACAGTTCCAGATGTTCCTGCTGGTAAATATAGGATTAGAATTATGCAGCGAATGGCAGCAACAAGAGGAAAATTTATGACTATTTATAATGAGGAAATCGTCAAAGAATTAACGGATTTCGCCAAAAAAGATGGAGATTTTGAAGAGTACAGTTACTTTGTTTTTAATTATTGTGGAGATATTACAGTTCAAGAAAGATCTGACGTAAAATTGAATTTTGTATTTCTTGATTTTGGCACTAATAAATCTCCTGGTTATTGCTGTGACCTATTATTGGACATTCTGGAACTCATCCCTATAAATTAACCTGTTGGACTATTAAATATCATGTTTACAAAAAAATATATCATATCCATCTGTTTTGCTATTCTTATGGCAAATAGCAGTATTTATGCCCAAAATATAGCCGCAAAACCTGCGACAGTAGACAGTCTACATCGTTTGGATATTGCCCCTTCCACCATATCTATTGTCGGGAAACTATATGAAAAGCCCAACATATCAGTATCGGAAAGTGGGAATCTAGGAGCCAGCCCAGTATTGATGATTCGTGGGCTAAATAGTATTAATTTATCCAGTAGCCCTTTAATTTATATAGATGGAATTCCTATGAGATACTCTGGGGCAAATCCTACTTTCTTAAGTACTTTTGAACCAGATCGATTAGGTTTTTTAAACCCAAATGACATCAATAATATTCAAGTTCTTTCCTCTGGTTTTGAAATGCCAAAAATTGGAGGTCGAGGATCCAACGGTATATTAGAAATACATACAGAAAGAGGTGAATTTGGTGGAACGAAAGTTGATTTCATATCTAATTATGGATTAATCTCCTCCAATTTAAACGTGCCACGATTGGATGCTCAAAGCATGAAAGCCTATTTATGGTCTAGATTTCAAGAAGAAGGAATGTCGCCAGCCCAATTAGACCAACACCCTATATTTTCTGAAAGTAATCCAAAATATAATTTTCAAAATGATTGGTTAAACATGATTAAAAGGGATGGTGTATTTCAAGACTATCACCTGAAACTTAAAGGCGGTGATGGTGATGCAAATTATCTTTTTGCTGTTGGCTATACCAATAAGGAGGGTTTAATAAAAGAAACTAATTTTGAACGAATTGGTCTTCGATTTAATTTAGATTATCAGTTGGCTCCAAACATTTCTATTTACAACAATTTATCCTACACGAACACAAGTGGGCATTATAAAGAGTTTGGATCCGATTATAACACGCACCCCATTTATATTGCAAGTGCTAAAGCGCCATTTTTAGGAACTAATTTCGTAAATGCTGATGGTAGTCAGAGTCGAATTCTGGCGAGTGTTGACACGCTTGGATTAAGCAATCCCCTTGCCCTTGTTAACAACCTTTCTAACAAAAATCAATTTAATCGAATTGATGGAGTAATGGGAGTAAACTGGAAAATTAGAGGTGCTTGGGATTTGAAATCAGATCTTTCAATTTCTTATTTCAATTTATCTGAAAAACAATTTCGGCCAGCATTAGGAATTGTCCCTGACTTATACCGAATCCGACAAAACTCTCAAAGAAGCTCAAGTGAATTTTATTTGAATTGGAATGGTATACTTTCCAATTCAGGGAAATTATCAGAAAACCTAAAATATAATACAAGCATACAAGCAGCAATTGAAACCTATGAAGAGAAAAGTGTATTTGGAAGAAAGATAAACGCTGGAACTGATGATTTCGAGACACTACAACAAGGGGTTGTTGATAGCGCTTCGAACACAAGGTATAGATCAAATTTAATGAGTTACATTGCTGAAGGTATTCTTCATTGGAATGAAAGAATAAGTCTTAACGCCTCTTTGAATGTCCAAGGTTCCTCAAATTTTGGTTCAAATTCTCGCTGGAATATTTACCCAGGCGCAAAAGTTTACTTTTATATATTGGAGGAAAAACCATTGAACAAATGGAGTATAAATTTAGGTTACAATAGAAATGGCAACCATGAGGTTAGAGGGTTCTACCATTTTAACCAGTATTATCCTGAAAACTATTTCGGATATGGAGGTGTATATTTTGGTAATATTGCAAACCCAAGTCTTCGTCCCGAAATAACTGACAATTATGATATACAAAGTATTATAACGCCATTTGGAAATCGATTACAATTAAATTTAGGCTATTATTTTAAGCATACTACCAATCTTATAACTCATAAAACCATTCTAAACGAATTAGGATTGCAAGATAGATTTGAAAACGCTGGATCAATAACTAACCAAGGGCTTGAATTAGGTCTGACTTCACAAATCATTGCTAAAGAAAACATAGCATGGAATTTATCAACTTCAGTTTCAACGTTAAAAAATAAAGTTACTTCTCTACCAAATGGTGCAATTGAACAATCAATTGGCAATATAACTGGAATTGCGAAAGAAGGAGAACAATTGGGATCCTATTATGGATATAGAGTATTAGGAGTATTTCAGAATGAATCAGAGGTTAATTTAAAAAAATCAGATGGCACAGTATATTATCCAGGAGATTATGTCATAGAGGACATCAACAATGATGGAATAATTAACAGTTTAGATAAGCAAATCATAGGAACGGGTTTACCTAAATTTTTTGGTTATTTTTCGACAACATTCCAATATAAAAATTTTGGACTCAACCTTCTTTTCAATTTTTCTCAGGGTGCAGATATATACAATAGCTTTAAGCAGCAAATGCATCTTATGAAGGATTTTGCCAATCAAGACCCATCCGTTCTAAACCGCTGGCGATCGGATGATGAAACAGGTAACGGCTTGAGTAGAGCAGTTTTAGATGACCCTTCAAATAACGGCGCATCTTCTTCTCTTTGGGTAGAAGATGGAAGTTACTTAAAATTAAAACAAAGCTCGCTCCATTATAACATAAAGGGTAAACCATCACAGTTTTTTAAAAATATAATGATTTACCTAAGTGCAGACAATCTAATTACTTGGACAAAATATTCCGGTTTCGATCCAGAAGTAAATGGCTTGAACATTTCCTTATTAAGAAATATAGACTTTGGTGCTCCTCCTTTAGGCAAAACCTTCAAACTAGGTCTTAAAACTTCATTCTAATTTTTGCAAAATTTTTTATTTATGAAAAATCGCATTCGCTTATACACCCTAATCCCTAGTCTATTTTTTATAACGCTTATGGCATCTTGTTCTTCCTTTTTCGACGTGGAACCCTATAATTCAGTTGTGGAAGATAATTTTTATAAAAGCCAAAAAGACCTCAATGCATCAGCTTTGGGAATGTATGCTCCATTAACTCGAGATGTCCACAAATTTCTTTTGTGGGGAGATGCTCGAGCAGATATGGTTACTACAGGTCAAACTGAACCAATGCCTTATATAAATGAGTTTGTTATCAATAATGTTAGTATTGAAAATCCCTTTGCTGATTACAATAATATTTACGAAACCATAGCACGATGCAATAGGCAGATGGAAAAGGTTTATGATGTAACTAATAAAGATGATAAGCTATTGCCTAAAAGTGCAAATGCATATTATGCAGAAGCTGTTTTACTTCGTGCAATATGTTATTATTATTTGGTGCGTACATTTGAAAACTTTCCAATTATTCGATCTGATTATGCAGAAGAGGTTTCATATATAGATGAAAAGGGAAATACCATTAATCGCAAAACATCTGAAATAACCTCAACTGAACTTCGTGGTTTATTAAAATTCCCAAAAGATAAACAAGAGGTTTGGAGAATGATTTATAATGATGTTTTAAGTGTTCTCGGGATGTTGCCTTTAAACTTTATGTGGAACAATGAAACGCTTCCTTCTGAGGAAAGGTATGGCCGAGTTTCCCAACCTACTGCTGCAACTTTTGCAGCAGAAATTGCCATTTGGCTTGGTGAATATCAAACCGCCTCAGCTTTTTGTAATTCTCCGATAGTAAACAATCAACATTCTTTAGGTACAGCAGGAGCATGGCCAAATCAATTTACGGCTAGTTTTGCAGCTCAGCACAGCATGTTTCTTTTGGGATTTAGATTCGACAACAGCTTTGAAACCAATAGGTTACAAGAATTTACTTCAAACTTAGCACAAGAAGGAGGTAAGTATTTTTTAAAACCATCATCCCACGTAATAAACACCATATTTTTCCATGAAAGTTCGGATGTTCGGACAAATTTTAGTTATAAAGTTTTTGACCAAGACACAATTATTTGGAAATATATCGGATTAGATAATGTTTCTTCAAGGAGACCCGCCTATAAAAGCAATGCTAGCTGGCAGATTTTCCGTTCTGCTGACGCATGGCTACTTAAAGCTATTGCTGATTTACATCTAAATGATTATGCCTCGGCCTTCAATTTTATCAATATGATTCGTGAATCTCGTGGGTTGGTAAAATATTTACCAACAGATATAGATTATACAAATAAAGAATTGATGTTAGAAATTATTTTCACAGAACGTGCAAGGGAATTTGCATTTGAGGGTAAACGTTGGTATGACCTTATGTTATGGTCACAGTTAATTGGGAAAAATATTTTAGCAGAAAAGGTAGCTTCTAAATATAATGGAGAAAATAGAAATTCTGTGTACCAAAAACTTCTAGATCAAAAGAGCTGGTATTTACCTGTTAGTAATAATTGAAATCTAATTCCAAATTGATTAGAAATGAAAAAAATAATTAAATATTTATTAGGCTGTAGCATTTGTTTAATAATTTTCAACTCCTGTTATAAAGAGCAACACTGGGATTTTCCTGGCCCTTATGAAGAAGAAAAAATTACTCCTGACTCCCTCCCGTTTCCATTTGATGAAAATAGAATGGCGGGCATTTGGTTAATGAAAGACGGTAAACCCGATCTACAAAAAATTTTGTTTAAAGGTTTTACGGACTATTATCCTGGTGGAGACACCATTTCATGGGTGCAAGAACAGAATGGCATGCGTTTAATTCAACACAGAAATCCTTATCCTATTACTAATGCGGATCATGTGGGTGGAAGAGAGAATAGTTATCGCAATAATTATGCTGTATCCAAATATTTTGTTCCTGTAGGAAAAGGAAAAAACTTCTATATGTACTTTAAAGCAACCATTGGAACATTTAATGGTACCGCAGCTGGTATTGTACTTGGAAATAGCTGGGAGAATGGAAGAGAGTTTATTTTCGGTTTTGATGGATTTTCAAACATTGCGCCTCAGTTTTTCCTTGATTTTTATGAACGAACTTTTTCAGTAAATCCAGAAGCAGGATGGCCAACTGTTAACGAGGTTATAACACCTGGCGTTCCTGCTGAATTTGAAACCGCAATAGTAGATAATTTATTCTATATAAAAATAAATGGTGTACTGTGTTTCAAAATGCAATTGCCTGAACAAAAACTGTTTTTTTATACGCCCAGTATTCGGCCATGGAGAAACTTTTTAACTATTCATGATTTTTATATTGAATCTCAAGAAGCATTTACAGTCAATTATGCTTTTTACAATAAAGAGTTCAATTATAATTTTATCCAACGTCCAGCTTTAACAACAGATAATAATGGCGATGTGTTGTTATTTGCTGAAGGGAGGGGAAGTTATGAAAATGCCTATCAACGAGTCGCTCAAACTTCTAGACCTATAGCTAATACCGATATTATCTTACGTCGATCTTCAGATGGAGGAAAATCCTGGTCCAAAGAAATTGATGTAATTGCTGGAGAAAATTCTAATGATACTTATGCTTATCCACAAATAATAAAAAACAACACTGGAACACTCTTTTTATATTATAGCAAGATTGACTATATACAAAATGGCACCTCTTTTATACTTGAGCCAAGCCAACAAAAAATTTATCAACGCATTTCTAACGATAATGGAAATTCTTGGTCAGGAGAACAAGACATCACCAATCAAATAAAGACCCAATCAGTGGATGTCCAATTTGGTTCTGGTCATGGAATAGTTTTAAAAAGCTCCAATAATAAAGACCGATTAATATTACCAATGAATGTTGGATCCAATAGAGTACAAGTAGCCATATCAGATAATAATGGCTTAGATTGGAAATTAGGTGGCGAAATCCTAGGAAGCAATCTAAGAAATCCATCAATTGTGGAGTTGGCCGACGGTAAATTGATGATGTTACTATCGCACAGTAATGTTACCCCAAGAAATAAAATGGTTTCTTATAGTTCCGACGGAGGTACCACATGGACGACCGCAACTTCTTTTTCAAATGGAATCAATACAGGAGATTTTGGTCATACTTTTCCTTCTGTCCTTGTCCAAAATGATGCTGGAAAACTATTTTATGTTTCCCCACTAGGACGGGGAACGGATGTTCGTTCGTATGGAATGAGTCCTGTATATGCCAATTCCCCAACACTTTTCACAAGAGATCAACAAAATCAATCATTTATAAACCAAGGCCCTTTGTTTGATAAGATGGCTTATAATACTTACCTAGTTCCAGTAGGAAATCTAGATGCAGTACTTTTACCATCAGGCAAAATCTTGATTGCTACCGAGGGAGGAATAAATACACCATTTGAAGGAATTATTACTTATGAAAAATAACCTGTTTTTAATAATCAATGCCCTTTTCGTCGTTACATTATTATCTTGTACAGATAAAGATACTGGATTAACTTCTGTTTTAAAATTTGAGAAAACACCTTTTATTCCTGATGAAGAGGATAATAAAATAATTAAAGAGAATGTGAGAATATTTGAACAAGGAAAGGATGGTTATCATTCTTATCGCATTCCAAGTATAGTCACAGCTCCCAATGGTGATTTAATTGCACTTGCTGAAGGAAGAAAAATGAGCAGTTTAGATTATGGTGATATTGATTTAGTGGCAAAAACGTCTTCTGACAAAGGAAAAACTTGGTCCGCGTTAAGAATATTAGTACATGAAGGGGAGGGCACTTGGGGAAATCCTACCATTGTTACAGATTTTGAAAAAAATAAAATTTGGATTTTTCTCTCTTGGAATTCTGATAAACATAGTCAACATGGAGGTACTTTTAATGAAAAATACTACCCAGAAGTTTCTCAATGGGGCGACAGAAGGGTTTATTCTATGTTTAGTGATGATAATGGGACAACATGGTCAAATCCTGTCGATAGAACAGAAGATTTAGTTCCAAAAGATTTTGTGTGGGATGCTGTTGGCCCAGGTTCTGGAATTCAAATTGAAAATGGTCACACAAAGGGTAGATTAATTATACCAGCTGGTGAAAGAAATATTTATAGCGATGACCATGGAGTGACTTGGAAATATCAAAGGATACCTAAAAATACTTTTGAAGGTAGTATTGTTGAACTTAGTAGTGGCTTGTTATTAAGAAATGATCGTGCTGTAACAAATATTTGGAATAAAGGAAAAACAAGATATACCTCAAGGGGCTCTATTGAAGGTGGATTTTCAAATTTTATATCTGACCCAAATTTGATTGATCCAAGATGTCAAGGCTCTATTCTCCGTCAATCTTTTTATCCGAATTTGATGGTGTTTTTGAATTCTGCAAATAATGAAGGTGACAGTATGAAAGATCGATGTAATATGACTATTCGTTTAAGTTATGATGACGGTAAATCATGGTTTGCTTCTAAACAGTTGACTTACCATCAAATTTCACAAGAAAGTTTATGCAGGTTAGGTTATGGTGGTTATTCCAGCATGACTAAAATAAATGATGTAGAAATCGGAATATTAGTCGAACAAGTTGATAATCCATCTGCAGGATCTGCTATTAACAGAAGACATTCAATAGATTATCATCACATAAACTTAAATTGGATTAAGTCCTTATAAATGTGACAGATGCTAGTCACAACTTCTTGGGTTTTCTTAACATTTTTTTTATATTACTAACTTTTAATCATAACTTTTATGTTATTTTGTAGAACATAAAAGTAATTTAATACCATTTACATGCCAACAAAGGATTTGATGAATGACCTAAAACCCATTGAGGTCAATACACGGGCGGATTTAGTTGAAATTCAATTGCGCGAATATTTAGATAAAAAGGGGCTGAAAACAGGGGATGTTTTACCAACTGAAATGGATTTATCTGAGGCATTAGGAGTTAGTAGAAATGTATTAAGGGAAGGATTGAGTAGATTAAGAATGTTAGGATTAATCGAGTCTAAAAAGAAAAGAGGAATGGTTTTAACTAGCCCAGATATTTTAGGTTCATTTGAACGGGTACTTAACCCACAATTCATGGATACATCAACTTTAAAAAACCTCTTTGAACTCCGTTTAGTTTTAGAGTCTGGATTGGCAGATTTATTATTTCTTAGGAAGACTGATAAGGATATAAAAGAATTAGAAGGTATAATCAAAAAAGAAAAATCAGGGGATAATGATGTATTTCGAGTGAATAGTGAAATAGCTTTCCATGGAAAACTCTATGAAATCACAGGAAATGACACCTTAAAAAGGTTCCAGATTATGCTCTTACCTGTCTTCGATTACGTTTTAAAGAACGAGAATAGAAGCATTAAATCAAATGTTACCCATGCAGATTTGGTTAATATTTTGAAAACAGGCAGTAAGGAAGATTTTGTTTTAGCAATGCGAGAACACCTAAGACCTCATTATGAATATTTAAATAAATAAAAAAAATATAGGATATCCTATGGATGTCTTATATTTTTTTATTATTTTTATTTGTAGTACATAAGTACTAAATAACTAATCAAAAAAACCGAAGCTTAAAAGATGATAAGAGTAAATACATTAATAATCAGCTTAATATTATTTTTTCTAAATAACATTGCCATAGCACAAAATTTACGTGTTGACATAAAAACTTACCAGTTGCCAATCTTGGCAGACCAATCCATTAATGTCATAAAAAGATATGTTATTCACAGCGACATTGCTTTATACAATCAAAAAATCGAATTGCCAATCACCATTGATAAATTCAATAACCAAATTGTAAAACAAATTGAGTTATGGCAATCAAATACCGACACTACTTTATTAAAAGATGGAAACAAAGAAAAATTTGAGAAACTTCAATCACAAGTGTTCCAAAAAGCAAAAACTAACATAATGGCAGTCACAAATATTAAAAAGGGCGCAAACTATTTTTGGTTGAGTGTACAGGTACCCCCTGTGAAAAATCTGCTTACGCCCCTTGATATATCCTATGATGCATTAAAGATAAACGGTAAAAAAATAAAATTTCAAGATCTAAAATCAAGTTCTCATAGATATGCTGTTGCAGTTCGAAGACACAAACAAGATAGAGTACATACCAGTCGGATTCCTGGAATTATTACTGCAAAAGATGGTTCTTTAGTTTCTGTTTATGATGCAAGATATGAATCTGGCAGGGACTTACAAGGCCATATGGATATTGGTGTATCAAGAAGTCTAGATGGTGGGCATTCATGGTTACCCTTTGAAGTAGCTATAGATATGGGTGAATTTGGAGGCTTGGGGCAAAAATGGAATGGCGTATCTGATCCAAATATTATTATAAACGAAAACAATGGAGAAATTTTCGTTGCTGGATTATGGATGCACGGCGTAATTGATGAAACCGGAACTTGGTACCCTGGAATAAAAGATGGAAAAGAAATTTGGAATCATCAATGGAAAACCAAGGGTTCTCAGCCTGGATTCGGCATAAAGGAAACTTCTCAATTTCTTATGGTTAGGAGTCAAGATAACGGTAAAACCTGGTCAAAACCTATTAATCTAACAGAAATGTGCAAAAAAGAGGATTGGTGGCTATGGGCTCCTGCCCCAGGACATGGCCTTACCATGAAAAATGGCACCTTAGTAATGCCTACCCAAGGTAGAGACAATTCTGGAAAAGCATTTTCAAATATTACTTATAGTAAAGATGGAGGGAAAACTTGGTTAACATCTAATCCGGCTTTGCCAAGATCCACAACAGAATGTATGGCAGTTGAACTTGAGGATGGACGAATCATGTTAAATATGCGATCAAACCTAAATAGCACAGAAAAGGGAGAAAAAAACGGAAGAGCTGTTGCTACAACAAACGACATGGGAAAAACTTGGATTGAACATCCTACATCTCACCATGCATTAATTGAACCAACCTGTATGGCAAGTATCCATAAACATCATTATTTTGAATCTGGAAATGAAAAAACTCTTCTTGTTTTCTGTAATCCAAACTCAAAATATGAAAGGGTTAATATTTCATTGAAAATCAGCAAAGACAACGGCAATACATGGATTACAAAAACATTACTGGATGAAGGAAAAGGAAGGGGATATTCATGTATTACTTCTATTGACAAGAACACAATTGGAATTTTATACGAAAGTAGTCAGGCCGACCTTGTTTTCCAACAAGTTTCTCTTAAAGAATTATTGTAAAAATTATAGAAAATGAATAAAATAAATGGACTGATTGCAGCAACCTTTGCTGCCTTTAAAGCAGACGGCTCTATTGATTTAGAGAGTATTCCAAGCTATGTTGATATGTTAATCAACCAAAAGGTCGTGGGTGTATTCATTTGTGGAACAAATGGAGAAGGTCCAAGTTTGAGCACTGAAGAACGAATGCAAATAACTGAACGGTATCTAGAATGTGTCGCTGGTAGAATATTAGTTTTAGTCCATGTTGGTCATAGTTCAATTGAAGAAGCTAGAAAATTGGCCACGCATGCGGAATTAAATGGTGCAGATTATATTTCTTCTGTTTCTGCGTTTTACTTTAAACCTAGCTCGGCTCAAAATCTAGTGGACTGCATGGCCAATATTGCTTCTGCTGCTCCTAAAACTCCATTCTTTTACTATCATATCCCAGCAGTTACTGGCATACAATTAGATCTAATTGAATTCCTAACTCTTGCAGAGGCACAAATACCTACCCTTGCTGGAATCAAATATACAGCTTCCACTATTCACGAATATCAAGCATGCTTGAATTATAAAAATAGAAAATATGACATCTTGTTCGGCTATGATGAATTGTTATTGCCCGCTTTAGCTGTTGGAGCAAAAGGAGCTATTGGAAGCACTTATAACTATGCTGCTAAATTATACAATAAGGTTGTTCAACTCTTTCATGAAGGTAAACACGAAGAAGCAGAAAAACTTCATTTTAAAGCTGTTGAAATGATTCGCTTATTGGTTAAATATGGTCCAATTCCCACCCAAAGAGCTATTATGGAAAAAACAGGCGTATTTTTAGGAAATTCACGACTACCATTAGCTAATCTTTCCCAAGAAAATATTTCAAATCTTTACAAAGAACTTGAATATTCAGAATTTTTAGATATTGTAGCCTCTTGTTAAAAAATGCTATGCTGTTTTATGCACTTAAAATCTTGATTTTTATGTTGATTCCAACCGCTGTTTTAGGACAGGAAACAAAATTAAAATGGGAATGGGTTTACCTAAAGCCAATTCCTGATGCAATTGGTTATGCAGGGGCATATGTCGGCGTTGTAAATGATTTTTTGATTGTTGCTGGTGGAGCAAATTTCCCAGATGGAAAAGCTCCATGGGAAGGAGGTGAAAAAGTTTGGACAGATAAATTGTTCGTGTTAAAAGAAAAAGCGGGCAATTGGTCAGAATCAACTAAACTTCCCCGAGTCATGGGATATGGCGCTACGGTTTCTTATAATAATAAAATGTACATCGCTGGAGGAAGTGATGAAAACCAGCATTTGGATTCTGTATATGAAATATTTTGGGATAACACTAAAAATTCAATAGCCTATCAATCCATAGCTAAATTACCCAGCCCTATTGCAAATTGTGCTTCTGTAAGAATTAACAATTTTTGGTATATCCTTGGAGGTTTAAAGTCACCAAATTCTAAAGAAGCTGAAAATAACTGTTGGAGGTTAGATCTTCAAAACCCTCATAATGGATGGGAAATCTGTACCAAATTGCCAGCAGAAGGTAGGATGCTTGCAGTAGCTGCAAATTTCAATGGAAAGTTATTAATCATGTCCGGTGTTTCCTTAATAAATGGCGTTCGAAATTACTTAAAAGATGTATATGAACTTAATGATGATGGAGAGTGGATTCAAAAAACTAATCTTCCAACATCTTTTGCCGCGGCAGCTGGACCTGCATTTTATGATGCCTTTAGCAAAAATCTATTTGTAATTGGTGGAGATGATGGCCGCTTGGCAAAAACTACTCCAAATCATGATCATCCAGGGTTTTCGAATAGAATTTTCATATATGATGGAAAAGAGTGGAATAATAAATCAATAGTAAAGATGGAAACTTTAGATAAAGTCTGGCTTCCAGTTACGACTGGCACTACCTATTGGCGAGGAAGCCTTATTATTCCGACAGGAGAGATTCGACCTGGAATCAGAAGTCCAAAAGTTTTGGTTGGTCATATAACAAAATAATCATGATAAATACAGCTTCTAAAGGATACAGCTGGTTATTGGTAGGCCTACTTTGGGTGGTGGCATTTTTAAATTATTTTGATAGGATTCTAATCACTTCTATGCGGGATCCAATCGTGTCAGATTTTAATTTGAATGATTCTCAATTCGGTCTATTAACTTCAGTTTTTCTATGGTCATATGGAATTGTAAGTCCCTTCGGCGGCTTCCTAGCTGACAAATATTCTCGGAAAAAAGTCATCGTTTTATCTGTTTTAATTTGGTCAGCAGTTACTTTATGGACTGGCTATGCTAATTCTTTTGAGGAAATTTTAATTACACGCCTGCTCATGGGTATAAGTGAGGCCTGTTACATCCCTGCAGCATTAGCTTTAATCACCGATTATCATTCTGGAAAAACACGCTCCTTAGCTACAGGTTTACATATGTGTGGGTTATATACTGGACTAGCTCTGGGGGGCTTGGGCGGATTTATTGCGGAATATTGGGGATGGCGATATGGTTTCCATGTATTTGGTTTATTTGGAATCGTTTATTCTTTTGTTTTAATATATTTTATTCGTGACAAAAAGGAAGTAAATCAAAACACAATCAATCCAAGTGAATTAAATTTTCAATTAGAAAAAGATGAAATTTCCGAAAAGTATTCGGTGAAAGAGATTTTAATATCCTTATTCAAACTTCCTTCATTTTACCTAATCCTATTTTATTTTGCTGTATTAGGAATGGCCAACTGGTTTGTCGCAGGATGGCTCCCTACGTTTCTTAAAGAACAGTTTCATTTAGATCTGGGAACTGCAGGAATTTCCGCAACAGGGTATATGCAAGTTGGTTCTTTTGTAGGAGTAATATTGGGTGGCATTGTAGCAGATCGCTGGGCACAAAAAAATCCGAAAGGAAGAGTGAATGTAATGATTATTGGCTTTTGTATAGGGGCACCGTTTCTTTTCATTATGGCATCTACTCAAATGTTTGCTGTGGCCATAGTTGCGATGTTGATATACGGCCTTGCCAGAGGTTTTAACGATGCTAATTTAATGCCATTACTTAGACAAGTGGTTAATGAACGATATATTGCAACCGCTTATGGTTTCCTGAATTTCTTGAGCACGATTGTGGGGGGCGTCATGGTGTACTTAGGAGGTGCTTTAAAAGATGCGAATATTAGCCTTTCCATTATATATCAAATAATTGCTGTTATTCTGTTATTGGTTTCATTATCATTAACTTGGGTTCAGATAAAAAAGACTAATTCACCTTAAACAAAATTCATGAATAAGACTATTTTTTTTACGCTTATATTTTTTATAGGGATTTATAAAGTTCAGGCACAGAAATTACGTCTTCCATCTTTTTTTTCAAAAAACATGGTTTTACAGCAGCAGGAAAATGTTAATTTTTGGGGTTGGGCAAGAGCTGGGCAAGAGGTAAAAATTTTAGCCTCTTGGTCAAAAGATACTATAAAAACTATAACTTCTGGAGATGCTGAATGGAAAACATCTATTTTAACCCCTATAGCGGGGGGGCCATATAAAATCTGGTTTCAATCTCAAGATCAAGAAATAACCTTAGAAAATGTTATGGTTGGTGAGGTATGGCTGTGCTCTGGTCAGTCTAACATGCAATGGTCAGCCCTTAATAATGTTAAAGAAATGAAAGAAGCATTACCTAGCATTTCTAATAAAAATATCCGCTTTTTACAAATAAGTAATATTGCTGCACAAAACCCACAAAATGATATATATGATAAATGGACAGAATGCGATCCAAAAAGTGCAGAAGCTTTCTCAGCAATAGGTTATTTCTTTGCTGAAAACTTAAATAAAAATTTAGATATTCCAATAGGGATAATAAATACAAGCTGGGGAGGATCGGCGGCAGAATATTGGGTTCCTAAAGAAGATATATTAAATGATCCAGAGTTGTTTAAAAATTCAAAATTGCAAAAAATTGCACCAAGAAAACCATACCAACCCGGTGTTTTATGGAATAGTATGATTCACCCTTTCGCGGGCTATAATATTGCAGGAGCTTTGTGGTATCAAGGAGAGGATAATACAATCTCTTATTGGGGCTATGATCGTTTAATGCAAACCTTAATAAGTTCCTGGAGAAAAGCTTGGAATAAAGAATTCCCCTTCTATTTTGTTCAAATAGCACCACATTCTTATAAATACGAAAAACCAAATGCAGCATTACTTAGAGAGCAACAAGCCAAAACTGCAATAAGTATTTCAAAAACAGGTATGGTCGTAACTACCGATTTGGTAGATAATATAAAAGATATTCACCCCCAAAAGAAAAGAGCTGTAGCTCTACGACTTGCCGATTTAGCATTAGTAAATGATTACGGTTTCCAAAAAAAAGATTATCAATCACCCATTTATAAAGACTATATCATTGAAGATGATAAAATAAGAATTCGATTTTACCACGCTGAAGGAAAGTTACGAGTCAAAGATAAAGAAATGACGGGATTATATATTGCGGGAAACGATCATGTTTTTAAACCTGCCAATTTCAAAATTGAAAATAATGAATTGCTGGTTTATTCTAAAGAGGTCCCCAAACCTATTGCAGTAAGGTTTGGGTTCAGTAATACTTCTATGCCTAATTTATTTTCTTCAACAGGTCTACCTGTTTCTCCATTTCGCACAGATAGTTGGGGATTTTAATAGAGATTTATCAATTATAAACTTTATAAAAAAACGAAAAGAGCATCAAATGATGCTCTTTTTCTGTAGCCTCGAGCAGAATCGAACTGCTATCAAATGTTTAGGAAACATCTATTCTATCCGTTGAACTACGAGGCCGTGCTGCAAATCTAATATTTTACCACCAAAAAACTTAGCAACATCTGGATTTTTTCTTTGTCCTCAATTTTGGAACTTTATAGTAACATCAAGCCCCACTACCAAAATGATGAACAACACCAACATACCAGAGAAAATCGCACAACTTGATTGGTCCACCATCAACGAATCCATGAATCAACAGGGCTTTGCCCTTATCCCAAGCCTTTTCACTTCCCAAAATTGCGAAGAGCTCATCCAAAATTACGATAACCCATCCCTATATAGAAAGACCGTCAACATGGCAAGATATCGCTTCGGATTGGGAGAGTACAAGTACTTCAATTATCCCCTGCCAAACATTATCCAAGAAGTAAGAACAGCCATTTACCCGCATTTGGCTGCCATCGCCAACCTTTGGTTTCAGGTCTTGAAAATAAATAGGCAATACCCCAACAGCCATTCCGAATTTCTAAAAGAATGCCATGATAATGAACAATTAAAAGCAACACCATTAATCCTAAAATATGGAAAAGGAGGATTTAATACCCTGCACCAAGATCTTTATGGTGATGTTTATTTCCCGATCCAGATGGTACTCTTTTTGAATGAGGCAGATGAGGATTATACGGGTGGAGAATTTGTGCTCACCCAACAAATTCCAAGAGCACAGTCCAAAGCGACAGTCCTACGTCCAAAAAAAGGAGATGCATTATTGTTTACCACGAATTTTAGGCCAGAGAAAGGTACTAAGGGTTATTATCGGATTAATATGAAGCATGGGGTCAGTGAGGTGAAATCTGGGGAAAGATATACTCTGGGAATTATTTTTCATGATGCGTTGAGTTGATTTAGTTTATAAATATTTATAAAGATGATTGAGCATGTCAATATAAGTCCGCAAGAACTGCATGGGATGATCCGTAGAAAGGAAATCCTGTTCGGTGGGAATAGAAAATTGAAGATCTATGGAAAATTAGGCTGCGGTTCTGGGAAGAGAATGAAACGAGAGAATAGGGTGTTTTTTAAGGATGAAGAGGAAGCTTTGGAGGCCGGTTATAGACCTTGTGGAAATTGCATGAGGCGAGGAGTTTCTTCGCTCTGAAACCATAGTGAAAGCAAGGTGAAAGTATGCAAAATGTATGTAATGGTTAGTTTAGCATGCTTTTTTCTTGGTTTAAGTATGTTTTAAGCACGATTTCAACTTGAAAACATGCTTTTTACATACTGAAATGTACGTTTTTATTTTTAGCAATTACGGTTGGATAGTAGATTGCTTCGTTCCTCGCAATGACACAGCGGGCATAGACAAACCGAGCAATGAACAGTGGTTTGGAAGATTGCTTCGTTCCTCGCAATGACGCAGAGATAATTGGATAATAATATAAATCACATCTATAAATAATCCCCATCACATATAGACAAAAATGATACTCAATAAACAATATCAATACTTTTCAGGCTTAAAAAACCTTACCTTTGTACCAAGAAAAAGAAAAGAAAATATTATGAGTTTTACAGGTAAAAATTTCCCGAACATTACAGTAGATGCGATCGATTATTTAGGCGACAACTTCACGTTGAACTTATTCGAAAAAGCTCAGCAAGAAAACAAAAAGATCTTGTTATTCTGGTATCCAAAAGACTTTACTTTTGTATGTCCTACAGAATTACATGCTTTCCAAGAAGCAGTTGCTGAATTCGAAAAAAGGAACACCATCGTTATCGGTGCATCATGTGACTCGGCAGAAGTACACTTTGCTTGGTTAAACACAGCAAAAGATAACGGCGGTATCGAAGGTGTGGAATACCCTATCATTGCAGATACCAACCGTAACCTTTCCAGTGTATTGGGAATTTTAGAAATGAAAGAAGTTGAGCACCCAGAGTACGGTACTTTGGTGGAAGGATCAGCTGTATCTTACCGCGCAACTTACTTGATCGACGAAACTGGTAAAGTATTCCATGAGTCGGTAAACGATATGCCTCTAGGCCGTAACGTTAAAGAATACATCCGTTTGGTAGACGCTTACACCCATGTTCAAAAACACGGTGAAGTTTGTCCGGCAAACTGGGAAGAAGGTAAAGACGCTATGAACGCTACACGCGAAGGCGTTGCTTCTTACTTAGCACAAAACTAAGACCCCCCTTTAAAAAAGAGGAGGCCAAAACCTCCTCTTTCTTTTTATAAATACATCTATAAATCAATCTATCATGTTACAAGAATTAAGCGCAGACAATCTACAAGAAGTAGTCAACAGCAATGATGTTGTGATGGTACAATTTTCAGCTTCTTGGTGTGGCAATTGCCGTATCATGAAACCAAAATTCAAGAAACTTTCTACAGAGAACGAAAATGTAGAATTCGTTATCGTGGATGCAGAAAAGTTTCCAGAGTCAAGAAAATTAGCGAACGTAAATAACCTGCCTACATTTGCCGCTTTCAAAAACGGTAAATTGGTAAACCAGGTTCAAACAAATAAAATCGAAGGATTAACAGAATTATTAAATGAAGTTACCAGTAATTAAACACCTCGTTGAGTTCATCAAAGAAAATGATGCCGATTTCGTATTGGAAACCATTGAAACATTGGAATCCCTGACCGAAGTTTCGCAACTGAAAGATGAAGAACTTGACGTCATCGGTGAATTGATTTCAAATATGTACGGTGCCATCGAGGTAAACAAACTTATCCAAGATGGAACACCACAAAAAGATGCCCTGAACACCTTTATGAAGCGTGTTTTAGGCTCCATCGACAAATAAATCAGAAATTTACCTGCCCTTCTTGCAGTAAATTATATTTTCTTTTCCACAAAAACCTGTGTATAACTCGGTTTTTGTGGAAAAGTTTTTTTTATCATGCCCCCATATTCCATTCTATTTATCTTACTTTTATATTCATTAAAGGTTAGACCAAATTAGCGCATCATCCTGCCAATTGAACCCATGATTGGATCACGGGGTTTAACGTCAAAAGATTTTTAATTGTTGGTAAAAGGAATCAAATTAATTTGATTCCTTTTATTTTTAAGGCAAACTTCCTTATTTTTAGGCTATGATCCTACGAATCCTTAGTCTACTTATATTCCTAGTCCTTCAAATCCCAACCCTTCAGGCTCAGCAAGCCCTATCTTCTGCGCAGATCAAACTGCAGATCGATAAATTGAACAGTCTCGGTTCGGTGCTGTATTTTGCGGCCCATCCGGATGATGAAAACACCAGATTGATCGCTTGGCTGGCCAACGAAAAGAAGTTCAAAACCGCCTACCTTTCCCTTACCCGTGGTGATGGCGGACAGAATCTATTGGGTACCGAGCAGGGAATCGACCTGGGATTGATCAGAACACAGGAACTACTTGCTGCCCGCAGCATCGATAAAGGGGAACAATATTTTACTTCTGCCTACGATTTCGGTTTCAGTAAGACCCATGAAGAAACCTTTTCCTTTTGGAAAAAGGAAGAAACCCTGCGCGAAGCGGTGTACCTCATCCGCCAATTGCAACCGGATGTGATCATTAACCGCTTTCCGCCCGACAGCCGTGGCGGACATGGCCATCACCAGGCTTCAGCCATGTTTGCCCATGAAGCTTTCCTCGCAGCTGCTGACCCCAAACGATTTCCAGAACAACTGAAAACCCTAAAACCTTGGCAGGCCAAACGCCTCGTTTGGAACACCGCCAATTTTGGGGGCATGAACAACACTTCCGAAGATCAATTAAAAGTCAATATAGGCGCCTACAATCCCCTTATCGGATATTCCTATGGCGAAATATCAGCGCTCAGCAGATCCCAGCATAAAAGCCAGGGATTTGGCGCAGCCACCCAACGTGGAGATGTTATCGAATATTTTGATCATGTAGCGGGTGATAAAGCGCAAAGCGACCTGTTCGAGGGAATAAAAACCGATTGGAGCCGATTAAATGAACCAGGGCTTACCCAACCGATCGAACAGGAAATTAAAAGCCTGCAAAACAGCTTCGACCCGAACCATCCCGGCAAGAGTATCCCAGCCTTGGCAAAGCTTCACCAGGATATCCAAAAACTGAAAAACTCCTTTTGGAAATCCCAAAAAATAAAAGAAGTGGAAGGCCTGCTGCTGGCTTGTGCCGGTATGTATGTGGAAGCCACCAGCAACAAACCAGGTGCTGTCATTGCTGAGGCAGTACCATTTAGTCTGGATATCATTTCCAGATCGGAAGAGGCCAACGCCAGTTTGAAAAGCATCAATGGAAAACCGGCAAACAAGCTACTTACCTACAATAAACCGGTAACCGTAGATGGTCAAATAACCGCCGGCCAAAGCTCCCAACCCTATTGGTTGATAAAACCTCATTCCCTAGGGAAATTTGAGGTGGAGGAACGTAATTTTGGAAAACCGGAGAACTTGGACCCCATTAGTGTGGAGCTTGTGTTCCAGGTGGCGGGTGTCGATATACCGGTTAAGAAACCGATCAAATACAGGTATGTAGATCCAGTAGATGGCGAGATCCTTCAGCCCATCAGCATCAGTCCGAAGTTTACCGCAGCATTTACCAGCAATAACCTCCTGATCCAGGAAAACGAAGAGAAAACCATTGGAATCACGGTGATGAACCATGGTCCAAAAACCGAAAAGGGCAACCTGACCTTTACCCAGAGCAATGGGCTAGAGATCCACCCGAATAAGATAGCGGTGGAAATTCCGGCAGGACAAAGCTGGTCTGGACAGATCAGCATCAAAAACCCTAAAAATACCGCCAATAGCACGGTAAATCTGCAGTTCAATGGCGAAACATTGAGCGGCTATAAAAACATTAACTACCCCCACATCCCAAGCATCACTTGGTTTCCGGCATTGACCCTTCAGGTTAAGAAACTGGATCTGGTCAATCCGATCAAAAAAGTAGCGTTTATTGCCGGTGCAGGCGACCTTATCCCTTCCTCCCTGGAGAATATCGGGATTCAGGTGGATCAATTAACGGAGCAGCTTATTACGTCTTCCAGCCTTAAAAACTACGATGCCGTTGTGGTTGGCGTACGGGCGTATAACGTTAGCAAGCATATCCAACGTTGGATGCCGGAGCTGTTGAAATATGTGGAAGAAGGTGGTGTAGCCTTGGTGCAGTACAATGTCAATTCCAAAATGGGAATAACGCAGCTTGGACCTTACCCCTTCCAGATCAACCGAAGCCGGGTAACAGAAGAAGATGCCAAGGTGGTCTTCAACGATAAAAACGACCCGGTGCTAAATTATCCCAACAAAATTACAGTCGCTGATTTTGATGGCTGGGTACAGGAAAGAGGCTTATACTTTGCGGATCAAATTGATGCGAAATACCGTACTCCGCTCACTTTTTCCGACAAGAACGAAAGCCCCAACAAGGGGTCCTTGTTGATCGCCAATTATGGAAAAGGGAAATTTGTATATACTTCTTTGGCATTTTTCAGACAATTGCCCGCTGGAGTGCCCGGAGCTACTAGATTATTTGTAAATTTGTTGACTAAAGAAGAAAAATAATAGAATAATATAATGGAAAATCAAATCGACAACTCAAAAGAAATTAATGTAAAAGGAATTATCTTGTTAACCGCTGTAATCTTAGGTGGTTTAACAGCATGGATTGCTACAGGAACATTTTTAGGTGTGATCGGTGGAACGGTTGCGGCATTGGTTTTTGCCATCATCTTCATTACTGCCTTGTTGCCGAATAAACCGCATGACAGATAATGGACTTCCTCCATTTGTACGTAGCTGGAGACAATTCTATTGGTTAATTGTACTCTGGTTAATCGTATGCATTGTATTGATGTATTTCTTTACTAGATACTTGGGATGAGTAGTATCGATTGGATAGTACTCATCCTTACCTTGCTCTTGATCGTCGCCTATGGGATCTATAAGAGCAAAAACGTCAAAAGTATTGACGGCTATATCCTTAGTGACCGCTCCTTACCTTGGTATACCGTAGGGTTATCGGTCATGGCAACACAAGCCAGCGCCATCACCTTTCTTTCCGCTCCTGGCCTAGCCTATACATCGGGCATGAGCTTCGTGCAGTTCTATTTCGGACTTCCACTGGCCATGATCGTCCTCTGTGTCACGTTCATCCCCATTTTTCATAAACTGAAGGTCTATACGGCCTACGAATTCCTCGAGAAGCGGTTCGATGTGAAAACAAGGGTGCTAACGGCTTTTTTGTTCCTGATACAACGGGGGATCTCTACCGGAATTACCATCTTCGCGCCTTCCATCATCCTATCCAGTGTGCTACATGTCGACCTCACACTGACGACCTTAGGGATTGGGGCGCTTGTGATCATCTATACGGTTTATGGAGGAACCAAGGCGGTTTCCTATACCCAATTGCTGCAGATGGGGATTATTTTCGCCGGCCTGTTATTGGCGGGTGTTCTGGTGGTGCATCTATTGCCCCAGAACATTGGTTTTAAAGAGGCCTTGCATATTGCCGGAAAATCCGGCAAGGCCAATGCCATAGATTTTAAATTTGACCTTGACAACCAATATACCGTTTGGACGGGTTTGATTGGTGGATTCTTCCTGCAGCTTTCCTATTTCGGAACGGATCAAAGCCAGGTCGGCCGCTACCTTACAGGAGCTTCCGTAAAGGAAAGCCGAATGGGGCTGTTGATGAACGGGCTTTTGAAAGTGCCGATGCAGTTCTGTATCCTATTGATCGGGATATTGGTATTTGCCTATTATCAGTACCATACACCGCCCCTTTTCTTCAACGAGAAGGAAACCCTGAAATTGGAGCAGAGCCAATATGCGGGGGAATACCGGCAGATTATGCAGGAGCACCAACAGCTCAGCCAAGAAAAAACTTTGGTCGTCAACCAATTGACCGATGCCTTATCGACCGATAACCAGGATATTATTGACGCCAGCCGAGATAAACTATCTGCATTCGGCGAAAAAGAAAAAGCATTGAAGGCGGATGTCGTATCCCTCATCAAGAAAAACGACGAGCAAGCAGACACGAACGACAATAACTATATCTTCCTTAAGTTCGTGATCGATGTGTTCCCTAAAGGCTTGATTGGGCTATTGATAGCGATTATATTCCTGGCTTCTATGGGAGCCACTGCAAGTGCGATCAATTCTCTTTCCTCTACCACCGTCATCGATATCTATAAACGCTTTGTCCGCAAGGATGGAGATGATGCCCTTTACCTGCGCGCATCCCGCATCAGCACCCTATGTTGGGGTATTTTCACGGTGATTATCGCCCTATATGCCAATAGGCTGGGAAATTTGTTGGAAGCTGTGAACATCCTGGGTTCCCTTTTCTACGGCACTATCCTAGGGATCTTCCTCGTGGCTTTCTATGTTAAACAGATTGGGGGTAAAGCGGTATTCTGGTCGGCGGTTATTACTGAGGCCATCATCATCGGAATCTGGAAGCTTGATATCGTTGCTTTTCTCTGGCTCAACCTGATCGGCTGCGCCTTGGTCATCATCATCGGCCTACTTCTACAATCTGCTTTCCCAAGAAAAGAAATCGCTTAATAGTATTTCCGATAGAGGTCGTAGAGGACCATTTTATCGTATTCCGTGAGGACAAGTGTCCGATCATTCTTGATATATTTCTGCTTGAATACCCGAATGACCGATTCTGGCCTGGTCATATCATAGCCCATCAGTTTCAGTGCATCCATAGGATTAAAATTGGCCGGGGCAGGCATTAAGGCATTCGGATTGTACCAGATGCCGAATCCACGTTGGGCCAATCTTTCCCAAGGGAAGAAAGCACTTGGATCATCCTTTCTGCCCGGTGCAAAATCACTGTGTCCGATAAAGTTCTTTTGAGGAATGGTATATTTCGTCTTTAAGGTATCCAATAAAACCATGAGGGACTTGATCTGTGCTTCTGGAAAGGGTTCATTCCCATTGTTGTCCAGCTCGATACCAATGGACACAGAGTTCATATCGGTGATATTCCCCCAGGATCCACGACCGGCATGCCAGCCACGCAGGTAATCGTTCAACATCTGAACCACACGACCGTCCCTACCGATCACATAATGGCTGCTCACCTTGCTATGTGGCACCTGAAAAGTACGGATGGTCTGTGCCATACTGGTTTGAGAGGTATGGTGGATCATCACGAAATGCGGCTTCCGCACATCGTAATGCATGGCTGCTGCAAAATCCGTTTGTTTATTGATCCCCGCACGGAACATATTCCAGGCAATCTCTTCTGGGGTCAATGGTGCAACCACTTGAACCATTTGGCGCTGTGAATCTACCTTTGTTTCTTCCAACAAGGTATCCACGTTCACCACGGTACTCTCAACTATCTTGGAGGGGGTAATGACAGAAGTTGTTGGTTGCTGTAAAACCTTTGTCTTTTTTGCGGTTGAACAACCGATCAAAAAGATCACCCCACACACCGCAACAACCAATCGTCCTGTATTTTTTAGCATCTATCTTATTTAGGTAAATTTAATAGGATTCCCAAGGCCAACGATTCACTCCACTGCACTTTGCCGATCATATTGTTATCATAGATCATGGTACCGCCTAAGGAAACATTGATCAAGGAGGTAATCCTTGAGCTGAAGGTCATATCCAAACGATGTGATGGATCATTCAGGTCCAGGTAATCTGCAAAAAGGTTATAACGTGCTTTCAGATTGATGTTCTTGGCGATGTTCTTATCCAAATTTGCTGTTAGCTGGAATGCCAGTTCATTTTTAAAGTTCTTATCTTCTTCTACACCATAACGAGGACCCGTTCCTTTATCAGGATTGGATGGGTTTAGGTATTCGCCATATCGGTCGTAGTAGCCCTGTCCTGAACGTGGTCTGATACGCTGATCCAAGATCAAGGTCTGACGGGCTGTACCTGTACCAAAACGTAGGGAGAATTCCTTGTTTGGCTTATACTCCAAACCGACAGACTCCGTGAAATAACCCGGCGACATGAAAGAGGATTTAACACTTGTAATGGTGTCCTTGCCTGTTTCTTTATCTCTACCGTAGTTATAAGCGTTGTCAAACTGCGTTTCCACCGTGATCGAGGTATAGATCGCCCAGCTCTTCGATAATTTGTAGGAAAGCTTATTATCCCAGAACAACCTATCATTGTTCGGTCTTGGCATCTGGTCTTCGTTTTTCAGCTTACCGTATTTCATGTCCACCTCGGTGGTAAAGTTGAAGTTGTTTCTATTGAATTCTGATTTGTGCCAGAATAGACCCATTAATGCCCAGGAGTTCAATCCCCCTAATTGCCAGGATTCGCTGAACTGTGCCTGGTTGAAGTTCAATCCCAGTTTGGTCCAGTGTTTCCAATAGTTTACTTTCAGGTCTAACTTAGGAATGGGAACATTGATATTCTTAATATTCAGGGCTTTTTGTTTTTCTTGTTCGCTGATGCTAGAATCTGGTTTTACACGCAGCTCCTTTAGATCTTGAGCATGCATCTGGGTAACCCCTAAAACAAAAATGAAAACAGGTAATAGGTAAAATTTTATTCTCATATTAATTTTCTTTTTTGACATCCATTTTTATATCTGGCAATTCTCGCAAAGGTCGTAAATTTGGGTGTAGTTTATAGACTTCGTACATTTTTTTTACATGTATACCCAACTCTTCCTTGCTCATCGTTGATATTTGCTCATAGGATGGTTTAAAGATTTTCATGAACACCTGTAAATCCTCCCCTTCCAATCCAATCAGATTGTGCACAAAATCGGGTGTAAAAACATATTCTACTACGTTCTGCTCATGCAGTTGACCGATATGTGTGGTAAATCTTCGGGCATTCTTGGCCTCTTTACTGATCTTGCTATAGAGATAGTCTATGCTCAGACCCGCCCCTGATGGACCAACGGAAAGTGCTTCCCGAGGTGCTGCCAGATCAAAGGCTTTTTTATAATCGCGCTTCATCTCATCCAGCACATCATCCGGATTCCTACGCCCTACAACACGAATCTCCTGAATTTGTTTGACAGCTTCCTTTAAATAGATGATCAAGGCTGGTTGTTCCTTGATTTCAATGGTGTCTGAAATATAACCGGTTTTCCGAATGATCAGCTGGTCTCCCGGACTGACCAGGATATCAAACTCGCCCCTGGAATCGTTATAGGATTTCTGATTGGTATTCACATTCCGGATCAAGACCTCTCCCACGCGTTGCTTATTGAAGGCATCATACACAATACCTTCCAACCTTCGCTGAGCAAAGCCTGAGTGCGGAATAATAAAAAGTCCGAATAAAAGAAAAAGTAATAGCGGTTTCACTCCTATAAAACTACATGATAGATGAATAGGATGCTAATATTTAACATCTTTTAATAGCTCTTGTAACTATTTTGATACGACCAACAATTGCCCGACCGACACGGCATCGCCTGTAAGCCCGTTCATTTCCTTCAATGCAGCAACTGTAAGGTTGTTTTTAGTCGCGATAGCGGTTAGTGTGTCCGAAGCTTTGACTTCATAGATCTTCATGGCCACTGGCTTCTTGATTTCCTCTACGGGAACAGGAGGCTCTACTTCAGCCTTCTTCTCAATGATCTGGTCTACCTTTTCGGCCCTGGCCACAACTTCCGTTTTGCGTTCCGGAATATCATATTGCTGCAGGTTGTACCGTTCGATCAGATCGATCAGAAGCTGTGGATACCTCGGATTCGTAGCATAGCCCGCATCCTTCAATCCCCTCGCCCAACCTTTATAGTCGTTCTTACTCAGTTGGAAAAGTTTCTCATAGCGTTTTCTCAATAAGAATTGGGAATGGTCTCTGAAGGATTGTTCAGGATTGTCATAGACACGAAAGCAATCGTTGGGATTGTCATCCGATTTGGTAACTGATCTTCCGCTCCAGGTTCCTCCGCATTTGATTCCGAAGTGATTGTTCGCACGAGTAGCAAGGTCGCTGTTTCCATTTCCGGATTCCAAGATGGCTTGGGCAAGTTTGATACTCGCCGGTATACCATATTTGTTCATCTCTTCGATGGCAATTCCTTTGTATTTTTCGATATAGAATAAGCCAGAGACAGAGGTTCCTCGGTTACCAGAAGTCGTTCCTGTCCTACCCGTGGAGGAGGTTATGGTGCCTTGCGATTTGCCTTGCGGACTTTTCACCACCGATCCCCTCTTCGTTCCACATGAAACAAAAAATAAGGCCAATATTAAACTGGCCAGCCATACCTTCTTCATCTAAAAGAAATTAATTAAGGTTTGTTTTTTCGTCGTACTTCTCCAGATCGTAACGGTCGATCGTGGAAATAACTTTCCTCGACCAATCACTCGTTTCCGAATAGCCAGAACGTGCAATCCCTTTTACCCAAGATTGATAATCCTTCGAATCATGCTTCTTGAACAAAGGTTGAGTCGCCTTTCTACGCTGCAACAGCCCTACGAAATCACGGTAAGATTCACTCGCTGAATCGTATCCCTTATAAGCGGAACGGATCTTCGTGCTGTTGTTCTTCCCTTTGATTCCAAAATGGTTGTTGAGATAACGTGCGATACGGCTATTGCCATATGCACTTTCATGGATGGCAACCGCCAAGATAACAGAAGCTGGTACCCCTGTTTCACGCATAAGCTTCTGCGCAGCCGGGCTGTGCTTAGCGATATACGATTTTGTCGTGTAGTCTTGAGCGAATACGCTCATAGATGTCAATGTAGTAAGTATACATACCACAAAAATCTTTCTACAATAATTTAGCATAAAACCTGTTTTAGTTTAACACTACTTCTTGCGTAGCACAAAAAGCCCATCTCTGATTGGCAATATCAACTTCTCTACCCTATCGTCACTTGCCAGTGTTTGATTTAATTCAATTATTTGTTTTGTTTGATTGTCCGGCTTATCATCAAAAACCTTGCCCTTCCATAAGACATTGTCAATTAACAATAATCCTCCCGGTCTTACCCGGTCAATCAGTTCATTGAAATAGTATAGATTCCGCTTCTTATCTGCATCAATAAATACTAAATCGAATATACCTTCGATCTTCGCGATCACATCGGCTGCATCTCCTATATGATATACAATCTGGTCCGTATAGGGTGATTCATCAAAATACCCTTGAACGCGTTCCTGTTGTTCCTCATTGATATCAATGGTATGAAGTTTTCCTCCTTCGGCTAACCCCTCTACTAGACATAACGTGGCGTATCCTGTAAAGGTGCCTATCTCTAAGGCTAAGCTCGGTTGGACCAATTTGCTCAACATCGAAAGGACTCTACCTTGATAATGTCCCGATAACATATGGGGCATGGTTTCTCTCAAGTAGGTCTCTCGATTGACCCTTTTCAACAACGAATTTTCACCGTCCGTAGTATCTTCCAAATAGGCTTCTAAGCGTTCAGATTCTTCAAACATACCGGGCAAAGATAGGAATTAGGGCCTTACCATTCCAAGCAATTTTTATTAACACACTCATTATCAAAATCTTGCTAAGTAACAAAGGATGTCCAAATTTGCCTTAAAACGGGATTTTTTATTTTTATACCAATTGTGGAAAAAGTGAAAAGATCATAAAAAAACCCACCATATGGCGGGTTAAATATTTATTAAATCTTCTTTAAATCTTAATCCAAAGAAGCCGTGATCAATCGGATGAATTCAGAACGGGTTACATCGTTTTGGAATGCACCGGTAAAAGCAGAAGTTGTGGTTACGGAGTTTTGCTTTTGTACCCCACGCATCGCCATACACATGTGCTTACATTCAATCACTACCGCTACCCCCGCAGGGTTTAGGGTTTCTTGAATACAGTCGCGGATTTCGTTGGTCAAACGCTCCTGAACCTGTAATCTTCTAGCGAAGATATCCACCACACGCGGGATTTTGCTCAGACCCACAATATGTCCGTTAGGGATATAGGCGATATGGGCCTTTCCAAAGAATGGCAACATATGGTGCTCACACATCGAATACACTTCGATATCCTTCACCACGACCATCTGGCTATATTCCTCTTGGAACATGGCTCCACGCAATACTTCCGCAGGATCCACATCATAGCCATGGGTAAGAAACTGTAAAGCCTTGGCAACACGCTCCGGGGTCTTCTCTAAACCTTCACGCTTAGGATTTTCGCCGATAGCCTCTAATATATCCACATAATGTGCGGCAATTCGTTCAACATTTTTCTCGTTGTACTGATCTATTTTAAGATAGCCATCTTGCTCGGCCTCTTCAAATTGTTGAAATTTGCTCATTTCGTAATTTAAATTTGGGGATTATTCGCCGAAATATTCGACATAGTTGTTTTCCGTTTCATGCAGACGGACGGCATGTAGAAACACCTTCTCTTGCTCAAAAAACGGCTTAAGGATGTTGAAGATCTCCACAGCGATCACTTCGGTGGAAGCCATCTTGTCTTTCATGAAATCCACATCAAGGTTAACGTTCTTATGGTCCAATTTATTGATGATCTCTCTGATGATGATGTCTTTCATGCGTTTCAGGTCAATCAGGAAGCCTGTTTCCGGGTTGATATGTCCCTTCACAGTCACAAAAAGGTCGTAATTATGGCCGTGCCAATTGGGATTGGAACAGTTGCCAAATACACGCTCGTTTTCCTCTGGAGACCAGTCTTCACGGTACAATTTATGGGCGGCGTTAAAGCGTTCGCGTCGTGTAATATAAATCATAGTACAAAGATAAGGCAAATAAACGTAATTTAGTACTTTCAGATAATATATGAAGATACTGCTAGTTGCTGCCACAGAGCTTGAAATTGCAGATTCCATTTCCAGCATTCAAGAATTCGATACGGATTATTTGGTTACCGGGGTTGGCATGGTCGCTACGGCCTATGCGATGGGTAAGCACCTGGCCAACAACAAGTACGATCTTTTGTTGAATGTGGGCATAGCCGGCACCTTCAATCCTGCGGATGAAATGGGAACTGTAAAACGGATTGTGTCCGACCGCATCTTTGATCTGGGTGCCGAAACCAAAGATGGCTTTATGCCGATCGAGGAAATGGGCTTTGGCAAATCGATCTTTCAGGAGCGGCTGCCAGGTATTTCATTAGGTCAGTCCTTTGAATCGTTAAAGAAATCAACTGCTATAACTGTTAACAGGGTGCATGGTCGGAATTCCAGCATTGAACAGCTCAGAAAAACCTTACCCCTTGATTGTTTGGAGAGCATGGAAGGCGCTGCTTTTTTCTATGTTGCGGAGGAGCAGAACTGCCCTGCCATACAGGTCCGTTCGATCTCCAATTTGGTGGAACAACGCAATGTATCCCACTGGGACATCCCGAAAGCCCTTCAAGAACTCAACAGTTGGCTGCAGGGTTTTCTACGTTTGCATCGAAAATAGTACAATGCCGCTACGGAAATTCAAGAAATAATAGTATTTTTGCCTAATCTAAACAAACGACATTATCGGTATACTGATGAGAGAAATACAATTCAGAGAAGCACTTCGTGAAGCGATGAACGAAGAAATGCGCAAAGACGAAACAATCTTTTTAATGGGCGAGGAAGTCGCTGAATATAATGGTGCTTACAAAGTAAGTCAGGGTATGCTTGACGAATTTGGCGCTAAACGTATAATTGACACGCCTATTGCAGAGCTTGGTTTTGCTGGTATTGGTGTTGGTGCAGCCATGAATGGTCTAAAACCAATCATTGAGTTCATGACATTCAACTTTTCCTTGGTTGCTATTGACCAGGTGATCAATGCCGCAGCAAAGCTTCACCAGATGAGCGGTGGACAATTCTCTTGTCCGATCGTTTTCAGAGGCCCAACCGGTAATGCGGGACAACTAGGTGCTCAACACTCCCAAAACTTTGAAAACTGGTATGCAAATACCCCAGGATTAAAAGTGGTTGTTCCATCAAACCCATACGATGCTAAAGGACTTTTAAAATCATCTATCATCGATCCAGATCCAGTGATCTTCATGGAGTCTGAGGTGATGTATGGTGATAAAGGAGAAGTTCCTGAAGAAGAGTATTACTTAGAGATTGGTAAAGCGAATACCATCCAAGAAGGTACGGATGTAACGATTGTATCTTTTGGTAAGATGATTCCTCGTGTGGTTATTCCTGCAGTGGAAGAATTGAAAAAAGAAGGTATCAGCGTAGAATTGATCGACTTACGTTCCGTACGTCCTATCGATTATGCAGCGATCATTGAGTCTGTTAAGAAAACCAACCGTTTGGTGATCGTAGAAGAGGCTTGGCCATTGGCTTCCATCTCTTCAGAAATCACTTTCAATGTGCAAAAGAATGCATTTGATTACTTAGATGCACCTATTATCCGTGTTACATCTGCAGATGTACCTTTGGGCTATGCACCAACGTTGGTAGAAGCTTCACTTCCTAGCATCGCTAAAGTGGTGAAAGCCGTTAAAGAAGTATCTTATATCAAGAAGTAATTTTAGCTTCTCTATAGAAAAGGCCTTAGCATTCGTGGAGGGCACTGAAAAAGTCCCCTTTTAGAATGGGCTAAAAAAAGGAGTGGAAAACAACAGTTTTCTGCTCCTTTTTTCTTATCTTAAAGTAGGCTTTAACGGATATCAGGATGCTTTCTACCCAACAAAAAATTCAGTTCAGTTCCTATTCGGGATTGTACGATATCATTGTTCCAAAAGACAATCTACTTCGCAAAATCAACGATCTTATCGATTTCAGTTTTATACATGAGGAACTTTTGGAGAAGTATTGCCAGACCAATGGGCGTACAGCAGAGAGCCCCATCAAGATGTTCAAGTACCTTCTGTTAAAGACGATCTACACCGTTTCGGATGTTGATGTTGTTGAGCGTTCCAGATATGACATGTCCTTTAAATACTTTCTGGAAATGGCCCCTGAGGAGGATGTGATCAATCCAAGTTCGCTCACCAAATTCCGTAAGCTACGGTTAAAGGACATGGACCTATTGAACCTGTTGATCAATAAGACCGTAACGATCGCTCTTGAAAAGGGTATTATAAAATCAAGGTCCATCATCGTAGATGCCACACATACCCATTCCAGATCGAACCCATACACAGCACAGGAAGTGCTAAAGGAACGATCCAAGCTGTTGAGGAAAGCAATATATCAGATCGATGAGGACTACAAAGGGCGCCTACCACAAAAGAACGAGTCCAACGACCTGGACCAAGAGCTTGCCTATTGCAGGGAATTACAGAGAGTGCTGGATCAGGATCAATCTATCAGTGAAATACCGGCTGTAAAAGAGAAGTTGAACCTGTTGAAGGAAACCATCGAGGACACAAAGGAATACTATCTGCTCTCAAAAGATGGTGAAGCCAGGCTTGGACATAAATCAATGGACAGCAGTTTCTTTGGCTATAAAACACATCTGGCAATGACCGAGGAACGCATCATCACAGCAGCGGTCGTTACTACAGGCGAGAAAGGTGATGGTCCGGAACTGCCCCGATTATTGGAGATCAGCCAGCAGAATGGAATGGAAGTGGACACGATTATAGGCGATGCCGCATATTCTGGAAAGGACAATCTACGGCTGGCAAAAGAACAGAACATTGATATCATCGCTAAATTGAAACCGGCAGTCAGCCAGGGATCCAGGAAAGAAAGCGATCACTTTCACTACAATAAAGATGCGGGGATGTTTGTCTGTCCAGCTGGCCATCTAGCAATCCGGAAGGCCCGTCAGGGCAAAAAGAACATAGGTAAAAATCAAGCAGACACGTATTACTTCGATGTGGATAGATGTAAAGTTTGCCCTCTCAGGGAAGGATGTTATAAGGATGGGTCAAAAACAAAGACCTATTCGATAACCATTAAATCCGAACTCCATAAAGAGCAGATGGCTTTCCAGCAAACCTATCATTACCGGAGCAAGTCTAAGGAAAGGTATAAGATCGAGGCAAAGAACAGTGAGCTCAAGAATGTCCATGGTTATGGAAGAGCAGATTCCTATGGCATCCAAAATATGGAAATGCAGGGTGCAATGGCCATCTTCACGGTAAACTTGAAAAGAATCCCGAAATTGATCTAAAAAGGAGGAATATTACCTCAAAATCAATGGATTTGAGATTCTGAAAGCCTAAATAGCCACTCATGGTCGATTAAACCTTCAATAAAACCATTAAAAAACAAATTTTCAGAAATCCTTAGAACAAAAATGACCGAGTAAGATAAATCTTGTACTCAGTCATTTCTTTAAATCTCATTAAAAAGTTGAGACTTTTTCAGTGCCCTCCATTCGTGTTGAGGCCTTTTTATTTTAACAATATTTGCTGATTATTCTTTATATTTAAAGAGAACTTTTAAAAATCAGATTACTATTAACCATAATTCATGAGAAAATTATTCTTATTATTTCTGTTGGGAACAGCTGTTTCCACAGTGAGTGCACAGACTACCGAATTTAAAATCAAACTGCCATTAAACAAAACGTTTACCCAAGTTGCAAAAGCCAAAATTGATGTGGAAGGAGGAACTGGAGGAACTATAATGGATATGAATATCAAGACAGAAATGACGGCCAGCAAATTGGAAAACAATATTTACACCGTTGATAACGTCATAAAAGCGGTAAAAATTGATCTTGATGCAGGTATGGCACAAGGAAGTTATGATTCTGAAAACCCTTCAGACGATGAAATTGGAACCATCTTCGCGGCACAGTTTGAACCATTACTTGGTAAAAAGATGGCAACGAAAATGACCGAAGCGGGCGCAGTGAGCAGCGAAGATGAAGGGACAACCGCTCTTAGCCCTTTTGAAAACCTAACTTCTGGATCTGTATTACCGGATAAACCAGCGGCTCCAGGATATACATGGACAACCAAGGAAACTGCAAATGAAATGACAGTAATTAGGAATGCTAAATATCTTTCCAAAACAGCAGAGGGATACAATTTTGAATTTACAGGAGATATCCAAGATTCATCAAATACCAAAATAGGTAATTATTCAGGTACCTACATATTAGATACCAACACCCATTACCCAAAAGTAATGACAATAAAAATGAAATTGGATCAAGATGGGCAAACCATCAATTTAGATTTGAACAATATCGTCCAAGGTTTATAACCTTCCCATAAAAAAAGAGGCAGATCCGTGGATCTGCCTCTTTTTTTATGTATTAAAATACTTATGCGTTAACTTCTGATTTATATTGATCAGCAGAAAGCAAGCCATCAACATCAGCAACATTGCTTAATTTAACACGGATAATCCATCCTTCACCGTAAGGATCAGAGTTAACCAATTCTGGAGATGCATCGATCGCATCGTTTACTGCCAATACTTCTGCATTAACAGGCATAAAAAGATCAGATACAGTTTTTACCGCTTCGATAGTTCCGAAAACCTCATTAGCAGCAACCTCTTCACCAACAGTATTGATATCAACGAATACGATATCGCCTAATTCGCGTTGCGCGAAGTCTGTAATACCAATAACAGCTTCATCACCTTCCACACGAATCCATTCGTGGTCTTTGGTGTACTTTAATTCTGAAGGAAAATTCATGTCGTAATTATTTGTTTTTCCTTCAAAAATAGGATTAAGAATGCATATTACAAATTTAAATGTATTTTTATCCTATGAATACCTGCATCGAAAGCCTTTACCGCATCGCCCAGAAAAAGGAACGTTTGATCCTCGGATTAATGTCCGGAACTTCCCTTGATGGTCTAGATATCGCGCTTTGCCGCATCAGTGGTTCTGGCCCAAGCTCTAAAATCTCACTTGAAAAATTTATAACCCTGGATTATCAGGATGATTTCCGGAACTGGATTAGGGAAATATTCGCCAAAAGGCAGATTGATCAACAGCTACTCTGCGGAATAAATGCTTATGTAGGCAGCACACACGCTGCTTTAATCCTTGAAGCATTAGCTTCTTGGGGCTTAGCTCCTGCGGATATAGACTTGATCGCCAGCCATGGGCAAACCGTCTTTCATGCGCCTCAATCCCTGACAAAAGACCATCGCTTACCCAATAGCACCCTACAGATCGGAGATGCGGATCATATTGCTGTTAAAACAGGTATCATCACCCTATCCGACTTCCGGCAGAAACATATTGCCGCCGGTGGCGAAGGTGCTCCTCTAGCCGCTTATGGCGATTACCTGCTCTTTAGCGACCCTAAAGAAAACAGGATCTTATTGAATATTGGAGGTATCTCCAACTTTACCTTCCTTCCAAGCATCGGTTCGGAACAAAAAGCCTATGCTACCGATCTGGGTCCTGGAAACACCATAATGAACCAGTTCATGCACCAACATTTCGGATTGGAAATGGACAAGGATGCTGAGATGGCCAACAAAGGGAAAGTACAGTCCGAACTGCTAGATCTATTGCTGAATGAACCCTTCCTGAGCCTGGGTTTTCCAAAAACCACCGGTCCAGAGTTGTTCAACCTCGCCTACCTGGAAAAGAAAATAAAAGATAAAGATCTGGAAAAGCTTTCCAAGGAGGATATCATGGCAACGCTCAATACCTTCTCGGCCAAGACCATGATACTGGGAATCCAAAAAGCCACTGCAGAACTGGAAAGTTTTCAGGTGTATGTAAGTGGTGGCGGACTCCATAATCCGCTGTTGATGAAACAGCTGGAAGAGACCTTTCCTAATCAGGTTCAGTCTTTCTCCAATTTAGGAATAAATCCTGATGCCAAGGAGGCTTGTCTATTTGCGGTGCTGGCCAATGAAACCGTAGCAGGTAATCCAGAAGATGTGAAAAACATCAAGAACTCCCCTGCTGTCTGTATGGGAAAGATCAGCCTCCCTTTATAAGTGCTGTTTGATAGTAATAAGCGCTTTTTGATGTTTATAACCTCTGATAGATAAACTCTAATAGACGGATTAAACTGCTTTATTATTGCTCAATCGCCTGATGAATAAAATCCTTAAAAGGAATCATCGAGGAATAGGTCTCAATTACCGTATTTAAAGCCTTAGGAGACTCCATTTCCTTTCTGCTAATATTCTTATGCAAGATAAAGCTTCGGTGCTTTAAAAGGTCTATATTCGGGTTATCTGCCGCATATCCTGCAGGAGGTCGCTGCAATCTATCTTCTGCAGACATTTCCTCCGCTTTCCAGCCCCCTTTTTCCAATGCCTTGAACAATTCCTCCGCACTGTAATCGATCTCCTGACGAATGGAATCCAAATGTTGCTTTTCTGGCCTCCAATAGCCTACCGCCAAAAAAGTTCCTTCCGGTTCAATATGGATATAATATTCCGGCCCGGCCAATTTTCGGCCATCAATGGAAATACCCGCTGCAAACCAGGATTTATAAGGATCCTTATTCTTTGAAAACCGAACATCCCTGTAAATCCGGAACAAGCATTTCTTTGCAGAGATATCCGTATTGATGTGGGGATCCAATTTTGAAAGCTCCAAAATGATCGCCTCAATAAATGCCGTTACATTCGCTAAAGCAGCCTCATAAGCCGGTTTATTTTCCTGGAACCACTCTCTGTTGTTGTTCTCTTTCAGGTTGTTCAAGAAATCAAAAGTAGATTTTTCGATCTTCATGCTATTAAAATAAAGTCAGTACGATAAAAACCAATGGTGCAGCGATCAGCAGTCCATCAAAACGATCCAGAAAACCACCATGGCCAGGCAAGATCTGTCCGGAATCCTTAATGCCTAAGCTTCTTTTCAACATGGACTCCACCAGGTCACCTAAGGTTCCAAAAATCCCGATGATCAAGGCCATAGAGATCCATTGGATCTGCGTTAGTCCTACAAAATAATGGTTCAGTAATAAGGAAACCAAAATTGCCAGGACTACCCCTCCGATAAAGCCTTCCCAGGTTTTATTCGGGCTGATACGTTCAAATAATTTATGTTTTCCTAATGCTCTGCCCGATAGGTAAGCGCCCGTATCATTGGACCAAAGCATGATCAAAAATCCCATCGGGATATTCGGATTGAAGGTTGTATCCAAAAATCCCAACCCGATAAAAAACAGAAAAGGAACACAGCCATACCATAATCCCAAAACGGTATAAGCAATATCATGGAAAGGTTTTTCCCTTTTGAGGTACAGGGAAGAGATGAATAGGAGCGAAACCAAAGGAACCGCCAATAACAGGCTCAAGGGCTGAAGCTGACCCAAAAAGACCGCCGAAGCCAATAGCGCCATTACTGCTGCGCAGATCGTTCCTATCCACATCAGCGGTTTGGTATCCGCCGTTTTGCAGATCCCGAAGAACTCCCTTGCGGAAAAAACCCCCAACAAAGAAAAAAAGGCCGCAAAAACATAGGCATTGAAGATGGTTGCTGCCACCAGAACCAGCACAAAAAAGAAACCGGTAATCGCTCTAGTCTTCATGCTCTAGGTCTTCTTCGGAGAAACTATCGATAAGGGCAACGGCCTCCAATTGATGTTCCCTATCAACAAGCAGTTCAATGTTTCCAAAAACAGGATAAGAAGAATCCTGTTTGTTCATCAATACGGCCGGAATATCATTTTCAACCAGCATCTGTTTCACGATCTCTGCCCGGACCCGGTCTGTATAGGTCCTTATTTTAACCCAATTGGGATTGCTCATAGATTTTCTTTTTATGGGTAACCTGATAAAAATAATAGCCCAATGCTATGCTAAATACCACACTCAATATATAATAAACAGTGGAATAGGATTCCATGTTCTGTAAATCTTGAAAAGATTTTCCTTGTTTCTGATAATAGTAGGCGACCAAAGTCACGGTAAAGTTATTGATAAAATGGCCAAATATCGGCACCCAGATGTTTTTACTCCAATAAAAGGCATAGCCAAAGATCAATCCGAGGATCATCCTTGGAAAGAAACCATAGAATTGCACATGGATGGCCGAGAAGATGATGGCGGTTAACCAGATGGCAACATGCATATTGGGAATGATCCGTCCCAGAATACCCTGCAATGCCCCACGGAAATAATATTCCTCCACAATGGCCGGTACAATCGCCATGACCAAAATATTCAACAGTAGGCCAGGAATATTATCCACCATAACAATATTTTCGGTCAAATCGGCCATGCTGTCTTCCTTATCCCGCATCCATTCCTCTACGCCTCCAAGCGAATCCGGCAACATCATTTGCTGGTTCAAACGGCTGATCCATTCCATGCTGGGATTAAAGGCCAGCAGAAACAAAAGCGTCAATAAAAGCAATTTGAATATATGTGTCCTTTCGGTAGGAAAATAATCGAAGACCTGTTTTTCACGTTGTTGGAGCAACAAGGCTGGAAACAAGAATGTTCCGAGGCTGCTCACCATCAATGAGGTATAAAGGAAACCCTTGGAACCCATGACGCTGCTCATATCCTGACTTTGCAGGATGGATCTAAAATCACCTGAAAACAGCAGATAGCCAATTACCGCAATAAATTGGGTGACAAAGGCACATACCAATGTCAAGATCAATAAAAGGAACAGTGATTGCCAGGCTGAGCCCTGCTTTTGGTAATCCATTAATTATTCGTGATTTCTGGTTTGTTATCCTTCCATTCCTGAAAACTCTTTTCCAAGACCTCTGTAAATGCTTCTACGCCTTGGGCGCCAGAAACAGCATATTTACGATCAAAGAGAAAGAATGGTACGCCGCGGATACCGATCTGTATGGCCTCGTGCAGATCCTGCCTTACCGCCGTTGCATACCTATCCGTCTGTAAAGCCTCTTTGGCTTCTTCTGCTAATAATCCCACCTCAGTAGCCAACTGTACCAAAACCTCCTGTTTCTCTATGTTCAGACCCTCTGTAAAATGGGCCTCGAACAAGCGTTCCTTCATTTCCTTGGCTTTCCCCTTGGATGCCGCAAAATGGATCAACTCATGGGATTTAAAGGTATTTGCAGGAATATTGGTATCAAAATTAATATCCACGCCTGCCTGTTTCCCCATTTGTACCACATGATTGGTCATATCCTTCGCTTGTTCCATACTGATCCCCTTGGAACGGCTTAAAAACCCATAGGTACTATCGCCTTCCACATGGGTATATTCCGGGTTCAATTGATAGCTCTTATATTGCACTTCAATATCCTCCTTGAATGGTAAAGCATTTAAGGCTTTATCAAATTGATGTTTCCCGATATAACAAAAGGGACACATAATGTCTGACCAGATTTCTATTAGCATACTCAAATTTAGCAAGATTTCCCAGTATCTGGAAAAACAAAGCAATTTGGATCCAACAAAGCAACGGATACCCAACAAAAGAAGCCATACCCCAAACGGATATGGCTTCTCCTTATTTATTAAAATATATTAATTCACCCGAACCGGATCTTTTGGTTTTTTAAGTTCCTTGTATGGATAAGTTTTCATTTCCTCCAACAACAATTGAACTGTTTTTTCCAATTGTGGGTCTCTACCTTCGATCAGGTCCTTCGGCGTCTGCTCGATAAAGATATCCGGTGCTACCCCTTCATTCTCGATGATATAGTTTCCATTTAGGTCAAATACCCCGAAATTAGGTGCTGTAACACTTCCTCCATCCAACAATGGCGGGTAACCACTGATACCGACCAAGATTCCCATAGTAGTCCGACCAACCAATTTTCCCAAACCTTTATGGCGGAACATATACGGCATCATATCTCCTCCAGAACCAGCATTTTCATTGATGATCATCGCTTTAGGTCCAAAAATTCCATTACCTGGAGTCGTGAAGCTTTTTCCATCACGGATTCCCCAACCGGCAATCAGATCCCTCGATAATAGGTCGATCACATAATCGGCCACCGAACCTCCACCATTGTTACGTTCGTCCAATAAAAGCGCTTTCTTGTCCATTTGCGAGAAATAATACCTGTTGAAAGAGACATATCCCTCTCTACCTGTATTTGGCATATAAACATAAGCAATCTGGTTATTGCTCAGCTGGTCTACTTTTTTGCGGTTTCTTTCTACCCATTCTTGACGACGAAGACCAACTTCGTTGCCAAAAGAGATCGGTTTTACCACCACATCCTTCGCACCGGAAAGACTTGGTTTATCATTCACCTTCAGGTTGACCTGTTTTCCAACCGTATTATCGAATAAGCTATAGATATCGATATCTGCTGTCAGTTCCTTACCATTTACAGCCAAGATATACATACCTTCATAAATGTTCAAACCAGGCTCTGCCAATGGCGCTTTAAAAGAAGGGTTCCAGTCCATACGGTTATAGATTTTGGAAATCTTATAACGGTTATTCTCGATCATATAATCCGCGCCCAAAACTCCCGAAGAAACAGAAGGTGCAGATGGTTCATCGCCAGGATAGATATAACTATGCCCAACAACCAACTCGCCCATCATTTCGTTCAATAGGTAACCCAGGTCCGAACGGTGGTTTACATAAGGAAGGAATTTCTCATATTTTTTCTTTACAGCTGCCCAATCCGCACCATGCATGTTCTCCACATAGAAGAAATCCTGCTGCATGTTCCAAACCTCATTGTAGATCTGTTTCCACTCCTGTTCTGGTTCTACCAATAATTTGATGTTATCCAATTTCAGTTTACCACTTTCACCCTGAGGTTTCTGACCCGCATTCACGATGTAATAACCTTGACGGTTGCTGTACAACATCTGTTTTCCATCTGCAGAGATGGTAAATCCGCCGGCGTTCTCTACCAACGATTTCTCTTCCAGTTTATTCAAATCGAAGGCATAGATAGTACGATCGCGTGTATAGATCAATTGATTCTCCACATGCCCATCAAAGCCATAGGATCCCGCAGGGATCGGTAAAGCCATGATTCTGCTATTAATGTTGGCGAAATCTACCTTGATATCTTTGGATTTCTCGTTTTTAGCATCCGATGATTTAGGATCAGCACCTTTTTTATCAGCTGATTTTCCATTAGACTTACTGTCTTTTGCATCCTTATTCTCTTGCTCCTTCTTTTCCTCTTTCTTCGGTTCATCCGATTTTACCGTTTCTTCATCACTTTCGTTCTTGAAAATGGAAGGCGTTTCGCTGGATAATAGGAAAGCGTAAGCATTGTATTGCGGACGACGGTCGTATGCGGTCATGTGCAGTCCGGAATTGGTCAAACCTACATCAGTACTGCTCAGGAATACCAGGTATTTACCGTCTTTGGTAAAGATCGGAGAAGACACATTGCTCATGCCGTCTGTGATCTGTTGGGTCTGCTTGGTTTCCAGGTTATACATGTTCACTGCAGAAACACCATTAGGCAATGTTTTTACAAAAGAAAGCCATTTGGAATCTGGCGACCAGCTAGGTTGGAACATGTTATAGGAACGTCCGGTATGGGAGCCTAAATAATCATCAGCCACTTTTACCACCTTCTTGGTATTGACATCTACATAATAAAGGTTAAGATGTGAATCATTGAAGAATAACTTCTTGCTATCAGGCGACCATGTTGGTTGAAAATAGAAATTGGTTTCTCCTAATTTGATATGGATCGGCTCGTCCACAGCCTTTTGATCACGCAATACCAATTCATATTTTCCATTCTTGTCAGAAAGGTAGGAAATCCATTTTCCATTTGGAGACCAAGCCGGAAAACGCTCATGGCTTCCTGGAGAATTGGAGATATTACGGGCATCACCCTTATCTTTTGGTACCGAGAAGATCTCGCCCCTGGATTCGAACAACGCTCGCTGCCCAGTTGGGGAAATCTCCCAACCACGGATACTTTCATTCAGATCCGCATATCTGGAGCGTTTGTACATTGCGTCCGCATTCAGGCTGATGCTGATCGGTTGTTGTTTTTTACTCGCTAAATTCATGATATGGAGTTTACCAGCCTGTTCGAACACCAGTTCAGCACCATTTCCGTTCAAGGTCCTGACATCATAATCAGCAAACTTCGTTAGTTTCTCCACCTGTTTGCTCTTCACGTCATAGCTGAAAATGTTTACTGTTTTATCCCGATCAGAAAGGAAATAGACTTTATCGCCCAACCAAACCGGTTTTACATCATTACATTTTTCACCTGGAACGATCTGAATATCGTTGGTTTTGGTATCAAAGATCCAGATAGAAGGCATACCACCACCGCGATAACGCTTGAAAGCCACACGGTCGCGTTCAGTAGGATCGCTGTTTTTGATGTATGCCCAATAACGACCATCTGCCGATGGTGAACCCTGGTAGGCCTCTGGCATAGGCAAAGGATAATCTACGGAAGCATTGATCTTGGATTTGTAAAGACGGCTTCCTAGGGAATAGGTAAGCTCTCTTTGGGTAGTGAAGTAAACCTCGTCATTGGAGATCCAACCCCTCAAGACATCTGATGCCGGATGGCTGGTGATTCTCTTTGGTGCTCCTCCTTGTACTGAAACCACATAAACATCGGTATTACCATCGTAGTTTCCCGTAAATGCGATTTGGTTTCCATCGGGAGAGAACATTGGGTTCTGTTCGACTGCTGGGTTTACCGTTAGTCTTCTTGGGTTCTGGCCGTTTTTATCCGCTACCCATATATCACCTCCATATACAAAGGTAATGTGCTTGTCACTTATACTGGGATTCCGTAATAATAAGGTCTCTCCAGCTTGTTGGGCCATAACTAATTGACCTGCCGAAAGTGCAAGAATGGTTAATATTGATTTTAACATATTCATGATTTGGAATGAAGCCTAAAAATAGGAAAATTAGACTGTTTATTGTTATTCAGGCGGTTCTATATCTTAAATATTACCTAATTGTTAAAAAAAGAAGGGCTACCTGATGAACAGATAGCCCTTAAAAATATTATTTGAAAGCAAATTACGATGCTTCTTCGTTTGCAATTTCCTCATCAACCAGGATACGACCACAGTGTTCGCAGATGATGATTTTCTTACGTTGACGGATTTCTGACTGCAATTGAGGTGGAATCTTGTTGTGACAACCTGAACAGCTATCACGCTCGATAGAAACGACTGCCAATCCATTACGGAAAGACTTACGAAGTTTCTTGATCACCTTCAATAGACGCTCTTCGATTTGGGTTTCAGCTGCCGCAACATCTTTCAACAAATCATCTTCTTCAATCTGTGTTTCCGAAGTGATGGTTTCCAATTCTTGTTTTTTGCCGCCCAATTCGCCTTTGCTGAAATCAACATTCTTCACAGTAGCATCATAAGCTTCTGTTTTGTTCTTGATTTCGAACTCAGCTTCACGAATACGTTTTTCACATACCTGAATTTCCAATCCTTGAATTTCGATCTCTTTAGAAATAGCATCGTATTCACGGTTGTTTTTTACTTCATTAAGTTGTGATTCGTATTTTTTGATGGAAGCTTGCGCATCTTTGATCATGTTTTTACGTTTCACAATCGAGTCTTCTAATTCATCCAACTCATTGCGAATTTTTTCGATACGGGTGTCAAGACCTGCGATCTCATCCTCTAAGTCTGCTACCTCAATAGGTAACTCTCCACGTACCTGGCGTATCTTATCAATTTTTGTTTCAATTGATTGCCACGCCCATAAAGCTTTTAATTTTTGTTCTACGGTTTGTTCCATTAACTGTAGTATTTAATAGGATATTTTGTAACTTGTTAATAAACAGCTAAATGCAGCTAGCTTTTAAATCCTTTGGTATCAATTTTGGTTCAAACTAAGTTCTTAGTTGATTTTTAACTCCAAAAACAGAACATTGGATAAGGTGCAAAGATACTAATTTTTGTTGAATAGTTTTTTATTGTTTTTATCTTCCATTTTAGCTTTTACAATTTTTTTACTATCCTGACTAGCCATATCTTTTGGGGGTGTTAATGCTTGCTTAACTCCCTCCTGTACTTTGTCCCTTATTCCAGTAAGGACGTGGTCAGGAATAACAATATTATTATTCTTCAATTCTTTATTTAAAACATCATTGACGATATTAAGTATATTAATTACATTGCTGTCATCCTTGTGATATAATAGGTCTCTAACCGTAGCGTAACTCTCCCTTAGTTCCGAAATAAATAATCTAATATGTAATTGTAAGGATAGCAATTCTAATTGTTGGTCGGGGGCTATATTCATGGCTTCGCCATGAGCCCCCTCTAAATATTCATTATTATTTTCTATTAATTCATTAAGAAAACTAACCAATTCAGTTATTTGCTCATTCGCTAGACAATAGAGTATCTTATTTTTATTTTCATCACTGTAATAGTTTAAAATATTATAAAGATGTATTGAGGGTTGCAATAGGATTCTAATAGCTCTATTTTCATAACTGCTGTTCATAGCTCAAATATAGCCGTTTTAAGACGTTATTTATAGGTGTGGATACATTAATAATTTTATAAAAATAATTGATTGTAGGGCTTACCTGTTGTGTTATTTGAGATTTTAGAGATTGTTAAATAGACACAAACATCTCCTTTAATTCAATTGTTGATTAAGATATGATATTGATTTTCAAATTGTTAACCGTAGTAGACGTATTCCGTAATTGTTTATTTGGGAGTTGAATAACTAATAAAACATAGAATATTCCTTGATATCCCGTTATTTTATTTATCTGAAAATGAATTATTTAGGATTATTTTATTGTAAAAACCCACTACAGTTTATACCGTAAACCGTGCAAATAGTATTAAATAAGCGGATACCGTATTGTAAATGACAATTGAATGAATGAAAAAAGCGCCTGTTCTGGGGCTATATAAAGGGGGTATTTTTAAAAAGAGGGGGGGGTATTAGAGGGCACTGAAAAACTATCCATTAAAAAAGGGCTTATGAATTTTTATGTTCATAAGCCCTTATCTTTTGTCTATTTGAATGCTTCTATATTTTAAGTCGCAGATACTCGATTCTCAAAGGGTTTAACACATGGTTTTCAAGCATTTTGAAACCTCTAAATTTTTAAGAAGACTTTTTCAGTGCCCTCGGGTATTACAAGGTTATTTTAATATTATATTTAGTGTATTCAAGATTTATATTTTGGATATCATGTACATAGGTATCTAAAGTAACTCAGTTATATTTTGCGTTGCTAAATAATCCAATTCACTAGAGGTTCTTTATTCTAGAGTAATAATTCATTTTTATATTCTATATTAGATTTTTCAACAAAAAATGATTCCAATTCGTTTTTGATATTAAAATCTTTAATTTTTTGTTTGTAATTTAATACCGTTTCTAAATTCTCTATTTCAATTTTTCGATTTTTGCTTATTGTTAAAAAATTCTCATCTTTATCAATTCCCAAAAAACATCTGTTCGTAAGATTAGCGGCAATTCCAGTTGTTGAACTTCCAGTAAAAGGGTCTAAAATCCAAGCGTTCGGCTTTGTTGAAGCCAAAATAAGTCTTGTTAAAACTGACAATGGTTTTTGTGTTGGATGTTTTCCACAAGATTTTTCCCAAGGTGCAATTGCTGGCAATTTCCAAACATCCTTCATCTGTTTATCTCCATTGAGTTTTTTCATTAATTCATAATTGAAATAATGTGGGATTTTAGGATTTTTTCTTGCCCAAATTATTTGTTCAGTCGAATATGTAAAATATCTACACGAAAAATTTGGTGGAGGATTTGTTTTTTCCCACGTAATGACATTTAGAATTTTGAAACCTAAATCATTTAAAATTTGACCGATAGAAAAAATGTTGTGCATTGTTCCGCTAATCCAAATTGTAGCATCATCTTTCATTTTGTCTCTAACCAATGAAAGCCAATTGCGATTAAAATCGTTTATAAATTCAAATCCTTCTGATTTATCCCATTTACCCTTATTTACGCTTACAATTTTGCCATTTTGTATAGTGAGTCCGTTGTTTGATAGAAAATATGGTGGATCAGCAAAAACCATATCGAATTTATGCTCAATTTGAGGCAAAAGTTCCATTGTGTCTCCATGAAGAAGATAAAAATCTTTGTCGTTAGATTTGAAAAAGGGACTTAGCATTTATAACTATCTACAACACCATTAAAATAACCTAAAGAATATGCAGCGTGTGGACTTCTATGTCTTCTGTCACCCTTTTGACTTTCTTCTAATTCATCTAAAACATTAGCCAAATTGATATTTTCAGCTTTTTGTAAACCATGTTGATAACCAATTTCGTAAGCACAAGAAGCACATTTATGTCTTCCAATACCTTCTTGTCCGATTGGTAAATCTTTTACTATAATATCAGTATTATCGTGTATTTTATTACAAGCCATATTTTTATTTTTAAAAAGTTAAAACTTCTTCTGCCTGAATTTTATTAATAAATTCTTCAAGTGTGATAAGATTATACAAACTTGAAATTATACTAAACGCTTCTTCCAATTTGTTTTTTGCAGAAAACCAACCTTGTCCGTCTGTAATCCAAACAAATTCATAATTTTTGTATTGATTGATTTTTGGAGCAACGTCGGAATAAGCTCTTGCTGTTTCATTTAATTTTGAACCGCCACTATTATAATAGTTAGTTTCAATTAAATAAGTTTTAACTTTTGTTTTTATTACAAAATCAAATCTTTTTACATCAGCACCCAAACTTATAATTTCTGGAAAGATAGTGTTATTTACTTCCTTTTTATAAAAGATTCCTGCCTTGTCAAAAATTAGTGAAACAGCTTTTGACATATTATCACCTCCTCTATTTTTTCTTGCATTAGTATCTAATCCTACCTCAATTCCAAAAACGTAATCAACCAAATTTGTTACATCTTTATTTCTAAACACTTCTGCTAAACCAGTTTCATGTATGTATTCAAAAATTCCTTCAGGTGAGTTGAAATACGTATCAAGTAATACAATTTCTCCATTGTTATTGAATGTTTTTGCTTTTTTATTTTTTCTTATAGCAATCAAAATATCTAAAACCTCAAAAACTTTTGGGTTTTCTTCGTAAAGTTCATTTATAGCTTCTTTTAAATTTTCTTTACCAATTAAATAATTCAACTGATTAAGCTTAATAGATATTTTATTTACGTTTCTTTTAATTTTTTTAAAGTCAGTAAAATAGTCAAGCGTAGCATTAGTTTCTGAAAACTGTGATAGAAAACGTTTAAATTGCTCAGACATATATTTAAATATTTTTATTATTAGTAATCAATAATTCTGTTAATTTTCCTCTTTTGTCGGATTTTGCATTTATGTTTCTTCTCGCATCAACTCGTTGAATGTTGAAATCCGAATATAAGTCGTCAAAAAAATTATTACTTACATCTTTTCCTTTTACATCAGAATTACTTAAAATCCAAGTATGATTTAATTCGTCTAATTTTGAACAAAAATCTTTTAAACGAATTTGTTCTTCATCATTGAACTCATCTTTTGCATATGAATTGAAACTCGAAGTTTCGCTTAAAGGTTTGTATGGCGGATCGAAGTAAAACAACGAATTACTACTTGCGTAGTTCAAAGTTTGTTCATAATCTCCTTTTAGAATTTCTACTTTTTGAAGAGCGTTATTAACAGCCATTATATTTTCTTTGTCGCAAATGGTTGGACTTTTATAACTGCCCATTGGTACATTGAATAAATTTTTGCTATTAACTCTATACAAACCATTGAAACAAGTACGATTTAGAAAAATGAACAAAGCGGATTGTACGCTTTGTTCTTCTTTTCTTGTATTGTACAATTCTCTTTTATGGTAATAATAGAGTTTTTTATCATCTTCTTTTCCTTCCAAATTATGAAATTCATTTTGTAAAATTTCAAGAATTGAAATTAATTCTTTTGGATTTGAAGCAATGGTTTTATATGTGTTTATTAAGTCTTCGTTGATATCATTAATTACAGCCTTTTCAAGTTTTGGAAAGTTATCTGTTATCCAAAATAAAACTGCACCACTACCAACAAAAGGCTCGATATATGTAAAGTTTTTATTTGTTACTTTAGTAGGCAAATTACGTTCTATATCGTTTATAAGCTGTGTTTTTCCTCCAGCCCATTTAAGAAACGGTCTTGCTCTTTTATTTTCATTCATTCTTATCTCTATTAAACTATACTTTTCAAATTTACGATAATTATATATTGAATCTCTAAATTTTTATACTTGCTATGGTAACGAAGTTAAATAAATCTTCAGAGGCGCAACTTCATGCCTTCGCTATTCGCTAACTTGTACCTAATTAAGCGAAATCATTAACGCCAATTATAACAATTTTAAGATACTATTATTAAGAATGAACGTCATTATTAATCCGTAATAATAAGCGATTGTAGGCTTTATGTGAGCGTAATTAGCGGGTATTATTTAATGAAGAATTGAGAATATTAAAAAAGACATAGTAATCTATAAATTTAAAATTTTCCTAAATAAAAAAGCCCTACTAATTTAATAGTAAGGCTTAATGAAAATAAGGCATTACTGTTGCCAATACATATATAATTTATTTGATAAATTGCGTATTAAGATGCTAAGGGTAAATTTAAAAATTGTTCAAACATTCTCATGTCGTAGTTAGCTCTATTATCTTTTTTCACTATGAAAGAGATAGGCGTATTGGCGTTGATTCCATATACTTCATATTCAATTACATTTGAATTGTAATGGTCTAATTTCTTAAACATATAACTTAAAACATTTCTAATTTGTTGATGCTTAGGTTGAAGTTTAGTATTACCTATTTTCTTAACTGTCTTCTTTCTGAACTTACTGTAAAGCCATCTATTATTTAAATAGTTATGAATGTTTAAAGCATTTGGCTTATCTAGTTTTAATGCTAAATGAGCGTGCCAATTGTTCTTTAAATTCTTTTCATACCTGACGATGTAATAATGTATTTTAATCTTGTTTTCTTTCTTTATGTAGTCTATATAATCATTTACTTTTTCCGTTAATGATTCAAGGCTAACATTAGCCTGCTTAACGTATTTATCCTGTTGGATGTTATAAAAATACTCATCAAATGTTTTAGTCTTTTTAGCTTCAAACTTATTAAGTATGTATTTATCCGTATGGTTTAAAGTCAGGAAATAATCAAAATCAAACATTGAATACATATTCATTAACCAATAGCTTAGCATCTTATTTGAAGGCTTAGGCTTAAATGTAATAGTATCGATAATACCGTTGCTAAGGTTTTCTTTTTGTTCAAGACTATTACAATTTTTTAGAGCTGTAGTTAGCTTTTTCCAATTCTTATTAGCTTGTTTTTGATTCTCTTTGGCTTGTTCAGGTGTTAACTCAATTGGTCTACCGACTTCCCTAATCCTGCATTTCCGTCTCCGTATATTACGTAAGATATATCTCTTTTTACCTTTAACTTTAAGAATGTTATTGGTTACATTGTATATTGAAATACAACTTATATTCTTAATTAAATTTAATGTCATAATTAATATCCACCTGTTTGTTTACACCTAAAGAAACTAGTAGAATAATTGCCAGTTCCTTTTTTTTATTTTATTTTAAAATCTCTGTGATTGTCGGGGGGCTTTTTAACATGGCTTCGCCATGTAGCCCCCTCGTATTATGGCTTACCCCGTAAACCGTTTTTAGACTAATATATTTCAACAACTGCCGAAACCCAAATTAGATACCTTACTTTTTTTTCAATGACTGGATGCGGTGAACCGCAACCGATAAGTAATTATTAATAATTGACTGGTTGAGGTAATCCCTCAAATCCGTGTATCCGTAATTTTTCAAATACTTTGAGATTATTGAATACTCAAAATCATTCAATCTTAATCCTCTTACCTGTGATGCTCTTTTGGTTCTAATCATATTTTTTTTATTTTAAAATTTTTTCGTTCACGAATTGGATGTATGCATATCCATCCTCAATACTTAGCAGGTAGTACCCCCCTGCATAGTCGAATGAGCTAAATTCATTCTCAAAGCCTTTTACACTAAATAGACCACTGACATAACTATCCGTAGTATTATCAATTATATATTTCCTTGTTCCTTTATTCCTTATCTGCCATTCGTGACCGTTAATATTGAATGTCTGATTAACTGTTAATTCATACACTCCGCTTATGTTTGTTTGTGCCATTGTTGTTTAACTATATATATTAAGTAAGTGTTAAACATTTATATATAAATAGTGTATTTCGACATTTATTTAACCATTAATTATATTTTATTGTATAACGTGTTGATTGTCAATGATATTACTTTTGTAACAAAACATCTACAATTAGTAGGCTAAAATTTCAGGCTAAAAAATTCCCAAAAAATTTTTAAAGCGAATTTCTTTAAATAGGGCACCTCAGCGAATACCGTAATCCGTGTTAATGGTATCGAATAAGCGGATACCGTAATTAATGTGACAATAGATAGGGAAAATAATGAATGGTAGAGGGGTACTAATAGAGGGGTTATTACCAGGTTTTAGGTAGGTTATTACAAGGTTATTTAGTGGGGGGGCTTTATAACATGGCTCCGCCATGTAGCCCCCAATTACAATGTGTTATTTTAAGGATGGGAATGCAGGCAACTTAGCCTTGTACTGTCTTGCGTAAATCTCTGCAATCTCTGTTTTTTTATGAGCCGTATATTCCATTACCTGCTCAATGCTCCAATTGTTATCTCTAAGATATACTACACTAGAATGTTTATAACCGTATAGGTTTTGACCTGAACCAAATATTCTAGTTAATGATGGATTATTTTTATATGCTTTAATGATTTGCTTATTCCTGAAATGATTAAATTTCAATGTGTAATCCTGTCTATCAGACTGATTTATTCCGAATAGTTGATACTGCTTTTTTTGACCTCTTATACTATCTATCATATCATAGCCAAACAAATAGCTATCCTCATTAACATCATTAGTATTTAAGTATTCTACAATGATACTTTTAAGTTTTGGATTCAATTGTATTGTGACTGCCTTATTGGTTTTAATCTTTGATGCAGGAATATGTAGAGTCTCATTATTAAGATTAAAATCCTTTAGTTGTAACTTTACTAATGTGTCAGGTCTATGAAGCGTATAAAATATGAATTGTGCCATTAGCGATAGTTCCGTACTACCGTATTCTTTTAATTGTTCAAACGATTCTAATATGTTTTCACTATGGATAACCTGATGTTTTTCAGATTCATTAAGAGTAATTGACTTTATTACTTTAAGTGGGTTTTTAACCGTTTGCTCTTGAATATCTATAATGAAATTGTATACCATCCGATGGTAGTTAAGCAGGTCATTGTAGTAGCTGTCCGATATGCTATTTGCTTTCAGGTATTGGAAATAAGATATATATAGATACTTATCCGCATTGGATAGAGTAATGTTTTCATTATTGATTGAGACTAAATAATCTCTAAAAGTATTGTACTTAGTTTGGTATTGAATTAAGGTACTTGGTTTAATTTTCTCCTTAGTTTTATAATCAATAAAATCCTGATAGTAGCTAAGTAGGCTTAACTCATTTGAGGGTAGTAAAAATGCTTTGGTAGTAGGATTAAATTCTCTATGTTCAATCCATTGTAGATAATTATCCTTTATGCCTGCAATTAGGCGTAACCGTTCCTCACTTCTTTTTTTAATTTCTGCTTTATTGAGGTCTTTTGTAACAGTAAAATACTTAGTATTTAATCCATCCGAGTATTTTAAAACCTGTCTTTGACCATCTAAATAATAATAAACATATACCTTGCAGAGATTACCTTTAGCTTCAAAACTGTGTCTAGGCTCTGTAAACCTATATTTTTGATTCAATTCATTAACTTTCATAGCTATATTTTTTGGTATCAATTTTGGTTCAGAATGTATAATTTCAATAAATCCGAACATTAAAAAAGCCCCTTAAATATGTTTTAAGAGGCTCAAATATACTAAAAAGTACCGTTATTATATGTAGTATTTTATAGGATTTGTATCTATTTCTGTCAATAGGACAGCAAAGTTAGCAAATTTTTTCGTAATTACTTCCAACAATAATTCTTGAGTAAATTGTTCACTTTCAAAATGTCCGATATCAGCGATGACGATTTCTTCTTCGGCATCAAAAAACTCATGGTATTTATAGTCTGCGGTGATGAAAATATCTGCACCAGATCGCTTTGCATCGTTCAACAGGAACCCTCCGGCACCACCACAGAGCGCCACTCTTTTTATCGGTTTACCGGATAAACTGGTATGGCGGATGACCTGTAATTGAAACTGTTCTTTCAAAAAGGCTAGGAATTCCTCCTCACGCATGGGCGTTTTTAGGTTTCCGATCGCTCCGGATCCTACCGATGAAAGGCTGTTATCCAGGCTGATGATATGATAGGCCACTTCCTCATAGGGATGTGCGGCCAACATGGAAACCAAGATCTTTCTTTCGCGCTGTACGGGAAAGATCACTTCTATTTTGGTCTCCTCTACCCTTTCCTGGCTACCCACAGCGCCAATCGCTGGATTGGCTCCTTCCAATGGCCTAAACGTTCCATATCCTACTGTATTGTAGCTGCATTCGTCGTAATCGCCGATGGCTCCGGCACCAGCTTCGAATAGCGCATTTCGCACTTCCTCCACATGCGTGCGGGGCACATAGACCACCAATTTCTTTAACAATCCTGCCTTAGGCCGTAAAATGGCCTGGTTTTCCAGTCCTAATTTGTCGGCCATCTTGCTGCTTACCCCTCCGGCAATATTGTCCAGGTTGGTATGGATGGCATATAGCGCAATATCATGCTTTATCGCCTTTATAATCGTTCTTTCGACATAGTTTTTACCATTAAATCGCTTCATCCCTGAGAACACAATGGGATGATGGGAAATGATGATATCGCATCCTTTTTCTATGGCATCTTCTACCACGGCTTCGGTACAATCCAAGGAGATCAGCGCCTTGTGGACCTCCTTATTTGGGTCGCCCACGATCAAACCGGAGTTATCATAGCTCTCCTGGTAATTGGATGGCGCCAATTCTTCCAAAAACTGGGTTATATCTTTGATTTTCATGTTAGTTGTTGGTTTGATTATCCTTCCATTTATTATGTTCGATGATCAACTCCCTGAATTGATTGACTTTATACCAATAACTGATGAAATAGATCAGCATGACAAAGAAAATCACAAAAGTCACAAAGACCGGAATTGGAAAAAATAGTCCGAACGGTGTGAGATAGATCAGAAATGACCAGGCATAGGCTAATCCTGCTTTGAGTGCCGGATTTTCTTCCACTTCTATTTTACGATCAAAAAATTCATTGTTGAGGGAATAGGAAAGCTTCCTTGCTACTTCAAAATTCCAATATACATTGATGAATGGAATCACAAGGATCCAAGCCTGATTGGGCTTTATGAACTGATTTTCCGGTGCTATTAAGGCTAATGTTTTGCGTATGGTATTGGCATATAGTGCCCATACAATTAGGGTGAAAATAAAAACGAATATACTGAGTCTATATAACTCATCTATCAACTCAGGAGATAGGGTTTCTGGCATTTAATGTTCTGTTATATTGATCCGCACTAAAATATTAAAATTACGATTTACCCAGCAAATAATAGAAAAATACAGGGTTTCTTATGGAGATCTATTTTCGTATCCTTCCATTGACTGATGGATTGGGTGAAAATATATTCATCCCCTGCTGTAATATTACAGGCAATACAAAGTTTTGTTTGCGGTTTACAGCTCTTTAAAAGTTCTGCTAACAATTGATTATTCCGGAAAGGCGTTTCGATAAAAATCTGTGTGGATTTCTCTCGCTGACTTATCTGTTCGATATCTTTTATTTTTTTAGACCTCGCTGATTTATCAATGGGCAGATAACCCAGAAAACTAAAGTGTTGTCCGTTGAAGCCTGAAGCCATCAAGCTCATCAGAATGGAATTCGGTCCCACCATGGGAATTACCCGGATGCCTCTTTTGTGGGCTTCGGCCACCACATCCGAACCCGGATCCGCTATGGCCGGGCAACCGGCTTCCGACATCAAGCCGATATCTTCGCCAGCAACCGCATTCTTGAATATTTCATGGTAATTGATCTTCTCCCGCTGATGCTTGCCATAATCATGGATGATCAGTTCCTGCTGCGGACGTTTCAAACCCGCTTCTTTCAGGAATTTTCGAGCTGTTTTTTCGTTCTCTACCACATATTCCTTGATATGGTTGATTATATCCGCATGTAATAAGGTATAAGATGCTTTCTCAGCTTCCTGAGCCAAGGGTACAGGGATTAAATACAAAGAGCCTTTTGCCATGTTACAAACCTAATCAATTTTAGAGAAATTCAGGTTGACTTCTTGCGGCAAGTAGGGTGCAAGTGACATGTAAGTGAGTTGTAAGTGCCTTTTAGCACTTACAACTCACTTACACCTCACTTAAATCTCACTTCCAGCCCGTCTACAATCTGAAAAAAGTTTGAAGAAAAAATGGGTTTTAAACATTAAATTTCAAGGGATTATGTAATTTATTTGTCTAAAAAACGTAATTTAACTAGTACAATGGTTGAAGATAGTTGTGCATCTAGGGTAAATTAATATATTTGAAGCAATGACGACACAAACTACATCTGGCGTGAAAATTTCCGTTGAGTCTACTTATCAATCCGAGTATTCCAATCCTGATAACGAGCATTTTATGTTTGCCTATCGTATCACGATTGAAAATAACAGTGAATACACGGTGCAATTATTAAGAAGACATTGGAACATCTTTGATTCTACCGGCGATATCAAACAGGTGGACGGCGATGGTGTGGTTGGCGAGCAACCCATTTTAGCTCCGGGTGAAAGCCATCAATATGTGTCGGGCTGCAACCTCAAAAGTGACCTTGGTTTTATGGAAGGATATTATGAAATGATCCGGGAGATCGACAATTCCATTTTCCATGTTCACATCCCTCGTTTCAACCTGATTGCCTCCTACAGGCTGAATTAATGGGACACTTTTATCAGTATAAGTACACATTTCATATTTAAGGGTTAAGGAGTAACAAATATTTAATAATTTTGTGCTTGGAATTTTACGTCAAAACATCTAGGTGAGTATTTTAAGCACAGAACAAGTTAGCCATTCATTTAATGATCGCTGGTTATTTCAAGATTTACATTTTGCTTTACAGAAAGGCGACCGTGTAGCATTGGTCGGTATCAATGGTACCGGAAAATCTACCTTATTGAAGATATTGGCCGAACTAGTCGTCCCTACAAAAGGTAGGGTTGTTAAAGAGCGCGGACTCCGAATTGGTTATCTACCACAAGAACCCGATTTCTCCTACCTGAATACCATCAATGATTTCATATTCAGCTTGGATAATGAGCAGCAACAATTAATCAAAGAATACGAACAATTAGTTGAAAATCAAGATTTTAACTCAAAACATTTCATGGATATCACCGAAAGGTTGACCAACTTGAACGCTTGGGAATATGAAAACAACATCAAGACCATCCTTAATAGGTTCCAGATCAAAAACTTCAATCAGCAGATCGCATCCTTGAGTGGAGGCCAAAAGAAACGCTTGGCTTTGGCGAAGCTCTTGATTGATGAACCGGATATCTATGTATTGGATGAGCCGACCAACCACTTGGACATTGAGACCATTGAATGGTTGGAAAAACTATTGACCACCGGACAGAAGACGGTATTGTTGGTTTCCCACGACCGTTATTTTCTCGATAATATCTGTACAGAAATTAGGGAGTTGGATAAAGGGCAGGTCTATTCCTATAAAGGAAATTACGCCTACTTCTTGGAGAAGAAAGCCGAGCGTGAAGCAACAGAAATTGCGGCGGCGGATAAGGCCAGAAACCTATGGAGGAAGGAGCTCGATTGGATGCGCCGTCAGCCACAGGCAAGGGGTACTAAAGCGAAGGCGAGAATTGAATCTTTCTACGACTTAGAGGAGCGATCCAAGGGTCCGAGGAAGAAAGATAATGTGGAGCTTTCGGTTAAAGTTTCCCGCCAGGGAAATAAAATCTTGGAATTAGATAAGGTTGGATTTGCTGTAGCCGGTAAAGACATCATTAAGGATTTTTCCTACATATTCAAGAAGGGAGACCGAATTGGTCTAGCCGGAAAGAACGGAAGTGGTAAGTCTACTTTTTTGAATTTGATTACAGGCATCCTCCTTCCTACTTCAGGTAAAATTGATGTGGGCGAGACGACCAAATATGGTTACTATAAACAGGAAGGTTTGAGCTTCTCGACGGATGAGCGCGTGTTGGACATTGTCAAGAATGTGGCCGATTTCATCGAGATGAAAAGTGGAGAAGTGATCACGGCTTCCCAATTATTGACTAAATTTTTATTTCCACCGGAGAAGCAATTTGGTTTGGTAAGCAAACTGAGTGGTGGAGAAAAAAAGAGGTTGCAATTGATGCGGGTGTTGATGGCCAATCCGAACTTCCTGATACTCGATGAGCCATCCAATGATCTGGATATTGATACCTTGAATATCCTGGAAGAATTTTTAGAGGAGTACCATGGGGTATTGATCTTAGTTTCCCACGACCGTTACTTGATAGACAAACTGACGGAACAATTGTTCGTCTTCAAAGGAGATGCCGAGGTAGTGATCTATAATGGTAACTATGCCGACTTCAAATTGGAGCAGGAAGCCGTAGAGAAAAAGGTAGAGAAGAAGGTTGAAAAAGTTCAACCGGTTCAAGAGAAAAAGAAGAAGCTAAGCTTCAAGGAACAGCATGAGTTCGAGTCCTTGGAAAAGGAAATCGAAACCTTGGAGAACCAGGTGAGTGTGTTGACCGAAAAACTTTCGAGCACAACGAACCATGTGGAGCTTCAGGAAATAGCGGAAGAGATAGAAAAGAGCAAGACCAGTCTTGACAGCAAAACAGAACGCTGGATGGAGTTGGCAGAATTTATATAATACGTTTCACGTGAAACTCCTTTATCAGTTCCACGTGAAACTTGAGAATAATCTATGTTTAAAAAATATAATGTAATTGTAGTTGGGGCCGGCCATGCCGGATGTGAGGCAGCAGCAGCAGCGGCTAACCTGGGTTCCTCTGTTTTGCTCATCACCATGAACATGGGGGTGATCGCACAGATGAGCTGTAACCCGGCTATCGGTGGTGTGGCAAAAGGTCAAATCGTAAGAGAGATTGATGCTATGGGTGGATATACTGGTATCATTGCTGATAAATCTACTATACAATTCCGCATGTTGAACCTTTCCAAAGGTCCAGCCATGTGGAGCCCAAGAACACAGAATGACCGTATGCGCTTTGCTGAAGAATGGCGTTGGCAATTAGAGTCCATTCCTAATTTGGATATGTGGCAGGATACGGTAAAAGAAGTCATCGTAGAAAACGGAAAAGCTGCAGGAGTGATTACGTCAATGGGTATCCGTATAGAAAGTGATGCTGTAGTGCTTACTAATGGAACGTTCCTTAATGGGGTAATCCATGTGGGCGAAAAGAAATTTGGTGGCGGTAGAACTGGGGAAAAAGCGGCGACAGGATTGACCGAACAGTTGGTGTCTTTAGGTTTTGAATCCGGTAGAATGAAGACTGGTACTCCTCCCCGTGTAGATGGAAGAAGTCTGAATTATGAACGGATGGAAGAGCAATGGGGTGATGAAAATCGCGGACGTTTTTCCTATACCAATGTAGAGGTTCCAACCGAACAACGCTGTTGTTGGATTACCTATACGAACGATAAAGTACATGAGGTTTTGAAAACAGGATTTGAAAAATCTCCTATGTTCACCGGAAGAATCAAAGGTTTGGGACCACGTTATTGTCCATCGATCGAAGATAAAATCAACCGTTTTGCGGAGCGCGAAAGGCATCAGATTTTTGTTGAACCCGAAGGATTCCGTACGGTGGAAATTTATGTTAATGGATTCTCTACTTCCCTTCCGGAGGACGTACAATTAAAAGCGTTGCAATTAATCCCAGGATTTGAGCAGGCGAAAATGTACAGACCGGGATACGCCATTGAATACGATTTTTTCCCACCGATGCAATTGGATCTAACCTTGGAAACGCTAAAGGTAAAACACCTTTTCTTTGCAGGACAGATCAATGGCACCACGGGATATGAAGAAGCAGGAGCACAGGGTTTCTTGGCAGGGATCAATGCGCATCAACGCATCAACGATCTGCATGAATTAATATTGAAAAGATCGGAATCTTATATCGGCGTATTGGTGGATGACCTGGTAACAAAAGGTACAGACGAGCCTTATCGGATGTTCACTTCCAGAGCAGAACACCGCCTATTATTGAGACAGGATAATGCGGATATTCGCCTTACCCCTATCGCCCATAAATTAGGATTGGTATCCGATGAAAGATTACAGATCGTAAATGATAAAGTAAAAAACTCGGATGATATCGTGGAGTTCCTAAAAACAAATTCAGTTTCCATCGACAACATGAACCAAGTGTTGGCCGAAAAAGGAAGCAGTTCTATCAGTCAAAAAACAAGATTGTTCAATATCCTAAGTAGACCACAAGTCGAGATGAATGACATCATCAGAGCGGATAAAACCTTAGCAAACTACTTATCGCAATTTGATAAGGAAACTATTGAACAAGCAGAGATCAAAGTGAAATACGATAGTTACTTTGAGAAGGAAATGGAAATTGTGAACAAGATGAAGAAAATGGAGGACAAAGAAATCAATCCAGAATTTGATTATAATTCCTTAACTTCATTATCGATCGAAGCAAGACAAAAACTATTAAAAGTAAAACCTAGAACATTAGGCCAAGCTTCCCGGATTTCGGGTGTTTCTCCTGCGGATATCAGTGTTTTAATGGTACATATGAGTTAAAATACTGAATATCAGTTATTTAATTAAATAAAGAAACGAAGTAAAATAAAGCGATTTAAGACATTATTTTAAAATTTATGACTCAGGATTCAAAAAAAGATAAAAACCCGTCAGATCAATTAAAAAGCACCTTATTTCAAAGAATAGCTTTTTTATGCTTTATTTTTATGCTGAGTTTGAGTTTTATGCAGTGTGCGAACATGCAAAGACCAACTGGAGGACCCAAGGATTCCATTCCACCAAAAATTCTGAATGAGTCGCCGGCAAACCTTTCCCGAAATTTTAAGGATAAGGAAATCGTCATCACTTTTGATGAATATATCAAATTGGCCAATTGGCAGCGCGAGTTCAACCTCTCCCCCGATGCCAGTACTTCTATCCAACCAAAAGTCAAGAAGAAGAATCTGATCATTACCCTACCAGATTCATTAGATGCCAACACCACGTATACCATCAATTTTGGAAAAGGCTTGGTCGATTACAACGAGAGCAATCCATTGATGAACTATACCTATGTTTTCTCTACAGGTGACAAATTGGATTCCTTAACCATAGAAGGATCGGTGATGAATGGCTATACCAAAGAATTCGATCTGAGCAAGGACAAAGAAGTCATAGCTATTTTGATTCCGACGAGCAAAGATTCTATTTTCGGTAAGAAAAAAGCCTCCTATTACACCAGTGTGGATTCATCTGGAAATTTTAAGTTCAATAACCTGCGAGAAGATACCTACCGGGTATACGCTATCAAAGACATCAACAACGATAAAATCTTCAATGGGGATGATTGGATAGGGTTCCAGAATGATAGCATTGTATTACAGGAGAATGTATCAGGCATCAAACTAGAATATACCCAATCCCATCCGACCATCTTCAGAAACCTGGAAAAAAAGATGGATACTGATGGTTCCATGTTATTCACATTCAATAGAAGCATCAATAATCCAACGGTGCGGATCTTGGAACCCGCTAACCTGGATGCGGATAAGATCATCCGATTAAGTCCCGAAAATGATACCCTGAGGATATATACCTCTTCTATTGATTACGATTCTGTGCGGGTTGAATTATCCGAAAATAACCAGGTATTGGATACCCTGAAGTTTAGAAAGGCAAGAAATATCAAGGTTGATCAGCATATACAACCAATCCTGAACATCAGTACCAAAGTAGATCGGGTAAAGCATATCCAATTGAGTGCTAAAACACCAATTGCATCCGTTGATAAGAACAAGATCCTCCTAACAGAGGACTCGGTATCACGTAGAAATTTTCAATTGCAACAGGATTCTATTGATAAAGAACTTTATCATATCCGTTTCAATTGGCGGCCAAATAAGAATTATGAATTAGTTCTACAGGAGAAAGCCATCTTAGGACCTTTCGATGAATTCAACAAAGAAAGTAAGACAAGTTTCACGTTGAACGAAGCCGATAATTACGGGGATATCAACTTGACGTTCAATGGATTGGATACAGGCAAAAGTTATATTATCGAACTTATTGACGAGAAAAAGGATAAGATCTTTGATAAGAAAATATTACCGGCCGATCACAAACTTTCCTACATTAAATTTCCTGGAGGTAAATACAGTCTGCGGATAATCGAGGACAGCAATGCAAATGGAAAATGGGATCCAGCGGATGTTTATGCGCGAAAACAAGCGGAAAGAATATGGTACCTGGATAGGACGTTTACCATCAGGGCAAACTGGGAACAGAACGAAACCATTGAAGTAAACTTTCCTTAGCCTAAATCAATGGTTCCGATTCAAAATTTAGTTTTCTTCCTGGAACCAAGAAGAATATAGCACATAATTATGTGGTAATTTTTTTAAGAGATTAAGCTGCTCCTCCGTGAGCGGCTTTATTTTTTTGGCAGGAACACCAGCATACAGGAATCCCGATTCACAGATACTGTTCTCCAATACCACAGCTCCGGCTGCAATGATCACATTGCTCTGAATATGGGCTTTATCCATGACTATAGCCCCCATCCCGATAAGTACATAATCATCTATAATACAGCCATGTACAATGGCATTATGCCCGATGTTCACATAATTTCCAATATCGGTACCATTCTTCAGATAGGTTCCGTGGATGGTCACATTATCCTGTATATTGGAATACTTGCCAATACGTATATAATTCACATCCCCTCTGATCACGGCATTGAACCAGATTGAGCAATGTTCCGCAATTTCCACATCACCGACAATGGTACAATTGGGCGCTACAAAGCAGTTTTCAGCAATAATAGGTTGTTTGTCCTTAACAGGAAGTATAGTTGCCATAGATTGGGTTTAAAGGATCGTATCTTCTAATATATTAGCATGTTGCGGATAATCTGTGGTGTAATGCAATCCCCTACTCTCTTTTCGCTGTGTAGCTGATTTAACCACGAGATAAGCCACCTGAATGACATTCCGAAGCTCACATAGCTTAACCGACAATTTGGTGTTCTTATAGAAGGATTCCGTTTCTTCATGGAGTAATCCCAATCTACGCATCGCACGTTCTAACCTAAAATCAGAACGAACAATTCCCACATAATCGCTCATCAACTTTTGTGTTTCACGAAGGTTGTGGGTCACCAAAATATCCTCATTACTCAATTGGGTATTGGAATCATCCCAAGAAGGAATGTCTTCCTGATAGTCGATAGATCCAACAATTTTACTTGCATCTTCAAAAATCCGGTGTGCATATACAGCTGCTTCTAATAAAGAGTTGGATGCCAATCGATTGGCTCCATGTAAGCCTGTTGAAGAACATTCTCCACATGCATATAAACTTTTTATACTGGTAGCTCCGTATTCATCCACCATAATACCACCACATAAATAATGCGCAGCAGGTGATACCGGAATAAAATCCTTGGTCATATCCAAACCAACGGACAGGCATTTTTCGTAGATATTAGGAAAATGGGAAAGAATATCGGCTTTGGATCGATGGGTAATATCTAAATACACATAATCCAATCCGGATTTCTTCATCTCCGCATCAATAGCACGGGCCACAATATCCCTCGGCGCCAGCGATCCGCGTTCATCGTATTCTTCCATAAAGGATTCCCCATTCGCACGTCTCAAAATACCACCGAAACCACGCACAGCTTCAGAAATCAAAAATGCGGGATATTCCCTTGGATTATATAAAGCCGTTGGATGGAACTGTATAAATTCCATATTACGAACTTTACCTTTTGCACGATAGACCATGGCAATACCATCACCTGTGGCAATGGTAGGGTTCGTTGTACTGGAATACACATGTCCAGCTCCACCAGTTGCCATCAAGGTAACCTTTGAAAGGATCTTTTCCACCACCTTGCTTTTTGTATTTAACGCGTAGATACCATAGCAATTGATGTTTTCTGAACGTTTATCCACATGTATACCCAAATGGTGTTGAGTAATTAGATCAACGGCGAAATAATGTGTTAATATCTCAATATTAGGATTCGCATGGATTTGATCCAATAGCGCCCTTTCGATCTCATAGCCTGTAATGTCCTTATAATGAAGGATCCTATGCATGGAATGACCACCTTCACGGGCCAGATCATATTCGCCGGAATCTTCCTTATCGAAAGAAGTACCATAAGCAATCAGCTCATTTATACGAGCAGGCCCTTCTTTCACCACGTTTTCCACAACCTGGGTATCACATAGACCATCTCCTGCGATCAGGGTATCTTCAATATGTTTTTCAAAGCTATCGGTTTCATCCGTTACGACGGCAACCCCACCCTGAGCATATTTTGTATTCGACTCATCCTCATTGGCTTTCGTTACGATAAGCACTTTTCCTAGCTTAGCAGCTTTGAGCGCAAAACTCAAGCCTGCAATTCCTGATCCTACGACTAAAAAATCAACTTTTCTATCCACAACCTATGTTTACTGTTATATCCTTTATTAATACCTAATAAACCAACAAATTAACAAAATATGTGGAAAACCTGTAAATAACTCGTGGAATAAAATTGAAAACTTCTCAAAAATCAACATCGCTATCAATTTCCACACAATTATTACCAAAATATTAAGAGCAAATGAATGTAATATTAACAATTCCCCACAAACAAACATTTCACAAAAAAATATGGAAAAAATAAAGGGTCAAAAATGAGCGGACTGAAAATCAAGAGATAAGGCTTTTAGACCTGTGGATAACTTGTGAATAAATAGAGAATATCCATTAAATAAAATTAAAAATCCTAAAATTATCCCCATTATCCACATGCTAATAAACAACAAGATTCTTCTTTTAAAAAAAGAGTTATTAATTATTGAAAAAAAGGAATGTGGATTTCGTTTCATTTTCTTTGTTTACTTTTGTGTAATCGATCAATGAAATCACATTTGTCAATTAATCGAAACCAAATGAATAAAACTTTTGAATACGACTTGGAGGCGAAGGGCTATATTGATGTGGCGATAGACCCGACCATCGATCTGGTTGCAGAAATCAATAAGCTGAAGAAAGAGAAGAATGCCGTTATCCTAGCCCATTATTATCAGGAATCTGAGATTCAGGATCTTGCTGATTATATTGGCGACAGTTTGGGCTTATCGCAACAGGCTGCAAAGACGGATGCGGAGGTGATTGTATTTGCCGGTGTTCATTTCATGGCAGAAACAGCGAAGATACTTTCTCCAAGTAAGAAAGTATTGTTACCTGATCTAAAGGCAGGATGCTCTTTATCAGATAGTTGTCCACCACATTTATTTGCAAAATTCAAAGAGAAATATCCGGATCACTTGGTGATCACCTATGTGAACTGTACGGCTGAACTGAAGGCTTTATCCGATATCGTTTGTACTTCCAGTAATGCGGTGCAGATTGTGGAAAGTTTACCGGAGGATCAGAAGATCATCTTTGGTCCTGACCGTAATCTAGGGGATTATGTGAAGAAGAAAACGGGTAGGGATCTAGTGCTTTGGAACGGTGCGTGTATGGTGCACGAGATCTTCTCGCAGGAAAGGATCGATGCCTTGCGCGCAGAATATCCAGATGCGAAGTTTATTGCACATCCAGAATGTGAGGAACACATCCTTGCACAGGCGGATTACATCGGTTCTACCTCAGGGATGTTGAAATTTACGATCGAGGATGCGGCAGATACCTTTATCGTCGCTACAGAATCAGGAATCCTACATCAGATGCAGAAGGCCTCTCCTTCTAAGACGTTCATTCCAGCGCCACCAAACAACATGTGTGCTTGTAATGATTGTCCGCATATGAAATTGAATACCCTGGAAAAATTATACAATTGCTTGTATTACGAGCAGCCAGAGATCATTCTTCCAGAGGATATCATCAAACGGGCTCAGCGACCTATTGAAAGGATGTTGGATATTTCTGCAAAATTGGGATTATAACTATGTTCGATAATATTGAAAAAACAAATCTGAATGAAATGGGTGAATTTGGTCTGATCGAGCATCTGACCAAGAATATTCAGCTCACCCAAAAAAGTACCATCAAGGGTGTAGGAGATGATGCCGCTGTATTGGATTTTTCCAATCAGAAGGTTTTGGTTTCTACGGATCTCTTGCTGGAGAATGTTCATTTTGATTTACGGTATGTCCCGCTTAAACATTTGGGATATAAGGCGATACAGGTTAACCTGAGTGATATTTATGCCATGAATGGTATGGCTTCACAGGTTACTTTTTCCATTGGATTATCCTCTAAGTTTCCTTTGGAAGCGGTGGAGGAAATTTATGAAGGTGCTTTGATCGCTTGCCAGAATTATAATGTGGATTTGATTGGTGGGGATACGTCTACTTCAGCGCAGGGATTGGTGATTTCGGTGACCAGTATGGGCTATGCAGAGGAAGCTAAGATTGCTTATCGTTCTGGAGCGAAAGAAGGAGATTTGGTATGTGTTTCTGGGGATCTTGGTGGAGCGTATGTTGGCCTGCAGTTATTGGAAAGAGAAAAGCAGATTTTCTTGGAAAATCCTGGTATACAGCCTGATCTGGAAGGAAAAGATTATATTATTGAAAGGCAGCTGAAGCCGGATGCCAGAAAGGATATTGTGCAGTTGTTGGCGGATCTGGAGATCCAGCCGCATGCGATGATCGATGTTTCGGATGGCTTGGCATCGGAAATCTTGCATATCTGTAAGGCTTCGAATGTTGGTTGTAAACTGTATGAGGAGAAGATTCCTATTGATCCGATGACCTATGAAACGGCAAGGGAATTTGGATTGGATCCTACGGTTTGTGCATTAAGTGGTGGTGAAGATTATGAGTTGTTGTTTACCATTTCTCAATCGGATTATGATAAGGTAAAAGGACAGCTGGATATTTCCGTGATTGGACATATTACGGAGGCATCAGCAGGATGCCAGATGATTTCTAAATCAGGGAATGTGCATGATATTACAGCTCAAGGCTGGAATGCTTTCAGTTAAAGATTATAGATGTTAGATTATAGATTATAGACCTTTCCCTGACTTTGCGATATCCCGTCATTGCGAGGAGGTACGACGAAGCAATCTTCCCGCATGTCATGGTGAGCGTAGTCGAACCATCTGTTGCTGTACAACCGTACAGATCCTTCGACTCCGCTCAGGATGACAAAGACAGCTCAGGATGACAAAGTCCAAAGATTGCTTCGTTCCTCGCAATGACGAAATAGTGGCAACGACGTAATAGTGGTAATGACGGACTAGTGGCAAGGACGAATGGTTCCCAAGGACCAGGTCTATCATCTAATATCTATCATCTAAAAACTACACCTGTATCACCCCAACATTATATTTTCCCATGTCAGCATTATGACTAGCTGCTTCTATCCCCATAGAAATGATTTTCCGCGTCTCTGCGGGATCAATCACCCCATCAACCCATAATCTACTAGCCGCATAATACGGACTCAACTGCGCCTTGTATTTCGCTTCTATATCCGCCAATAACTTATTCTTATCCTCTTCCGAAAGGGTAACATTCTTTGATTTCAAGGCTGCTTCCTGGATCTGCAATAAAGTTTTTCCTGCAGATGCTCCACTCATTACCGCAATCTGCGCCGTTGGCCAAGCATAGATCAACCTTGGATCATAAGCTTTTCCACACATCGCATAATTTCCTGCTCCATAGCTATTCCCTACCATAAACGTAAATTTTGGAACTACCGAATTCGCCATCGCATTCACCATTTTAGCACCATCTTTAATGATACCGCCATGTTCCGATCTCGAACCCACCATAAAACCCGTTATATCCTGAAAGAATACCAAAGGAATCTTCTGCTGATTACAGTTCATGATAAACCGAGCTGCCTTATCCGCAGAATCCGAATAGATAACCCCTCCCATCTGCATTTCCGTTGCATTTCCTGGCTTCTTCGCCTTCACCACTTCCCGTTGATTGGCAACAATACCTACCGCCCAACCATCAACCCGTGCCAATGCACAGATCAACGTCTTTCCATAATCCTTTTTATATTCCTCAATACTTCCCTCATCCACAATAGCCTTCAATATTTCCAACATATTATAAGGCTTTAAGCGGTCTTCGGGTAAATATTGATAGATCTTTTCCACCGGATATTCCGGTGCCAAAGCTTCAGTTCTGGAAAACTTATACCTAGGTTCCTCTCCAAATTTATCCACGATATTCCGAATGGCATCCAAGCAGGATTCATCATCCGGATATTTATTATCTGTAACACCTGATATTTCAGAATGCGTAGATGCCCCACCCAATGTTTCATTATCGATTACCTCACCAATAGAAGATTTCACCAGGTAAGAACCCGCCAAAAACACCGAACCCGTACCTTCCACGATTAAGGCATAATCTGACATGATCGGAAGGTAGGCACCACCGGCAACACATGATCCCATGATTGCAGCAATCTGGGGAATCCCCATCGCTGAAATCTTGGCATTATTCCTGAAAATTCGTCCAAAATGTTCCTTATCTGGAAATATTTCATCCTGCATCGGTAGGTAAACCCCGGCAGAATCCACCAAATAAATGATGGGTAAATGATTTTCCATCGCAATTTCCTGCGCTCGGAGGTTCTTCTTACAGGTCATGGGAAACCATGCTCCAGCTTTTACGGTTGCATCATTAGAAACCACGATACATAATCTTCCTTTTACATAGCCCATCACGACGACAACACCTGCGTTCGGGCAGCCTCCATGTTCCAGGTATTGCCCATCTGCTGCGAAGCTTCCAATCTCTACATATGGGCTCTCATCGTCGATTAAATAGGCAATTCGCTCCCAAGCAGACATTTTTCCCTTTTCCTTTTGTTTTTGGATTTTATCTAATCCTCCACCTAAAACAAGGTCCTCGTGCTTCCTACGAAGTTCATCTAAAAGTTGTTGCATTTCGATTGAAATTATATAAAATATAAAGGTTTATAGCGTTAAATTATTTTAAATATCATAAAATATAATTTGTTTTTTATAATATTTGTAAAAAATAATTAGAACCCAAATATAAACTAAAATAAAATAATATTATGCATTACGTTGATTCTGACGAACAATTGTCAATGGTAAAGGAAAGTGCGCGTAATTTTGCGAACACCTACATTAAACCCCATGTGATGGAATGGGATGAGGCACAGATTTTCCCTAAAGATTTATTCAAAAAGCTTGGTGAGCATGGATTCATGGGTATTATTGTTCCTGAACAATATGGTGGTTCAGGCCTTAGTTACCAGGAGTACATCACGATTTTAGATGAAATATCTAAGGTTTGTGGATCGATCGGATTATCCGTTGCTGCCCATAATTCCCTTTGTACAAACCATATCTTAAGTTTTGCGAACGAAGAGCAGAAAAAGAAATATTTACCGAAGTTGGCTAGCGGAGAATGGCTAGGAGCTTGGGGATTAACAGAACCTGGATCTGGATCTGATGCAGGCGGTATGAATACCGTAGCGGTAGCTGATGGAGATTATTTCGTATTGAATGGCGATAAAACATTTATCACCCACGCTATATCAGGTGATGTGGCTGTGGTGATGGCGAGAACCGGTGAAAAAGGAGATAAAAAAGGAATTTCTGCTTTTATCGTTGAAAAAGGAACACCAGGTTTTTCTGCTGGAGCTAAAATGGATAAATTAGGCATGCGTGCTTCAGAAACCGGTAGTTTGTTCTTCGAAGATTGTCGTATACACAAAGATCAGTTGATCGGTGAGATTGGGGATGGTTTTGTACAGGCCTTGAAATTATTGGATGGAGGTCGTATTTCCATTGCTGCTTTATCCTTGGGTATTGCCCGTGGCGCCTACGAATGCGCGTTGAAATATGCCAATGAAAGAGAACAGTTCCAAACTAAGATTTTTGATTTTCAAGCGGTTGGTTTTAATTTAGCGGATATGGCGACCAAGATCAATGCTTCGGAATTATTGATCCGCCAGGCAGGTTATCTGAAAGATCATGGTAAAAAAGTAACAAAAGAAGGCGCTATGGCGAAACTTTTTGCTTCTGAAGTTGCTGTTGAAGTATCCAATGATGGTGTTCAGATATTGGGGGGATATGGTTTTACCAAGGATTTCCCGGCTGAGAAATATTTTAGGGATGCAAAATTATGTACCATTGGTGAAGGAACAAGTTCCATTCAGCGGATGGTGATTGCAAGAGAAATCAAGAAAGATGCTTAATCAATCCATTAGTTTGGTAGACTGTCCTCGAGATGCCATTCAAGGCATGAAGGTGCAGATTCCTACCTCAAAAAAGATAACATACATCAATAGCTTGTTGGAAAGCAAGCTATTTGATTGTATTGATTTTGGAAGTCTCGTATCTCCGAAAGCAGTACCTCAAATGGCGGATACCCAAGAAGTGTTGGAAGGATTGAACCCTTCTGACACGAAATTGTTGGCCATTATTGCAAACTATAAAGGAGCTGAAAGAGGCGTAGAATTGGGAAGGATAGATTATTTAGGCTATCCCTTTTCTATTTCTGAAACATTCCAAAGGAACAACACGAACAGTACGATAGCGCAGGCTTTTGATACTGTGAGAAGTATACAGGATTTATTGGCTTCCAAAGGGAACCAGGAGTTGGTGGTGTATATATCGATGGCTTTTGGTAATCCTTATCAAGATCATTGGGATACCGACCTGGTATTGGATTGGGTCAATAAGCTGAAGCATGCTGGAGTGAAGAATTTCTCCATTGCGGATACCACTGCTGAAGCCACACCAGAGGTAGTAAAAGATCTTTTCCTGAAGTTGAAACAAGAATTTCAAGAAATTCCATTCAGTGCACACCTACATTCTGCCATAGAAAATGCCTTGTTGAAGGTCAATGCGGCCTTTGATGCGGGATGCAGACGTTTTGAAGGGGCTATTTTGGGATATGGTGGATGTCCTTTTGCCAAGGATGACCTGGTAGGTAATATTCCGACGGAATTATTGATCGATCGTTTCCAGAAAGGTACCTTTGAGCAGGCAGCGAAATTGATGCAGGGATTCCAAGATTTGATAAACAATGAAGTATAATTTTATTTCCACAAAAGTTGAGGGCCATGTCTTTTACCTGACCTTGGATAGAGAGGCCAAACGCAATGCCTTTACGCCTACGATGGTCAATGAGTTGGCTTATGCGCTAGAAGAGGCAAAACAAAATCCGACGGTCAATTTATTGGTATTACAGGCTAAAGGACCTGTTTTCTGTGCTGGAATGGATCTGAAGACCTATCAGGACAGAAGCTTGGATCAATTGAATCCAGCTATTGAAAATAAAAATATATCCTTGGGTGAGGTTTTTGATCAATTCAACAAACCCTCCATTGCCATCTTGGATGGTGATGTGATCGCCGGAGGGTTTCTCTATATTTTGGGCTGTACCTATGTTTTTGCCAAAAAAGAAGTGCAATTCAAACTCCCAGAACTATCGTTTGGCATATTTCCTTTCCAGGTTATGGCCAGTCTATCACGGGTCATGTCCGAAAAAAAGATCATGCAGCTATGTCTTGACCCTAACGCTTTTGGAAGTGAAAAGGCGATGGAATTCGGCATATTGGATGGTATCAAATCCGATGAGGAAATACAGGAATTTATTGCATCATTTGCGCAGAAAAGTACCTTTGCGATGCAGGCTGGAGCCGATGCGCTAAAGGCGATCCGCGATATGGAAAGTGCGAAGCAATACGATTATCTGTTGTCCTGCCTAGAGCAATTGAAAGATCGGGAAGAAGTGAAGCAGCAGATCCAATCAGGAATCAAGAAACCTTAGGAGACGCGTTTTTCTATCCAGAAATTATTATAGCCCAATCCGATCTGAATATCCAATATCTTTTGTTGGAGCATTTCCAGAACCGCTAGGAAATTATAGACAAATTGAACTTTATTTTCAGAATTTGCTTTTAGGGCAGAAAAATCCATGGTATTGTTGATGTCAATGAGCTCAGCAATGGCTTTTTTCTGCTGTTCAATGGTATAAGGATATTTGATGACGGTATGTTTTACCTCTTGGATCTTGTGCGAATAGGTATACATCAGGCGTTCATAGACCAACATCAGTTTGTACAGGTCAAAGGAAGCCAGATCTTCTTCAATGGAACGAATGCCGGTATTGGCCAATTTAAGGTCGAAAGCCGTATTTCCCCGTTCATAAAGTTTCGTGCGATTCTCTTCCATGATTTTTAGCTCCTCACAGACTTCTTTGAACTGTTTATAGAGCAAAAGCTTCTGCACCAATTCCTTTTTAAGATCGATTTCATTCTCATTTTCATCGAGATCCGGTCTTGGAAGGAGCATTTTGGCCTTGATACGCATTAGGGTAGAAGCCACAAAAATAAATTCGGAAGCCAATTCAATGTTCAGGGACTGCATATGCTGGATATATTCCAGGAAATCGTCCGTAATTTTTGATATGGGGATTTCATGGATATCCAGTTCATCGCGTTCGATGAAGAATAACAACAGGTCGAAAGGACCTTCAAATTGTTCCAGTTTGATCTCGTAGTTTGTCGTATCCATGAATTGGCATCAAAATTAAGAAAACAAACAGGATTATAAAATTGTATATATATACCGTATGTTAATGGAATTAATTGTTACTTTGTAACTTATTTCGAAAATTTTCACGTTATGCAGGTAGAAGCAGGACCGCTATTACAGAAAATTCAATACCCTTCTGATCTTAGGCAGTTTAAAGAGTCTGATTTAGAAGAGGTTTGTAAAGAGTTAAGGCAATATATTATAGATATTGTATCCGTAAATGGCGGACATTTTGCGGCGAGTTTAGGTGTTGTGGAGTTGACCGTAGCATTGCATTATGCCCTAAATACGCCCTATGATCAGGTACTTTTTGACGTAGGCCACCAGGCTTATGGTCACAAAATATTAACCGGTAGAAGGGATAATTTTCATACCAACCGTATATTGGGTGGTCTCTCTGGTTTTCCGAAACGTAGCGAGAGTGAATACGATGCTTTTGGTGTTGGCCACTCTTCCACTTCCATTTCTGCTGCTTTAGGAATGGCGGTTGCTTCGGCGTATAAAGGAGAGACAGATCGCCAACATGTGGCCATCATTGGAGATGGTGCATTGACCGGCGGTATGGCCTTCGAAGCATTAAACCATGCCGGAATCGAAAAATCCAACCTGTTGGTTATTCTGAACGACAACTGCATGTCGATCGACCCCAATGTTGGGGCAATGAAGGAATACCTGACCAGTATTACCACTTCTAAGAGCTATAATCGTTTTCGGGACGATCTGGTAGCTGTATTAGCGAAGATCTCTAAGAACGGTCCAAATGCCTATGGTTGGGCGAAAAAGCTCGAGCTGAGCATCAAAGGCACCTTATTGAAGAACTCCAACCTGTTCGAATCATTAAATTTCAGGTATTTCGGTCCAGTTGATGGACATGATGTGAATAAATTGGTCAAAACCATTGAGGATTTGAAACATATCAATGGACCTAAACTTTTACACGTTGTTACGGTGAAAGGAAAGGGCTATGCCTTGGCTGAAAAAGATCAGACCAAGTGGCATGCACCAGGTCTATTCGATAAGATCACCGGTGAGATCAAGAAATCGGTTAGTGATAAGCCACAGCCACCAAAATATCAGGATGTTTTTGGACATACCTTGGTTGAATTGGCGGAGAAAAATGATAAGATCATGGGTATTACCCCAGCAATGCCTTCCGGTTCATCGATGAACATCATGATGAAGGCGATGCCGGAAAGGGCCTTTGATGTCGGTATTGCAGAACAACATGCCGTTACGTTCAGTGCGGGTCTTGCTGCCCAGGGCTTGGTACCTTTCTGTAATATCTATTCCTCCTTTATGCAGAGGGCATTTGATCAGGTGATCCATGATGTGGCCTTACAGAACCTGAATGTAATCTTCTGTTTGGATCGTGCCGGATTGGTAGGCGCTGATGGTCCAACCCATCATGGCGCTTATGACATTGCTTATATGCGTTGTATACCTAATATGGTAGTTTCTTCGCCGATGAATGAAGAAGAACTACGTAATTTAATGTACACTGCACAATTGCCGGATAAAGGACCATTTACCATCCGTTATCCTAGAGGTAATGGGGTGATGCCCGACTGGAAACTTCCTTTCAAAGAAATTGAAGTTGGTAAGGGCCGTAAAATATGCGATGGTGAGGAGATTGCTATCCTGAGTTTCGGAAGTATCGGAAATGAGGCCTGCAAAGCCATAGTAAGATTAAGAGAGGACGGTATACATCCTGCGCATTACGATATGCGTTTTGCCAAACCGTTGGACGAGGAATTATTGCACGAAGTATTCAAGAAATATAAAAAGGTGATTACGGTAGAGGACGGTTGTTTACCGGGCGGTATCGGATCGGCGATTCTGGAGTTCATGGTAGATCATCATTACCAGGCCGAAGTAGTACGTTTGGGTATCCCGGATGGTATTGTGGAGCATGGAGAGCAAGCCGAGCTATGGCAGATTTGTGGTTATGATGCCACAGGTATTGAATTGCAGGTTCGTAAAATGACAAAAGGAATAAAAACAGAAAGTTTGGTCGGATAATTGCTTAAGAATAAGCGGTTATTCAAAGAATTAGAAAATATAGGAAAGGGGTGCCATTGGTACCCCTTTTTTAAGTTAAAAGTTTTCCACAATCTAAATCTACAGCCTTAAATTTTCATCTATAATGTAAAAAATTTCTTATCGGAATTCAATATGTTAATAAAATAATTTTGCTTAACATTTTAAGGGGAAAATTGCTAAAAAATGCTTATAATTCATTGAATAACAGTGATATCTTGTTTTTTTGATTTTTTAATTTTTTAGCTCAAATTTTTTTGTCATATTCGTTGTAGGCAAAAGTTATAAACAAGATTTTTGTCAAATATTGGTTATCAAGTTATTAACAAAAACAGAATGGAAAAAACGTGTACAAGTGTTTGGGAAAATTGTCTTTCAGTCATAAAAGATAACATTCCAACGCAAAGTTTTAAAACATGGTTCGAGCCCGTTAAAGCTGTACGTCTTGAAGGAAACGTTTTAACTATTCAAGTACCAAGTTTGTTTTTCTACGAGTGGTTGGAAGAGCATTATGTTGGTATCCTCAGAAAAACAGTTAAAAAGTTCTTAGGAGAGCAAGGTCGTTTGGAGTATAATATTGTGGTGGAGAAATCTTCTGCCAACACACCTTATACCACGAACATGCCTTCTAATGGAAATGGTGCGGAAGGAAAGAAACAATCTATTCCAATCCCTGTAGCGATCAATAAGGATTTCAAGAATCCATTTGTATTCCCGGGGTTGAAGAAGATGCATGTGGATCCACAATTAAACCAAAACTATACATTTGATAATTTTATTGAAGGTGAGTGTAACCGTTTGGCGCGTTCTGCCGGTTTTGCGGTAGCAAACAAGCCTGGAGGTACTTCTTTCAACCCACTGATGGTCTATGGTGATGTAGGATTGGGAAAAACCCACCTGGCTCAGGCTATTGGTAATGAGATCAAACGTAATTTACCGGACAAATTGGTTATCTATGTATCTTGTGAGAAATTCTGTCAACAATTTGTGGATTCCCTGAAGAACAATACTATCAACGATTTTGTGAACTTCTATCAAGCGATGGATGTGATCATTATGGATGATGTGCACAATTTTGCAGGTAAGGAAAAGACACAGGATATTTTCTTCCATATATTCAATCACCTACACCAAACTGGAAAACAGATCATTTTAACATCAGATAAAGCACCTAAAGATCTATCCGGATTAGAGGAGCGTTTATTGAGCCGTTTTAAATGGGGATTATCCGCCGATATTCAGGTTCCAGATTTGGAGACCAGAATGGCGATCTTGAAAAAGAAAATGTATTCGGATGGTATTGAATTGCCGGAGAATGTGGTGGAATATGTGGCGAATCAGATTGATAATAGTGTAAGGGAATTGGAAGGTGCTATGGTTTCTTTACTGGCGCAATCTACATTGAATAAACGGGAGATTGATTTGAATCTTGCCAAATCAATGTTGAAGAACTTTGTGAAGAATACGCATAAGGAGATTTCTATGGAGTATATCCAGAAGTTGGTTTGTGAATATTTTGAGGTTCCTGTGGAAATGGTGAAATCGAAGGTAAGGAAGAGGGAGATTGTACAGGCAAGACAGATTTCCATGTACCTGGCGAAGAACCATACGAAATCATCCTTGAAGAGTATTGGTAATTTCTTTGGTGGAAGGGATCATTCTACGGTGATTTATGCTTGTCAGACGGTAGAGGATTTGATTGAGACGGATAAGAAATTTAAGACGTATGTTCAGGATATACAGAAGAAGCTGAAAGCTTCTTAGGTAAGAGAATAAAGACTTG